>NZ_CAAHFG010000001.1:0-2400000 GCF_900890425.1 Pontiella desulfatans | reverse complement strand
TCAGCCGGCGCCGTGGGAACCTACGGTGGAATCGGGCGAGTTTATCGAGCGCAAGGATCGAACCGGTCGCTGGAAGTCGAAGGCGATCAATCCCTATTTTGAAGGCGATTTTGAACGTCTGAGCCGCGGTAAATTTACGGAACACCGCCCCATCTACGAACAGGCGTGGGCTCATTTTGATGTCCGCATGGGGCAGGGCGATCAGGCCGTCTGGACAAAGCGCTCCCTGGATCTGGTTGGAATCGAAGGCAACGGATGGAATACGGATCATCCCGGTTGGGGCGGTTTGACGTTCCGACGTCCGGATGGATGTGCAGGGGATCCGGTTCAAGGGTTTTCAGACGGGGTTCCAACCTTTGGAATACACGTATTGCCGGCTGCTATCGAAGCGGAAAACTATGACTGGTTTCCAATGTCAGGAAACGGGCGCACGTATTATGACAGCACCGAAGGCAACCGGGGCAAAGCGTACCGGAACGATGATGTGGACATTGTGGCGCTGCCGGGGGGCGGGCATGCGCTCAGCGAACTGACCGATGGCGAATGGCTGGCCTATACCGTGTATGTTCCAAAGACTGGAAAGTATGATCTCAGCGTTCGCTACAGGGCTCGCGAAGAGGGGAAGGTTCGTTTTGAGTTTCAAGGGAAGGTCGCGACAGATGTCGTCACGCTGCCGGTGACCGAGGAGCCGGCATGGAGCACGTATTCCGTTGCCCGGCAGGTACCGATTGAACAGGGCGTGCAGCAGATGAAGGTATCGGTCTCCGGCAGCAATGCCGCCTGTATCATGGATCAACTGATAGTCGAAGAATCAAAAAACGTCGGGGAGCCGGTGGTCGTGAAGGCTCCTGCTGCAGAAAAGCCTGCAGTTGTTGAGCTGCCCGAAGTCCCGACGGCTGCAGAAGTGATTCCGGAAGAGACCCGTCAGCGCTCAAGCTTGCGCACGCTCTGGGCCGACGGGAATCAATGGGTATTGGCGGGAGCGGTCGCTCTTGCCGTCGGGTTGTTTGTTGGGCTGTTGCGTCCAAAGAAAAGAAAGAAGCGGAGATAGCATTATGAAGACTTCAAGGAAGCGTATTTCATGGATGATATGTGGAGTAATTCTGATCGGTTTGCACTCGTTGGTTCTGGCCGCAGTGCAGCCTCCCAACATCATTGTCTTTCTGACGGACGACCAGGGCTACAACGACGTGGGGTGCTTTGGTTCACCGAATATCAAGACGCCGAATTTTGACCGGATGGCGGCGGAGGGAATGCTGTTCACCAGTGCCTATGTGGGCTCGCCGGTCTGCGGGCCGAGCCGGTCGTCGCTGATGACCGGTAGCTATCCGATCCGCATCGCCGAACCCGGGAACAAGAAGGCGTTGCATACGATTCCCCACACCAAGGAACTGATGATTCCGGAGGTGCTGAAGCAGGCCGGGTATGCCACGGCCATTCTCGGAAAATGGCATGCCGGCGATGCAAAAACCAAGGGGCATCCGCTGGATCAGGGCTTTGACTACTTTTTTGGTACGCCCAAGTTTAACGGGGTTACGAAATTAATTGAGGAGAGTAAGGTTCGTGCTCCGCTGATTCGTAACCGCGAGGTGGTGGTGAAAGCCATTGAGCAGAAAGAGATGGATCAGCTGACGACCTGGTACACCGAAGAGGCGATTCAATTCATTACCAAAAACAAGGAACAGCCGTTTTTCCTCTACCTCGCGCACAACATGCCGCATGTTCCGCTGGGTGTTTCGGACAAGTTTCGCGGGAAGTCGGAAGGTGGATTCTATGGCGATGTGATCGAGGAGCTGGACTGGAGCATGGGCGAGATTCTTAAAACGCTCAAGCAACTGAACCTGGATGGCAATACATTGATCGTTTTTGTTTCGGACAACGGGCCATGGATTGAAACAGGGGTCATCGATGACCATGCCGGCCATGCCGAGCCGCTGCGCGGGGCGAAAATGAAATCGTGGGAGGGCGGCCCGCGTGTGCCGTGCATCATGCGCTGGCCGGGAAAAATTCCTGCCGGTAAAACCTCGGATGCGATCGTGACCACCATGGATTTACTGCCGACCTTTGCCGCACTG
The DNA here is from genome assembly GCF_900890425.1 of Pontiella desulfatans. NCBI lineage: Bacteria > Pseudomonadati > Kiritimatiellota > Kiritimatiellia > Kiritimatiellales > Pontiellaceae > Pontiella > Pontiella desulfatans. The sequence continues at coordinate 2,397,925 of NZ_CAAHFG010000001.1, read as the reverse complement.
GCGGGAGAAAAACTCCCTGCTGATTTGATTATCGACGGAAAAGATATTCTGCCGCTCATCACCGGCGAGACAGACCAGTCGCCCCACGAATACTACTATTATTATTGCTACACCGACCTGCAGGCGGTTCGGGATGCCCGCTGGAAGCTGGTGCTGCCACGTCCGGCCAAGCCGGAATGGATGAACTGGTGGGCGCGGATGATCGACGAGGTCAAAACCATTGAGCTCTACGATTTGGAGTCGGATGTCGGCGAGACGGTCAATGTGGCCGCGCAGCACCCGGAGATTGTTGAGCGGCTCAAGAAGCAGATTGAGAGTGCCCGCATTGAGCTCGGCGATGCCGGAACCATCGGCTCCGGCGCGCGCTTCTTCGATAACGGCAAAAAACGTCCGGGCATTGCCAAATACAAAAAGTGGAAAGCCAAGCAGTCGGCAAAATGATGATGCGTTGGAAACAAAAATGGATTGTTGTTATGCTTGGGCTTGGGTTGGACGTTTCTTCCATGCAGGCGGCGCTTGGGACGGGTGATGTGGTTTGTGTCGATTTCGGTGCAACCGCCTCCTCGGGGAATTATAATATTCTCAATGCGACTACTTTGATGATCGATGATGTCACTGAATTCAACTCTGGAGGTCTATTGACTAATGTTGATGTGGCCGTAACATCCGGCAACCCCCGCGATCTGGTTGGTAGTGTGGCCTCGACGCAGGGGTTCGAACCTATGAATACGACGGATGCCGATGTGTATTCGGATTCGTTTGGGAGCGTTGATGGCGGTAGTGCCGACACGATGACGATTACCTTTACCGGGCTGGACGATTCTCTGCGGTACACGATCGTCGGGGGGAACGCTCGCGCAAGCGCCACGCCCAACGCCTCTACGACCTGGACGATTGCCGGTGAAGTTGCGCAGAATACAGGGAGCGCGACGGCGTCGGATGGTTACGTTGAGTTCCAAGAAGTCTCAACAACATCGCCCGGCACATTGGTCATTGAATTGACTGAGAATGGCGGTACCTATGTAGCCGTCTCGCAGTTGGCACTGGAAGCCACATCAGGGTCGGGGCCGGATCCTGAAGAGGGGGCTGCGATTGCGGCGGGCGATGTGATTGGGCTGGACTTCGGCGACACGTCTCCCGCGAATTCTTTTAACGATATTTCCGCCAACGGTACATACGGTATGTTGAAACGGATCGCCGATGGAAACTCGGTGACCGGGATCTCCGTGAAGGTTACTGGTGCGTCGTTTTATAAAAGCACCGGTCCCAATGATTCCTTGAGCGGTCTTTCAGCCGATTATGACGTGTCGAATGTAATCGACTGGGCCGGGGCCAGCGATACATGGACCGTGATGTTCTATGGGCTGGATGACTCGCTGATTTACGATATTGAAGGGGTGATCGGTGGGTTTACGAACAATGCGAATACCGATACGACCTACCTGCAGGCAGGGACGTTAACGAATAGGTTTGTTCCGGCTGTTGCTTCGGCTGATCCCCGGATTGCCCGTATATCCGCAGCCCGGTCTTTTGGTGGTGTTTTAGAGATTGCTGCAAAGCCCGGCTCGAAGGTTCCTGTCCTTTCGGCCCTGACGATTACGGCAGTGGAGAGCAGTACCAATGAATTGATTGTGGTTCCGGACATTGTCGAACTTACGGTGGGAAGCGAGAGCAACGTGACGTTGATTCTGGAGAGCGCCGGGATGAATTATGTCGTGCAGCAGTCTGACGACCTCCAGCAGTTTTCTGCGGTCGATTTCGATGTGGAGAGCAACGACACCGTGCGGCTCAGCGGTAGCGAGAACGTAGATGCCGATGGGGATGGAAACGCCTTCTTCCGGCTGAACCGCAGGCCGAATTTTGTCATTGTTTTTGCCGATGATCAGGGATATCAGGATCTCGGTTGTTATGGATCGCCGGACATCCTGACACCGCGAATTGATGCCATGGCGAGCGAGGGGATCCGTTTCACCAGCTTTTATGCGCAGACCGTCTGCGGACCGTCGCGGGATGCCCTGATGACCGGCTGTTATCCGATGCGGACCGCAACGCCTGACGACAGGTCTGTCGTCCATTGCCGACTGGCCCATTCCGAAGTAACCCTTGCCGAGATTCTCAAGGAGGTCGGGTATGCGAACGCCGCCTTCGGTAAGTGGGATTTAGGCGGCCACTCCCAGACCACCTATGATCCGGACTATCTCCCGCTCGCTCAGGGGTTTGATTATTTCCTGGGCACCTCCGGTAGCAACGACTCGACGGTGAACATCATCGAAAATACGACCCGTATTGAAAACAATGCGGACATGAGCCAGCTGACGAGGCGCTATACCGACGGAGCCATCTCGTTTATTCAGAACAACAAGGATCGGCCGTTCTTTGTCTATCTGGCCCATACGATGCCTCATGTGGATTTGGCCGTTTCCGACGACTTTCTGGGGACTTCGGCGGGCGGGCTCTATGGCGATGTGATCGAGGAACTCGACTGGAACGTCGGCCGCATCCTCGATGCGCTGATCGCGGAAGGGCTCGATTCGAACACCTATGTGATCTATATGAGCGACAATGGGCCATGGTATCTGGGAAACAGCAGCTCGCATGTCAACGAGTACGGCAGCGTTGCTGAAGCGGAGGCGATGGGCGGCTCGGCCTTGCCGCTGCGCGGCGACAAGGTAACGAGCTGGGAAGGCGGTTTCCGGGTTCCCTGTGTCATGAGAGCTCCCGGTCGGATTCCTGCCGGGACGGTGTGTGATGAAATCACCTCCACGCAGGACATCATGCCATCACTCGCAAAACTGGCCGGGGCGTCCGTTCCCAAAGATCGCGTGATCGACGGCTGTGATATTACCGCCCTGATGCACGGTGTTGACGGTGCCGTCAGCTCGCGGGAAGCCTTCTACTATTATGTCCGAGAAGACCTTTATGCGGTTCGCGTCGGAAAGTGGAAGCTGCACGCCGCGCATGATGCCGATCCCTACTGGTCGAGGTATTACAGGGATGGAGACTGGTTCGATATACCCTCGCCGATGCTCTTTGACCTCGAAGCCGATATCGGGGAAACGACCGATGTCGCCGCCACCAATCCGTCTGTCGTCAGCAATTTGCTGGAATATCTTGAATTTGCCCGAACCGATATCGGCGATGGAGAGCTGATCGGTGAAAACGCGCGTTAGACCCAATTTCGATATGGAGGCTGTTGTGGGAAGGCCATGGCGTACATACGTGATGTAGCGATTCTATGTTAATAGGGATACCATCTTCAGTTTGCTTGTGGGATCGTAGAAGCGGCGCCCTCGTCGCTTGAAGTGCAGTGGGCAAGCGGTGGGGGCACCGCTTCTACGATTAGGACGATTACAAAATGAAGATGGTATAACCAATAGATAGGTCTCGGTGTGACGCGATTGCGCCACATGACAACCCTTCCGGTCGTGACCTGCTTTATGTAAGCTAGTGATTTTGAATAAGGAGAAGTCGATGAGGGAGAAAGAGATTGTGAAACGAATTGCCTGGTGGATGTGCGTACTGCTGTATACTGCGGCGGCGCAGGCCGTACCGTTAACGGATTCCGGAACGTATTTTGTCGCGGGTGGAAACCCGCAGGTGAACGAAAGCGTGATCCGCTCCGGCAAAAACAACAACGGCCAGATTGAATTCATTGGGTACGCGACCTTTGATCTGTCCGGTGTCGCTGCGGAAGATGGCGTTTCGCTGTCGTGCAACTTAAAGGCCTTTTCCGGCAAGCCCTCCGGACTGGTGGTGGATTATCTTGGAACCTTCGGTGATGGCGACCTCGATGTGGAGAGCGGTGCGGAATGGACTGCGGCCTCGGCGGAGAGCAGTCTCTCCCTTTCCCCGAAAGGGAAAAGCTTTGCTGTAAACATGGGGCTTCCCGCTGATTCGCTGGTGAGCCGCTACGCGGTGTTTCGTTTTAAAAATGAACAGAAAGCATCCCAATGGGATCTTTCCTCGCTCAAGCTGACCCTTGCCGAAGGCGCGGCGGTTCAGGTTGAACAGAAGGCTGAGGAGCCGTCGAGGAATCCGATGGAGACGGCGGAGTTGTACCACAAAATGGTTCCCGCCGAAAAAGAGCTGGATCCGGATTGGGTGGAGTCATTGACCGAACGCGGGCATCCGCTCGATGCGGCCATTCGCGGTTACAAGGCGGACGATTCGCTCCAGTATATCGGCATGCCCGTCGGCGGCATTGCCTGCGGATCGTTGATCATCGATGGTGCGGGGCAGCTGTATGCCTGGGATGTTTTTGGTGCGCAGCCCAAGGGAATCATTGATCAGGATGTCGAGCTGCCGGAGGGTTACCTCGGGTTTAAAAACGGATTGCGGAAAACCATTCGTATTCATGACGGCGCGAACTTCATGAATCCGCCGACGGTTGAGAAATTTCCACCGCCGGTGAAGAGCGGCTTTGCGCTGAAAATCAAAGGAGGCTCCGAATTTAAACTGGGTTCTGACGATTGGGAGTCGGTTGAATTTGAGGGCCAGTGGCCCGTCGGCAATGTCACCTATGCAGATTCCTCGTCCCCGGTCAGCGTGCAACTGGCGGCGTATTCGCCGTTCATTCCTTTGAACGTCGAAGACTCGAAACTCCCGGCAACGGTGATGGCCTATACGCTGGTCAACGGATCATCAAAACCGGTTTCGGTCGAGTTTGAAGGCTGGTTGGAGGTGCCGGGTCGGAATGCCCAGCTGCAATCCGAATCCTATGACGGGGCCACCGGTTTTTCCCTGATGATTCCGAAGATGGGCAAAAAAGCGGGAGGCTCCCTGGGGTTGACCGTGGTGGGCGATGCAAAAGCAGTTGTAAACGACGATGCGAACGGCCTGTGCGTTTCGGCCCAGCTGGCTCCGGGCGAGCGCAAAACCATTCCGTTTCTCATCACCTGGCGGTTCAATCATGATGCCTATGCGAAGAAGTTCAACAACTCGGCGGCGGTCGCTGGCTATGTTGCCAGCAATTTTGAGCGCCTTTCGTCGCAGACCCGTTGCTGGGCTAAAACGTGGAATGATACGACGCTTCCGCAATGGTTTATGGATCGGGCGATGGCCCCGGCGAGTACCATGCAGACGGCCAACCTGCAGTTTGCCGGCGAGCGCTTGTGGGCATGGGAAGGCATCGGTGCCGGGTCGGGCACCTGCACGCATGTGTGGCAATACGCCCAGGCGATGGCGCGCCTGTTTCCCTCGTTGGAACGCAACCTTCGCGAGGTAACGGATTTCGGCCTCTATCAGATGCCGGACGGCGGTGTTCCGTTCCGCCCGTCGAAGGATAAGACCAAGGTCGCGATCGATGGACAGTGCGGCACCGTGCTGCGTTCCTACCGCGAGCACCAGATGTCGGTGGATGATGAGTTCCTGAAGCGCAACTGGCCGGCGATCAAAAAGGCGGTCAACTATCTGATCGAGTTCGATAAAAACGACGATGCCTACGACGGACTGCTGGATGGCGAGCAGCACAATACGCTCGATGCGGAATGGTACGGCAAGGTGCACGTGCTCTGTTCGCTCTATCTCGCCGCGCTGCGTGCCGGAGAAGAGATGGCCATTGAAATGGGTGATGCCGGTTTTGAGAAGCTCTGCCGCGATACCTATGAAATGGGCAGCAGGAATATCGAGAAGCTCTACAACGGGGAATACTACGAGCAACTCGAAGACCCGAACCACGCCGATGCAATCGGCGTCGGCCCCGGTGTCTACATCGATCAGGTCTACGGCCAATTCTGGGCCAATCAGGTCGGGCTTGGACGGCTCTATAACGAGGAACACATCCGCTCCGCGCTGAACGCCATTTGGAAATACAACTATCTGACCGATGTCGGCCCCTTCCGCGAAGTGTTTAAAAAAGGACGCTTCTACGCATGGAAAGGCGACGGCGGCGTCATCATGTGTTCGTGGCCCAACGGCGGGGTTACCGAGAAGCAACGCGAGTTCTGGACGTATGGGTACTTCAACGAAGTCATGTCCGGATTCGAGCACCAGCTCGCGGCCCACATGATTGCCGAGCGCGATCCCGAGCTGCTCACCAAAGGACTCGCCGTTATGCGGACGATCCACGACCGCTATGCTCCGGCCAAGCGCAACCCCTACAACGAAATCGAGTTTTCCGATTTCTATGCGCGCGCCATGGCGTCGTACGGCAGTTTCCTCGCCGCCTGCGGATTCACCTATAACGGCCCCGCCGGCACCATCGGTTTCGACCCGGTCATTCATCCGGAAAACTTCCGTGCACCGTTCACCGCCGCCGAAGGGTGGGGCACCTTTTGCCAGACCATCGGCAAAGAAGGGATGCAGGCTGAACTCGCCGTGAACTGGGGCCGCGTGAAACTCCAGACGATTCGGTTGAATCCGCAGGGGTTGAAGGCGGAAACGGTCGAAGTGTCGCTCGATGGGAAGAAACTGAACGCGACGCTGGTAAAGCATGAGGGCGGGGTTGCGGTCGAACTCGGTGCCCCGGTCTCCATTGCTGTTGGCCAGACCCTTGGGGTGGACATCGGGAGGTTGTGATTTTTGATGCCAAATACCCTTTTCCGGCGATACCGCTCCTTTGGCAACCTGTTAATATAGGTGTTCGTGCTATTCACGTTTCGGCAGGACGGCTGTATGCTCCCGCTGATGGACGGAAAGATATTATGAAGAAAATGAAGTGTAATACATCTTGGCCCGGCATGCTGACGACGCTCGCGTTGGGCGCATGCATGGTTGCGTTGGCAGCGGGGGGCGCTGGGAAACAACCCAATATTGTTTTTATCGTGGCGGATGACCTCGGGCCGGGGTGGGTTGATTTTGACGGGAGCCATCCCGAAATCAACACGCCGAACCTCGAACGGTTGGCCCGGAGCGGAATGGTGTTCACCAAGGCGTATGCCGCGGCCACGGTTTGCTCGCCAACCCGCGCCGCACTGATCACCGGCATGTCGCCGGCGCAAATTGGCCTGACCACGCATATCCCCGGAATTGCCGGAAGGGAGCGCCCGGCACCGAAGGGCGGACCGCGGGATGCGGAAACGCTTAAACATTTGCCGCTGGAGCTGCCCAGCTATGCCCGTGAGTTGAAAAAACAGGGTTATGCAACCGGCTTTCTCGGGAAGTGGCATTTGGCCGGCGAAGGTTCGGTAAAGTCGAAAGACGGTATCGTAGACAGCCGCTACCATCCGGAGCATTACGGTTTTGATATTAATATCGGCGGGTGTGCCTATGGGCAGCCCAGGTCGTGGTTCGATCCCTACCGAAATGGAACCGTCGAGGATCGCCAGAAGGGTGAATACCTGACGGATCGTCTGGGCGACGAAGCGGTTTCGTTCATTGAGGCCAACCAGAAGAAGCCCTTTCATCTATCCTTGTGGTTCTACTCGGTGCACACCCCGATCAAGGCCCCGAAAGAGCTGGTTCAAAAGAACGGCGGGAATGCCTATCTGGCCATGCTGGAAAGCATGGACGGCGCTGTCGGCAAGGTGCTGGATGCCCTCGAGGCCACCGGAACGCGTGGCAACACCATGGTTGTTTTCTATTCCGATAATGGGGGCGACAAGCCGACCTCGTGGCTGGCGGATAAGAAAGGTTCGATGCTGGAGGGAGGGCTCCGGGTGCCGATGGCGGTCAGCTGGCCGGGGATCATCAAGTCCGGAACCCAGACCGATGTGCCGGTGAACAGCATGGACTTTTTCCCAACCTTTGTGCACGCGGCGGGCGGGGCGACCCAGGGGATTAGCCAGCTGGAAGGGCTGGATCTGATGCCGCTTTTCCAGGGGGCGGAAAAACTGGACCGCGACGCCCTCTACTGGCACTACCCGCACAACCGGCCCGATGTGACCTATTACATGGGCAGCTCCATTCTCCAGGGCGACTGGAAGTTTTATGAAGGGCACGGAACGATTCCGGATGCGTTGTTCAACCTAGGGGACGATCCAATGGAAACCACGAATCTGATGAAGCAGAATCCCGAGCTGGCGGAACGCATGCATGGTAAGCTTGCCAAGTGGCTGCGTGCGGTGGATGCCAAAATGCCGCCTCCGGTGGACGGCCAGCAAACCGCCGGAAAATCAAGGAAATGAGCATGGGCGGTTTTAAAGCTATATTGGGGCTATTCCTCGTCGTGGCATCGGTTGCCGCGGCCGACGAGCGGCATGTGTTGCACTATGATGCCCCCGCCAAGGAGTCGGTCGAAGGCAAAGGGAAGAAAGGGAAAGGCCTGGGCTACATCCAGACGGCGTTGCCGCTGGGCAACGGCAGGTTGGGCGCCATGTTTTCCGGCGGGATCGATGCCGAGCATCTGATGCTCAACGACATCACGTTGTGGATGAATGCGAAGCGCGGGCAGGACGCCGTTTCGCAGTCTTCGGCCCGTCGCGTGGCGCCTGCGGATTTCGAGCAGGTGCGCAAGGCGTATCGCGAGGGTCAATACGGCTCCGGGGACGGAAGCTTGGAAAGCCTGGGCACGAAATACCTGAGCAGTCCGGAGCCGCTCGGGAACTATGCGCCGTTCACGGATCTATGGATCGAAACCGGCCACGACCCGGACAAGGTTGAGGACTACCACCGGGCGCTCGATTCGCGCACGGGCCTGGGAACCGTCAGCTATGCGATCGGCAACGGGAAATTCAAACGGGAATTTTTCTGCAGCTATCCGCACGATGTGGTGGTGGCCCGCTATACGGCCCAGGGCGCAACACTCAACCTGACGGTAAAAACCTCCACCAAGCACAAGGGGGCGCAGGTGAAGGCCGCAGGCAACAGGATGGTGCTGACCGGTGAAGCAACGATGGTTCGGGACCATGTCGAATTCATGCAGGTTGTGCAGGTCGATGCCGGGAACGCAAACGTGGAAGCTCAACCGGACGGCTCGTTAACGATTTCGGATGCGTCTGAAGTGACGATTCTCCTGGCGGGCTATTGCGATTATCTGCCGGTTTATCCGGCCTTCAAGGGGCGCGACTACAAAGCGGATTGCGAAAAGGCGATCTCGGCGGCGGCTAAGCTTGGATTCGCCGCCCTTAAAAAAGCGCATGTGGACGATTTTTCGGCGTTGATGAACCGCTGCCGGTTGGAGTTGGATTTCGAGCCTTCGGGCAAGACGACCGACCAGCTCGTTCAGCAAGCGAGCGTGGAGCTGGAAAACCTGTATTTCAATTACGGTCGCTATCTGCAGCTGAGCTGTTCGCGCGGCGCTCCGGTTCCCTCCAATCTGCAGGGACTCTGGAACGATTCGCTAAAACCGGCGTGGAACTGCGATTACCACACCGACATCAATGTGCAGATGAACTATTGGATGACGGATACCGCCAACCTGCCCGGATCGTTCCGGCCGTTTGTGGAATGGATGAAAGTTTTGGCCGAATCAGGCACCCACACCGCCCGCGAAACCTTCGGCGTCGAACCGGGCTGGAGCATGGGGCTTAACGGCAATGTCTTCGGTTTCACCGCGCAGAATGTGCATGGCCGGCGGGGCCAGCAGTCCGCGCATTGGCTGTGCCAAAACCTGTTCGAGCACTATGCCTTCAACCAGGATCGTGCTTATCTTGAAGAGATCTATCCCATCATCAAAGGCGCGGCGGAATTCTTTGTCGGATTCCTCGCCCCATGGAAAGACGGCTCGCTCGTGGTCTACCCGACCTGGTCGCCGGAAAACACCTTTCTCTCCAAGCAACATGGCAAACTCAACAAGCAATCCTATGGCGCGGCGTGGGATCAGCAGCTCGTGCTCAACCTCTTCACCGATTGCATCGAAGCCTCCACGGTTCTTGGAACCGATGAAGCCTTCCGCCGCACGCTGCAGGAGATGATTCCAAAACTCTGCCCGCAGAAGATCGGCCAGCACGGCCAGCTTCAGGAATGGCCGGAAGACTGGGACAGCCCAACGGATAAGCACCGCCATATTTCGCACCTGATCGCCCTACACCCGGGGCGCGATATTTCGCCGCTCACCACAAAGGAACTCTACGAAGCCGCCCTCGTGACCATGGCGCACCGCGGCGACGAATCCACCGGCTGGAGTACGGGCTGGAAAACCTGCTTCTGGTCGCGCCTTCACGATGGCGACCATGCGCACCGGATCTACCAGTTCCTGACCTCGAAACGGGCCTATCCGAACCTGTTCGACTTTCATCCGCCGTTCCAGATCGACGGCAACTTCGGCGGCGCGGCGGGGGTCTGCGAAATGCTGTTGCAAAGCCATCTGCGCAGCGTGAACCCGAATGCGAAGACCATCGAACAGGCCGCGTTTGTTGCCTATGAGAAGGCCGCGGGGAATCCGAAGCATTTTGTGCCGGTGGTGCCGGATGGACAACTGGCCCAGGCCCCCTATATCCTGCATCTGCTTCCCGCATTGCCGTCGGCCTGGCCAAACGGGAAAATCTACGGGCTCAAGGCGCGCGGTGGATTCGAGGTCGATATCGAGTGGGCGAACGGCAAGCTGGTTAAAGCCACGGTCCGCGCCTCCCGCGAAAGCAAATGCCGCGTCTACGCGAACGGCAAGCTGAGCGAAACCATTGCGCTGAAAAAAGGTGAATCCAGAGTCTGGAAGTAGTAACTTCAATCAAATTTTGAATCCCAAAACTCAACAAAGGTTCCATCATGAAGAATATTCAATCTATCACCATGCTTATCGTGGCACTATTGCTGCCGTCTATCGGATCTGCAGTTGTGGAAATCAGTTCGCCGGACGGGATGGTATCGGCATCGTTTGACGTGAAAGACGGGGCGCTGTTGTATTCGGTATCCAAGGATGGGAAATCGATGGTTTCCCCCTCCAAAGTGGAAATCTTTGCCGGCGCAAAGATGGCGGTCACGGGGCAGACGATTAAGAAAAACGATTCAACCTGGAAGCCGGTGTGGGGGCAGTTCAGCACCATCCGCGACCATCATAACGAGCTGACCCTGAACCTGACGGCGGACGGCACACCGGTGACGTTGCTTTGCCGGGTCTTCGATGACGGTCTGGGAATCCGCTTTGTCCTTTCTGAAGAATCCAAAGGACAGCAGATCGCGTTTGTTTCGGAATACAGAGTGTCCGCGGGCGACAACCACTATACCCATGGTGGAGAGGCGGGGGTGAAAGGCCCGTTCGCACTGGCTGCCCAAAAGAAATATTCCTTACCCCTGGTTTCGCTGTGGGACGATGGTGCGGCGGTTGCGCTGCTGGAGTCGGATCTCTATTCCTGCCTCGGATTCAAACACATGGCGCTTCGCTGGAACGCGGCAGCGAACGCGGTTGATGCGTCAAGCCAGAGCGTTTCAACCGGCGCCGGGCAGGTTACGCCATGGCGGGTCGTTCTGGTGGGGGATTCGATTGCGGAGTTGATGGAGAACCATGTGGTGCTGAACCTGGCCGCACCCTGCAAGTTGAAGGATACCAGCTGGATCAAGCCGGGCAAAGGGCTGTGGGACTGGCGGGTCCATGGCTACGACAACGGCGAGTTTGTCTATGATATCAACACAAAAAGCTTTCTGCGCTATATCGACTTTTGTTCGGAGCAGGGGATTGAATATGTGACGATCGATGACCATTGGTTCCTCTCGGCGGGTAACGGAAAAATGGAAATTTCTCCCGAAGTGGACATGGAAAAGACCATGAACTATGCAAAGGAAAAGGGCGTGGACGTCATTCTCTATTACGACCGCAAGAAAGGGGATTTCGGGGACGAGACGCTTTTCGATTACTATGCCGGGCTGGGCGCCGTCGGGATGAAATATGGATTCATGGGTAGCAAGGCTGATTTCACCCGTGAGTCCATTGATGCTGCGGCGGAGAACAAGATGCTCATCTTCCATCATGACGGGCCGGTGCCGATGAGCGGTGTGGAGCGCACCATGCCGAACCTGATCACCCGCGAATATTGCCACGCGCAGCAGGATAGCCGCCGTGCGTTCACGCCGGAGTCGTTCCTTAAAATGGCGATGGTCAGTGCTTTGGTGGGACCGCTGGACCAGGCCAACGGAAACTTCGGAATCAAAAGCATCAATGCCGGCGAGCGGAAGAAGGGGCCGAAGAAAAAGAACAGCTATATCTCCACGGTGGTCAGCGAATGTGCGCGTTGCCTGGTTGTCTACACCGGCCTGATTACGCTTCCCGACGCGCCGGAAGAATATTTGAAAAAAGCCGATCTGTTTGAATACCTCAAGCAGATGCCATCCACCTGGGATGAGACCCGGGTGCTGCATGCGGCAATGGGGGAATCGGTTTCCGTTGCCCGCCGAACAGGCAATGCCTGGTTCGTCGCTTCGGTCAACGACCAGACGGCGCGGACGCTCGATGTTACGCTCGACTTCCTGGAGCCGGGCAAGACCTATGCGGCCACGCTCTATCAGGATGCGCCGGATTCGCACGGTGTAAAAAATCCGGAAGCCTACGAAATCAAAACCGCAACCGTGAAGCAGGGCGACGTGGTGCCGGCCAAAATGGCCGTCGGCGGCGGCCACTGCATGTGGATCCAGCCGGCAGAATAGAAGCCCGTGTCAGTTATCGCGATGGAAGAGGCCGAGGCGGTGGGCGCAGTGGACGGCGGCGGCGGAGTTGGGGACATTAAACTTGTCGTAGATGTGGCGGATATGGGTGTCCACGGTATAAACGCTGATCTTCAGCTTCTGCGCGATCTCTTTCCGCGCAAGACCTTCGCCCATAAGAAGGAGTGTTTCAAGTTCCCGGTCGGAGAGTAGGTTTTCTGCGTTGAGGTTCGGGAGTTTGTTTTTGAGGGTGTCCATCATGAAGCGGGCAACTTTGGAGTCGAGGGTTGATCCCCCTTGCGCAACGGTCCTGATGCCGTCTTTGATCTGCTGCACGGTGGCTGATTTAAGCAGGTACCCTCTGGCGCCCTCGGCAATCGCACGCAGTACGTCGGCTTCCTGATCGGATTGGGTCAGAATGATGATGCTTGAATTCGGCGCGGCCTTAATTAAATGAGGAAGCGCTTCAAGGCCGGATATTCCGGGTAGGTTCAGGTCGAGCAGGATAATGTCGGGTTCGGTCCGGGTTTCCATGCTTTGGAAACTCTGGAGTGCGCGCTCGGCCAGTCCAAACTGATTGATGAGTTCCATTTCTTCTTCATGCTCTATGGCGAAATCTATTACATCGCGATATTCTGGATTATCTTCCACGAGCATGATTTTAATTTTCCGTTTCATCGTTTGTCGGTTCTCCTGAATTTAAATTTGCCGGGCCTGAAGGTCAGGATGATGCTGGCTCCGCCGGTTTCCGATGTGCCGGAGGAAACCTGACCGCCGAGCAGTCGTGCGCGGCGCTTGAGCGAGGACGGGACGTCACCGGAAAGGCCTTGTCCATTGTCGGATATGACCAGAATTATTTTTTTATGTTCCGTGTAAAGGTGGACGTCGACTTTATCTGCTCCGGAATGGCGGCTGATGTTGACGAGGCTTTCCTTGTAAAAAAGGAATAGATCCGCTTTGGTGCGGGGTGGCAGTTTTTCGAGAATCTCTTCGCCCTCGATGGATAGGTTAAAGTCGATGTCGGTCATGATCCGGTTGGCGGTACGCTGCATGTCGTCCGGGAGTTTCCCGAAAATTTCGGCCTCCTGCATTTCCGCGCAGTGTCGGGCGGCCTCACCGCTGCGCTCCGTCAGTGCCCGGATTTTATCAACGGCTTTAACCAGGATATCCGGCGAATGGATGGCGTCTTTGGCAATGTCGCCGAGCAGGCCGATGGCATGAAGGTTGGCGCCGAGTTCATCGTGCAGGTCCGCGGCAAACCGGGTTTTTAATCGGACAATCTGGCGCATCTGGAGGTTGCGGCTGATGAGGATCGTGAAGCCGATTCCTCCGGCGAGCAGGACCGCGAGCCAGCTGACGAGCTGCAGGTTCTTTCGTTGGGCGATGTAGCGATTTTCAATCTCCTCATAAATCCGGGGCAGGGCGGATTCAAGGTCGTGCCTTCGGGCGAGTTGTTCCATCCAGTCCCGTATCGGCAGGATCTCGCCGTAGAGGTTCCGACCGTCTGTAATGGCGCTCAGTGTTCTGTTGGGCAAACTGAACGTGTAGTTGATTGCGGCCGTTTTTCCCTTGGCCACGTTTCGACCGTTGGAAAATAGTTCAATTTCTGCGCAGCCAAAGGTGGAGTGTATCCCGTCGACATAGGGTTCTATGATGTTCATGCGAAAATAGCGGCAGCGGGTTTCGGGGAAGCGTCTCATGATGATCGGTCCCGCATCGAATACATGTTCGCGCTTATATTCCATGAGTACGACCGCATCGGAAAAATCGGAGTTTTCGGCACCTTCAATCTGTATATGAGAAGAAATGCCGACCCCCGGTTTTGCTGATTGGGGAATGGTGTCGGACAGTTCCGCCGTGTGGAAATGTATGCGGTTGATATTCCGGGATTGCCCAAGGTCAATGGTTAGAGAGGGATCTTTGATGCCATCAACATGACTCATAAACGCAATGCTTTTATCGCCGCCGGCGGCATCCATCAGATAGGGAACCTGTCCGTCCACCAACGTCGTCTTTGCTCGGGAAGGGTTGTTGTGGCCTGTGCTGGAAAACACTTCAACCGGGCAGTGCAGCGCCACATTTTCAGGACCGCTGAACACCATGATTTCCGAGAGCTGGAGGATATATTGATTGTCCCAGTCCCTGGAGGAGAGTTTTGTGGCTTCGAGTTTAACCCAGGACGCTTTGATGGCTTCGAAGTCAATTCTTAAAGGCGCGATGCGCGGAAGTAGACAGTCCTTTTCTGTGAAAGAGGCAATTTCCACGGCTTCCGGATGATCGGCCGTTCCGGCCAGTATTCTGAAATCTACCGGAAAACCATCGCCATGAAGTCCAAGTTTGGGATCCCTCCGAATAATCGGGGTGAGGATGATCTGATCTATGAGGGTTTCGGACTCCAGCGTAACCCTGATCCATTCGGTGTGGTGCGGGTCCGGGTGATATGTAGACCGGTGCCCGGCGGTACCAATGCCGCTGCGCATACTATAGCTGGCCAGATCACTTAATTCCTCCGCCACCTCATCACGCAGCACTTCCAACTGGCTTAGAGAAAGATTTTCCAAGGGTTGGGAAATCTCCGCAGCAAAAAGCAACGGAATGACGGCCGCAATCAGGCTTATTGTTAACAATATTCGCATAGTTCGTCTTAAGTTAGCTCATCCATATCAGAATTCAGCCGATTATTAAGGATATAAATCATCCTTCTCGTGTTTGAACCCACCCTGCTACCTTCCTTTATATCAGGAGTGGCTTTTTTTGGGCATCGCTGAAAATAGCGATGTGCAGGATTTTTTTTGGATCTAGTTTAGACCTTGAATCAGGGAAGGCGTGGGCCGCCCCGCTTAAACGTTCATATATAAACGCAGGAGGAAAAATGAAAAAGAGATATGCACTTACATTATGCGCTTTGACGGCAGGGAGTGTCATGGCGGGCACGGTTCAGCAGAACCTGGGATTTGATCCCGACGGTACATTTATCGTTAAACAGGATGTGGCGACGGAGACATCCTCAGCCTGGTGCTACACAACAAATTATCTTGTCCTCTTGGGGCAGTCCTTCAGTTTGACCAATGAAACGACGCTCCGGGCGGTGACCTTGGTCAAGGCGGGGGATCATACCTATTCGGATGGAACAAACACCCTCAATTTGTGGATCGGAGAATATAGCACCAACGGAGTGATTACTTCCACGAATCTGCTGGAAACATTCGATCTGACTGGAATCACATTAACCAATGCATCCCGTTTTTCGCTGAACCTGGATGCTGATATCGTCCTTCCGGTCGGCGATTATGCCTTCCAGTTCTGGTTTGATCCGGGGCCGGAGAACAGGCTGACCGTTAGTTACGCAGATGACCTTTATGCCGGCGGCACCATGCTGCGTGCGGTCAATCCAGCCACGTTGCCTACGGGTGATGCTGCATGGGGGGATCGCGACCTCTCTTTCGGGCTTCATTCCGAAGTGGTCGGGGTGGTGACCAATGTAGCTCCTATTGCAGACGGGCAGGATGTATCCACGGTGCCGAATGTGGATCTGCCGATCACGCTGACCGGAATGGATCCGGACGGCGTTACCAATTTGACGTATACGGTGGTTGATTCACCGACCAATGGCGCCCTGTCCGGAACTGCGCCGGATTTGACGTATGAACCGGATACCGACTTCGAGGGCCTGGACCAATTTACGTTTACGGTGTTTGACGGGGTGTATACCAGTGAGCTCGCCACCGTAACCATAACGGTAACGAACATTCCCCCGAGTGCAGCACCGCAGAGCGTCAGTACCTTGCAGGATGTTGCTCTTGATATTACGCTTTCCGGCAGTGATCCGGAGGGCAGCAACCTGACGTATGCTGTGGTTGATCTGCCGACCAACGGAATGGTGTCGGCTACGGATACCAATTTTTTAACGTATACGCCGAACAGTGGATATGTCGGTTCCGATAGCTTTACCTTTAAGGTCAACGACGGTGTACTTGACAGTGAACTTGCAACGGTTTTGATCGATGTGTTGCCGCTGGGCACCGAGGTGGTCTTCAGCGCGCTTTCTGCGGATACATTATCGGCTTCAAACCTGCTTAATGTTGCCGGCTCCACCAACGGTCTGGCGGTGTCCGGCGTTTCGGCCAGCGGGGATTTTGTATACTCAATCAGCTATACGGATATGGATCTGGACGGTGACACGCTTAACGATACGCTCAGCTTTGATGTCCGTGTTTCGGCGGTAAACGGAACAACCACCTCGTTTAGCACAACACCGGGAGCATCTTCGGCAAACATTACCTTCGGCTCGGAAACGGTGGGTGATGCATCCGATAACCCTACCTATAAGAATAATCCGTCTGGATTGGCATGGATTACAGGCACCGGTTCTCAGGGCATAAATCCCGGAGATACGTTGATCTATACCGTTGAAAACATTTCGGTAACAGGAACGGCGGGTGCGCTTGATGCGGCATTCCTTGGTTTCAGCGGGATAGTGGCTGCTGAATATACGAGCCATTCTCACCAAATGATCCTTGGCTCGGGGTCGGGATTGAATGGATATCAATGGAACGGGGACACTCAAACGGTAACCGACTTCTCGATGAATCCGCTTTATGTGACCGCTGCTGTAGGTGGCACAATTCGCTGGGGCGTTTCGACGGTGGACTTCACCTTCTCCATCTCGAGTTCGGCTCCTCCTTCGAGTGTCGGCGATGTTTCTTATCAGATTCTGTCCGGCGGAACCCAGATTGCACTGAGCTGGCCGACGGAAGCCGGGTTTAATTATGGGGTTCAGTCGAGGGAAAGCCTGACCACTGGAACGTGGAGCAACTCCACGACTACCGTGCTCGGCACCGGCGGCGAAGTCATCATTACCAACGACATCACGGAAGATCAGATGTTCTATCGTTCATACCTGGCTGAGTAATATTTAAATGAAAATTACACCGGGCAGGCCTCGGCCTGCCCGGCAAGCAAAAGGAGAAGTAAAATGAAGAAAATGGTATGTACATTGGGAATGGGGTTGCTGATGGCGGGAGCGGCGCAGGCGGCTGTGGTATCCATGCCCAACCTGAACGGAAATGGCAGTTATAGCCCCGTGACGTTTGATGGCGGCGCTGTGGCTGAGAGCGTCACGCTTACGACAAACGGACATAATTTGGTTCATTGTCATCCCATAGATATTGAAAAAAAAGGCTGGCATGTGCCGTTGAAATCCTCCACTCGGAGGGTATGAAAAAACAACATAAACACAAGCCAGCCGGACATAGGTATACAACCTTGAAACAATTGTGCAATCTGATTCCCGGACACATGGTGTCGAGCCTTGCGCAGAAGCATGGCGTGGACATTCAAAGCCGGACGTACACGCCGTGGAGCCATGTGGTTTCTTTGCTGTACGCCCACTTCTCCCATGCACTCGGACTCAACGATGTGTGCGACGCGCTCCAGATGAACGCGGCGGCGCTCTCTACCATCCGCGGCGCGGTTCCTCCGTCGCGTAACAACCTGAGCCACGCGAACAAGATCCGCAACGCGGACATGGCCGAAGAGCTCTACTGGTGCATGATGAAGCATCTGATGGATACAGTCCCGGGCTTCGCGAAGGGCAAGGTTCGGCGCGGATACCTCCGGCGCTTCAGCAAGACGATCCATGCGCTGGACTCGACCACGATCCAGCTCGTCGCCAACTGCATGGACTGGGCGAAGCATCGCCGCCGCAAGGCTGCGGCCAAGTGCCACCTGCGCCTCGACCTGCAAAGCTTCCTGCCCCGGTGCGCCATCATCGACACGGCGAAGCACCATGACAGCACGATGACCCAAAGCCTGTGCGCCGAGCTCAAACCCGGTGAAATCGCCGTGTTCGACAAGGCCTACAACAAGTTCAAGCATCTTTTCGAGCTGACGGTGCGCGGTGTCTGGTGGGTTGGCCGGGCGAAGGACAACATGCAGTACAAGGTGGTGCGCACCCTCGAAACCACCGGGCACAAGCGCATCCTGCGCGACGAGGTCATCGAGATGGTGGTCGAAGCATCGAAGAAAGCCTATCCGTGCGAGTTGCGCCGGGTCGTGGCGCTGGTCGAGATTAACGGCAAGGATGTCGAAATCGCCTTCATCACCAATCACCTGGAGTGGAGCGCGTGGACGGTCGCCGAACTCTACCGTTGCCGCTGGGACATCGAGGTGTTCTTCAAGGAGATCAAGCAGACGCTCCAACTCTCCGACTTCCTGGGCTACAGCGCCAACGCCGTGCGCTGGCAGATCTGGATGGGGCTGCTGGTCCACCTGCTGATGCGCTGCCTCGCGTTCATGCACGGATGGGAGCACAGCTTCAAGCGGCAGTTCACTGTTGTGCGCGCGGTGCTTTGGCGCCGGTGGAACCTGCCCGCCTTGCTGGATTCCTATGGGACAGCCAAACCGCCCGGCCGCATACGGGGTGCGCCGGAACAGGCGTATCTGCCGGGGTTTGTCTAAGAGCTGTGGGACAGCCATATGCACAAAGCGCGGAACCATGGTTAACCTTCAACAAAAAATCGGAATTGACTAAATGAATCGGACATCAGAAACCTTAACAAAAACGGGGTTTTACTCTCCGTCAGCACCACCTATGGGATGAATGTGAATTTGGTTTATTCCTATGAACTCACCAATCTCGATCTGGATGGAGAGGGTGACTCTGCTGATACGATGAGCTGGGATGTCGTATTTTCGGCTTTTGAGACCAGCACCGTGGCTTCCGAGCAAGTTACGCCGGGAACTCAAGTGATGGCCGCGTACGATGGTACCGAATTTAATGTCGGTGCGGGTTCCACCACATGGGCGGCAAATGAGAGTATTCAATTCAGTGTTGATAATATTGTGCTCTCCGATGCGAATTATGAAGCAACATTCGATGGGTTTACTAAATTGTGGTTGACCGCCGGAACGTACTATCTGGGCACGGGTGCTGACACGACGGAGTTTACTACAGCCCAAGAGACTTATACTTTCAGTTCTGCTCAGGATGTACTGGTTTTGACGGCACAAGCTTCTGAGCGTAACCGCAACCTTTCCGGTACTTTCACAGTAATCCCGGAACCGGCAACGCTGGGACTGGTCGTGGCCTTTGGCGGAGGCATTATTTTTGTCCGACGTCGACTTAGCATGTAAATCGCATTCCCCCGGGTTGCCGGTTTTTTGCATATGAATACAGATCTCCTCCTATTCTATACAGAAAGGGAGGGGCTTGTGCTGTGTTGGTCGAAACGTCCAATGTGGCTTCGCAGCAGATGATTGAAACCGCGAAGGAACGCAGAGAACGCAAAGACAAACAAACTCCATGCGTCCCGCTTTTGCGTTCCTTGTGTTCTTTCGCGGTTATCATATTGATTCAGAACGGGTTGAGGGTGGTTTGTTTTTACACGCAAAATGGTAAGTGAGAATGCAAGGAACTAAAGAGGCGAATAGATGAGGATTAAAAGCATAGTCGTAATGGGAGGACTCTCACTATTGGGATTTACAGCGGAGGCGGCCAGCGTGGAGTGGACGGGAGCGGTTGATCGTAATTGGTCGATTGCAGAAAATTGGGGTGCCGGCGTGGTGCCGGGATCATCGTCCGTCGATACGGCAATCTTATCGGGAAATCATGATGATGTGGTGATCTGCACGCCGATTGAAACCACCAATTCATTTTCGGTTACCCTGAATGACGAAGCTCAGCTGCGAATCAGCCGTGAGCTGAGCCGCGGTGTTGATCTGCTGCTGGGGTCAACTGCCGGTTCCGGCGGGGGGCATGTGATCCAGACTGCAGATGTCACGCTGTCGAATGATCTCCGGATTGGGGATGATGCTGCTGCGCTGTCGGATTCTTCCTATAGGATGATCGGTGGTGCATTGACTGTGGCCGAGGAGCTCTATGTTAATCGAGGTGTTTTATCGATTGAATCTTCGGAGGGATCGCTGGACACGAGACAGATGACCTTAACGACGAATGCCAGCTTGCGGTTCGATTTCGACACGTATGGCACCAGTCCCATTGTGGTCTCCGATCTGTTGACGATTGCTGACGGTGCGACGCTGGAGATTGATTTAAGAGGCTATTCGATTGGAGGAAATGTTATTGAGCTGATTCGATTCGGGGCCATCAGCGGTGCATTCAATCCGGCGGACATCACCATCACAGGGCTGGGCGGCGGAACGCTGAGTGTGGATGGCGACAGTCTGAACCTTACGGTGGTTGATGAACCGCAGGGACAGGTAAGTTCATTGTGGTTTGCGGCGAATAGCGATGTCAATAATCCGGGGGGTGGCCTGACCGTGAACACGGGGCGGATTATTCGGGATCTCACCTCGTCAGCGCTTTCGTACACCTCAGCGGTGGACGGCGATGATCTGCTCTATTCCGTTCAATGGGCCGGGTCCGATTTTGATGGAGATGGATTTAACGACATCATCGATTTTGATCTGCGGGTGGAAGGGTTTACCGGCACCACGTATGCCTACAGCACGAACGAAGCATCCTCCTCGGTCTCGGCGTTAGGCGCATCGGCCTTGCCGGTGGTTGATGATAATGAATGGGGGGTCGGAAGCGACGGTGATCTGGATGCCGGGGAATCATTGCGGTTCAGTGTGGAAAACATTCAGGTTTCGGCGGGTTCGAGTGGGAATGTCTTTGAAGGATTTCAGGGGTTTGGACTGGCGGAAAAAGGGGGCCATAGTCATAAACTGATCGCCGGTGTAGGGGTTAATCTGCCGTCGTACACCTCGAATTTTGAAGTAGAATATGCCGTTCCTTCCACGGATGAACTGGTGATTACATCAGCCGGAAATACCCAGGTGGCCGCGGAAAAAATCATCCTGAAATTCGTCGTTTCTGAACGACCGGATGGAATGAATGGGGATGTTGAGGATTATTCAAGCTATCCCATTGGAGCTCAATGCCAAACGGACTATCCGGCTGAAACGAATTATTTGAACTATCCGGAATTTTCCTGGGATATTGTTCCGCGTTGGGCCTCTGCAAATGGCACCCTCAGTTCCAATGCGGCGCAAACCATGGCCGCGCATCATGATGTTCTTTCGATGGGGGGATTTGAAAGCGAGGATGAGACCATCGCGGATGCCGCTTTGTTGAAGTCGTTCAACCCCGACATTAAAACGCTCTGGTATGTCAACACCGGGATTAATTTTCAGATGTATAATGCCGATGCATTCTACAATGCCGCCGAGTGGAATAAATATACCCTCGATGAAAATGGAGACCGGGTTTATGACATGATTCGAGCCTATTATTCCTACAATCATGACTACCCCGAGATGAGTGAATGGTGGGTGGATCTGGCGGTGGAGATGGCCGCTCAACCTGAGATCGATGGAGTCTTTATTGATAAAGCGGGGGGCAACTATCCCTATCTTGGTGAAGATGGGCAATTCCAGTCCCCCGTCACCGGATCCGAAAAATCCTATTATGACTTATGGGATCAAGCTTCACCCGGTGATTTGATCATCGGTAATACCATACGGAATGAACGGGAGGGGGGGAGCCGTGGATTGATGCAGATTTTATCAGGTTCCTATGTTGAGCGTTGGCACTTGCCCTATAACGATAGTCCGGTCATTCAGTCCGAAGCGGATGCCAAGTGTGTGAGTATTCAGCTGATGCGGGAAGCGGCCTTGAAAGGGAAAATTCTTATGCCGGCCCTACACGACCGTTTGGATAATTCCTATATCGATGATGAGATCGCAGCGGGCCGTGAAAACGAGTTGCTGGAACTCATTCGAGAGAAGGTTACGGTGGAAATGGCGTATTATTTAATCATTGCCGAGAAATATTCGTATTTCCGTTATCAACCCGATCAGAATACCGAAAAATATCCGGAATTCATCTGGGATCCCACGGACTATGTGGGTGAGTTGACCCGCCCCTTAGGGCCGCCATTGGGTCCTCCGGTCAAGAATGGGTATATTTATACCCGTTCGTTTGAGCATGTAGATGTTTGGCTCAACGTCGAAACCGACGAGGCCGTGCTGACCTGGAGTGATGAAGGCGAGAATAGTCTGATTGGAGAGGATGATTTTGATGGCGACAGCCTGTATGAGAGCCGAACTATCAACAACGGCATTAATAGCGACAACATACTCTGGCAGATCGTTAACCGCGCAACCGTCACAACCGACGAGCTGATCGATACCTCTGTGGCGGCCGGCGGTGTAGTGGCGCTGGATTCGGCAGATACATGGGGCTTCCTCGGCACCAATAAAACGGACAACGTCTTCGGCATGTATCGAGCGGGAGGCGCACGAACGCTCGTTTATACGTTTGATATCTCCGGGGCGGAAGATCTGACGCTCGAAATGGACTGGGCCTGTTCCGGCGATATTGCCGATAAGAATACATCGGTTTTCTGTTTGATAGACGGTGGTGCAACGCAAACCGTTTTTGAAGTCGGCTCATCGGGTGTGAACTGGAACGAAACATTGGATAATGGAACGGTGTTGGATCGGAACCGCAGTGCATCTGTTTTAACCAACGGCGTGGCGGCTCCTCATTTAACCGATGAATTTCAAACGTATACCCTATCGGTCGAAGGAACAGGAACCACCCTGACGGTATCGATTGTAATGGACTCTACCGTCGGCGGTTTTGGCGGGTTCGGACTCGATAATGTGAAGCTTTACGGAAGCGTTCAGGCAGTCGACGGTTTTGCAGAATGGATGAGTGATTTCGGCCTGAGCGGTACGAACGCCACAGAAAGTGCCAATCCGGATGGGGATGCGTATACGAACTACGAAGAGTATATCGCCGGGCTCAATCCCAGCGTGTTCGACACGTTTGCTGTATCAAACTTCACCGCTGGAGCAGGCAACACGTTTGAATGGACCGCCGCCAGCGGCCGCGTCTACAACGTCTATTGGTCGAGCAACCTGGTCGATGGATTTTCACTCATTGAAAGCAATGTCGTGGACGGTTTATTTTCCGATACCAACCATGTCAGTGCCCCTGCGGGCTTCTACAAGCTTACGGTCGGCCTCGAATAAAAAATTTGAGTGCGGCGGCTCGTCGCCGCTTTCCGGCCGGTCAAAGAATACACAATGTGCAAGAGGGAAATAGAATATGAAGATCAAACAAACGATATGTGCAGGGTTCGGGCTACTGGCCTGCGCTGCATCGCTGGCGCAAATTGAACCGCCTGTGGTGAGTGCAATCGAACCAACATGGGAGTCGATGGCGGAAAACTATCAGGTGCCGGACTGGTTTCAGGATGGAAAGTTCGGGGTCTGGATGCACTGGGGAATTCCGTCGGCGGCTGACGAAAACAGGCCTAATGACGGCTCTCATTATGGCCGACGCATGTATGGGGCCTCGGAGGGGCAGTCTACCGGGCAGGCCAAGATGAATGAGGAGCTGAAGGCGTTTCATGAAAAACGTTATGGCCCTGTTGAAGAGTTCGGTTATGAGGATCTGGTTCCGCTTTTTAAAGCGGAAAAATGGGACCCCGATGCCCTGGTAAAATTCTGCAAAGACAATGGCGCGCGCTTTATTATGCCGGTGGCTTGCCACCACGATAATTTTGATATGTATGATTCTTCCCATCCCTGGAACTCCGTTGATATGGGACCGAAGCGCGACACGCTCAAAGAGTGGAAAAGCGCGGCGTATACCCATGGGCTTAAGTTCGGCATTTCCACCCACCTGTATTGGTCGCCCGGTTTCTTTGCCACCGCCCGTCCATATCAGACGCCGGGCACGCTGGAAGCGAAGCTGTTTAACATGGAATTTGATCCGAAGGGCTACAGAAATTCCGATGACTGGAATCAGCACTGGTATGACCGCTGTTGGGAAATTATCGAAAAGTATGATCCGGATTGGTTTAACAATGACTGTCCGTACCCGAATGAAAAGACGGGGAAGTCGCTGGGCCTCAAACTGTTTTCCTCTTATCTGAACCGCGACCGGGCGGCCAATGACGGCAAGCAGACGGTGGTGTTCTCGGCTAAAGGGGGGGCGGATAAACGGGCGTTTACCCCGAACGTGGAACGTGGCGGTGCCGCTGAAATCAAACCGCAGCCCTGGATGTGGGCGACGGATGTTTCTGGCGGCTGGTTCTATCGTAAAGGGGCGCAGAACCGGATGAGTATTCCGGTGATGGTCGCGAATGCCGTCGACGCGATCAGTAAAAACGGCGTGGTCATGATTAACCTGGCACTGCGAGGCGATGGCACTATTCCGGAAAATCAGACGGCCTATGTGGCTGCTTTCGGCGATTTTATGCGGATTAACGGTGAAGGCATCTATGGTTCCAGACCGTGGAAAACGTTCGGCGAAGGGCCGACAGAAATTAAGGACGGCCGACAGGGTGAAAATAACAAGGACTTCACGCCGCAGGATATCCGTTTCACGACGAAGGACGGCACCCTCTACGCATTTGTGCTGGCACCGCCAACAAAGGACATCATGATCAAGACGCTGGCGAGCGGTGGCCTGCTTGATCAGGAGATTCAGGACATCGAATTGATGGGGAGCCCGGATAGACTGAAGTGGAGCCGGAATGCGTCGGGGTTGACGATTCAATTGCCAAAGAGCCTACCGGATCTGCCGGTGACCGGGTTTTGTATTAATTTAAAATAGGAAAATGAACGGTATGAAAAATAAATCTTTAATCCTGCTGGGTTCGCTGCTTATGGCCAATGCGTTGATGGCTGCGGAAAAACCGAATATACTTTTCATTTTTTCGGACGACCAAAGCTTTGAAACAATCGGGGCGTATGGGCTGACGGATATCGACACGCCGAACCTGGATCGTCTCGCCACCGAAGGGGCCAGTTTTACCCACGCCTACAATATGGGCGCCTGGGCGGGGGCGGTCTGCATGGCCAGCCGGGCCTGCTTGAACACGGGGAACTTTGTATGGAACGCTAACGAGAATGCGCGGGAATGTACAAAAGGCACCCGCAAATCCTGGTCTCAACTGATGTCCGCGCAAGGTTATGATACCTATATGAGCGGGAAATGGCATGTGGGTGGCATGAGTGCGAAGAAGATGTTTGACCGTACGGGCAAAGTGCGTGGCGGCATGCCGAAGCAGGTGCCGGCGGGCTATAACCGTCCGAAGGACGAGGCCGACTATGAAGCCGGCTGGAAACCGTGGGATAAAGCGCAGGGCGGATTTTGGGAAGGCGGAACGCATTGGAGCGAGGTGCTGGCGGACGAAACCGTTGCCTACCTAGAGGAAAAGGCGGACAGCGACAAACCCTTCTTCATGTATGTCGCCTTTAATGCGCCGCACGATCCGCGTCAGGCACCGAAGGAATATATCGATCGATACCCACTGGATCGTATTAAGGTGCCCGAAAACTTTATTCCATCCTATCCGGATCAGGGCGAGGGTGGTGTTCCGGTTATCCGCGATGAAAAATTGGTGCCGTTTCCACGCACGGAATTTGCCATCAAGGTTAACCGTCAGGAATACTACGCCAGCATCACGCATATGGATGCGCAGATCGGCCGGATTCTTCAGGCGTTGGAAGAAAGCGGCAAAGCCGACAACACCTGGATCATTTTCAGCTCCGACCATGGGCTCTCGCTTGGCCATCACGGCTTGGTCGGCAAGCAGAATATGTACGATCCTGCCATGCGCGCGCCCTTCATCGTATGGGGGCCGGGCGTCAAGGGCGGTACGAGGATTGATGCCCCGATCTATATTCAGGATGCCATGGCGACCGCGCTGGAAATCAGCGGGCAAACGCCTCCTGACTATGTTGATTATAAAAGCGTGCTGCCGCTACTCGATGGACGGGCGGATAAAAGCTATGACAAAATTTATGGGGCCTACATCGATACCCAGCGCATGATTTTGAGCGGCGATTGGAAACTCATCGCGTATCCCCAGCTGAAAAAGGTGAAGCTGTTCAACGTGGCAAAAGACCCGATGGAGATGAACAATCTCGCGGGGAATCCGGAATATAGCGAAACGTTGAAGCAGCTCACTGCGCTATTAGAGGAAACCATGGATGAAATGGATGATCCCATGACCTCGCTGGAAAAGGGCGACTTTCCGCAGTCGATGAAAAAGAAGTCAAAGGGGCATTAAACTGTCTGATCTCGCGACTAACTAACTAAAGGAATCAAATGAGTGCGCCAAGCAAAGCTGTCTTAAACAAGCTGGCCAATCCAGCCCATGCAAAGGTTAGCCGCCGGCATGGAATAGACCTGCACGGTTGAGGAGGTAACGAATCAGTCGAAGCTGTAGGAATAGCAGTTCGTCAGCCACAACGGAAGTGAAGGCTATAAGCCCCGAAATTTTCCATTGTTGCACAGGGCCAAGGGTTTCATCTCCTGGAAGCCAGAATCGTGCAGCCCGCGAAAGGCGAGGGTTGCGCGGCGTGCCGGGGTCTCAGGCCGTGGCGGGCGAATGAATTGTTTAGGGCGGAACTTGGGAGAACCGTAGCGTTCCGCAGAAGCTGTCGAGGAAGCCGAAGAGGCGACGAGACGGTAAGTCGCTACGGTAGTCGGATCAACTCGTAGTAGGGGAGTAGGCGGGGTAATGCCCGCCGAGGGCGCAAGCCCACTCGAAGGAGTCGACGGTTTATTGCAAAGGGAAGTGTAAGAAGGATGCCATACACAGAAATGGAAACAACAGAGCTCAAGCTTTCCCTTATAGCGGAACACGCGAAGAGGAATGCCGCGATGCAGTTTACGAGCCTAGCTCATCTGCTGAACGTTGCGTTCCTTCGGAAGTGCTTCATGAGCCTTAACAGGAATAAGGCGGTGGGGCAGGATAACCAGAGCTGGCATGGGTATGCGGAAAATCTGGAAGAGAACCTGAACGCGTTGGTCGAACGGCTGAAGGCGAAACGCTTTCGTCCGATTCCGGCCCGGCGGGTATACATCCCTAAAGGGGGCGGCGAGTTCCGTCCGCTCGGGATCTCGGCGATCGAGAACAAGATCGTCGAGCGCGGTATCGTATGGATACTCGAAAGTATTCATGAGCAGGACTTCTCGAATCAGTCTTTCGGCTTCCGGCCGAAGCGCAACGCCCATCAGGCTTTGAAGGAGTTGAACGAACTGGTGATGTTCAAGCCGGTCAACCATGTTATCGATGCCGACATCAGGGGATTCTTTGACAACGTGTCGCACGAGCACCTGCTGGATTTCTTGCGAATCCGCGTCAAGGATCGCTCGCTGTTGCACCTGATCGGGAAGTTCCTGAAAGCAGGCTATGTCGATGGAGGGTTGCTGGTGGAAACGGAAGAGGGAACGCCGCAGGGATCGATCCTTAGCCCGATCCTCGCTAACATCTACCTGCACCACGTGCTGGATAGTTGGTTCAAGGAAACGGTGAAGGCCCACGTGAAAGGGTTCTGTGAACTCGTGCGCTATGCAGATGACTTCGTCTGCGTCGTGCAATACGAGCAGGATGCGCAACGCATTGAGCGAGTGCTGAAAAAGCGCTTCGAGCGCTACGCGCTGGAAATCCATCCGGAGAAAAGCAGGCGGATGAGCTTCGGACGTTACGAAGCCGAAAACGCCGTCCGGCAGGATCGCCGCCCGAACACGTTCGACTTCCTTGGGTTCACCCACTACTGCGACCGCACCCGGCAGGGCCGCTTTAAGCTCGGTCGCAAGACCAGCCGGAAGAAATATGCGGCCAAATGCCGGGATCTGAACGAGTGGTTGAAAGAAAACCGGAACCGCACTAAAACCAAGGAATGGTGGAAAAGCCTAAGCGCCAAGCTGCGGGGGCACTACCAGTACTACGGAGTGAGCGGCAACTACCGATGCATCGCCAGCTACTACAGCCTGACGCTGGGGCGGGTGCGCAAATGGTTGAACCGGCGGAGCCAGAAGCGAAGCATGAGCTGGGCAAAGTTTTACGACTACCTCAGCCACTACCCGCTTCCGAAGCCGACGATCCGGCACAACTTCTATACCGGATATCCGTGTTACGTGAGATGAATCGAAGAGCCGGATGTGGGAAATCCACAAGTCCGGTTCTGTGAGGGGCATTGACGTTCCTTGCGATATGAGAAAAGTGAAATTTAGAAATATTGAAAGGAGCTATATTATGTCTACTCGACAAACCATATCAACCCTCATCATCTCACTGCTCTTTGCATCTGTCGCTACGGCCGCGCCGGAGGCCGGATCGACGGCGGAAAAAGACCAAACCCTGGTTTGGACCTTCACGCCCGATCCGGCGTTGCCGAACGTGCTGATCATTGGCGACTCGATTTCGATCGGCTACACCCTGCAGGTGCGCGAACTTTTGCAGGGCAAGGCGAATGTCTTTCGGCCGATGGGTCGGAATGGAAATCGGCGAGAAAATTGCGTTGGAACGATTAACGGAGTAGAGAATATTGATCGGTGGCTGGCCGTGCAGAAGTGGGACGTTATTCATTTCAATTGGGGCCTGCACGACCTCAAGCACGTCAAAACGGATGGATCAAATGAGAAGTCGAACGATCCCAACGATCCGACTCAGGCGACGCTGGACGTGTACACGGCGAATATGAAGACCTTAGTTGCCAAACTGAAAGCCACGGGTGCGAAGCTGGTCTTTGCGACGACGACTCCGATCGTGCCGGGAACGCTGAATCCGTTGCGCACGCCTGAGGCGCCCGTTAAGTACAACGCCGCCGCGCTTGAAATTATGAAAGCGAACGATATCCGGGTGAACGATCTGCACGCTTTATGTGAACCGCATTTGAAAGAGTGGCAGAAACCAAGGAATTGTCATTTCAATTCTGTCGGCTGTAATGCACTTGCCGCGCAGGTGGCTGCCGTGATCAAGGAAGAACTTCCGGCACTGGCTGGCATGGTTGAGGCGAAATCCCCTAACTTTTTGATCATTCTGGGCGACGATATCAGTTCGTCGAGTATCGGCTGCTATGGTTCGGCCAACCCGAATACAACGCCGAATATTGATAAGCTGGCGGGTGAGGGGATTCGTTTTAGGAATATGTTTGTCGCGAATGCGGTTTGCGGCCCGTCGCGGGCGGAACTCTATACCGGCCTGCAACCCTACCGGAACGGTTGCACCAGCAACCACCGACCGACCAAGGAGGGGACGCTGAGTATCGCGCAGTATTTGAGCGAACTGGGTTATCGGGTCGGCTTGACCGGCAAGACGCATATTAGCCCAAAATCGGTTTATCCGTTTGAGAAGGTGGAGGGATTCCCGACAGGCTGCAATGCACGCGCACCAAAAACCGGCGAGACATGGGATGGTGTCGAGGAGTTTATGACGCGCAACCCCGAGCAGCCTTTCTGCCTCTTCATCTGTTCGATCCACGCCCATGCTCCGTGGGATGCGGGCGATACATCGCACTGGGAGCTGGATGAACTGAAGCTCCCGCCGCACATGGTGGATACCCAGGAAACTCGGAATTTTTTCCGCGAACATCTGGGCGAGGTCCGTCTGTTCGATGAGCAGGCGGGTAAGGCGCAGGCTCTGTTAAAGAAGCTGGAACTGGATCAGGATACCGCATTCATCGTGCTCGATGAAAACGGAACCGGCATGCCCGGCGGTAAGTGGACGAATTATGACTGGGGAACGCGTTCGGCCTGCATCGTAAAATGGCCGGGTATCTCCGGTTTTGAGACCGACGCGTTGGCTGGATATTGCGACATTGTGCCGACGCTGATTGATGCGGCTGGCGGCGAGGTTCCGTCCAATCTGGATGGGAAGAGCCTGCTTCCGCTCATTACGGGAAAGACGAAGACGCATCGGGACAACGCTTTTTTTGAGTATAACAGCGGCAGAGAGGGACCTCCGTTTTCATCGCGCGCGGTCACGGATGGGCGCTTTAAGCTGATGTGGAATCTGACGCCGGAAAACCTGTTTGCTGTTCGCACTATTAACGGCTTTGACTACGGGTATGAGGATACAAAAAATCCGAATCGTGACGTACGTCAGATTTATACAAGCTGGCTGGAAAAGGCGAAAACCGATCCGACCGCAGAAACGCTGGTGCAGCGCTACCGCAAACAGCCGGAGTTTCAATTGTTTGATTTGGATGCCGATCCGTGGGAAATGAATAATCTGGCGAACAATCCGGAATACGCCACGCAGTTGCAGAAACTTAAAACAGCGATCAGTGGCTGGATGACGCAACAGGGTGATGACGGCAAAGAACCCGCCCGGAATGCGAGAAAGAAATGAAGCTGAAAACGTTAACTCAAAGAATATCCGTCGCTCTGTTTCTGCTAGCGGGCAGCGCGTGGGCATCGAAGCCCGCCTTCGCCGAGGCTTCCACCTCCGCCAAGGCTACGGCGGGCAAGCCGAATGTTATCCTTATTTTGACCGATGATCAGGGCTATCAGGACCTCGGTTGCTATGGCGCCCCGAAGATTAAAACCCCGCATTTGGATCAGATGGCTCAGGAAGGAGCGCGCTTTACCGACTTTTATGCGCCGGCCTCGCTCTGCAGTCCGTCACGGGCAGGCATGCTGACGGGGCGCTATCCGGCCCGCCAGGGAATTCATCGCGTCTTTTTTCCGCACCATACCAGCGGCATGCCGGTCGAAGAAATCACGATCGCGGAACTGCTGAAAACGCAGGGGTATAAAACGGCGGCCATCGGGAAATGGCATCTCGGACATCTGCCAAAGTTCCTGCCGACCAATCAGGGGTTCGATTCCTATTACGGTATTCCGTTCAGTAACGATATGTGGGCCGACCCGAAGATGACGATTTCGAGTAACATCGTCTGGCGCGAGGGAGCCGACCTGAATACGTTCAAGTCCGCCAGAAAGCGCGGTCCTGTTCCGCTGATGCGCAATACCGAGGTGATGGAATATCCAGTAGATCAAAGCACGGTGACTCGCCGCTATACTGATGAGACGATTAAAACCATCGATGCGGCGGGCGACGCTCCGTTTTTCATCTTTCTGGGGCACACCATGCCGCACGTTCCGCTGTATGCCTCAGCTGAGTTTGAAGGCAAAAGCGCGGGCGGATTGTATGGCGATACGATCGAGGAGCTGGATTACAACGTCGGCCGCATTCTCGACCATCTGAAAGCCAACGGGCTGGCTGAAAACACGCTGGTACTTTTCACGTCGGATAACGGTCCGTGGCAGTTGAAGGGCAATAAGGAGCGTTACGAGGGCGGCTCTGCCAAGCCGTTGCGCGGCTATAAATTCGGCACCTACGAAGGCGGTATGCGCGAACCGTTCATTGCGTGGTGGCCGGGAACCATTCCTGCGGGCAAGGTCTGCTCTGAGCCTGCAAGTGGCATTGACCTGCTGCCGACGATTGCTGGGTTGAGCGGGGCGGCGGTTCCGTCAGACCGTGTGATCGACGGCAAAGATATCTGGCCGCTGATGGTTGGAGCCGCAGGCGCGAAGAGCCCTCAGGATAGTTATTTCTATTACAGCAAATCCGGCATCGAAGCCGTCCGTCAGGGCGACTGGAAATTGCGGATTGACCGACGTAAATCGGCAAAGAAAAAGAAGGGCGGGAAGCAGAATAGCGGTGTTGAGCTCTATAATTTGCGTGAGGATATCAGTGAGTCAAACAACCTTGCAACGCAATATCCAGAACGAGTCGCTGAGATGAAAAAAGTGATGGAAACGTTTGATGCCGAGCTGCAGGCGAATGCCCGCCCTCCGGTAGCCCTCTAAACGATTGTAAACGGAATAAATATTAGGGTGAATACGATGAAAATTGCCAGAACCAATCATAACGAAAGGAACACAGAAATGAATCAGGCAATCAGAACGATTGGGTTGGCGGGAGTCGGTATAGGGATTGCGCTTGCACCGCATGTGCAAGCCCAAAATAACCCCATTTTAAAACAGGAAGACCCCGGCTTTGTCTACGCCGCAGACCCCGCCGCCGAGGTATTCAATGGCAAAGTATACGTGTACTGCTCTCGCGATCAGCCCGACGCCAAGGGGTACTCAGGAATGCAGGATTACGTGGTACTAGAATCCCCTGATATGAAAACCTGGATCAATCATGGCGTCGTACTTAAGCCCCGCGAATACTCCTGGGCCGACGGACAAATGAATGCCCCCGACTGTGCCTACAAAGATGGATGGTACTATCTCTACTTTCCTTATGACAAAACGTATGTAGGTGTCGCGAAGAGTCGATCTCCCGCAGGACCCTGGGAAGAGGCCGTCACCGACAAAATCACGACGATCTTTGATCCTACAGTCTTTGTGGATGATGACGGTCAAGCCTATATCTATGGAACCGATAGCAAGGTGAATGTAGGTCCAGAAGGAAAAGAAATATGGGGAGCTAAACTAAAGGATAATATGGTCGAGCTTGATGGACCATGGTATCGACTTTCAGGCCTGAAAGATAAGATATCAGAGGGGGTGACGATCTTTAAGCGAGATGGTATTTATTACTTTATGGCCCGGGTTGGAAACAAAACGGGCTACTGGATGGCGGATAATCCTCTCCCTTCTCCTGATAACCCTGACAACCCAAAACAAGCCACCCACAACACCAAAGATGGCTATGCGAATTTCATAGGTTTTATGAGCCGGGCACAGAACGATGCGCCCTGCCATATGTCTGCTATAGAATTTAACAACCAGTGGTATTATTTTTACCATCGGGGAGTATCGGTAAACAATGGGTCCTACAACAAGAGGTCCGCGAGCTTTGACAAGCTGGAATTCAATGAGGATGGAACCATCCAAACCGTTCAGTTTACCTTAGAAACCGTTGATACCAGTGATCACGGTAAAGGATCCGTCCACCTCGACGCTGCAGATTTTTCTGAATCGCATAAGGTCCTTGCTGCGACTAATTTGGACAAAGACGGCGGGCTGCAACTGCAAGAACTCTTTGATGGCAGCTGGGCTAAATACGAGCATGTTGACTTTGGAGAAAACCCTGACAATCAACCCATTCCCTTTTTTGTCAGGGCATACTCTGACCGAAGGGCAAATGAGCAGGCCATAGAAATTCGTCTCGACTCATTGGACAGCGAACCCATTGCCATTATTCCTATTACCGATACGAAAAAAGAATACCAAACCTTTTCAACGATGCTCGAAAACGTGAAGGGGAAACACACCCTCTATGTCACCTTTAAAGGGGAGGTTCCACGAAAAGCTCGACTATGTCTTATGACGATAAACTGGTTTGAATACACACCAGCCAATTAGTTCGCCTGCGCAAGTCCTACGACAAGGGATGGGATTCGGTTCTGCTGCTGATGGTCAATGAGGGCTTTCCCAAAGTAAAAAACAAACACTGGCGGTTCGTTATGTGAAGCCGCTGGCGTGGAATACACAGCAGTATAAACTCTACAGTCAGAACGGCGGAAAAACCTGGGAGCTGTACGACCTGCTGGAAGACTCGTCCGAGAAAAACGATATTGCTTCGTTTCACCCGGAAAAGGTGGCTGAGCTGTCGAAACAGCTGGCCGCGTGGCGCGCTTCTTGTAAACAGAGTGATACGGGCGGCGATTATTAATAGGAATAACTTGTCTTGTTAGGTACCGTGGCGTTTGCCAAAACTCGCTATGCAGAAACTGATTTCAGCATCCAGCCGATTGAGATCACCGAGGCGGAGCATAATCTGTTTGGTTTAAGTGAAAAGAGCCCCCGTCTGCCGGGGCAGAAAAATTACTATGGAGAATAAGAAATGAAGACGCTGACGAATCTGCTGCTGGGCGCGCTCTTGTGCGCCGGGTTTGTCGAAGCGAAAAGTTTTTCTGGCAGCCGCCCCAATATCATATTGGTCATGACCGACGATCAGGGGTACGGGGATCTCAGTTGCAACGGGCATCCCTATATCAAGACGCCGCATATCGATCGTTTCCGTGAGCAGAGCACGCGCTTTGAGGATTTTCATGTCAGTTCCAGCTGCGCCCCGTTCGGACTGGAATTATGTTGCGCTGCAAGGGCGCGGTGTGTATGAGGGCGATACGCTGACGATCATGAACCCCGTAGAAAAATGGTGGGGTGAAGGCGATGAACGGATCTGGGTTGATGGCGAGGATTTTCCTTCAATCTTCGGAACGGGCACGGAAGATTATTATGCCAATTCCTGGGGCGGACGGAGCACGGACTTTTATGAGCAACCGTTCCATGCGCAGCCGTTCAGCCATAAATATAACAAGCTGAATCGTAAAACGGCAGACGAGAAAATACGATGGGCTTCAGCACGGAAACCCGTACGCGTTCGCTGGATACCATGCCTTTCGGATCCTCCCTGCAGCTGGATATGGAAGTGTGGTCAGGCACCGAGTGCGATATGGGCTATCAGGTGGGCACCATGTGGTATGGATTTAAAAATACCACTTCGAACCGCAAGCCGGAACCGGACGAGGGTCTGAATATTCCGCCTCTGCCGAATATGAATGAGCCCGAGATCTCGGCGAACCTGTTCAACGGTGCCGTTGAATTTGAGGAGATGGAACTGATTTCAGGCCCGAAGCAGTTGATTCGGAAACCGCAGCATCTGAAGAGCTATAAAGGGAGCTGGAGCGAGACGGATCACGTTCTGTTTAAAGGCATGAATGTTGGCGATGTCGTTGAATTCCGAATTCCGGGTTTCGGTCCGCCCTCTGAAAAACTGACCCTGCATGCCACGAAATCGAAAGACTTCGGTATCCTGTCGTTCTCCGTAAACGGTAAGCCGGCAGGAAGCGAAGTCGATCTCTATGCCGGCATACCTATGCCGTCCGGCGCAATCGAGCTGGGCTTTTGTGAACCCATTGATGAGTCCTATATTTTGCGGGTTGAAGTTGTAGGTAAGAATCCTAAAAGCACAGGTGCGTTGTTCGGCCTCGATTGTGTGATTCTGAAATAGACCCGTAAATTGAGGAGCCCGTTGTATGAAGATGGAAATCATCGGGTGGTGGGCCAGGTTCTCGGCGATCTATTTGTCGTTGATCAGGTCGGCACCGCTCGCTTTCGTTATTCGATATTCCTGTTGGGGAGCATGGAGCCGTCGACCCAACTGCCTTCGATGAGGGTTTCGTTTCGAACCGATGGAATGCCTAAGCTGTGTCCGTTGATGAGGGAAATCAGCATCCGAGTAGCGGCGTAGCCTATATCCCTTGGGTTCTGGTCGATCCCTGCATCAATGGGGGTATCGTGGATACTGTTGGTGACGAGCCCGATATCGTCAGGGATCCGGATCTTGAGATCTGCTAGGAGTTGAAAAATTCCGGAGTGTTCGGTCAGGATGACGTCGGGTTTATACTGCTTGATCCAGATTTTGAGCTTCTCCTTCTGCTGGTGGATGGAATCCTCCAGAGTGAACAGTAATGGAGGAAGGCGGAGGTTTTCCGGCAGGGTCAGCTGGGCAAAGAGAAAGCCGGCACAAAAGAGCCGTACTTCTGAGTATTCCCCGAAATAGCCTATACGCTGATAGCCTCGTTGCCGGATAGACTTGACGGCCAGCATGGTATTGGCGGTTTGGGCACTGGTTACATAGTGTGTTTCCGGATAGGCGGTACTTCGTCCGAAACGCACGGCCGCATAATCCTTCCATGGAAAGGATTGCCAGTCGGTTTTGGTATGGAGAAATGTTGTGTGGCGCAGCCCCGCAATCAGAATGCCGCGAATATTACGGGTCTTGAATATCGAATCCATGCGTTGAAGCGAGATATCCTTTGTCCGGAATTCTTCGAGCCGATAGCCAAGCTGATGGGCTGCATCGAAAGCTCCTTTCCAGTAAAGGTCAAATTCATGCTGGCCACGTAAATCGTCGGGATTTTCCAAGGGATTTATCCAGGCCAACACCGCCTGGGTCGGCTTGGTCTGACTGGAGTTCCGATAATGGGCAAGCGCCGATAGCATCGGGTCGGGGTCATAGCCCATTTCCTCGGCTTTTTTACGGACGCGCATCTTCATCGCATCCGATATCCGCGGATGGTTGCTCAGCGAGAGTGAGACTGTCGCCTTTGATACCCCCACTTCGCGGGCAATATCAGCATGGGTAACCCTGCGCTCTGGATTATTCTTACTCATTGGCCTTGAAAATTAGCATGTAAATTGCCGTTGTCCATCTTGAATTATACTGGAAATGCTTAGGGTTATTTGGTTAACCAGCGTTTTGTTTGGATTATGGATCTTACTGTAATATTCATATTAACCGTCCGAAATAGGTCGGCGTAAATGATTAAGGTAATGGAGGAAAGTATGAAAAAAATAACAACCTATCTTCTGCTTGGCGGAAGCTTATTGGCTGGTGTGATCTCAGTGCAGGCGGATACGTTCAGCAACGACGGCGGCGACACACTATTCCATAATCCCGCCAACTGGAACACAGGTGTGGTGCCGGCCTCCTCAGCAGCTGTCGCCGGATCGTTCAATGCGAATCTCACATGCGACTTTAATGCCGCTACCTGGAGCTACTTATCGGCAAACTCAAAGCTGCGTACTTCAACTGAGTACCGGGGGATTAACCGTTTGCTGACCGGAGATGTCCGGGCCACCCGGACGCAGGTTATTAATTTGGATTATGGCGACGCAAATTTATGGAAAGCAACCGGTGGTACCGCGATGTATATAGCGAATAAAACGGGGGTCACCACGACGTTAAATCTGATAAGCGGAGCGGTCAATCTTGAGTCCAACCCGCTCCGATTGGGCAACGAGGCAAATTCTTACGGAATCCTTAATATTTCAGGCGGGCAGTTTATTATCGGCCGCAATGATATGTATGTCGGGGTGAACGGCAGCGCACTCGTCAAGATAACCGGCGGCTCTTTCAGAACCCGTGACGATATCAACATCGGAAGTTTAGGTACCTTTGAGGTTTCCGGTACGGGCGCGACAGAAATCGGAATCGGTTCGTTCTCCTCTGTAGATGGAAGATGGACCCAGAGCGGAACTCTCAGCGTTCTTGTTGATGAAACAGCCACCGGCGTTACCAAGATTCTGGTGGATGAAACCGATGGAATCCCGGGGGTCGGAAATGATGGTAATGTGATATTCCAGGCCGGCTCGCTGCTGGATGTTGATTTCGCAGGAGCCTACACGAATGGCGGAACCTTTACCGTGATGGAATGGGAAGGCACCTTGACGGATAACGGACTGGCTTTTTCGACCAACGTCAACACGGAAATCTGGAGCTTTAATCTGGATGCAGCTAACAAGGTGCTTACGGTCACCGCCGATGGCGGTTCCAGTCCCACCGAGCCGACGGTTGTGCCGAATATTACGGATGCCAGCTATTCCAATACCACCGTCACCCTGACGTGGGATTCCGAATCGGGTGTTGGGTACAATGTACTGAGTGCTAGTAATTTGGTGGATGTGGCTTGGTCGACAAATGTTGCAGGGGTTACCGGTGACGGAGCCAGCACTACGACAAATCTGACTGCTGGTGGCGGTCCTCAGGAGTTCTATAAGATCGAAGCGTTCGGGCAGTAGTATTCCATTAGCAGTTTAAGAAAGATCCCTGCCTCCGCATACGGCGGCAGGGGTTCTTGTTTTATGCGCGTCTTAGGGCAACGAAAAGACGCAAAACCGATGAGGAAAACAGATGAAAAACACCGGGAAGCCTATTTTATTTGGAGCGATGGGGATCATTGTTTTGGTGTTGATGCCCATGACAAGTCAGGCTGTTACTGCAGCGTTTACCGGTGCCGGCGGCAATACGCTTTGGCACAACCCCGCAAACTGGAGTGCCGGCGAGGTTCCCGGAACCACACAGGCGGACGTAGTTGCCTTTACAGACAATATTACGGTTGATTTCAATGCAGCCACCTGGGCCTACCTGTCAGCAAACTCACTCTTGACGGGGGGAGCTTCAGGAGAGTATCGGGGTGCCACCCGCTTTTTGGCAGGTGATGGCTTCGGAACCGAAACGCAGGTCGTCAATTTTGATTACGGCGATGCGAACACCATGCGCTATACGGGTGCAAATCGGATGACCCTTGGCAGTAGAAATGGTCAGACCAGCAGATTGAATATTCTGAGCGGCACCACGATTTTCGAATCCGCTCCTTTCGATATCGGCGATAGCGCAGGATCCTCCGGAACACTTAATGTTTCTGGCGGACATTTTGTAATTGGCCGTAACGCCATTAACGTTGGGGATGCAGGGTCTGCCCTCGTCAATATTACCGGTGGCCGTTTCACAACCCGCGCTGCTCTCACCCTCGGCAGCTTGGGAACCTTCCATGTTTCCGGTACTGCCGCGACAGAAATTGGGATCGGTTCTTATAGCTCTGTAGACGGAGCCTGGTCCCAGAGCGGTTTGCTCAGTATCGGCATTGATGACACCGCCACCGGCGTAACCAAGATTTTTATTGATGATTATAATGATGACGGAGCAGGAGCGCAGGGCAATGTGACCTTCTTGTCCGGTGCGCTGCTGGATGTCGACTTCGCAGGGGCCTTCACGAATCAAGGAACCTTCACCGTGATGGAATGGGAGGGCACCTTGACGGATAACGGCCTAGCCTTTGCGCCGGGGGTCGATACGAATTTCTGGAGTTTTGAATTGGTCGATACCGATGCGTTCAATGGAGTGGATACACTACAAGTTACTTATTTTGACCCTACGTTTAATCCGACGCCGGACTATATAAATCCAACCGGAGGGAAATGGGAAACGCCGGAAAACTGGATGTCGGGTATTGTTCCTTCAGGTTCTGATGAAGTCACGATTGCCGGATCGGCGTCCGGGCAGCCCGTTGTAATGGATGCGGCCAGCTGGACATACCTTTCCAATAACTCATTGCTTCATAGTTCCACGGAATATCGCGTAAGCAAACTGTTATTGGGAGGGGACCAAACGGCTTCATTGGATATCAATATCGGTGCCGGGAATACAATGAAAGCTACCAGTGGGGGAACATATTATGTGGGCTCAGCCAGCGGATCCGATGGCACATTGAATGTCCTGAGCGGGAACTGTGTACTGGAAGCGTCCATTCTGCGTATTGCGCAATCAGCTGGATCTGCGGGGCGGATTAATATTATCGGCGCAGATGCTTCCTACACCGCAGCACGTGCAGATGGTGGCGGCACCAGCCTGTCAGTAGGTACAGGTGGCGACGGCACATTTTACATTAGCGATGGATCATTCAATTCGCGGATGGGTGTTACCGTGGCGGCTTCAGGAACGTTTGAAGTGGCCGGCAGCGCGGTGGATGAAATCGGCATCGGAAGCTATGGCTCTATGGACGGGAACTGGCAACAGCATGCCGGCGGAACGTTGAGGGTTGGCATTGACCTGGGCTTGGCCGGCCTGACGAAGATTTTTGTTGATGATTATCTCGATGACGGAGGCGCCTATGCCACGTTCGCGGCGGGATCGCTGCTGGATGTCGATTATTACAACGGCGGCTACGGCGGCGGTACATGGACGGTGCTGGAAGTCGAAAATGGCGACATCACGGATAATGGACTGGCCTTTGCTCCCGGTGTGGATACCGGTATCTGGTCTTTCAATATCGACAATTCCGGTGCCAACGGAAAGCTGACTGTTACCGCAACCGGCGATCCGGCTCCTCCGCAGTTTGATGTATCCATGACGGTTGATGACACGCGCCGGCAGATGATGCGCTACGGCCTGGACTACGAGCGCCTCTGGTCCTGGAATTCCCTTGCTGTTTCGATGTCTGATGAAATTGCGGAGTGGTCGGTGAACGACTGCAATATCGACTACATCCGCTGCGCCATCAACAGCAAGTATGAACTCGAAGAGACCAATTTCGTTAACAGTGCCTAC
Organism: Pontiella desulfatans; assembly: GCF_900890425.1. Classification (NCBI taxonomy): domain Bacteria; kingdom Pseudomonadati; phylum Kiritimatiellota; class Kiritimatiellia; order Kiritimatiellales; family Pontiellaceae; genus Pontiella; species Pontiella desulfatans. The sequence goes on along the minus strand of NZ_CAAHFG010000001.1, from coordinate 2,357,849 downwards.
ACCAGCAAGATCATCCCGATGATGACGGCGATGCAGGAAGCTAATCCGCACATCAAGTGGTTCGCATCGCCGCGACCCCTGAATGAAGCTTATTCCGGTGGGCAATGGAATGGCGAAGACGTAACCTGGCAACCCTATCCCATTTGGATTACCGGAGCCAGTACGCCCACGAACAGCAACTTTAATTTCAATGATATCAAGTGCTCGGAATACCTGATCCGTTATCTGTTGCTGATGAAGTCCCATGGATTCAAGATCACCTACCTGGACATAACAAATGAATGGCAGAGCGATAATTACGGCGGGCGAGTAACACAGTTCGACGTCAGGGACATCGTCGCGGAGTTTCAGGATTACCTGACGAACCCATGGGAGCACCCTGAAATTCCGGGCGTTGTGCTTGATGCCGATGATATCCCGCTGATTGTCGGCCCATCGTCCTGGAACTACCAGCAAGGTGGTAATTGGATCGACAGCCTGGATACCCAGGCCAAGAAAGACGCGATCGATATTGCCTCCAGCCACAACACGGACCGGACGGGAACGGCTTCGGACTTTGCCGCCACGGTCGCCGCCTACTGCAATCCGGGAACCGAAGTTTGGGAAACCGAGCAGCATGGCTGGAAAAGCACTTCCGGCGAGAATGAGGTGACGTCTTTCTACTACTATATTCAGTCTATCCGTGCCGGGTTTACCGGCCTCAATAGCTGGTTGGCGATTGGTAAGGCGAGTCAGGGGCACTGTTTCCTTTTGAATGAATCCGGTGCATCCGAGGTCGTCCGCAACGTGAAGTATTATATCTTCAAGAAGCTCTCCACCACGTCAAACTATGGCTACGCGCTGGATATCGACGAATTCTCATCGGACTCGACCATGGCCCTGATTCGTGACAATCTGCTGACGGTCTGGATCAACAATACTGCCCCCACCAGTATAGTGGCCGCGGTCAACATCGGTAACCATGTGCTCGGGGGCACCGACATCCAATATACCCGATGGAATGAATCGCTTCCCGTTGAAGGGGTGGAGGATACCCTGACGGCCTACAGCAGTTCCAACTTCTACTCAACCATTGAAGCTGAATCCCTGTATTGCTTTGAAATCACGCTTCTGGACAACGAAGATAACTTCCCGTTTGTGCAGGCCGAAAACTATGCCACCGGTTCCGGTGTTGCCATTCTGCCCTGCATCGACACGGGCGGCGGAGACATGGTGGCGTTTGCATCGGCGGGGGATGAGGTTTTGTTCAATCTGGACATCGTCAAAACCTATCCGCACGATGTGGCATTCCGGGTTTCCTCCGAAAGCGCCAACATCGCGTTCGAGGTCTATGACGGCACCAATCTGCTGGCGTCTGTGAACCGCGTGGCGACCGGCGGTGCCCAGAACTGGACCACCATCTACGAAACATTGCATTTTGATGGCGGCCCGATGGAACTTCGCATTGTCGCGACTGGCGGTGGCTGGAACCTGAACTGGATTGCATTTGACCAGCAATTCTATTCGCCAACCGGTATGGAGCCGGGAAGCGATCCTCTTGTTGATTTGATGAATATTGATGATAGCTCATTAACGCTCTCGTGGTCTGGTGTGGAGGGCGGCACCTATGCCCTGCAACATTCGACCAATCTGGTGAACGGATTTTCGACTGTTGAATCGGGAATTCCGGTGCACAGCGCGACTAATATGAACACTCTTGCAACTCCGGATGACGAGGGCTTCTACCGCATCATTGTGGAATAGTCAGGAAATATATGAAGGTCAAACTTACATTCATGGCCTTGGTCGGTCTGGTTACGGCTGCTTATCCGGCGGACTACACCAATGCATTGGGCGGCGATTGGGAAGTCCCCGAAAACTGGGACTCCGGGGCGGTTCCGGCCAGCACGAACGCCGTCACGATTGCCGGTTCTGCAGGCGGTCAGGCGGTTGTGATGGATGCCGATAGCTGGACCTACCTCATCAATAATTCCCTAACCCATTCCGCCACAGAATACCGGACTCTAACTGTTTTGCTGGCTGGGACTGGAACGGCGTCGCTGGAGGTTGATATCGGTGCCGGCAACAGATGGAAAGCTACATCGGGCGGCGGGTACTATGTAGGCAACGCAAGCGGTTCAGACGGCACGCTGAATATATTGAGTGGGAGCTGTGTTTTTGAAGCCGGGATCATGAAGATTGCCCAATCGCTTGGTTCGACCGGGCGGATCAATATTGCCGGCGCAGATGCGTCTTATATTGCCGCGCGGGAATCGGGCGGCACGAGCCTTTCAGTGGGAACGGGCGGCAATGGAACACTTTATATCAGCGATGGAATTTTTCAGTCACGGGCAGGAGTCGAAGTAGGTTCTTTCGGAATGTTTGAAGTGTTCGGCAGTGCGGTGGATGAAATCGGCATCGGAAGCTACAGCTCCCTTGACGGCAACTGGCAACAGGATTCCGGGGGCACGCTGAAGGTGGGGATTGATGCCGGCGGCATAACGCCCATCTTTGTGGATGACAAGGACGACGATGGAACCGGTGGCGATGTTGTCTTTGAATCCGGTGCTTTGCTGGACGTCGGTTTCCAGAGTTTGGAAGAAAACGGTGCGTGGAACATTATGCAATGGGAAGGTAATCTTTCGAATAACGGACTGATTTTTGCGCCCGGAGTGGATACAAATGCCTGGAGTATAAACTGGGTAGATACAGATTCCACCAACGGCGTTGATACGTTGCAGGTGATTTATTATTCACCCATGATGACGACGAACGGAACATCTTATGAATGGCTGGACACGTATTACACCGGATTGACCTCGGTCGCTGAATATCAGGCAGTAGATGACAGTGATACGGACGGTGATGGGCAACTGGCCTGGCAGGAATATGTGGCAGGAACAGTTCCAACGAATGCGGTATCGGTTTTCGCGTTGAAGTCCCTTCAGGCGGTAAGTAACGATCTGGTGGCTACCTGGTTCTCGGTTCCCCATAAGCGGTACGGCGTTACTCAATCCACAAACCTCGTTTCCAATGATTGGAACCAGACGGCATCCAATATTGTTGGTCAACTGGCTGAGACCTCGCATGTACTGAACATTGGTGCTGAAGAGGCAGGCTTCGCATCTGTATTCATAGAACCCATGCCGGATTTGCTGGAGCTGGAGGCTGTTGCGGATGCCTATATTTGGGATGGTTTCAATGCGGATGCTAATTTTGGAAACGTCGCCGAAATCAAAACCATCAACTCCGCGTATAATCAGATGGAGCTGCTCCTTAAATTCACTCTTCCGAGTACCACCGAAATTCCTGATTCTGCCTACATCTGGATCATCACCACCGCCGACGGAACAGATCCGGTACAAAACGCAGCCTATCTGGTGGAGGATAACAGCTGGACGGAAAACGGCGTGACCTGGAACACGAAACCGGTGACCGGTGCAGAAATCGATGCCTGGGTAACGACCAACAGCCAGGCCATTAAAATTGATGTGCTCGATGAAGTCACAGAGGCTCTGAAGACAGGCGGCTCCTTTTCGGTGGCGGTCAAGTCGCCCCACAACATCGGACTCGATGGCATGAGCACTTATGCCAGCCGGGAGCACAGCACGATTGCGGCTCCGAAACTGGAACTTAAATTTAATCAGCCGACCGTCACCGTCCAACCTGGGGAGTCGATTCAATCTGCACTGGACACGATTCATGCCCAGAGCGGCGGTCATGTTGTGCTTGCGGCAGGCGATCATTATGTCAGCGACTCGCTGGTGATTTACAGCGGCACTACGCTGAGGGGGCAGGGTGCCGGACTTTCCAGGATACGAATGGATGTGGAATCGAATGTTCCGGTATTGCTCGGACCGAGTCAGGGCTCTCTGATGACCAGCGATGTGACCATTAAGGATTTGACGGTCGATGGGCAACAGCCGGCCGACCAGCAGACGCTGGATGCAACCGAGAATCCCCGCAATACCGTTCGGGGCAATGTGTATGGCATTCTCTTCAGCGATCAGGGCGCAGGAAATAATACGGAACGCATGCGCATTGAAAATGTGGAGGTGACTCGGTGTACGATGGGCATCCACGTGAAAGGTGTGAATGATCTGCGTATTCAGAACGGTGACTCCCATGCAAACGGCTGTCTGATTGGGTTTGACCACAATCTCTATTTCCGACGTGCCGAAAATACGTTGGTCAAGAATATGAATCTCAGCGAAAGCACGGCTGGGAATGGATTCAATCTCTCAACGGATTGCTATAACGTGATTCTCGATAATTGTGATGCATCGGACAACCATTTCCGAGGCATCCGCTTTGAGGCCAACGACGGCGGTGAGCGCATGATGATCATTAACTGCATCACGAGCCGGAATGGTCTCACCGAAAACCAGCCCGGTGTCCGTGTGGCTAATGTCCCGGACTTTACCATCATCGGAAGCACATCAGACGGTAATGGTGGTTACGGGTTTTATTGTGTGAATTCTGATGATGGATTGCTTCGTGACAACAGCGCTTCCGGTAATGCAGATTCAAATTATTATCTGCCCGGAAGTACTTACCAGCAGAGCAATAATTCCGGTTGGTAAACCTGATCAGTTTTAAGGGAAAGAGTTGACAGCTCGGGCAATGTGAAAATGAGAACGACCTGTGATATAGGAGATTGGGTGTCGTTTACCCTTACTGAAGTGCCTGAGCCTGTTGTGGAAATTCCGACTGATGCGTCCATGGCTTTTGTCTCGAATGGAACCGCAATGGTGCTGAGCTGGGATACGGTTTCGGGAATAACGTACGATGTGCAAACCTGCACAAATTTAACAGATGATTCCTGGAGAAATATCACGACTTTTACAGGAAGCGGAACTGAGGTTGTGGTCACGAATGCCATTGCTGAGGACGTTAAGTTCTACCGGATCTACTATCTCGACGAGTAGCCCGAAATAAGGAGTGGTTTGAATGAAGAATGTTATTTTTATGATGCTGGTCGGCCTGTTGGGAGTCGTGAGTGCAGAGAAGGCTCCTAACATTGTTCTAATTTTTACGGACGACCAAGGGTATCAGGATTTGGGGTGCTTCGGTTCCCCGACCATTAAAACGCCGAACATCGACCAGATGGCGAAGGAGGGCATGCGGCTCACCAGTTTCTATGCCCAGACGGTCTGCGGTCCTTCGCGCGCGTCGCTGATGACGGGGTGCTATCCGCTGCGGCTCGCCCGGCATGCGAATCCGGATTCGGTTCATCCCGAACTGCATCTCGAGGAAATTACCCTGGCCGAAGTGCTGAAGACGCAGGGCTATACGACGGGCATGTTCGGTAAGTGGGATTTGGCCGGGCACAAGCCGGGAACGCATAAGGTCGAATTGCTGCCGCCGCATCAGGGGTTTGACTATTCGTTCGGTCCGCCCGCCAGCAACGATCATTATGTGGACTTGTTCCGCAATGGTGAGAAGATTGAGTCGAAGGCCGATATGAGCCAACTGACCCGGCGTTACACGGATGAGGCGATTGCATTCATCAAACGTAACCGGAAGAGGCCGTTTTTCGTTTATCTCGCGCACACCATGCCGCATGTAAAGCTGGCTGTGTCGGAAGAGTTTAAGGGTAAATCGGCTGGCGGCCTTTACGGCGATACGGTGGAGGAACTCGACTGGAATGTCGGCCGTCTGATGCAGGCGCTGAAGGACGAGGGGGTAGATCAAAACACCTATGTCATTTACACCAGTGACAACGGCCCCTGGTATTTTGGCCGCAGTGGTGGTCATAAGAAATCGATGGGGCCGAACTGGGCGGAACATGGCGGGTCGGCCAAGCCCTTGCGCGGGGCGAAGACGACGGCGTGGGAGGGCGGACTGCGTGTGCCCTTCATCATCCGGGCCCCGGGTAAGGTGCCTGCCGGAACCGAGTGCGATGCCGTGGTGGCGACCATTGATATGATGCCGACGCTTGCGAAGCTGGCGGGCGGAACGGCTCCGTCGGATCGCGTGATTGACGGGCTGGATGTTTCGGCGTTGATCCATGGAGAAACAGATCGTCTGGATCGCCCCTATTTTTATTATCAACACGACTGTCTGCGTGCGGTGCGTTATGGACAATGGAAATTGATGCTACCGTATACCGAACCTGAGAAAGGGAGCATTGCCTCCTCCTGGCAAACGTATATGGAAAAGAACGACGTCATCCGGGTTGAAAAACCGATGCTTTTTGATCTGGAGGTGGATATCAGCGAAACCACCGATGTGGCGGACCGGCATCCTGAAAAGGTGGCCGAACTGATGAAGCTGGCTAAACAGGCACAGCAGGATATCGGCGATCACGATACGTTTAGTGAACTTGCCCGCACCTTCGGCGCACAACGCCGCACACTTTCAACGGAATCTAAGGGGGGCGGAAATTATTAAAATACCATTTTCACCACCCGCTTCGCTAGAGGGCACAGAGGCACAGAGCTTTTTTTCTCAGTGTCTCTGTGCGCTCTGTGGTAGAAAATCCAGATTCATAGGTCGGTACAACGGGAAGTGCGAGTCCCCTGAGAAATAAGGAGTCACTCAATGAATAAATATTTTAAAACCATGAGCCTGTTGTGTGCCGCTACGGTACTGTCAGTGTTTTCTGTACAGGCAGAAGAGAGCGTAACTATCGAGTCATTGTTGACCGAAATGGTGGATCACGAATCGGTGGCACGTTTTCCAGAAAAAAATTTCAGACTGAAGCAGACCAGCAGTTACAGCCGGGAATCCACGACGCCGGATGAACCAAAGAACTGGTTTAAAAATCATGACTATAACAGCGGCCCCAATGATCATAATTTTGTTCGCGTTGAAGAAAATAATGGTCGCAAGGAATGGGTGATGATGGATCATTCGGGACCCGGTGTGATTGTTCGCAGCTGGATGCCGTGGGAAAGTCCTGAAAAAGGTACTTCCGATGTGACCCTGCGAATTTACATCGATGGTTCTGCCGAGCCGGTGCTGGTCGGCAATAAATTGGGCCTGTTCGATGGCACAGGGCTCATTCCATATCCCTTTGGTCACACATCCCTGCGTTCGTCTGTGAATTTTTTCCCGATCCCCTATGCGAGAAGTTGCAAGGTGACGCTGGATCATTTGCCGCACTATTATATTTTTACCTATCGTGAATACGATGAAGGCACTCCCGTGAAGTCCTTTACGATGGAGGATTTTGAAGCGTTGAAACCGCTGACTGCAACCGTCGGGAAAACTCTGCTGAGTCCAACCATTGGAAGAACCGCTCAGCCTGTTGGGTTCACTGCTCAGCTCGATCCGAAAGCTGAAAAGCAGCTGGAGCTTCCCTCTGGCGTCGGATCGATTCGCGAGCTAAGCGTGAAACTGGGGAGCTATGAAAATATGGACGTAACCCGTAAGACCATTCTGAAAATGGAGTTTGATGGAATGGAAACCGTTTGGTGTCCGATCGGTGATTTCTTCGGGTCCGGCATTGGGCTGAACCCGGTTCAGGGGTGGTATCGCACGGTGGCGGAGGATGGAACCATGAGTTGCCGCTGGGTGATGCCCTACAAACAGTCCGCGAAAGTTTCGCTCGTTAATTTGAATGACGAACCGATCGATGCGCAGGTGTCGGTTAAGAGGGGCGCGTGGACATGGGATGAGCGTTCCATGTATTTCAACGCGGCGTGGCGTGGGCAGTATCCGGTGCACACCCGTCCTTATTCGGACTGGAACTATGTGACGCTTAAAGGGCGCGGCGTCTATGTCGGCGATACGCTCACGGTCATGAACCCGACGGATGATTGGTGGGGCGAAGGTGATGCCAAAATCTGGGTGGATGGAGAGGACTTCCCTTCCATCTTCGGCACCGGCACGGAAGATTATTATGCCTACTCATGGGGCGGCCGCAGTACGGACTTTTATGAGCATCCTTTTCAGGCCCAGCCGATGAGTCATAAATATAACAAGCTGAATCGCAAAACCGCTGTGGGCGAACGCAATACCCAGGGATATAGCACGGAAACCCGTTCGCGGTCGCTGGATACCATGCCGTTTGCTCGTTCGCTCCAGCTCGATATGGAGGTTTGGACGTGGACGGAGTGCGATATGGGCTATGGCGTGGGCGTCTATTGGTATGGCGATGCAACGACCACCTCGAACCGTAAGCCGGACCCGGAAGAGGCGATCGCTGTGCCGCGGATACCAGAGAAAATCGCCTCGCCGTTCGATGGTGCGGTTGAATTTGAAAAGATGAAGCTCGTTTACGCACCTCCGCATCTGGAGCAGATGCCCCAGAATCTTAAAAAATATAAAGGCAGCTGGAACGAAAATGATCACGTGCTGTACAAAGGGTTGGCGGTTGGCGACGCCGTGGAGTTTAAGATCCCGGCCTCCGATGCGGTTGCACAAAAGCTGATCCTGTACGCTACAAAAAGCGATAACTTCGCTACGTTGCGTTTTACGGTGAACGGAAATCCGGCGGGAGGGGATGTGGATCTGTATGCCGCCAAACCGGTCGCGGCCAAGCCGATTGAGTTGGGGACCTTCGAGCCGGTTGAAGGCGCGTACGTTCTGCGCGTGGAAGTCGTCGGAAAAAAACCGAAAAGTGAAGGCACGTTCTTCGGTCTCGATAACGTAGTTTGTAAATCCAACAAATGAGAGAGATGCAAATGAGAGCTTTTCTTAAAGTAAGTATCGCAATGGCCATTGTTGGCCATGTTTCAATTTTCGCTGAAGGACAGCCCAACTTTATCATCATCTATGCGGATGACATGGGCTATGGCGATCTGGGGTGCTATGGTGCCGAGGGCTATGAAACGCCGGAGCTGGACCGCATGGCGAAGCAGGGCATACGGTTTACGGACTTTTCAACGTCGAGTTCCGTCTGCACGCCTTCGCGTGCCGGGCTGCTGACCGGGCGCTTTGCCCAGCGCTGGGGGCACGATAATAAAGTCTATTTTCCCCACAGCAAAGGCGGCATGCCGCCGTCGGAAATCACGATTGCTGAACTGCTGAAAGAAAAGGGCTACCAGACCGCATTGATCGGCAAGTGGCACCTTGGCCATCGGGCCAAATTCCTGCCGACAGCGCAAGGGTTTGATCTGTATTATGGCATTCCTTACAGCAACGACATGTGGCAGGCACCGGAAACACCGCTGGCAGACAACATTGTGTTTAACGAGGGGATGACCCGCGAAAACTATCTGGAAGGCGGTAAGAAAAAATACCACAATCAGGTTCCACTGATGGCGGGAACAGAAGTGATTGAATGGCCGGTTGATCAGGCGACGCTGACCAAACGCTACACCGAAAAGGCGCAGGCGTTCATTACGGTGAATAAAGAGCAGCCGTTTTTCCTCTACCTAGCACACGCGATGCCGCATGTGCCGCTGTATGCCACCGAAGAATTCAAGGGAAAAACGGAGCGCGGCCTTTACGGTGATGTGATCGAGGAGCTGGACTGGTCTGTTGGGCAGATCCTGAACACACTGAAGAAAAATGGATTGGATAAAAATACGCTGGTCATTTTTACTTCCGACAACGGGCCCTATCTGGGGGGCAAAGAGCACGGCGGCAGTTCCGGCCCGCTCCGTGATGGAAAATTCACGGCCTATGAAGGAGGATGCCGCGTGCCGTGTATCGCATGGCAGCCGGGCACGGTGCCGGCCGGTGTGGAGTGCGATGTGCAGACCTCGACGCTGGATCTGTTTCCGACCTTTGCCGCGCTGGCTGATGTTGCAGTTCCGTCTGATCGGCCGATTGACGGGCTGGATATCCGCTCGCTCCTCAAAGGGGACTTTAAGAATATTCCGGAACGGGACTGGTACCTTTATCGAGGTCAGGCGATTCGGGTCGGCGACTGGAAATATGTGTACGACAAAAAGAGAGACCAGCTGTTTAACCTTGCCGAAGATGTGGGCGAAAAGAAAAACCTGGCGAAACAGTATCCGGAAAAAACGGAAGCCCTCGCGAAGCGGCTTGCCGAGGTCCAGAGCGAGCTGTCAGGAACAAAGTAGCTCGCCCGCAAGCGAAGCGCAGATAGAGCGGGCAACCTGATCGGAAGTTCGACGACCATCTCCACCATCGGTCAATCCATCACGTATCAGTCGGTGAGTGTCGATCTGTCTGGAAGCGCGTACCAAAACCTGAGCGAGCCGACGACCTTCCGCATCTATGCCTGGGGCCGGGGAACTACCTCCACGGGCGCCACGCTTGCGATGATCGATAAGGTGACGCTGCATGGCGACGTCACGTCCCTCGTCGAGACGCCCTATGATAGCTGGGCTTCCGAGTATGGATTGAGCGGCGACGACGCTTTGGCCAATGCCGATGCGGAGGGTGATGGCTACGATAACCTGGCGGAATACGCGCTGGGGATGGATCCAACCAGTGCCGATGCCGGTTCGCGAGAATCCGTCGGTACCGTGAGCGACGGCGGGACCACCTACTTTGAATATATCCATTATCGCCTGACGGATTATGAAACGGAGGACATATCCTATTGGCTGATTGATTCCGAGGACTTGCTGGATTCCGCCGGCTACACCAATCGGCAGGATCAAATCCTCGTCGGGCCTGAGGACAATGGCTACGAACCCGTCACCAATCGTTACGAGGCCGATGAGTCCGCGATGTTCATCAAGGTTGAAATCCGGCAGGACTAGCAAGCTGGAGATCTTAACGCTCGAAAACTCAGGGATCGATATGAGCAGAAGAGTTTGGTGGAAATTGGATGATCACTAAAGAGAAACTGCCTGTTCAGAATGAATTTGATTTGTCCGACCGGGAGGGTGAGGTGCTTCACGGCCTGTACGAAAAAGGCAGCAAAGGTATCGCGATGCTGTATAACGGCGAATACTACGTACAGGAAGAGGAACCGGCGTATCCGAAGGCCATTGGTGTGGGGCCGGGCGTTTATGTTGATCAGGTGATTGGACAGTTCTGGGCCAACCAGCTTGGGCTGGTTCGATTGTATAACAAGGAGCATATGCAGTCTGCCTTGAATACGCTGTGGAAACACAACTTTGTGCCGGACGTTGAATCCTTCCGCAAAACCTTCACGGAAGGACGATATTATGCATGGACCGGTGATTCCGCGTTGATCATGTGCACTTGGCCCAATGGCGGTTTGAATATCAGGCCGCTTCCCATATGGTGGCTGAAGGTACTCCTGAATTGGTCATGCAAGGTCTGGCCGTGACCCGTGCGATCCATGACCGCTATCGTCCTGAAGAGCGGAATCCTTACAACGAAATCGAGTGTTCGGATCACTATGCACGGGCCATGTCGTCTTACGCTGTGTTTCTCGCGGCATGTGGTTTTGAATATGATGGTCCCGCCGGAGTGATGGGATTCGGTCCCGTCATCCAACCCGAAAATTTCCGTGCACCGTTCACGGCGGCTGAAGGGTGGGGCACCTTCAGCCAACGGATTAATGGAGGTTAAATGAAGTCGGAACTCGTCGTCAACTGGGGCTCCCTTCGTTGAAAACACTTCGCTTGAATCCTCGCGGTGCGAATTGCACGAAGGCGACGGTGATGCTGGGCGGGAAGCCGTTGACGGCCGAATGGGTGAACCGGGAAAACGGCATCGCCATTGAATTCATTGAGCCGGTTTCCATGACTTCCGGCGAGGTATTGACAGTGGAACTCCATTAAAGATATGAAGTTTAAAAAACAAGAAGGTTGTTATGAATAAAGGGTTGTTGTGTTTCGTCGTTGCCTGCGCAGGCTGTGCCCCGGAGTTGCTGGCCAATGAACAGAACAGGGGTACTACGATATGGGGTGGGCAACGGCCCAATATCATCGTAGTCATGACGGATGATCAGGGCTATGGGGACTTGAGCTGCAACGGTCATCCATACATTAAAACGCCGCACATCGACAGGTTCCGCGAGCAGAGTACGCGCTTCGAGGACTTCCATGTCAGTTCGAGCTGTGCGCCGACGCGGGCAGGGATCATGTCGGGCGTCCACCCGTTCAAGGTGGGGGTCACGCACACGATTTTCCACCGCGACCTGATGGCGCTGGACAAAAAGACGATGCCCGAGGTGATGCGGGATGCCGGCTACAGCACCGGGATTTTCGGCAAGTGGCATCTGGGCGATGCGGATCCGTATCAGCCGCACAATCGTGGGTTTACCGAGTCCCTGATTCATGGCGGCGGTATTGCCGGTTCGAGCGGAATCCGCAGCAACGGCTCCTACCATGACATGTTGATTCGTCATAACGGTCAGTTTGTCCAGACGCGCGGCTTCTGCACCGATGTATTCTTCGGCCAGGCCATGCAGTGGATGAAGCAGGAGCATGAAGCGGGCAAACCGTTCTTTGCCTGCATCTTTCCCAACGCACCCCACGGCCCGTGGAGCGCTCCTGAAAAATATGCGAAAATGTATGAGTATGCGGAGAATGACCCGAAGGCCAAAGGGAAGACCGGGTTTTTTGCCATGATCAGCAATATTGATGACAATATGGGGCTGTTGATGGAGAAGCTCGATGAGTGGGGGCTGGCCAAGGACACCATCCTTATTTTCATGACGGACAACGGTTCCGTTGCCAGCTCGGTCTACAACGCCGGAATGAAGGGCGGGAAGACCAGTGTGACCGAGGGCGGTTCGCGCGTGCCGTTCTTTATCCGTTGGCCGGGAAAAACCGAAGCCGGGCGCGACATCGATACGTTGGCACGTCATTTCGACTTGCTACCCACCTTTGCCGATCTAGCCGGTGCCGATGTGAGTGACTTGTCGCTGAACGGAAAAAGCCTGTTGCCTCTGTTGGAAGATCCCAATGCGCCGTGGGAAAACCGGACGATGTTCTACCACACAGGACGTTGGGGCAATCCGGCTTCCAAGCATGAAAAGCACCGAAAGAACCCAGGCGCGGACAACAACAAGTTCCGCACGTTTGCCGTGCGCAACGAGCAATGGCGCCTAACGGTGACTCAGGATATGAAGAAAGGCCCGGTTCTTTGCGATATCGTAAAGGATCCCGGTGAATCATCGGATGTCAGCAAGCAGCACCCCGAGGTTTTGGAGCGGATGCTGAAGCTTTATGGGGAATGGTGGGATGTCTGCCGCCCGCTGATGATCAACGAGGATTCGGACATCACCAAGAGTGAGCGCTATTGGATCAACTACCTGAAAGAGCAGGAGGCGAAAGGGCCGGTTCCGGAACTGGCCATTCCCGGTGTTAAGACCGACTTGCGAATCATTTCGATGAGCAACAAGAAATCGAAGGAATAGGAATGAACCTCCGCGCATCCATCATCGCCCGGCCACTGCATGTGGATCCGGCCGGCAGAATAGAAGCCCGTGTCAGTTATCGCGATGGAAGAGGCCGAGGCGGTGGGCGCGGTGGACCGCGGCGGGGGCGTTTTGGACTTCGAGCTTTTCGTAGATGTGGCGGACATGGTCGGCCACGGTGGTAACGCTGACCTTGAGGGTTGAGGCAATCTCTTTTTTGACCAGTCCGTCGGCCAGCAGTTCAAGGACTTGCAGTTCCCGGACAGAGAGATTCTTTTCGAGACTGGCTTTCGGTTTTGGTCCGCCCATGGTGCCTAGGATGAATCGGGCGATGCCGGGATCCAGTGAAGCCCCTCCCTCCATGACGGTTTCAATGCCTTCCCTGATCTGCTTTGCCGTGGATGACTTGAGGAGATAGCCCTTGGCTCCCTGTTGAATGGCCTGAAGGATTTCGGCTTTCTTGTCGGACTGGGTGAGAATAATGATTTGGGTGTCGGGGAGGGTGGCTGCAAAGAAGGGCTGGGCTTCGAGCCCGGAGATGCCGGGCAGGTTCAAGTCGAGCAGAATGATGTCGGGTTCATTGCGGGTCGACATATCCTGCAGGCTGCGCAGGGCGATCTCGGCGGTGCCAAACTGGCTAATCAGCTCCATGGCATCCTGGTTTTTCAATGCACGGGTGATCACTTCGCGATACCCGGCGTGGTCTTCCACGAGCATGACTTTAATTTTTCTTTTCATCTGTGCAGTCCGAATTTGCGGGTTTTAAATTTGAGTATGATTCGGGTTCCGTCGCCTGCGGGACTTTCGGCCCATACTTTCCCACCCAATAGGCGTGCACGGCGCTTTAGCGACGACGGCACACCGTCAGTAAGGCCATGGCCGTTGTCGGCGATGGTCAAATAAAGTTCCTTGCCGTTGGTTGTTAGTGTCGTGATGACTTCGGTGGCGCCGGAGTGGCGGATAATATTGGTGAGACACTCCTTGTAGAAAAAGAACAAATCGATTCGTTTGCGTGGTTTTAGGTTCTTAAGCAGTTTCTCGCCGGAGATCGTCAGGTCGTGTTCAAGATCAGCCAAAAGGCGATCGGATGAGCGTTTCATCTCTTCGGCCAGATCTTCGCACAGCCCGCTTGCTTCCAGCATGTTGGTGCAATAGCGCGCGGCGGCGCCGCTGCGTTCCGTGAAGACGCGGGAGCGCTCGAGCAGTTCAATCAGCTCTTCGCGCGAGTCGATGTTTTCGCGGGCGAGATCGATGAGGAGTCCAATGGTGTGGAGGTTGGCGCCGAGCTCGTCGTGCAGGTCGGCGGCGAAGCGCTCTTTGATGCGGACGAGCTGCCGCATATGAACGAAGCGTTCGATCAGGATCGCGAAAGCAGTCCCGGCGGCGAGCAGGGCGGCCAGTCCGTACATCAGGCGGAGGTTGGCTTTCTGCTTTGCATAGCGGCGGGCGAGTTCGGAGGCAACGCGCGGACGCTCGCGTTCCAAACTCTGGCGACGTGCCAGCTGGTTCATCCATGTTCGAATGGGCAGGATGTTTCCGTAGCGGTTGTGCCCGTCGGTCGGCGAGACCAATGCGCCGCCGGTCTTGGGCGGTGGAACGCTGTGGATGGGTTTTCCCCGCGCCACGTTCCTGCCCTTGGAGAAAAGTTCAATTTCGGCAAAGCCGATCACGGAGGGCCGGCGCGCCGGTTGCTTTGCGGTCAGCCGCACGTAGCGGCAGGTGGTCTCGGGGATGTTCCACATCATGACCGGGCCCGTATCGAGTATGCTTGACCTTTTGAAGTCAAGGAGGGAAATGGCATCGGAAAAGTCGGGAAGGGAGGCACCCTCGACCTGCAGTTGGGGAGGATTGCCCAGATCGCCGGAATTGGCCTGGGGCACGGTGTTGGCCAGATGCAGGGGGTGCAGGTGGATCCGTGAAAGCGGGAAGGCTTCCTCCAAGTCGATGGTCAGGGACGGTTGTATGGCCCGTTCACTGAAATCGCCAATGCTTTCGACGCCCTGGGCGGCATCCATCAGATACGGCGTGTGGCCGTCGACCAGAAAGCGTTTGTCCCACGCAGCTGTGCCGTCGGGATGGATTGATGACGTATTGACGGGTTGCCGCAACGCAACGTTCTCCTCTTTGCTGAAGATCATTATCTCGGCGAGCTGGAACACATACTGTTTTTTGCGGGCGTCCAGGGATAGCCGTTCGGCTTCGATGCGTACCCAGGAGGCCTTGGTCTGGTTTGCCGGGACGATCAGCGGGGCGATGCCCAGGGTTTCCTTGTCGCAATGGATTTCCCCGAGCAACGTGCCCGTGCGGTCATTGTCCTTGCCGACGAGGATGCGGAGGATTTCGGGAAAGCCTTCCGCCATGAATTTTTCCTGCGAATCGCGCCGGATGGTGGGGACGAACACAATCTCGTCGAGCGGGGTTTCCTGCTCCAGTTCGATCTGGATCCATTCGGTTTGCTCAGGAGTTTCCCGCGGCTTGGAATGGTAACCGATGGAGCCGATCCCGCTGCGCAGGCTGTAGTGGGCGAGGGTTTTTAGCTCGGTATCGATTTCCTCCAACCGCTGTTCCAGTTGATCCAGGGAACGATCGGTAAGCGGTGCTTCCGCAGACGCGGCCATGGCGTAGGGGATTCCCGTCAGCAGGGCCAATATGTAAATTATCGAGGTTCGATACATGGTTGTTTTGTAACATGGTTCGGTAGACCGCCTAAAGGCGGAACTGCATACCTTTCGTTTTCCTTCCAATGGAAAACATCCCAAAACTGAAGCCCTGCGGACACCCTCTAAACGGAGGGTATGCAAACTTCCGGCGAGGAGTAGGTTGGTGGATCAATCGGAAAAGCGAGGCTTGGCCCGCAAGGGAAAACCACACAAGACAAACACAAGCGGAGGAAAAACGATGAAAGCAAGACACATTCATCCCATAGGTGGTGCTGACGGAGAGTAAAACCCCGTTTTTGTTAAGGTTTCTGATGTCCGATTCATTTAGTCAATTCCGATTTTTTGTTGAAGGTTAACCATGGTTCCGCGCTTTGTGCATATGGCTGTCCCACAGCTCTTAGACAAACCCCGGCAGATACGCCTGTTCCGGCGCACCCCGTATGCGGCCGGGCGGTTTGGCTGTCCCATAGGAATCCAGCAAGGCGGGCAGGTTCCACCGGCGCCAAAGCACCGCGCGCACAACAGTGAACTGCCGCTTGAAGCTGTGCTCCCATCCGTGCATGAACGCGAGGCAGCGCATCAGCAGGTGGACCAGCAGCCCCATCCAGATCTGCCAGCGCACGGCGTTGGCGCTGTAGCCCAGGAAGTCGGAGAGTTGGAGCGTCTGCTTGATCTCCTTGAAGAACACCTCGATGTCCCAGCGGCAACGGTAGAGTTCGGCGACCGTCCACGCGCTCCACTCCAGGTGATTGGTGATGAAGGCGATTTCGACATCCTTGCCGTTAATCTCGACCAGCGCCACGACCCGGCGCAACTCGCACGGATAGGCTTTCTTCGATGCTTCGACCACCATCTCGATGACCTCGTAGCGCAGGATGCGCTTTTGCCCCGTGGTTTCGGGGGTTCGCACCGCCTTGTACTGCATGTTGTCCTTCGCCCGGCCAACCCACCAGACACCGCGCACCGTCAGCTCGAAAAGATGCTTGAACTTGTTGTAGGCCTTGTCGAACACGGCGATTTCACCGGGTTTGAGCTCGGCGCACAGGCTTTGGGTCATCGTGCTGTCATGGTGCTTCGCCGTGTCGATGATGGCGCACCGGGGCAGGAAGCTTTGCAGGTCGAGGCGCAGGTGGCACTTGGCCGCAGCCTTGCGGCGGCGATGCTTCGCCCAGTCCATGCAGTTGGCGACGAGCTGGATCGTGGTCGAGTCCAGCGCATGGATCGTCTTGCTGAAGCGCCGGAGGTATCCGCGCCGAACCTTGCCCTTCGCGAAGCCCGGGACTGTATCCATCAGATGCTTCATCATGCACCAGTAGAGCTCTTCGGCCATGTCCGCGTTGCGGATCTTGTTCGCGTGGCTCAGGTTGTTACGCGACGGAGGAACCGCGCCGCGGATGGTAGAGAGCGCCGCCGCGTTCATCTGGAGCGCGTCGCACACATCGTTGAGTCCGAGTGCATGGGAGAAGTGGGCGTACAGCAAAGAAACCACATGGCTCCACGGCGTGTACGTCCGGCTTTGAATGTCCACGCCATGCTTCTGCGCAAGGCTCGACACCATGTGTCCGGGAATCAGATTGCACAATTGTTTCAAGGTTGTATACCTATGTCCGGCTGGCTTGTGTTTATGTTGTTTTTTCATACCCTCCGAGTGGAGGATTTCAACGGCACATGCCAGCCTTTTTTTTCAATATCTATGGGATGACAATGAAAGCAAGATGGTTTGGATTTATGATGACGCTGGCGGGCGTTCTGCTGGCAGGTGCTGCGCAGGCGGGGATTAGCCTGGATCTGCCGTCGGCAGGTAACTATACAAATTCGACCACGGTATCGACGGCCGTTGTTGATGCCAGCGGAGCGACGTTTGACATCGTTTACACGGTCACTGCTGATGACTTGCACGGAAGCACCCCCACCGATTGGCTTCAGGTAAGTGTGAACTCGATGGGTGTGAACGATGGTACAATCTACGGGACCTACAATGAGTGGATGTCTTTTACCAGCCTGTCGATCGAGAACTTCAATGCGGGCGGCAGCGGACTTGCAGCAGATGATATCGCGGAGCTGACGTTCAGTGCGATTACTCTGACTTCAGTCGGCCACAGTAACGATGGCATGGATCTGTTTTTTAGCGGTGATAAGAGCGGCACCGCGAATAATGTGAATCTGAGCGGTTACGTTGCCAATACGATACAGACGATTGATATTAGTGGTTTCGGGTCGGGAACCGCTCTTTCGATCGAGGCCGACACCTATCAGGATACCAATAAATTTGGTGTCGGCGGTCTCGAGGTCTCGTATGCTGTGATCCCGGAACCGGCGGCGCTGGGGATGATTATGGTCAGTGGAGCGGGGATGCTCTTTGTCCGTCGCTGGTTCATGCTCTGATCCCGAACGGGCGGTAAACAAAACACCGGCCCGGGGGTGGGCCAACACCATAACAAAAACGTTAACTTGAGAGTCATATCATGGAATCCATATTGAAATTATCAGTGCTGGCTGTTGCCATTACATGGAGCAGCCTGGCTCAGGCAGGAACCCAGGCGGTCTACTATGCGGATTCGAACTTAGGTTTGGATAGCAATCCCGGCTCCCTGGAGTCGCCGTTCCAGACCTTGGAAATGGCTCGCGATGCGGTTCGCACCATTAACGGCAGTATGACGGGGGATATCGTCGTCTATCTTCGCGGCGGTACGTTTTCCCTGAGTCAGGCCCTGACACTGGATGCCCAAGACTCGGGAAACAACGGGTTCCGGGTGATCTATCGAAATTATCCGGATGAAGAACCCATTATTGACGGAGGCCGACCGATCACCGGTTGGACAGCGCTGAGCAACGGCATCTATTCGGCCAGTGCAAATTCCAAGGTCTTTAATCAGCTGTATGTAAACAACCGGCCCGCGCAGCGTGCCCGCTATCCGGAATACGGTTCGCCCTATAAAATCATTGCGAATAACGACGCTGCGCAGCAGATACGAATCAATAAGGATGAGATTGAAAACTGGAGCAATCTCAACCGGGTACAGATGGTGATTGCCAGCTCCTTCACCTCGTGCCGTCTTCGGATCGACAGTTTCACAACCAACGGTACAGAAGCCGTCGTAACGCCGATGGATCCTGAGCGGGCGGCCTATTGGGGCTGGCTGGAGGGGCCGCTCGACGGAACGCCGTCCTACTATTTTGAAAACCACTTTGATTTCCTCGACACACCCGGCGAGTGGTTCCTCGATGTCGATACGGACACGGTATACTACATACCACGGGCGGATGAGGATATGTCGACCGCGAATGTTTATGTGCCGGAGCTTGAAGAGCTCCTGCATGTTGAAGACACGGAAAACCTCACGCTGTTCGGTCTTACCTTTCAGCAGGCCGCATGGCTGGAGCCGATGACCAACGGCATGGTTCAGCGTCAGGGCAGTATGCGGGTTCTTGCGTCGTATGATGAAACCAACGGCTGGTCGACGAAGCAGTTTAATGTTCTGCCGACGGCCACCTACTTCAAAGGAATCAATAACGTTCGCATCGAACGCTGCCTGTTCACAAAAATGGGCGCGGCGGCCATGGGGTTTGATACCGGAACCACGAATAATACCGTAGTCGGTAATGTTTTTTCGGAAATTGCTGAATCGGCGATTATCTACGACATAGACAATAATCGGTGGGCAACGGGGGATGAGCTCTCCTCGCTGGATCTCTTCGACTCCAACTATTTTTTCCGCATCGGCACTTTGTACTACGGTGGAACCGGGCTGTTCGCCTTCTGGCCGGATCGCATCTCGATTACCCACAATGAGTTTTCACAGATCAACGGGCTGGGAATGAATGTAGGCTGGGGCGCTACGTATGACACCACCGCAACAAAAGAACCGCTGGTTGCCAATAACCGGATTCATGATACCTCGATACGGGCGCTGGACAGCGGCGGGATTCACACCAAAAGTGATATGAGCGACGCCCTGATTACAGAAAACTGGATCTATAATATTACGAAGCGCAGCTGGTGGGATATTGGGCCGGACCGTCATAGCCATGGCGTATATCTCGATGATAATTCGCAAAATGCCACCGTCAGTTCCAATGTCTTCATGAACATCAACAGCACGGATATTAAGGTTAAAGGGAATGGGCACACCTTCGTTTATAACGGTTCACAGGACCAGTCCATTAAAGATGAGTCAGGTATCCGCCCCGAATATATCGACATCAAGGAATTCTGGTGTGGCGGGGCCATCGGTCGGGATCTTGAACCCTCCGAAGCGTACACAAACGCACCTGTTGAGCTGGACACGTTGTTTGACGATTCGTTCGATGCGGAGGAGGTCGGGGCGCAGCCGTCCGGGTATTTATGCGACACCAGCGGCGGAACCATTGAAATTGTTGATGTCCCCGGCAGTGGAAACCAGAGTGTCCGCATGACCGACAGCGATTCCGACAACGCTTCGGGGGCCAGGTTGAACAGGAATCTCGGCGAGCAGTCGGAAACGATGTCCTGCGAATTCCGTATGAAGGCGGGGCAAACCGATAACAGCATGTTCTTCATCCTCAAGGATGCCGGCGGAGCCAAGGCGTGCCACGTTGGTTTTTCCGGAAACGGGTATCTGCGGTTTTATTATCAGAGCGGAGAGTATACCGACATCGATAGCTATTCGGTTGGAACATGGTACACCTTCCGGATTGAAGCGGATGTGGAAAAACAAACCTTCAGCCTGTGGATTGATGATGCGCTGGTGCTGGGAGACAGCCTGTTCTTTGCGCCGACGGCCGCCCTTGCCACCATCGAATTCTATAACACGTTCAGCACCGGCTTCTTCGACCTGGACTATCTTACGGTCAAAGGAGCGGGATCGGCCGGAAACAGTGTGCCGGTTGCCGAAGACCAGGCGGCCTCTGTTCTCCATGGCGATTCGGTGGCGATTTCGCTCGGCGGTTCGGATATGGACGGCGACAGTCTGAGCTATGCCGTGGCGGCACTGCCGATTAACGGCACGCTGAGCGGAACCGCTCCGGACCTGGTCTACACGCCGACGAATAGTACGGCGTCAAGCGACGGTTTCACCTATACCGTCAGCGACGGACAGACCAACAGCGCCCCGGCCACGGTGTCCATTCAGATTTCGCTGCCGCTCATCTATCAGGACGGCTTCGACAATGACGGACTGGATATCAATACGAATGGAACCGGCGGCGGTGCGGCATCTGTGGATCTGGGCGGCGGGGCCGGCTGGGCGGATGGCGGCACTGCGACGTACAGCAATGGCGACGCTTGGTGGGAAAATGCGGCATTGCTCTACTCGACGAACAGTTTCCAGTCGTACGGCGGCTTTGAACTCGCGGTGACCTATTATGCCGAAAGCATTAATGTGCAGGGAAGAAACCTATTCAGCTTTGGTCTGCTGGAATCCGCAGACTCCTATTCGGGGGCGAATAACCCGTTTGTCAAAGCGACCACGGCATACGGCATCGGAGCGAATGTGATTCTCCATTCCAACTCCTCGCAAACCCGCGGCCTCTGGCTGGCGAACGGGAGCTCCAACACCCTGCTGGATGCGTCCGGGACTGTTCAGCAGTTTGTTGCGGGTGAAAACACCCCCGTGGTTCTCCGCGTCGAAACGGACGGGGCCGGCGGGGCGGACTGGCGGTATTCGATCAATGGGTTCGAGGAAGCGACCGGCCACATCGACTCCTTCGACTTTTCCCGAAGTTTTCATTTTGCCGCCTACGGGCAGGATAATGAGCACGTTAAGCAGCTGGCCTCGGTGACGCTGACGCCCATTCCGGCACCCGTCCCCGCTGCAGGATATGCAGGCTGGATTGCGGGATACGGGTTGAGCGGCGCCCATGCGCAGCAGGATGCCGATGTGGAAAACGGCGGCGTTGGCGATGGTTACAATAATCTTGTGGAATATGCGCTGGGCATGAACCCCACGAACTCGGATGCCGGTTCCCGGGAGTCGGTGGGTACCACGCTTGATGGAGGAACCAACTTCTTTGAATACGTGCATAGCCGTCGTTCGGGTTTTGCCGGGCAGGGGTTGACCTATCTATTGATCGATTCAACCAACCTGGTGGATTCTGTTTCGTTTACCAATGCACAGAACGAAATCCTCGTCGGCCCATCCGTCGATGGGTATGAGTCTGTCACCAACCGATACAGAACCGATGATCCCGTAAAATATCTCAACCTGCAAATTCGGCTGGACTAAGGAGTGCCGACAAAGGAGACGTGGTATGGTGGTTCCCGAACCGCTTCCGAAAATACCCTTTTCAGGCGATAGAGTTAATGGCGCCACAAGGGTATTTTATAAATTTGGAAGAGGTGTGCTGGATCCCTTAGCCTGATTGACTTTACGGAAAATAAAATCGTAAAAACTACTGATAACAAGGAAATACACATGAAGCATAAAAACCTGTTGATTATTCTCGCGTTACTGACCTTGAAGCCTTTGGCGGGGGTGGCGGACGCTACCGGCGATTCCCACATGGAGTGGTGGCGCGATGCGCGCTACGGCATGTTTATCCACTGGGGGCTCTATTCGATCGCCGGCGGCGAATGGAAGGGCAAGGACTATGGCAAGGAGCAGGGCGGCGCCAGCGCGGAGTGGGTAATGAACAGCGCCAAGATTCCGGGCAAGGAATACCGCGACACATTGGCTCCGCAATTCAATCCCACGGAATTCGATGCCGCCAAATGGGTGTCGATTGCCAAGGATGCCGGGATGAAATACATGGTCATCACCTCCAAGCACCATGAAGGCTTCTGCCTGTTCGAGACCAAGGCCACCGACTATAACGTGATGGAAGCCTCGCCGTTCAAGCGCGATATCATCAAGGAACTCTCCGAAGAGTGTGCAAGGCAGGGGATTAAATTCGGGGTCTATTATTCCCAGTTCAAGGACTGGTACCACCGTAGCCGGGGAAAGGGAAATCCCGGAACCCTGTCGACGGAGGAATATCTTAAACTGGTCGAGAAGAATCTGGATGAGCTGCTGTCCAACTATGGCGAAATGTCCGTTTTGTGGTTTGATACCGGGGGCAATGATCTGATCGAGGCCAATGCGCAGGGAGCCCGGGTGCGCGAGCTGCAGCCCAATGCCGTAATCTGCAGCCGCCTCTACAGCCGCAGGGTGCCCGTGGAGGAACAAAAGTATGCCGACTTCAATTCGCTTCCCGACCGCATGCTGCCCGCGAAGCGCATGACGGAAGACACCGAAACCTGCATGACCATGCGCCACAACTGGGGTTATGACCGCACCGACGATGCGTGGAAGAGCGACAAAGACATCATCGAATTCCTGGCGCTGTGCGGCGCCCGGGGGGTCAACCTCCTGCTCAACGTGGGGCCGACACCGGAAGGCACCTTGCTGACGGAGGAGATCGAGCGCCTTGGGAACGTGGGTGAATGGCTGCAGGCGAATGGCGAGTCGATCTATGGCACGACCTATTCCCCGGTTGATTTCGATTTCTTGTGGGGGGCGATGACCCAAAAAGACCAGACCGTTTTTCTGCACGTGCTGGAGTGGCAGCCCGAAGGCATTGCATTCAATGGCATCGCCGGCAAGCCAGCCAAGGCCTACTTCCTGGCGGATGCCGAACGCAAGCCCCTGCCGGTTAAGTACGACGCCGATAGCCACATCACAACGATCGAAGTTCCGAAGAACGCCCCGGATGAAAGAAATACCGTTATTGCGGTGGAATACGATGCACCGGTGGTGGCAGATCCGGATGCGAAGGGCAAGTATCACTGGTACACCACCCGGAGCAAGCGCCACACCGAAATTAAAACCAACAAGGATGCCGGGAAACACGCATTGCCCCAGGCCGTTAAAGGAGCCAGATAATAATGAACACCAAATTGAAAGCCGTATGGCTAACGCTGGTTTGCTTTAGCGGGGCGGCGGCATGGGCCGCCTCTGAAAAGCCAAATATCATTTATATCCTGGCCGACGATCTGGGCTACGGCGATGTGCAGTGCCTGAATCCGAAGCAGGGCAAAATTCCAACCCCGGGAATGGATCGGCTGGCGGCGCAGGGCATGGTGTTCACCGATGCGCATTCGAGCTCTTCGGTCTGCACGCCGACCCGCTATGGCATCCTGACCGGCCGCTACAACTGGCGCTCGAAATTGCAAAAAAGTGTGCTGTGGGGATTTAGCCAGCCGCTGATTGCCCCGGACCGCCTGACGGTCGCCGGCTTCCTCAAGGAACAGGGCTACAACACCGGCATGGTCGGCAAATGGCACCTGGGCCTGGGGCTACGCAGCCCCGATGGAAAGCCTACCAAAGGCATGAAGGGGGGAGTCGATAGTGTTGATTGGAAGGCGCGTATTACCGGAGGCCCCGTCGATCTTGGGTTCGACTATTGGTACGGCATTGCCGCATCGCTCGATATGCCGCCCTATATCTACATCGAAAACGACCGCTTTGTCGGCGAGTGCACGACCATGAAAGCCTTCCACCGTGATGGTGCGGCTCATGCCGATTTCGAGGCGATCGATACCTTGGATGTGATCGGCGACAAATCGGTTGAATACATCCGGCAGCAAACAGCGGGCAAGCCGTTCTTCCTGTATGTTCCGCTAACTTCTCCACACGCACCAATTCTCCCGACGGAGCCGTGGCAGGGAAAAAGCGAACTAGGCGTGTACGCCGACTTTGTGATGCACACCGATGCCGTGGTGGCCCAGATCACAGCGGCGGTGGATGCCTCGGGGTTGGCTGGCAATACAATGATCATTGTTACCAGCGACAACGGTTGCTCGAAGGTTTGCGATGGTGCCAAGGGTGACAAAGGGGGGCTTGATTTCTTAAAGAAGCTGGGCCATTACCCCAACGCGCATTACCGCGGCTCCAAATCGGATATCTGGGACGGCGGACACCGCGTGCCGTTCATTGTTCGATGGCCGGCGGGAGTTAAAGCCGGAACGTCCTGTGATGAAGTCATTTGCCTGACCGACCTGATGGCCACCTGCGCCGAGCTGACCGACACCCAGCTGCCTGCAACCGCTGGCGAAGACAGCGTCAGTTTTGCGCCCGCGCTTAAGGGGCAGCCGATTGCCTCCTCCCGCAAGGGGGTGGTTCACCATTCCATCAGTGGCCAATTTGCTTACCGTTCAGGAAAATGGAAGCTACTGCTGACCAAAGGATCCGGCGGGTGGACCAAGGAACAAATGACGGATGATTCCCCGGCGCAACTCTACGATATGGAAGCCGATCCCGGCGAACAGAACAACCTCTACAAAAGCCATCCTGAAGTCGCCGAACGCCTGCTTGCACAACTGGAATCGGATGTGACGCGAGGCCGCAGCACCGCCGGTCCGGATCAAGGCAATGATATAGCAAGCATTAATTTCATGCGAGGTGTGAAGAAAAAATGACGCGGGACGCTCGCGTTTCCGGAGTAGCGCCGGTGGACGATCACGGGATGGTTGATGATTTCCAAACGTGTTGATTGGTGTCGATCGGTGGCCCATCCCGGTCGATCGGCTGCTGTATCGCATAAAATTAGGATGTTCCCGTCTCCAGAAACCGTTACGTTGGGATACTGATCTGAAATCCACCCCTGAGCAGGCCTGGTTCTGGGCGGAAGACCCTGAAAAGTAAGGAAACCTATGCAATTACTGCGACCATCATTAGGCATCGCGATGTATTTCGTGTGCGCCGGTGTGAGTGCCGGGGAAACATTGCGTTCTCCCGGCGGACAAATAGAAGTCATGCTCCTGACAGAAGCGGGCCATCCGACCTATTCCGTGAACTTGAACGGTGAACCCATTATCGCCAAGTCGGCGTTGGGGCTGAAGCCCGATGCGGCGGCAAATCTTGAGGTGGCTGAAATCACCCGTTCTTCGGGCGATGAAACCTGGAAGCCGGTCTGGGGCAGCTATAGCGAAATTCGCGATCACTATAACGAAGTTCGGCTGAAGGTTGAGGGGCCCTCCGCCCAGACGATCATTTGCAGAGCCTATGACGACGGAATCGCCATTCGTTACCAACTTCCAGCGTCTGGACGTTTCAGTGATGAATTCTACGCTCATGAGGCGACGGAGGTTGCCTTGGTTTCTGAAAAACCGACGGCCTGGTTTCCGTTGAGTCAGGTGCTTGTTTCGGATGCGGTGGATCTGAATACGTGGGAGCCCGGGGACGGGAAGATTTCAAAAAATGTGCGGCAGGAGTCCAAGCCGGCACGGATCCGCACGCCGTTTACCGTGAAGCTTTCCGACCAGGCCTGCATTTCGGTCCATGAAGCGGCCGTGGTCCATTCCGATGAAGACGGGCTGAGCCTGAACGGGAATACGCTGACGGTTCTGAGCAATATGAAAACGGCCGGCGGTTCGGTGACGCCCTGGCGGACGATTCAGATTGCACAGAAGCCGGGGGGATTGATCGCATCGTCGTTGCTGGTTAATCTGAACAAACCGTGCGAGCTGGAAGACCCCTCGTGGATCAAGCCAGGTGTGACGTTGTGGGACTGGCGTGTGCACGGGGCCCATGCCGACGATGGATTCGTGTATGGCCTGAACACGGAAAGCTACATTCGTTTTATTGATTTTGCCGCCGAGACCGGGGTGGAGTATTTGATGCTGGATGCGGAGTGGTATGGCCCGGAGCGGGATGCGAAGTCGGATCCGAAGACCGCGATTCCTGACATTGATATCGAAAAGATCTGTGCGCACGCGAGGGCGAAGGGCGTGGGGATCTGGCTGTACGTCAATACAAAGGCGCTTGCGAAGTACGACCTCGATGAAACGTTTGCGGTCTACAAAAAGTGGGGTGTGGTCGGGATTAAGCACGGGTTCCTGGGCGGCGGCAGTCGTACGAAAAATGAGTTCAGCCATGCGGTCGCAAAGAAATGTGCCGAGTATCACATCCTGTATGTCGTGCATGAATCGGAGAAGCCGAGCGGGGTGGAGCGGACCTGGCCGAATATTCTCTCCTACGAATATGTAAACAGCATGCTGGATTCTGCAACGCGGCCGTCGGCGACCCCCAGCCGGGTCATCAACAACCTGTTTGTGTTCGGACTCGCCGGGCCCGTGGACCGCAGTTGCGGCATGTATGATCTGGATTCCACATTCATCCCATAGGTGGTGCTGACGGAGAGTAAAACCCCGTTTTTGTTAAGGTTTCTGATGTCCGATTCATTTAGTCAATTCCGATTTTTTGTTGAAGGTTAACCATGGTTCCGCGCTTTGTGCATATGGCTGTCCCACAGCTCTTAGACAAACCCCGGCAGATACGCCTGTTCCGGCGCACCCCGTATGCGGCCGGGCGGTTTGGCTGTCCCATAGGAATCCAGCAAGGCGGGCAGGTTCCACCGGCGCCAAAGCACCGCGCGCACAACAGTGAACTGCCGCTTGAAGCTGTGCTCCCATCCGTGCATGAACGCGAGGCAGCGCATCAGCAGGTGGACCAGCAGCCCCATCCAGATCTGCCAGCGCACGGCGTTGGCGCTGTAGCCCAGGAAGTCGGAGAGTTGGAGCGTCTGCTTGATATCCTTGAAGAACACCTCGATGTCCCAGCGGCAACGGTAGAGTTCGGCGACCGTCCACGCGCTCCACTCCAGGTGATTGGTGATGAAGGCGATTTCGACATCCTTGCCGTTAATCTCGACCAGCGCCACGACCCGGCGCAACTCGCACGGATAGGCTTTCTTCGATGCTTCGACCACCATCTCGATGACCTCGTCGCGCAGGATGCGCTTGTGCCCGGTGGTTTCGAGGGTGCGCACCACCTTGTACTGCATGTTGTCCTTCGCCCGGCCAACCCACCAGACACCGCGCACCGTCAGCTCGAAAAGATGCTTGAACTTGTTGTAGGCCTTGTCGAACACGGCGATTTCACCGGGTTTGAGCTCGGCGCACAGGCTTTGGGTCATCGTGCTGTCATGGTGCTTCGCCGTGTCGATGATGGCGCACCGGGGCAGGAAGCTTTGCAGGTCGAGGCGCAGGTGGCACTTGGCCGCAGCCTTGCGGCGGCGATGCTTCGCCCAGTCCATGCAGTTGGCGACGAGCTGGATCGTGGTCGAGTCCAGCGCATGGATCGTCTTGCTGAAGCGCCGGAGGTATCCGCGCCGAACCTTGCCCTTCGCGAAGCCCGGGACTGTATCCATCAGATGCTTCATCATGCACCAGTAGAGCTCTTCGGCCATGTCCGCGTTGCGGATCTTGTTCGCGTGGCTCAGGTTGTTACGCGACGGAGGAACCGCGCCGCGGATGGTAGAGAGCGCCGCCGCGTTCATCTGGAGCGCGTCGCACACATCGTTGAGTCCGAGTGCATGGGAGAAGTGGGCGTACAGCAAAGAAACCACATGGCTCCACGGCGTGTACGTCCGGCTTTGAATGTCCACGCCATGCTTCTGCGCAAGGCTCGACACCATGTGTCCGGGAATCAGATTGCACAATTGTTTCAAGGTTGTATACCTATGTCCGGCTGGCTTGTGTTTATGTTGTTTTTTCATACCCTCCGAGTGGAGGATTTCAACGGCACATGCCAGCCTTTTTTTTCAATATCTATGGGATGACAATGTCTGGATTCCTATATTGCGCGTGAAAAATGCCACCGTCAGATTCCCTCGACCGTGGTTTCCCAGACGGCGCAGTGCCTGCTGTTCCCCAGTGGTCTTGTGACGCTGCCGGATATGCCGGATGCCTACCGCCGCAAAGCGGACTTGTTTGAGTTTATCGGCCAGCTGCCGATGAACTGGGACGAAACAAAAGTGCTCGAAGCGGAAATCGGAAAATATATCACGCTGGCCCGCAAGGCCGGAGACGCGTGGTTTGTGGGCGCATTGGCCGATGAGCAGGGGCGAAAAACCAGCATCACGCTGGACTTCCTTGAAGAGGGCATCACGTATGACGCGACGCTCTACGAAGATGCACCCGATGCGCATTATGAATATATCGGGCCGATGAATAAGCGCGAAGCCCGTGCACAAAAGACCGAGTTGAAGCCGCAGCAAACGCGTCGTGAACTCTATCAGGTCAAAAAGACCACCGCGAAAAAGGGCGATTCCATTCCAGTCACAATCGCACCGGGCGGCGGTCATTGCATGTGGATTCGTCCGTAAAAAATGGCTGGAGCTTGTTTGGCCCATGCCTTTGTTGATGACGCAGGCAGGTTATACAAATAGAGGGTATATACTCTAATCATGCGAACCAAAGATGCCGGTTTTGTAAGCCTTAGATATGGCGGCGGGGGCGTTGGGGACTTCGAGTTTTTCGTAGATGTGGCGGACGTGGGTGGAGACGGTGAAGTAGCTGATGTTGAGTTTTTCTGCGATTTCTTTTTTGACGAGTCCTTGGCTGAGCAGAGAGAGGATTTCTTCTTCTCGATCTGTAAGCGGAGTGTCTTCTTCCCCGTCTGTATGCGGTGTGCTTTCGGGTCGGTTTGATGTGGGCGCTTTGAAGGTGTTTAAAATATATTTTGCGACGGCGGGATCCAGCGGGGATCCGCCGCTCATAACCGTTTGAATGCCCTCCTTGATTTGTTGAACCGTGGCGGACTTGAGCAGATAGCCGGAGACCCCCTGTGTAATAGCATTTATGATATCGGCCTCGTTCTCGGATTGGGTCAGGATGATGATTTTCGTGTTGGGAACATATTTTTTGATCCATGGGATGGCCTCCAGACCGGACATGCCAGGTAGGCTTAGATCGAGCAAGATGAGGTCAGGGGTTTTTTGCCCGACCGAGGGCTGAAGATGTTGCAACGCGCGTTCGGCGGTGCCGACTTTGTCGGTCAATTCCAGGTTTGGGTCGCGCGTAATGGCCATTTCGAGAACCTCTCGGTATACGGCATTGTCTTCGACGAGCATGATATTTATGGGTGTGGTCATTGGTTTGTTTCCCATTTAGTTTCGCGCTTTGAGATTTAGATTTCGGATTTTACGGTGGCGTAGCCGCAGGGTGATGGTTGTGCCGCCGTCATCGACCGAGGCGAGTTCAAATTTGGCTTTCAATAAGCGGGCACGGCGTTTCAGGGACGAGGGTGCATCGCCCGAGTGCCCGCGCCCATTGTCGGAAATGATCAGGGTGATGTAGCGGTTTTCGGAGGTAAGGCGGATGTTGCATCGTGTGGCGCCGGAGTGGCGGCTGACGTTGACAAGGCTTTCCTTGTAGAACAGAAAGAGGTCTGCCCGGGTGCGCGGCTTGAGGGTTTGCAGCTGTTCTTCGCCTTGGATGGCCAGATCGTAGTCAATATCGGCCAGGATGCGCTGGGCTGTCTTTTGCATGTCCTGCTTCAAGGCTCCGCAGAGCTGGGCTGCATAAATATCGGCACAGTGGCGGGCGGCTTTGCCGGATCGTTCTGTGATTGCGCGGATTTTGTCGACGGTTTGGATGAGCTCGTCCGGCGAATGGACCGTTTCTTTGGCCAGATCGCCCAACAGTCCGATGGCGTGGAGGTTGGCACCGAGTTCGTCGTGAAGGTCAGCGGCGAAGCGGCTGCGCATTTTTTCGAGCTGGTTTCGGTGAATCATGCGTTCGATCAGCAGTGCGAAACCGATGGCGGCTGCAAGCAGGGCGACCAGCCAGTACATGCGAGTCAGGTTGGTTTTTTGTCGCTCATAGCGGAGGTCCATTGCGGCTTGAATCAGGGGGCGTTCGGTTTCGAGATCGTGGCGCCGTGCCAGCTGGTTCATCCAGTCCCGCATGGACAGGATTTTTCCGAAAAAGTTCCTCCCGTCTGTGAGTCGTCCTGGATCTCGTGGAGGTCGTGAAAGGCCGGATGTGGCGACCGGTTTGCCGAGTGCGGCGTTTCGTCCTTCGGATAAGATCTCGATCTCGGCAAAAGCTACGACGAACGGCCTCCTGCCGGGAAAGTTGTGCAAGTGGAGCTCTAGTAGTTGAAACTGAACATAACGGCAGACCGCTTCCGGGAAGCGCCGGGGAATGACGGGGCCGGCATCGTAGACTGACTTTAGCTGGTATTCGAACAGGAGGGTTTGATCTGAGAAGTCTGCCTGATTGCCCCCGGTAACACGTAGACGGCGGGGTACGGCATAGTCGCTGGGGGCGGTTTGCGGAATGGTGCGGCTCAGGTCTGCCATATGCAGGTTAACATGGCTGATGGGTTGGGGGGTCTCCAGATCGATCGTTATGGCCATGGGGGATGATTGGTCGTCGACTCGAAAGGTGACTGCCTGACTTTTTGCTTCCGAGGAAGAGTCCATGAGATAAGGGATGAATCCGTCTACAAGAAACTGTTTGTCCCAGCCAAGAGCCTGTCTGGATGACGAAGCCTGCACGGGTTTCTGGAGGGCTACGTTATCCAGGCCGCTGAATGCGAGGATTTCGGAGAAGAACAGGGCATAGCGGCCGTCCCAGTCGCGTTTGGAGAGGAGCGTGGCCTCCACGGCAATCCATGATGCGTTTAGCGCGTGGGCGGATACCGCCAACGGGGCAATGCGCGGCAGTAACTGATCTTCTGCCGTGAAAGCGGCTACCACGTTTGTGGTGTGTTCGGTGCCTGCCAGAATACGGAAGTTGACCGGGAACCCTTCGGCTTCGAGCCCGGTGCCGGGGTTGCGTTTGATGCAGGGCACCAGAACGATCTGATCGATGGGGTGCGCTTCGCCCAGCTCAATGCGGACCCATTCTTTTTTATCGGGTATTTCGTGCGGGACGGAGGTGTAGCCAACAGAACCTGATCCGCCGCGCAGGCTGTAGCTGGCCAGATGGGCGAGTTCGGCCTCGATCTCCTCCAGTCGCTGTTTGAGTTCGGTGAGCGACAGGGACTCCGGATGGGGCATCGCGACTGCTGGCGCGAGGAGTCCTACCAGCAGGAAGAAGATGAATCCGTTGAGGTATCGGTGCATGTTTTCGATTCAGTTTCCTTTTTTCGTTTATCGGTGTGTCGGATCCATGAATAACTAAAAAAACTATAATTTAAAACCTCTGAAATAAAAGCAGATTTACAGGGGGTTGGTCATATCGCACAAACGTGCGATAGCCACGCGGGCGCTCGGGAGCGTACCTTTTTTTTCGAAATCTGGAAAAGCGGGTGTTTTTTCGGAGTGTTCATAAACATAAACGGAGGAGTTAGACATGAAAAAGGGACTGGTTGCATGTTGCATTTGTTTGCTGGCTGGAGTCGTACAGGCGGCGATTGTCTACCAGGACAACTTCGATAATGACGGGCTTGGCGTCAACACAAACGGTGTCGGCGGCGGGTTGGGCAACAGGACCATTTATGGGACAAAGTCCTGGGCTGATGATGGAAACCTTCAATATGTCACGGGTACCGGAACTGCTCATGGGGAAAGAGCATTGACCTATTCCGAAAATGGGTTTCAGTCCGCCGAAGGTTTTGAACTTACCGTAAGTTATTTGAATAGTAGTTACGGCAATTCGAGCAAAATTGCGTTGGGTCTGATCAGCACTGATACGGATTTCAGCACGTACGGCGGTATGAATCCGTTTACGGAGTCCTCTACGTATAGTGTGGGGATAACCACCGATATCGGAGACCTTACGTTTACAGACGGTGTTTCATCTACGAACCTGTATGACGGCCCCGAGCTTCCGTTGAATGCCGATACCAATGTTGTTATACGAATTGAAAACGACGGCGCCGGTGGAGCGGACTGGTCGTGGTCGCTGGGTGGTGTGAGTCAAGGCTCCGGCAATATCGCGGTATTTGATTTCAGCAAAACCTATCATTTTGTCGCTTACGGCCGGGATGATGCGGGCGATAAGAGAATCAATTCGGTGTCGCTGACTGCGCTCGGGAATGCGGTTCCTACCGCTGATTCCCAAAGTTTGAAGGTATACCCCGATACCCCGCAGGAAATCACGCTGACCGGTCACGATCCGGAGGGCAGTACCCTGGTTTATGAAGTGGTCGATATGCCGACCAACGGCACGCTGGATGTCAGTTCTATTCCGGACGTTCTCTACACACCGACAGGAGGTTATGAAGGCCCTGACCACTTTACGTTCACGGTTGCCGACGGAGTCGCTACCAGTAGCACCGCGACCATTTCAATTACGGTGGCGCTGAATGACGCGCCTGTCGCCGCGGCACAGGATCTGCAGATGCAGCCCGACACCGGTTTGGATATCACGCTGAGCGGTGCCGATGAAGACGGCCCCAGCAACCTGACCTATATCGTGCTGAGTTCGCCGGTGAACGGGACGCTTGCGACGAACGGCGCGCTTCCGGACCTGATCTATACGCCTACTACAGGGTATGAAGGAGCGGACAGCTTTACGTTCTCGGTCTTCGATGGTTTGAGTAACAGCACTCCGGCCACCATTTCAATTTCAGTGACGAATGAGCTGCCGACCGCCACGGCGCAAAGTGTGAGCGTATTACCGGATGGTGCTGTGGATATTATGCTGAGCGGCAGTGATCCGGATAATGGTCCCAGTAACCTGACGTATACTGTGCTTTCTCAGCCGGTCAATGGGTCGTTGGCGACAAACGGCGCGCTTCCGAACCTGACCTACACTCCGGATCCGGGGTATGAGGGGGCTGACAGCTTTACGTTCTCAGTCTTTGATGGCCTGACTGAAAGTGATGCGGCCACCGTTTCGATTGCCGTAACGAACTATGTTCCCAACGCTGATTCACAACACGTGGCCGCCGAAGCAGGAACGAACGTTGTGATTACGCTGACCGGCAGTGATCCCGAAGGTAGCAACCTGGTTTTTGAGGTCGTGGATTATCCGGCCAACGGCTCACTGGACGAAAGTGCCATGCCGGATGTGCTCTATACCCCGGCAGAGGACTTTATCGGAGATGACAGCTTTACCTTCACCGTCAGTGACGGGGTAAACGTCAGCGATGCGGCCACGGTATTCATTTCTGTTCTGCCGGACGGGACGACGGTTTCCTTTATGGATCTTAATGCGGACACAGTTTCCAATACGTTGATGGTTGCCGGCAGCACCAGCAACCTGACGGTTACAGGCGTTGCTGTGAGTAACGATTATGTGTATTCAGTCGCCTATACCGGCGCGGACTATGACGGCGATACCGCCAACGACACGGTGACCTTTGATGTGCGCGTCAAGGGCTGGATCGGCTCAATAACCGATGCCGGAACCGAGGCGGCGAATACCAGCAGCGATCAGGCGTCTGCGATAATTGGCACAACGAACGAGGTCGTTGGTATTGCTGGCGGGGACCGTTTTTCCGTGGGCGGGAATATGGCCGATGGCGCAACTCTGGAATTTATGGTTGAAAACATGGCGGTATCCCTCACGGATGCAACCCAAGTCGGCAGTGCGGTTCCGGCCGGTTTCTATTCAGCCCGGTTGGAAGAAACCAGTGGCCATTCCCATCAAACGGTCTTTGGAGAAGGCACCGGTTTGCTAGGCTTTGATTGGAACGGACCTAATCTGGAATCCGGAACGCTCTCTGTCGGTACGGGGTCGCTTTACATATCTGCAGATGCTCCCGACCCCTTGGCAACCAGTTCATTTAGCTGGGGCGTTGTAAATGTCGATTTCAACATCATCGTATCCGTGGCTAATGCAGGTGTTCCTGATCTCGCTCTCGACGTTTCCGGTAGCGACCTGGTGTTCTCTTGGGAAGGTTCAGCGACCTACGATGTGCTGACCAATGCAAACCTTGCGTACCCGAACTGGGGCGTAGCGGTTTCGGGCGCGGCATCGCCAGTGACCAATGCCATCGGCTCCGAAGACCAGCTGTTCTTTAGGCTGAGCGAGTAAAAACCGCAGGCTCGTCAGTGTGCCGGGCATCGCACAGACGTGCGATGGCACGCTGCCGGGCTGATGTGTACTATGATTTATTGCATCGAGACTGTCTTAAGGACAGTTTCGTTGAATAGAAACTGCATAAATGGAGAAAGAAATGAAAACATTGTCATCCCATAGATATTGAAAAAAAAGGCTGGCATGTGCCGTTGAAATCCTCCACTCGGAGGGTATGAAAAAACAACATAAACACAAGCCAGCCGGACATAGGTATACAACCTTGAAACAATTGTGCAATCTGATTCCCGGACACATGGTGTCGAGCCTTGCGCAGAAGCATGGCGTGGACATTCAAAGCCGGACGTACACGCCGTGGAGCCATGTGGTTTCTTTGCTGTACGCCCACTTCTCCCATGCACTCGGACTCAACGATGTGTGCGACGCGCTCCAGATGAACGCGGCGGCGCTCTCTACCATCCGCGGCGCGGTTCCTCCGTCGCGTAACAACCTGAGCCACGCGAACAAGATCCGCAACGCGGACATGGCCGAAGAGCTCTACTGGTGCATGATGAAGCATCTGATGGATACAGTCCCGGGCTTCGCGAAGGGCAAGGTTCGGCGCGGATACCTCCGGCGCTTCAGCAAGACGATCCATGCGCTGGACTCGACCACGATCCAGCTCGTCGCCAACTGCATGGACTGGGCGAAGCATCGCCGCCGCAAGGCTGCGGCCAAGTGCCACCTGCGCCTCGACCTGCAAAGCTTCCTGCCCCGGTGCGCCATCATCGACACGGCGAAGCACCATGACAGCACGATGACCCAAAGCCTGTGCGCCGAGCTCAAACCCGGTGAAATCGCCGTGTTCGACAAGGCCTACAACAAGTTCAAGCATCTTTTCGAGCTGACGGTGCGCGGTGTCTGGTGGGTTGGCCGGGCGAAGGACAACATGCAGTACAAGGTGGTGCGCACCCTCGAAACCACCGGGCACAAGCGCATCCTGCGCGACGAGGTCATCGAGATGGTGGTCGAAGCATCGAAGAAAGCCTATCCGTGCGAGTTGCGCCGGGTCGTGGCGCTGGTCGAGATTAACGGCAAGGATGTCGAAATCGCCTTCATCACCAATCACCTGGAGTGGAGCGCGTGGACGGTCGCCGAACTCTACCGTTGCCGCTGGGACATCGAGGTGTTCTTCAAGGAGATCAAGCAGACGCTCCAACTCTCCGACTTCCTGGGCTACAGCGCCAACGCCGTGCGCTGGCAGATCTGGATGGGGCTGCTGGTCCACCTGCTGATGCGCTGCCTCGCGTTCATGCACGGATGGGAGCACAGCTTCAAGCGGCAGTTCACTGTTGTGCGCGCGGTGCTTTGGCGCCGGTGGAACCTGCCCGCCTTGCTGGATTCCTATGGGACAGCCAAACCGCCCGGCCGCATACGGGGTGCGCCGGAACAGGCGTATCTGCCGGGGTTTGTCTAAGAGCTGTGGGACAGCCATATGCACAAAGCGCGGAACCATGGTTAACCTTCAACAAAAAATCGGAATTGACTAAATGAATCGGACATCAGAAACCTTAACAAAAACGGGGTTTTACTCTCCGTCAGCACCACCTATGGGATGAATGTGAAATGAAAAAAACAATTAGTTTAGGGCTCCTTGGCCTATTTCTGGTGGGAATCGTGCAGGCGGATACCGTTTTGTTCTCGAATTTTAATAATGTGAGCAACGTGGACGGAGTGAGCACCAACACCGCCGGCGCAATCGGCGGCACCATCAACAGCATCACGAGAACGGTCGTGGGCGATAACTACAACTTTGCGATCAGCTATACCGATACTGAGGGAGAAGCCCTGACGTTTGACCTGATCGTGGAGGGGTATACGGGGGGCGTAATCACGAGTAGTTTAACTGGGAATGGAACTGGAACCAGCGGTTCGGCGACCATCGGGACAACGAGTGCGGCTGTCGGGGAGGTTACTGGCGGCACCATTGTCGGGGCGGCATTTGGTGTTGGTAACAGTATGGAAGGGACCGGATCCCTTAAATTTAGTGTGGCGAACCTGGCCTATAAGGGTGGAAGTGCAACCTTTGACGGTTTCAGTGCGGCATTTTCCCAAGAGTATAATCAAAACAATCACATAGCGGTTGTCGGCTCGGGAACCGGCCTCTTTGAGCACCGGTGGGGGCAGTCATCTGAACAGCAACTGACCACCGGGGATGTTTCAAATCTTTATATCTCAGGAGCAACCGGCGGTAACGACAGATGGGGAGTCAGTAGTCTTGATTTTGGTATCACCACGATCATCCCGGAACCGGCAACAATGGGAATGATTATGGCCAGCGGTTTTGGGATTATCTTTATCCGCCGCAGGTTCATGATGTAAGCCTGAATACGCTTCAGGAAAACGGCACATCCGGAAATACCCTTTTCAGTGATAGTTCAAATAAAGCTGAAGGGGGTATTTTTTTTAGAAGGTGCTTATGGGGCACTGTAATGCTCGGGGTTGCCGGCTGTTTGAAAAAAGGAGAAGGCAATGAAATTAATGCAATGGATGACGGGATTTATCGGTCTGCTTATTGTGGGATTTGCGCAGGGGAATGCGGTAACGTTAAATTTTACGGATCTTAATTCCGCGTTATCAGGAAATGCCCTGAATGTCGGCGGCAGTACGGCTGATCTGGTGGTTTCGGGGGCCATTGTGAATAATGATTACCTCTATTCGGTGACCTATACGGGCGCTGATTTTGACGGAGATTTGGCAAACGACACGCTTTCGTTCGATGTGCGGGTCAAAGGTTTTGTCGGTAGCGGGCCGAATGATGCGCAAACGGCCATTCTCGGCGCAACGGGTGCACTGGTTCAATTGAACAGCGAAGATTCCTGGGGCGTTTTTGGAGCGAATGACGATAACTGGAACTATGATGAGAGTCTGGAGTTCAGCATCGAGAATGCAACGGTGAGTGGCGGATTAACTGCGGACTTTGTCGGTTTTGCACAGGTTTACCTGGATGAGGTGAACGGCAGCGGACATGATGCACTGATCGGGTTAGGTGATTATGGCCGGGGCATTTCGCATTTTGGTTTTGATGGAAACAGGACCGTTGATCTGACTTCGGAAGGTAATGCCCTCAACCCGGAAACGCTGTATGTATCCTCGTTTGATGATGGTGATGGTGCTCTCCGTAAAGAATGGGGCGTAGGGCATGTTCATTTTTCCATAAGGCTCATGCCGGAGGGTACGGTAGGCTGGAACGGCACGTACGACAGCAACTGGAGCATTGCTGACAACTGGACGTCGGGAATGGTGCCGGGAACGGAACCTGGCAATACGGTTATTTTAAACGGCGCAGACGATTCGGTGGTGGTGGCCACGTTGGTGGAAGCAACCAATTCATGTTCTCTGCATGTGAGTGACGAAGCAACGCTTGAAGTTTGCGAAAGCGGTCTGGTCTGCGATGAAATCATGCTGGGCACGCAGGCCGGAGTGGGCGGCGGGCACCTGAGGCTGTTTGGTCGTGACGCAACGGATTTGACGGTTTTAGGGGATATGCGGGTGGGGCATCCTTCGGCAGTATCCGAATCCTCCGTGGAGGCGAGCATCGGTACGCTGGCGGTTGAAGGCGAGCTTGCTGTCGATAACGGTGTTCTGTGTATTGTGGGCTCCAATCCTGCGATCGAGGCGTATGACCTTACCGTGTCTTCGAACGGCACTCTGCGGTTTGAATTTGGAAAATTTCCTGTCAGCCAGATGCAGGTATTGAACCATCTTTCCATTACCGAAGGCGCAACGCTGGAGATTGATCTGCGCCACTACTCGATGGGCGATAACGAGCTTGAACTGATGACGTTCGGTTCGGTGAGCGGCTCTTTTGATCCGGCCAACATTACGATTGTTGGCCTGGGCGGGGGCGTCGTCACCATGGATGGCGACAGCCTGAACCTGACCGTGGATGATGGTGTAGCCGACCGGTCCAGCACCCTTTGGTTCGTTGCAACGGGAGGGAACGGAACAGATAATCTGAACCTGCAGATCAATACCGGGCGGCGAATCCGCAATCTGTCATCTCCCGACCTGAGCTATACGGCTGCAGCCGACGGGGATGCCATGGTCTATTCGGCCTCCTGGGGCGGTTCCGATTTTGATGGGGACGGCGTTAATGATTTGGTTTCGTTCGACCTGAGGGTGGAAGGATTTTCCGGTTCAACCTTTACCTACGAGGATTCCGGAACGACCAATATGGGAGCCGCTTCGATGACCATGTTGGGAAGCCCGGCTGTCGTCAGTGGCAACAGTGAAGGCTGGGGCGTAGGAACCGATGAAGATCTGGATGCCGGGGAAACGCTCCGGTTCAGTGTGGAAAACCTGCAGCTGTCGACTCCGGGGGTAGGCGATGTCGGCAGTTTTGTCGGGATGCGAATGGTTGAGCCCAATGGGGGTAATAACCATGTACTGATAGTCGGCGAAGGAGTCGATTTGGAGTCATGGAAGTGGAGTAATTATTTAAACGTCGGGTTTGCTCCGGAATATCCTTTGCTGGTCACTTCGGCTGCCAGCTCAAAAGTGGGGGTGAACGAGATCGCCGTTAAATTGATTGTGTCGGAGCAGCCGGATGTGTTGGGCACCGAAACGGGGGACTATTCTGTATACCCGACGGGACCGGAGCATATCAGCGAGTATCCGGCGGCCACCAACATTAATTATCCGGATTTCTCGTGGGATACCCTGCCGATGGCGGCTCGCGTAAGTGCCCCATCTCCCTTAAGCGATGAATACGCCGAGTTAATGGCAACAAGCTATCCAAGATTGGCGCTGGGAGGGAACAGTGATTATGGATATGAATATAACGAAGAGGGGATACATGCCACGGCCGCTCAGCTTAAATCCTTTAATCCCAATGTGCATTTAATGACGTACCGCAATTCGGGCGTTCATTTTAACGGGTGGGCGGCCAATACTAATTTTAATCAGGCAGAATGGTGTAAATACACCCTCGATGAAGATGGAAACAGGCAATACGATACCGCGAGCGGTGGGCAGTATCAATACAACCATGACCATCCAGGTCTGCGGAAGTGGTGGGTCGATGTGGCGGCCAGCCTGGTTGAAGACCCCAACATCGACGGGATTTCTATCGATAAAGCGAACGGCGGCGACAATCCCGTGCAGAATGATGCCGGTGAGCTCGAGGCTCCGGACGGGCGTGTTCAGTCGTATATAGACCTCAAGGAACGGTGTCCGGAAGGAACGATTCTGAACGGAAATATTCTGCGCACGCAGCGTTTTGGAGGAAACCGCGAGCTTCTTCACATTTACAACGGATCCTATTTGGAATCCTGGGCAAAAAATGGAAATCGCCTGGTCATGATGAATCGTGCCGACTCGATTTGCGCCAGTATACAATTAATACGAGAGGCGCGGGTGAAGGGCTATTTTGTGGAAGTCAATTATCCTGAGCTGAAATGGCATAAAAGCGATAATGAAGACGCCTCAGACATGGTAGCGGACGGGCGCGAGCAGGAGGTGCGGGATATCATGCAGGAAACTTTTCAGGTCCCGCTGGCCTATCACCTGATTACGCTGGAACCCTATTCCTACTTCAGTTATCAGGTGGATACAGGAGAGGAGTTCGGTTACCATCCCAAAGCCCACTTCGACGAGTTCCGCAATCCGCTGGGCGAACCGCTGGGGCCGCCGGTTCGAAACGGTTATATTTATACCCGCTCGTTCGAGCATGTGGATGTCTGGCTGGATGTGGAAAACGATGCATGCCAGCTGATCTGGGACTGGATGCCGACCGCGGATGCACAGAGCGTAAACTGTGATGAAGACAGCTCGGTAAACATCACCCTGACCGGTTCTGATCCGCGGGGGACCGACTTTACCTATGCGGTTCATGAGCATCCCACCTACGGGACGCTTTCCGGAACCGCTCCGAATCTGGTCTATACGCCCGATCCCGACTTTATCGGGGAGGACAGTTTTACCTTTAAAACCTATAACGATATGGCCAAAAGCCTGAGGACGACTGTATCCATTTCGGTTGCGAACGCAAATGAGGATGCGCCGGTTGGGAACGACGTCAGCGTCATGACCGCGATGGGCGTTCCGGTAGATCTCACACTGAGCGGCAGCGATGCGGATGGCGATACCGACTTCACCTATGCGGTGGGTGCTCCGGCTCATGGCTCGCTGAGCGGAACGGCGCCGAATCTGACCTATACGCCGGAATACGGTTATGTTGGAACGGACAGCTTTACGTTCACCATGAACGACGGTGGGCTGGACAGCGCCCCGGCCACCGCAACGATTCTGGTTTCCGATATTATCGCCGGATATGACTTTGATGACGGGGCGGATGCCGCCACGACGAATGCAACCCTTGTGGCGGTCGATGTGACCGCCAGCGATTATGGCGTAGGAGCCGGCCTGATCCCTGTTGTTCACAATGGCGATAATGCCCTGACAGAAGAGGCCGATGCGGAAGGCAACCCGTTCGGGACTGCAAATGCGTTTTCGTTCGGCGGGTGGCGGACGGCCTTCGGTTTCACCGACATGGGCAATAGAGATGAACTGGACACGGCGATCGCCACAAATGACTACATGACCTTCACCGTTACGCCTGCAGACGGTCGTTTGTTGGATCTATCCCGCTTGTCTTTCCGAACACGGGTCAATGACCTGAACCATGCGGCGGAGCGATGGGCACTCTTCTCTTCGGTGGATGGTTTTGTTGAAGGGCAGGAAATTGCAGTGGGCCGAACCGAGACGATCGATACGTACATCAACAACGTGATCAGTTTGGTTGATGCAAAATTCCAGGGTCTGAGCGAGGCCGTCGAATTCCGCCTCTACATCTATGGAGGGAATGGAACGAATGGTTCTGATACCTTGTTCGACAAGGTCATCCTGCACGGAACGGTTGGCATGGCGCCTGATGCGGGGATGATTTCCTTTATAGACCTTAATGCGTCTACAAGTTCCAATACGCTGCAGGTCGCCGGAAGCACCAACAACCTGACGGTTACAGGCATTTCCGCAAGTAACGATTATGTATATTCCATCGTCTATACCGGCGCGGACTATGACGGCGATGCCGCCAACGATACGGTGACCTTTGATGTGCGCGTCAAAGGCTGGAGCGGCTCAGTAACCGCTTCCGGAACCGAGACGGCGAATACCAGCAGCAATGAGGCGTCTGCGACGATCGGCACAACGAACGAGGCCGTTGCTATTGCGGGCGGGGCCCGTTTCTCAGTGGGCGGGAATATGGACGATGGCGAAACCCTGGAATTTATGGTTGAAAACATGGCGGTATCCCTCACGGATACAACCAAAGCCGGAAGTGCGGTTCCGGCCGGTTTCTATTCAGCTTTGTTGGAGGAAACGGCCGGCCATTCCCATCAAACGGTCTTTGGCGAAGGCACCGGTTTGCTGGGTTGGGACTGGAACGGACCCAATCAGGAATCAGGAACCCTGGATGTGGGGACGGGGTCGCTCTATGTATCCTCGGATGCATCTACCGGCGGGACGTCCAACCCATTTAACTGGGGCGTTGATAATGTTGATTTTAGAATCATCGTGGTCGTGGAAGATTCGACGGATGGCCCTGAGCTCGCCCTCGGTGTTTCCGGCGGTTCGCTTAGCCTGTCCTGGGACGGCGGCGGAAGCTACAACCTACTGACCAATGCCAACTTGCAGGATGCGGATGGATGGGGACTTGTTACAAATACTGTTTCCCCGTATACCAACACCATTAGTAGCGATGCCCAGATGTTTTTTAAGCTGAGCGAGTAAAAGCCGCATGCCCGTCAGTGTACCGGGAATCGCACAGACGTGCGATAGGCAGGTTGCGGTAGAAAATCATACCCTCTTGCGTTTTACTATGAAATAGAGTGGCCTCGGATGGAGAGGTCGAGAATCAAAATATACGGTTAATTATATGAAAAAAAATATTTGTCTATTGTTCCTATTACTAACAACCCCCATGCGGGGTGCCTTTGCTGCTGAGGAAGATTCCCACATGGAGTGGTGGCGTGAGGCTCGCTACGGCATGTTTATCCATTGGGG
This sequence comes from Pontiella desulfatans, assembly GCF_900890425.1. Taxonomy (NCBI): domain Bacteria; kingdom Pseudomonadati; phylum Kiritimatiellota; class Kiritimatiellia; order Kiritimatiellales; family Pontiellaceae; genus Pontiella; species Pontiella desulfatans. Next base: position 2,315,290 of record NZ_CAAHFG010000001.1, on the reverse strand, counting down.
GCTCTATTCGGTCGCGGGAGGAGAATGGAAAGGCAAGGACTACGGTAAGGAGCAGGGCGGGGCCAGTGCAGAATGGGTGATGAACAGCGCCAAGGTTCCGGGTAAGGAATACCGCGAGACCCTGGCACCCCAATTTAATCCGACTCAATTCGATGCTGAAAAATGGGTGTCTGTTGCCAAAGCATCCGGCATGAAATATATGGTCATCACCTCCAAGCACCATGATGGTTTCTGCCTGTTTGATACCAAGGCGACCGATTACAATGTTATGGAAGCCTCACCGTTCAAGCGCGATATTATCAAGGAACTGTCTGAGGAATGTGCGAAGCAGGGCATTAAATTCGGCGTGTACTATTCCCAGTTCAAGGACTGGTATCATCGTAGCCGTGGAAAGGATAATCCCGGGACGTTGACGAACGAGGAATATCTTAAATTGGTCGAGGATAATCTGGAAGAGCTGTTGTCAAACTATGGCGAGATGTCGGTGTTGTGGTTTGATACCGGCGGCAGCGATGTGATTGAAGCCAATGCGCAGGGTGCACGGGTGCGTGAGCTGCAGCCCAATGCCGTCATCTGCAGCCGCCTCTACAATCGCGGGGTTCCGGCGAACCAGAAAAAATATGCTGACTTTAATTCTCTCCGCGATCGGGAGCTTCCGCCGGAGCGTATGACAGAAGATGCCGAGACCTGCATGACCATGCGCCATAACTGGGGCTATGACCGCACCGACGATGCCTGGAAAAGTGAAAAGGATATTATCGAATTTCTGGCGCTGTGCGGCGCACGCGGCGTAAACCTGCTGCTTAATGTGGGGCCGACACCGGAAGGCACCTTGCTTCCGGAAGAGACGGAGCGCTTGGCGGCCGTCGGAGAATGGATGAAGGTGAATGGTGAGTCGATCTATGGGACGACCTGCTCGCCGGTTGATTTTGATTTCTGGTGGGGCGGTATTACTCAGAAGGACAAAACACTGTACCTGCACGTTCTGGAGTGGAAGCCCGAAGGGATTGATTTTAACGGTGTCGTCGGCAAGCCGATCAAGGCCTACTTCCTCGCGGATGCCGAACGCAACGCGCTGCCGGTTAAGTATGACGCCAAGGGCCATTTCACAACGGTCGAAGTTCCGAAGGAAGCACCGGATTTCCGTAATACCGTAATTGTTGTTGAATACGATTGCGCAATCGAAACCGACCCGGATGCAAAAGGAAAATATCACTGGTACACCACCCGGAGTAAGCGCCATACTGAGATCGAGAATAACGCGCATGCGGGGCAAACCGAAAACCTTACAGCTGTTACAGAGCGGAAGAGAAAACGGAACAATAAATAACCTGAAACAGAGTGAGTTATGAATAAATTTGTTTTTTTTATATGCGTTGTGACGTTGAGCCTTGCGGCTCATGGAGCAGTCCATAAGCCCAACATTATCTATATTCTCGCCGATGACCTCGGCTACGGCGATGTGCATGCGCTTAATCCGGAGCAGGGAAAGATTCCAACCCCGGGAATGGATCGGCTGGCAAAGCAGGGGATGGTCTTTACCGACGCGCATTCCAGCTCGTCGGTATGCACCCCGACGCGCTACGGCGTTCTGACCGGTCGCTACAACTGGCGCAGCCGTTTGCAGAGCGGCGTGCTGCATGGTTTGGACCAGCCGCTGATTGCTTCTGATCGACTGACCGTTGCCGGTCTTCTGAAGCAACAGGGCTACAACACCGCCATCGTAGGCAAATGGCATCTGGGGCTCGGGCTGCAAAAACCCGATGGAACGCCGACCAAAGGGAAGGCAACTGCGAATCAAGGAGCCGATTGGAAAGCTCGTATCACCGGCGGGCCGGTGGATCTCGGGTTTGATTCCTGGTATGGCATTGCGGCTTCGCTGGATATGCCCCCTTATATATTTATCGAGAACGACCGCTTTGTCGGGGAAGCCACGGAGATCAAAGAATTCTATCCCAAGCGCAAGGGGCCTGCGGCTCCCGGGTTTGAGGCGGCTGAGGTGCTGGATATCATTGGCCAAAAGTCCGCTGAATACATTGGTCGACAGACGAAAGACAAACCGTTTTTCATGTATATTCCGCTGACGTCGCCGCACACGCCCATTCTGCCGTCGCCGAAGTGGCAGGGAAAAAGCGAGTTGGGCGTGTATGGCGATTTTGTGATGCATACCGATTCCGTGGTGGGTCGGATTACGGCCGCCGTGGATGCCTCGAACTTTGCGGACAACACCATGATCATTGTCACCAGCGACAATGGTTGTTCGAAGGTGGCCGATGGTGCCAGGGGGAGCAAGGGCGGTGTTGAGTTTTTGAAGGAGCAGGGCCATTACCCGAACGGAAGGTATCGCGGATCCAAATCCGACATTTGGGACGGCGGCCACCGTGTGCCGTTCATTGTTCGCTGGCCTGCCGGTGTGAAAGCCGGTTCATCCAGCGATGAAATCATCTGCCTGACCGACCTGATGGCGACCTGTGCCGAGTTGACCGGTGCCCGGCTGCCTGATCATGCGGGTGAGGACAGCGTCAGTTTTGCGCCTGCGCTCCTGGGCAAGCCGATGGTTTCAACACTAAAAGGAGTGGTGCACCATTCCGTGAGTGGCCGGTTTGCCTATCGCGAAGGCAAGTGGAAGATTCTTCTGACGAATGGATCCGGCGGCTGGACCAAGGAAACGATGGCCGATGATTCCCCGGCGCAGCTCTACGATATGGAGGCGGATCCCGGTGAGCAGAAGAATCTCTACGAAAGCCATCCCGAAGTATTCAACCGTCTGCTCGCCCAGCTGGAATCCGATGTGAAGCGCGGGCGCAGCACGGCCGGGCCGGATCAGAGGAACGATGTTGAAAACATTAATACTAGTCGAGGCATGAAGAGACGATGAAACAGTTAATCAAAAATGGTTGTTTGCTGGCCGTTTTAACGGTGTTGTCCGTTGGTGTTCAGGGTGCGGATGTAACCTGGACTGGCAAGGTTGACAGTAACTGGAATAGTTCGGGTAACTGGTCGACGGGGCGGGTTCCCGGCACGAAGCCCGGAGACCGGGTGCTGCTGAGCGGTCGAACGGTTGCGCCGGTCGTGGCCACCCTGGTGGAAGCCAGTAATCCGTGTTCCCTACATTTGAGTGATGACGCGTTGCTTGAGGTGACGCGTAGCGGGTTGCTGTGCGATGCGGTTGTTCTTGGCGCAGAGAATGGCGCGGGCGGCGGGCATCTGCTGCTGCGCGGGCGCGGAGAGGCGGTTATGGTGGTTAAGGGCGATCTAATCGCAGGAAAAACCGATGCCGCTGCCTCTGACTCTTCCGTTCAGTTGAGAACCGGGACTCTACAGGTTGACGGGGGGCTTTATCTTGGAAAGGGTTCGTTGAGCGTCCTCGGGAATGCTCCGGCAATCGTTGCAAAAGACCTTGCAGTATCTTCTTCCGGGACGCTGCGGTTTGATTTTAACACCAAACCGGTTCAGACGATTCGCGTTGCCAATAAACTCACTCTTAAAAAGGGCGCCAAGCTGGAGATTGACCTGAGCCACTACACGATGGGTGGGAATCAACTGGAGCTGATCACGTTTTCCTCGGTAAGCGGTTCGTTTGATCCGAAGAATATCTCCATTAAAGGGTTAGGCGGCGGAATCATCACGATGGATGAAGATAGCCTGAACCTGACGGTGATCGATGATGTCGCGAAGCGATCCAGCACGCTTTGGTTCGTCGCGACCGGAGGCACGGGGGAAGAACCCCTGGATTTACAAATCAACACCGGACGGCGCATCCGCAACCTATCTTCTCCGGATCTAAGCTATTCCTCAAACACGGACGGAGATGACATGGTTCATGCCGTCAAATGGTCTGGATCGGATTTCGACGGAGATGGTGCCAACGACACCGTATCGTTTGATCTTCGGGTAGCGGGTTTTGCCGGTTCGGTTTATTCTTACGATGCAGGCTCAGAGGCCGCCTCGATGACTGCACTGGGAAAGCCTGCTGCCGTGCGAGGAAACAAAGCCGGCTGGGGTGTAGGTAAGGATCTTGACCTGGATGCCGGAGAAACGCTCAGGTTCAGTGTGGAAAACCTGAAGCTGTCTACTCCGGGAGTGGGGGACATCGGTCATTTTGTCGGGATGCAGATGACCGAGACTGATGGAGGCAAGAACCATGTCCTTATGGTTGGCGAAGGGGAAAACTTGAATGCATGGGAGCGGAGCAACAATTTAGGCATCGGGTTCAAGCCGGAATATCCATTGCTGGTTACGTCGGTTGCCAGCTCAAAAGTCGGGGTGAATCAGGTGGCTCTTCGTTTGTTCGTATCGGACTTGCCGGATCATATGAACAGCGAGGCAAATGATTACTCCGTATACCCGACTGGCCCTCAGCATCTGAGCGATTACCCTAAGGTGACCAAGCGGCTGCATTCGGAGTTTTCCTGGGATACGCTTCCCATGACGGCCCGAGTCAATAGTCGGAAGGCGTTGCCCGCATCCTATGCCAGGATCATGGCAACGACCTATGCGAAAATAGGATTGGGAGGAAACAGTTTTTACGGCAGTAAATTCATAGACGATGGCGTCCGGAAAATGGCCGCCCTGCTGAAGTCTTTTAACCCCGATGTGCTACTCACAACCTACCGTAATGCGGGTATTCACTTCACGGATTTCTCGGCGGATGAAAAGCTAAATAAAAAAGAGTGGTTCGACTACACACTCGATGAAAACGGCAAGAGAAAGTACATCACCTATAGTGGAAAACAGAATGCCTATAACCATGACCACCCTGACTTCAGAAAATGGTGGGTGGATACTGCTGTCGATCTGTTGAACGACCCCAACATCGACGGAATTTTCATTGATAAGGCCAACGGCGGCGAAGAGCCCCTTCTGAATGACAGCGGGGAGCTCGAAGCCCCTGAAGGGAAAGTGCAGTCATATATCGATCTCATGGAACGAGCTCCAAAAGACGCGTTTCTTACGGGGAACATTCTGCGCACGAATCGTTCGGGAGGAAACCGCGAACTGCTTCATATTTTCAATGGCACCTATTTGGAAAGCTGGGAAAAGGTAAACGGAGACAGTCTGGTGACCATGACCACGGCCGATACCGTTTGTGCCAGCCTGCAATTGATCCGCGAGGCGCGGGTAAAGGGCTTTGACGTGTTCACGAATTTCAGGGGCCTTAAGTGGCATAGAACCAAAAGCAAGGATGAGCGAGTCGATAAGCTCGTGGCAGCAGGCCGGGAGGAGGAGATCCGTGAGGGAATGATACAAGCCTTCCAGTATCCGTTGGCCTTTTTCCTGATTACTGCGGAACCCTATTCCTACTTCCAGTACCAGACGAGTACGGATCCCGAAATGCCGGAATTCTGTTGGAATGCTAAAGCGCACTTTGACGAGTTCCGCAACCCCCTCGGAAAGCCGCTCGGCCCCCCAGTCAAGGACGGCTACATTTATACCCGTTCGTTTGAGCATGTGGACGTCTGGCTGGATGTGGAAAATGAAACGTCGCGTTTGACGTGGGACTGGAAGCCAATCGCCGATTCGCAAGCGGTCCAGGTTGTAAAAGACACGCCGAAAGCCATCACGCTGACGGGGTCCGATCCTCGGAAAACGGATCTGTCGTTTACGGTCTTTAAATATGGCCAACCCGCCAACGGAACGCTTTCCGGCAAGGCCCCGAACCTGGTCTATACCCCGAACCCCGGCTTTGCCGGTGTAGACAGCTTTTCCTTTAAAACCCACAACGATATGGCCGAGAGCCTGCTCGCCAACGTGTCCATTCAGGTGACACCCTCCAGGCGAAATGGCCGTGCTCGCTGAAGGTGCGTATGATGAAACGAAGGTGCTCAACGCGGAATTGGGACATGAACCTTTTTTGTGCCTGTCCGGCGTCCCCGCAACCCCTTGGAACGGTAGTCCGAAAAGATTTCGTTTATCAACGTAGAACACATGTGTTCCGCTTTTCTTTATTCCGTCGGATCCGTTGCGGCCTTCAGAGCCGGGGGAGGTTGCCGAGGCTCCAGCCTGCTGGATGATGTCAACAACTGGCCGGTTGCGGCATCCAATGTTCCGACCGATGCGGTTTCCAACGAAACCAGCCACGAGGTGGAAGACGCGGCGCTGGAAAACGGCTTCTTCCGGGTCGAACTCCTGCCGTAGAATACCCATTTCCGGCGATAGGTTTTTTCGGGGACTCCATGCTAAATTCCTCGCTGATTTTAGTGTGTTTCCGTTGGTTGGGCGGGTTTGTGCGGAGGAAGTAAACTACATGGGCAACAGATGGATTATTGGACTCTTGGTTTCGACCATGGCGGTGTCGGCTGCCTGGGGGAAGCAAATCAAGCTGGAGACCGCGAATTTTCGTGTTGAATATGCGGTCGCCAAAGGCGATGTGTTGGAGCTGAAAGAAGTCGGCATGAAGGATGGTTCGTGGACGTCGCCGCTGGGCGGGCGACTGTTTCCGTTCGAGCCTCCGATCGAGCCGGCGGGCAACAATAATGGCCCTCGCTATGCGGGCCCCATCGAGTGGCTGCTGCCCGATGGCGACCGGGCCATCGAGCTGGTCTACCAATCGCACGCCGTCAAGGAAGAGCGACCCGGCATCGAGCACCTCGTGGTTGAGTTGAATGACCAGGTCTATCCGCTGAAAGTTGAACTGCATCTGCGCGCCTATGCCGAGGTGGATGTCTTCGAGCAGTGGTTGGTGGTGAAGAACGGTATGGATCAGCCGCTTCAATTGCCGCGCCTCGATTCCATGTATTGGCATGCCGATGCGCAGCATCCGATTTTTTTGGAGTGGTTCGCCAGCGAACAGTGGAATACGGCCGGGGTTCCGTTGCGTGAACAACTGGGCCGGGGGACGCGCCTGCTCGAAAGCCGCGATGGCAACCGTCATAAACATGGACCGGTTCCCGCCTTCATTCTCGGGTTCGGGAAACAGCCGAGCGAAACCGACGGGCCGTGCATGATCGCCGCGCTGGATTGGACGGGTAGCAGCCGCTTCAGCTATGAAATCAACTCGGCTGAAATTCTGGAGACCAGCATCGGGGTAAACCAGCCCGGGCAACCGGTGGTCGATGCCGGACAACGCGCGGCATCGCCCGTCTGCGTCTTTTCCCTGAGCGGAAAAGGCAAAGGCCCGGCGAGCCGGCGGCTGCACGATTGGGCCCGCAACTATTTCCTCAAAAACGGAACGCGGCTGCGTCTGGTGGATAACAATTCATGGGAAGGGTGCGGGTTGAAGGTTTCCGAGGGAGCCATCATCGAGATGATGGAAGACAGTGCGGAGCTCGGCATTGAACTCTATGTGTTGGACGACGGTTGGTTTGGCAACGGCAAGGAAGCGCGTGTGAATACCCGTGCCGGACTGGGCGACTGGGAGTTTAATACCAAACGTTTCCCCTGTGAGCTGGATGGCGTCATGAAGGCGGCGGATAAGCTGGGCATTGAATTCGGCATCTGGTTCGAGCCGGAAATGATCAATGAAAACAGCAGGCTGTTCAAAAAACATCCGGACTGGGTGATGCGCTATCCGAACCGTGCCTTTTCGAAGCAGCGCACCCAGATGGCGCTGGATCTCGCCAATCCCGCCGTGCAGAAATATATGTTCGATGCAGTGGACCGGGTGCTGACGAAATATCCGCGCATCCGCTTTGTGAAGTGGGATGCCAACTCCAACATTAACAATGGTTATTCGCCATACCTTGGCGCTGGCCAACAGGGCAATTTGCTGAATGCCTACATGGACGGCTATCTGAAGGTGATGCGTGAGTTGACGCAAAAGCATCCGCACGTCGATTTCCAAGCCTGCGCCGCCGGCGGCGGGCGGGCCGACCTCGGCGCCATGCGCTACAGCCATACCTTTTGGCCGAGCGACGACACCGATCCGCTTTATCGCCTGGGCGCACAGTGGAACTTTTCTTCGTTCCTTCCGGCGAACACCATCACCTCGCACGTCACGCATAAGGGGAAGGGCTTTAAGACCAAATTCCGCGTGGATGTTTCGATGATGTCGCAGCTCGGCATGGAGGTCGATACGCGCAAATGCACGCCGGAATATCTCGACGCCTGCCGGGTAGGCATCGAGACCTATAAAAAGGTGCGCCCCGTGGTGCAGCTCGGCGACCAATACCGCCACGCGCATCCGTTCGATTCGCCGACGCCTTCGATGAACTATGTGTCGAAAGACAAAACACAGTGTATGGTGCTGGCCTACCAGACCGGCAAGATTCATAAGTCGATAAGGTTTGCCGCGCCGGTTTCGGGGTTGGATCCCAAACGGATCTACACGTTGGCGGAGGTCAACCTACCGAAGGACGATAACACGCCGCGCGTGGCCTCGGGAGCCAAGCGGAGTCAAAGCGGAGAGGCTTGGATGGAAAGCGGCGTCCCCTTACTGTTCTCGCGCCAATACGACAGCGCCGCCGTGGTGCTGGAAGCAGTCCGGTAGAGTGTCGACCGATAGAGCACGGTTTTTTAATACGAAAAGGGAATATGGATATGAGTAAAACAATTCAACTATTGGGATTGGTGTGCGTCGCTGGGGCCTTGTCGGCCCCGGCGGCTACATTTGATTTTAGTTCGGATACGGGATCTGGGGTTTATCGGGTGGAAAACTTTTCCGGGACTCCGACGGATGGCACCTTGGCGGAGTTTGCGGTCACATTGCCGGCGTTTGAGCGTGGCGCCTATTTTGGCGGGGGATTGGGCTCCAACTTCAAGTGGCCGCGGTTGGCCAACCAGATGACGCCGTGGTTTGTATACAACAACGATATGTCCACGCTGTTTGCGGAACCGTTTTCCAAGAATCCGTGTGGAACCGTGGGCAGGGGGGCGCAGTCGCAGGGCATGTTTGCCCTCTATCAATTGGAATCGGGCGAGTATCTGACGCTGCTGACCCTCGGCAAGGGCTCGGTCATGAGCTGGCTGGACACCTCGGAAAACGGCGAGCTTAAGCTGGTGCTCGGCAACTATGGCAAAGGCGCGGAGAGCGGAACCGTTCCGCTGCTGGCTTGGGCGAAGGAGCCGGACATGTACCGCTCGCTCCACAAGGCGTGGGAGCTGGCCATCGACGAACTGGAGGGTTCCACCGACTGGCGCATGAATAAAACCTATCCGGAAGCGATGAAGTATCTAGGCTGGTGCTCCTGGGAGCATTTCAGGAAAAAGATCGATAGCGACAAACTTGTTCAGGCTGCGAAAACGATTGAAGAAAGCGGTTTGCCGATCCGTTGGTTTTTGGTGGATGACGGATTCCAGGTTGAGCAAAAGTTATCCCTGAAAAGTTTTGCGCCGAAATCAAATACCTTTCCGAATGGATGGGCACCGCTCCTGTCGATGCGCAAAGAGGATAAAATCAAATGGTTTGGTCTGTGGCACTCCTACATGGGACTTTGGAACGGCATCCACAAACAAAATGATTTCGGGGCGCTGAACAAGGATTTCATCCCCTTTGGAAAAAACCTCGGGCCGGGAAAATCGAAGGAAGGCGCGCAGCGCTTCTACGATGCATTCATCGGCTCGGTGGCCGACTATGGATTCGATTTCGTGAAGATCGACAACCAGTCGCTCTACAACAACAAGCAGGGGAACATCGACAGCAGCGTGCAGGTCAACAACTGGATGTCGGAGGCGCTTGAAAATGCCGTGAAGGCAAGAATGCCGCAGGGCATGATCAACTGCATGAGCCAGGGAACGCCCCAGGTCCTGGGTACGCGCTACTCGGCCGTGTCGCGCGTCAGCATAGACTACAAGCTCAACGACCTGGCCAAGGCCAAGGCGCACATCGAGCAGTCGTATGTGTGCACCCTGTTCCAGGGCCAGACCGTCTGGCCGGACCACGACATGTTCCACTCGTCCGATCCGGATTGCGGCGAGCTGATGGCCATCTCCAAGGCCATGTCCGGTGCACCGATTTATCTCTCCGATAATCCGTCCGACTTTTGCGATGCATTCATCCGCCCGCTGGCCTATCGGGATGGCGAACTGCTGCGCCCGCTGGCCCCGGGGTTCCCGCTACCGGATTCCGTGATGCTGGATGTCTATAAAAGCGGCAAGGCGTTCCGCGTGATCGCCCCGCTGGCCAACCAATGCGCGGCGATTGTTGCGTATAACTTGTTCCACCCGGGCGATAAAACGATAAAGACCGAAGTCACGGCGGCCGATTATGCGCATGCCTCCGGCATGAGCCAGCCACGTGAGGATTCGTGGGTGCTGCCGGAAGAGGGGGTGGTTTGTTTCGATTGGCGCAAGGGTTCCGGCCAGAAACTCGACAAGCCCTATCGCGTCGAGCTGACCGGTTTTTCGGATTGCCTGTTGCTGCTCGCCCCGGTTCAAAACGGATGGGCCGTCATTGGTGCACGCGAAAAATATCTTTCGCCCGTGGCCGTAAAGTCGGTCGAGGCAACGGATCAATCCTTGGAGGTTTGCATGGTCGAAAGCGGCCCGTTGGTAATCTGGTGCGCCCAGGGAACGCCTAAGGCCAAGAATGTGCCCGCGCAGGATCTGGGCAACGGCTTCTGGAAGTTCGATCTTCCGGAAGGAAGAGCGGATTTTTCGTTGCAGATCGGGAAATGAATCAGGTGCTTATCTCCTGCGACCCCTACCTCCATTCCCGCATCTAAAAAAAGATTCGGTTCGGCGGGCGGCTCGGATGGAACCTCGCCCTCCACAAAGAGGCAAGAGCCAAATTGTGGTCTTTGTGTTATTTGACTTCGTCTCGCCTCGCGCGCGCCCCCTTTTCCCCTTATTGTTCCGGCGATTAAATAATGTGGGTTCTCGGCAGGGAAGGGTATACGCCTCTTCCTCCTCCCCGTAGTCAGCTCGGGGGAAGCCTGATAATTTGTCGGGCATGGATACGAATGAAAGCAATGGAATGGGGCGAGCCTCTTATACAGAGGAGGAACGCCGGGAGTTGATCGAAGAGTTCAATGGTGCCGGGCTAACTCAGGCGGCATTCTGCCGGGAATGGAATATTAATCCGAAAACGCTGGCTCGTTGGTTGCGCCTTGAACGACAGGAGCAGGAACCTGCTTTTTACGAGGTGGAGTTGCGGCCTGATGCCGCCGAGCCGGATGAGGTGCGGATCTGTCTGCCGAACCGGATTGAGGTGATGGTGCCGGTTGCATCGCCGAAAGAACTCGGTGCTGTTCTGCGGGAGGCGGCCGGATGTTTGGATTAAGCAACTCTATCCGGGTGTACCTGGCGGTGGAGCCGGTGGACCTGCGAAAAAGTTTTAACGGCCTTCATGGCGTTGTGCTGGATCGGTTGAATGAAGATCCGTGTTCAGGGGCGTTGTATGTGTTTACGAATCGTCGTCGGAACCGGATCAAGACGCTGTACTGGGACGGCACCGGTATGTGGGTGGCCATCAAGCGGCTGGAGAAAGGATGCTTTAGCTGGCCGAAGGGCGTTGCCGCGAACGAGAAGCTTGATCTCGCGCCCGAGGCGCTGGCGCTGCTGCTCGATGGAGTCGATCTGAAACAGGGATCGTTTAAGCCGTGGTATCAGCGCTGATTTTTTTTGCATTTTTCCTGCTCTTGATGCCGCCATTTTCCGGTCGGTTTTGGTATAATATACGGCATGGAATTCAACCGGGAAAATTTTGATAAGCTGCTTGCGCAAAACACCGATCAGCAGGTTGAAATACGCCTTCTGCATGAGAAGGTCCGTTATCTGATGAATAAGATATTCGGGCGCAGCAGTGAAAAACTGACCCCGGACCAGATGGAACTGGCGTTTGAAGAGCTTCGCGAGATGCAGGATGCTCTCGACGAAGCCGAAGAAAAACTCGAAGAGCTCGACGAAAAAAAGGAATCCCGGCGCGGTAAGCGCAAACCGCTTAAAGAGCGTATCCCTGAAGATCTCCCGACCGAGCGCGTCGTTATCGTTCCGGATGAAGTGCAGGCGGATCCGCAGAGCTATAAAAAGATTGGCGAGGAAACCGTTGAGGAACTCGACGTTACGCCGACTCAATACTTCCGCCGCATCATCGTCCGCGAAAAATATATCAAAGTAGATGACCGCAACGTCGCACCGCTCATTGCTCCTGCCCCGAAGCGGCTGATCCCGAACAGCTATGCTTCCGCCGGACTGATCCGGAGCATCATTCTGAACAAATACTGTGACCATCTTCCGCTTTACCGGCAGGAGATGACGCTGAAATACCGCCACGATATTGAAATCAGCCGCAAAACCATGGGCAACTGGATGTATCTGGTCGCCGATTGGCTGACTCTGATTTATGAAGCGCTCCGCAATGAAATCCGGCAAAGCGGATACATGCAGATCGATGAAACATTCATAAAATACCAGGACACGGAAAAGGACCATTGTCCCAATGGATACCTATGGGCCTATCACAGTCCCGGGGCCGGCGTGCTGTTTGAATGGTTCCCGAGCCGGGCCGCCGAATGCCTGGATCCGATGCTCACCGATTATGAAGGATATATTCAGACCGATGGGTATGCCGCCTATCCGGCGTGGCTGAACCGTCCGGAACATCAAAAAGAAAAAGAGACCATCATTCACGCCGCCTGCTGGGCGCATACCCGTCGGAACAAGGGGATCAAGATCACTAACGATCTGACGGATGCGGACTGGCTGGCCGAGCAGCTCCGGCTGGGTATCTTTCCGGAAAGCTACATCTATCCGAAGGAAACACGCCCCGTACGCGATGCATTGCGCAGAAGACAGCTGTTCGTGCGCCGTCGGACACAGGTGCTGCTGAGCTTCGGCGGCCTGCTCGAACGCTATGGCCTGGATGCACCGGGTGCGCGCAAGTTGGAACAGTGGACATTAAAAGATATTCAGGCCACCGGACTCGACGAATTCGTTCAGCTTCAGCTCGAAACCCTGCTTGAAGCCATCCGTGAGTCGGATCGCCTGGCGAAAAAGGTCGAGCAGCAGGTGCTGGCAGTCGCAAAACCGACAAAGCAATACCGACGGGCGCAGCAGGTTCCGGGAATCGGGGTTGCGCTGGGAATGCTTGTCGCCCTTGAGAGCGGGGATTTCAGCCGCTTCAAAAGCGCGGGCGACTACGCCTCCTACTGCCGGGCGGTAAAAAGTGAATGCAGTTCGAACGGAAAAAAGAAGGGGAAAAACAACGCGAAGAACGGCAACCGTTATCTCGCATGGGCATTCGTTGAGGCCGCAACCTATGCCGCGCGCTTCAACCCGCGCATCCACGCCTGGTACGAACGTAAAAAAAGAACGAGCGGCGTGCCTAAGGCGAAAAAAGCGCTGGCCTGCAAGTTGGCCAAGGCGATGTGGCATGTAATGAACGGAAAGGATTTTGATGAAAAGCTGATGTTTGGATAAACGGGATGCCGCCGGGAACCGGAAAGGGGTCTGGTAAAACCAGTGTTCTGATTGGAATCCGGCGGCGTCCCAACTCTATCGTTTGAAACGGGGTTGCCCCGTTGCCAGCCCCCAAGGGTCTGGAAACCCGGAGGACCCGCAGATGCGGGACCGAAGGCAAACCACTTTGACTGAATGGGCGGTGGACGGGTACAGAAGGTTTTCTGGTTCTGCAATAGCGGAATGGGGATGCGGCACAAAGCGCAGGTGGTTGCCTTCGCCGCCGGCATCCGAGATCCAGATGGGTGACTGAACAACCACGTGATGAATCACGCGGCAAACCACGCGACGAAGACCCTGATGGCAGCAAACGTTCAGCGATGGGGATTAACGCAGAACCGATCAACGAAAAGGGAAATAAGCAGGTCGTTGAGAAACGACCATGGAAGGGTATTTTGTGTTTGACCGGAACCTCTAATGGGTGACCCCTTTCTTGACCCCTTTCTGAGGGTAGATGCAAAAGAGCGCGAGCGGTTTTGGGGGCGCGCGGTGGTTGCCCGTTCGGCGGGGCAGGCGGGACGCCTGCGGTACGGTGCCGATTCCTGTCTTGTGCGGGAGCGGGGACATTCCTATCCCCGACGGGGGCACGAAAGCCCCCGCTCCGTTGGAAGCATCCATGAGGCCGGATTCGGGCAGAAACATTTTGAGGCAGAACGATTCGGTGCTCAGCCTTAGGGGCACAATGTGCCGGCTCACGGGGTGCGTACAACATGGTCACGCGAGAAGTCCCCGCTCCCAACGTTTCTTCACAAGGGGCGGAGTTCTCGCTATTTCAACGATTTGAACTTAGCCTGCATTGCTGTGCGGGTTTGTTTTTGAGATAAATTTCCATGATCGGTTTAAACCTCTGGGAAGCACACAGAGGGGTTGGAAAAGTTACCTAAGGAGAACTATGTACGCTTTTAAGATTAAAAGGATGCTCGTTGTAACGGGAGTTGCCATTGTTGCCATTGCATCCATTACGGCTTCGGCCAAGCAGCCCAACGTGGTCTTTATCCTGAGCGATGACCAGGGGTGGGATGATTATGGCTTTATGGGGCATGAGCATATCCAGACCCCGAATCTGGACAGGCTGGCGGAAGCCGGTCTGCTTTATGAGCGGGGATATGTCACGGCACCGCTCTGTCGTCCTTCGCTGGCCAGTCTCGCTACGGGTTTGTATCCGCATGAGACGGGGATTCGCGGTAATGATCCGGTGATGCCGAAGGGGACGAACCGGAAGGCGGATAAAAAACTGTTCGGGGAGCTACGAACAGAGATGACGGAACCTTTCGCGGAATGCACCACCTTTATCGAAGTCCTCCGGGATAATGGATACCTGACCCTGCAGACGGGGAAATGGTGGGAGGAAAATCCGCTGGATCATGGGTTCACCGATGCCATGACGCACGGCAATGCGCTCAAGGGCGGGCGACACGGCGATGTCGGGTTGCGGATCGGCCGGGCGACCATGAAGCCGTTCCACGACATCGTTGAAAAGTCCAAGGCTGAAGAGAAACCCTTCTTCCTGTGGTATGGGGTCTTCCTTCCGCACTCGCCGCATGACGCACCGGATCGCTTCTACAATAAATACAAGGACATCGCGCCCAACGAACCCACCGCGCGGTATTGGGCAAACGTTGATTGGTTCGATGAAGGGTGCGGCCAGATTGTGCAACACCTCAAGGAACAGGGACTCTATGAAGACACCATCTTTGTCTACACCTGCGACAATGGCTGGGTGCAGAATCCGGAACGGAAAGACAGCTCCATCCGTTCCAAGCGCGAGCCGAACGAAGCGGGGATTCGCACGCCGATATTTATCACCCACGCGGATACGGTAAAGCCCTTGCGCGATAAGGAAACGCTGGCCAGCAATATTGATATTGCCACAACCATTCTGCACGCGTGCGGCATTAAGCCGCCAGCGGAGATGTCCGGCCTCGACCTGCGCGTTCCGTCAGCCTTGAAAAAGCGCGACCGCATCTTTGTCGATGTCTATGAGCACGACATCAATCTCGATAAGCGCGGGGATATCGTCGATGGTTTGAAAGCCTGGGTCGTGGTGGATGGCTGGGACAAGCTGATTGCCAAACCCGAGGGCAAAGAACTCTATGATCTGAAAGCCGATCCGGATGACCGTAGCAACCTCGCCACAAAACATCCCGAAAAAGTTTCCAAGCTTTGGATGCTGATCGAAGAGTGGGTCAAGGAAACCCCGCAGCTGCATTGATTAAACTGAGGAGCATTATGGATCGAAAGAGTTTTATCTATAGCATGTCGTTGGGTTCCGCCGGTCTGGCTTTTGCGATGAGCGGGTGCAAGAGTGTTTCTGCGGTCGGAAGTGCGGATGATTTTGATGCGCTGACCTATAACCTGTTGAAGGATTGGTGCGACGGCATGATGGCAAACCAGATCAATGCTCCTTCCGATCCCAAGACACATGGCATGCTGACGTGCCCGGCCTGTGCGGAGCGAGGTGTGGTGCATGCCCGTTGCCATGATGCAGTTTATCCATTCATGCACATGGCGCATGCCACGGGCGAACAAAAATATCTCGATGCCGCGATCAATGTCATGGCCTGGTCGAAGAATGTGACGGGCGACGATGGGCGATGGACGAACGACCTTCCTCCAAAGTCATGGCACGGCACGACCATTTTCGGGGCGATCGCGCTGGCGGAAGCGATCCACTACCACGGCGTAATCCTGGATGAAGAAACACTCGCGGCATGGAAGGAACGGCTGGCTTTTGCGGCGGAGGGCTACCTTTGGAAGCAATTTACCCGGATCGATTTTACGAATGTGAACTATGGGCTGACGTCGGTTTACGGATTCTACCTGATCGGCCATGTGTTGCATGAGCAGAAGTATATCGACCGCAGCCATGAATTCGCCAAAGGCGTGAAGAACTATTTCACCGAACCCAATAAACTGCTTTTTGGTGAGGGGAAGCCGTATGACAACCGGAGCGGACGGAACCTGCTGCCAGTGGATTTGGGCTACAATGTGGAAGAGTCATTGAACGGCGCGATCCTTTATGCGCTGGAAGTCAACGATAACGAGCTGCTGGAGCTGCTGACCACATCCATGAACAGCCATCTTGAGTTCATGCTGCCGGACGGCGCGTGGGACAACAGCTGGGGAACCCGGCAGGCGAAGTGGAGCTATTGGGGCAGCCGGACGTCGGACGGTTGCCAGCCGGGGTTCAGCATGATGGCCGGGCGGAATCCGGCCTTCGGAACGGCGGCCTATAAAAATGCGGAGCTGTTGCGGCGTTGCACGGCGGACGGCCTGCTGCACGGTGGGCCGCACTATGTTTCGCACGGCATCAAACCCTGCATCCACCATACGTTTGCCCATGCGAAAGTCATGGCCTTTGTGCAGGACAACAAAGATAAGTTGGCGATGGTCAATACATCCACTCCGTTGCCGCGTGAGACCGCGGATGGGATTAAGGAATTTCCCGAACTGGCTGTGTGGCTGACGGCGCGGGGGCCATGGCGCGGGACGGTATCGGCCTATGACTCGCAATACAAAACGAAAGGCGAAGCGCATATCCAACAGGCGACGGGCGGTTCGCTGGCGGTGCTTTTCCATGAAAAGGTGGGCACGGTCATGGCGGCCAGCATGGCCGACTATGTCATGGTTGAGCCATTGAATATGCAGCCGCTGCCCGGAGAGGACTTTGCCTTCACGCCGCGCATTGAAACGGCGAAGGAGGGGACGTGGTTCACCAACCTCTACGATCTTAAAGCGGACGTGAAAACGGCCGACGATGGGAAACAGATTCGCTTCGATGTAAAAGCCAGTCTCAACGATCGGGCACATCAGCCGCTTAAGGGTGACGTTTCGGACTATAAACTGGGATATCGGTTTGATGCCGGGAGAGTAACGATTCATGCAGCAAGCGCAGACGGCTCCGTGAGCCAGAACGGGGCTTCGTTGGTGGTGCCGATCATGTCGGCGTCGGGAGAGAAGGTGACGCGGGTCTCCGACAAGCGCATTGAAATCCATAAGCCCGGAGGAACCGTGGTGGTGGAATCCACCGCGCCGATGAAGATTAAGCAAAGTGAGAAAGGCCGCATTTTCAACATGGTGCCCGGTATGGAGTGTGTGCCGATTATTATCGAGCTTCCTCGGAAAAAAGGGATGAAAGCGACCTGCTCGATTTCAGTTGTGGTGTAAGGAACGCTGATATGAAACGTCGGGATTGTTTCCGAACATCCAGTGCCGCTCTGGTAGCTGCAACTGTAAACGCCGGTTGAAAAGTGCACCGGGCGGCGGGGCGGTCTAAAAGTGTAACACTCCAACTAAAACTTCCGGATTTCCGGACGGATCGGGCAACGTGGTTGCCTAACCGTTTCGGAACCGGGAGGTAAAGGAGTGTACATAGACATGCAATGGTGGACCGACATCAGACGAAAGGTGCTTGTTGAAGGCGTCAGCAAGCGACAGGTTAAGGCCGAGTACAGGATTCACACCAAGACGCTGGAGAAGATTCTGGCGCACCCCAAGCCTCCGGGATACCGGATGGCCCAGCCGAGGCCGAAGCCCATGATCGGGCCGTTTCTCGGCCGGATCGACGAGATTCTCCGGCAGGACCGGGAGTTGCCAAAAAAGCAACGGCATACGGCCAAGCGGATTTTTGATCGCCTGAAAGAGGAAGGATACACCGGCGGGTATACGCAGGTGAAAGATGCCGTGCGCAACGCCCGGGTGCGTCTGAAGGATGTCTACATTCCGCTGGCTCATCGGCCCGGCGAGGCGCAGATGGATTTCGGCTATGCCCTGGCTAAAATAAACGGTCAGCTTCGGAAGGTCGCTTTTTTCGTGATGAGCCTGCCGTATTCGGATGCGGTTTATGTGCAGGCCTACGAAAAGATCTGCACGGAGGTTTTCTGGGATGGGCATGTGAGGGCCTTCACCTTTTTCGATGGCGTACCCTGCCGTATCAGCTACGACAACGAGCGGGTGATGGTGGCCAAGGTGATGAAGCGCCACCAACGCAAGCTCACCGACGGGTTCCTCCAGCTCCAGAGCCACTATCTGTTCAAGGAACACTTCTGCAACGTGGCCCGAGGTAACGAAAAGGGCGTGGTCGAATCGATGGTGCGCTATACTCGTTCCAACTTCATGGTTCCGGTGCCGGAGGTTCGTAGCTTTGATGAGCTCAACCGCATGCTTGAAGAGCGTTGCCGGGAGGAGCTTGGGCGTAAACTGCGGGGCAAGGACGGAACGAAGGGGCAGTTGCTGGCCGATGAGCGTGGCCGTTTTATTGATCTGCCGGTCGTGCCGTTCGAGTCCTGCCGGGTGCGAACCTGCACCGCCAGCTCCTTGTCGCTCGTGCGTTTCGACGGCAACGATTATTCGGTGCCCGTGCGCTACGCCCACTACGAAACGGTGGTCAAGGGCTATATCGACCGGATTGTGGTCTGCCGGGGCGATGAATGCATTGCCGAACATCCCCGGTTGTGGGGCAAGGCCGGCGTTCATTTCAACCCCGTGCACTATCTCGCACTGCTCGAACGCAAGCCCGGCGGGCTCGACCACGCCCGGCCATTGGAAGACTGGAAACTGCCATCCTGCTTTCGGGATCTGCGCAGCAGGCTGGAGGCCGATCTCGATGGCGAAGGAACCCGGGAGTACATCAAGGTGCTGCGTCTGCTCGAAAAGCATTCACCCAAGGAACTGGCCCGGGCCGTTGAGCAGGGGCTGCGTTGCGGGGCCTCCTCCCGAGACGCCATTGCCCAGTTCCTCATTCCCCGGCCGGAATGGCGATGCACCCGGTTCAGCCTCGACGGCCATGAGCATCTACGAGAGGTCCAGGTGGACTGCGTCGATGTGGCCGACTACAACCGTCTGCTCGGACAGGAGGTGGGCGCATGAGCACGAAGACCCCGTCGCATGTACTGCTCGAGCACTACCTTAAAACGCTGAAGCTGCCGAGTGTCCTGCGGGAGCACCGCAAGATGGCCTCGGTCTGCCAGGCCGAACGGGCCGATTACTCGACCTATTTGCTGCGTGGCAGTGTCCACGAAAACTGGCCCACGTAATGCGTTAGTCTGGGCGCCTCAACCCAAGGAGCCAGACAAGATGAAGGGCAAGAGAAGAAGCATAGAAGAGAAGGTCCGTATCCTGCGCAAAGCGGATGGGGAGCTGACCGTCCTGCAGGTGTGTGATGAGTATAACATCTCTGAGCAGACGTTTTACCGCTGGAAGAAGGAACTCGGGCTGCTGGAAGTGAAGCAGGCCAAGCGGCTCAAGGAGCTCGAAGCGGAGAACCGGCGACTGAAGAAGATTGTAGCCGATCAGGTGCTGGGCATGGAGATCCTGCAGGAGGCGATCGAAAAAAAGCTTTGAGTCCGGGGCATAAACGACAGGTGGCTCTGGGCTTTGTGACCCAGGGCCGCTGTTCCGGGCGTCAGGCCTGTCGCTATTTCAAGATCCACCGATCCACCTTCCGGTACCAAGCCAAGGAGCCGGATGCATGGACGAAGCACCTGCGGGCTGCCGTGAAACGCTATTCATTGAAGCATCGTCGCTGGGGCTATCCGAAGATTACCAAACTGCTGCAGGAGGACGGTTGGAAGGTGGGTAAGCGGATGGTTCAACGGATTCGACGTGAGCTGGACCTGCGGGTACCAAAGCGAAAGCCTAAACGGCGCAGGCAGGGCCTTTCTACAGGCCTGCCGACGAAGGCGGATCACCGGGGCCACGTATGGACCTGGGACTTTATTCATGACCGTACGGTCCGTGGCGGACGGCTTAAAATGCTGACCGTGGTGGATGAGCATACCCGGGAATGCCACCTGATCCATGTTGCCCGGCGCATCCAGGCCAAAGATGTCCTTAACCAGGTGTTCCGCCTAATCGAGCTGCATGGTGCTCCTGAGTATATCCGAAGCGACAACGGTTCGGAGTTCATCGAGCAGTCGTTGCAGCAGTGGCTGCGCTGTGCCGGCATCAGGACGCTCTACATTGATCCAGGCAGTCCATGGCAGAATGGATTCATTGAAAGCTTCCATAGCAGGCTGAGGGAAGAATGCCTTGAACGGGAACAGCTATGGACGCTGTCGGAAGCAAGGGTCGTCATCGAAGACTGGCGAATCGAATACAACCATGTTCGTCCGCACAGGAGCTTGAAACTTGAAACACCGAAAGGCTTTGCGATGGTCACCCAAGGCGTGCTCTGCGGTCGGCCTCCGGCCTCCCTCCGACCCCGCCTTGACAACGCCACTATACTGGATAGATATTTAACCTATAACCTGGTGCCGGGCTAACACAACGGGTGGACCAGTTTTGGGACCCAAGCCAATGCATTCTGCGCTCTTCTGCATCGCTATGCGTTTACAATGGTGTTTTTCACATAAGTTACACTTATTTGGCAAGCAAGTTTCGCGTTCGAAAAATTCAAGGAGATCTAATAAGAAATCTCTGGCTATTGGTTCTTCATCCATTTCGCACCGCGTCCTTTCCCGCGCGAACTGATAACTCCTTCGTCACGGAGTTGGCGCAGGACGAGACGAACCATGTCGCGGCTTATTCCTGGACAATCTGATTCTACATCGGAAATTGCGAATGGGCCGATTCTTCGTTCCACCGCCTGGCGGATGAGTTCGGTCTTGGTTCCTTTTCCTTTGGAAATGGTGCCTACTCGTTCTTCAAATTCGCCATAGGCGCGAAGGAGAGTTCCCCAAAAATAGTTGAGCCATGGATTCGGGTTGTGTCGGCCTGTATGCCAGTTCTGAGAACTGGCTTCCAGAGATTCGTAATACGTTTCCTTGGATTGTTCAAATATACGTTCAAGGCTGATGTAGCGTCCAACATCGTAGTTGAAGTGGTAGAGCAACAGCAGTGTAAGTAGCCGTGCGATGCGTCCATTACCGTCTGTGAATGGATGGATACATAGAAAGTCGAGTACGGTTAGAGGGATGAGGAGTAACGGTTCACTATGTGGCTCTCCGGTGCAGGCTTTGTAGTGATCGGCCAGAGATTCCATGGCTTGCGGTGTGGCAACAGCAGCGGTCGGTTTGAAGCGTACCCGGTGAACAGTCCCGTCCGGATTTCGTTCTACAATTTCATTGTCGTTCATTTTCCAGTGGCCACCTTCATCTGGTAGGTATCGGTAGAGCATGTTGTGAAGCTGTAGGCAGACATTGACAGAGCAATCCATGTAGATTGCGGATTCATGAATCAGGTTGAGTGCATCGCGGTAGCCGGCAATTTCCTGCTCGGACCTGTTTTGGGGCGTGGTGGATCGCAGCACAAGATCTTCGATTCGTTTGTGTGGAGCAGTGATTCCCTCGAGCCGGTTGGAACATTCGCTGGATTCTACCACCGCCGCTCTTTTCAGAACGTTTAACGCTTCTGGGGTCTGCTGTGTGAAGAGATCCTGCTTGCCTTTATATTCACCGATTTTACTTAATGTAGAGCCCTGTTTAGGGGAAAGCACAATGCGGTCTAGATAGTCTTTCGTGAGCGAATGCATGTGATTCTCCGTTTTTTGGAAGGGGGTAATATGGAGCTAGAATAGGGTAATGGCAAATAAATAATACCCCAATAAATGACGAGATTACCCTGTTTATGCGGATCCAGGATGCATTGAATGAGCCACCGTAATTAGAAGAAAATCATTGTCCCGTTACGGAAAGGGCCTCAACCTCATTAAGATCATAGCGGACTTTCCGGGCGGTGATGCGGATGGGGGTGAGCAGTCCGGCCTGAGCATAGCGTCGGACTGTAACAGGGTGGACTTGCAGTATTTCAGCGGCCTGTTTGATTGTTCCTGGGCGGGCTTTTCGGATCACAGAGGATGTTCTGAGTTCCTGAATTATCGTTTGGGCAGCTTCGGGAGGTATTGTTTCGTCGGCAGCAAGGACGTTTTTAATAAGTTCTAATGTTGTCGGTTTCATACCACAACCGGGAATTCGTGGATATTGCGGGGACATTGGGATTCGAGTCGCAGGTCGGCTCCGGGGTGACGAAGCAGGTGAGCGGATGGCTACGGACGAAGCTGGATCAATTGGGGTTCTCCGCATTCGATAAGATGATTCCCGATCAACAGGCAAAGCCGATTAAAAAACCGCTTCGGAAGGTGATGTGGAAATGCATATGCGGGCAGGAGGCCTGGGTTGAAAAAGGCGAGTGCCTGGATGCGGTATGCAAAATATGCCACTCCGCGTTTGAGCGGCCGCAAGAACTGATAGATTCGAAGGAAGAGATTGATCTCGCCGTCGCCACGGCGGCCTGATCATTTTTCTGCGTATATGCGAACTGTCAGTACGCAAAACTGAATTAAAATAAACCGTGAGCTTGATCCGGTTTGTTTAGTTGCGTATATACGAATTATGGATTCGCAAAGTAAAAGTAAAATAAACCAGATGCTTCAAAATCTGGTTCCGGGTACGGTGCTCACGCCAACATGGTTGGCCGGGCAGGGTGTGTCGAGGGATTTGGCCTTGCGGTATGTCACTTCCGGGTGGCTGGAGCGGGTCGGGCGCGGCGCCTATCAGCGCAAGGGGGATTCCGTCGATTGGCAGGGCGCGGTCCATACCCTCCAAACTCAGCTAGGGTTGACCGTCCACGTTGCCGGATTGAGTGCGTTGCAGCTAAAAGGCATGGGGCATTATCTATCGATGGGGAAGGAAGCTTCTGTTTTGCTGGTTAGCGATGGTGCCGAGCGGTTGCCGGCCTGGTTTTCCGGCAAGGAGTGGGGTGCCGAAATTGTGCACCGGTGTGTCC
Source organism: Pontiella desulfatans (assembly GCF_900890425.1). Classification (NCBI taxonomy): domain Bacteria; kingdom Pseudomonadati; phylum Kiritimatiellota; class Kiritimatiellia; order Kiritimatiellales; family Pontiellaceae; genus Pontiella; species Pontiella desulfatans. Next base: position 2,292,232 of record NZ_CAAHFG010000001.1, on the reverse strand, counting down.
AGTTGTTTGATTCTTCAGAGAACCTTCCATTTACTGTGGTGGAGCACAAGGGTTTTAGCGTCAGGGTATCGCCGCCGGAGCGCGCGGCTTTCGAGATGATCTATTGTGTAGACGGCAATTCGGCATTCGACCATGCCCGTACCGTGTTCGGTGGACTGGGGGCATTGCGCCCGCAGGAGGTTCAGAAACTGCTGGAGGCCTGTCGGTCCGTGCGGGTCAAGCGGTTGTTTCTTTGGATGGCGAAGGACTGTGCGCATCCCTGGCTCAAGCATGTTGATCCGGATCGTGTGGATCTGGGGAGCGGAAAGCGCGTGGTGTACGACGGGGGCGAACTGGATCGCGAACTGCTGATCACCGTGCCGCGCAGGAAAGAGGACGCCGATGTTTGCTGTTGCCCATGGCATGCGTGTATTCGCACAGCACGAGGGGTTTGGATCCCTTGTAGTTTAGACCCCACTCCTGGTTGGCATACATGCGGGAGAAAAAGTCGGACGACGGGTTGTCGGGGCGTTTGTCGCCTTCGTAGTGGGTGGGGCGTTCCGGGTGGTTGGCCTTGATGTAGTCGCGACAGGCATCGAAATTGGGACCTCCACCGGCTTCGTTGCCGTAGCTCCAGATAATGATACTCGGGTGGTTTTTATCGCGCTCGGCCATGCGGCGCACGCGATCGACATGAGCGGCTGCCCAGGCCGGATCATTGGCCAGTTTGTTTTTGGGATTGTTGCCGAAGGCATGGGTTTCAATGTTGGCTTCGTCCAATACCCAGATTCCATACTGGTCGCACAGATCATACCAGGCCGGATCGTTGGGATAGTGGCAGGTACGCACGGCATTGATGTTGTTTTCCTTAAACATTCGGATATCGCGCAGCATGGCCTCGCGGTCGGGAACTTGTCCGAGGTCGGGGTGGGTTTCATGCCGGTTAACCCCTTTGAGCTTGAGCTTTACGCCGTTGACATAAAAGACGTTGCCCTTGATTTCCGAGGTGCGGAAGCCGACGCGCTGCGGGATGACCTCGACGGTTTTTCCGTCCTTTTCAAGGGAGAGCAGGGCGGTGTAGAGGTTGGGCTGTTCCGCGCTCCACGCCAGAGGGGTCGGAATATCCAGCACCAGTGGATCCCCGTTATTCACGACCCCCTTGGCAACGGATTTTCTGTTTTTGTCGAGCAGGACAAACTGCGCCTGTTCGGCTCCGACAATATCGGCGCTCACGGTCAGCTTACCGTCCCGATAATTGTTGACGAGCGCGGCATCGATCTTGAAATCGCGCACATGGGCATCGGCAACCGACCAGAGATAGACATCGCGGAAGATGCCGCTCAGACGCCAGAAATCCTGATCCTCCAAATAGGAGCCGTCGCACCAGCGGTAGACCTGCACCGCCAACTGGTTTCGACCGGGCTTGAGGTATTCGGTGATATCGAATTCAGCGGGGGTGCGGCTGCCTTCGCTGTAGCCGACCTTCTGTCCGTTGATCCAGAGATAAAAGCAGGAGTTGACGCCGTCGAAGTGGATCAGCGTTTTGCGACCCTGCCAGGCCGCGGGCAGTTCAAAGGTTGTCCGGTAGCTACCGACCGGGTTGATGGCCGGATCAATGACCGGAGGGTTCTTTTCGAATGGATAACGTACGTTGGAATAAATCGGAATGCCGTAGCCATGGAGCTGCCAGTTGGAGGGAACCGGAATCGTGCCCCAGTCTGAATCGTTATATTTCAGGCGCTGAAATCCCCGGGGGCGGTCATTGAAACTGGCGCTCCACTTAAATTTCCAGGCCCCGTTCAAGAGCTTAAACCAGGGTGATTGCGTTCGATCAAAACTCAGGGCCGATGCGGCATCGGGATAGGTCATCATCGTCGCGTGCGGCGCCTCGGTGTTTTCCTGAATGATGTCGAGGTTTTGCCAACCCGCCATGACCGTGGAACAAAGCAAGGGTATCAACGCTAAAGGGAATTTGGTATTTCGCATGGTTTTCTCTCCGGGATGTATACAAAAGCATGCCTTACAGGGCATCGAATCATGACTGAGGCGTTTCCGGAGCCCTTTCCTCTACAGGCATAGTGGATTAATCTGGAGCCTATGTTGGACAGGGGAGCCGCTCCGTCAGCAGGTAAGCGGATAAACACAAAAAGGGCTGACGGATACTCCGCCAGCCCTTCGGAATCTTAAGCTTAAATCTGCTTTATTCAGATTCAATCCGGAAAAAACCGTTCGTATCGCCGGATTCGATATAGATGGCCGAATTGGTCCCCTCTGTCGTGCTGTAGGTCAAGTTCGAGACCGCGAAAGTTCCGTCGGGACTGTCCGCGTGGGGAACCGGATCCCAACTTCCCGAAGTCAGATCAGGTTTGCCCGTCGGGCGATACAGCGCAGGGTTGGCACTCCCACCCAGGTTTACCAGCATCTTCAGGGTGTTGGAATTGCCATCCACTTTAAACAGCTTTTAAACCATAAAACACGTTGCATGTTGTTTCTTTATCAACCTTATACTGAGGATGATACACGTATTTGCCGGGGTGTCAAGCGGCGTTGCAGCTATCTTAAAAACAGTGTGTTTTGGTGAGCAAAACCCGAAGTTTCCCCCGAAGTTTTTTAGCACCACGGTCCGCCGGGTTCCCAATTTGATTCGAAGGCGTTGTTTCCAATTTGAGCTTCAACCATGGGTCGGAAAAAAGTCTGCAAGCGAAGGAAAATAAGCGGAGACCCGTGGGGGATTAATGTCCCGGCTCGGTCTGTGGATCAACTGTATCTGCAATCCCAACCTTATCCCTCATTTTTTAGATAGTTTCGCCTTCGGCTTCCAACCCGTGAGAAAAACGGCTAAATATTTTCCTATGTCTGGAACGTGCGGATCGTTGTGTCCATTCGCAGTCAAAAAAAGGCCTTGGTTTCCATCCGCTGTTGCTCTTGAAGCTGCGGCAGGACAAGATCATTGGAAAAGGAGAATGGAATGAGCCGATTCGGAATTGAAGACAGCACGACGGAATTTAAGGTTGAGCTGGCCGACACCCTTGAAAAAGAGGTGGTCGCTTTTCTGAATTCTGCAAAAGGGGGCGACATTTATATCGGCGTGGACGATTCCGGGCATGCGGTTGGGGTGGATCAGACCGATGAACTGCAACTCAAAATTAAGGATCGGCTGAAAAATAATATTTTGCCCTCCTGTTTGGGCCTTTTTGATGTGATCCGTGAAGAGCATGACGGGAAGGTGATCATCAAAATCATCACAGCGGGCGGGGCAGAAAAGCCGTATTACCTGAAAAAATATGGAATGTCAGAAAAGGGCTGCTTTCTTCGTGTCGGCAGTGCCTCCGAGCCGATGCCGGTCAATATGATCGAACAGCTGTTTGCCCGCCGCACCCATAACTCGCTAAGCCTTATTCGTTCTCCGCGACAGGATCTCCGCTTCGAGCAGTTGCGAATTTTTTATGAAGAGTCCGGGTTCGAGCTGGGCGATAAGTTTTCCGCTAATCTGGAGCTGCTTACAGAGGATGGGGTCTTCAACTTAGCGGCCTACCTGCTCGCCGACGAAAACGGAAATTCTGTGCAGGTCGCCAAATATGCCGGAACGGATCGGGTCGACCTGCTGGAAAGCAAGGAATACGGCTATTGCTGCCTGGTTAAAACCTGCAAGCAGGTGCTCGATCGTCTGGAAGGAATCGAAAACCGGATCATCAACAAAATTACGCCAACCACGCGGATCAGCCGCCCGCTGTGGAATCCGGTTGCCCTGCGCGAGGCCGTCATTAACGCGATCATTCACAATGACTACGCCAGCGATTTGGTGCCCAAATTTGAGGTGTTTTCTGACCGAATCGAAATCACCTCCGCCGGGATCGTGCATGCAGGGCGGGAACAAGAAGATTTTTTTGCAGGCTACTCCATGCCGCGCAACAAAACCCTGATGCGTATATTTAAAGATCTGGAGCTGGTGGAATATCTCGGCTCCGGTATGCCCCGTATCCTGAAAGTTTATCCCCGCCAAGCCTATTGCTTTTCGTCCCGTTTTATCCGGACGGTCTTTCCGATGGATCCGGCTGCACTGGAACTCGAACTCTCCGGAGAAACGCCGGAGAAAGGTTCGGAGAAAAGTTCGGAGAAAAGTTCGGAGAAAAGTTCGGAGAAAAGTTCGGAGAAAAGTTCGGAGAAAATTTTGCGATTGTTGGAGGAGAGTAGTCAATTAACCATTGCAGAAATGGCGGCCGAATTGGGCATTACGCCCAGAGCCATAGAGAAAAACATCAAAAAACTACAGGATGCTGGACAACTCAAGCGGATTGGTCCGGACAAAGGCGGCCACTGGGAAGTGCAGTGATAACCGCCGACGGTGCAACTCGATTCAGTTATGCACCGTATCCTCAGCGTCTATTCCAGTGATATTTTCCATATCAGCGACAACTTTTTCGAAATCTGTTTTGAGCGCGAAGATTTTTCGGAGGAGACCCCCCAAGTCACCCATGCTGTAAAGAAATTGATTGCGATATGTTCCGGTGAGATGGATCGGGCAGAATTACAGGAGAAAGTCGGCCTGAGTGATCGAAAGAGTTTTACCAAAAACTATTTAAATCCGGCGATCGAACAAGGACTGATTGAAATGACCATCCCTGAAAAACCCAAAAGCCGTCTGCAGAAATACCGGCTGACCGGAGCAGGGAAGTACTTCCTGGAAGCCATGCAGGGTCAAAAGAACTGATCGAAAAAAAACAATTTTTATATACTGCAAGATAGTGCTCCGGCAGTGGATTGGCTCTAAGCAGAAGCTTCTCCCCCCGCTGGGAGGCATGATTCGGAAACCCTAAATCATCATTTTATAGGACCGACCCCTTTTGATCATCCAGCCAGGCAAACTCTTTTTGAATTTCACCATTTGATCGGCCCGCGCCTCGGTTTCGCCGCTGTAGTTCCGCTGTTGCTCCCGCGTGGAATAATAGGGCGCATTCAGTTGATGCAGGGCTTCCTGTCCGGCATCTGCGTCGATCCGCCGATGATCAGGTGCGACTTGAATTCAGCGGTTTGGATCTCGCGCGCCGGATCATTCATTCTGGCCTGCAGGAAATCCCAGGCCGCCTGACACATCTCTTGGTAGGGATAAAGGGCGGTGGTCAGTCGCGGGGTGACAAAGTCGCATTCCGACATGCCATCAAATCCGGTTACGGCGACATCCTGCGGAACCTTGTAGCCGGCGTCCTGAACCGCGCGCTGTACGCCGATCGCCAGTTCGTCATCGTAGCAGGAAAAGGCTTGGGGCGGCTTATTGTTGGCCAGGTGGTTGAGGGTGGTTTCGTAGGCCGAGTTGCGCGTTCGTTTCGGGGTAACCAGTTCGACCGGTTCCCGGCCGTTTTTCTTCATGTGGCTTTTGTACAGCGCGTAGCGGTCGTTGATATAGTAGAGCGATTTCCGGTCCGAGACATAGGTGATATCCTGTCGCTTGCTTTCGAGCAGGTGTTGAAGCGCTGCGCTAATGGCTGGCTTGTTGTCCGAGTAGACCGAGTCGATATCGTCCATTTTTTCCCCGATATAGACGATGGGGTGATCGTTGCCGGGCAGTTTGCTTTTCAGGAACGCGGCCAGGTTTTTGCTGTAGCAGAGGATGTAGGCATCGCAGGGCCAGGAAATCAGCCGGTCCATGAATTCTTCCGCGTTTTCATCTTCGTTGTAGTTCGCGGAAACGATCGGTGTCAGGCGGGCTTGGGATACCAGCTGCTGTAGGTTGTCGATATAGCGTGCGAAGAAGGGATCGTTTGTGTAGGGCACAACGATGTTGACCATGCCGGTCTTTCCGGTGGAAAGCGCCTGAGCGATGCGGTTGGTCTTGTAGCCCATCTGCTTGGCGGTATCTTTTACTTTTTGCCGTGTTGGTTCTGAAATGGAAATGTCATACCGGTCGTTTAGTGAAAAAACCGCGGTTGCCTTTGATACCCCTGCGGCTTCCGCCACATCGATGATTCGGATTTTTTTCTGTGTTTTTGTGGGCATGCATGTCCTGGTTGTATCGGGTTAGTGTTCGTGAGTAGCGCACATTAGGGTAAGGGGCGTTTGTTTGGCAAGTGAGGATGTGTAGGAAAGGGGACGCCGGGGCGCTGGCTGTGGAGTCTGTGGATATCGAGGGCGGTGCAAATGGCTCAGTCGTCCACCGCGCCTCGAAGCCGAAAGAACAGGGCGGGTTCATTCGGATCGCCCTGCACCTCCACCTGATCGGTGATCGGGTCGTAGGATACGTTGGAGATGGCGGGATGCTCATGCCGGTGAGAGGACGATAAGGCCGTGCGGTTCACCGCAAAACACGACGATCCAAAACAGATGACAGGCGTGATTTTTCTTGGCTGTTTTTGGGGAAATGACGCACTGATTTTCTTTTTGAATGCTCACTTTGCCGTCTGTTCTGATGCGTGTTGCTGGAGGGTTTCTAGTAGTCGGTCGCGGTCTTCCAGAGTCTGGAAGCATTCCTGCGGGAGGCTTTGAATCTGAACTTCCATCAGGTAGCGCCCGCTAACGATATACTGCACATGCCCGCTTCCATCGTCTTCGCTGTATTCAAGGTTGGAAATAATATCAGCGCCATCCATCGCAAGTCGCAGGGTTCCGTTCGTTGCCTCCTCCCGCAGGTCAAAATCAAATCCAAGCGCTTTAAAGTGCTCCTCCCTGGCGTCAGAGCCGAGGTCGGACACCTCTACCTCAACCAGACTGCCATTGGGCCAGGCATAGCGGCTGCGCACCCGGTCAACCCAGTGTCCGGCAATCTGGATGCGCTCCCGGCGCATATCGCCCGATTCCAACATCCAATCGGGAAGCAGATGCAAGATCGGCTCCGTCGCCGCCTCGGCCGAAACCTCCGGACCTTCAAGCTCATCCGCCTGTTCCGGTTGCGCCTCTTCCTCTGCAGGCGAACGCGCATCCACGGACGGCGGTAACGGCTCCATTTCCTCCACGGGTTCGGGCACCGCCTCCGGCCGAATGGACTTCAGTTCGGTGCGTTTAGCAATTGCCGGAGGTGTTTCCGCCGTCGCCCCTGCATGATCACGATTTGGCCGAAACAGCCAGGCGATTGCCGCCAGCACGGCAATGGACATCAGGATCTGGTTTTTTCTCGCTGGCATGGATGCGCCTCCTGCTAAAAGAACAAGGCATGGCCGCATTATCGCGGCCATGCCCGGCTGATATCAAGCGTTAGCCTGATTATTCATTGAGACCCGAAAGGTCGATACCCTGGACCCAGGCGGGGAAGTCCTGACCGGAAAGTCCGCGCCCTACGGTGATGGTGGAGTCGGCGGTGTAGCGCGCCCAGAAGCGCGAGCGCGGATGCCAGTCGCCTGTTGCGTTACATCCATTATAGATCCAGCCAAAGCGAGCTCCGGAAGTGGTTGTATCAACAACAATCGGAAGATCGCTGGCGGCGTAGTCACCATCAACTTTAAACACATGATCCACCAACAAGCTTTCGTGCGTCATAGTGTACACATCGAAATTATACGCATCGGTATATTCCGAGCCTACGGCAACGGTGGTCTCCGATGCATTCTGACTGACACCGTCACCCAGCGTCACCAAACAGGCCTCGGCACAGTCACCAATACCGGCATCAGCCCGCGTACCCGTACCCCATACCCACGTGTTGTCGCGTGCTACGCTTGTAATCGCTCCGGTCGTATACTCGCCCGTCGCATCGGCTCCGTCGCCGCCATTGGCGCCGGAGACGTTCACGTGCTGCACAGTCCACTCGCTACCCCATTCCACCACGAAGGTCGTCATGATCGCGTTCTTGATCGTCTCCCCGCCTGCGTCGCGCGACCAGTTGATCGTGCCCGTACTACTCGGATAGAGACGTGTATAGACGCTTACTCCCTTGTTGCGACCACCATCCTCCGTGAATGCCGCGCCGCCGCCACGATAGCCGCCAAAGAGCACCACGCGGCTCAGGTCGGTCCAGGAAGCTGATGTGTCGGTGCCCGAAACCGCGGTCAGCGGTGTTGCAACAACGTCGACCAGTTTGAAGCCGGCGGCATCGGCGGAGTTATCGCACTCAACCACCGTCACAACCCCTTCCCAGTCGAAGTCCGCCGTCCAGCGGCCAATCGTGATCTGATCGGTTGCACCGGAGTTAGACAGATCGCCCTTACCGCCCGGAACCGCCGTCACACGTGCATAGTCGTTGTCCGGATTGCTGAGGGCATTCCCGACTCTCGATCCACGGATCAGAATGTAGTAGTCATCCGCCAGATCATGGTCGAGCGTCAGCGTTGCACTCGTTCCGCTGAAGTCGTTGGTTGTCAGATAGTATTCCGTTACAGCAATGCGAGGAGAAGGGTCTACCGTTACCGTAATTTCCAGTGTTGCTGTATCCGTTGCGAAGCCATCGGACACCTCTACCGTCCAGCTGTTGGTTCCGATATCGCTCACTTGCGGAGAACCAGACAACGCACCATTCGCAGCAATACTCAGCCAGATAGGACCCGTTAACTTTTGATAGCTGAGACTATCATCTTCCACATCAACCGCTGAACCGGCAATAGATGCATTATACGTTGCCCCCTCCTGTGCTGATGCAGTTATGATTGGGCTCGCTGTAAAGACTGGCGCGTCGTTCACCGACACTACGGTCAGACTCACCGTTCCGGTTGCCATTCCACCATTGCCGTCGCTGATCACATAGTCGAAACTGTTTGTTCCGTAATAGTTGGCAGGCGGCGTGTAGATGACTGTTTCATTCGTGGTGACAACGACTGCGCCATTCGCCGGCTGGGTGACCGAGTCAATCACCAGCGTATCAAACGGGTCGGGATCGTAATCGTTGTTCAGCACATCTATTTCAATGGCAGAATCTTCGTTGATGTTTTCAGTCTCTTCGATCGCCGTTGGTGCAACATTGAAGTCGGTGAGCGTCAGGATCACACTGCCCGATGTGGCGGTACTCACCTGATAGGTCATCGTTTCATCGGCAACCGTGCCGACCACAAGACCATTGTCGGTCAGTGTGCCGGTGTAGGTCGCTATGGTATAGCTACCTTCAGGATAATAAGAACTTTCGACGTCGACCACATTCAAAGTACCGTCCAGCACTAGGTCACCATTTACTGCCAGTTGCGTGCTGTTCGTGCCCTGGAGGGTAGAAACCATGACGGTGTCGGTCGTCATGCTCGTGTCGTCGTTAACCGTCAATGTTCCCGCTCCACCACTTCCGGGCTCGATCTCAGCGTTGTCCAGCGTCAGACTACCGTTAATCGTGCCGTTGCCCGACAGGGCTGCCGATGATCCATTGACATCGACGCTTCCGCTACCGGTCGCGGACCCGGATTCGTTGGCAACGACGAGCCTTCCTGCCGATACCGTTGTGCCGGCGCTGTAAGTGTTGTTCGTTCCGTAAAGCGTAAGCGTGCCCGTGCCCGTCTTAACCAGGGCCAGCCCACCGCTGGCTCCATTCCGGATTCTGCCGTGAAAATCGTTATCTTCGTTGTTTTGCACGGTCAGAACAGCACTTGCAGTGCTGTTGTTTTCGATCACGCCCGGTTTTGCGGGGTCAAGACTTTGGATGCCGCCCACTGTTTCGGTTTTGCCGTTGATGCGCAAGATGGCGTCTGTACCGTCGAACGAGATCTCCGAAGTATTCTTAATCTGATTATTTGATCTAAGTACCACGATGTCCGTGCCGGTACCGTCGCCAATGGTCATGTCGCCGACAATGGCATCAGTGCCATCGTTTTTGCCGAGCCCCAGGGTCCCCGCCTTGACCGTGGTGGTGCCGACGTAGCTGTTAGCGCAGCTTGCGGGACTCGCCCCCGTCCAGCTTTCGAGTGACAGTTCGTTGGGGCCTTCCTTGATCAGTCCGCCATCGCCTTGGATGTTGACTTTGACAGTGATGTCGCCGGCGGCGGCGTCAAAGGTATGGTTGCCGCTGCTTAGCACGAGGTTTAGCCGATTCCCGTTAACGGAATTTCGCCGGAAAATTTGATTCTTGGTCGTATCGTTCACGACGTTTCCTTTTAGGGTGAGATTCCGCGTGGATCCGGCATTGTCGCTTGAGATATAGTATCTAAAGTCTGTGTCATTTTGGTTAAATTCTATGTCGAAGATCGTTGTGTCGTCGTCGACATAGACGGAATCATTCGGGTCGGTTCTCCCGTCAAAGATCGCCGTGTCGGTGCTGATAGGCAGGATGTTTTGGGTCCAATTGACCTTTTTACTCCAGAAGTTGTCACCTGCGCCTCTATCCCACGTGCGCTCTTCGGAACCGGCCGGGCGCACCACGATGGTCTTTTTCTTGGTGGCGGTCATCCCTTTCATATCGCTCACTGTTACCTCGACATCGTAGTAGCCGTCGTTGCTAAAGGTGACGGTGAGGTTGGTGGCGGAGGTGTTGTGGGGCCTGCTTCTGTTGCTGGTTTCCCACATGCATACCACTTCGTCACTGTCCGGGTCATTGCCGGTGACGGTGATGGTCAGCGGAGTGCCGGTGGTCCATGTGTCCGGTGCGTCCCACGTGGGGGCGGGCGCCTGGTTGTTGCTGAAGGCACCGCGGTTGACCTGAACATCCATGTATTTATTCGGATCGGTTCCGCCATTGCCTAAGTTGGTGATGTGGATTTCGCTCGGTGGATCCGACCACGTTTCCCCCGGCTGGAGCGCGTGGTTGCTTGTGCCGTACGGCCCATATCCCGACCAGGGGTGCGCATCGATCAGAGCGGAAGTGCTGGCTCCGCCGGGCTGCCAGTAAATCACCAGGCCCTGGTTCAGGTGGTTGTTGTTTTCGAGCAACGTGGAACGATAACCACACCATACCGAACCATCCTTGCCGCCGCCGCGTCCTACTTCAATGGCCCGCTTATCGTTGGCGGAGTCGGTATACTGCTGGTCGAAAGTGTAAATGCGATAGGTGTAGCTCCCGTTGCTATCAACCTTGTAGCGTCCGGTAATCCAATCCCTCTGCCACTTCTCGTACGGTTCCGGATCGACGCCGCTCGGGGTAATCGAGCTGCTTCCGCACATAAAGTGAAAGGGATCCGTCTCTGTGAAACTCCCATGTGCGAGCGGGCCCGGGTCACCACTGGACTGAAGCCAGACGGACTGGTGTTTGAAGGCAAAGTTATGCCCCATCTCGTGCAGGGTCGAACCGCCGTTGCTACTGGAAACGAACTGATGGCCGCCCACCGTGGCGTGAGACCCAAACGATCCCCCTCCCGGGTAGAAGCCGATGATTTCATAGTCGCCGAGCTTGTAGCCGGCGTTCGTCAGCTTCGTTTCCGCCGCGTTCTTCATTTCATCGTTGTCGTAGGTTGACCGGTTGTTGTTCAGCGTAACCGTCGCAACTTCGGGGTTGAGGGTCAGCTTGTCATAAGAGAACCGCGCGAATTTGTCCTTGGCGCCTTGGAGCAGGCTGTTGATGCTTGATTCGCTGGGTGCATCCGAGGCGTCCGCAAACAATACGCGTACGCCAAGCACCTTGTGGGTGCCCGTGAATTCGGCGGCATAAGCCGAGCCGAACCGAAAGAGCAGCAAGACCGATATTAAGCCTGTTTTCAGTTGGTGGCTGAACCGTCGACAATTTGCCCGCGTTATATCCAGTGATGCCCTCTTCATAATACTATCTCCTTTATTCCAGTTGTTCTTATTATTAGCTCCACGGCAACCTCTGACTGCAGAAGTCGCCACCGTTTCTTCTGAGTGGTCCTTGCTCAGAAATGCTTGTAAAAGCGCATTTCCTCGAAAACGGACACGCTCAAATTGGGTTTGAGGCGTTCTATGCTTACTCCTTCGTTTTAAAGGCCAAGGCCTTTCGTTTTATCCGCCCGTTGTGCCTAATCATCACAAGCGGGCATTTTGATTTACAGTCTGCCCATCGGCATTTTGATATATTTTGAAAGAAACGCTTTCCTGTTATAGGTCCATTGTTTTTGGCGATTCGCTGGGTAAGGGACGTAATGTAATCGAGTGAAGGTTCATGAATTCGGAGCCTTCGATCTGGTCTGGTTTTATGGAGATTTCGAACGTGCCCTGTTTTAAATCGATCTTGCCAAGGGAAGACGTTTGCTCCCTGACACCGTCGACCGCCGGTCCGGACAGCGTTTGATCGCCGATGGTCGAAACAAAAGTGCCTCCTTCCGTCGTCTTCTTCCTGCTGGCGGAATAGGTTAGCAATACTTCAAACGAAGCGTCTTCATTCAATCGGACCGGCCAGATGACCCGATCGGAACTCTTTGACCAGTCGGTTACAAAATCTTCATGAATGTGCCCGGGGCCACACCGTAGGTTGCCGTCCAATCGAGCGTCAAACACGTGAAATTTATTGGATGTTTGATTGGATAGAAGGCGATCTGTGTCGACCGACATTTCTCCAGCGACCTCGACGGCGATGGTTGATACGCTGCTGTCGGGGGCTTCGGTCGGCACATGAATGACGGCATCCAGTTCGTTCAATCGTTCGACTTTCAGGGGCGACCGTGTTTTGTCGGCCAGCAGATATGCCTTGTCGATCTGCTCCGTTAAGCCCCCAACGGTCAATCGGCCGTCACTGGGCCAGTCGAACACGTGCAAATACAGAACCTGGCCCTTGCGTGTGGATTCTCCCCATGCCTGAAGCGGTAACGGAGAGCGCCCCGCTCCATGAATCGACTCCGCGTTGATGCTCATCCATTCCCCAATGCCGTTGAGGATGGCAACATCCTTGTCGTCGATCTTTCCGTCGCCTCGGGGGCCGACATTCATCAAGAGATTGCCGCCGCGTCCCACGCATTTAATGAGCACGCCGATAAAGTACGATGCAGGTTTATGCGTGTTGTCCATGCGATGATAGCCGTAGGATTCGTTTGTTGTCGGAATGGCCTCCCAATCACCTTCTCCCTGAGGACGAAATTCCGCCGGCTTGTCTTGTGTTGTCGCATAATCGCCCAGTCTTCTATCCTCATCGAAACCGGGGATTGAATTGATGACTCGGCTGTTTACGATCGCCGTCTGGTTTTCTTCTCGCAGGGCCTTAAGAACACGCACGTTTTCGGACGCGGGCGCCCAGAATGCCGTATCAAACCAGAACAGATCCGGATCATATTTCCGACTGAGCTCAAGCACCTGGGGGATCGCCTTTTCGTCCATATATTCCCGCACATTGGCGATATGCGCTTTGTACTTTTCCTTGCCGTGCCACCATCGGTCCCTCGGATGACCGAATTCCCAGTAGTTGTGCGTGCTTTTGGGATGGCTCCAATCCTGAGAGTGCGAATAATAGAAACCGAGCCGAACACCGTACTTGTCGCAGGCCGCCTTTAATTCCTTCATGGGATCGCGTTTAAACGGAGTTGCATCGACGATGTCGTAGTCGGAGCAATCCGAATCGTACATCGCGAATCCATCGTGATGTTTGGCGGTAATCACCAGATAGCGCATTCCGGCGTTATGGATGGTTCGAACCCATTCGTCGGCGTCGAAATCGACCGGATTGAACGGTTCGACGGCTTCTTTGCGATAGACCGCCATTGGAATCTCGAATTTTTTCATGATGTGTTCGGAGTAGCCCGGTGCCCGTTCACCTTTCCAGGCTCCGGCCAGCCGGGAATAGACACCCCAGTGAATAAAACAGCCGAAGCGGGCCTCGCGCCACCACTGCAGGCGTTCGTCGCGTGTTTCCATCGAGTCGCGCCACCATTGCATGTCGGGATGTTGCGGATGATACGGTTTCAGCGTGATCTCTTGAGATGTCGCCGCTGATGCCATCAGCGACAACGTCATAAGGGTCGTAATGCATATGTGTTTTAAGGGGGGATTCATCATTTTTCCTTTTTTGTGGTGGTTATGAAATTATTTCGCTGCGCCCTGGTCGCCTTCCCGGGCGGACAGCATGAGCTTTAACTGACGGCGGTGGTCGTTCAGTACGCCTTTGGAATCGGGATTGCCGGCAAGGTTTTCCCATCCGTGAGGATCCTCGATTTGATTGTAGAGTTCCTCCTGTCCGCTTTTGGTGCGGATGTATCGATATTTTTTGGAGCGGACCGAATAGTGGAAGTCCTCCTTCGTCATGCGCTGGATGAACGGCGTCCCGCCGGGGTGGGGCAGGCCGGAAATTTCCGACAAGGCAACCGCCGGCCCGGGCCAATTCGTGGATGCCGGATTCGCGAGCAGCGGGCGCAGGCTGGTTCCTTCCAAAGCGAAGTGTTCATCGTTGGCGTAGGGATCTTCGTGGATGGAGGCAAAATCGAGGAAGGTCGGGTAGAGATCAATCAGCGATACCGGCTTTTCGCAGGACTTGCCCTTGGCGACCCCGGGGCCTGCGGCGATCAACGGAATATTGCAGCTCTCTTCCCACAAGGTGTTCTTATGCATGTACTGCTTCTGGCCCATGTGGTAGCCGTTGTCGCTGGTGACAATCACGATGGTGTTTTCGGACAGCCCGCTCTCTTCGAGGGTGTCCAGCACCTTTCCGATCTGGTCGTCCACGAAGGCGACGTTGGCCAGGTAGGCCTGAATCCATTCTTTCCAGCGGTTTATGCCGTCGCCGTTGCAGTTGTCCTTGTTGGTGACGTGATCATATTTGATGAAGCCCCATGCCCGCCCCGGCGCATCCCGCAGCATATCGGTGGCAACATCGGCAAGGTCGTTGTCGGCGACTTCCGGCAGCTCGATGGTGTCGAGCGGGAACCTGTCAAAATATTTCTTCGGGGCATACATGGGCGTATGCGGGCGGTTCATGCCGAGTGAAATCATGAAGGGTTCCTTCACCTTGCCCTTCAGCAGGCCGTTGACCCACTCCGCATTCGCTTCATCCGGCATAAGGTCGCGGTCGTCGGGGCCGTTGTAATGAAACGGCTGGCAGAGTTTGCCGTCGCGGCGGTCGATATACCAACCCTTGGCGCCGGCCACGTTGTTGCCGGGATCGGCGGGGAATTCGGGAATGTCCGACAGCGGGGCATAGGCGGAGTCATGCGTGAACGTTCCGGGCAGATTGGGGTGGGGCGTGGACCAGCCCCAGTCCGACCGGCCCTTTTTGGATCCGTTCCATGGCCAGGGCCCCCAGTTGGCGACGGAGTGAAGGTGGTCGCTTCCGTCCGGCCAGGTGAAAGCATCCCGTTTGTCGGAGTGGTTGTGGAAGACTTTCCCCGCGCCATAGACGTGGTAGCCCCGTTCCTTCATGAAATCCATGTAGGTTACGGTGCGGTTTGCGTTCGGGAGTTTGTTCCAGGGAATGAATACAAATTCATTTACGCCGAGCGTATGCGGATACAGGCCGGTGGTCAGGCTGTAGCGCGACGGCGCGCAGAGGGGGGCGTTGGCCTGGGCGTTGACGAACGAGACGCCGCGCTGGGCGAGCCGGTCCATGTTAGGGGTTTGGGTCTGCGGATGGGCGTTGGGGCCGCGGACGAGGTTGTTCAAATCGTCGCAGATGATAAAAAGAAGGTTCATCGTTTTTTCGGTCGGCTCGCTGGATGCCTGCGCGGGGGCAAGGGGCAGGAGCAGGGCGAGGGCCGAGGCGGCACAGGCGATTCGCCGGGTTGCCCCCGGCGCGATGTGATGACTGTATTCAAATTTCATAAACATGATTCCTTTTCTGTGACTAACCCGGAATAGTGAAGGGGTGTATATTGTGAAAGTCGAATCCTGTCAATCTCTTATTGGATGGGGCATTCCCTGTTTTTGGAAAGGATTTCAGGACTTGGTTGTTGAGGTTTTTTGGGGAGGGCGGTATTTTTTTTAAAAAACTAGCTAACCCGGGCTATGAAGTGTATTTATTTTGGATTGAGTGGGGACGTTTCCGCTTGCCGGGATTGATCGAAAAGGGTACCGGGAACGGGGGCGCACCGATTTGTTGCAGATTTTTTTCGGGTTTGAAGGAGAGTAAATGACAATGACTAAAAAAGCGTTGCTTGTTTTTGCGGTGGCATTCGGGGTTTGTACTGGTTGGTGTGCCGAGTTGGCGGCCAAGCCCAATGTTCTCGTGATCTATATCGATGACATGGGCTGGGGGGACCTTGGGTGCTATGGGGGGGCGTTGGCTCCGACGCCGCGGATTGATTCGATTGCCGCGCAGGGTATTCGTTTTGATAACGGGTATGTTTCATCGCCGGTCTGCGGCCCGAGTCGGGTCGGCCTGTTGACGGGGCGTTATCCCCAGCACACGGGACATGATTCGAATACGACGGCCAAGAATCCAACGAGCAAGCTGGTTCTTACCGAAGTCACTATGGCGCAGCGGATGAAAGCCGGGGGATATGCCACCGGGATCATCGGTAAATGGCATTTGGGAGGCGGCGAGGCGTATCTGCCGCCGGCGCGTGGATTTGACTATGCCTATGGAACGATCAGCAATCCGGCCGAAAAAACGGACGGTTACCATATGTTCGAGGGTGGGGGGGCAGCGGACGATCCTGCGGAGTTCCCGCTTACCATGCCGGAATACCGCAAGCGGGCTCTGCAGTTTGTTGAAGATAACCGGGACAAGCCCTGGCTGCTCTATTTTTCGCCCAACTCGGTGCATGGTCCGTTGGTGGCCAGCGATAAATACTTGAAGGCCTTTGACCATCTCGACAACAAGCGCAAGGCCTATGCGGCTATGATTGCCGAACTGGATGACGCGGTCGGGGATCTGATGGATCGGTTGCGTTCGCTGGGGCTCGAAGAGAACACGCTTATTTTTGTTTTAAGCGATAACGGCGGTGCTTGCAAGGAAGCCGATATGGGCGGGTTGTCCGGGAAAAAATGGCTGCTGTGGGAAGGTGGAATACGCGTGCCGTTTATCGCGGCGTGGAAGGGGCGCATTCCGCCCGGCCGTGTCTCCTCGGAGCCGGTGGTTCAGCTGGATATTCTGCCCACGGCCCTGGCGGCCGCGGGTATGGAGAATAAACCGGAGTGGGGGCTCGATGGCGTGAACCTGCTGCCGATGCTGGAAGGGAAAAAGGCGCTGGATGAGCGTACCCTGTATTGGCGCTTTGGAACGCAATATGCGGTGCGGCACGGCGATTGGAAGATTGTCAGTGCCGCCTATGACGAACCGCCGCGACTCATCAATCTGGCCGATGATCCAGCTGAAGATCATGATCTGTCCGCGCAGCATCCCGAAAAAATGGAAGAACTGCAAAAGCAATGGGACCGTTGGAATGCAACCATGCCCCCGCCTCGCTGGAAGGACTTCCGATGGAACCGCCCAGGCGAGGAAAAGGATGCGAGTAAGTTTAAGCTGATCCGGAAAAAGAAGGATTAGAAGGTTTGTGCAACCGATTGGGTGGGTTATGTTTTTGAAAAAGTTTTTCAGGTGGCTTGTGGTCTTGGTGATCTGTTCTGGTGGTGTTTCCTCTGCCGCCATATTGCCGGTTGAGGTAAATACGCCGTGCGTCGGCAACGGCGTCTTCACCAATACTTGCGAGGGCGTTTTGCCGGTTTGCGGGATGAGCCTTTACGGAACCGGTTCGGCCATGCTGGGGGGGCGGCAGGCCGGCGTGGTTTATGCGCGTTTCTCGGAGCTTTCGGAGGGCAATGCACTTCGCGCAGGCACATACCGGCTGGAAATGTTCGTGGCTGGTGATGGATCCAGGAATTGGCCGGGTGCGCGGAACATGTTTGAGCTGGACGGCGGCTCCGGTTTTGCGTTGGGTTTTTTCACCCAGGTTGATTCCACGGGCGGGTCACCGGAGGAAAACGCCCGAATCACGTTAAACAACATGGTGGATTTCAATAATACACCGGGAGTGGCCGTTTCTGTTGAGCAGGGCGCGCTTTTCCGTCCGGGCCGGAACCAGAAGGTCCAGAAGGGAATGTGGCATACTGTTTCGGTCATCTGGGACATTGCGCCAAACTGCAGTTTGGTCGGGATGGATCCTTTTGTCGGACTCGGTTTCGAGGTGGAAAATGGAGCGATCTGGCTCGATGACGCGAAGCTGACCTATCATCCGCCTGGCCCGTTTGGCGGGGATGGAAAACAGGACGGTCCCCGGACCAGGAAGAGCCTGGCCAGAATACTGGGCGAGTATCCCGAGCTGAGTGCGCTGATGGGGGCGGAGTGGTATTATAATTGGGGAGCCTTTCCGGGGCCGGTCGCTCCTCCGAATATCGAGTTTGTGCCGATGATATGGGGCATTCCGGTGAAAAACGATGGTTCGGTCGATGCCGGCCTTCTTCGAAAAAACGTGAGCCGGACGCTTGCCGCGAATCCGGATTGCAAGGTGTTGCTCGGGTTCAATGAGCCGAATCACAAGTTCCAGTCGAACCGCACGCTGGAGCAGGTGCTGGATGCTTGGCCTATCCTGCAGGAAGCGGTTGCCGGAACCGATATCCGGTTGGGCAGTCCGGGGGAAGTAATGAGCGGGGACTGGATGAGGAGTTTTATGCGGGAGGCCGGCAAGCGCGGGTATCAGGTGGATATTCTCTGCGTGCACCAGCGCATTAATCTGAACAAAGGGGTCGGGGTGGATGCGGTGCTGAAGCGATTTAAGAAATGGCACGAGGAATTCGGGCTGCCTATCTGGATTACGGAGCTTGAGCTGATAGGAGACAACCTGACCGAAGATCGGGTTATCGCGTTCTGGGAGGAGTGGGCCGACCGGCTGGAGAATGACCCTTCAATGAAAGGTGTTATCGAACGCTATGCGATGGCCTATGCGCCGCCGGACACCGATATTGACTACAAGATTCCGGCCAGGCCCTACAGCTGGAAGGGTACGTTGACCGATTTTGGCCGCGCGTTTCAGCGGCTTCACCGGAAATAGATTTTTTTAAAAGATAATCAGGAGATTGTATTATGTCATTGTTTAATCGTGTCGGGTTGCATTGTGCATGGCTTGCCATGTTCTGTGGTTGTACTTTGGCGGCAGAGCGTGTTGCGGTAGATGGGAGGGCATCCAAACAGCCCAATATCCTGTTCCTGTGCGTGGATGACTTGCGCCCTGATATTGGAGCCTACGGTCGTTCCGATCTGGTTACCCCGAATATTGACCGCCTCGCCGCACGAGGAGCACGTTTTGACCGCGCCTATGTCTGCTATCCGTTATGTTCGCCATCGCGCGCCGGGGTGCTGACGGGGTTGCGCGTGGGGTTTGGCAAGCATAATGAGCAGATTCAGGCTCAGGATACCCTGCCCAGAACGCTGAAAAATGCCGGATATTACACGGCGGTAAACGGAAAGCTTTACCATGGCGGCGTAATTAAATCGGAAAAGGATGCCTGGGATGTTGCGGGAGAAAAATGGCATGACGGGATTCAGGATTGGTCAGATGATTTAGCCGCCAAGGTGGTGGCCCATGGAGGAAGGGCAGATGCCTGGGATCATCTGGTGGCGACAGGGCAGGGCTCGGGAGACCTTGTATGGGCCTCGATGGATGTGGACGATAATGCCCTTAATGATGGGAAAACCGCATCGAAAACCATCGAGCTGCTTCGGAACCGTCCCAAGGATAAGCCTTTTTTTATTGCCGCCGGCTTCGTGCGTCCGCACCTGCCATGGATTGCGCCGAAAAAATACTACGACCTCTATCCGGAAAGCGGCGAGGCATTGGCGTATATGCCGGACGGAGCTCCACGGGAGTTTACCCGCCTGCAAAAAAAATACATTCTCGGTAATAAGGCTTCTGTGACGGGCTGGAATGAGGGTGTGGATGATGAAACGGCGAGAGGGCTCATTCGCGGATATAGGGCAAGTACATCCTACGTAGATGCACAGATCGGGCGGGTTATTGAAGAGTTGAAGGCTCAGGGCATCGAAAACGACACGATCATTGTCATCTGGGGCGATCATGGCTGGCACCTGACCGATCATGGAATGTGGCGGAAAAACACACCCTACCATGTTGCGCTTCGTTGTCCGATGATTATTGTGGCCCCCGGGCGGGGAGTGTCCGGGCAGGTGGTGGGCAGCGTGGTCGAAACGGTCGATCTATATCCGACCCTGCTGGATCTTGCGGGCCTCCCGACCCCAGCCGCGGTAGACTTCGATGGAAAGAGCCTTGTCCCGTTGCTGGATAATACGCAAGCAGAGCTTGGGGGTGGTGTGGCGTATTATGCGGCCAAGAAAGGCTATGGCTTGGTTACAGAGCAGTACCGTTTCTTTATGTTGGATGGGTATGGAAAGGATTTGTTTGACCTTTCAGCCGATATTCACGAGTGGAATGACCTGGCTGATGATCCGGAATACGCGGGGCTTGTTGAGGAGTATACGAAGAAAACAAAAGCGGCCTGGAGCCTGCCGTAAGGGTGGCGTACGCTGGAGATATCCGCAAGCTTTTCAAAATGGGCTGAACCGATTTTCCAAACCTTGGAAACTGTTTTTCTAGGTTTGGAAAGCACAGCAAATGATATTTTCGTGGGGTCACTGATCCGAAAGGAGATGCTGAATGAAATATTGGATATTATCGATGGTGCTTCTAATGGGCGCTGCATCCTCTTCGGGCGTTGTAATCCTCATGGATTACAGTGATGGTGGTAGTGATGGATTTCACGATGTGGCGGTGCGTGATGGGGGCTTTGAGAATGTAGTCGACAGTGCCCTTCACGATGCTCGTACCTATGCCGAAATGCCCGATTGGGATAATCTGACGGGGCTTGATACAAAGACACTTGGTCGTACCAACCTGGCTTTATCAACGTATGGACCGCGCAATGCGGTCATCTCAGAGGGTCGTACGCCCGGTCAGAACATGGGCCATACAATCCAGAGCGGAGATATCTTTCAGGGCTCAATGATGTGGCGCGATTCCGGGAGTTGGGATGCAGATGATCAAATCAAGGTGATCCTTTTTTATACGAGCGACAATACACTAACCGGAGCCGCAACCGATCTCATCACCTGGAATTCCGGCCCGCGAACGGGTGTTGAGACGTGGGAGAAAAAGACCTTTCCGTCGACGGGCTTTGTCGACGCACTCGCAGTAGGAAAAACGTTAATGGTTCGCTTTGAAGTGGAGGCAGAGGATTTGCATTTTGCCCGTATGGATGATCTGTATCTAGAGGTCACTTCCAATGGAGAGCCGCAACCATCTGAATTGTTGCTGACTAACCTGATGCGGTCGGCTGGTACGGTGACCGTCGAGTGGAATCAACTGACCGACCGATATATCCTCGTTGCATCGGGTGTGTTGGACGGCATGCGGACGAATGGCTTAACAGTCGCTTCCGGAACGGTCCCAGCTCAGTCGGCCTCCTTCTCGTATGAGGCCGAAACAGGATTCTTTCAACTCATACGCAACATCGCTGCCCTTGAGAACATTATCAGCCCGGTATTGGTTTCGGCCGTCAAAGAGCAATCGACGGTGTTGGCACCTTCCAACAAGGTTTATGATGCCGAAGTGGAGTCGATCGTGAGTTTGCAACTGAGCGAATCCGCTTTTTCCATTGGTGAATTAACCTATTTTCCGCACCTTAAATCGCTGGATCTAAAAGGCGTTGGGCTCACAGGGTTAGGCTCACTATCCTCTCTTTCTTCGATACAGTGGCTTAATCTTTCATCGAATGCATTCGCCAGTGCTTCGCTGCCGGCTCTCCCTGCTCAAGTAGAGGCGCTACAGCTTGAGGCCAATCAGCTCACCGATCTTTCCATGATGGAGCCGCTGGTTCATCTTCGATGGCTCGATCTCGAAGATAACCAGCTCACCGATCTTTCATCCCTTGTTACCAATGCCGCAAACGGTGGGCTGGGAGATGGCGATGAGGTGTGGGTACGCGGCAATCCTCTCGGTGCAACGGCCTTGACGCAGATCTCAATATTGCAATCTACGTATAATGTGAAGGTGGTCTACGAATGAACGCGAATACACTGACACTAAGGCGCCGATCATTTCTCAGTAATCTGGGAGCACTCGCTCTTCCGCTTACGATCAATAAATTGTATGCGGCCAGCAATGTGCAGAAACCCAATGTGTTGTTTGTTTTGACGGATCAGTGGCGATACAGCGCATTCAGTCATGCGGATAATGGCGATGCGCTGGTAAAAACCCCCTGCATTGATCAGTTTGCCTCGGAGGGAACGCGATGGAGGCGATCCTATTCCACGACACCGGTATGCACACCGGAGCGCGCAACGCTGGTCACCGGCCGTTATGCCCATCAGCATGGTGCCATGCAGAATAATCGGATGCTCCCGCCTGGAAACCGGTGTCTGGCTGAAATTTTCCGGCAAGCGGGCTATGCTACGCACTATACCGGCAAGACGCATTATGATGGAGAGGGGCGTTATGACATCATCGATCCAGAAGGGAATACAGGATGGATTCCGGGTGACAGTGCTCGGGAATGGAGACGACGCGGATTCCAAACCTATCAAGGGTTTAATCGAGGTCATCAGTATATAACAACCAATCCGAGCGATGTGGCCATGTTCGATGATGATGGCCGTGTGATGACGGAGGTGCTGAATCGGTATGAACCAGAGTTTCAGCGGGAATTGGCCGAAGATTTTATTCGGGCTCATCGAACGCGGCCGTGGTTGTGCTATCTCTCATGGGGGCCTCCGCACACCCCCTACAATGAAGTCCCTTCCGCATATAAAACCTATACGGTTACCGCGGCAGATCGCCGATCCAATGTATCTGGAAATACAGGCGCATCCAATCTGGCGCTCTACTTTGCCCAATGCATGGCCCTTGATGATCAGTTTGGGCAACTGATGCAGTTTTTAGAAAACGAAGGGCTGAAAGATAATACACTCGTGGTCTTTACCTCCGATCATGGGGATATGCATTACTCCCATAATCTGACCGACAAATCGAAGCCGGAAGAGGAGTCTGTGCGCGTTCCTCTCATTATGCGATTGCCGGGAACAACCAAACCCGGACATGTGTCTGAGGTTCCGATAGGTGGAGTGGATGTCATGCCGACGTTGTTGGGCTTATGCGGACTTCCGGTTCCTAAAACCTGTGCCGGCGTTAATAAGGCAAATTCCGCACGCGGTTCCTCCATGCCGGAGATCGACTCGATCTACTGCGTTCACAACAAGCCTTGGAGAGCTGTTGTGACTGATCGTTATAAATTGATTCTTCGCGATAGCACCGCACCACTAACGATTAATTCAGTGAATGATCTCTATGACCTCGTGGCAGATCCGTATGAGTTAAACAATCTTAAAGATGACCCGGCCCATGCGACCATCAAGCAACAACTCTTTGATCGAATCCTTCAATGGATCAGCGAAACAGATGACCCTTATCCCGGGGCTGTAACACTATCGAAGTTCATGTACACAAATTAACGTCTGCTTCCATTGCTGTCGGGGCAGGGCGTTGACGGCACTGTACTGGGAACCCTTTTATGCCGTACTGCTCCGGCATGGGTAACATCGTTTTTGCGGTGGACCTCGCTTTGGGAAAAGGGGACGGCGACGACGTACTGGTCAACTGCCTGTTTCGGGCCTGCCATCGATGAAACAATCCGAAGCCGCCGACTGGACACTCTCCCGCCGGAAAGCTACTCGCGAACAATCGGCATAGACCCTGTCAATGGGATAATCGAAAAGATGCATACATTTGACTTCCGCAAGGGTGCGGGTAATTAACGGAAAAGTGCTGCACTGTCGAGCCGCCGACCGCCGCATTTTTCAACTGACGTTTACAATCCGAGCAAAACTGCATGATAAACGCGGAAGGTCAACACCTGTAATGTTCTCAAACAAATCATTACGCTTCTTTTTCATGATTTCTAAAAATAGCACCAAGATAGCCCGGGGTAACAGGCGTTAAATCTATATTTCATGGTCGGTGGTCGGCCCGGTTGGATGGTTATCCGGTCTGCAAACATTGACTCAAAGGACTTTTGCCGTGCCGACTAATTTATAGGACGGACACCTTTTCCGGGCGAGCTGGAGTCAATTGAGCGAAATAAAACTAAAACAAATGCTTGCTATCCCGGGATAGTACGGTATGGTGCTACCACAATCAAGAAAGAGACTAGCGCGATGGTGTGCTGGTTTTTTGTGTGTAGCAAAAAATAGAGAGAAAAGGAGAAGTGGTATGAATAAAAAAATGATGATCCTTATGGCCGTGATCAATGCGGTGGTACTTACCGCCGGAGCGTCGATCATCAGCGATAATTTTAATGATGGTGACGTTGGATCAAACCAATGGGGAGATGGTACCGGTTTTTACAAGTTTGATACGGGTACAAATTTGAAATATGTGGAATCCAGCGGTCAGCTTGATATCTATGACACCGCAACCGCAGCGAAAAGCGTCGGTATCCATTCGAAGGATAAATTCGACGCTCTGGCGGGTGAGGGTGTGACGGCTACGTTTGTAACGAAGGGGATTGGTTATTTAAATAAAGCCAATTACGCGTCATTTTTCCTAGGGAACGGTGCCCTGACGACTCCTGGCATGACGGGCGGTATAATGGTTATAGTGGACAATGATTACAAAGATGCTCAAGGCGAGCATAAGTATAAGATAATTGGTAAAGCTGGCGGTACTAAAGAATATCTCTTGAAGGATTGGACCAACACAAACCTTGACCTCAGCAAAAACTTCACACTTAGCCTTAGCATTAATCCAGATGGTAACAGCGGGCAAGGTAACTGGAACATAGATTGGTCGGGTACTGGCGCCGGGCATAATTCAACTGCCAACTTTAACGACGGCACTGGTTCGACTAAAAACACATTTTTCACTGGAGATGTCAGTGTCGGAACAGGTTATAGAACCGGAACTGACACCGGAGGAGACAGCACAAGAATCAAATTGGATTCTGTAACGGTTATCCCGGAACCGGCCGCCTTGGGATTGATTGGTGTGGCGGGGGGCGTGCTCCTGTTCTTCCGTCGTCGCTTGCAGAACTAATTCCTTTCGCGGTTTATATTAACGGTTTGCGGGCTGGTCGTTCCGCAAGCCGTTTTTTTTTGCACGTCAGGCATGACATGTAGCTGGGAGAAAGTTCCCGGCGGGCCGCGGAAGCTTCAAACGAATCCTGGACGGATCGAGCAGACCGCCGGAGGCACAGGCTCCGTAGCCAAAATGGCCAGGGAGTCCCGGGGAATTTAAAATCTAAACTCGGAAATACGTTGTCGAAGAGACTCGGGATAGATCTCTAAGGAACGCATAATGGCAAGAAGTGGGAATGGAAGAAACCAAGGAAATCCGCCGAAAAGGGAACGATTGCAGGGAAAAAAAAGACAAACTCAAAGCTTGATAACCCGGGATAGTTGGGTAGAATGTTTTGCGTCGATCTAAATAGGCTTCGCTTGGGCGAGATGTGGTTCCAGAATAAATGTATTCGCGCATAACGAGCTGTATTTCTTGTGATGAACCGAAGGTTTTTGAAAAACAGATGTTCAAACTCAATTAGTCATAGAAAGGAATTAAAAATGAAAAAAATGGCAATATTGGCAATCAGGACTTTGGCCGGCGCTTTCCGGTTCACGCATCGCCGGTGGCTGACCGCGTCGTTAATGCTCCTCCTTTGTGCGATGATGGAACCTGCCGAGGCTGCCCCAAGCAAGGGGTGGGTGAAAGTGCTGGGCATCCGCGTGAAATTCGCCGATTCCAACGACGCTCCCAGCCTTGGCACGATTATCAACAAGATCGAGCTGGCGAAGGGTAATTTCGAGCGGTTCTCTTACCGCGAGCTGAAGTTCAGCCAATATGACACGGTGGAGGTCACGTTACCGAACAATAAGGGCTCCTATACCGGCTCCACGCTCGCCACCGCCGCTGAGAACAAGGCCGGGGCTCAGGGGTACGATCCGGCCAACTATGGTATTGTCGTCTTCTTCCACGGCTCCCATTCCTCTGGAGACAAGTCGACTGTCGGCGGCAGCCGCGTCTGGCTGAAAGGCAACGGCGGTGCCATGATGCATGAATTCGGGCACTCCTTTGCTTGGTCGCATCAACAGCGGATGCAGCCGGACGCCACGAAAAATCCGCTATCGGGTACTGTGACCGATCCGGATGCCTGGCATTTCATGAAGACGGGCTCGATCGATCCGGAGCCGTTTGACAAGATAACGCGCGGCTGGATCACCGATTATTACAGTATCACAAGTGACGGCAGTTATACCAAGCGCCTCTACTCGTTCGACGATCCTGACATCAGCACCAATCTCACAAAGCGGGCGCTGCAGGTAAGGCGGAAGGATAGAGGCACCAGCACGGATTTCTGGATCGGATTCCGCTCGCGTCTCTGGGAGAACCAATACGTAAATAATCCCGATAACAACAAGGGCGATGGAATGAATCATGCCATGCGTCAAGGCCTGGTTTTCTATTGGGATCGCGGAGATGTCAACGATCCAAGCGACAGAACCGGGAGCACGGTCAGCCTCGATATGCATCCGGGGACATCGAAAGCATTCGATGACCAGGCTCTGCAGCCGGGAGAAACCTATGCCGACGATGTCGGACTGGTTTACATCACCAACCTCGGGCGGGGCGGCGATGCGCCCAACGAATACATCGATGTGCGGATCAACCGGGGCGACTTTAGCGGCAATGCGGCTCCGTCGCCGACATGGGATGTTCCGCTCTCCTGCAAGCCCGGCGTGCCCCTGTCCATCACCGTTGCGCCAAACGATCCGGATGGCGACGAAGTGGCCTGCATGTGGGAGACCAGCGACAAGCTCGAACCTTACAACACCAGTTCGAACGTCTTGACGAAAACCTGGGATGAACCCGGGATCTACACGGTTGAAGTTGTCGTATCGGACATGAAGGGCGGAACCGCGACCCTGAGCAAGGACGTCGCGGTTTCGGTGGATGGCTTAGTAAGCGTTCAGTGGACTGGGGGTGCGAGCGACGGTGCCGAATGGTACAGATCAGGGAACTGGGACGGCTCGCAGGTCAACTCTCCGATCACTGTGGTGGCCTTTAGTTCTGCCTTCACGGGAGACAACAATCCGTCCCTCAGCGGAACCAAAGACATGAACCAGATCCGTCTGGAAGAGAGCCTGACTCGGGATGTCACCATGGATCCCATCACCGGTACGCTGAACATTTACGAAGGAGGGATTAATCTTTCAAATACAACCCATAGCCTGACCATCGGCGGGGGTGGAGAGATTGTGTTGCAGTCCAACCAGGTGTGGCAGGTTTCGTCTCAGTCACAGTTGAGCATGGCAATGTCCGTTAACCTGAACGGCAAAGTCCTGACCCTCGCTCCGAGAGGTCCGATCTCTAATTCCGGATCCGTGTACGGTGACGGCTGGCTTGATGTGGATATCGCGGTTGATCCCGGAGCCCTCCCGGCTTCCGCCTGGGTGAGTCTGACCGGGACATACAGCGTGAGCAATGCCGGCACGCTGAGCGTGGAAAACATCGGAATTCCCTATGCGGCGGGGCAGGAATTCGCCGTTTTCGATCAGGCGCTCTCCGGAGGGGGCGACTGGAGCATCGAACCTGCCCAGCCGGCGCCAGGGCTGTACTGGGATAACTTGTTGGCCGTGAATGGTAAAATCGCCGTGCTGGATGAACCGCCCGCCTTTACTTATGAAAAGTGGGCTGCCGACCTGGATGTTGCGGATGCCGCCTTTGGGGACGACGCGAATGGCGATGGGGTCGCCAACGGACTGGCTTACCTTTACGGTGCGACAAACGGAATGGCGGATGCCTCCGGATTGGAGCCGACTTACAACGATGAGATCCCGGGCGAACTTGTTATCATCTACCGGCGCTGGGACGGCTCCATAGGCTCCGTCGAAGCGGGCGTAGAGTTTGCAACGGGCCTCAGGTACGGGGGTTGGACTCTTGTGACGAACGGCCTCAGCGGAACAACGATCGAGGTTGATGATGACTTCTTCGGAACCGGAGTTGACCGTGTTCGCGTTGGCATTTCGGACGAACACGCGCCTGGCGGAGCTCTCTTTGGGCGCCTGCGAGCATGGCAGTAGGTTCCTGAATCAGGCTGAAGGGCGATTCCAATTGCCCTTCAGCAAATGAATCGGAACCGACTCAATGAAGCCAGCATCCAAGGCGGCTGCTTTGTCGATTCTTGATTCAGGATCTTCAACGCAGTCGCGTTTATCAAAAACCGGCCTTCGATCCCGGGCGAAAACCTCCGGGAGCAGAAGGCGCCGAAGGGTTGGGAAAACGCCTGTTCGCATCGCCTTGGCGTCCGCTAAGGATTTACTGTTATGAAAAGCAAAAGAGATGTGGTTTGGGCTGCTGCGGGAGTATTGAGGTCGTCGATCATATTTGAGAGTTAGTGGGAAAAACATGACCGAGAAGAAAAAAGTATGGGTGGGTGACTGTGAGTTGTACTCGTCCGACGCAAAAGTGAATGGTGGATACACCGAACTCGATGGGGAGCAGTTCTACCGTATCCGGAACCACGACCGGATGGCTCCGTTTTTCATCAGCGTCGTCAGCGATTCCAACCACTGGATGTTCATCTCCAGCAACGGTGCGCTTACCTGCGGTCGGCGCAATCCCGAAAGTGCGCTGTTCCCATACTATACCGAGGACCAGGTGCAGGACGCGGCGGAACAGACCGGCTCCAAGACCGTCGTCCTGGTGGAAGGCGAGGCGGGCGAAAACCTGTGGGAGCCGTTTTCCAGCCGCTATGACGGGGTCTATGACGTCGAACGCAACATCTATAAGAATGTGCCGGGAAATAAGCTGGTCTTCGAGGAGGTCAACCGCACGTTAAAGCTTTCGTTCAGCTATGTGTGGATGTCGAGTGACCGCTTCGGCTTTGTGCGCAAGGCCACGCTGGCGAATCTTGGCGGGGCGCCGGTCCGCTGCCGCTTTGTCGATGGCCTGCAAAACCTGCTGCCGGCGAACGTTGATCGCAATATGCAGAATGTATATAGCACGCTGGTCGATGCCTACAAAAAGAGCGAACTGCTGCCTGAGAGCGGCATCGGCATCTATGCGCTCAGTTCGGTGCCGGTCGACCGCGCCGAACCCAGTGAGTCGCTCACCGCCAACACCGTTTGGTCGATGGGGCTGGACCAGCCGGTCTGCTTGCTCAGCACGGGCCAACTGGAACGTTTCCGCCGAGGAGAAACCATCGAGCAGGAGACGGATATGCGCGGCGTGCGCGGAGCCTATTTTGTGCAGTCGCAAGTTGAACTGCCCGCCAGCGACAGCAAGGAATGGGTTATCGTGGCCGAGGTCGATCAGGATGCCTGCGATATTGCCGCGCTTGAGCTTAAACGGCCCGATGCGGACGAGCTGCTGGCCGATGTGGAGCAGGGCACGGAAAACCTGTGCTCGATCGTTGCCGCGGCCGACGGCATCCAGACGGGCGGAAACCCGCTTCAGACCGCGCGCCATTTTGCCAATACGCTCTTCAACGTCATGCGCGGCGGCATTTTCGACAACGGCTACTCGGTCAGCAAAACCGACTTGCTTGACTTCATCTCTTCGGCCAACGGACTCGTTGCGGAAAAGCTGACGCTCGACGCGTTGCCGGATACCTTCCAATATCAGGAAGGACTCACTTTTTTCCGGGGGCTGGGCCATCCCGAGATGGAGCGGCTCTATCTGGAATATATGCCGCTGACCTTCAGCCGTCGCCACGGCGATCCAAGCCGTCCGTGGAACCAGTTTTCGATCGAAACGCGCAACCCGGACGGTTCGAAGAAGCTGTCCTACGAGGGCAACTGGCGCGATATTTTCCAGAACTGGGAAGCGCTGGGCATTTCCTACCCCGGATTTTTCGAAAGCATAATCAGCAAGTTTGTCAACGCATCCACGGCCGACGGCTACAATCCCTACCGCATCACACGCGACGGCATGGACTGGGAAGTGCATGACCCCAATGATCCGTGGTCCTATATCGGCTACTGGGGCGACCACCAGATCATCTACCTGCTCAAGCTGCTCGAACAATCCGAGGCGTACCATCCCGGCAACCTGAAGGAGATGCTCTCTAAGGAAATCTATGTCTATGCGAATGTGCCGTACAGCATAAAATCCTACGATTCGCTGCTGGCCGACCCGTGCGAAAGCATCGAGTTCGACCATGATGCCCATGCCGCGATTCTGGCGCTGAGTAAAACCATCGGCTCCGACGGCAAGCTGGTTTATTTAAAGGGAGATGGCATCTACCGCGTCAACCTGACCGAGAAACTGCTTGTGCCTTTGCTGGCCAAGCTCTCGAACTTTATTCCGGAAGCCGGTATCTGGATGAATACCCAGCGGCCGGAATGGAACGACGCCAACAATGCGCTGGTCGGATACGGGGTTTCGATGGTGACGCTTTGCTACATGCGCCGCTATCTCGATTTCTGCATCAAACTTTTCGACGGTTGCGGGCAGGAAGATTTTGCGGTTTCGACCGAAGTGGAACAGCAGTTCCGTGCCATGTTTGCCGCCTTGCAGCGGCACGCCGGCCTGCTGCCGAACGGCTTTTCCGCCGCGCCGCGCCGCGAGGTGCTCGATCTTTTGGGCGGCGCTGGCGACCACTACCGCAAAGCGATATACAATGACGGGTTCTCGGGACAAAAAACGAGCTTGCCGGTTGCGGATATTGTCGCATTCATGAAGCTTTCGCTGGCCTATATGGATCAGACCATTGCGGTCAATCGGCGCGATGACGGGCTGTACCATGCCTACAACCTGATGAAGGTGGAAGCGGATGGCGGGATATCGGTTCGCCATCTCTACGAAATGCTGGAAGGGCAGGTGGCCGTGCTCTCTTCCGGTAAACTGGATGCTGAGGAAAGCCTCGATGTGCTCAAGGCGCTGCGGACCAGCTCGCTCTACCGGGAAGACCAGCATAGCTATATCCTCTATCCCAATCGCACGCTGCAGCGCTTCATGGAAAAGAACTGCATCCCGGATGCCGAAGAGGCCTGTCCGGGCATTGCCAAACTCGACAGCAACGGTGTGCTGCATTTCAATCCGGAATTCCGCAATGCGGCCATGCTGGATGAGGAGCTTAAGAAGGCAGGGATGTCAGGAAAGGACCGCGATAAATGGCTCGAAACCTATGAACAGGTTTTTGACCATCAGTCGTTCACCGGCCGCTCCGGAACATTCTTTAAATACGAAGGGCTGGGCTCGATCTACTGGCACATGGTTTCGAAACTGCTGCTTGCTGTTCAGGAAACCTGCATCAGGGCCAAAGGAAGCACCCATATCGAGCCTCTGCTGGATTGTTACTATGACATCCGGCAGGGCATCGGCGCCTACAAGAGCGTGCAGGAACAGGGGGCGTTCCCGACCGATCCCTATTCGCATACGCCGTCCATGATGGGTGCTCAGCAGCCCGGCCTTACGGGCCAAGTGAAGGAGGACTTTATCTCCCGTCTGACAGAGCTGGGCGTCCGCGTCGAAAACGGCTGTCTGGGCTTCGATCCATTCCTTTCAAGCGAGAGCGATGTTTGCTTCACGTTTTGCACCGTCCCCGTTGAAATTCGTGAGGGTGATACGGATCGTATCTGCGTAAAGCGCGCCACGGGCGAGACGATTGAAGTGGATGGTCTTGTGCTTAACCAATCTGTAAGCTCGGAAATCTTCACCCGCACCGGAGCCATTGAAAAGCTCAATGTTGAGGTCCGGGTATAATGAAGCGGCTCATGTGGCTGTTGGCCGTTGCAGTGACCGGCTGCCAGGCATCCGTACGCTATCCGGCTGCGAACCTCGCCGACGATAGTTATCAGGCGGGAGAGCAATGGCAGCTGGTTTGGGCCGACGAATTTGATAAAGCTGAGCTGAATGACGCCAACTGGAGCAGGCGGGTTGCAAAGGCCGGACGCTTTAACGCAGAATGGCAGCGCTATACGGACGATGAAAGCAATGCTTATATCGACAACGGCTGCCTAGTGATAAAGGCGATCCATGAAGGAGAAAGCCACGGCGAGAACAGATACACCTCGGCGCGCCTGGAAACTGCGCAAAAGCAGTCTTGGCGCTATGGCAAGGTGGCCGCGCGCATACAACTTCCGTATGGACAAGGGATATGGCCGGCGTTTTGGATGGTGGGTATCAACGGTAAACGTCATGGCGGCGATACACGTTGGCCGTTTTGCGGTGAGATCGATATAATGGAACTCTGGGGTTCAAAAGACGATGGCGCGGTTGAAGCCACCATCCATTATGCAGACCGCAATTCGAAACACGCGTGGATACATCCTCAGACGTTTAAATTGCCAGCCGGCAGGTTTGCCGATGCCTTTCATGTATTTGAAATCGAGTGGGATGAGCAACAGATTCGCTGGATGGTTGATGGTCAGCTGTACGCCACCCAACCGATCACTGCGGATGAGTTCGGAGAATTTCATCAGGAGTTTTTCATCTTGTTGAATATTGCTGTGGGGGGAAAAGATCCTGACTTTCGTCCGGATGAAAGAAGCGTTTTTCCACAATATATGTATGTTGACTGGGTGCGGGTTTACCAGCAGGGCAAAAGTTAAGGTCACGTCTTGAATTCGTGGAAATCTGCAAGGATTAAGATGACAATGTTAAAAATCGCGATGTGTATACTTGTAACGGGGATGCTTTGCTCCTGTATGGCAGGCGTTGACGTAGAGAGCGTAAAGGTGTCGGGTCGTCGTATACTGGTTGATGACACCCCCTATGTCATCAAGGGTATTTGCTACCACCCTGTGCCGAAGGGCAGTCGCGAGCGGAATTTTGGAAGGTTGTCCGAAGATCTCGGCTTAATGAAGGAGGCCGGGATCAATACCATTCGGGCCTATTCCCCAATAGACAGCAAAGCCGTGCTGGATGAAATCTATGCTTCGGGGCTGAAAATCATCATAGGATTCGAATACAACCGCGACATCCTTTCCGGATCGTTCATCGACTATGTCAACACCTACAAGAACCACCCCGCCATCTTGATGTGGGAGATGGGCAACGAGTATAACTATCACCCGGAATGGTTTGATGATGGCGATATCAGGGTATGGTACGAGGCGTTGAACAACGCCGCCGTACTTATTCACCAGAATGATGCGTCTCATCCGGTGGCGACAGCGCACGGCGAATTGCCGGATGAGTTGGCGCTGTCTACCTGCCCGGATGTGGATGTGTGGGGAATGAACATCTACCGGTGGGATAACCCTGAAGATCTGTTTGCAGAATGGGCGGCCATCAGTTCCAAACCGATGTATCTGTCCGAGGCTGGTGCCGACAGCTACATGAATATCGCGGCGCATGGATATGGGCAGGGGGAAAACCAAAAGGCGCAGGCCGATGCCACGCGGAATATTCTGGCTGCCGTTTTCGAGGAACAGGACGTTTGCTCGGGCGTTGCGCTGTTTTCCTTTTTGGATGGCTGGTGGAAAGCTGATGACCCGAGCACCCATGATCCGCATGGATCGCCACCCGTAAGCAGCGGCGTGCCTTATGATGGGGTTGCCGATGAGGAATACTGGGGCATTGTGGATATTGACCGGAATAAAAAGTTGGCATTTGATGTCGTCAAAGACTGGTATCATGCATTGCGCCAAGATTAGTTGAACTAGGGAATCTCGCTCATGAGTGCCGAAACACATTTCAAAACCGCAGCAGAAGATCGCATTTCCTTGAGGCAGAAAACGGCCTATGCCGTTGGCATGCTGGTTAACAACCTGCAGGCGGCCGCCCTGCCGGCCATGGTGGTGATCCTGAATCTCGGCTTGGGCATGGATCCGGTGCTGGTCGGCCTTCTCGGGGCGATTCCCCGGATATTCGATGCCGTATCGGACCCGATGCTGGGCTATATCTCCGACAACACCCGCTCCCGATGGGGGCGGCGCAGACCGTTTATTTTCACCGGGGCCCTCATCGCCGGGTTGATCTTTGCCCTGATGTGGCAACTTCCGGAAGGACACTCCCAGCCCTTCTATTTCTGGACCTTTATGGTCGCTTCAATCCTGTTTTTCCTAGCCTACACTGTTTATGCGACACCCTTTGTGGCTTTTGGCTATGAAATGACACCGGACTATCATGAACGTACACGGCTGCATGCTTTCGCCAACACGGTTGGTCAGCTCGCCTGGCTCGGCGTTCCTTGGTTTTATGCCATCATGGCCAGCAGTCTGTTCCGCGATACCGTGCATGGGGCCCGCGTGCTGGCAGTGTGGGTGGGCGTCATCGTCGCCATACTGGGTATTGTTCCGGCGATCTTCTGCCGGGAAAAACAGACCGTGCCTCCCAAGGCCGCCGAAGGCTTGCTCGAAAACATGGCCGAATTTCTGAAGGGCATTGGAACCACCTTCAAGTGCGGCCCGTTCGTCAAACTGTGCGGAGCAACCTTCCTCGTTTTCAACGGCTTCCAGCTCGGCATGTCGTTCTCGCTTTATGTCATGATCTACTATTTGTTCAGCGGCAACGACTCGCAGGCCGGCAAGCTGATGGGAACTTTCGGAAGCCTGACCGCGATCTTTACCTTGTGCGTCATCCCGTTGACCGGCTGGATCGCGACGCGCATCGGCAAACGCAAAACCTTCCTGATCACCATCTCCCTGTCGATCGTGGGGTATGCCATCAAGTGGGTGGGGTATAACCCGGACCATCCATATTGGTTGCTCTTTTCCGCGCCGTTGGTGGCATTTGGAACGGGGGCCTTGTTCACTTTGATGGGGTCGATGATCTCGGATGTTTGCGATTATGACGAACTGCAAACCCATCAGCGCCGCGAGGGCGTTTTCGGTGCTATCTACTGGTGGATGGTCAAAGTCGGCATGGCGCTGGCCGGGCTGCTGACCGGCGTATTGCTTAAGGTGTCCGGTTTCGATGTCGCCCTGGGAGCCGGACAGGCGGACAAGACCCTGTTTCTGTTAAGGGTGTTTGATGTCGGGATACCGATCCTTACCTCGGCCATCGCGCTCGGGATCATCGCAACCTATACGATAACCGAGGGCAAAGCCCATGAGATTCGGGGCGAACTGGAACGTCGCCGAGGTAAAGTTTCCGAAGAGAAAAGATGAAAGGTATACGGATGAAGAGATTTTTTGCGTTTATTGTTCTGGGATTCATTGCCGGCGGTTCGACGGCGGCCCCTTTGAACGTGCTGTTTCTCGCTGCGCCCCTTGCTGCGGAATCCTGCTGCCGCCTGGGATCATCCGGCGTTGACCCAGGTACATCACCGTCCAGATCAGCAGGGCTACTCGATACGGACCGAGAAATGGCGCTACACCGAGTGGAATGAAGGCGCTGCGGGCAAAGAGCTCTACAATCATGAGTGTGACCCGGCGGAAGTCACCAATCTGGCAGAGAATCCTGAATACGCTTCTGTGGTCTCTACGTTGAGTAAGCAGCTTCAGTCCTATAGCAAAACGTATGTTCCCGAGCCCGTAGAGCAGGGCAAATAAGAACATCATAAAGGGACTCGGATTAATCTAACCGGAATTTGCCGTATGCAAAGTGAACGGAGAAACAATTGATGAAGAAGATAGGATATATAGCTATTGTGTTTTGTTTTCTGCTGGGAAACGCGGTTCATGCCGCCCCGCAGTCGCCCAAAGGAAACCGGTCGACCGAGACGCCGCAACCCGATATTCTGTTTATCCTGCTCGACGACCTGCGTTGGGACGCTCTTTCCTACAAGGGACATCCCTACGTAAAAACGCCGAACATTGATAAACTCCGCGAAGGCGGGGCGTCATTGGAAAATGCCTTCTGCTCTACGTCGATCTGTTGCCCGTCGCGCGCAACCTTCATGACCGGCACCTATGCCAACCGGCATGGCGTCATCGACAATGCAACCTCGGAATATAATCCCGCCGTCACTCCGCCGCTTACCAAATACCTGCAGGTGGCCGGATACAAAACCGCGATGATTGGAAAATGGCACATGGGGCATTCCGCCGAACCGCGCCCGTATTTCGACCACTGGATCAGTTTTGAAGGGCAGGGGGAATACAACGACGTTGAAGTCAATGTGGACGGCAAAAAGGAACAGTGGACGGGATACACCACCGATATCCTGACCGACAAGGCGATCGAGTTCATCAAGAAGCAGCCCCAAGACCAGCCCTATTTCTGCATGCTTTCGCACAAGGCGGTGCACGAACCCTTCAAGCCCGCCCCGCGTCACAAGCATGCATTCGGTGCCGGAACCAGGGATCTCGAACCTGAAAGCTGGTCGCACGACCTGAAAGGCAAGCCAGCCTGGCTGCGGCGTCAGCGCATACGCGATACGCGCTGGAATTACCGCACGCGGGATGTGGAAGAAGATCAATTGCCGGATGCGATCCCCTCGGAGCCGTGGGTTGTACGTAATTACTACACGAAGCAACTGCGCTGTGTCGCAGCGGTTGATGATGGCGTCGGACGCGTGCTCAAAGCACTGCACGAACGCGGCACCCTGGATAACACCCTCATCATATTCACCAGCGACAACGGTTACCTCCATATGGAGCATCGTCGGTGGGACAAGCGACTCGCTGTGGAGGAAAGCATGCGCATTCCGATGATAGCGGCCTATCCCGGCCATATCATGAAAAATACAACGATCACCGAACTCGTCTCCAATCTCGACTTTGCCCCGACCGTGCTCGACTATGCCGGTGTCGATATCCCCGGCTTTATGCAGGGAAAAAGTATGCGCCCGCTTTTTGAAGGAGAATCCGCCGATTGGCGCGACAGCGTTTTCTATGAATACTGGGTCGACCTCGTCCATTCCATCCCCACCATGACCGCCGTGCGCACCGAACGGTACAAGCTGATCGAGTATCCGGAAATCAACGACCTCGACGAACTCTACGACCTGAAAGCCGATCCCAACGAAATGAACAACCTTGCGGTCAACCCCGAGTACGCCGAATTGCATCAGGAGATGAAAAAGCGCATGGCCGAAAAGAAAGCCGAGGCCGGTTGGCGACCGGACGTATTCCCGAAAAACCTGCCGCGCTGCCGTGGCGCCAAAGACCTGAAGCTTGAAATCATCAAGAATACCGCCACGTTCAGCGGTACGGAAAAAGACCTCGTCAAAATTCCCTACAACGAAGAGGCCGATCCTTCCTCCTGGCCGTGGCGCATCGATATGGACGTTAAGCCCGAATCCGACGGCGTTATCGCATCGCAATCCAGCCCCGCCTACGGCTTCAAGATTTTCGTGCAAGACGGCCGTCCGGGTATCGCCGTACTCTGCAAAACGTGGATCGCGTTGCGCACCGTCATCGACACCCCGGAATCCGTTATCGGCAAATGGACTAACATCCAGGCTTCGATCGACTACAACCGTGTCATCTTCAAAGTGGACGGCAAGCTCATCGAAAGCTGCCCTTTACCCCAGCCCTTCAAGGGCCGGACCGGCCAACCACTTATCATTGGCGGCGCAGGAAAAAACAAGGTTTCAGAAGATGTTCCGCATAATCCTTTTCAAGGCGAAATCAAAGGCCTCACGATTCAGCGTGGATCGTTGAAGTAATAGGAAAAAGGTATGATTTTACGGAATGCATCTATTCTGGCGACAAGTTGCCTGGTGGCTGGTTGTGCGTTCGGCGAGAGCCACAAATCGGGTACTGTGAATCCGGGAGCAGAGGGTCTCGATATCGGTTCCATGATTCAGCCGCTTACGCCGGCGGGGGTCTTTAGACTGGATGATTACAGTTGCTGGGGGCCTCATATCATCAAGGGAGACGACGATCGGTACTACCTGATCTATTCGAGATGGGCCAAAAAGGGAGGGAATTGGCTGACATCTTCTGAAATTGCATTGGCCGTGTCGGAGAATCTGGAAGGCCCCTACCACCATCGGAAGGTCTTGCTGAGAGGCCGAGGCCCCGGGCATTGGGACGAACTCATGGCCCATAATCCCAAGCTGAAACGATTCGGTGACAAGTACTGCCTGTACTACATCTCCAGCAGGAATGGTTCCTCGCGAGGACACATTCGGGATAGCCAGCGAATTGGCGTCGCCGTGTCGGATTCCATTCTTGGTCCTTACACACCATCAGAAGCACCGATTATTGAGCCCGCTGAACCTGTCTATAATATCACGGTCAATCCCGATGTCACAGAGATGGCTGACGGGAAGTATCTTATGATTCTCAAAGGAGATATAAAGCCCAGGAAACCTGCCGATCCCATGCCGCAGCGCGTCCAGGGCCTGGCAACATCCAAATCACCAACAGGCCCTTTCCAGATGCTGAAAGAAACGGCCATCCACGATATGGATACCGAGGATGCATCAATCTGGTACGACCGGAAGCGGGAAAAATATTTTGCTGTTTTTCATGCTCATACGTACATCGGACTTATTGAATCGCGCGATGGATTCAAGTGGCGGCCGGCAGAGCATTACAAAATCACGGGGAATGAACTCCGGCGAAGCGACGGCTCCATGCTCAAGACGAAACGTCCCCTGCAAAGACCAAGTATATTTATCGAAAACGGAGAACCTCGCGCTCTCTGCCTGGCTGTTCCTGCCCCGGGGGATTGGCATTGCGTCATTGTCCCGTTAAGGCAGGGAAGCAGGGCGGAAAACGAGCGGTATTAATCCGGGGGATAAATATGCGACACCTTGTAGGGCTGGAATGGTTGAGGTGCGAAACCTTACAGCCGCTGCGAAAAGGTCTCCTTCGTCAACCATTCCCGCCCTACAACCACCAACAAGCTGACTACTATTTGAATGCCGCAAAAAAGGTGTCAAAAAAAGGTGTCAGAAAAAAGGTGTCAGCCCTGAATGGCACTTCCTTAAGCAGCTTTTGCACGGTATTTGCTCCGATGCTTTGTCTCGATCATTTCATGGCGTGGCGCGGTTAAAAGCTGGTAGGGTTTGAGTCTTCTTTTGAGACAGCGCGGCTCACTTCGGCCGAAAAAGGTGTCAGAAAAAGGTGTCAGAGAAAAAGGTGTCAGAAAAAGGTGAAAAAGGTGTCAGTCCTTCTATGGGGACTGTCAACCTAGCTGGCCTATAATCTTTTCCTTTCTGTTGCTCTAAAGACTGCTCGGTTGATTTGAAAGTTCGTTCAGAACGACTGAACGGACAACCTTCTATCCGTGCGAGGTTTCACACCCCTGGCCACCTAATGCTGCGTACGCTTTTTCAAGCTCAGTCAACCGACTTGGTGAAGAATCCAATCTATTGAAACGGTAATTAACCAAGGACTGACACGGTCCTTCACCAGTCTTTATTATAAAATTCAATGCCCTCGTTTTTCCGGTTATCTAACGATGGCTCCTTCGGGCACTTCCCCGAACTCGACATATTTCCAAAGCGCCACAAGCAGTTTCCTCGCAACGGCAACGATTCCGATCCGGCGCGCCCTTTTCCCACCTTTGGCGTAGCGGTCAACAAACCAGTTCGTCAGCGCACTATCAGGCTGGAAGCGAAGCCATGACCATGCCAGCTCGATCATAACCCGCCTGATCCTCCGGTTGCCGGCTTTGCTGATGCCTTGTTCAACACTCGACCCGCCGCTGTTGTAGGGCGTCGGCGTTAGCCCCGCCAGCGCGGCGACCTCCCGGCGGTTCTTGAATTCCCGCCAGCCAAAAAACTCTTTGCTCAGCACCCATGCACTGACCTCTCCGACTCCATGCAGGCGCATCAGGTCCTGGGCCTGATGCTCCGCGTTCGTCCGTGGGTTCTTCAGCGCTTCCGCCTTGTTTTTCTCCAGCAGTTTTATCTGCTCGCCAACCAGGCGCAGCCGTTCGAGTTCCCGGCGAACCTCTTCTTTCAATTCTTCCGCAAGTGGCTTCTTGTTCCAGCACTGTAAACCATCCAAGGTTTTCGACAGCTTCGTCAGCGTTCCAGAGAGTTTCACTCCATGCAGAATAAACAGCGCCTTAATCCGGTTTAGATGTCCCGTTCGTTCCTTTTTAAGACGCTCCATTTCACGATGAAGGCGCAACTCATCTTCCTGCTTTTCCGAGGGAACACGCACCACAGCCCATATTTTCGTGTCCCCGCCCGCATACCGGCCCAGCAGCCTCACCATCGCCTCCGCATCCAGCCGGTCGGTCTTGGCCCGGCGCTTGCGACGGTTGACCTCGATACTGGCCGGATCTATCACCAGGCATTCGAGTCCGACCTGCTTCAACCACCGACAGATCCAGAAGCCGTCGCGTCCAGCCTCGTAGCAGCAAAGCGCCGGCACGCCGGGATCCATGCCCAGCTTTTCCTTCGCCAGCTTGAGCTCCTGCATAAAGCGGGAGCGGTCCCGGGCGTCTATCGATTTTCTGCGGATCTTCTCGCCGTTGGAATAGGCCATCAGCCATTTGTCGTTGCTCAGCTCCATGGCAACGAGTATCTTGTCTTCGCTATGCGGGGTAGTCGTCATTCCTGTCTCCTTTGTTGGTTGTGTATCAAAGGATTATAGAGCCGATGTAAACCCCCTCATAGCATCTATTATTTCATCCTTATCGGGTCGTTACGAATTGTACCGTTTTCCATGCGCCCTTTTCTTGTGGGCCTCCGGGATCTATTTTCTTTTTCCAAGCCACCCCTTTTACCGTTCCGTTGTTCGGCGGTTTCATGCATCGCGTAATGCCGGGAGACGATTGGAATGAACGATGACCGCGGTGCTAAATCAATGTACCGCTGAAATTGGCTTTATTCTTTCCACCCTTTTTCGGCATGGGAGTAGTCGCAGAAGGGTTTGTTCCTCGAGTGGCCGCAACGGCAAAGCGCCATTTTGCTCGAGGAGCAGTTGGTGGGGGCATCTTTTTCAGGGTCGCTACAAGGCGCTTCCGGTGGATGGTTGCGGGGATTATTTTTCAACGGTCGCCGCGTACATCCATTTGAATCCGGCGCGGATCAAGGGCTTCGATTTCAAGGAGTCAAAACTTGAGGAACATGTCTGGAGTAGCTATTCGGGCTATCTGTGGCTCAGGAAACGGCCGGAGTGGCTTTGTGTTGAGCGGGTGCTCGGTTGTGCCGGGCTGGCCGATACCCCGCATGGGCGTAAATCGTATCGCGCGACGATGGAAAAGCGGTTGCTGGAGATGCGGCACAGTTCCGAGCCTTGGAAGGTTGATGAGGCGTGGAACAAGATCCGGCGGGGCTGGTGTTTTGGCGACGACACGTTTCGCAAGTCGATGTTGGAGCGTCTGGATGGTTCTTTGGGATCGGTGCGGCGGGATTCAGTAAGCGGCGACGAAGTGGCCATGCATGATGAGGCCGAGGCGGAGCGCCTGGTGTGCCTGGGTATGTCGGCCCTGAATTTGGAGGAGGACGATCTGGCCCATATGATCAAAGGCGCTCCCGCCAAATACGCCATCGCCTGGCTGGTCCGAAAGAACACCTCGGTGCGGACGCGGTGGATCAAGGATCGCTTGCAGATGGGCTCGGCCACCAATTTTTCCGCCTACCTCCGCCGGGTCGAAGGGGCCCAGAAAAGCGATTGGGGGCATGCGGAGTTCGGCCGGATCAAGGGCATCAAGCTGCCGCGCCGATAGATCCATCGGCCACTGCAGCGTTTTGGGTGGCGAGGCGCTGCTGTGCTTTTGGCTGTGTTGTCGCCAGTCTCATATCAGGTCGCACTCGTTGGGGTGATCAGAATGATCGTTTTAATGACGGCATGACACATGACACTTGCCAAAAAAGAGTCTCTCAGACCCCTGTTCAGTTCCGTATTTCATCGTTCCGGGCCGTTTATGCTCCTTCCCTATATTATTTATATTTATACTGTAAAAAGTGTCACAAGTGTCATTGCCCAATAAAGATGGGGCTTTCCTTAGTGACAGTAATAGTGACGGAAGCGTTTTCTGCCGTTTGCTGTCACTGGGCTTTACTGTTCATGTGTGACCCCGGTGCGGCCTCTGTCATCCTGGTGCTGTATCGTCCTGTTTCTCCAAGCCTCGATCCAGCTTGTATCATGTTTCGGTGAAAACGGAGGAAGAACAAGGTCCCCGTTAAAAGAAACTCCTCTGAATATTCATTGCCGGGAGGAAGGCCTTGAGCGTGGTTGATTCCTGCAAATGAGGCTAGATCATTATTTTATAGGGTGACCCGGCAATGGTTACCAATCGAGGAGGAGTCCAGCCATGCTGGATAAGCCTCTCTGGGTAAGGAGTAGTCATCCACCCAGTAGTGGAATGACTGAATTTGGCCTCTGGGCTGAAGAAGGAAAGGAAATGAGTTCAGCGAGGTGAAGGGTGTATGCCCTGAATCTGAAACACAGCTCCGAGAATAATGAAATTTTGGGAGGTGCCGATCCTCTCTATAAGGGCGCAGGCCATGCGGTGAGTGCGATAATGACCAGTACGAAACCGACACCCCGGAGTCCCAGACTGCATCGAGCTGAACAACGATGGATAATTAACCGGGCGAGCAACGTGCAAGGCTCTTGGGGAAGCGACCGCAAGGTCAGTACCCGAGTAGGTCGTTCGATATAATAAAGAGAGCGGCTCATGGCCGCGTTGCAAGTGATGGGGGGCGGAGTGCCGCAATGGCCTAGCGATGAAGCGACTAACCCTCGCTGAGCGAAGCCCCTCACGGTAGATCGACCGCAGAAGAAGAAACATGAATGTTATGCAAGGAACAGAATAATCATGGCAACCGATCTGACGCGGATAAGCGAAAAGGCCTGCAAGGATCCAACGCTGGTTTTTACCAGTCTGTATCATCATATCTGTGATGAGGATAACCTGCGGATCTGCTACGGAACACTGGGAGCGGACAAGGCTCCCGGAGTGGATGGCGTAACCAAGAGAGAATACGGGGAAAACCTCGATGGAAACCTTCGGGATCTTTCGGCGCGGCTCAAGCGGATGGGGTACCGTCCGGGGACGAAGCGGCGGAGTTATATTCCGAAGGCGGGGCAGGAGAAAGGTCGGCCGCTGGGGATCAGCAATTTTGAAGATAAGATTGTTGAACTGGCGGTTAAGCAAACGCTTGAGCCGATCTATGAGGCCGTATTTGAAGACAGCAGTTATGGATACCGGCCGGGATGCAATCCGCATCAATGTTTGGATGATCTCGGTCGTACGATCCAGCAAAAGAAAGTCAGCTACGTCGTTGAAGCGGATATTCGAAGCTTCTTCGACAAAGTGAACCAAGAGTGGTTGGTGAAATTCCTGCGGCACCGTATCGGCGATGAACGCGTGATCCGGCTCATCATTCGGATGCTCAAAAGCGGCATCCTGGAAGACGGGTTAGTAAGCGCGACCGACGAAGGCACGCCACAAGGATCGATCCTTTCGCCACTGCTGTCGAACATCTACCTGCACTACGTGTTGGATCTATAGTTCAGCAAACGGGTGCGCAGGCAATGCGACGGCGAAGCACATTATTTCCGCTTCGCCGACGATTTTCTTGCCTGCTTTCGGTACAAAGCCGATGCGGAGCAATTCTATCGTCAACTAAAAGAACGACTCGAAGAGTTCGGTCTAGAGTTGGCAGAGGAAAAGACGCACTGCATTGAGTTCGGGTGTTTCGCCCGGCAGGATGCACAGGCACGAGGCCATAAACCCTCAGAGTTTACCTTCCTTGGTTTCACGCACTATTGCGGGAAAACCAAAAAAGGCTACTTCAAGGTAAAGCGTCGGACCAGTCGGAAAAAGTTCGGGCAAAGCCTGCACAATTTCAGCGACTGGGCCCGCATGGCCCGGCGTGTACTAAGAAAAGGAGAGATGATCCGTCAGGCCCGCATCCGCGTGATGGGGAATCTGAACTACTACGCCATAACGGACAACACCGATCTATGCAGTACCTATCTCTATCGCGCTACACAGATCCTGTTTAAATGGCTC
The DNA here is from genome assembly GCF_900890425.1 of Pontiella desulfatans. NCBI lineage: Bacteria > Pseudomonadati > Kiritimatiellota > Kiritimatiellia > Kiritimatiellales > Pontiellaceae > Pontiella > Pontiella desulfatans. Next base: position 2,248,787 of record NZ_CAAHFG010000001.1, on the reverse strand, counting down.
AACCGCAAGAGCCAGCGCAAGGGGTACAACTGGGCACAGTTCAATCAGGTTTTAGACCTGCTGGACTGGCCGGTCGTGAGAGTCCGCAAAGACCTGAACCCGTTCCGTAGGGAGGAGGCATGCTGAAAGATACGCCGAGGAGCCGTATGTGGGAAAGCTGCTTGTCCGGTTCTGAGAGGGGTTGGGGTACAACGATAATAAGGAAGAGATCTTGTGGCACCGCCGCGAAAGCAGGCGGCAACAGAGAATACAAACATCGACCTAAGTTATCGGAGTCCCCATCCTACTCGAAGACTGACACCTTATTTACGGAAAATGGCAGTGGTTGTTTTTGGAAGCTTTCAGCCGCTGATTCTGCGTATACAAAATCCATTTCTTGGCCCACGGGCATAGGGTTTTTGCTGCAATTCGGGACTGATACTTTTTCTGACACTTTTTCGGATGACACTTTTCGGAGCGGGGCGGCCATTTAACCTAGGTCGGACATGGTTTTGATACGGATGGATATGGGCATTCCGGGCTGAACAATGCTATTACTTCCTTCTCTTGTATAAGAAGGAGTTGAGGACGATATGGGCAACGTGGCAGTCAACGGAGTTAGTAAACAGTACGACAACGGCTATGTGGCGGTTAAGGATTTTAATCTAAATATCGCGGACGGGGAGTTCATGGTGCTGGTGGGGCCGTCTGGATGCGGCAAATCGACGATGTTGCGGATGATTGCCGGGCTCGAGGAGATTACGAGCGGAACCATTGGTATCGGCGAACGGGTTGTGAACGATGTTTTGCCAAAAGATCGGGATATCGCCATGGTGTTTCAGAATTATGCACTCTATCCGCATATGAGTGTTGCTGAAAACATGGCGTTCGGCCTTAAGCTTCGAAAATTTACGAAGATTGAAATTAATCGGCGCGTGGATGCCGTCGCAAAAATCCTGGGATTGGAATTGCTGTTGAAACGCAAGCCCAAGGCGCTTTCGGGAGGTCAGCGCCAGCGTGTAGCCATGGGCCGTGCGATGGTCCGTGAGCCATCGGTCTTTCTTTTTGATGAACCGCTATCAAATCTGGATGCCAAAATGCGGGTGGAAATGCGCAAGGAAATCCTGCGGTTGCATCGCCGGATTTCCGCCACCATGATTTATGTTACGCACGATCAGGTTGAAGCGATGACGTTGGGCGATCGAATATGTGTTATGAATGAGGGGGCCATTGAGCAGGTGGGTGTACCGACCGCGATTTTTGAGCATCCTGCATCGCTGTTTGTGGCGCGCTTTATTGGAACACCGCCCATGAACGTTTTCGAAGGTGTTCTGGAGGAAGACGAGGACGGACTTGCTTTTGTTAGCGGAGGAATTCATTGGTCATTACCCAATGAAAAGGCAGTTATGCTTAACGGGTATGGTGGGCGAAAGGTTTGTCTTGGTATTCGCCCCCGCGCGCTCAGGTTAGGAACAGGCACTGGAGCTCTTGAGGCCACGGTTGAAGTGTCGGAAATGCTGGGCGAGGAGATGCTGCACCACCTGGTCGCAGGAGATCATCGATTTATCGTCAGTGCTAATCCCCATGAAGCTGCTGCATATTCAAAAGATGCTGTCGCTGTGGTAGCGGATCTGAGTGCTGCACATGTTTTTGATGCTGAAAGCGGGATCAACCTGACCTTGGTGAACTGAGGAGTTCCTATACCTTTTATGTGTTTGATACATCTATTGGAGAGTGAATGGAAATGAAGATAAAGAAGATTGCCGGAACGTTGGTGTGGATGGCATTGCTTGCAGCCGGTCTGACTGTTAAGGCGGAACAGGACGAGAAACGCCCTAACATCATTACAGTCTTTATCGACGATATGGGCTGGTCGGATCTCTCTTGCTTTGGGGGCGATGTGGTGGAAACCCCGCAGATCGACCGCCTTGCGCACGAGGGGATCAAATTCAATAACTTTTATGTCAATTCCCCGATCTGTTCGCCGTCACGGGTTGCCTTTACTACCGGGCAATATCCGCAGCGCTGGAAGATCACGTCCTATCTGGCCCACCGCAAATCGAACAATAAACGCGGGATGGCACACTGGCTGGATCCCACGGCGCCGGTGCTCGCCCGCGAACTGCAAAAGGCCGGTTATCTCACTGGGCACTTTGGCAAGTGGCATATGGGGGGGCAGCGCGATGTGGGCGACGCTCCGCACGTAGCCGCCTATGGGTTTGATCGCAGCCTGACCAACTTTGAGGGGCTCGGCCCGCGGGTGTTGCCTCTGCTGGACGCCTACAACGGTAAGCCTCCCAAAAAGTATGACCTTGGTTCCGCCGACCTTGGCCAGGGTCCGATCCAGTGGATGGATCGCTCGGTCATCACCGCCGCCTTTGTCGATGAGGCCTTGGGCTTTATTGATCATGCGCAGAAGGCCGATAAGCCGTTCTTCGTGAATGTTTGGCCGGACGATGTGCATTCGCCCTTCTTTCCGCCGGAGGTGTTGCGGGCCGGTACTGACGGCAGTAAACGCGCGCTCTATTATGCCGTGCTTGAAGCAATGGATGATCAGCTGGGCGCGCTGTTCGACCGTATTCGCAACGACAAGGCTTTGCGGAACAACACCCTGATCATTCTGGCTTCCGATAACGGGCACGAGCACGGCGCCGGGCAGTCCGCCCCGCTTCGCGGCTCGAAAACTTGGCTCTACGAGGGCGGGGTGCGCTCACCCCTGATCGTCTGGGGGCCGGGCTTGCTCGCCAAAGATTCCGCCGGAACCGTCAATGACGAATCGATTCTCTGCGCGATGGATATCAACGCATCGCTCTATGGAATTGCGGGAACCAGCCCAGCGGAAGGGGCGTGTTTGGACGGTGAAAAACTGGCAGGCACGCTGCTGGGGCACGAGGCGAAAAGTCGGCGTGCACCGATTTTCTGGCGGCGTCCACCGGATCGTCCGGGCGAGGGCGGTGAGGATAATCCAGATCTCGCGGTGCGCGAAGGAAAGTGGAAGTTCCATGTCAACTATGATGGCAGTGCACCGCAGCTGTACGATCTCGATGCCGATATCGCCGAGAGTAACAATCTCGCCGACGCGCACCCCGAAGTGGTTGCGCGGCTCAAGAAGGCCCTTTTTGATTGGAATAAAACCATGCCGCTGGATGCGGGCGATCCGGCCGGTCGCACGGTACGAGCCGGAGCACTGCCCTCCGATCAATTTATCAACCCCGTATGCGAGGGCGCCGACCCCTGGGTGGTTCGCGATCCGAACAGCGCGCGCTACCTGTGGTGTTTCTCGGATGGAAACCGTGGGATCGGCATTCATGTCGGGGAAGGCCTAACTGCTCCGGGCAGAAGGCATGTCGTCTGGCGCGCGCCTAAAAAGGGGCCGGTCTCGCAACAGATCTGGGCACCCGAACTGCACTTTCTCGACGGGCACTGGCATATCTATTTTGCCGCGTCCAATGGCCAGAACAAAAACCACCGGGCCTATGTGCTACGTTCGGAAGGCAAGGACCCGCTCGGCGAGTACAAGCTCCAGGGTCCGTTCGCCACCGGCGAGCGCGGTCAGGAGCCGAACCTGTGGGCCATCGATATGACCGTGCTGGAGCACAAAAGTAAACGCTATGCCATCTGGTCGGGCTGGGACGGCCCCGAGACCGATCGGCAATATCTGTACATTGCCCCGATGAAGTCGCCGACCGAGCTAGCCGGCCCGCGCGTGCGCCTGTGCGCCAACGACGACTTTCCGTGGGAGCGCACCACGCCCGGCAAGCGCGGGCGCGGATTGAATGAAGGCCCCCAGGTGCTGAAAGCCAAGAACCGAACCTTTGTAGCCTATTCCTGCGGGGCCTCTTGGCTCCCCACTTACAAGATCGGCCTGCTTGAACTTACGGGCTTGAATCCTCTCTCTCCCCGCTCCTGGAAAAAGCATCCCAAGCCGGTGTTCTCCAGTACCGAAGAAACCTTTGGGGTTGGGCATTCCTGTTTTGTTCTTTCGCCCGACCAGTCCGAACTCTGGCATGTCTACCACGCGAAGCGGGATCGCGAAGCGGGATGGGAACGATCCGTTTTTATCCAGCCGATGCAAATCGACAAAACGGGTTTCCCGCAGTTCGGCACTCCTGTTGCCGCCGGCACTCCGCTTTGTAAACCATCGGGAGAAAGCACTTCGCTTCAGACGGCTCTGCCTGTTGCGCTTCCGCTCAAAAGTGAAAGTGCGCTTGAAGGATGGACCTACTACGGACATCAGCAGTTTATCATGCCCTCGGCTGCCGGAATACATCTCGGTATCCCGCCCGAAAATGGTGTGAATGAATATCGTTCCGGCGAAAAGCTCATGTTGAACCAACAGCTTCCGGCAGATTTCGTTGCGCAGGTCATGATTGATTTCCGGGGCGATGCAGAGGCGCGCGATGCCGGCGTGCTTTTCCGCGCCAGCGGAGCGGCGGTGGGATACGATGCCCAATGCGGCTATTTTGCGGGGCTGATTCCCGGGAGCAACCGCGTGATTCTCGGCAAAACGGACGGGGATGAATGGATGGAACTGGCGCGTGCCCCAGTGGAAATCGATGCCGCACGTCCGCAGTCCCTAAGAGTCAGTGTTGTTGGGGATCAGATCGAAATCAGCCTGAACGGAAAGCGCGTCATCCAGACCACCGATGCCGCCTACGGCAGCGGTGGTATCGGCTTGCGCGTGGTGAATACCCATGCGGTCTTCAGCAATCTGGAAGTGGATCAATCCCGACCGTAGGGCCCCCACGGCCACGGCAAAATATGGGTGCGCTCCGCGTGCTCTAGCCACTGCTTTTCCATAGCGGCGGAGCGCTCGGGAAATTTTCCGACCAGATTGTTCATTTCCGTGCGATCATCTTTCAGGTTGAAAAGTTCCCACGATGAATTCCATCCTTTGGCGACCAGCTTCCAGTCGCCGTCGCGGATGGCACGGTTGCCTTCGTGTTCCCAGTAGAGGATGCGGTTTTTCAGTTTCTTACCCTCGAAAACAGGTTTAAGGCTGACGCCTTCCATGGGGAGGATTTTCCCCTGCGGGTACGGCGCTCCGGCCAGATCGACGCATGTGGCCATGATGTCGATGATGTGGCCGGGCTGGTGTGTGATGCCACCGCGCGCAGCGATTCCTTTGGGCCAGAAGGCAATCAGCGGGGTGGAAATTCCGCCTTCGTGGACAAAGTGCTTGTATTCGCGGAAGGGGGTGTTGGAGACGTTGGCCCAGTTGCGGCCATAGGAAACATAGGTGTCCTCTGCGCCGGGCATGATGTCCGGTCCGCCCAGCACAGGCCGCCCGTCCCGGGTACGCATCGGAGGCCAGGTTTTTGTTTGCAGCTCGTCTGGCCCCATCGGCTTGATGCCTTTGAGGTGCCACTTTTTGTTGTCTGTTCGTCCGAGGGTTTCATCGCACGCGCCGTTGTCCTGGAGGAAGAGGATGAGGGTGTTGTCGAGTTGTCCCTGCCGCTCCAGCTCGGCGGTAATCTTGCCAATACCCTGATCCATGCAGTCTATCATGGCGGCGTAGACTTCCATGCAACGCGCTTCCCATGCTTTATTCGGCTGATCTTCCCATGCGCCGGGGGCGGGGGATAGCGTCGAGTATGGATCGATCAGGCCGAGTTTTTTTGTTTTTTCTAAACGGACTTGGCGGATGACTTCATAGCCCTCGTCATACATTCCTTTATATTTGGCAATGTCGCGCTCCAGCGCATGCATCGGCCAGTGCGCCGCCGTGTAGGCTACGTATATAAAGAACGGTTTGTCCGCGTCATGCTGCTTCAGATACATCAATGCGTTGTCGGTGACGGCTTCGGTGAAATAATATTTTCCGGCGGGTTGGTAGTCGGGGTCGTTAACGGGCGTGATGAGGGCGTTATCACGGCAGAGCTTGGTGGGGTCGTAGAAGCTGCCTGCGCCTCCGATCATGCCGTAGTATTTGTCGAACCCGCGCTGGAGCGGCCAGTTGTGCTTCGACCCGTCGGCAGCGGTATCGCTGGCGACATGCCATTTGCCGACGCAGTAGGTTGCATAGCCCGCGGGCTTCAACACCTGGGCGATGGTTGCGCAGCGGTCGTTGAGATCGTTGGCGTAGCCCTCCGGGTTGGTGCCCTCCGGGTAGGTGCCATAGCTCATATGGCCGATGCCGGTCTGGTGCGGATGAAGGCCGGTTAGTAGGGAGGCACGCGTGGGGCAGCAGCGCGCGCCATTGTAGAACTGGCTGAAGCGTAGCCCGTTGGCCGCCAGCCTGTCCAGATTGGGCGTTTGGATTTCACTGCCGTAGCAGCCGATGTCCGAAAAGCCCATGTCGTCCGAAAGGACAACAATAATGTTTGGTTGCGATGCGACAGCTTGAGCGGTGGCGCAGCACGCAAGTATGGCGACAAGATTTAGGATGAGGGGCATGGGACACATTTTTTTAACAGTTCTTCATGGATTGGTTTCAGAACAGTTGGCGCCAGCTTGGCGACCTTGCGGTCGTAGCTCAGCAGTCCGTTGACCTCGCCTTCGATATCGGTCATCTGGGTGTAGACCGCCGCTTGCAATCCCTTTTCGCGGTGCCCCCGTTTGATGCAATCGAGCCGATTTCCATATTGCTCCAGCAACTCCTGTTCGCTTTCATAGCTTTGGTAGCTCCAGTTCTTGTCTTTCCACAGATGGCCGGGCAAGGCATGGCCGAGCCCTCCAAATTCGCCGACGGCGGTGGCGCGGTTGAAGAGCGGCTCGGGAATGGCGGTTTCCTGGTCATAATTGTGGATGTCGAAGAAGTCGCCGCAGCCGCGATCTTCCCACCCGCTGGTGCTGTTGACCAGGCGCGAGGGGTCGAGCGAGCGAATCAGCTGGGTCTTGTGTTCGGTTTCGTGCTGCCCCCAGCCCTCGTTGATCGGCACCCAGACTACGATGCTCGGATGGTTGTAGAGTGCGGCGATCATTTCGCGTAGTTCGGCATCGAATGCGATGGCGGAGCGGGAGCGGAAGAGAATGTCCTCGTTGCCGTTGTTGCGTTGCACATGCTGGAGACTATCGCCTTCGCCGATAAAGCGGTCTGCATCAAGGATAAAGCCGCTGGGCATATCCTGCCAAACCAGCATACCGATGCGGTCGCAATGGGCGTAGAACGCAGCCGGTTCAATCTTGATGTGCTTGCGCACCATGTTGAAGCCGGCGTCTTTCAAATAATCGACATCGAAGCGCAGCGCGTCCTCGGATGGCGGCGTGAGCAGTCCGTCCGGCCACCAGCCCTGGTCGAGCACGCCATAGTGGAACAACGGTTCGTTGTTGAGCATCAGCTGAGCGCCGGCTGGGTTGACCTTAATCGAAATTTTGCGCATCGCGAAATAGCTTTTTACCCGGTCGAGTTTCCGACCATTGGAATGCAGTTCTACCTCCAGGTGGTAGAGATGCGGGGCGTCGGGGTTCCACTGTTTGGAATTCGGGATGTCCAGTTCGAGCGTGCGATCCATCCGGTGTGTGGCCTCGGCGACCAGTTGGTCGCCATCGAATGCGCGGACGACGACCTGCTGGCCTTCATTGCGCAGCGGAACGCGGCCGATAACTGAAACCGACAGCTTGCCTTCGTCGATGTCGGAAACGATGCGCAGTTCCTCGATCGAGTTTTTCTTGCAGACGGGTTCCAGCCAAACCGTCTGCCAGATACCGGTGACGGGTGTGTACCAGATTCCGTGCGGGGTAATGTCCTGCTTGCCGCGCGGTTGGTCGTCGGTATTGCTCGGGTCCCAAACGGAGAGCACTAGCTCCTGTTCGCCATCGGAGAGGAAGTCGGTGATATCGAAAAAGAATGGCGTGTTGCCGCCGCGGTGCGTGCCGACGAGGCCGCCGTTGATCCATAGCGTGCATTCATAATCAACCGCGCCGAAGTGGAGCAGCAGGGCGTCATTTTTCCAATCCTTGGAAGTTTCGAACGTGCGGCGATACCAAAGCCGCTCCTCGGGCATGACTTTCTTTCCAACACCCGAGAGCGCGGACTCGATGCAGAAAGGCACGAGAATTTTCCCGTCGTATGGGGTTGGGGCCGGTGCGGTGCGCGGACGCACGGCATAGTCCCAAAGGCCGTTCAGGTTTTTCCAGTCGTCGCGCTCCAGTTGTGGGCGAGGGTATTCGTTCCAGACCTTGGAAGGGTCGAGTGCTTCGCCCCATGGGGTCATGAGCGGTGAGGATGCCGGTTTCCAATTATTCATTCTTTTAGTCCCGATAGAGAAATGCCTTTGACAATGTGTTTTTGGAAGATAAGGAAGACGATCAGCAACGGCAGGGTGCAGATAACGCAGACCGCGAAAACAAGGTCGTATTCAATGCTGTACGACGATTGGAAGAGGGCGATGCCCGCCGGCAGTGTGAAGCGGTCGAGCGATTCAAGGAATACGAGCGGCCCCATGAAATCGTTCCACGACCCCGTGAAGGTGAAGATGGCCAGCGCAGCCATGGCCGACTTGGAGAGGGGCAGGGCAACATGCCAGTAGATGCCGAGGCGCGAGCAGCCGTCGATGGCCGCCGCGTCTTCGAGGTCGCGCGGGAGGTTCTTAAAAAACTGGTAGAGCAGGAAGACGCCGAACGCGCCCGCCCCGGCCGGAATAATCAGCGAGCGCGGGCTGTCGAGCCAGCCAAGCCAATTCAAAATCAGATAGACCGGCACCAGCAGAATTTGCCCCGGCACCATCATGGTGGCCACAATCAAGGCCACCGCGCCCTTGCCGCGCGGCAGATTGAGCCGCGCCAGCGCGAAGGCGCAGAGCGATGCCACTGTCAGCGTGAGGATGGTAATACAGGTGGAAACGAAGAGGCTGTTGAACAGCCACAGACCAATGGGAACTTCGGAGGCTTTGGCGAATACCTCGGAATAATTTTCAAGGGTCCATGTCTGCGGCAGGATGCCTTGGAAACGCAGAATCTCGGCGTCGGGCTTGAGCGACGTCAGCAGGATCAGCAGAACCGGCATAATAAACAGCAGTGCGGCAATAAACAGCGCGGCTTCGAGCAGGAATAATTTGGTTTTGCTCATTCGGATCATATGTTTTTTACCACGGAAACAGTGCTAACGGGTTTTGGCCACGAAAAGGCACAAGAGGCACAAAGACAACTGCGGACCGGGTCTTCGTGCTTCTTGTGCATCTTTGTGGCCATCCTTCTTTTCATCGTTCCGCCTTTTTCATCAATCGGAACTGGATGGCGGTGAACGTCGCGATGACGAGAAAGAGCAGCCAGCTCATGGCGGCGCCGTAGCCCATTCGATAATTCCGGAAGGCGGTTTCATAGATATATTGCACCATTACGCGGGTTGAAAGTTCGGGGCCGCCGCCGGTGATGACATAGGTTTGGCCGAAGACCTGGAAAGAAGCGATGAGGTTCATGATGGTGACAAAGAACAGTGCGGGTTTAAGCAGCGGCAGGGTGATGTGCCGGAAGCGACGTAGACCGGAGGCTCCATCGAGTGCTGCTGCTTCATAGATGCTTTCGGATATTTGGTGAAGCCCGGCCATCAGAATAAGAAACGTGCCGCCTGCTGTCCACCAAACGGTCATCAGCGCAATCGCGGGCAGTGCGATGGCTTCGCTGGAGATCCAGGGGATTTTGAGATTAATGTTGGCGAGCAGGGCGTTGAAAAGGCCGAATTCGGAATTATAAAACCAACGCCAGAGTAGACCGGCGACGGCGATATTAATCATGGTGGGGAGCACAAAGCAGGCGCGGTAGAACGCTTGTCGTCGGGGCAGGGCATTGACGCCGAGTGCCAGCAGAAGCGCGACGCCGATAGTGCTCGGAACCGCCATGAGAACAAACAGGCAGGTGGCCTTGAGTGCCTTCCAGAAATAGGGGTCATCCAGCGCCTCTCGATAGTTGGCCAGCCCCACGAAGGTCGGCGGCGCGCTGGAAAGCATTTCCCAACGGAAGAACCCCAGTCCCAGCCCGAATAACAGCGGCCCGATCAGAAAGATGGCAAAGAGCACGAAATAGGGAAGGGTAAAAAGGTAGCCGGAGAGGCGGTAGCTGAATTTTGATTTCATTCTGCACCCCCCCTTTCGATGACTTTCTGGATATTGGAGCCGGCCTGGCTGAAGGCTTCCAGCGGAGAGACGCTGCGGCGGATGGCGCGTTCGGCGGCAATGTCGAGTTCGGCGTCGAGTTCGAGTTTGTAGGGTACCATCGGGCTGTATTCCAAATCCGGTATCCGTTCCGCAAATGCGGATTGCGTTTCCATGGCCTGGAACTCCGGCGTGGCCCGAATGCTTTTACGAACCGGGATCGGGCCGTTCTTCGCCCATTCCAGGCTGTTGTCGGACAGAAATATCATAAAGCGCAGTGCGGCTTCCTTTTCGCGGGCGGGGATTTGGGCGGCGAGGCACATGACGTGCGAGTCGCCCCAGACGCCGGGATGCTTGCCAAGGGTTGGAAATGCCGCACCCTGGAAATCGAGATCCGACTTTTGCAGCTCGGGCAGCATCCAGATACCTTCGAACACGATGCCGACCTTGCCTTGCAGGAAGCCAACCCACGAGTCGAATCCTTCGGGCTTCGGACAAACCTTTTCCTTTTCGACGAGGTCGATGAAAAACTGCATGGCCGCAACGTTTTCCGGCGCATCGACGGTGCAGGTTTTCCCGTCTGCGGAAACGAGCTTGCCATCCATCTGCGCAACGATCGATTGCCAGTTGAGGCGAACCCAGGAGATGACATGGCCCCACTGGTCGGTCTTGCCGTCGCCGTCGGTGTCCTTTGTCAGGCGGCGCATGGCGTCGAGCACTTCTTTGCGGTTGGTTGGAATCAGCACTTCGCCGAGCTGGTTGGTGAGGCCCGCTTCTCGGAATAGGGTCCGGTTGCAGAACATGCCCATGGGCAGGATGTCGAGCGGCACGGCCCATTGCCGGCCGTCGTGGAAGACGCTGCTCCAGACGCGCTCGTCGATGTCATCGGCCAAGGCGGGATCGGTTTCCAGCGGGGAGAGGAATCCGGCCTCTTTAAAGCGCGGCACCATGGTGGCGTGCAGAATAAACACCTCCGGTGCGCGGCCGCCGAGGCCGGCCACAAAAAGCTTGTTGTAGTAGGTGCCCCAATCCATGCGCTGGACGAGCACCTTTACATCGGGGTTCTGTTTGTTGAAGGTTTCGGCTAGCTTGATAATGCTGCGCCCGTCGGGGCCGGTGAAACCGTTCCAGAAGCGGATCAGCACCTGGCCTTTCTCCGACGTCTTCCTCGCCGGATCAGTATAGTGCCAAAAGCCGGTCAGCAGAAGCGCGGCCAGCAGCCACGCCCCTGCGGCTTTGATGTTGATGTTCTTAAGCGCGATCATCAGTCAATAATTTTCCATTCCTTGGGAGGTGTAAAACCTTTCTCTCCTTCGCCGTACGGCGGAATGGCATCCTTGGGTTGGAGCTTTCTGAAATCGACCAGCTGCTTCATAAGGCGCTCGACGACTTCGGGGTGGCTGTCCGCGATGTTGTTGGATTCGTTGGGGTCGTCGTTGATCTGGAACAGTTCGACTAGGTGACCTGAATTACGGCCATGAACAAGGTTGGGGCCGTTGACGACCAGTTTCCATTCTTTAGATATGACGGCGATGGGTTCGGAGCTTTCGCCCTTTTGGCCGTGGTAGAAATAGAGGTCGCGTTCGGGCAGTTTGCCCGAGGTGCTGGTGAGTAGCGGATTAAGGTCGATGCCGTCGAACGGTTTGCATTTCGGCTGCTCCGGGGCGATGCCGGCCAGCGAAAGCGCGGTGGGCATGACGTCGATGAAGGCGGTGCGTTCGGTGATTTTTCGGCCACCTGGATAGCGGGCGGGAAAGCGTACGCAGGCGGCGGCGCGCACGCCGCCCTGATAGGCGGTGAGCTTTGCGCCTTTGAGTGGCGTGTTGTTGCCTTTGACTTTTTTTACCCCGCCGTTGTCGCTGAAAAACCAGACGAGGGTGTTGTCCGCCGTGCCGGTTTCTTCCAGCGCGTTGAGGATGCGTCCGATTTCGTCGTCCATATGGGAGATCATGGCGTAGTAGGTTTTACGGGGTTCGTCCGGAATATGTTCGTATCGCTGCTTGTAGCGCCCTGGAACCTGAAAGGGATCGTGCGGCGCATTGAAGGCGACATAGCAGAAAAAGGGGTGCTCATCTTTAGCTGATTCGGAAATGAATTCTGCGGCAGCTTTTCCGGTTAAGGCGGTAGCGGAACCTTTTTGTTCGATGCTTTGGTCGTTGTGGTGCCAGTCGCGCTGGCCGTCGCGCTCGTGGGTGAAGTAGTCGATAGCGCCGTTGTAGCAACCGAGGAATTCGGTGAATCCGCGGTGGGTGGGGTGCCATTTTTTCTGCAGGTGGCCGAGGTGCCATTTCCCGAAGATACCGCGATGTGGGTAGCCGCCTTTTTCGAGAGCTTCGGCGAGGGTGATTTCGTCGAGCGGCAGGCCGTAGTTGCGGTAGGGCGGTATGACGGCGCGGGCGCAACCGAAGCGGATGGGGTAGCGGCCGGTCAGGAAGCCGGCGCGGGTCGGGCTGCACATGGGTGAAACGTAGAAGTTGTCGAGTTCGATTCCTTCACTGCAAAACTGGTCGAGATGCGGGGTTTTGACTTCAGGGTTGTGGTAGCCTACCGCATTCCATCCGAGGTCGTCGGCCATGATAACCACCATGTTGGGTTTACGGTCGGCACGCGTCGGAATGGAGACGAAGGCCAGCATTATAATGGCCGGCAGTATGTGGAGTAGATTACGTTTCATTTGCGCCTCGATGGTTTACAGTTTTCCAGATTTCAACAGTGTGCACAAATCAGAAGCGTATCGCCATGTTTAAGCGTGTCAGACGCATGTCCGATTCATTCAGCGGAATGGAACGATTGGATATGCAATTGAGATGAATGGACATTCACCTGTTGGCTTTGGTGCGTTAGAAATGGAGCGTAGTTTCGGAGAAGGCCATTGCGGCCTCTCTTCCATCAACATCTAAACTGGAACCTAAGGAGCAGGGGAGAATATATGAGCACTACACGGGTAATCATAATGGCGTTTGGGATCGTTGCGTGGGCAACGGGGGCCTTCGCAGAGATCACGTTAAGTCTGCAGGGTAATAATATTAACAATGACAAGAACGGTGCGGTTGCGGTCATCGATGTGCTTTCGGATGGAAGCGGGACGAATAACACGACCGATTCCGAATTTCTGAATTATCCGGGCACCGGAGGGACTGCACCGGCCATCAGCGGCAGTGTAAGCAATGTATACGCCGGAAGCACCTTCAAGGTTCGGATTAACCCGGCGCTTTTCGATGCCGATACAAATTCAGCGGCGTTTGCCCGCAATATCGGCAACGAAAAGACGAGTCAGGCTACTACCGGGTTGGGGGTATTGGGCGGTGCCAGTGGTGGTGGTATTGGAGCCATTGCGGCCTCGAATGAGTATGAAGGCGTGGCGTTTAGTCTGGGAACGGTCGATTTGTCCGCCCAAAGCCGTCTGCAGGTGACGGCGATTACGTTGAGTAATTTTGATGAGACCTCCGGGGAGTCGGTTTATGTGGTGAACAACATGACCGGCGATTACCAGCAGTTTAATTCGGCCGACCTGGTGGTGGATCCGGTCAGGGTTGCGACCATCGATGTGACGGCATTGGGTATTGTGGTGGATGTCGGCCAGGCACTTCCGGCCTTCGGATCCAGCACGTCGGGAAACCAGACTTTTTCACTGATTACTGCGGCGGAAGCGGTGAGCGGGTACCGCATTGAGTCGATTGCCCTGGATCTTGTTCCGGGGGAAGTCGTTCCGCCGGAACCGCCTGCACCTCCGACCGATGGTCTGCGAATCAGCATGCGCGGCAGTAATGCCAGCGACCAGAAAAACAATGTCATTGCCGGGGCAGTAAACAGTGGCGGCCTCTGGGTCAGGGATGCCGGTTCGAGCATCAATTACCCGGGCAGTGATTTGTTCTATACCGCCATCAGCGGCAGCGTGGATGACGCTTACAGCAATGCCGCGTTCCAGGTACGTTGCGATCCCGGTTTGTTTGAAAATGTATCTGCTTCAAATAATTTCGGGTACCGCATCGTAAATAAAACGACGGCAACCGCAACGGGTGGCGTTCCTGTCGACGCCGGAATGGGCGTCAAGTACGGGGCGGCGGGTGCCGGAATCGGAGGAACCATCGTCGACGGATTTGAAGGCATTTCCTTCAATATTGGAACCACGAATTCTGTCGGCTTCTCGGACTATAAGCTGGTGGTTACCAAGGTGGAACTTCAGAACTTCGAGGTTGGATCGAACTATGTCGAGTCCGCCATTATCCTCAATAACAAGACTGGGGCGTTCTTGGCCTTCGATGCAACGGAAGGGACGAACAACGTCAACGTCGACGTTTCCTCGCTGGGGATCGAGGTTATGGGCGGCACGGTTATGCTCGATGCCTCTACCAACCAGTATGGCGGGGCGGACTTTACCCTGATGTTCGGAGAGACTGAAGTGACGAACTCCGGGTTCCGTCTGGCGTCGATCCAGATCGATCTGGTTCCGCGCCATGCGTACGACGCTTGGGCGCAGAAGTATCATCTGACGCTTGGCGAGATGGGCGACGACGATGAGGACGGCTTGGCAAATCTCTACGAGTACGCGGTGGGCGGCAACCCCACAAATCCAGCAGAAAATGGCTACGATATCAGCTTTGCTTCTGCCTCGGGCGGAGGAACCAACTGGATGGAATATCTCTATCCGCGTCTGGTAGATACGAATAGCGGTATTTCTTATCTGGTCGTAAAGAAGGGAAATCTCGTAATCGATGCTGTATGGACCAATGCGGCTGCGGTGGAAGCCGGGGTAAATGATCTTGGGGGCGGCTATGAAATGGTGACCAACCGGGTTCCGGTCGACGTTGACACCAAGTTTATCAGCCTTGAAGTCAACCGGGTCGACTAGCGAAACGACGGTTTTAAAACAAAGGGGCTGCGAAAGCGGCTCCTTCATATTTCAAAGAGTATATTTTTGATGAAGAGAATGGCTTCTACGGCTTTAAGAACCCTCGCTTTGGCGGGCGTGCTTTTTATGTTTGGCGGATTTCCGGCTCAGGCGACAACGCCGAATGTTTTGCTGGTCATGTTCGACGACATGAACGATCTGGGTATGCCCGGTTCCCGGCCAAATACGCCGAATCTGGATTCGTTCCGCGAAGGTGCGCTGTTTTTTTCAAATAATCAGTGCCCGGCGACGCTGTGCAATCCAAGCCGTTGCGCGATTCTGAGCGGGGTGAGTCCCCATCGTTCGGGCGTCTATACAAATGATGATAATCCATGGGAAAGCGGCGGCGTTTTTGAGCACACCGAAACCTTGCCGCATTGCTTCAAGAACAATGGATACAAAACGGTGGTGGCTGGGAAAATATTCCACAACGATTCGTATCATCCCACTGCGCAGCTCGACGCGATGTTCGACGATCATACAAACATAGGCGGCGGGTATGGACCGTTTCCTACCACTCCGGCCATACCTGCGGAAGAGATTGATAGCGGCATCTGGCTGAACTATCAGATTTGGGACGGCCCCGACTCCGACTTTGCAGACGTCGTCAACACCGACAAGATCGTGTCGGAGTTGCAGGCCGCCCACGGGCAGCCGTTTTTTATCTCGCTCGGGTTATATCGCCCGCACGATCCCTACACCGCGCCACGCCGATTCTTCGATGCAAACCCCTTGAACGAAGTGGTTCTTCCGCCGGTTGTGGCAGACGATTTGGCGGATCTCCCGGCCATTGCGCAGGAATGGGCGCTTAACAGCGCGGCGAACCATCAGAAGGTGGTTGATGGCGGCTACTGGGAAGAGTTGCTGCGGGCATACTATGCGAGCGTTTCGTTTGCGGACTGGAACTTCGGGCGCGCATTGGCGGCGCTCGACGCCAGTCCCTATGCCTCCAACACCATCGTCGTCGTTTGCGCGGATAACGGTTTCCACAATGGCGAGAAGGAGCACTGGGGAAAAAAGACCCTATGGGAAAAATCGGCCAACACCTTGTTCATGGTACGCGCGCCGGGAATTACCTCGACCAACACCACCTGCACGGAAGTGGTTTCACTCCAGGATCTATATCCCACGTTGATTGAGTTGTGTGGCCTGACTCCGCCGGTTCACGAAATTGACGGTCGCGATCTTTCCGGTCTGCTGGCCAATCCGCAAAGCGGCGGATCCTCGGTACCGGTGCTGTCGTGCCACGAGTCGGGGAACTACACGCTGCGGGACGACCGCTACCGCTACATCCAATATGCCGATGGCTCGGAAGAACTCTACGATCATGATCTAGACCCCAACGAATGGAATAATGTGGAAGCCGAACAGGCTTACCAGGCCGCCAAGTCTGCTTTGGCCACCAACCTGCCCGCCGAAACCATCCATGGATTTGCGAACCCGCTGGATGTCCCCAGCGGAAATCCTAATATCTTCAAAGAGGGCAATACCTACTACCTGCTAGACCGAAACAACCGCAAGCGCTCCACCGATCTGGTGCATTGGGAGGCCATGCCGGACTGGGTTGATTTGGCGGGATCGGGGCTGTCGGGCATGTGGGCATCGCACATGGTGAAGGCGGGCGGAACCTATTATTTCTATTTTTCAAGCGAAACCGCATCGAGCGGTGGTTTGCACACGATCAGTGTTGCGAGTGCAACAAACATCACGGATACCTTCGAGCTACTGGCGGCTCCCATGTGGTGGAATGGAAACGGCTATATCGACCCCTATGTCATGGAAGCCGGCGGCGAATACTACATGTACTACACATATCAAAAGATCAATCCGGCCAGCGGCGGCAACGCCAAGGTCTATGTTTCCAAGCTGAAGCCGAACATGCAGGAGCTGGATGGCAGCCCGACGTTTTGCATCCAGCCCTCGCAGGCGTGGGAAAACGGCTGGCAGGAAGCGGTTCACGTGCTGCAGCACAACGGCTATTACTACATGAGCTGGTCTTCCGATTTATATAGCGGACCGAATTACAAGGTAGGCTATGCCACATCCGCGTCGCCACTGGGGCCATGGACCAAGGCTGCGGAAAACCCCATCCTTGCGCGGGCAGTCCTTCCGGAAGGCGAAGTACTCGGAAGCGGGGCCATGGCCTTTGTGGAGTCGCCGGACGGGAACGAACTTTTCGGACTCTATTTTACCCATTCAAAAACCGATACTCAAGGGGTGCGCCAGCTGAATCTCGACCGGGTGACCTATGAGGACAACGGTGCCGCACCCGACCGACTCGTGGTGGCAGGCCCCTCGCTGGATCTCCAGCCATGGCCTTCCGGTGTTGCGGCTCCAACGGTAGCAACCGGTCAGGACGATTTCAGCGCTGCGGCGCTTGATGATCGCTGGATCAATATCTGGAACGTGAATTCCGACAAATATTGGCTTTTCGGCGGCTTCCTGAAGATCATTCCCAAGAAAGGAGATCTGTACGTCGGTAGTGCCGAAGACGCCTCCCAGAATATTTTCCTTCAGTATGCGCCGCAATATCAACGCCATAGCATTTTTACCCGCCTCCTGCTTCCTACGGCGGCCAAGCCGATTTTCGGCTATATCCACTACTGGCAGGATCCGAGAAACTACATTCAGATGAAGCTGTTCGAGGACGACCTGGTTAAGATTGAGCAGATGGTTGATGACCAGCTCAAGGTGTACGAAGTTCAGCCCCTTGCAACCGGTATAGAGCATCTGGAAATTATTCGGCGCACCGAAACCGACCGCTTTCAGTTCCGCGTAAAAGCGGCGGGCGGTGAATGGGAGCAGCTGCCGCTGGAAGTGCCGGACGAGTTTTATGCCACCAAAGTGTTGAAGTGCGGGCTCGGTGCGGGGGTCGAAGGCGACAGCAATCCGTCGGAGAGTAATGTGGTGCTGTTCGATTCTTTTGGCGTCGACCGCGAAGTCCCGGACGAGGCTTCCTCCGGCATCAGAATCAGCCTGCGCGGCGACAACCTTGCAACGGATAAAAACAATGTCGTGGCCGGCGTGGTTAACGGCGGCGGGACATGGATGGCCGATGCGGCATCCAGCGCGAACTATTCGGGGGACGACGCCAACTATCCCTGCATAACCGCCGCCCTGGATACGGCGCTGGATGGTGCGGCGTTTCAGATTCGGTTCGATCCCGGCGTTTTTGACAATGTGTCGACGTCGGAAACGTTCGGGGTTCGAGCCCTGAACAAAACCACTTCGACCGCCTCTGAGGGGATGGGAGTCCGCTATGGATCGGCCGGTGCGGGAATCGGTGGAACCACCAATGACGGGTTTGAAGGGGTCGCGTTCAATATCGGAACCACCAATGCCGGATTATTGACCAATTATGTCCTGCAGGTCACCAAGGTTGAACTCGCTAATTTTGAAGTTGAATCGGCCATTATTCTCAATAATAAAACCGGCGAATATCTTGCGTTTGATGCCAACAATATCGGGACTATTCCGGTGGATGTATCCTCGTTGGGGATTGAAGTCCCCGGTGGTCGGGCGCTTCCCGATGCCGGTGTTAACCAAACGGGCGATGCAGACTTTACGCTGATGTTCGGCGAAATCCCAACGAACAGCGGATTCCGGTTGGCTGCGATTGAGGTTGAGCTTGTTTGTACGGCTTCGGTACATGCCTACGATACCTGGGCGGCATCCCATTTGCTGATTCAGGGAGAGGCGGGAGACGATGATGGCGACGGGCTGGCCAACCTCTGTGAATATGCGATTGGTGGCAACCCCACGAATTCGCTGGAGAACGGCTACGAGACCGGATTTTTTGTGGGATCGGGCGGAGGAAGTAACTGGCTGGAATATCTCTACCCCCGTAAAACGGTCGACGACAGCGGTATTGAATATCGTTTGGTTCAGCGGGAGGGTTTAGTCGACGGTACATGGACGAATGGAATCTATGTGGAAACCGGCACCGCCGATCTGGGCGAGGGGATGGAGTTTGTAACCAACCGGTTCCCCGTGGACAGCAATACCAAGTTTATCCGCCTTGAAATCGAGCGGGTCGAATAGCGGCTCGCGGACATGTCTTTGGGTGTTCAGGACATGGCGCGGATTTCGAAGCAGCTGTAAGTTGATAGGCATCGTTAGAAAGGGAACGCAACGAGTGAAAAGGAGACGCAATGAATAAAAACGTAATGACTGCAGTAGTGGTGGGGTTGTCTGCTCTATGGGCATCTGCCGATATCACGCTGAATATGCAGGGCGATAACATTAATGACGATAAGAATGGCCTGATTGGCGTGGTGAATATTGACGCTGCCGGACTCGGAAGCCTGAGCCAAACCGGGGCACTGAATTTCCCGGGAACCGGCACGACGGCCGCTCCGGTTAGCGGGTCGGTTTCCGCCGGGTATGCAGGGATATTTCAGGTGCGGGTCAATACGGCCATTTTTGACAACAATACGGGGTCGGCGACCTTCGGTTATAATATTGGTAATGCCAAGACGGATGCCGCCGCTTCGGGATTGGGCATCGTGGATCAAAGCGGAGTGAATCCCAGTGGCGCGGGGATCGGAGGATTGGCCGCTTCCAATGTCTGGGAAGGCGCGGCTTTCAGTTTGGGTACGGATAGCATGGCCGCTGGAAGCAAGCTGCAACTGACAGAGGTTACGCTGAGCAACTTCGATTATGACAGCGGCGAGTCCGTCTATATTCTCAACAACATGAGCGGAGACTTTCTGCAGATCAATGCGGCGGTGGTTGCCAGCGAAGGCGTTCGTGTTGCAACAATCGATGTTTCCAGCCTGGATATTGTGGTGGATGCAGGGCAGGCATTGCCCGCTTACAACTCCAGCCAGACTGGCAATCAGACCTTTTCAATTATCACCGCAGCGGAAGCGTCGAACGGATACAGGATTGAATCGACCTCCTATAACGTAATTCCCGAACCCGCCACCATCGGATTATTGGCAGGAACCGGGGGGATGCTCATGGGGGTACGCCGTTGGCTTTCCCTGTAGAAAAATCCTACTGTCAGGAAGCATAGAACCTGCTCGGAGAATTCTCCGGCAGGTTTTTTTTATGTGCTGAGCGGCTGGGAAAATAAGCTGCTGGCTGAAAATGTCCATATAGTATGTTATATCAAAATGGTGAATATGGTCTTTTTGTGGGCAAAATTATATAGAATATATATATATAGTTTTGGGTTTTGCGGTGCTACAGGGCGGGGCTACTGCTTCTTCTTTTTGCCGCCGACCGGCTCAACGCGTGATTTGGGCAGTTGGCTTTTTAGCTTGTCCATCATGTTGCGATATTCAGGATTTCCAGCCTGGTTATGCCACTCATGCGGATCGTCGGCATGCACGTAGAATTCCTCGTCTCCGTTCGCGTAATGGATGTAGCGATACTTGCGGGTGCGCAACGTATGGTTGTCTTTCTCGAAAGTAGTCAGCGCGGGGCCGAGTGGTTTTTCCGGATCCTCAAACATGGGGACAAGCGATTTCCCGAAAACGTGCTCCGGCGTATCGAGTCCGCATAGGTCGCAGAGGGTGGGGTAGAGGTCCATCTGGCTGACCGGATTGGCAATGACCTGCCGCGCGGTTTGACCGGGCAGGCGGAAGAGCATCGGCATATTAGTGGTCTTTTCCCACAGGGCAAATTTGGTAAACCGCTCCTTTTCTCCATGATGGAATCCGTGGTCGCCCCACAGCACAACGATGGTGTTGTCGGCATGGTCGCTTTGGTCCAGCGCATCGAGCACACGCCCCACGTTCCAGTCGGCAAAACTGGTGCTGGCGAGATAGCCGTGCAGCACCGTTTTGAGCGTTCCGGTCTTGATCACTTTGTTGGCATCCTTCCGGTGCCCCTTGGAATCATTGATCCATTTCATCGCGGCGGGCGGCAGGTCGTCGACATCGTTCTCAAGAATCGGCGGGAGCGGGATCTGGTCGCGTTCGTATAAATCGAAAAAGCGTTTCGGTGCAGTGTAGGGCACATGCGGGCGGTAGAGCCCCAGAGCGATGAAGAACGGTTGCTCCTGTGGATTTGCCAGGGCTGCGATCACGCCGTCGGTATTGCGTACGTCTGGAAAGTCGGTGTCCGGCCCCGTCCATTTCTGGCAGTTTCCCCAGGTCTTGAACGGGATTTCGCCCTTGCCCTTTTGAACGTTGGGGCCATATCCGCCATCGCGGTGCTCCATGTTGTTCCATAGTTTGGCAAGGCGTTCCTCAGAAGGTTTTTTGTGGAAGGTTTTGCCAGCCCACATCGTCCAGTAGCCTCGGGTGCGGAAATGTTCGGGCAGATAGGTGCATGTATCGAGCGGCTGGGAGCGGATCAATTCATCCGGGTTTCCATAAACCCCCGACTGATGGGGCGGTACGCCGGAAAATACGGCCGCGCGCGTTGGGTTGCAGGCGGGGGCGGCGCAATAGGCGCGGGTAAACAGATGGCTCCGGCCGGCGAGCCGTTGCAGGTTGGGGGTGCGGGCCTTCGGCTGACCGTCGAGGAACGTCAGGTCGTTGTTCATATCGTCGAGAACGATGAAAAGTACATTGGGCTTTTTTTCCGGCTTGGCGGCCTGTGTGGGGCGGGCAAGTCCTGTCAGCGTGGCGAGCGTGAAGCAGGTGGTAAAGTTGCGTCGGGTTGTCATGTCAAATCTCCATCTAAATTGAATGATCGAAGATACACCTGTCGGGGGAGGAATGTGAATGTCCGATTGTGCCGATTCCATGTCGGCGAGTTGCCTCAAATTAAATGACACCGAAGCATCCGATAGGATGCGGGCGGAAAGGATTCGTTGACTCACAAAAAATCACACCCTGTATACAGGGAGGATGAAAGAGATGAGTTGCGAAACCAGAATGGAATACATCGCGGTACAAAAACGCCGCTATAGGCGCGCGGAAAAGGCCTACAAGACCCGGTTGCTCGATGAAGTATGCGCGGTATGCGGCTATGATCGCAAGCATGCCACCAAGCTGCTCAACGACTCGTTTACGCCCTCCAGGGGCAAACGCGGCCGCAAAGGCGAGTACGACTCTGCTGAATTGCGCAAGACCCTCAAAACTCTGTGGCTTCGTTCTGGACAACTGTGCGGGAAGCGCCTCAAGCCTGCTATGCCACATTGGCTGAAGCACTATGAAAAACATTACGAACCGCTATCGACCGAATGCCGTGAAAAGCTACTGAGAATCAGCCCGGCAAGCATCGACCGGGTGCTCAAACCCTTCAAAGCGCAGTACCAGCGAAGGCGCAATACCGGTACCAAGCCCGGCTCGCTGCTCAAGAATCAGATCCCAATCCGCACCTCCACCGAGGACATCGACCGGCCCGGCTATCTCGAAGCCGACACAGTAGCCCACTGTGGCGGATCGATGAGCGGGGACTTCATCTGGTCGATCACCTATACGGACATCATAAGCACCTGGACGGTAACCCGCGCGGTCTGGAACAAAGGCGCTGAAGGCGTGATGCACCAAACCCACGACGTGGAAAACAAGCTGCCCTTCGCCATCCTGGGCTTCGACTGCGACAACGGCAGCGAGTTCCTCAACCACCATCTCACGCGCTACTTCCTGCAACGCAAACAGCCCGTCTGTTTTACACGCAGCAGACCGTACCACAAGAACGACAACGCCCATGTCGAACAAAAGAACTGGACGCACGTGCGCGAGTTGCTCGGCTACGACCGGCTCGACAACCCGGCCATGATCAGAGAGCTCAACGCACTCTACCGCGACTGGGAACGGCTCAACAACTTCTTCAAACCCTCGTTCAAGCTAAAAAGCAAGGTTCGCGTCAAAAGCCGGTACAAAAAGAAATACGATGCCCCCGCCACGCCCTTTGACCGCCTGAAGGTCAGCGGCATCCTTGGCGAACAACAGGAGGCTGCTCTGCAACGCGAATACGAAACGCTCGACCCTTTCGAGCTGGGCAATCGCATCCAGCGCCGACGTCGCAAGATCGAAAAAATGAAGAAAACCGGCGAGTCCGCCGCAGTCGGGGAACCCGGGTTCCCCGACTGCCTCCCCACCTTGACAACCCCCGAATTAGAGGGTACCCATTAATGCAGTCAAACGACTCCTCATCCGCACCTCTACGGTGTCATTTATTTTTGAGGCAACGCGTCGGTGGCTACCAATACGAATGGACATGGTTTTGGCCGGATTGGACATTCCGCGATGCGGGGCAGGCTGGCATGGTTATCGTGGTTGTATGGGAAGTTTCGACGGAGAGCGGGTGGTTCATGGAGATGATGATGTACGGGAAAAAAGGATGGTTTGTTTGGCTGGTGGCTGTGATGGTTGCGGGCGGAGTATTCGGCGCTGTTGAGGTGAAGGAGGTGGCCGGGCGCTGGTCTGCGGAAAGGGCGTCGGCCTGGTATGCCGCACAACCATGGCTGGTGGGGTGCAACTATATTCCGGCCACGGCCATTAATCAGCTTGAGATGTGGCAGGGCGATACCTTTGATCCGGAAACCATAGATCGAGAACTCGCTTTAGCCGAGGAGCTTGGCTTCAATATGCTACGTGTCTACCTGCACGATCTCGTCTGGGAAGCGGATGAAAAAGGACTCTATCAGCGGATGGATCAGTTTATGGATATCTGTGCGGCGCATGGGATTCGTCCGATGTTTGTATTTTTTGATGATTGTCACCATTTTTTCCCGTCGATTGGGACGCAGCCGCAACCTGTTCCTGAATATCATAACTCGGGTTGGGTGACTTCACCCGCGCGTGACGTGGCCGCCAACTATGCCGCCGGAAAAGCATCTGAGCAAGCGGTTGCCCGACTGAAGGGCTATGTGCAGCAAACCATACACCGTTTCAAGGACGATTCGCGCGTCTTGATGTGGGAACTCTATAACGAACCGGGCCGCGGACGGAATGTTGATGCTAAAGGTAGTCCTTTCGGCGGCGGAGAACGTTTTGGCGACAGAAGTAATAAGCTGTTGATGGATGCTTGGGGCTGGGCGCGGGAGATTAATCCGTCTCAGCCAATCAGTTCCTGTGCCGTAGGATGTGTCGGAAAGCGCAATGTTGAGATTGGGGAGATCAATTCGGATGTGATCTCATTCCATTCCTATGATCCGCCGCAGAAACTGGAGAGCCTGTGTAAACGATATGCGAAAGCCGGACGCCCGGCGATCTGTACCGAATACATGGCGCGGCCGAACAGTACGTTCGAAGGCAGTCTGCCGATTTTGAAACAATATCATATGGGCGCATGTAACTGGGGGTTTGTGGCCGGCAAGACTGGCTGCGTCTGGCCGTGGAGCAGTCGCGATGGGAAGAATGTCGAAGCATTGCGTGAGCGGGGAGTTGTTTGCACATCCATTAAGGAAATGCCCCTGCCGGAAACTTGGTTCCATGAAATATTTTATCCGGATCATACGCCTTATCGGCAGGCGGAGGTCGATTTTATCAAGCAGATCATACAGCAGGATAAAGCTGCTTTTAGTGAATTGAAAAGAAACAAGGAGCGAACGAAATGAAATCATTCATACTCATGTCCGTGGTGCTTGGAGCAGCTGGAATGCTGGCCGGATGCGCATCGGTAAAGACCGCTGATTTTGATGACATCAAATGCTATACGCTGAAGAATAAAGCGGGTACGACGATCAAAATTACGAACTATGGCGCGACGGTTACTTCCATTGTTACGGCTGATCGTACTGGAACAATGGCCGATATTGCGCTGGGCTACAACGATGTGTCGGGCTACATGAACGCGGTGGATAAACCGTACTTCGGCGCCATTGTCGGGCGCTACGGCAACCGCATTGCAAAAGGTAAATTCAGCATTGATGGTGAGGAGTATGAGCTGGCTACCAATAACGGTGAAAACCATCTTCACGGTGGCGTGATCGGTTTTGATAAGGTGGTTTGGGATGCCGAGATTGTTGAGAAGAATGCCGTGAAGTTCAGCTATCTCGCCAAGGATGGAGAAGAGGGCTATCCCGGCAATCTGCAGATGGCCGTCACCTACACGCTGACGGAGGAGAACGAACTGCGGATCGACTATTTGGCCACAACGGATAAAAAGACGCCGGTCAATCTGACCAACCACACCTACTTCAATCTCAAGGGGGAAGGGGAGGGAACTATTCTGGATCATGAACTGATGATCAATGCCTCGGGCATGACGCCGGTCGACAGCGGTCTGATTCCGACGGGCAAGATTGCGCCGGTAAAAGGAACGCCGTTCGATTTTACCACTGCCAAGGCGATCGGCCGCGACATCGCAACGAAGAATCAGCAGTTGAAAAACGGTCTTGGTTATGACCACAACTGGGTGCTCAATAAAGGAGGCAAGGCCGGGCAGATGACGCTTGCGGCAACTGTCTACGAGCCGACCAGCGGTCGCTTCATGGAGGTCTTCACCGAAGAGCCTGGAATCCAGTTTTATTGCGGCAATTTCCTGGGCGGAAACCTGAAAGGCAAGGCAGGGAAGACCTACGTTCACCGCGGAGGATTTTGTCTCGAAACACAGCACTATCCCGACAGCCCCAATCAGCCCGCCTTCCCGTCCACCATTCTGGTGCCGGACGACGAATACAAAACCAGCACGATGTATAAATTCAGCATCAAATAGATATGGAACAGGATATGGACAAGACAACGATTGAGCGCTTTTCACGGGGAGCTGCGCTGGCTGCTGTGCTTTCGACGGCCGGTTGCAAGAGCCAGAGCCTGAGTTACACCAATCCGGTCTGGGACGGCAATCTGGCCGATCCTGCCGTGCTGGAGTGGAAGGGCGAGTGGTATGCCTACGGTACCGGATCGGAAGAGGAAACCGGTCGGCAATTCCCGGTGTTGCATTCGACAGATTTTACCAACTGGGAGCCCTCCGGCTATGCAATGGATGCAGTAGCGGAGCCGAACTTTAAGGAATATTGGGCGCCGGAAGTGGTGGAGCGCGACGGCGTGTTTTATCTCTTCTATGCCGGCAATCGCCGCATGCGGGTGGCAAAGGCCGAAAGCCCGCTTGGACCGTTCAAGGATTGCGGCGTTTATCTTTTCCCTGAGTGGGAGTTTTCCATCGACGGCCATCCGTTCTGTGATCCCGATACCGGCGAATGGTATCTGTTCTTTGCCCGCGATTTTCTGGATGTCGAGCGGGTGGGGACGGGGCTGTCTGTGGTTCGACTGGGCGATGATATGATGTCGGTGGACGGGCCGGTAAAGACCGTACTCACCGCCTTTGCCGACTGGCAGATCTATGAGCGCAACCGTAAGATGTACGACAGCGTTTATGACTGGCACACGGTCGAAGGACCGTGGATGGTTAAGCGTGATGGTCTCTACTATTGTTTCTATTCCGCCTCCAACTGGCAAACTCCGCAATACGGCGTTGGCTTTGCTGTTGCCGAGCATCCGATGGGTCCATGGAAAGACGGCGGGAACTCGGAATATGCCACGGTGCTTAACGGTATGGACAATGGGTTGATCGGCCCGGGGCATAATTCTGTGGCCATCGCTCCGGATGGGAAAACCCATTTCATGGTCTACCATTCGTGGAACCCGGCGCGGACTGCCCGGGTCATGTGCATCGATCCCATCGACTGGACAGACGACGGGCCGCGCGTCATCAATCCGGCTTTTGGGAATAAGGAATTCGTGCGGTGAATATCAACTTCAGCCGATCCATGTTAGCGGTCGTGCTGGTGGGGGCTTGCTCCTGCCTGTCCGCCCGTCCCAATCTGGTTTTTATCTTAGCCGATGACTGCGCCTACACCACGTTGGGTTGCTACGGCGGAACAAACGTGCAAACCCCGAACATTGACCGGCTGGCGCAGGAGGGATTGCGCTTCACTCAGGCTTATGCCAGCACGTCAATGTGCGTGCCGTTCCGCCACGAACTCCACACCGGACTCTTCCCGATGGGTAGCGGTGCGCTCTGGAACCATTCGGCCAGCAAACCCGGCACGAAAGGAACGCCGCATTATTTGGGCGCACTCGGCTATCGCGTGGGTATCACCGGTAAACGCCATGTATTCCCGGAGCAGAATTTTCCATTCGAGATTATTTCAGGATTCGAGGTGAACTGTGTGGTGCAGAAGGATCGGTATGAACCGCAGGAGATCGTTCCGTTTCTAACACGCGATTCCAAGGAGCCCTTTGCCTTGTTCATCAACTCCCCCAATCCGCACCGACCCTGGACGATGGGCGATGCTTCCCGCTTCGACCCTGCTAAGTTGAAGATTCCGCCCGCGCTGGCTGATACGCCGGTCATCCGCGAGGAAATGACGCACTACCTCGCCGAAGTTGCCGAGCTGGATCGGCAGGTGGGCGATGTGCTCCAACTACTTGAAGACCATGGCTTGGCTGATAACACCCTTGTGATGTTCAGCTCGGAGCAGGGCTGGCAGTTTGCCGGCGGAAAGTGGAACTGCTGGAATCTGAGTCTGCACACCGGTTTGATTGCTCGGTGGCCGGGGCGAATTGAGCCAGGAACCGAGACAAAGGCCATGGTGCAGATCTGAGATGTGCTCCCGACGCTGATTGAGGCTGCCGGGGGAAAACCGGACAACAGTCACTTTGACGGTCGCAGTTTTCTCCATGTTTTGGATGGCAAGGCTACGGAGCACCGCAAGCTTGTTTTCGGTATGCATAATAATATTCCCGAGGGGAAGCCATATCCCATCCGCACGGTATTTGACGGTACCCATCGCTATGTTCTTAATCTGACTCCCGAAGCCGAGTATATGGGGCGCTATATCAACTATACGTTCCCGTCGGCCTGGTACCAATCATTGGAAGAAGCCGAACGCGCTGGCGACCCTCAGGCTGCTAAAGTCCTGACGCGCTTCCGCAAGCGCCCGGAAGAAGAACTCTATAAAACGATGGACGATCTGTATGAAATGAACAATCTGGCCGACAACCCGGAGTATGATTTGATCAAAAAACGACTGCGTGGCCAGCTGGATACGTGGATGGCGGAGCAGGGCGACCCCGGAGCCGAGGTTGACACCCTTCGCAGTCACAAGGACAATCGTAAAGCGGCTGGTGTAAGGGAATGGAAGCACTATTAAGTGGGAGGCTACTTCGACATTTCCTCGCGGAATTCCTTGGGGCTTTTTCCTGAATAGCGCTTGAATGCCTTGGAGAAGGAAAACTGAGTTTCGTAGCCGATTTCCTCCGCAATCATTGA
Organism: Pontiella desulfatans; assembly: GCF_900890425.1. Classification (NCBI taxonomy): domain Bacteria; kingdom Pseudomonadati; phylum Kiritimatiellota; class Kiritimatiellia; order Kiritimatiellales; family Pontiellaceae; genus Pontiella; species Pontiella desulfatans. Next base: position 2,220,764 of record NZ_CAAHFG010000001.1, on the reverse strand, counting down.
AAGGGTGTAGTTGGTGTAGAGCAGCATTTCCCCGGCGCGCTCCATGCGCATGGTGTTGATCACCTGCATCGGACTTGAACCGGTCAGGTCAACCACGGTTCGGTGAAAACAGGAACGCGACATGCCGGCAAACTGCGCCAGCGAATCGACCGACCATGTCTTTTTGAGATCCTGCTGAACCGTACTCCACAGCCCTTCGAGCGTGCGGCGGGCATCGGCCAATAAGGGGTCATCGCCTCCGATCTCTCGCTGAATATAAAGCAGAATGAGGTCGACATATGAGTGCAGCGCTGCGCCCGAATCCACACGGCGTCGGTCGGACTCTTCAATATAGCCCTGCATCACGCGATCCATTTCTTTACCCCAGGCCGATTTTCGTACATGTGCTGTTGTGCCGAATAACGTGTCCCATTTTGAGTCGGCCGACAAATGCAGCCATGCCGCGTCCCAATGCGAATCGGTCCAATAGGAATAATTCGAATCGTAAGGCGCAATGAACAGGTCACCCTTCTTCAGTTTAACGGTTTTTCCATCATTGATTTTGAGCGAACCGGCCCCCCCCAGCGTGTACAGCAGCAGATGGTGGTATATTTTATAGCGATCAATTCGATATCCATCCGTCCACGTACTCAGCCCTGCCATCATGATATTGTTGGTGGCCAGATACTTGATGGAAGGAAAGGGCGGCGTCAGGAATCGTTCACGGCTCGCGCCCGGAATATAGATATATTCCGTATCCGTTTTTATAATCCGTGGTTTTGTCTTCGCCATTTTCCGAGACCCTTGGTTATTTTCGCTTGTGATTTGGACATGAATATTTGTGTTAATATGATTTCTCGTTAAACAATAAGGGGGAAAATAGAGGTTTCGATGAAATCCTGCGAGGAGAATCAGACATGTAGTAGGTTGTTGGTAGAGGGTTGTTCTATGCGGAAATGAATGCACGAGCTGAATCAGTATAGATGTTAGTGGATGAAGAGAGTTTTTGGGAGCATTTTTGAAGAGTGGAAACGATTTAAAAAAGGTGTCAGTCCTTCTATGGGGACTGTCAACCTAGCTGGCCTATAATCTTTTCCTTTCTGTTGCTCTAAAGACTGCTCGGTTGATTTGAAAGTTCGTTCAGAACGACTGAACGGACAACCTTCTATCCGTGCGAGGTTTCACACCCCTGGCCACCTAATGCTGCGTACGCTTTTTCAAGCTCAGTCAACCGACTTGGTGAAGAATCCAATCTATTGAAACGGTAATTAACCAAGGACTGACACGGTCCTTCACCAGTCTTTATTATAAAATTCAATGCCCTCGTTTTTCCGGTTATCTAACGATGGCTCCTTCGGGCACTTCCCCGAACTCGACATATTTCCAAAGCGCCACAAGCAGTTTCCTCGCAACGGCAACGATTCCGATCCGGCGCGCCCTTTTCCCACCTTTGGCGTAGCGGTCAACAAACCAGTTCGTCAGCGCACTATCAGGCTGGAAGCGAAGCCATGACCATGCCAGCTCGATCATAACCCGCCTGATCCTCCGGTTGCCGGCTTTGCTGATGCCTTGTTCAACACTCGACCCGCCGCTGTTGTAGGGCGTCGGCGTTAGCCCCGCCAGCGCGGCGACCTCCCGGCGGTTCTTGAATTCCCGCCAGCCAAAAAACTCTTTGCTCAGCACCCATGCACTGACCTCTCCGACTCCATGCAGGCGCATCAGGTCCTGGGCCTGATGCTCCGCGTTCGTCCGTGGGTTCTTCAGCGCTTCCGCCTTGTTTTTCTCCAGCAGTTTTATCTGCTCGCCAACCAGGCGCAGCCGTTCGAGTTCCCGGCGAACCTCTTCTTTCAATTCTTCCGCAAGTGGCTTCTTGTTCCAGCACTGTAAACCATCCAAGGTTTTCGACAGCTTCGTCAGCGTTCCAGAGAGTTTCACTCCATGCAGAATAAACAGCGCCTTAATCCGGTTTAGATGTCCCGTTCGTTCCTTTTTAAGACGCTCCATTTCACGATGAAGGCGCAACTCATCTTCCTGCTTTTCCGAGGGAACACGCACCACAGCCCATATTTTCGTGTCCCCGCCCGCATACCGGCCCAGCAGCCTCACCATCGCCTCCGCATCCAGCCGGTCGGTCTTGGCCCGGCGCTTGCGACGGTTGACCTCGATACTGGCCGGATCTATCACCAGGCATTCGAGTCCGACCTGCTTCAACCACCGACAGATCCAGAAGCCGTCGCGTCCAGCCTCGTAGCAGCAAAGCGCCGGCACGCCGGGATCCATGCCCAGCTTTTCCTTCGCCAGCTTGAGCTCCTGCATAAAGCGGGAGCGGTCCCGGGCGTCTATCGATTTTCTGCGGATCTTCTCGCCGTTGGAATTGCCATCCACTTTAAGCGGTATTTAAACCATGAATCACGTTGCAGATTGTTTCTTTATCAACCTTGTAGTCAGTATGATACATGAATATGTCTGGGTGTCAATGGGCGGTGCTACTATCTGAAAAACGGTGAGTTTTGCTGGGCAAAACCCGAAGTTTCCCCCGAAGTTTTACAGAGCCATTTTTGATGAATTGAGAGTTTCTGAGAATTCGTTCGCGGGAAACGCCGATGATGAATACGGCGAGATCCATATCCAGAAAATGGACAGTGGTCTCATGCCTCTGGTATTCCGGAATGACCAATCCTCGAGTTCCTGACAAGCCTGTCGCTCAATCGGAAATTATGTTGCGAACTTCCCGTACCAACATCAACAGAAGGCTATTCAAACGCATGCTTCGCAACATAATAAACCACGCAACATAACTGTCCAACCGGGTCGACCAGTAAGAGAAATTCGGCAGATTACAAAAAAACTATTCTTTTATCTTTACAAATGAAAGCGCTTACATATAGTTTGGGAAATCGAGGCATGCTAGATTGTTCTGGTGCCGGGAGAGAGTGATGATGCAAAGACGCAGTTTTATACGAATTGGAGCCATGGCCGCCGGAATGGCGGGGCTGAGCGCGCATGCGGTTCGGGCGAAAAAGCCTAACATTTTGTTTATTTTCAGTGATGATCATGCGCAGCGCACCATCGGTGCTTATGGGTCGGGTTTGCACAACACCCCGAATATTGACCGGATTGCAGAAGAGGGTGCTGTGTTTAAAAACAGCTTCTGCTGCAATTCCATCTGCCAGCCGAGCCGCGCGGCGATCCTGACGGGAAAACACAGTCACCTGAACGGGATGATGGATAACGGCAATGCCTGGGACGGCACGCAGAAGGTTTTCACGCGTGAATTGAAAAAGGCCGGGTATCAGACGGCGCTACGCGGTAAATGGCATATGGTGCCGGCGCCGAGCAAAGGCGAATTTGACTCGTGGGAAATTCTGGATGGTTTTGGTCATCAGGGTTGTTACTACAAACCGATCTTCCTGGGTGAAGACGGTGAGTTTGAAAAAGACGGCTATTCCACGGATGTCATCACCGACCGCGCCATTGAATGGATGGAAAGGGACCGCGACCCGAACAAACCGTTCCTGATGATGTGCCAGTACAAGGCGCCGCACGTACCGCGCATGCCGCACGTCCGCTACCTTGACCGCTACAAGGATGTTGAGTTTCCCGAGCCGGAAACCCTGCTCGACGATTATGAAGGCCGTCCGCACCTCGCCAAGCATTGGATGCCTGTCGGTGGCATGGACTCCGCATTGAATATATTCGATCCCGACGATCCGATGGGTAGCCTGAACAAGGCGCAGAAAAAATATTTCCAGCGCATGACCAAGGAAGAGAGCGAGGCCTATTTTGCGGCCTACGAAGACGAAAACCGCGACTACTATCAGCGCGTCAAGAAGGGCGAGCTTTCGAAAAACGGCCGCAAGAAAACGGTTGCTGATAAAAAGTATCGCTACCAGCGCTTCATTAAGGATTATCTCCGCATCGTCGAAGGCGTCGACGACAACGTCGGCCGCCTGTTGCAATGGCTCGACGATAATGGGTTGGCCGAAAACACCATCGTGGTCTACAGCTCCGACCAGGACTATTTTACGGGCGAGCACTATATGGCCGAAAAGCGCTGGATGTATGAGCAGGGGCTCCGCATGCCGTTTGTCATCCGCTGGCCGGGCGTCATCAAACCGGGTTCACAGCCGGAAGCCATGATCCAGAATATCGACTATGCTCCGACCTTCCTTGAAGCAGCCGGATTGGTTCCTCCGCGCGAAATGCAGGGACGTTCCCTGCTGCCGGTGTTGGCGGGGAAGACCCCGAAGGATTGGCGCAAGTCGGTCTATTATCACTACTATGCTCACGGAAAGCACAATGTGCCGCGCCACGACGGAGTGCGCACGGGTCGGTTTAAACTGATGCATTTTTATACCGACGACGTCTTTGAACTCTATGACCTCAAGGAAGATCCTAATGAGGTGAAGAATTTGATTAATGATCCCGAATACAAATCGGTTCGGATGAAACTGGAAAAGGAACTGAACCGTTTGCGCAAGCATTACGATGTTCCAGAGAAAGCCTTTGAGACACCGTATTTATGAAAATGAAGAATGTAGAATGATGAATTATTGGTCTGCGTCAGCTTTTCTTGTTTTGCTTTTTGTCGGCAATGCCTCCGCGTTAACGGCCACCGGGGCGGACAGCCGGGTTGACCTCTCCTGGGAAGCGAAGCGTGATGTGCTGTATAACGTCTATCGCAACGACGCAGCGCGCGGCTCTTTTGAGAAGATTAATAAGAACCCGCATCCGGTCGGCGTCTATTCCGACTTTACCGGAAAAAACGGGCGCGTTTATTATTACAAGGTTTCGGAAATTGTGGGCGAGGGGAAGGAACGATTCATTGCGCCGAAACCCGTTTCCGCTCGCACCCGCCAGATGGAGGATGCCGAGCTGGTTACCTCGATTCAGGAGGCGACGTTCCGATATTTCTGGGACTACGCCCACCCCGTAAGCGGCATGACGCGCGAGCGTTATTTCGGCAATTTCGACGGCTGCGCATCCGGCGGAACCGGCTTTGGTGTTCTGGCTGTCATGATTGGAGCCGAGCGCGGATTCGTCACCCGTACTGAAGCCGCCGAACGCCTGCTGACCATCGCAAAATTTCTGGAAAAGGCCGATCGCTACCATGGTGCATGGGCGCACTGGATCAACGGCTCCACCGGGAAGACCATCCGTTTTTCCAAGACCGACGACGGTGCCGACATCGTCGAAACCGCGTTGCTGATGCAGGGGCTGTTGACCGTGCGGCAATATTTCGATCAGGACAACCCGGTTGAAAAGGAGCTGCGCGAAACGATCACCCGCCTTTGGGAAACCGTCGAGTGGGACTGGTTCTATAAAGAGCCCTACATGGTCTGGCACTGGTCGCCTAATTATGGTTTTGAGAAAAACCTGAAAGTGCGCGGCTACAACGAATGCATGATCGTCTACCTGCTCGCCATTGCCTCGCCGACGCACCCCATCCCGGCCGAGGCCTACTACGAAGGCTGGGCCGGACAGCCCAACTATGCGAACGGGAAAAAGCACTATGGAATCACGCTGGACGTCGGACGCCACATGGGCGGTCCTTTGTTCCTCTCGCACTATTCCTTCTGTTGCTTCGATCCGCGCGGCATCCGCGACAAGTTCACCAACTATTTTAAAAATGCGCAGGCCATCACCAAAATTCACCGCGCCTACTGCAAGGACAACCCGGGCGACTTCAAGGGATATAACGGACTGGTCTGGGGGTTGACCGCCTGCTACACGCCGGACGGCTACCGGGCGTGTGAACCCGGCGGCAAACACGACAACGGAACGATTGCGCCGACCGCGGCCCTGGGCTCGATGCCCTATACGCCGAAAGAATCACTGGCGACCATGAAATATTTCTACCACGAGCTGGGGGACAGACTGTGGGGGCCTTTCGGCTTCTACGATTCGTTCAACCCGGATCGCGACTGGTTTGCCGATGGTTACCTCGCCATCGACCAGGGGCCGATCATTGTGATGATTGAAAATGCACGCACCGGTCTGTGCTGGAAAAACTTTATGAAGAATCCTGAAATTGTCCCGACCCTGAAGGCGATCGGGTTTGAGCGGGATGAATAAAAACAGCTGCCAAACATTGGAACTTTTTTCGGGGAAGAATGTAAGGGCTTAACTTTGGGTGAGAATAAATGAATTGGGTTAAACAGATTGTACTGTTGAGTTTTATGATGGCCGGGTCGGCGCTGGCGGCGCCGTTTACATGGAATGATGCCGCCGAGTGCGGTGCGTTCAATATGGGCGATGCTTCGGTTGAAGCGCAGGGCTCCGTTTTGGAATACCGCATTGCCGGAAACGATATGGCCGGTATCTGGACCAAGGACTATCCGGCGGAGCTGGCTGCCGGTGGGGCCGACCAGATTGAATGTTTGATTTCCGGCGAATCCGGAAATGTAGCAACTCGTATTGAGTTGAAAGGGAGCGCCGGTATCCAGACTCTGGACATTCCTTTGAATGAAACCAGCAAAGTGCAGATCGACTGGTCGGTGGTCGGTGAACTCTCGGAAGTTGTGTTGTTGGTGCAGCGTGTCGGCGGTGCTGATCCGGCACTGGGCACGCTGGATGTCGAGATCGGTTTCACAACCATGTCGTCCTTCGAAAAACTCAATTCCTCTTTGCTTGGAAAAATGGCGGGCGTCCTTCTGGTCTCGTTGCTCGCCATCGCTGTGGCCTTTATTCCGGTTAAACCGTTGCGGGGATTCGTGCGCGATGTCGCACTGGGTCTGGCAACCACGCTCATTTTTGCGGTCGTCCTTGGCATCTTCCGTCAGGTTTGCGTTCCCCTCTGCTTCTCCGTAGCGGGAGTTGCCATTGGCGCACTGCTTAAAGCCGCCCAGGTCGGCAAATCGCTGACCAAAGGCGAAGCATTTCGGAATGCCCTGTTCTCCGGTCTATTGGCTGCCATGGCCAGCTCCGGATCGGTGTGGCAGGCGCCTTCCTCTTTGTTGTCGTTTTTCCAGCTTAGTGCATTCGGCGCGGCGTTATTTTCGGCGGTGTACTTCATCGCCAATGCATACCGCCTGTCGGCCTTCGGTAAACACCTTGGTATGATCGGGGCATGTGTCATCACAGTCACTCCATTTGCATTCGGTCTGTTGCTGGCTGTTCAGACGGCCGGCTCAATTTGGATGAAGGCGTTATTGATATTTGCTTTTGCTGAATTCATTGCAAATGCCGCGCAGCTGATTACGCGTCAGAAGTCGCTGTCGGATATCCGGGTTCATGGATTGCTGGCGGTTTTGTCTGTGGCGGTAACGCTTGCTCCGAAGGTAGCCGATCTGGGTTCGCTTTCGATGCCGGAAGCGGTTGCTCCGTTTGCCGCGGTTGCGGCCACGATGCTTTCTCAGGCACCGCTGTGGGGGATTGTATTTTTATTGACCGGTATGATTCTCGATGCGATACGCGGCGGTGCTCCGGCATTTGAATCCGCCTTGCCAACCGCAAAAAGCGGCGTGGTTAAAGGAGCTGTTTTCAGTGGTGTCCTGATGGGCCTGCTGCAGTTAATTGCTTTTGTCGGCTCCCTGGGCCTTATTGGAACCTCCATTAGTTTTGTGCTCGTGGGTGCCATCATTTTTCCTTTAGCTAAAACCATTGTTGAAACCTTTGACGGATCGCAGTCTTTCTTCGGGCGTGCATTGAATGCCTATAAGGATCCGGTTCTTTATATCCGTGGTGTGGTTGTTGGTCTGGCCTTTGCTGTCGGATTACAGATTGATTTTGCATCACTCCCGACCGCAACACGGATCGGTTTGGGAGCCCTGTTTGGATTTGCCGCCTTTGGCGGAGTCAGTCTGGCGCGCGATATCGTCTACGGCTTTAAATCGCCACGTTATTATCTGGTAGAAGGGGGGCTCGGGGCTTTCATCGGCGCCGGACTGGGTTTTTATTTTGATGCATCGCAACTGCCGATCATCGGAACCAAGTTTGAGCTGTATACCTCTTTCGGGATGGAACCCGGCGAAATTGTTCGCCGCTGTCATGAACTGCGTACAACCGCACCGAATGAATTTACGGCATTGATCAGCCGCTGGGGGCACATCAGTCTTTCTCCTGCAGCAGGCGGGGCTAAAATTTTGTTTAACGAAGCGCTGATGGGCGTAATCGGCTGGGGAATTGCAGCTCCGTTGTTTGCCATCAATAAAGCCTTCCTGGCCGCGATCCTTAACAAGGACGCATCAACCATTAAACGGATTGCAACCCGCGACGGTGTTGCGGAGCTGGTTGACGGAACCGTACACGTGCTGCGATGGGGCCTATGGATGGCGCCGATCATCTTTACCTTCCTGCGCCCGATGGCGGAAGCCACCTGGTATAATCAGGACGGACTGATCCGTACAGTTTTTGCATCGGTTAACAGTATTCTAATGGATGCGGAAGGATTTACCGCATGGAGTCTGACGGTCTTCAGCTGGATCATTGGTTTTGCCTGGTTCCAGGTCTTGATCTGGATCGACCACATGGGGCTGCGCGTCGCAACGCTCGTCAACCTGTCGTTCCTCGGCATGGACAAGCTCGACGAACGCTGCGCCACCTTTGTCGGCAAAGACGCCACCGCGCGCTTTATTCCGGAAGGCGTCAAGCGTTTCACCACCTGGGCACCGCTGCTGATTCCCTTCTACCTGCCCGAGGGCGATGAATGGAACCAGGTTTTTGAAAACGGATTGGCGCTCCAGGATTCTGCCGGTCAATTCCCGTTTGGTTGGCTCTCGATTTTTGTTATCTTTATCGGGGCAACCATCGTCTTCGTGTTCCGCAGTTCGAAGCGCAAGCGTGGCGAGGAACAACTGGAAAAGACCCTGCGCCTCTCCAACAACACCTATAGCGTTGAACTCAAGAAGAGCGGCGAACTCAACTCGATCCTCACCACCAAGGGCTACGGTCTGACCCGCCCGGCCTTCGAAAATGTCGAACCCGCCGGGCGCATCCTCTACGTGGTCGATGCCGACGCGAAGCAGGGCTGGCCGATCCTGGGCAACTTCCCGGAAGAGCTATTCACGCCGTCCGTCTATACGCAGGAAGGCGACGTGATCACCGTCGTCAACGAATCAAATGACGTCCGCTCCACGGTTAAGATCACACTTCCAAACAAAGAAGATGCGGTTGAGCTTTGGGACATCAATATCGAAGATCTCTCCGGCAAGAAGCGCAACCTCAAGGTTGTGCCCTACCTCGAATGGATGATCCAGAATGCGGGCACCGACCGCAACCATTCGCAGTATAACCGCCTCTATCCGGAAATGTCGTACCACACTGATATGAATGCAATTCTCGCGCTGCACCGATATACAAAGGTGCACGGAATCCTCGCATCGAGCGTAAAGCCCGAAGGCATCCTCTCCGGCCGTATCGACTTCATCGGTCGTGCGGGCAGCGTCTGGAATCCGCGCGTTTTCCAAACCTTGGAATTCCAACCCGCGCTCAATATGGATGCCTATCCGTCCTTTGACCCGATCGGTGCCATGCTGATCGATGCGAACCAACCGCTGAAGATTCTGGTGGGATGCTGTGAAACCAAACAGACTGCGGCGGATTGGATCGGTACGCATTTGAAGCCGTCGGTCGATACCAGTCTGGCGAATACCAAGCAGCCGGAGCGTTTCCCGCTGATCGGTCATGGCGAAATCCTGCCGGGCACGCCGGATGAATACACGGAATATCTCGACGATGGCAATACGCTGCGGGTGAAAACGCCGTTCACGCCGCGTCCGTTCGACCACGAAATGTCGAATTCGCTCGGCCACGTGGTTTCGGTCACCAACCGCGGCCTGCATTGCACCACCAACGGCAATGCGCAGCAAAACCGCCTGACCACCGACTGGGCGGACGTGACCGGGCAGCAAATGCCTGCCGAAGCAATCTACCTTTACGACGAAGCCTCGAAGGAATGGTTTGCGCCGACCTACGATCCGCTCAAGGATGACGAAGCCAAGCAGGATGTGCTCTTCGGCCTCGACGGCACCGCCACCTTTAAAATGGAGAAGGGCAATCTCGCCACCGAGCTGAGCGTACACGTTCCGCTCGACGAGCCGACCGGCGTCTATATCCTCAAGATCAAGAACAACGGTTCCAAGGCGCGCAAGCTGCGCGTGGCGCCGTATTTCCAGATTGCGCTGGCGCACAGTCCGGAAATGGCCGGTAAACTCAAAATCAGCCGCGACGATGCAACGGGTGCGCTGTATTTCGAAAACCCGCGCAACAGCTTCCGCGAGGGGGTCTGCTTTGTGGCGATGAGTGCGCCGGTGGAAACCTACACCACCAAGCGCGGAGAGTTTTTTGGCAAGGGTCGCACCTTCGCCCATCCGGCGATGGTCGAAGGAGGAAGCCCGGTTGCAGGAACCTCCGACGACTTTGCCGTGGCTGCCATGACTACCACCGTCGAGGTTCCGGCGGGCGGCGAGCAGACCATCTCGGTCGTGCTCGGCCAGGGCGACAACCGCAAGCAGGCCGAAGCCGTCGTTGCAACCTTCCAATCATTGGAAGTCGCCGTCCAGACCTTGGAAGCCACGAAGGAATGGTGGCTGGCCCTGCAGTCCACGCTGGAACTGGAAACCTCCGATGCAACATTTGATGCCTATGTTAAATGGATGAAGTACCAGGCGCTGGCTGAACGCATCTGGGCCCGTAAAGGATTCTATCAGGCGTCCGGCGCCTTTGGATTCCGCGACCAGCTGCAGGATACGGTCAATATGATCTGGGTGGACCCGAAACTGGCCCGTGCACAGCTGAAGCTGCATGCTTCACAGCAGTTCTCGGAAGGGGACGTCGTGCACTGGTTCTTCCGTCAACAGGACGGGCGTTCCGGCTTCCTCTGCCGTTCGCATGCCTATGACAATCTGCTCTGGCTGGGCTGGGGGATTGCTGAATATACCCGTATGACCGGTGATCAAACCCTGTTGGATGAAAAGGTAACCTATCTGAAAGCGGAAACACCGTTGCTGGGGCTGCCGGAAGGTAAACATGGAATGGGCTTCTATCCGTTGCGGTCTCCAAAGGGTGATCCGATCTTTGAACATGTGCTGAAAGCATTCGACTGTGTATTCGAAAAACGTCTTGGACCGAATGGTCTGCCGCTGATCGGAGCGGGGGACTGGAATGACGGATTGGATGAAATCGGGTCCGAAGGTCGCGGTGAATCCGTATGGCTTGGATTCTTCCTGACGTATATTCTTAAAAACTTCCTGCACATCATTGAAGAGCGCAGCGGGGCCAAGCGCCGGGCGCTCTATGAAGGGCGTATGAAGAAACTTGAAGAAAATATTGAGAAGGTTTGGCGTGGTGACCGCTACCTGCGTGCGATTCATGATGACGGAACCGAGATCGGCGTTGAAGGCGCAGGCTATTGGGAAACCGATGCACTGGGCGCGGCGTGGGCAGTCTATGCCGATGTGAATACGGAGCGAAGCCGTATTGCGGTCGATACCGCGATCAAGGTGCTCGAACGCCATAATGTGGTCAGCCTCGGCTTTCCGCCATTGCGGGAAGATACCAAACCGTATCTCGGCCGTTCGAGCCGCTATCCGGAAGGAGTGCGTGAAAACGGAATGTATTCCCACGGCGTGCAGTGGTTGACGCGGGCCTGCCGTCTGTTGGCGGAGCGCTTTGCGGAGCAGGGCGATCAGGAAACGGCGCAACACTATCGCGATGCCTGTGCACGGATCTGGTACAAGGTTTCGGCTATTTCCCATGTAACGAAAGAAGAGATCGAGATCTATGGCGGTCAGCCCAATAAACAGTGTGCGGACTACCTGACTAAATATGACCAGGGTCGTATGATCTGGAACGGCTATACCGGTGCGGCGGCGTGGATGCTCCGTCAAGCCTGTGAATCGGTGATCGGTGCGACATTGATTAATAATGAGGTGATTATGCCGAACGATCTGGATGTTGAACGAGGTGAACTGAAGTTTAAGAAGCTGAAACGGGATGTTACGAAGAGTCCTCTGGAACTGTAGGACGACACAGGCGTGCCCGAAACGTTGAAAATCGGGATGGATCGGTGATCGTCCCACTTTTCGGGGTATAGATACAGTATTTTATTTAGGACTCCGCCATACACGGGTGGGATGGTGTAACGGTGAAAATAGGTCGGCAGATCAGAATCAGAGGAATTAAGACGGAATATGTATTATGAATTTGAACGTGAAGGAGAGAGCAATGAAAAAGAAACTGTTTGCTACCGTATTGATGGCTGCGGGTTTTGCATTTGGATCGAGCAGTCGGAATCCAGCGGAGTTGAAGGGCGACTTTCACTTTCCGATGGTAGGACCGGATCATACGCATATGCAGCAGCTGTTGATGAACTCGATGGGGTACATCAATCCCACGCACGGACTGATTGATGAGCAATCCGGTTATCCGGTTGAGGGCTGGAATCATGATCCGTCTAAAGGGTTATATTTACGGTCTTTTACACAGCTGACCTCTATTGGCGAATGGGTTGAATTATTGGCTAATATTGCGGCCGGCTATGCGGACAATCCATATGTTACCCGTGATGACGCATTGGTAAAACTGGAGCAGGCGGTACATTCACTTGTGGCCGATCAGCAGGATCCGACGGTCAGTGCCAAAGGGCTGCTTGGTAATTTTCTGGGGCTGGAAGGGGGGCGACGCTTAGGGCCCCTGGGAGAAGAGGTTGAAAAGGTCGATTTTGTTGACGCATTCGGCGACGCGAAAGCTGAAAAAATCTGGCAGGCTCTGACGGAACGCGGGTGGATTGTTCCGCAGCGTGAGGATGTTGAAGGAAAGATTAAACGCGTTGGTGAATATGGATCAGAATATTTTACCGGAGCGCTCGAACCCTTTGCGGATGATGCGACAAAATATAAAATTATGGAGCTGCTTGATGAGCGTGTGGTTAAGATTATTTTCGGGGATAATGTAAACCTGACCTCTTCGATTGCCAAGACCATCGGAGCGTTACTGCATCCGAATGTGAAAGAGGATCCTAAAGCAGTTGAACTGCGCGAAAAGATGGAAGCGTTTATCCTGGCGCAGGAAGAGGGATACAATCACCTGTTTGATCCGGAAACCGATACCTTTATTTTCGGCTGGAATGCATCAACCGATCAGTTTGTCGGGTGGCCTGACGGGAAAGGCGGCTGGGTTGTCGGACATCAGAACTATTTTATCAACGAATTCCGCGCACCGTTTATGTTCTGTCTTTTGAAGTATGATTTTCCGGTTAACTCGGTGAAAAATTCAGGTTTCCAGATTAAGCCGTATCGCATGAAGGATGGAAAGGATATCTATACCCTGGCTACGTGGCATGGATCGGCATTCCAGTCGCTGGGGCTGACTTCATTCATGCAGGAGTCTCAGTTTGCAGGATGGCAGAAGAACCTTGAAAATACCGTGGATATTGAACTCGATTTTGCACGGCGTCTGGGCAATCCCGGTTTTCTGACGGAGTCCTACAGTGGTAAAGGCGTTGAGTATACCGGTGATGTAGGTATTCCTGATATTGCTGTGGCATCGCATCATCGCATTACGGATGCACCATCGCTTTACACGCTGGGCGTTTCCTACATGATTGCTCCTGAAAAGATGGAAGCTTTTCTTGCTGAACACTGGGAGACCTTCAGCGGCCTCTTTACGGATCACGGTCCGTGGGAAGGGTATAACACGAGCTCCAATGCGGTTATTGAATTTCAGACGTCTGCGCATACGTTGTCGCTGGTGCTGGGCGGCATCGGGTCGGGCCATGAAAATATGCAGCGGTACCTGGCGGCACATGATCTCGAAACCAAACTGGCTGAATTTAACAAGCCGGGGGCTGAAATGAATCTGTTGAAGGAGGATGTTCAATGGTTGTCATGGACGTCGGCCGGCGATGAACTGGTTCCGCAGCGAACAACAGACCGTTTTCAGGTGCGCGGTGAAAAAGTGCGTACGGGCGGAATTACTATTGTTGTACTCGAGGAAAAGGGAATCAGCCTTTCGAATGGTATGCTTGAAATTAAATACCGTGCGGCGGATCCGATAGAAGGTGTGATTACGCTAAAGCGTGCGCCGGGGCTTCCAATCAAACCGATGGTCTTCGAAAATGAAATCTATATTCGTTTTGATGTTGCGGTTGGGCATGAAAATACGATTGAAATCCCAATGCCTGGTACGCCGGGGCTGGTTAATATCAAGGAACTGATTCTTGTTTACGGAGATGACCATGTTGTTGCTCCTGTGGATCTGACGATTACCGGATTTGAATTTATCCCGGTTGATTAACCTGAATATAGACCGTTATGACCAACTGATCGGAACCAGCAGCCGGGATGCGCAGGGGGCTTCATTTGGTCTAGTCCATCAATGAAATGAACACTTTATAAATGGGTCATGCCGGTATCTGTGATCCGGATGTCAGTATATAAAAAAGTATTAAAGGAATGATCAATGAGTCATCATTGAATCAGCTGCTCCGCGCTCCTGCCCGAAATGGGTGGGAGTATGGCGCCGAATATTGAAAGCAGAGGCAATGATGTTGAATATAATGTACTTAAGCGGGGGGCGGCTGAAAACCACGCGGTTCAGTTTCATAATATCGAGGTTAAAGAGCTGGGTAGAGGGGTTTTGAATTTTTTTTTACGGTGTTAATCTGCTTTGCTGTAATGGGATATGGTTATTTTGGGACTCACTTCTAATAAAAAGTGTCAGATCATGTGCATGAGAGACGTATTATATATAAAGCAACACACCATTTTCATCATCAGGAGTATGGGAAATAGGTTATTGATTTCAAATGTTGGGTTTGTTTGATACTGCCGTTTTTTATACTCCACTCCTCGGGGAGCCTTCGGGTGAAGGCTCCCCATTTTTATATTCACGGCCCGGATGCGGGAGTTTTTCTATCGGGCGGCCTTGCTGAACGTCTCAGGGCCGGCAGTCCGGCCTACATTCAGTTGTTAAGGTCGAGGCCTTCACTGGACCGGTGATTCACTCCAGCTGGCGATGCGCTTGTTTTGTTCATCTGCTGTGCCCGTTATCTTATGGAACCGGAACATGCGTTGATTCGCCGCGGCCTTTCAGGGGCACAATCGGCCGGCGTTCCTCTTTTTCTTTTCAGGGGGGATCCGCTATTCTGTTTACCATGAAATACGATGAGATTAAGCCTGATGTATTAGCCGACCTGTATGATGCGGATGAAGAAAGCCTTTCTGCTGCTGAACGGGAACAGCTGACGCCGATCCTGAATTCGCTGAAGGATTTCGGGGAGCGGTATGAAATTCCGGAGCAGATCGGTAAAGGGGCGGAAAAGGAAATTTTCCGGGTGTACGATCGGCGGTTGGGCCGGCGGGTGGCACTGGCCTATCCGGTTAAATGCGGATCGAATGAAGATCAGGAACAGTTTCTTCGTGAGGCCCGCCTGACGGCCAATCTGGCGCATCCGAATATTCTTCCGATTCACAACATGGGGATTAATCCTGAAGGTAAGCCGTTTTTCACGATGGAGCTGTTACCGGGGGACAGCCTGAAAGATATTGTTAACGGGCTGAAAAAGCGGGGTCCAGATTATGTTGCGAAGTATCCGCTGGATGTATTGCTGAATATTTACCTGAAGATTTGTGATGCCATGGCCTACGCCCATTCCCGTGGTGTACTTCATCTGGATCTGAAACCGTCGAATATTCGCGTCGGTCCGTTCGGAGATGTATTTGTCTGCGATTGGGGGCTTGCACGGATTGTGTATTCCGAAGATTCCGGTGAGCTGGAGCCCGGGGAACTGGACGGCGATGAGCTGAATGATTTTACCCTGTCGGGAACACTGAAAGGAACGCCCGGTTTTATGGCCCCGGAGCAGGCCGATGGTTCGTCCTCCAAGACGGTGCAGACGGATGTTTATGCCTTAGGGGCGATTCTGTATATGCTGCTGGTGTATGAAATTCCGGTGCCGGGAGAATCCGCCCATGAAGTTATTGAACAAACGCTTCATGGCGGTGTGATTCCTCCCCGGCGCAGGACCGGCCACACAGGATGTTCAGTCAGCCTTGAGGCGGTGGCGATGAGGGCGCTTTCGTTGAAACCGGCTGAACGATATAAAACGGTCAAGGAACTGCAGGTCGATATTTCATATTACATGAGCGGATTTCCAACACAGGCTGAGCAGGCCGGTATGATGCGTCGGATTGTGCTGCTCACGCAACGGCATGCCCTGTTGGCTTTACTGTCTGTATTGTCGTTGATCATTCTGGTGGGGATGGCGGCTGCGGCGATTATCCGTGTGGACATTGAACGGAATGTGGCGGTGAAAGCGCGAGGGGTGGCGGAGGAAAACTTTGAGTTATACCGTCAGGAACTGGTGGTTTCGCAGCAGCTGAACGCGGATGTCCTGCAGATGCTGGAATACCTGGCGCGTCAACCGGACATGCGGCATCCGTTTTTTAATATTGAGCTACTGGATAAAAAACTGGAGGGGGATCTTGATCCGGCTCGGCGAAAGGAAATGCTGACCCAGAAGGGGGTTCTTCATTTTATTGTAGAGGAATTCAATGCGGCTGCCCGCTGTTTCGAGGCATCGGGGGTAGGCTATGCCGAACGCATGCTGCCGGTCGCCCGCGATTTTGCAACCCTTAAACCGGATGACATCGCATTGCTGAAAGAAGAAGAACTGGCTATCATGTTCGGTACTTCCCAACCGATTTTCAAGCAGTTCACCTATTACACCTATCTGCACCACATGCGGCGGCGGCCGAACCCCGCCCTGGATGGGTATGCAGTTCTGGCCGGTACCATGCTGGAAGAGATGAATGGCCCCCGTCCGCATTCCGTTGTTCCCCTGGACATTTCAACCGGGAAATCCGGATCTGTTCTCGATCTGTCCGGAAAACCTTACAGCCGATATAAACTGCTTATTCCCGGGGTGTTGTATGCCAATGTATTGGAACCGTATTCGTTTGAACGGCTGGATGTCAGTGATACGCCGTTGACTGACCTGGTGGAACTGGAGGATCTCAAGGTAAAAACCCTGCGGATGGTCAACCTGAAATGGATGACGTCCACCCTCCACATTATACCCCGACTGAAACGCATGGGGGTGGAGACGCTTATTGTCGAACAGGGCAGGTTTACAGGAAACCTGAAGAAGCAGCTGGAGCGGAACCTCACCCTGGTTGAAGAATAAGATTGCGCGAAGCGCTTTGGAGTGCGGCATCAGCGATGCCGCTTTCCGTAGATCAAGAGCGGAGACGGGGTCTCCGCACTTGTATGTTTTCCAACCAACTCAAAACAGGTAGGGAAAAAGGATTTTGAGAATGAATTTCTATAGCGTCGGAGAAATCCTTTTTCCCGTGAAAGGGGTTGTGCAATCCTCGTAGAGGAGTGCCTCCCCCGGCCGGCCAGCCGGGAGAGGTTCCCGTCCGGTGAGATCGTCGCGCACTGGTTCGCCTTGGGCGAACGTCCTGGAGCCCGGATCCGCCGGATGGTTGCCATATTGAACTCGAACTGTTGCATGAGCCGTACGAGCGAGCTCGCATTAGCAAGTAGGAGCAAATATGAACATGGAAAAAGTATACTGCGGCGTCGATGTTTCCAAGAAGCATCTGGACGCCTTCAATGGAAAAACAGCGCGGCGCTTCGACAACACCTGCGAGGGTGCCACGGCGCTTATGAACTGGGCGGGCAACGCCCACTATGTCTTCGAGTCCACGGGAGGCTACGAACGCATGGCCGCCTGGATGGTGATGGCCGCCGACGGCACCGCGAGCATCGTGAACCCGTCGCGTGTCCGGCACTTCGCGCTGGGCATGGGGCAGATCGCCAAGACCGACCCGATCGACGCGCGGATGATTTGCGACTTTGCGTCGCACACCGAGCCCAAGCCGTCCAAGAAGCCTTCCTCTGCGCAGCGTAGGCTCACCGCTCTCGTTGACCGAAGGGTGCACCTGAGCGACATGCATCCGGCCGAGAAGAACCGCTTGGGAACCGCCGACGAGCCGGAGATGATCAGACTGATCAAACAGCACCTCAAATGGCTTGAAAAGCAGCTCGAGAAAATCGAAGCGAAAATCACTGACACCCTTGCCGAAGACGCAACCATGACGAAGAAGGCCAAGTGCATCCAGTCCATCAAAGGTCTGGGCATCGTCAATGCGGTGACACTGCTCGCCCATCTCCCCGAGATCGGCACGCTTTCGCGCAGGGAGATCGCGTCGCTGGCGGGACTCGCTCCCTTCAACCGGGACAGCGGGGGCAAGTCCGGCAGACGGCATGTCTGCGGAGGAAGGCGCAGGCTGCGCTCCTGTCTGTACATGGCTGCCATGAACGCCAGGACATACAACCCCGTTCTGCGCGAGTTCTACCAGCGTCTGGTAAATGAAAACCACCGCCCCAAAATGGTCGCGCTTACGGCGGTCATGAGAAAGTTGCTCATCGCCGCCAACTCCGCCGTTAAAAATGCTGAAATTTAGGTTGCTGTTAAGCACTGTTGCTCCAGGGCGGCTACGCCACTATTCCAGCTCGGAGCGCAGGCGTTGGATTTCTTCGATGAGGCGGGCTTTAACGCGGGTTTTGAGTCGGTAGACCGATTCCTCTTTAATTTCAAGTTTTTCGGCGATTGCCGGAACATCCAACCCCTGCAGGCTGAGCCGGAATACATTGACTGCCTTGCCGGAAAAGTGGGGCTCAATATTGTCGAGAGCGAGGGCGGCCAGATGCTGCTTCCAGGCCGCTTCCGAAATCCGGTCAATGTCGGGAAGAACGGTGTTCACCTGTTGCTGGTCTTCCTGGTCGGCGGCTTTTTCCCGGAGGTTGATTTCGCGCTTCCGTTTACGGATAAAATCAATGACACAGTTTTTGGTCAGGGTGCTGAGCCAGCTGCGGAATTTTCCGGAGTGTTCCACATCGATATCGGGCAGTTTTTTCCAGAGTTTGATCAGGGTTTGCTGCACGAGCTCTTCGCGATCGGATTCGGCGATGCCCATGTTCCGGATAACGGCGTAGATATAGCCACGGTAAATATTGGCAAACTCCTCCCACGACGGGTCGTCATGCTGGTTTTTGACCCGCATAATCAGGGTTTGTCTTGTATTGTATGTATCCATGAATAGCTGCATGTATACCCTTATTACGTTCATTATGCATGTGCAAAAAATATGAAAAGCCCCGGCATTGGACCGGGGCTTTGTATTTCAGCTGCCAGGGAAATCAGTTCTGTTCGACTTTCATGCGAATGAATTCGGCCGAATCGATATCGGTGCGGTTGGTGACAGACTTAAAGTGGTCCACTACTGGAGATTCCCCTGTGAAGATAAGGCCATTGGTGGTCCAGCCTGAGTCAGCAACCAGATCAGTTTTCATATCAACGGTAAAGCTCAACGTACTGTCATCCGTGCGTTCAGTATGAATATGATAGAACCAGTTCGATCCGTCATCAAGGATCCCGTACGCCGGTAGAACCGTTGCCGCATCCTCATTGGTGGGGTTGCCGCCGAGGGCATATTCCATCAGGTTATCCATGCCATCCGGCTCATAGTCATTTGTTTGAGTGCCGATATTGACGCCCCATCCGGCGGCCCAGTCCGCAAACGTGGTTCCGGATGTACTTTTCAATGCATAGCGCAGCTTGACATCCCCGAGGTTGAAGTCCTGACCGTCGGTGCGGCACCACATTTCCAACAGCCAACTGCCATTGCCAGCTCCGCCTGCATTCGCAAGGCTCAGTGGAGTAAGGCCTCCGGCGGAAAACAGTTCGTTCCCGGAAACCGCGGCGGCAGCATGGGTGGTGGGATAGGGGGTACCCGTTCCGTTCGGTCCATCATAATAATGGACGATTTCGGTGCCGGTGGAAAAACGGCGTAGAACAATTTCATCCAATGCGATCTCGGTCAGGTTTGAGACGCCTTCACCCGCGACGGAAACGGTCATCCGCAAGCCTTCGTCATCGGCCGGTCCCGCGGAGCGCGGATCAATGCGGTCGGAACGGTTTCCTTCCGTGATACTGATGTCGTTACCGGTATTGCGGTTATAGACCTTGTATGACCCGGATTCATTCGCACTCACTAAGGTGACGGTAAACGTAATCCCGTTTGTGGTGTGGGATGTTGAATTGGTGGCCGCCGTTTCAAAGTTCCATGGAATACCGCCTTCTGAATAGTAATCCTCTCCGAATGCCATATAATGGTACTCCGGTGTGACGGTAATGGATACCGTACCAGTGCTGGACAGCCCGCCGTCAGAAGCCGTAAAGGTGAAGCTGTCATTACCCGTGAATCCGGTATCGGGAACATAGGTTACGTTTGGCGTTGTTCCGGTAACGATGCCGGATGTCGGTTGATCCAGGATGACGTAGGTCAACGGACCCTGTTCAAAATCATATGCACGGAGTGTGATATCGAGTGCCGTGTCGATTGGGGTTTCCAAATCCAGGTCATCGGCTTCCGGTGCCGTATTCTCATAGTGAGCCAGAGAAAAGTTTACTTTGATATCCCCCAACGAGAACGTACTGTTGGTTAACGCATCTGTTGCATACAGTTCCATAACCCAGGATCCATCACCGATTCCGCCGATATTGTTGGTGGAAAGCGGTGTCAGCTCGGTCAGCGTATATTCATTGGTCAATACGGGGTGGTCGGTATACACAAAATCACCAAGGAATTCATCATGTGTGTTGGTGCCGATAAAGCTGTTTCCGGTCCGGTTTGTTCCGTCATAAAAGGTGATTTGGCCATTTGGTCCGTTTTCTGTTGAAAAGCGTCTGACCCGAAGAAAATCCAGGGAAAGGTCGGTCAGGTTGGTGACGCCGGATCCACTCGCGGAAAGGATCAGTCGAAGACCTTCGTCATCGCTTTCGCCCGGATCCCGGGCATCCGTCCGGATGTCCGAGCTTCCGCCGAGAATGCAGATATCCTCTCCGGTTACACGGGAGTTAATCAGTCCGGTTGTGCCGTCGCCGTTAATCAGGGACGCATTGGCGGCTTCGATGGAGAGTGTAAAGGTGATGTCGTAGCCGGTTACTGTGATATCCTGGGCAAAGCCGGGTACGTTAGAGGTTTCGACGAGGTAGGCCCCCCAGGCGGCCGGCAGATCCTCAACCGGATCGCCGGGGGTCATTGCGCGCCCCCAGCCGACCGATAGGTTCGCCGGGCCGGCTGCGTTTAGACTTCCCGTAATGAATGCCAGTAAAACTACACCGATCAGCCGTTTTTTCACGATCCCGTTCCTCCGTTTATCTCATTGTTCATCAGGTTTATATACTCAACACGTCTGGAGGTTCCGGGATCAGGACAGGAAAGAAGATAAAATCCAAGGCGGTGAAGCCGTTGCATGCAGTGTATGGAATCCCGGATAGATGATACTGCGTTATTGCATATGTACGCCGACGCGGAAAAACAACGGGGATTCCCCTGCAAAGGCTGATCCGGTCTGCAGGGCGAGCGTTCCGGTTCCATTCCCGTTATCCATGTAGGCCGCCTGCTGGATTCCGGCGGGATCCGAGCTGATCCATGAGCCATCACTATACGAAAGGGAAAAGGTCTCCCATGTTTTAAGGTCGGAACTGATCTGGATAACATAACTAATAGACGGATCGTTATGGCGCATGGGGGTCTGGACCTGGAAGGGTTGGCCCGTGGTTACGCTGAGCGGCGGTCCATCAAAGGCATATTCTAAATAGTTGATGGTTCCGTCGCCGTCGAGGTCGGCATAGGCACCGGAAACGCTGGTTCGGGTGTCGTTGGTTTTTTCGCCGGCCCAGGTGAGGTAGCCGTCGGATGGGATGAGGCAGACGCGGTTATTTGGTTCGGAACCCCAGACCACCGGATCCATGGCGCAGTCCCACATGGCGAATTCGCGCTTGAGCCTTTCGGTCAGTTGGGGATTGGCGGGGGCCAGATCGTAGGTTTCGAACGGGTCGACGGCAAGGTCAAATACGCGATCCACTTCGATGATTTCATCACCGCGATCCTCAAGTTTGCGGGTGTTCCAGGTGAGCTTCAGGCCATCCACAATGACGGCATGTTTTTCCCCATGGCGGAAATAGAGTCTATTATGCGGGTTGTTCGGATTTTGGCCGGTGAGGTAGGGCATGAGGTTCACGCCGTCCGGCTCAAAGGTGGGATAGGGGAAGCGTGCTTCCTGTCCGCTCGGAATTTCATATCGGTGCTGCTGCGGACTGCCGGCCTGCGCGAGTTCGAAGATGGTGGCGGCGGCATCCAGGTTGATGACGGGGTTTTCATACACGAGTCCGGCAGGAATCCGCCCTTTCCACTGCATCGTGAAAGGAACGCGGATACCGCCTTCATAGGTGTCGCCTTTCCAGCCACGAAAGCCGCCTGTGGATGATTTGTGGTCGGGAGCCACGGGGGTGCCGTTGATCGGATCGTTCTGTCCTTCGGGGGTGCCGTTGTCGGAAATAAAGAAGACGAGCGTATTTTCGCTCAGTCCGTTGGCTTCAAGGGCCTCCATAATCTGCCCGACCCCATCGTCCATAGCCAGTAGGTTGGCTGCGAACAGGGTGCGGTGCGGCCAGTTGGTCGGAATGGTTGTGGTGGCGGCTTCCACGCGATCTATATAGTTGGAGGGAACTTCATCCCATGGGGAATGGACGGCGTTGTAGGCCACGTACAGGAAGAACGGGGTGTTGGTATTTTGTTCGATGAACTCCACTGAGCGGTCGGAAATTAGGTCGGTCAGGTAATATTCGGCTGGCATGACGGCCGGTTCGCGACCTTCCATGAAGAGATTATCCGGATCGGTATTTTCGGCAAATTTATGGGCTCCGCCGAGGAACCCGAAAAATTCATCGAATCCGCGGTCGAGGGGTTGAATCAGGCCTTCCTCTTCTCCCAGGTGCCATTTACCGTAGACGGCGGTGCTATATCCTTTGGGTTTGAGCATTTCAGAGATCATCGGCTGGGTGATGGTCAGGCCGTTCCCTGCAGCGGGGTTGGAGAGGACGCCCATGCGGGCGGGATAGACACCGGTCATGAGTCCGGCTCGCGAGGGGCCGCAAACGGAGTCGCAGGCATAGCCTTGCGTGAATTGAACGCCGTTGCTGGCAAACGTATCCATACTAGGGGTGTAGATGTCTGAGAAGCCGTTGAAGCCTGCGTCGCCAAAACCCATGTCATCGGCATAAATGATGATGAAGTTGGGTTGGC
Organism: Pontiella desulfatans; assembly: GCF_900890425.1. Taxonomy (NCBI): domain Bacteria; kingdom Pseudomonadati; phylum Kiritimatiellota; class Kiritimatiellia; order Kiritimatiellales; family Pontiellaceae; genus Pontiella; species Pontiella desulfatans. Next base: position 2,197,686 of record NZ_CAAHFG010000001.1, on the reverse strand, counting down.
TTCCGACCTGGATCGATACCGTGGTCGTTGCGCTGGTGAAAATGCCATCGGTGACTGCATAGGTAAACGAATCCGTTCCGGTATATTCGGTGTCGGGGGTGTAATCGAAAGATCCATCGGGGGGAAGCGAAAGGATTCCATGTGCCGGTTCAGAAGCCACGACGGCATTCATGGTGTGATTGCCGTTGGCGTCGGAATCGTTGCGTAGCACGCCAGGGGCAGGAATGGAGAGGGTTCGGTTGGTGGTGGCGAGGTAGGCATCGTTTACGGCAACCGGAGCGTATGGAGTCTGTGGGTCCAGCATGCCTGTAATGAAGAAATTGGCATCGCGCGTTCCTGAGTTTCCATCGGAACCGCTATCGATGAATCCCGCGCCGCCGGCATAGCCTGCGGGTGTCCCGCTCGTATTACCCGAACGGGCGATTCTGAAAAGGTTTCCGTCATCGCCAAGCGAGATAGAAAATCCATACTGTTGGCCGGTCACCAGTCGCCCGATGGTTGCTTGGTCGGCGGCGGACAGCGGGATTCGAATCCACGAACTGAAAGCTGTGAGATCTCCGGATGGCAGGGAATAGCTGCCGAGCGAGGTGGAATTAGCAGAGGGAAGGGAGGTGGCGCTGCTCCAGTCGTTGCCGGCTTCATCGGTATTATTCCAGAAAGAGAGATCTACCGAAGCAGAGCCGACCAGAGAAGTTGTGGTGGCGGATTGGAACCAGATTTCAGTGACGGCGGAATAGTCGTTGGTGGTGGTGAAGGTTTGTCCGGCAAAGTTGTTGCCGTCGAGGGCATAGTTATTTTGGTGAACGGCATTTTCTGACGCAATTATTCCGGTGGTCGGGATATGGGTTTCGTAGGATGCCGATATCGGGGCGTGAACGACGAAAAAGTTACAGTCGCGGCTGCCGGCAAGTTTAGGGTCAATACTCCCGTTGGAAGAAACCACCGCACCGATGTTATAGCCGGAAACGGAGGTGTCGGTATGGCGCGAGAGGCTGAGTGTGAGATCCGATGCATAAAGGGTGAAACCATATTCTCTCCCGGCGGCCAGCGCGCCGACCGCGGCCTGATCCGATGCATCCAGTGTAAATTTGAGCCAGGTACCTGCGGTGATGTCGTTTGTTACGGGATAGTCAACCGTTCCGAGCGAGGTGGCGTAGGTGGTCGCATTCAGCGTTGGGGCGGTAGATGAGTCCGGCAGACCGATCCAGGAATCGGATCCCGTATTGTTCCAAAACATCAGTTCAACACGTTCCGTACCCGTCACGGTCGCGCCGAGATCCTGCCCGACTTCGAACCATACTTCGGTGATCGTCGAGTGGGCGACGGGGGCCGTGAAGGTTTGGCCGCCATTCCGAGCGGCACCGAGGCTGACAAACTTATCCGCTTCCGGAGTCCGGTTGCTGCCGGTCACGGTATTGGCCGTCGGAATAACGGTTTCGTAGGACAAGGTGGCCGCTTTGGACTGGAGGGCAATGACGGATAATAAGCATATAAACAGGGTATTTTTCATGAATTTCCTTTTAGAATACATTCATGGACACGAATCGTTTGGATCCGTTCAGGACAATAATAAAATAATAGGGGTATTCACTTCGCTGGACTAAGTCTGTATCTTGTGGTTTCTTCCCCTGACCGACAGGGATATTTCCTTGAACCGAACGGGTTCCATAGCGACTGCATTTTGTAGCAGACGGTAAAACAGCATTCCCCGCGAGCGGGAAGTGCGCCGGTTGAAGCGGAACGTGTATTCGTCGAGATAGTATGCCAAATGCTCGTGACTTACTGCGCCCTGATGTGTTCCGCCAAGCCACCGCTTAAGCAAACTGGCGACTCGATGGCAAAGGGGGAGCAGGTTCGCGCCAACATCCTCGGATTTCCGAACGACTTTATGGTCGTAGCCCAAAGCTCCCAAACCATTGTACCCCTTCCACCCGTCCGTCTTCACCTGCGTACCCGGATCAACTGTTTCTCGGATGGCCCCTTCAAGACTTTTGGATGAGGCATCGGGTATTTTTACAAGGCGAATGCGACCGACGGCCTTACCATTCTCCTGCGCCACGATCAGCACAAGGGTCTTACCTTCGGCTCCGCGCCCCCGTTTCCCGGGCCTTGTGCCGCCTATGAAGGTTTCATCCACCTGCACGGTTCCGGTCAGTCTTTCCCGTCCCGGACGTACCATCGCCCGGCGGAGCTTGTGCAGCCACGTCCATGCGGTCTTGTAGCTTCCGAGGCCGAGAACGCGCATCAGTCCCAGGGCGCTGGCTCCGTTCTTCTGGCTTGTCACCCACCAGATCGCCCTGAACCAGGACGCCAGCGGTTTGCGGGTGCCCTCAAAGATCGTACCCGAGGTTACAGATGTTTTACGACTGCACTTCTTGCACTTGAAAAGGCCGTCTGCCAGTCGCCACGACTCCCCATGGCCACAGGCCGGGCAAAGGAAGCCGTTCGGCCATCGCAATGATGCAAGATAGTCGCGACATGCTTCTTCACTTGAAAAGTTCAGTTCCAATTCTTCCAGATCCTTTGGATACGCTTCCATGAAACGTGTGTACCACAACATGTGGGTCTAGTCCAGCGAAGTGAATACCCCTATAAAATAAAAGCCGCCCGAAACGGGACGGCTCCTCAACGTCCAAAGAAAAGCAGTTAGATCATGAAACGGCGGCGGATAAATAACATCCCGCCACCCATGACAGTAATCAGTCCCAGCGTGGCCGGTTCCGGAATGACGGTAATGGTGCCGTCGGTATTGAATGTACTGGTATCAAATGAATATCCAGCATTGGAAAAGTTAACGCCTGTGTCGTCAAAAGTAGCGGTTCCGCGGATTCTAGAACCGGAGACGAGGGTGAAGGCATCGCCAAGTTCGAGGGCATCGCTTCCGGTAATGGTATTCAGTGCGATGATGGCGTTGTGGATATTGACCTCCATCAGGCCATCGTCCATATCGAGGAAATCGCTGGTGAGGGTCAGGCCGTCTGCATTGAGATCGAACTGGTGGGTGAAGCCGTTCTTGAGGTCGATGATATACTTATTGTCATTTCCGCCGTCTACACTGCTGATGAGTCCGATGGTGCCGTCGGTCCCCAGTTCCAGTTTGTTTAAATTCAGGCGTGTATCATAGTCGGCGTGCCCGCTTCCCGCATTGGCGTTTATGTAGCCGTTTCCTGAAAGGGTTCCAAGGGTTCCGTTTGCGCCTGCTTCCCAGCGCAGTCCCAGACCGCCGCCGTTCAGGGTTATACTTCCGGAGGCGCTCAGGGCGGAGTCGCGGTTAAGCTGAAGACGTGCTCCAGAACCGCTGAGAGTAAGGTTTCCGGTCATGGCGGATCCGGCATTCATCACGAGGCGCCCCCGGTTGGATGAGCCGTCCTGGCTCGAGGTGTAGGTGAAGGTTCCGTCCAGCGTATTTCCGCTGCTGATTGTAATGTTATCCCCATTTGATTCTGATGTGCCGGTATAAGCCAGAGTGCCGTTTGCGGTTAGGGTGCGGGCGGCGGTGTTGGTTGTGGCAATCGTGAAGCGGGTTGATGACACGGTAAGGTTGTTTACAGTAATGTTTTCGTTAAGAAGCTTGGTTTGGGCATTAACGTCGATAATGGCGTTATTACCGTTCTCCCAGTACTCGGAGGTGTTCCATTCGGCGGTTGTGGTATCCCATCCCCCCGATCCGGTTATTTCCGACCAGGTCTGGTCAACCTGTGCAAATGTGCCGTTGGCCAGTCCCATTGCGGTTAATGCCATGAGTATAATTTTTACTGATTTCATATTTTTCTCCTTATAAAAAACACGTGCATAACTAATCACGCTTCCAGATGACGGCATATAGACAGTTTTCTTGAAAAACATTTTATTTATGATCCGAGGCTTCATTGGACATGCCGCGCTGAGGGTTTTCCTTAGGGAAAATGAGGTTTTAATTCTCCAAAAAATCGGGTGTTCCGCTGAATCAGTGGGTGATTGAAGCAATTAGCGGAGTGGAGGGACCGGTTCCACCCGGTCTTCCGGCTGTGCGGATCAGCCGAGGTGGAACTCGACCCTCCATTTGTCTTGTGGCATTTAGTTCTCGAACTGCACCCACCGATTCTGCGGAAGAGGAAAAATACCTAAACCTCCACCCCATATTGGTGCGGGCCCAAGCGTAATAACTTCTCAATGGTCTCGCTGAGGTCAGGCGGCACTTTTTGGGAGTTGCTCGAGGAATAGTTTTCTTTTGTTGTCCTGAATGAGAGCTTCCTGCCCGTATTCAGAGTAATAATCTAGAAGGTGATTAATGAATTTTAAGATGGATAAAACAGGAATGATAAAACTCAAGCAATGGGTTCTTGGTATCGGTGCAGTATGGGTAGCCGGATCGGCTTTGGCCGCTCAGCAACCCCTTCGACAGGCTCAGGACAGGCCGAATATTGTGTTGGTAATGGCCGATGATATGGGGTGGGGCGATGTGGGGTATCATGGATATGATGATGTCATGACCCCTAATATTGACCGAATCGCCAAAGAAGGCGTCCAGTTTACACAGGGCTATGTGACGGCCTCGGTATGCGGTCCGTCGCGGGCGGGCCTGTTGACGGGCGTTTATCAGCAAAAGTTCGGCTGCGGGGAAAATCCAAGTTCTTCCGGGTGGCCGGATAACTGCAAATATCCGATGGCGGGGGTGCCGACGAGTCAACCGATGATTTCTGAACTGCTGAAGGAGCAGGGATATACCACCGGCATGGTGGGGAAGTGGCACCTTGGAGTGCATGAAGACCTTCGCCCCCATTCGCGCGGGTTTGATTTTTATTATGGTTTCCTCAATGGCTCTCACTCCTATGAGGAATGGACGAACGAGTTTGCGAAGAACAAGAGCAAGTGGCCGATCTTCCGAAACAACGAAATGGAGCCGCCGCAAAAAGACATTTACCTGACTGATCTGTTTTCGGACGAGGCGGTGGGTTTTATTGACCGCAACCACGATAAGCCGTTCTTTCTCTATATGGCCTATAATGCAATCCATCATCCCTGGGAAGTGCCGGCGGAATATGCAGAACGGACCAAAGATCTGACCAACAGCGAAAATCGTAACTTTATTGCGGCGATGATCCTGGCGATGGATGACGGGGTCGGCCGGGTGTATGACGAACTCGAAAAACACAAGATTCTCGATAATACCGTCATTGTATTTCTGACGGACAACGGATCGCCGCGCGGGCAGGGACTGAAGCATGCGCCGAAGGATAACCTGCTGGAACGTATGGATGGTATGGACTACATGTCCCTTACACCGTACCGCGGTTTTAAAGGCGACACCTATGAAGGCGGCATCCGTGTGCCGTTCTGTATGCGCTGGCCGGGACAGATTAATCCGGGCACAAAATATGAATTTCCAGTGAGTGCACTTGATCTGGTTCCAACCTTTGTAAAAGGTGCGAAGTCCGATGGCGTGGATCTGCTTCCCTACATCCAGGGCAGCAAGAAAGGGCGTCCGCACGATATGATGTATTGGCGGCGGGATACCGAATACGCCATTCGCAAGGGCGATTGGAAGCTGACCTGGAACACCAAGAGCGGTACCCCGAGTATAAAGTTGTTTAATCTGGCGGAAGATCCGGAAGAGCGCGTTAACCTGGCAAAGAGCCAGCCGGAACGCGCGCAGATTTTGCAGCGCCTGTTTGAGGAGTGGGACAATGAACTGCCAGACAATGAATGGTGGGGCGGTCCCTGGAACCGCAAGCGCCACAGCGGAGCAATTGATGTTGCCGAGTTTAACCAAAACCTTCCTGCTGCTAATCAGCTTAGAAAGAAAATAAGGAAATAGAATTTATTCCGTATTCCGTATTTCGTATTGACTCGGCATATGGATCTGATCGGATGATTCTACGCACTACGCACTACGCACTACGCACTACGCACTACGCACTACGCAACTGGATGCCTTATGAAAAAACTTTTACTAGCAGGAATAATTTTATTCGGCTTTCGTGCTATGGCCGTTCAGCAACCGAACATCATTTTAATTCTTGCAGACGATATGGGGTATTCGGATGTTGGCTTCAATGGATGCACCGATATTCCAACGCCAAATCTCGATGCGTTGGCGGCGTCGGGCGTTCGTTTTGAACAGGGGTATGTTTCCGCTTCAGTTTGCGGGCCGTCGCGCGCCGGTTTATTGACGGGACGCTATCAGCAACGGTTCGGTTGCGGGGAAAACCCGCCGGAGGAAGGCTGGCCGGAACATCCGCGCTGCCCGGATGCCGGGGTTCCATTAACAGAACAAATGCTGGGCGAATTGCTGAAGCCGGCTGGCTATCGCACTGGTGTGATCGGGAAGTGGCATATGGGGATGGCGCATAACCTGCGCCCGAACCAGCGGGGATTCGACTATTTTTACGGCTTTCTGAATGGTGCACACTCGTTTACTGAAGCAGAAAAGAAATGGCAGCCTAATCCCGGGTTCTGGCCGGTTTTCAGGAATAATGAACCGTTGGATTATGAGGGCTATTTAACGGATACCTTCACCGATGAAAGCATTGCGTTCATTGAACGGAACAAGGCAGCTCCCTTTTTCCTCTACCTATCCTACAACGCGGTGCACGCACCCTGGCAGGCACCGGATAATGTGGCTCATAAAGTCACCCATATAAAGGACGATTATCGGCGTACCTATGCCGGCATGCTGGTTTCGATGGATGATGGTATCGGGCGCGTGGTTCAGGCATTGGAAGATTGCGGGGTCCGGGAAAACACCGTTGTTGTATTTCTGAGTGATAACGGTGCGCCGAAAAATTCCGCGGCGGGTAGTGATCCGTTGCGCGGCAACAAGGGCGATACCTACGAGGGGGGGACCCGTGTGCCGTTCGTGCTCAGCTGGCCGAACAAATTGCCCGCGGGCACGGTCTACGACTATCCCGTAAGCGCACTCGATCTGGCGCCCACCTTCACGAAGCTCGCCGTGGCGGTGGACGCGAAAAACGGATTTGACGGCGTCGATCTGATGCCTTACCTGAAAGGAAAGGAAAAAGGCCGTCCGCATGAAATAATGTTTTTCCGTCGCGATAGTGACTACGCCATTAGAACGGGCGACTGGAAGCTTTCATGGAACGATGGAAACCCCAACGGTTCCCGGCAGATGGAGCTGTTCAATCTGGCCGAAGATCCGTATGAAAGCGTGAATTTAATCAAGCAGCATCCTGAAAAAGCCAGGCAGCTCCAAAAACAGTTTGATGCCTGGGATTCAAAGCAACCCGATAATGAATGGTGGGGGGGACCGCATAACCGCAAGCGTCCCAATACGGTTTCTGCTAAATAGCTGAACTGAATCAGGGCCTCATCACTGAAGAAGTATCGATGCTTCTTCTTTTTTTGTATAATGTGTCCTAAATTATGGGATGTAAGCCGTTACATTTAGAGCGATGAATGGAGAAAACACGTGAAATTAGTAACCATTATTTTAATTTGCAGTGCGGCTATGGGGTCGTTGGCCGCTGAACGTCCGAATATTGTCCTGATCATGACCGATGATATGGGGCGCGAGACCTTAGGTGCTCACGGCGGACTCGACTATAAAACCCCGGTGCTGGATCAGATCGGGGCCGAGGGACTGACGTTTGATCACTGCTATTCGTTGCCGATCTGTACGCCGTCACGAGTGAAGTTGATGACGGGAAAATACAGTTTCCGGAACTATGTTGCTTTTGGACAGCTGGATCCTTCCGAAAAAACATTCGGCAATGCATTACAGAACGCGGGGTATGCAACCTGTATTGCCGGAAAATGGCAACTGGGCGGGGATCATGAGCAGATTAAAGCATTTGGCTGGGATGAATATATTTTATGTAACGGGGTTAAGCCTGTTGATCCTAAATCGAAGCCTTTGTGGCAGGGAAAGGAGCGGTATTGGTTCAACAGCAAGGTTATTGCCGACGGAGCCTATTATAAGACAGAGCAGACCTATGGCCCGGATATGATCAGTGAATATGTGACCCACTATATTAAACGCGAACGCGACAAGCCTTTCTTTCTCTATTATCCAATGATCCTTCCGCATTCTCCCTGGGCACCGACACCGCACTCGAAGGGCGGCGACAAAAGCGGGGCGAAGATTTGTGAGGTGCAGTATTTCAAGGATAACATTGAATACATTGATGTATTGGTGGGGCGCGTTGTCCAGGCCTTGGAAGAGGCCGGTATTCGCGAGAATACGATTATTATGTTCACCGGCGATAATGGCTCGGGTTATCCCGTTCCGGTTACTGCATCGAATCCGGACTTGCGTCGTGTGGGATCTGTATCTGGCTGGGGAGACTATGAAGAGATTCTCCTCGAACCGGGCGACAAGAGCCCGACGACGATGAAGAAGGGTAGAGAAACGGTTCAGGAAGGACCGCTCACAAAAACAACATACGGCGATGTGCCGGGGCGTAAAAACCGCATGCTGCGCGACGGAACCGGTGTGCCGTGCGTAATGGACTGGCCGAAGTATCGTGATGAGTATGCGAAGATCGGGCATCGCCGCGACGACCTGATCGATTTTTCTGATTTCTTTGCGACGATTATGGAAGTGGCCGAAACTTCGGTTGATTATCCAACCGACGGTGTTTCATTTGCGTCCCGTTTGAGGGGTGAAGGGGCCAAAAAAAGGAAGTTTGTTTTTTGTCACTATTGGCGCGTCGGCCGCGATCCAAAGGGGGCGCGGGATGCAATTCATGACGGCAACTACAAGCTGTACAACGACGGCACCTTTTATGATCTGCAGACTGATTCCGATGAACTGCAACCGGTTGATTTGAAAAATGCCCCTGAAAAAGCAATCGCCGCCCATAAACAATTGTGGGCGCAGTATGAAACCGTTCGCGGCTTTGCGCCGGATGTCGCTGTGGCGCCGTCAAAGCTGTATGATCCCTCCGCACCCGTGGCCGAGGGGCTCTCCCGCGAGGAACATATGGCCAAGGCTCGTAAAAAGAAAAACTTTGACGAAGGCCGAACCACCCGCTGGTTTAACGCCAAGGATTTGAATAACGACAACGTGATTGATGCGAAAGAGGCGAAGATTAAGCCGCCTAAGGATTGGAATAAAAAGTAGCGCGAAGCGCTTTGGAGTGCGGAGACGATGTCTCCGCTCTAAAAGCGCCGACACCGTCGGCGCACTCCAGAGCGGCTGCGCCGCAAGTAGGTGAAAATGAAAAAATTAATTTATGCATTATTAATGTTCCTGGGTGTTAGCGCACTCGCCGCCCAACCCAATATTGTTTTGATTCTATCGGACGACCACGGCTGGGGCGATGTGGGTTACCACGGCTATGACGACATCATGACGCCGAACATTGATCGACTGGCGAAAGAAGGCACCTGGTTTTCGCAGGGCTATGCCAGTGCATCGGTCTGCGGGCCGTCGCGCGCCGGATTGCTGACCGGTGTCTACCAGCAGCGCATGGGAGTCTACGGAAACTGGGATCAGGGCGGTATACCGGAAAGCCAACCGACGGTATTTGAGATGCTAAAAAAGGCGGGTTATCAGACGGCGGCCATCGGCAAGTGGCACGTCGGTGCGGCACGTGAATCGCTACGGCCGAACAGCCGCGATGTGGATTTCTTTTATGGCTTTCTCTGGGGTGCGCACGACTATTACAAGTCGAACACGGATCCGAACACGAAGAAAAAAGGCGAACGGCCGATTTGGCGCAATACGGACATTGAGCCGCCGGTTCAGGACTCCAATGGATACCTGACCGAAATGTTTACTGATGAAGCGGTCGGCTTTATTGAGCGGGCCGACAAAAACAAACCCTTCTTTGTCTACCTCGCCTACAATGCGGTGCACCATCCGTGGGATGTGCCGCAACCGTATATTGACCGCGTACAGGGCCTCGATACGCACGATGAGCGCAAGCTGTTCGCCGGCATGACGCTTTGCATGGACGACGGCGTCGGTGCGGTGATGGATGCCTTGAAGAAAAAAGGCGTAGACGACAACACACTGGTTGTTTTCATGGGCGACAATGGAACACCGCGCGGGCAGGGGCTGATTGCCCCCAAGCAGAAAAAACGCGGAGAGTGCACCATGTCCAATCCCGGGCCGTTCAATGGCTTCAAGGGCGATACCTACGAAGGCGGCATCCGCGTGCCGACTGTCGTGCGCTGGCCGGGAAAAATTCCGGCGGGCCGGGAATATGAACCGCCGATGATCGGCCTCGACTGGGTGGCCACCTTCCTTTCGATTAACGGGGTTTCCAATCCTTGGAAAGGTCTCAACTTCGATGGTGTCGATCTGATGCCATACATTACCGGTCAGAAAACGGAACGTCCGCACAACGTGCTCTATTTCCGCCGCGGCGATGACTATGCCATCCGCAAGGGCGACTGGAAGCTGCTGTGGTGCGACAGCAAGGACGGCTCCGGCACCGAGATGATTGAGCTGTTCGATATGGCCAACGATTCGGGCGAGTGGAACAATGTTGCCGCCGCCAACCCGGAGCGCGCACAGGCGCTGCAGGATCTGTTCGACGAGTGGGACAGCCAGCTCGCTGACAACCAGACCGGCAAAAACCCGAAAAACCGCAACAGCGGCTTTGCCAAAGGCCGCCGCGTGAATGTGGCCGGGTACAACGCGAATTGTAGCTTAGCTGGCGTTACAGCCAGTGGAATGGCTGAAAGCGTTGGGTCGCGTTCCGCCGACCTCGCTTCGCGTCCCGCCGCGGCTGGAAGGTCTGCGACCATTCCAGCCCTACAAACCACCGAGGGGCGCACCCTCGAAGAGCAGCTGAAAATTGCCAAAGAAAACGCGAAGAAAAAGGGTAAGCCGTTTGTTGAGGAGCGAACCACCCGCTGGTTTAACGCCAAGGACACGAACAATGACGGGTTGCTTAGTGAAGAGGAACAGAAGGCCAAGGCGCCGACCAACTGGAACTCGGAACAGTACGATTAACAGGATTTTTAAATGGTGAAGAATGTCATTCTTGGCGGCCTGGTTTGCAGTTGTTGTTTGCTTTTTAATCAGCAATCGGCAATCGCCAATCAGCAATCGGAAATGCCCAACATCGTGGTCATCCTTGCCGATGATATGGGCTGGGGCGATGTCGGCTATCACGGGTTTGACGATATCCACACCCCGAACATTGACCGGCTGGCAAAGTCGGGCACCTGGTTTGAACAGGGCTATGTGACGGCGTCGGTTTGCGGGCCGTCGCGCGCCGGGATTATTTCCGGGGTCTATCAGCAGCGCTTCGGGTTCTACGGCAACGGAGAAAAATTTATCGTTCCGCTCGATCAGCCGACGATCGCGGAGCGGCTGAAGGCGCGTGGTTATACAACGGGCATGCTGGGCAAGTGGCACGTCGGCCACGAAAAGGACGAACTGCCCATCGCGCGTGGATTCGATTTTTATTATGGCGCGGTGACGGGCTCGCACGACTATTTCAAGTCGTCCACCAACCCGAACGAAAAGAAGCGGGCGCTGATGCCGATCCGGCGCAACGGCGAAATTGAACCGCCCATCCAGGAGCGCGGCGAAAACCTCACGCGCATCTATGGCGAAGAGGCGGCCGGCTTCATTGAGCGCAATAAAGACAAGCCGTTTTTCCTCTATCTCTCGCACAACGCTGTGCATTACCCGTGGCAGGCTTCTGAAGAGGACATCAAGCGGCTGAAAAAGCTGAAGGTCCACCACGAGGACCGTCGATACTTTGCTGCAATGGTTTTGGCGCTCGACGACAGCGTCGGGCAGGTTTTCCAATGTTTGGAAAAAAATAATCTGACCGAAAATACGCTTTTTGTCTTCCTGACCGATAATGGTACGCCGCGCGGGCACGGGATTGCAAAGCCGCAGCCGCACCGGAAGCGGGGAACCACCACCATGTCGAGCCCCGGGCCGTTTAACGGCTTCAAGGGCGATGTCTACGAAGGCGGTGTGCGTGTGCCGTTTCTAATGAGCTGGCCCGGCACCATTCCGGCCGGTAAAAAATATCCGCATCCGGTCAGCAGCCTGGATATTGCTGCCACGGCCATCGGCATCAGTTCCGGTTCGGATCTGACGCAGAGCCTTCATTTGGACGGTGTGAATCTGATTCCTTATCTCACCGGAAAAAACGTCGGGCGTCCGCATGAGGTGCTGTATTGGCGGCGCGGCGATGACTACGGCATCCGCAAGGGAGACTGGAAGCTGCTTTGGAATGACTCAAAAGACGGCACGGGCACAGAACGCATCGAGCTGTTTAATCTGAAAGATGATCCCGGCGAATGGAAGGATCTATCGAATGCTCTGCCGGAGCGCGCGCAAATGCTCAAAAATCTGTTTGACGAGTGGGATAGCGCCCAGCCGGAATCGATGGCGGGGCACGGCGGTCCGCGCAACCGCAACCGGGAGTTTGGAAACGGCCACCGGGAGAGTGTGATAGAATGTAATGGAAAGGTGAATTGATGAAAAAAATGATACTGATGATGGTGGCTGTTGCATTCTGCGCGCAGGCCAAAATGAATATTCTGGTTCTGACGGTAGATGACATGAACTGTGATTCGGTCGGGGTGTACGGCTGCACGATGCCGGACACGACGCCGAACATGGATTCATTTGCCAGGGACGGTTTTCGGTTTAAGCATGCTCATGTGCATGCAACGAGTTGTATTCCTTCGCGCAATACCGTGATGACCGGGCGCTATATGTTCAACAGCGGCGTCGAAGGGTTCTACGCTGTTCCTCGCGAAAGTGTTACCTACAAAACCACACCGGAAATACTTCGCGATAACGGATATTTCACCATGATTCGCGGTAAGTCGTCGCACTCGATGCCGTATTTCCCGTACCCCGCATGGGACATCAACTGGGATGACGAGTTGAAAGAAAAGCGGATTAATATCCGCCATCCCGACAGCTTCTATGAATACACGAAGAAAGGTGTTGAGGCTGCGCAGAAAGCGGGCAAACCGTTTTTCTACTCCATTGATATTCACGACCCGCACACCGCGCTCTATCGGTTCAGTCACAAACGCGGAAAAGTGGTTACCGAACTCGGAGCGGACAGAGGCAACCCGCCGAGCCGCATTTTCAAGGATGACGAAATCACCATGCCTGCGTTCCTCCCGGACACACCGCTTTCGCGCCAGGAAGTGACCGCCTACTACAACAGCGTCCGCCGCGCCGATGATTCGTTTGGAATGATCATGAAGGCGTTAAAAGACACCGGAGTCTGGGATAACACGCTGGTCGTCTTTTTCTCCGACCACGGCATGCCGTTCCCTTTTGCCAAGACCGCGATGTACTACCACAGCACGCACACTCCGCTGATGGTTCGCTGGCCGGGCGTCACGAAGGGCGGAACCGCCGATGACGAGCACGTGGTCGGCACGGTCGATATTCAGCCGACACTGCTCGAGGCCGTCGGCATCGAAGAACCCTCCGGACTGGACGGACGTTCGCTGGCCTCCATCTTGAACGGCGGAAAGCAGGACAACCGTGAGTTTGTTTATGTGATGTACGAAGAAAACGTCGGCGGTAACCGCCAGCCGATGCGCGGCATCACGTCGAAGGATCACACCTACATCTGCAACCTCTGGTCGGATGGCGAGCGCAAGTTCGCCACTGCCACCAAGGGTATGGCCACTACGGCCGAAATGTTCCGTCTGGCCAAAGAAGGCGACGCGTATATGCAGCAGCGTGCCGACCTGTTCACCTACAGTGTGCCGGAGCAGTTCTTTGACGTGAACAAAGATGCTGATGGGCTCAACAACCTGATTGATCATCCCGAATACAAATCGCTGGTTCAGAAGCACCAGGCGCAGATGGTCGCCACCATGAAGTCCTGTAACGATCCTATGCTGGAGATCTATGGAGATCGCGACAACAAGGCCGCCGTGGGCGAATACCTTGCTAAGCTCGATGCCGACGTGAAGGTGCGCAAATCCCAGCCTGAGATCTACAAACGCGGTCATGCTAAAAAAGCGGCAAAGGCAAAACCGAAAGCCGCGCCGAAAAAACCGGCGGCACCCGTTGTGTCGTCTGCCGTAGGAGTGACTTTGGAAGAGCACCTGATTCAGGCCGAAAAACGCGCCAAGACAAAAGGCAATGCATTCAATCGCGAACACTCCACCCAGTGGTTCCATAAAAAAGACACCAACAACGACGGCGTGATGAGTGACGCGGAGAAGAAGGCGAAGATTAAATAGGCAACTGTGGGGCAGACACTCTTGTCTGCCCGTTTGCACAGACAGGAGTGTCTGCGCCACAAACAACTGTAAATTCCCCTCCAGTGGAGGGGGGCGCAGGCCGGGGTGGGTCGTTGATGGGAAAATGGGAATGAGAAAAGCGTTGTCAGTTTTAATTTTTGGTTTCGCAGCGACTGTGTTCGCCGGAGAGATCAATGTGTCCAGTCTATTGGAGGTTTCTATTTTTAGCAGTGATCCCTGTGATCCCGCATTGCCGACATCCGGTATTAATCTGATCAAATACAATAATGATGGACTGCAGTGGGCATCTACTGCTGCAAGTGTGGCTGGAGATGATTTCAGCGTGTCGTTGATCAAACCCAACCTCCTTAACGACACTGCCGTTACTTCCGATCCTGACTATAATCCCGCCACCACGAAACTAACGGCGATTACCCCTGACTTTGTCAGTGGCAGTATTGTTCTTGCCAGTACTGCAAACCTTGATCCCTTAACACAGATTGACGCGTTCTACACTATCACCATTACAACCACGGGAGCCACATTCAGCGCCACCAGTGGAACGGCCACCATCCTGGATGGAAGCCGCAAGGGGAGCTCGGCGATGAACAATGCCGTGATCGCCGATGCGGTTGCCTCATTCAACACCGCTCTTTCGTGGGATACGGATCCGTTTGCCGCTGGTGGACTGACCTACGACAGTATTTCGTCCATTGAAGTTACTTATTCGGTTAACACGATCGTTCCCAACAGCGGTGCATCGAATACATCGTGGTGCACTCTAAAAAGCATGCCCATCAACTATACGGCAGAAACGGTCTATACTGCTCCGACTTACGATCTTTCTGTTGGTCTTGCGCTGACGAACGGTGCGGCGACGGATCTGATACAGCTGCCCGCCGGCTCCAATGCGGTCTTTGGCGCGTCATCCGATTCGTATATGGAAATCAGCAAGTCCGGAGCCCTGCGCAGCGCCGACCAACTGAAAACCGACGCTGCCGTTGTCTGCGATGGAACGCTCAATGTCGTGCTCGTTCCGGGGAGCGATCCGCTGGCGGCGGGCGATGCGTTTGATCTGTTCGAAGGCAACATCAACGGCGCCATTACCGGAATGTTTTCAGCAGTCAACCTGCCGACCCTATCGGCCGGTCTGGAATGGACAACCAACACGCTTTATACACAGGGATTCATTTGGGTTCGCGAAACCAACACGGTGGCTGTGGCCAAGCCGAACGTGATCATCCTGTTCGCCGATGACCTCGGTTACGCAGATGCCGGGTTCCAGCCGCTGGGTTCGGCCGACATCGTCACACCGCATATCGACTCGATTGCAAACAACGGGGCCGTCTTCACCGCTGGGTACGCCAACGGGCCGGTCTGCTCGCCGTCGCGCGGCGGACTGATGACCGGGCAGTACCAGAACCGCTTTGCGTTGCACGACACACCCGCCACCTGGCACATGGAAGATCCGGAAAACCCCGGCGAGGTCCTGCACGACGGCATTCCGGTCGGCATGACCTGCTTCGGCCACCGAATGCAGGATCTCGGCTACGCCACCTGCATGATCGGCAAATGGCACGGCGGCGAATCGCGCGAGCACTATCCGCCGCACCGCGGCTTCGACGAATTCTTCGGCTTCAACAACGGCGCCACCAGTTACTATCCCGGCGAAAATGACAACGAAAACCTGAACCGCCGCATCATGCGCGGCATGTTTCCGGTGGAGCGCGAAGACGAGTATATCACCGATGCCTTCGGCCGCGAGGCCGTCTCATTCATCAACCGCCACGCGCACCCTTCGGCTGGCTCAGGGCAGGCGAAGCCATTCTTCCTTTACGTTCCGTTCAACGCGCCGCACGGCCCGATGACCGCGTCCGATGAACACTCGCAGATCCTGTTCGGAAAGAATGCATCGGAGCTGACCCTGCGCGAGAAACTGGTGAGCATGGTCTACTCAATGGATCTGGCCGTCGGCGACATTCTTGACGCAGTCCGCACTAATGGGCTGATGGAAAAAACACTGATTGTTTTCTATAGCGATAACGGAGGTATTCCATCCGGAAACGGCTCGGAGAACACCCCGTTGCGGGGAGAGAAGGGCGAGTTGTGGGACGGCGGCATTCGCGTTCCATTCTGCATGCAGTGGAAAGGGCAGGTGCCGGCCGGAATCAGCTATGATTTTGTCGTGTCCGGCCTTGATCTGATGCCGACCGCGGTCGAACTGGCCGGAGGCAGTTTCACAACCAACGACATTGTCGATGGCAACAACCTGATGGCTGCCGTGACCGGGCAGACAGGAACTCCTCCGAATGACATTGTGCTTTGGTGGCACAACGATAAATGGGTCGCGCGCGACAACGAGTGGAAGCTGATTGACCTCGATAAAAACGAGCCCACTCCGCCGGAGCTTTATCACATTCTCTCCGACATCAGCGAAACCACCGATCTTTACGGAAGCCACCCCGCCGAGGCAGCGCGTTTATATGATTTCTACACCAATACGGTCGCCGAATTTGATCTGGTCACCGATGCTTCTAAGTGGAGCTCAAACGCAACGTATTATATCAATATTACCGACCCGGCGCAGCACGTCATCAATGAGTCGACCAATCTGGCCGAGTGGGTCGAGGCGGAGTTTCCCGGAACCGACGCCGACAACGACGGCATTGATAACTACAACGAATTCATGCTCGGCCTGCCGCCCGATGAATCGTCTGCCCTCACGAATGCACTCAATTGGAACATGAATGAAATTACTTCCGGCCATCTCGACCTGACCTTCAACCGTCGCACCGGAACCGTCGGGGAAAATAACCTGACGTTCCCCGCGGCGGCCATGGAAGAAACCGGGTCGCTGACGACCGGGTTGTGGAGCAACGCCTCGGCCACTTTGATCGACGGGCCGAACCCCGCCAGCAGCAACACCGTTCAGGAAACATTCCGCATCATCGCCACCAATTCTCTCGCCTACCTCCGCCTGCGGTTTGAGTAGGTAGGGCGTGACCGCCGGGCGCGCCGCCTGCGATACGTATCGGAAAAATCTGTACCGCAGGCGTCCCGCCTGCCGGAGCCTTGGAACAATGGATAGCCGCGAAAGAGCGCATAGAACGCAAAGGAAAATTGCGGCCCCGCTTTGTTTTCTTTGAGATCTCTTGTGGCACATTCTTCTCCAGTCGGCTTCCAATGTCTGGAATCATTTTTTCCAATCATTGGAACCTGTAGACGCGACGTCCTGGTCGCGTTTCCAACCCTTGGAAGATTTTCTTCCAGGCATTGGAAAATCCATTTCTCGCAAAGCTTGGAGATAGGGGCATAAAAAAGGCTGCCGGTTGGCGGCCTTTAAGCAGATGTGCTCACTCTTTTATTTTATGATGCGCCGGCGAATAAACAGCAGCGCTGCGCCTGCAAGAGAAACCATCCCAATGGTGGCCGGTTCCGGAACAGAGCTGATGCTGATGTCATCTGTGCGAAGGTTGTCGTTAAATTGAGACCCAACCTGTTCAAAGCGAATGCCGAACCCGGCAAGCTCACCGGCAGTCCATGTGGAAACATTGAGATCAAACGACTCATTGATCCAGTCTGCATGGTTGTCGGTGTAGGTGGCAAGCGTAGACCAGTTGGATCCCGAATCTTTGGTGTACTTAATCCAGCCGGTATCTCCCTCTGCTGACTCCAGTCCGGTAGCCTGAACTGCTGCTTTGATTTGTAACTTGTTGTTCGTGGCATCTACAAAGGATGTGACATCTGTAAAGCGATCCAGCGTCGAAGTTTTTCGTCCCCAGACGGCCACAGATTCATCCGGCCCGGATGTGCCGGCATACGCCGTCGCGGTGCCGTTGTAGCTCCATTCTGCATCCAGAGTGGGGCCTGCCCCCGTGGTAACATCATTCCAGTTTTCTGACCAAATCAGCCCCGCTGTTGCAGAGCCGGCCAAAGCAGCCATCGTAATAGCTGCCAGAATGTATTGTTTCATCTTTCTCTCCTTTTTATTTATCTGTTTCTGGTCAGTTTTCTCTTCGTTTTCATCTCTAAACTACTTCTCTTGATTGGGGGTTGATGCCTTCGGCGTCTTCTCCCCTGTTTTATCCCGAGTTTTGATTGGATAAGATGGGGTCGTTCCAAGCCCTTTTGCCGCACGCAAAAAAAACAGGGAAGACCCCATGAAAAATGATCTAAGGAAACTGCTTCGCTGGGTATGTCGCAAGCTTACCTACAACGATCTGGCTTCGGTGGTGCCGGTGCTGCTCGAAGTACTCAACGGTTCAAGGCAGGATATCGAACTCAAGCCGCAGGAAGTGCGGCCTCCGCACTATCGCCAGTTCCGGGTCGATCCTCAACCGCCGCTATGCGAACCATTGCTGCCGCACGCACCGCAAAAGGACTGGGAGGAGCTTCAGGCCGACCATTTGCGCGCCACGGGAAAAACAATCGCCAAGGTAGCGCGTCGGACGGGTTCGCCCATGCCGCCTGAAAAATGCCGATGCCGGCACTGCCATGCCCCCGTGCGCTATCTCTACCTCAACAACGGAAAGCTTGGGTCGCAGGTTCAGTGCAAGATCTGCAAAAGGACTTCGCCAACCGACAAGCCCCGGCGCGAAAGCAAGGCGCGCTACTGGTGCCCGCATTGCGGCTATGCACTCTTTCGATGGAAGGAGGATGGCCTGTGCACCGCCTTCAAGTGCCCGAACGACCACTGCCCCGTCTACGTACGGAACCTCGCCCAGCTCACGCCCGAAGAGCACGCCATGCGCAAAGCCGGAAACACCAGCCAGTTCAAGCTGCGCTACCTCTTCCGCGAATACCACTTCGCCTCGCAAGACCTTCCGCTCAAACGCCCCGAAGACGCCCCGGTCGATCTCAACCGCATCCACCACAGCCTGCATACCCTCGGACTCTGCCTCACCTTCTCCATCAGCCTCGGACTCAGCGCAAGGCTCACCGCCCAGGCGCTCGAACGCGTCTTCGGGATCCGCATCTCGCACCAGACCGTCGTCAACTACATCAAGGCCGCAGCCTGCCAGCTCGCCGACTTCACCGATGAAAACAGTCCCGTTCCCGAAGGAACCTGCGCGGCGGACGAAACCTACATCAAGATCGGCGGGAAAACCCGCTACACCTGGCTCGTCATCACCGAAACACGGCGGGCCATCTGCGGCTACAACCTCTCCGAAACCCGTGGGGCCGAACCGGCGCTCGGACTCATCCAAAGCATGTGCGGCCCGCCGGACGCGCCCCGGGCCGAAGCCTTCGAACTCGTCACCGACGGCCTGCCGTCCTACGACAGCGCCACCGTCGCCTACAACACCGCCGCCGTGGTGGCCGGAGGCGAAGCAGTCCTGAATAAACGTACCGTCATCGGACTCAAGAACCTCGATCCCGAAAGCGAGACCTACCGCGTCTACAAGCAGCTCATCGAGCGGCTCAACCGCACCTATAAATACCACACGCGACCCCGCGCCGGCTTCAAGAGCTTCGACGGAGCCACGGCACTCACCACGCTCTTCGTCGCCTACTACAACTTCATGCGCCCGCACGGCAGCCTCGGCGGGCATCCGCCCGTCGCGATCGCCTGCCTCAAAGGCAAGAGGCTCTACCCCGACATGTGGGTCGAGCTCCTCCGGCAAGCCGCATGAACAATCAAAACTCGGATGTCAAAGAACACGAGGCTTTCGCCTCAGCTACCCACAGCCCCGCTGTGCGTCGCCGCCCTCATCAGGGCTAAAAAACAACAATCAAATCATCGCCGACACAGAAACCATCCCCATCAAAAGCCTTCTTTCGGCCCAGTAAGGGGACCCATCTCACCTTGCTTCTCTGCCATCGGCTCTTTCATCGAAAATTTTACAGAACCGAAACACCGGAGGCCAATTTGGTGGCCGGAATGAAGTGGCTTCAGGGCACCTATACGCAACGGTTCAATGCGATGTTTCGCTGCCGAGGACATCTCTTCCAAGGGCGCTACAAAGCATTGCCGATCGAAGGGGAAGCATCGTATTTCAGTGCCGTTGGAAACTATATTCACCTGAACCCGTTTCGTGCGGGGATTGCCGGGATGGGGCTGGATAATCCATTGGAGTCTTATCCATTCAGCAGTTATCCGGCCTATCTGGGTCGTAGTCGAAAGGTTCCGGACTGGTTGGAACTGACGAGGTTGATCAATGCCTGCGGATTTGATTCCGGACAACCGGAAAGCCGGGCAGCCTATCGCGCATTTTTGGAAAGCCGAATGAAGGGTGAAGCTGGCCAGGGGGCCATCGAAGAACTCGTTGAAAAGCAATTGAAGCGGGGATGGTTTGTTGGGGGTGAGGATTTCCGAAAAAGGTTGGCTCTTCAGTTGCCGGATCGAACGGATAATCTGCGTGGAGAGCAGAGGAAGGCGCATGATGAGGCGGAGGCAGAACGGTTGTTGCAGCGGGCGTTGTCCGAATTACGATTGAGTGAGTCGGACCTGTTGGGAATGAAAAACAACCGGCCGGAAAAGCAGGCCGTGGCTTGGTTGATGAAAAAATCTACAACGGTTACAGGAGTCTGGATTGCAGATCGTCTGAAAATGGGTTCCCGGGCCAATTTATCCCGCGCCTTATCTGCTCTAAGCAATGAGGTTGATGAAGTGCGAAAAGAACTAAAGCAGAAGATGACGCAATGTGCGGGCTGACCCCTATATCTCCTTTTGACTGCGCGGCAATACGAAGCATAGTCGCCCGCGCTCGCAAAGCGTTTGAAATCGCCACTCTCAAGCACAATAAGCATGCCGAGTGAAATACCAATCCCCGGCACCAATTGCGTTCGCTGGTACTGCTCCGTTGGCTTCGTAAATGCGAGCACCTGTTTCTCGATTTTTTTCGCTAGCCGATCTGATTCATGAATGGCGTCAAGCAGTGTTTCAAGTTGTAGTTGGACGAAACCATCAAGCCCGGTGGCCTGGATGTCCTTTAATGTCCACTGCTCCATTTTGCGCGCCCCCGGCGCATCGAGTCCATAGCGTTCGAGCAACCCGCCAAAACTCAGTAGCACCTGCGTACGACGCCGAACAAATAACTGCCTTCTACGTAATGCATCGCGAACAGGCCGAGTCTGTTTCGGATAAATGTAGCTTTCCGGAAAGATCCCCAATCGTAGTTGCTCGGCCAGCCAGCCCGCATCCGTCAGGTCGTTTGTTATCTTGATCCCTTCGTACTGTTCCATTTTCGCCGGATTCCCTAACTTCACATTGCGCCCCTGTTCGCGCAATCCATCAACGAGCCAGTACCAGTTAAAAGTCGATTCGACTCCGAAGGCCACAATGCGCTTCCAGAACGGCTCCAGTGCAGCGTTCACTGCACCAAGATTTGCCTTCACCCTTCTTCGGAAAACGTTGTTCCCCTCCACATCACATAGTGAGAGAAAAACATTATTTCCATGCAGGTCGGCACCTGCGTATAATGCGTCTGCTTTGGTCGTTTGCATGACTGCTCCTTTTGTTAGTAGTTAACAAAGGATATTCTGCGCTCGACCAAGGCTTATTTCAAAGAACCTCTTTATGATTATCAGGCCGCCTAATTCGTCATTTCGGCTTTCAACTCCCATGGCAGGCCGTCTTTTGACTCCTCAACCGCCCGCACAACGGAAAGCGCCGACGCCGTCGGCGCACTTGTATGTTTTCCAACCAACTCAAAACAGGTAGGGAAAAAGGATTTTGAGAATGAATTTCTATAGCGTCGGAGAAATCCTTTTTCCCGTGAAAGGGGTTGTGCAATCCTCGTAGAGGAGTGCCTCCCCCGGCCGGCCAGCCGGGAGAGGTTCCCGTCCGGTGAGATCGTCGCGCACTGGTTCGCCTTGGGCGAACGTCCTGGAGCCCGGATCCGCCGGATGGTTGCCATATTGAACTCGAACTGTTGCATGAGCCGTACGAGCGAGCTCGCATTAGCAAGTAGGAGCAAATATGAACATGGAAAAAGTATACTGCGGCGTCGATGTTTCCAAGAAGCATCTGGACGCCTTCAATGGAAAAACAGCGCGGCGCTTCGACAACACCTGCGAGGGTGCCACGGCGCTTATGAACTGGGCGGGCAACGCCCACTATGTCTTCGAGTCCACGGGAGGCTACGAACGCATGGCCGCCTGGATGGTGATGGCCGCCGACGGCACCGCGAGCATCGTGAACCCGTCGCGTGTCCGGCACTTCGCGCTGGGCATGGGGCAGATCGCCAAGACCGACCCGATCGACGCGCGGATGATTTGCGACTTTGCGTCGCACACCGAGCCCAAGCCGTCCAAGAAGCCTTCCTCTGCGCAGCGTAGGCTCACCGCTCTCGTTGACCGAAGGGTGCACCTGAGCGACATGCATACGGCCGAGAAGAACCGCTTGGGAACCGCCGACGAGCCGGAGATGATCAGACTGATCAAACAGCACCTCAAATGGCTTGAAAAGCAGCTCGAGAAAATCGAAGCGAAAATCACTGACACCCTTGCCGAAGACGCAACCATGACGAAGAAGGCCAAGTGCATCCAGTCCATCAAAGGTCTGGGCATCGTCAATGCGGTGACACTGCTCGCCCATCTCCCCGAGATCGGCACGCTTTCGCGCAGGGAGATCGCGTCGCTGGCGGGACTCGCTCCCTTCAACCGGGACAGCGGGGGCAAGTCCGGCAGACGGCATGTCTGCGGAGGAAGGCGCAGGCTGCGCTCCTGTCTGTACATGGCTGCCATGAACGCCAGGACATACAACCCCGTTCTGCGCGAGTTCTACCAGCGTCTGGTAAATGAAAACCACCGCCCCAAAATGGTCGCGCTTACGGCGGTCATGAGAAAGTTGCTCATCGCCGCCAACTCCGCCGTTAAAAATGCTGAAATTTAGGTTGCTGTTAAGCACTGTTGCTCCAGGGCGGCTGCGCCGCAAAATTATTCTGCCACCAAATCATTCTGTCAAATAATCCGCCCGCACCGTCCTTGCGTTTCCCTGCGTGTTTTTGCGGCGAATAACGATCCGGTGCGGCGGGCGGATCGGGTGGAATCGTTGCTGGAGGGACGCACGCCGTGCGCCCGGGCGGACGGCGTCCGCCCCTCCACGAACGGCTCGGATGGAACCTCGCCCTCCAAATGTGGAGCGGGCTTTCTTGCCTGCTCATGGCTGGGCTGGACAGGATTTTGGCAAAATGATTCTCGGTGCGGACAAAGAGAGATTTTACAGGACTATTTATAACAGGACTATTTCCGGTGCGGGCGCAGGGGAAATTCGTGTTCATTGGTGTTCATTCGCGGTTAAGCAAATCGTGCATTTTTTTTAACAGAATAATTAGTACAAAATAATTCATGGTTACGGCATAAAGGAAATCATTCTGTCCTAATTGTTCTGTCATTTTTTCTGCTGCGAAGCCGCTTTGGTGTGAATCATACCCAATTAAACAGGTTTGTTTTTTTACCACAGAGGTCACCGAGACACAGAGCAATTGAACATTCCCGCTCCTCTGCGCCTTCGTGTCCTCTGTGGTGAGACCATTCAAGTAAAGTTCATATAGGGATGAAGAGCCTGGCGGTGGTCTTTGTGCTATGCGCGCAATTGCTTCTCAATTGTGTGGTCAACTAGAACCGCCCGCACCGGTTTTTAAAGCGGCGTGGCCTTTCAGTTCCCGCCGCACTCCAAGATTTCTTTCCGCCCCTCCACGAACGGCTCGGATGGAACCTCGCCCTCCAACCCGTTTTTTTCACAAGACGATTAACGACAGGACAATTTCCGGTGCGGACGGAGCGGTTCGAAAAATCCCTCCGCACCGAAATAGTCTTGTCGTTCAATTGTCCTGTAGAAATACCATCCGAACCGGTTTTTAAAGCGGCGTGGCCTTTCCGTCCCTGCCGCACTCCAGAATTTATTTCCGCCCCTCCACGAACGGCTCGGATGGAACCTCGTTCCATAAAGAGGCTTTCTTTCCGGCATCCCTAATACGTGCGATGGCGGGGGGGGGGATTCGTGGTAGGTTATTGCATCGGATATGGGTCCGAGGCTACGGAATGCAGTGAAAACAGGATGGTGGAATGAATCAATCGAAGTTTAAGCAAGGCTGCGGCATGGCCTGCGTTTTATTGTTTTGCTTGCAGGCGGGGGCGCAGATCAAACCGACGTGGGAGTCGATGGCGGAACATTACACGGTTCCGGAGTGGTTTGTGGATGGAAAGATCGGCGTCTGGATGCACTGGGGGATTCCCTCGGCGACGGACGAGGACCGGCCGAACGACGGCTCGCATTATGGCCGCCGCATGTATGGGCCGAACGACGGCGAAAGCGGCGCACAGTTAAAAATGACCGAGGAGCTTACGGCCTTCCATACCAAGCGGTACGGGCCGCCCTCCGAGTTTGGGTATGAGGATCTTGTTCCGCTTTTCACGGCGGAAAAATGGGATCCGGATGCGCTGGTGGACTATGTTAAAGGCAACGGGGCCCGTTTCGTTATGCCGGTGGCCTGCCACCACGACAATTTTGATATGTATGATTCGTTCCATCCGTGGAACTCGGCGGCCATGGGGCCGAAGCGCGACACGCTGAAGGAGTGGAAGGCCGCGGCGCAAAAACACGGGTTGAAGTTTGGGGTTTCGACGCATCTCTACTGGTCGCCCCGGTTCTTCAACACCGCGCGGCAATACCAGAAACCGGGCACGCTGGAGGCGAAGCTGTTCAACATGGAGTTCGATCCGAAGGAGTATTCGAGACAGGACAGCTGGAACGAGCACTGGTATGCGCGGTGCTGGGAGATCATCGAGAAATACGATCCCGACCTGTTCAACAACGATTGTCCGTTCCCGAGCGAGAAGACCGGCAAGAGCCTTGGGGTTCAATTGTTCTCTTCCTACATCAACCGGGACCTGAAGGAAAACAACGGCAAGCAGACCGTGGTCTTTTCCTGCAAAAGCGGAAACCTGGATCGGAAGGCCTTCACCTATAATCTGGAGCGCGGGGCTTCGGCCGATATCCAGCCCGAACCGTGGATGTGGGCGACCGACCTTTCCGGCGGCTGGTACTACCGCAAGGGCGCCGTTAATAAAATGAGCGTGCCGGTGATGATCGGCAATGCCGTGGATGCCATCAGTAAAAACGGGGTGGTGATGATGAACATCGCGCTCAAGGGGGACGGCACGATTCCGGCGAACCAGGCGGCCTATCTCGACGCGTTCGGCATCTTCCTGAAAACCTGCGGCGAGGGAATCTATGGCAGTCGTCCGTGGAACATATACGGCGAAGGACCCACCAGGATCAAGGATGGCCGCCAGGGCGAAAACAAGGCGGACTTCACCCAGGCGGACATCCGCTTCACCACCAAGGACGGCGTCCTCTATGCCTTCGTGCTGGCGAAACCGGAAAAGGATATTGTGATCAAGGCACTGGCCGACGGCGGACTGTACGGGAAGAGGATTTCCAGCATTTCAATGCTGGGGAGTTCGGAGAAGCTGAAGTGGAAGCAAGCATCCGATGCGCTGGTGATTTCGCTTCCGAAGAGCCTGCCCGAAGGGCTCTGCGTGGTTGGATTCCGGATTGATTAAGGGTATTGGCATGAAGAGGGTTCAGGCCGTTTGTTAAGGAGAAATATGAAGATTGTTTTTTATTCGATGTTGATGGTGGCTTGCGTGGCGGGCGCGGATAGGATGCCCGATTTTAGTTGGGACCGCGTGCCGTTGTATGTGCATATCCGGAAGGATACCGCGTTCACCAACGATGAGATCAAGTATCTCGCAACCTTTCCGCTCATTACGTTTGAGAAGGCCACGGGGCACAAGGATTCCGGCTCCGTGGAGGCGGGAACGCTGAAGGCCGCGCGGGCCGTTAAGAAGATTAATCCGGACACGAAGATCCTCTATTACCGCAACGTGATTGTGCATTACGGAGGCTATGCCGCCGATGACGGGTTGAAGGATATTCCGGGCGCCTTCCTGAAGGGGCGCGATGGCAATACGAAACTCATCCGCAACCGTGTGCAGGCCTACGATCTCTCGGATAAGGCGCTGCGCAGCTGGTGGGTCGATGCCGCAAAGGATGTTTGTTCCGATCCGTCGGTTGATGGAATCTTCCTGGACGGTGTCGTCAAGGTGCTGGAGCCGGGCTTCCTGAAAGGCCCGATCGGCGCGGAGAAGAAGGCCGACGTGTTGGGCGGGTATGTGGCGATGATGGAGGATACGCGCAAAATGCTCGGGCCGAAGAAGCTCATGCTGGCCAATATCCTGAGGGCGCGTTTTCCGGATTCGGGGCTCGCTTACATGAAGGCGCTGGATGGTTCCTATATCGAGGGCTTCGAGGGCGCCGTGGGGGGGATGTCGAAGAAGGACTATGTTGCCAAGGGCATGGAGGCCTTCCAGACCGCCGCCCGGCAGGGGGCCATTGTTGCCTTCACGTGTGGCCTGGGCGACAACCGGCAGGATGCGGATGAAACCCCGGGGGCTCCCGGAAAGAAGAGCAAACCCGGCAAGGGGAGCGGCGACGCCAGGAACCGTTTCAACTACCAGTTGGCGATGTTCCTGATCTGCGCCGAGAAGTATAGCTATTTTGATTTGAAAGACAGCTATGATGCGAAAAGCAGCAAGACCTGGATGACGCATCCGGCCGACTACGACCGTCCATTGGGCCCGCCCAAAGGGCCGGCGGTTCGGAAAGGCTACACGTACACCCGCCAGTTCGCCCATGCTTCGGTTAAGCTCGATATTGAAAATGAAACGGGCGAGGTGCTCTGGAAATAAAGAGGGGGTTGGGCAAAATACCCTTTTCCGGCGATAGTGGGTGTTGGGCGGCCAATGGTATAAAAACCTGGTTTTTTTTTAATATTGAAAGAGGTGTGCCGGTGAACAGGAAGTCCATCGTTTTAAGTGCTTGTTTGCTGGGGCTGGGTTGCGTTGCGCAGGCGGAGATGCTGGCGGGATATGATTTTGATACGGGCGCCGGAGTGGGCACCTTGGCTGCAACGGCCGAGGGAACCCATGTATCCGCTTCGGCTTTTAATACGGGGCCCGGTTTGGCGAATCAGATCGAAACCTTCTTTGCGCCCGATGACGGCCTGGATGCGGAAGGCAATGCCTTTGGCACAACCAACCGGTTTGCGTTCGGGGGCTCGAAAGCCGATCTGGGGTTTGCAGACATGGGCAACTCCAACCATCTGATCGCCGCGATCGTCGCAAACGACTATTTCGAATTCAGCGTTACGCCGGATGCGAACCATAAACTGCATTTAACGCGTTTAACGTTCCGGGCGTTCGCGGAGGAGTTGACCGGTTCGGCCGAGCGCTGGGCGCTGTTCACTTCCGTGGACGGTTTTTTGGGAGGCACCCAAATCGCGGAGGGGCAGACGAGCGATGCGGGAACGTGGAACGGCGGATCCAATAAGGTGGTGGTCGATTTGTCCGCAGGCAAATTCCAGGGTTTGGGCGGGGTCACCTTCCGCTTCTACCTCTACGGTGGCGGCGAGACGACGAATTCCGCCACTGCGTTCGATAAGGTGGTGGTGCATGGCCTGGCGACCGAGAGCACGGTGGCCGTTGGCTACGACTTCGATGCCGATGCGGCAGACCCCGGCGCCGCAACGGTCGTTGCCTCCAAGTTGGCGGCGAGTCCGCTGACGTCGCCCATGGGCATCTCGTTTGAGGCCACGGCGGGCGATGATACGGGGCTGGATGCCACCGGCGCCGTTTTCGGCAACCCTACCCGGCTCGGGGCTGTGGGGATCGGCGTCGATGACGCACCCACGTCTTCCTTCATCGATGCCGTTGCCGGGGATGACTATGCCACGTTTACCGTTACGCCTGATGCCGGGGCGGCGTTCCACCTGAGCCAGCTCCGGTTCAAGGCGACCAAGCAGGCAGGTGCTTCCGTGGACGAATATGCCCTGGCGGATGCTTCGGGCAACTTGATTGGAAGTGCGGTCGTCATCACGAACGTGGTCGGGCTGGCGGGGGCCTACGATGTGGTGGGCATTGACTTGTCGGGCACGGTCTTTGAAGAGATTAGCGGCCCCACGGAATTCCGCATTTATGCCTGGGGGGCGGAAACCAGCGGAACCGCCGGTACGCTGGCCGCGATCGACAAGCTGACGCTGCACGGCACTCCCGTGAATGCCTCCGGACGGAACAGCCATTTTTGGATGACCTTGCGGCCGCTGGCCGGAACGGCATGGGCGAGCGATACGGATCTGGTGCTCGCCAATGGATACCGCAGCGTGGACCTCGGGTCGCCCGATCTCTCCTGCACCCGGGTGGAAACTGGTTCGAACTGGGTGTATCAAATTACCTGGACGGGGAACAGTCTGCTCGGCGGCGCCGGGGCCGAGACGTTGCGGTTCAATGTGGTGGCCGATGCGTTCAACGGTGCCGACTATGTCTACCGTGCGACTGCAAACGCATCCAGTGTCGCTTCGCTCGGAACGGCTTCCTCGCCCACGGATATCCTCAACCGGTGGGGCGTCGGTACGGACTATGACATCGATGCCGGCGAGTCGATCCGTATGACGCAGCAGGATTTCATGGTGGCAGGGGCGGGCCTTGCCGTGAACGGACTCGAGCTGGAACGTTCATTCGAGTCCATCCTGGTGGAGGAAACCAATGGCGGCTATGACCATAAAATCATTTTCGGGACGGGAACGAACCTGCCTTCCGCGAGCTTCCAGCAACCGACGGCAACCTATGCGGTGAACGGGGACTCCTTTTCCGTTACCGGGGCGGGCAGCAATGCCGGAGCCCGGCAGTGGGCCATCCAACAGGTCAAGTTCAGCTTCGTCATAAAAAACCCGGCGCTAACGGTGGAGGATCCCGGGCATCCGTTTTCCGACCTGGAAAACGGGCACTCCTACGGAGCGACGCCTTACGAGCCAACCTCGACCAACAAACTCGCCAATGCCTTCCCTGCGTTTTCCTGGAAGGTCATTCCCCGGACCATGCTGATCCGCAAGGCGAGCAATTCCTTCACGGTCGAGGAGAGCGAGCGGATTGCCAACCGCTACGACTTTGTTGTGTTTGAAAAGGCCAATGGCGGCATCGATGGATACCGGGATAAGGCGGCCTCGCTGAAGGCCGTGAACCCGGACATCAAAACCGTCTTCTACTGGAACTCCCGGATCTATTACGGACACTACTCGGTCGATGATTCGATTAACGACCATTACGACGAATACATCGATCCGTACTTCACGATTCGGGACGGGTTGCCGACCTATGTTCGGGAAAACCCCGAATGCCTCGACTGGTGGGTTGGGGTTTGCCTGAAAATGATGGGGGTGGAAGCGGGGACGGCCGCGAATGGGACGCCCTTCCAGCCTTCCAACATCGACGGCACCTTCGTCGATAAATCGGGTGTCCCTTCCTGGATGCTGGAGGCGCTTTATACGAACAGCCCCGGCGACAAGTTCATCATGAACAACAATGGCGATAACCGGTCGCGCATTACGCATCTGGATGGGACCTACCGGGAAGGTTGGACGGAGGGCGGGAGCGATGATGCCATCGCCTACGCCATTGCCCTTGCCCAGGAAAGTGGACGCAACCAAAAGCTGACGATGCTCCGGAACCCGACAAGCGGAAAGGCCAGCGAGCGCGAGATGGAAGACTCGGTCGACTTTGTGCTCGGCGTCTATCTGACCTATGCCGAAAAGTATGCCTATTTCTACCACCAGCAGAGCGTGGATGCCACGGATCCGGTCTATCAATGGCTGACGGATTACTACGACCAGTTCCAACGCCCCTTGGGCGAGCCCTTTGGCGAAGCCATCAAGGATGGTTGGGTTTATGCCCGGAGCTTTGAACACTGCGATGTCTTCCTCGATCTGGACCCGGATTCGGGGGCATCGAACCTGACCCGGATTCTGTGGAAGAACGATGTCGGCAGTTCGGCGTTGGCCGGCGGCGGATCTTCCAACACGGATGATACCTATGTGCTGCAAGGCGGCGGAAACATGTCCGGCACCTCGGACAGCTTCTTCTATCTCTCCGACCTCCACTATGGAAGCGGGGAAATCGTGGCCTGTATCGATTCTCTGGACCATACCCATGCGGAGGCCAAGGCGGGCATCATGTTCCGGGAGCGGAACGAGCCGGCAACGCAAGACGGATACATCGCCGCCTACAGCAATGGCACCATCCTCGTTTCCGGCGCCCGTACGGTCGCGGTGGTCCGCGATCCGGCAGGGCAGATGCAGATGGTCTATCGGTCGGCAACAAACGGCCCCCTGCAGACGGCGGGAACCGTGGAACAGGCCTATGGGCCGTACGCCAGGCTGGCGCGCAGCGGCGACACTTTCATCGGACAGTGTTCCCCGGACGGGGAAAGTTGGACAAACATTGCGGAGGTTGTTCTTTCAATGGATGAAAAGGTGGAGATGGGCATGGCGGTCTCCTCCGGGGACAACGCTGTTTTGGCCGAAGCGGTCTTCAGTGCATTTTCACGCGTTGAATATTCGCCGGGCGGCTATATGGAATGGGTTTCGCGCTTTGGCCTGACCGGCGCTGATGCGGAGCAGTCCGCCGATGTGGAGCGCGGCGGTGCCGGCGACGGCTACGACAACCTGGCGGAATATGCCCTCGGCATGAACCCGACCGATACCGATGCCGGTTCCAGGGATTGGACAGATATTGTGTCGGAGGGCGGAACAAACTGGTTCGAGTATGTCCACGGCCGCCGCTCCGACTATGTCGAGCAGGGGCTCAGCTACCTGCTGATCGACTCAACGAATCTGGTGGCTTCGGCCACATCCACCAACACGCAGGATCAAATCCTCGTCGGCCTTGGTATCGATGGCTACGAGCCCGTCACCAATCGGTACTTGATCGAGGAGCCCGAAAAATTCATTGAGTTCCAGGTTCGGCAGGAGTAGAGCGAAAAGATGAAAAGGAGCCTATATGCGTTAAGGTTTTGCTTGCTGGTGGCGGGGGCTACCTGGGCGGATATCCATACAACGCTGGATTTTGCGGATCTCAACGCGGCGCTGTCGAACAACACCCTGATGGTCAATGGATCTACCAGCAATCTGCTGGTTACGGGGGGGGGCTCGGGTAACGACTATATCTATTCGGTGGCCTATGCCGGTGCGGATTTTGACGCGGACGGCACCAACGACACACTGGTTTTCGATCTGTTGGTCGAAGGCTTTTCCGGCACCGTTGCGACCAATGCGGGGCTCGGTGCTTCTTCGGCAGCGATCGGCTCGGCGGATGCGGGTGTGTTTGTCGCCGGCCAAAAATGGCATGTGGTCGACGACCGGATGAACGCTGGGGAAACACTCCGCTTCACGGTTTTGAATCCCACCTCCAGTGTCGGATCGGTTGCGTTTGAGGGCTTTGGTTCGGTTGCCGCCCATGAAGGGGCCAGCTATGGCCATGAGGCGGTCATCGGTGAGGGGACGGGGCTGGACGGGTATACCTTCAACGACAACCTGACGATGGCGGTCAGTCCGGCGGAGAGCCCGCTCTTCGTAAGCTCGGCAACGGCGAACGCCACCAAAGCCCAGTGGGGGGTCGGCCATGTTGATTTCGGCCTGACGGTCAGGGTTGAGGCCGAGCGTAGGGTCGTGGAGTGGGACGGCACGGTGGACGGCAACTGGAACATGCCGGGGAACTGGTTGACGGGCGCTGTGCCGGGAACCGATCCTGGTGATTGGGTGATCTTGAGCGGAAGCAACGACGCGCCGGTGGTCGCCACCGTGGTGGAAACCACCAACTCCTGTGCCATCCGGATCGACGATGGCGCCTCGCTGGAGGTTGCCGATGGCAAGCTGCGCTGCGAGGGCATCGTGCTGGATGGCGGACAGTTGCAGTTGGTGGGGGGCGCCGATGTGGAGGTGTCCGGCGATTTGCGGGTTGGGGATTCCCCTGGGTCTTCCGTTGGGTTGCGCTCGGGGAGCCTGGCGGTGGATGGCGAAGTTTATGTCGGCAACGGGTTGTTCGAGGTTGAGGGGGATGCACACGCAATTGCCCTGAACGATTTTACCCTGGCATCGAATGCGACGCTTCGGTTTGATTTTGATCTCAAACCGGCCAGCACCATTCAGGTTGCGGACCGGTTGACCATTGCGGAGGGTGCAAAGCTGGAGATTGACCTGCGGGGCTACAACACCGGCGGGAACGAGCTGGAACTGGTGACGTTCGGTTCGGTGAACGGTTCCTTTGATCCGGCGGATATTGCCATTACCGGCCTGGGCGGAGGCGTTGTGAGCATGGACGGAGACAGCCTGAACCTGACGGTGATCGATGATGTTGCCGCGCGCTCCTGCGCCCTCTGGTTTGTGGCAACGGGAGGAAGCGGGGCAGATCCGCTGGATCTCCAGGTGAATACGGGGCGGCGCATACGAAACATTTCATCACCCGACATGAGTTATGCCTTGACGGTTGATGGGGACGAGAAGGTCTACTCCGCCAGTTGGTCGGGATCCGATTTTGACGGGGATGGCGTCAACGACACGGTTTCGTTTGATCTGCGGGTGGAGGGCTTTTCCGGTTCGACCCATACCTACGACAGCACCACCGGAACCGCTTCGATGACGGCGCTGGGAAGCGCCGACGCGGTCGCAGGCGACGGCAGCGGTTGGGGCGTGGGCGCCGACGGTGATCTGGATGCCGGACAGACGTTGCGGTTCAGCGTGGAAAACCTGACGCTATCCACTCCGGGGGGCGTCATGGAAGGCTTTGTTGGAATGCAACTGGTTGAACCCGGAGGAGGGAACAACCATGTCCTGATGGTTGGAGCAGGGGACGACCTGGATGCTTGGACGTCGAACTATTCAACCAGCATCGGCTTTTCTCCGGAAGATCCTCTGCTCGTCACATCCGGCGCCGACTCGAAAGTCCAAGTGAATCGCGTCGCCTTTAAGCTGATGGTTTCGGAACTACCGGATATTTGGGATACCGAAACGGGCGATTATTCGCATCTGCCGACGGGGCCGCAGCATCGAAGCGAGTATGCGGCGGTGACGAACATTCATTATCCGGACTGGTCGTGGGATACCCTGCCGATGTCGGCAGGCGTTCACCGAAACGACACGATTCCCGAAGAGGTGGCCGAGCTGATGGCAAACACCTATCCGGTGATCTCCTTGGGCGGTCGAAATTTTTATGGCGAAGCCGATGTTGAAGCCGGGATGAGTGCCGTGTCCGCCACGCTGAAAAAGTATAATCCCGATGTGTTTACGACCACCTATAAAAATGCCGGGCTGCATCACGATCGGACGGCGGCGAACGCCTATTTCGACGAAGAGGAGTGGACGCTCTACCATCTCGATGAAGACGGCAACCGGGTCTACGATACCATCCGGGGGTGGTATCGCTATAACCACAACCATCCGCAGTGTCGGGAGTGGTGGTCGGACTGGTGCGTGGCCCGGCTCGAAGATCCCAACATCGACGCGATTTTCATCGATAAGGCGACGGGCGGCGAGCAAGCCTTGCTGAATGACGACGGTGAAATCGAAGCCGGATCAAACCGGGTTAAATCGTATGTCAGTATTTGGGAACGCCTGCCGGCGGGCGATATGCTGACGGGGAACATTTTGCGAACCAGCCGCTTTGGCGGTAATCGCGAACTGTTGCACCTATTCAACGGCGCCTATTCCGAAGGCTGGGAGAGCGGCAATGGCGACAGCCTGGTTGCGATGAACCGTGCCGACGGAATTTGTGCCAGCCTGCAGCTGTTCCGCGAAGCACGGGTGAAGGGCCTGATTGTGAACCCCAATTATGCCAACCTGAATCATTTTGTCTTAAGTGGGGACGATGCCAAGGCAATGATTGCGGAAGGCCGTGCGGATGAGGTGGTGGATGTCATCCGGGAAGAGATCCAGCTTCCGCTGGCCTATCATTTGATTACGTTGGCGCCTTATTCCTACTTTAGTTTCCAGGTTGTGAATTCCGGGGAATTCGGGGCCGAGGAATTTCTCTGGAACACCAAACCCTATATCGAAGAGTTCCGCCACCCCCTCGGCGAGCCCCTGGGGCCGCCCGTTCAAGACGGCTATGTTTTCACCCGCTCGTACGAGCATGTGGAGGTTTGGCTGAACGTAGAAACGGAAGAGTGCAGGATGACCTGGGACTGGATGCCGATCGCCGATGCGCAGGCGGTTGAAGTGGATGAAGGGAGTTCGGTCGCCATCACCCTGACGGGTTCGGAGCCTCGAGGCAGTAATTTTACCTTTGTGGTCGCTTCCCAGCCTACCAACGGGGTGCTCACCGGCACCGCGCCGAACCTGGTCTATACCCCCAATCCCGGCGCTTCCGGCGAGGATGGCTTCACCTTCAAAACCGCCAACGACCTGGCCGAGAGCCTGAAGGCCACGGTGTCAATCAGCGTGAACAATGCTTATTCCACATGGACTACCCGCTACGGTTTGACTGGCACCAATGCATTGCCGGGTGCAGATGTAGAGAACGACGGCTACGACAACCTGGCGGAATATGCCCTCGGCATGAACCCGACCAACGCGGATGCCGGTTCCAGGGAGTCGATTGGAATCGCGGTCGACGAAGGAACAAACTACCTTGAATACGTCCACGCACGGCGCACGGATCATGTCGCGCAGGGATTGGACTATCTACTGATCGATTCAACGAGTCTGGTGGATTCCGCCTCCACCACCAATGCGCAAGACCAAGTCCAGGTTGGCCCCGCCATCGATGGCTACGAGCCCGTCACCAACCGCTATTTAACCGATGATTCCGCAATGTTCATCCAGCTCGAAATCCGGCAGGAGTAATTTCAACCACTGGATGAGCCTCGGAATACAAATAAATCATTAAACGATAAGATCATCAGCACCAAACTCGGATTGCTAAATCTGGCTGAAGAACTCGTCAATGTATCTTAGGCATGCCGGATCATGGGATTCAGCCTGGATTCTTTCTGCCGTTACAAAGAAGCGAAGGAGACCGGAGGCGTGGACGCCTTGTTCGATTCCAACCGCCGAGTACCCAACCGCAAGAACTGGGTCGATGAACGCACGGAAACGGCGACAATGGCCACCGAGAATCCGGTTGCCTGACCAGCGCCAGGCAGGAAGGGTTCAACAACAGGGTTGGAAGTGATTAGCGACCAAGCTTTGGTTGCTTGACGCGACAGGCCTGCGGCTACCGGGATGAACGGTACCTCCACCTGAAAATCTACGATCTGCCGAACCTATCGACAAGAAGGAACCTTTGAGACGCTCTTCCGAGAAGAACCGTCTGCTGGGATCGTATATCTGAAGTGATAGACATCCTTTGCTCGGATGGCATGCGGCACCTTCATAACGAATTTTTTTGTACCACGATTTGTACCAAATCTAGGAAACCCTGAAGCCATGACACACAATAGCCTTTTGAGCCCAGGGTTTAGGTGAAGGGTGGTGGCGGGGGATGGGTGCGAATTCCATTTTTTCAGACGCTGGAATTCTGCTGTTCTAAATGGCTCTATATTTGTTGTTTAGGATTTCGTATTTCTTGTCTTCTTCTGATTTGGCGGCTGAGATTTAGTGATAGTTTAGGCGCAGTAATCAGTTGAGGGTGTGGATTTCGTGGTTGAGGATTTGGATTTTTGGAATGTTCGGTTTCCCCTCGCAGATATCGATAAGCATCTGAACCGTGCTGGCACCAATATCTTCGATGGGTTGGGTGGCAGAGAATTGTATGTTGGCGTGTCCTTGATCCTTCTCGTAATCGAACGTGGCGCAGGGGAGTTGCTTTAGTTTGAGTAGCGGTGGGGTCTGGAGTTGGTCGCAGAAGCTGATGATGCCGTCGAGCATGAGCAAATCGCTGAGTACCACCGCATCGGCGGCGAGGTTGCGGGCGGTGTAGATGCCGGCGCATTCGCGGCCAGCATCTTTGAGGCAGACCGGCATGCTGTTGCAGATCACCAGCCGTTCATCGAACGGGATATCGTTTTTTTTCAGAGCGGCTTTATAGCCGTCGAGCCGGCGGCGGCGGGCTTCGGTATTGAACTGAAAGCTGATGTAGGCGATTTGTTGAGCGCCGGAATTGATCAGTTTTTCAGTTAGATCAAAGGCAGCCTGATGATCGTCAATATCGACGCAGTATGCGTTAGGCGCATCTTTCTGCGAGGATCCGGCCCATACGGTCGGGCAATGCAGACCCGCCAGGAATTCCTGCAGTTTGCCGTGGGTGGCGAGGTAGGGATCGACCACGATGGCTCCCTGGCACTCTACGGCGTGATAGATGTCGCGGATTTTAGCGAAGTCGTCGTCTTCAATCTGTTCGGCGTGTACAGCGAGGTTGATGGTGGCCATGCCGTTTCGGATGGCGGTGGTTTGCATGGCATAGAGCATTCGGGAGAAATACCACTCATCCTTGATGTCCCACGAAGGCCACGGGGAAATGACGAGAACTATTTTGGATGAACTGGAGGCCGGTTTGCGGATGAGGGTGGTTCCACGCCCGGCGCGACGCTCCACGTAGCCTTCGTTTTTGAGCGAAGCCAAGGCTTTGGCGATGGTCATGCGGTTAATGCCCAATGTTTCGCTGATCTGGGTTTCGGTGGGTAGCAGGTCGCCGGGTTGCAGCTCGTCGCCATTAATCAGTTCCCGAACATACTGGTAGGCAATGTCTTCTTTTGTGTTAGGTTTGGCCATGTTTCCTCAAATGCTGAACATTTAAAGCATTCCGGTGTGTGATTTACAATTATAAACTTTATTTAGATCGTCTAACTGTTGTTTTCCTTGGATTTTGGCATGTGCATTAGAAAGGCATATTAAGCATAGGACTGCGATCTAGTGCGTTGCAAATGATAAACATATAACACTAAAAAACATTACAATAAGGTTGACGGTTGGTTTTTTTCATGGTTTATATGCGACCATATCTTGAAGCAACAGCAATCCCAACAGGAGGTAGAGGAATGAAGGAACGAGTAGCATTGTTATCAGCCGGCATGATGCTGGCCGCGGTTACGACGATGGCCACCACGATTAATTTCACAGAGGTGGAAGGCTATTCTGCCGGACAGTTGACAGCGAATTCAGACTGGGGAGGGCACACCGCCTTCACCGTGGATCCGACCGGGTCAGGTACGGTTGCACTGGATGGCTCGCAAAACTTTAAGAAGGCATTCTACAAAACCGGTCTGGCATCGAACGAGTCTTACCGTGTTGGGATGAAGTTTTCATTCAACCGCAGCACGAACAGCGTCACGTTCAATAATCCCAGTGTTGCGTCCGCCGAGTTTACAGAGATTGCGGGAACGGGGGGCAAGCGGATCGCTTTGCAACTGCAACGCATGAAGTATAATGCATCGACCAATCCTGACAGTAAAAAATTTCGTTTGGGGGGAGTGATTAATTCCGGTGCGGCTAATTATTTTCCAAACTCGGGAACGTTTGATGAGAGCGTTCTTGGATTCGATGATGCTTCCGACAACGTATCGGATGATCTCTGGATGGAAATGCTGCTGGTCCGCGGTGCCACCGAGACGAATTGGAATGCGACCTATATCCTGAGCAACCTGACCGACACGGTTCAGCTGATGTCCTATGAAACGGGAGAGTTCGACACCTCTTCGGCCTTTTTTACCGATGACCTCTATGCCGTGCTTGGCAACGTGAATTTTGAATCCGATTCACAAACATCCAATCGGGTGGTTGAGCAGTTTATGTTTGATATCGGTGCTGTGCCTCCGCCCCCGCCGGTTTCCATTGATACCCACTTTACTTTGGCCGAGGGGTATGTTGCGGGCAATCTGGGTGCCAATGCCGATTGGGGCGGTCACGGTGCCGATTTCCAGGTGAACCCCACCAATACAGGCATCGTTTTGCTGTCCAGTAGTGAACAGTTCAAGAAGGCGATCAATCAGATCCCGCTGACTTCCAACGAGGTCTATAGCGTTGGTATTGAATTCGCTTTCACCCGGATGGCCACCAATACGATTAGCCAGCAAGATGTCATCAGTGTCGAATTCAAGGAAACCACCACGACGGCTAATGATTCCGGTCGCACGTCTATGCAGCTGCAACGCTTTAATAATGATTCGTACCGGTTGGCCATGGTCGACCAGAGTGGTGGCGGCAGCTCATTTCCGAAGTCCGGCATCTTTCAGGAAGGCGATCTCGGCTTCGATACTAATGAAACGGTAAGCGTTTCGGACGATCTGTGGCTCGGCTTTACAATGACGCGAGGCTCAAGCGAGCTCCTCTGGACAGGGGTGGGCGTCATCAGCAACCTCACCGAAGGGACGGAGGTCGTAACGCACCCGGTTTCATTTACCACGTCTTCCGACCTGTTTAACGATGGCAGCCTCTACGCCATGTTTGGATGCCTGAACTATGAAAGCGTGTCTTTTACCTCCAACCGCGTAGTGGATCGTTTTGTCGCCACTGCCGGTACTTCTCCGGCAGTGGCGGAGCAACCGATGTTGGTCGAATTCTCGGCAGAGCAGGGCTATGTGCCGGGCGATGTGGTCGGCCAGTTGGGTTACTGGGGCGGGCATGCCGGAGAAAACCTGGTGGATGGAACGACCAACTATCTGGTTTTGTCGTCCAGTGCCTCCGACAACTTCCGGCAGGCCACCTACACCTATCCGCTGTCCACAACCAACAGCCAGCTCGAAGTGGGGGGAACCTTCCGCTTTAACTGCGCAACCAATGCAACGCCGAACCAGAACAGCATGATGATCTTTGCGCTGAAGGACGGAATATCCACCGGTGATGACAACATGCGCGTTGTCTTGAACCGCGCAACAACCAATGCGCCCATATTCCAGCTCGGGTTTAATGAAAACTCGGGCGGTTTCTCGTTCACGAACAGTGCAAACCTTACGGGCGCTGATCTCGGATTCGGGCCGGGGGATGATCTTTCGGACGAACTCAAGATGTCATTGATCGTCTATCCCGGAACAGAAACCAACAACTGGTCGGCGCTCGTGGTGCTGAGCAATCTGACCACCGGCGTGGAAGTGGATCGCCTTTCGGTTCCTGCAGGAGAAATCATTGTGAGTGAGTCATGGAATTCCGCGCCGGCTCTGTATGGCAACATCAATAGTGGCTGGTTGGAATCGCAAACGCTCACCAGTAACCGGCAGGTGGAAAGCTTCTATTTAGCCATCCGTAACTTCGAGTCGGCCTATGCGGAATGGGCCGCTGCCAACGGCGTCGGCGGCATGGATGAAGATTTCGATGAAGACGGCCTGAACAACCTTGGTGAGTATGGCCTGGGCGGTGACCCGAAAGATCCGGACGACACGGGCATCAAGTTTACAGCCATCAACGGTGGAGACTTCGAGTTCATACACGCGATGCTGGCGGATCCGGAAAGCGGTATTGAATACATCGTGGAAGTCAACGATATGGGAAATCTGGTTCTCGGAGGCTGGACCAATACCGGCATCACGGTAACGAGCGGTGCGCTCGACAGTGAATTCGACATGGTTACCAATTCCATTCCAATGAGTGGAAGCCAAGAGTTCATCCGCCTGCGGATCAACGAACTTTAACGATATGGAAACCGGAAGACCCGACGGGTCTTCCGTTCTTAAAAGGAGATACTCATGAAAAAGATGATCGGTATTGCTTGTTTGGTTTTATTGGCCGGCGGGGCGCATGCATCCGTCGTAAACTTCACGGCGGCGGAAGGCTATTCCGGTGACGGTTCCAGCTGGGCAAGCCGGCTGGATGCCCAAACGCCAACGACCGGCTCAAGCTGGGATGAAACCGCAGGTAGTGGCACCGGCCGCTTTCGCGTGGACAGTTCCGCCGGAGCAGTTCATCTGGATGGTGACGCAGGCTATAACAAGGCCATCTACCAGGAGGCTCTTTCCTCCTCTATGACGGAATATACCGTCGGGATGAAGTTTTCCTTCAACCGGGACTCCGCCCAGCTTACCACCAAGGCAAACGTGATTGCCGTCGAGCTGACCGAAGT
Source organism: Pontiella desulfatans (assembly GCF_900890425.1). Classification (NCBI taxonomy): domain Bacteria; kingdom Pseudomonadati; phylum Kiritimatiellota; class Kiritimatiellia; order Kiritimatiellales; family Pontiellaceae; genus Pontiella; species Pontiella desulfatans. The sequence goes on along the minus strand of NZ_CAAHFG010000001.1, from coordinate 2,157,726 downwards.
GGCGTCCGGCGGAAACCGGCTGGCGATGCAGCTGGAGCGCCAGCCCAACGCGAACAGCGGGAAATACCGGCTTTCATTCTGGGAAAACACGGGATCCGTAAATACCTCGGGCAACGCCGGGTGGTCGGACGAAACGGTTTGGGGCTTCGCCGATGCCGCTGACACAACGTCGGACGATCTTTGGCTGGGCATGACGCTCTACCGCGGTGCAGACGCCTCGTCCTGGATGGTATCCGGTGTGCTCAGCAACATGCTCACCGGGGCCTCTGTTGAGATGGGAACCGGAGTTGTGGGAGAATTTGATACGTCGTCGGCCTATTTTACAGATGATCTGTATGCACTGATGAATTCTTCTAACAAAGATTCGGAAGGGAACTTTTCCAACCGCGTGGTTGATCAGTTTTCCGTTACGGCCATTCCCGAACCCGCAACGCTGGGACTGATTGCAGGTTTTGGCGGTGCTGTTTTGTTTATCCGCCGCAGATTCATGATGTAATCCTGAAACGGATAAATTTACGAAAAACCCCGTTTCCCCGCGGGGTTTTTGGTAAGGTGAAAGCATGAAAACAGGATGGATACAGCAGCTGGGGTTGGCGCTGGTGCTCACTTCGGGTGGAGCATCGGCCAGCGACTGGCAGCGCAACACGTTTCCGGGGCAGGGGCATGTGGACCATGGATTTGCGCCCGGCGCGGGCTGGAGCCACATGGAAAGCACCATGGATATCTCGGTGTCTCCGCTGGACCCGAATTTTCGCGCCGTGCTTGAAAACGAGTGGGGCGCGGTCTACACCGAAGACGGCATCAACTATAAGCCGCTGCGCATGCAGCACATCGGTGCGCCCGAGTGTTCCGCTCAGAGCGTCGAATTTTCGCGCTATGATGCCGACACCTTCTACCTGCGCATTGCTCACGAATATTGGGACAGCATCGATCCCGTCAACTCGCCCGCCGGCTTGTGGCGCAGCACCGACCGCGGCGAAACCTGGCAGCATCTTTACCAGCCGCCCGCCGGTGGCTACGAACACGACAGTGCGGACAACAACGGGCGGACAATGATTCTGGAAGACCCGTGCCCCGCGCGCTCCAATCATCTCTGGTTTGCATCCACCTCCGAGGGGCTTCTGCGCTCCACCGATAACGGTGCGAGCTGGTCGTCGGTTGCGGACGGATTGTTCCGCCGCCGCATGCGCATGGTTACCGCTGTAACCAATGACGCCAACGAAACCATTTTGTATGCCATTGCTGAAAAAAACATGCCGCGCCACACGGCCGGCGAAACCATTCCGCTCGATGCCTGGGCTCCCGGCGATGTTGCCGCGCAATGGCAGTTTAACGAAAACCTCGAAGATGCATCCGATAATGGATACGACCTCGCCGGATCGGTGTCCGGTTGGACCGATTCTGTCATAGAAGGTCGTCATGCCGCACTGTTCGATGGCACAACCTTTTTGGACTCTATCAATCTTACGTATGCCGGAACATATTCGGATCTGTCGGTGTCGGCCTGGGTGCAGACCACCAACAATGCCGATCAGGTCATTGTGTCATACGATCCAAACGAATACTTCGAACTGGGAACCCGTCAGGGCGGATCCGTGACCAACGTTGCGTTAGAGGAATTCACGACCGGTTATGTTCCCGGGGAGCTTAGAAACCATAGCAGCTGGAGCGGCGACGCAGGCTTCCTGGTCGATACCAACAGCCCGGGGATGGTGACGCTGGATGACTCCACCTCCTGGAAAAAAGTCATCCATGGAACCGGGATGGGTTCCAACGATATTTATTCGATTGGAGTTCAGTTTTCATTCAGCCGCGATACAACGGCATTGAGCGGCGATAAAAATTTCCTGGCATTGGAAATTTTTGAAGCGCCGGTAACGGGTGCAGGCCGGTTGGCCGTGCAGTTCAAGCGGCGCGCCTGGGATAATGAGAAATACAAACTGAACTTCTGGGAGAACACCGGCAGCTCAAGCACCGGCGGAGACTCCGGCGAGTTTGATGAAGATGCGCTTGGGTTTGACAGTGCAGCGGACACAGAGTCGGATGATCTCTGGCTTCAGCTGACTCTGACCCGCGGGGAAGACGCGGCTTCATGGTCGGCCGTTTGCATTCTCAGTAACCTGACCGACGGGGTTGAGGTGAAGCGTCATTCTCCTTCCACATTTGATACATCAGCCGCCTATTTCAACAATCCATTGTACGGAGTAATCAATCAGGCCGATCAGCAGTCCAATACACATCTCTATAACCGGATCATATCGCGGTTTGAAACATCCGCCGGCGATGCGCCGGGCGGGGTGGTCTGGGCCGTTCGCGATTCCGGTGGAACTGTGACCGAGGTGGTCGGCCCGCGCATCGACGACGGCGACTGGCACCACGTGGCCGGTGTGTTTGACGGAGGAGATGTGGAGCTGTATGTGGATGGCGAAAAAGTCGCCGCCGGGGATGCCGGAGGCTCGCTGCTCGGTAGCGGGAACGCTGTTAACGGCGTCATTGGAGAAAATTTCGTTGGCACGCTCGACGACCTGCGCATCTACAATTCGCGCGCGCTGACCCTCACATACGCCCGTGGAATCTACCTGGAAGAAGATCACAAAAACCCGATGCCGCAGGGACAGCTCTGGCGCATCCGCGTGGATGCTGCCGGAGACATTGCTGAAGCCGTTCGCCTTCACGCCCCGCTGGCCGATTTCCATAGTGTGGAAGTCAATCCGCTCGATCCCTCATCCGGCTGGGTCATCCGCAAGAGCAATCCATTCGGCTATCCCTATGGCGGACGCGAACTTCATCGCTTTTCCAACTTCGGCGAAACGCTCACGCTCTCCACCGCCGTGCGCAACGAAAAATATCAGACCTTCGATGAAATTCTGGTGAACCCCGGCGACACCAACCAGGTGTTCCTTGCCTGCGGCGGCCCGATGCGCTATGGCCTGCGCTGCTCCATCGATGGCGGCACCACATGGCTGGATACCGATCGCAAGGTCGGCGATCATCTTCCGTCCATCGACAGCTGGACGCCCATGGACTATCAAACCTACGGCGCGGGACTTGAAAGTGATATCAACGCCGTCTTTTCCGGTTCGCCGTTTGCCTTTGTTCCCGGATCGCCAAACAAGTTGCTGTGGATTTGCGCCACGCACGGCGGGGTGTTCGAAAGTTCCGACTACGGTGCCACCTGGGAGACCGCAGCGACCGGCGGGCCGATCAAGGATCTCGGCCAGTTCAATGTAGCGCACGGCGATCCGGACCGCTGGTCCATCGGACTTTATGAACATGGTTTTTCTGTCACCACCAATAACGGACTGAGCTGGACGGCCCAAACCCATCATAATGACGACCTGCTCGCAAGCCTGGCCAATCAGGCGCAGGCCAACGGATCCTGGTGGACGGCGGCACGCGTCGGATGCGGTGTGGCGTTCCATCCGGTTGATGCCGACATCATGGTCGCGGCGTGGTCGCAGAAAGGTTATCTGCTGCGCTCTACCGATGCGGGGCTTTCCTGGACGGATACCGGCTTCCGCAATCCGATGGATCTATGGGTGGATGTTTTCTGGAGCCGTACTGATCCAAACCGTGTTTATGCCGGTCGCATGAAAAGTGATGATGCCGGCGTGACCTGGAGCGATATCGGTAAAGTGGTCATTTCGGTTTGCGATTCCGACTCCGATCTACTTGTCGGCGTCAACAGTTGGCAGACGGATGTGACGGCCGCCAGCCTCAATATGCATGTATCGACCGACGGTGGTGACAGCTGGACGAGCCTGCCCGACCCGCCGCGAGAAACCGTTCCCGGCACGAGCAAGCAGTGGCTGGTAACCGCCAGCGGGCGCAAGTGGAACTGCATGGCCGATGCGCTGGTTGCCATCGATCCCGCTTCGGAAAACCTGCGCATTCTGCTCGCCGGTCGCAGCGGCATCTATGAATACAACCAAGCTTCCAATGATTGGACGCTCCGGAATATCGGCTTGGAAAGCAGCACGCACTATAATCTCATCGAACCGGTGCCTTGGATGGGTTTTGTCGTCTTCGATCCGCGCCCCGGCTCTGGGCACATTGTATACGCCGCCAAGCAGAACGATGACCGAACGCTCGGCGACTGGGCGGGCGAGGAAAATCTGAACCACGCCTATCCCGGCGGTGAAAACTTTGAACCGTTCTACCGTTCGCTCGACGGCGGAATCACCTGGGAAAAACTGCACAGTTGTCCGGATGCACCGAGTGCGGCGATGATTGAATCCATGACCGTTGACATGCGCGGGCGCATGTTCGCCGCTACGACCGAGGGCATCTATATCTTTTCCGACGAAGATGCGGGGCTCGGCGGAGACACCATCGAATTTGTTGCTGACGAAGGCTATGTGAACGGCGATCTCGTCGGGCAGCTGAGTTGGGCGGGGGATGCCGGCTCATTTATGGTGGATACCAACCTGCCCGGTTCGGTATCGGTCGGTTCCAGCGCCTGGAAGAAAGTGAACCACAGTCCTGCGCTGGCCGGGGCTTCCGGGTCTTCGTATACGTTGGGCACCGAGTTCCGTTTTTCGGAAACAGCCGCGTCTTCCGGCAGCCAGAATATGTTCCGCCTGGAATTCGGCGGCTTCGGCAACGAAGCGGCATCGCTCAGTTTCAAGCGCCTCAATTCCGGGAAATATGAGCTGGGCTTCTTTGAGAATTCAGGCAGCAGTTCCTTCTTCAACGGAACCGATCTGCTTCCCGAAGATATCGGCACAACGAACGGGGCAGGCGCTGCATCCGATCCGCTGTATCTGGAGCTGTCGCTCACCAAGGGCGCAACGGAGAACAACTGGATGGCGAAGGCCGTGTTATACAACCTGACGGATGATCCCGGCAGATTGAGCGCTCCGTTGGAATCCTTCACGGTCGATTTTGTTTCATCGACGGACTTCTACGAAAGCCTGCTCAGGCCAACGCTCAATTCTGCGGCAGCGCTTGCGGCTAATATTTCAGACGTGGTGGTGGAGTCGGTTTATTTCGAGTCCGGCGCTACTGCGTTTATGAGCTGGATTGCCGGGTATGGATTGTCGGGTGCGGATGCCGGGTATACGGCCGACCCGGACTTTGACCTGCTCGACAACCTGACCGAGTATGCGCTAGGTGGTATTCCCACCAATGCCGGGGATGAAGGTATTCTTCCAATCCTTGGAGAAACCTATGTCTACCGACGCCGCCTCGATCCCGAAGTCGCCGGGTTGGAATATTGGGTTGAAACCTCATCCAATCTGGTTTCCGGGATCTGGACCACCAATGGAATCGTCGAGATCGATACAGGATGGATTGATGCCGAGTTTGAAGCGGTCACCAACGAGGTGGGCGCCGCGGACAGTGATCAGAAATTTATTCGATTGAGGATCTTTGGCGAATGAAACGAATCATAGCCATTCTGTTGCTTGTATCCGGAGCGGTGCTGGCAGGCCAGTGGCAGCGCAACACGTTCCCGGGGCCGGGGCATTTTGAAAACGGCCATCCGGCGGGAGCGGGCTGGGATCATGTCCAGCAGGGGCTTGATATTGCCGTGTCTCCATTTGATACCGACCGCCAGATTTTTCTCGATAACGAGTGGGCGATGGTGATGACCTCGAACGGTCGCGACTTCCTGCCGCTACACCATCCCTATCTCGGCACGTATGAGGCCAAGGCACGGGCGGTTAAGTTTTCGCGGGTTGACCCGGAGACCATCTATGTGCTGATTGCGGCGCGTCCATGGAAAAGTCTGCCCGCCGGCTACACGCCTGCCGGGCTGTGGCGTTCGCCGGATCTGGGCGAGACCTGGGAACACATTTATCAGCTGCCGTCCGGCTCCTACGAGTTGATCGAAAACAAGACCGGAAAAAACCGCATTCTGGAAGATCCAACGCCCACTCGTTCCAACCACATTTTTCTGGGAACCACCACGGATGGACTACAGCGGTCGACCGACGGAGGGGCAACGTGGTCGCTGTTGGCGCCTGAGCTGGCGGATCGGTCGATTAAGCATTTCTCGGCTGCGACGGTGGGCGGTACGAACACGGTCATCTATGCTTTGCTGAATCCGCGCCGTATGCCGCGCCACATTGCCGGCCAGAATGTGCCCGCCTATAATTTTGAATACACCAATTATTCCGAAAACTGGAGACTGGATGAGAAGCTGGTCGGCGGCAATAAAGCCTATGATTTAGTCGGTACCGTTTCCGGCTGGAATGAATCGTGTGCCGATGGATCCCACGCGGCGGAGTTTAACGGAACCGTTGCCAATCGTTTGACGGCCTCCGGAATGGTCTACACCAACGTTCAGGAAAAATTGACGGTTTCCTGTTGGGTCAAAACCACCAACAGTGCTGATCAGGTCATGGTGTCTGCCGGTTCGAATGACTATTTTGAATTCTCCATGGTTGGCGGGCAGGTTAAATGGACGGTTCGTGCAGGCGATGGTGTACTTCACGAGCTTTCATCCTTAACGGCGGTCGGGGACGGCGAGTGGCACCATGTGGTCGGTTCCTGGAATGCCGGAATGATGCACCTTATTGTCGATGGCGAGGAAGAGGCCACGGTTGATGCCGGTGTGGATGATTTCGGGCATGCCGGTGCAGGTCAGGTTTATGTGGCCGGAGTGGCATCGGGGATCAGAAATTTTACGGGCTCGTTGGATGATATCCGAATCTACGACGCGCTGGGCATGACGGTGCACCAGTCGCGCGGTCTATATTTTGCGGACAGTAGAGCCAATTTTGCGATTTCGCAGGGGGAGCTGTGGCGGATAGAGATTGAAGCAAATGGCGCGGTCAGCTCAACCACCCGGTTGCATGCGGGGTATTCCGACTTTGTGGATGTGGAAATCGATCCGTCTGATCCATCGAAGGGCTGGGTGATCCGCCGGGCCTTTCCGGCACGCTGGCCGCAGGGCGGACGCGAGTTGCAGGAGTTTTCCGATTGGGGCGAAACCCTGACCTTATCTACGGCCGTGCTGGGTACGGAAAATAGCGATACCTTTGCCAGCGTGCATGTCAATCCGGCGGATGCAGATCATGTGGTGCTGCTCTGCGGAGGAAGGATGCTGGATGCGGTGCGCTATTCGCTGGATGGCGGCGCGACGTGGCTGGGTACCGACCGCTCGGTCGATGGCTATTGTCCATCGCTGATGGGGTGGACGCCCTCGGATCATGATACCTACGGGCTCGGCCTCCGCGAGGATGATCTTCGATCATGGGCCTCGAAAAACTTTGCGTGGGTGCCGGGAAAATCCAATGAGGTGATTGTGTGCACCAAGTGGGTCCTCGGCGGCCTGATGAAGAGTTCGGACTTCGGTGCGAATTTTGCCACCTATGCCAACGGGGGGCCCTGCAAGGCGATGACGCAGATTGCCGTTTCGCCAGGCAATCCGGATCACTGGAGCATTGGTGCCAAGGAATACGGTGTGGTGGTTTCTACAAACGGCGGTTTGATGTGGAAGGGCATCTCGCATCATAACAACCAGCTTTTTGATGACCTGGGCGATGCTGCCAATCCGCTGCCCGGAGTCTCGTGGGGCGACTCGCGCAACATGAGCGGCATGGCTTACGATCCCAACAACACCGACCACATGATCGGCTCCTACTCGGAAGTCGGCAACATCCTTGAATCGTACGATGCAGGGGTTAACTGGATTGATACCGGTATCAAGCAACCCGATACGCTGTATATCAACTGTCTGGTTTTCTGGTCGTCGGTGAACACCAACCGTGTTTATGCCGGGCGGCTGCGGAGCGACAGCGGCGGAAGCAGCTGGACGGACATGAACAAATACATCGTCACGATGTCATCCTCAAATCCCGACCTGATCATCGGCGTTGACGACATTGAGGTGGGCGTGGATGCGGCCAGCCTAGGCATGTATGTGTCGGTCGACGGCGGAGCAAACTGGACGCCTCTTCCCGAGCCGCCGAAAGAGGCCGTGCCGGGGCTTTCGGGAAAATTCTGGCATGTGTCCGGCATGAGAAGAACGTACAGCCTACCCCCGCAAAAACTGCTGGCCATCGATCCGGCGACCAGCGCGGGCAACCTGCGCATCCTGATGGCCGGCCGCAGCGGCATCTATGAATACTCCGAAGTTTTCAATGATTGGGAACTCAACGACACCGGCCTGGAACCGAACCTCTATTTCAGCGCGCTTGAGCCGGTGCCGTGGATGGGGTTTGTGGAGTTCGATCCGCGCCCCGGATATGAACATGTTGTTTATGCGTCTAAGAGCCACAACCACCATCAGCTCGACCGATGGGCTGAAGGCGAGAACCTCAACCATCCGGTTCCCGGCGGGCTGCTGATGGAGCCGTTCTACCGTTCGGTGGACGGCGGCATCACCTGGGCCAAACTGCACGGCCCAACGCAGCCGGACGCGCCGGAGGCCGTCACGATGATCAATTCGATGCTGGTGGACACCGAAGGCCGTTTCTTCACGGCCTGCGCCGACGGCATGTATATCTACACCCACGATGAAATCGAGCGCACAGTCATTGAGTTTACGGCGGATGAAGGGTATGCCTCCGGCGAGCTGGTCGGGCAGGGCGGTTGGACGGGCGATGCCGGCACCTTTACCGTGAATACAAATGGAACAGGGTCGGTCGCTGTGGATGCCAATAGTTGGCAGAAGGCATACTACACACCTGTTTCGGGTGATGACCTCAAGGTGGGTGCGACCTTCCGGTTTACTGAGACGGCTGCGTCGGTGGCCGAAAAGAACCTGTTCCGCGTTGAGTTCGCCGCATCGGACGGCTCGGTCATATCGCTCAGCTTCAAACGTCGGGCGGATGGCACCTACCGGCTCGGGCTGTTTGAGGATTCCGGCGGGAGTTCGTTCAAGAGCGGAAACACGTTTGCCGCTTCAGACATTGGTACCACCAACGGGCCGGGCTCGGTTTCGGACTGGATTACGATGGAGCTGGCTATGGCTAAAGGCGCAACTGCATCCAACTGGACGGCCACAGCCACTATCTATAACCGGGCAGATGATCCGCTGAAGACCGCCCCGGTGGATACCTATTCACATGCGTTTGTGTCGTCTTCCGCCTTTTTCAGCAATGCGCTTCGCCCCGGCATCAATTCAACGACTGTTTCGGATGCAAACGCCGTGGATCTGCTTGTGGAATCCGTTTGCCTTCAGGCCGGCCAGTCCTTGTTCGGCACATGGATTGCCGGATATGGACTGACTGGCGTGGATGCTGCGATGGATGCGAATCCGGATGATGATTTAATCGATAACCTGGCGGAATACGCGCTCGGCGGGAATCCGACCAACGCGAATGATGATGGGATTCTTCCAAGCCTTGGAAATGTCGATGGCTGGAAATATGTCTACCGCCGCCGCACGGATGACGACACGCTGGTGTATTGGGTCGAAACGACTACCAACCTGGTTTCCAATGGTTGGAAAACCAATGGCGTTGTTGAGGTGGGTGCGGGTGCGGTTGATGACGCGTTCGAGTCGGTTACCAACCGGGTCGATACTGACGAAAGCATGCATGAATTTATACGATTACAGATACAGGGAGAATGAGATGAAAAGAATTTTGACTTTGATTGTTTTGAGCACTGTTGTGATGGCCCATGCGGCGGAGCGCCCGAATATTCTGGTGCTGATTGGTGATGATCAAAATATGAACAGCATTGGTGCATATGGAGCGAAGTATGCGACGCCTCATATTGATCGCCTGGCCAAAGAGGGGGTGCTTCACACGCGTGCTTATACCACCTCGGCGCTCTGCGTTCCGACGCGATACAGCTGTTTAACCGGATCCTACCCGAGTCGCTGCCGAAACCGGCTGTTCAAGGAATATGATTATCAGCCGCCGATCCGAAACGGCGCTTTCTTCTGCGAGACCGACCGCACGATTGTGCAGGCGCTACAGAAGGCGGGGTATTATACCGGTGCGTCCGGTAAGTGGCACAGTGATTTTCATGAACTGCTCCCGCTGCATGACATTCCGAATGATGCCGATCCGAACGACCCGGCGATCAAGGCGATGCTTCAGGAGTCTGTTGAGATTCAACGCGACCTGATTCATGGCTACGGCTTTGATTATGCGGAATGCATTACGGCCGGAAATGTGGTGGATCAGTATCCCAAGGCTTTGGAACATCACAATGTGGAATACACGGTGAAAGGCGCGCTCGACTTTCTCGATCAGGCACCGGACGATAAACCCTTTTTCCTGTGGACGGCTTTCACGCCGACCCATGGCCCGCACGAACCGATCGAAAGTGCCGATGTTACGGTGACTCCCGAAGGGATTACCGATAAAGCCGTCGGAGTGATGGGCCCCCGCTCAGACATACCTAAAAACAAAGGGGTCGTGGCGGAGATGATGATGTGGACGGATGAAGGAGTCGGCGTGATTCTCGACAAACTCGATGAAATGGGCGTTGCTGACAATACGCTGGTTATTTACCTTGCGGATCAGCAGGCTACCGGAAAAGCCACGCCGTATGAATGCGGCAACAATATTCCCTTCATCGTGCGCTGGCCGGACGGCGGCCTTCAGGCGGGACAGGTGAATGATACGCTGATTGATGTGACGGATATGGCGGCCACCTTCATGGACGTGGCTCAGGCGAAGCCGGTTGAGGGGCTGCATCTCGACGGGATGAGCATTTTGCCGGTCTGGAGCGGAAAAACCGATGTGCTCAAAGAGGCCATCTACACCGAGATGGGCTATGCGAAATCCGTGGTGACCAAAGATCACAAATACATCGCCATTCGCTACAACGATCAGATGCTCAAGCGCGGCATGAGTCCAAATCTAAGCGGCACGCTGGCAGAAAACATTGATGCGGGCAACTTTGACCGCCTGTGGGTCAAGACGCCGTATGGGCAGATGTATAAACGGTTTGGTTTTGCGGATCCCGATCAGTTGTTTGATCTGCGGAAGGATCCGAACGAAAAGAGCAATCTTGCAGCAAATCCTGAATACCAGAAGGTCATGAAAGAGATGCAGGTGCACCTGACCGGCTACGTTCAGGACATCGGCCGTCCGTTCGGGGAATTTGGAGAGTAATTATGTTGCGGTTCCTTGTGTTTGGATTGCTGGCTCTTTGCTGCAATGGATTCGCGGTTTCGAAACCCAACATTGTGCTGATCCTGACGGATGATCAGGGATTCGATGACTATGGATTCCGGCAGCCGCCGCTGGAGACACCGGTGATGGATCGGCTGATGAAGGACGGCGTGCAGTTTACTCGCTTCTACACGGCGGCAGCCTGTGCACCGACGCGTTCGGCGCTGATGACCGGCCGGAACTTTATGCGGACAGGAACCTCGGCCGTCGGTTTCGGAGCGGAGGCACCGCATCTGGATGAATATTTTTTGTCTGAAGCGATGCAGGATGCGGGCTATGTGACCGGGATGATGGGTAAGTGGAACCTCGGCCTGAGCGATGCAGAACTTCCTTCGCGCCGTGGTTTTGACGAAGCCTGGCCGGTGGTGCGCGAGGATGTCCGAAGCTATGGGCGCTACGAGCATTTTAATCCACCGTTTTTTCACAACGGAACGTATGACGGGCGCGAAGACGGCTGGCAGGTGGAGCGCGTTACGGATAAGGCGATCCGTTTTATTGAAGCGCAGAAGGAGAATCCGTTCTTCCTCTACATCCCGTATGCCGCGCCGCACGAGCCGTGGCTCTGCCCACCGGAACTCCAGCAAAAATATATGGCAAAAGGGGTCGGCGAGCACTATGCCATGTTTCTCGGCATGATGGAGCAGCTCGATACCCAGGTCGGGCGGGTTCTCCAATCATTGGAAGATTCAGGATTGGCCGAAAATACCATCGTGCTCTTTTTCGGCGACAACGGCCCGACGCCAACGACGCGCATTCTGAAACAGAATGAGGACGGATATTTTGCGCTGACGAAAGACTACTATAATCTGAACGATGAAGAATGGGCGGCACGAAACCCATCGGGCTTCCGCGGCAAAAAGGCGACCGGCTGGGAATGCGCCGTGCGCAACCGGCTCTCCATATATTGCCCTGCTAAATTTGAGCCGAAGGTGGTGGAGGGGATGACGCTGGTGATGGATATCTATCCGACGCTCGTAGAACTGGCTGATGGAAAGCGCCCGGCTGGCACGCCGAAACTTAACGGCCAAAGCCTCTTGCCTCTGGTTAACGGAAATACCAAGTGGCCGGGGCGGGGTTTCTTTGTCGGCGAAACAGGCAAGCCGCAGCAGCATAAAGCTTCCGATGGTTGGAACTATCGGTTTACGGAACACTCGATGCCGCTGAACGGCCGCGAAACCTGCTTCGTTCAGGGCGACTGGGTGGTTGTAAATGAGAAGGGCCATTGGGGCTTGTTTGATCTTTCCAAAGATCCGGAGCAAAAGAAGGATCTCAAGAAAGCCATGCCGGAAAAATTTTCGGCTATGCAGTCTGCTTATTTTGATGCGTTCACTGAGATCAAAGCCGACCCACACGCCTGGAGCGATCCGGTGCAGGAAGTGGGCCCGAACGCCTATCTGGAAATGGAGTGCGCCTATCGCTTCAAAGGCGAAAACTCAGTGACCTGGGCAAACACATTTTTCAGAGAGATCGGTGCCGTTCAGGAGATGAAGGTACGCGTCTTGGAGGCGGGCACCTATACGGTCAATTTGCGGGCACTCGGTGTTCCCTCGAACACGAAGATTCGCTTAACCGCTGGCGGAAAAACATGCGAAGTGATGCTTGGCGCCGGCCAAAAATATCATGATTTCGGAACGATCCATTTAGACGCTGGGGATCAGGTTCTGAGGGTTGAGTTGTTGGAAACGGGCGATGAAAAATCCGTTTCCAAAATGGAGCTGTTCAGTATGCACATGGAGAAAATAAAATAATGGAAAAGTGGGTGCTAATGACGGCATTGTTTGCCGTAACGATGGGCTATGCGAAACCGAATATTGTATTTATCTATGCCGATGACCTGGATGGAGATGAGATCAATTGTACACGGGATATGACGGATATCTGGGCCACGCACACCGGCGCGAAGGAGCGTGGGTTCTGGAATAAGAAGATCGATTCAAAGGTGCTGACCCCCAATATCGATTCGCTGGCGGATGGCGGTATGCTGTTTACTCGGTTTTATGTGAATGGAACGGTATGCACCTCGAGCCGCTACTGCCTGATGACCGGACGCTATGCGACGCGCGGCATTGAACTTCAGAAGGATTATCCCGCCGGTACGCATGCCCAGCTGGATTGGCGTCCTGCGATTCTGCGCGAGGAAACCAACCTGCCCAAAACGCTGCAGGCTGCCGGGTACCGCACCGGGATCATCGGGAAATGGCACAATCTTCCTGATGATAAAACGGTCGGTATGCCGAAGATGAAAAAGAATGAGCGCGAGCCAAATGCGCAATATGACGACGTGGCAACCTTCGAGGCCAAGCTGAAAAAGGCGTATAAGGCCGGGGTGAATTACCTGAGTGATGGATTCGGTTGGGATGTGGTGGATCGCATGGAGTGGGGCAATTCCATCGTAAACCTCGATTGGCAGTGCGAGGGGGCATTGAAGTTTATCGAAGAAAGCAAGGGCCAGCCCTTCTTTCTATACTGCTCACTGCCGGTACCGCACGGACAGTATATTTTTGATTATAACCAGATTGAGTCGTATGACCGCCGTGTGACCTCCAATGGTCTGTTGCCTGAGCCGATGAAGCTGTTGCCGTCCAACGACGATGTGCTGAAGCGGTGCAAAGAGGCTGGCGTTCCCAAGGAGAATGCCATGGCGACGCGCATGGATGACTATGTCGGTGCGGTGCTGAGCAAGCTGGATGAACTCGGCTTGCGCGAAAACACGATCGTCATTTATACCAGTGACCATGGCAGCCGCGGTAAGAACAGCGTTTATGAAGGCGGGGCCAAGGTGCCGCTGTTGATTGAGTGGCCGGGCAAAGTAAAGGCCGGGGCACGTTGTGACAGCCTGATCGGTAATATTGATTTTGCGGCCACGCTGGTAGAGCTGGCGGGTGGGGCTTTGCCGGAGGACATGGCGACCGATAGCCGCAGTTTTACACAGCAGCTGGCCGGTAAAGGCGAGCCCGAAGACTGGCGGAAGGCCATGCTGATTGAAGCAGGGAATGCCAGGGGAATCGTTTCCAGGGATTGGAAATATCTCGCCAACCGCGTTACGCCCGAAGTGGAGAAAAAGATGAAGGAACGTCCCCGTGAGGTTTTCTGGACGGGTGTTGATCATCATAACTATCAGAATGAACAGATGTATCCGTCGTTCTGGGATGCTGACCAGTTGTTTGATCTGAATGAAGACCTTTACGAACAGAAGAACCTGGCCGCCAATCCGGAGTATGCCGCAATCCTCAAGCGAAAGCAGATGGAGCTGGAGGGGTTCATGTCCAGCCTTCCCCATACGTTCGGCGAATACGGAGCGAAGAAGTAGGATGATTATGAAAATGAAACCGGGAATAATTTTATTGGCAGTTACGTGCTCAATGCTGACTACATTTGCTAAGCCGAAAAACGTGTTGTTTATTGCGGTGGATGATCTGAAGCCGCTGCTGGGTTGCTATGGCTATGATGAAGCGATTACCCCGCACATTGATAAATTGGCCGACGCCGGAACGGTGTTCCTGAACGCGCATTGCCAGCAGGCGGTTTGCGGGCCGTCGCGCGTGAGTCTGCTGACCGGGTATTATCCGGACAGCATCGGCATCTACGGCATGGGGGGCGGCCGGTATAAAATGCGCGAGATGCATCCCGATATTCTGACGCTTCCGCAGCATTTCAAAAACAATGGCTACACCACCATTGGAACGGGAAAAATATTTGATCCCCGGAATGTGGAAGACGATTGGCAGGGCCCGCAGGACAAAATCTCCTGGACAACATTTCATGGCCTAAACCCTCACAACCCCGAAACCGGCGGGCCGATCGTTGACGGCCACTATCACGATCCGGCATTGAAGGATCTGGTTGCTAAGCTGAAGAAGGAGGGGCAGTCCAAGGGACTCAGCGGCAAGCCGCTTCGTTCCTATGTGCGCGATCATGGCGGCGGCCCGGCTGTGGAGTGCTATGATGTGCCCGACGATGCGTATAAAGACGGTGCCATTGCCAACCGCGGTGTTGAGCAGCTGGAGATGTTGAAAGATTCGGACAAGCCGTTTTTCCTCGCGGTCGGTTTTCTGAAACCGCATTTGCCGTTTGTTGCTCCTAAAACATATTGGGATCTGTATGAACGCGATAAGCTGGAACTTGCTGCGTTTCAGGATTATCCCGAAGGGGCTCCGGCCTGCGCAGAAACAGACTACATTGAAGCCCGCGATTACAGCGGCGTACCGAAAGAGGGGCTGGTTCCTGAAGACGCCCAGCGCGAACTGATCCACGGTTACCTGGCCTGTGTTTCCTATGTGGATGCCCAGATCGGGAAGGTGCTGGCGAAGCTCAAGGAGACCGGGTTGGATAAAAACACCGTCGTCGTGCTTTGGGGCGATCACGGCTTTCATCTGGGGGATAAAAAGATCTGGGGAAAACATACGACCTATGAGCAGTCCACCCGCGTTCCGCTAATCATTGCCAACGCAGGAACCCCGGTCGGCAACTCGACCTCTCCGGCCAACTTTATCGACATTTTTCCGACGCTCTGTGAACTGACCGGACAGGACACACCGGACGGGCTCGATGGTAAAAGCCTCGTTCCGATTTTAAAAGACAGCAAAGAATCTGTTCAGGAATATGCCGCAAGCATCTATCCGCACAACAAATACTGGGGCATTGCGATTCGCACCGAACGCTACCGTTATGTTGCCTGGTACAAAGGCTGGGAGCGAAAGGGTAAACACGGCAATCAGTATGTGAAAGAGCCGGAATTCACTGAACTCTATGACTATGAAAAAGATCCGCTCGAGCGCAAAAACCGGTCTGGTGAAAAGGCGTACGCGGATATCGAAAAAGAGCTGGCGGCCCTCAACCGCGGGCATCTTGAGTTCACCCAGAGCAAACAGTTCGGTAAGAAGTAATGAAATCCATTTTAATCACCATTCTGCTGTTTCCGTTCGCCGCCTTTTCTGCGGTTGACGGTGTGCGGAGCTATATTTCGCTGCGCCCGTACTGCGCCCGTGCGGACGGCTCCCAGCAGTGCGAAGCAACCGTGGTGGTGTTCGATATCGGTGGTGGCCGGTTGACCGGTCAGAGCGTGACGCTTTCATCGAATCGCGGCGCAGTCGATACGGTTTCGTCCGCGCAGCTCACCGATAGCCGCGGGGCAGCCACCTTTTTCATATCGTCCTCCACCTCCGGTGAAGCGACGCTGAGTGCGCTGTGCAACGGCGTATCGATCACGAAAGGCATGGTTGGCACCGGGTTGGCGGCACACTGGGATTTTGAGCAGGGCGCAGCGGATGCCACGGGCAACGGAAACGACGGAGTCGCAGCCGGCGATCCCTCGTATGTGGCCGGAAAATCGGGTCGGGCGGTTTGTCTGGACGGTGACGACTCGTTTGAGGTTCCGTATGCCGGAAGCATCGCTACCACCAATGTGCTTTCGATCGACGGATGGGTGTATATGACCGTCGCGCAGAGCGATACGGTGATTCTGCAGAAGCCGCGCGGCGCCACCGGCGAATACCTCGACTACGAGCTCAAGCTGATCGACGGAAAAATGGACTTCACCTACAACCAGGATAACTGGGCGCGTGGGTGCAAGGGCCCCGGTGTTGACACCACCGGGACATGGGTGCATGTGTCAGGCGTGTGGGAAGGGTATCTTGAAGACGAAAACTATAACGGCGGCTTCAACGGCGGCTACCTGCGCGCCTATGTGGATGGTTCCCGTAAAAACCGCACCCAGTGCTGGCGCAGTTATATTAAGGATTTCCACACCAACCCGCTGAAGGTTGGTTGCGACGGCGCGGGCAACCGCCATTTTACCGGCTATCTGGATGAACTGAAACTCTACAGCCGTCCGTTGCCGGAGGTGGAAATCCGGCGCAACCGCGATTTTTCAACCAAAGCCTATTTCAACCTCGTTCCGCCGGCCAAGGTCTGGACGCAGACTGCCTCGCCGGAAGTGGTACGTGTGCGATGGAGCAATCCGAACAATGAAAATATCTCTTCATTCCGGCTCTATCGTGGCACCACTGCCGACTTTGTGCCGGCAGCGTCTAACCGGATTAACATTGCATCGTGCGAAGTGCACGAATACTTCGACTGGAAGGTGGAGCCGGAGCAGACCTATTACTACAAGGTGAGCTGTGTTTCGATCGGCAACGAGAGCGCGCCGTCCAGTGCGGGTTCCGGCACGCCGGTCGCGGCCGCCTCCGCCCCGGGCTGGTATGCCGGGGAGCTGCACTGTCATTCTGAACACAGTGCCGATGCCGACCGGGCGGCTTCCAAAATTCCGGATATGAAATCCAATGCGGTTTCCAAGGGGCTGAGCTTTGTGATGACCACCGAGCACAATAGTATTCGCGGTCGGCTGGAAATGGAGGCGCTCAACGACGACGATTTTCTTTTCCTCTGCGGCGAAGAAATAACGATGGAATTTGGGCACTTCAACGCCTTCTTCCTTGAAACCTATGTGCCGGAGAATGGCGATGTGTTCGCCCGGATGCGGGATTGTCTGACGCAGGGCGCGCTGACGATGCCGAATCACTCGAACGGGCAGTGGGCCGGCCTGCCGGATCATAAAGTGATTTTCCAGGGTTACGAAATCTGGAACGGGGGGCGTTTTGACGAGACCGAACGCCGCCGCACGGACGAGTGGGACGCCTACCTGCAGCGCGGCTACAAACTGACCGCCCGTGCCGGACGCGATTTTCACAAGGCCTCCCAGCTCGGACAGAAACCGTGGACCGTTTGCTATATGGACCGCCTTTGCTACCGCCAACTCAAAGAGGCGCTGGCCAACGGACACGCCTACGCAACCGATGGGCCGGAGCTCAACTTTGAAGGCAACGGAAAAATGATGGGTTCGGTGTTGCAGGTTGATGCCGGAGATTCCATTGCACTGGAAATTTCGGGTTCTTCGGAGACCTCCATCGATGCCGTCGTGCTTTACCGCAACGGCGCGGTGCTGGCCACGTATCCCGGAGGCGCGAGCAGCTTCTCTGAATCGGTTTCAGATGTGCCTGTGGCCATCGACGGAATCAATGGTGAGTTCAACGCCTACTACCGGGTGGAATTGACCGACATCGCCGGGCGCACCGCTGTTGGCAATCCGATATACATCAAGTTCAACGACGCGCAGACCCTTCAAGCCGCGTATTAGGTGGAGTATGACTTTACGTACCTTGATTCCCTGTATTCTATTATTTGTTGCGGCGGCTGTGGCCGATCAGCGTGGCAAGGGTTGGTATGGAACGATTGTTTCCTGTCCCGGCGATGAACAGTTCCAGCGCATCTATGTGCAGGATGCGACGTTGTATCATGACGATGGAGACGAGGTTGCGCTGTGGGGGGTGAATTTCCAGTCGGCCATGTCGTGGGAATGGCATCGCACGCAAAGCGGCAAAGGCCGAAGCCAAAAGGTTGATGTGGTGCAGTGGAAATCGATCGTTAATCGGGGGTTTGATGAAATCCAACAGATGGGGTGCGATATTATCCGCATCCATTTGTGTCCGGGTGATCTTGCAGATGCGCAAGGTAATCTGATCGAAACGGTATGGCTCGATATGCTGGACTATACGATGGCGGAGTGCCACCGGCGCGGCATCTATGTAAACTTTGCCCTGTTGAACCATTTGGGCGCGGAGAAGGGCCGGGATGCCATTCTGAATTATGCTCTTAAGGAGCATAAGTGGGAGGCCATGGTGGTGCCCGGAAAACTGGAGGCAACCGACAACTATATCCGCCAGTTGGTAAACCGCCCGAATCCCTACGATGGTGGGCGGATCTATAAAGAGTATCCGGGATGGATTATTGCCGAGATTATGAACGAGCCGACCTGGCCGAAAAGCGTTCCCTCGGAACGTGAATTTCCCGATGGGGTGCGCGTATACGAAGAATGGCTTTCTGCCAATGGGCAGCAGGACAGTTCCAATGCATGGAACCTTTTTAAGACGGAATCCATTAGAACCTACATCAACCGCATAGATCGGTTGCTGTATGAAGAACGTGTTCCGGCGGTCGCATGCTGGAATCTTTTCTGGTCGCAGGGGCCTTTGCATCAGGGCTGGGAATCCTTTGACGCGGCTGTGGATTCGGCCGTGCCTGTCGTTTCGTTTTCAACTTACCCAGGGCAGAATGATGCCCAGAAGAGCGGGCGGCGTGATTTGAGTGACCGCAACTATCTGCCCTACCTGGAGCAGTCCTATCGCGATAGGGAGTGGCAGGGTTGGCTGCAGGAAAAGCGGTTCAAGGGGAAAAAGGCTTCCATCGTTTATGAATATGAGACATGGCATAACCAATCGACCTATTTGTATCCGGCCATGGCGAAATATTTCCGGGCACAGGGTGCGCAAGTGGCGACCATGTGGACGTACTACCTATATGACAATCGTGAAGGTGGGCTTTCCAGGAATCATTCCCACAACCTGAACATGGTAACCACTCCGCGAAAAGCGGCCAGCTTTCTGATTGCCGGACAGGTGTTCAAAAATACACCGCGCTATGTGCCCTATGAAACAACGGAAGATGAAGCTGACCGTTTCGGGAATGCTGCACTCTCCTTTTCATTGGACCTGAGTGCCTATGCGGATGAAGAGCAACTCATACATACCGGAGACCTGAAAAACGACTTTATCGAGCTTCCCCGTATTCCGAAACGTATTGCCGGTTACAGCAGTTCGCCCTTTGTTCAGTACGAAGGGAAGGGCATGTATTTTCTGAAGGCCGTATTCGAAGGTGAAAAGTTTTCCAACCGCTGGATGCTGAAGATCATGCCGCATGCGGTTTTCGCTGATGAAGGACGCGCCGTCGTGAACCATAATAAGGCTTTTCCTCTGAGCCTTGATATTCCCGGGATGGATCGTCGGCAATGGGCCGTCTTCCGCATCGAAAATGGAAAACACACACGGGTGCAGACCAAGCCGCCATCGATCACCTTCAGCGCGAAACCAGGGGAGTACGAGATCAGGAAATAGCCATTTAGGTGGGGGGAAACGGGAAATGCTGAATAGAAACCGTCAAATGATATACAAATACAAAATAAATGTTTGATTATATGGCCGCATAGGGTTAATTCTATTGGCTGATGCAGGGGAAACTTGGAAGCGAAACAATGACAAGAATAACTGATTTTCCGATGAAGATGAAGGTGCGCGAAGGTGTGCTGTTTTATGAAGATGGCTCCGAGGTGGTGCTGTGGGGGAATAATTTCCAACCCAACCTCTACTGGGAATATAAATTCCGCATGGAGCACATGGGCATTCCCATGACCTCTGAGGTCATGAAGGATATGTGCGACGATGGATTCCGCGATCTTGCAACTATGGGGTGCGATCTGATCCGTTGCCACCTGACGCCTGCCGACTTTACCGACGCCGACGGAAATCTGGTCGATACCATGTGGTTGGATATGCTCGGCTATTTGGTTGCGAAGGCGCGCGAAAATGGGGTCTATGTCTACATCACGTTCCTCAACCAGATGGAGTATGTATTCGTCGAGGATTCATTTGTCCCGAAATTTACCCGCGAGGAATGGATCTTCGATCCACACTGCGTGGAAAAAACGCAGAACATGATCCGGCAGCTGGTCAACTGGACGAATCCGTATAACGGGCTGAAGTTGAAAGACGATGATGCCATCTGTGTCTGGGGATTGATCAACGAGCCGGAATACCTGACCTTCGATCAAATGGAATCCAGCCCGCTGCAACAAGGCTTGTTTGAAAAATGGACAACGCTGCATGATGGTGAGCCTGGCCGGCAGGCTTTCTCCCGCTACCGCAGCGAGGTGGTGAAGGGATACATCGATTCGATGCACGACCTGTTGCGCGATGAAGGTTCCTCGAAGCCCGTCGTCTGGAACTGCAACTGGCCGCGGATGATCCAGGGACGGAGCGATGTCTTCTCTGCCATTGCGGAATCGCAGGCCGAAGCCGTCGCATTTTGTCTCTATCCGGGGCAGGACGATGTCGGCGATCCGTTCATGGAGAATGCCGCCGACATGAGCGGTAATAATTATCTGCCGTTTCTTCAACACTGTTTTGACGACTATGACCATCTGGGCTGGTTGCGGTCGGCCGAGTTTGCCGGCAAGGCGAAGGTCGTCTATGAATTCGAGACCATGTACAACGAAAAGAGTTCCTATCTGCACCCGGCCATGGCCAAGTTGTTCCGCGCGCTCGGTGTGCAGATGGCCACCATGTGGACGCACTGTTTCAATATCTATTCTTCCCACATGGGTTGCGCCCATAATCTGAATCTCAAGACTACGCCGAAAAAGGCGGCATCCTACATCGTTGCAGGGCAGGTTTTTCGTCAGCTGTCGCGTGGTTTCGAGTTTAAGACACTCAGCGATGTTCATGATGTGTTTGATACGGCTGCGCTCTCCTATGAACACGATGTCAGTATCATAGGAACGCCGGATCTGTTCATCCATTCCGGCGGTGTTTCGTGGTGTCCGGTAGAGGTTCCATCCGTGCCGGCACGAATCATCGGATATGGATCTTCCCCGTTGGTTTCATACCAAGGCCGAGGCCTCTATATGATCGACATCGAACCCCGTACGGTTCGCATTGAACTCTACCCGCACGCACGGTTTATTCGCGATGCATGGCAGTGGCATGCCGATGGCGGGTTGGTGACAGAGCTCGACGAAGAAACCGCAGTTCCATTTGAATTCCGGATCCCCGGTTTCAAACCCATTATGTTTGAAAAACCGCCAGGTTCCTACACCTTTCCGCTCGTCGTCGATCATCAGGCAACATGGGTTAAGGATCACGTATCATCATGAAAACAGCACACAAAACAAAACCCGAAGATCGTGTCCCGTTCGGGCAAAAGTTAGCGGTCGGCGCGGGAGGATTTCCTGTTCAGAACGGAGGCTTGGTCATTCCGTTTATGGCACAGGCCATCTTCCAGATATTCCTCGGGCTGAATCCCATTATGTTCGGTATGGCGATGACCATTCCACGCATTTGGGACGCCTTTACCGATCCGGTTATGGGGCGTATTTCCGATCGCTTTAAATCGCGATGGGGGCGTCGTCGTCCGTTTGTGTTTGGCGGTGCGATTGCCCTGGCATTTTCATTTTCATCCATCTGGCTGGTGCCGCGAGGGATGGGGGAAACAGGCATCTTCCTGTGGCTGACGGTTGGCAGTATTTTGTTTTTTACCGCTTTCACGATCTATTCCGTCCCGTATAACGCGTTAACGTATGAGCAGACGCCCGATTATCACGAACGAACCCGTTTGATGGTGTTTATGGCGCTGTTTTATAACATCGGTAATCTGTGTGTGAACTGGTATCTGCCAGCCACCAACCTGAACTGTTTTTCGGATACGCTGGTGGGTGCGCGATGGGTTTCGCTGGTACTTGGAATTGTGGTTTTCATCGGACTGGGCGTATTGCCAGCGATCTTCGGCAAAGAGCGCTTTTATGCCGTCGCGGAAAAATCGGAAAATAAAATCGGATTCTTCAAGGCCATCGGACAGGCGGCATCGTCGAAGCCGATGATGGGGCTCGTCGGCATTGTTTTTGCGTTGAACTTCTGCGGGGCCGTTGCCGGAAGCATCGCAATGTATATTGTGATCTACCACGTGAAAGGCGGCGATGTGGAGCAGGGGATCATCTTGAATGCGTGGAACGGAACCGGCTTTGCCGTCGTCGGGTTTGTGGGCATTTACATGCTGCGCTGGTTGGCGCTCCACTTCGGGAAACGACGCACCATGCTGATTGTTCTGGCGATGACGGCGCTGGGCGGGGTGTCCAAGTGGTTTATCTTTACACCGGATATGCCGTACCTCTTGCTGCTCGACTCCGTTCTGAACGGGCCGATCTGGGTTTCGCTCGGTGTCATTGTTCCCTCCATGATCGCCGACCTGTGCGATTGGGACGAATATAAGTTCGGTGAGCGCCGCGAAGGGATTATCAGTTCCGTATTCACATGGATCACCAAGTTCGGCGGTTCCTTTACCTTTCTTGTTTCCGGTATTGCCATTCATTTCAGTGGATTCAACGAAAAACTTGGAGCGGATCAGCCCGCCGGCACCATGACCATTCTGCGTCTGTTTTTTGTCGGGGCCTCCATTCTGGCACCCGTTCTGGCCATGTTTTGTCTGAAGCTCTACACGCTGAATGAAAAGGATGCTTACGAAATCCGGGCCAAACTCGAGGCAAGACGGGGTGAAGTTTGATGAAAACCATTTGCTGCTTGTTGCTCATGTGTCTATCCCTTTCGTCTGTGTCTGCGGATGGGCTGTTCCAAAAAATCATAGCGAAAGACGGGACGCTCTATTTTCAAGATGGCACCGAGGTTAATCTGTGGGGGGTGAACTTTCAGCCCATGCTGAGTTTCGAGCATGCTTCGCGAATGCACAACCAAGGGGTGCTGATGCCGCTGAAGGTGCAGGATCTCAAGGCAACGACGGATGAAAGCTTTGATGAAATCCAGCGGCTTTGCGCGGAGCTGATCCGCATCCACCTGATGCCGGGTGACTTTTCCGATGAAGCCGGAAACCTGAGCGAGACCATCTGGCTGGACATATTCGACTACACCATGGCGCAAGCCCAGAACCGCGGGCTCTACATTTATCTGACCTTCCTGAATCATCTGGATCACGACGGCACACAGTTTCCGTATGATCGAAACTCATTCGCGGCAGCAAATCCCCGCGAAGAATGGATGGTGGATTCTGCGGTGATCGCGGCCACAAAGAATAATATCCGGCAGCTGCTCAATCGTCGCAATCCCTACAATGGCCTGCTCTATAAAAACCACGACGCGCTGGCGGTTCTGGAACCCGTCAACGAACCGGCGTATTACTGGTTCGAAAAGTGGCTGGAGAAAAATGAAGGCGGCACCCGCGAACAGTTTGAGCAGTGGAGCTACGGGAATACAAAAAGCTACCTCAACGACATGGTTGAGCTGTTTCGTGATGAAGGCATGGCACAGCCGGTGGTCTGGAACTGCGGCTGGGCGCGGCTCATCCAGAAAAACCGCGCCGCCTTTCGTGGCATTGCAGACTCCAATGTGGATGCCGTATCCTTCTGCCTCTATCCGGGGCAGAGCGATCTGAAGACGCCGTTTTGGGAAAACCCCGAAGAGCTGAGCAACCGCAACTATCTGCCATACATTCAGCAATGTTCTGAGAATGAGGATTGGTTGGGGTGGCTCCGCTCCGATGCGTTCAAAGGCAAGGCAAAGCTGGTTTACGAATTTGAGACCTTCTGCAACCAGAGCGGGTACCTATATCCGGCCATGGCAAAGTTCTACCGCTCCGTGGGCGCGCAGATTGCGGCGCAATGGACGTATGGGCTGACAGCCTATGCCGAATATCTCGGCGGCTCGCACGTGTTCAATCTCAAGACTACCCCGAAAAAGGCCGCCTCGTTCATGGTTGCCAAACAGCAGTTCAAAGATATTCAAACGAGCTACTCGTTTGAGTCCCGTTCCAGTTCGGTTTTTAACGATGGAAAGCTGATCTATTCAGGAAAGAACGGAGCGGGGACATTCCTGTCCCCGATTGAGCAGATCATCGGCGTCGGAAATTCACCGTTCGTTACATACGCCGGAACAGGCCTTTACTTCATCAAACCTGTCGAAAACGGGGCGCTGCATCTGGAAATTATGCCTGATACCGAATTCATCCGTCCGCACTGGAAAGAGCTGCATACCGGCGATCCGGTGGTCGAGTTGGATTTGAGTGCGTCGCATGAGTTTGAACTCAAACTTCCAGACCTTGGAAAACGGTGGGTATACCGCAAAGAAGGCTATCGCTGGAAGTTGGTTGCTGAAACAGACGGCACCATTCGTTTTAAAGCCGGCCCGGGTGAATACCTGATTGAAAAACAAAAGCTCATCATCGACCGTAAACTGCTCGAAGAGGGGTGGGGTAACTAGGGGGATTGGAATGTTGGGTTTTTGGAGGAATGGATTAATGAATGGTTACTTTGCGTCTTCGCGCCTTTGCGGTCAGAAAATTCTCCGCACTGTTTTCGTGTGTTTTGTGTCTTTCGTGGTTTCATCTTCGTTTGCAGCGCAACCGAATGTACTCATGATCTGTATTGACGATATGAACGATTGGTGCGGATTTCTTGGCGGGCATCCGCAGGCGAAAACACCGAATATGGACAAGCTGGCGGAACAGGGCGTCAATTTTATCAATGCTCACTGCACATCGCCCGGCTGTTCACCAAGTCGCAATGCACTTTTGTTCGGTGTCGAGCCACACAACTCCGGCCTCTATCCATTTTATAACATCAACAAGATAGAATCCGGGGTTTTGGAAAAGTACATGCCGCTGCCGTTGCTCTTCCGCGAAAACGGGTATACAACCTGCGGCCTTTCCAAGGTGTATCACAATCCGGACAACACCTACCGCCAGGCCGAGCAGTGGGATGAATATTTCATGTACGGCATCGGAAAAAAGAAAACCCTTATTACGGAGAAAGGCTACCATCCGGAGCCGTTCAACAAGCGCACCATTTCCTGCCCGGCTGCCAATCCGCTGGAAGATTTCGGGGATTACAAGGCGGCCATGCACGCGGTTCGCTTTTTGGAAAAGAAGCAAGACAAACCGTTCTTCCTCGCGGTTGGTTTCATTCTGCCGCATACCTCGTTCATTATGCCGGAAGAAAACTGGGATCGATTCTCCGAGCCGATCGTAGAGCCGCCGTTTAAAGCCGACGACTTGACCGACGTACCGATGGCCGGACAGGCCAACGCCCAGATCTATGTCGAGATTCCCGTCCGCCAGGACAATGCTTGGGAAGATATCCGGCGCGGCTATCTGGCTTCCATCAACTTTACCGACGACAATGTCGGTCGCGTCCTCCAGGCCTTGGAAAAGAGTCCATATGCCGACAATACCATCATCGTGCTCTGGTCGGATCACGGGTTTCATCTCGGCGAGAAACGCAGCTTCAGCAAGTTCTCTTTGTGGAACGAAGCTACCCGAACGCCGTTTATTATTCTCGATCCACGCAACAAAACCGGCAACGGCAAGGCTTGTGCGGAACCCGTCGGTCTCATCAATGTTTATCGGACGCTTGCCGATCTGACCGGCCTGGAGGTTCCTGGCTATGTAGACGGCCAAAGTCTCGCGCCATGGCTGAAAGATCCGTCAAAACCGATGGATCAACCGGCCATGACCACCTGGGGGCGCGGCAACTATACCCTGCGTACCAAGGGATGGCGCTATACCCGCTATTTTGACGGCACCGAAGAGCTATATAATGAATCGGACGATCCGAACGAGTGGACGAACCTCGCCGAGAATCCTGAATATACCGCGCTGAAGAAAAAATTCGCCAAATGGCTGCCGACCAAAGAAGCGCCGCAGGTCGCTTCCGGTCGTGAGCTCTACAATGTCGCCGACGCCGACAGTCCCACGAAAAACATTCAGGCCTACAAGCGTTACGTCGAACAATACAAAGAGGAGGGGTTGCAACCGCCGCTTGACTAGGTATGCGATATCTCTTTCCAGTTATTATCAGCCTGGTTTCATTTGCCGTTCCAGCTCTTGCAGATTTCCAACCCTTGGACGTGCGGGATGGTGCATTGGTTTATCAAGATGGTTCAGAGGCGGTGCTATGGGGCGTGAACCTGCAGCCGTCGCTTTCGTGGGAATATCGCCGCATGGCAAACCATGGCCTCCATGAACCGTTCGAGATGGACGCCTACAAGGCCATGATCGACGAGGCGTATGACGAGCTAGAACTGATGGGATGCAATCTGATCCGCATTCATTTATCGCCGGGCGACTTCACTGATACGGAAGGAAACCTGGTTGAAAACCAATGGCTGGAACTGACCGACTATGTTTTGGCCGAAGCCGAGAAGCGGGGCATGTATACCTATCTGGCATTTCTCAATACGCTCGGTGCAGCGCGGGGGAAAGACACCTTTATCAGCACAAAGGATGACACAAAACCGATCTGGATGATCGATCCGGTGTTCATGGCAAAAGCAGACCGTTTTATCCGCCAGCTGCTTAACCGCCAAAACAGGTTTTCAGGTGGTGCAAAATATAAGAGCAGCCCGGCGCTGGCTATCGTCGAACCGATCAATGAGCCCGGTTATTTCACCCGCGAAGAAATAGAGGCGTATCCAAACTGTCTGGCCGTCTACCTGGACTGGTTGAAAGCCAACGGGAAGGCGGATTCCGTTGAAGGTTTCACCACTTGGCGGGCCGATAACTCAAAGCGATACATCAATCGCATGGTTCAATTCTTCAGGGACGAGGGCGTAGCCGCGCCGATGTCGTGGTCGATGGAATGGCCGCGCATGATGGAGTGGACGGGTGAGGATGTGTTTGAAGCCGCCGCTGAATCCGATGCCGAAATCGTTTCGGTCTGTTTTTATCCCGGCCAGGCGGCTGCGTATCAAAAGCGCGGCGAGGACCTCAAGGCGATCGGCGAGCAGAATTATTTTGGATATATCCAGCAGTCCTACGATGAACAGCCTTGGCATGGCTGGATGCGGGATGAACGTTTCAGGAAGAAAGCCCGGATCGTCTACGAGTTCGAAACCTACTACAACCAGACGTCATACCTCTATCCGCTGATGGCAAAGTATTTCCGTGCGCAGGGTATTCAGGCAGCAGCGATGTGGACGTATATCCTTCCTGGACAGGCGGAATATACCGCCGCCGCCCACAACCTGAATCTGAAAACCACGCCCAACAAAACCGCGGCTTTCATCGCCGCCGGTGAGGTCATGAAAAGCCAGCCGCGCTACGAACTTTTTTCAACCACTTCGGAAACCGAGGACTATTTCAGCAATACGGCGCTTTCATACGAACTCGGCTGTTCCGCTTTCGGCACCGGTCGCCAGCTGATCCATAGCGAATCGTTGCCGCAGGAATTCATCGACCATCTTCCGCCGCTATCGGAAGAGTTCGACCGCATGGTCGGCCGAGGAGATTCGCCCTATGTAAAGTATGGTGGCAGCGGCCTCTATTTCATCGAGTCGCAAAGCGGGAAGGGCGTAACAATCAAAATCCTGCCCGATGCGGAGTTTGTTTTGCCGCGCTATCTGCCGAATGGGCGCGGTGAGAAAACGGTCGAACTAACGGTGGAAAAATCCCATTCATTCGAGCTGAATCTTCCAGGCTTTGGAAACGACTGCAAAGTCTACCGCAAGGTGGACGGCCAATGGAAAAGGATCACATCAATCGGTGCGCGCTTTGAAGCGCTACCCGGGGAATATTTAATCAAGAAATGACAGGAGACGTTAATATGAAAGACGCAACTCAAATCTTTAAGCGCCACGAGGGCGGCCCGCTGCTGCACATCAAGGATTTCCCAGGGAAAGCCCAGATCTACAACCCCGCACCGGTTCAGTGCGGCGACGAAACCATCCTGCTGGTTTCGGTTGTTGAACACGCCGCCACACGCGGCTTCGGGCGCGATGTCGGCCAGACCCGCGTTGCCCGCTCCAAAGACGGAATCAACTTTACGCTATCGGAAGAAAACTTTATCGATCCGCAGGAAGTCGGTGAGCCGTGGGATCGCTATCACCACTTTATCGACAACCGCGTCACCAAGATCGACGACTGGTACTACATCGTCACCCCCGTCATGGTAAATGGCTTTGATTCGCCGATCGGCATGCTCGGTCGCACGAAGGATTTTAAAACCTATGAGCGCATCGACACCATCACGCAACCGAAAAACCGCGGCGCGTCGCTCTTCCCGGAAAAGATCAACGGAAAATACTACAAGCTCGACCGTCCCGGCGGCGGTGATGGCGGCGACGGCGATATCTGGATCAGCGCCTCGCCCGACCTCGTGCACTGGGGCGAGTTCAAGCCGGTGCTGGCGGCGGGATACCGTTTCTGGAATGTAGATAAGATTGGCCCCACGCCGCCGATCAAGACCGATAAAGGCTGGCTCGACATCATCCATGGAGTTTTCACGCCCGCCGGGGGTACCTACTACTACATCGGTGCCATGCTGCTCGACCTCGATGAGCCGTGGAAGGTGATCGGAAAAACCAACTCCTATCTCATGATGCCGGAAGAGCCATGGGAGCAGCACGGCAACTGCGACAACGTCATCTTCCCCTGCGGAGCAATTGCCGACTACGACCAGGACCGGATCCGCCTTTACTACGGCGCCTGCGACTTTGCCATCTGCCTCGCCACCGGTTCCCTCAGCGAAACCGTCGATGCCTGTCTTAAAGGACTGTAATGCGGTTGGCCGCTCCGGGCGTGTGCTTTCGAGCCAGCCCGGCCGAAGAATATGCCGTAAGAAAGTATGACGATAAAACAACGAGACGTATGGGTATGATGAAACTTAATATCTTCCACCGAACCGATCCCGGTCGCTACGAAATTTTCAAGCAGCAGCAGGATCTGGTTCATTCGCTTGGGATGAAAACCAGTATTTTCCTGCACTATTTCGACCTGTTTCAGGATCATATCGTGGCCGATGCATTAGCGTATAATGAAGAGTTCGGCGACGAAATCGGACTGGCCCTGAATCGTCTGGAGGGGCCGGGTATGGATGATATTTCGCGCGGCCTAGAGCACATCTGGCTGTTTGACGAAGAGCAGAAACGGCAATTGATGGAGATGGCCTTGGGCAAGTTTGAGGAAGTGTTCGAGCGGATGCCGACGGCGGTGACATCGTATCACTTCGATAGCTCGGCGTTGCGCATCCTGAAAGAGATTGCGCCGGAAGTGGAAGGCCTGGTGGGTGGTTGTTTCGAGGAGGGGGTCCGTGTTTTTCACGGCTGCAACCACTCCTGGTATCTCTTCAATGAAGGCATGCCATGGGGGCCGTGGTTCCCGGCGAAAGGGCACACCTTGCGCCCGGCCGCCGACGAAACGGATTGGGCTGGGGTGGTGGCAGTCCCGCATTTGGCGCGCGATATGAGCCTTTCCTATGAGGGTCGCAACGATTTTTGGGCGAGCCATCCGCCGAACGTCATTCGCGGAATGGGGAACGATGCCTCGTTCTGTCCGTATGATTTGAATCTGATTGACCAATACCGGATGCAGGCCGACTTCAACGGGCACACCTACTACAATACCTTTGTCGGAACGCAATGGCTGACCTGGAACCACAATAGTGAATATCCGCCGGAAGTCGCGTGGGATCTCTATACCAAGCAGTTGACTTATTTCAAGCAGCTGAAGGATCAGGGGGAGCTCGATGATTTAACCCTCACCGAATATGCCCGTTGGCATAAAGAATCCCGGGCGTTTGCGGAACCGGAAGTGTATCTGGCGAAGGAAATGTTGTATCAGTCGCACAAGCACTATTTCTGGCACATCGATCCCGATCTTCGTGTGTTGATCGATGCGAATCAGGGCGGTTCGATCGGTGACTTGCGTGCCTACATCGGGCGGGTTGAAAAGGCCACCGGGCCCGACACCCCGAATCGCGAAAACGGGGCATATCCTTATCTCATCCAATCGCAGTACCGCACGGGATATCCGAACCATAGTTTTGATGGATCACGGACGACGCTTAAGCTGGTCAAGAACGGGCAGGAGGTTGACCTCTGTACTGTGCCGACCAAGGTGGCATCGGTCGAGCGCAGCAGTGCCGGAAGCCGGATTGTTTTGACGCCTGCCAGTGTGGTGTTTCCCGATGGCAGCTCGGTGGCGGTTGAAACAACCTATGTAATCGAGCCGGGGGGAATCATCACCCTGAAGCGTTCGCTTTCGGGCGAAACAGAGGGAGTACTGGCCACCGAATACCTGAAGGGCGCGCCCGGGTGTACGGAATATCCAACCGATCTGCATGGCATTGTCTTGCAGGTGGTCGACTCGGAAACCACGCAGGAGATGGACTATTTATATCGTCGCCGTCGATTGGAGGTCGTTGAGCCAAAGTGCGTCGGTGCCGTTGTTCCGCAGGTAAATTCACGGGTGATGATGGCTCCGGAAAACGGATCGACTCCTTCGTCCGGGCTTGCCCGTGAAGGCAACCTTTTCGAACCCTATTTTGTGCTTGAGCTAACCTACGATACGAACACTTCAACGGAGTTTTCCACATGTCTGACCATCACCGCATAACCAAACGTTGTCCGGTCTGTTTTTCACGCGACATCGACGTCCTGCTGATCCCGCGCGATGGGCAGTGGGCCTGTGTAAAATGTTCGTTTGTTGGAACCGAGGCTGAAATCCGCGGCATGTACCGGGATATCCAGAAAAAATATCATGGCATGATCCAACGCTACACGCTTGAGGATCAGCGGGAAATATAGGGAATTAACATATGAGGATATTGTTCGGATTCGCTGTCGTAGCCATACTGGGAGGTGCTCTGCATGCTGCGGCCACGAATACCAAGGATGCAGCCAGCAAGCCTCCGGTCGATATCCGCACTCGGGCCAGATTGTTAGGGTATTTGTATGCCGAGGGCAGCTGTGCAAATCCGTTGGGTCGTGGTGATGAGTTTGCCATTGGGGTCAGCGGCTCCCAAAATGCACGGGCGCTTTGGTGTGCACGGCAAATGGAGGAGAAAGGTTTGCTGAAGATCGTATCAGTCTCCGGTAAACGCATTGTGTTGAAAGATCTGCCTTGGGAAATACCGTACGCACCGGTTTCATGGAATACCAATATCCATATGACCTTTAATGAAGGGCTTCCGCATGATCCGGAACATCCGGCTCGGTGGGCTCCGGAAGTTTATAATTCACAGTTTATCGCCGCGATTATTGAAGGGGAAGGTTCGGTTGGTGGGCTGATAGCCGATCAGTCCGGGTGGGGGGAACAGCCTGTCCATATTACCGAGTTATGCGATTTGCTGAATGATCCGGTATATGCCTGTAGCGCATATTTGACGAGAAAGGGAAGGGATGTGCGCATTCCTGCCGAAAAATTCAGCGTTGTGCGAGCGTTTGAATATGTGTCCACGGGGCGGGTTCCCGGCGGACCGGAAGGGCTGGAGAAAGAGCCAACACCACCGAAATACGCGACGCCTTGATGGAGCATGGCTGAAACAAAGTAAGGAAACTCATCATGACAAAAAATAGAATAGATAGACGATCTGTTTTAGGACTGCTAGCAGGTACGGGGGCTGCCGCCAATGCACAGATCATGGATAGGTTCGCTGAATCTCCGGCGGTCGATGAGAAGAAGCCGTTGTCGTTTTTTAATGTTTATCGGGGAAACACGCATTCGCATACGATATTCACCTGGACGCACGGAGCCCATCGTTCCAAGCCTATGCCCAAACTGGATGAACCCACCGAGTTTAAGCCGCATTGGAAGGTCCCCGACGGAACAGATTACAAAGACTGGAACACCATCAACCTGAATCCGGATGCATATACCAACCTGTAGGGGCTCCCTGCAAACCACTACAGACTGGCGAAAGAAAACGGGTACGATTTTTATGCAACGACGGATCACAGCCAGGAACCATCATTGCAGCCTGTTTCAAAAAACAACGCTTGTTGGGAGATTACCCAACGTACGGCCGATGAGTATACGACAAAGGATTTTGTCGCGATTCCCGGTTTTGAGTACAGCAGAAACGTGAAAACGAATGGTGGAAAGGGGCACCTCACCGTATTGAACACATCCGAATACGTGAACGCGGACCATGGGCAACGCGGGCCTGTCCCCGCCTGGCCTGATGCCCGCTGGAGTATCCCCCAATTCTATAACTGGGCAAAAACCGCGAAACCGCGCCGGAACAAAGGATGTGTCGTAGTCGGGTTCAATCATCCACAGCCCAATCAGTACAATGATTGGGATCACATCGATCCTGAAATCGTTAAATCGATCAGTACATTTGAACTTCATACAGGGTATAGATGGACTCGGTGGGAAGCGTATATCCGGGCACTCAATAAAGGGTGGAAGGTCGCGCCGGTAGGGGTTTACGATAATCATAATATTGATGCCATTACTGATCCTGAAGGCTTTCCCCCGACGCAGGTTCTGGCGCCCGATCTCTCCCTGGAATCAATTACACGGGCCTTAAGGGAGCGCCGCACCTTTGTTTCATGGATCAGGGAGGTGGAATTGCGATACGCCGTAAATGGAAGCATCATGGGATCGACAATCAAAAAGTCCGACAGCTATGCCTTTGAAATTAAAATCAATACGCGCGCTGCCCATCCGGAAGAGCGGGTCGGCAAAATTCAGATTCTAAGAGATCATTCCCTTGGGAAGGATGACTGCGAGGTGGTCGCTGAAGCCACGTTTGGGGATCAGGATGAAGTAACCTGGAGTCCTGAGATCAAAGACGCGGACGCAAAATTCTATCTTGTGCGTGTGATTCACAACTGTGATGCGGAAATGGGCGGGAGACCCGAAAAAATGGAAGGTTCAACGGTGTCGGCTCCTGTCTGGCTCGAAGCCTAGTTGATGGGTAAAGCGATTAGTTAATGAGCAGCTGTTTGAGAAGAATATTCCAATGAAAAGAAATATGGTTTACGCGATGTTCGCGCTGGCAGCCATCACCTCCTCTCAGGCCGCCGTCATATTTTTTGATGGCTTTGAGACGGGCGGAACAACGGTTGTTGGTCGCAGCCCGGATCAGGTGAATGAGGGAAGCGCTGCCTGGGTGACCTCTGGCGGGGCGGCAACGGCTGCCATCGTCGATGTCGCCGGTAACAAGGTTATGGAGGTGGTGAATACGGGAGCGGACTCCTTTGCGTTGGACATTGCGGGGGAGGCTGTGTTCGGGCAGTTGACGTTTGATTTGCGTTTCACCTCGCAAGCCACGGACACCTCCAAAAACGCCAATTTCCGTGTGGTACCCGGGGCAGGTGCCGGCCTGAATGATTTCAAAGGGGGAGTTGGTTTGGGTACGGCCGGCTTGGACTTGGATACATGGGGAGAGGTGGCTATCGTTTTTAACGCCGGCACGACCGCGATCACCTACGGAGATAGCGATCAATACAGCGTGCCCGTAGACGCTCTTGATATATGGGTGAATGGGCAACTGGATACCGACGATCAGCTTCGGACTGCAAACTATGGAGGCATCGACTGTTTTGGATTTAAGATGTTCGACGGCGTCGTTGGGATGGAATTTCAGGTTGATGACTTCGAGCTGAACACGGAGATTACGGTGGGCGGCGTTTCTGTGAATCCAACTCTGCTCTATACTGCTGGCGGTGTAAGCGAAGCCATCGCCAATGACGGCACCATTTCCTCGACCATCGCGATCACCCTGTCGGACGACCTTTTCACAGCGGATGTGGTGAGTGCCGGTCATGTGGCCGTTGGCAACATCCCGGCGGGGCTGACGCCCGTGTTAAGCCGTGACAGCGACACCCAGATCACGTTGAGCTTCACTGGTAATGCCACGGATCATGCCAGTACGGAGAGCATCAGCAACCTAATGGTCACTTTCGCCGACGGTGCATTTGTCGGTGGAGATGCCGGTACAGTAGCCGGTTCGACCCGTGGCGATCTGAGCATTACATTTATCGATGCCACGCCCCCCAACATTCTCATGCTTTGCATCGACGACATGAACGACTGGGTCGGCTTCCTCGGCGGGCACCCGCAAACGAAAACCCCGAACATGGATGCGCTTGCTGAAAAGGGAGTCATTTTTTCCAACGCCCATTGTCCCGCTCCCGGTTGCTCGCCCAGTCGCAGCGCCATCATGTTCGGGGCCGAGCCGACGACAACGGGGCTCTATCCGTTTTATACATTGGTCAATCTAGACCCTGCGGATCTTGCGACGCTGGATGCTTTTTTACCCATGCCCCAGTTCTTTCGCGATAATGGCTACTATACAGCCGGCTACACCAAAATCTGGCACAATCCGGATAAGGACTATAAGCCAGCGGAGCAATGGGATGTCTATACCTCCTACGGTGACAATTCCCTCAATCTGGTCAACGATCCCAGGTACTATTATTCTCCGGATGTGAGCCGCCTGCGTGCGACGCCGGCCACGAATCCGCCGACCGATTTTAAAGACCGCAAAAGCGCAAACGCGGCTGTCGGGATTCTTCAGCAGACTCATGACAAGCCCTTCTTCCTCTCCGTCGGCTTTATTCTCCCGCACACGCCGTTTGTTACGCCGGTCGAAAACTTCGACCGCTTCGACTTCCCGATCGAAGCCCCGCCGATCCTCGCCGGCGACCTTTCGGATGTTCCGCTCGTCGGTCGCGCCAATGCGCAGCTTTATGTCGACATTCCGTTCAAGCAGGATGAGGCATGGGAAAAGTCGCGGCGCGGATATCTGGCGTCCATCTCCTTCACCGACGATAATGTGGGGGTGGTGCTCGACGCGCTGGCCGCCAGCCCGTATGCCGACAACACGATCGTCGTGCTCTGGAGTGATCACGGCTTTCACCTTGGGGAAAAACAAAGCTTCAGCAAGTTTTCCCTTTGGGAGGAGGCCACGCGGACGCCGTTTATCATTTATGACCCACGCGGCAACGCGGCCAACGGCCAGACCATCGACGAGCCGGTCAGTTTGATTAATATCTACAGAACATTGGCGGATCTAACTGGGCTGACACCGCCCGCCTATGTGGATGGAATCAGTCTCGTTCCGTGGCTCGACGATCCATCCCTGCCGAAGGCGACCCCGGCGCTGACGACCTGGGGGCGGGGCAACTACACGTTGCGTTCCTCCGACTGGCGCTATATCCGATATCACGATGGCAGCGAAGAGCTTTATCACAACGCCGTCGATCCCAACGAATGGACGAACTTGGCCGACGATCCGGAATTCAGTGCAATGAAAACGCAGCTGGCCGTTTATCTGCCGACCAACGAAGCGCCGCAGATCGAATCCGGCATCGATCTGTATAACGTATCCGATTCCGACAAGCCAAATAACCGCGTCAACGCCTACCTGAATGAGGTGGATGAGTATGAAACACTTGGTCTTCAGCCACCGCTCAACGGGTATAATTTTTCCGATTGGGTCGAGACGGCCGGATATATGGGGGATGATGCGGAACCCGGTGCGGATCCCAATACCAACGGCGTTCCCAACATTCTCGAATACGCCATTAAGGTGCCCGACGGCGGAGACATCCGCGATTATCTGCCGGGTCTTGATTTTAAGCAGGAGGAAACGACGAACCACCTGTCGATCAGCTTCCGTCGCCGCCTGGATGCGCCCGACCTTCGCTACGAGGTCGACGGCAGCAAGGATCTGTCCGAATGGGAACCACTTTGGAACAGCGACACGCCGACCAATACCTACATCCTATCGACGACGAATAACCTGGACGGCACGCAAGCCATCACGATTCGCCACCGGGACGGTATGGACGAGCTGAAGGCGTATCTCCGCCTTCGAGTAAGTGTTCCGTGAGTAGTCCCCGCGAACACTAATCCGCGGACAAAATGCCTAAAAATAATGGGTCTTCCGCTGAATCTGTGGGTAAAAGAATGGATCATTCTGTGAAAAAAGTGAGCGCCATCCTGCGGATGTACGGTTGCTTGGAGCATTTTAGTCGGTTGGGAGGATGCCTGCCTTGAAGGCTTTGGATATGGCGGCGGGTGCGTTGGGGGCATCGAGTTTTTTGTAAACGCTTTGCACGTGGGCGGTGACGGTGCAGGGTTGGATTTTCATTTTCTGGGAAATCTCTTTTTGCGACAGGCCTTCTGCGACCAAGGTGAGGACTTCTTTTTCCCTTTTGGTGATGCAGGGTTTATCCTTTTTTTCTTGAGGTATTTTGGTTCTGTAAAATTTTCGATGAAAGAGCCGATGGCAGAGAAGCAAGGTGAGATGGGTCCCCTTACTGGGCCGAAAGAAGGCTTTTGATGGGGATGGTTTCTGTGTCGGCGATGATTTGATTGTTGTTTTTTAGCCCTGATGAGGGCGGCGACGCACAGCGGGGCTGTGGGTAGCTGAGGCGAAAGCCTCGTGTTCTTTGACATCCGAGTTTTGATTGTTCATGCGGCTTGCCGGAGGA
Source organism: Pontiella desulfatans (assembly GCF_900890425.1). Classification (NCBI taxonomy): domain Bacteria; kingdom Pseudomonadati; phylum Kiritimatiellota; class Kiritimatiellia; order Kiritimatiellales; family Pontiellaceae; genus Pontiella; species Pontiella desulfatans. The sequence goes on along the minus strand of NZ_CAAHFG010000001.1, from coordinate 2,120,813 downwards.
GCTCGACCCACATGTCGGGGTAGAGCCTCTTGCCTTTGAGGCAGGCGATCGCGACGGGCGGATGCCCGCCGAGGCTGCCGTGCGGGCGCATGAAGTTGTAGTAGGCGACGAAGAGCGTGGTGAGTGCCGTGGCTCCGTCGAAGCTCTTGAAGCCGGCGCGGGGTCGCGTGTGGTATTTATAGGTGCGGTTGAGCCGCTCGATGAGCTGCTTGTAGACGCGGTAGGTCTCGCTTTCGGGATCGAGGTTCTTGAGTCCGATGACGGTACGTTTATTCAGGACTGCTTCGCCTCCGGCCACCACGGCGGCGGTGTTGTAGGCGACGGTGGCGCTGTCGTAGGACGGCAGGCCGTCGGTGACGAGTTCGAAGGCTTCGGCCCGGGGCGCGTCCGGCGGGCCGCACATGCTTTGGATGAGTCCGAGCGCCGGTTCGGCCCCACGGGTTTCGGAGAGGTTGTAGCCGCAGATGGCCCGCCGTGTTTCGGTGATGACGAGCCAGGTGTAGCGGGTTTTCCCGCCGATCTTGATGTAGGTTTCGTCCGCCGCGCAGGTTCCTTCGGGAACGGGACTGTTTTCATCGGTGAAGTCGGCGAGCTGGCAGGCTGCGGCCTTGATGTAGTTGACGACGGTCTGGTGCGAGATGCGGATCCCGAAGACGCGTTCGAGCGCCTGGGCGGTGAGCCTTGCGCTGAGTCCGAGGCTGATGGAGAAGGTGAGGCAGAGTCCGAGGGTATGCAGGCTGTGGTGGATGCGGTTGAGATCGACCGGGGCGTCTTCGGGGCGTTTGAGCGGAAGGTCTTGCGAGGCGAAGTGGTATTCGCGGAAGAGGTAGCGCAGCTTGAACTGGCTGGTGTTTCCGGCTTTGCGCATGGCGTGCTCTTCGGGCGTGAGCTGGGCGAGGTTCCGTACGTAGACGGGGCAGTGGTCGTTCGGGCACTTGAAGGCGGTGCACAGGCCATCCTCCTTCCATCGAAAGAGTGCATAGCCGCAATGCGGGCACCAGTAGCGCGCCTTGCTTTCGCGCCGGGGCTTGTCGGTTGGCGAAGTCCTTTTGCAGATCTTGCACTGAACCTGCGACCCAAGCTTTCCGTTGTTGAGGTAGAGATAGCGCACGGGGGCATGGCAGTGCCGGCATCGGCATTTTTCAGGCGGCATGGGCGAACCCGTCCGACGCGCTACCTTGGCGATTGTTTTTCCCGTGGCGCGCAAATGGTCGGCCTGAAGCTCCTCCCAGTCCTTTTGCGGTGCGTGCGGCAGCAATGGTTCGCATAGCGGCGGTTGAGGATCGACCCGGAACTGGCGATAGTGCGGAGGCCGCACTTCCTGCGGCTTGAGTTCGATATCCTGCCTTGAACCGTTGAGTACTTCGAGCAGCACCGGCACCACCGAAGCCAGATCGTTGTAGGTAAGCTTGCGACATACCCAGCGAAGCAGTTTCCTTAGATCATTTTTCATGGGGTCTTCCCTGTTTTTTTTGCGTGCGGCAAAAGGGCTTGGAACGACCCCATCTTATCCAATCAAAACTCGGGATAAAACAGGGGAGAAGACGCCGAAGGCATCAACCCCCAATCAAGAGAAGTAGTTTAGAGATGAAAACGAAGAGAAAACTGACCAGAAACGGTATTTTCTGGAGGGAATGGATGATGAAACGAGCGAGCCCTTTGTCCATGATTGCTCCGCCGTCCCTCACGGTTCTAATGCCGTATATGATTTCATCCATCGTGGATGATTTTAAAAGGTAGCCGGACGCACCCAGCTGAATGGCCTGCAGAACATCGGATTCCATGTTGGACTGGCTTAGGATGATCACCTTTGTGTCGGGAGAATATTTCGTTATCCATGGTATGGCTTCGAGACCCGACATGACGGGGAGGTTCAGATCCAGCAGCACAATATCCACCGATTGTTTTTCCTGTAGCTCACGGAGTGCCTGTTCCGCATTGCCGTACAGGCCGGCCAGCTCTATGTCGGCTTCTTCGCCAATGGCGAATTCGATGATTTCACGGAACTCGGGGTGGTCTTCAACCATCATGACTCGGGTTGGTTTTTTCATGGCTGTTCCTGTTTTTAAGGCCGGTTGAATATCGCGGTCCAGTTGAGCCTTCGCCGGATTCGTAGGGTTAATGTGATTTGTGCTCCGCCGTCGGGTGATTCCCCAATGCCTACCTTCGCCTTGAAGAGTTTTGCCCGGCGCTTGAGGGACTTCGGTATTTTGTTGTCGGACAATCCCTGGCCATTATCTGAAACGGTCAGCTTTAGGTGCTTTGGGGTCGCCGCGATGTGGGTTCGGATGGCCGTTGCCGTTGAATGCCGGCAAACGTTGACAAGGCTTTCCTTGAAGAAGAGAAAGAGGTCGGCGCGGGTTCGGGGAAGGAGTTGGCCTAGAAATTCTTCGCCTTCAATAGTAAGGGAGTGGTCAACCTTCCCGCTGACGCGTTCCGCAATCCTTTCAATATCCTGAACTAGGCCCTGATAGATGTCTGCATCCAACAGATTTGAAATGTTGCGAATGGCACGTCCGTTTTGATCGACGATGGCCCGGATTCGTTCGTGCAGCATTTTTCGTTTTTCCGGGGTGCAGTTTTCGCGGCAGATGGCATCGCTGAAGAGCCCGATGGTATAGTTGGTCGCACCCAGTTCATCATGCAGGTCGGCGGCAAGGCGTTCACGTATCCGCGCGGCCTGCCTCAATCGGATGATGTGGTCAATGAGGATGGTAAAGGCTATTGCAACCAGCAGGAACAGGGCCGTTCCCTGTGTTTTTTTAAGGATCACTTTTTGGGCGGCATATAGCCGGTTTCGTTCGGAGACAACCAGGGGTCGCTCCTTCTCAAGATCGTGGCGGCGCGAAAGCTGGGTCATCCACTCCCGGATCGGCAGGATCTCGCCATAATAGTTCAGGCCATCGGTGATCAGGTTCAGGAGTTTAGGGGAAGTCGAGAAACTCTCATTGGCCGCAACCGGGGCGTGAAGCGCGATATTACACCCCCCGGATATGACTTCGATTTCGGAAAAAGCAATGAGGTTGTTTCTGGAAGACAATGAGCCGACCGGGATGGGATCGAGGATTTCGATCCTGATATATGAGCATTCTGTTTCGGGAAAATGCAAAATGATGATGGGGCCGTTGTCGTAGAGGGATTCCTGCCGGTGTTCGCAAAGCACGGTTGCGTCGGAAAAGTCCGATCGGTTGGCTCCCAGGATACGGACATGGCTGGGCACGGCCCGGTTGCTGGGTTGGGACATGGGAATGGAGTATTCCAGGTTGGCGGTGTGCAGGTTGATCTGGCCCACTGGATAGGTCGCATTAAGATTGATGGTCAAGGTGGGAGGTGGGTTGGCCGCATTGATGCGCAACAGCCTTGTCGTGCTTTCTGCTTCGCCGGCGGCATCCATCAGATAGGGCGTGAAACCGTCTGCCAGATACTTCTGGTGATGCGCGGCAACAGGTTTTCGTGGGGGAGGCGCCACCGTTATCGGCTTATGGAGAGCCACATTGTCATTTCCACTGAAAACCATGATTTCAGACAGCTGAAGGGTATAGCGGTCGTCGAGGACACGGGAGCTCATCATGCTTGCCTCGATCATGACCCAGGATGCCTTGACCGGGGGGAACGACACCGCCAGCGGTGCTATGCGAGGCATGACCTGGTCTTCCTCCAGGATCTCGGCAACCACGTTGGTGGTTTGCGCGGTTCCTGCCAGAATCCTGAATGCGTGCGGAAAGCCTTCGGCCTGAAAACCCGCCTGAGGTACCAGAAAAAGCATCGGCACCAGAACGGCCTGGTCGATCAAGACTTCATCTCCCAGTTCAATACGGATCCACTCCGGACTGTCCGGGGTCTGGTGCACCTGTGACCGGTATCCTACTGAGCCTATGCCATGCCGCAATGTGAAGGCCGCCAGTTGATCCAGTTCTTCATCGATGTCTAAAAGCCTTTCTTCAAGGCTGGAAATAGTGGAACGGCTGGATTCGGCTTTGCATAGGTTGATGCAAAGAAGGGTAACAATGCCGATTAGGAATGGTTGCCGCATACTGTTCATGAATCATTTATCTTTGTTCTACCCATTGCGCCATTCGGCTCCTTACGTTCCCATGCCATGTATACACCAGAGGAAAAGTGATTGTTATCCTAAAATATTAGAATATGCAGCCTGTCGTTTCGGGGCATTATATATTCGTGCATAAGGGATTCCGATATGCGGATGTCCGGTGTGCGAGTGCAGGTTCGATGAGAGAAACGGGCTGCATGATTGGTGGCAGAGGTTTGTTAATAAAGGAGATAAAGATGAACAGGAAGAAAAGGGTAGTTGCGGCCTTTTTGGCCAGCTTTGCAATCGTTGGCGCTTCACAGGCAGGGTTGGTGGCCGAATGGAACTTCGATGACCAGACCTTGGCAAACAGCGGAGCGAGCACCGGGCTGCACGATGGATCTTATGTTTCGGGATCGTCGGCAAGTCCAGTGGCTGGAACCGCTGTGTTCACAACAAATACCCCTTCGGGCACTGGATATGCGTTGGATCTTTCATCGGTCTCGAACTATATGATGATTGCCAACAGCTCCACTAATGATGTCGCATACACCAATACATTCGATTCGGCTACGAATTACAGTTATTCCATATGGGTGAAGAATCCCACGAATACCTGGAACGGGTACGGTTCGATCATTGCCAAGGGATTCGAAGCCTGGAAACAAGACGATGCGCTCAAAGTCGGTTTCGAACTTCGGGCACATAATTTTTTAACAGCCCCTGAAGGTGTCCGGGTGGATGCATGGGGTAGCACCGGTGCCTCCGTGCGGGATCCTGCACCCTACACGGATCTGACGGATGGAGTTTGGCACCACTTGACCTATACCTATGACGGCACGTCCTCGAACCTGAATCTATATATTGATGGATCACTGAGGGCAACGGGAACCAATATGGTCATTAGGCCGGCACCAGGCAACCTGATGCTTTTCGGTGCCGTTGAAGGGGAGGAAGAAGTTAAGCAGTCAGACCTCATATGCGACACGATCCAGTTCTACGACCATGCCTTGTCTGAATCTGAAGCGGTTGGTCTGTATATTCAGCAGACCGCGTTCTATGTTGACCCGGGTGCAATTGCGTTTGAGACTGCGCCGGGCACGCTGGTGGTTACAAGCTCGGTCGATGTTGCATACTTGTCTGGCACCAATGTTGAGGTCAATGTGTCTTTCTCGAATGTAACCCATGCGGGTGCATTCAGTGTGGTGGAAACGCAGCCGCTGGTGCTGACCAACCCGTTCCCTGCAATGACCCCCATCAACATTGCGGTTGATGCCGGAACGGTGATCAACGGAGAGATCGTTGCCTGTACCGCCGTGATTGCGTGGAATGAACAGGGATCAACCGAGGTAACCGAAGTGAAGGTGCCGGTCACGATTACCATAACGAATTATCTGCCCACGGCTGATCCGGTTGATGTGACGACAGCACAGAATACGGATGCTGATCTTACACTGTCAGGATCGGATCCGGAGGGGAGTAACCTGACCTATACGGTGGTGACGCAACCCGCCAATGGAACGCTTACGACGAATGGCGCGCTTCCGAACCTGACCTACCACCCTGATGCCGATTTCTCCGGACAGGACAGTTTTACCTACACCGTTAACGATGGGGATCTCGACAGTGCTCCGGCTACGGTAACCATTACCGTAATGTCCCCGAGTCTTTCGGTGACCATTCAGGAACTCGGAACCGCACCAGAGGAGGTTAACCCGGTCAACCTGTCGACCAACGGACCCACGGACTGGGTGATGCTGGGTCGGGGTGGAGATATTTCGGTTCGGGATGAAATGGCTGGCTCGGACTATATTGGCGCTGTGACTGTAATCGGTGAAAGAACGGGCGCTTATGGGGCCAATCCCTATCTATGCAGCTGGACGAATGGTGCCACAGTCGTGAGCACGAATGATGTGCAGGGCAGCTGGGAAGGGCAAGGGGCCTCCGGCGAATTATCCTTTGCCGTAACCAATCTGGCTGCCGGGGATTATTCGATGGACGTCTATTGTTCGCGGTGGAGAGCCACCGGGCAGCTTACAGCGTCCATTGGTGCTGCCAGTGCCAGTGCAGCGCATACCGAGGGCGCAGTTAACGGTGGTGCATACTATGCCGTATACACGGTTGATTTCACGATTGAGACGGGGGATGTGTTGGATGTCCTCGTTGAGACAACGCAGCAAGGCCACACCTATGGTAACGTCTCCATAACGGCCATTGCGCTGGAGATGACCTCAGAGCTGGTGGATCCAGTCCCGGGTGATGTTTCCATAGCGATCCTGTATGGAACAAATATGGTCATGAGCTGGGAAACCGCAGCGGGGTATAAATATGGTATTGAGGCTACGGACAATCTCGTATCCGGAACCTGGACCAATATCGTAGAAAACCTCGATGGAACGGGCGGGGATCTGATTATTACGAACGCTATTCCAGATGATGAACCGCAACTGTTCTTCCGCTCATATCTGCAGGATTAAGTTTCAACGGCTCTCCCGGTCTGGCCGGGAGGGCTTTAAGGCCCCTGATCGATAACTGTTTTAAGCGTGAGGATCTTTCGGGAAGGCGCATGTATCCCCGAACAAAGCTAAAGGAAAGAAAATGAAAAAGATAATAACTGCATTAGGCATTGGTTTTATGGTGGCGGGGGCGTCACAGGCTGGTTTAGTCGTTACCAATGAATTCAGTTCGGCCGAAACGTTTTCGACGCTGGATAATGTGTCGAGTATGGATCTGGCAACCGGCCTTGCGGTCGAACGAAATTGGACGGGTGGAAACTTTACCGCAACTCTTGCAACCGATGGTTTGCTTGGTAGTGGCTTTGACAACAATGCCCCTAATGACAAAATTGGTGATGGCATCTTTCGCTATAAAATAGATCTAGGCAGTGCCCAGGGGATTGGCAAGGTAAACACCTATGCTTTTTCTGATAATGGTGTGCGTTGCATGCAGACGTTTACGCTTTATGGAAGTGTGGCGGACACGGCTTCGTTTGATGAAACCGATGGCGCAACCTGGGTCATGATTGCCAGTGTGGATACTACAGGCGCAACGGGGCTTAGCGGTGATACTTGGGGGGTAACCAGCATCTATGATGATGGCGGCGCGGCCTTGGGCACTTACAGGGAACTCCTGTGGGTGACTGAACCTGTCAATTGGACTGACAGGGGAGGCTATGAAGCGTCTATCTATAAAGAGTTCGATGTAGTCGCCGTTCCGGAACCGGCGACGCTTGGTTTGGTTGTCGCGTTTGGCGGGGGGATCCTCTTTATACGCCGTAGACTGATGCTTTGATATCGAAGCGATATATCGTGATGCGCCGTTTTCTTCCGAAGCGGCGTATTTTTTATCTGAGAGGAATCATGGTGGAGTGTTTATAAAGATGCGGGAATTAATTCAGAAACTAGGCGTAGTTATGAAATACAGACAGCAGTTGTTAATGGTAATTTTATCGGTAACCATCGTCGGGGCGCGTGCGACGGAGCGGGCTCCTAATCCGTTCATTACCCACATGTTTACCGCCGATCCCTCGGCCCATGCCTGGGAAGACGGCCGCTTGTATGTCTACCCCTCAACCGATATCAAAGGCAAAGGCTATCGGTCGATGGATGGGTATCATGTCTTTTCGACGGATGACATGGTCAACTGGATCGACCATGGGGAGATTCTGCATTCACGCGATGTCGAATGGGGAACTCCCAAGGGCGGAAACATGTGGGCGCCGGATTGTGTGTATAAAGACGGAACCTATTATTTTGTTTTCCCGCACCGGGATGCCGGCATGGTCTGGGAACTCGGTGTCGCGACAAGCCAAGATCCAGCATCCGGATTTAAGCTCCTGGGAAAGATTAAAGGCGGGAGAACGTTTTGCGACCCGTGTGTATTCAAGGATGACGACGGGCAGGTCTATCTTTACGCCGTGGTGAAGGCCAAGTGTTATGCTGCAAAGCTAAAAGACAATATGATGGAGATTGACGGGGAGATGGTTCATCAGCAGGGGGTCGACGAACACCGTGAAGGGCCGTTTGTTTTCAAGCGTAAAGATAAATATTACATGATCTATCCGGATCATTCCAAACCCCGTAACCAGATGCAGTATTCGATGAGTGACAGCCCGTTAGGTCCATGGGAACCCAAAGGACTTTTTCTGGAAGCAACAAACGTATTAACCATGCATGGATCTATCGTTGAATATAAGGGCCAGTGGTATGTGTTTTACCACAACGGTGATCTTTCCAAGGGTAAGAGCACCAATCGCTCCCTATGCTTCGACAAGGTGTTCTTTAATGAAGACGGAACGATTCAGATGGTTGAGCAGACGCGTGGTGCGATTCAATAACCGGGAGACGTTTCATGGTTGCTGTTCTAATTAAGAGGGTTGGTGCGGCGTGCCTGCTTTGGGCGGCATCATCATCTGCTTCCATCGTGGAAGGGGAAAAGAATGCGGACGGCAGTTTTAAAAAATGGCACCGCATCGAAGTGGTGTTCGATGGACTGCAGGTTGAAGAATCACCGGCTACTTTCAGGAACTGCCGACTGGATGTAACGTTCACTTCACCCAGTGGAAAGGAATTCAGCGTTCCCGGTTTCTTCGATGCCGACGGCGATCCGGCCAACACCTCTGCCTCCTCTGGAAACAAATGGAAAGCGCGTTTTGCCGGAGGTGAAGAAGGTGAATGGAGCTATAAAGCCCGCTTTGTGACCGGGGAAAATGTGGCGGCTGAACTTTCCGGCGGAACCGGCGGGACGGCCCCGGATGGTGAAAGTGGAACTTTTAAAATCGGCCCGCAGGATAAATCCGGTAAAGATTTCCGGGCCAAGGGCAAACTGGAATATGTCGGCGAGCATTATCTGCGTTTTGCGGATGGCGATAATTTCATCAAATGCGGTGCCAACAGCCCCGAGGTGTTGTTGGAATATGGGGAATTCGATGGAACACCCGGTCATGAAAACGACCTATATACGCCGCATATTAAGGACTGGAATGTTGGTGATCCAACCTGGGGCGGCGGTAAAGGCAAGGGTATTGTCGGGTTGATCAATTATCTCGCCGGCCTTGGGGTGAATGGACATTATTTCCTGTGCATGAATGCCTATGGCGACGGTAAAGAGGCTTGGCCCTGGACGGGAGTGGATAATATTGATGTCTATGACGTCTCCAAGCTGGCCCAGTGGGAGGTGCTCTTTACCCATTTCGACCGCATGGGTTTAATGGTTCACTTCCAGCTTTCGGAATCCGAAAACACCAACTATCTGGAAGCGCGCGACGGACAGGGAACCTTTTCCAATGCCCGGAAAATTCTCTACCGCGAGCTGGTTGCGCGCTTTGGCCATCACATGGCCATCACCTGGAATGTCGGCGAGGAAAACCAGGCGCCCGGCGAAGGATTTGAAGAGGCCAATACCCATGAGCAGCGCAAGTTGTTCGCATCCCGTATTCGGGAGCTGATGTGTTACACCGATAACATTTCCGTGCATAATGGCCCGGGTGGTGTTTTTGATGACATCTTCCCGCAGTTGCTGGGTTATGCGGACTACACCGGCGCCAGTCTGCAGACCATATTAAAACCGCGCAAAGGGATGTTGAGTAACCATAATGAGGTTCTGAGGTGGCTCGGCGAGAGTGCGCAAAGCGGTCACAAATGGGTGGTTGCCCTGAATGAGCCCTGGTGGGGCAAGCGCCCTGTAAATCTGGCGGAGTTGATTCGGAAAGAGGCGGTGTGGGGTGCTCTGATGGCCGGTGGGCATATGGAGTTTTATGCCGGTCGTGATGATGTGAAGCACATTGACTATGCGACCTACGAGGACTGCTGGGCTCCGATGGGGCATGCGGCCCGTTTTATGAACGAAAACCTGGCAAAAGAAATAGCCGACATGAAATCCAATGATGCCTTGGTGGCCGGAGAAGATAACTGGGCCTTGGCCAATGAAGGGAAGACCTACCTGCTCTATCTGAAAAACGGTGGTGAGGCCGTTGTGGATCTGTCGGGAGCAAATGGACGGTCGTTCTCCGTTCAGTGGTTTAATCCGCGCACCGGTGGAAATTTGACTGCTGGTTCTCTATCCATCGTAAACGGCGGTGCTGAAAAGATATCTCTTGGAGTTCCCCCAAATACAACAGGGCAGGATTGGGTTGTCCTTCTTAAAGCAATGGAATGAAGTTGCTGGGTTGGAGGCGTTTTTCGCACAAATATCATCAATATGGAGGATGTGGTTCGTGTGCTTCCTTCGGTACTGTTCAACCATGCAATAACGCCGATCGTTTCCATGTCCGCCGGCAGAGAGATTATAGAAAATAATAGAGGCATTTATGAAATACACTAAACCATTTTTATTCACGGCAACGATGCTTGTTTTCGTTGGGGGGTGCACCTCCGGTCCTGAGCAATCCGGGGCGTTAATCAACGCCGAAACTCTTCGGGCAGATTCGAAGATTTTTAATGTAATAACCTTCGGCGCCGTCGGTGATGGCGAAACGTTGAATACAATAGCGCTTCAGGCGGCGATAGATGCCTGCACGCAGGCAGGCGGCGGAACGGTCCGGGTGCCGGCTGGGGAATATGTTTCCGGCACGCTGCATCTGAAAAGCAATGTGACGCTGTCGCTGGACTATGGCGCGTACATTCTAGGAAGCCAGAAGCATTCCGATTATCCCATCGATAAGCTGCGGCCGTCTCGCGAGGGAAATTCCGAGTGCTTTCTCTATGCGGAGGACGCGGCCAATATCCGCCTGGAGGGGCTAGGGGTAATCGACGGGCGCGGAAAGCCGGAATTCTTTCCGAAAAAGGCCGGGCCGGGCGGCAAGGATAATCGCCCGCGGCTCATTCGTTTCGAAAACTGCAGCAATGTGACGTTTGCCGGGCTGACCTACAAAAATCCGGCCTTTTGGGGGATTCATCTGGTGGACTGTAAGGATGTGCACATCACGGGTGTGACGATACGGATGCAGGACAATCACTCGAACAATGATGGATTCGATATCGACGGGTGCGAAAACGTATTGATCGAAAACTGCGATATCAAAGCGGGGGATGACTCGATTTGTTTGAAGAGCACGAAAAATCCATGCCGAAACATTGTGGTGCGCGACTGTACCGTGAGCAGCCATACGGCGGCGTTTAAATGTGGAACGTCATCGAGCGGCGGCTTCATCAATATCGATGTGTCCAACTGCTATTTTTATGATTGCCCGATGGGCGGCATTAAGCTGCAGATCGTGGATGGCGGGCACATGGAAAATGTGAAGATATCGCGCATTGTGATGGATAATGTCGGGTCGCCGCTTTTCGTCCGCCTGGGCAACCGGGGGAGGGTGTACGGGGAAAACACCTACACCGGCACCGCCCTGCTGAATCCAGAAGCAACCGAAGGCGCCGCAGTCGGTACCGTGGACGGCATACACATCAGCGATATTGTGGCCCATGTGAAAATCAACCCGCATAAGGGGAAAATAACGGATCGAAATGTTGCCGAAGCCGGCCCCATCATGATCAGCGGCATTCCCGGGCATAATGTAAAGAATGTGGTGTTGGAGAATTTTAAGGTTTCGTATCCTGGCGGCGGAACGGAAGCCTATGCAAAACAGGTGGTGCCTGAGGATGAAACCCGTTATCCCGAGCAACGGTTCTTCGGCATTCTTCCGGCCTGGGGGGCGTACATCCGCCACGCTGAGAATGTGCAGTTGAAGAATATGGAATTGAGCGTTCGGGAGCCCGATGCCCGCGAACGAATTATTCTCGATGATGTTACAGGATTCAGGGAAACAAAATAATGGGAGCTGTTGCATGATGAACCAGTTTGTTGCACTTACCCTTGCCTTGCCGTTTGCGGGCCTTGGCGCTCAAAAACACAATGTACCCTTCTGTTGGGACACGGTTCCGGTTTATGCCCACATGGCGAACATGTCGGAGGATTTTACGCCGGAGCAGTGCGATTTCCTGGCGGAGTATGTATCCAAACAGGATGCCGCGTTCTACACCTATCAAGACTACACCACGAAGACGGGCACAAAAGAGGTGCGCGTTCAGACCGCCCAGCACTTTGGACTCCCGGCATTTGAGCATTTTGGAAAACCGGCCGTTGGTGAACTGGATGCATTTCTCCCGAAGTTGGATACGCAAGGAAATGTCTCGGTCGAAAACGATGTGCTGACCCTACGTTCCGGGGCAACGGAAGCTGCGTCGCGCACCCGTTATTTCCTCGTTCCACACTCGCGCGGGCAACTCTTTGCCTCTATGGATCTGAAATTCCAAGGCTCGGAATCCGAGTGCGTGGGGGAGGTTAACTGGCTGCGTCAGAACGGTTGGGTTTCCAGTAAAGCGGCACAGCCCCTGTCGCTGGAAATTCGCAATGACGGCATTTTCCTGGATCATACCGATACGGTTCGGCGGAATCCGAAAACGCGATTGGCCGACAATGATGGGAAAACGGTCAAGGTCCTGTTTGAATTCGATCTCGGCACCACCGGCAACGATACACTCAAGGTGTACCTTAACCCGGAACGCGAGCTCGCTGAGCCGGTCGTGGCGTTTAAGGGTGAGTTTACCTTTGACCGCCTTCAGTTCGCGGCTTCCGGGCGCGGTGGATCCATGCTGGAGGTGGACGATGTTCGCATCGGTACGCGGTTGGAGGATGTGCGAAAGTGATGCTTGCCCGTCTTGAGGGTCGCGGTCTCGGTTATTTGACGGATAGACGCCGGGCGTGGGTTTTTACTATTTTGATATTCAAGTGAGAAAAGGGATGGTCGTCCCCTGTGGGCTGTTTTGGCGAAAGCGTGAAACGAAGGTTAAAAAAAATGACAAAAACAAAATGGATTGTAGGCGGGCTGTTGATTGCAGGATGTATTCAGGCGGCGGAAAAACCCAATTTTATCATCATTATGACGGACGACATGGGCGTTGGACAGTTTGCGCCGATGGTTGAAGAGCTGGCGGAATCCGATTTTGATCCGAAGTTTGTGAGTTATGTGAAGCGGCTGAATCAAGGCGATGCCTATTCCGGCGCGGAGGCGCTGGAGGCGGCGCGCAAGGCGATGCCGACGATATCGCGCCTGGCGGATGAGGGACTGGTGTTCAGCCGAGCGTTTGCGGCGAGTGCCTTATGCAATCCGTCGCGCGTTGGCATGGCGAGCGGGATGCACCCGAACCGTTTCGGCATTTACCGCAACAAGGATATTACGGATGCGCCCCGTGCGTTGCCCCCGGAAAAGATTCTGATGCCGCACCTCAAAAAGGCGGGCTATGCCACGGCGCACATCGGCAAATGGCATCTCGGTAAGCTGGACGAAGAGCTGGGCGACCGCACCCGCCAAGCGTATAAGCAACAGACCGAAAAGACAGAGCGGCAAATGCTCGATGAGGTTGGATATTTCGGGTCGGTGCCAGCCGACCTGCACCCGCTGAACAACGGGTTCGACTATTATTATGGCTACAATTACCACCAGTCGGTTTTTTATGACGCATGGAATGTGTGGGACGGATTCACACCGGCCGGGCAGCAGAAGGGCTATAATACCGAAACCTTCACGCAGAAGACGCTCGACTTTATCGATACGGCCACGGAACAGGGCAAGCCGTTCTTTGTGAACCTGCATGTGCATGCGGTGCACGGGCCGCTGTTCCCGAACCCGCCCGCCCGATACATGGAACCGTTTGCCGATGCGCCGGAACTGCTCAAAAATTTCTACGGCCATCTTTATGCGGTTGATGAAGGGATCCGCCGCATCGTCGAAAAACTGGAGGCGAAGGGCCAGCTCGACAACACGGTCATTGTTTTCACATCGGACAACGGGGGATCGGTTTCGCGTGACAACACGCTGCCGGGTAACGCGCCGCACCGCGGTCAGAAAGGGCAGTACACCTTAGGCGGCATCCGCGTCCCGATGGTGGTTCACTGGCCCGCCCGCATAAAGGCCGGCCGTCAAACCGACGAACTGGCCTCGCTGCTCGACCTGATGCCGACCGCGCTGGATGCTGCCGGAGTGGCTGTTCCCGATGGGCTCGACGGCCGGTCCCTGCTGCCGTTGATCGAGGGTGCAAAGAAGGGGCCGCACGATCAGCTGATCTGGTTCGGTCTGCACTCCCGCTTCTGGGGCTTCGAGGCCGAAACCGTGCACAACCGCCAATTCCTGCCGCTGATGACCAGCAAGGATCCCGGTGCCTGGTTGGTGGTGACCGACGACTGGGCCTTGCGCTTTACGAGCGATATCGAGCCGCATCACTATCGCGATATGCCCATGGGCGGCCCGGCGGTTTTTGAGCTTTATTCCATGAACAAGGATCCCGGCGAGCGGAACAATGTTGCCGATAAGCACCGCCCGCAGGTCAATGAGCTTCGTGACCGCGCATATCGCTATTCGCTGGAATTGCCACCGCCGAACTATTGGGAACGGGCCAAGTGGATGGAGCTGATCTACAGCGTGCAGCCTTAAGGAAGTAAGGTCAGAGTCCCGTTATGAAGTAATGGAGAAGAGTATTGCATACGGGACCGACTCCTTTTGGGTTCTGAATAATTAAGGAGAAATCCTTCATTGTGTAAAAAGGAAGTTTATTTATGAAACGTTGTCATCGTTATATCTTCATATCGTTGGTTTTGGTTGTCGCAAGCGTCTGCGCCGCGCAGAAGAGGCCGAATATCCTGTGGCTCTCGGCGGAGGACATCAGTGCCCATTTTGGCTGCTACGGTGATCGGCATGCCATCACACCGAACATTGACAAGCTTGCCGATGAGGGTGTGCTCTACACGCGCGCTTTCACAACAGCGGGAGTCTGCGCCCCCTGCCGCAGCGGTATTATAAGCGGCATGTACCAGACCAGCCTCGGAACCCAGCACATGTTCTGCGAGGCAACGCCGCCGGACTCCATCAAACCCTTTCCCTACGCTATGCGCAAAGCGGGGTATTACTGCGTAAACAACGGCAAGGAGCACTACCAGTTCGAAAAGCCCAAGGGGACCTGGGATGAATCCGGCGGCCAGGCCCACTGGCGTAAACGCGCGGATAAAAGCCAGCCTTTCTTTGCCATCTTCAACTACACTGGATGCCATGAGTCCGGTATCGCAAATGAACTTAAATACATCAGCGTAACCAAAAATATCAGCATCGAAAAGCGCCAGGACCCGAAGAAACTGGAGCCGCCTCCCTACTTCCCCGATACACCCACCGTGCGTGAAGACTGGAAGCGCAACTACGAGCTGATTACCGCGATGGATGAATGGGCAGGAAACCTAATCCAGCAGCTCAAGAATGACGGCTTATATGAAGATACCATCATCGTGTTCTGGTCCGATCATGGCGTTGGCCTCCCTCGCTCCAAGCGCTGGTTATACAACTCCGGCACTCACATTCCACTGGTTATCCGCATACCGGAAAAGTACCGCGCTGAGGGACAGGGCGTGCCGGGATCTGTTACAGACCGGCTGGTGAACTCCATCGATTTCGGACCGACCATGCTCAATTTAATCGGAGTGGATATTCCCGATTATGTCCAGGGCGTACCCTTCCTCGGCGATAAGCTGCCGGAGCAACGGGACTATGCCTACGGCTGCCGCGACCGAATGGATGAGCGCTACGACATTATCCGATCGGTCAGGGACAAGCAGTACCTCTACATACGCAACTATGAACCGCTCAAAACATACTACCAATATATGAACTCACCAGAGAGGGGCGCAACCATGCAGGAGCTGCGCACACTTCATGAAGCCGGAAAACTGCCGCCGGAAGCGGAGAGATATTTCAATCCGACGAAGCCGGTTGAGGAACTCTACGACTACGTCGCCGACCCTCACAACCTGAACAATCTAGCCGCACTCCCAGCACACCGAAAAACCCTTGAACGCTTACGCACAGCGCACCTTAAGTGGGTGCAGGAGACTCGCGACCTCGGGTTGATTCCGGAACCGATCATTCACGAAAAGGTAAAAGAGGCCGGGTCTGAATATGCGATTCTCAGGCAGGCGGATTCCGTTGACTATCTCGAGAAACTAGGAGCCATCGCTGCGGCGGCCTCTGGTGGGCCAGAGGCCCTGCCGCAACTTGTTGCCGCCTTGCAGGATAAAGACAGCGCCATCCGCTACTGGGGCGCAACCGGCATCGGCAATATCGGCGAGGACGCAAAGAAAAGTGCAGCAAAGCCGATCACCGAACTGCTTGATGATGAATCATCCGCGGTACGCACCGCGGCAGCACGTGCACTCTGCCGCATGAACATGCCCGACAAGGCCCTGCCAGTACTCATCAATGAGATGAAAAACGGAGCACAGTGGGAACGGCTTCACGCGGCCATTGCATTGGATGAGATCGATGAGATGGCCCGACCGGTTATCGAAGAGATGAAAGAGGGGCTGAACTATCAGAAGGGCTTTCTCTCCGACGGAAAATATCGTGTACGGGTTACCAATCGTGCGCTGAATGAGTTGAATGGAACAAGTAATAAAGTGAAGTAGTGGTCAGGAGTCTGATACCCAACACTCCAGTTGATGAACTGAGGATCTGCCTGCCGAACGGTATTGAGGTTCAGCAGGCGATCCCTTCGCGGAATGAATCCGGCAGTTCTATATGATTTGATCCAACTGTCGTATTACCTCCTCGTCCAGCGGGGGCTTTTCAAGGGCTTCCACATTCTGTTCGATCTGTTTGACATTGCTGGCACCGGCCAATACGGAGGCTACCGCTTTATTTCTTAGAATCCATAGGAAGGTGAGTTCGATGAGGGTGAGTCCGGCTTCGCTGGCGAGCTCTTCCAGTTGAATGGCTTTTTCGATGAAGCTTTTTTCGAGACCATTGGCTAAGTAGGATGCGCTATTGGCCGCTCTGGAATTTTCAGGAATCCCTTTTTTATACTTTCCACTTAAGACACCCTGGGCCAGCGGAGAAAAGGCGATGACGCCAAAGCCTTCTTTTTCGCAGATCGGAAACAAGGCTTCTGCTTTTCGATCGAGCGGATTGTATCTTAATTGATTGATGAAGAGGGGGACTCCGCGATCGTTCAGGGCTTTCACCATCGGGTTTGCGATTTCCGGGGTGTAATAGTTTGAAATGCCGATATAGAGCGCTTTTCCTTGCTGATGCATCAGCGCCAACGCGTCGGCCGTCTCTTCAACCGGCGTGGATGGATCCGGTGTGTGATGATAGAAGAGATCAACGTAATCCAACTGCATTCTTTTCAGGCTTAAATCCAGACTGTTGATGAGATATTTCTTGCACCCTCCACGACCAAACGGCCCGGGCCACATGTCGTACCCAGCTTTGGTTGCAATGAATAGTTCATGCCTGTAGGCCTCAAAATCCTGCTTGAAAATGGTGCCGAAATTTTGTTCCGCACTGCCATAGGGAGGGCCATAGTTGTTCGCTAAATCAAAATGGTTGATTCCGAGATCAAAGGCGCGGCGCAGCATGTTGCGGCCTTCGTGCAGATTGTCCGCATCCCCAAAGTTATGCCAAAGGCCCAGCGTTAATTTAGGCAGTTGGATACCGCTCATACCACAGGTGCGGTAAAAGGATTCGTTGTAGCGGTCTGAATGCGGTGCATAGGGTTCCATGGGTAAATGGTCATTTGTTTTCATCGTTTTGTTCCGGTGGGTTGATATTTAATGGTCAGTTGATTTCAGCCGTGGCTTCCGCCTCGGCTTTTACTAAAGATCGGTATCATTTAATCCAGGATTTCATAAAACTGATACCACGTCTTTTCCTTCTCACTCAACGATATGGGGTTCAGGCCGGGGGGCATTAGTTCATGGGTCCACTCTTTTAACGCGCTGCGCAGCTGCTGGGCTTTTTCGGGATGCGTTCGGATCAGGTTCTTCGCTTCGTGTGCATCCGTGCTTACATCGTACAGTGCGTCACGACCATCGCTCAAATAAACATATTTCCAGTTGCCGCGGCGGATCGCGCTCTGTCCCCAGAAACGCCAGAACAGATCGCGCTGCGGCAATCCGTTGGAATTTGCACTGAACGAGGGGATGAGATCTATCCCGTCCAATTCCGCCGGAATGGACTGCCCCGCGGCCGCCAATGCCGTCGGTGCGATATCCAGTGCGGTAACCGGCTGATCACAAACCTGTCCGGCTTTGAATGTGCCGGGCCAGCTGACCACAAACGGCACCCGGATCCCGCCTTCGGAAAGCATGCCTTTCTCGCCGATCCATGGGGTGTTTTTTGAGCCGTCCCATACGGCATAGGGCTTATTTAACGGCTCGTCAGGCAGGGTCATATCAAGCGGTGCGCCATTGTCGCTCAGGAAAAAAATGAGTGTATTTTGCTCCAGTCCGTATTCCTGGAGCAGCTTGCGAATTTTACCGACCCCGTCATCGACTGCAGCAATCATCGAAAGACCGTAGCGGCGACGCTCTACCATTTCCTTAGAAAAGCGCGAAAGATATTCCGGTGTGGATGCAAGCGGTGTATGCGGCGCGTAGTAAGCCAAATAGAGGAAGAACGGATTGGTTTTGTTTCGCTCAATAAACGCCAAGGCTGCCTCGGTTTTAATGTCTACACGAAAACCCTCCTCGCGCTCCCACTGCGTGGGGGTGCTCAGCGTTTTTCCCGTACGCGAAAAGTTCCGCCAATACTCCTGCGTCCGGCCATAAAAATATTCATCAAATCCTTGGTGGCCGGGGTAATATTCACGCATTTTTTCTTCCACTTCACCCGTATCCATAAGAAGGAATTCCTGTCCGGGAAAGCGCGGGTTTTCCGTAGTGATATGCGCTTCCAATCCCTGCTCGCGGGCCCAGGGGATAGACCACCAGCTAGGACACAAATGCCATTTACCCACCATGCCGGTGGTATACCCCGCTTCCCGGAGCCGCTCGGCAATGGTCACCTCATCCAGGCGCATCGGCAGGTCGGGAATGGTATCGAATCCCGCGCGCTGCTGATATTTCCCGGTAAGCAATCCCATGCGCGAAGGAGCACACTGCGGCGCGGTAATATACCCCGCCGTGCACAACACACCGTCCCGCGCCAGCTGGTCGAGGTGCGGTGTCTTTACATCTTTTTCCTGACCATAGATCCCGAGATCGGCGTAGCCCATGTCATCCATCAGGATCACAATCACATTCGGGGCGCGATCCGCTCCAACTGCAAAAGTCCCCGCTGCCATACATACGATGGATAAAAATAAGTGCTGGATTATATATTTAATTTTAGTTTCTCGGTACGGGCGGCAGTCCGACGGCCTTCAAACCTTCGGCATAGGAACGGTTAAAATTATTCTGCCACGTTTTATTAAAAAGGGACTCTTTACCCTGATTGCAGTACTGGTGCGTGTGGTCAAACAAATCCATTTCGCCAGTAAAACGGGGATCTCCCTGCTCAAGGCCGATCTTCTTCATTTTGGCCTTTAGGCGCTGTATCTCGGCTCGGTATTCAGGATCATTAATTAAATTGTTGGTTTCCCACGGATCATTTTTCAGGTCATAGAACTCCTCGCCGCCGTTTTCAAAGTGAATGACATATTCAAACCGTTGGTTCCTGATGTTCCGGCTGGCAGGCATTAGGGTGTTTTCATAATGAAATTCCATTCCGGTCATCATCGTGTCACGACTCGGATCAACCTGTCCTGATTTAGTCGAATTGATGATTTTCATCATGCTTCGGCCGCTCATACCTTCCGGAATAGGAACGCCCGCCGCATCGAGTACGGTCGGCCCGATATCAATGGCGGATACAAAGTCATCAACAACCCGGCCCCCTGGAGTTCGGTCTTTCCACATTAAGAAGAAGGGGACGTGTACACCCGCGTCATAACCGGATGCTTTCGATCGGGGGGTCTGATTATCTCCTACGATGTTCAGCTCGAAACCGCTTAAATTTTCGCCGCGAACGAAGGTTCCGTTGTCACCAACAAAAATGACCATGGTATTATCCAACAGCCCTTTTTCTTCTAACGAATCAAGCATCCGTTTGACCGTGCGGTCATAGTGCAGCATTTCGTAATAATACCCGGGATTTTGCCCCTGCGGGTTAGCGGCATTTTTTGCGTGATCATAGTAGTCGCAGGTCAATGATCTCACATCGACTCCGAATTCCGATTGTGCCAGTGAAACGGCATCCTTTGATTTCATCCAGGGGCCATGCGGCTCAAAGATGCCGGCCCAAATACAAAACGGTTTGTCCGCACTTCGCTCTGCCAGGAACTGCTCTATTCCTGCTAAATAATCTCGAGGATACAGATACGGGGTCTTTTCGGCATTTTCCCGTGAGATATGGTTATAACTTTTGCCCGCGACGCTGGATCGATGTCCATCCCGGCTGGGTGCAATTCCCGGCCCCCAGTTTTTTCCGACAGAGCAGGTTTCATAACCGTTATCCTGCAGGATCAGCGGATAGGTCGGAAATTTTTTAGGGAAGAACGACTGCATGAAGGCACCCTGTTCAAGCTGCCAAAAATGTTTGCCGGAGAGCATGGCCGCGCGGCTGGGGCCGCAGGAGGGGGCACTCACGTACCCATGGTTAAAGCGGATCCCCTCATTTGCGATTCGATCAACGTTTGGGGTCGGGACATCGGATGTTCCATAAATGCTATGCTCAAACCAGCTGACATCATCGACACTGATAATCAGAAAATTAGGCTGTTTTTTACTTTGGGCAAAAGCCGAGTTTGCGCTGACCGCTGTAACAGCAGCTACACAGACCGCCATAGCGTTTATTAAATTTCGTCCAGATCGTTTTTTCATAGTATCGCTCCAATTATTCCTGAGAAAAATAAAGTTTATATTTCAACACTTCCGGAGGCTGCAGCGGGCCGGATGGCAGTTTGGCAGGGGTCATCTTGCCCGCCCAGGTCGTTAATGTTTTTCTAAGCGCACCAGCCACTTCCGGGTATTGTTCAATGACATTGTTTTTCTCTTCTTTATCCTGATCCAGATCAAACAGGAACTCCATCTGATCTGAAACTAGAAGTAATTTCCATTTACCTTTTCGAACGGCTGACTGCGTATAAAACCTCCAGAACATAGGACGCTGCAACAAGTCCGAATCATCCTGACCATTGAGATACGGCAGCAGATTAACACCGTCCAGTTCCGGCAAGGTGCTCACATCACCCGCTGCACTCAAAAAAGTTTTAGCCAGATCGAGGGTGTTGACCGGTTTTCCGCACGTTTGACCGGACTTTATCTTGTTGGGCCAGGACATTACCATTGGAACCCGTATGCCGCCTTCTGTAAGTAATCCTTTATCTCCATTCAGCGGTTCATTGTGCGAGCCATCCCAACGAAGGCGCTTGCCTTTGGTGTATGCAGGGTGGTTTTCATCGACCAGTGAATAAGCAACTTTACCTTCCGGGGTATCGATGAAGTCGGCCAGGGGAGCTCCGTTGTCACTGACAAATAGTACGATGGTGTTATCATAGATATTCAGCTCTTTTAGTTTATTGACGATTTTTCCAACCCCGGTATCAACCGCCAGCATGAGCGCAAGGCCTTTTCGTCTTTGTTGCGATTCCTGTGCTGGAATTTGATCCAGGTAATGCTTTGAAGGCGTCGAGGGGGTATGAGGCGCATAATAAGCGGTGTATAAAAAGAAGGGCTTCTTTTGGTTGGCATTTCTTTCAATGAAGTCGAGGCTGGCCTCTGTTTTTTGATCAACCCGGTCACCCCCTACAGTAATTGCTACACCCGACTCGGTGTTTTGATGAGGGGGGAAGTTGACGATATAATCATTGCTTCGGCCCCAATAATATTCATCAAACCCACGTTGTCCCGGTTCGTATGTTTTTTTGACGTTTGCTGGAACAGCATCTACATCGACCGTCTCCCTGCTGCCTCTCTTAACCAAAGCATCGGGGTAATGTTCCTTGGCCCATTCACCACCAAGAGCACCTATATCCAGATGCCATTTCCCAATCATCCCGGTTCTGTACCCAAAACCTTTCAAATGATTAGCCACCGTTTTCTCTTCAGCCTTTAAGGGTAAAGAAGGAATGGAATCAAAACCGAAACGTTGTTGATATTTACAGGTTAAAAATCCCGCTCTCGATGGTGCGCATTGAGGGGCGGTGACATAGCCATCTGTAAACAACACTCCGCTTTGAGCGAGTTGATCAATATTCGGGGTTAGAATATCATCACGAATACCATGAATGCCTAAGTCGCTATATCCCCAATCATCCGTATAAACAACGACGATGTTAGGTTGGCTGTTTTGCTGCTGAGCAAAGGTATTTAGAGTTGATAAGGCCAGGCAGGCAACTGCTGCACCTTTTATCCAAAGGTTTAAAATAATCCGTTTGTTCATTGCTTTCTCCCTTGTAGTTTTAAAACGAATAATTCTGCATTATTCATAGTGGGCCTTAATATGCCAACGGCCCGGGTGAACCTTGAAGTTGAGGTAATGCTCGGCATCCTCGATAAACTCAAACCCCATTACAGAAGCGATTACTTTTCCTCGATTCCAAACCACCGTGCCGTTCACCTGAATACGGGTTATGTCAGCAAGTGCTCGATGGGGAATTCCAGCGAATGCTTCGGTATGTTCCGGTGAAAGCAGCTCCATGGAAAAAAGGTCATCTTCATTTTGTAGCTTCAGCTCAATATGCCCTTTCACCGAGGGGACGGTGGTTTTGATCGCTTTCAGCGATCCCATCTGCGGCAGCACGTGATACGTCGCGAATCCCGGACTCGTCGGCGCAATGCCGGCGCCATATTGTGAGAGCAGGGTGAGCATACCGCCGCTCCAGGCATGATTGATGGTTCCGCCTCCGCTGCCGCCAATGACCCAATCCTCCCAAAGCGTCGCATAGGGATGAGCCACCATGACTTCGAACCGCTTTTTGGTTCGTGCGATGGCATCATCTTCCAACCGCATACGGTAGAGGGCCTCGCCCACATATTTTTCCATATAGGGACTGCTGTGTTGATGAGTCCGAAAAACCTTCCGAATCGCGTCATATTGTTCCGGCTTCGCCAGCCCCGACAGAACGGCCAGCGCGTGTCCACGGTCATCGGTCTCGCCGGTGTATTCCGCCGACCGGTATTCACGTCCGTTCCAGAAGGTTTTATTGAAGTGGTCTTCGATGCTTTTCATCCGGGCCGAAATGCTGGGCAGATCGCCGGTCTCTCCCAGCGCTTCGGCCATCAGCATCTGCCCCTTCAGCGCGAGATAGAACCAGCCGTTGTAGAGGATTGCCATGTCCTTGTTTTCCCCCCAGTCCCCCCATGTGAATTCGCCGGGACGCTGAACGACCAAGCCATCATTGCCGATTTCCCATAGCTCCATATACCGCTTTACATGCGGATATGCGGTACGAATGGTTCCGAGATCGCCCGAATAGAGATAGTACGTCCAGAACCCGAAGTAGCCCACAGCATTGAGCATCTGCATCGGCAGTTCGCGGAACGAGACGCCCGAGGGAATGGGGGAAGCGATTACGCCCGTATCCCGCTGCCAGTTCACCAACTCAAGGATGCCCTTTCTCGCGAGCGGTATGGCCCGGGTGTCCAGCGCATAAAATGCCTCGCCCATTTCGTTCACCACATCGCCCCACCATTGCGCCCGTTCACGGTCGGGGCAATCGTAATAGGTGTCGCGCATAGTGATATAAAGCGTTCGCAACGCTTTCTGGCGGTACCGGTTAAGGAATTCGTCATCGCATTCGAACGTGCCCGTGAATTCGGTGTCATATCCCGTCTCTCGGTATTTCAGCGCGTGGATTTTAAATCCTCGAGGAAGGGTATAGTGCACCTCATGGCCATTCATCCAGCCTAGGTTCTCGTATTCCTGCACCCCGTCGCGGCTGACATATTCCGCCCGCACGTTCGGTTCCTTTCCGCCGCGATAGTTGTCCATTCGAATATCGACGACCTCTCCCGCCGGACCTTCGATTTTTAGATAGGGCGTAATTTGGGCGTTGTACGGAAGCTTCGCGACAATGGGCTCCCCCATAGAAACCGAAGGGAAATCGTCCTCATTCGGATAGGACTTTAAACCAAAGTCCTTCCAGAACGGAATCGGCCGCTCCTCCAATTGGTTCCAGGGTGCGCAGGGAGGTTTGCCATACGTTTCCGCGGGCGCCCACGCGGAATCATCGAATCCGGGCAGGTGCCAGCCCGATAGATCCTTTCGCGCGTCGAAGCGAAGGTTGGATTCGGGTAGCCGATAGTTCGGATGGGGTGCTTCCGTATCACCAAATGCCGGATGCAACATGGCCTTCCAGGTTTCATCGCTCAGTAGGGGCTTGCCATCGATCTCCGCATCGAATACTAGTCCGGGCATTCCGCTGCTCTTGTGGCTGTATCCATGCCGCCCGAAATACCAGACCATCACGGCGACGGTATTATCGCCTTCTTTTAAATACGGCGCCAGATCCACACGGTCAAAATAGGTGTCCTCCGGCGTCGGGCCGCGCTTGAGCTGCCCTTCGAACACCACCAACTCCCCATTGATCCACAGCCAGTATTTGCTATCCACCGCAATACGCGCAATCGCACGTGCCGGTTTTTGCGACAGTTTAACTTCTTTCCGATAGCAGAACCATTGATTCGCGAATTCATCACGGAGCCAGGCCTTTCTGGGAAGCGGATTCTGTTCCAGCCGATCGCGCAGGGCTTTCTGTGATGCCGTCACCGTTTCTTTTTCATGAACGCCGATCCATGAAGCCTGCCATGGTTCCGAGCCCGAAACGGTTATTGCTAGAAAGGTCGATGCCGCCGCTAAAAGCCAATATATTTTCATAAAGAGTACTCATAGTTATAGAAGCATAGAGTCCTCAATCCCGCAAACTATGGGGTTTGTAGTTTCCGCTACAAAATGTTGTAGGAACGCTTGGGGATATCGAATAACGAACACGGAATATTGAATGAAGATTGCGCTGATTTGCAGCGTGCAACCTTAGGGACTTCCAAGGCCTGGGAAATTGCGCGTGAAAACAAGCGGGACACACAACTGCGCGGCGTGATGGCACAAGGGTGGCTGAGCGGAAAACATTTTCACAGGAAGCCGGAGTTCAAGGCCGATGACAACCGTTCGAGCTGGTGCGCGAGCGAGGACTATTTTAGGCTAATTCAGTTAGCGCCCAGTTGACGGTCTGCATGGTGATGAGCTTTACGCGGCCGGCTTTGTCGACGAAGGTAATGGGTGGGAACACTGCCCCAGCCGGTATGGGCATAGCTGTCCAGCAAAGCCGTGCCACCCGCGACGCAAGGCGCAGTCTTCAAGCAGATCAAACTCAAGCGGAGCCTTTTTCAGCTTTCCGGAAGCCAGTAGGGGCCAAAGCGCATAGCGGGCAATTAACGGTTTTCCGGTTTCATATCGGTCCGTCCAGGATTTTGCTTTCACGGTCATGGTTTTCCCATCCCAGTTTCCGCTTTCCACCAGCCGTGTCTCCGGTCGGTCGACCGTCGTGGATTCAAGGGTCCAGCTTTTCACGGTGTTGAATTCTCCCTGAAACGGCCATCATCATGCTGACGCAGAGCGACGACTATCATCACGTCATTCAGGCTTTACAGAACGGGGCTGCGGGCTATGTGTTGAAGAGTTCCGAACTGGACGATATTGAACGCACCATTATGGCGGTTCATCAGGGCGGCCTTGTTATTGACCCATCCCTTTCACGCGTCGTGCTGTCCTCGTTGCTGCCGGGCAACAATCCGTCAGAAAAAGCGTTGTTGAGTCCTCGGGAAATTGAAGTGCTTAGCGCATTTGCAGACGGGTTGACCAAAAAGGAAGCCGCGACCAAGTTGGACATCAGCTACCATACTGTGGATCAGTTCACGCGGCGCATTCTCGAAAAACTCGCCGTGCCCAGCGCCGGCGCCGCCATCGCCACGGCCGTCCGTAAGGGCCTGATTTAAGCCGATCAGTCGGCGGAAGGATGTAATCGCCGGGTGGGAGATTCATGCGGTGAGGTTGACGTAAAATGCAAATTATGGAGGAATATCGTGCTGTTCGAACAGCCGCTTATACCTGCGTTGAGACACTCGATGGCCGGCCACACTGTTTTTCCCGGCCTCGGTTGTTTGACGGATAGGCACTAGGGTCGGCTTTTGGTATTCTTTTTCTATTAACGTACTAACAGACCTGTGACGTAGAGCAGGGGCAAGGAGAAAAAATGGGTGTTGCAACGATATTTCAAAAACTAAAAACGCGCGATCTGTGGGGCTATGCTTTGGGGGAGGGGGCAACCTCGATAACGATGAACGGCGTTAACAATTTTGCGTTGCTGTTCTATACGCAGATTATGGGGATGAGCCCGGAGTTGGCCGGAGCCGCATTTGCTGCCACAACCCTTTACGATGCGATTACCGATCCCGTGATGGGCACCATTTCCGATCGCACGAACAGTCGGTTTGGGCGACGGCACCCCTACATGCTGATTGGCGGACTCCTTCTTGCCATGCTGTTTTTCTTTGTCTGGTTTGTTCCTGAAACGTTTCAGGGTGAAAAGACGCTCTTCTGGTACCTTCTGATCCTCAATATCCTGATTAAAACGGCTTTTACTGTTTTTGTCGTTCCCCATACTGCACTCGGATTTGAGATGTGCAGAACCGATGAAGATCGAGCCCGGGTACAGGGTGTTCGCTACGGGTTTAATATGATCATCAACATCATCTTCGGCGGTTTGGGCTGGATGCTGTTTTTCCCGAACAAGGTAAGTGATGATGGGACCGTGATTGATGGGACCAAGGTATTGGGAAATTATCTTACGATGGGATCGGTATTAACGGTCAGTGCGGCCCTGTTGGTTGTGCTCTGTGTGTATGCCACCTATAAGTTTGCGGAAAAGGGGCTGGTCAAAGATGACTCGCTAAGCGCTGGAGATCATGTAAAGGCCTTTGTTCATGACCTGAAAGATGTTTATACCGACAAACTGGTCTGGTTTGTCTTCGGATTTTTCGGGCTGGCGCAGTTTTCGATGATGGTGGTTTCGCAGGTACAGATGTTCACCTATGTGGAATACATGGAATTTTCCGCTCCGGAAAAAACCTTTGTGCACACCGGCGGCATGGTTGGATTTATGCTGGGCGCCTTCCTGCTCGGCGGTTTGGTAAAACGGCTGGACAAAAAGAAGACCGGTTATGCGGCCATGACCATGGGATCATTCGGTTGTCTGGCGCTGCTGGCGATCTTTACTGGCGGACTGATGGCGCCGAAGTCTGTTCCTTTGTTTATGACCGGGGATGAGGCGTTTCATCTTTCAAGCGTGGTGTTCGGCCTATTTCAGACCATGTGGTGGGCCGGGTGCGGCATTATTGTTCCGCTGGCTACGGCCATGATTGCCGACCTGTCGCTCGTGAAAAGATTGAAAACCGGTGAAGTAACCGAAGGCCGCTATGCTGCCGGCTTCTCCTTTTTCCTCAAAATGGCCAGTGCATTGGGTCTGTTTGTGACTGGCTACATTCTCAAGGGCGTCGGCTATGTCTCCGGCGCAGAGACTCAGAGTGCCGATACGCTCGATAAGCTGGCGCTGATGACCTTTATCGTCGGCCCCATCCTGATGCTTTTCTCGTTCTTCGTGTTACGGAAATATCCGATCACCCATCAGGTTATGGCCAATCTGCGTGCAAAATACGGTCAGGAAGAGCAATAAGTTCGGCCTTCAAAGGATGTTTATAGGAATGAGTTTTTGGGCAAGTGTAATTGTTGCAGGACTTTGCCTGGTTGCGTCGGCAGGGAGTGGGCGACCCTTCCATGTGGCGGATTTCGGCGCGGTGGGCGACGGGGTAACCGATGATGGACCGGCGGTTCGAAAAGCCGTGGAGGCCGCTGTTGCCGCCGGCTACGGCAGCTCCGTGGTCTTCGATGAAAAAAGCTACCGGCTTGATCGTTTCCGCGGGGGGGCTCAGATCAACCTGGACGGCGTGTCGGGTATTGCGTTGGAAGGGAATGGCGCACAGATCATCAATAATCCATACAACGCGTTCCTTAACATTTCGAGCTGCTCCAGGATTATGATGCGCGACTTTTCGTTTGATTGTGCGCCGTTGGCCTATACCCAGGGAACCATAACCCGCGTTGACCACCGTGAAGGTTCATTCCTACTGCAGCTTCACGACGGCTATGACAATCCGCTTCAAGTGGGCGAAAAAATGAGGCGAAAGATATGGGATGAGATTGGCTTTCTGATTCACCCGGACGAACGGAAACTCAAGCGGGGCGGGCCGGATCATTTCACAATAGTGAACATCACGGAGGAGAGTGGTGAAGCGGGACTCCTACGTATTCAATTAAGGGGGCGAACCTGCCAAAATATAGAGGTGGGCGATCGGTTCGTGTTTGCCCTCAACTATGCGGGTGGGGCGGCCAGTATTTCGGTCAGCTCCAGCAGTGACATCCTTTTGGAGAATTACGCGTTTCATGGCACCAAATACGGCATGACCCACTCCTTTGGCGGAAATAAAGGGCGGGTCTATGTCAAAGGGGCGAAAATCACGTTCAAGCCGGATTCCGATCGACTGATCAGTACGATCAAGGACGGTTTCCACTGCAAGCATAACGCGGTGGGGCCGATTATCGAGGGGTGTCATATAGAGGGTATGATGGATGACTCGATCAATGTTTCCGTCTGTCCGTATTGGGTGATCGAGGATCTCGGGAGCAAGCGGTATTTGATCGGAGGCGGGGCCCCCGCAGAGGGCGATGTATTGATGGCCTACACCCCGAAGTCCGGCACGATTGTCAATGATCTAAAGGTGCGTTCGGTGGAACCTCATCCGCATATAAAAGGAATCGTCGGGGGACGGGGCTTCTCGGTGATTACGCTGAATAAACCCATTCCGGAGCTTGGGTTGTTCGACCGGAATCGCACCTATTCCAAACCGGGGCTGTTTCCCGGCGGGCAGGATAAGATGGTGCTTACCGGGCTCTATAATATGGATCAATGCGGGAAGGACTATATTGTGCGGAACAACTATTTCGGTCCCCAGCGGCGCTTTTCGCTGTTGGCGAGATGCAATGGTGGACTCTTCGAAGGCAACACCGTGGAGGGTGGAGCCGGGGTCCAGTTGAATAATGAGGTCGGCTCATTTTATGAAGGGCCCTTTCCTGGTGATACCATCATCCGCAACAACATCATGCGCAATGTCAATAGGCACTCCTTCAGAGTCTATACCAATGGGCGCGGTGCCTTTGCCGAAGATATCACGATCGAGAATAATACGATCACCGATGGAGAGGGGCCGGAAATTATGTTGGAGAACATTGTTGGTGGAGCAGTCCGCGATAACACGATCCGGCGTGCAACGGCCTCCGACGTTCCGGCGATCCAGATCGGGGAAAGTAAAGACATGCGGGTAGACGGGAATACCTTTTCGAGCAGCATGAAACGGGATTCTGCGATTCAACTGACGAAATGTGAAAGCGTATCGGGATCGCGAAACAAATTTGAATAGAAGGAGTTAATGGTATGAAAAAAAAAGAAGCGCTATGTCTTGCAGCCCTTTTGCTGACGGGGTTGACCGTCGCGGAACAAAAGATGTCCGGAGGCCGCCCGGCTGGGACTGCTCCCAACCTGCTGCTGATTGTCACGGACGACGAGAGCTGGTTTGAGCACGATATCTACGGGCACTCCAATTTGAAGACACCGCACTTCAACCGGTTGGCCGAAGAAGGGGTACTCTTTACGCACGGCTACACCAGTGCGCCCTCCTGCGGGCCGTCGCGTGCTGCGATCCTCGCCGGTCGCAATATATGGGAACTGGAGCAGGGCGCGTTCATGCTGTCCTATTTCCCGAAAAAGTTTACCTCGATGATGGATCTTTTGGAGGCCAACGGGTATCAGGCGGCGCACTCCGGCAAGCGTTGGGGGCCGGGCCTCTATCCGCTGGAAGGACAGCACATGACCGGAAAGGGCGTGTACGATCATAAGACCAAGGATCGTGAAAATCGCATGTACATGAGTCCTTTTAATGTGCCGGATAATTTTGAGGCCTTTCTCGGTGATCGCGATGAAGACAAACCCTTCGTCTTCTGGGCAGGCATTGAAGAGCCGCATGCCCCCTGGGCGAATCAGGAGGAGGCGACAAGGCTGCTGAAAGAGGAGTTTGGTGTCGATGCCGACAAGATTAACACGGAACCGGGGAATAATCCGCATCGCCATCCGCTCGGTTTCTACTATGAAATCCTGCATGCCGATCAGCAGGTCGGACAGATGCTGGCTTCCCTTGAAAAACGGGGCATGCTGGAAAATACGCTGGTGCTTTACATTGGTGACAATGGGTCGGACAGTGATCCCGGGGGAATTATGGAGGATAAGGCCCGGGCGGCCGGCACCGAAATGAGCCCGCTTCGTTTGAAAGGAAAAAACACGGCGTATGATGCGGGATGCCACGTGCCGATGGCGTTGATGTGGAAAGGTTCGGTACCGCCCGGTCGTGTGGTTGAGGATTTCGTTAAATCCACGGATATCGCGCCGACCTTTTTGGAGGCTGCCGGTGTGGCGGTTCCGTCGTTCATGACCGGCAAAAGTTTCCTCGACGTGGTGAAGTCCGACAAGTCGGGCTGGATTGATCCGGAACGCGATTGGGTGATGACCGCCAGCGAGTGGCATACGCATCCGCGCACAAGCCGCACGATCCGCGATAAGCGCTTTGAATATATTGTTCAATATCCCAATGCAGACCGCACGGAGCGGGTTGAAGAGCTCTATGACCTGCAGAACGATATGTGGGAATACAAAAACCTAATCGATGATCCCGAATACGCCGCGGTTCTGGAGCGGCTAAGGACTCGTATGGATGCATACGGTCGTGCGACCGCCGACCCGCGTTCTACCGGCGAGATGGAACTTTTTGAAGAAACGCTGCAGGTGCAGGATCTGCTGATTCCGGAGTGGAACAAAGGGCTGGAAATCCGCCAGCGCGCCGCCGGCAAACCTTACAGCGAATTGAAAAAATATCTGGGTGTTGAATAGTATGAGATGGCATGGCGGTATAGTTGCTTTGTTGGGGTTGTGCGCTGCGGCGGTTGCTGCCGAACGACCGAACATATTGCTGATCATGACGGACGATATGGGCATCGGACAGTTTGCGCCGATGGCCGAAGAGCTGGCGGAAAGCGACTTTGATCCAAAGTTTGTTGACTACGTCCAGGGCCTGAAAAAAGGCAAGGCCTATTCAGGTGCCGACGCGCTGGAGGCGGCGCGCAAGGCGATGCCGACGATGTCGAAGCTGGCCGAGCACGGGCTGGTTTTCGAACGCGGCTTTTCCTCCAGTTCGCTGTGCAATCCTTCGCGGGTGGGTTTGGCGAGCGCGATGCATCCCAACCGCTTCGGCATTTATCGGAACCACGATGTGGTGGGCGTCGATGAAATCGTTTTGCCGCCGGAACGGATTCTGATGCCGCATTTCAAGCAGGCGGGCTATGCCACTGCGCACATCGGAAAATGGCACTTGAGTGGGCACGATAAAAAAATGGAGGCTCAGCTCCGGGAAAAATACCGCACGTTCAAGGGGGATAAAAAACAGTTGAACCGACTCATGGAAGAAGCGGGGTTCACCGGCTCGGTACCGGATGAACTGCATCCGCTGAACAACGGGTTCGACTATTACTATGGGTACAACTATCACCAGTCCCGCTTTATTGATGCCTATAATGTCTGGGATGGGTTTAAGCATGCGGGACGTCAGACAGCCTATAATACCGAGACTTTCACTGGAAAGGCGCTGGGTTTCATCGATTCAGCAAGGAAGCAGAGGAAGCCGTTCTTTATCAACCTACACCTGCATGCGATGCATGGGCCGCTGTTGCCGAATCCGCCGGAAAAATACATGGAGCCCTTCGCGGATGCGCCGGAGCTCCTGAAAAATTTCTATGGTCACCTGTATGCCGTGGATGAAGGCATTCGGCTCATCATGGAAAAATTGAAGGCCAATGGACAGCTCCGCAACACGGTCATCATTTTCACCTCCGACAACGGGGGTTCGGTTTCGGACATGAGCACACTGCCGGGCAATGCACCCCATCGGGGTCAGAAGGGGCAATACACCCTGGGCGGGGTGCGTGTGCCGTTGATGATTTTTTGGCCGGAACGGATCCAGAAGGGGCGTCGCACACAGGAACTGGCTTCCCTGCTCGATCTGATGCCGACGGCAATGGATGCGGCCGGGATCCCGGTTCCCGATGGACTCGACGGGCGGTCTCTGCTGCCGCTGATCGACGGTGCCGCCAAGGGGCCGCATGATCAGCTGGTCTGGTTTGGTCTTCATTCGCGGCTGTGGGGTTTTGAAAAGTTCATGACACACTACAGCGGTAACGGGCAGCAGGGACAGCTGAAGGAGAGAGAGCCCGGGGCCTGCCTGGTGGTCAGTGATGATTGGGCGCTGCGTTTTACCGGAGAACTGCAATCGCAGGTTTATACGGATTTTCCGGACGGACACGCCGCCGGCATTGAACTCTATTCCATGAAAAATGATCTGGGCGAAAAGAACAACGTGGCGTCGCAGTATCCCGAGGTGGTCGAGCAACTGAAGACTAAAGCGGCCCGCTTTGGGCGCGACCTGCCAGCCCCGAACATCTGGGAAAAATCCCGATGGGAAGAGTTGATTCACGGGGTTCAGCCCTGAAGCAGCTCGAAAGACATTATTTTTGAAAAAAACGCACCGGTTGAGTGCGGTGAACGGTTTTAAGGAGAATGAGAATATGAAAAATAATATTTTAATGGGTTGTGCAATGGCTGCTCTGTTGGCGGGATGCAACTCGGTTCCAACGGGTGGAGATATGGATTTGAAGCTAGCCGACTTCGGCGCGGTGGGTGATGGCAAAACTGACGACATTGCCGCACTGGTGAAGGCTTTGGACGCACTGGGGAATGCAGGGCCGGGTGCGACGCTGCACTTTGAAGCGGGCAAGGTTTATAAGCTGGGAGTACGTGACGACAGCGTCTATCAGATCGATCTGCAGGAACTCAAGCATGTAACGGTCGATGGCCATGGTTCCATGATCCTCGTCGATCCGAAGCAGGCCTATATTCGCATCCGCCGCTGCGAAGGCGTGACGGTTAAAAATCTCTTGCTGGAAAACGATCCGCTCTCCTATACGCAGGGCGAAATTATGGCCACCAATCCTGAAGAAGGCTGGTTTGATATCAAGCTGATGGACGGCTACTGCGAATTTCCGACGGATGAAGAACTGGCCACGGTTCGCCCGTTCTGGCCGTGGGGGGCCGTGCTCGATCCGCAGGAGCGCCGCATCCGTCCGGGCATGGTGGATCATGTATTCACGGAACGTTTTGAGAAGACGGGCGACCGCACGGTGCGCTTGTTCACCAAAGAAAATTACAAGCAGCACATTTCCAACTTCCGGAAGGGCGATGTCTATTTTCAGCCGCTCTACTGGAACGCCGTTGAACGGCTGGAAGGCCTCGGCATGCACGTTTCCTATGATGCATCGGCCAACATTATCGTCAGCCAGAGCGCCGACTGCGAAATTGAAAACGTCACCATGTACAGCGGCCGCAGCGCCATGACCAGCCGGGTGGAGTTTAATACCGGCCGGATTACGTTTGACGGATTCCAGGTGCGCCACCGTCCGGGCTTCGACGATCGTGTGGTGACGAACTGGCGCGACGGCATGCACTGCAAGGATAACCGCGTCGGGCCGCTCATTGAAAACTGCTATTTCGAGGGCATGCTCGATGACAGCATCAATATTGCTTCCGACACCATCATGGTGGCCGAAGTGCTGGGAGAGAACCAATTCCGCTTCTGCAACTGGCGCGGGCTGCTGACGTGGCACCGCGATATCTGCGCCGTGCGCGAGGGCGACCAGTTCATGGCCTACTTCCCGCCGACCGGCGAGGTGAAGGGGCCGTACACCGTGGTTAAAATGGATGAGGAACATCCTGAAATCATCACGCTCGATCAGCCGATTGAGGGCATTGTGACCGGGCAGGTGCGCGCACAGATTGATGGCAAGGCGACGCAGTTCTACAACCTCAATGCGGTCAGCCGCGGCTTCATTGTCCGCAACAATACCTTCGATAAACAGCGGCGCGATGCCATGCGTACCCGCGGTTATGACGGGCTGATTGAAGGGAATACCGTC
This sequence comes from Pontiella desulfatans, assembly GCF_900890425.1. Taxonomy (NCBI): domain Bacteria; kingdom Pseudomonadati; phylum Kiritimatiellota; class Kiritimatiellia; order Kiritimatiellales; family Pontiellaceae; genus Pontiella; species Pontiella desulfatans. The sequence goes on along the minus strand of NZ_CAAHFG010000001.1, from coordinate 2,086,806 downwards.
CGCAATCTGGCCGCCGAAGGGATCTACCTTTCCAACGAAATGGGCAACTTTTATGAAGGGCCGTTTCCGCAGAATGTAACGATCCGCAACAACCACTTTTCCAACATGCATCGCGAAATCATCAAGCTGCAGTCCAAAACCGCCACCGAGCCGCTACCGCTCATGAAAAACATTGTCGTCGAGGGCAACACCTTCGTCAGCAGGGTCGAGAAGCCGGTTATTATCCGTAACGTGGAAAACGTAACCCTGCGCAATAACTCCTTCAAAAACGAAGCCGGCGAACCGCTCAAAAATCCCGTGTCTATGCATCATGTGAAAGGGCTGGTCGAGGAGTAAGTTAAGAACGAACTGTGATCGCCCGGCGTATTGAAACGATGATGTGGAGAATGATTGTGAAGCTTTTAATGTTAATGATGACTGCAGCGCTGTTGGCCGGTTGCCATTCAATGACCGGCAGCGGAACGAAGGATTTGAAACTTGCCGATTACGGCGCGGTAGGTGACGGTAAAACCGACGACATTGCCGCGCTGGTGAAGGCCCTGGATGCGCTGGAGGATGCCGGGCCGGGGGCGACGCTGCACTTTGAAGCGGGCAAGGTCTATAAACTGGGCGTGCGTGAGGACAGCGTTTATCAGATCGATCTGAATGAATTAACCGATGTATCGGTCGATGGCCATGGTTCGATGATCCTGGTGGATCCGAAGCAGGCCTATATTCGTATCCGCCTTTGCGAAGGGGTGACGGTGAAAAATCTCCTCCTGGAAAATGACCCGCTCTCCTATACGCAGGGAAAAATTATTGCCGTCAATCCCGACGAGGGTTGGTTTGATATCAAGCTGATGGAGGGTTACTGCGACTTTCCGACGGACGAAGAGCTGGCCACCGTGCGCCCGTTCTGGCCGTGGGGTTCGGTGCTCGATCCGCAGGAACGCCGCATCCGGCCGGGCATGGTGCCTCATGTGTTTACAGAGCGTTTTGAAAAGACGGGCGACCGCACCGTACGTCTTTTCGCAACACCGATCTTTCACAAGCACTTGGCCGAGTACCGAGTCGGGGATGTTTATTTCCAGCCGCTCTACTGGAACTCCGTTGAGCGCCTGGAAGGCCTGGGCTTGACGGTCTCCTATGATGCCTCCGCCAACGTGAAGGTCAGCCAGAGCGCCGACTGCAAAATTGAAAACGTGACTCTCTACAGCGGGCGCAGCGCCATGACGAGCCGGGTGGAGTTTAATACGGGCCGGATTACCTTTGATGGTTTCCAGGTGCGTCATCGGCCTGGATTCGAGGATCGCGTCGTGACCAACTGGCGCGACGGCTTTCACTGCAAAGATAACCGCGTCGGGCCGCTCATTGAAAACTGCTATTTCGAGGGCATGCTCGATGACAGCATTAATATTGCCAGCGATTTCATTGTCGCCGCCGAAGTGCTGGCAGAGAATAAATTCCGCTTCATCAACTGGCGCGAAGAGGTCACATGGAATGGCGATAATTGTGCCGTTCGTGAGGGGGATCGCTTTATGGTCTACTTTCGGCCGACTGCCGAAGTTAAGGGGCCTTACACCGTGGTGAAGATGGATGAGGAACACCCCGAAATCATCACGCTCGATCGGCCGCTTGAGGGGATTGAGAATCTCGTTACCGGGCGGACGCGCAGCGAAGTCGGCAAGGCCACGCAGTTTTTCAACCTCGATGTGGTGAACCGCGGTTTCATTGTCCGTAACAACACCTTCGATAAACAGCGTCGCCACCCCATGCTCGCCCGCGGGTACGATGGCCTGATTGAAGGGAATACCTTCCGCAACCTGTCGTACTCCGCGATCGAGATACACAACAGCGGCGTTGAGGGGCCTTTCTCGCAGGATATAACGATCCGTAACAACGACTTCTCGAACATTCATGGCAACATCATCGAACTCGAAACCAAGACCTCCATCGAGCCGATGCCGCTCATGAAAAACATTGTTTTGGAAGGCAACACCTTCGTCAGCAAGGTCGAGTCCCCGATCCATATCCGCAACGTGGAAAATGTAACCCTGCTCAACAATACGTTTAAAAACGAAGCCGGCGAGCCGCTCAAGAACCCCGTCTCAGCGCATCATGTGAAAGATTTGCGCATCGATTAGGCAAATGGAGATAACACCTATGAAAAAAATAATTGGTTCTCTGTTGCTCGGGCTTTGTGTTCAGGCGCAGGCGGTTGAGTTGGAGTTCGCACCGATTTTTAACGAGGGCGCGGTGCTTCAGTGTGAAATACCGGTCAACATCTGGGGCACCGCTGATCCCGGCGAAACGGTGACGGTTTCTTTTGCGGAACAGAAGAAAACCGCACAAGCGGATGCCCATGGAAAATGGATGCTTCAACTTGATCCGATGAATGCCTCTTCCGACCCGCGTACCCTAGCTGCCTCATCAACCAGCAACCAACAACTGACAACCATCCACAACGTAGTTGTGGGCGAGGTCTGGCTCGCCACTGGGCAGTCGAACATGCATCAGCCCGCGCGGGTTACGAAAGAGGGGCGTGAGGCGCTGAAGCGGGTTCACTCGAAGGTTCATTTTTCCAAAGTGCCTCTTCGCGAAGGCGCGCCTCACATACCTCCCTGCACAAAAGAAGAACTCAGTTGGGGCAAGTTCGGCCCCGCCCATAATCAGCTCGCCGCCGTCGCCTTTCATTTTGCCGAGGAACTGCAGCCGAAAGTCGGAAAACATGTCGGCGTGATTCAGTGTTCGTATGGTGGGACGCCGATTGAAAGCTGGATGCCGGAAGAGGCGCTGCAAGGCACTCGTCGCGGAAAATGGGTTCAGACCATGTTAGCGAATGAACGCAAACGCGGTTTGAGTGCAGACGAGTTGAAGAAAGAGATGGCTGATTATGATGCAGCAAAGGCCGCAAAAACGCCGAATCTGAAGCAGCCGGTTGGGAATCCGTTTTACAGCAAAACGCCGGCCGCGCTGTATGAGTCGATGACCAAGGAAATCATTCCCTACACGGCACGCGGAGTGTTGTGGTATCAGGGCGAAGCCAATGCGGCGCGTCCCGATGAGTATGTTGAGTTGCTGTCGGCGCACATCGGTCGGATGCGCGAAGATTTCCAATGTTCGGAACTTCCGTTTTACATTGTGCAGCTTTCGGCGTGGGGGCCGGGTGAAAAATACTGGCCGGCCTTCCGCGTGGCCCAGGGCAAGGTGCGCGATACGGTTCCTCATACCGGTTTGGCGCTTTCGCTCGATAAAGGCGATAAGACGGATATTCATCCGACCGACAAAAAGCCGGTCGGCCAGCGCCTGGCCTATCTGGCGCTCAATGAGGTGTATGGTGTGGATACCCCGTCCCGCGGGCCGATGCTTAAAGCCGCCAAGCCCAAGGGCACTAAAATGATCCTGACGTTTGACTATGCATTGGATGGGCTGAAAACCATGAATGGATCTGATGCGGTAACCGGGTTTGAAATTGCCGGAAGCGACAATCAGTTTGTCGCGGCAGACGCGCGTATTACAGGGGCGAACGAGATCACGCTGAGCGCAGCGTCGGTCGCCAGGCCGCAATTTGCCCGTTATGCGTGGAACGGCTTTTTTGAGCCGGCGTTGAATCTATATAATGCTGCGGATCTTCCGGCGGAGCCGTTTCAGTATCCATAGATGGTGATGCAGCAGGAGCGTGGATGAATGATTTTTTTACAGACTGGAGAATGAATGATGCCTGATAGACGGAAAAACATACTATTTATTCATGTCGACCAGATGCACTGGGAGGCGATGTCGGCCTATGGCAGCCCGTATGTCAAAACGCCGGCGATGGATCGGATTGCCGCGGACGGGGTTTCGTTCCGGGCGAGCTATTCGGCCAACCCGGTCTGTTGTCCGGCCCGCACGAGCTGGTATACGGGTCGCATGTCGAGCGAACACGGTACGGCCAACAATGGCAAGTATCCACTGCGCAACGAGCTCCCCGATCTCGGTGGGTGGCTGCGCAAGCACGGCGATTATGAAACGGCCTATGCCGGCAAGTGGCATATTTCCCGTGCTGTACCCGATAGCTTCAACCAGATCTACGGTCAGCACGAAGCCAAGGGGGACATCTTTGATCCCGCGGTTTCGCGCGCCTGCATGGGCTTCCTCGATAACTATGAGAGCGATAAGCCGTTTTTCCTGAATGCCGGTTTTATGAATCCGCACGACTGTTGCTATACCTCCGGCGCCCAGGGGGGCGAGGGCAAGTTTGCCTTCGACTCGGAGCTGCCGGAGTCGGAGCTCCCGCCGCTGCCGGAAAACTTTTATGTGTACAGGGGAAGGAAGAGCAAGAAGGATCCGGATAAGGAGCGCTTCATGCGCTACTACAGGTATGTCTACTACCGCTGGGTGGAGATGGTCGATGCCGAGATCGGACGCCTTTATGACATGCTCATGAATTCACGCTTTGCCGATAATACGGTGGTGATCTTTACGGCTGACCACGGCGATGGCCTTGGCTATCACGGTCAGGTGAGTAAATCCAAGATGGTGGAGTCCTCCTGGCGTGTGCCGACGATTGTGGTTACGCCCGACCGAAAACGGAAGGGGCAGGAGGATAACGAACATCTCAGTATCGGGGTCGATCTGTCGGCTACCATATGCGATTATGCCGATGTGCCGCCGCTTCCAAAGATGACGATCGGAAAAAGCCTGCGCCCGCTGGTTGAGGAAAAAGCGACCGATTGGCACGAATACATTGTCGGCGAAAACTGGAACGGGCAGGCCAAGGTCGGGATTCGCGATGCGATCCACAAAACCATTTTTTATGGCGATGGGAAACAGGTTTGCATCTATAACCTCGAAACCGATCCGCTGGAAATGAATGACCTGTTTGGAACCCCGGAAGGTAAGACCGTCCAGGCGAAGCACGAAAAGCATTTGCTGGATTACCTCGACAAGATTGAAGTGTACGAGCCGAAGAAGGTGACTGATAAGCAGCCGTCTTACAAACTCTACGCAGACTGGTACCGCGATTTTAAGAAGGAACGAGCGTAGCCCGAACCGTAAACAGATAAAAAGGATAGGCAAAATGATGGATGGCAAAATTATCTTTTCAGATGCATTCCTGATTATTTTGCCACGCATTATTTTGCCAATATTTTCCTGCTCAGCTTCTGTGTGTTCCGTGAAGAGAACACGGCTGTTGGTTGGTGGGAATTGATGGCATCCAGAAAGGAATGAAAATGAACCGCAGAAAGCATATCCAATTAGCAACCATCACCGCGCTGGCGGCTCAGGGCGGTTTGCCGCTGCTTGCGCGCCCCTCGTCCTGGGGTGGAGATAACCGTTTTGTGGAACCTTCCGCCATCGAACCGATCACGGGTTTTCTCCCGGAATTCAGACCGCTGACAGGCGGAGCCATGAACCGCGATTTTTCGGCAACCTACCGGATGATTCGGCAATACGGGCAGGCGGGTGGGGTCGCCGTGAATACGGAGACCGGGTCGCTCAAGCTCGCGTTCAAGGGCAATACCTGCAAAATCTTGGAAACGCGGGAAAGAAAGGACGGCATCAATAACACAGTCAAAACCGACCTGAGATTTAATGGTGAACATCATACCGCAAAAAGCTGGATCCTTGAATCATCCATCGTCGACCATCCGGAAGCGCGGCTTGTGGAGCAGGGAAGTTGGAATGGTAAGATCATGAGCGTTGAAACAAAATCGTCGAAGAGCAGTTATCCGACCGGAAAGCTGCTGATTGCTCGTCATTCGCTCCTGCCGCTGATCGCCTCCGGCAAGCTGAAAGAGACCCCGTTGCAGTTTGATCTGCTGGATGAGTGTACGCTGCGGCGGGATCAAACGGTTCGTTATGCCGGGGAAATTGAAATTCCCGTCGCGGGCGGCACCACCGTGCTGGACAGCTATGCGCACACCGGGTGGGGCAGTGTTCCGACCCATTACCTCGTCGACCAGTCCGGCCGTGTGCAGCTCATCACGATGCAGTCCGTTAACTGGGCGCTCTCTGAATTGTCCTGAGGCATATGAGGTGACAAAGGGGAGTTTCAGCATCCTATGGTTGGGCGTGCTGGCCGGGATGTCCGTTGCAACGCAGGCGGCGACCGTCGCCGTCGATTTCGCACTGGATGCAAATGCCGGGGTAATACCGGCCCGGGCCGCCGATAGTCACACTGATTTTGGCGACACGTGGAACTTTTCAGATACCGTTCCTTTGCTCGATGGGGGCAGTCTTCCTGTAAGCGGCAATACCAATGCGGTGGTATTTGGCGGAATGAAGGCCGGGTGGGGGACGAGCACCAATTATAATCCAAAATTTGTAATCGACCGGGCAAACGAACGGCTACAGCTCCAGATCAATTCGGGCAACCCGCCGCATTCGATGGAAGGGATGCTGCTCTGGAATCAGGCCGGTTTCCTCAACGGGATGGACAGCAAACAGGTTGTGTTTGACGCGGAATCTTCCATGACCGTTTCATTTTCAGCCTTTAATGGTACCACCCGTTTTGCCGTTCAGGATGGCGGCACCTGGTATGTTTCCGAAAGCACGTTTCCGGGTACGGGCACGCATACGTTAAATGCTCCGACGTCTGTCCGCTGGGCGCCCGTTTCAACGGATGGCAGCTACGCCATCGGATCGTTCGATTCGCGCAGCTTAATGGATATCCGGGGTGTTGGCATATACCTCGAAATGACCTCCCAAAACAACCAGGTCAACCTGAAGATGGAGGAGTTCCGGATGGTGGCGGGAGTCCATGACGGAGCCGGCTCCGGCTATCAGGAATGGGCCTTTTCTTTTCCATTGAGCGGTGGGCCGTACGCCGACGACGACGGGGACGGGGCCTCTAATCTTAAAGAGTTTGCCCAGGGCGGTAATCCAACCAATGCCGCAAACTCCGGTTACCCGGTCGAGTCCTGGGCGGCGGAGGCCGGCGGGGCCACGTGGTTGTATTTCAAGCATCCGTACCGTCCCGGCGTGAACAGCGGGATCGACTATCGGCTGGAGGTTTCGGGGACATTGCTCGAGGCATCTTGGCTACAGGCGGGGGCTCAGTATGTTGAAACGGTTGACGACGGCTTCGAAGCCGGATTGGATGCGGTCGTATACCGCGTTCCGGCCGATCAGCACGACCAGCGATATGCCCGCATTACCGCCGATGCGGTTGCTGCGATTCCGGCCCCGCTTGCCAATCTGGACATTTTTACCCAGGGCTACCCGCTCGGGATGTATTTTCGCTACACCGAGGGGAAGGTGGGCAGTGTAGATTACGATACGTGGGCCACGAGATACGGTTATCTCGACGGGATGCTCGGCAAAATGCTCGACGAAGAAATCTATGGACGAACGACCAATTCGCTTCCGCATTATGTGCAGTTCAAGCAGGACTATACAAACCAACTGGCCTTGCTGCACTTTAATGGCAACGCACGCGATCCCCGCTTTGACCGCGAAGCATTTGCGCCGCAGTTGTTCGTTCACTATGTCGGTTGCAACTCGCTGGATGCCATCAGCAGTGCGGAAACGGTTTCGGTGATCGAAGTCGAAGACACCACATGCTTTCTAACGAATATTGGCCGGGACAATGAGGGCACAGACAATATTACCATTTGCGCGCTTGATGCGGAGGGGTTACCCGACTGGACTGTCCATGAGGAGACCATTCTACTGTCGATCGACGCCGGCAACTCCACCATCACCGTTGAGCGCGGAGCCTTTGGCTCCACACCGCTGGCTTTTCCTTCCAACCAGGCCTATCTGGCGGCCCACGACTACGAAGGCCCGTGGAGTGATGGCCAGATTCTCTGGGCATACAACCACACGCTGAAACCTCCGCCCGACAGCAACGGCAAGCTGCTTTGGGAAGTGCTGGCAGAAGATCTCGGCAACCGCTTTCTGCCGGGCGGGCAGCTCGAACTCATCGACGGGATCGAATTCGATGTCCTGGTCGATGATCGAGGGGCGACTGGCGGTGATGGACGCAAGAAGGATTTTGACGGGGACGGTGTTAAAGATACGGTCGATGTGGATGGCATCAATACGTACGGCGTGGGGGTCATCCAGTTTCTGGCCCGGCTGCGTGAAATTATGGGTCCCGGTAAGCTGATTATGGCCGATGGCCATAGCAGCAGTAAGCAGCGCGGATTTAACATTTTGAACGGGATTGAAAGCGAGCGGTTTCCCAATTTCGGCGACGATGAGATCGATGAGTGGAGCGAGGGAATGAACCGGCATACGTTCTGGTTGGAAAATTGCTATCCCCCCGCATTCAACTTTATCAAGTACGACCCGGAGGTTTTCCTGCCGAACACGCATCGGCTGGGCTACGCCGCTGCGGTTCTCACCGATACGGCCATTAGTTCCGCCGGTGAGCCTCGTGACGGATTTAATATCCATGAATGGGATGAATTCCGGGCTGGCGAACTGAATCAGTGGAACTGGCTGGGGCGTCCGCTCGGCCCGGTGCAGCACCTCGCCCAGCAACAGCCCAATCTGTTTCAGGGGCTGGCTGTTTCATCGCTGATCACCACATCAGCAACGAAGGTGGACGGGCCGACAGGACTGGAATTGACGGAAAGCAGTGGCGACATCACATTCACGCTCGATGTCCCCGGTCATCTGCAGGGTGAGGATCTCACGATCTTTATCACGTTATCCGCGGATCCGATAGCGGGCTATCCCGCAACCCGAAACCGGTTGTTTGAACTGATGGAACCGGTGAGTAACAAGGTCGTCATGAGCTGGGCCGGTACCAAACCGTTCGAAGGCGGGTTTTATTTCAAAGACCTCAATACCGCTCAGTTGAGTGCCGAGATTGAATCGTCGGAGCGGCTCACGCTGCATTCGGTGACCGCCCATGCCCTTCCTGATATCTGTTACCGGGTCTTTGAAAACGGGGTGGTGATTGCTAATCCGTCGCTCGATCCATTTACGTTCGATGCGGCAGCCCTGCTGCCGGGAATGAGCCTGCAGCATCTGGAGGCGCATCCAAACCAGGATGATACGGTCAATACCGGCCTTCCTTCAGGTGCTCAAATTCAAATTCCGGCTAAGGATGCGGTCTTTTTGATTAGATTGGAAGCCATAGACTGATGTCCATGCTGTAACGAATGGTGTGACAGGCGGCACCTGTTTTGTGGGGTTCGCCAATAACACCTGGATTGAATTTAAATAGAGAGAAACAATATATGAAGAAGTGGATGATACAATGGATGGTGCTGTTTGCTGGGATTGGATTTGCGCAGCATTGCGCTTCCGCTGAAACGCCCGCAGAAGGATCAATTCTTTTTGTGGATGCCGACGAATCGAATACGGTTCGGTCGACGGATAAAAAGGAAACGTTCGCTTCAGACGAAGCTAAACCGGTTGGGTTATGGCGCAATCGTCCGGGAAAAGGCTTTAACCAACACCAAAACAAAAACCTCTACGAACGGATTTCCTGCGATGCACCGGTTCTTAAGACGACAGTCTCGGGACTCAAGCCGGGCCAAACTTACGGGGTCTATGTTTGCTATATTTCGAATCCGAAATTTTCCTGGCGGGTTCGCGCTGGGTTCGATGCGTATGGGTTTATGCAATTCACGCCGACGGAACCGGAGGGACGCATCACCGAGCTGGGGGCCAATAAAAGTCCGGCACTGAGCGAATATCTGGGTTTGATTGGTGATGCGAAAGCCGATGCGAAGGGAACGATCTCAGTTTATGTTGATGATGCACAGGGCGAAGGCGCAAGTGAGCGTACGTGGTATGAAGGGCTTGCTGTTGGTGCACCTACCGGTCAGAAAATAGAGCCGACGATCAACGTCAAAAAAACGCAGACCGCCTGGGAAGAGCGCGATGTGCCGAATCCGGTTTCAGGCCAGGAACGTCCGAATATTCTTTGGCTTACCTGTGAAGATATCAGCCCATACCTCGGGTGTTACGGTTTTGAACAGGCACAAACACCAAACCTGGATAAACTTGCCGAACACGGGGTTCTCTTTACGCGGGCATATGCTGCGACCACGGTGTGCAGTCCCGCGCGTTCTTCCCTGCTTACCGGAATGTATTCCACAACGCTGGGCACGCAGGGAATTCGGGGTGCAACAACCCTGCCTGCGGCTATTCCGGCCTATCCGGCTCTTTTCAGAGAGGCGGGCTACTACTGCACGAATAATAAGAAGACCGATTATAATTCGAGCTATGACACCGGGCCCATGAAAAAACTTCTATGGGATCAATGCAGCGATAAAGCTCATTGGAAACAAAGGCCAAAAGGGAAACCCTTCTTTGCCGTGTTCAATGAGCAAATTACCCACGAGAGTCGGATGAATCAAATTGACAATCTAGTCAAGCAAGGACGGATTCCGGCCGAATCACGGATTAACCCCGCAGACATTCGTTTGCCGGCCTATCATCCGGACCTGCCGGACATTCGGGATGATTGGGCGCGGTTGCACGACCTGATGACGGCGATGGACAGTTCCCAGGGCAAGCTGATCCAGGAAGTGATCGATGCAGGGCTGTTTGACGATACGATTATCATTTTTAATTCGGACCACGGCGGCATGCTTTCGCGTTCGAAGCATTATATTTATAACGGAGGTACACAGGTCCCGCTGATAGTCCGCATTCCGGAAAAGTGGAAACATCTTGCGCCGGGGCTGCCGGGTTCTGAAAATGATGAGTTTGTCGAGTTTGTCGATCTGCCCAAAACGCTGCTGAATATCTGCGGCATCGAGGTGCCGGAAATCATGCAGGGTCGTATTTTCCTTGGGCCGGACAAAGTGCCCGCGCCGAAAACGATGCATTGCTACCGCGACCGGCAGACAGAACGCTTCGATGTTTCCCGAGCGGTTACGGATGGAGAACATTATTTGATCCGGAATTTTTATCCGCATAAACCTCGAGGGCGCGACTTCCGTTTTGGACTCCAGACGCAGCAGAACTGGCGAGCCTGGGAAGCGTGGTATGAGGGCAACCCCGAAGCGGCGGGGCCCATTCATTCTCAGTTCTATAAACCGAAAGCCACAGTTGAACTCTTTGATATGACGGCGGACCCGGATCAGGTTCACAGCATCGCTAATGACCCAGCATTGAAAGAGAAACTCGCCGCCCTCGATGCCGATTTGGATGCCTGGATGATTCGCACCCGCGACCTCGGGCTGGTTCCTGAATCGATGCTCTTCGACTTAACGGGAGATGGAAAAAAGTACGCAACGCTCTATGAATATGGCCAAAGCAAAGACTATCCGATTGAAAAAGTTCTGAAGGCGGCCAAGTCTGCGAGCAGCCGGCGCACCAACGATCAGACCCTATATCTAAACTATACGAAAGACAACGTGCCGGCTGTTCGTTATTGGGGAGCCTATGCCCTTTTCTTAAATCGCATCAAAAGTGCGGAGGCCGAAAAATCCTTAGAGGCGATGATTAAGAACGACGCCTTTGCGGCAAACCGGATTATGGCGGCACAGGCCCTTGCGTGGTGCGGCGATTCGGCTGCAGCGTATAAGGCGATCATGAAAGAGATCAATCCGGAGGTGCGGAATGGGTATAGCTACTTAATGGCGGTTAACGCATTGCAGTACTCCCACACGGATAAAAACCTCACCCAAGCTGACTGGACCCGGTTTCAGCAGGAAGCTGAAGCAGGGGTTAAGCGGGGCGGACAAACCAGACATGGTTACGAGTATTCGATGCGAATTATTGACGATGCATTGGAAATCTGGCCCGAACGCCGCACCGTTGATTAGTGCTGCAGGAGCTGACGGTCAGGAATTCTGAGCATGGATGAAATTAAAATTGAAAATGAAAGGATGAACACCATGAATAAAATTAAGTTTTGTATTTTTCTGCTTTGCACATTTGCAGCTTGTTCTCACACCCACGCTGCGAAGCCAAATGTGATTGTGCTTTTAGCGGATGATCTTGGCTATGCCGATGTCGGGTTTCAGAATTATGAGGCCTCCGCAGATGTCTACACTCCAAATATTGATAAGCTGGCTCAGTCGGGCATTATCTTTAAAAATGGGTATGTACCGGTGGCGACGTGCGGTCCATCCCGAGGCTCACTTTTAACGGGTCGAAATTCGGCACGGTGGGGACAGGAAGATAATGGTAATCTGCCGGGCAATTCCGGTCCGCCGGAGCGTGAAATACTTGTTCCGAGGGCGCTGCCGAACGATTATGTCACCGCCATGTTTGGTAAATGGCATATAGGGAAACGCCAAGGCAAGCTCGACCTGAGCCCCAAGGGACGAGGCTTTGACGAAGAGTGGGCTGCTGCTGCATCGTATTTCAGCAGTCCTGAATGGATAGCCTCTGCCTATAAAAACAGTCCCATTCCCGAAGAACCTTATTTCGACCCTGCCATTGGAAATCTTTCGGCAGATTTTATTGCTCAAAATAAAGATAAGCCCTTCTTTCTTTATGCAGGCTTCAAGGCCCCGCATTCCCCCTTTGAGACATGGGAATCCTATTTACTACGAGTGGTAGAGGCAAGACCCCAGTGGAAAGAGGTCTTCGAGCGCTTAAAGAAACGACCCGATTACCAAAATAAGTATTCGTTCGAAAAAATTACGCTTGAGACAGACAAAGAAATTCTGCGACTGATTTACACGGCGATGATTTTGGGCATGGACGATGCCGTTGGTCATATTGTTCAGACGCTTGAGGAACATAATTTACGTGAAAATACGCTCATCTTTTTTCTGGCTGATAATGGGGGATCCCTTTGTGGTGGCCCTGAGCACCCTAATAGACCCATTGATTTAGGGGCTATAAACAAGCCCTTGAGAAGTGGAAAAGGCTCGATTTTTGATGGCGGCGTTCGAGTGCCATACGTTATGAGCTGGCCGGGCGTCTTACCGGGTAATACGGTTGATGAAAAAACCATTGTATCCTCGATGGATATATTCACGACTACGGTGAATTTGGCCGGCGCACAGGTTCCACAGGATCGGATTATTGATGGCGTCAATCTGATGCCCTATTTAACCGGTGAAAAATCAGGTCAACCGCATTCGCACTTATTGTTTCGAAGGACAGACCGGGATGCCTATGCAATCCGAGCAGGTGACTTTAAGCATACCTTCGATAAGCGTAATAAAGTAAACGAGCTTTATGATATTCAGAATAACATCGCTGAGGACGAAGGATTGTCTAAGAAACATCCCGAAAAGTTCAAATATATGAAAGAACTGTACGAAAAAGAGGCGGCCGATTTTCCTGATCCCATTCGGTTTAAAACCAATGAAGAAATGGAAGCCTGGCTTAAAGAAAATCCACTGAAGCCTAACCCCAGCGGCAAAGGCATCGAATGAAAGCAATGAAGAAATGGGTTATAGAATGTATGTTGCTGTTTACGGCATTTGGAGCCTGGGCAGCAGAAGGCGATGCAGCAGAATATAACCGTGCGGGTGATCCGCATAACTTTAACGTCTTTATGGAGGAGAGCGGTTACTGCTGGTTCGAAGATCCTCGCGTTATCGTGAACGATGGCAAGCTGATCATTGGCGCGGTACAGGGGAATGGATCGGGCGCAGCCCATGTTGGCGTTTATAACCTCGACGCAAACAAGCCGCTCGGCACGGCGTTGCTGCAGGATAATTTTAAACGCGATGACCATAACTCGCCCGTATTTTATGTGCGTCCCGACAACCGCATTCTTTCGGTGTATGCTAAGCACCATCAGGAACCTGTGTTTTACTCCCGCCTTTCGGAGCCGAACAATCCGCTGAAGTGGGGCGAGGAAATGACCTATGACACCCAGGCGCGGGCGACCTATGCCAACCTCTATGAGATGAAGAACGAGGGAAAGCTTTACAACTTTTTCCGTGGCATTGAATTCAACCCGACGTTTGTCACCTCGACCGATGGCGGAAAGACATGGGGTGAAGAGACTCATTTTATTGCCAGCGAGCTGAATGGAACGCATCGCCCGTATTGCCGGTATGCGGGGAATGAAACCGATACCGTCTATATCAGCTTTACCGATGGTCATCCGCGCGTGGTTGGTAACAGCCTTTATTATGCGGAATTCCGCAACGGCAAATTCTGGAAGGCGGACGGAACGCTAATCAAAGATCTGAAGAAAGACGGCCCGTTGCGTCCGAGCGAGGCGGAGCTTGTCTATAAAGGCACTGGAGAGACGAAGCAAAGAGTCAAGGGCGCTCCAGACACCAGCGTCCCGGACGGCGCGTGGACCAGCTCGATGGTGACGGATAAAAATGGTTTTCCGCATATCGGCTATTCGGTTCATAAAACAAATGAAGATCATCGCTATCGCATCGCTTCGTGGGATGGAAAACAGTGGCACGACCGCGAAGTGGCCTACGCCGGATCGGCGCTCTACGATCGCGAATCGAGTTACACCGGGCTGATCACGCTTGATCCGCTCGATCCTAACGAATGGAAAAATCTTGCGGCGAATCCGGAATATGCAACCATCAAGGCCGAGCTGAAAAACAGCCTGCCCACCGTCAATGCCCCGTGGTCCAAGTATACCAACAATAAGACTAATCTCTTTTTTTGCGAAGAAAACGAAGGATGCCCAGAAATGAGATGCTGAAATCAATGATCCCTGTCGAGGGGAACGGCCGGAATGAAATTTAGGCAGGGCGACGAAATGCAGATTGGAGCGACTTTACGATGAAATGTTGGAACATTAAGAGAGGGATATTTTTTGGTATTGCCCTGGTTATTATGCAATCCGCGATGGCGGGGGATATATCGAAATGGCAGGTTGAACAGGTGCTTGATGTCGCGCCCGTGACCGCCGGTTTTCCGGTGCGATTTTGCCTGCTGACCGAAGGCGATCGTCAGTATGTTGCGTACTACGATGCGGATCATCAGATGACGGTTGCTTCGCGCATGCTCGACTCGAATGAGTGGCAGTTCCAGGTGCTGCCGTCCAAGGTCGGCTGGGATTCGCACAATTACATCACCATGGCAATCGATCGCGCGGGGCAGTTGCATGTGTCGGGCAACATGCACGCCAACCCGCTTGTCTACTTCCGCACGGAAACGGCAGGAGATATTACAACGCTAAAAGAAGCTCCGATGACCGGAGAGCTGGAAACGCGCACCACCTATCCAAAATTCCTTAAAAACCTGAATGACGATTTAATCTTCACCTACCGTCATGGCGGATCGGGTAACGGCATCAACCCGTATAATATTTACGACCCCAAAACGCAGTCATGGTCGCGTTTTCTGGAAACGCCGCTCTTTGACGGCGAGGGCAAGATAAACGCCTATCCATTCGGACCCGTGCGTGGCCCGGACGGCTGGTTTCATAGCGTTTGGGTCTGGCGCGATACGCCGGACTGCGCAACGAATCATGATATATCCTATGCACGCAGCAAAAACCTGACTCATTGGGAATCGGCTTTTGGCGACCCGGTGACGCTCCCGATAAAAATCAGTCAGACCGAGTTGTGTGTCGATCCCATCCCGAGCCATGGCGGCATCATCAACAGCGCCAAATTTTTGTTTTTCGATTCGAATAACCGACCGGTCATCAGCTATCACAAATCGGATGAGAACGGGAATATGCAGGTTTATGCCGCGCGACCCGAAAATGGAACGTGGAAAGTCCATCAGCTCACCGATTGGGACAAACCGGTCGTGTTTGGTGGCCACGGCTCAATGGGCTTCATCGGCATCAAAATCAGCGGACTGTCCGAAGCTGCTCCGGGAACCCTGACGATGACCTACCGCCACCGTGATTTCGGAACCGGTCGATTGCTTATCGACGAAGAGACGTTGAAGCCGTCGAATGAAGCCATCGAAGTGCAACCGGAGCTTCCGAAGGAACTGAGCCAGCTTGAAAGCGATTTTCCGGGGTTGGGCGTGCAGCGAATGTCGGATATCGGCGATTCGGGTAATCCGGAAGTGCGCTATGTGCTGAAATGGGAAACCTTGGGGAAAAACCGCGATCGCAAACCGGAAACAACCGTCGAACCGAGCATGCTGAAACTGTATAAACTGAGAACCTCTGATTGAAGTCGGTTGAATAACGGATGTTTGACTGATAGACGCCAGGAGTTGGCTATTGTAACTTGCGGTTATATTGATGCGAATTGTTTAAGGTAACGATGCAGAGTAGACATTTAATACATCAGGAAAAGTAAGCGGAAATAAAACAATGAATACCTTTTTTAAACAGGCACAACCGGTCTGGCCCGAGGGCATGGAGACCACCAAAAATATCCACGTCGAATTCTTCGCGGACTTCCAATGTTTGGAAAATCAGCTCGTTGAGCTGCACGTGACCGGATCGACGATTTATCGCGTTATGCTGAACGGGCAGTTTGTGCATCATGGTCCGGCGCGCGGGCCGCATGGCTTTTACCGCGTGGATGAACTGGATCTAAGCGATCGTGTTCAGGTAGGTGAAAATGATTTATCCATCGAGGTGGCGGGTTATAACTGCAACAGCTATGCCTATCCGAACCAGCCTTCATTCTGTCAGGCGGAACTTCGGGTTGGAGGAGACGTCGTTGCTGCTACGGGGGGCTCCGGCTTTTCGGGTGCGGTTTTGTCTTCGCGTATTCAGCATGTGGAGCGCTATGGATATCAGCGCCCGTTTCTGGAAGCCTATCGGCTGCCGGGTGTTCGTGAAGAGATGCCGTTGGCCGTGCAAGTAGATAAACCGTTGCTGCCGCGCCATGTGGTGCTACCGGATTATGATGTCGTTACGGCAGGCGAACGAATTGATGCCGGCTCCGTTGAAGTCGTAGAGCGTGAGGTGGATCGATCCGAGTTCGGGTGGATGATTGATGCAAATTACAGCGTGCTTGAGTCGTTTCACCCGACCCAGTTCGAGGTGGATGTGCTTCAACTCCATCAATCCTGCACGTGCTCACAAGGGAGCGGGGCTTCCGTTAACCGGTATGAGTTGTGGGACCTGGGAATCAATCTGACCGGTTTTGTGCGGTGTACGGTGAGTTGTCAGGAGCCGATCCGCTTGATGGTGCTGTTTGATGAGGTGTTGACGGAGGGTGATATTGATCTGACGCGCAATGATTGTCTGAGCCTGGTGTATTTTGAACTGCAGCCGGGAAATCATGCGCTTGAATCGCTGGAGCCCTATACCGGCCGCTATCTGAAGGTGGTCGTGCTGGACGGTGAGGCGGAAGTCAGCGAACTGGGGATGCGCGAATATGTCAATCCGGAAGCATCTGATATTGTGCTGGAAAGCCCTGACCCTGATTTGAACCGTCTGTTTGAGGCAGGGAGGCAAACCTTCCGTCAGAATGCGGTGGATATCTACATGGACTGCCCCGGTCGCGAGCGCGCCGGATGGTTGTGCGACAGCTTTTTCACCGGGCGTGTTGAGCCGCTGCTATGCGGCAGTTCGCGAGTGGAACGCAGCTTTATTGAAAACTATACGTTGCCCGATTCCTTCGCGCGGCTTCCCAAGGGCATGCTGCCGATGTGCTATCCGTCGGACAGCTCCGACGGGCGCTATATTCCGCAATGGTCGTTGTGGCTTATTCTCGAAGCAGAGGAATATCTCCAACGCACCGGCGATAATGAATTGATCGAACTGCTTCAGCCGCGCATTGAAACGCTGCTTGCCTTCTTTAAACCGTATGAAAATGAATGCGGTCTGCTGGAGCGGCTCCCGTCGTGGAACTTTGTCGAGTGGTCGAAAGCCAATACGCTGTTGATGGACATCAATTATCCAACCAACATGCTCTACGCCAAAGCACTGGATGTTGCCGGAAAGCTCTATGACAACGAACAATGGTGTGCGCAGTCAGCGGCGCTTCATGAAAGCATTCGTGAGCAGTCTTTTAACGGAACCTATTTTGTCGACAATGCAGTTCGCGATCTGATCGGCATTCCGATCCTGTCTGGTGAGAGTACGGAAGTCTGCCAGTACTACGCCTTTTTCTTTGGAACTGCGTCGCCGGATGAATTTTCCAACCTTTGGAACTTTCTGCTGAGCGAGGCCGGTCCGAATCGTTCTGAAACCAACCCGCTGCATCCAGCGAATGCCTTTATCGGCTATTACCTGCGCATGGAACTGCTGTCACTCCACGGAGAAGTCGCGCAGTTGCTGCAGGAAATGAAGGAATTTTTCCTGCCGATGGTCGATGCCACCGGGACGCTGTGGGAGCACCGTGACACGCGGGCCAGCTGCAACCATGGATTTGCATCCTATCTGTGTGTTCTGCTGGACCGACACCGGCATGAAATTACCACCCCTGCATAAGCACCTGACAAAGGATATGTATGATTAAAACTCAATTGCCTCTGCTTTTGCTGGCATCAGCCGCGTGTGCGAAGCAACCGAACATTATCTTCGTCTTAGCGGACGATCTGGGCTACATGGATCTGGTCTCCTATGCGGCGCGGGTTAACGGGGGTGTTTACGCAGGCCTCCAAATGCCAATCTGGGGTGCGGTGGGCCGGAGGCCGACGAAGTCGCTCGACACCGCTTTTAAACGAGCCGGAGATGAAACGGGCGGGCGGCAATCAGGAGTGCGGTGGGAAGCGCAGCGCCACACCGCTTTTGCGGTTGAACGGTACGGTGCGCTCGCAAAAGCGGTGTCGCCTCGTTCCTCGTTGCCACCGCACTCCAAAACTTTTCTCCAGAACCTTTTCTCAAAAATCATCGCGCACGGAAATGCGGTCGGTTTTGAATTTGGCGAGGGTGTTGACGAAGGCGCGGTCGGCGTGGTGTTCGAGCCAGGCCTGCGAACACCAGCGATATTCGGCGGTTTGCTCTCAGCGCTTGCAAGGCCATTAGCTGTTCAGTCTCGGTTGTTTGCCCGATTGACGCCCTGAGGTTGCTTTTGTAACTTATGTCTCAATCTTTGCGAATTATGGGGATGAGTGCCCATTGTCGACCTTTTGGTATTCGCGAAAAAAGAAGGAAATAATGAATATCTTTTTGAACGGGCAAAACCGGTCGGCCAGCCAGCGAGTATGTAAAATTTACAGGAGACAGGAATGAAAAAACGCTTTTTTGCAAAACACGCGAAGTCCAGCGCAGCACTGGTGAGTTTGGGGGTCCATGCGGTGCTGATTGTGATCGCCTTGACATTTGTCGCGGTGACGGTGGTTCAAAAGGAAGAGAAGGCCTTTGAAGCCAAACCGGTCAATCGGCCGAAAATGCAGCTAAAGAAACTTCAAGTCCCGGTTAATACTAAAAAGAAAAGCGTCAAAAAACCAAAGCTGCGCAAACGCATCGTGGTGAAGCCGAAGATGAGCCAGACGATGCCGGACATCAAAATGCCGGAAATCACAGGCGTAAAGGGCGGCCTGGGCGGCGGTGTGGGCGGCGGTCTTGGTGATGGGGGCGGCGTCGGTTTTTCCATGCCGGAGATTGAGATTTTCGGGGTGAAAGGCAAAGGCGAAAAGATTTTCCTGATTCTGGATACGGGCAATCACATGCTCATTGATGAAATGGGGGGTATTCCAGCGTATACGCTTATCAAGGATGAAATGCTCCGCATTGTTGAAGAGTTGCCTCCCACAGCCTTGTTTAATATTGGGGTCTTTTTCGGCGGACGGGTGCAGACGTTGTTTCCTTCATTAATGTCGGCCAGTCGTGGGAATGCGGCCAAGGCCAAAGCCTGGCTAGGTCCTTTGAATGCTTCAGGCGATGCGGTAACGTCCGGAAAATTCGGTATTGAAACGCTAGGGCCGGGCGGCGTCGATAATCGCGGCGATTACCGCATCGGAAAGTTTGCGGAACCCCTCAAGAAAGGCGGATCGATCTACGGGGACGAATGGAGTGGTGGCCGCGTCTGGTACGATGCGACCATGGTGGCCATGCAGCAGCAGGCCGATACGGTGTTCATCCTAAGCAACGCCTGGGGTCATCAGCGTGTGGCGCTCCAAAAAGTGCCCCCTCTGCAGGAGTGGAAGAAGACCACCTCCGCAGGAAAAAAGTGGACGGAATTAGTGGCCAAAGGGCGGGAGAAGTTGGCGCAGGAGAATGTGAAGCGAAAGTCCGCCGGACAGCCTCCGAAAGTGATCTCCGGTGGGGAATGGGGAATTATACGTGAATATTTCCCTGACACGGAACGTCCGCCCGAACCCGATTTTTACTATTACAAGCCGCTCGATTTTGCCGAAGCCTTCGCCGCGATGAAAGATCAGTATCGGCCCCGGGAAGCGCTGACGGCCAGTGGGCTGAATAAGAAGAAAAGCAGCAAGATGGATTTTTCGCTCAACGTGGTTCAGTTCATCCGGGTGGATGCCGAAGCCGACGAACGTTCATCGGGTAATTTCAGCCAGCTGACCCAGCTCTGCAAGGGGCAATATCAGACGGTCAAGGGGCTCGAGGAAATCCAGAGCTACGTCAAATAGGCTAAGGGGGGCCGAGATGGAAAAACGGACACTGAATCGAAGGGCGTAGTCAAAGGTGCCCCAAGCGGCTTTGTTATCAGCCTGGTGGTGCATGCGGCGGCCTTAACGTTGGCCGGGGTACTGGAGCTGTTATTCTCGTCATGAAGGAGGAGGAGAAAAGTTTGTTCCACCCAAACCGGTCGACCGCCCGAAGATGAAGCTCAAGGAGCCTAAACTGATGTAGCCGAGCTACCTGCCCAGGTAGACTTCGTCGATACTCAGGAAGAAGCTCGATGTTTTTATGTTTCGTGCGCAAAGAGCGGAGACGGGGTGTCCGCACGCCACAGCGACTTCACCGCAAGCTTGTTCTGCATCCCAAATAATGAGGATAGGCAGTTGTTTTGAATCCCGTATTATTTTTGATTCAGGGAAGCGTTTCCCTCTTCCCGCGGTTCAAAGAGAGGCGATATGAAAAAATCACAAGGCATGGTTAGCGTTTGTTTGCTGGCGATGGCTTCCGTGGCCGGGGATTGCTACGTCTCCACGACGGGTAGCGATGCCAACGCCGGAACGCTGGCGGCCCCGTTTGCCACGATTCAACATGCGGTTGGTGTGCTGTCGGCGGGAGACACCTGCTATATCCGCGGGGGCACCTATGGCCAAACCGTCGATTTGTCGGGGGTTTCGGGAATCTCCAACAGCCCCGTTTCGCTCGTTGCCTATCCGGGAGAAACCGTGGTTCTGGACGGCACGGTTGCCCTCACCAACAGCTGGACGCTGGATGCGGGCAATGTCTACAAGACCACGGTTGCCAATGATGTTGCCCAGCTGTTTGTGGATGGCGAACCGATGACGCTGGCGCGCTATCCGAATGCCCCGGTTTTCTCGGATGCGTGCTGGTCAAAAGGGAGCGCGCGCATCCAGTGGGATGCCGGATCGTCCAATGGAACCGTGGTCGACGAAGAGCTATCGGCGCTCGGGTTTTCCTTAAGCGGTTGCATCGCGATACTCAATTGCGGCAATCATCACACGGCGGCCCGCATTGTGGAAAACCATGTTGCCGGCTCCAACACCTTTAATTATGCGGAGGCTCAACGATATAAGACGACCAACGAATATTTCTTCGAGGGCGGGGTGAACAACGCGGAGCGCGTCCTGCTGGACTCGGCCGGGGAGTGGGGCTATGACGAGTCCACCGGAACGCTGTATCTCTGGGCTGACGATGGGTTGGATCCCACAGGACGCCAGATTGTCGGCAAGGGCACCAATGTCTATGCCGTGACGGGCGGTGCCGATACGCACGATGTCGTGATTGACGGCATCGGTTTTTTTGCAACGACCTTCCATTTTGCCTCATCCGACCGCATCACGATCCGTAACTGCGACTTCGACTACTATGTCTGTTCGCAGCGCTCGCTGGGCAGCATCCAGGTGCCGCAGACCGCATATTTCGAAGGAACGGAAACGGATTTTTGCGAGGATGTCACGGTGTTCAACTGCGCCTTCCGCTATGCGGATGGAGGTGGGCTGTGGGCCAACTATCTGGAAGATGCGCTGGTTGAGAACAACCTCTTCTACCATATCGACCATGCCACCGTGAACCTCAGCGACAACGAAATCGGTTCGACCGAGGAAGGCCATGCCCAGGGAACCCTTTCGATGAAGAACACGAGGGATTTCGTTTACCGGCGCAACATGATCGATACCGCCGGAAGCGCCCAGGGCATCATCCTGCATCTTTACGATTCCACCGAAGGCCGGCCCTGGACCTGCGAATATAATTTCCATACCGGCTGCGGAAAAATGGAGGGCAGCGATACCTCGTCCATCTATTGCCCGCATGAGCACGTGACCGAGTCCGTCGGGCGCTACAACTGGTTCATCGGCAACCGGCGGGATTTCCGGTGGGACGGAAACAATACGCCCGTCGTTCTGGGGGTCCGGGCGAATCTGTACCGCAACATTGCCATGGCTACCTTCATCAAGGGCATTGCCGGAGCGGGGGATGCCTACTATCTCAAGGGCGATTACCATGAGGTCTACAACAACGTAGGGATTGGCGGCATCCAGGCCGAGTTGAGTGTTGGGGTCGCCCTGGGCGGGAACGCCCATACGACCACCCGCAACAACGCCGCCGACATGGTTACCGACGACCCGATGCCCGGAACCAATTCCTTCAACTATGTGGGGCAGAAAAGTGCGTCCAGCATGGCGGAGCTGCTGCGCGATACGGACAACTGGGACTTTCGTCCCCGGCCGGATGCCGTCGAGCTGGTGGATCAGGGAACGAATATCCTGTGTTTGGTGAACGGCGAGCACCTCGACGTTACGGCGGGCTGGCTCGGGGCCGCTCCCGACCTCGGGGCCTATGAGCATGGGGCTTCCGACTATTGGATCCCCGGTCGTCAACTGCCGCAGGCTTCCGTGCCGATTCCATCGGACGGCAATACGAAAGCCCTCTACGACTGCGATTTAATGTGGCTCGGTGGGCTGGGTTCCGTCTCCTACACCATCCATCTCGGCACGGCCTCCAACAGCCTGGCCTTCATGGGCAGCCAGACCAACAACATCTTCAATCCGGGCGGGTGGACGAACGACCAGACCTACTACTGGCGCATCGACAGTGTGCTGGCCGACCACTCGGTCGTTACCGGCCAGGTTTGGTCGTTCACCATCAACGATCATCGGCCCCGTGCCGACTCGAGCCGGCATGAGGTGATCGAAGACCGTTCTGTGGCGATCACGCTTTCGGGGTCGGATATTGATGGCGACCCGCTGACCTATTCCATTTCAACGTCGCCCGCGCACGGAACCCTGAGCGGAACCGAACCCGACCTGACCTATACGCCGGATGCGGACTATGCCGGGGCGGATTATTTTGCATTCACGGCCAACGACGGCACGTCGGACAGCCGCAAGGGCATGGTTATGATTACGGTGACGGAGGCCAACGATGCGCCAAGATTAAGCACCGGCGCATTGTCGGTTGGGCATGCGGTGCAGGATCGCGCCTACCACGGGTCGGTGGCCGGATGGGCGACGGAGGTGGATGGCGATCCCATCAGCTACAGCAAAGTGATTGGCCCCGCCTGGCTGCAACTTGCCGCCGACGGTTCGCTCGGCGGAACGCCGGGTGCAATGGATGTCGGCGGGAACAGCTGGGTTGTCCGGGTGGCGGATTCTACCGGACTGGCAACGACCGGAACCCTCGAAATCCTGGTGGTTGCGGAGCATCTGCTGACCTCGCTGGACTTTGCGGATCTCAATGTTTCGTTGACCAACAACACACTGATGATAGGGGGCAGCACAAGCAACCTGGACGTTTTGGGGGTTGCGGTCGGCAACGACTATCTCTACTCGGTCACCTACACCGGCGCGGATTATGACGGGGATGCCACCAACGACACCTTAACGTTCGATCTGCGGGTGAAGGGATGGGACGGCGGAACCATGGATGCGGCCACGGGCTCCGCAACCATCGGCACGACGGCCTCAACCATTTCCTTCGTCGATTCGGCCTTTATAGTGGGCGACTTAAGGATAGACGTTGGAGAAAGCCTGGAGTTTCGGATGGAAAATCCGGTCGTGTCTTTAACGAGTGGAGAAATAAACCGTGTTGCGGCCTTCACCGGTTTTACGTCCGCGCGTCTGGAGCAAACGGCGACGACTGCGAATTCCCATATCGCAATTTTGGGTTCGGGAACCGGTCTGCCGACATATTATTTTGCGACCGATCAGGAGTCGGGCCCGCTTGACGTCGGAACGGGCCCGCTCTATGTATCATCGGATGAAGGGGGCGGTACACGCTCAACACGGTGGGGGGTGGCCAATGTCGACTTCGGCATCGATGTCTCGGTGGCGGTGGTTCCGCCGGTCACACCGCCTACGCTGAGCTTCACGGAATTCGATGCCGCCTTGTCGGGAAATACGCTGAAGGTCGGGGGGAGCTCAAGCAATCTAAGTGTTTCGGGGACCGCCTCCGGCAACGACTATCTCTATTCGGTGGCCTACAACGGTGCGGATTATGATGGGGACGGCACCAACGACACGTTGACGTTCGACGTTCTGGTTCAAGGGTGGGCGGGCAGTGCCGCCGGCACCACCTTCATCAATTCGGATACCGACAAGAACGCCCATTGCGGCGCTGCATCCATAGGCACGAACGATTCCGCCGTGACCCTTAATGCAAATGGTTGGGCCGTTGGTAACAGCGTGATGAATATCGGGGAGACGTTGGAGTTCACACTTCTGAACCTGAGTGTTTCGACGAGTCGCGGTGGCTTGCATACGGCCTCGCCATCCGCGTTCACCGGCGTTTCCTATAAGGAGACGGGGAATGGGTATGGCCATCAGGTGGTGGTGGGGCAAGGCGCAAGCGGCCTGTTTGCGTCGCGCTTCAATGCCTCAACCTATGATTTGGGCGGCCTGCTGGCCGAGGGCAACCCGCTAACCATCACCTCGGCCGAGCTGGGCGGTGCGGCCAGCGCCAATCCCGAACGATGGAATGTGAGGAATATCGATTTCGGCATCCATGTTTCGGCAGTGCCCCCCGGTAGTTATTCCGCATGGGCGTTCGGTTTCGGTTTGGAAGGGGCGGATGCCGCATCCAACGCCGATGTGGAGAACGACGGCTACGACAACCTGGCGGAATATGCGTTGGGAATGGACCCCACCAGTTCGGATGCCGGTTCGAAGGTGTCGGTTGGAACCACGGTCGACGGAGGAACCAACTGGTTCGAATATATCCATGGCCGGCGTACGGATTATCTAGCGCAGGGGTTGTCCTACCTGCTGATCGATTCATCAAACCTGGTGGAGTCCCCCGCCGCCACCAACGCGCAGGATCAAATCCGCACCGGCCCGGTGGTCGAGGGCTATGAATCGGTCACCAACCGCTACCGGACCGACGACCCCACCAAATTTATCCAGCTCAGGATCCGGCAGGAGTAGCGGCTTCGGCATCGTAAGAAATTGGGATGTTCGGGGTTGCCGGAACGGGTAATCTGTTTTCGACAATCGGTTAAAAGGGGTCTGCCTTGCCGGTTGGTTCGTGCACATGGACGAGAACGCTAAACGGAGGTAGTTAATGAAGAAGCGATGGTTAGGGATGATGACGGCGCTGGCGGCAACGTTGCTGGCAGGAACGGCGCAGGCGGCGGTGGTCTATCAGGACAACTTTGACAACGACACGCTGACCGTGAATACCAATAGCGGGGGCGGGATGACCAGCAGATCGCTTCGTGGGGGGGTGGGCTATAAATGGGACGATGACGGAAACCTGCAGTATTCAGCTAGCAGCACCCATTTTCAGAATCGGGCCATCGGCTATACGGACAATGGCTTCCAGTCTACTGATGGATTTGAACTCACGGTCGATTATTTTTGGACGCTTAGTAGTGGAGCGAGTGCGCTGTCCTTCGGTTTGGTGAGTTCTGATACGGATTTTACCACGTACAGCGGCTACCATCCGTTCTCTGGTGATACGTCTGTTTACAGTTTGGGCGTGAATTCTAAAAATGGAAATCTCGCTTTCACCGATGGGTCAACCGTGACGAACCTGGATTCGGGTTCTCTTGGGCCTGCCGCCCTACCTACCCATTTCGTGGTTGTGATGAATGTCTCTCCGGATGGCCTGGGCGGCGCGGATTGCTCCTGGTCGATCGACGGTGTTGATCAAGGCACCAGCAATATCCCGGTATTTGATTTCAGCAAAACCTTCCATTTCGTTGCGTATGGCCAGGACGATCAAGGTAACAAAGGCATTTATTCGGTTTCGCTGAATGCGCTCGGGAATGCGACTCCCACCGCAGATCCGCAAAGTATCAAGGTGTATCCCGACACTGCATGGGACATCACACTGACCGGGAGCGACCCGGAGGGAAGCAGTCTAACCTATGCCATCGTTGACCATCCGACCAACGGCACGCTGGACATCAGCTCCATGCCGGATGTCATCTACACCCCGACGAACGGTTACCAGGGGGCAGACAGCTTTACCTTCACCGTCAACGACGGTTTGGTTGACAGCGATCCTGCCACCATTTCGATTGCCGTGGCGCCGAATGACGCTCCTGTCGCCGACGCGCAAAATTTACAGATGCTGCCCGATACGGTACTGGGCATCATGCTGACCGGCACCGACGCCGACGGCCCCAGCAACCTGACCTTTGCGGTGGATGCTTCGTTGCTCATCGGTGCGCTGACGGGCACGGCCCCGGATCTGACCTACACCCCGTCGGCCGGATATACGGGAACCGACAGCTTCACATTCACCCTCTATGATGGAATGAGCAACAGTGAGCCGGCTACCGTTTCGATTGCGGTGACGAACGAGGCGCCGATTGCCATTGCGCAAAGTTTGGTTGTATTCCCCGACTCCACCTTGGCGATCACGCTGACCGGCACCAATACGGACGGTCCGAGCAACCTGACCTATGCGGTGGTGGATACCCCGGACTACGGTACGCTGGATGG
Organism: Pontiella desulfatans; assembly: GCF_900890425.1. Lineage (NCBI taxonomy): Bacteria > Pseudomonadati > Kiritimatiellota > Kiritimatiellia > Kiritimatiellales > Pontiellaceae > Pontiella > Pontiella desulfatans. The sequence goes on along the minus strand of NZ_CAAHFG010000001.1, from coordinate 2,060,079 downwards.
CGGATCGAACATGTGGACCTACACCCCCAATGCGGGCTATGAAGGGCCGGACAACTTCACGTTCAAGGTCAACGACGGTTTGATCGATAGCGATCCGGCCACCATTTCGATTATGGTGACCAACTATGTTCCCACTGCGGATTCGCAGCAGGTCTTTACTGAATATGGGTCGAATGTTGTGGTTACACTGACGGGTAGCGATCCGGAGGGCAGCAATCTGACCTATTCGGCTGGCTCACCGGCCAACGGTATGCTGAGCGGAACCGCTCCAAACCTGACCTATATGCCGGATCCGGGGTATGAAGGAGCAGACAGCTTTACATTCACGGTCAACGATGGTGTGCGCGACAGCGATCCGGCCATAGTGCGGATTTGGGTTGAGTCTGAAGGGGTGAATATTTCCTTTACGGAACTCAACACGGCGTTGGTTGCATCGAACAACACGCTGATGGTCGACGGTAGCTCCAGCAACGTCACGGTTACCGGTGTGGCTTCCGGCAACGATTACATCTATTCAGTCACCTATACCGGCGCAGATGTGGACGGGGATGCTGTCAACGATACGTTGACCTTCGACGTGCTGGTTGAGGCCTGGAATGGCAGCGTGGCCAGTACAACCTTTGCCGGTTCTGATGCGGACGTGAACAAGTATAATGGTTCGGCCGCCATCGGTTCGAATGATGTTGCAGTAACCCTCAATGCGAACGGTTGGGCGGTTGCAGACGGACAGATGCAGGCCGGGGATACCTTGGCAGTCACTGTCCAGAACTTGACTGTTTCCGCGAGCATGGGCTCCGCCACAGCATCGCTGAACCGCTATACGGGTGTAACGTATAGGGAGTCGGGCAATAGTTACGGCCATCAGGTTGTCATTGGCGAAGGGGCAGGCGGCTTGTTTGCAACCCGGTTTAATGCCACGCAGTATGCCATTAACAATGTCCTGACCGAGGTCAATCCGCTCCATATCACATCGGCTGTTTCTGGTGGCCTGCCCGATTCCAACCCCCAAAGATGGAACCTGAATCAGGTTGACTTCAGCATTAGCATCAAGCCGGGCGGTGTTCCGGATATCGCCCTCGGCGTCTCAGGCAGCGACCTGGTGTTCTCCTGGGAAGGCGCGGCGACTTACGACGTGCTGACCAACGCCAATCTCGTGATTCCGAACTGGGGCGTAGCAATTCCGAACGCAGCTTCACCGGTTACTAATGCAATCGGTAGCGAGCCTGTGCTGTTTTTCAAGCTCAGCGAATAAATAGGCCGGTTCTTGAAAATCGGGCAGGCATGCGCCTGCCCGATTCCTGACGCAGGAAATGGATCCGAGGACGTTCATTCCTGGTTTCGACGCCCCATGGTAATAAAGGATAATGATGAATAAAGCACGATACACGGTGGGCATTTTATTACTGCTGGCGGCGGCCGCTCAGGCGGATGTCGTCTATCAGGACAGTTTTGATGGCGACGGGCTGGGAACGAATGCCGGGATCGGCGGCGGCGCGGCGCAGACACAAGGAGGCGGGTCTTGGGGCGACGACGGGGATGCTACCTACAACAACACGGGTACTAGTTTTAGTGACTCGGCCCTTTTGTATTCCACGAATTCTTTCCAGTCAGCCGGGGGGGTTGAGCTTACGGTTAACTATACGTGCAACAGTGTCGCTACAGCCGGAAGAAACCTTTTTGGTTTCGGTTTGTTGGCGGATGCGAGTTCCTGGTCAGCGGTAGACGATAACAGCCCGTTCGCGGAGCTGTCCTCCGTATATAGTATCGGGGTGAACCTTATTACCGAGAGCGGTGTCCCTGTTGGCCTCAACTTTGCGGATGAGTCAACGGTGACCACTTTAGACGGTGACGCAATTGGTGCAGGAACCGATCGGGAAGTGGTTATTCGTGTTGAAGACGATGGGATTGGTGGTGCGGACTGGACACTTTCTATCGCTGGCACCGAGCAAGGTTCCGGCAATATCGCATCATTTGACTTCACTAAGAGTTTTAGTTTTGCCGCCTATGGTCAGGATAATGAGCGGACTAAAATCATTAATTCAGTGTCGCTGGAAGCCATTCCGGAACCGGCTGCGCTGACACTGGTAGGACTGGCCGGATTCGGGTTCTTGTGGCTTAAGAGAAGATTTGGCTAAGGGCTTGGCAGGTTTCCGGCAAACGCCTCGTGGAAGGTTCCGCGGGGCGTTTTCTTTATCCATAAACGGAGGCTATCCCTAATAATTGGGATACCCGGAATTGCGGGGGCACGTAAAGTATTTGATTTGAGGATGCCTCGGATGCTCTGGCGGGCATTGGCCGTGGAATACCAGATTAAACTGATTTGTATTTTTTACCACAGAGGCCCTGGAGCAGCGGTGCCGCAACCAAATTATTTGAAGCTACAGATGAACACCGAAGACACGGATTTTTTACCACAGAGATCTCAGAGACACAGAGCATCCTAACCCTCTGTGCCTCAGAGTCCTCTAGCGCAGCGGGTGGTGAAAAAATTTGCCAGGAAAACAAGAAATTGACGGATAGTAGTACGGAGGCACAGAGGTCAGTATGCAATGATTGTTCTGCGCCTCCGTGCTCTCTGTGGTGAGAGCTTTCAGGTTGATTGCATATAACCATCGTGAAGGAAACGGAATGAACTACAAAAAACAAGTTAACCGATTGCTCGGCATGTGTGCCGGAGCCTTGCTTTCCAGCGTGGCCCATGCTGCGCAGATCGAGCCGACGTGGGAATCGCTGGCGGCGCACTATCAGGTTCCGGAATGGCTTCAGAACGGAAAGCTCGGGGTCTGGTTCCACTGGGGTATTCCTTCGGCGGTCGATGAAGACCGCCCCAACGATGGATCGTGGTATGGCAAAAACATGTACGGCGGTGGAAAGAAGCAGGCCAAGGAACTCTGCGAATGGCACACCAAGCGCTACGGGCCTCCGTCGGAGTTTGGCTATGAAAAGATGATCCCGCTGTTCAAGGGCGAGAAATGGGATCCCGACGCGTTGGTGGCCTATGTGAAGGGGAACGGGGCGCGTTTTGTGATGCCCGTGGCCTGCCACCACGACAACTTCGATATGTATGATTCCTTCCACCCCTGGAATTCGGTGAAGATGGGGCCGAAACGCGACACGCTCAAGGAATGGAAGGCCGCGGCAACCAAGCACGGTCTCAAGTTCGGGATCTCCACCCATCTCTACTGGTCGCCCGGTTGGTTCCGTCCGGCCCGCAAATACCAAAAAGAGGGCACGCTGGAGTGGAAGCTCTTCAATATGGATTACGATCCCAACAACTACGCCAACCAGGAGAGCTGGAACAAACACTGGTATGCCCGCTGCTGGGAGATTGTCGAGAAATACGATCCCGATATGTTCAACCATGATTGCGGCTCATACCCCAAGGTGGAATTCCCGCAGTTCATTGCGGAATACATCAACCGCGACCTGAAGGAAAACAACGGCAGGCAAACCGTCGTCTTTTCCACCAAAAATGCCGAGCTGGACCGCAAGGCCTTCACCTACAACCTCGAACGGGGCGGTGCCGGGGAAATCAAGACGGTGCCCTGGATGTGGGCGACCGACCTTTCCGGCGGCTGGTTCTACCGTGCGGGGTCCGTCAATAAAATGAGCATTCCGGTGATGGTGGCCAACGGGGTTGATGCCATCAGCAAGAACGGGGTCGTGATGCTCAACATTGCCCTGCGTGGCGACGGCACCTTGCCGGAAAAACAGGCCGCCTATCTCGACGCGTTCGGCGATTTCCTGAAAACCAACGGCGAAGGCATCTACGGCTCCCGCCCATGGAAAACCTTCGGCGAAGGCCCCTTGCAGGTGAAGGATGGCCGACAGGGTGAAAACCATCGGGAATTCTCGCAGGAAGACGTCCGCTTCACCACCCGGGATGGCATACTCTACGCCTTCGTGCTGGCTCCGCCGACGCAGGATCTGGTTATCAAGACCTTGGCCACGGGCGGATTGCTCGATCAGGAAATTGCATCCATCGAATTAATGGGCAGCAAGGAGCCGCTTCAATGGAAGCGCTCTCCGGATGGCCTGATGATCAAGTTGCCGAAAAAACTGCCGGGGCGGATTGTCAACGGCTTCCGGATCAAGCTACATTAGCGGTATGATCAAGCGTCGCGGAGGTTTATCCAACGCAGGATGCGGCACGACTGAGTTTTAAGCCAATTGAAGGTGGGCCGGGGAAAATGAAGAAAAGGTATTTCGCTAAACACGCCAAATCGAGCGCGGCACTCATCAGCTTGGGGATCCACGCCATCCTGTTGGTCGTGGCGCTCTCGTTCGTGGCGGTGACGGTCATCACGAAAGAGGAACAAAAATTTGAATCCAAGAAGGTGAACCGGCCCCGGGTGCCCGTGAAAAAGCTGCAGGTCCCGGTCAACATCAAGAAGAAGAAAACCCAGAAGCCCAAGTTGCGCAAACGGATCGTGGTGCAGCCCAAACTGAACCAGACGGTGCCCGACATCAAGATGCCGGAAATTACCGGGGTGAAGGGCGGTATGGGGTCGGCGGGCGATGGCCTGGGAGGCAGCGGCGGCGTCGGCTTTTCGATGCCGGAGATGGAATTGTTCGGCATCAAGAGCCGGGGCGAGAAGGTCTTCATCATCCTGGATTCCTCCGCCTACATGATGGTGGACAAGATGGGGGGAATTCCGGCCTATACCATCATTAAATCCGAACTCGTGCGCATTCTGGGCGGATTAAATTCGACCGTCCTGTTTAATATCGCCGTGTACGGCGGCGGCGAATATACCCTGTTCCCGGACATGGTGCCGGCAACCCCGGGCAATGTCGCCAAGGTGGATGCCTGGCTGAAGCCGCTCAATGCCGTGAGCCGGGGCATGGGCGACAATGACTACGGCCCGAAGACGCTGGCGCCGGGCGGCATTCGGGTCGGCGGGGATTTCCAGGTTGAGCCGCTCAAGAACACGCCCGGCGGTTGGGCCAGGCCAACGCTCATGGCCATGCAGCAGCAGGCGGAAGTGGTCTTCCTCCTCACCTGCCGCTGGGGAAGCGAGTTGAAGTATAAAACCGGAACCCGGGAGCGGGACTGGGATGAGTCCGACCAGCAAAAATACAAGGAAAACGTGGCGAAGGCCCGCGCGCTGTTCAAAGAGGAAAACGATCGCCGCCGCGCAAAGGGTCAACCGCCCCGGGTGATTGCGCGAGGCGAGCGCGGCTTGGTGAATGCATATATTCCCGGTGCGCGCCTTCCGCCCGGCACCACCACCCATGCCAATTATTCCCCGGAAATGATGGTTGAGGCGTTTGACAACACACAAAGCAAATCGAAGGCGGCCACGCCCTTGAAGAGCGGGATCAACAAGAAGAAAACCAAATATTCCATCAATGTCATCCACTTTGTTCCGTCGGGCAGCGGCTCGGCGAAGGATCCCCAGTTCAGCAAGATCGCCAGCGAAACCCGGGGCAAATACAAGCGGATCGAAGGGATGGACGCCATTCAAAGCTATGTGTCCGCCGAGGGGGGCGAGTAAGGCAGAATCCGATGGCGGGAAAGACACCCATCCTGGTTGCGGTTCCGAGTTTGTTCGTGGTTTGTTCCGCAGTTTCAGCGGCAACCTATTTCGTTTCACCTTCAGGGAACGACGGAAACCCGGGCCGCTCGGAAGAGCAGCCATTCCGGATGGTGCAGCATGCCGTCGATAGGATGCGCGCCGGCGACACGCTGGTTGTATTGGACGGCTGCTACACCGGAACGCTGAAGCTGAAGTCGGGCATTGCCCTTCAGGCGAAAAACCCGCGCAAGGTGGTTCTCTGCGGGGCGGAACCCTTGAAGGGGGCCTTCGAAAAGCACGAGGGAAACATCTTCAGGATTAACGTTGGAACAAACCCGAAGCAAATCTTTTATGCAAACCAACCAATGAGCTGGGCCCGCTGGCCCAATCTGACGTGGTCTGAAAACTGGATCGGAAATAAAAAATGGGCGTCGTCCGGCCCGGGGTCCGGCCCCGGGGAACTCAAAGCCGATGCATTCGGCGGCATGAAGGATCTCGACCTGGTCGGCGGATACTGTTTCCTGCGCTACTCAAAAGGAAACAGCTGCTACAGCCGGCTCATCGAATCCTTCGATGGCGATACCTTGCACTGGGACGACCGCGATTTTTATTCCGTTGCATTCACCGGCGAGGATGGGCGGAAAGGTTCTCCGGCGGCCATCGGCAAGGGCAAGGCGAAGCCCAATGTGAGGGCCAGGTTTTTCCTGGCGGGTGCGCTGGACCTGCTCGATGCGGAAGGGGAATGGTTTGCCGAGGACGGCATCCTCTATTTCCATGCCCCCGGAGGCGGGCAACCCAACGCGGCGGAGGTTTGGGTGAAGACCGCCGACTACGCCATCCATTCGGACGAGGTTGTTTCCGACGTGAGGATTCAGGGTATCGATTTTTTTGCTACCTCGGTCAAGTTGGGCCATCCGGCAAATGATAGAATCATCTTTCAGGATGCACACTTCACCTATATTGGCGCAGAACCGCTTTTCATCAACAACCCGCTTGGCCAACAAATCGCGAAACCCATTCATGTGGAAGGGACGCGGGTTGGGTTTGACGCATGCCTGTTTGCCGGTGCCCAGAATACGGCACTACGCTTGGGCGGATCGGATCTCATTGTTCAAAACTGTGTTTTTGCGGAAAACAATCGCCATGCGAATTTTCAAAGCGTGGCGTTGCATGTCTACGCCAAGGGGACGTTCAAGGTCACCCGCAACACCTTTTTCAACAACTGTTCCGATGCCATCAGGATCAGTTTTGATCATGGGGCCTATTCGGGAAGCGCAAACCCCGACATCTCGTTCAATAACATTTGCAATGCGGGGTTATACAACAGCGATGTGTCCGGCGTATACATGCCCAACCTGTCGCAGCACTGGACCGAGTTCCATCATAACTGGGTGCATAACGTAAAAGGCAACGGTGTGCGCCTGGATCAGGCCGGAGAAAAACTGACGGTGCATCACAATGTTTTCTGGGCGTCCAAGCGGGGGTTGAATATTGAGGGGTTCGGCAATTTCAATGTCTATAACAACACCTCGGTGTTGAACCATGAACCCTGCATGATGACACGGAACGTCGTTGCCAAGCGCAAAGGAACCGGCGACGCAACGGTCAGCAACGATACGAGCTTTCCCCCGATCGATGACTGGAATGTGTTAAACAACCTGGTGGCGGAGTTCGTGGACCGGGTGGGCCCCAGCGAGGACGGCCCTTTTACGGAGTCTAGGCAGGCGGGAACCCTTCATCCGGAACGGGCGAAAAACAAATCCATCCCCATTTCGGATCGAGGAAGCGTCCAGGGGAACCTGACGGGGTTTGAAAACTCGATCTTCATGAACGGAGAGCTGGACGGTTTGAATTTGATTCCGGTGGATGGCACCGTGAAAAACGGCGTAGGCCAAACGGCGGGATTGAACGCCCAAGGCGTAACCGCTCTGGATCGTTTCCGGGGCGCCTATGAATACAAGGGCATCGCCTGGCCGACGGGAAGCGACTGGATGCCCTATGGTTTGGCCGTTCCCGGAACCATGGCGCAGGCGGAGGCCTATGCGAAGAAATATCACGCCGTTTCCATCGTCCCCGAAATCGCTGTGGTCGACCTGCCGCGCGGGGTCTTGGGTTTGAACACCTATCAAGCGGCGGACGTTCAACGTGTTCCCATGAATGCCAAGAAGAAAAAGAAGAAGAAAAAGTAACCGTCGGAAAAAAGGAAGGGAGCCATGAACATACGAACGGACGCCATCTTTAGCTACCGCCTGCTGCTGGCCCTTTTCTGCCTGGGAGGAGCTTTGGCGCAGGCGATGGAATTGCATGTATCGCCGGATGGCAACGGGCAGGCCGACGGAAGCCTGGCGAAACCCTATGGCTCTCTTTCCGAAGCGGTGGAGGCGGTAAGGGGCTTGCGTCAAGCCGGGCATGCGGAACCCGCAAGGATTGTCCTGCGCGAGGGGCGTCATCAGCTGAGCGAAACCCTGGTTTTGGGACTACAGGATGGGTCGCCCGCTACGTCGGCTGGTGTGAAGCTCGAACCATATGGTGCGGGCGAAACCAAGGAACCCGCCCATTTAACCATCGCCGCCTATCCGGGCGAACACCCGGTTTTAAGTGGCGGTGTGCCTGTGAACGGCTGGCAACGGTTGGAATCGCCCCCTGCCGAGCTGCCGGCCAATGCGGTGGGCAGGGTCTGGGTGGCGGACCTGCCGGGAACCTTGGGTCGGTTCCATACGCTCTACGACAACCATGGCCGCCTGAACCGTGCGCGCAATTCCGGTTTTGCCTATGCGAAGATGGGGACCAAGCGCACGCTGCATTTTCCGGAAGGTGCCCTGAAAAACTGGGATCATCTCGACGATGTGGAAATCCTGGTGCGGCCCGGCCGCGCCTGGGTCGTTAACATGCTCCCGCTGGCCTCGGTTGATGAAGCGAACGGGGTTGCCACAACCGGTGCTTCCGCGACGTACGAGATGGGGCCGTTGCCGGGCTATCTCCATGATCCCGGGGCCTCGGTGGTGTGGGTCGAAAACATTCTCGAGGCCCTGGACGAACCGGGCGAGTGGGTGGTGAACACCAAAACACGGAAAATCTATTTATGGCCTGCCGATCCGGCGCCGGATGGATCGCCCCGGGGCATCCTTGCGCCGGCAACAACGGAGCTCATACGGGTGGAAGGGCAGATTGATTACGACGGGCCAACGGATCTTCCGGTCCGGGGAATTGCCTTCTCGGGGTTGACGTTTTCCCACGCGGATCGCAGGGCCTGGACCAGCGATGACGACCGCGTGGGTTGGGGCATGCAGCACGACTGGGATCTGTTCGATCGTCCCACCGCCCTGCTTCGTTTCCGCGGGGCGGAAGGGTGCCGGGTCGAGCATTGTCGTTTTATCCATTCCGGCGGGTCGGGCCTGCGCATGGATCTGCATGCCCAGCGCAACCGGGTGGCCGACTCTGAATTCGCCCACCTGGGCGAGGCCGGTATACTGCTGGCGGGGTATGGCCCCGGCTCCAAGGACGTGAACCATCACAACGATATTGTGAATAACCATATCCATCACTTCAGCGAGATTCTCTGGCATTCCCCGGGGCTGTGGGCTTGGCAGAGCGGCCACAACCGGATGGTTCATAATGAGCTGCATCACAGTGGATATTCGGCCGTGCTCATTACGACCCGTGTTGAACCGAGTCGAAGCTTGGATGGGGAGGGGGGACGAACCGTGCGTCGGGATGAAATCGAGCCGGGCGATGAAACCAGAAGCCGGGATGGCTACGAGAGTTGGAAGATTCGTGAAAAGTATAATCATGCCCGGCACAATCTGCTGGAATACAACGATATTTCCTATTGCGTTCAGCTCCTGTCGGATGGGAACGGCATTTATGTTTCCGGAACAGGGACGGGGAATATCGTGCGCTATAACTATCTCCACGACAACCAGGCGAAGCACTTTCCATCGTCGATCCGATGCGACGATGACCAGCATGAAACACTCATCCATGGCAATGTCCTGTTCAACAACGGCGGGTTTTCGGCGGGAATCGCATCGAAGGGAATCAACGACATCATCAATAATTTCATCGTCGATCCGGTGGTTGTTCCCTCAAGCGGATACATCAGTTACGAATGGGTGCCGGTTCCCGGTTCAAAAGTGCAACGCAACATTATCGTTTCCCATCCCGATGGCGGCAAGGCCCACAACGAACGGCCTCGGGGAAAAGACAATGGAGGGAAGCCTCCGCCGCGGATCGTGGAGACGGATATGGATTCAAATCTCTACTTCCATCCGACGGACCCGCATTGGATGGACCGGCATTTTGCCACACTGCGCGGGGTCGGGAAGGAGCTGTCCAGCCGGGTGGGGGATCCGTTGTTTGTTGATCCGGCGGGAGGGGATTTTGGTTTCCGGCCGGGCAGTCCGGCTTTGGCGCTGGGCATCGAGCCGTTGAAGGTTTCCGCGATGGGGCGACGGGAAAAGAATGACCATGAAGGGGATGGGGGAAGTTTGAATGCGAATTAAAAAACCATATCAGGTGTTTGGGTGGATCGTTGTGTCGTTGGTTTCGGCGACAACGCTTGCGACGGCAAAGGATTTGTCCCGCTCGTTGAGCCAGCGGGATTTGCGGATCAGCGATGGCAGCCTCTTCAAGCCCCAGCCCCATTATCCGGCATTCAGCTGGGATGCAACGCCGCGCTATTACATGTTTGGAAACGAGCATCGGTTACTGACTCCGGAGCAGGTCAAGTTCATTGCCGGGCGGACGGATTTCCTTTGTATTGAAAAATCACACGGGAAGAAACAACTCGGGGCTGCTGAATTAGGAGCGAAACACGAGGCGACGGCCTTTAAAAAGATCAAGCCCGATATGAAGGTGTTGTTTTATTTTAACGCCGCCTATGCCTGGCCCTACACCTCCTATAACAAGGACTTCACCAAGGAGGGGATCGAGAAAAACCCCAAGCTTCGGGCGTTCCTGGTTCCCCATCCCCAAACGGGCAAGTTGGCGGATCAGTTCGGCGCTTTTTGCTTCGACGTGCTCAACCCCGACTTCCGCAAATGGTGGGTGGACACGGTGGCCAAGGGCGTGAAGGAATCCGGTTGCGATGGCGCCTTCATTGACCAGATGCACGGCAATGTTGATCTTCGGAAAGAGAAGAAGAAGGAAATTGAACGGGCCGTCGGAGAGATGATGGGGGCGCTCAAGAAAAAGATGGGGCCTGATAAAATCCTGCTGGCGAACAATGCGTATGCGGAGGGCGCCAAGCTGGTCTTTCCGGTGAGTGACGCGATCATGTTTGAAAACTATGCGAACGTAAAGTCGAGCAAGGAAAACCTGATTTCCGAGTGGGACGACATGCTGCGGATTGCCAAAGCCGGAAAGATTTCGGTTTTCCGCCTTGGCGTTGAGGGGACGGGGCGAAGAAACCTGCAACCGAATATGCCGGAATACTCCCGGCAGAAAGAGAAGGTGGAGTTTGCGCTGGCGTGTTACCTGATCGGTGCCCAGCCCTATTCCTATTTCCTATACAGTTGGGGCTGGAAGCTATCGTCCGGCGCACTGGTGGATTATCCCGAATTCAAAAAACCGCTGGGTCCGCCGAAGGGCGCATACAAACGTACGTCGCCCGATGGATGGGAGTTCACCCGCGAATTCGAGCACGCCAGCGTTTGGGTGAACACCGAAAGCCGCGAGGCCAGGATCACTTGGCGGTAGCCGTTGACGGCATCGCAATGAATGCGGATACCTGCACATTCTTGAATGCCCCGGGGCGGGTTCCGTTGCCGTAAACCGGCCTGACCGGCAAGGCATCCGCCGCGGCCCCCCTGAATCAATACGTCACCGCACCCAAGGTTGCTGTTGATTAGACGGCCTTGGCCATCGGAACCCTTTCCTGCCTCAATAGTTTGGTGGTTTCCCGCAGGTTTTGTTTGAAGGTGTCGCGGCGCCATTGGGTGAATTCATCCGAATAGAGCCTCATCGCAAGGTCATGGAAGCCGTTGCGCAGTTCGTCCTGCGTCATGCCCTCGGGCCGGAAGTTAAGGTCGAACAGGGTGCACTTCTTCCAGTTGGTCGGCTCGATCAAGCGGTTGGCTTTTTTCAGGCGCTCATAAAGAGCCGTTCCGGGGAACGGGGTGAGGATGGTGATCTGCACTTCATACAGCTCGGCATCGCGGACAAAGTTGAAGATCTGGTTGAAGACGTCCGTCGTCTGCCCATCGAGTCCGACGATGAAGCATCCATTGACGGTGATGCCGTGCGATTGGATGGTTCGAATGGCATCCTTGTAGGCCAAGAACCGGTTCCGTTTCCAGTTGCTGTTCAATTCGAGCCGATCCAGCGGCGCGAGGGTCGGGCTTTCCAGTCCGATCAGCACCTGGGCGCAACCGGATTCGCGCATGAGCTGAAGCAGCTCCGTATCCTCGGCGACCGAAAGGTCGGTTTCGGTGAACCATTTGATGCGCCGCGTCTTTAGTTGCGGTAGCAGTTCCTTCCAGTAGGCCTTGTTCACAAAGCTGTTGTCGTCCGCGAACTCGATGAACGGGTGCGGCCAAATTTCGCAGATGCGATCGATCTCGGCCAAAACCTTCTCCACCGGTTTCTGCTTGTAGTGGCTACAGATCAAATTCGACCCCGCGCAAAACTCACAGTTGTGCGGGCACCCCCGGCTGGTCTGTACGGTGAGCCGGTTGTAGTTGGAAATATCCAGCAGCTCGAAGGCCGGCATGGGGGCGTCCGCCAGACTGAAGTCGCACTTGCGCGCATCATAGATGAGCTTGAGGTTCCCTTCCTCGGCATCCCTCAGCACGTCCAGCCAAACCGCCTCCCCTTCGCCGAGGATAACGGAGGTGCAATATTTCTGCGCCTCGTGCGGCTGGGCGGTTACATGGGGGCCGCCCATTACCACCGGCACACCGGCGGCGCGGTAGCGCTGCGCCAACTGATATCCTTCGTCGATCTGCGCACTGTAGCTCGAGATGGCCACCAAGTCGGGTGTTGCATCTAAATGGACGGCCGTCAATTTAGATGCGACGTTAGGAACCTCGAAATAGTGGATTTCATGGCGCTTCGGCGTCATGCCGGCCAGTGTGAGGAGACCGAGGCTCGGGAGCGACGCGATCTGTTTGCTGCGCTCCACGAAGCCGGGGAGGGTGAGCCCGAGTTCGAGTAGTTCGGTGTCGCATGCGCGGATACCGCTCATGGCGATGAATGCAATGTTCATGGTTGTTGTCCTTTCTTGATCGTAGATGGAAGATTGTTCCTGTTCGTCTCAATCACCATCTCCATTGGGGTGAATGACGTGCGTTGATCGTTTAGGGTGTGCAAGGCTGGGGTTGCGGAGGTGTGTTCGTTCGTAACGGAGCAGGATGCTTCGTCTACATGGACCAGAAATACAAGGATCGCGGCCAATACCGACCCGGCTGGAATGAAAAACAGGTGGCGGAAGATCGGTTTGAATGCACTGGCATAGCATACGGTCGGCATCAATACCGCGCCGGCCAGCATCAACGGGGACGCGATGCCTGGCTCGATACCCAACGCCTTGCTGGTCAGGCCCATGCCGAGATTCAGGAAGCCGATCCCGAAAAAGGAAATGTGGGCAAGCCGGATCAGGCGGCGGGGCCAGGACGTGTAGCCACCCAGCCAATCCATCTTGTGGAAAAAGAGGCCGGGGATCGCCCCGGAAACACATCCGAGCGCAAAACCCACCCAGGCTGCGGCGATGTTAAGCACGGCAAACCTCCTTTGCCGCAATGGGGTTGAGTGCGTGTCCAAGCATACCGAGCATGCGGTCGTTGGTGGCGGCGTCCTTCACGGCAATCCGTATGGCCCGGTCGCCCATGCCCGAACCCATATCCGCTGCATCGCGGATGAAAAGCCCGTGCTCCCGGCACTGGTCGATGACCCTCTTTCCATCGGGTCCGTGGCCGGGCAGGTGGAACAGGATAAAGTTGGCGATGCCGGGCACGATTTCCTCAATGCCCAGGGATCGGAGACCATCCATCAGCCCGGCCCTTAGGCGATGGGTTTCCTGGTAGCGGCCGTTGTAATAATCCACGCAGCGCAATGCGTGAACCGCCGCCACTTGGGCCGGCAGGCTAACCGACCAGGGCGGCGTGAGGCCACGCAAGGGTTCCAGGGTCTTGGCGGCCGCGCAAAGATGTCCCACCCGAAGCCCGCTCAGCCCGTAGACCTTCGACATGGATTTCACCACAACCACTCCGGTGTTTTGGGCCGCGAACGGTTCGAGCGATTGTTCGTGGCCAGCGTATTCGACATAGGTTTCATCAATCCAAACACGTGTTTTCGGATGGCGGGTCGCGAGCAGCTCCTCCAGGCGGGAGCGGGGGATGTGGCGCCCGGTCGGGCTGTTGGGATTCACCAAGACCACCAGGTCGAAGCCTTCGCGGAGTTTGGCCGCGAGCCGTTCGGTATCAACCGCATAGCCGTCCTCGCGCCGCAGGTTGAAGCGCTCGACCTGGCATCCCACCACCTTATCCAGCACGTGGGCATATTCCCCGTAGGTTGGATTCAAAAGGAGCACCCTGGATGCCGGGGTGAGCCAGTGCCGGAACGCAAGGAAGATCAAGGGAGAGGAGCCGCCGCCGGGCAGGATGTTGCCCGGTTGGATGCCGCGTGCTTGCGCGATGGCCTGCGTCAAACCTTCGGCATGGTTGGGTGGCGACGTGCGCATGATCCACCCGAGGTGTTCGTGCAGGGCCTGCTGCGCTTCCGGGCAAGGTGGAAACCAGGCGTCGAGTACGTCGGCGTTGATGATTTCGTTCCGGCGGGCGAGATCGTGGAAGGTGTTGCCGATGGCATCGAAAAATGCGCCGCCGTGGTAGCATTCGACCGGGGCGCGGAATGGAACATCCAATTGCCAGTCCACCTGCCGTTCAAGCCGATCCAGCCGGGTTTTGAACCGGGTCAGTTCCGTTTCGATGTTTTCGGAGGAAGCCGTCAGCAATTCGTAGTCGAGTCGGCCGCATTGGAACCGTTGTCCTGCCGGGCGCATGCCGAGCCGGATGTACATGCTGCGCACGTTGCGATGCCCAATGGCGACCAGTTGTTTTCCGCCACCGTCCTGGATCAGCCGGAATGCGGCATACATGAGTGCCGGGGCCACCGGCGTGCCACGCAATTGATCGACAACCGTCAGCGCACGGATTTCGAACAGGGCATCGTCGAAATCCAGAGGGACCGAATCGCGGGCAAGGTAGTTGTCGATCGAGTAGCTCGGGCTCTGGGGAGGGGTGACGCCGACAAAGCCAACCAGTTCGCCCTTTTCAAATGCCACAATATAGATGCTGTCGACATCGTTCCGGTCGTGAAGCGTTTTTTCGGGGGACGGGCGGAATTGGCCCAGTTCCGTTGCGTAGACGCGGTGTCGGATTTGGTCGATCTCCGCCATGTCGTGGCCGGTCGCAAGGGCCAGTTTGATTTTACCATTCATGCTCGGTCTCCTTTGAAGTGTCCATGTTCGAGAAAATATTTGGTTTGTTCGATCGCTTTGCGGTTCCGCCCGATGCACGGATGCGTGGCGTGGAGTTGGGTGTAGTCGGTGAAGGTCTGCGGTTTGACGCGCGCCAGCGAAACCTTGCCGTCGTCCGGCCCCGGAATCAGCAGGGAGAGAATCGGGTTGATCGAGCGGTCGCCCGCAATGATGCCCAGTTCAAACTTCGGTTCCTTTAGCCGGAGCGGATGGCTGTTGGCTCCGGTGCCGAGCTGGTTCCCGGCTGGCCCGTTGATCCATCGGAACGGTTTGAGCCGGCCCAGCTTGTCCGGCACTTCGCTGCCACGGCTCGGTGGGGCGAGCATGACCACCCGGCCGAGGTTGGGCAGGTCGTGGTGTTCCAGATGTTCGCGCAGGATGATCCCTCCCATGGAGTGGGTGACGAAATGCACGGTTTGGGCCTTGCTGATCCTCGGGGCCAGGGCGGTGAAGATATCGTTGGTCAGCACTTCGATGCTGGCTGAGGTGGAAGGGTAGTCGTGGTTGATCACGGTGTAGCCTTCGGCCACCAGCTCCCGCTCCAGTTTGGCCATGGCCCGGCTGGAGCGGACAAGACCATGGAGCAGGACGACGGTTTCCCCTTCACGCACACTTGCGCAAGTGTGCGTGGGGCGCAGGGCGACCGCCAGGCAGGCCAGGCTGATCAAGAGGATGGCGATTGCGTTTTTCATTAGGCCTCCACGAAGGTTTTGAGGGCACACAGGTCGAGTTTTCCGGTGCCGAGCAGGGGGATCTCGGGCACAGGGAAAAAGTTGGCTGGCCGCGGAATCCAGAGGTTGGGCAGATTGAGGTTGCGGAGTTTGGCGATGAGGTTTTCCGGGTCGCCGGCTAGGGCGGTGCAGCAAACGGCGAGTTGTTCGCCCTTGCGCTCGTCTTCGATGCCGACCACGGCAACACAGGGTTCTTCGGTTTCGGCCGCTTGCTGGAGCGCTTCCTCGACCGCCCCGTGCGGCACCATTTCTCCGCCGATCTTGCTGAAGCGGGAGCGGCGCCCGCTGATATGGACAAATCCTTGCGGGTCCATGCGGGCAAGGTCGCCGGTGTTGTACCAGCCATCCAACAGCGCTTCGGCGGTCTTTTGGGGTTGGTTGAGGTAGCCCTGCATCACGTTCGGTCCTTTGATCAGCATGAGGCCCTCCTCGCCGTCGGGGAGTGTTGCGCGGGTGTCGGGGTGGACGATCCGCACGGCCACGCCGGGGAGGGGTTGGCCGGCGCTACCGGAACGGTGGCCGTTCCGCGTGTTGAGCAGGGCGACCGGGGAAAGTTCGGTGCATCCATAGCCTTCCATGGGCCGGGTGCCGAATTTTTCCTCGAACCGGTCGGCCAGTTCGGGGCGGAGCTTTTCGCCTCCGGTGATGACGGTTTGGAGGGTTTTCAGCTCTTCGGCCTTCGCCTTGCGCATATAGCCTTGCAGGAAGGTGGGGGTGGCCAACAGCGTGGTCAGCCGTTCCTCCTTGATCAGGCGGATGACGCGATCGGCCTGAAGCGGGTTGGGGTGGTAGGCCACGCGGATCCCCTTGAGCAGCGGCCACCACAGCAGGCCGAGGAAGCCGAAGGCATGGAACAGCGGAAGGATGGCGCACATGGCATCGTCCTTACTGAACGCCTGCACGGCCTGGGTGGATTCCACATTGGAAAGAAGGTTTGAGTGGCTCAGCATCACGCCTTTCGGTGTGCCGGTGGTGCCGGAGGAAAAGATGATGGTTGCGACATCGGACGGTTGCGGTTCGCGTCCGCCGGCCAGATGCTTCGGCGATGCGAAGAGCGCGGCGCGGATGGCGCGGAACGTTTCGACGCGCCCCAGGTTTTTGAGCAGGTCTTCGAGATAGAGCCAGCGCACGGGCAGGTCGGGCTGTTCCATTTTCTGCAGGAAGCGGCGCGAGGTGATCATATATTTAATGCGCGCCTGTTCGATGGCCGAACGCTGTGCTTCGGCGGATGCCGTCCAATTGATGTTGACGCTGGTTTTTCCGGAGAGGGTGACCGCGAGGTTGGCGATGACTCCCCCCAGCGATGTGGGCATGAAGATGCCGATGTTTTTCTGGTTCCTGATGCAAGGCTTGAGCCGGTTGGCCAGCGCAATGCCGCAAGTCAGCAGTTTTCCGTATGAAGCTTTTTGGCCGAGCGTGTCGGAGGCAATCGGGCGGAACCAATTGCGGCGCGCCTGCTTGATGAATTGATGGCTGAGCGTTTTGCAGGGGAGATGGCTTTGTTCGGTCGCATGTTCGGCACCCAGTTCGGCGATGACCCGACGGGCTTCATCGGCCGGGGTCTGGGTGGGAAGCGGCTTGCCGAAGCGCACGGTAACCGGGCGCGGGAATTGTTCGGGGCGGCGGAGTCCGGGCTTTCCGCCCTTGAAGCTGAAGATGCTGCCCCAGATGTTGCCGATATGTGCCGGGATGATCGGGCATCCGCTGTTTTTGGCAATCTTTTCGAAGCCCTTATTGAATTGCATTAGATTGCCGTTGGTGGTCAGCGCGCCTTCCGGGAAGATGCCGACGATGGCGCCGTCTTCCATGGCCTTGCGCGCTTCCTGAAGCGACTTGGCGAGGGCGCGCGGGCCGTCGGAGGTGTGGATCGGAATGCAGTCGGTCAGCTTGAAGAAGGGATAGGCCCACTTCCAGGTTTTGAATACGTCGCGCGACATCACGAAACGGATCGGGCGTCCGGTGGCCGCCTGCAGCAGCAGGGCATCGGCATAGGCCGTGTGGTTGCAGATGAGCAGGGCGCCGCCTTCGCGCGGCAGGTTGTCGAGCCCCTGGAACTGGATTTTATAGAGCCGATGCACCAGGCGCATAATGCCGAAGCGGGTGAGGAAACCCGGCAGGCGAACGCAGGCCAGCACGGCCGGTACGGCGGCGATCAGCCCCGTGACCAAGACGCATCCACGCGCATCGACGTGCAGGACTTTGGTGAGCAGGTAAAACAGGGCCGACGAGCCCACCATCGCACTGAAGCCCAGGAAGCTGGATGCCCCGAAAACTTCGCCGCGGCGATCGGCCGGGATTCGCTGTTGGAGAAAGGCGTTGATGGGAACCACGAACATGCCGCAGCAGATGCCGAGGGCAACGATCCATAAACCAATCCAGATCGGGGAGGTGGAAATGCCAAGGTTGATGGCTGCAACCATGATGCCGATTGCGCCCACCGGAATGAGCCCGATTTCTATCGTATGTTTCGAAAAGCGACCGGTGAGCAGGGCGCCGATCCCAATGCCGATGGCCGCAAGCGGAAAGAGGATAGGGCTTCTTTCGATGCTGAGGCCGAGGACTTCCTGGCCATAGATCACCAGCGTTTGCTGGAAGAGCGCGGTAATGGCGCCGAACAGCACAAGACCGAACACGGCCTGTTGCGCCCATGGGTCGGAACGGAGGTTTTTCATGGCGCGCACTACGTCCGGAATAATCCAGGGGGAAGCGGAATTCCGTTTGCCATAGGCGGGCACATCGGCAATGCGATAGGAGGCCAGCGTGCCGCTTCCCGCAAATGCCGCACAGACGGCAAGCACATAGAACGGGCTAAGGTTCAGGTAGCCGATCAGCAGCGCGGGCAGGGCGGTGCCAAGAATGATGGCGGCATAGGTTGCCGCCGTGAGGAATCCGTTGGCCCGGGAAAGGTCGCCTTCTTCAACCAGCTCCGGAACAATGCCGCGTTTGGCCGGGCCAAAGAGCGCGCTCTGGGTGCAGAGCAGGAAAAGCAGGGCATGGAGAGGCCAGGCCAGACCGGAGAGCAGGGCGGGGAGGGCAAGCGCCAGCAGGCCAACTTCCATCCATTTGCTGGCTACGATGATGTCGCGCTTGCTGAATCGATCCGCCAGCGCACCTGCCGCATTGGAAAACAGCAGGAAGGGAATCACGAACAGCGCCGAACAGATGGCAATGATCTGTGGAAGGCTTTCCTGTCCGAGCAGTTGGGCCAAAACAATGATGGCGGTCATCTTGAAGGCGTTATCGTTAAACGCACCGGTAAATTGACTGAGGTTCAACCATTTGAATGTGTGCTTCATTTCCGCTCCTTTAATTGGAAAGTAACTTTAATCAGATGCCCCTATTGCACGGGGTGTGCCAGCGGAAGATAGGTTGGCGCAAGCTGTTGGTTTTATGCGTATTGCGCGATATTGCTCCGTAAACATGAAAAGACGTTCTGGACATAATGTGAATGGTATGTATTCATCCTGTGCATGAGCACGGGATTTTTTAAGATGGTGGCCGAGGCGGCGTTCAGCAATCCGTTCAGTGACAAGCGGGTTGAGATTGACCGGCAGATTGTGGGGGCGGACGATACGGTGCACTGGGAAGCCACGCTCGAACCCCTGCTCAGGAAGCTGGGCGAGCATATCCGCTCCTTGGAAAAAGCGGGGGGCATTGTGATCAATCGCGATGGGAACGAGGAGGTGCGTGCGATCGCCGTCAGCATCCTCTTCTATGTGTTCCATCGCTATATGGAGCGCTTCGACAGCCTGATCGTGGAACAGGTTAAGGCCGGCGATGAATCGTGTCGCGCCCCGTTCGCCTACCAGTGCCTCGAGGATCTCACCCGGTATGGATTCGAGCACGCCGACGCCTGCCGCTATGTCGCGATTTTTTACCAGGTTCGCCGCGCCTACTTTTTCATCTCCAAGGGGCTGGTCGGCGAGAGTCCCTGCATGAAGCGGTTGCGGGCGCAGCTGTGGGACAACATCTTTACGCACGACATTTCGTGGTACGAAGGATGCCTGTGGAACCGCATGGAGGATTTTTCAACCCTGCTGCTTGGGGAAACGGGTACGGGCAAGGGCGCGGCCGCCGCGGCGATCGGGCGCTCCGGCTTCATTCCCTTCAACCCCAACGCCCAAAAGTTCGAGGAAAGTTTTACCCGCGCATTTGTTTCGATCAACCTTTCGCAGTATCCGGAATCGTTGATCGAGTCGGAGTTGTTCGGCCATCGCAAGGGCGCGTTCACGGGGGCGATCGAAAAGCACGAAGGCATCTTTTCGCGGTGCAGTCCGCACGGTGCCATCTTCCTGGATGAGATTGGCGATGTTGGCATTCCCGTCCAGATCAAGCTGCTTCAGATTCTGCAGGAGCGCACCTTCTCGCCCGTGGGCAGCCACGACCAGCTGCGGTTCAAGGGGCGGGTCATTGCCGCCACCAACCGGCCGATCGATTCCCTGCGGCGCGATGGAGCCTTCCGCGACGATTTCTACTACCGCCTCTGCTCGGATATCATCACCATGCCGCCATTGCGCCTGCGCATCCGCGAAACCCCGCGCGAGCTGGATATGCTGGCAACGCACCTGCTCGAACGGATTTGCGGACACGAACTACAGCTCCCCATCGTTGCAAAGCTCAAGGAGGATGTCGGCAAGAGCTATGCCTGGCCCGGCAATGTCCGCGAGCTCGAGCAGGCCATCCGGCGGATCATGATCACCGGCACCTACACCGGCGATACCGCAGCGGTAGCGGATGGGGATGTGGCGCTAAGCCACGCCGTCGAGGCCGGAAACCTCTCTGCCAAGGAACTCGTCGAAAAATATTGCCGCGACCTCTATGAGACCTACGGCAACTATGGGGAAGTGGCCCGCCGCACCGGACTCGACTGGCGCACCGTGAAGAAAAACGTGCAAAGTGAAGAGTGACGATTGAGGCGTGATCGTTCCCCCGAGGTTAGTCACGTCTCATAGGAACTTAGCTTGAATGGTCTCACCACAGAGGACACGGAGGCACAGAGAAATAGTGCAATCCCGCTCCTCTGGGCCTCAGTGCCCTCTGTGGTAAAAAAACGAATCAGGTATCAATCATCACGTTTCACGAACACAAAAAAAGCCCGTCGCAATGACGGGCTTTTTGCATTCAATCGCAGGCGATTGAATTATGCGCCGAGCTGGTAGCGGACGTATTGCTTCACCGTGATGGTGTCGCCCAGTTCCTTGCCTTTTTCAGCGATCAGGTCGGTGATGGAGACTTTGTCTTCCTTCACGAAGCCCTGTTCCAGGAAGCAGATCTGGGAGAAAAACTTGTTGGTTTTTCCGATCAGGATCTTTTCGATCATTTCTTCCGGACGGGATTTACCTTTTTCTTCGTCTTCGGTTTTCATCTGCGTGCGCATGATGTCCTGTTCCTCTTCAACTTTTTCGGAGGGGACTTCGTCGCGGTTCAGGAATTCCGGAGCGGCCGCTGCAACGTGCAGGGTCAGATCCTTCGCGAGTTCCTGATACACCGGGTTGGCGATGGTTTCTTCCTTTTCGCAGCCGAGTTCCAGCAGAACCCCAACCTTGCCACCCATGTGGATGTAGGAGGCAACGGAGCCGATGCCGTCGACGGCCAATTTGACATTGCGGCGGAACTGGATCTTTTCGCCGATGGTGCCCATCTTGTCTTCAACCTTGTCTGCAACTCCGGCGGCCATGGCGTCGGTTTCGAAGTTCAGCGCTTCTCCGCGGAGTTCTTCCACGAAGGCCTGGAAATCTTCGTTACGGGTAACGAAGTCGGTTTCGCAGTTAACTTCGATCATGCCGGCGCTTTTGGCGTCGTCGGCCACGAGTGCGGCAACCATGCCTTCCTTGGCTTCCTTGGAAGCGCGCTTGGCCGCAACGGCCGCGCCCTTTTCGCGCAGGATTTTAACCGCTGCGTCGAAATCGCCACCGGTTTCTTCCAGTGCTTTTTTGCAGTCCGCGATGCCGAGGCTGGTGGCGTCGCGAAGTTCTTTAATCATTGCTGTGGTAATAGCCATTTTATAAGTCTCCGGAGTTAGTCTTCTTTTTTCTCTTCAGATTCTTCTTCAGCCGGAGCTTCCGCCTTCGGTTCTTCTGCGGAAGCTTCTTCCTTCACTTCTTCCACGGGTGCTTCTTCGGCAACCGGTGCGGCTTCTTCAACTACCGGGGCAGCTTCTTCGGCTACCGGGGCAGCTTCTTCAGCGACAGGAGCAGCTTCTTCAACTACCGGTGCGGCTTCTTCTGCGACCGGGGCAGCTTCTTCAACTACCGGTGCGGCTTCTTCTGCGACTGGTGCTTCAGCGGCGGCGGCTTCCTTGGCAGCGGCGGCTTCGGCCTTCTTGGCGGCATCCGCTTTCTTTTTCTGTTCCTTGATCTTTTTCAGCACTTCCTCGCGCTTCTTCTTCTCTTCGGCTTCCTTCTTCTGGCGCTCTTCGCGGGCGGCCTTGGCTTTTTCGCGTTCAACGGCTTCTGCCGCTTCGCGGGCTTCGCGCTCGGCCTTGGCTTTCGCGGCGTATTCGGCGTCGGCGGCCTTGATGGTTTCGCCGAGGACTTCGCAGATCAGGCCAACGGAACGAAGCGAATCGTCGTTGCCGGGAATCGGGTAGTCGACGAGATCCGGGTCGGCGTTGGTGTCAACGAGGGCAACAACCGGGATGTTAAGGCGCTTGGCTTCTGCGAGGGCGAGGTGCTCGCGCTTGAGGTCGACCACAAACAGGGCGCCCGGCTTCTTTTCCATGTTGCCGATACCGGTCAGGTTGCGTTCGAGTTTGGTCAGCTCGCGGCGAAGCACGGAAACCTCTTTCTTAAGAAGTTTGTCCATGGAGCCGTCTTTTTCCATTTTCTGCAGCTCGCGCATGCGGGCCACGGAGGAGCGGATGGTTTTGTTGTTGGTCAGCATGCCGCCGAGCCAACGATGGATGACGTAGGGCTGGTTGGTGTCTTCCGCCGTGTTTTTGAAGATTTCGCGCGCCTGTTTCTTGGTGCCGACGAAGAGCACCTTTTCGCCGCGCAGGACGACGTCTTTCAGGAACAATTTCGAGAGTTCGAGCTGCGACAGGGTCTTGTTCAGGTCGATGATGTAGATCCCGTTTTTCGCGCCGTGAATATAGCGCTTCATTTTCGGGTTCCAACGTTTGGTCTGGTGGCCGAAGTGCAGGCCTGCGTCAAGCAGGTCGGCAACAGCGATGGTTTTGGTGAATGTATCCGCCATTTTACCTCTCCTTATAGTTTACTCTATATATAAACAATCCGCTTTGACACACCCGAGGTAGCAGGCGGCCTTCGCTTCTAACCGGGACTTCCGGTTAATTAAGCGGCGGAATATACGTAGGTGCGGGGCGGACGGCAAGCCCATTTTCCTAAAGAATTCCTTTTTTCCAGGATAAAAAAAAAGCGCCAGATGCCGCTCGTTATAAAACCATATCGGTACTATATTGATGGGCCATGAAACAACTCGTGCTTCATCTAATGTTTCTGGCCGCGATGCATATCGCGGCCGGAACCGGGAAGGAAACCGCAATGCATTCATTCACAAACCGTTTAGCCCATGAAAAAAGCCCGTATCTACTGCAACACGCCCACAATCCGGTCGATTGGTATCCGTGGGGTGAGGAGGCCTTTGAAGCCGCGGCTAAAGAGGATAAGCCGATTTTTCTCTCCATCGGCTATGCCACCTGCCACTGGTGCCATGTGATGGAGCATGAATCGTTCGAGAACGAGGAAATCGCCCAGTTGATGAACGAGGCGTTTGTTTGCATCAAGGTTGACCGAGAGGAGCGACCGGATATCGACAACATCTACATGACGGTTGCGCAAATGATGACCGGCCAGGGCGGCTGGCCGCTGACCATCCTCATGACCCCCGACAAGAAGCCGTTTCATGCGGCAACCTATGTTCCTCCGGAACAACGCTATGGACGGATCGGCATGCGCCAACTGATTCCGCGTATTGACCACGCCTGGAAAAACCAGCGAGCAAAGGTGCTCGATTCCTCGAGCCAGATTACCGATGTGCTGGCGAAGCAGCAGGGAACGGGGGGCGGGGAGGAACTGGATGCTGGATTGCTCGATGCTGGATATGAGGAGCTGTTGAGCCAGTATGACAAAAGAAAAGGTGGATTCGGGCTCCAGCCAAAGTTTCCAACGCCCCATCGGCTGATCTTTCTGCTGCGGCAGGGGGAGGCCGAGGGGATCAAGGCGGTGGAGCATACGCTCGAGGAAATGCGCAAGGGCGGCATCTTCGACCAGGTGGGTTTCGGGTTCCACCGCTATTCGACAGACAGCGCCTGGTTGCTGCCGCATTTCGAAAAGATGCTCTACGACCAGGCGCTGCTCGCCATGGCCTACACCGAGGCTTTCGAGCTGACCGGCAAGCCTCTTTATAGGCAGGTCACGAAAGAAATTCTCGAATACGTCCTTCGGGATATGACTACGCCGACTGGAGGCTTCTATTCTGCAGAGGATGCCGATTCGGAAGGTGAGGAAGGTCTTTTCTACATTTGGTCGTCCGAGGAAATGAAATCGATCGTCGGCGATGACTACGACTTTGTTTCCCAGGTCTGGAACATCCGGGAGGAAGGCAACTTCCGGGATGAATCGACCGGGCAGATCAATCCAAACAACATTCCGCACCTTTCCGAAATCCTTTGCGATGATGATTCCACGGTGCTGGCCATTTCCCGAAAAAAGCTGTTCGAGGTTCGGGAAAACCGGATTCATCCGCTAAAGGACACCAAGGTGCTGGCCGATTGGAACGGGCTGATGATTGCCGCGTTTGCCAAGGCGGGCCGGGCGTTCGGAGAGCAAAAATATATTGATGCCGCCGTTCAGGCCAACGGGTTTGTGGAATCCGAAATGCGAATGGAAACCGGCGAACTGTGGCATCGGTGGCGCGAAAGCGATACCGCCGTGCCGGGGCAGCTGGAGGATTATGCCTTCATGATCTTCGGCCTGCTTGAACTCTACGAGAGCACCTTCGATATTCAGTTTCTGGAAACCGCGCTGGACTATAACGACATTCTGACAACATCGTTCCGCGATGAGAACAAGGGCGGCTATTTCATGACGGCCGACGATGCCGAGCAACTGATCGTCCGGCCGAAGGAGCTATACGACGGTGCCATTCCATCCGGCAACTCGGTGCAGATGCTAAACCTACTCAAACTGGCGCGGTTGACGGGAAGGCCGGAGCTGGAAAAACAGGCGGCGGAAACCGGCAAGGCATTCAGCGGAATGATCGACCGGTCGCCATCCAATTTTTCGCAGGCTCTCATCGCCCTTCAGTTTGCCGAAGGCGAATCCGTTGAAATTGTGGTGGTCGGCGAAAAAGACAACCCGGAAACCAAAGCCCTGCTGGAGCACATCAACTCGGTCCACCAACCGGGCAAGATCGTGCTGTTCAAGGATTCCGACAACTCGGATCAACTGGCCCGGCTTGCACCGTTCACCAAGGATCAAAACCAGGTGGAAGGAAAACCAACGGTCTACCTTTGCCGCAACTTTGCCTGCGAAAAACCCATTAATTCGCTCGAGGAGCTTAGGCGTCGTTTTAATACCAAATTAAACTGATTTGAATTTTTTACCACAGAGTTCACAGAGACGCAGAGGGTGGCAGATATATTGGTTGCTCTGTGCCTCCGTGCGCTCTGTGGTGAGACTCTTCAAGTTAATTTCCTATAAGTAGGTATCCGCCCGGTTGGTTAAAACAGGAAGGCCGCGAAGTTGGGTCCTTCGCGGCCAATCCATTTCATGGTGAATAGGGGTGTTTGCTAGAGGGAGGCCAGGGTTCCCTCGTAGGTCATGAGGAAGTTGAAGGCAAGGTCGTCTTCGGACAAACCGTCGTACATTAGGCTGACCATCTGGTCTTCGCCTTCCATCAGCTGGGTTTTGGAGACCGTCAGCTCCATGCCGACCTTGTCGGAGGCGGAGGTGCTGAAAAAGAACCCGAGAGCAATGGCCACTACCGCCGCCATGGCAAGGGCGGGCTTGAGGAACCATAGGTTCGCCTGTTTCTTTTCCGGGGCATGCCGGCGAGCTTCCCGCAACACGTTTTGCAACGCTTTGGCGGAGGGCTCTTCCTGGATTTGGAACACCTTGTGCGACTCGGCCAGGGCCTGCTGGAACTGGTTGCAGGGTTCACACCTACGCAGGTGTGATTCCAGGGCGGCCGCCTGCTTGGGTGGCATTTCACCGGAATCGTGTAATAGTATTCGTTGTTCCGCATCTTGGCATTTCATGGCATGGCCTCCTGCAACTCTTCGTATTCTTCCTTGAGAATAGAACGTAACTTACCGAGTGCATATTGCATTCGGGCTAGGCAAGTATTGATCGAGCACTGCTGCAATTTGGCGATTTCCTTGAAGGAAGCGTTGCCATACATGCGCAGAAGGAACACTTCCTTTTGGTCCGGCGATAGCGTTTCTACGGCCATTTCTATCTGTTTTCCGAGCATGGTTCCTCCGGATTCCTCGGCGGGGGTGATGCCGGGGGCCGCCAAATGATCCTCCAGTGTGCTGTCGCCGTCGTCCCCGCCGATGCTGCTTTGCAACGATACGTTTTTCTTGTTCCGCCGTGCCCGGTCGATCACCAGGTTGTGGGCGATCCGGAACAACCAGTTCAGGAAATTCTTGTGCTGGAACTTTTGGATGTTCTTCAGGGCACGGAACCAGGTTTCCTGGAAAATTTCGTCCGCATCCTCGCGGCCTTCGGTCATTTTCAGGATGAAGGAATAGAGCGGACGCTTGTATTTTTCCACCAGCGGCTCCAGCGCGTTGGCGTCGCCTCCCAGGTAGGCGTTGATGCATTCAATGTCCGTATTATCCATTTTCCAACGTATTTCTGGCTTGGTCTTGCGTGCTGCCCCGCGTCGTGCGGCCCACATCAAACGAAGTGGCCTGAAAACTATTGTATGAATTCCGAGGTCATCTTTCCGGAAATGGGGTCGATTTCCAGCAGGACGCCGTCGCCATTGCTGTCTGCCAATTCCAGCTTGAACCATTCGCACTGGCCATTGGGATAGAAGCGTACCAGATGAAGGTCGGGGGTTTCGTCGTCCTCGTCCGTCCATTCCTTATCGAAATCCTTCACGCTCAGGCCGTCCGACAGGAAGCGGTGGACTTCCTTGTCGATGCCTCCCGTGGAACCGGAGGAATCGTCGCCATCAACATAGCCCAGGCGCTTGAGGACATCCTGGTCGATCTCCCCATCCGCGCTGTTGGTCGCGGAGGCCAGATAACCCCCCAAAAAGATTTCCATCGTATCGCGGTTCAACGCGACGGTCATTGTTTCCTCCCGCATAATGGCCATGCTGCGCGCATATTTTGCCATCCGGTTGATGGTGCGGGCGGCGGTCCGCAACTGCGATCCCCGGAAGGAGCTGGCGAAGTAGGGCAACGAAATGCCGGAGATCACGACGATGATGACCATCACCAGGATGACCTCCATCAGCGTGAAGCCGGAGGATCGAACGTTGAACTTCGAACATCCAGCACCGAACATCGAAGAGTCGGATTTCTTCATTCAAAGTTCCATGTTCAAAGTTCGAGGTTCCCGCGGCATGGCCGCGCCTATTCCCAGTTATTGATGACCGTACCCTTGGCGGAAGTGCACGAGAGGTCGAAGGTGTGGGAGTTGTGCGAGCCCGGGGCGGAATACATAAACGGTTTTTCCCAGGGATCCTTCGGAACCACCTTGCGTTCGAGGAACGGGCCGCCCTTCGATTCGTCGAGCAAGCCTTCGAGGCTGGAGGGATAGTTGCCGTTCATCATTTCATATTCTTGCACGGCCATGCTCAGGGTGTTGATGGTTTGCTTGGCTTTCGCGATCTTGGCCTGCTCGGTTCGGCCGCCCATGCGCGGTACGGCAATACTCGCCAGAATGCCGATGATGACGACCACGAGAATGATTTCAATCAGGGTAAAACCCGATTTTTTGCTTAGGTGTTTGCTTGGTTTATCCTTGTTCATGGGAGCTCTCCTTCCGTTGGTGTTTTAAATATGCAGGGAATCGGTCAGGGTCAGCACGGGTAGCAGCAGGCAGACGGCAATGCCGCCAACCACCATCGCAACCAGAACGATCAAAAGGGGTTCGAGCACCGTGGTGCAGGTTTTAACCATGCGGTCCAGCTCGGTGTCGTAGCGGCGGGTAATATGCGTTAGGCAACCTGCCAAATCTCCGGTTTCCTCGCCAACGGCCAGCATATCGATCAGCAGGCGCGGGAACACCTTGCCCTGGGCGAGTGGCTTCGAAATGCTGGCGCCGTCGGTCACCCGGTCGCGTGCCTTGCCGATTTCGCCGGAAATCACCACGTTGTCGATGGTCTTCTGCACGATGCCCAGGGCGGGAAGCACCGAAACCCCGTTTTGCAGCAACGTGCCCAGCGTCCGGGAAAAGTGGGCGTAGGCATTCGTCGTGATGATGGAACCCATGATCGGTATGCGCAATTGCGTTTTGTGCCAAAGCTGCTGGCCAACCCCGTGCTTAACCCATTTTTTCAGCATGATGACGAGGCCTGTGATGACCCCCGCGAGAATCAGACCATAATGGGTGACAAAGTTACTGATGGCCATCAGCGCCAGGGTTGGTTTCGGCAGGGTGGCGCCCATTTCATCGAAGGTGTTGGCGAACTTCGGCACAATGAAAATCATCAGGCCGATCACCGCAAGGCCGCCAACGATCATGACGATGGCCGGATAGACCAGGGCCGAAATCACCTTGCTTTTTGCATCCTGCACACGCTCGTAGTGGACACAGACATTCTCCAGGGCGAGGGGGAGGTTTCCGCTGGCTTCGCCGGCGCGCACA
Organism: Pontiella desulfatans; assembly: GCF_900890425.1. Taxonomy (NCBI): domain Bacteria; kingdom Pseudomonadati; phylum Kiritimatiellota; class Kiritimatiellia; order Kiritimatiellales; family Pontiellaceae; genus Pontiella; species Pontiella desulfatans. Next base: position 2,031,569 of record NZ_CAAHFG010000001.1, on the reverse strand, counting down.
AGGTTGATGTAGAGGGATGAAAAGGTTTCCGGATAGAGTTCCAGGGCGTCGGAGAGCGAGGTGCCCTGGACAATCTCGTCTCGAAGGGTGACCACGATTTTCCCTACGGCAGACTCGTCCTTGCGGGCGGAGAGGGTGTGCAGTGCGCGCCCAATGGTCATGCCTGAAGCCACGAGGTCGGAGAGCTCGCGAGAGAAAAGGAGTAGATCCTGCAGTTTCATCTTCGGCTTGCGTTGAAAGCCTAGCTCGAACTTCAACCGTTTTTTGCCCTCGGCGGCACTATTCTGTTTATGCGTCTTCGTGGTCTCGGTGATGGAGACCGGGATGTGCCCCATCGATTCGATGACGCGCACCGCTCCGGCACGATCGTTCGATTCAACCACGCCCTCGACCTTTTCGCCCTTCTTCGAGCGACCTATATATTTAAAATGAGCCATAGCAACCTATGATAAACGGCCGTGCCGCGGATTTATTTCCAATGATCCTGAAAAGAATAATGGAAGCGGGGCGGAATGGAAGCCACAAATGTAGACGAAGCTGGAAGCTTCGTTTGCCATCAAGCCCTCGGGTGGAACTGCTGGTGGATGGCCTTCAGGCGGTTGGGGTCGACGTGGGTGTAGATCTGGGTGGTGGCAATGTCGGCATGGCCCAGCATTTCCTGGATGACCCGCAGCGGGGCGCCGTTTTGCAGCAGATGGCTGGCAAAGGAGTGGCGCAGCGTATGGGGCGTCACGTTTTTCATGATGCCCGCATCTTTCGTATATTTTTTAATAATCTGCCAAAGGCGCTGGCGGCAGAGCGCCGTTTCCCGTTTGGAGATAAAAACATTTTGCAGATGCGGGTTGTCGCACAGCATGGGGCGGACTTCTTCGAGATAGCACTCGAGCAGGTTGGCGGAATCGCGGGCGACGGGGATGACGCGCTCCTTGCGGCCTTTTCCGATCACGCGGATGTAGCCGTCGTCGAGGTGCAGGGCGGGAAGCTGCAGGTTGGCCAGCTCCGAAACACGCAGGCCCGAGGCATAGAACAGTTCCAGGATCGCGCGGTCGCGCACCCCCAGCGGCGTGCGCATGTCCGGTGCTTTCAGGAGCAGATCAACCTCCTTCTCCGACAGCGTGTCCGGCAGGATTTTCCACAGCTTGGGGGAATCCATCGTGTCGGTCACATTTTTATCCAGCAGCCCCTCCTGCTGCAGGTAGCGGAAGAAAACCTTGATGGAGACCAGATGGCGGGATATTGAGTTGGTCGACATGCCCTTGGCTTTCATGGCCATCAGGTGGTCGAGCACCTGTTTCCGGCTCACCTGATTGAGCGAGGTCACGCCTTTCTGGTCGAGAAAGCTCAGGAACTGACCGATGTCATCGGCATACGCCTTCCGCGTGTTGATGCTCAACCCGCGCTCCAGCGAAATGTAGTCCAGAAAACTTTCTAAAAGTGCGTTCATGTCGGTTTAGGGTTCAGACGGATTGGACGCTGATTCCAAAATAATCCGCGGCTTTGCATAAGTGGTGGTCGGCACTCAGCAAGGTGAGGTTTTCCGAATATGCGATTGCAAGATGCAGCGCATCCAACGTCCTTAAAGCGGTATCAAAGCGACCGATCCACTCGCGGGCAACATGGTAGTGGCGTGTTTCCACGGGCAGCATGCGGTACAGCCGTTGCTCAAGATGAAGATTAAACTGCGAGAGGATCAGGTTGCCGTCTTGCCGGGTCATTTCCTTCATGCGGACTTTGCGGGCAACAGCGGAATAAAGTTCTGTTTCAACCAGCTGGCTTATGGTGGGGTTCGCGGTTTTTTCAAGGGTTTTCTCAATTCGGGAACTTGCCGCTTCAGGACAATAATAGGCCGCCAGAACGCTGGTATCGATATACGGCATCTCAGTAACGTTCCTCTTCCCGCTCGTCGATGACCGCTTTGCTGAGCGCCTTTCCCTTGTTGGAAATTTGATCGCGCAATTTTTTCATACTCGGCAGGCCTGCTTCCGTTGCATCCAGCGGCCCCAGTTTTGCAATCTTCCGGCCGTGCCGCTTGATAATCACCGTTTCGCCCAGCTCGGCGCTGCTGAGGACTTGTCCGATGTGATCCCGCATTTCGCGCACGCTTACCGTTTTCATACCTGCCTCCAAGTGTGGGCACAAATATGGTACGCAACCGGCAAAGTGTCAATGACCGTTTGTCATCCCGGTATGGGGCGGACGGCAACCTGGAGTGCGGTAATCGTTTTGGAGTGCGGTGGGAAGCGAAGCGCCACACCGCTTTTGCGGTTGAACGGTGCGGTGCGTACGCTAAAGCGGTGTCGCCTCGTACCTCGTTGCCACCGCACTTGTATGTTTCTCCAACCAACTCAAAACAGGTAGGGAAAAAGGATTTTGAGAATGAATTTCTATAACGTCGGAGAAATCCTTTTTCCCGTGAAAGGGGTTGTGCAATCCTCGTAGAGGAGTGCCTCCCCCGGCCGGCCAGCCGGGAGAGGTTCCCGTCCGGTGAGATCGTGCCGCACTGGTTCGCCTTTGGCGAACGTTCTGGAGCCCGGATCCGCCGGATGGTTGCCATATTGAACTCGAACTGTTGCATGAGCCGTACGAGCGAGCTCGCATTAGCAAGTAGGAGCAAATATGAACAAGGAAAAAGTATACTGTGGCGTCGATGTTTCCAAGAAGCATCTGGATGCCTTCAACGGAAAAACAGCGCGTCGCTTCGACAACACCTGCGAGGGTGCCACGGCGCTGATGAACTGGGCGGGCAGCGCCCACTATGTCTTCGAGTCCACGGGCGGCTACGAACGCATGGCCGCCTGGATGGTGATGGCCGCCAGCGGCACCGCGAGCATCGTGAACCCGTCGCGCGTCCGGCACTTCGCGCTGGGCATGGGGCAGATCGCCAAGACCGATCCGATCGACGCGCGGATGATCCGCGACTTCGCGTCGCACACCGACCCCAAGCCCTCCGAGAAGCCTTCGGCGACGCAGCGCAGGCTCACCGCCCTCGTTGATCGAAGGGTGCACCTGAGCGACATGCATACGGCCGAGAAGAACCGCTTGGGAACTGCCGACGAGCCGGAGATGGTCAGACTGATCAAGCAGCATCTCAAGTGGCTTGAAAAGCAGCTCGAGAAAATCGAAGCGAAAATCAAAGATACCCTTGCCGAAGACGCAACCATGACGCAGAAGGCCAAGTGTATCCAGTCCATCAAAGGCCTGGGCATCGTCAATGCGGTGACCCTGCTCGCCCACCTCCCTGAGATCGGCACGCTTTCGCGCAGGGAAATCGCGTCGCTGGCGGGACTCGCCCCCTTCAACCGGGACAGCGGGGGCAAGTCCGGCAGGCGGCATGTCTGTGGCGGGCGCCGAAGGTTGCGTTCCTGCCTGTACATGGCTGCCATGAATGCCAGGACATACAACCCAGTTCTTCGCGAGTTCTACCAGCGTCTGGTAAATGAAAACCACCGCCCAAAAATGGTCGCGCTTACGGCGGTCATGAGAAAGTTGCTCATCGCTGCTAACTCCGCCGTGAAAAATGCTGAAATTTAGGTTGCTGTTAAGCACTGTTGCTCCAGAACTTTTCTCCAGGACCTTTTCTCCAGGACCTTTTCTCTAGGACCTTTTTTCAAAAATCATCGCGCACGGAAATGCGGTCGGTTTTGAATTTGGCGAGGGTATTGACGAATGCGCGGTCGGCGTGGTGTTCGAGCCAGGCCTGCGAGCACCAGCGATAGTTGGCGGCCTGATCAATGATGCCGTGGTGCTCGGGGTTGCGGTGCACATAGCGCAGGCGGGCATAGTAGGAGGTTTGGTGGGTGATGTGTGAATCCCAATAGTTGTGCCAGACTTTACGTCCGGGGGCCTGATCGATCCGGTTGAGTTTTTTGGCGTTATATTCATGCAGTTTGCCGATGAAGCGCCGCAACGATTCCGCGCTTGCGGGCGAGACGGCCACAAAATGATAGTGGTTGGCCATGATGGCCCAGGCCTGCAACTGCCAGCCGAATTCCGCGGCAAAGCTGAAAAGCAGGTCGCGAAAAAGGGTCAGCTTGTCGGGTGCATTGAGGAAGTGCTGCTTTTGATAGGTTCCTGCGGTGACCATGTAGACACCCTGTTCCGACAGGGAATGCATGGGCGCATGCGGCCAATAGTCAGCTTCGCGGTTCATGGCTGAAGAATAGCGAGAAGAAGCGCGGTAGTTAATTGTTTTTTTAAGAATATTCTGGGGTGCGGCAACCGTTTTGGAGTGCGGTGGGAAGCAACGCGCCACACCGCTTTTACGGTTCAACGGTGCGGTGCGCCCGCAAAAGCGGTGTCGCCTCGTACCTCGTTGCCACCGCACTCCAGATTTTCTTTTTAGCAGCTCAGTTCTTCGCCGGTAAGCAGGCGATAGGCCTCGAGATATTTTTCGCGGCTTTTCTCGATGACTTCATCCGGCAGGACGGGGCCGGGCGGGGTTTTGTCCCAATCGAGGGTTTCGAGGTAGTCGCGGACAAACTGTTTATCGAACGAGAAGGGCGAAGAGCCCGGTTTGTAGGTGTCGGCCGGCCAGAAGCGCGAGCTGTCGGGCGTGAGCACTTCGTCGATCAGAATCAGCTCGTCGCCGATCATGCCGAACTCGAATTTGGTGTCGGCAATAATGATGCCCTTGGTCAGCGCATAGTCGGCGGCCGTTTTGTAAAGCTTGAGGCTGATATCCACCAGTTTCTGCCCCAGTTCTTCACCGACAATCTCTTTCATCTGCTCGGTGGAGATGTTTTCGTCGTGGCCTTCGTCGGCCTTGGTGGACGGGGTGAAGATCGGCTCGTCGAGTTTTCCGGCCATTTCGTAGCCGGCGCGCAGCGGCATGCCGCCGATAGTACCGGACTTTTGGTATTCCTTCCAGCCGGAGCCGATGAGGTAGCCGCGCACGATGCACTCGACCGGCAGTAGTTCGGCTTTCTTCACCAGCATGGAACGGCCTTTCAGCAGCTCGGCGTGTTCCTGCAGTTCAGCGGGAAAATCGGCCACATCGGTGGAAATCATGTGGTTTTTAACGACGTCGCCGGTGCGATCGAACCAAAACTTGGAAATCATGTTCAGTACGCTGCCTTTGTCTGGAATACCGTCGGGCATGACGACATCGAAGGCGGAAATGCGGTCGGAGGCGACAAACAGGTATTGGTCGCCAAGATCGTAGACTTCGCGGACTTTTCCAGATTTGAATTTTTCAATGCCTGGAAGTTCAATTTTGGTAGCAGCTGGGGTCATGATTTATCTCCATCAGGTTAACGGTTCTTTAAAACGGGGGGACTTTACGAATCCAACTCGGCGGGCGCAACCCAAACCGACTGAAATGCGACCGTTCAGGTAATCTTGTCCCCCGCGCGGCCAGGTGGAGCATCATTTTTTGCCTCTTTCCGTGCCGTGCGCCCATTTTGAACCAACGAAGGGTTGGTATTGCAAACACAATCATTATACTGGACGGGATTTATTCAGGAGATTTCAGTTGATTGATTTACACGTACATTCGGTCTTTTCGGACGGCACGAACACACCGGAAGAGCTGATTAAGATGGCGCAGGAGCGTGGCCTTTCGGCCATGGCCCTGACCGACCATGATACCGTCGGGGGCATTGCCCCGTTGATGGCGGCGGCCGCGGATTCGCCGGTCGAGGCCGTGCCGGGCATCGAGCTGAGCGCGGAATGCGAACGCGGCACGATGCATATCCTCGGGTATTTCATCGATACTGCCAACGATGTGTTGTTGGAGAAGATCAACACCGTCCGCGAGGGGCGCGAGGAGCGCAATGTCGAAATTCTCAAGAAGCTCAACAAGCTCGGCTATGTGCTGATGTGGAGCGATGTTGAGCAGGAGGCCGGCGCCGATGTGGTGGGGCGCCCGCATTTTGCCGCGGCCCTGGTGAAGCGGGGCCATGTGAAATCCCGAAAGGCGGCCTTCGATCTGTTGCTGGCGAAGGGGCGCCCCGCGTATTCCGAGCGGTATCGCTATACCGCCAGCGAGTGCATCGAGCTGATCCGTCGGGCCGGCGGGGTGTCCGTTTTGGCGCATCCCGCCACCATCTATATGCCCGAAAGGCAACTCAAGGCGCTGGTTCGGGAGCTGAGGGAGCAGGGGCTGGGTGGCATCGAGGCCTACTATGCCGAACACCATCCCGAAAACATTGCCCGCTTTTCCGGCTGGGCCAAGGAGTTCGGTTTGGTTTGTACCGGTGGAACCGACTTCCATGGCGGCAACACACCCGACCTCAAGCTGGGAACCGGCTTCGGCCAGCTCCGCGTCCCCGACGAAGCACTGGCCCTGCTCAAGGACGCAAAATCGAAACAGAATAATTAAGAAAGAATAATCCGATCGTTCGGAAAATTAGTATGTCCTAATTATTCTGTTAAACCAATTCCGGTAGCTGGGCCAATGAGGTGATAACGGCGTCCGGTTTAAGGTTTTTGCACCGCTCGTCGTCTTCGCGGAGGCGCAATGAGCGTTGGTCCCCGGCAAAGAGGATGGTTTTGCAACCGGCCTGGCTGGCGGTGTAGATGTCGTTAAGCATGTCGTTGCCCACATAGACCGTTTCCGAAAGCTGGATGCCGTGGTTCTTTTCCAGATATCGGGCGGCCTTCGGAAACAGATCGGCCGAAGGTTTGGCCTTCAGTTCCTTGAAGGACCAAACGCAGCATTCCGGATCGAAGCCGATCTCCTCGACCGTCTGCTTGAAGAAGGCGGAAAAGAGCAGTGGCGTGTAGTATTGCGCGTTGGAAACAATGCCGAGCGGGAGTTTCCGTTCCTTCAAGGTGCGCAGCGTTTCGATGCAACCGGGCATTGGAAACACCGGATTCACGCGGCATTCGTATTCAAGGCCCAACCGACGGATTTGGTCGAAATCGGTCTCCGCCGTGGAGAGCGTCTGCGTGTGGCGCAACGAGTCGATCATCTTTTTCCAAACCTTGGTGATTTCCACTTCCGGGAAATCGGCGCCTGCTTTGTGTCCGGCCCTGTGCCATTCCAGGATTTCGGACTTCAGCATATCCTTCCCAATCAGGCCGGCCTGCTCCAGCTCTCCTTCAAATCCGGCCACCACCAGCGACTGGGTCAGCGCCTCGGCGGTATCGGTCGCCGCCGCGGTTCCCACATCGCCCGATCCGGAAGCAAAGAGCGTTCCATACACATCGAACAATACGGCCTTCACGCCGTTGAGCCGGTTCAGCTTCGCCTCGGCCCCCGTCGGCAACGGGGCAAGGGCGGGGCAGTTTTTCAGGATGATGTCTTCAAGTTTGTTCATGGCGCTATCCTTTTCCATACGCGGCAATTTGCCAAGCCTTGGGAATGAAAAACATCGCTTTTGCGGTTTGCCGTTCGGGGGCATTCGGCGATGCGGCGTCTCGCATTGCTTGCCAGTTGGAGGGTAATCCCTATAGTGAAACCATGTTGCCAAGCGCTCCATCCAGCTTCTGTCGAACGGGCTCTTTCCGGAGGGCATCGCTCGCGAACGGATTACCGCCGGGATACTCGGTTTCCCTCCTCTCCGAAAATGGGATTGGCGGCGTGTTGCTGGATACGTTCGATGGCCATCTCCGTCGGTCGGGATGGGTGCTGTTGCAGATGAAGAACAAGGTGGCCTTGGCAGACCTCGCTAGCGGAAGAATGACGGAACAGGAGATTTCCGGAACCTGGAAATTCGCGGGCGACCTAAGGGGCGGCCCGGTCGGGAGGCTCCTGCTGGAGCGATCAACCCTCCGGGCGTATCTTCCATTTTGCGCCATTGAACTGAAGCAAATCAAGGTTGCGGTGCGGGATGAAATGGAAAAGACCGTCGTCCGGCTCTCCGCAACGGTGTTGGCAAAGGGAAGCAAGCGGGCAACGTATGCTTCAGCGCATCCGTTGCGCGGATGTGGTGAAGACCATGCCCTGCTGGAAAAGGCGTTGCTGGCCGATGGCTTTACGGCTTCCGGAATGGTCGACTATGTCCGGTTGCTTGGAATGAAGCGCAAGCCCTACGAATTCAAACCCGAGGTTGTCCTCGATGGCAATGCCCCGATTTTCGATAGCGCCGGAACCCTTGTCCGCACCTTCCTCGGCGTGGCCCGCCAAAACGAGCAGGGAATCGTCGACGACCTCGATACGGAGTTCGTTCACGACTACCGCGTAAGCCTGCGCCGGGTTCGCTCCCTGTTAAGTTTGTTCAAAGGCGTTTATGCCGGGGACGCCAATGCGAAGCTTAAGGCGGAGCTGGCCGAAGTCATGAAGCAGACCAACCGCCTGCGAGATCTGGATGTCTGCCTCATGGACAAGGATGGCTATTACGGAATGGTTCCGGAGTCGTTGCATGAGGGGCTCGATGTCATGTTTGGTGTCTTCGCGCGCGAGCGTCGGGGTGCCCTCGATGGCGTTCGCTCCTTGCTCCTGGGCCCGGACTATGCTCAGCGGATGCGGCGGCTGAATGTCCCAAAGAAAAAAGGCGAGGCGGCGGACGAGCCGACGATCCATTTTGCGAGGCGGCTGATCCTGGCGCGCTACAATAAAATCGCGCGCATTGCGCCGTCCATCGATTCCTCAACACCGGATGCCCAGATTCATGAGTTGAGGATCCAGTGCAAGAAGCTGCGCTACCTGATGGAGTTCTTCAGTCCCCTTTTTCCTGAGGCGTCGATCAAGCCGCTGATTAAATCGCTGAAGGGATTGCAGGATGTCCTGGGGCGCTTCAACGACTATTCGGTGCAGCGCAGATCGCTTGCGAACTTTGCCGAAGCGCATTCGGTGAAGGGAAAAAAGGGCCTCCGGCTCGCCGAGAGCATCGATGCGTTGATTGCGACCCTCTGCCGGCTCCAGGGCACGGCGCGCGGGGAAGTGGCGACCGGGCTTGCCGGGGTTTCCAACGACCGAATCCGCAAACAATTCACCACGCTGTTCTCGAATGAAGCTTGAAAGGAAAAACGGAATGATTAGAAAAAATGGTTTTTGTTTTGTAGGGGGATGGTGTTCTGTATCACTTATTCTGTTGCGTTGATGATTTGATTTAGGAACACGGAAGCATGCAAAAACAATATGGCGCGATTCCATTCGTGCATGAAGACGGCGAACTCAAGGTGGTGCTTGTTACGAGCGCCAGCGGGTATTGGATATTCCCCAAGGGGAGATACGAGAAGGATCGGGGAAAGCTGGGCACGGCCGAGCTTGAAGCCTATGAAGAGGCCGGGGTTAAAGGCAAGCTCCTCAAGAAAAAGGCCTATCGCACCAAGGTGGTCATCAGAAGCGGCGAGCGGGTACACCTCACGCTCTATGCCCTCGAAGTCAGAACAATCCATGAGAAATGGCTGGAGAGTGATCGACGCAAGCGCGTGATCGTTTCTGTGCAGAAGGCGGGAAAGTTGATTGATTCCGATGCGCTCAAGGATTGCCTTCGCCGGTTCCAGCGCGATTTCCTGGCCTAAAAACCTCTATTTTAAAGGCCGTATCCGGGGGCATTCCTCTAGGTTTGTGGTCTTCATCCTGCTTGTTTCACTGCTTCGTTGTCGTTATTCTGCATTATATTTAAAGGAGACCCCGTGAAACGCGTATTTTATCTGCTATCGATTCTTGCCGCCGCATCAACCGCACTCGGCACCACGAATATTCTGGAGCTGGAGGCCTCGAAAGACACCTTTGGCCGGAGCAATCAGCGAAACCAAAACAATGGAGGGAGCCCGGTTTTGTTGATTGCCTATGCTCCGTCCATACGATCCATTGTTGGTTTTGATTTGTCGGGGGTCACCAACGAGATTGTCGGTGCCGAATTCCACGTTAGAATGAAAAACACGGAACCCGGTCCCGTTCGGGTGGTGGTGGCGCCCATGGCCCAGACCACAAACAACGCGGCATGGGTTGAGGGGGGCGGTTCCCTGGGCGTTCGTGGACCGAATGCCCGACCGGGCGAGGTTAGCTTTGGAATGCGCGCTTTTCGCGATCAACCATGGGAATCTGCCGCGGGGGTGGCCTTGAAAGGCCTTGCCGATTCCGCTCTGTGGGAGGCGCCGATTGCCACGCTTGAAAACCTCGCATGGACCAAGGATGTATGGATCAAGGTTCCCGTCGGGAATATTGCCTGGCTGGAGAAAACGCGGGCATCGTCTGCCCCGGTGGTTACATTGGGTTTGTGGGGAACCGCAAAAGACGGATTCTTTGAATTGTACTCGAAGGACGGGGGGCATGCTCCCAAATTAATCCTAACGCTGAAGGAGATGGAGGAATGAAGACGTTAAAGGAAATCAATCCGCTCGAAATTCCCGGCAATCCGATCCACCTGATCGGCAAGGAATGGATGCTGCTGAGTGCCGGAACACCGGAGCATTTCAACACCATGACCGCCAGCTGGGGGGGCATGGGCGAACTATGGTTCAAGCCGGTCTGTTTTTGCTTCGTCCGGCCGCAGCGCTACACCTACGAATTCATGGAGCAGGGCGATGTGTTCACACTTTCGTTCTTTGACGAAAAATATAAACCCCAACTCAACTTTTGCGGTTCCCGCACCGGGCGCGAAACCGACAAGGCCGGCGAGTGCGGATTCACCCCGTTGGCGGCGGACAACGGTTCGGTCTATTTCGAGCAGGCGCGCATGGTGCTCGAGTGCCGGAAGCTCTATTTCCAGGATATGGAGCCGGCCAACTTCCTCGACGACTCCATCATGAAAAACTATCCCAAGGAAGATTTCCACCGCATGTATATCGGGGAGATCACGCGAGTTCTAATCGAAGATTAACGAAGAAGCGCCAACCTTGGCATTCTTGATGCTTATCTCTGCTTGTTGTTAGCGGAGATAAAACATGAAAAAAAAGACAAATACATCGGGAGTAAGTGAAAGCAGTCTTCAGTGTGCAGGGATACACGAACTGATCGACTGGGAGATTGTCCAATATCGGCGCGCGGTCGGTGACCATCGCCTCGACCTTTCCAAGGCGGAAGGACGATGTGTGGCGTGGCAGGATGCCGAGCAGGATTTCAATTCGCACGATCTGGCGGCCATGGGCGAAAAATGGCGCGTGGAATATTGCGGATTGATCTGCCCCCAGCGGAACAAGTGCCTGACGGCGCTGCATTTCCTGCACAGCCGCAAAACCGAGCCGCTTCACAAGGTTGGCTAAACCCTATATCGGGGAATCCGAGTCGTCCTTGTCGGTCGCTTGTTCAAAGCGACCGCAGGTGTCGGTGGCCTGCACTTCCTTTTTGTGCACGGAACAGAATTGCGTGAATGGATTCACGATATAGTTTGCGCAGTAGCGGCATAGCTGGCGGTTTTCGGTTTCGTCGAAAACCTCGACCTTGGCTGAGCGGTCGGCATCGGTGAAAATCCGGGGTTCGTTGGCCTTGGCCTTGAACGGGACGTCGGACTCGGATGCATATTCGAATCCGCACGAAGAGCAAAGTCGCTTTTCCCCGGTCTTGGTAAAGCCATCGTATACGGCCTCGCGTTTAAGCAAGGTGTCCGCCCCGCAATTCCGGCAAATGATTTCTACTGCACTCATGGTGCATAATGCGTATTGCGTAATGGGTAAAGAATCAAGACCTTTGTTTCTTTGCGGTGGCATCATTTAGCGTTTTCCTGTAGATGTCTCCTGTAACCATTAATAAATAACTGATAACCAAGCCTCGGAGAGGTTTACATGCGCAAGATTTCAGACTGGGGCAACTATCCCGTAATCGAGGCGGACGTTGGCGGATTCGATACGGCCGAACAGCTTCGAAAAAAACTCGAACGGCCTGGCGAGGTGATCGCCTATGGAAACGGGCGTTCGTATGGCGATGCTTCTCTGCAGAAAAAAATTCTGCTGACTCGCCGATTCAATAAATTTATTTCCTTTGACGATTCAACCGGTGAACTCTGCTGCCAGGCGGGCGTCATGCTTTCCGAAATCCTGGACGTGTTTGTTCCCCGCGGGTGGTTTCTCCCCGTCACGCCCGGTACCAAGCTGATCACCGTAGGCGGAGCCATCGGGGCCGATGTGCATGGCAAGAACCACCATGTCGATGGTTCGTTCGGGCAGCACATTCTCTCGATGGACATCATGCGGAACGATGGATCGGTGGTGAGCTGCTCGCCGACTGAAAACGTCGAGTTTTTCAAGGTCACGATTGGAGGGATGGGATTGACCGGGATCATCCTGAACGCAAGCTTCCGCCTTCGCCGGATCGAGTCCGCCTATATCCGGGAAGAAACCGTGCGCGCGGCCAACCTGGGCGAGATCATGGATTGCTTCGAGGCCTCGACCGACTGGACGTATTCCGTGGCATGGATCGACTGCCTGGCCAAGGGCGATTCGCTCGGGCGCAGCATCATGATGCGCGGCGAACATGCGAGCACCGCCGAGCTGGTTAGCCCCGCGCACAAGGATGCCCCGTTGCATCTCAAGTCGGGGTTGAATCTTGGCATTCCGGTGAACTTCCCGAACTTCGCCCTCAATCCGCTAACGATGAAGGCCTTCAATTTCGCCTACTATAACAAGTGCCGTCCCGGCACCCACAAGCACATCATCGACTACAACGCCTTCTTCTATCCGCTCGATGCCATCGGCGACTGGAACCGCATTTATGGAAAACGCGGCTTCACCCAATACCAGTTTGTCATCCCCATGGAAGCCGGGCGGGAGGGCATGCACAAGATTCTGGAACGGATCACGGAAAGCGGACTGGGGTCGTTCCTCGCGGTGCTCAAGTTGTTTGGGGAGCAGGAAAGCTTCATGTCGTTCCCGATGGCCGGCTACACCCTTGCGCTCGACTTTCCGATCTCGCACAAGGCCATGGAGTTGTTCAAGGAACTCGACGCGATGGTGGCCGACTATGGCGGGCGGCTCTACTTGGCGAAAGACTCGCGCATGGATGCCGCCCTGTTTGAAAAGACCTATCCCAACGCCGCCGAGTTCAAGCAGGCCATCGCCATGCTCAACGAAGGCGAAACAAAATTCGCCTCCTTGCAATCAAAACGCATAGGTATAACGGGTTAAGATTTTGAACCACTAATCTTCACTGATCGGCACTAATGAGCCAGTAGGGAGATTAGTGATAATTAGTGTGAATTAGTGGTTAAAAAAAAACGGATGATCAGGAAATGAAGAATGTTTTGATATTGGGGGCTACGTCGGACATGGCGCAGGCCATTGCCAAAAAATATGCGGCCGAGGGCTGGAGCCTGACCTTGGCGGCACTGGAAAAGGAGCTTTTAGAACCCATCGCCAGCGACCTGCGGGTGCGTGCCGGAACGGAGATCCAGACATTGGAATTCAATGCGACCGATTATTCGAGTCACCGGAAGCTGTATGAATCGCTCGAGACGAAGCCGGATGCGGTGATTGCTTGTTTTGGCTATATGAGCGATCAGGTCGAGGTGCGGGCAGATATCGAAGATATTCGGCGAACCATCGATATCAACTTCACGGGCATGGCCACGATGCTTGGCGTGGTTGCCAACGATTTTGAAAAACGCGGTAGCGGATCGATCGCCGCCATCAGCTCGGTTGCGGGGGATCGCGGCCGACAGAGCAACTATATCTACGGTAGCGCCAAGGCGGGGCTTACGGCCTATCTGTCCGGACTTCGCAACCGTCTTGCAAAAAAAGGCGTTCACGTCATGACGGTCAAGCCGGGCTTTTGCCGCACCAAGATGACCGAAAACCTGGAACTGCCCGCCGCGCTAACGGCTTCCCCCGAGCAAGTGGCCGATGCCGTATACAACGGCATGCGAAAAGGGCACAATACGGTCTACACGCTCTGGATGTGGCGCTACATCATGCTGATCATCCGCCACATACCGGAGTTCATCTTTAAGAAGATGGGGATGTAGAAACGTAACGAGTAATTCGTAATGCGTAATCCTTGACGAGCAAGGCTGGCGAGTCTTCCAATTTACGCATTACGCTCCTTCAGCAACCCATCGAAATATTCGATGGTTTTCGCGAGGCCTTCGCGGAGCGGGACAGTCGGTTCCCACCCCAGCTTTTCCTTGGCCAGCGTGATGTCGGGCTTGCGCTGCTTCGGATCGTCGGCGGGCAGGGGCTCGAAGATCAACTGCGATTTGGAGTTGGTGAGTTCAATCACGTTTTCGGCCAGCTCGATCATGGTGAACTCGCCGGGGTTGCCGATGTTGATCGGGCCGGTAACGTCGTCGCCGGTGGCCATCAGCCGAATCCATCCCTCGATCAGGTCGGAGCAATAGCAGAACGAGCGCGTCTGTTTTCCATCGCCATAAATCGTGATGTCTTCGCCGCGCAGGGCTTGCATGATGAAGTTCGAAACCACGCGGCCGTCGTGCGGATGCATGCGCGGGCCGTAGGTGTTGAAGATGCGCACCACCTTGATGCGAACCTGGTGCTGGCGCCAATAGTCGAAGAACAACGTTTCGGCGCAGCGCTTGCCTTCGTCGTAGCAGGAGCGGATGCCGATCGGGTTGACGTTGCCCCAGTAGGATTCCGGTTGGGGGTGAACGGAGGGATCGCCGTAGACCTCGGAGGTGGAGGCCTGGAGGACTTTGGCCTTGACCCGCTTGGCGAGCCCGAGGACGTTGATGGCTCCGTGAACGCTGGTTTTCGTGGTCTGTACCGGGTCGAACTGGTAGTGGACCGGCGAGGCCGGGCAGGCGAGGTTATAGATTTCGTCCACTTCCACATAGAACGGAAACGTCACGTCGTGGCGCATCAGCTCGAAATACGGATTGTCCATCAGATGGGCAATGTTGGCTTTGCGTCCGGTGAAAAAGTTGTCCATGCAGATGACGTCGCATCCATCCGCCAGCAGGCGCTCGCACAGGAACGACCCTAGAAATCCAGCACCGCCGGTGACCAATACGCGTTTCTTGATGATATTTTTCATGACAAAAATCCCTTTTATTTTTGAATTAGCACTATCTTCCCATAAGACGCTCGGAAATTAATTCCAATTAACGGCCATATAAGCAATAGTTCTTTGATCTAATTTAAGGAGCAATATGTCTGCCAAGACGAAAAAAGAGGTGGTCGGCCGCGACGAATGGATGGCGCGCCTGCCGAATACCGATAAAAAACTTTATGCCATGTATTCCTCGGTCGTCGACTGCATCGTGACCGACCAATCCCTGATGGCCGTGCCGGTCGACGACCACATGGTGCACCGGGGCGACGGAGTGTTCGAGTCGTTCAAATGTATGGATGGCAACATCTATAACCTCCAAGACCACCTGGCCCGTCTCGAACGATCGTGCGGAACGATTGGGATCGAACTTCCCGTTGCCATGGATGCCATGGCCGACATCATTGTCCAGACCGTTCTAGCGGGAGGGAAACGCAACGCCTTGGTTCGTCTTCTTGTTTCCCGCGGCCAGGGGACGATGGGAATCAATCCATACGACTGTTTCCGTTCCGAATTCTATGTCGTGGTCTACGAGTTGAAGCATGCCTGCATAGAGGCGCTGCCAGAGGGAGTCAGTGTGGCCATCAGCAAAGTGCCGATCAAGCCCGGCATCTTCGCGCAGGTCAAGACCTGCAACTATCTCCCCAACGTCCTCATGAAAAAGGAGGCGGTCGACCTCGGGGTCGACTTCACGGTCACGCTCGATGAAAACCGTTTCCTGGGCGAAGGAGCCACTGAAAACATTGGCATCGTTACACGGGGCAAGGAGCTGTTCATGCCGCCGCCCGAACGGGTGTTGGCCGGCACCACCGCCAAGCGGGCCATGGAGTTTGCACAGCAACTGAAGGCTGAGCGCGTCCTCACCACGGCCGAGTTCCGCCCGATCAACCTGGGCGCCGTCCGTTCCGCGGCGGAGGTCCACATCTATGGAACAACCCCGAATGTGACGCCGGTCACCAAGTTCGAAGGCAATCCCGTCGGCAACGGAAAACCGGGGCCCATCGCCCAGCGGCTGTTCGACATGCTCAAAGAGGAAATGGTGCCCGACAGCTCCCGCCTTACCAACGTGTTTGATTGATGACTGGCCTTGCGATCCACATCACCGGAATTGTGCAAGGGGTGGGATTCCGCCCCTGGGTGTGGCAGACGGCAAACCGGCTGGGCCTCGCGGGAACCGTCCGCAACAATTTCGATGGCGTGCATATCGAACTCTACGGCGATCCGGAACCGTTCCTGGCCGCACTGCAGAGCCATCCTCCTCCATTGGCAAGGATCGATTCCATCACCACCCGGGAGCATCGAACCCCGGATTGCCCCTCGGGTTTCCGAATTGTTGAAAGTGAAATCCATGGCGAAGCACTCCAGCGCATTTCCCCGGACATTGCCATTTGCGACGACTGCCGCACGGAGCTGTTCGAACCCATGAACCGTCGCCATCGCTATCCGTTCATTAATTGCGTCAACTGCGGCCCGCGCTTCACGATTATTGAAAACCTACCCTACGACCGACCGCAAACCAGCATGCGCACGTTCGGCATGTGCCCGGCCTGCAATGCCGAATACACCAATCCCTCCGACCGCCGCTACCATGCCCAGCCGATCGCCTGTCCCGAATGCGGCCCGCGCATGGAGCCGGATAACTGGGAAGAGGTTTGGTTGGAGTCGATGGAGCAGGGGCGGATCGTCGCGGTCAAGGGCATTGGCGGTTTTCACCTGGCCTGCGATGCGCTCAACACCGCCGCGGTTTCAACGCTTCGCAAACGGAAGGGGCGAGAGGCCAAGCCGTTTGCCCTGATGGTACCGGATCTTGAATGGGTTAAGACCATTTGCATAGTTTCCCCGGAAGAGGAGCGGTTGCTGCGCTGCCGGGAACGACCGATTGTGCTGCTTAAGATGAATGATGTGGGGCGGGCCTCCTTGCCTGCCCAAATTGCTCCGGGGCTGGATACGCTGGGCGTTATGCTTCCTTACAGCCCGATGCACGAACTGATGTTCGACCGCTTCCCGCATCCGGTCGTGATGACCAGCGCAAACTATTCCGCCGAACCGATGATCCACACCAACGCCGCCGCCCGCAAAAAGCTGGCGGACATCGCCGATGTTTTCATTCTGCACAATCGCGACATCGTCAACCGTTGCGATGATCCCGTCTGTGCGGTTCATGGCAACCAAACCATCGTGCTTCGGCCCGGGCGCGGCGTTGCCCCGGTCTCGATGCCTTGTGATTCGGTTCCATGTATTCTGGCCTACGGTGCCGACCTGAAAAACACCTTCGCCTTGGCGCACCATGGGCAGGCAACCTTGCACCCCTATGTCGGCGACTTGGAAAATCCGGAAACCCAGCTTGTGCTGGAGCAGGCGATTCAACGCGAGCTGGATTGTTTCCGGCTTAAACCCGATCTCGTCGTGCACGATCTCCACCCCGACTATTTTTCAACGCAGCAGGCCATCGCCTTTGCGAAAAAAAACAAGGTCCCCTCCGTTGCCGTCCAGCACCACCATGCGCATCTGGTTGGAGCCTATGCCGGAAAAGCCATTGGCTTTGCCTTCGATGGCACCGGTTTTGGGACCGACGGAACGATCTGGGGCGGGGAGGTGCTGCTCTATGATGCGGAAAACTTCGAGCGCAAGTTCCAGCTGCGACCATTTGCCTTGCCGGGGGGCGACGCGGCGGTGAAGGATCCTCGGCGGGTGGCGGATTCGTTGTTGCTTCAATTGCAGGATAGGCCGACATTCCTGTCTGCTCAAATCAAGGCAGGAATCAACTGCCCGATGACCTCCAGCATGGGGCGCTTGTTCGATGCGGTTTCCTGTATGCTCGGTATCTGCGAAAAACCGACGTTCGATGGCGAGGCGGCCATGCGGCTGGAAGCCGTTGCCGATGGTTCGGAGTGCGGCGACCTGGCGTTTGAAATCAAGGACGGGCAAATCGATTGGCGACCGATGATTCTTGATTTGCTGGATGAACTGGAAAAAGGAGTGACGCCTGCGGTGCTGGCCGCCCGCTTCCACAACACACTGGCGGAAATCGTTTATTGTTGCGGGAAGCAACTTGCGGGGAAGCACGGCAGGCTTCCATGGGTGTTTGCCGGGGGCGTTTTCCAAAACCGCCTGTTGGTCGAACGCATTAAAAGGATCGTGGGCAACGAGTTTGAACTACTGTTTTCCACCTATCCCAACGACAGCGGCCTCGCGGTGGGCCAGGCCATGATTGGAGCAAGGAAATGGGCATCGAAATAGAACGCAAGTTTTTGGTGAAGGATGATTCGTGGAAGGAGCACGCCGACGATGGACTCGTTTGCAAGCAGGGCTATCTCGCCTCCGACCGCGACAAGACGGTGCGCATCCGCGTGATGGGTGAAAAGGCGTTCCTGACCATCAAGGGGGCAACCTATGGATTGTCGCGCTCGGAATACGAATATGAAATCCCGGTCATCGATGCCGAAGGCATGCTGCAGTTCTGCGCCACCGCGCCCGTCGAAAAAACACGCTATCTCATCGAGCACGTCGGCATGACCTGGGAGTTGGATGTGTTCATGGGCGCCAATGCCGGCCTGATCATGGCCGAGATCGAACTCGACTCCGAAGACCAGCCGTTCGAGCTGCCCGCCTGGGCGGGCGAAGAGGTTTCCGGCGACGTGCGTTTCTATAATTCGCACCTGGCCCAAAAACCGTTCACCCGGTGGTAGCCCCATAGCCAAAAGAACAGTAGCCAGTGCAACATGGATACTGGAAGCTGTATGCCTCAAGTCAGCAACCGGAGTGTTTCCATGAATAAATATGTAGTCGCCCTCTTTCTGGGATTGGCCATCGCGACATCGACTGTTGAGGCGGAATCCTTCCGCTATCAACCGGATTGGGAGTCGATCCGCAGCCGCTACCAGGTGCCGGAATGGTTCCGCGATGCCAAGTTCGGCATCTTCCTGCACTGGGGCCCTTATGCGGTGCCGGCTTTCATGTCGGAAAAATATCCGCCGGGCATGTACGATCCGGGCTGGAACAAGGGGGGCATGAATGCCTTCCGCCACCATCAGGAAAACTATGGCGATCCCTCCGAGTTCGGCTACAAGGATTTCATCCCCATGTTCAAGGCCGAAAAGTTCGATGCCAAGGAATGGGCCGCGCTGTTCAGGCAGTCCGGTGCGCGCTATGTCGTTCCCGTGGCCGAGCACCACGATGGCTTTGCCATGTATAAATCAAACCACACCCGCTGGAACGTGGCCGACATGGGGCCGAAAAAGGATGTGATGCGCATGCTGGCCGATGCCTGCCGCGCCGAAGGCATGAAGTTCGGCGTGTCGTCGCACTTCGCGCTGAACCGGATCTACTATAAAACCACCGATCCCAAATGGGACACCAACGATCCCCAATTTGCCGATCTCTACTGGTATCCGCGCGACAAGGACTCGAAGCCGGATCAGGAATTCCTCGATCTGTGGTGGAACCGCACCACCGATATCATCGATTCCTATCAGCCCGATCTGCTCTGGTTCGACTATGGCCTGGATAAACCCGGCTGGGAGCCGGTGCATAAAAAAATCCTGGCCTATTACTACAACAAGGGGCTGGATTGGAACAAAGGCGTCGTCTTCCAGGATAAGAACATGAAATACCACTGCTTCCCGGAAGACCTTATCGTGCTCGACATCGAACGCGGCCGCATGTCCGACGTCTACGAATATCCCTGGCAGACCGACACGTCGGTCGGCAAGATTTCCTGGGGCTACATTGAAAACGAAGAATACAAGACGGCCGACTACCTGCTCGACGAGCTGATCGATATTGTCAGCAAGAACGGATGCCTGCTGCTCAACATTGGCCCAAAGGCCGACGGCACCATCCCGGACGAGGCGAAGGAAATCCTCGTGGCAATGGGGGAATGGTTGGAGGTCAACGGCGAGGCCTTGTTCGATACGCGTCCGTGGAAAATCTATGGGGAAGGTCCGACCAAGGTCAGCAAAGGCCACCATTCCGAAAAGCACAACAAGGAGGCAGGCGCCGAAGACATCCGGTTCACAACCAAGGATGGCATGCTCTACGCCACCGCACTTGGCTGGCCGGATGATGGAAGGTTTTCCATCGAGTCGCTCGCAATCGGAAACCCGCATGAACCGCGCAAGGTAGCGTCGGTCGAGTTCATCAGCGGTTCCAATTCCGTCAAATGGAAGCAGGACCGCGAGGCACTGCATATTTCCGTTCCAGGGGCGAAACCCTGCGAAGCGGCCTATGTTTTCAGGATCGGTTTTTAGAAAACCGGCGTAATTGCGCCAAAATGGCTTTGTTTCCGTTTAAAACGGGCATTTGGAGAACTTCTCCAGTGCCTGTTTTTTTTGTAAAAAAACTCAATAAAAGGTTGACGGAAGCCAGATAAAAGGTAGAAACAAGCCAATAACAAAGCAAAACGAAAGCGAATGGATAGCGAGTAAGTATATGAGTTCAAGCTTTGCAGAGCGTAAATCGATCATTCTCGATCTCCTCATGGAGGAGGGCAGCGTGGGGGTGTCCGATTTGGCTAGAAAGCTGAACGTGACCGTCGTTACGGCCCGCGCCGATCTCGCCGCGCTGGAAGAGGAAGGGTTGCTCGTTCGCACGCACGGCGGTGCGGTTCCTGCCCAGCATTCCAAGATCCGGGAGCGCATGCAGGCCTATAAAGGAATTAAGGGCGACATTGCCAAAGCCGCCGCCGCCATGATCGAGGATGGCGACACCATCATTGTTTCCGCCGGAACCACCACGGCGCTGATCGCCAAATACCTGCTCGGCAAGAAAAGCATCCACATTGTTACCAACAACACCTTGCTGCTGTCCTATACCCGCACCAACCCGCAAGTGCGCGTCACGCTCGTTGGCGGCGAGTTCCGTCCGGAAGAGGAGGGCGTTGTTGGCCCCATGGCCCTCATTGCCCTCGACCAGTTCCACGTTTCGAAGGCCTTCATTGGCATCGACGGAGCCTCCGTCAAGCAAGGCTTCACCGCCCACTTTGTCGAAAGCGCCGACCTGGTTCGCAAGATGGCCGAACAGGCCGATCAGGTCGTCGTACTTTCCGATTCCGCAAAATTCGGCAAGCCGGGTTTTGCGCGCATTCTGCCGTTCGATGCGGCGGATGCGCTCGTTACCGATCACGACTTAACCAAAGAGTTTGAAAAAGAATTGGCGATCGCCGATGTGCGCATCATCAAATCGTAATATTCAAGGAGAATAAACAATGGCTACTGAAGTGCTAATGCCGAGACAGGGACAATCCGTTGAATCCTGCATCATCATCGAATGGAAAGTGAACGAGGGCGACGTCGTTACCGAAGGACAGGCGCTCTGCGAAGTGGAAACCGATAAGGCGACCTTCGAGGTCGAAGCCACCGCATCCGGAACCGTGCTCGGCATTTTCTATCCCGCCGACGCGGATGTCGACGTACTCAAGGTCATTGCCGCCATCGGCGATCCCGGCGAAGACATTAGCGCACTTCGTCCTGCGGACGAAGCGGCGGATACGACACTTGATGCAGGAAGCTCGGAAGAAAAAGCTCCGGTCGTGGAAGAAAAGCCCGTAGTTGCAAGCATCCAGCCTCAAGCATCCAGTGTCACCGGACTGGCGTCGCCCCGAGCGAAAAACCTCGCCGAGAAAAAAGGCGTTGATATCTCCACAGTTGCCGGTTCCGGGCCGGGGGGCCGCGTGATCGAACGCGATGTTGCCGCCGCGCAGGCCGTCACACCGGCCGCCGCCGCCAAGGCCGCCGCCGAAGGTCTGGCGATTCCGGCAGCGGGAACCGGTATGGGCGGACGGGTTACCGCCGCCGACCTGATGGCCGTTGCCCCCGAAGCCGTTGCCGAAGCGGTGGCTTCCATGGACTTCCCGGGCACGGTTAAGGAAATCCCGGTCAAGGGCGTTCGCAAGGTGGTTGCCGGCCGCATGCTCAACTCCCTGCAAAGCACCGCGCAGCTCACGCTCAACACCTCGGCCGATGCCCGTTCCGTACTGGGCTACCGCTCCAAGTGCAAGAACGCTCCGGAAGAAGCCGGTGTCGGCGGAATCAGCATCAACGATGTCGTCCTCTACGCCACCATCAAAACCCTCGGCGAATTCCCCGAGCTCAATGCCCACATGCTCGGCAACAAGATTGTCGAGTTCGACAACGTGCACCTTGGTTTCGCGGTCGATACACCGCGCGGCCTGATGGTTCCGGTTATCCGCTACGCCAACCTGATGACCCTCAAGCAGCTTTCCGCCGAAACCAAGCGTTTGGCAACGGCCTGCATCGAAGGCACCATCGATCCCGACGCACTCAGCGGTGGAACCTTCACCGTCACCAACCTCGGCGCCATGGGCATCGAAAGCTTCACGCCGGTGCTGAACGCGCCGGAGGTTGGCATCCTGGGCGTTTGCTCCATCCAACCCAAGCCGGTCATGAAAGGCGCCGATGTTGAGTTTGTCCCGCACATGGGGCTCTCGCTGACCTTCGACCACGCCGCCGCGGATGGCGCACCTGCCGCCCGCTTCCTCGCCAGCATGCGCACCAAGCTGGCCGCATTCGAACTCACCCTCGCAGGATAAGGAGAAAACCATGGCACTTGAAGTACTCATGCCGAGGCAGGGACAGTCTGTTGAATCCTGCATCATCATTGAATGGAAGGTCGCGGAAGGCGATGCCGTCACGGCGGGACAGGCGCTCTGCGAAGTGGAGACCGATAAAGCCACCTTCGAAGTGGAAGCCCCCGAGGCTGGAACGGTTCTTGGAATCTTCTACCCGGCCGACGCCGATGTGGAAGTGCTGAAGGTCATCGCGGCCATCGGCGCTCCCGGCGAAGACATCAGCGCGATGCGTCCTGCGGATGCGGCACCTGCCGCTCCCGCTCCGGCCCCCAAGGCCGAAGAACCAGCCAAACCCGCAGCGGCCCCCGCTCCAAGTGTCCAGCCTCAAGTATCCAGCTCCACCGGCGCTGCATACGACATCATTATCATCGGCGCGGGCCCTGGCGGCTACGAAATGGCCGAACGGGCCGGGCACAAGGGCCTCAAGGTGTTGCTGATCGAAAAGAAATATCTCGGTGGCGTTTGCCTCAACTGGGGTTGCATCCCGACCAAGACGCTGCTCAATTCCGCCAAGCATTATGTGCACGCCAAGGAAGCTCCGGAATTCGGCGTGACCACCGGCGAGGTGAAGTTCGATCTCGCGAAAACCATGGCCTGGAAGCAGGACGTGATCGAAACCCTGCGCGGTGGTGTTGCGGCCATGATGAAAAAGAACAAGGTCGAAGTGCTCTACGGCGAAGCCAAGTTGATCGGTTCCCGCAAGGTGGAAGTTGCCGGTACGGTCTATGAAGGCGACAACGTCGTGATTGCCACCGGCGGTTCGCCGTTTGTTCCGCCGATCCCCGGCGCCGACCAGCCGCACGTGATGACCAGCAAGGAAATCCTCAGCGTGGAATCCATGCCCAAATCGCTGGCCGTCATCGGCGGCGGGGTCATCGGAGTCGAGTTCGCCAGCTTCTTCAGCAGCCTCGGCGTCAAGGTCGACGTGATCGAGATGCTCGACGAAATCATCCCGTTCATGGACAACGGCCAGGCGGCCGCCTTCCGCAAGGCGCTCAAGGGCAAGGTGAATTTCAACCTCGGCTGCCGCGTGACGGCGATCGACGGGCACGACGTGAAGTTCGTCACCAAATCGGGCGAGGAAAAATCGATCAACGCCGACATCGTTTTGATGTCGGTTGGTCGGTCGCCGAACCTGTCCGGCATGGGCTTCGAGGAAGCCGGGCTGGATTTCGATCGGCGCGGCATCAAGACCGACGACCAGCAGCGTACCAACCTGCCGAACGTTTTTGCCATTGGCGATGTGACCGGCAAGTCGCAGCTGGCGCACTCCGCCACCCGCATGGGCGAAGTGGCCCTGAACACCATCCTGGGCAAGAAGGACCGCTTCCGCACCAACGCCATTCCGTGGGCGGTTTATTCCATGCCCGAAATCGCCGGTTGCGGCATGACCGAAGAGCAAGCCACCGAAGCCGGGCACAAGGTCGATTCCAAAACGCTCCCGCTGATCATGAGTGGGCGCTTCCTTGCCGAAAACGGCAAAAAGGGGCCGGGGCAGGTGAAGGTGGTTATCGATGCCGACACCCGCGCCATTCTCGGGGTGCACGCCTTTGGCGCCTACAGTTCGGAATTCATCTGGGGGGTTGCCGCCATGATCGAATCCGGCCTGCGGGTGGAAGACGCGCAGGAGATCGTGTTCCCGCATCCGACCGTTGGAGAAGTTATCCGCTCAACCATGTTTCAATTTTAAGTAGAATTAATCAGGAGAAAACCCATGCCA
The DNA here is from genome assembly GCF_900890425.1 of Pontiella desulfatans. Classification (NCBI taxonomy): domain Bacteria; kingdom Pseudomonadati; phylum Kiritimatiellota; class Kiritimatiellia; order Kiritimatiellales; family Pontiellaceae; genus Pontiella; species Pontiella desulfatans. Next base: position 2,007,434 of record NZ_CAAHFG010000001.1, on the reverse strand, counting down.
AAGAATCAAGTCATCTGTCCCAAAGAATCCCGCAAGGCGGGCGAGGTCACCTTCAAGCCGATTCCGGTCAACCAGTACAAATCGGACTATAAGAAGGAGCTCAAGAAATACGGCAAGAAGCGTCTGGTCAAAATGTACTACGACATGCTGATGATCCGTGAATTCGAAACCATGCTGAACCAGATCAAGGTGCAGGGTTCCTACGAAGGAATGGAATACAACCACCCGGGGCCGGCCCACTTGTCGATCGGCCAGGAAGCCGCGGCGGTCGGCCAGTCCGTGCACCTCGATACCGACGACTACATCTTCGGTTCGCACCGTTCGCACGGTGAAATCATGGCCAAGTGCCTGTCCGCCATCAGCAAGCTGGACGACGACAAACTCAACACCATCATGGAAGAGTTCTTTGATGGCGCTACGCTGAACGTGGTCAAGGACGGCTCCCACGAAACGGTGAAGGATCTCGCAGAAGACTTCATCCTCTATGGAACCCTCGCGGAAATCTTCGCCCGCGAAACCGGCATCAACAAAGGTCTCGGCGGCTCCATGCACGCCTTTTTCATCCCGTTTGGTTCCATGCCGAACAACGCGCTGGTTGGTGGTTCCGCCGACATCTCCGTGGGTTCCGCCATGAACAAGCTGATCAATCGCAAGCCGGGCATTGTGATTGCCAACATCGGCGACGCTTCCATGGGTTGCGGCCCGGTCTACGAAGGGATCTGGATGGCGGCGATGGACCAGTATGTCGAACTCTGGGACAATGAGTTCGGCCATCCGCCGGTCATGATCAACATCATGAACAACCAGTATGGCATGGGCGGCCAGACCGTGGGCGAAACCATGAGCTACAAGTTTGCCGCGCGCATCGGCGCCGGGGTCAATCCCGACCAGATGCACGCCGAGCGCGTGGATGGCTACAACCCGCTGGCGGTTGCCGATGCAACGGAACGCAAGAAGAAGGTGCTGCTCGCCGGCAAGGGGCCGGTCCTGCTCGACATCATCACCTACCGCATGTCCGGCCACTCGCCTTCCGATGCCTCCTCCTACCGTTCGAAAGAAGAGATGGAGCTGTGGGAAGCAGAGGATTGCGTGCGTCAGTTCGGGAGCTACCTGGTTGAAAACGGCGCCCTCTCCGAAGCCGAAGCCGAAGCCATGAAGGCCAAGGTGGTGGGCAAGGTTTGCAAGGCGATGAAGCTGTCGATTGACGAGAGCATTTCCCCGTACTCCAACCCGAACCTGATCGAAGGGGTGATGTACTCCAACGGCAAGGTTGAAAAGTTCGACGACCGTGAGCCGGAGCTGCTCCAGAAGATCGAAGACAACGACCGCGTGAAGAAGCTGAAGCGCAAACAGCGTTTTGCGTTCGACGAAAACGGCCAGCCCTATAAGGCCAACCAGCTTTACACCTATCGCGATGCGATCTTCGAAGCCATGCTGCACCGTTTCGCAACCGACCCGACCATGATTGCCTATGGCGAAGAAAACCGCGACTGGGGCGGGGCGTTTGCCTGCTACAACGGCCTGACGGAACTGCTTCCCTACCACCGCCTGTTCAACTCGCCGATCTCGGAAGGCGCCATTGTCGGCACCGCCTGCGGCTATGCCCTCAGTGGCGGCCGCGTCTGCGCCGAGCTGATGTACTGCGACTTCATGGGCCGCGCCGGCGACGAAATCTTCAACCAGATTTCCAAGTGGCAGTCCATGTCGGCCGGCATTTTGAAAATGCCGCTGGTGCTTCGTGTGTCGGTGGGCAACAAATATGGTGCGCAGCACTCGCAGGACTGGACGGCAATGGTCAACCACATCCCGGGCCTGAAGGTTTACTACCCGGCGACGACCTACGATGCCAAAGGCATGCTGAACCTGGCGTTGGCCGGAACCGACCCGGTGATCTTCTTCGAATCGCAGAAGACCTACGGCGTTGGCGAGCTCTTCGAAAAGGGCGGCGTTCCGGAAGGCTACTTCGAAACCGAGGAAGGCGAACCGGCCGTGCGTACGCAGGGCAAGGACCTTACGCTCATCACCCTCGGCCCCGTGCTCTATAGCGGCATGAAGGTGGTCGACGAGATGAAGGAAAAATATGGAATGGACGTCGAGCTGATCGACCTGCGTTTCGTCAATCCGCTCAACTACGACAAGCTGGTCGAGTCGGTCAAGAAGACCGGCCGCGTCGTGCTGGCTTCCGACTCCGTCGAGCGCGGTTCCTGCCTGCACAACATTGCGGCGAACCTGACCAACCTGTGCTTCGACTACCTCGATGCGCCGCCGGTGGTGATTGGTGCGAAGAACTGGATCTCGCCGGCCGCCGAAATGGAAACCGACTACTTCCCGCAGGCCAGCTGGATCATCGATGCCGTTCACGAGCGCATCGTTCCGTTGCCGGGCCACGTGGTGAAGCACAACTACACCAACGGCGAGCTGCAGCGTATTGCGCGGTTGGGCGTGTAGTGAAAAGGTAGGGGCGACATGGATGTCGCCCGTACGGGAGAAATCAATGGTTTATGAAAATCTAAATGCAGCATCGGTCGAGGAACGCCTCGCGACGGTCCGCGCCTTTGGCGAGGACTTTAAGCAGGGCGTAACGCTGACCGATGAAGTGAACAACCACGTCCACTCGACCTATTCCTTCAGCCCCTATTCGCCGACCATGATTGCGGTTAAGGCGGTGGAGGCCGGGCTGCGGACGGTGGGCATCATGGATCACGATTCGGTGTCCGGTTGCGCGGAATTCCTCGAAGCGGCCAAGGCGGTTAACATTGCGAGTACCGCCGGCTTCGAGATGCGCGTCAACATGGATGGCACATCGATGGAAGGTCGGAAGACCAACAACCCCGATGAACCGAACGTTTCCTACATCGCGTTGCATGGTATTCCCGCCACGCAGTTCGATGCGCTGGAGGAGTTCCTGAAGCCGATCCACGCCGCGCGCATTGCCCGCGACCGCAAGGAAGTTGAAAAGCTCAACGCCATCCTGGCCGAACGCGGCGCGCCGACGCTCGACTTCGATGCCGATGTGGTGGCGATCTCGCAAGCGGACAACGGCGGTTCGATTACCGAACGGCATATTCTCTATGCCCTGTCGCTGAAACTGATCAACCAGTGCGGCAAGGGGCAGGCGCTGGTGGACTTTGTTGAAAAACAGATGGATATCCCGCTGGCCGGAAGCCTCCGCGAATTGTTGCTGCAGGAATTCAACCCGCACTATGCCTACGACCTGCTCGGTGCGTTCAAGGCATCGTTGGTTCCGGAGTTTTTCCTGATTTCCGGTTACGACGAATGCATCAATGTCCAGCAGGCGGTCGATTTTGCCAACGAGATCGGCGCCATTCCGGCCTATGCCTATCTGGGCGACGTCGGCGAATCGCCGACGGGCGACAAGAAGGCCGAAAAGTTCGAGGACGATTTTCTCGACGACCTGGTGCCGGAGCTGGCGAAGATCGGGTTCAAGGCGATCACCTACATGCCGCCGCGCAACACCAAGGAGCAGTTGGTCCGTCTGCAGAAGCTCTGCCAGGCAAACGGGTTGATGGAAATCAGCGGGGTGGACATCAACAGTTCGCGCCAGTCGTTCAATTGCCCGATTCTGCTGGAGCCGGAATTTGCCCACCTGGCCGATGCGGCCTGGGCGTTGATTGCCCATGAAAAACTGGCGGCGGCCGATCCCAAGCTCGCGCTGTTCTGTGCCGAAAATCCATGGGCGGCCGATTCCCTCGAAAAGCGCATCGAACGTTATGCAACCATCGGCAAGACTGCCGACCACAGCAAACCGGAAGAGATGATTCAGCAGATCTGAATGATCCATCCGATAAAGGAGATTTGAAATGAACCGGAAGGCCAGAGAGATCGCGCCGATGTTGCGCGGACTGAGTTTTAATGGAGAAAAGGGCGACATTGTCGTCTGCAAGGATAGCATCGACTATGCGGAGCTGACCTGCACCGCCGAGGAGTTGCCCGAAAAGTTCGAGAAGGGCATGCGCTCGGTCATCGTTGAAGGCGCCGGCGCATTCCTGCTGGGCGAGGACTACGACGACGCGGTTAACGGAACATCGAATGCCATCAAGCTCGAAGGCCGCGCGGCCGTGGTGCACAACAAGGTATGCGTTGTGACCGGCGGCGCCCAGGGCTTCGGCGAAGGCATCGTGCGCTCGCTCATCCAGAACGGTGCATTGGTTTTCATTGCCGACATGAACGTGGGGGGTGCCAAGAAGCTGGCGCAGGATCTCAACGAACAGGCCGGCCGCACCGTGGCCTTCGGGGTGGCGGTCAACGTGACCGACGAGGATTCGGTCAAGGGCATGGTGGACGAAGTGGTTAAAACCACGGGGGGCATCGATCTGTTTGTCAGCAATGCCGGCGTGCTCAAGGCGGGAAGCGTGAAAGAACTTTCGCTGAAGGATTTCGAGTTCGTGACCGACGTCAACTATGTCGGGTTCTTCCTGTGCACCAAACATGCGGCACCGGTGATGGAACTGATGAACAAGCCGCAGGGCAACTATTACACCGACATCGTCAGCATCAGCTCCAAGTCGGCGCTCGAAGGCTCGAACAAGAACGGCGCCTACGCCGGTTCCAAGTTCGGATCGGTTGGCCTTGTGCAGAGTTTCGCCAAGGAACTGGTCGTCGACAACACCAAGGTCAACACGGTCTGCCCCGGCAACTTTTTCGACGGGCCGCTTTGGAGCGATCCAGAGCGTGGCTTGTTCGTGCAATACCTCAACACCGGCAAGGTGCCCGGTGCCAAAACCATCGAGGATGTCCGCCGTTTCTACGAAGCGCAGATCCCGATGAACCGCGGCTGCGATGGCGAGGACGTCACCAAAGCCATCATGTATTCGGTGGAGCAAAAGTATGAAACCGGCCAGGCCATCCCGGTAACCGGCGGGCAGGTCATGCTCAATTAAGAAGATCGAAACCTGAACCTTAACCCCTGAATTTTTGGAGAACACATTATGAAAACAAAAGCAGTTAGACTTTATGGCGAGAAGGATTTGCGGTTGGAGGAGTTCGAACTCCCGGCCATTGCCGAAAACGAAATCCTGGCCAAGATTGTATCCGATTCCATCTGCATGTCGTCCTATAAAGCGGCGTCGCAGGGCGTGAAACATAAACGCATCCCCAATGACGTTTCAGACGATCCGATTATTATCGGTCACGAATTCTGCGGCGAGATCGTTGAGGTCGGCGGCAGATGGACGGATCGTTTTAAAGCGGGCGACAAGTTTTCGATCCAGCCCGCGATCAACTACGAGGACGGCCCGGTTGGCATCCTCTCGGCACCAGGCTATTCCTACCGCCACATTGGCGGCGACTCGCAATTCGTCATTATTCCGGCGGAAGTGATGGAGCAGGATTGCCTGCTGCCGTTCAACGGCGAAGCCTACTACCACGGTTCGCTGGCCGAGCCGATGTCGTGCATTGTGGGTGGCTTCCACGCCAACTACCACACCAAGCCCGGCAGCTATGTCCACGACATGGGCATTGTTGAAGGCGGCGCGATGGCGTTGCTGGCCGGCGTTGGACCGATGGGACTGGGTGCAATCGATTATGCGATCCATTGCGACCGCAAGCCCGGCCTGCTGGTCGTGACCGACATCGACAACGCCCGCCTTGAGCGCGCCGCTTCGATCTATACGGTGGAGGAGGCCAAGGCCAACGGCGTTGAGCTGGTCTATGTCAACACCGCCGAAGAGGGCAAGGATGTGGATTACCTCAAGTCGCTGACCCCCAAGGGCGAAGGCTTCAACGATGTGTTTGTCTATGCCCCGGTTCGTCCGGTGCTGGAGCAGGCCGACAAGCTGTTGGCTTTCGATGGCTGCCTTAACTTTTTCGCCGGGCCGACCAATCCGGAATTCTCCGCGGAGTTCAACTTCTACAACGTTCACTATGCGGCAACGCATGTGGTTGGAACCAGCGGCGGCAATACCGACGACATGGTCGAGTCGCTCAAGATGATGGAGGCCGGAAAACTGAATCCGTCCACCATGGTCACGCACGTCGGCGGGCTGGATGCCGTTATCGAAACCACGCTCAACCTGCCGAACATTCCCGGAGGCAAGAAGCTGGTCTACAACAACGTCAGCATGCCGTTGGTGGCGCTCAACGAGCTGGACGGAATGGAAGGCGAGCTTTACCAGGGCTTGGCCAAGATCGTTGAAAAGGAAAACGGCCTGTGGAGTCCGGAAGCCGAACGCTTCCTGCTCGAAAACGCACCGGGTATTTAAGGAAGATTCATGGATAGGGCGTACGGTCTTATTTTCGATGTGGACGGCGTGATTGCCGACACCGAGCGGGTCAATGCAGAAGCCTCGATCAAGGTTTTTGAGGATTTGTTTGGTGTCCGCGGCGTGGTCCGGTCGGATTTCGAGGCCGGTCTGGGACGCGGTGCGGCGGAATATGTCCGTGCCGCCGCCCGGATCCATGGCGTTGAGCTTGAGGATGGGCAGGTTGAGGCGGCAACCCTTGCCCGGCAGGAGTATTTTATCGCCATGCTCAAAGCCCAGCCGCTTCCGGCCTTTCCCGGGGTGTTGGAGCTTATGGACAGCGCCTTGGTGCGGGACGATTTCCGGGTGGGCATCGCCACGAGCAGCACCCGCGAAAAATCGGAGGCGGTGCTGAAGTCGGCGCAGGTGTTCTATGGCCAAATGGCCTATGTGACCGGTAGCGACGTCACGAAGAAAAAACCGGATCCGGAGTTGTTCCTGAAGGCGGCGGAGCTGCTGGGCCTGCCGCCGGAACGTTGTGTTGTGGTTGAAGATGCGCCGGACGGTGTTGCGGCGGCCAAGGCCGCCGGATGCCGATGCGTCGCCGTCACAAATTCGGCGCGTGCGGATCGCCTGTCCGATGCCGATTGTATTGTTGAGTCATTGATGGAATTGGATCTGGATCAACTATCCGGATTGATCGACAAGAAGTAGGGGAAAAATAATGAAGCATTATCTCGCAGTTGATTTAGGCGCGTCCAGCGGGCGCACAATCGTCGGAACCTTGGATAACGGCAAGCTGACGCTCAAGGAGATGAACCGGTTCTGGAACGGGCCGACCGAGGTTCGGGGAACGCTCCTGTGGGATTTCGTCCATCTCTTCCGGAACATCCGGGAGGGCATTGCCCTCGCGAAAAAAGAGTATGGCGACGGACTCGTTTCCATGGGGGTTGATACCTGGGGGGTCGATTTCGGACTGTTCGATGCCGATGGCAGCCTGCTGCGCAATCCGGTGAACTATCGCGACAGCCGGACGGTCGGCATGTTTGAAAAGGTGTTTTTCCGGGTTCCGAAGGAAGAGGTTTTCGCCCAGACCGGCATCCAGTTCATGGAGCTCAACACGCTGTACCAGATGATGTCGCTCTCGCTTGAGGATTCGTTCCAATACCGCAGTGCCACGAAACTGCTCTTTTCCCCGGACTTGCTGAGCTATTGGCTGACCGGCAACATGGTGGCCGAGCGTTCGATCGCCAGCACCTCCCAGTTCTATAATCCGAAGACCAAGGACTGGGCCTACGACCTGCTTGAAAAACTGAATATCCGCTCCGACCTGTTTGCCGAGCTGGTGGATCCGGGAACCGTGATTGGCGAGACCGACGGTCTGCCCGTTGTGGCGGTGGGCGGGCACGACACGGCGAGTGCGTTTGCCGCCGTTCCGGTGGTCGAGGGCGAACAGTGCGCCTTCCTGAGTTCCGGCACCTGGTCGCTGCTGGGTACCGAGTTGTCGGAGCCGGTCATCAACGAAGCGTCGCTGGCGGCCAACTTCACCAACGAAGTGGGGGTCTGCGACACCATCCGGTTCCTGAAAAACCTTTCCGGGCTCTGGATGATCCAGGAGCTACGCCGCAACTGGAACGAACAAGACTTCGACTATTCCTGGACGGCGCTCGAGCACATGGCGCTTGAGGCCGAGCCCTTTGAGTTCTTCATCGACCCGAGCGACGAAATGTTCATTGCGCCGGGCGACATGCCGGCCCGCATTCAGGAATATTGCGAAAAGACGGGGCAGGGGCGCCCGGAGACGCATGCGCAGATTATTCGCGTGGCGTACGAAGGCCTGGCCCTGCTCTATGCCAGCGTCTATGAATCGCTCGAGCAGCTGACCGGGCGCACCCTCGACACGCTCCGCATTGTCGGCGGCGGCTGCAAGGATACGTTGCTCGACCAGCTGGCGGCCAATGCCACCGGCCGCAAGGTGGTAACCGGGCCAACGGAGGCCACGGCCACCGGAAACCTGATCATGCAGATGTTGGCGATGGGCGATATCGATTCCCTGGCGGAAGGCCGCGAAATCGTACGCAACTCCTTTGCCGGCGAAACCCGCGAGTTCGAGCCTCAGGATACGGAAACCTGGAAGTCCGCACTCAAGAAATGGCGGGAGTTCTGCCAGGCATAGTCAGGACTTTTGTCCAGTTTTTTGGGAATAACTTTATGGCGGAGCGCCTCCATTTATGGGAGGCTCCGCACTCTTGAAATCAGGAATATTAAACCTATAGGGGAACATTGAAATGGATCTCAATCTAGTAGCAAACACGATTCGTGGACTCGCCATGGACGGCGTTCAAGCCGCCAATTCCGGCCACCCCGGCATGCCGATGGGCATGGCCGATGTCGCCGCCGTACTCTGGACGCAATACCTCAAGCACAATCCGGCCAACCCGGACTGGGCCGACCGCGACCGCTTTGTTCTTTCCGCAGGGCACGGCTCCATGCTGATCTACTCCCTGCTTCATCTCTCCGGCTACGACCTGCCGATCGAGGAGCTGCAGAACTTCCGCCAGTGGGGCAGCAAAACCGCCGGCCACCCGGAATACGGCCACACCGTCGGCGTCGAAACCACCACCGGCCCGCTCGGGCAGGGCTGCGGCAACGCCGTCGGCATGGCCATCGCCGAAGAAATGCTCGCCGCCCGCTTCAACACCGAAGCCCAGAAAATCGTCGACCACCACACCTACGTCATCTGCTCCGAAGGCGAGCTCGAAGAAGGCATCTCCAACGAAGTCTTCTCCCTTGCAGGTAACCACGGCCTAGGCAAAATGGTCGTCTTCTACGACGAAAACTTCATCTCCATCGAAGGCGATGTGCGCATCACCTACACCGACGATATCGAAAAGCGCATGGAGGCCTACGGATGGCAGGTCCAGCGCATCGACGGCCACGACCACGCCGCCATCGCCGCCGCCATCGATGCCGCGAAAGCCGAAACGGAAAAACCGTCCTTCATCGTTTGCGAAACCAAGATCGGTTTCGGTTCCCCGAACAAGGAAGGCAGCCACGATTGCCACGGCGCCCCGCTCGGCGAAGAAGAAGTTGCCCTCACCAAGAAGGCGCTCGGCATGTCCGAAGAAAAATTCTTCGTCCCGCAGGACGTGCGCGATGTTTTCGCCGCCCGTCTCGATGAAATGAAGAAAGTTGAAGCGGCATGGAATGCCGACTTTGCCGCATGGCAGACTGAAAACGCCGCCCTCGCCGCGCAGTGGAACATCCACATGACGCAGGAAATCCCGGCCGGCCTCAGCGAAAAACTGCCGGTATTTGACGCCCCGATCGCGACTCGTTCCGCTTCCGGGAAAATACTGCAGTCGCTCGCCAAGGAGCTTCCCTTCCTGGTCGGCGGTTCCGCCGACCTGGCCGGCTCGAACATGACCTACCTCAACGACTACGCCGACATTGGAAAAGACGCCTTCGAAGGCCGCAACTTCCACTACGGTGTGCGTGAAATCGGTATGGGTGCCATCATGAACGGCATCCAGGTGCACGGCGGCTTCCGCATCTACGGCGCCACCTTCCTGGTCTTCGCCGACTATGTCCGCCCGACCCTGCGCGTTGCCGCGCTGATGAACCTGCCGGTTATCTACGTCCTCACCCACGACAGCTTCTGGGTGGGCGAAGACGGCCCGACCCATCAGCCGATCGAAACCATCAACAGCCTGCGCATGATGCCGAACGTGACGGTCTTCCGCCCGAGCGATCCGAAGGAAACCGGATGCGCCTGGGAAGCCGCGCTGAAGAATACCGCCGGGCCGAGCGTCCTCTGCCTGACGCGCCAGAACCTCGCCGTGCTCGACCGCGAAAAATACAACATGGACGGCCAGCTCGCGAAGGGCGCCTACACCATGTTCCAGAGCGGCGAAGGCCTGCCGGACCTGCTCATGATCGCAACGGGATCGGAAGTGAAGATCACGCTCGACGCCGCCGAGAAGCTGGCCGCCGAAGGCACCAACGTCCGCGTGGTCAACATGCCTTGCCGCGAGCTGTTCGAGGCGCAGGATGCCGCCTACCAGAGCGAAGTGATGGCCGATGGCTGCACCAAGCGCATGGTTGTTGAAGCCGGCACCTCCTTCGGGTGGGAAAAATATATTGGCCGCTGTGGCGCAACCGTCTGCAAGGACACCTTCGGCGCCTCTGCGCCGGGCGGTCTGCTTGCGGAAAAATTCGGTTTCACCGCCGACAATGTCTACAACGTTGCCAAAGACCTGATGGGCTAACACCCGGTCTAGGACTCGAAGTCAAAGGTCGAAAGTCCTTGGTCTGATGGCCTTCGACTTTCGACCTTTCGGCTTTTGACATAAATGAATAGAGGAAGAGTGATGGACAAATATTTCAAGTTGCAGAATGGAAGCGATGTGCGCGGGGTGGCGCTCGAAGGGGTGGCGGGGGAACCGGTCAACCTGACAACGGACATTGCCCGTACGATCGGAAACGCCTTTGCCCAATGGCTGGAAAAAAAGCTGGGCAAGACAAACCTCAAGGTGGGGGTTGGCCACGATTCGCGCCTCTCCGCCGAGGCCATCAAGACCGCCGTGTTCCAGGGGCTGGAGCGGGGCGGGTGTGCCGTGTTCGACTGCGGGCTGGCCTCGACGCCGGCCATGTTCATGTCGACCGTGTTCGAGAACCATGGCTACGACGGTTCCATCATGCTGACGGCCAGCCATCTGCCGTTCAACCGCAACGGCCTGAAATTCTTTGTCCGCGAAGGCGGATTGGGCAAGGAGGACATCAAGGAAATCCTCACCCTCGCCACCGCCACCGGCGAGATCGAAGCTGCCGAGCTGTCGAACACCTCCACGGTCACGCTGATGGATGACTATTCGGCGCATCTTGTGCAAATCATCCGCGAGGGCGCGGGCAGCGAAAAACCGCTGGCTGGCTTGAAAATCGTGGTCGATGCCGGAAACGGGGCGGGTGGGTTCTTCGTTGAAAAGGTACTCAATCCACTCGGTGCCGATACGGCGGGTAGCCAGTTCCTCGATCCGGACGGTTCCTTCCCAAACCACATCCCGAACCCGGAAGACCCGGATGCAATGGATGCCATCATTGCCGCCGTGAAGAATAACAACGCCGACTTCGGCATCATTTTCGATACCGATGTCGACCGCGCCGGTGCCGTCGATAAAAACGGCAAGCCGATCAACCGCAACCGCTTCATTGCGCTGATGGCCACCATCGTGCTCGGTGAGCATCCCGGAACCACCATTGTGACCGACTCCGTCACCTCGACCGGCCTGAAATGGTGGATCGAAGAAAAACTGGGCGGAGTCCACCACCGATTCAAGCGCGGCTACAAGAACGTCATCAACGAGGCCATCCGCTTGAACGAAACCGGCACACCGAGTTTCCTCGCGCTGGAAACCTCCGGCCACGGCGCGCTGAAGGAAAACTATTTCCTCGACGATGGCGCCTACCAGATCGCCAAGATCCTGATTAAAATCGCGCAGCTCAAGGCGGCGGGCGGGGGCACGGTCGACGAGCTGATCGCCGAGCTGCCCGAACCGGCGGAGGCCATCGAATTCCGCCCACAGATCATGGTCGACGACTTTGCGGCCTATGCCGAAAACGTGCTGGAGGCCTTTAAGGATTTAGTGGAACAGGAAGCGGGCTGGTCGCTGACCCCGAACAATTTCGAGGGCGTGCACGTTACCACCGAAAACGGATGGATCCTGCTTCGCAAGTCGCTCCACGATCCGCAGATCCCGATCAACATCGAAAGCGATGTTGCCGGCGGCACCGATCCGCTCAAGCGAAAGGTTGTTGGCTTCCTGTCCGGCTTCGATCAGCTGGCATTGCCCAGCTAGATCGGACGAACCGGTTCTTTCCTGCGGCTACACCACTCCTCCCGCATCAGGGCAAGTGCCGGCCAATCACACTTGCGCAAGTGTGCTTGGAGCCGGCCGGGGAGTTCCCAAACCTGTGCATGTGAGGGAATGGGGTGGGCGTTGAGGCATTGCTGCTTCAAACGGCTGACGGGGAGCTTGCCAATGCAACGCCGAATTACGACACTTGTTGAAACCGTGGAGCCGGGATGAGCGATTTAACCTATGATTCAAAGGCACTTGACGCTTTTGTGCTGTATGCCGACAACCATCTGCTGGCGGTGAACAAGCCGGCCGGGTTGTTGTCGCAGGATAGCGGCACGGGGTTGCGCAACCTGGAGGACTGGGCGCGTGAATGGGTGCGGGTGGACAAGGGGAAGCCGGGGGCGGTCTTTCTCAACGCCGTCCACCGGATCGACAAGGCCGTCAGCGGCATTGTTTTATTTGCCCGCACCAGCAAGGCGCTCTCCCGCTTGAACGAAGATATCCGCAAACGCAACTGCAAAAAGATTTACCACGTGTTGGTGGAGGGCGCACCGAAGAAACCATCGGATCAGCTAGTCCATTGGCTTTCGCACGAAAACCACCGCGCGGAGGTGTGCCGCGAGGGCGACCAAGGGGCGCAGCGGGCCGTACTCAGCTACCTCACCCTCAAACGAGCGGGGAACCAGACCTTGCTTCAGGTGGATCTCGAAACCGGTCGCTATCACCAGATCCGCGCCCAGCTCGCCGCCATCGGGTGCCCGATCGCCGGCGACGGAAAATATGGCGCGAAGCAAACGTCCAAGGATGGATCCATCGCCTTGCACCACCGTCGTCTTGAGGTGGTGCACCCAACGCTGAAAGAGCCGGTCATCATCGAGGCGCCGTATCCTGCGGAATCGCCCTGGTGGCAACTATTGGACTAGACGTTGGAGGTAATTTAGCCACGCTTCCATGCCGTTTCCGGATTTGGCGCTGAGTTCGATGACATTGGCGCCGGGCTGGACGTGCTGGATATATTTGCGGCAGGCGGCGAGATCCCAGTCCAGCGCGTCGGCGAGATCCATCTTGGTGAGCACGATGGCCTTGGCGGTGGCAAAGAGGACGGGATATTTGATCGGCTTGTCCTCGCCCTCGGGGGTCGAGAGCAGGGCGACCTTAAAGCTTTCGCCGAGATCGAACGCGGTGGGGCAAACCATGTTGCCGACGTTTTCGATGAACAGCAACCGGGTGCCTTCATCCACCACCGCTTCCATTGCATGCGAGACCTGGTGGGCGTCGAGATGGCAGGAGCTGATGGTTTCGATCTGGTGGATCTTGGCCCCCTTGCCTTGAAGGCGCTGGGCATCGCGGTCGGTCTGCTGGTCGCCGGTGATGACGGCGCATTTGATCGTTCCGTCGAGCGCTTCGAGCGTCTTTTCGAGCAGGAAGGTTTTTCCGGAGCCGGGTGCGGAAATCAGGTTGATGGCCACCACGCCGCGTTCGGCCAGCCACGAACGGTTTTGGTCGGCCAGTGCATCGTTCTGCGCCAGCACCTTTTGCTCCAACGTCACCGTCTTGGTGTGTCTGTGTTCATGGTCGTGGTGATAGTGGTGTCCATCCCCATGTTCGTGATGATGGTGTTCGTTCGCCGTTCCGCATCCGCATGTCTCGCACATAGCCCGCTCCTTTAAAGGTTACACATAATACACGTGAAACCATGTGAACGTCACGTTAAATGCACTCGAAGCGAGCTGGTTGGCCTAAGGGGAACATCTAGATGGGCTATTATTGGAAATATGCTCAGAGTGATTGAATGACAATTTTTGCTAGCTCAGTCAATTCTTCGGAACCATTCAAATGCTTTGCTATGCGAATCGTGGTTCCATTGGTTGAACGGAGCATAAGGTGATCTAAAAATTTGTGGTGTTGCATCTCCCATAGGTCATCTAGAGGGATCTCCTTCTCACCCGTCCACGGAGAGCGTTGAACTATTTTCTTGTCGTCATATTGTATTTCGAAGAACAGGGTTTCAATCGTTCCGCAAAGAACCAGAATGAAAAAAGGAAGGATATAACCTGTACACTGCATGGCTTCGATGAAGCTGGTGTTTCGAAAAATGAATAACAGTGCGGCTAGAAAAAGCGAAGATCCAAAAAAGGCAAACATCTTCAATGGTAGTGGGTAGGTTAAATGACGGTGCCAGCTTCCTTGAATGGCGCGCTTTGAACGGAAAAAGAAGACTATTGAAGCCAAGCTGCTAATGAACAGTGAGGACGCTATGAATAGAATGAAGGAGTTCATACGAGTAACGTGTCACTAGCAAGGGGAGTCGTCAATTCAATCTACCAGGACATTCCCCCAGTTTTTCAACTGCCTGTTGCCCCTTTGCTTTGGAGAGGCAAATGTGCCAACGGCACAACACAATTTAGCCTTGGACGCAGTCCAAGGTTCTGGGGGTCTTTTTTTTATTTTGCCCTGTAGGGGCAACACAAATTCTCCTCAGGGCGCTTGTGTTGCCCCTACAGGGCAAATGTGTTTCTTTCCTACGGTTTCCTTGGGCGTTGCCCAAGGCTAAATTGTCTTGTGCCGTTGGCACATTCAGAACCGATTCACTTTGTGGAAGCCGTTTGGGGCTACCCCCAAGACGGTTGCGATTGCGACCCATTAAATTCAGGGGAAAGTCCTGTTCAATCTATCCGTTAGATGCCTGCTACATGGGTGGTTTCGGGAAAGTGATCGCTATTTTTCAAGTTCGACGCGGAGGTCGTAGAAGCCTTTGTTCTCCGCGCCATGCACGGTGTCGGTGTAGGTGCCTTGGGGGTAGGGCATGGGCGGGCTCAAGGGCGGGAGCGGCTGGCCGAGAGTGTCGCCCCAGTGGATGCGGTAGACGCGGCCGGTGACGGCGTTCCATTCCAGGACGAGGCCGTTCGTTGATGGGCGGATGGTGGAAAACTCCAGGCGCGATGCCGCATTGGTGGGGTCGGTGCCGGCAATGAATTCGCCGATGTTGCTCATGCGGTCGCCATCGCTGTCGATGCCTGCCGCGGCGGCCTCGGCGCTGGCAAAGTAGAGGGATTCCCAGGCATCGGGCAGGCCGTCGGCATCGATGTCGCCGGGAAGGGGCATCCGCACAACCACGCGGTAGAAGCAACTGGAACCGGCGCTGTGCACGGTGTCGGTATAGCTGTTTTGCGGGAAGGCGATGCCGGATTCGAGGAGCAGGAAACCTTGGTTGAGCCCTGGAGCCCAAAGGACGTCGTAGATCCGGTCGTTTGCAGCATCCCAGCTGATCACGAAATGCGTGCTGCCGTTGGTTGCCGCGGTTGCCAAGGCAATCCCGAAACGGGAACCTTCATTGGTGGGGTTCGTGCCGCTAATGAATTCTTCGAGGTTGGATTGCCCGTCGAGGTCGTAATCTTCGTCGGGGTTTCCGCCGGGGTGGTTCGTCGACATGAAATAGGTTGTTTCCCAATTGTCATCCAGGCCGTCCCCGTCGTTGTCGGTGAACGACGGAACAGGAGGGACTGTGTCTACCACACCGGGCGTCCCCCCGGAGACAGTGCTCTTCCGCCAGTTGATGACATCGTTTCCATAGGCCGCGCCGTCGATCCGTTCCAGCGAATAGCCGTCGCCATCCGGCTCGGCCGGCCAGGGCATGGCATCGTCGTAGGCCACGCGATCGATGACGACGTAGGGCACCTTGCCGGCATGGGTTCCTGTCTGAACCGGTTCGTCCGGCGCCCGGAGGGTGAGGGTTTCGCCGCCGTTGTCGAGCTTGCCGTCATATGTGAAGATCTGCACTTCGGGCGGGATGCCGTGGGTCGACCGGAACCATTCCGGCGTGGTGGTGTCGCGAACGAGCAAGAGAGCTTGACCCGCGCCGATTGCGATGTGGTTGGTTGGAAACGCGAAACCGATTCCTCCCAATTCCCAGGTGTTGGTTGGGTTGGCGGGATCATGCAAGGGGACGGCGGAAGCGGAAGCGTTGAACAACTCGATATATTCGTGGCTTCCTTCTGCCGGGTTGTACATGATTTCCGTGATGATGACCGCACCGACGAGCGGTTCGGAATTCGTTGCCATGGGGGTGAACTGTTGCTGCGAGGGGAAGTGCTCTTCGCCTTGGCTGGTCAGGTACCGCCCAAAGCTGATCCCGTTAAAGGCGCCTTCAACGCTGAACCCATGGCTGTAGCCGAGGGTCGGGGAGAACAGGTAGACGTCGTCCCCGGTGGAGCCGAGCGAAAATGCCGAACCAAACTCGTTGGCGGAAAACTCCAGGTTGGTCGACACATAGTGTCCTTCATAAAACACCTGGTAGCCGTTTGCCGAAATGAGCGTACCGGCGGGGATCGTCCATTTCTGCGGGAGATCACGGTCGTCCGTCAGGAACCAGCCACCGAGATCGACCATCTGGGCTCCGGGATTGTATAGCTCGATGGTGTCGCGCTGGGGCTGGTCGGTATGCGTCAGCGCCTCGTTCACCTTGATGCCGGCAATTTCGGGAACCGGATCGTCGGCGCCAGGCGATCCATCGGCATTGGCCGAGGCCCGCCATGCACCGGCCAAGTCCTGGTCGCCGACCGGGTTTGCGTTGGTTGGGGTGAGTGAAAATCCATAGCCGTCGGCCGGTCGCGGCCACGGTTCCCGGTCGTTGAATTCGACGCTGGTGATGAGATCGAAGAAGAGGGCTTTTGCTCCCTGGGGTTCGGTGGGGAGGGGATCATTCACGAACACGATGTTTCCAACAACCGATTGGATCGTAAACATTTTTTGGCTGGAAGGATAGCCGGCATGGCTGATCCTCAACCGGTCACCGGCGCCAATGCCGGATGGGACGGCGGGAAAAATCACAGCGCCGTATCCTTCGGATGAAGTCACCGTTCCCAGCACCTGGTGCCGGATGCCGGTGTTGAATGCGAGTTCCACGTGTTCGCCATCGTTGTCGAGCGAGCTGGCCGGGAAGGAGCCGAGCGGCGTTACGGCGGGATAGCGCCTGGCGAAATCCCACGGGTTCCTGGCCAGAATCGCGAACCCGCCGGGGGAGAGGATGGTTCCGTTGGGGAAGGTGTAGTCGACGCCGCGGGTGAACGTTACGCCACTGAGCGGCAGGGGGCTTCCTCCGGTATTCTTCAGCTCCAGGAATTCAAAGCGGTCGCCGTCGTAGAGGAAGTCGGCGGTCAGGCCCCCGGTCGATTCGTCGGCCAATGCTTCCGTCAGCAACACGTTCTGGGTTCTGTTTTGGCCAATGCTGCCTTCATAGATCACCTTGGCAATGGAGAAGGTGCCGTTGTTGGCCGGGTTGGCGGCGCCGGAAACCAGCACTTTGTCGCCGCCGGTCAGGGCGATGGGGAGGGGGGCGGCAAAGACAAGCAGTGCGCGGTTGGTGTAGTTCGGGTCGATGGAGCCGGCATCGCCTATGATCGAGGTGATCGCGGCATTCGTGGCCATGGTGGCATCCTGCGGATTGTACATGATTTCCGTGATCTTGAGGTCGCTCCAATCGCGGTCGATAAAGAAGGTGGCTTCGTGCAGGGCACTCCAAACTGAACCGTCGAGGGTGCGCGCCTTGACGCAGGTGCTGGCGTTGAGCACGAGAGAGGTTGCGTCGCCGGCATCGGTGCCCTGGACTGCACCGCCCACCGCGCGCGGGTCTGAGCCGTCGGTGGTGTAATAAACGGTTCCCGACGAACCCTCCCGTTCAATGGAAAGGTTGAAGCCGGCAGCGACTTCCTTTAGGGCAACATCGATCACCGAACCGCCCTCCTTGAACCGGGGGGCTTTAACGGTTGGCAATAAATCATCATTGCGGAACATCGTTACCAACTTGTCGGTCTTCCCGATGATCCCGGCCGTGACGGCATCGCGTGCGGGTATCCAATGGTCGTTGCGGGTATAGGTGGTGCCGGTTTCGCCTTCGCGTTCGTCGCCCCATCTGGCGGACTCGGCCACCATGGCGCTTTCGATGGTGTCGCACAGCCGGTTCCAGCTTTCGAGCACATGTTCCTCGGTCAGCACCCCGCCATTGAAACAGGCCTTGTAGGTGCGGTCGGCAAAGTTCATGCGGTATTCGGGGTTGTTGTCGTACATGTTGTCGAAACCGGCGAACTTGTCGTTGCTGATGGTGCCATACGACGGATCGTCGGAGGAGCGTCTGCCGCCACCACCAAACGAGTCTTCGACATCCCAGTTGAAAAAGTGTACCTGCCCGCCGGGATTGTTGCGGATGCCGGCATAGTATTGCGGAAAGTCTCCAATGGTCGCATAGATGCTGAACATGACCATGTCGGCATGGTTGTCGATGTTGCAGTATTCGTGCAACGTTGCAGGATCCGAACTCTTCGACGTGGTATTGAGCCATTCGTAGAAGCGGGTGTTGTCGCCGGCCGTGTCGCCGCCTTTTCCCTTGAAGCAAAAGTAATCCTGCTCGTTGCCGCCCAGATAGCTCGCCGCAAAGGCATCGTCCAGTCGTTCGCATGGATTGTAGAGCCCCCAGTAGATGCCGTTGAGGTAGAGGTGGACAAACGATCCGTGCCCGCCGACGCCGGTCATGTCGATCTGGAGGTCGCGCGAAAGCTGGTCGCGGGTGTAGACCGTGTGCTCGGCATCCCACCACATGCCGTAGCTTTTGTTGTGGCCGGCGCGCAGGATGAGCTTGTCGTAAGACCCGCATTCGCTGTCGGCATTGAGGGGGGCATGTTCGAAGAAGGGGTAGTTCAACTGGCCGCTGCCATATTGGCGGCGGAAGCGGAGGCCAAACGACTGCTTGTGGTCGTAACCGAGGGAATGCATGTAGTCGGAGGCTCCTTGGTTTTTTATGCCGCAGTCGATCTGGAAACCCTTGAACCCGGAAAAGCGCAGACCTTCCGGATAGATGAGTTCGATGGAGCACGGCCGCTCCCAATCCAGATTCATGTTGTCGCTGCGGTGCATGCCTTCTTCGCCGAATAGGTCTTCGTGATCCATCACAATCGACAGGGTTGGAATGGAGAGCAACGCCTCGTCCAGCTCATTGGAGTAGGCGGGATCATTGATGATTGCGGGATCCATCTCCGTGGATTCCCAGAAGACGGAACCACCCTCCGGGCGGATATCGCCCTGGGTGCGCACCTTTTCGATGAAGAGGTAGGTGTGGGTGTCGACGTTGGACGGGAGCATGCCGGCCTTGTAAGCATAGGCCCGCACCATCACCCCCGGCGTCGTACGCCATTTCCCCGAGCTGTTTTGCGGATCGATCCATATGGTCGCCGGAGCGGGGCCTTGCATGGCGCTGCTCGAGGTGCGCGGATCGCTTCCATCGAGGGTGTAGGCGATGGTTGCTCCGACCGTTTCAGACGAAACAACCAGGTTGGTCGCCGAGGCGTAGAAGCCGCGGTCGATGCTGAATCGGGTGTCGGCCACCTGTTCGATGGCAAACACGGCTTGTCCGGAAAACAGCAGCAGCGCCATCGTCCAAAATCGGGCAATGCGGGTTGTTTTTATTGTTTTTTTCATGGTATCGAGTGTGCACCCTACCACGGTGTTCGATGGCAGTCCGCGACTTTTTGCCGCCGAAATAGGTGCCTATGAAAGGGTTTTTTCGAAGCGCGCAACGCTTTCGACGTGGTTGGTCTGTGGAAACATATCGATGGGCTGGCAGGAGACGAGTTTGTATTGTCCTTCTTCGCAGAGCATCTGGCCATCGCGGGCGAGTGATGCGGGGTTGCAACTGACGTAGACAATGGCGGGGGGCGCAATCTCCAGCAGGGCCATGACCGCCTTGGGGTTCATGCCGGCACGCGGCGGATCAGTAATGACGACATCAGGTGCGCCGAAATCGGCCATGTCGTTGCGGATATGTTTGATGTCCTTGAGGTCGAGTTTGATGAATTCGCAGTTATCAATGTTGTGGCGCTTGGCGTTTTCCCGGGCGTCGCGGACAGAACTTTCGACCAGCTCGACGCCGAGTACCTTCTTGCAATGGCTGGAAGCGAAGAGGGTGATGGAGCCAGTGCCGCAGAAAAGGTCGTAGACCACATCCGTTGACTTGAGCTGCGCCTGTTCCAAAATCAGGTTGTAGAGTTTTTCGGCCTGGACGGTGTTGGTCTGGAAAAACGAGTTGGCGGAGATCCGGTAGGTGTAGTCGCCGAGTCGGTCGGTAATGTAGCCGGGGCCATGGAGCACGTATTCCTTTTCGCCGAAGGCGACGGTGTTCTTGGCGGAGGTGGTGTTGTTTACGAAGGTGGTCATGCGGTCGCCCAAGGCGGCCTTGAGTTCCTCGCAGAGATTGTTCATTAGCTCCGGGTTGTGGGTGCTGGTGACGAGGTTGACCATGAATTCGCCGGTATTCCCGCCGTGGCGGACCACCAGGTTGCGCAGCTCGCCGGTGTGCGAGTGGGTCGAATAGATCGGCAGTTCCGTGCGATGGGCAAGGCAAAACCTGCGGACGGTGTTGAGGGTGAGGTTCATCTCGTTGGTCGAGAGGTCGCAGTGGTTAATGTCGATGGCCTTCGAAAAGCAACCGGGGGCGTGGAACCCGAGGGCGAAGTCGAGCGGCTTTTCATGGTCGCCGGGGTCGATGTCCATTTCCGCTGGAGTGAGGTAG
Organism: Pontiella desulfatans; assembly: GCF_900890425.1. Lineage (NCBI taxonomy): Bacteria > Pseudomonadati > Kiritimatiellota > Kiritimatiellia > Kiritimatiellales > Pontiellaceae > Pontiella > Pontiella desulfatans. Next base: position 1,986,816 of record NZ_CAAHFG010000001.1, on the reverse strand, counting down.
CGCAGGTCGGTGAAGGAAAAGTCCATCTTGTTCCGGTAGCCGAACAGGTTGGGGGCGGGGATGCATTCGTCGCATTCGATGTCTTTGAAGCCTCCCAGGTGCCCGAGGGCGTCCTGCACTTGCTTGCGCTTGAGGCGCACTTGTTCGGCATAGTCCATGTGCTGCCATTTGCAGCCGCCGCAGAGGCCGAAGTAGGGGCAGGCCGGATCGATGCGATGGGGGGAGGGCTTAACCAATCCGCACATTCGGGCGGCCAGGTATTTCTTCTTAATCTTGAAGATTTCGGCCGTCACCACGTCGCCGACCGCCGCCGGACCCTGCACAAAGATGGCAATGCCGTCCTCCATGCGTCCGAAGCATTGGTTCTTGTCGCCCAGATCGATGATCTCGACCTTCACCAGCTGTTTCTTTTTATACATAGCGGCGGCAGAGTAAAGGAGGGGAGGGGCTGTGGCAAAACGATTTGGAGCAAAATGATGGTGGACAGAATTCGGTGGCACGGCGATAATCCAGTCAATTAAGCGGAGAGTTGGTTATGGTTCGTCAGCTAAACAGCGCTTCCGAGATGGCTAGGCGATTGGTTTTCCTCTTCTATATCGTGGTTTTCACAACCTACCTTTTTTCGTGTGTCATTGCCTTGGCCCTGCATGGAGTTTCGGAAATCTGCGTGGCCTGTGGCTCGTTCATCTTGTTGTCCGTTGTCCGTATTGTTGGTTATCGCTGGTTGGATTTCGAGCGCCTGAGCGATTCTTTTCCTGGTGGTTGCGCCCTGGATTGCATCCCGAGGAACGTTCGCACGGAAGTGGAGGCGCTGGTTGATGAATTCCATGCACCGGGAACGGATTGGACGCGCCGGGTTGCCATCCGCCACCGTCTGGTCGCGTTGGAGGAAGAGGAACCGGAAATCATCAAGGCCTTCGAGGATGATCTAAAAGCGGTATTGGCGGCCTGAGTTTCCCGAGAAAACCGTTTGCGCTCCTTTGGGGGATTAGTATCTTTAGAGCTCAACGAAAGGAATTTGCATGGAAACGATAAAGGCACTGATGACCCGCCGCAGCATACGCACCTGGACTACCGAACCGGTGACGGACGGGGAACGTAGGATTATTCTGGAGGCGGCCATGAACGCCCCGTCGGCCGCGGACGCGCGCCCCTGGCACTTTGTAACGATGGACGACCCATCGGTGATCAAGCAGTTCACCGGAATGGGCGGAACGGAAATGCTGGAGGAGTCGACCTTCATGGTGCTGGTTTGCGGGGACGTCTCGAAGGAGATCTATCCCGGCTTCTGGCCGCAGGATTGCTCCTGCGCCGCGCAAAACATGCAGCTGGCCGCGCACGACATCGGCATTGGATGCGTCTGGATCGCGATCCACCCGCTGGAGGAGCGCGAGCAGGTCTGCCGCAAGATTCTTGGCATCCCCGAATCGATCACCCCGTTCGCGTTGCTGGCGATGGGTGTGCCCAACGAAGTGCTCGGGCCGGAATACCGTTTTGACGAGGAACGCCTCCATTCAAACAAATGGTAGTGTTTTGGTATTTTATTTTTGAACGCATCATGTGATGATCCGTCTGATTTCAAAATAACATTGGAGATGAAACATGGCTGAAGGTGTAATTGAACTGAGTGGAAGCAACTATGAAGACGCAACCAAGAGTGGCGTCGTACTGGTCGATTTCTGGGCTCCCTGGTGCGGCCCCTGCAAAATGCAGACCCCGATCCTGGAAAAGGTTGCCGCCGAAGTCGGCGACAAGGCGGTCATTGCAAAAGTGAACGTCGATGAAAACCCGGAGCTGGCCGCCAAATACGGCATCCGCTCCATCCCGACGTTGATCCTGCTCAAGGATGGCGAAAACAAACAGCAGTTTGTCGGCCTCCAGCAGCAGGCCGGCCTGGTCTCCGCGATCGGCGCAGAGCAATAACCGCAACCGACCGGAATGAAAAAAGGTGCCCTTCAGCGGGCACCTTTTTTTCGTATCCGGGCTAGGCGGCTTTCTTGAGCCGTATCGGATGTTTGTGGGTCTTCCGGCCCTTGCTGGTATACTTGGCAAGAGCATCGGATTCGCCATCGTTGCTGGCTTTGTTCATTCGCCACATTAGCAACCCCTTTGCAGCCCCGGCGGTCGGGAAGATAATCAGCGAATCCATGAAGATATCGCCGAAGGCCGGCGAGCTTCCCGTCATCACCGGAGCCAGCAGAAAAGCAGCCCCGGACGATGCAGTGGAATATACGGAACCCCAGACCAAAGCACCTTTGGCCGTTGCTTCCTTCCACGTGCTTCCATTTTCATCTCTATGTTTCGTTTCTGTTGTTTTCATTTTCTTTCCTTTGTTAAGAGGGGTTATGCGTGGCTGGGTTTCATGCCCCGTGGGCGGATGCGGGGGATGAAGCGGTTCATGCTGCCCCGCCGTCCGCGCGGCCGCTTGGTTCGGTTGGCCTTGTTGTTGATCAACATCCACTTGGCGGCTCCGCCAACCATTCCCCAAAGCGGGAAGATGACCAGCGAGTCGATGAAGATGTCGGAGTAGGCCGGCACGGCGTCCGTGAGCAGTCGCGTCAGCCAATAGGCCGCCGTGCTGGCCCCGAGCGAGTAGGCCGGGCCCCAGATCAATGCACCTTTTGCGAGTGCATCGGCCAGGCTTGTCTTGCGTGTTCTTTTGATGTGTATGGTTTTGTTGTTCATATGGTTTTCTCCTATATGGAAAATTGGGGATTCAAAGCGAATGGATGCCGTCTTGGACTGATGAGGCGATGAAATCGTCTGATTAAACGGAACGCCTTTTCCCTTCGGACGCGCCCAGTACAACGCAACGCTGTATGGGTTTTATGCGCATGGCGTTAAAGATCGGTTAACGCATCGCCCAATGTCCAGGCCTCTTTGCCGGGGCCGGCGGCCTATCTTTGCCGGAGGCGCTGATGGGGATGTTGCCTGTTCAGGGATACCTTCACCGGGCAAGGTTTTTGTTGGGAGCCAAAGCTTCCCATGCATGAGGGCGGATTAAAGCCCTGGAAGGTTGACCGGGCATTGGCCCAGTCAGACAGTGTGGTGCGAATAACATTCATAAAGCCCGCAATCGGGTTTATCGTTTTCATTGTTAATCTCGCGATCATTCATCTTTGTTTCTATTCATCACCCCTATGGTGAATCATGGTTTTAAGGTATGCAAAGGTTGTGCCAGCTCATGCGAAGATTCTTAATGTGCCGTGTTTTAGGGGTTTACGATATCTGCTCAAAAATCGGGATATGAATATAAGACCATATTTGTCGGATATTAATCGTTGGTGCGACAAATATGGACATTATGAGTCATTGTGGTGGCGAGGGACGGAGAGGGCTTGGTGCCATTGGGCGGCCAACGCGGTGCGGTGCTGGACATCCATGGCCAGGAATATCGATTGCAGGTGTTTCTTGACCGTCAGAATCGATATTTTCAACTGGTCGGCGATCTGTTGGTTATCCCGTCCGTCGGCCACCAATTCGACTACATTGCGTTGACGCGGAGTCAGGCATTCGATGGCATGCCGGATGGCGGCGGCTTTGATCTCATCTTCCAGCGAAAGGAAAGAGGTTTTCTTCAATGCATCAAGTTCCGTTTTTAGCCTCTGGGATCGCCGCCAGTTTTTCCAAGCGCTTTCCAAGTGCGGATGGATAAGCGATGCCATGGATAGTTCGTTGTTGGAATATTTTTCCTTGCGAAGCAGGGCGATGCTTAGGATTTCCCCTTGGTTTTTGGCAGCCATCCAGAGTAGGTTTTGGCCATCCACCCTGGTGTAAAACTCGTTGAAGAGCGCGGTTTTCTCGAATTTCTTGAGCGTGGGTTCCTGTTGGATGGTTTCCAGATGGCGCGGGGCATTGGTCAGCATGCGCTGCACATAGGGATGGTCGTCCATATAGCGGGTGAAAACATCAATCCATTCAGGCGTGATGGTTCGGTTTACAACTTCGGTCAACTTGATTTCCGCTGAATAGGTTTCGGCGGACAAATGCACGTGCCCGATAGTGGGTTCCAAAATACCGGAGCAATGTTCGAGAAAGGACTCCCCGTAATTTGCCCGGTGCAATTCGCTCGTGACGTTATTGATTCGCGATAGATCTCCAGAAGAAAGATTCCGAAGCTTGGAGAGTGGAGTTAATTGCATATTTGATACCCCGCAAGCATGTTAGTGGATCATGATAGAATGCGCCTGGTGCCATTGGGCGGCCAGCTCGGTGCGGTGCCTTATTTTCAACGCTTGGAAAACCAACTGGAGATGCTTTTTTACGGTCATCGGGGAAATACCCAGTTCTTCGGAAATCTCCTGATTATCCCGTCCCTGTGCCACTTGTTCAACGACATCGCGCTGCCGGGACGTCAGCGATTCAATTGATTTTCTCAACTGCGCTGCAGCAGCTTGCTCCGTTTCCGACTTGAAAATGGCCCCCTTCAGCAAATCAAGTTCCTGTTTCAGTGCACGAGTCCGACGCCAGTTTTTCCAAGCCAGTTCAAGGTGCGGTTGGATGATGTGCAGCAGGGAAAGCTCCGCCTCGCTGTATTCCCGTTCCCGCGAATAGACGCAGTTCAGCAGATCGTTGCCTTGCCGTATGCCAATCCATATTTGGTTCTGGGCTTCCACCTGGTCGTAGAATTCGTTGAACAGTACCGTTTGGCGGAACTCCATGAGGGACGCCTCCCGATGGGTTGCTCCAATTTCGTAATCTGAAATGGCAATCATTTTAGCGGCAAACGGATGTTCCTGCATATGATCTTTGAAAACAGGGATCCAGTAATCTTCGTCCAACGTGCGGATTTCATGCTCCTTGAGCAGGAACGGGTCGAGTTGGTAGAGCTCCGCCGCGAAGTGGACATGGCCCAGGGCACGATTCAGCACCGTGTGACAATGGTGTATGAAAGATTTCCCCGGATCGGCGTTATGAAGCCGTTCGCAGACCAACATCACCTGTTGCAGATCAGCAACCGAAATGTTCCTGAAACTATTCAAGGAAACCACGTTTTATCTCCCTTTCAACATGCTCTAGTAAATTTTACTAGATACTTTCCATGAGTGACTTGCATTGTTAACACGCATGAAAATACCCAATTATCTTACCCCGGCAAGCTAAATGTGAGTAAAACGATATCCGACTACGCCTAAAGTGGTATATACAGTTTGAAATAGGACTGCTAGCGTTCCATTAAATGAAAGGGGCAGCCTGTTTAGACAACAGCCCCCAAAATCAAAGGAGTTGCTCCATGAAGGAACGCAAATTGTACAAGATGGGGCGCCGTGTGGCGCTGGTCGCAATGAGTCTCTGCCTTTCCATGTTCTTCACCGGCTGTGGGGACGATGACGACGGGGACGGAAGCATCGCCGGCACGTATCTTTTCGATGATGGAACCACATTGGTTCTCACGTCGGAAGGAAAGGCAACCATTACCGACGGAGAGGATGGCAGCGTGGAGACGTTCACCTTTAAGGTATCGGGTAACTCGCTATCGTACTCCCATGACGAATACGATGATGACGGAACCACCCTAATCGGAACAGGGTTCATTGAAATCACCATTTCCGGCAACACGCTCACCGGAACCTTCACGGTTAAGTTCGACGATGGTTCTCCTGACTTCGTCGAGAATTTCACGGCAACCAAACAATAGAGTTATCAGGGCGGTTCTTCGGAACCGCCCTTCAAGTTTAATGGTGCTCCTGCCGTCTGCTCGCAGAGGGAAACGGCGGGATCCTAATCTGAAAACACAACTGGATGATTGATGGTGTGGGTTGGCAGGGATGCCCCCGCGAAGGAGAAGGGCCATGAAAAAACACTATGCAATATTGATCCTGGTCGCCCTGGCGGTGGCCTCCTTGGTTGTCGTGAATGTATCGAAGAAGCGCGGGCCGGAAAGTCAGGCCCCTGACTCTTCCTTGAACGCTTCCGAAACACCGGTCTCCCCAGGATTGTCCGGCGCCCCTCCCGCACATTTGGATGCACCCGAACCGCCCGCTGCCCCGGCCTTGACCCAGCTATGGGACGAACCTGTTTGCGCATGCGCCGCCCCTATCGACCATGGTAGCCACGCGCATATCGAGAACGGCGCCGGGCAGCCCAACCGATCCGGAACGTTCGATCCTTCCTCCTTTGTTTCCTTATCCAACCTAAAGCGCGGCGACAACGTGGTGATTCCCTTGTTCGACGGCGAGCGGGTTACCGGACAGGTCAATCTGGCGATGCAGGAGGATGGGTATGTCCGTATCGGCGGGGCGTTGTCAGGAACACGAAAGGGTAGCTTTTCCATGGGCAGCCGGGGCGATGAATTCAGCGGCACCATCCTGCTGCCCGAAAAAGAGCTCGCCTACACCTTCGCGGCGCAGTCTCCGGGCAGCGTCCTCATGCAGGAGCGGCCGCTTTCGGAAGTCATTTGCCATCCACTGCCGCTGCCGGAACACGAGCCGGTCGCAACTGCTACAATACGCCTGACATCGGAGATTCCGCCCCTGCTCAGTAGCCGCCCGGCGGCGACAGCGGTGCTCTATCTCGATTTCGATGGCGAAACAGTGACCGATCCCGACTGGAACAGCGGAAGCACGATCGTGGCGGAGCCCTCCGCGCTCAGCAATGCCGACATTGAAGAGGTATGGAAGCAGGTGAAGGAAGACTTCTGGCCGTTCGACATCGATGTCACGACCGATGTCGGCCGCTACAACAGCGCCCCGGTCGGTAGCAGGATGCGCTGCATCATCACGCCGACCAGCGATTGGTATGGCTCGGCCGGTGGCGTGGCCTATCTGGATAGCTTTGATGAGGCCGGTAGCAATTTTTCCACCACGATTCCTTGCTGGGTATTCGTCACATCCAGCGCCAAAAGCCATGCCGAAGCAATCTCCCACGAGCTGGGGCACACGTTCGGCCTAAGCCACGATGGCCGCATCTCCCCGTCGGAAGGCTATTACCAAGGGCACGGCAGCGGCGCCGTCGGCTGGGCGCCCATCATGGGTGTCGGCTACTATCAGGAGCTTTCCCAGTGGAGCAAGGGCGAATACCTTAGCGCCAACCAATTCGAGGACGACCTCGCCGTTATCGGCAATGCCGCCAATGGCTTTGGTCTCGTGGCCGACGATGCCGGCGATGTGCGTGCAAACTCGACCGCATTGGATGTTTCCGGCGGTTCGGCCGGCGTGGATGGAATTATCTCCAGCGCGGCGGATGTGGATTGGTATGCGTTCACGGTGGACGGCAATAAACAAGTGGCCATCACCGCCTATCCCGCGGCGATTTCCCCCAACCTCGATATTCATTTGGAGTTGCAGGATGCCTCGGGGGCGCTCATCGGAACTTCCAATCCGGACACCGCATTGCATGCAGGCCTGGCCTACGATCTTTTGCCGGGAACCTACCATGTCAAAATCCAGGGCACCGGGCACGGCGATGTGCTGGGCGACGGCTACTCCAGTTATGGCAGCATAGGGCACTATGCCCTCGCAATATCCTCCGGGGACATGATCGCCGCTTTCCCCATGGATACGGATCCGGGGTGGTCGATCGAAGGGCAGTGGGCCTTTGGCCAGCCGCAGGGACTGGGCAACTATCAACAGGATCCCTCATCCGGATTCACCGGCTCGAATGTCTATGGCTATAACCTGGCCGGGGACTATGCCAACAACATTCCGCAATATTGGCTAACCACCACACCAATCGATTGTTCCGGCCACACGGACGTCCATCTTCAATTCCAACGCTGGCTGGGGGTCGAAAGTTCAACCTACGACCATGCCGAAATACAGGTTAGCAACGATGGAACAACGTGGTCGAATGTGTGGAGCCATGTAGGGTCGGCCATCGGCGATTCGTCCTGGTTGCAGATGGATTATGATGTTTCGGCCGTGGCGGATGGCCATTCCACCGTCTATGTCCGCTGGGGCATGGGGCCAACGGATTCATCGCAAACCCATCCGGGATGGAACATCGACGACGTCAAGTTCATTGGGTTGGCGGTCGATCCAAACCCGGCCGTTCACGTGTTTACGATGGACTCCGATCCGGGCTGGAGCACCGAGGGCGACTGGGCGTTCGGTATGCCACTGGGAATAGATGGCGATCCGTCGTCCGGTTATACGGGTAATAATGTCTATGGCTATAACCTGGCAGGGGATTATTCCAACAATATTCCACGCCACTGGCTAACAACGCCGGCATTGGATTGCTCCGGCCAGTCCAACCTGGAGCTGAAGTTCTGGCGATGGCTGGGCGTGGAAAATTCCACCTACGACCATGCAACGGTTGAAATCAGCACGAATGGAACCGATTGGATTACGCTGTGGGATCATGTTGGAGCTTCGTTCTCGGATACCGAGTGGACGGAAATGCAATTCGATGTTTCCGCCGTAGCCGATGGACAACCGACGGTCCATATCCGCTGGGGCATGGGGCCGACGGATTGGTCGGCGACCTACTGCGGATGGAACATCGACGATGTCTCCCTTTCCCCCGAACCCGTCAAGCCTGCGCTGATTGCCACCTCGCAGAATTCATACAATAACCATGCAAGCTTCGGTGAATCCGCTCCGGACGACATTCTGGAAATCTGGAACGGCGGTTCCTCCAATATGGCGTATATCGTCACCACAGATGTGCCATGGCTTTCCATGGTCCCGGGAAGCGGAACCAGTACAGGTGAGGTGGACGTGCTTACGGTTGACTATGAAACGGCAACCATACAGCAGGCCGGTTACCACGATGCCCTGATTACCATCACCGCTCCTGATGCCGCGAACTCGCCAATGACGATTCCCGTGAGCGTGTACATTGAGGGTGCTCAACTAAATGTTTCCGAATCCTCCATGGCAACGGTAACACCAGTGGGTTCATCTCCGTCCGACTTGATGTTCGATGTGCACAATACAGGCATTGGAAGTATGAATTATTCCGTCTCGACCGATGTGGCCTGGCTCTACCCATCGCCGTCTTCAGGAATGGTCGATGCTTTCGAAGCCGATACCATCGCATTGAGCTTCGATAGTGCTTCGCTCCCGGCGGGTTCCCATACCGGCATGGTAGAGGTTGCATCGTACCATGCGGAGGGATCTCCGAGGTTTATTCAGGTTGTGCTCGATGTGGTTGATCCGATGCTGGATCACTTCACGTGGGAAATCCTCAATCCGCAGCTCGCCGCCATGGGCGTTGCCCTGGTGGCGCGCGATGCGGACGGAAATCCTTTCACCTCGTTTGCCGGCTCGGCCAATCTGTCGGCCTGGCAGGGGAGCGGCGATTCCGGCGAAGTCCACATTGGCCTCGGTGGCACCGACTGGGACTACCCGTTGCACACCTTTTATCATGATGCGCGGACGCAGGTGATTTATCAGCAGCCGGAAATGGGCGGAGCAGCAACCCTTTCATCCCTGTCGTTGAATGTCCTGGAACTCCCCTCGCTACCCATGAACAACTGGACGATCCGCATGCGGCATACCGATCTATATGCCTATGGACCTTCCCCGGAATGGGAAAGTGATTGGGCGACGGTTTATCAAGCGACAGAGACGATAACCTCCACGGGATGGGTGGAATTCGTGTTTGCGACTCCGTTCGAATACAATGGTTCGGACCACCTGATGGTGGACTTCAGCTTTAACAACGGTTCGTGGGAAGATCCATCGGGGCTATGTGCCGCGACCGATGTCGGCGAGGTGCGCTCCATCTATTTCTACACGGACAGCGGCTACAACGATCCGCTGGACTGGCCGCTCGTAGACAATCCCGCGCCATACACCAAAAGTTTGGTTCCGGATGTCCGGTTCGGCGTGGGGGGCGGATTGGAGCCGCTTGCACTCTCGCCAATCAACACCGGTAGCTTTGTTGACGGCGTCTGGACGGGCGAGCTCGCCGTTGCCGGCATGCCGTCCAACATTTGGCTCGTGGCGGACGATGGCAATGGCCATGTGGGCTCCTTCAATTTCATCCCCGAATATCTCCTGGCATCCACCACCGGAATCAATGGCCAGGCCTACTGGGGCTATCCGGTCGAGTATGATCATTCCTTCTCGGTCTGGAGCAGCAGCTCGAACGTGCTGGGCTACAGCGCAACCTCCGATGTCACCTGGCTGGAGCTTCCCGTCAGCAACGGCACGCTATCCGGCGAGGTGGACATGCTTTCGGTCAGCAACACCGCCTGGGATGTGCCCGATAGGGGCGAGGAATTCTATCCCGAATACATCCGCACAGGGACGGTCTCCATCGTCTCGGCCCAGGCCGCCAATTCTCCGCTCGAAATACCCGTCGTCTACCGCTGGACGGAGGCACCGCTCGGTTCCCTGGTTTGGAGCGCACCGTCGTCAGTCACCGCCGACCAGGAATTCTTCGTCACGCTCCAGGCCAAGAACATCTATGGCCACCCCAAGCAGTTCATTGGTTTGGAAGAGTTCGTGGACTTGCAGGTGATCGGCGGCGGGGTGGGGCTCGGCACCTTCGACCTTTCACCCTTCAGCTTCACCGATGAAAGCTCGGGAACCATCATCCTGACGGGATCCGGTTCCGCCACCTTGCATGCGACGGTCAACGGGGTGGATGCAAACCACTTCATCGTCGTCAATGTACCCTCCGACGCCGATGGCGACGGGCTGCCCGATGCTTGGGAAATCAAATACTTCGGCAGCACCAGCCACACCAACGCCAATCCCGATGCCGACCCCGACTCCGACGGCAACGGCTATGGCGGACCCGGTAGAAACTGGGATGAATGGGTTATGGGCACCGATCCCACCAACGCCAACTCCATCCTCAAGCTGGCGCAACCGTGGCATATCCCCGGCACCGGCTATGTCATCGAATGGCAACCCGTTACCGGCCGCGTCTACACCGTTGAATGGGCGGGCAACCTCACCAACACCTTCGAGGTGCTCGAGTCCAACATCACCCACCCGCAGAACAGCTACACCGACACCGTCCACACCGCCGTAGGCGGCGGGTTTTACAATCTGAAAGTTGAATTAGAGAATTAGAATAGGTAGAGGCGGCTGTCCTCAGCCGTCCGATGCATGGAGATAAGAAAATGATGAACAAAAAAATGATAGCGGGAATAATGATGGGCTCATGTTTGGGCGTCGTCTCAATTACATCGGCCGTATCCGTCTTAAGTAATGAAGTGCATGAATTAAATATGGAATATTCGCGTGATTTCGGCAGCGCGGGGGACTCCAGTGATGACGACTATTGGTACGACATTGAAGCGGTGACCAGCCATGACGTTGTTTCGATGCGCGTGCAGACGCTTGGCGGGCTGGATGTGCTTGAGACCATCCCGTGGGATTCCGGGTCCGGCCTGGAATGGAGAATTAGCGACAGGAACCAAACGACGCCCTACGACACCCTGTTGGACGGTGTCATAACCATCACTTTCGGGTTTTCGGACGGCAGCTACCAGTCGACCACGCTGCCTTTCACTCAGAACGACGGCGTGACGCCGATACCGCCCATGACTGTGGAGCCAACCTTTACCTCGCCTTCACCACTGGCCGGGTCGATTCAGACCGTCGGCACGCTAAACCTCCAGTGGCCGACCCCGCAGGCCGGGGCAAACTTTAACGAAATCGGTAATGCACTTAAAGACGATGATGAGGACGGTGTCTTCATCGGATTATACTCCTCTGGAGTTGCCGATAATCTGGGTTGGTTCCCGCCTTCCGATGGACCGATTACCACCACCCAGACCTCCGTTCAATTGGAACAGGGATTCAATGTGTTTGCTCAATATCAAGGTTTTCTCCGGACGGATCTGAATGCCGATGGTATTCCCTATTTCTATAACAAGCTTGCCGAAGTAACCCATGAGTTTTTTGTCAGTGGCCCAACGGCGTTTTATGATGACTTTAATGACAACTCTGTTGATTCTGCCAAATGGCAACCATTTATCTGGACAGATCCGGCAGCAACATTTACTGAGGTTTCCGGACGGCTGGAGTATAGTAATCTCTCCGGTTCTGATGGCTGGCACGGCTGGCAGTGGGATGCGCATGAACTCAGTTCCACTCAGAGTTGGTCTGTCGCAGTTTCTGCCGCATTCCTGAACGATATTCAGAATGTAGGACCGGGGCTTTCGGTGTTCGGTGGTGGAAAAGAGTTCAGCATTCGTTATTTTAATAATGGTTTCGATGTTTACCGGCTTGAGACCTGGGGGATCGACCTTATTTCCGATACCGATTTCTATGAGGATCAGGATTATTTTTATGAACTCAATGATGCTTTGATTCGAATTGATTATGATGCAACGGCCCAGACGCTCAGTTCTCATGCATTTGTGTTTGGACGGTTCCAACAGCTCTCTTCAATCTCAACAGCATCGTGGGGGCTATCCACGGCGGATACCTTTGTTCCCGTAATCTATGTTGATAATCAGGGAGAAGTGGTTTCCGCAGGGGATCTAGCATTCGACAACTTCATGATCTGGTGGGATGGCGAAGCTCAAGGCGGCTCGTTTGTGGATGGCGACGGTGACGGACTTCCCGACGAATGGGAAATCCAATACTTCGGTTCCACCAACCATCCCAATGCCAACCCCGATGCGGATCCGGACGCCGATGGCCCTGGCTATGGCGGTCCCGGTAGAAACTGGGCCGAATGGATTATGGGCACCGATCCCACCAACGCCAGCTCCATCCTGAAGCTGGCGAAGCCCTGGGAGATTCCAGGAGAAGGGTACGTCATCGATTGGCAATCCGTCTCCGGCCGCGTCTACACGGTGGAATGGACCGACAGCCTCACCAACAGTTTCCAAACTCTGGAAACCGGAATTGCCTACCCGCAGAACAGCTATACCGATACCGTCCACTCCGCCGAGTCCGGTGGGTTCTACAATCTGAAAGTTGAGTTAGAGAATTAGAATAGGTAGGGACGGCTGTCCTCAGCCGTCCGCTGAATGGAGATTGAAATGAAGAATAAAAAACAGATGGCAGGAATCATGATGGGCGCATGTTTGGGCATCGCTTCGATGGCGTCGGCTAGCATGAGTTTTACGGGGTTGGGTGATCTGGCGGGAGGAAGCTTTTCTAGCGTTGCCCAAGGCATATCCGCCGATGGTTCCACCGTAGTGGGCTTTAGTTCTTCTGCTAATGGAACCGAAGCCTTTGGCTGGACATCGGGTGGCATGGTGGGTTTGGGAGATCTAGCAGGAGGAAGCTTTAATAGCAGAGCCCATGGCGCATCCGCCGATGGTTCCGTAGTGGTGGGACGAGGTAATTCGGCTAATGGAAACGAAGCCTTTCGCTGGACATCGAGTGGCATGGTTGGTTTGGGTGATCTGGCGGGAGGAAGCTTTTTTAGCCAAGCCCATGGCGCATCCGCCGATGGTTCCGTCGTCGTGGGTTATAGTACTTCCGCTAATGGAAGCGAAGCCTTTCGCTGGACATCGAGTGGCATGGTTGGTTTGGGTGATCTGGCAGGGGGAGGCTTTTCTAGTGTTGCCTTGGGCTCATCCGCCGATGGTTCCGTTGTAGTGGGAGTGGGTTATTCCGCTAATGGAAGCGAAGCCTTTCGCTGGACATCGGGCGGTGGCATGGTTGGGTTGGGTGATCTGGCGGGAGGAGGCATTTATAGCTATGCCAACAGCGTATCCGCCGATGGTTCCGCCGTAGTGGGTTTTAGTCAATCCGCCAATGGATACGAAGCCTTTCGCTGGACAGCGGGCGGTGGCATGGTGGGGCTGGGTGATCTGGCGGGAGGAAGCTTTAATAGCGTTGCCAACGGCTCATCCACCGATGGTTCCGTAGTGGTGGGCAATGGGGATTCCGCTAATGGAACTGAAGCCTTTGTGTGGGATGAGGTTGGGGGCATGCAATCGCTTAAAACCGTTCTTGAAGATGGGGGAATGGATATGACGGGCTGGACGCTTTCTGAAGCCACTGGAATTTCCGATGATGGAACCACCATCGTGGGCTATGGCACCCACAACGGCAACACCGAAGCCTTCGTAGCCGTCATCCCCGAACCCAGCGTGCTCGCCCTCGTCGGCATCTTCGGCTCCGGCCTCTTCATTGTCCGCCGCTTTTTCCGAATCTAGGAATGATCTCGCGCAAAGCGCGCGGAGTAAAGGTACCCGGCCTTCAGATTGATCTGTTGTAGACCCGGTGCCTCACCGGGCGGGATATAGAAAAAGGGAAAATAAATATGATGCATCTAAAAAAAGTGCTGACAGTCTGTTGTGTAATCGGATTCTCAAGCTGCACGTTTGCTGGAATCATCACATCGACGGATCAGGCGGATTTCAGTCTGGTCTCTGAATCGTTCACGTATACGCCGAATGCGACCTATGCGAATATAAACAGTCTCAGTGGGAACATGACGCTGCAGACGGCTGCTGGAGTTGGAAACCCTGCAACGGCTGAACATTTTTATCGCGCGTTTGCAACATCTGTCATGGCAGGAAACGTCTATGCCCTGAACAATGATGAAAACTTCAACGTGTTGTTCAACAGCAATCAGTCGGCCTTTGCATTCAGGTTTGAAGATAATGCCGATGTCAGTTTGTTTACCTTGGAATTCTTCAATGGAGCAACGAGCGTTGGCAGTACCCAGTTCTACTCTAACCTATTCAACACCCCGCGATTCATCGGCTTCTCCAGCGACACGGTATTCAACATGGTGACGGTGCGCGAGAATGACGGCGGAGCAAACAGCAACGAATATTTCCAGTTCTATACGGCCGAAGCCATCCCCGAGCCCGGAACCATCGCCCTCGTCGGCATTTTTGGCGGTGGCCTGTGGTTTGTCCGCCGCTATTTCCCGAGTGTTTAAAGGGGTTGATGTTTTTGGAGGGCTGGCCTCAGTGCCGGCCAATTGGAGGGTCGGTGGCTCACCGACCGTGGGCGCAGAGCCTGCGCCCCTCCAGAATGTAGCGTTGGCTCTGTGAGCCAAAGAAGTTTGTGAAAGGTAGGTACGGCTGTCGTCCGCTCTTCGGCTGGCTCAGGATTGGCGACCAAAGGAATTTGAAACGGAGATGAAGATGAAACTAAAATTTGCTGTTATAGTATTAACCTCGAACATGATGACTCTCGGAAGCTATGCATCTGTTATGTCGTGGAATGCTTCTTCCGGCTTAACGCCGGATCAGGTTGGGTACCAGCTGTTGGATAACGCCAGCCCTGAGAATCCAACGATCAGCTCTTCCGTGATGACCCTAAGTACAAGTAGTGCAAATGAAAATATGTACTTCAGTTATTCCGAGCCAACAGAGACCTTGGATTTCCCGGGTGTTTTCGAGGCGTCTTTTACGATGCGTCTGATCTCAGGGTCGAATGGCTATGATGGGCGGGCTCCGGCGGGGGTTTTTATCACGGTGTCCAACAATGTAGGTTCCAGCCTTTGGATCGGTCAGGATGAATTGTTTATGGGGCGTAACTTTGCCAGCAAGGGGCCTTCCGTTTCAGTGGATACCGACGGGGCTTTCCACGACTACCTTTTCCGGATTTCCGGTTCCAGTGTTTCCATCTATCAGGATGGGTCATTAGTCCTGTCCGATTCAACGCTGACCGCTGCGAGTGAATTCGGTGTGAACAAGCGCGTGGCATTCGGCGAGGCAACAGGTTTGGAATACGGCACATCGGAATGGAAGAGCTTCAGCCACAATGCCGCCATCCCCGAACCCGGAACCATCGCATTAGTCGGCATCTTCGGGGGCGGGCTGTGGTTTGTGCGGCGCTATTTCCCGAGTGTTTAAAACAAGGAGCGTATTATGTTTAAGAAACAAGGAATAGTTTTATTGGCGGCGGCCATGACGGCCCTCGCACCATTCTCATATGGTGATTTGAATTTAATCTCACTTTATGATGCTGCCGACTTCGCAGACTCGACATCAGGTAATTTTCCACAAGTCTCAGTACCATTAAATGGCGCTCTGCCGTCGAGCGTTTATTTTGATATCGAGCTCGTCAACATCAGCAATTTGAATACGCAGTACGGTTCATTTTTTGGCGCCGGCTTTCTCAGTTCAGGAAGTTTTCTGGGGGAGTTTTCAATCGGTGCAGACACGGATGTTGGTTCAAGCGATGGAGTGTTTGGCAATTTAATTGGTAATGACAACACAACATCGGCTTCACTGGATAGTGGAGGCATTGCTGAAGGAACAAGAGTTTGGATCAAACTCTCTGCGATCGGAGATATAGTATCAGCCCAGGTTATCGATCAGGCAGATGACTCCATCATCTATTCGGGCACATACTCGATCCCCGGTGTGCAGACCGCTGACGCGCTTAGCGTCCGATCGTTCGACAATGAGGGAATTATTGCTCCGACGCTGGTCACAGGCGGTACTGAAGATTACTGGGAATTACGGGCAACAAGAACTGGTGTGGATGCGACCGTAAAATTCTACGGAGTATCCATCCCCGAACCCTCCACGATTGCGTTCGTCGGCATCTTCGGCGGCGGCCTGTGGTTTGTGCGCCGCTATTTTCCGAGTGTTTAAAGTCGTTAATGTTTTTGCAGGGCTGGCCTCTGTGCCGGCCAATTGGAGGGTCGGTGGCTCACCGACCGTGGGCGCAGAGCCTGCGCCCCTCCAGATCGGTTCTGAAAACCGATGCAACAAGAGAGCGATGTAGCGTTGGCTCTGTGAGCCAAAGAAGTTTGTGAAAGGTAGGTACGGCTGTCGTCCGCTCTTCGGCTGGCTCAGGACGAGCGGCGGAGTGGGGACACTCCGCCCTACCAGCGATATGGAGCTCAGAAAGAGAAATGGATTAAAACAAGGAGACTCGAAATGAACGCATTCATTAAAACCAACCAGATCGTAGCCTGTGCAGTATTGCTGGCAGCAAGTACTCATGCCGAAGGGGTGGGGATTGCCGAAACCGAAATCACACCCGATGCATCCGCCATGTTTGAGGTGGCCTCCACTAACAAGGGGGCACTCTTCCCGCGTATGACCACCGCGCAACGCGAAGCCATTCTTTCGCCCGCCGTTGGATTGCTGGTTTACGATACTGATGTCGATGCGTTTTTCTACAGAACGGGATCCGGGTGGGAAAAGATCTCGTCGTCCTCCGATCCTGTGGGTTCGGTGACGGCTTTTGCCGGAACGACAAACAACATTCCCGATGGTTGGCTTCTATGCGACGGCAGTGAACTTAGTTCCAGCAACTATCCATCCCTTTATGCTGCCATCGGCATTGCCTGGGGTGATGGGTCAAATGGAGTCGGAACGGATTTCAACGTGCCGGACATGAGGGGACAATTCCTGCGCGGCCTGAACCAGGGAAGAAGCGATGGGAAGCAAGATCCGGATGGAGGAGGAAGAAGTGTTGGTTCCTATCAGGTGGATGCACTTCAGCGGATGACGGGGGAGTTTTGGCATCGTCAGCTTAGATGGGATTCCAGGCTGAGTGATGTTGGCGTTTTTGACCTTGTGTATGACTCATCACAAGTCGGGACGGGGACTGCAAATGCCAGTTCTGCAAGTAAACTCATAT
This sequence comes from Pontiella desulfatans, assembly GCF_900890425.1. Lineage (NCBI taxonomy): Bacteria > Pseudomonadati > Kiritimatiellota > Kiritimatiellia > Kiritimatiellales > Pontiellaceae > Pontiella > Pontiella desulfatans. The sequence continues at coordinate 1,969,393 of NZ_CAAHFG010000001.1, read as the reverse complement.
TCGACTCTGCCCGCGTTGCACGGTCATCTTCAGAAACCCGCCCGAAGAATGTTAGTGTGAACTACATCATCAAGTATTAATCCAGCCTGACGGCAAGACTATTGAATGGAGGTCGGTATGATAACGATAACCAGCGTTATGGCCCATTTTGAGGGAGCACGTCGGTGCCTGGTCTGTAGCGCGGATATCCGATCCGCGTTTTCCGGTAGATCGCGCGGCCCATGCCGCGACAACTCGCATCGGATATGCGAGCTACTTCCCACTTCGCTGATAGGGCATGAACCAATAAGAAGGCTGATGGTTTATGGGTTTTCGTTCTTCGCCATCGCGGTGCAGGCTGCGGTGCTGTCGGTGGGGAATGGGACGGTGTTTTCTGTAAATGAAACAGTTTCGGCTAATCAAGTGCTGGTGGATTCCGGTGCGGTGCTTTCCGGCGACGGGGCATTGACCGGAAACCTGTTGCTAAAGGGTTCGCTGAAGCCCGGTGGCGGTGCGGTTGGGATCTTCACGGTTCAAAGCAACTTGGTTTGCGACGGCGGGATATTCGAGCTGCATGCGGTGAGCAATACGGTTGCGGATACCGTCGATGTGTCGGGAATGGTGGGCGGTTCCGGGCTGGTGCTGCTGTCGGCGATTGCCGGGGTCTCGCCCCAGGGATTGGCCGTTGTTTTGGGCGGTGCGGGCAGCGACTATTCCGGTTTGTCGGTGTCGCCCGGTTGGCTAATCCGCCAGGAGGCGGACAACCTGCTGGTTCACGAGCTGGCCCACGATGATGACGACGACGGCCTGACCGACTATCTCGAAACCATTCACGGAACCGACCTGCATAGTGGCGATACGGATGGGGATAACTTCAGCGATGGATTCGAGGTGGCGCATGGATACAACCCAACTAACAGTCATAACGCCATGGTCGACTTTATTCGCAACAACGGCGGAACGTTCGGACTCTACGAATCGAACGTGGTGGTGGATGTGGCCGTTGGGCAGTTGGCGTTGGAAACGTCGGGCGGCATGGCCGACCTTTCGCTGCAGCTGATGAAGTCCGACGACCTCACCACCTGGACCAACGCCGCCCCGCCGGTCGAGTGGTCGATCCCGGTGGAAGCGAACCAACAGTTTTTCCGTGTTCGCGCAGAGCCGTAGGAACATGTGGGGCGGACATTCCTGTCTGCCCTGGGCCGGCTGGAAAGCCTACCCCGCATAAGGAGATGCAAGATGGTGTGCGAATGTTGGATGGATCATGGCGTTTGGCGGACTCGTTCGGCGGTCTTTGTGTGCGCCGAATGCGGGACGGATGTTTCCGCAATCTTCGTTGCCTTGGTGAAAGTCGATGGCCCCATGGCGGATTTGCTGATGGAAAAGGGGGTTCGGCAAACGCGTCGAACCGGAAGAACGTCTTCCTGTTTGGTGCACCATGGATGAAATTGATGAGGTTTTACCTCTTAATTTTGTTTGTGGAGTAAAGTGTCGCGAAGTATGCTGGGAACCATTGTAACTAAGGAGAATGGAAATGACAGGGATGGATAAGAAAATTAAGGTGGCCGTGGTGGCTGGATTGGCCATCGTGCCATGTGGTTTTGCTGACTATGGATTTGTTGGCGCTCGCGCGATGGGCATGGGTGGTGCCAATGCGGTTTCGACGCGCGATGCGTCGGCGCAATATTACAACCCGGCGGCGTTCGGTTTCATGCATTCGGAAACCAATAAGCTCGACCGCAATAAAATGGGCGAACAGGATTGGGGATGGTCCCTGGTCGATTTTGGCGTTGGCTATAACATGACCGGCGACATGGGAAAATACCTGAACCTGTTCACCGATATTGATTTCGATCTTTTCGGAGAGGACGGACTTGCGGCGGAATCGGAGGCCATCGACGCCTTGTTTGCCGTTGCCACCACCCTTGAAGGAATTGATGCCGGCGACACCGCCTATGTGGATATGAACGTTGGCACCAGTTTGCGCATTGGGCACTGGGGCTTTGGCATCCGTGTATTCGGCGAAGCGGTGGCCTATATTGTTCCCGATACGGCGAACATTGGGATTGGACAGGATCTAAATCAATTCGTCGGTAACATTAACGATGTCGCGTCACAGGATGGCTTCAACGCCGCGAGCCACAATTACCAGGTTCTTGATGCTGCTGCTCGGCAAACATTGATTGACCAGCTGGGCGATGAGGATGCGGTCAAATTCCTGGACTCTAAATTGGCCGAGTACAAGGGCACCGCCGGAATCGACGGCGACGACGTAAACAATACGGTCAAATTAATCAGCAATATCGATTTCGAAAGCGACTTGGCGGACAATACATCCGTCGCTGTTGGGCGCGCCTTTGGTGTGGTTGAAGTACCTCTCAGCTATGGCCGGTCGTTCATGGATGGGCGTCTTTCCGTGGGCGCGACAGCCAAGGGCATGTACGGAACGGTCACGGGGGCAAACATTTGGTTCTTCGAGGAGGACGCATTGGATGAGGCCATCGAAATCGCATCGGACAATACCGAAGCCACCCTGAACTTTGGCCTTGATCTCGGCATGCTCTACCGTCTGCCGATGGTACAGTTCGCCGTGGTGGGCAAAAACCTGAATAGCCCGAAGTTCAAAGGATTCGAGGAGACGTACACGGATCCCGGAACAGGTCGGGACCGGACGGTCAAAATCGATGACGTGACCATCGACCCCCAGCTCACGCTGGGGGCGGCCTTCATCCCCTCCAGCCGCTTCATGCTGGAAATGAACTACGATGTGCTCGAAACCGGCACGCTGCTTGATGGCTACGACATCCAGCGTCTTTCATTCGGCACCGAATTCGACATCTGGTTGCTGGCGTTGCGCCTGGGTGCCTACAAGAACATTGCTCTAGATGATTCGGATTGGGTTGCAACCGCTGGTCTCGGCCTCAATATTTTTGGAGTCAGAGCGGATATTGGTGGAGCCTATTCGCTGGCTGATCCGGTGACCTACGAAGATACTGACATTCCGCCGGAAGCGCGCGTGTTCGCGTCGATCAGTCTGGATTATTGACGAAAACAAGTGGGGCGGGCATCCGTGCCTGCCCTGTGTTTAGAGGAAGCGCCCAGCATTGCGAGGGCGCTTTTTCTGCGTTTACACCAGGCCGTTTTCCTGGAACGCGAGGAAGATCTTACGTCCGAGCCAGGCATCGGTGGCGGCGTAGGTTTGCTGCGATTCGGTCAGCTCGGGGCGCGCCCAGTTGGAAACCTGCTCCTTCTTCGAGATCCGGAAGCTGAACAAGATAGCGGTCATGCCGCGAAGGCCCAGGTTCTTGATGCCGGCCTCCTTGGCGGGGATGGCCAATTCAATGAAACCATCGGCTTCGAAAGGTTCCATGGCCTGAAGCTCGCTGATGTCGCGGTCAATGGCAACTCCGGCTTTGACGATGTCCGGCGAGGAGAGCACCTTGATCAAGTTGGGCGTCAGTCCGCACTGCTGGAGTTGGAACAGGAAAACCGCTTGTTCGGTGGCGAGCTGGAGCAGGGAAGGGTCATAGCTCTCCCCCTTGCGGAAGGCCGGACGTGTTTCCGTATCAAAACCCAGCAGGGTTTCGTCCAGCAGCTTGGCTGCCGCCGCATCGGCTTCGGCCTCGGTGTTGAATAGATGGATCGGCCCGTCGTAGGACTTCATCGGCAACTCGTTGATCTCGGCTTTTGAGATGTGTTTCTTTTCTGGGAATCCGTTCATATTTTCCTGACCACTAATTTGCACTAATCAACACTAATTCCAATGCATTGGAAAACTGATTAGTGAAAATAAGTGAAGACTAGTGGTTTTTCTTTTCCTGTTCGTTGCGCCATTGGTTGGTCACCCAGAGGGTCTGCTTGGCGAGACCCATCAGAATTTTACAGTCCGGGACGGTGAGCTTGCCGCGCGTGAAGATGCGGCGAAGGCCCATCATCATATGGTCGAGCTTTTGGTCGTGGGTGAATTCGGTCTCGATCATCATTTCCCGCCAGACGGCGAACATGCGCTCGCGAAAGGCGGAGTCGGCTTCTTGCGCGGTTTCTTCGGAGGGCTGGAAGATGCCGGCGGCGGAAAACATTTCATAGCAGCAGACATAGACGGCGTGCGACAGGTTGAGGGAGGTGTAGAGTTCGCTCGAGGGAATCTGGATGATGTGCGTACAAAGCGCCAGTTCCTCGTTGAACAGCCCCTTGTCTTCGCGACCAAACACCAACGCAATCTTCTGATCCTGTGCGCTCTCCAGCCCGATCGGGGCAAACTCTTTGGGTGAGTAGGCGGTGTCGCGGTAGAATCCGGTTCGCGCTGACGTTCCCGCCACAACGGTGCAACCGGCCACCGCATCGGCGAGGGTTGCATATTCCTTGCGGGCCTCCAGCTGCTCTTTGGCGTTGCAGGAAAGCTTGCGTGCGTCGTCCCAGTCGAACTCCGGGCGCGGGTTGACAATAGCCAGGTCCGTGATGCCATTGTTGTTCATCGCCCGGCATACGGAACCGACATTCCCGCCGAAGATCGGCTCAACGAGGACGACTCGGATGTTTTCTAGCAGATTCATGTTCTTATTTGGCCACGAAGAGCCCAAAAACCACAAAGAACCGCGCTACGGTCTTCGTGCTTCTTGTGCATTTTTGTGGCTACCCTTCCTCAAAGCTCCTGAGTAGTTTGATTTCTTCCGCCCAGATGGTTTCGTCGATGGTTTCGAGCACCATGGGGATGCCGTTAAAGTGGTCGCTGTTCATAATGTATTTGAAGACATCCAATCCAAGGAATCCCTGTTCGAGACTATGGTGGCGGTCGACACGGCTACCAAGTTCCTTTTTAGAACCGTTCAAGTGCATGCCTTTTAGATAGTCGAATCCGACCACGCGGTCAAATTCACTAAAGACCGCTTCACAAGCGGCTGTCGTGCTGAGGTCGTAGCCTGCGACAAAGCTATGGCAGGTGTCGATGCAGACGCCAACCCGCTGCTTGTCCTCAACCAGGCTGATGATCTCGGCGAGATGCTCGAACCGGAAGCCGAGGTTGGAACCTTGGCCAGCCGTGTTTTCAATCACGGCGGACACCCCCTGGGTTTGGTCCAAGGCCATGTTGATCGACTCGGCGATCGTCGCGAGGCATTCGCTCTCGGAAACTTGCTGCAGATGGCTGCCCGGATGGAAGTTGAGCCGGTCGAGCCCGAGCTGTTCGCAGCGTTGCATTTCGTCGAGGAAGGCGGCCCTCGATTTTTCGAGCTTGTCGGCTTCCGGATGGCCGAGGTTGATCAGGTAGGAGTCGTGGGGAAGAATCTGCCCCGCCTTGAAGCCATGCGCTTCGCAGTTGGCTTTAAAGGCGTCGATGCTCTCGGTCGTCAGGGGCTTGGCCACCCATTGCCGCTGGTTCTTGGTAAACAGGGCAAAGGCATTGGCCCCGATTTCGGCGGCATTAAGGGGGGCGTTTTCCACCCCTCCGCTGGCACTAACGTGTGCTCCGATGTATTTCATTTTTTTCTCCAGACTCGCAACAGCCGCCCTTTAAACCACATCCGGTGCCTGGAAAAAAGCACGTTTGGGGAAGAAACGGCTCCGGGCCTCCGCGAAGTTCCCCCTGAAATGCCAATCCCGGGAGATAAACATGGAAAATATGATGGGACAACGGGTTGTTTTTGTCATTTTTTAATTGTGTACTGGTTCACTCCTATTTAAATTGGCCGCACTCAAAACGAAGGAACCAAACATGGAAACAACCAATTCGAATACGGAAAGTGTGGATTTCGAAAAGCAGGACTGGCTCGACGCGCTGGATGAGCTTTTGGAGACCGAGGGGGCAGATCGCGTCAAGGATATCTTGCACGACCTGCAAGTCGAGGCGCACCGCAAGGGCGTTCGGTTGCCGTTTTCCGCCAACACCCCCTATATCAACACGATTCCGCTTGCCGAACAACCGGCCTATCCGGGCGACCGTGAAATGGAACGCCGCATCAAGTCGCTCATCCGCTGGAACGCCATGGCCATGGTGGTGCGCGCCAACCGCGAGGAAGACGGTATAGGCGGGCACATCTCGTCCTACCAATCCATCGCCACCCTCTACGAGGTGGGCTTCAACCACTTTTTCCGGGGGCGCACCGAGGATTTCCCGGGCGACCTCGTCTATTTCCAGGGCCACTCGTCGCCGGGCGTATACGCGCGCGCCTATCTGGAGGGCCGCCTGACCGACGACCATCTCAAGAACTTCCGCCACGAGCTGCACGACACCCCCGGCCTCTCCTCCTATCCGCATCCGTGGCTCATGCCCGACTTCTGGCAATTCCCGACGGTTTCCATGGGGCTCGGCCCGATTACGGCGATCTACCACGCGCGCTACATCAAATATCTCGAAGACCGCGGCCTGCGCAAACCGACCGACCAGCGAGTCTGGGCGTTCCTGGGCGATGGCGAGACCGACGAACCCGAATCCCTCGGCGCGCTCAAGCTCGCCGCCCGCGAAAAACTCGATAACCTCACCTTTGTCGTCAACTGCAACCTGCAGCGCCTCGATGGCCCGGTCAGCGGCAACGGCAAGATCATCCAGGAACTCGAAGCCGCCTTCCGCGGGGCCGGATGGAACGTGATCAAGGTCGTTTGGGGCGATAGCTGGGATCCGCTGCTCGAAAAAGACCACGACGGCCTGCTGGCCAAGCGCATGGGCGAGGTGGTTGATGGGCAATACCAGAAATACACTGTGGAAGACGCCGACTACGTCCGCGAGCACTTCTTCGGCACCGACCCGAAACTGCTTAAACTGGTGGAACACCTTTCCGATTCCGAAATCAAGCGCCTGCGCCGTGGCGGGCACGATCCGGCCAAGGTTTACACCGCCTACAAGACCGCGCTAGAAACCAAAGGACAGCCGACCGTCATCCTGGCCAAGACGGTCAAGGGCTATGGCCTGGGCACGGCGGGCGAAGGGCAGAACATTACCCACTCGCAGAAAAAGATGGGCGAGGTTTCCCTGCGCGAATTCCGCACCCGCTTCGGCATTCCGATTTCCGACGAGGAGATCGATAGCGTCCCGTTCTACCGCCCGGCGGACAATAGTCCGGAAATGCAATACCTCCGCCAGCGCCGCGCCTCGCTCGGCGGGCATGTCCCGACGCGCCGCACCGAATACACCCCGGTCGAAATGCCGGCCGATAAAATCTTCCAGGAATTCGATGCCGGTTCCGAACGCCCGGTTTCCACCACCATGGTTTTTGTGCGGGTGCTTTCGAAGCTGCTGTCCGACCCCGGCATCGGCAAGTTGATTGTCCCGATCGTACCGGACGAAGCCCGCACCTTCGGCATGGATGCGCTCTTCCGCCAGGTTGGCATCTATGCCCACTCCGGCCAGCTCTACGAACCGGTCGATGCCGACAACCTGCTCTACTACAAGGAAGCCAAGGACGGCCAGATCCTCGAAGAGGGCATCACCGAGGCCGGTGCCTTTTCCTCGTTCGTGGCGGCCGGAACCGCCTACGCCAACCACGGCATCAACACGATTCCGTTCTACACCTACTATTCGATGTTCGGCTTCCAGCGCATCGGCGATTCCGCATGGCTTGCCGGCGACTCCCGCTGCAAGGGCTTCCTGATGGGCGCCACCGCCGGCCGCACCACGCTCGCCGGCGAGGGCCTGCAGCACCAGGACGGCCACGGCCTTGTGCTCGCGCTCACCATCCCGAACCTCGTCGCCTACGATCCGGCCTATGCCTACGAGCTGGCGATCATCATCAAGGACGGTATCCGCCGCATGTATGTCGACGACGAGCAAATCTTCTACTACATCACCTTGATGAACGACAACTATGAGCAACCGCCGATGCCGGAAGGCGTGGCGGAGGGCATCCTCAAGGGCATGTACAAGTTCCAGTCGTCCGACAAGGCGCAGGCGCAGATCCTCGGTTCCGGCGCCATCCTGCCGGAGGCCGTCAAGGCCGCGGCCCTGCTGAAGGAAACGTATGGCATCGAAACCAACGTCTGGTCGGTCACGAGCTACAAGAACCTGATCAACGACGTGCTCGACACCGAGCGCGAGCAGGTGCGCAACGGCAACGAGGCCAAGGCCTACATCACCGAATGCCTCGAAGGCGAAACCGGCCCCGTCATCGCCGCGTCCGACTACATGAAGCTTTTGCCAACGTCGCTGTCCGCGGCCGTTCCGGGTGGCATCACCGCCCTGGGCACCGATGGCTTCGGCCGTTCCGACGGACGCCGCGCCCTGCGCAAGCATTTCGAAGTGGATGCCCATGCAATCGCCTTCACCGTGCTGTCCACGTTGGCCGCAAAGGGTGAGTTCGACAAAAAGAAATTGGAGAAGGCCCGCAAGGAACTGGGCATCGATTCCGCCAAACCCAATCCGGTAGGAGAATAAAACCATGGCACTTGAATTTAAACTTCCCGAACTCGGGGAAAACATTGAGTCCGGCGATGTCGTCAACGTCCTGGTGGCGGTTGGCGACATGGTAACCGAAGGGCAGTCGCTGCTCGAAATCGAGGCCGGCAAGGCCAGCATGGAAATCCCATCGCCTGCCACCGGCGCCATCGTTGCCGTGCACGTCGCCAATGGCGACAGCGTCGGCGTCGGCCAGCTCGCCTTCACCATCGATTCCGAGGGCGCCGCCGCCAACCCGGAACCCGTGGCTCAAGCTGCGGTTCCGGATACCGCGTCGGAGGCTGCCGAGGAGGCGCCTCCGGTTGCCGCCCCAGCACCTGCCCCGGTGCCCGCACCCACGCCGGCTCCTGCACCGGTTGCTGCGGCCCCTGTGGCATCTTCGGCTTCCAAGCCGGTCTCGGCCGCACCCAACGTCCGCCGTCTGGCGCGCGAGCTCGGGGTGGATATCCACGAGGTGTCGCCCTCCGGCAGCACCATGCGCATCAGTTTGGAGGATGTGAAGAACTTTGCCAAGTCCACGCTGGAAAGCGGGGGAGGCCGCCCGCGCTTCCACGGCGCAACGCGTGTTGAAAAGATGTCGGCCATCCGCAAGGCCACCATGAACCACATGGCGCATTGCTGGGCAACCATCCCGCATGTCACCCAGCAGGACTGGGCCGACATTACCCACCTCAACGACCTGCGCGCAAAGTTTGGCAAGAAGGCCGAGGCCGAAGGGGCCAAGCTGACGGTTACCGCGATCCTCGTGAAGGTCGTTGCCTCCGCGCTGAAGGTCTTCCCGAACTTTAACTGCAGCATCGATCCCGACGCTTCGGAAATCATCTATAAGGATTTCTACAACATCGGCATCGCCGTCGACACCGAGAAAGGTCTCATGGTTCCGGTCATCCGCGACGCCGACCAGAAAAACATGATCGAGCTGGCCAAGGATCTCGGCGGCATCGCCGCCAAGGCGCGCGAAGGCAAGATCGGGCTGGATGATCTCCAGGGGGGAACCTTCACCATCAGCAATCTCGGCGGCATTGGTGGAACGTTCTTCACGCCCATCATCAATTCGCCGGAGGTGGCGATCCTCGGTGTTGGGCGTGCCGTTGAACAGGATGGCAAACTCATGATGCCGCTGTCGCTTTCCTACGACCACCGCATCATCGATGGCGCCGACGGCGCGCGCTTCATCCGCTGGATCGTCGATGCCCTCGAAGAGCCGCTCCTCCTCGCTCTTGAAGGGTAAGGATTGCAATAGACATCCTGATGTGGATGATAATGGCCATGGATTCAACCATGGCCATTTTTAATGCCGAGATTACGGTGCTGGATTATGAAACGACCGGTTCGGTTCGGGGCTTCCCGACCGAGCCGTGGCAGATTGGCATGGTGACGCTGAAAGGCGGCAAGGTTGATCCGGACTCCATGTTCGAAAGCCTGCTGCGGGTGGAGGCCAACCGTCCGTTTAATCCGCACGCGCCGGGGCGCCATGCCGTGCTACGCGATGAAATTGCTGCGGCCCCGTCTCCGAAGGGGCTTTGGCCGCAAATAAAATCAAGGTTGACGGACCATCCTCTCTGCGCCCACAACGTGGCGACGGAAAAAAAGTTTCTTCGTGCCATGGCTCCGATGCACCAGTTCGGCATCTGGATCGATACGCTCCGAATTGCCCGCAGGGTGTGGCCGGGCTGCGCTTCCTATGCGCTTGAGGATTTGATGGTGATGCTCGATCTCAAACCTCGCGTGGATGAACTCTGCCCCGGGAAGTCGGCCCACGACGCGCTCTACGATGCCGTCGCCTCCGCCATGCTGCTGGAACACCTGCTCGCCCAACCGGGGTGGGGGGATGTGACCGTTGGCGAGTTGGTTTCGCTGTAGCAAAATGCGACTAAGGTTATAATCTACACAACATAATTGATATAAGAACATGATGCATTGACAAAGTTACGGGGTGTTATCAGACTGCCTCCCTGATCGAGGGGAAATGCTTCCCGGTTCCGATCTTTCCGGGCGTGCGCCCGCGTCGCCGGAAAGCGGTTTCCCTTCCAACGGGAGGGAAGAACATGAAAGCACAAGCCTGTGCAACTGTATTCAATAGGGCATTATGCCTTACAATTGCGCTGTTGTTCGGCGCAGTTGCCGCGCAAGGGGCAACCTGTACATGGGATGGAAGTTACAGTATCTATTGGAGCGCCCCTCAAAACTGGGTAGGTAATGTGGCGCCTCAAGCCGGAGATACTCTTGTATTTCCGGAAACAGCAGCCAATAAGGTCAACAATAACAACATCGGCAACCGGACGTTTTTCCTGATCCAGTTTACCGGTGGTGGTTATACACTTCAGGGTTCCGAGCTCAGTGTCGATTTCGGGGTGCAGGTCACCTCGTCCGGCGATTCGAATACCATTGATCTGGATATCAACCTGATAGACTCGGCGCTGTTTGCCGCTGCGAACCTGTCCAGCCTGACCTTCAACGGGGATATCGATCTCGACAGCCACATGCTCTCGTTTGCCAACAGCGGGTCGATCACCTTGAACGGAGTGATTAGCGGCACCGGCCAGCTCTTGAAGGATGGTTATGGCACGCTCCGGCTGGCGGGGAGCGCATCCAATACCTACAGCGGCCAAACCCGGGTGCTGAGCGGTACGCTGGAGCTGGCGAAGACTGCCATTGATGGAGCCATTAATGCGGGCTCGTTGAGCATCGGCAACGGCTCGGGGGGCGACGATGCCGCGATCGTGCGGGAAGCGGCCGGGTACCAGATCGGGATTGTACCCATTACTATCAATGAGGATGGCTGGTTAGATCTAGGCAACTATACGGATACCGTCGGGCCCATCACCTTCAACGGGGGGCGGGCCAGCAGCAGTGCGACCGGTTCAATCAGGCTCGGTGGCGATGTCACCGTCAACGCGTCTTCAGAGGAAGCGGAGTTCGACGGCAATCTTTATATTGGAGCGGGCACGCGGACCTTCAGCGTAGATAATGGAGCGGCCGGATATGATTTGAAAGGCGCTGCCGTTTTCAGCGGGGGCAATATCGTGAAAACAGGAGCGGGCACGCTGGGGCTTCTAGCGGTCAATACCTACACGGGAACAACCGAAGTGAATCAGGGCCGGTTGTATATCACGAATGGCGATGCGCTGGGGGACACGGCCTCCGGTACAACGGTCACCGGAACCGGCTACATTCAGTTGAGCAGCACCGATATCGGACTGGAACCGCTGGCGCTCGATCGACCGAACAGCAGCGGCAGCGCGCTGTCCGCCAGCGGAGCGTCCAGCTGGGCCGGGCCCGTTACACTCAACGTGGATGCGGGCATCAGCACCGGCGGTACGCTGGAGTTCAGCGGCGTCATCAGCGGCACCGGCGGCATTTCGATGAACGGCTACGGCACATACATCTTTTCGGGGTCGACGGCCAACAGCTACGGCGGCGACACCATGGTGAACGACGGCACGTTGCTGCTGAACAAGACCAGCGGGAATTCTATTCGCAACGGGTCGCTCACAATCGGCGACAATGCCGGTTCGGCGGACACCGTGATGGTCCGTCTTCAGGATGACTTTCAGCTATGGGATACGGTTCCCATCATCATCAATGCCGATGGCTACCTGGACGTCGATGCCTATAGCGACACCGTGGGCGCAATCACCTTCAACGGCGGGCACGCCGGCAGCTCGAGCGGGACGCTTTATCTCGGCGGGACTGTCACGGTCAATTATTCAACCTCCCAGGCGCTCTTCGATGGTAAGCTCAGTGTAAACGCCAGCACGCGAACGTTCGACGTGGCCGACGGCACGCAGGGCTACGACCTGAGCATTACCGCGGTGGTCAGCGGCGGCGGCATGCTGAAAACGGGTGCGGGCAATATGGCGCTCTTCGGCGCGAACACCTACACCGGGGCAACGACGGTGAACGAGGGTGGCATCTACGTGCGCAACAACAGCGCGCTCGGTACGACCGCCGGCGGCACCACCGCCACAGGAACAGGCTTTATTTATCTGGTGGGCAACAGTGTGCTCGGTGAACCGTTGACGCTGGATAGACCCGTGGCCAGCGGAACGGTGCTCTATGCCAGCAGCACCTCTCTTTGGACGGGCGACGTGGTGTTGGATGAAGATGCTCGGATTTCGAGCAGCGGTTCGCTGGAACTCGGCGGCACCATCACCGGTTCGGGCGGCATCACGTTCATCGGGGCCGGCGACCTGATTCTCTCCGGTTCGGCGAATAACGCCTTCACCGGTCCGACCGTCGTGAACGATGGTCAGCTGTTGATGGACAAAAACTCACCCTACTGGGCCGTCGGTTACGGCTCGTTGACGGTGGGCGACGGTTCGGGAGCGGCAGACAGCGCGATTGCCCGGGAGTTGGGACAGTTCCAGCTGGGTTCGGTTCCCATCACCGTAAATGCCGACGGGTTGCTCGATTTGAATAACTTCAACGACACGGTCGGCAACAGCCTGACGCTGAACGGGGGCGGCGAAGTGCAAACGGGCACCGGCACCCTTACGCTCGGAGCCAACAGCCAGATTCTGGTCGATCCGGTGGGATCATCCCGGATTTACGGTAACCTGAATGTGGGCACCGGCGAATGCACCATCGATAGCGCCGGGTTGCTTTATATGTATGCCGCGATGAGCGGAACAGCCAACATTACCAAAACGAGCAGTGGATACCTGTATCTGATGTCGGCTAATTCCTTCACCGGGACCATGACCGTGGATCAAGGAGTGCTCTCTATACGACAACCGACGTCATTGGGCAGTGAAGCTGAAGGCACGTTTGTTAACAATGCCGCAAGACTGACGGTGGGCACGCAAGTCGGGAACGAAGCGCTGACGATGGACAGTTCAAGTTATCGCGCCATCTTCAGCTCGTTTCCATCCGGATCAAACTCCTGGGCCGGGCCGATAACGCTGCTGCGGGAAACCCAGATTGAAGTGTACGATGTCTATACCTTGGACATCAGCGGCCCCATCGATGGGGCGGGATCGCTCGTCAAGACTGGCGAAGGGGAACTGACGCTATCCGGCACGGGCAACAATACGTTTGCCGGGGATGTCACCGTCGAGGAGGGCACACTGCTAATGGGCAAAACCGGCCAGTCCATTCCTCACTCCCTAATCATTGGCGGCAACGGTTCGGGCGATCCGGCGGCAGTGGCCCGGCACCTGGGCTCCAGCGAGATCTTCGACCATGTTACCGTCAACGCATCGGGGTCTTATGAGCTGAACGGATATAACGAAGCCATACGTGATCTGAACCTGAACGGCGGTGCGGATGTCGATACGGGTAGCGCAACGCTGACGATCGTGGACGATGTGAATGTGGATTCGCAGGGCATCGTTGATGCTTTTTCAACGATTTCGGGAAACCTTGCGTTGTCCGGAAGCACGGTTCTTTCGGTTCCGCCAAGTACCGCATCGGCCGGCAATCCATCAGAGCTCGTGATCGATGCGGTTATTTCCGGTGGAGGAAGCATCTCGAAAACTGGTGGCGGCGAGCTGCAGCTCACGGCGGCGAACACCTTCACCGGACCGTTCTTGATTGAAGCCGGTGGACTGCGGTTGGAGAACGATCTCGGACTGGGAACCGCGGCGGGTGGTACCACGGTAAACGGTAGCGCCTACCTGCAGATCCACGGCGGCGGGCATACGATTACCGGCGAGCACTTGACGCTGAATTCATCGAACAGCGGATACGGCGGGCTCTATTCAACCAGCGGCGCAAATGCTTGGACGGGCGATATCACGTTGCAATCCGATTCAATCATCACGCTCGGGCATGTTGCGGCCACGCTGGATCTTTCCGGTTCAATCGGCGGCGCGGGCAACCTGACCAAGGCAAACCAGGGCACGCTGATCCTCTCCGGTGCCATCGCCAACACCTACACCGGAAACACCTATGTCGATGCAGGCACGTTGGCGCTGAACAAGAGCGTCGCCAACGGCACGATTATCGGACGGTTGTATATTGGTGACGGCAACGGCGGTGCGGATGCGGATGTCGTGCGTCTGCTGAGTGGCGCGCAGATCGATACGGAACGGGTAACCGTTGACTCGTCCGGTTTGTTCGACCTGAACAACGCGACCGAATATATCGGGTCGCTGGCCGGTAGCGGGCATGTGGATCTTGGAAGCGGCACGTTAAGCACTGGGGCGGACGGAACGTCAACCAGCTTCGAGGGGCTGATCGAGGGTTCCGGAATGCTCCGGAAATATGGATACGGTACGTTTACGCTTGCCGGAAACAACACCTATTCCGGGGACACCGAAATTTATTCCGGAACCCTGCGGGTGAACGGGTCGCAGTCTTCGAGCCTTGTGAAGGTCTTGGGTGGCGGCCGGCTCAGCGGCATCGGCACGGTGGGCGCGGTCGAAAGCGACGGCACCGTGGCACCGGGAGCGAGCGCCGGGCAATTGGGTGCCGGAAGCACGGTGCTGGGTAGCGGTTCAACGTTCGAGCTGGAGCTCGACGACTTCACTCTCCCGGGCTACGACCAGCTCGACGTCAACGGCGCGATCAAGCTGGCCGATGCCGACCTGGATATCAGCTGGGGCTTCGTGCCCGCCCTGGGCGATTCGTTCCTCGTGATCGACAACGACGGCTCGGACCCGATCGCCGGCACCTTCGACGGTCTGCCGGAAGGCGCTTCGCTGGTGGCCGGCAACGTTACGCTGCGAATCACCTATGTAGGTGGAACGGGCAACGATGTGGTGCTCGCCGCAACCGATGTCCAGCCGCTTGAAGACCTGCAAATTACTTCCATCAGCGCAAATCCAACCAACGTGCTGCTGGAATGGGAAGGCGGCGTTCCGTTCTTTGTGGTTGAAAAGAAGGAGTCGCTCACCAATGCAACGTGGACGGCGGTCACCACGGCAACGCGCGACTTCACCGGCAGCGTCACGCCCGACACCACCAACGGCTTCTACCGTGTGACCGGTGGGAATTAGTAGAACGGTGCTCTGCGCCGTTTCCCGTACGTTCGGCACACGGCGCGGAGCACCATGCTACATTCGCAGCATCTTCTCGGTGGTTGCCCAGTCGATGCAGGGATCGGTAATGGATTGGCCATAGGTGAGGTTGCCGGAAATCTTCTGGTTGCCTTCTTCGATGAAGCTTTCGACCATGGCTCCGGTGATCGGGCAGTTGCCTTTGGCGCGTTGTTCAAGAATGCTTTCCCAGACCTTGACCTGGTTGCGGGCCACCTTGCTGGCGTTGGCGTGCGAGCAGTCAACCATCAGCGTTTTTTCGAGGCCGGCAGCTTCGAGCTTGCAGGCGGCATAGGTGACTTCCGGAAATTGATAATTGGGTTGCTTGCCGCCACGCAATACCAGATGCGTGTTCGGATTGCCGGTGGTCTTTACAATCGCCGTATGCCCGTCCTGGTCGATGCCGAGGAAGCTATGCGCATTGCTGGCCGATTCAATGGCGTTGATGGCAATCTCGATGTTGCCGTCGGTGGCGTTCTTGAAGCCGACCGGCATGGAGAGGCCGCTCGACATTTCGCGGTGCGTCTGCGATTCGGTCGTGCGTGCGCCAATGGCCGACCAGCTGACGAGGTCGGCGGTATATTGCGGGACAATCGGGTCGAGGAATTCGGTGGCGATCGGCAGGCCGAGCATGGCGATGTCGAGCAGCAGCTTGCGGGCGGCGTGCAGGCCGAATTCCATGTCGCACGAATCGTCGAGGTGGGGATCGTTGATGAAACCCTTCCAGCCAATGGTGGTTCGCGGCTTCTCGAAGTAGACGCGCATAACGATGAAGTAGCGGTCTTTCACCTGGTCGGCAACCTTGGCCAGGCGTTGGGCATAGTCGAGCGCCGCCGACGGATCGTGGATGGAGCAGGGGCCAATCACAACCAGCATCCGGTCGTCCCGCAGGTGAATGATGTCGCGGACGGTTTCGCGGTCGGCCAGCACCTTGTTGGTGAGCTCGATCCCTAGCGGAAGCTCTTCCTTGAGTTTGGCCGGGGTGACCAGTTTTTTGAGTTCTTTTACGCGCAGGTCTTCTGTCAAATGGATGTCGTTCGTCATAATCCGGCGGAATTAAGCACAGTTGCCTATCGATTGGAAGAATCTTCTTGTTTGCATTCGATGATGCGTTCCTGTCGGTCGCGCAGGATTTCCTTGTTGGTTCGAACTCCGTACGGATCGCGGTAGGGCAGGCCCCGGGTGGTTTCGCGGATCATCCGTAGTTCATGGTCGGGCAGGGGGAGGTCAATGTCTTCCGCCCGCATGGCGGCGAGGGTTCCACCGCGCTGGCGCCCGACCGGATCGGTTTCGCCCACGAAAAACCCGGCCTCCATCAAGCCGGAGCGGACGGGGATGGCGGCGCAATAGGTTAGCAGCACGGCGTCGGGTTTCATGACGGCCTTGAGTTTCTTGAAAAAATCGACCGTCCAAAGTTCGCTGTTGCGCTGGGTGGAGAAGGCGTCGAGAAACACTAGATCGAAATACTGCGTGGGGAGTTTGGTAATCGTATGGCGTGCATCGCCCCAGAGGATGCTTATGGATGCTTGGGACGGGATGCTGGATGCTTGGCCCTTGTACAGTTCCGCCAATGTTTGTTTCCAGTCGAAGGAATCAGAGTCCGAAGTTTGGATGTTTTTCGCCGCCGCGCCCACCACCCGCCGATCCATTTCCAAGGCGGTGATCGAGAGTGTGGACGAAGCATCTTGCTTCGTTGCGTCGAGCGCGCAAAGACTGTTGTAGCCTAGACCAAAGCAGACATCCAAAAGATGGAGATCTCCTTTCTCCAGGCGCTCTTTCAGCTTACCGGGAACAATGTATTTTTCCTCGGCCTCCAGCCGGGCGCCGGCGGGCGAGTGGTAGTGCTCCTTATAGTCCTCATTCCAAAATGTGACCGACCCATCATCGGTTTCAACGGTTTTCAGCCCGCTCCCGCTCTCCGGTTCTTCCTTTTTCCCTCTCCCAAAGAGATCCCCCTGGCGCCACTCCCGGCAAGTCATTTGCTGGATGACATAATCCTTGAACTGCCCCTTGGCCATGTGCCATTTCGGGGCAATCAGTTCCTCGTCCAGGGTGTCGGTGGTGAGCCGCATGATCGGGATACCGGGCGGCATGCGACGAATGAAATCCATCAGGTGCTCGGCAAAATCGTGCTCCATCAAAACGGGCAGGGGAGCGAGTGCGTGCTCCAGTGCAAGGGTGGTTCCTTTTTCAATATGCAGGTTGTGGATTTTGACGGCATCGATGGGCAGGGCGGCCAGCGTGTCGGCGGTCTGCCGGAAATCTTCGGCCGTTTCGCCGGGCAGGCCGAGGATGACGTGGACGGCGACGTTGATGCCGAGTTCATGCAGCTTTTGGATGGCCGTCTCGCTACTGGCCCAGTCGTGGCCGCGGTTGATGCGCTCCAGCGTGCGGTCGTGCACGGTTTGCACGCCGAGCTCCACCCACACCTCGATGTGTTTGTTGAGTTCGGCAAGGAAATCGTAGGCCTGTGGCGTCAGGCAGTCGGGGCGGGTGCCGATGCTGACGGCGGTAAAGTCGAAGGCGTCGAGCAGGTCGAGATACATCGGTTGCTGCTGCTTGCCGAAGGTGGCGGAAAAGGCCTGGATGTACGCCATGTATTTCTTGGCGCCATAGCGGTCGCGCGCGAAGCGGATCGCCTCGGCCATCTGTTCTTCGACCGAGTCCTTGCCCATCGTCTGGACGGCGGCGGAGCCGCGCACGTTGCAAAAGGTGCAACCGCCCGATCCATCGGATTCCCGGTTCGGGCAACCCAGGTTAAAGTCGATCGGTACACGGAAGAGCGCATCGCCGTAGCGTTGCTTCATGTAGTCCTTGTATTGAAGATAGGGCGGCTGCATCGAAAAAGGGTGCCGCAAGCTCGGTTTCCTAGCAATACGCAATGGAAACTATTCAATTTAGTCGAACGATCAAAAAAACGATTTAATCGGTTGACTAAATTGGGCAGATGATTAAATTTGGTCGTCTGATTAAAAATGTGAGGTGGAAATGAGTCACTATTCGGCAGCCGAAACAACGAGAATGAACATTATTGATGCTGCAGGAACCTTGGCGGCGGCGGAGGGGTTCGCGAGCGTTTCCACCCGCAAGGTGGCGGAAGCATCCGGTGAAAACATTGGAAGCATCCATTATCATTTCGGCGGCAAGGATGGTCTCTTCGCGGCGGTGGTGCGCGAGGCGATGAGCTGGTGCCTGCACCGGGCCTATTACGATGCGATCGACGCGATCGACGAAAACTCAACGCGCGAAGAGCTGGCCAAGGTGGTTCGGATCATTGTTTCAAGCGAGATCAACGACCTGTTCAGGTCGGATCGGCCCGCCTGGCATTCGCAGGTGATTTACCAACTGCTCCAGCGCGATGACGAACTCTATGAACTGTTCCGGGCAGAGGTGCTTGAACCCAGCACGGCGGCCCTGGAGCGCTTCTTGAAAGCCGTCGATCCCACAATGGATGAAACCGAGGTGTTTCAGCGCACCATCACCATGAAAATGCCGATCTTCGCCCACGCCAACTACATGAAGGTGTTTTTAAAGGCGCTCGGTGTCGAAGGCTATTCGGAGGACTATTTGAGTAGATTGGAAGATTTGTTGGTTAGGCAGGCCCAGTTGTCGCTGGGGCTTCCGGTGGATTAAGGAACTTGAGGGATTGGAATGAAGTTGAATAAACAAATGATTACCGGGGTCGGGGGCGGCTTGTTGGCGCTTGCGGTCATTGTATTGGTGAGCGCCGCCGGCGCGAAAAAGAAAGAAGCGGCCAAGCATGAAAACGAAGGTCGGATGGCGTTCAACAACACGCCCCGTCCGGTTCGGTATGAAACGGTAGCGGCCTCGCCGTTGCATGGGCGCCGCGCCTATCCGGGCATCGTCAAGGCCTCGGAAGAAACCGCGCTTTCGTTCCGCGTTGGCGGGCCATTGACCGAAGTGAACGTGAAACTCGGCAAAACGGTAAAAAAGGGGGAGCTGCTGATGCAGATCGATCCGCGCGATTTCGAAGACCGTATTGCATCGCTCGAAGCGCAACTTTCCGGGGCGGAGGCCGTCCAGGCCAATGCGGATCAAGATTACAAACGCATCGCCGGGCTCTTCGAAGAGAAGGTCGTTCCGCAATCCGACTACGACAAGGGGAAAAGCGGACTCGATTCCGCGGACGCCGCCGTTGAGAACATCAAGGTTCAGCTGCAGATTGCCCGTCATGCGCTCAAGGATACGTCGTTGTTCGCGCCCTACGACGGCACGGTGACGGAACAGCTCGTTGAAAACCACGAAATGATCAATCCCGGAGAAACCGTGCTGCGCTACCACAACATTCAGCAACTCGAAATCGTCGTGAACATTCCGGAAAACGAAATCATCGCAACGCCGATCAAAAGCAAAAGCAAGGTCAGCGTCTCATTCCCCTCGATTCGCTCAAGAAGCTTCGAGGCGCGTTTGACGGAGTGGAGCACGCAGGCCGATGCGCTGACGCGCACCTATGTCGCCATCTTTGAAATGGAAGCCCCCGAGGGCGTCACGGTATTGCCGGGCATGACGGCCACGGTCGAACCCGCGCAGGCCGACGACGTGGCGAGCGTCCTCACGGTTCCGGTATCGGCCTTGGTTTCCGACACCCGGAAAGGTAACGCGGTTTGGATCTACGACGCCGAACAAGGCAAGGCGCAGTTGCGCCCGGTCGTGATCGGAGCGCTTAACGGGGAATCCCGCGTCGTGGTGGTCGAGGGATTGGTGGAGGGAGACCAGGTTGTGGTCACCGGAAGCCGCTTGATCCACGAACAGCTATCGCTTGAAACCGCGGCAAACCGTTAGCCGGAGAATCGAATCATGAATCCGGCATCATTTGCATTGCGAAAACGGACGGTGATGGTTGTCATGACCATCATGCTGATTGCGGCGGGCTTTCTGTCGTATCAAAAACTCGGGCGTCTCGAAAACCCCGACTTCACCATCAAGACCGCGCTGGTGGTCACGCAATATCCCGGCGCGAGCCCGACCGAAGTCGAGGAGGAGGTCACCGATCCGATCGAGGTCGCCATCCAGTCGATGAGCCAGCTCAAGGAGGTCTACTCCACCTCGATGGAAGGCGTCTCGATCGTCTACGTCGATGTCCGGGACACCTATACCAGCACGGAACTCCCCCAGATCTGGGACGAATTGCGCAAGAAAATCGGCGATATGCAGGGGCAGCTGCCGCCCGGCGCGGGGCCTTCGATCGTCAACGACGACTTCGGCGATGTCTACGGGGTTTTCTTCGCCTTGACCGGCGGGGACTATTCCTATGCCGAGCTCAAGGAATACGCGGAGGATCTCAAGACGGAACTGCTGCACTGCGACGACGTGGCGAAGATTGCCTTCTGGGGGTTGCAGCAGGAGGTGATCTATGTCGAGTTCGACCGGGCGCGGATCACCGAGTTGGGGCTTTCTCCCGAGCAGATTGCCGGAACGATGCAGGCCCAGAACGTGGTGCAGCCCAGTGGCAAGGTTGAGATCGACGGAAACTATATGCGTATTACGCCCACGGGCGACCTCGCCAGCGAACAAGTCATCTCCGACCTTTTCGTCGGTGGAGGCGACGAGCTCGTCCGCCTCGGGGACATCGCCACCGTCCGCCGGGGTTACTACGATCCCAAACGCCAGATCATGAACTTCAACGGCGCCCCGGCCATCGGCATCGGTATCTCCACGGTGGCGGGCGGCAACGTCGTAACCATGGGCGAGTCCATCAAGGTCAAGCTGGCCGAACTCGAACAAACCCGTCCCGAGGGGATGGAGCTGAACTCGATCTACTACCAGAGCGAAATGGTAACGTCCGCCGTCAACGGTTTCGTGCTTAACCTGATCGAAGCCGTTGTTATCGTTGTGGTGCTGCTGATGTTTTTCATGGGGTGGCAGAGCGGATTGCTGATCGGGGCGGTGCTGCTGCTGAACATCAGCGGAACGCTTCTCGGTATGCAGATCATGGATATCGACCTGCAGAAGATTTCGTTGGGTGCGCTGATTCTTGCGCTGGGCATGCTGGTGGATAACGCCATTGTGGTGGCCGACGGTATCCTCATCCGCGTCGAGCGCGGCGAGAGCCGCGAAGATGCCGCCCAGGACGTGGTGCGCGATACGCAGTGGCCATTGCTCGGCGCAACCTTCGTCTCGATCCTCGCCTTCACGGCCATCGGCTTTGCGCCGGGCAACATCGGCGAGTTCTGCCGTTCGCTCTTCGACGTAATGGCGATGTCGTTGCTGATCAGCTGGGTGCTGGCCGTCACCATCACGCCGCTCTTCTGCGTCTGGTTCCTCAAGATTCCGGATACGCACGGCGAAGACCCCTACGATAAGCCGATGTTCCGCCGCTACCGCAAGCTGCTGCACCTCGCCATCCACCATCGTTTCATCACCGTGGCCACGACCGTCGTCTTGCTGGTGGCCGCCATGGCCGGATTCAAGAAGGTGCCGCAAGCCTTTTTCCCGGGATCGCCAACCCCCTACTTCTACATTAACTACTGGCGACCTGCCGGCACGCATATCGACCGCACGGCGGAGGATCTGGAAAAGATCGATGCCTATGTGCGTTCGCTCGAAGGCGTGAAGCAAACCAGCTCGTTCGCCGGGGAGGGTACCTTGCGCTTCATGTTGTCGTACAACTATGAAACCGCCGACCCGAGCTACGGCATGCTGTTGATCGAGACCGAGGACTACCACGGCATCTCGGATCTGGTGAAGGAGATCGATGCCTACTTGAAGAAAAACTTTCCCAAGGCCGAACCCTATTGCAGCACCATCCCCAACGGGCCGCCGCTCGCGTTCTATGTCGAGGCCCGGTTCTTCGGCCCGGACAAGCAGGTGCTGGAGGAACTCGGCAGGCAGGCGGTCGAAATCATGCGTGCCGAACCAACCGCCAAGGATGCCCGCCTCGATTGGCGCCAGCCGGTTCAGGTGTTGCGCCCCGAGTTTTCCGAAACGCAGGCGCGCCGCGTTGGCGTAACCCGTGCCGATCTCGCGCAATCGCTCCAGCTCAACTTCAACGGCATGGTGTCCGGCCTTTATCGCGAAGGCAACGAAATGATTCCGATCATGATGCGCCCCCCCGAATCCGAGCGCAGCACGGTTGACAACTTCGACGATGTGCAGGTGTGGAGTTCGGGCAACCGCGCATTCGTGCCGATCCGCCAGGTGGTCACCGAGATCGAAAGCGAATGGGAGTGGCCCTATGTGATGCGCCGCGACCGCCTCAACACCATCACCGCGCGTTGCAATCCGGTCTATGGCTTGCCCGACACCCTGCGCCTGAAGATTGCAGAACAGATCGAAGGGCTTGAGCTGCCACCCGGCTATCGCTTTGAATGGGCCGGCGAGTTCGAGGAATCGGCCGAAGCCCAGGCCCCGTTGGCGGCCACCTTCCCGATCTGCCTGTTGGGCATGTTCGTGATCACGATCTGGCTGTTCAACTCGGTTCGGCGCCCTCTGATCATCTTCATGTGCGTGCCGCTCTCGATCATTGGCGTCACCGCCGCGCTGCTGCTCACCGGTATGCCGTTCGGCTTCATGAGCATCCTCGGGTTCCTAGGCCTGTCCGGCATGCTCATCAAGAACGCCGTGGTTCTGATCGACGAAATCGAATTGCAGCTTAGGCGGGACGTTGAGCCCTACAAAGCGGTGCTCGATTCATCCGTCAGTCGTATGCGTCCCGTCATCATGGCGGCGGGAACCACCATCCTCGGCATGGCGCCGTTGCTGGCCGACGCGCTCTATTCCGGCATGGCGGTAACCATTATGGGCGGCCTGTTCGCCGCCACGTTCCTGACGCTGATCATCGTGCCGGTGGTCTACACGCTGGTCTACCGCATCAAGGTCGACAAAACCCATCTATAGAATGAAGAACGAAGAATTAAGAATGAAGAATCAATACCAGTCTGCATCCGCAAGGGCAGGCTATTCATTCTTCATTCTGAAATCTTAATTCTTAATTGAGGACAACCATGAAAACTCTATTCGTACTATTCACCTTGATTCCTTCTATGCTATTGGCCCAAACCAACGGCCTGTCGCTGGCCGAGGTGCGGTCGATGGTGCTGGCGGCGAACCCGTCGGTACGGGAATCGCTCCAGCGCATTGCCGCCGCCGAGGCGGTGCTCAAGCAGGTGCGCTCGGCCTATCTCCCGACGATCTCCATGACGGGAAGCTATGGCCATATCGATGCAAGCCTGCATCCGGATTCGATGCCCGACGTCCGTTTTTCCGACAGCTTCAAGCAGGCCGCCGCCGGCATGCAGGGCAACTGGCTGCTGTTCGACGGCTTTGCCCGCGAAGCCCGCTCCCTCGGCGCCAAATACGGGGTTCGGCAAAGCAAGGAACTTTCAGAAGAAACCCGCCGACTGTTGATTCTTTCGGCAACCGTTTCCTTCCGGCAGGCACAACTTGCGCGCCAGAACGTGGCCATTGCCGAGCGCGACCATGCCTATAACAAAAACCTGGAGGAAGATGCCCGCAAACGGTTCCTGGCCGGGGCACTGCCGGAGGCCGATGTCCACAACTTTTCCATCCGCGCCCTGCAGGCCGAAAGCACGGCGTTGCAGGCCCGGCTCGACTATGCCGTCGGCTGCACCGTGCTGGCCGAGTTGATGGCATTGCCCGAGGCCGGATTGCCGGAAGGCATGCGCCCCGTTTCGATCGACTTCGCCGCTCCGGGACGTGTTCCCTCCATGGATGGCGAGCTGCAATATGCGCTGGCGCACCGCCCCGACTTCAAGGCCATCACGTCCGGCCAGCTCGTGCTGGCCCAGCAGGTGCGCGCCGCCAAAGGCGACCTCATGCCCAAGGTCGCCGCCGTTGGCGAAGTCAACTATACCGACAAGGAAGGCTGGGGGAATATTGAACAGCATGGCAACTACGACTCCTATGTCGGGGTTGCGGCTTCGTGGGATTTGTTCGCCGGCGGCCGCAAGGTTAATGCGGTCAAGCAGGCGCAGGCCGAAATGCGCGCACTGGAGGAACAGCAGGAAGCGTTGCGCCTTTCCATCCGCTCCGGGCTCCGACAACGGATCAATGAAGCCGAAACCGCCAAGGCCGTTTTCGAGCGGCAGGAAAAAATCCACGACCTGTCGATCAAGGTGCGCGACAGTGTGGAAAAATCCTACAAAGCCGGCATGGCATCCATCACTCGCCTGAACGAAGCCCAGACCGATCTCGTTCGGGCAAGGGGAGCGTATTCCTCGTCCTACATTGCCTACCGGTTGATCCTCAATGAACTCGATATCGAGACGGGCCGGGTGTTGGAGTCCCTATGATTCTGCTACGCAAATTTGAAGGTTCATTCAACGGAGCTAGCCAATGAAACCGCGAATTCTCGAGGGGGGTCTAAGGATTTCCGGAACACTCGTCTTCCTGGCATTCCTGGCCGGCGTGCTCTGGTCGGTGGTTCCTTTTGGAGGCAACACGCTGCCGCATTGGATCGAAGCGGCGCTGGGCGTTTCCTTCAACTGGTCGGCCCTGCTGGCGTCCTCTGTTTTAGGAATGATGGGCGTTGGAGCCATTGGCTTGTTTGCCGCGATCCAATTGCTGGATGGCGAGAAACACGGCGCAGCGCAGCGTTTAGCGATCGAACAACAACCGTTGCCCGCGGACGGCACCGTTGACCTGTCCGTCGGCATAGGCAATCTGCCCGTTGACGAGCGTTGCGATGATGGAGGACTTGAACGTGACGCCTTCGAAGGGCGACCAGCCGCATTTGTAGAGCGTGTTTTCCTTGGTGACCGTGGTCGGTGTTTCGGTGTCGACCAGGGTTAAATCCGCCCAGTAGCCTTCGCGGAGGAAGCCGCGCTTCTCCACTTGGAAAATCCGTGCCGGATTGTGCGCGGTTTTTTCGGCAACGGTTTCGAGCGGGAACAACTCAATGGCTGTGGCCATCGCGCTTTGGATGAGGGGTAGGCCAGAGGGGGCGGAACCGTACGGGTTTTGCTTTTCTTCGAAGAGGTGCGGTGCATGGTCGGTGCCGATGGTGTCGATCAATCCACTCTTCACGGCGTCCCGCAGGGCCGCGCGGTCGGCGGGCGTCTTGATGGACGGGTTGCATTTGATCAACGCCCCTTTTTCGGCGTAGTCGTCGGAGGAAAACCAGAGCATGTGCGGACAGGCTTCGGCGGTGATTTTCTTCCCCTCGACCGAACCGGCCTGGAACAGTTCCAGTTCCTTTGCGGTGGTCAGGTGCAGCACGTGGATCCGGGAATTATATCTGGTGGCCAGTTCGACGGCGAGGGCGGTGGAGCGGTAGCACGCTTCCTCGGAACGAATGTTCGGGTGCTCGGAAAAGGGAATGTCTTCGCCATATTTCTCGCGCGCGGCCTTTTCGTTTTCGCGGATGGTGTTGGTGTCTTCGCAGTGCAAGGAAATGGGAACCTCGATCCTTCCGAAAATGTTTTCCAACTGTTCCATCCGATCAACCAGCAGTCCGCCGGTGGAGGCGCCCATGAAGAGTTTGACTCCACAAACGGTTTTCGGATCCATCGCCAGCAGCTCGTCGATGTTGTTGTTCGAGGCGCCGAGGTGGAAGGAATAGTTCGCAACGCACCGGGTGGCGGCGAGGGCGAACTTGTCTTCAAGAATGGCATTGGTGATGGCCGCCGGCTTGGTGTTGGGCATTTCCATGATGGAGGTGACGCCGCCGGCAACCGCCGCGCGCGTTTCGGAGTGGAGGTCGGCCTTTTGCTCGAGTCCCGGGTCGCGGCAGTGGACGTGGCAGTCGATCATGCCCGGCAGCAGCGCCTTGCCCTTGGCGTCGATGACGGTGTCGGCCGCTTGGTTGGTCAGGCTGGGCGCGATCTTTTCAATGCGGCCGTTCTTGATGAACAGATCGGAGGCCGTGGTGGAACCTTCGTTTACGAGATTGGCGTTGGTGATCAGTATCGTTTGCATGTAGGGCACAATATGGAAAGCGAAGCCCCGTTGCAACGATGTGCGCAACCATTTATTCAGGGCTAGTTCGCCTTATTTTAGCACAATGCCAGGACTTAAATACCTTTCCGGGAAACATGACTAAAAGGGTAAGATAATGCATAAAAATAACAAATGGTTTATTTCTTGATGTTGGCAGGTGCGGGGAGTAGGAAAGCCTTCGCGACCAACAAGAGGTGAAGGAGCGTGTTATGTGCATAAAAAAGGCCTTCCTCATTACCTGCTTTTCCATGGGTGTTTCTGCCCATGCCGGGCTGATTCTGCACCAGGGCGAATCGTTCACCTGGCCGATCCATTCAGGCATCTTTGATTCCCCCGGTGTGCCTTGGATCGAGCCTGTCCACCACATGTACACGGTGTGGGATTTGGATATCGGCCAATTGGGTTCCGATGAGGTCTATCGTGTTACCCTGTTCGAAGATGGTTTGCTGGACGCAGCGTTCTTCGCGAAATCGTATACGAACAACGGGGCGTCGGGGCACGCCCTTGCCGGCATGGGTTTGACCTCCGATGTCAAATGGGGGGATTTGCAGGGGGTGTTCAAAATCGATGTGTTGCGCGGTTCGGTAGACATCCTCCAAATCGATGCCCACACCATCGTGGCAGGCGAATACATGACTGCATCTGTTCCTGAGCCGGAAGCGGCCACTCTTTTTATGATTGGTGCGGTAGGCTTGTTTTTGGGTAGGCAGAAACGCCAGGCGCTCATCGAGGAGCGCAAAATGACCCCGCGGTATGTGAGGACTGTATGATGAAACGGCTCATGTTCACGGTTTGTATCTGCCTTGTCTCAGTGAAGGCATCTGCAACCAACCCCAGGGTAAGCAACGTCCATGCGAACCAGCGGGTTGGAACACAACTGGTGGATATCTTCTACGACCTGTCGGATGACAGTAACGATGTTTCCGAGGTTGCTGTGACCATTATGGATACGGGCTCAAATATTCTTGCTTCCAGTTTTTCCGGATATATCGGAGACGGGATTTCCAACGGCATCAACCACAAGGTCGTTTGGAATGCCGGAGCGGATTGGCCTGATCAATATTCAACATCGATTGAGGTTGAGGTTAAGGCATACCAGCGGTTTTGCGGAGACTGCCCTCCCGATGGTGATATCCGTGCGGCCGCATGGGAGGTGGCCGGTGGTGGGATAAAGAACTACTACAGGGCAGCTCCCGGTTCGACGAATTTTTTCAGCGATGAGGTGACGTTTTCCTTCCGCGGGGAGGATGAAGTGTTGTGTATGGTTCCGTACGATCTTCATATTAGTGGCTTGCGGAAGCAACCCCATGATGGTTGGTCCAATTGGTACTATGCCGGCTATGGCGATTGGGCGGTTGCTGATTATGAATATACGTTCTTCAGTCGGCATTTGGATTGTCTTTTCCGGGATTCACGACATCCCGATCTTAACCCGATTGATAAGTTTTGGGGCGGGAGTACAGAGGTTGGAGGCAGGACACGCTTTTCATATACGCTGGATTCTGTGTGGGATCGTGAAGCGTTTCTACATGGTTCCGTTTATGTGCTTCCGATGAAGGATAATGTAGAAGGAGGAGACTCAGAAATACTTGTTCAGGAACATGCGGGATCGATTGACAACATAAAGCTGAACACGACAGCGGGGGACAAGCCGGTCATCTCCGTTTGGGGCACGTTCTTTAACAAATTCAAGCCGGGGACATTCCTTGCCGATTTTCAACTTCAGGATGTTGTCACGGTCGATGTGGACTGGAACGGGTTCGGGGCAGGTGTGATCGTTTTTGAAAAAGCGGACGGAACTGAGCTCCAGCGGTCATCCAGCAACACCTACCAAATCGACCTTGGCGCATTTGGTGTAGGCCGGTCATTATATGTTCGTGCCGTGGCCGCCGACGGCACGCAGTCGGATAGGGTACGGTGCGCTTTCCGGATCATATACATGCCGGTTTTGTTCGACTCGTACGGGATCGGTGGCGTTGAGATGTTTTCCGTTGAGCTGGATCGGAAAAATGGCGTGGTCACCTATACGCTAACCGTTCCGCTGGAATGGGGGGTCGCGAAAAAAGAGGTCAAGCTGCCCAAGAAAACGGTTAAGGATAAAAAACTGAGCCTTGATGTGGGGATGGCAATGTCCGGTTCCATTTCGAGCGACGGGACTTTTGCGCTGACACTAAGCAAGACCAAGGATGCCAAGTGGAAGCCATTGGGGAATGATACCACGTTGACTTTGGAGGGCGAACTTGGGGGGCGGTTGGGTGGCGACTATGCGGTCGGAGACAATGATGAATGGAAGGTGTGGGGTGCAGCCAGGTTGTACCTCGAGTCCGAATACACATCGCCTCCCGCCTATTTGGGGGTGCTTCCCATATATGTCCGGTTGAAAGTCGAAGGCAAGGCCGGCGCTGAAGCGATGATAGGTTGGGAGGATGAGTTGATATGGGAACTGGCGATCCCTGCCGAGGTCGCGATTTCCCTCATTGGTGGATTGGGTTTCGCCGATGTAGCCAGCTATGAGGTCATCCTCGGCGGGCGCTTGAGGATGAGGCTGCAGGTTAACCAGGATCCGGCATTTGGCTACCTGTCGCTCGGCTGGTTCGTCAAGACCAAGACGACATTTCTGTTTTATACGAGAACGCGAACCCGCGTTGATGAAACGTATGACTTGCTGGGGGATTCAGCAGACGCAGATTACGGGTTGATTGAGCTTTCAACCATGGCGGATATTTCGCAGGCGCTTCATGAACCATCCATGGCGGGGTTCGAGATCATGCCCCGGGATTATCTTTATAAGGCGCAGCAGCTTCCTGCTACGGTCGATGCCAATGACTTGGAAAACCACGTGGTTGTGCCATCGGTTTTCCCCGAATCAAACCCTGCACTGGCCGAGGCTGGGGATGGATTGCGTTTGGTTTGGCTCATGGATGACCCCGTCCGGTCTTCAGAAAACCGGTTGGTATTGGTTGAGCAAACCCGTCCTGCGACCGGGGGTGTTTGGTCGGCAACGACCCCGGTCTGGGATGACGGCACATTGGATGCGGAACCGGAAATTGCCGGGGGCGGTGCTTTTCTTGTCCTTGCATGGCAGAATTCCGCCATGGGTTTCCCTGTGGATATTGCAATCGAAGACGTTTTGCCCCATCAGGAAATTGCGGTCGCGGTCTGGGATGGAGCCAGTTGGAGTTCCACCAACCTGACAGACAACACGGTAATGGACCGCACCCCCAATGCGGCGGCAGGAAGCAATGGAACAGCTATGGTGACATGGGTGCGCGGGACGGATGAAGACCTGGTCGGTTCCTCGAACGCACCCAATACGGTTCTATATTCGATGTACAACGGCTCCGAATGGTCGGAACCCGCAAGCGTTGCAACGAATTTGCCGATGATGCTCTGGAGCGACCTCGCCTTCGATGGAAACCGAGGTTTATGGGTTTGCTGCCTTGATCTGGATGACAATCAGGATACGGAAAACGATCAGGAGTTGTTTGGAGCCTCTTGGAATGGGACTGCTTGGAGCGAGTTGGTGCAGTTGACGTCCAATGAGGTTCAGGACATCAATCCTCAAACGGTTTATGATGATACCGGCCAGGTTTTCATTAGTTGGTTGCAGGATGAAAAATTCATGTTGGCGGAGTCGGCAGACCTTGCAGGGGCGGTAGTGTGCGGTAGCGATCCTGCCAGCGGCTCTGCGTCGGCATACAAACTGGTCTCGGGCAACGGCAACCTCGGAATTGTGTGGGAACTGATGGATGCCGATGGAGAGCAAGAGCCGCACATTGTGTATTACGATCCGATTCATAACCAATGGGGTGACCCGGTTGTTTTGCTGGAAAACACAAGCCAGGTGGAGCGGGCGTTCAACGGGCTGTTTGCTGAAAATGGCACCCTTGTACTGGCCTATAATAGGGATTCTTATTCGCTGGGGACAAACGATGCCCCCCAGGTCGATCAAACCGACCTGTGTGTGCTGGACTATGGGATCGAGTCTGATGTGGCCTTTTCGGCCAGCGCGATTGTGTCTAGTCCACCAGTGGAAGTGGGCGACTACATTACCCTTCAAAGCTGGGTCGTCAACCATGGTTGCAGTGGGGTGTCGAATGTCCTTGTAAGGTTTTATGTTGGGGATCCCACGAACGGGGCGCTCCAAGATATCTCAATCGGGTTTTTGCCGGGTGGCGGAAGGCAGTGCGTTTCGCTGGAATGGTTGACCAGTCCCGACTTTGAATGGAATGAGGTTCTGGCAGTGATTGATCCGGATGGGGTATGCCCGGATGCGAACCGCGCGAATAATGAAACCCGTTGGACGCTACCTGGAGCCGTTCTCGAAATCGACTTCCTTGAGGCAACCCCGCTAGGCGATGGCTGGCACCAAATCGATGCAGTGGTCACAAACCGTGGCCTGGAAACTGCAACGGGAACATTTGAACTGGCATTTCAATTGCACCCTGCTTCCGGCGGAACCAACTTGCTGGAAACCGTTGGTTCAAGCGGGGTGGCACCGGGGGGTTCCGTTGCCTTTTCCAACAGGTGGTTCGGAGCTGGTGCCCTAGGTGCTCCATCGGAATTACTTTATGCCGTACTGTCCGGCGACCAAGGGCAAATCTTGGATGAAGTGTTTGTGCAGTTCGACAACCCGCTCGATTCGGATTTTGATCAAATAACGGATGCGGAGGAGGTTCGTGCAGGAACCGATCCATATTCAAGCGATACCGATGGCGATGGCCTGGATGACTATGTCGAACTCTTGGTGGTTGGTTCGGATGCCTTGTCGACGGACACCGACTCGGATGGCGCCACAGACTTAAATGAATACATTGCCGGAACCGGATTAATGGACAGCTCAACCTATTTCAGGGTTGAGGGAGTGGATGTAACAAATTCTAACGGGTTCTATCGGTTCGGGTTTTCCGTCGATACGGTTACGGGGCGGGTTTATGACATCGAATACTGCGACTCCCTAAATGTTCCCACCTGGAATACACTCACGACGAACCGGACGGGGATCAATGGTTTGATTCATTTCTCCGATTCAGCCGACACATCAAACCGCTGCTACCGAGCCAGAGTGCGAATGGACTGAGTTGGGCCAACCTTGTTCCTTCAATCTTAACTCCGGGTTGGCATGTCTTCAGGTCATGAGCACCAATGCGAGCCAGGGGACGAGGTTGAAGGCGATGAAGAAAATCTTGTATACGCCCAGATAACCATACAGGAAAGCGTTGATGGCCTCTGGTGTCAGCCGGAACATTTTTCCGTGCGTCCGGTAGATCATGCCCTTGCAAAAAAAGCACATGACCGCCGTCCAGATGTAGAGCCCCAGGTTGATCAGGGTCATCCAACCGAAGAATTCCCTCATTAATTCAATATTCATGTTGCGCCTCCTAATACCTATGGACAGCGGGTGTTTCATAATGTTGACTGAATTGCCAGAAAATGGATGATTCTCGGCCATTTCAAAATCTTAACGGATTTTGGGGTGGTCAATTGCGCAAATCTATACCAAATTGGTTCTACTTAACTTTGAGGCCTGATTGAATGAGTGAATATTCGCAACCCCGGATCAGCGATGCCGAAGCGCTGGATATGCTGCAGAACATGCCGACGGCGGAGTTGATGGCGCGCGCCGATGCCATCCGCCAGGCCCGCCACGGAAACAAAACCTACTATGTGCATAGCCATAACCTGAACCCGACCAACCTGTGCGTGGTCAAATGCAAGCTTTGCTCGTTCTGGCGGCCGGATAATGCGGAGGATGCCTACGTCACCTCGTTGGAGGATGCCCGAAAGAGCCTGGAAAAGGCTCAAAACTGGAACCTGACCGATCTCCACATCGTGGGTGGCATGATTCCCGAACTCGATATGAAATATTACGAGGATCTTTTTTCACTCGCCCGAGAAATGCTGCCCGGCGTTCTTCTACAGGGCATGACCGCCGTTGAGATCCACTGGATTGCCGGCAATGCGGGCATTTCGGTTCGTGAGTGCCTGGAGCGGTTGAAAGCCTGCGGCTTTGGCTCGATTTCCGGTGGTGGGGCGGAAATCTTCCATCCGGACGTGCGTAAGAAGATCGCCACCACCAAAATTCTGGCCCAACAATGGCTGGACGTACACGAGACCGCCCACGTGCTTGGTCTTCCAACCAATGCCACCATGCTGTTCGGGCATATTGAAAAAGACGAACACCTGGTCGACCACCTTTCGCGCTTGCGTGCATTGCAGGACAAGACCGGCGGATTCCGCGCCGTCATTCCGTTGCCATTCCAGGCGAATGGCAAGGCGCTGGGCGTGAAGTATACGCCGACGGGCGACCGGCAGGTGCGGGTGGCCGCGTTGTCGCGCATCTATTGCGACAACGTTCCGCACGTACGCATGCTGGTGAACTATATGGATCGAAAGCTCCTCGGCGTACTGACGCACAGCGGGGTGGATGACATCGGCGGCACCAGTTTGGACGAGCGGATTGCCAAGGCCGGCGGTGCACCCCAGAGCCAAAAGTTTTTCTCGGCCGAAGAGATGGAGGTGTTCCTCGAAAACCACGGCCACACGCCGGTGCTGACCAACTCGGCGTATGAAAAATTGACGCTGGATGCCGGATGCTTGAAGAAGGATGGGCGCGCGTCTGATGAACCTCCCGAACATCAAGCATCAACCATTAAGCCCAAGTGGAAACCGATCCTCGACCGGGTCGAGGCCGGCGAACGCCTGAGCGCCGAGGATGCAACCATCCTGTTGGACGAGGCGCCCTTCCAGGAACTTGGACGCGTGGCGAATCTGAAGCGCAAGGAAGCGGTGCCCGGCGACAAGGCAACCTATGTTTTCGACAAAAACCTGAATACCACCAATGTCTGCGTGACCGACTGCAAGTTCTGCGCGTTTTATACCAAGCCGGAAAGCAAACGCGCCTATACACTCACCCCGGAAGAGGTGGTTGAGAAGGTCAAGCGCGCAGCCGAAAAGGGCGCGACCCAGATTTTGATCCAGGGAGGGCTGAATCCTGATCTCAAACTCGACTACTACGAAGCGTGCCTCAGAGGCATCCGCGACAATGTCGATATCTGGATCCACTCCATGTCGCCCACGGAAATCGAGTTCCTGGCCCAGGAGGAAAATATTACCATCAGTGAATGCCTGCAACGGCTGAAGGATGCCGGTCTGCAATCGCTGCCCGGCGGCGGGGCCGAAATCCTGGTGGATGATATCCGCCGCGAGATCAGCCCGAAGAAGACCCGGTCCAAGGCCTGGCTCGACCTCATGGAGGAGGCGCACGCGCTTGGCCTGAAGACGACCGCCACGATGGTTTATGGATTTGGCGAAACCTCGGCGCAACGCGTTGAACACCTGGTCAAGGTGCGCGAGGTGCAGGATCGCACGGGTGGATTCACCGCGTTCATTCCCTGGAGTTTTTCTCCAAACAAGACCGAGCTGGATTGCCCGAGAATTCAGAATGGCGTCGATTATCTCAAGATGATCGCCATTGCCCGCTTGATTCTCGACAACGTTCCGCACCTCCAGGCGGGCTGGGTGACCGAAGGCCCCGACGTGGCGCAGCTGGCCCTCCAGTTTGGTGCGGATGATTACGGCGGTGTGTTGATGACCGAAGAAGTGGTCAGCGCAACAGGGATCGATTATGGCGTAAACGAAGCGCAGGTGGTCAACATGATTCGCGAGGCGGGCTATGTGCCGGCGCAACGCACCACGCAGTATGACCTGATCAAGGTCTTTGATGGCGATTCCCACGAGGCAGAGTTATCCGAGGGAATCTGCAATGGCTAAGAACGTTTTAGGAGATCCGTTGGTTGCATGTAGTGAAAATCCCATGACCGGCTTTTTC
The DNA here is from genome assembly GCF_900890425.1 of Pontiella desulfatans. Classification (NCBI taxonomy): domain Bacteria; kingdom Pseudomonadati; phylum Kiritimatiellota; class Kiritimatiellia; order Kiritimatiellales; family Pontiellaceae; genus Pontiella; species Pontiella desulfatans. The sequence continues at coordinate 1,935,303 of NZ_CAAHFG010000001.1, read as the reverse complement.
CGAAACGGAAAGTGCGACACCCGGGCGGATGACGAGGGCATGCACACCATCTGCGTCTTGATGACCGATGAATTCCTCGCCTTTAGCAAGGTCGCTGGCAACGATCTTTCAACACCCATTCCCGAGTTTGGTTTTCCGGGGTTGAAAGAGGGGGACTATTGGTGCCTGTGCCTGTCGCGCTGGATTCAGGCGCATGACAATGGGGTCGCACCTCAGGTCAAGCTTGAGGCAACCCATGCCTCCGTCCTCGAATTCATCGAACTGGACACGCTGCGCGAATATGCGGTTCGTGGCTGACGAATTGGCGTGTTTGTTGCTAACATTTTGGCATGTTTGATGTTCCTGCATCTGTGATCCTTGACGGTGGGATTCAATTGGTCGTGATTTTGATCACGTGTTGTGCCCTTTGTTTCATGGTCAGCCTAAAGACCGGCACGCCTTTCAAGGCGAATGTGCTTCAGTCTGTCATTGTGGTTGGGGCATTGGTGGTTTCCCGCATTTATATGATCGAAGCCGGATGGGCTTCGAAGTTGATCGTGGTGCTGCCCGCGCTGTTTCTTTTGTCGTTCCTGCTGGTGCTCCAGCTGCTGAAAACCCAGATTCGTTCGGCACTTCTTACGGCCATGGTACTGGTTCCACTGCTCCTGTTCATGGAGCAAACCGCGTTGCGGTTGTCCATTGTGGCCACCGCCGGAGGCCAGACCTTCGGTCAATACATGGGTTTGGTTCCAGAGCCGGAACCTCCAGAGGAAAACGGGCGGGAGCCATTGCCCCCGATTCCTCGGGCTGAAAAGACCACACCTGCCATTGAAACGGCGGCTGCCGAAGAACCGGTTTCGCCTCCGGAGGTGGTTGCCGAGCCTTCAGCGGTTGTTGACGCATCGCCTGAAACCGTGAAGACCAACGAACTGAGCCAGCTACATGATGAGGTTAAGGTGGTGGTGAAGGTTAAGGCGGCTCCTGCAACCTCAACCCACCAGGCGGATCCTTTTGTCAAGGTCACCACCCATCTGGGGGTTGTCCTGGTGCCGAACGATGACTCCGTTATGCACGAATGGATCGCCGCCGCGCACAAGCTCCAGCTCAAGGGGTTTGTTTCCCTGGCTGGCGAGGTGGTCATTCTCCGCAACGATGGCTCCATGCTGCGCAAGGGTGAGACCTGGGATCTGGATATGTCCGGCAACACCTACACGTTCCAGATCGATGATGTTATGCAGGGAAAGGCTTCCATGCGGGCCTATGGCCTCAACCCCATCGGCGCAGTACAGGATTAGGGCGACGAGGACACGGCATGGAGCTCTAATGGCGCTGAGCACCTTGCTACATTTCCAAAGCCTCTTTCGCCAGTCGCTCAATGCGTTCGGTTTCTTCCCCTTTGCAAATCCAGGCCAGCCCGTAGGAAGAGCGAGGCATGGCGGCGGTGATGGAAAACCCTGCCTTTGAATAGTCAAAATAGACGGGCTTGTCTTCGGTAGGCACGTATCCCTTCACCCGATAAACCGCATCTTCGTTTTCGTTGATTAGATCCATGAAGATCCGGGGATCGGTGGAGGAGGGTAGGTCGAGGGCAAAGGCCGAATAGCGCGGATCGCGGCACTTGGCATATTCCCCGTGCAGGTCGTTGTGCGATGCCGTTTGCTCGAAGACGGGAAAGTCGATGGCCGCATGTTCACACCTGCGCAGGTGTGATCCGGGCTTGATGTTCCCGACGGCTTGCTCGGTTTCAACCAGTTGAGCCTCTTCGAACAGATCGCACTTGTTCAGCAAGACGAGGTCGGCCGCTTCCACCTGGTGGATAATATTCGGCAGGGTGTGGATCAGGCGAAGGAAACTGCGCGGTTCCACGATGCTCACAATGTTGTTCAACTCGAAGTGCGCATCCAGCTTCGTCTCCTTCAGCATGTCGGCGATGACCCGCGGATCGGCCATGCCGCTCGCCTCGATCACCACGCCCTCCGCATCCGGATGCTGTTCATGGATCTTCGTCATTTGGCCGATGAACTCGGTAACGAGACACTTGCAGAAGATGCTCCCGCCCGGAATGGAAACCACGTCGGGGTTTTCCTCCGAAACAATGGCTCCATCCACATCCAGCGCCGAGAATTCGTTCACCAGATAGATCCATTTCCGGTCGCGGTTTTCCTCCACGATGCGTTTCAGCAGCGTCGTCTTTCCCGTTCCCAGGAATCCGGTAATCAAGCAAATGGGAATCATGGTGCCTCCTAGGGGCAAAGGTCTGACAGTCGAAGGTCGGAAGTCAGTCCCATTCGACCTTCGACTGGCTGACCTTATACCTCCACGGTCATTTTCGGCAACGCAGCTTCTTCGATCGCTTTCACCAGCGTGGTCTGGTCGGGAATGATCGAGGCAAACGTCGGCTCACCGTTGATGCAGATGGTTGGCAGGTTTTTCACGCCGAGCTTAACCATCATGCCAATACCCTCGCGCACCTTGATCTTGTGTTCGTTGATCCATACCTTGACCATCGCCTTGTCGGCGGCTTTCTGAACGGCCTCCATCATGTATTGGCAAGGCGCGCAGGAGGTGGAGTCGAGCGTAATCACATCCACCACCACGGCACGTGCGCCGTGGTAGTCCGGCAGTTCAACATCGTCGAACGAGTCCGCATCCTTGGCCTGCAAGGTCTGGGCGGCCTCGCGCGCATATTCATCGTGAACCATTGCGGAAACCGCCTGAAGGTTCTTGGTCGGAACCGCATAGGGCAGATCGCACCCCGGTGCCAGGATGAATCCTTTGTTACCGCTCTTGTTCATGATGTCGAGTGTTTCCATTTTGGCATCGTCTTCATCGCCCAGCAGCAGGACGGCGGTCAACTTGATGTTGCCACCAAACGATTTCCCCTGTGCCTCGCAAAGCTCGCGCAGGTGCGTCATGTTGATCTGTTCGTCCACCGAAATATTGTCGGCCGTGGTTTGGGTCATCACTTCCAGATTGCGGGTCACATCGCCGCAGACAAAGATGGAGGAGATGCCGCCTTGTTCTCGAATGTGGTCGAAGACCGCATTCATCGCGGGAGTCACAAACTGTTCGAAATGGTCGGGCGAAATCTGGCTGGTCATCGGATCAACCACCCCGATCACATCGGCACCGTGCTGGAGGTAGATGTCGGCGGATTTCTTGCAGATTTCCGCACAGTAGGTGATGACCTTGATGACCTCGTCTTCCTCGTCGTACATGTCGAGGAAAATATCGTTGCCCAGCAGGTGGAGGGCGAGGGTGAAGGGGCCGCAGATCAGGCCGTAGAGTGCGGTGTCGTCGCCAATATCCTTCTTCAAGGTGTCCAGTGCGACGGTGACGATCGGGAAGCGGCCCTTGGAGGCATCGAGCTCCGGAAGCTCGTCAATCGTCTTGCCCATGGCCAGCGGATGGCTGGTTACGGCCGGGGGAACTTCGTCGGCCCAGTGCAGGTTGCACCCCAGGATTTCCGCCTCGATCTGTAGGTCGAACATGATGGGGAGGCCGTCCGGGTTATATAGCGATTTTGCTTTCTTGAGTCCCTCAACCAGCAGCTCTGCCGACTGGAGGTAGTCCGTTGCGGTCTTGCCGATCAGGTATCCGCCATGGCACCCCACAAACGGCAACCAAGCCGGACGTTCCGTTTCCTTGCCTGCAATAGCATCTAAAAGTATCTGTTTCCCTGTCATTTCCGTCTCCTTGTTTAAATGGTCAGGAAATCATATGAACATAAATTATTTCGCATAGGAGGTTATGGGTATTAAGTGTGCCGATCTTGCTGTTTAAGTGCGAAATGATGGGCTCTGTATTCTTCAGTTAAACTAGTATTTGTTTGCATAATGAATGGATTATCCATACGTTTTGCATACAAAAACCATGAAGGCGTATTTAGACCAATATATTGAAGAACTACTGTCCCTTGGGCGTTACACATTTGCCCGCTCCGAATTGGACGGGCGGTTCGGTGTTGGCGATGCCGCGATCAGGCAGTGTCTTCAGCGCCTCATGCGAGTGGGAAGCGTTCGATCAATTCGAAGCGGATTCCATGTCATTATTCCGCCTGAATACAGAAGCCGCGGGATGCTACCTCCCGAAATGTTTATCGACGATTTTATGAAGCATCTTGGTCGATCCTATTATGTTGGATTGCTTTCTGCCGCCGCCTTGCACGGGGCGGCGCACCAGCAACCTCAGAGTTTTTCAACCATCATTACCAAGCCCTCCATCCGACCCGTTCAGTCCAACGGTATAAACCTTATATTTCCAGTTAAATCCGCCATGCCATTAAACGGTATTGATCAAAAAAAATCCGCGGCTGGATTTTTTCGGGTTTCGTCTCCGGAACTGACGGCAATCGACCTCTTGTCATATCTTCGTCTGGTCGGTGGTGTCTCATCCGTCGTTCAGGTGGTGGAGGAGTTGATTGAGCTAATGAGCGAAGAGAGATTGGGGCGAATTGCAGAAGGAACCGCCAAAACCGCACCCTTGCAGCGGCTTGGCTATATGCTTGAAGAGGTGTTTGGCGAGAAGGAACTGGCCAATGTTCTACTAAGGGAATTGGCTAAGCGCGATTATTTCCATATTCCGCTTACTCCGGGCGGGAGGCTTTCCAAATGCCCGGTTAACTCAAAATGGAAAATTAAAATCAATGAGAATTTGGAGGGTGAACTATGATTCCGCGTGCCTACATCACGCATTGGAAGCAGCATGCGCCCTGGATCAGCGATGCACAGGTTGAGCAGGATCTCGTCATCTCCCGTGCACTGGTTGATATATTTTCCGATGAGCTGCTGGCGGACTCATTGGCCTTTCGCGGCGGGACGGCGCTACACAAGCTCTATTTTGCTCCCGCACCCCGCTATTCCGAGGATATTGACCTCGTGCAGATCCGTCCCGAACCCATCGGAGCTGTCATTGATCGTTTACGCGAAGTGCTTAACTATTTGGAACCTCCAAAGGTCAAGCAGAAGGATCGAAATGCGCTTAACCCCGATTTTAGGACCACCGGCTTAAGTGGAACCTGCGGCCTTAGCATGATACAAAAGGACGCATGGAAATGGGAAGAAAACGAAGAACATTCACGGACAAGTTTAAGGCCAAGGTGGCGATTGATGCCATCAAGGGCATGAAGACATTGGCGGAGCTGGCATCGGAATATCAGGTCCATCCGAACCAGATCTCGGATTGGAAAAAGCAGTTGCTCTCGAATGCCCCGGAGCTTTTTGCATCGGGCAAAAAAAAGCAGTCTCAAACGGAAGAAGAGCTTACGGCTCCACTTTACGAAGAGATCGGGCGTCTGAAGATGGACGTGAAGTGGCTCGAAAAAAAGCTATGAGCCTGCCCCTTTCAACGCGCCGCAGCTGGGTGGAGCCCGGCACTGATTATTCGGTTCGGCGGCAGTGTAGGCTCGCAGGCGTCCCCAGATCGGGCTTCTACTATGACCCCACCCCGGAAACGGCGGAGAATCTGCTCTTGATGCGTTTGATCGACGAGCAGTATCTGCGGCATCCGGAGTTCGGCTATCCACGCATGACGGACTGGTTGCGTGATCAAGACTATGATGTCAATCACAAGCGGGTCGCCCGCCTCATGCAGCTGATGGGGATTCAGGCCATCACGCCGGGGCCGCACACAAGCAAGCCCGCCCCGGGGCACAAGATCTACCCGTATTTGCTGCGCAATGTGGACATTGAGCGGGTGAATCAGGTTTGGAGTACGGACATCACCTACATCCCGATGCGGCAGGGATACATGTACCTGAGCGCTGTAATCGACTGGTACAGCCGCTATGTGCTCGCCTGGGAGCTTTCAAGCACCATGGAGAGTACGTTCTGCGTTGATGCGCTCGAGTGTGCGCTGACGCAGGGCAAGCCGGATATATTCAACACCGACCAAGGAAGCCAGTTCACCTCGAACGCCTTTACCGGCGTCCTGTTAAACGAAAACATCACCATCAGCATGGACGGGCGAGGAAGGGCGCTGGACAACGTATTCATCGAACGGTTGTGGTGGTCGGTGAAGTACGAGAAAATCTACCCCGCATGCTATGCCGACGGGCATGCGTTGTATCGGGGACTCGAGAGCTACTTTGACTATTACAATCACGAGAGGAAGCACAGCGCTCTGGACAAACGAACCCCCGCCGAGGTATTCATGGGAGGAGCAGTCAGAACATGATCGCAAGTGATGCCGTCGCTGCGCTCCGCCCTCGGCCCTCCGGGCCGCCCCTTCGGGGACGGGCTACGCTCCGCGACGGCATCATAGAAGGGCGGCTCGTTGGCCGCCAGAACACGGAACAGGGAACCGCAGGTTCCACCTTAAATTCGCCGATCCGTGGTCGGACATTGGGGGTAGGCGCAAAATACAACACTCATCTTCAGGTTCGTGACCGAGGTCGAACCCGTCATCCGCATGCGCCTGAAAGTTGAAATCAACTGCCGGGAGCATCAGTTTATATTTGGAACCATCAAGAAAAACTATGCAGTGGAATCTCCCTGGTTCGCGGGAACGGCCGGTCTCACCACCTTCGAGCTCGAAGAACTCCTCGCAACCAAGGTTCGCGCGCTTTATCAACGACGAAAGAGGCGTGATCTCTTCGATCTTTGGTATGCAGATCAGCATGCCGAAATCGACTGGCCACGTGTTATGGGGGCCTTTCGCCAAATCATGAAAAACGACGGCACCCCCGTCACCAGCCGCCAACTACAGCTCAATCTCGAGGAGAAGGTCAACCACCCCGACTTTTTCGCCGATATCCGAAACCTGTTGAGGCCGGAACTCGAAATAGAGCTTGAGGACATGAACCTGAATTTTCTTGGGATTACGAATGAATAACGCTGCTCCAACCATAGACCTTGAAGATTTTCCAACGACTCGCTATCGTGGGAGCAAGCGGGACGCTTACTTTACTTTCAGGGCTTCAACGCAGGTTTAATACAGCTGAACCGAATGGGCTTGGTGCCATTGGGCTGCGAGTTGAGTGCGGTGCTGGACTTCCAAGGATTGGAAAATGAGCTCAAGGTGTTTTTGCACGGTGCGAACAGATATTTTCAACGCATCGGCAATTTGCCGGGTTGTCCATTCCGGCGGCGACCAGCTCAACGACTTCCCGCTGGCGCGGGGGCAACGAGTCAATCGTCCTGCGCAGTAGTGCTGCCGCCACCTCTTGTTCCTCCGACTGGAAGATCGCATCCTTAAGCACACCCAGTTCCAGCTTCAACGAGCGGGTTTGTTTCCAGTGTTTCCACGCCTGTTCCAGATGCGGTTGGATGAGGTGAGCCATGGCAAGGTGGGCATCCGTGTATTGCCTGTCGCGCGAGTAGGCACTGAGCAGCAATTGGTTACGGGCTCTTTTGAGGTTCTGGACATGGATCAGGAATGGGAGAGGGTCGTGGTTGATGTTCCTGTTGATGGAATCCAGATCCTATTCGGCCGTCTTGATGTGATTTTGCCCTAAGCCTGCCGAAGTTTAACAATCTGTTCCGAGTGATCGGCGGATATGGTGGCGTTGGGGGGGACGGTGAGGAAGTCTTCCTCGTTCCAGTTACCGTTCAGGAGGCGTTGGATTAGGGTGAGGTTTCCAGCAACTTTTTCATAGTTCCAGTTTTTCGAGGCGGCTTCTTCCTGGGCAATCTTTTCGAAGCGGTCGTCGGGTTCGACGCCCATTTCGACGAAGGTGATTTGGGAATAGTTTCTTTCGGTGTTGCAGAGTTCTTCCCACAGGAATTCGGCGTTGTCTTCGCCATACTGTTCAACGAGTTCTTCGTAGGTCATGTCCATGCCCGTTTGGTTGGGGATGGAGAGTGGCTTGAGTTCGTCTGCGACTTCGTCGCGTTCGATCCAGCCCGTGGTCTTGAAATAGGTACCGGGGTTGGCGTCGAAATATTCGCGGTAGCGTTGGCGGCTTCCCAGGAACAGGGTAATGCAGTCGTGCGCGCGCGGGAGTACCAACTGGATGTCGCGCGCCTTCAGGCCAACGAGTCCGTTGTTGCACAGGCCGTAGCCGAGCAGGATGGCGTCGTAGTCATGCTCCGAGGCGGCATCGACCTGCGCCTGGATGCGCTTGAGCATTTCTTCCGTGGGAATGTCGTGCAATCCCTTTTGCAGAAACTCCACCTCGATCTCGTGGGGCGACTGCTCCAGTAGGAACTCCATCTCCCTGAAAAAAATCTCGCAACTGATCAGCTTTAAATGCATTTCAAATGGTATTTAACCACGAAGGCACCAAGGACTCAAAGAAGCAGGGGAATAAAGACTAATGGATTTGTGCATCTTGGTGCTCTTCGTGTCTTTGTGGTTAATATGTCACGTTAGGGAAGTCGTCGGTTTCGAGGTTGGGGATGGCGAGGGCCTCCTGGAAGTGGTTGGTGAAATGGTCGGTCTGGTTGAGGGTCACGATTTCGGGTTTATCGATCAAGTCCAGGTAGTGCTGCATGGTGTCCTGATCAAGGAGTGCGAGGGCGGCACCGGCAAGGGAGCCGTTTCCGATCACTTCATAGTGGTCGAGCGGGAGGTCGGGAAGCAAGCCGATGCAAATGGCGTTTTCGAGGTTGATGTGTTTTGCGAAACCGCCCGCAAGAACCAGGTGGTCGATTTCCTGCACGGTCTTGCCAAGTTCCGCCAGTAGCGACTTTAGTCCGCCATAAATGGCCGCCTTGGCTTTTAGGATTTCGGCAATGTCGCCCTCGGTGACAGTGATTGATTCGCCGGTCGCCGAGAGTTCCGGGGCCACGAGCATGCAGGCATGCATGCCGCAGACCTTTTCATAGCGTTGTTGTTTTTTCAAAAGATCAATGTCAAAACGGCCCATCATATTGATGAGCCCGCACCGGAAACCGTCGGCAATGAAGTCGATGATGGCGGAGCCGCAAATCCCCATCGGGTTGGGTTCGCCAATAACGGTTAGTTCGAAATCGAGGTTTTCATCATATTTGATGGTATCGATCGCCCGGCTGGCGGCCCGGGCCCCATGCAGAAGTCCGGCACCTTCAAAGGCGGGGCCCGCCGCAGTGGCGCAGGCGGTCATTTTTCCATCCAAGCTGGCAACCATTTCCCCGTTGGTTCCAATGTCGATCAGTACGGATAACTCCCTAGGAGGGGCGGGCGGGGAAACATGAAGGTCGGATGTGATGTCGCCACCGACATAGCCGGAAATGGCCGGGACGGCTACGACCACGGCGCCGGGATGGGTGTCGATGCCTAGTTCGCCGGCCGTGCTTTCGAAGGTGCGGCTGACCGGTTTGAACGGAATGGTTCCGATGCTGACCGGCGATACGCCGAAGAAAATATGCATCATCACCGTATTGCCGGAAATGGCGAGGTGAACAATGTCGTTGCCGTCGGCTTGGGTGCCGGCGCAAAGCTTGTGGATGAGCGGATTGAGCGTGTGGTCGATCACCAATGCCCGCAGTGCCTCGAGCTGCCCCTCGGTATTGCAGAGCGAAATGCGGGAGACCACATCGTCGGCCTTTAGGATTTGCTGGTTGTAGAGCGATTCACGACTGAGCACTTTTCCGGTCGAGAGATCAATGAGGGCGGCCACCACGGTGGTGGTTCCAATATCGACCGCAACGCCATATCCTTCCTTGAAGCGCGGGTTGAAGTTGTGGGGTGGAATATCCATTTCGTCGGCGATGCGGGCACCGTCGAACGAGATGACGGAGTTTCGCGGAAGGAAGATTTCAGCGGCGTCGCCTAGAACGCGGGTCTGGCAGGAGAGCACCTCCCTGCGTTGTTCCGCGGCAACTTTAATCTCTTCCTGGAAGACGCGGTAGTGGCCTTCGCCCAGCTGCACGTTGCAGCTCGCGCAGGAGCCGTGTCCCCCGCATTTTGCATCAATGTGCCACCCCGCCACCCGAGCCAGTTCGAGAACCAATTGTTCACCGGTGTTTTCGACCTCAACCGTTCGGCCTTCAAAATGAATGCTTACTGCCATGCTTGCCTTGCTCCTGGTCGGAATGTCAAAAGGTCGAAAGTCTGAAAGCCGCCCTTGCGCGGCGAGCTAAAAGACCTTCGACCTTCAGACGGGCGACTTTAGACCGCTTTATGCCGCAATGCCGAGAATGGCCTTGGCGGCATGAACGGCGGTGTTTGCATCGTCGGAATATCCGTCGGCGCCGATTTCGTTGGCATAGTCCTGGGTGACCGGTGCGCCACCGATCAGCACCTTGGCACCGGAACCTTCCAGTCCGGCCACGACTTCCTTCATGTAGGGCATGGTGGTGGTGAGCAGGGCACTAAGCATCACGCACTGTGCGCCGTTGCCCACGGCTTCCTTGTATTTATCGACATCGCAATCAACGCCCAGATCCATCACTTCGAATCCCGCTCCCTTGAGCATCATGGCAACCAGGTTCTTGCCGATGTCGTGGAGGTCGCCCTTGACGGTTCCGATGGCCACCTTCCCGATCGGCTTGTGGCCGGCTTCCTGGAGCAACGGATCCAGCAGGTCGAGGCCGGCCTGCATGGCGCGGGCGGCAATCAGCATTTCCGGCACATAGGCTTCGTTGCGCGAAAAGCGATCGCCGATTTCCGCCATGGCCGGAACCATGGATTCCATCAGGATGCTTTCAACATTCGTGCCCGCATCGATTTCCGTTTGCACCAAGGCGGCAACGTCTTTGCGCTTTCCCTTCAGCACTGCTTCAAACAACTCTTCGTTTCTTGCCATGTCCTCATCCCTCGTGGTTGGTTAACTACAAAATTACATGATGCTTTTTTAGCCATCTATTGCAATGGAGAATAGAACGATTGCGCTAAAACATGGAACGATCTTGCTGTAATTGACATCCCGCCTTATATTCCCACGAAATAAACTACTCATAAATGGCTTAAAACGTCGGGTTTAGGCAGATGCCCTGCGCCGGTAAATTAAAACAATCCTGTCACCTTTCCTGTATCGACATCGACGTCGATTTTGCGGAACCCCGGATTGGATCCGGTGCCCGGAAGCAGTTTGATCGCACCGGCAACCGGCACCACGAACCCGGCGCCCTTATAGATGAGCACATCGCGGATCGGCAGGATCCATCCCTTGGGCGCGCCCTTGAGGTCGGGATCGTGCGACAGACTCAGATGGGTCTTCACCATGCACATGCCCATTTTCGAGACATCCGGATCGGCCTGGAAGAGATTGATCTTTTCTTCGGCTTCGTCCGACCACTCCACGCCGTCCGCGCCATAGATTTCGGTGGCAATCTTTTCAACTCGATCCTTGAGTGGAAGGTCGAGGTTGTAGAGATGGGCAAAGGCATGCTCTTCTTCGCAGGCGGCCACCACGGCTTGCGCCAACTCAACCGCCCCTTCACCGCCCTTGAGCCAATGCTCGGAAACCGCGCAACGCGCACCGTTGGCCTCGGAGATTTTGCGAACCAGCTCGTGCTCGGCCGGTGTGTCGGTGTAAAAACCATTGATGCAAACCACGGGGGTGGCGCCGCTCTTCTTCACGATCTCGATATGGGCAATCAGGTTGGAGCATCCAGCCTCGAGCAGCTCGAGGTCTTCGTCGGTATAGGCCGCATCGAGTGGTTTGCCCGGTTTAACCTCCGGACCGCCGCCGTGCATCTTGAGCGCGCGTACGGTGGCAACAATCACGACCGCATCGGGCTTGAGTCCGGAATAACGGCACTTGAGGTTCCAGAATTTTTCATAGCCAATGTCGGCGCCAAAGCCACTCTCGGTGATGAGATAATCGCCCATGCGTGTTCCCAGCATGTCGGCAATCACCGAACTCTGGCCAATGGCAATGTTGGCAAACGGGCCGGCATGCACCAACACCGGATTGCCTTCGATGGTCTGCACCAGGGTGGGGTTGATGGCCTCGAGCATAATGGCCGTCATGGCGCCATCGACTTCGAGGTCGGCGGTGGTGACTTCCGCGCCGGAGCGGCTGTAGGCCACGACCATCCGGCCGATGCGTTCGCGTAGATCCCTGAGGCTGCTGGCGACGGCAAGGATGGCCATGATTTCGCTGGAGACCGTGATCTGGAATCCCGATTCCATTTCGTAGCCGTCCATAGGGCCTCCCTTGCCGATGGTAATATTGCGCAGCGATTGCGCACAAAAATCCATGGCCCATTTCATCTGCACGCGATCGGGATCGATATCAAGGCGAGGGATCCCGATTTGGGCCAGGCGCTCGTCGTCGTAGTTGTTTTCGTGCTGCATACGGGCGGTGAGCGCCACCATGCAGAGGTTATGCGCGTTGGTGATGGCATCGATATCGCCGGTGAGACCCAGCGAGAAGGGGGCCAGCGGGATGCACTGCGCCAGGCCTCCGCCGGCGGCGGAGCCCTTGATGTTGAAGGTCGGGCCGCCGCTAGGCTGCCGGATGGCGCCGACGGGTTTCTTTCCAATCTTGGCCAGGCCTTCCACCAACCCCATAGTTGTGGTGGTCTTTCCTTCGCCGAGCGGGGTGGGGCTGATGGCGGTTACATCGACATACTTTCCCGGAACAAGATCCTTCACGCGGTTCCAGGTCGTGTTGTAGTCGATCTTGGCGACATTGCGTCCCATGGGGATCAGCTCGCCTTCCTGCAGTCCGAGTTTGGCTGCAATTTCCTGGATGGGTTTAATGTTTTGTTCTGCCGCCTCGGCAATTTGCCAGTCGGCCATCTGGGTCGGGTCTAGTTTCATGAATGGTTCTCCTTTTGAAAAGAGCTTTTTTACCACGGAGGCACGGAGGCACGGAGCGGAAATTTAAAAACTCTGTGGCTCGGTGCTCTCTGTGGTGGAAATATCAGTCGGTCGGTTTGCGAAGATAGAGGATCCAATAGATGGTTCCCACAAAGATCGCCCCGCCGATCATATTGCCGAGGGTGACCGGAAGCAGGTTCCCGAGCAGGAACCCTTGCATGGTCAGGTGGGTTAGGTCGGCGCCGCCCAGCAGGCCGACGATGTTCGGATTGCTCTTGAGCATCAGGCCGGCGGGGATGAAATACATATTGGCGATCGAGTGCTCGAAGCCCATGGCAACAAAGGCGGTGATCGGGAAAATGATCGAAAGGATCTTGTCGGCGACGGAGCGGCTACTGTAGCAGAGCCAGATCGCCAGGCAGACGAGAATGTTGCAAAGCATTCCGCTGGCAAACGCCTGCACAAAGGTGAGGTTCACCTTGGCGTTGGCAATGGACAGCGCCTTGGCGCCGACCGCGCCGCCGTTGCCCAGCCAGTGGCCGCTGAAATGCACCAGTAGCAGGATGGCCAGCGCCCCGGCGAGGTTTCCAAGAAAGACAAACAGCCATCCCTTCAGCATCTTGCCCACCTTCACCTTGCCGGTAAAGCAACCCATCACCACCAGCGTGTCGCCGGTAAACAGGTCGGCCCCCGCAATAATGACGAGGATCAGGCCGAGCGAGAAGGTCATGCCGCCGATCAGTTTTGTGAGGCCAACCCCCAGCTCCATATCGTGAACGACGTGCGTGAAAAACGCCGCACCGAATGCAATGAACGAACCGGCCTGCACCGCAAGGAAAAAGGCACTGACCATATCGCGGTTGGCCTTGCGGATGGCCGAAGCCTCGGCACGTTTCGCCATCTGCGACGGCACATAGGCATCGTTGGTTTCATCTGTCATCGGAACTCCCCTAAAAAAATCTATTTCCTCAAACTATCGCAAAACTCGCCCATGAGCTCAACAGCATCGTTGGTCTTGTCCATGTCGCCGTCCATGGCGGCATAGGCGGAGACCAGCTCGACCAGCTTCGGATCGGCAGGCGTGGTGCCGTATTTGTGGGCGGCGTTGACGATGCCGGCATCGAGGCCGCATTCCATCGCTTTCTCCACATAGGCCCGGCAGATGCCGATCTTTCGCCCGGGGAGGTCGCGGCAGCAGTTGCTTACCCCCATGGAAAAATGCACGCCCTTCATGCCCGGATCGGCCTTGATGGCCTTGATGGTTTCGAATGCGCGGTAGGTATAGCCCGCAACACCCGGCATCATCGGCATGTCGATGGCAAGCGGAAAGACGGTGGTATCGAAAAAGATCTCATCCGGCTTGAATCCGGCCTGCATCGCCTTGCCGAAGATTTCCTTTGCCAGGCCAACGAGATCCTCGACGGACTGCGCGGTGCCGGCGTTGGCGGAATCTTCATCAATAAGCATTCCGATGAAGGAAAAACCGTATTCTTTTCTCAACGGCATCATGTGGTCGGCGGTGTAGGTCTTGATCGAGTTGACCAGCGGGGGCTTCACGGGATCGGTCGTGTTGTACCACGCCTTGAGGCCCGCGATCAGGACGTTGTCGTCGGAGCTGTCGATGCAGGCCGGAACACCCTTGCCCCATTGGCGGACGAGCTTGACGTATTCCACCATGATCTTCGCCGCAAGCGCGGGGTCGGTGTCGCCGAAATCATCGACGTTGATGGCGATATAATCGGCGCCCTCCGTAGCCTGGTTTTCCACGAGCGCCCGCATGTAGTCGAGCTGCGGACTCGCGTTTTCGTAGGCGCCTTCGCCGAGGGCGTGCAGCTCGCGCATGACCGCGCCGTGTTTCGGGATGGAGGCGTGGATGTCTTCGCCTATGGTGATGATTGCGTTTTTCATGGTGTGGTCCCTTCCGAATAGATAGTTAAGGATTGAAGAGGTGTGTTCAAGCGAGGGGTTGCGCGGATTGTTGATGGTTTTGCGAAGGCGGTCGAGCCCGCCCGGATGCGCCTTCGCGGCGCGGTAGATCTGTTCACCGCGGCAGACCAAACCCTCCTCGTTGCCGCAGGTGCCGTCCACATTCGCGTCGCCGCATGGGGCGTTCGCCAACCCCTTGGCGCAACCGCCCATGGTGCAGTAGCCAAAGTTTTCGAACAGGTGGCAGTCGCCACACTCCTCGCAATCGAAGGCCGCATGTTTAATGGCGCGTTCCATGGCGAACACGGACTTGCAGGCGAGCCCATTCGGATTGCCCTTGCCCAGCATTTTCCTGAAGGCATGGAACCCCTTGTGTCCGGGGTCGAGCAGGGCGCTGTGCATGAAGTCGAAGCATCGATCGTGCAACGTCGGCTTTCCGGGGGCAAGCGTGGTGCGGATGCCTTCCTCATTGTAGAGGTAGAAGGCCTGTTCCGGAGGCCAGCAAAGGTTGTCGCGGAACTCGACCCACCCATCGCCTACCTCGGCGGCACGCCGCAGAATGCGAATGAATGTGGCATGGTCGTGTACACCACCAAGGTCGATGCCGGCATACCCCATGGTCTTGTACATGGCCACCTGTTGCGCGCAGCGGTCGATGTGCCCATCGAGGTTTTCGGATTGCAGTTGCGCAAGCAATGCATTGCTCACAAAGCATCCGGGTAGTTTCCCGGTGTTCATCAAGCGCGGGGCGGCATTGGTGGTGGTGAGGAAGTAGGCGTTGCCGAGCACCGGAACATTCAGGCCGACATCCTCCATGTAGCACTTTAGCTCGCGAGACTTTTTCCAGTCCCAACCCACTTGGGAGATGAAATAGCGGGCACCGCTGGCCACCTTTTTTTCCAACTTGAAATATTGCTGCATTTGCGAGGGCTCGGTGTACTTGAACGGCGAAACCGCCGCGCCGGCAAAAAACGGACGAGCCCGGGCGGGGTCGGCATGACTGCCTTTGAGCAACTCGTTGCGGTTGGTTTCGGAAACCAGTTGCAAAAGGCCGACGGCTTCAAGTTCGAAAACGCCCTTCGAGGAAACCGGCTTGTCGCCGGTCAGCGCCAGTACGCTTTGGACGCCGCGCTGCCGGTAGCCGACCAGGGCGGAGTTGAGCGCCGCCTTGTTGTGATCCTTGCAACTCATGTGCGGAATAAAGTCGAGGTTGTCCAGCAGGTCGGTGGGGGCCAGTTGCGCAAGCACGTCCGAGGGATCGAGATTCGACACCCCGCCTGGATTCTGGGGCAGGGCAATGCCCGCAAAGTCGAATCCGTCGGGAATCTCGCTCCCTCCCGAAGCCTTATGCGCTTCAAGGAACGCGAAGATCGGTTCCATGCTGCAACCCGCCCCCGAAGTGAGCTCCGCGATCACGGTGAAGGAACTGCTGTCTGCCAAGCTGTCTTTAAGTCGTTTCATGCCATTCGCCTTTTCCAATGTTGGAAAAGGTTGGCACGGAACGCCCAATCCCGGATAGCAACATAGCTGATTAAAATGGTCGGATATTGCTATATCAGATCGCTTAAGAGCAAATAATCAGCCGATTCGGAGCTTAGATAGGGACGATATTGCCGTTTGGAATAAATGGCCAACCCCACATCCGGACGGAAAAAGTGACGGCCGTCACTTTTTCCGTCCGGAACGGGAGGGGCTAAACATGGGCACAAAACCAATGGGAATGTAATGCGCCGCAACGTTTCCGGGGCGCGCATTTGCGCTGGGAAATCCCGTGCAAACATAATGGGGGCTTGAATCGGTGTGCGGTGTTAGATGGGGCGATATTGCCGTTCGACGGGAGCTCCGCCACGGAAGTGGAGATGGTAGTGTTCCTGCAGGCGCTGGGCGGCGGTGACGGTGTTGCGCATCAGCGTGGCCAGCGTTACGGGGCCAACTCCGCCCGGGACGGGCGTGATCCATCCTGCGGTTTTCAGGCAGGATTCATAGTCGGCATCGCCCACCACCTTGGATTTTCCGTCCTCGGTTTCGATCACGTTGATGCCGATATCAATGACCACGGCTCCGGGTTTGATCATGTCGCCGGTGAGCAGGCCGGCCTTGCCAACGGCCACAAAGACCGCATCGGCGCGGCGGGAGTGCACGGTCACTTCGCGGGTCATATGGTGGCAGACGGTCACGGTTGCGCCTTCGGCCATCAATAGGAAGGCAATGGGTTTTCCGACAATCTCGGAATGGCCGATCACGCAAGCCTCAAGACCTTCGAGTTTGAGTCCGGTGCTTTTCAGAAGTTCAACGGATGCCACGGCAGTGCATGGGCCGAGCATTAGATCGCCGTAGACAATGTTGCCGATGGAGCGGGGGTGCATACCCTCGACATCCTTCATGGGGTGGATGGTTTCCTGCAAGGCCTTGATTGGAATGTGTTCGGGGACGGGACGCTGGAGAATGATGCCGGTGACGGAGGGGTCGACATTCAAATGCATGATCGCGGCGGTTACTTCCTCGAGCGAGATGTCGGCAGGATAGTGGCGCTCCACGAATTCGATGTCCACCTTTTCGGCGTTGCGTTTCTGGTTGCGGATGTAGAGGTCGACCGAGTCGTTTTGCCCCACCTTGATTGAAACGAGTTTGGGGAACCAGTTTTCCTTTTTTAGGGCAACAACATCCTTGCGGATTTGTTCGAGCAGCTTGTCCGCGACTTCGCGACCGTTGATGTTTGAATGCGGCATGTTCCGTCTCCCTTGATCCTTTGGTTATTAAACTGAAGGTAGTGTAGCGACCTTTCGGGGGATAGGAAAGTTTTTCGGTTGTATGTTGCATTCTTGCTGGAAGAGAGTGTAGAAACTGGTTTTCACGCTGATCTGGAAGGGTTTTGGTGTTCATCCTATGTCGATCTTGTCGAAAAGAATGTTTGCTTCTGTGGCGAAGGATTACCGGAACCAGTGCGGTCTCGACCTCTGCCTGTCGGATTGCGAGGGTCGGATTGCGCTTCCGGCCACCACGAGTCCCGTCGAAAATCTACCGGCCATGTGCCACCTGAGGTGGCATAACCTCAACGAAGCCGTACGCTGGGGGGAGCCGCATGTTTTCTTTGTTGCGCCGGGCATCATGAGCTGGATTGTCCCTCTGGTGGAAGGCACCGATCTAAGAGGGGGCTTGTGCGGGGGGTGCATCCTGCTGGAGGACGATCCGCAGAGCATCAACACCTCGGTGAACTATTTTGTGGGCGAGGGGGCTCGCCGCAACGATGCCCTGGCCTTTGTCCAAGGGCTCGAGGTGTTTGATCAGGCGCGGGTGCGCGAGGTCGTCGACAACCTCTACGCATCGTTCTACCAATACAGCGGGTGGAATCCGCTCGCCCTGAAGCGCAACCGCGACCAAATGCTCCAGCAGCGCCAGATTGCCGAGGAGATCCACCAGCGGAAGGTCGAGCAGAACCGGGCCTATCCCTACGACGATGAGCGCATCCTGCTCTCGCTCATCCGGGTTGGCGACCGGGCCGGGGCGCGCAAGATGTTCAACAAGATGCTGGCCGCCATGTTCCTCTATTCGCCGAAGCCGGTGGTTGTCCGCGCCCGTGCCATTGAGATGATGGGCTATCTTGTCCGAACGGCGGTGGAGGACAGCCCTTTGGCGGAACCCTTGCTGGAGCGGCATATGACCTGGATTGAACAAATTGTGGAAACCCAGGATTTCGACGACCTGTGCAATGTCCTCAGCGACGCCCTCGACGACTTCATGAACAGCATTTTCCTGCAGGGCGTCAATCCCGTCAGTCCGGCGGTCGGCAAGGCGCTCGATTATATCGCCGCAAATTATACCGAGCCGATCTCGCTGGAGGCAATTGCCGAGGCCGCCGGGTTGAGCACGTTCCGGATTGCCCACCTCTTGAAGGAGGCGACCGGCAAGACCGCCTTGCAGAACGTTCACTACCTGCGGATCCAGGAAGCGCGCCGACTGCTGGAAAAGAGCGATATGAGTTGTACCGACATTGCCTACGAAACCGGCTTCGGCGACCAGTCCTATTTCATCAAGCAGTTCCGCAAGTGGATGGGCATCACGCCGGCGAAGTACCGCAAATCCGCCCGGGGATGAACCCGCTTCGCCCGGGGTGCATCAGACGGACAATGCTTCGGCACATTTTCCGATGACGGTCTCCACGGGGATATCCGCAAAACTATCGAACCCGGTTGGATCAATCGCCCAGTCCTTGTGCAGGAAGGGATCCGCCCGGCCGGGCGAGCAATGCTTGATGAGCATCAGGGCATGCTTCCCCGTTGCAATACCGAGATGGAGGATGCCCGTGTCGCCACCGAGCACCAGTGTTGAAAGTTGCATGATTCCGGCCGTGACCAGGAAGGGGGCGGCGGCAATCACGGCGAAACCCTGCTCGCGTACGCGCTCCAGTGCGGGAAGGTCGGCGGGGCCTCCGCCAAACACAATTTGAACCCCGCGGGAACGCCAATGCCCGGCCACAGACAGGTATTTTTCCAGCGGCCAGTTTTTTTCCAGTGCACTGGTGAACGGCATGATGTAGAGCGTGGGTTTTTCCGGATCAAGTTTGTTTTCCCCGTAGAGTGCCTTTGCGGCTTCCAGCGCGGCGGGAGGAACAACGAGTTGGTTTTGCGGATTGCTGGTCTCGAGCCCGCATTGGCGCAACATTTCCAGGTTCCAGGCGGCCATATGGAAATTGTCGTTACGCCATGCACCATGCGTATAGGCCCATTTCCGGCTTTTGCGATAGACCGAACCCCAGCGCTTCGGGGCCCCCGAAAACCACGCCATCAATGCGGTTTCGCCATAGCCATGGAAATCGATCACGAGTGAGAATTTTTCGGAGCGCAGGCGCCGGAGCAGCGAAACCAACACCGGCAGGGCCTTGAGCGGGTTCCGCAATGCGGCGCGGTCGACCGCTATGACGGCGTTGATGTCGCCGAAGCCTTCAAGCAAAGGAGCGATTGATTTGCAGACCAGATAGGTGATGTGCGCATCGGGGAAATTCTTGCGCACGGCATGGACGCCGGGCAGCGTCAGCACCACATCGCCAATGGATTTCAGGCGGATGATCAATATCTTTTCCGGTTGGCTCATCTTTGATTCTCCTATGCAACCAGAAGAATCTAGACGAGACCAACGACCGAGGCAAACCGAATGCCTTCCGAGTTGGAAACCGGGAGGCGGAGACGGCTTCGGGTGCTCTATTTTTTGTTGGCTGGTTCCAGCCATTTGAGGGAGACGAAAAATTTATCGGTCTCGTTGAGCGTCTCGTTGTATTTGGCCTTGTTGAAGAATCCGTGGGCCTGGTCTGGGTAGAGATGCAGGTCGCAGCGGTCGCCATTGGCTTGCATGATCTTTTTATATTCCTGGGCGGTCGCCACGGGAATGAGATCGTCCTTGGTGCCAAGAAAGACGATGGTGGGCGGAGCGCCTTTCTTGAGGTTGTGCATGGGGGAAAAGTCCTGCCAATAGTCCTTCACGCGATCATGGCCATAGCCTTTTTCCGAGTTATCGAAGACCGGGTTGAAAAGGGCGAGTGCCTGCGGAACACAACTGACGGAGGTGTTTTCGTCGGGTTCGTTGAATTCGGTTACCGTTGCGGTTGCTGCCGCGAGGTGTCCGCCCGCGGAGCCGCCCCCGGCCGCAATGCGGTTGGGATCGATTCCGAGTTTCCCGGCATTCCTCCGAACCCAGCGCATGGCCGACTTTGCATCCATGACGCAGGCGCGCGGGTCGGTGCCATGTTGTTTTTTGGTTCGGTATTCGGCGCAGATGGCCACCATGCCACGGCTGGCCAGATGCGCCGCCTGCGGGTAGAACTGCGAGGGAGTGCCACTGTTCCAGCCTCCGCCAAAAAAGAATACGATGGCCGGACGCTGGGCCTGGGCATTGTGCTGGACCGGATTGAAGAGGTGTAGGTGGAGCTCGCCCTGCGGCGTTTCCTTATAGGGGACAACGCGGGTGGGTTTCGGCTTGTCCTCTGCAAGGGCGCAGCAGGTTAGCGTGGTGAGAAGCGCGATGATTTTGTTCATATGTTGCCTGTTTCCTTTTCCTTAAAAGTGGACTGTGCCGTTCAAGGGGGTAATGAATCAACGATATGCTGATGCAATTTCGGACATGAGCCGCTAAAGTCAGGTGTTTTAACAAGGAACCATGCATATGGAAAACTGGATCCACGAAACATTGGTGTCGATGGGAGTGGCCGCGGAGGTGGCGGACAAGCTGGCGATCATGGCATTGGCCACGCTGGTTGTGGCGGGGGCCTACTTGGTCTATTGGGTATTGCGCACCTATCTGCTGAAGCTCATCCATCGGGTCACGCTCAAAACCTCGAACAAGTGGGACGATGCCTTGATGGATTCGCGCATGTTCCACCGCATCCTCCGTCTGATTCCGCTAACCTTCATCCTCATCTGCATCGATCGTTTGGCCCCGGGGCAATTGATTGTGCTCAAGCGGATTGTTTTTGCCATCATCATTCTCATTGGCGCCCGCACGGTCGAGGCCTTCCTCAATTCGATCTCGACCGTCTACCATGCCGACACGGATTCCCACCGGAAACCGATCCGCCCGTTGTTCCAGGCCCTGCTGATCATCGTCTATCTCTTTGCCGGCATCTTCATCATTTCCGTACTGCTCAACAAATCCCCCTGGAACCTGTTTGGATTGATGGGCGGTCTCACGGCCGTCACCATGCTCGTGTTCAAGGATACCATCCTCGGCTTCGTGGCCGGCATCCAGCTGGGCGCGAACGACATGGTGCGCGAGGGCGACTGGATCGAGATGCCGAAGTATGGCGCCGACGGCGACGTTATCGAAGTGGCCGTCAACACCGTCAAGGTGCGCAACTGGGACAAGACCATCACCACGATCCCGACCTACGCGCTCATCTCCGATTCCTTCAAAAACTGGCGCGGCATGAGCGAGTCGGGCGGACGGCGCATCAAGCGCTCCATCTGCATCGACATGAATACCGTCAAGTTCGCCGACGAAAAGCTGCTGGAAAGGTTCCGCAAAATGGAGCTGCTCAAGGACTACGTCGAAAAGACCCAGCAGGCCATCGATGCCGAGAACAGCGAACGCAACATGGATCTTTCGGCAACCGTCGTCAATGGGCGCCGCCAAACCAACCTGGGCATTTTCCGCGCCTATCTCGTCAACTACCTGCACGACAACCCGAAGATCCACAAAGGCATGACCTTCCTCGTGCGCCACCTCCAACCCACCCCGCAAGGCCTGCCGATCGAAATCTATGTCTTCAGCGCCGACAAAAACTGGGTCAACTACGAGGGCATCCAGTCCGACATCTTCGACCACATCCTGGCCGCCATCCCCGAATTCGAACTTCGGGTCTACCAGCAACCCAGCGGCATCGATGTTGCATCGCTGAAAGGGTTGTAGCACAAAAAAGCCCCGCACAAGGCGGGGCGATTCTTGCCGTTTGACTTTCCGACCTCTCTAGTCTTCGTAGCCGTTCGGGTGGGCCTGGTGCCAATCCCAGGCGCTTTGCACGATTTCCTTCAGGTCGGCATGCTGCGGATCCCAGCCAAGAACGGTCTTGGCCTTGGTGGCGTCGGCCACAAGCGCGGTGCAGTCGCCGGCGCGGCGCGGCTGGACTTCCGCCGGAATCGGATGCCCGGTAACCTCGCGGCAAACATCGATGACTTCCTTCACGGTGTAGCCGTCGCCATTGCCGAGATTGAACGCACCGCCCATGCCGGGCTTGAGCGCAAGAATGTGCGCCTGGGCCAGATCCTTGATGTGGATGTAGTCGCGCACGCAGGTGCCGTCGCGCGTTTCGTAGTCTTCGCCGAAGATGAAGATTTTTTCGCGCTTGCCCTGCGGCACCTGGAGCACGAGCGGGATCAGGTGGCTTTCCGGGTTGTGCGCTTCGCCATACTTGGCAGTGGCGCCGCACGCATTGAAGTAGCGCAGGAACACGCACTCGACCCCGTGGATCTCCTGTCCCCATTTGAACATGTGTTCGCATAGCAACTTGGAATCGCCGTAGACCGATTCCGGCTTTTGCGGCAGGGTCTCGTCCATCGGGATGCGTTCCGGGGTGCCGTAGGTGGCGCAGGTGGAGGAAAAGATCAGCTTCTTGCAACCGGCCTGGATCATTGCATGCATCAGGTTGAGCGAGCCGCTCACGTTGTTTTCGTAGAAGGGCATCGGGTCAACCATGGATTCGCCGACTTCGATATAGGCCGCGAAATGGATGACGGCATCCGGGCGTTCGGCCAGCAGGGCGCTTTTGATGTCTTCCTTGTAGCGCAGGTCGCCCTGCACAAACTTGGCGCGTGGGTCGATGGCGGCCTGGTGGCCGCGTTCGAGGTTGTCGAACACAACAACATCGTGCCCTTCGTCGCAGAGCATTTCGGTGGTTACGCTGCCAATGTACCCGGCACCGCCGGCAACAAATACTTTCATGGGAATTCCTTTCGTGAGGCGTGGTTGCCACGCCCCCATCGTCATATTGAGTTATTTAACAACCATTGCACCGGCGGAAGGAATAATGATTTCCGCAGTCGGTTCAAGACCCTTCGTCTTGCTGATTTCGATGATCTTTTCGCAGATGGCATCGGCATCGGCCTGATGCACCAGGGCAACGGCGCTTCCGCCCCAGCCTCCGCCGGAGAGGCGGGCGCCGAGTGCGCCGGCTTCGCGGGCGGCGGCCACGACAATATCCAGTTCATCGCACGAGTTTTCAAACGCGGTCATGGATGTTTCGTGCGAATCGAAGAGGAACTGGCCGAAGGCTTCGAGCTTGCCTTCTTCCAGCAGTTTAACGCCTTCCTCAACGCGATGGATTTCGCCCACCACGTGCGTGGCGCGTTGGGCGGCTTCCGCATCGATCTTGCCCTTGTTGGCTTCGAAATCCTCGAACTTGATGTCGCGCAGGGCCTTCACGTCGTAGTCGACCAGCTGGTTCAGTTCGGTGGCGGCTTTTTCGCAGCTCATTCGGCGGGCGTTGTAGGGCGATTCCGCCAGGGCATGTTTCACATGCGGGTTGATCATCAGGAACACGACATCGTCGGGCAGCTTGACCGGGAAGGTTTCAAGCGTCCGGAAGTCGGAGTGGATGAGGCCGTGGTGGATGCCGTAGATGCTGGAAAACTGGTCCAGCAGGCCGCAGCTACAACCGGCGAATTCGTGTTCGGCGCGCTGGCCGATCTTGGCGATGTCGATCTTGTCGATTTCCTTTCCGGCGTAGCTCAGGACCGCATAGGCGGTGGCGACTTCAAGCGCGGCGGAGCTCGAAAGGCCGGCGCCCATCGGGATGGAACCCAGGAACGTGCAGTCGATGCCGTCCACCTCGACCCCGAATCCGCGGAGATAGTGGATGACGCCCTTCACATAGTTGGCCCACTGGACTTTTTTCTCCAGCGGTTCGGGGGTGGAGGGATCGAACTCCGTGGTTACCATGATGTCGGCGGCGGTCAGGCGGATGCCCGGTTTATCCGACTTGGAGATGCAGAAGCAGTGGCCCATGTTGATGGCACAGGAAAAGGTGGTGCCTTCGTTATAGTCGGTGTGGTTGCCCAGCACTTCGATTCGGCCTGGGGCATAGGAAACGGTGGTTGGCTCGGTGCCATAGGTTTCGGTGTGCTTGGCGATGGCTTCTGCTGTTACTTTCTCATCGTACATGGGTTGGTTCCTCCTTGGTCTGGTTTATGAGTCTGAAAATATAGGGGGAAGAGCAAATCCTTACCATAGTATAAACCGGCAAAGGCATGGACAAATCGCGCAGAATGTGATTTTTTGTCCACATGCTAGAGTCCATGCACCACACCATAAGCCAAAAGGTATCGGAGATATTCGATCTCTATACCGAGCTGCACGACATCCGGATTTCCCTCTTTGGGCCCGATGGAAAATTGATCTACCCCGACTCGGTCGGCCGCCCCAATTGCCCGCACTGCATCATGTTGCGGGAAACGCTGGGCCTTGATTCGAAATGTCGCGACCTCGACCACGAAATGATGCAGGCGGCGCTGGGGAAGGGGGAAATGGTAACCTACACCTGCCACGCCGGCATGACGGAGGCGGTGGTTCCTTTGTTTGTTGACGAGGAGTTGGTTGGGTTTGTCATGCCCGGCCAATTCCGTAGCCAGGCCAAGGCACCGCCCATCTCGCCCTATGCCTCGAAATGGCGGGACGAACATGGCGATGACGCGCTGCAGGCCGAATATGAAAAGACGCCGGTTTATCGCGAGGAAAAGATCGAAACCCTCCTCTCCATGTTTCAACTGCTCATGGAATTCATTATCAGCAACCAACTGATCCACCACAAGGATTACGACCTGATCCAACCGGTCATCGAGCACATCCAGGACGCGCCGAATCAGGAATTAACGCTGGAACTGGCCTCCAAAATGGTGGGGCGCAGTCCATCGACCGTTTCGCGGTTGTTCAAGAAGGTGACGGGGCGCAGCTTCAAGCAATACCAGGTGACCTATCGGCTGGATCTCGCCGCCGCCCGGCTCAAGGCCAAGCCCAACCATCCCGTGGCAGAGATCGCGCTCGCGGTCGGCTACGACGATCCACTCTATTTTTCCCGGGTCTTCCGCAAGCAATTCAACTGTTCGCCATCGGAATATCGAAACCAATGAGGTCGAAAATGAAGCATTCCTATCTTGGGTTGGCCGCACTCATGCTGTTGCTCAACGGGTGCACACTACTAAAGCTCAAGCAGGATTTGAATATGCTGGAGCAGCAGCGGACGATTGGCGGCACGGTGGTCTGCGATCATCCGGTCACCGATAGCGTCGTTGTTGTCTTGTGGGCACTGGACGAGTCCGGAACGAGTGGCTATTGGCTTTCCAGGTGCGGCATGGAGTTTTCATTCATGCGCGACTCCGGTCGCTACTACCTGATGGCCTACGCCGACGCCAACGAAGACGGCCGCTATCAGGAAACGGAATATGCCGGGATATTCGGGAACGGAAAAGCGATCGACCTTTCTGCCGACTCAACCACCGATGGGCTTGAACTCCGCCTGCTGCCGCCCGGCCAGGCCAAGATTCCGTCCCATGTGAAGCAGACTCCCCGGGAGGAGGTCGATGCCAAGTTTGCCCTGCGCAACAGCCAACTCGGCGAATTGACGACCATGGATAATCCTTTGTTTACCGATGCCAATGGTTCGCTCGGCCTTTGGACGCCGGTGCGGTTCATTGAACAGTTCGGCATTAAGGTCTATTTCCTGGAACCCTACGCTCCGGAAAAGATTCCGGTCTTGTTCATCCATGGTTCCAGCGGGCACCCCGGAATCTGGAAACCCGTGGTTGAAAACCTGGATCCGGAAAAATACCAGCCGTGGCTCGCCTTCTATCCCTCCGGCATGCGACTCGACACACTGGGTAAGGGCTATGCCGGATTTATCGACGAGCTCCGGCTGAAGCATGGGTTTGGGCAAATCCATGTGGTGGGCCACAGCATGGGCGGCCTGGTGGCGCGCTCCATGGTCCAGCACTACGCGCGGCTGAGCAACCGTGCACGGATCCCGATGTTCGTTACATTCGCCACGCCCTGGGAAGGCCATTCCGGGGCCAGGGCCGGCGTGCGCTATGCCCCCGACGTTGTTCCTTGCTGGTACGACATGGTGCCCGGAAGCGCGTTCCTGCGGAATTTGGAGGAACAGCCCTTGCCGGCGGAAACCGGGCATCATCTCTTCTTCGCCTACCGCGGCAAGGCTACCCTCGCCATGAAGCACGTCAACAACGATGGCGTCGTGACCCTTCGTTCCCAGCTCAGCTCCCGAATACAGGCTGGGGCAACCCGCGTGGTGGGCATCGATGCCGACCACGTTGAAATCCTGTCGGCACCGGAATCGCTGAAGACCATGGACCGGCTCTTCGATTAGGCGTTCCGCAGGTGAAACATGCAAACGCTGCCCGCAATGGCGGCGTTGAGTGATTCGCACTCCTTGGCCAGGGGGATCGTGATTTTTCGGGTGGCTCGCTGCATCAGGTTGCCGGATACACCGTGGGCTTCGGAACCGATGACCAATACGTTTTTTCTGCCGAACGCCGTTTCGTAAAGGCTGTTGCCGCCCAGACCGGTCGTCACGCACAGGTCGTAGCCATGCTCCAGCAACTCGGAAACCTCTTTATCGCCAATGTGCCACAGGTTTGAAAAGGCAAACGTGCCCATCGTGGAGCGGATCACCTTGGGGTTGAATGGCTCGACGCAGTCGCCGTAAAGCAGGATGCCGTCGAACCCTGCACCGACGGCGGAACGGATGAGGGTTCCAAGGTTGCCGGGATCCCGCAGGTTGTCGAGCAGCAGATAGTTCCCGGTGTCCGGGAAAAACTCGAACGGATAGGGGGTGTGGCGGACAACACCAAGAATGCCCTGCGCGTTGCGGACGTCCGATACCTTTTCGAACAGATGCTCCGGCAATTGAATCGTTTCGATGGCTTCTGGAAGTTGCGCTGTCGAATCCCAGCCGGAAGAAACCACGAGCTGCTCCAGGGTATAGCCCCGGCTCTCGTGCTCCAGCAGGGTTTTGATGCCGCGCCATCCCTCAATGATGAAGGTGCCGCTCTCCTGCCGCGCCTTTTTCGACGAGGCCAACGCACGTAGCTCCTTAACCAATGGATTGGTGGAAGATGTGATTTCGCGGATCATTTTTTTCTGCTCCCATCAAAATGGTAGGTGCCATTGGCCGTGGTTTTGATTTGCTCCAGGGTAACCGAGGGCCGGGCCTCGATGCCGCGCTTCAGGATATGCAGCAGCGTGGCGGAATCGTCCTCCGCCCGATGCGCGACCGAGACCGGAATGCCCAGATGCTTGGCCAGTTCCCCAAGCTTGTGCGACGGGGCATCGGGAAACCAACGGCGAAACAACGTGAGCGAGTTGAGGGTGGGGTTGGGCAGGGGCACCAGCTGGTTGCGCTTGATCTCGGCGGTCATGAAGCGGACATCGAACGAGGCGTTGTGCGCAATCAAGACCCCGTTCCCCACGAAATCCTGGAATTCTCGATAGGTCTCGGAAAAGCCCGGACAACCGGCAACCATTTCATCGGTAATGCCATGCACATGGGAATTCTTGATGGGCATGCCGGGATTGATCAGCCAGTGCGTGGACTGGATGATTTGGCCGTCCAAATATTTAACCGCGCCGATTTCCACGATGCGTTCCGAGGCCGGGCTGAACCCGGTGGTTTCGACATCGAAGGCAACAAAGCTTGTTGTGCCGACCTGCCCCCCCGCGGCGAGGGAAACCAAAATGCAGAGGATGGATATTAACTTTTTCATCTCCAGTGGTTGGAAATTAGCGGGGCGATGATTAGCATGGCGAGAAATTTGCGAAAGAATCCATGATCATAGAATCCATTATCCACCAACTCCCATCCGAAGTCCGCCTCTTGGAAAACGCCCGCCTGGGCGACTACACCACCTTCCGGTTGGGGGGAACCTGCCCGGCCCTGGTTGAATGCCCGTCCCCGGAATGCCTCGCATCGGCCGCCGGGTTGCTGGCCGCAGAAATCATCCCTTTCATCGTAATCGGGCAGGGTTCGAACCTGCTGGTCTCCGACGAAGGACTCGATTCGGTGGTGCTACGCTATTGTTCCGAAACGAATCCATCCGTGGAATTCATGGGATGCCGCGTCCGCGTTTCCGGCAACACCTTGCTCGACGACCTTGCCCGTTTGGCCATCGGGCGTGGGCTGGGCGACATCTCCTACTGCAGCGGTATTCCCGGAACGATCGGCGGTGCCATTGCCGGCAATGCCGGGGCGTTTGGGCAGCAGATCGGCGATGTGGTGGAGTCGGTGCGCCTAATGGAGCCAACGGGCGAAGTGCGGGAGGTGGAGGCCGAAAAACTCCAATTCGAATATCGCTCCTCCATGCTGAAGCAGACCGGCGCCATAATCCTCGATGCCGTACTGAAACTCAAACCGGCCGACCTCGAAACGATGCAAAACGAACGCGAACGCATCATGGAGCTACGGCGTTCGAAACACCCCGACTGGAAATCCATGCCATGCGCAGGAAGCGTCTTCCGCAATGTGGAACCCACCTCCGCCGCCGAACGTCGCCAGGCGGCCGGTTGGTTCCTGGAAGAGGCCGGCGCCAAGGATTTCCGGGTTGGCGGAGCACACCTGTTCGAAAAACACGCCAACATCATCATCGCCGATCCCGAGGCAACCGCCTCCGATGTCTTCAACCTCACCGAAAAAATGATCGCCGCCGTCCGCGAAAAATTCGGATTTGAACTCGTCCGGGAAATAAAGCTCCTCGGTCGGTTTTAGGCCCGCCTTTGCCGGCCGAAGCGCCAACATCATACTTATGCAAGTATGATATCCTCCATCGCAACCGCCATAAAAACACCTCTTCGCGGAAGAGCGTCTTGAGCTGGAAAAACAGGGCGCTGTTTCCTGCCGGGGATCCCCGCATGCACTTCCGAACCCCTCTGAATTCGACTCGGGAACAGATCGAAACCCACCACATGATGTTGCAGTTAAACTGACGGCCGTCAGCATAACTGCAACATCTGTGGGTTCTTTTCCCGCTTCGGTGAAACAAAACGGCGCGGAGCACCGTTCCACGGTCGACGCCGATAGACGCGTATGCTGCGTGCCCAGCGACGTGCGTTCCGTGGTTGAAAGTTGCGCTTTGCCGAGAATGATACCTGAAGAGATTCTGCGCACGGTTCCCGGGGGAAAAGCATTTCCGTGAAGAACCATAAAAACGCGCCGGTCGCAACAGAGGCAACCGGCGCGCATCAAACCATCTGGATTCCCGGCTAAAGGATATCCGCCGTCATGTCGACCGGGGTGCGCTCGAGATACCAAATGTCGTTGCAGTAGTCCTGGATGGACCGGTCGGAAGAGAACCAGCCCATGCGAGCTACGTTGAGGATGGCTTTTTCGGCCCATTTGGACGGTTTGGCGTATAGCTTGTCCACCTCTTCGTTGCACTTGATGTATTCCTCGTAGTCGGCGAGGTAGAAGTAAAAATCGCCATGCTCGGTGACCTCGTTGTAGAGATCCTTGAACAGGTCGGGCTGGGTGCGATCGAAGATGTTGTCGCGAATGGCTTCAAGCACCGCCTGCAGGTCTTCGGATTTATCGACGTACGACCAAGGGTTGTATCCCTTGCGGCGCAGCACGGCGAGATCCTCGGTGCGGTTGCCGAAGATGAAGATGTTGTCTTCACCCACATGCTGGGCAATCTCGATGTTGGCGCCATCCCAGGTGCCAACCGTTAGCGCTCCGTTCAGCGAGAGTTTCATGTTGCCGGTGCCGGAGGCTTCGAGGCCCGCCGTGGAAATCTGCTCGGAGATGTCGGCCGCGGGAATGATCTTTTCCGCCAGGGACACATTGTAGTCGGGCAGGAAGACCACTTTCAGGCGTCCGGCCACATCGACATCGTTGTTGATGACTTCGGCCATGGTGTTGATCAGCTTGATGACCGACTTGGCAATCAAATAGGCCGGAGCCGCCTTGGCCGCGAAGATGAAGGTCTTCGACTGGACCGTGGCCTTCGGGTTCTTCTTGATGGTGTTGTAGAGGTGGATGATATGCATCGCCTTCAGCAACTGTCGCTTGTACATGTGCAAACGCTTGATCTGGACATCGAACACCGAATCCGGGCTAACGAGGTAGCCGGTGAGTTCCTTGATGGTCTCGCATAGCTCAACCTTTTTCGCCCGCTTGATTTCCATGAAGCGTTTCTGGACCGTGCGCTTGGAGGCGGCATCCTGGAAACCTTCGAGCTTGGAGAGATCCTTCATCCACTCCTCGCCGATCTGGTCGGAGATGAGTTCGGAGAGTTCGGGGTTGGCCTTGATCAGCCAGCGGCGATGGGTGATGCCGTTGGTCACATTGGTGAATTTGCCGGGGTAGACCTTGTCGAATTCCGGCATGGTTTCGGTTTTCAGCAGTTCGGAGTGGAGCGCGGAAACCCCGTTGACCTTGCTGCTGCCAATGACGCAGAGGTTGGCCATGCGCACCTGCTTGTGCGCGCCTTCCTCGATGAGCGATACCTTGCGCATCAGCTCGCCTTCGCCCGGATGGTTGATCTCGACCTTTTGCAGGAAGCGGTGGTTGATCTCGAAGATGATCTGCATGTGGCGCGGTAGAACGCGCTGGAGCAAATCGACCGTCCATTTTTCAAGGGCCTCGGCCAGCAGGGTGTGGTTGGTGTAGCAGAAGGTGCTGGTGGTGATTTCCCAGGCCTTGTCCCACGGGATGCGCTCTTCGTCGTGCAGCACGCGCATGAGTTCGACGATCGCGAGGGTGGGGTGGGTGTCGTTCAACTGGACTACGTTCTTTTCCGCAAATTTGGTGAAATCGCTGTGGGTCTTGCGGTAGCGGCGGATGATGTCGCGCACCGAGCAGGAGGCCAGGAAATATTCCTGGATCAGGCGGAGCTCCTTGCCGGCATAGGTGTAGTCGGACGGGTACAGCACCTTGGAAACGTTTTCGGCCCAGTTCTTTTCCTCAACGGCGCGGACATAGTCGCCCTGGTTGAAGACGTCCAGCCGGAACCCTTCGGCGGGCTGCGATTTCCAGAGGCGCAACATGTTGACGGTATTCACGCCATAGCCAATGATCGGAACATCGAACGGAACGGCTTCGAACACCTGGAAGTCTTCCCAGACATCGGAAGCCCCTTTGCCGGGCTGGAAGTTTTTCTTCACGCGGCCATAGACGCAGACCGGCAAGGTGTATTCCGGGCGAACGAGTTCCCAGGGATATCCCAGTGCGAGCCATTCGTCGGGACGTTCCTTCTGCCAGCCGTTTTCGAACTCCTGGCGGAAGATGCCGTGCTCATAGCGGATGCCGTAGCCATAGGCCGGCAATTCCATGGTGGCCAGGGAGTCGAGGTAGCAGGCGGCGAGACGGCCAAGGCCGCCGTTGCCCAATCCGGCCTCCACGTCGAGTTCAAGGATTTCCTCGACGGTGATGTCCAGCTGCTTGAGCGCTTCCCGGGATTCGTTGACAATGCCAAGGGCCACGACGTTGTTGGCCAGCATTTTGCCAATCAGGTATTCCATGGAGAGATAGTTGACGCGGCGCACGTCGGTATCGAGGTATTGGCGCTGGGTGGCAATGAAGCCATCCACGGCCATGTCGCGCACGACATGGGAGAAACACATCATTTTATCGAATGTGGTGGCGGAGCGAAGATCCTTGCCTCGGCTATATTTGAGATGGAACAAGGCGCGTTCGGCCAGGGAGTCAGCGGTGATGTTATCTTTAAAATGTGCCATTTTTTTTTAAACCCTTTGTTAATCAAGTGAATCAATGGCACCTTAAGTAGCCCAGCCCCCCATGCGATGCAAGCCCCGTTGTTCGCAAATGCAAAACACGGCCCTGTGCGAAGGAAGGATGGTTGGAGGAGGCGGAGCGAAGCCCGCCCCAGAAAGATCGGGAGGCCAGGCGTTAGTTCCCGATGGCGGGAATGACGATGGTTTGGCCCACCTTGAGATCGCCGGCCGTACGCATGGTGTCGCGATTGGCTTCGAAGATGACGTCCCACTTGCCGGAGTCCTGGTAGAACTTGTTGGCGATCTTCGACAGGGTGTCGCCGGCGACCACATGATAGATCTGGTGCTTGCCCGAGGCGGAGGTCGCCGGGGAAGGGGCAGTGGCTTGTGCAACCGGCTTTGCGGTTTTCGGAATGGTCTGCGTGGCGGTCTGCTTGGTTCCCGGAGCCGGGGCGGACGTTGCTTTCTGGGTATTCAAGGCCGTGGCCAGTTGCCGCTTGAGTTCGGTGTTTTGCTGGATCAGCTGATTGCGTTCCTGCATCACCTGCTTAACCTGTGGCACGCTGTTGATCAGGGATTCCGCGAACTTGTTGAAGACCTTCTGCTTCTGCTCGTTAATGAACGCGGTCTTTTCGGAATCCGGCCGGAGCTCGAGATAGCGGTCGTAATGGTAGATGGCGTGAATGGGGTTGAGTTGGTAGTTCTGATAGATGGTCGCCAGTTCGAGGTGCGGGCGCGCCATGCGAGGTTCGTTGTCCAGGGCTTTCTTGAACTCGGTAATCGCCTTTTCGTAGTCGCCCTCATCCATATAGGTTTGGCCGGCGCTGACGCTCGGGTCGCGCTCTTCGCGGGCCTCGATCGACTGGTTGTCTTTTTCACATCCGGCCAACACCACGACGGCGGCCAACAACGGCAGAAAACTCTTTTGCATCATTACTCCTGAAATGGTTCGTCATTTAAAGCGCGGGATTATAGCGAGTGGCCTTCTGGAATCCCGAACTAAATCTTTCGATTATTTGGCCGTCGTCGTCGCGCAGCAGAAACATGGCCTCGACTCCGGTTTCCCCCTCCACCCAGGCGATCCCCTCGTCGGCTCCCAGTACGAAAAGCGCCGTTGCAATTCCATCGGCATCCATGCAATTGGCCGCCATAACGCTGACGCTTGCGGTGTCCGAACGAACCGCGCGGCCCGAGCGCGGGTCGAGAATGTGGGAATAGATTTCGTCGTTTTCCCTGACATAGTTGCGGTAGTCGCCCGAGGTTGCAATTGCGCCTTCGGTCAAGTGAACAATGCCCTGCAGGCTTTGGTCCATGGGATTCGTGGTCGGGAACTGGATGCCGATTTTCCAGGGGACGCCATCGGGGTTCAGGCCCCGGACCAAGACCTCGCCGCCAATCTCGACAAACCAGTTTTCAAACCCTGCGTCTTTGAGGATTTTGGCCAGGGCATCAACGCCATAGCCCTTGGCGATGGCGCCAAGCGCCAGCGACAGCCCGGGTTCCGCTTTTCGCAACGCACGCCCTTCGACCGTCAGCATTCGCCAGCCGATGGTTTCCCGGATGGCCGCAATTTCGGCATCGGTCGGAACGCGTTGCCCGTCCGCCTCGCTGCCGAAGCCCCACAGGTTCAGCAGCGGCTGGAGGGTGGGGTCGAACGCTCCGCCGGTTGATTCGGATAACTCCAGCGCGCGACGCACCACCTCAACAAACCCATCCGAACATTCAAACGGTTCCAGCGAGTCCGAATGGTTGAAACGCGAAATCTCGCTTTCCGGATCCCAGGTCGACATCTGCCGGTTGATCTCGGCCAAGCGGTCGTCGATGCTCCGGGTCAGTTCCTGCAGCTTGGACTGCTTCACCTTTCCAGTGATTTTAATGCTGTAGCCCGTGCCCATGGTCTCGCCCCAATGGGCCGGGTTGACGATCACCTGCGAACGCAGGTAGCCACCAATCCCCAGCACAAGGACAAGCACCAACCCGAGTATGATTTGAATGATCTTCTTCCGTGGCATAACTTCTTTTTCTGAATGAACTGAATTTCTTGTTATCTGCGTGCGTGTTAAACACCCGCTATGCTCAAGGCACCAAGAACACTAAGCTTTGTGCACTTCGTGCCTTTGTGTTTCAATTTGGTTGCGGCTTTTCCGCGCTAGTGCACTGGAAACCTTAAATATCCGGATCAACAAACCACTAATTCACACTAATCACCACTAATTATTATTATAGGCTGCGAATCCGCTACTGTTGATTAGTGTCAATTAGTGAAGATTAGTGGTTCAAAATATTGGAAGTCTGCTTATGCAAAAATTTAGGTGGTACACGGTACTAGGTTCCCTGAGGTATATACCTGCGGCAGGAAGCTTCAAACCTTGGCCACCAGCTCGATTTCCACCAACGCCCCTTTTGGAAGTGCGGCCACCTGGATGGTTGAGCGCGCCGGTGCGTTATCCTCGCCAAAGTATTCGGCATAGATGGTGTTGAGCTCGGGGAAGTCGCCCATGTCGGCCAGGAAGACCGTGGTTTTGATGGCATCGTCGAGTGTGGCACCGGCCGCCTCGAGCACGGCCTTAAGGTTTTCCAGCACCTGGATGCTTTGCTCGCGGATTCCGCCCTCGACCATGTCGCCCGTTGCGGGATCGATCGGAATCTGCCCGGAGGTGTAGAGCAGGTGCCCGCTCTTTACGGCCTGGCTATAGGGCCCGATTGGAGCGGGGGCGTTTTCGGTATTGATGATGTGTTTCATGGTTAGGTTCTCCGTGTTTTTTTATGGTGAACAGTATTTTTTCGACCGGATAACAGGATCATCCGGATAACTTTGCTTAGAAGGCCGCTCCATCCTGTTGATCTTCCTAATTCCCTTCAGCCCCTCCGTCGGAATCGACAAACCGTTGCTAGTCCATGCCAAAAAAGCCTTTCCCTGCTGATCTACAGGATTTGATCCGGTTTATCCTGTTATCCCGTCAAAATATTTCCCCGCTTTCTCCACATATAATTCTACGTAGAATCCAAAACCTACCCTAGATAGCGCGATTGTAAAATCGCGAAAGGGCACAAAGCTCAGGGCTGATTCATGTGGAACGGCAATATGCTTGGGGTCAGATGGTTGCGGAAAAGGGTAGCATGGTGCTCCGCGCCGTGTATTCCGCATGGGAAGCTCCGTCGTGCTGCTCCAGCGGATAAACGGCGCGGAGCACCGTTCTACGGGCGGCGGCGGATGGCCAAACCAATGCCCTGCAACGCCTGGCGATTCCATATGAATCAGCCCTGCGCAAAGCTTGATGTGCAGCGAAGCCCATCGTCTGGCGACGGTGGGATGTCACATGTGGTAAAAACGGCTGAGATATTTTACTTAATAAGCCTGTAAGTAATAAGACAACTCCCACAAATTTATAGTGCTCCTGCGTAGACTGCACAATATTGCGACCTAAACGATAATGTTAGCAATGTTTCATGTATGGAATTGTGCATTGCGTCTTTGAAAATTATGTATACATTCTATAAATCTAAAATAGTAATTCAAACAGCATGAAGTTGTATGCTTCAAGGTGAAAGCATGAAAAAGACGGATATAACAGTCCTGTTATCGATGCGGGAGGACTGGTGGCTAACTCTTGTTTTACTCGTTTACAGAATGCATCCATTAAAAGCGCTCGTTTTTTAGACAGGATACTAGGATGTGCAGGATGGAAATCTATTAGGAGCAAGGAAACGCTCCGCTCGATTTTGAGCTGAGCTAAGATGCCCCGGGGCTTGCCCCGAGGGAGTATCACTAATTGGAGAAAGAGAAATGAATATCTGGAAAATGATTTGCAGTTTGGTGGTGCTATCATCTTACATGGAGGCGAATGCAGCTAACGGAAATATACCCGGTTACGGTACGATAGGTAATCCATTCCTGATCGAGGATCGGGACGACCTTTTAGCGTATGCTTCTAACGAGGCTTATTGGGGCGAGGGTAATTATACTCGACTAACTGCTGACATCGATCTTTCGGGACGTTACTGGACTCCCATTGGCACAGGTGCTTCCCGGTTCGAGGGTGTCTTTGAGGGCGGTGGGCATGTACTTCGCAATGTTACCCTTCGTGACACGCTCGGCGGAATATTCGGCTCTATCTATTATGACGCAACCGTCAGAAACCTGGGCGTAGAAGCCATCGATTTTACAAGTTCTGCAAACGGAGGGGGGATATGTGCGTTTAATTATGGTCAGATTGTGAACTGTCATGTTGGGGACGGAGAAGTTCGCTACTCTTCTTCCAGTACATCGACGAGACATGTGGGAGGGATTTGTGGCGAGAATTATGGTTGGATTGCCGGGTGCTCTGCAACCTGTTCGGTGAAGGGTGGCTATAAGACACATGTCGGCGGCCTTTGCGGGTGGAATTTGGGGACAATCGAATACTGTTTCGCATCGGGGTCGGTTTATTATGATGGTTATTGGGGGATGCTATCCGCCGGAGGTCTTTGTGGATATAACTACCATGGAATGATCAGGAATTCATTCGCCACGGGATCTGTGCGGGGAGGACAGGCTGCCGGAGGATTTTGCGGAAAAAACGAGGCAACAACGTCGTCTGCTTCTACCATATTAAACTGCTACGCTACTGGTGATGCTCAGGGGGTAGTGGCTGGTAACAATGATTATGTTGGAGGTTTCTGCGGTGTAAATTATTACAGCAAGGCAAGGATAGAAAACTGTTACTCGACCGGTACGGCTTCTGGTGGCGATGGCAATGGAGGATTTTGCGGAAGATCGGGGGATACTATTGCTAACTGTTTTTGGGATGCGGAGCTTTCGGGGCTTAATGTTAGCGATGGGGGCAATGCTCGGTCGACGGCCGATATGCAATGGCCTGGCACGTTCGTTGGCTGGGATTTTGTTGAGATCTGGGCAATGAATGGCGACTATCCAATTCTTTGGGCCTTCAATCAGCCTGTTGGCGAGGTGCTATACAGCATTTCCAATGGTGAGGTAACCATCACGGACTGCGATGCCAGTGCGTCCGGTTCGTTCGTCATCCCCTCTGCCATTGAAGGTTATCCGGTTACAAGCCTTAGCGACTGGGCGTTTCGCCATTGTGATGATCTGACCGGTGTGACGATCCCTGCCAGCGTCACCAACATTGGCGATTCCGCTTTCAGTTATTGTTCCAGCTTGACGAACGCGACCTTTGCCGGTGATGCGCCGAGTTCCTTTGGAGCTAATGTATTTGCGGGCACCCCAACCAGTTTTACTATTCAATATGGTGCAGAGGCAGAAGGATTCACGTCACCGGAGTGGAATGGCTATCCCTGCGAAATGCTGGTTCCCATTCTGGATGCATTGTCCGTGCTGGAATGGAGCATAACCGATGGTGAAGTCACCATTATGGACTGCGATTGGAGTACTTTGGGATCGCTGGCCATTCCTTCCACCATTGAAGGGTATCCGGTCACAGCGATCGGAAACAGTGCGTTTTTTTGTTGCTATCGTCTGACAGACGTGACCATCCCCTCCGGCGTTATCACTATTGGTAGAGATGCATTTTCCGGTTGCGATAATCTGACGAATGTCATCATTCCCGATAGCGTCACGACTATCGGTGAGTGGGCGTTTTTCTACTCTGTTGGCCTGACGAACATCATGATTGGAACTAGCGTCACGAACATCGGTAATGAAGCGTTTGGCGAGTGCTGGAGTCTGACAAGCGTGTCCATTCCCGATAGTGTCACGACCATTGGATATAACCCCTTTAACTCTTGCTCCAGCCTTATGCATATTAGTGTCGATGCGGCCAATCCAGCTTACTGCAGTGTGGACGGCGTTTTATTCAGCAAAAACCGGGATGAGCTCATCGGCTATCCTGCCGGAATCAGCGACACGAGCTATATGATTCCCCCCAGCGTTACCCATATCGGAGAGAGAGCGTTTTCCAACTGCGACAGCCTTTCGTCCATTAACATCGCCGATAGCGTATCCACCATTGGCCGCAGTGCGTTTTATGGCTGCAACAATCTGATGGACGTTACCATTCCCTCCAGCGTAACCAGTCTTGGCGAATATGCGTTCAGTGGATGCGACGGTCTAACGAGTGTCACCATTCCCGCCAGTGTCACCAAACTTGGCGAATATGCGTTCAGTGGATGCGATAGCCTTGCGAACGTCATGATCGAGGCTAGTCTCACCGCCATTAGTGATAGCACGTTTCAGTTTTGCACTAACCTAACAAATGTCATCATTCCAGACAGTGTCGCCTGCATCGGCTCCGATGCGTTTCAAAGGTGCACCAGTCTTGAGAGCATCATTATTCCCGACAGTGTTACCTCTTTCCGCAGCTTTGTGTTTAGAGATTGCGTCAGCCTAATGAGCGTGATCGTTGGTTCTAGTGTAACCAACGTCGGCTACGGTGCATTTTTAAGTTGTGACAGCCTGACGAACGCGACCTTTACTGGGGATGCGCCGACAGAGTTTGGTTCGAGTGTGTTTGATGGCGCAGCATCCGGTTTCAAGGTCTGTTTTTATGAAGGCGCGGAAGGATTCACCACACCGACGTGGAAGGGATATCCGTGTGAGATGATTCCCGCTCTTGATCCCTATGTTACATGGCAGTCCATAGCTTTCGCCGGAAGCGGATATTCCGCGACGCAGATGGGGCGCGATGCGGATCCGGATGGTGATGGTCAGAGCAATTTTATGGAATATGTTTTTGGCACCAGTCCGACGAATGGTTTGGATGGGCGGGTGCTGGAGTGCCGGATGCTGGAAGGCGGCATGAAGCTGGATGTGCGGTCGTGCGAAAAGCGGTGGTATGCCATCGAAGGAACGGACGATCTGACAACATCCAATTGGGTGGAGTTGGTGCGGTTTTTTGGAACGGGCACCAATATGCTGCTGATCGATCCGGATGCGGCGGCATTCGAAAACCAATATTACCGCATCAAGGCGGAGATAGTGGTGGATGATCCGGCGTTGAACGATGCGGACGGCGATGGCGTGAACGATATGTCTGACAGCGCTCCATTCTCGAAAGATTCCGATGGCGACGGCCTACCGGATGATTGGGAACAGCTTTATTCGTTGAATGCATCGGTCAGCAATACGGTTGCGGACGCCGACAGCGACGGCTATTCCGATTATGCGGAATATGTTTTCGGCACCCGCCCGGACGATGCGGGCAGTCGATTTGGCTGGGGAACCAGCAATTGGCTGGACGGCGGCATGCTGCACAGCATGCTGTCGGTCGGAACGGCGTCCGGCCGCGTCTATTGGGTTGAATACACACCGTCGTTGACCAACGAATGGAACGTGCTGAAGCGTTTCGGCGGAAGCGGCGGAACCAACAATGTCGAGGTGGTGCCGGAGTCGCAGCAGGAAGGCTTTTACCGCATCAAGGCGACCGCCGGCAACGTGCTTCGGGTTGTGAACCCGTAGAGCGGGAATTGCTTGGCTCATCATGGAACATGCGGAATGTTAGCAACGAATGTAGGAAAACAACGAATCCAATCGACAGGAATAGTTGCTGTATTTGACAAAATTTTAGACGGGATTACAGGATAAACAGAATGGGCATCTTGTTTATCCCGCAAAGAACAACGCGCAGAAATTGCTGTGGTTAAGGGGTTATCTGTCTGGACTTCTTTTCTCGCGGGCGATGGATTCGAGCAGGAGGGTCAGGGTTTCCTGTGCCTCTTCCGACAGCATGTCCCGTTCAATGATGCCGACGCAGTATTGGAACGCCAGCGGGGACTTTGCACAGTGTTCCCGGAGCGAGATCAGCGCCGACTGGAAAACGGCTTCCTGCATGGCGGCCCGGGCCACCCCGGAGTCCTCCCGATCCAACACGCCGGACTTGATCTTTTCGAGGGTGCCCAGCGATTTGCCCAGCTCCAGCGCCGTGGTCAGTTGCCGCAATGGCCGGATGCGCCCCGTGGCAAAAAACTCCGCCCAGAGCATGTCGAGCTGTTTCACGTTCGCGAGCTCGCCATAGGGCTGGGGAATGCGCCCGGCATCGATGATCCGTTTGTAGGTTTTCAACCGGTCCGGCACGCGAAGCTTCTTCTTGGCATCGGGGAGCAGGGACAGTAGGAGGTAGATGTCTTTCTGTTGCTTATAGGTGGCCGTCGGGAAAAATTCCAGCAGGTGGGGGATGAGATAGTCGTTGTTTTCCACGATGGTTTTATAGAACCAAATCGCCGACCAGACCGGCTCGTAGCCTTCGTCCAGGAAAGGTTTCCCCGTTTGAAGGAAGGCCGCGAAGGCGCGGGAGGGATCGGGGTCCGATACATAGTTGATGAACACCCGTTCGCATTCGTCCTGCGTGAGTTGATCCATCGAAAAGGGCACCTGTTCAATTGTAATCGATCGACGGGTCGTCTTCCCGCTGGTGGCATCCTTGGCGCTCACATTGACCGTATAGGTGCCATACGGATCTTCCTCTTCGAAATGCAAGTTGATGATGGCCTGTGCCGGGACAGGCTTGGAAGCGGGGGCCTTCCCCGTGATTCCCTTGCATCCGGAGACGCTCTTGTGGATGCTTCCGTCCGGACGTTCCACCTCCACATCGAACACAAGGTTTGCCGTGCCGTCGGCCGAAATGGCGAAGCTGTTGAAAAAAGGGATGACGCTGAAATATTCGCCACGCACCACGTGGTCAACGTTGGCAATCCTGGTTTCGAACGGTTGGGGGACGGCATACCACCAGTCCATGGAGGGATCCTGCCGGGTCAGTTCAATAGAAAAATCCGTTGCCCCCGCAATGGACGCCATTAGAAGGAGAAGGGACTGTGTTATGATTCGCATCGGGTTTCCAGTTCTTCGATGATTTTAAGGTCGGCTTTCGAATACGGCAGCATGCGCAACTCGGGAATCGCCATCCATCTGAAATCCTGGC
Source organism: Pontiella desulfatans (assembly GCF_900890425.1). NCBI lineage: Bacteria > Pseudomonadati > Kiritimatiellota > Kiritimatiellia > Kiritimatiellales > Pontiellaceae > Pontiella > Pontiella desulfatans. The sequence continues at coordinate 1,894,678 of NZ_CAAHFG010000001.1, read as the reverse complement.
AATGCAATGGCCGGGGACGCCCGGATTCAATCGTTGCAAAGTAGGTGTGCATGTCCATCGTGAAATGGCTGTAGGCATGCTTGACCGTCACCAGGAAGGAGCCGGTCTTCGCATGGATCCCCAGTTCTTCCTTGAGCTCGCGTTCGATGCACTGTTGAATGGTTTCGCCGGGTTCCTGCTTGCCGCCGGGGAATTCCCATAGACCACCGAGCATATCCTCCGCGCGACGTTGCGCAACCAGCACCTGTCCCTTCGCGTTGGTGACGACCGCGGCTCCCACGACGATGTGCGGCACCTTTTTCTTCGGCGCCTTGACCGGATAGTCGGTCGGGCGGCCGGACTCGTGACCCAGGCAAACGCGGGAGAGGGGGCATTGGGCGCATTGCGGATTCCTGGGCAGGCAGACGGTTGCGCCCAGCTCCATCATCGCTTCATTAAAGTTGCCGGCGTCGCCCTTCACCAGCAGGTCGTCGGCATAGCGCTGCAGCTCGGCTTTTGCGGTGGACGAGCGGGAATCCCGGGTGTAGGCGAAGAGCCTTGCCAGGACGCGGATAACGTTTCCGTCGAGCACGGCAAGATCGAGGTTGAACGCGAGCGATCCAATGGCCGCGGCGGTGTAGTTTCCGATGCCCGGCAGCTGGATGAGCCCCTCGGCCGTGTCCGGAAAGCGACCCTTGTGCTCGGCGGCAACGATCTGCGCCGCCTTGTGGAGGTTGCGGGCGCGGGAATAGTAGCCGAGGCCTTCCCATTGCTTGAGCACCTCCTCCTGCGAAGCCGCGGCCAGCGACTTGAGCGAAGGGAACCGTTTCATGAAGCGCTGGAAGTACGGCGTGGCCTGGTCGACCCGCGTCTGTTGCAGCATGAGCTCGGAGATCCAGACCCGGTAGGGCGTGCGGTTGCTGCGCCACGGCATGCTGCGTTTGTTCTGCGAAAACCAGGGAAGGAGTTCGTCGGCGATGGCCTGCTTAACCTTTTTCACCCCGGAATATCCCCTACGCCGGTGAGGATGAGGTCGGGGCGGTAGGCGAAGTCGTTAACCTCCTCGCGGGAGGTGCAGCCGCTGAGCACGAGCACGGTGGAGATTTCGGATTCGACTCCGGCGATGATGTCGGTGTCCATTCGGTCGCCCACGATTACGGTGTCCTCCCGCTGGCAACTGAGCTTCTGGAGCGCGGTACGCATCATGAGCGGGTTGGGCTTGCCGACAAAATAGGCCTTCTTTCCGGTGGCTTTTTCGATGGGGGAGATCAGCGCGCCGGTGGAGGGCACAATGCCCTGCTCGGTGGGACCGGTCTGGTCGGGGTTGGTTCCGATGAGCTTGGCGCCGTGCTGGATAAACTTAACGGCGCGAAGAATGTTCTCGTAGGTGTAGTTCCGCGATTCGCCGACGATGACATAGTCGGGGTTGACATCGTTCATGCTGATTCCGGCATCGTAGAGGGCGTTGCTCAGGCCGGTTTCGCCAATGACGTAGGCGCTGCAGCCGGGAGCCTGCCGGGCAACGAATGCGGCGGTGGCAAGCGCACTGGTGTAGAAATGCTCCTTATCGACCTCCAGCCCCAGGCGCTTGAGCTTTTCCTGCAGTTCGCGCGGCGCGCGTTCGCTGCTGTTGGTCAGGAAGAGGAAGCGTTTTTCCTCGCGCTTGAGCCAGTCGACGAATTCCGGCACGCCGGGCAGCAGTTTGTTGCCGTGGTAGATCACGCCGTCCATATCGCAAATGAACGCTTTTTTACTGCGGATGTGTTCCATGTTCCAAGTTCTCCAGATAAAACAAAAACCCCGAATTCCCATTCGTGGAAGTCGGGGCGTATTGTCCAGAGTCTGGGCGTCGCGTCGAGCGTTTTCTACGGCAGGCGCAACTGGCCCATCCATTCGTCTTCCATGAACTTCCGGGAGCTCGCCTTTTTATCCATGATCGTTCCGCCATATTTCAGCAGCACCAGCCAGCCCGCGCTTTCCGTTCCGCTTTCGGTGACACGCGGATCGCCTGAGTGGTCGGAGTTCGAACGTTCGGTCTCAACCGTGACCTTTTCAACCACAAAGGCCTTGGAGGCAATGGTCTCCTGGTTGCGGGCGCGCGCGCCAACGGTCACCTTGCGGGTGCCACCATCGAAGATCGTGACTTTGCCCGCCGCCTTTTCCTCATCCGTTTTTTCACCGTTCCGGCTATTCATCTTCACGACGGATTCTCCGAAGAAATACCATTCGAGGGTGTAGGTGTCGGAATGGGTTGTGTTGTTGGCCACGGTTACGCGCAGGTTCACGACCTCGGTCTGGCTACGGGTGGTCGTGGTTGTTGTGGTTGTGGCGCCGGTCTTTTCGTTTTCATTTTCGTCTTCCTCGGTGTCCTTATCGACACTCTTGTCGCTTTTAACGATCACGGAAATACGGCCATCATGCGTGTTCGCCTGCTCCTCGGCCACGCCTTCGATGTGGAGTTGCTGCTTGTATTCCTGCGTTTTCTCCAGCGCCATGACATGGGCGAAGTCTTCCGCGAAAAAAACCGCCCGGGCCGATTCGTGGAGGGCCGTTCGTTTAATGGAAACCGTCGTTCCGGTCTCATTCATCACCGAAAGTTCATCCTCGGCCAACTTCATCAGGATGCCCTTGCGCTCCTGGCCCGACAGCATTTTGAAGGATACCTCCGTACCCAGCGCCGGCGCATTGAACAACGGGGCAAACTCCGCCTTTTGCTTTTCGTAGTAGGCTCTCAGGTCTTCGGCCATCGACGAGGCCGCCAGGGTCGCCAGGGCGATAATGAGAAGCAGTGTTTGTTTCAGGTTCTGTGGCATAATTATTCCTCTTGATCTAGTTTCATCATTAAACGTCGCCACTGGGCTTCATATGGACAACCTGGATCTGGCGGTGGGTTGCCGAATGGATGCGCAACATATACCCGGGGGCACCTACCGTTTCGCCCGCCTGCGGGATGCGACCCAGCACGGAGAAAACATAGCCGCCCAGGGAATCATATTCATCGCTCTCGGGAATCTTCGAACCCAGCTCCTCGTTCAGCTCATGGATCGGCATGCGCGCCTGTACCATCACCGAGCCATCCGGCCGCCGATGGAATTCCTTTTCCTTCGGGTCATATTCATCCTCGATCTCGCCCACGAGCTCCTCGATGACATCCTCCATGGTAACAAGCCCCTCGGTGCCACCATATTCATCGACCACCAGCACCATCTGTGCACGGGCCTTTTTCATGAGTTGCAACAGGTCGTTCAGGGGCATGGTTTCGGGGATGTACTCAATCTTTTTGGCCAGCTGGCTCATCGGCGTGTCGCAATCGCCGCCGGCGACCAACCGGAGGAGCTCCTTAACGTGCACCAGGCCGACCACGTCGTCGATGTTTTCGTGGTAGACCGGGAAACGGGAGTGCCGCGATTCCTTGACCAGTTCGATGCACTCGCTGACCGTCAGGGTGTCCTTGATGCCGCTAATGTCGATGCGGGGAACCATGATCTCGCGCGCAATCGTTTCGCCAAACTCAAAAACGCTGCGGATAATTTCGCGCTCCTCCTCCTCGAGCTCCTCCTCGTCCGTCTCTTCGATCAGGCTTTTGATCTCATCCTCCGTTGAAGGACGGTCCTCGTCGTCGGAGGTCGACATGGCATGGCGCAACAAACGATCCTCAATCAGCTGAAGCGGCCAAACGAACACATACAGGGCAATCGTCAGTGCGCCGGCAAAAGGAAGTGCCGCAAGCGAAATACGATCGGCATAGCTCTCTGAAAGAACGTGGGGAACGATGCGCGCAAACAGCATGTAGACCAAAGACAGCAGGAAGAGACCGCCAACCATCTTCACGGGGGGGCAATCCTTGAGTGCCAAGTAGAAAAGAATGAAGGTTGCAATGGCCGTCAGCGTGAGTAGCAGGCGTGAGGTCTTGCAGAGCAAATCCCATCGGTCGCGCCAGAACTCCAGCAGTTTGCCCCGCCGTTGTTCTCGCTCGATCAAGCGCGGGAGGCCGGCATCGCCCGTAAAACGCAACGATGTGAAAACCGACGCAAGGATGCAGGCCAGTGTGAGTGTGGCTAGGCTGTAGTAAAAAAATTCCGTGTGGATCTCGTTCATCAATTCCTTCTGGGTTTCATGCGGAGAGCGCTTTCCCAACCGCTTCGGGAACTAAAGCGAAAGACTTGTTGCTTTGCCAGACTTTACCGGCTTGAATTCACCCATGGCTTTCGAACTTGAAAATGTTGTTCCATGGGGGCGTTCATACGATGAGTATGTCGCAATGTTTGGCCTGACGGAATCCGACCTGCGGAAAAGGATCCTCGGCTGTGCGGATGGCCCGGCCAGCTTTAATGCCACGCACACGAAAAATGGCGGACAAGGTATTTCGGTTGATCCAATCTACTGCATTGACCCGGAAGAAATCCAGGCGCGGATCGAGGAGGTTGCGCCGGAAATCATCCGCAAAGTTGAAGCAAACAAGGACGACTTCATTTGGACGCACTTTGATTCTCCGCAGGATTTGCTGAGCCACCGACTCCATGCTATGGGACTATTCCTGTCCGATTTTTACGATGGAAGGCGGCAGGGGAGGTATGTAGCATCCGAACTTCCCAGCCTGCCATTCCACGAAAATCGATTCGACCTCTGCCTGTGCTCGCACTTTCTGCTTCTCTACGGAGAGCAACTTTCATTCTCATTCCATCTGGAATCCATTCTTTCCCTGATGAACATATCCGACGAACTCAGAATCTTTCCTGTCATTGAGCTCGGAAACCAAAGCTCGCGGCACCTTCAAAGATTGACGGCGGAATTATCAGCAAGAGGCATCTCCATGAAACTGGAAAACGTCGGGTATGAGTTTCAAAAAGGTGGCGACCAGATGGCGGTTTTCAATAACTATCCATGAAACCAACTGCCATGCGGGTACGACTTGTCGTAGTGCCGTATAACTTCAACCAACCGCATAACCACCATATCTAGAGCTGTTTACAAACCCCATATAGACATAAGATATATTATGCGACGTTGTACATGTTGATGAAATTGTGGATAACTGTGGATAACTGCGGGACGGTTGCATTTCTGGCCACCGGATGTGGGCGCTCATGTTTGCCACCCAGGTTTTCGTGGCCAACCTTGCGAATAAACCAACACCCCACGAGTTTCGGAAAGTGACGATGAACGACGATGTTGGTTCCCCGATCTCATCGTCTCAAAACCCGGTCAGCATCAGCGATACTTCATGAATTCCATCAAAAAATAAAACGAAACCCTTCCAGGGCTTCCTAAGAAACTTTTGAGCCAAAACGCTTTCATTACCGCTAGCCCGTTGAAATCAAAATCCAGGTTTTAGCCTGCGCCGTTTCTTAGATTTCATATTTTGAATATTGAAAAAAAACGGCCAATGACCCATCGGCAATTTGATTTTTCGATTCTCAGCGAGTTAATTTTTTGGGCATAGATCAAGAAAAAAAACCAAGCCCGGAGACTTGGTTTTGATGCAGGATTCAATTGCCCGAGCCAAAAAGCGCAGGCGGCTATTTTTTCAAACCTAGATCCGTTCGCGGGTTTCGATGCCGAGCAGATCAAGCCCTTGCTTGAGCGTTGCCGCCGTTGAACGGCACAAGCGGATACGGCTTTCGCGGACGCCTTCCTCGGCCTTGAGAAACGGAACATTTTGGTAAAAGCTACTGTAGACCTGCGCGAGGTCATAAAGATATTCGGCGAGGATATTCGGGCTGTAGTTTTCGGCAGCCGCACTGACCGCCGCTGGAAACCGGGACAATTTGATGGCCAATTTCCGTTCGATCTCATGTTCAACATTAATTGAACACTCGCTGAGATCAATGTCGGGATACTGTGCATGGAACTTGTCGTATACCGACGAAATCCGGGCATAGGCATACTGGAGATATGGCGCCGAGTTCCCCTGCATGTTGAGCGCCTTTTCCCAGGTGAAGGTCACAAGGCTTTGCGGGTTCTGGCTAAGGTCGGTGTATTTGATGGCTCCAATGCCGATGGCCGTGGCCAAATCCTTCTGTTGTTCCGGGGGCATGTCCGGGCTGCTGGATTTCACCATTTCCAAGGCCCGCGATTCCGCCTCGTCCAGCAAGGCCGCCAGCTTGATTACATTGCCTTCCCGGGTGGAAAACGTTGCCTCGGGCAGACGCATCAGACCGAACCAGACGTGCACCAGGTTGGCCTCCATCCCGAGCTTTTCCGAGATCTTGAAAAACTGCTTGAAATGGAGTTGCTGGCGCTCGTCGGTCACGTAGATGATTCGCTCCGGATCGAATTCTTCGATCCGGGATTCAACGGTCGCCAAATCGGTGGTTGCATAGTTGTATCCCCCATCGCTTTTGCGCACGATGCAGATGGGCATCTTGTCCTCTTCAAGATCAACGATCAGCGCACCTTCGCTCTCGGCGGCCAGCCCTTTGGCCTCCAGCTGCCCGATGATTTCCGGCAGGCGATCGTTGTAGAAACTTTCGCCGCGATAGAGATCGAATTTTACCCCTAGGCGATCATAGATCGTGTTGAATTCCCCGATGGACAGTTCGATGAATTTTTCCCACAAGGCCCGGTTTTCGGCATCACCCTGCTGAAGCTTAACCAGTTCTGCCTTTGCCAAGTCGCGCCAGGAATCGTCCTCCTTGGATTTATTGTAGCTCGCCACATAGATGCGTTCCAACTCCTCCACAGGAGCTTGGGCCAACGCCTCCTCGTTCACGAATTCGCGGTAGCCAACCAGCATGAGACCGAACTGGGTTCCCCAGTCACCAAGATGGTTGTCGGCAATCACATGATAGCCGAGGAAACGGTAGAGGCGGTCGATGGCGTTGCCGATGACGGTAGAACGGATGTGGCCGATGTGCATCGATTTTGCGACGTTCGGACTCGAATAGTCGATGATGACCGTCTTCCCCTGCCCTTCCTGCTTCACGCCCAACCGGGGATCGTTTTCCAGCAACTGGACGTGTTCGGCCAACGCCGAATCGGAGAGGAAAAAGTTAATGAAGCCCGGCCCTGCAATATCGATCTTCTCAACAAAGTCCGGTAGCACTGCGGCATCCACGAACTCCTGCGCAATCTGGCGGGGCGCTTTTTTCAGTTGCTTCGAAAGCACCATGGCCGCGTTGCACTGGTAGTCGCCGAACTTATCGTTGTTCGTCGGCGACACCCCAAGATGCACCTCGCTGCCTTCCAGTCCGAAAACAGATTTCATGGCATCCGTCGTCCAGTCCGACAGGCGTTCCTCAAAAGTGGCAAATTCGCGCATAATCATTCTCTCCGTAAACGTGGCGGAGGTTATTTCCACCCCCCGCAAAACTCAATCCCCGATTTCCTGTACGGGAAACCGGGGACGCAATGGTTTGAGCTCATCCGAAATGGGGCTCTATTCTTCGGTGGCGCTCTCTTCGACCGTAACCGGAGCACCCTTGAACGTTAGTCCATCCTTGTTGGCCTTGACCGTTACCACCGAATCGTTCCCGATGGTGCTGCGAAGGATTTCCTCCGCCAGCGGATCTTCGAGGAAGCGTTCGACGGTACGGCGCAATTGGCGTGCTCCGTAGGCTTTGTCGTAGCCCTTTTCCAGCAGGAAGTCGCGGGCGGACTTGGTGATCTTCAGCTCGATGTTGCGACCGAGCACACGGTTCTGGATATTGGCCAGCTCCAGGTCGATGATCGTTTCCAGATCCGTTTTGGTCAGTTCGCGGAAGACAATCATGTCGTCGAGGCGGTTGAGCAGCTCGGGTTTGAAGGTCTTCTTGGCGATGCCCATCATCATTTCCTTGAGCTTCTGGTAGTCGACCTCCTCGTTCGATGGGGCAAAACCCAGCGCCCCGGATTTTTTGACCTCCTGTGCGCCGAGGTTGGAGGTCATGATGACGACCGTGTTGCGGAAGTCGACGCTGCGTCCAAGGCTATCGGTCAAGCGCCCCTCCTCCATGATCTGCAACAGCATGTGCATGACGTCCGGATGTGCCTTTTCAACTTCATCGAAGAGCACGACGGAATAGGGCCGACGACGAACGCGCTCGGTCAGCTGCCCGCCTTCTTCGTGGCCGACATAGCCAGGGGGCGATCCGACCAGACGCGATGCGTTGAATTTTTCCATGTATTCCGACATGTCGATCTGGATAAACGATTCCGGGTCGTCGAACATGAATTCCGCCAGCGTCTTGGCCAGCAGCGTTTTCCCGACGCCGGTCGGGCCGAGGAAAATGAACGAGCCGATCGGACGTTTCGGGTCCTTCAGGTCGGCGCGCGAGCGGCGCAGGGCACGGGCAATGGCGCTCACGGCCTCCCGCTGGCCAACGACCTGCTCACCGACCACGTCCTCGATGCGAAGCAGGCGTTCCATTTCCTTTTCGCCCATTTTCATGACCGGGATGCCCGTCCACTTGGAAACAACAACCATGATATCCTCGTCGGTCACCACGGATTTGTTTTCATCGCGTTGCTTGCGCCAGTCATCGAGCATGCCATCAAGCTTTTCCTTGGCCTGGCGCTCCTGATCGCGGAAGTTGGCGGCATCCTCGAACTTTTGTTCGTGGATGGCGTCGTTTTTTTTCTTTTCAAAATCGTGGATGTCCTCTTCGAGCTGCTTGAGCTCGGGGGGGCGGCTCATGCTGCCGATGCGCGCGCGGGCGCCGGCCTCGTCGATCAGGTCGATCGCCTTGTCCGGCAGGAAGCGGTCGGGCAGATAGCGTGCGGAGCATTCGACGGCCGCCTTGAGCGATTCGTCGGTGAACAGGGCGTGGTGATGCTCTTCGTATTTTACGCGCAACCCCTTCATGATTTCGACCGCATCTTCAACCGTGGGTTCCTTGACCATGACGGTCTGGAAGCGACGTTCCAGCGCGGCATCTTTTTCGATGTATTTGCGGTATTCCTTCAAGGTGGTCGCGCCGATGCACTGGAGTTCGCCGCGCGACAATGCCGGCTTGATGATGTTCGCGGCATCCATGGTGCCTTCGGCCGAACCGGCTCCGACGATCGTGTGCAACTCGTCCAGGAAGAGGATAATGTTCTTTTCCTTGCGGATCTCATCCATGACGGCCTTGATGCGCTCCTCGAACTGCCCGCGGTATTTGGTGCCGGCCACCATCAGCGCGAGGTCGAGCGTGATGACCTTCTTGTCGATCAAAAGGTCGGGCACATTGCCATCGCACACAATCTGCGCCAGCCCTTCGGCGATGGCGGTCTTGCCTACGCCGGCTTCGCCGAGCAACACCGGGTTGTTCTTCGTGCGGCGGCAGAGAATCTGGATGACGCGTTCGATTTCGTCCTTGCGGCCGATCACCGGGTCGAGCTCGCCGTCCTTGGCCAGCTTGGTGAGGTCGCGGCCAAAGGTGTTGAGCGCCGGGGTCTTGGTTTTGCCCTTGCCGCGCTGCTGCTGGGCTCCTCCCATGGGCGGGCCTTGGTCGTCCTCTTCCTCGTATTCGCCATCCGAGGCGGGGTCATAGTCCGGATCGAGGGTTTTCATGATTTCATAGCGGGTTTCGTCGAGATCGACCCCGAGGTTTTCGAGGACACGGGCGGCAATGCCTTCGCCTTCGCGCAGGAGGCCGAGGAGAATGTGCTCGGTGCCGACATAGCTATGCCCTAGGCCGCGGGCTTCGGATGCGGAAAGCGCCAGCACCTTCTTGGCGCGGGGCGTGAATGGAATATTGCCGATCGTCTTCGTTTCAGGGCCGGTGCCAACCGCCTTTTCAACCTCCAGCCGAACGGAGGCCAGATCGATGCCCAGCGCCTGCAGCGCGTTGACCGCCACCCCATGGCCAAGGGCGATAAGCCCCAGGAGAATGTGTTCGGTGCCGACATAGCCATGGTTGAACCGATCGGCTTCCTTGCGAGCCAGTTGCAACACCTGCTGTGCCCTTGGTGTAAAATTGTCCATATCGCTTCCTTTAGTCTAAATCGCCATCTTCAGTAACATTATCCATATAGTCGCGCAACATTCCAGCACGCACAACATCGCGCTCCTCCGGAGCAAGGGCCTTGCCTTCGAGCTTCTGGAGGTGGGCGGGTTGGATGGAGATGAAGAGCATGTCGAGTTCGCGCCGCGACAGCTGCTTGAGCATTCCCTGATCCACGCCAAGCCGCAAGGTCGAAAGCAGGTTCAGGGCTTCGCCACTCGAAATCAACCGTGCGTTGGAAAGAATGCCGAACGCCCGTGCAACATGGTCTTCGATCATCAACGACTTGTCGTTCATTAGCCGAATCCGCGCATTGTTTTCGTGTTCGATCAACTCCAGCACAATCTGCTCTAAATGGGCGATGATTTCATCTTCCCGCCGGCCGAGCGTGATCTGGTTGGAAACCTGGAACATGTTGCCGGCGGCCTCGGTGCCCTCGCCCCACATGCCTCGCACGGCCAATCCGATCTTGGAGATGCCGTTGATCACCGGATCCATTTCCTCCATCAAAACGAGCCCGGGCAGATGCAGCATGACGGATGCGCGCATGCCGGTTCCCACATTGGAGGGGCAGGAGGTCAGGTATCCCAGCCTCGGGGAAAAGGCATAGGTAAGTTGCTCTTCCAGCTTGTCGTCGGTTTGGTCGGCCGCCTTCCATGCGCCCTGCAGGTTGAGCCCGGGCTGTAGCGATTGAATCCGGATATGGTCTTCTTCGTTGACCATGACGGCGAGGCATTCATCCGATGTGACGAATACACCGCAGCTATCGTCCTGCTGCGCAAGCTCCTGGCTGATCAGGTGGCGCTCGAAAAGGATCTCTTTGTCGAGCGCGGGGGTATCCGTCATGCTCCAGCCAATGTATGGCGTATCCTGCGAGTTGAAGATTTCGGCCGCCTGTTTCCAGACGGCATGGTTTTCCTCTTCGCTGGCCCATCCGGGAAAGCTGTATTGCTCCAGATTCCGCGCCAGGCGCACCCGGCTGCTGATCACCGGCCCCTCGTCGATGCCCGCTTCGAGCCAGCTTCCGTGCCGCCGCACCATATCATCAAGCGTCATTGGACTCCCCTTCCTTGAGGGCGCGGATCTTGTCGCGCAGGTTGGCGGCCACTTCGTATTCCTCTTTGGCGATCGCGGTTTCGATGTCTTTCTGCAAGGCGGCAACCTGGGCGGTAATGCGGGCTTCGTTTCCTTGGCGCGCCGGGATCTTGCCGACATGCTGGCGGCTGTGATGCATCGCCTGGGTCAAGGCGCTCAGCTCGCCCATGAAGGCGTTATAGCATTCGGGGCAACCCAGGCGGGCGCGCTTTTTGAATTCGGCGCGGGTCATTTGGCACCGGCCGCAGCTCAAGTCGAATTCCGACAAGTCGGTCTTTGGCTGGCCGGGTTGGCCCAGCCCTAGCAGGACATCGGTGATGGAGATGGGGGAATTGAGATCAATCCCGTTCTTTTGCGCGCAGACCTGGCACAGGTTCAATTTCTTGACCTCTCCGTCGATCACCTGGGTCAGGTGGATCGTGGCCTCCGCTTCATGACAGCATTCACATTTCATTGAAACTTCCTGTTTTCCTTTCAGACAACAGAAAAGGTAATTCGTTGCATCGTGGGTGTGCAAACCTTTTGCGCAAAGGAAAACCACGAAATGCAGGAACTCGACCGGCATTTCGTGGTTTACGCGGACATTGGGGCAGCCTTGCCACTATTCGATCGGCGTCCCTTCGGAATTGGCGCAATCGTGGTAGAGCTTGGCCAGCTGGGCGGTGATTGCGCCGGGCTTCCCGTCGCCAATAACCCGCTTGTCGACATCGACCACGGAGATGATTTCGGCGGCGGTTCCCGTGAGGAAGACTTCGTCTGCCACAAACAGGTCATAGCGGGCCATCGGAACCTCGCGCACTTCGTATCCAGCAAGACGGGCTAGCTCCATCACCTTGTTCCGGGTCAAGCCTTCAAGAGCCCCGCAGGTGCTCGGCGGCGTGGTGATGACCCCATTCTTGATCACGAACACATTGTCGCCGGAGGCTTCCGCCACTTCGCCCTTATGGTTGAGCATCAGGCATTCCATGCAGCCGGCATTGATGGCCTCAATCTTGGCCATCACATTGTTGAGATAGTTCAGGCTCTTGATGCGCGGGTTGATCGCCTCCGGGTGGTTGCGCACCGTACCGACCGTAACGATCTTCATGCCGTTGTCGTAAAGCTCCTGCGGATAAAGCTGGATCTTGGCGGCAATGATGATGGTCTGGGCCTTTTTGCAGAGGTACGGATTGAGCCCGAGCGTGCCGACACCGCGAGTGATGACGAGGCGGATATAGCCATCCATCAAGTCATTGGCCTTGCAGGTATCCACCACGGCCTGCGCCATCTCCCCCTTGGACATCGGGATTTCCAGCGCAATGGCCTTGGCCGAGTCGTATAACCGGTCGATATGCTCATCCAGAAGAAAAACGCGCCCGTTATAGGCGCGGATGCCTTCGAAGACTCCGTCGCCATAAAGCAAACCATGGTCGAACACCGAAACAACGGCATCCTTTTCATCAACCAACCTATCACCTAAAAATATCTTCATTCATCTTTCCTTGATTATCCAAAAGCCCGTCTTTCAGGAAAAGCTCGCGGGAACACCGCGACGCAACGTCCTGACTATGGGTAACGAGCACGAGAGTATGCCTCCTGGCCTCGACCAGTTGAAACAAATAATTCAACACTTTTTCACCGGTCCTCGAATCGAGGTTTCCGGTCGGCTCATCACAGAATATAATGTCCGGATCGTTCATCAGGGCCCGGGCAATGGCCACGCGCTGCTGCTCGCCACCGGACAGCTCCTGGGGGCGGTGCCCCACCCGCTCGCCGAGGCCGACCTCCACGAGCAGCTCCTTCGCCCGGGCCTTCGCATCGCCCCTGGAGCGCTGCGCCATGGCCGGCAGCGCGACGTTCTCGACAATATCCAGCTCCGGCAGCAAATGGAACGACTGGAAAACATAGCCCACGTTTTCCGCCCGGAAGCGTGCCCGCCGTTGCGACGACATGCCATACACGCTATGCCCGTTGAACCGGACCACGCCATCCTTCGGCGTATCCAGCCCACCCAGCACATGAAGCAGCGTGCTCTTGCCGGAACCGCTCTCCCCCATGATCGAAAGTGTTTCGCCGGCATCGACCGACAACGAAACGCCTTTCAACACATCCAGCGTCGTTTTACCGATCGTGTAGGAGCGCTTAATGTTCTCTGCCCTTAGAATTGTTTCTTCTTTTTCGCCCATTTACTGCAATTCCTTCCAAAACGTTGCTTTCCCTCGTGCGCGCAACATTGCCTCACCGCCACCAGTATGGGCTTTACCCAATGGTTTCCTTGACGACCACCGCCAGCCGTTCCGCAATGGCGTCGGTCAGCTTTTCGGTCGGCCCCTCGACCATTACGCGGCACATGGGTTGCGTACCCGAATAGCGCACAAGTATGCGGCCGTTTTCGCCCAACTCGTCTTCGCCCTCCTTGATCGCGTCCATCAAAACAGGAACCTCTTCGATCGGCGGCTTTTCCTTCACGTCTATGTTGATCAGCCGCTGCGGGAACGGAGTCATGACCGTTGCAAGCTCGGATAGCCTGGCTCCGGACTGCTTGACCGTGTTAACCAGCTTGAGCGCAGAGACAATGCCATCCCCGGTGGTATGGCAATCGAGGAAAATCATGTGCCCCGAATCCTCGCCCCCCACAACCGCCTCTTTTTCCTTCATCAGCTCAAGCACCAGGCGGTCGCCCACCCCGGCCACATCGACCTCGATTCCGAGTTCGCGCATGGCCGCATGGAAGCCGACATTGCTCATGACCGTGGCAACGATGCGGTTGTTTTTCAGGGCTCCGGAATCCTTGTAGGCCTTGGCGCAGATGGCCATGATCTGGTCGCCGGTCAGCTCGGCCCCGGTTTCATCCACGGCAATCAAGCGGTCGCCATCGCCATCGAACGCCAGACCGAGATCGGCACCCACTCCCTTCACCTTGGTTTGTAGATCCTGCGTATGCTGCGATCCGCAATGGTCGTTGATGTTCATGCCGTTGGGCTCGGCGTGGATCGTCGTCACATCGGCGCCGAGTTCGGAGAAAATCAACGGGGCGCATTTGTAGGTGGCCCCATTGGAGCAATCGAGCACCACCTTCATGCCGTCCAGCGTCATGTCGTTCGGGAAGGTGTTTTTGCAGAATTCAATATAGCGGCCCATGGCGTCGTCGATGCGCTTGGCCTTGCCAACATCCTGCGCCACGGCGCGGATGTTGTTGATGCGCCCGCTGAGTACGAGTTCCTCGATTTCGGCTTCCATTTCATCGGGTAGTTTATAGCCGGTGCGCCCGAAAATCTTGATGCCGTTGTCGAAATAGGGGTTGTGCGAGGCGGAGATCACGATACCCGCATCGGCGCGCATGCTCTGGGTGATGAAGGCCACGGCCGGCGTCGGGATCGGCCCGAGCAGCAGCACATCCACGCCCATCGAGGTGATGCCGGCCGTCAACGCGTTTTCCAGCATGTAGCCGCTCAGGCGCGTATCCTTGCCAATGATGATGCGTGGCCGGGTGCCCTGCTCCCGATGATATTCCTTGCAGGTGTAGGCCAATGCACGCCCGATCTGCAGCGCCATTTCCGCCGTCATGTTCCCCTCGTTCGCCATGCCGCGAACGCCGTCTGTTCCGAATAATGTTCCCATGCTCTCTATCTCCAAAGATTTTCGATACGGTCTACGATTTCCTGCAACCAGTTGCGCCCCGCATCTTTTACGGTGGACCGCAAGGAGTGGATGCTTTCGGTATATGATTCCTTCGGCTCCATGGCTTGGAGGAAATCCCCAGGTGATGGAATGGCAAGGCCATCGATCTTGGACTTCAGTTGCGGCCAGTCGGAGTTAAAGCGTTTTTGCACTTCGATCTCTTCCCGCTTGCCGCCGTTGGCTTCGAGCCATTGGATGGAATATTCAAGTTTTCCGGCGAGGTCGCCGAGGCGCTTGATGCGTTCCTTCAAGACAAGGTCGAGATTCTTGAGGCCGCCATCGAGCACGGCCTGGTCGAACGAATCGCGCACGAACAACGGGCGAACATGGCGGTACCATTCGCGCAAGGCGAGAATGTTGCCGATGTAGGCGAGGTTGTTTTTCACGATGCGATCCGTCCTGCGGTAGACTCCGGTTTCATAGGGACGCGTTCCGGCTTCGGGCACTGCGGGCACCTGAAGCTGGTTTTCCCCGAGAATGTCCTCCCGGCAAACGCCGCCGGCCGCCACGACCGAGCCGTAGGCGATGCGCGCTGGGCCAACCAGCCCACCCTGCCCGCCAAGAAAGATTGGCCGCTTGCCGAGGAACACGCCGTTGGGCACGTCGCCGATCAGCGATGCGGTGGCCTTGTCCTGGTGCGGGGTAAAGTTGAAGTGGATGTAGGACGAACCGACCTCGGAATGATCCTTCCGGCTGGTTCCGCCGGCCATGAGCACATCGCAGAGGTTGATCAGGCTTCCGCAGGTCACGAACGGCATCAGGATGGTTTGCTTGAATCCGACCGTATGGGCGCCATTGGCCTCTTCCTCCAGAATGGTTCCGGCACGCACATGCGCCCCGCTGCCCATATTGGCCCCCTCGAAAAAGACCGCCCCGGAAAAGTAGCCGCCCTTGAGCTGCACATTGCGCCCAAGCTGGCAATTTTCGATGAGCACCGGCGCCTCGGCGCCGACTTCGCACCCGGGGCCGATCGAGGTTCCGGAACCAAGAACTCGGCAACCTGGGTGGATGGTCGCTTCCGCGGAAATCCGGGCCAGATCAACGCAATCGTCGATCCTGACTCCGGCTTCGCGCCACTCCTTTTTAGTGCATATGCTCATTCAAAAAGGCTCCGGTGTTAAATCCAGATTGACGATCGTCATTCTGGATTTAACCTGTTGCGCCCCCAGCGCCCTATTCATCCTCTTCGCAAGCGGTGTAGAGCCAGCTGAGAAGCGATTCGAAACGCGGGTCGGCATGCAGGTTGTTGAGGTCGGGGTCGGTCTTCATCCAGTCATAGTCGCAGTAGCCCAGCTCGACCGCCTTGGTGAGCGCCTCAAAGGCGTCGTCGGCACGATGGGTGAGCGAGTAGGAACATCCAAGGTTGTACCAGACGAGATCGTCGTTGGGTAGTTGATGGCTGAGCTTTTCGTCGATCGCCAACCCTTCCTGGAATTTCCCGTTCTTGGTGTAGAGATCCGCCAGTGCCTGGAGGATCTCGATATCCTCCGGGAGACGTTCCGACACTTTTTGAAGAAATGCGAGTTCGACCGCGTCGTGTTCGGCGCGGCCTTTGGTTCTTTCCTTGCTCATTAAAAATCCTGCTAGTTTACCGGACGTTGGGTATGGCCGGTGTAGATCTGGCGCGGACGACCGATGCGGCCATGCGGGTCTTCGCGCATTTCGAGCCACTGGGCAATCCAGCCGGGCATGCGGCCGATGGCGAACATGACGGTGAACATGTTGGTCGGGATGCCCATGGCGCGGTACGTCAGACCGGTGTAGAAATCAATGTTCGGATAGAGTCCGCGGCTTACGAAATAATCGTCGGCCAGGACTGCTTCTTCCAGTTCCTGGGCCAGATCCACCAGCGGATCGTCCACCCCCATCTTGGCGAGCACATCCTTGCACATCTCCTTGGCCACCTTGGCGCGGGGGTCGTAGGATTTGTAGACACGGTGGCCAACGCCCATCAGGCGGAAGGGATCGTTCTTGTCCTTGGCACGTTCAATCACGCGTTTCACGTTTCCGCCATCTTCGGCAATGATGCGTTCGAGCATCTCGATTACGTGTTGGTTGGCACCGCCATGCAACGGCCCCCACAGGGCGCAGATGCCGGCCGAGATGGAGGCATAGAGGTTGGCGCCGGCACTGCCGACCATCTTGACGACCGAGGCCGAACAGTTTTGCTCGTGGTCGGCGTGCAGGATCAGCAGTTTGTTAAGCGCTTTGGAGACCACCGGGTCAACCTGGTAGTTGTTGACCGGCGTACGGAACATCATATTCAGGAAGTTCTCGCAATATTTCAGGTCATGGCGCGGGTAAACAATCGGGTGGCCGATCGATTTCTTGTAGGCGAATGCCGCGGCCGTCCGCATCTTGGAGAGCAGGCGGGTTACTTTGAAATCGATGTTTTCCTGCAGCGTGGCATCTTCGAGTTCCGGATAGAAGGTGGAAAGCGAAACCGCCATGGCGGACAGCGTTGCCATCGGATGCGCGTGGTCGGGATAGGCATCGAAAAAGTGACGCATGTCCTCGTGCAGCAACGAATGGGTGTTGAGGTGCGAGGAAAACTCGGCGTGCTGTTCGGTATTCGGCAATGTGCCGTGAACCAGCAGGTAGGCCACATCCACAAACTCGCAATTTTCGGCGAGCTCGTTGATGTCGTATCCGCGGTAGCGGAGAATCCCGGCTTCGCCATCAATATACGTTATATCGGACTTGCAGCAACCGGTGTTCACGAAACCGGGATCGTAGGTGATCATTCCGGTTTCTTTGCGCAGTGCGCGGATGTCTACGGCTGTTTCGTGTTCGGAGCCTTCGAACACGGGCAGGTCTATGGTCTGGTTGTTAAAGGTTAGCTTGGCCATTCCCATATTCGTGATTTTTGACATTATAAATCTCCCTATTGCTTTCGTCATATGTTTTGCGTTCCGAGGAAAATACGGTTTGCGAGCCGGCATTCAAGACTAAAAGAGCGAAGTCGCATCGGTAATATACCGCAAACAGCATGGTTTTTTTCTAACAATTTATGTTGCGCGACCCAACCCGTTTATGTTTTATCCACGGGTCTTTCAACAAAAAGGAATCAATTATATATGGCTAAAAAAAGCATGGTCGTTAAGAACCAGAAGCGTATCGCATGTGCTAGCAAGTACTACGAGAAGCGGATGGAACTGAAGAAAATCATCAGCAATCCGGAAACGGATCCGGCTGATCGCATGGCTGCCGTACGCAAGCTCCGCTCGCTTCCGCTCGACGCCAACCCCATCCGCATCATGAACCGTTGTTCGGTAACCGGCCGCCCCCACGCCGTCTATCGCAAGTTCGGCCTCTCCCGTATCACCCTTCGCGAAATGGCTTCCGAAGGCAAGATCCCGGGCATGACAAAGGCCAGCTGGTAAATTTCATCCATTTTGTTTGAAAGACCATGCACCTCTCTGCGAAAGCGGAGGGGTGTTTTTTTTGGCTCGCGGTTGCGGGGAAAAATGAACATCGAACATGCAATGCTTACTTTCGAACTTCGAAAGACCCTTGCTCGTAAGGTTCAAGCGTAAACTCAAGGTTGCGGGATCACAAAAAAAAACCGCCCCGCATCCGGGACGGCTTTTGCGGTTCCTTTTAAAAGGGAACTAGGCTTTCTTGACAGCGCCGGAGCGCAGGGCCTTGGCGGAAACCCAAACACGTTTAACGGTTCCGTTTTCGTCACGAACACGGACGCGCTGCAGGTTCGGCTTAAACGTGCGCTTGGTGGAGCTGGTCACGTGGAGACCGATGCCACCTTTTTTCTTGGACAAGCCCTTGCGGACGATACGACGACCAGTGATGGTCTTTTTCCCAGTAACTGCACATTCTCTAGACATCTCAAATACCTCTGTATTGTGTTTTCCAAATTGTTTTGCTCAACAAGAGCTTGGGAATGTAAGGATTCCCGTCGGCTTTGCAAGACTAAATGCGCCTTTTTTCGCGATTCCCTTACAGGGTCAACACCATATGTTGCGGTGCACTACACCAATTCCGAAAAGACCGCGTTGCACACGAACAGGGCTTCCCGGGTCAAGGCCAGGCGGTTTCCGCACCTTTGAAGCAGCCCTTCCTGCTCCATGCTCCGGATCGCATCGCCACAGAGCGCATCTGCCGCATACCCGGTCAAGCGCTCAAATTCGGAAAGGTCTAAACCATCCATCATGCGCAGCCACATGACAAGCGTTTCCCGGGCCTTATCCTCCGGGGAAAGCACTTCGACCTCGTCGAAGGGTTTCCCCTTCCTCAAGAGCCGGTCGCAATAAACCCGCAGATCCGGGAGGTTCCCGAACCGTTTACCGGCCCAGTGCGAATGGGCCGAGGGGCCGCAGCCAAAATATTCACCGCCTTGCCAATAGAGAATGTTGTGGCGGCAGGCCTTTCCTTCCCTCGAAAAGTTGGAGATTTCGTAATGATCGTAGCCAGCCTGTTCGAGAACCTCCTTTACGGAAAAATAATTATCGGCCTCCTCGTCATCCCCAGGGGGAACCACTTTGCCCAGATCCCGGGCGCGGGTGAGCGGGGTTCCCGGTTCATAGATCAGGTTGTAATAGGACAAATGCTCAGGTTGCAGTTCGATCAGCTTCCGGGCATCCGCCAGCACATCCGCAGGCTTCATGCCGGGAATGCTCTGGATCAAGTCGATGTTCAGATTGTCGAAGCCGGCCTCTCGCAGCATTCGATATCCCTCAATCGCGGTTTGGGCGTCGTGGATTCTCCCCAACAGCTGAAGAGCCCTATCGTTGAATGACTGTACGCCGATGGATACCCGGTTGATTCCCCCATCCTTCATTACAGCGAGCTTTTCGGTGCTGAGCGTCCCGGGGTTGGCCTCCGTGGTAAACTCGACGACGTTCGACAAGTTAACGCGGCGGTGGATTGCCTCCAGCATTTTCCCATATTCCGCCGGGTTGAGCGCGGTGGGCGTTCCGCCACCAATAAACACCGTTTCGGGTGCGAAATGATTCGGCAGATGGTCCAGCTCGATCTCCAGGCATTTCAGGAACAGGCCCACATCGTCCCATTCGTCGGGCGTCAGCTTATAGAAATCGCAATAACGGCAACGCCGCTCGCAAATCGGGATATGGATATAAAGACCGGTCATGCGAGCAAAAGATGTCGAAACATGGCGGATTCTCCAACAACAAATAGTGAACAACTGTTCGACACCCCTGCCCTGCTCCGATACATATACAGCACCATATTGGTATTAAATAGGCTCACGCATGCTCGAAAAGAAAAAAAAGATTGTGGTCATCGGCAATGGAATGGTTGGCTTCCGCTTCTGCGAAAAGTTGCTCGAATACGATGCGTTCCATGAGCACCAGATCACGGTGCTCGGGGATGAACTCTCTCCGGCCTACGACCGCGTGTCGCTTTCCTTGCTATTCGACGGCAAAACAGAGAGCGATCTCGTTTTCGCCGAGAGCCGGTGGTATGAATATTGCAAGATCAACCTTCGGCTTGGCGCGCGAGTCATCGAAATCAACCGCTCCGCACAAACCGTCACGACTTCTTCGGGAAAGAGCTTTCCCTATGACCACCTCGTCATCGCCACAGGCGCGCGCCCCCATCTCCCCGATATTAGCGGCATCGACCAGGAAGGTGTGCATGTCTACCGAACCACGGGAGATGCTACCTCAATCCTGAACGGGAGCCGGGCCGCATCACATGCCGTCGTCATCGGGGGCGGCCTGCTTGGGCTCGAGGTGGCAGAGGCCTGTCGTGAAAAGGGGCTCGAGACGACGATCGTGGAGCAGGAATCAATCCTTATGGCCTGTCAGCTCGATGAAGCGGCGGGACGGTTGTTGGATATGAAAATTGAAAACCTTGGCCTCCGGCTGCGCCTGAACGCAAGGGTTCAATCATTGGGGGGTTCTGGCGTCGTGGAGTCCGTTCGCTTTGAAAACGGGCCGCCCATTCCTGCCGACATGGTCATCATTGCCACGGGCATCGTCCCCAACGACGAGCTTGCGCGCGGTGCCGGGCTTGAGCTGGGGACCCATGGAGGGATCGCCATTGATGAGCACACCCTCACGTCGGATCCCCATATTTTTGCAATTGGCGACTGCGCCGCGTTCAATAACTCGACCTTTGGACTTGTTGCCCCGGGATATGCCATGGCGGAGGTGGCCGCCGCCCAACTCGGGAAAATCAACAAGACCTTTACGATGGCCACTCCGGCCTCGAAGCTTAAGCTACTGGATCTCCAGGTGGCTAGCATTGGCCAAATCCATCTGGAAGCGCCGGAGGCGCGTCAGCTCATCGATCAGGAACCCGCCCGTGGTGTGTATAAAAAACTGATCATGAGCAATGATCTAAAACGGTTGCTCGGTGCCATACTCGTGGGCGAAACCTCGGAGTTCGAACGGTTGCGGAAGCATGTGGAGCAGAAGCTTGAACTGCCCTCCAATCCACGGGCGCTGCTCGCGCCTATCGGCGAACCGCTCGCCACGCAACTCGACATGGAAGACGACGATGTGGTGTGCTTCTGCAACTACGTCACCTATGGCGACATTTGCAGAGCGATCGACGAAAAGAACCTTAAATCAACATCCGATGTGATGGGGGCCACCTATGCCGCGGGTTTGTGCGGAAGTTGCCTCGACGTGCTGGATGCCGTAACCAAGGCCTATCTGGCACGGAAATAGGGAGGCCAAGATACCCGCATCATGGAATCAGTAGCGACCGCCAGGCTTGGTTTTCCAGGACTGCACCTGCTCGTCCATCTTACCCTCTTCATAATAGGCTTCCTTTTCCGCCTTTCTTGACTGGCATCCCGTCATCACGGAAAACAGGGAAAACAAAATAACAACCATTGCAATAATTTTCATGTCGGACTCCTTTGAATGAGATGTTGGATACTATAAGGCCAGAGGCGAGATTCCGACCCTAAAAGCGTTTCTATCTTCATGGCGCCCGCCGCTCCCTCAATAGTTGCGACGGGGTGGATTGATGTGTTTATCGAACCCGGGATGCCGGCCCGTTTTCATGCCCGGCTAGCTTTCGTAGCAGAGCACTCCGACTATGCTAGAGGCTATGCGCAAGGCCTCGATCTCTTCATGCTTCCATTCGCGCTCGGTGGAACAGTCGTCGTAGCCAATTGCCCCCCACAGCTTGCCCTTTGAAAAAACCGGCACAAAGACAATCGACAGTATGCCCTGCTTCTCCCGCAAAACCTCCTGCTGCGCCGCAGGCAGATGGGATGTGAGCGAGGCAATCACCTCGCCAGCCAGCATTCTTTCATTCCAATCGGAAAAGCCACTGGCCTCCATATCGAAGTTTTGCAGTTCCGGATTGGCAATCTGTCGTTCCTGCCCCACCTCGACCCATTCCGCCCGCTGGCTTGCAATCAGGTTGCCATCGGCCGTTATGGTGAAGTCAAAAAGATAAGTGCGATCAACGCCCACGGCGATGCCTAGCGTGCTGAGGATCTCGTAGAGCGCCTCTTCACCGTTGGATGAACATAATTTCGAGGCGATGCTCGAAAGGGCTTCAAGCAAGCACTTGGTATCCATTGTTTTGTTTTTCGACATATTCCATCCGATCCAATTGGGCGTGGCTATGCTTGAGGCATTCAGGTATGTCAGCATGAACGACCGTGCAAGGACAATCCCGAAACGCTTAATTTCTTGCATGCGGAGCCATGCATCGGGAGATTGCCCCAAGCGCCAGCCAGGAGCCAAGACATTAAGCCCTTGCAATCCATATGCATTGGAGTATACGAAGTATAAGGGATTAAAAGGAATAACGGGAGGCTGTGGATGCATAACGGGCACGGGAAACACACGCACAGGGTCACTTTCATGGCGATACTGCTAGGTCTTTTTCTGGCAGGAGCGGGAGCTGCAAACCAGTTCTATCTGGAAGAGCCGATGTACCATCCACTGGCTGGCTATGTCCTGATTATTCCTGGCATCGCCCTTGTTCTACGCGCATTGCGCCCCCCGATCGGCTTCATGCGGGTGGTTAGCACCCTATTGGGAGGTGCAAGCATAGGGGCCTGTCCCTTGTTCCTCGTAAAGAATTCCGCCAGTCCGCCCTGGATCAGCATTCTGCTGGTCTTCCTTGGAGCCGCCCTGCTTGGTGCCAGCTTCACCGCCCGTACCAGGATGCATCGGCGCCACTAGAGCAATAGGCACAAAAAAAGCGCCTTCGCAGGCGCCTTCTCGATCTTGTCGATGTAATTGGATTACATCGGGGTAACGTTCGTTGCACACGGGCCTTTCTGCCCCTGACCAACTTCGTACGATACCTTCTGGCCTTCATCGAGGGAGGCGTAACCGGAAACCTGGATTTCCGAATGGTGAACAAACATATCGGTTCCTCCTTCGTCGGGAGTGATGAAACCAAAGCCCTTTTCAGCGCTGAACCATTTTACTGTTCCTGTAGTCATTTTTCATTTTCCTTAATTGAATGAACTGTGTGTGTATCGCGTTCGCGAACAATAATCCATATAAATCGTTAATTATTAATTGCGGGATGTTTTGCCGGGAACGGATCATTCCGCCCCCCGGGCGCTCGCCCCCGACAGCGCAACCCCTTGCAAACCTGCCCATAGCCTCTGCTACCGGGCCCCCTTGCCCGCGCGATAGTCGGCCAACACGGCCTGCAGCTCCTGAACCACCTCGGGATGGTCGGCAATCACGTTGCGCTTTTCTGCGGGATCCTTGGAAAGGTCATAGAGGGCAGGCTCGGCCTCCTTCTTGAACGTGTTGCGCAAACCCTGAGGCGCGGTTTCAGGGAAGGTTCCGTCGATATATTTCCACTTGCCGGAACGAATCGCCTGCAGCCCCCCTGCATTGGTGGAAACCATCGGCTTGCGAACCGGCTGCTTCTTGCCGGCCAGCGTCGGCGCAAAACTACTACTGTCGATCGCGTCCGGCACCGTCACGGATTTCCCGTTGACGACATCCGCGAGGGTCGCGAAAAGGTCGGCAATGCTGACCATGCGATCCGAGACTTTTCCGGCTGGCACCTTTCCGTTCCACTGCACCATCAATGGCACGCGCGCACCCCCTTCATAAATGGTGTGCTTGTCGCCGCGGTATCCACCGTTGGGTTTCAGTCCGGCCTTGATGGCCTGCCCCTCCGGACGGGTTTCTTCATTCGGGATATCGCCGCCGTTGTCGGACGTGAAAACAATGATGGTGTCGTCTAGCACCCCCATCCCGTCCAGCGCCTGGACGATCCGGCCGAACGACCAGTCCAGATCCTGGATAAAGTCGCCGTACGCCCCGCAGTTGCTTTTGCCGCGCATGCGCTCGGAGGGGACAATCGGATGGTGAGTGGCGGGCGAGGCAAAGTACAGGAAGAACGGCTTGCCCTTATCCTGGGCGCCCAGCCATTCAACCGCCTTTTCGGTCAGGAATTCGCTGGCTTCCTCGCGACTGCGCTGCGGAGCGTCGAGTCCGACATACGGCTGGCCGTAGAAGCTCTTCGCATAGGGACTCAACTTGTCCGAGCGCAACCCATGGACGCCATCGTTTTCAATCCAGACGCGCAGCATGTCGTCCAGGTTTTGCGGAAGGCCGAAGTGATAATCGAAACCGAGGTCGTTCGGCCCCGGCGTCAGCTTTTCGGTGAACACCGCCGGCCTCCGGTCGCCATAGCCTAAATGCCATTTGCCGATCTGGGCGGTGGAGTATCCCATGGTCCGGAAATATTTCGGCATCGTCATGCGATCCGTTTCGACCACCATTGGGTCGAAGACGTTCACCACGCCGAATGGCAACGGTCCGCGCCAGGCATAGCGCCCGGTCAGCAGCGCATAGCGCGTCGGCGAGCAGATGGATGCCGGTGTGTTGGCATTGGTGAACCGCATGCCGGAATCCGCCATCCGGTTCAAGTGGGGTGTTTTCACCAAATCCTCAGGAGCCCCGAAGGCGTTGATGCTCCCCGCTCCGAAGTCGTCCGCCATGAACAGCACCACATTCGGCTTCGCCCAAGCCGAAACCGCCAATGCCGAACCTAAAACCAGTACCATTGTTTTTTTCATCGCTAATCCTTTTATCCGGCCTTGACCGCATCACGTTTCTTCACCGCTTCCAAATGGGGGGACTTGGTTTTTTCCAGCCATTGGACGAGCAGGTCTTTCATGAACTCGGCCTGCTTGCGGTGGTTTTCTGCATCGGGATTTTTGCCCAGCAGGTTATCCATCTCGAACGGGTCGTTCTTCAGGTCATACAGCACGTTCATCACCTTGGAGTCGGCGGTGTTGGGAATGAAATATTTCCACCCCTTCGTCCGCACCATCAGGTTCGGTTGCACCGGGCCGCGCCAATTCCATTCGGATACGGCAAAAGCCGTCCGCTCGGCGGCCGGGTTTTCGATGTAGCGGCGCAAGCTTTCCCCGTCGGATTCGGTTTTCCCAGACCCCAGGTAATCCTGGATCGTCGCGTAAAGATCAATCTGCGAAACCGGCGCAGCCACCACGCTTCCGGCCTTGATGCGGCCGGGGAAACGGATCATGAGCGGAACATGAACCGACTCTTCATAGAAAATATTCTTTTCGCGCATGCCGTGGGCACCGAGCATTTCGCCGTGGTCCGAAGTAAAGACAACCATCGTGTCGTCAGCCAGCCCCAGCTCGTCGAGCTTGTCGAGAATCCCGCCCACCCAAACATCGATCTCCTTCACCAGCGCATAATAATTCGCGATCATGTATTTGATCTTTTCCCGATCCCGATACTGCGGCAACCGCTTGCGTCCGTTTTCATTGATGTACGGCGAGTTGTCCATGGGATCATCAATGCTAACCGGCACCGGCATGGCCTCCGGCTTATACATGGAAGCATACGGCTCCGAGGGCGTGATGGGTGAATGCGGGCAGTGGAACGAACAATGCAGCGAAAACGGTTCGTCCCTTTTTGCCAACCGCTCCAGCGCCTGCAACGTCATCTTGGCCTGCACGGCCGTAATGGTGTGCTCCTTCGGCACGGTCGAGATGCCATGCTGGTCCGGTTGCCCCACTTTCAGTTTTTCACCGTTTTCATCCACCTTGATTCCGGGCTCCATACCGTGCCGGGTATCGAGCGGGTTGGTTTTGTAGGGGCGGTGGTCGAACGTCTGCTCCTGCCATCCGGTATTGGCATATTCCGGATTGTTGAACAGCTTCGTGCGTTTCACATGCTGGTTGAGATAGTCCTCGTATTCCTTCGACATGCCCGGGCCGCGCTCCCATTCATGGCAGGCGGCAGGCGTTACGGCGTTGTCGTATTTCATCGCCCGCCCGAGAGGCGCATGCCATTTGCCGTAGTATTCGGTGCGGTACCCCTCGTCCGACAGCAACTCGTCGTAGCACGGCATCGGTGTCCGGTCCGCAATGTCGGCATCCATGTTCGTGAACACCTTCGAATTTTCCACGGAGCGCCCCGTCATCAGGCTGCTGCGCGCGGGGCCGCACACCGGACACTGTGAATTGCAGATTTCAAAATAGGCGCCCTCCTTGCCAATCCGATCCAGATTCGGTGTTTTCAGGATCGTGTTTCCCGACAGGCTCAACGCATCGAAGCGTTGCTGATCGGTCATAATGAAGAGCAGGTTCGGCCGCTTTCCCTTAACCGCTTTCGCGGAAAGAGACACCAGCGCGGAACTTGCGGCTAGCATGGTAAAGGAACGCCTGTTCATCAATCACTCCACTTCAATCGTCACAATCCGACCCTTCGGGACAGAGAGCGCAACCGCGCCGTCCAGTAGCTCCAACTCCTCCCCGCGCGTTTCGATCAGGTTGTTTTTCCAGGCCTTGGAAACCGGGAGGCCGAACTTGACCGTGCCCTCCTGCGTTTCGCCGGTCGGGTTGAACAGGCGGAGCATCAGGGAATTGCGGCCATGCGTTTTGGTGATGGAGGAAAGCACCAGCGCATCGTTGTCGATGGCATAGTGCGAGGCCACCGTTGGCAGGTCGCCACCGCGGTTCATGGAAATCTGGGTGACTGCCGGCTTGGCGTTCAGCTTGTCGGCCTCGGCGTAGACGGCGCCCTCGGCCCAGTTTCCGGCGTGCGGATAGATCGCATATTCATAGTCCACCGTCTGGAGCATCTGGCTACCGAGCGCTTCCGGGAATTCGGATGAAACGCGCGACTCGGTGCAAATGCGGTTGCGGATGGCGCGCAGCAGGGTCAATGCGATCGTCCCGCGGTCATCCTCAAGCAGCTGGAATTCGGTCAGGCAGTTATTGAGTACGGCCATTCCGTTGGTGCCATCGCTCGCGTCGCAGAAGACGCTCATCGGGCGCAGCGCCATTTCGGGGTAGAATTTTCCATCGGCATCCTTTTCGTGGACGATGCCGCGATGGTCAACCGTGAAGTGTCCGGCTGCATCCGAGAAGTCGGTCTGGATGTCGGTCGGGATCATCAGGCGTATGCGATGGTCCTTGGCGGTATTGTCGATGGAGGTTTTCACCTTCAGGTGCTTGCTGTCCTTGTTGAGTGTGATGCGTGAAACAATCTTGAGGTCCACGAGGCGATCGCACCGCTTGCCGTAGCCCTGCACCTTGACGTTGCCGTATTCCGCATGGGCCGGAACCTTCATGATGGTTTCAATGCCGATGGTCGCGCTGAGCGGGCCGTTGTCCTCCATCCAGATGCGCGAACCGAAGCCGCGGCTGGTGATGGCCTGGTTTTTATAGGGTGCATAGTAGGCCCAGTAGTCGCCCGTGTCGCCTTCGTCTTCGAAGTGGTGCATGTTTTCGATGGTGCGGCCGTTCGACTTGTCGGTCAGGTTGAAGGTTCCGTCGGAATTCACCTCCACCTTCAGGAATGCGTTTTCCATTTTCATGGCACCCTGCCCGATGAAGCCGCCGGCGCTCTTGCGCATGGCCGGCCACCACTCCTCCTCTCGCCAATAGGTTCGTTCGTTGACCACCTTGACGATCTTGTAGCCGCCGGCCGGGATTTCGCCGGTGTCGAGATAGAGCTGATGACGGTCGACATAGTATGGCCACGGCCGCGCCTCGACATCGTGCACGGGTTGCTTGTGCTCATCGCGCGTGATTTCCTGGATCGCCAGACGGGTGCCGTCCGCGTCGACCACGCCCAGCGTCCAGCAGTCTTCGGAGCGCGGCGTGTCGATGGCCACCTTGACCACCTCGCGCACCGGGCGCGGTTGTGGGTTGTGGAGCAGCAACAGCGTGTCGGTCTGCCCGAAGGCGGAAAGATCCAGGCGCTTCAGCAACGCGGCAATGGAATCTTCATAGATGGTTTCCCCGATTTCCAGCGCCTGGTTGAGGCGATAGAGGTTGTCCACCACGGTCTTGTCCTGCGTGACACCGTTGATGGAATCGTGCGGGTGCGCTTTGAGCAGATAGTTCCAGCCCTTGCCGATAAAGTTCGTTGGATAGGTTTCGCCCAGCATGGAAAGCGATGCGGCCAATGGTTCCATCCGGCGCATGAACACGTTCTCAACCTGTTTGTTCAGTTGCTTGATGTGAATACGGGTCGCCAGTGCGTTGGCGGAGGCATGGCTTGGCTCGCCATCGCGCAGCTCGCCATGGACCACCGGTACGATGGATCGGTCGAGCCGCTCCTCCACGCCCTGGAAATATTCCTTCAGCGAGGCCATCCGGAACTCGATCTCCGGCAGCGCTTCGTTGCAATCCTTCACCATCCGCGGCAGATAGGGATTGGGAGTCGAAAAGTCGCACCCGCACATCAGCAGGCGCCAGTCGTCGACCAGCGTCTTGTCCATGTTGTCCCACGTTCGCTGCGCGGCATCTTTGACGTTTTCCTTGAAGTAGCCATCTTCATGGTCGATGCGGAAATAGTCGTTCTGATAATTGTTTTCGTCGGCGCGGTGGTAGGCCACGCCGGTTTTGCCCCACTCCCAGGCATACTGGTTGTCGTCGTAGATATTGTTCAGCCGAACCGGGAAGTGCAGATAGAAATAGCCGTTCTGGCGGGTGAAGTGGCCGAGGCGCGAGGTCAGCAGCTCCGATCCGTCCGGCGCCGTCCAGATGAATTCGCTGTTGGGCGCGCGCTCTTCGGAAACTTTTTTGGCGGCAACGGCATAGTGAATGCCAATATCCTGGTAAATCTGCGGGAACTGCGCGGTCTGCCCCCAGCCGAAGGTGTGGTAGGCAATCGGGTTGTAGCCGCCGAGTTCCTCCGCGAACCGGATGCCGGTCTGTAGATTGCGCACGAGGCATTCGCCGGAAATCGGGAAGAGGTCGGGCAACGTGTACCAGGGCCCAACCACCAGCTTGCCGGCCTTGACCAGTGCGGCAATGCGGTCGCGGTTTTCGGGGCGGACTTGCAGATAATCGTCAACACAGACGGTCTGGCCATCGAGCAGGAAACTGTCGTATGCCGGGTCGTTTTCCAGAATATCGATCAGCCAGTCCATGAATTCGATCAATAGCGAGCGGGTTTTCCAGATCGGGTAGCGCCATTCGCGGTCCCAGTGCGTGTGTGCAACAACTAAAGCGGTTTTCTTATTCATGATTTGTTTCCTCGTGTTTCGTTTGAAAATTGGATTGACTAAGTAACAACCACTATAGGATAAACGTTTCATCACACAAGCACTAATTTTACCTAAATGGATTCAGCATGCAATTTCCGGAGCTAGGAACCACGATCGAGTCGCTCGGTCTCAACGAACTGAAACAAACCTCTGACCACCGCTTTACCACGGGAACCAACGGCGTTCAGGCCATTGGCAAGACCGGTGATGGAAAAGTGGAGTTCATTGGATTTTCCGACCAAACCATGGCGCTGGTGAATTCGGCGCTGGGTTACCCGGCCTACTATCCGGTCCATTCCGTGGAGCGGGAAGATCCGATTACCGCCGTTTTGATGGATCTCGACGGCACCACCGTGCATAGCGAGGAATTCTGGATCTGGATCATCCAACTCAGTACCGCCAGCCTGCTGGGCAATCCAGGCTTTGAACTCGAAGAATCCGACCTCCCCTATGTTTCCGGCCACTCGGTTTCCGAACACCTGCAATATTGCGTCACGAAATATTGTCCGGAAAAAACGGTAGAGGAAGCTCGCACCTATTATTTCGAACACACGCACCGCGAAATGCAGCTGATCCTTGAAGGCAAGGGCAAGCCCGGCGCCTTCCGCCCATCGCCCGGCATCAAGGAGTTCCTGCTCGAATTAAAAAACATGGACATGCGAATCGGTTTGGTGACGTCTGGTTTATATGAAAAAGCCTATCCAGAAATCCTCGATGCCTTCAAAACGCTCGGCATGGGCGACCCCGCCGACTTTTATGATGCCATCATCACCGCCGGCCACGCGCTGCGCAAAGGCGAAGCCGGAACGCTCGGCGAACTCTCGCCCAAACCCCACCCGTGGCTCTACGCCGAAACGATGCGTGTCGGACTGGGTATGGATTTCAGCCAGCGCCATTCCGCCATCGGCATCGAAGACAGCGGCGCGGGCATCTGCTCCATCCTGCTGGCCGGTATGCAGCCCTGGGGCATCGGCGGCGGCAACATCGACCAGTCCGGCACCCGCGGCCTTTGCAAGCAATATGTCGAGGACTTCGAAGCCTTGCTTGAAAAAATCAAGCAGCGTCGTTAACCGGGTCGAGGGCATGCGCCTGCTCCTCGCCACCTTGGCCCTTGCGGTTGTGCTGCCTGCCTACAGCGGTTCAATTCGCAATGTGCTGCTACTTGTTTCCGACGACCTTAAGGCGAGCGTGCTGGGTTGCTATGGCGACGAGGTGTGCCAAACGCCCAACCTCGATCGTCTGGCACGTGAAGGTCTGGTGTTCAGTCGCGCCTACTGCCAGGGGGTATGGTGCGCGCCTTCCCGGCAGTCGTTCATGTATAGCCGCTATACGGATGACAAAGGCATCAACCTGGCAGAGCACTTCAAAAACAAGGGCTGGTACAGCGCGCGCGTCGGGAAGATCTACCACATGCGCGTGCCCGGCGACATTATCGATGGCACCCATGGCGCCGACGTGGCCAGCTCCTGGACGGAGCGCTTCAACTCCCAAGGGATGGAAGCCCACACGCCGGGGGATTATGCCTGCCTGAACCAGAACATTTTCACGACCGAGCTGGAGGGGCGTGAATCGACTAAAATGAAAAACCGGATGTTTGTTTCGGTCAGCTACGAAGGCGACGGCTCCGATCAACCGGACCATAAAACGGCCGACAAAACCATCGAGCTACTGCGCAAGCATGGAGACAAACCGTTTTTCATCGCCGCTGGGTTGGTGCGCCCGCACTATCCGAACGTCGCGCCGGAGCACTATTTCGCACCCTACCCATGGCAAGGGATCGAACTGCCGGAGGTGCCCGTGAACGACCTCGACGACATTCCGCAAGCCGGACTGGCCAAAACAAAGAACGCCACCAATCCCATTGGGCAATATCCCGACAACCAGAAGCGCATGTGGTCGGCATACTATGCAACCGTCACCTTCATGGATGAGCAGGTCGGGCGCATCATCGACGAGCTCGACCGGCTCGGACTGCGCAGCAGCACCGCGATCGTTTTTCTCAGCGACCACGGCTACCACCTCGGCGAGCATACGTTTTGGCAAAAAAGCAACCTCCATGAAGAGGTCACGCGCGTGCCGCTCATCATCTCGGCGCCCGGTTTCAACCCCGCCCGGACCGACGCCCTGACGGAACTGGTCGATATCTACCCCACCCTCGCCGAGCTGGCCGGGCTTCCAATTCCTGCAAGCGTGCAGGGCAAGAGCCTGGTTCCAGTGCTGCGCAACCCCGGTGCAACCGTCCGGGATGCAGCCCTTTCGTTGAACAACGGCTTCTCCTTGCGCGAAAACCAATTCGCCTACATGCGCTACACGAATGGTTCGGAAGAACTCTACGACATGAAGAAAGATCCAAAACAATTCAGCAATCTCGCCGTTAATCCCGAATATGCCGCAACGCTGCGCAAACTTCGAGCCAGCCTCGTTGCGCGACTGAAGGCGGAAGGAATCAACCTCCCCGAAAAAAAAGGAAAGCCAGCCGATGACCACTCGATGTGAAGCCCCGCATCCAACGTGTCCAAAATAGCTTGGAATAAACGTTTCATCCTGCAATGCTGTTTAACGCCTGAAATCAAAAAACAACTGATCACCCCGGAGATCCGTCATGAAAATAAGTATTGGAATCATATTCATCTGTGCCACCACCGCATTTTCCGGCGAGTGGCAAACCTTGTTCGCTGGCTCCGGCCTCGAGGGCTGGAAGGCGAGCGAAACCGAAGGATGCTTCAGCATCGTTGAGGGCGATACGCTCAAGGTGGAGGGCGGGCGTTCGCACCTGTTCTGGATGGGCACCGAAACGATTCCGGGCTCCTTCACAAATTTCGAGTTCAGCGCAAAGGTCAAAACCACGCCCGGCTCCAACGGCGGCATATTCTTCCACACCGAATACCAGGAAACCGGCTGGCCGTCGCATGGCTATGAAGCTCAGGTTAACACAACGCATAAGGACAAGCGCAAGACCGCCAGCATCTACGCCGTGCAGGATGTCATGAACGATGCGCCCTCCAAGGACGACGAATGGTTCGACTATCTCATCCGCGTGAAAGGCAAGACCATCACCATCCTCATCGACGGCAAGGTGGTGAACGAATACACCGAGCCGGCCGACCTTCAACCCCCTGAAAAATTCAAGGACCGCCGTTTAAGCTCCGGCACCTTCGCCCTCCAGGGACACGATCCGAAAAGCATCACCTACTACCGCGAAATCAAAGTCCGCGCATTGAAATAATCATGATTCATAGAACACTTTTTTCCACCCTGCTCCTGATTTCTTCAATTTCTGCCGGTGCACCGGATAAACCGGAGTGGCAGATCATTAAAACAAAATACCCGACCACCGATGTGGTGGTGGCGGGCTACAACGTGGAGGACTTCGGGGCTAAGGGCGATGGCAGGAAGGACTGCACCAAGGCCTTCCAAACGGCGCTGGACCGGATGCACGAGGCCGGCGGCGGAACGGTGTTTGTTCCGGAGGGCCGTTATCTCTTCAAGGGAAACCTCAAAATTCCAGTTGCCGTCACCCTGCGCGGTGAATGGAACGAACCAACCAGGGAGAATCCATCGGTGCGGGGCACCATCCTCATGCCGCTGGCGGGCAAGGGCGATCCCGACGGGACTCCGTTTATCACGGTCGATTACTGTGCGGGCATCAAAGACCTGAATATTTGGTATCCGCTGCAGTCCCACCAGAACCCCGACCCCTACCCCTGGTGCCTGATCCAGAAGGGCGGCGACAACGCCACCTTCGAAAACCTGACCCTGGTGAACCCCTACCAGGGCATCCGCATCGGGCCCGGCGGCAACGAGCTGCACCTGGTGCGCAACGTCTATGGAACCCCGCTTAAAACGGGGATCCAATACGACTCCACCACCGATATCGGCCGCCTGGAAAAAATCCGCTTTTCCCCGCGTTGGTGGTGCCTGGGCGGCCTGCCCAAATCGCCCAGGAATCTGGACTGGACCATGGAAAACGGTACGGCCATCCACATGCTGCGCTCCGACTGGGAATATGTCGCCGACGTGGAGATCGAGGGCTATGCCCGAGGCTTCATGATTTCCGAAGGCGTGCGCGGTGCGGCCAATGCACAGTTCTACCATCTGATCATCCGCAACTGCGCCACCGCCATGGAGGTGGAAAAAACCAACCCCTTCGGCATGGTGTTCACGGAATGCTATTTCGACGGCGCGCAGCACGGCGTGCTGGTTGATGAAAAATTCGACTCCGCCCTACTTTTTTCGACCTGCATCTTCAGCGGGAAGGAAGCCTTGCGTTCGAACGGAAGCGGCAACATCCTGATGGAGCAGTGCCGCGTGCTGAGCGGCAATGTCGTACTCGACAAAGGTGCGCACTCGATCCTCGGTTCCGCGCTCAAGGACAAGAACAGCCGGATCCGGATTGGGGAAAAGGTCATCGGCGTGGTGCTGGCCGGCAACCAATACCCCAACCCATTGCCCATGGTGCAAAGCGAAGCCCCGGACGGCATCGTCCAGCAATCGGACGCACCTCCGGGCCTGAACCCCATTCCCGACTTTCATAAAACAACGCGAACGCAATATGTCCCGGCCAAGCCTGCGTTGGAGGTCGTCCATCCCTCCGGCTCCGACGATGCCGCCGCCATCCAGCAAGCACTGGACAACAGCGCCCGCAATGGAGGCGGCATGGTGCTGCTGCCGGGGCAGGACTATCTGATCAAAGGCCGCCTTAGCATTCCGGGGGGCGTGGAATTGCGCGGTGTTCACGACGTGCCGCACCACACCATGGGCGGCGGAAGCGTGCTCCACATCTATCCCCCGGATGACGAACCAACCATTGCCATGGAGGCCAACAGCGGCATGCGCGGGCTTTCGTTCAACTATCCGGAACAGCGGATCGAGGAGGTGAAGGAATATCCCTTCCTCATCCAGGGGCGCGGTGAAAACATCTATGTCATCAACGTCAACGCCGCCAATCCGTTCAAGTTCATCGACTTCATGTCGCACCGGTGCGACCGCCACTTCATCGACTATCCCTCCGGCGCCCCCTTCAAGGTGGGCGTTGCCGTCGGCGGCGGAAGCCGGAACGGAATCGTGCAAAACATGCAGTTCAACCCGCACTATTGGTCGCGCGCACCACGCCGAAACCCGCTCTATGCCAACAAGACCGACGGCGGTGTTTCCAGTGGGACTGGAGCCCGGTTCTGGACGTACCAGAAGGAAAACCTCGATGCCTTGGTGGTCGGCCATACCGAAAACCAGTTCCTCTACCAAAACTTTGTCTTCGGTTCGCTCTACGGCATCCATTTCACCCAGCAGAACGGCGAGGGGGCAATCAACTGCGTCAGCCATGGCCACGGCACCGACGGTTCCAAAATCAGCTGCTATTTTGAATACGGACACGGCGAAATCTCGATGGTCAACACCGAGCTCGTGGCCATGTCGTCGCAAAACAAAACGGCCATCCTCATTTCCGACGGTTTCGATTCCGAGGCCACCCTGATCAACACCATGGTTTGGGGCAACCCCGACATCCTGGCCGATGTCGGCAACGGCACCCTCACCCTGCAGAACCTCCACGCCAACCACCACGGGCAAGGGTTGCTCCTCACGAGGGGAACCCTCAAGGCGTTCAACCTCAGCTTCAATCAACAAGGTTCCCACCTGAGCGCATCGGACGGCACCACGACGGAAATGGGCGGATTCATCACCACCGGCCCGCTGAAAGCCAGCGGAGCTTTCCCCCCACACGTGATTGAACGCAGCGCAAAAAAAAGGTAGAAACCTCCATCCAATCCCAAAGGAAGGTTTTCATGAAGAGATCATTAGTTGCCTTGACGTTGCTTGGCGCCACGAGCCTCGTCGCCATGGCGGCCCCGGCAGAGTCGGCTTTGCCGGAAGCCTTCGGACAGGAAAACCTGTTGTGGGAACTGAAACTGGCATCGCACCAATACACCATCCCCACGCTGGACAACGGGCAGCTCTTCCTCGGCATCAACGACCAATACCTGGAACACACCCAGCAACCCTCCGGCGGCGGAATCCTGCAGTGCCGCGACCCCAGGACGGGAAAGCTGGCTTGGCAAATGGTGATTCCCCGGCGCGTGGAGGGCGATATTGCCCCCTCGCACTACAACCGCTGGAAATGCGGCGTCTGCTCCCGCCCGGCGCTCGACAACGAGCGGCTCTATATCGTCGGGCCGCGCGGCGACATCCTCTGCCTTGACCGGAAGGGGCAAACCGATGGCAACGATGGCCCGTTCAGGGACGAGGCCGCCTATATGGAACTCCCGCCCGACTACACGCTCCAGCCCACCGACGGCGACCTGGTCTGGGCCTACAACCTCGTGGAGGAACTCAAGGTGGTTCCGCACGATGTCTGCGGCAGCTCCCCGTTGCTCGTCGGCGACTTCCTCTACGCCTGCACCTCCAACGGGCAGGACGCCAAGCACCGCTACATCGTCAACCCCGAGGCCCCGGCGCTGATCGTGCTCGATAAAAAAAGCGGCAAGCTGGCGGCAACCGAGCAGGAAGGGATCTGCCAACGCACGTTCCACTGCAACTGGTCGTCGCCGGTCGCCGCCACGGTGAACGGCGAAACCCTCGTGCTGTTCGGCGGGGGCGATGGCTTCCTCTACGCCTTCGAAGCCCTCAAAAAACCCGGCCCGCTGAAGCTCCGCTGGAAATACGACTGCAACCCCGAAGCCTACCGCGCGCAAACCTATTCCCGGCACAACAAACGCACCCCCGAAGGCCCCAGCGAAATCATCGCCATCCCCACGGTGGCCGACGGCCGCGTCTATGTGCCGATCGGGCAAAGCCCGAACCACGGCCCCGGTCAGGGCCTGCTCACCTGCATCGACGTCGCCTCCGGAAAAAAGATTTGGGAATCCGACCGGGTGGACCGCACCACTGCGCAGCCCTGCGTGAAAGACGGGCTCGTCTACGCCAGCGATTATTCCGGCCGGCTCAGCTGCCTCGACGCCCGCACCGGCGAACTCTACTGGCAGCACGACCTGGAAGCCGGAAGCTGGTGCGCTTCGCCGATGGTTGCCAACGGCAAGGTCTACGCCGGAACCGAAAAAAACACGATGTGGATCCTCCAGGCCGGAAAGAAAAAACAGCAGCTTGAAAAAATCCGCTTCAACTCCACCCCCATCACCCCGATGGCGGCGGGCGGCACGCTCTACCTCCCCACCCAAAAACGACTCTTCGCGCTCAAGGCGGGGATCTAGTCAATCGCCCAGATCAATCATTGTGCTGAAAGCACAAGACAATTTAGCCTATGGCAACGCCATAGGATTGGCAGGCCAGGAATTTTTTGCCCTGTAGGGGCAACACAACACCTCCGTATTCGAATCCAGCCCCACCGCCTTGGCCAGCCGCATGCAGAACGGTTCGTTGACCGCAAGACCGGGAAAGTGAGCCGGTTCCGGCTTGATGATGTGCATCCCTCTTCCTTCAGAATCTTCACAACAACCGTCACGGCCAGGGACTCAAGCTTTCCAATGGAACCCTCAAAGCTTTTAATCTCAGCCTCAACCAAAGCGGAAGCCACCTCAGCACATCCGATCAAGCGGAAGCCCACATGACCGGGTTCATCACCAAGGGCGCATTCCAATCATTGAAAGGCCGCCAGAAACCATCACACATCATCGAGCGCTGAAGGGCTACGCCTGCCCGCAACGTTTCACCCAGTAGCAAACATACTTCAAAATAGTTTTCCTCAATGCAAACGAAACGCATTCACTCGAAGCTAGAGTCGCGACTACGCTCCCTGTTTTTCTCGCGCTCTTTTTCTGAGGCTATTGCAACTTCAAAACTTGCCTTCTCAGCTTCAACAATGGAACGAATCTCATCATGTCCTTCAGGAATCAGTTGATCAAACAAAGGTAATCGCGCTTCCAAAGTTTTTGATAGAGACCCCGACCATGAGTGCGGATAAAAACGACGAACGAATATCCTCACAACCTCAGTCGGGTTCGGTGTCCTCCACACTAATTCCAATGCCACTTCAGTTAGCGAGTCCGGCAATTGATTCTCACCCTGAGTCTCAAACAGCTTGCAAATTTCTGCTGCAAAGGGATAGCGCGCATTTGAGTCCTCATTACACCATTCAATGAGTACGTTCTTCGGCACATGATCTAGTATGGTCTCGTTTCGTAGTCTCGTGAAAGAATCTGACAGCAACGCCTCCATTCTTTCCAACGCCTTCGGGTTCTCTGGAGCGCAAACCATGTCTAATGCATAACGAGGGAAACGTTTGAATATCGGCTTTAATGCTCTTTTTCGAAGATCATCATAGCGGATATAACTCTCATCCTCCTCCCACAAAACCCGTTTAACAACAGAATCTAGAACTGACGGCACATCTGCGGTTTCCACAACAAATCCCATCGTTTTTTCTATGTCATGGGATATCTGCCCATTCGTATCATCGCTGAGTTTTAACCAGTCTATTCGTAAAAGGAATTCCCTTATGCCGCATCCTAGTTCCGATTTGTAATCGTCACTCATATCTTGAGCGCCATAAACAGCCATACTTAACACATCCAACGAACGAACAAGGCCGCCATCGTCTCTTTGAGCCAACTTGTTCATTAGCTCCATTAGCTGGGGCACCGCAAACTTCTCCGTCGCACGGCCATGAGCAAGATAACCGAATTGCCGAGTTGGACACATATCAGGTTCAAGGGCGGTCATAAGACGCTGAAATGCCTTTCCTCCAATCCCCGCTTGCAACTGGAGTTCAACAAACCAATTTCGCCAAACCTCATCTTCAAGGGCTTCATCGAGAAATTTCGATACAGCTTCAGCGGTTGAATCATTCCATCCATTCATAAAACCGCGAAGCCATAAGGGATTGAATTTATCACTACCAACCACCTGAACTACAGTTTTCACCTCTTTCAGTAGGCTTTCTGGATCATCGCAATGTAAGCCAACACCACGACCGAACTCAAAATGGTGTCCACCATTCCTTGAGCATAGAGCAGGAAGCAACGACACTAACAATTCCATTTCGGCAGTAGCTTGCTCCCCCAATTTTTCAGCATTCATACTTGCACGGCGATGTCTATCAGAAGAGGAAAGCTTTTCGTCGGACTTCGCAGCAAGGTTTTCTTCATCTTCAATGTCATAAGCAAAATCACCTCGCGCTAAAACGCATGCCCGGATTTTGCCCTCCAACCCTGACGGTTTTAAGAAGTCTTCCATCCGCCTGAGTTTACTAACAGTTTCTGGAGGATGATCCTCAGCATCATAGCGCAATGTTCTGCGTACACCGAGCCAGCCTTCTATCCAGCCATCTATCGGATGGAAGCACTTTGCCGCTTCCATAAGTTTTTCACCAATGCCATAACTGTCCAGTTCCCATAGACCGCGCAATGACTCTGCTAGAAGCAAGCGGCTACGAGCCCCATCCGAATCTCCCCTCTTCCCTAAATCGATCAACAGGTCTATCCATGGGATATACCATCCTTTGATATCCTCAACAGACCGCGGCCACCATCCATAATTCCGCCGGTGCGCACCAAATTCACACCCATGCATGGATATGAAATTACTTGTTTTCAACCCGGCTTCGACCAACTCGAATCCGAGGTCTCGCTCTCCTTGTTTATCGCTTGATAGAAGGTTTTCAGCGAACTTATGGCGCTGATCTAAAGAGGCGTGGGTTCCTGATAAATGGCAATAGAACAATGAGACCAACATCTCTCGGATAGAATTCCTGTTGCCATTATCAGGCTCTTTCAGAGCAACTTTCTGTAGAATAAGAGCTGCTCGCTCAAAATAGGCTGGCTCATATGCAATAAGCCGTGCCGTACGAGCGAAGTGATCTTTAAAGGAAAGCATATGATTCTTATAGTTTCCCGTCTCCACCTCTCTGCTGATCGCACTTAGTGCCCCCGCAGGATCTAGAGGAGCCAAGTTATCAAACATCTGCAGTTCAAACCTCGTCAACGTTGCTAAGTCGCTCATCTTTCCATTTACGGAAAACATCGCGGAAGCAATAGCTATGGCCTCAGGACAATCGTGCAAATATCCGAGTCGCCGACAAAACGAACGGGCGACCCGTTCAGTTCCGTGAATAACGAAGGCCTCTAGCAAATCGTCTCCGATCTCGGTTTCGACAATTCGTTTTGCCAAGCCG
The DNA here is from genome assembly GCF_900890425.1 of Pontiella desulfatans. Lineage (NCBI taxonomy): Bacteria > Pseudomonadati > Kiritimatiellota > Kiritimatiellia > Kiritimatiellales > Pontiellaceae > Pontiella > Pontiella desulfatans. The sequence continues at coordinate 1,855,456 of NZ_CAAHFG010000001.1, read as the reverse complement.
TTTGCAATGGCATGGGGCAATATTGCACGCCATTGACCACGTGCTTGCAAAAGACCTCGCCGCGACAATTCGTTCATATTTCTTCTAAATGTACGAACCGAGACATCTGCAAACCCGGCCAATAATGCCAACTCCCCATTTGATGCCGAATCACTCCAATCAAAGGAATAAAGTAGACTTGCCGCCTCAGCACATCGAAGAAGTTCTTCACTAGCCGTCTTCTTCTGTCGAAAGAGGCGTTCGAAAAGTTCCCCGTCGCCCAATCGTGACAATTCACCACCAGACTCAGCAGTTGAGGCAAGAGCGTAGGCCACTCGTGCATTGCCATCCGAAAAACTTGCAATGCAGTCAATATCGTTATGAGACAACCTTGGGTATCGCAACGCTAACATTTTTCTAAGAACTTCCCACGATACCCCTTCCAACCGATAGCAACGAGTATCCTCGGGCAGTTCGTCACGAATATCATATTCAATTGTTATCAGTTTAAGGAGATTGTCCCCCCGCTTCGTAATGAGTTCTGTCAACTTGTTATGCGTTTCTGACCCACAATTATCGACAACCACAACTGTGTCCGATTGTTGAGACAGAAGGGTTTCCAGCATTGAGTTGGGACTGGGAACTGGCTCGCCCGCAAGATCTGCATAAATCACATTGTTTTTAGAAAGAGCAGTCGTTTCGGGGCAAACACGGAAATCAAACAGAGCCTGTACCAACCTCGTCTTGCCTACGCCAGATAATCCAACCAGTCTAACGGAACCAGGATTTGCCAAATCAGATCTTAGCTGCTCAATTGCCTGAGAGATACCGACCTCTTCATCTCCTTCAGGGACGAAAGCCCGAACCTCATCATCAATTAGATATTCCGCATCAACGTCCTGCTCTTTATATGCCCATGGTTCGTATGGCCTCCACCCCTTTAGAGGCTGGCCTACCTGGGCTCTGAGCCAAGTTGCTACTGATGGATGTTTCTCCACCCAATCTGCTAAGCGGCGGCTGTCATAAAAGCCTGATTGAACATTCGCTCCAATTTTATGCTCAGCAAGACAGTCACGAACTGCATCTGTTCGTGCTTTGAGGGCTTTATATGAAACATCATCTTTAGTCGAAATAATTAAATATGCTCCCCCTGACAGGGACACTTCCACAATCGCTGGACGAATATTACCTGTCGGCGCCATTTCTGGCGTTATCTTTGACGGAGGAAACTTTTCAGCCTTGACCTGAATAACGGTTTGCTGCTTCGGAACGAAGTCGGGAGCATTCAATGCCCTCGGGCAATCGATAAAGACATCAACGCCTCCATCCGTTGCCCGCTGATCCCCTCCCCACATCACGGCAGATTCGGGAAGTCCTTGTGACCTTAACTCTGCCCGACAAAGACGCGCAACCAATTCGCGAGCCGTTTCATCATCGACTGATTTGATCAGTTCCTTATCTATTTCGAATATGTTCCCCATAGGAATACTGTGCCGAATTTCATCTGTATTCAAAACACTAAAAACGTTTCCAGACACAATGGAACCCTAATGCGATATCCTTCATCGTTATCCTCACCCGAACTCCCCCTTCTCAAAAACATCCCTCCCCCGCTGTCGGTCAGGAAAAGAGGAGGAAAACCCAACAAGAACAGCTTAATGGGGACGGGACTGAAGGAAATTATTTCATATTCTTGTAGGCCTCGGCGGTGCGCTTGTTGACTTCATCAAACCCTTCGCGTTCTGGGCTGCGGTCGGTTCCCGCAGCGTTTCACCTGATCGTTAATCGTATCACGAACCGTTGCTACCATTTCAGGATTGAGTTCTTCAAGTGGAGTCGCAATCCCATCGAGGTGTTGCAGAGTCCTGCCGCAAAGAGACTCCATGCGCTCGCGGATCATCGGCCAGCCGAGGCCGGTTTGCTCCGCCATTTTTTTCCAATGGTTGGAAGTGATTTCCCTAAGCGTTTTCCAAAACCTTCGGCCATTCCCCCAGCCAGACGCGCAACGCCATGCGCGAAGGGCAACCCCCGCCACCCAATCCCCTGCCCGGGGCGCTGACGCCGAGATTGTACTGGTGATTTACCGGAAGATGACGCGGTAGAAGTTTTGTCGGCCATCGTCTTCGATGGGAATGACAAATTCCTGGTCGAGGGTATACGGCAGGGTTTGCAGATCCACCCAATGGAACAGGTTGGTGGAGCATTGCAGGATGGCTTCAACGCCCTCGGATGCGCGTGGTGGATAGCGCCAGCGCAGATGGCCGCTGTTGTTGACGAGGCGTTGCACGGGAACGGCGTTCGTTTCATACGGATCGGTGCCGTGGAAATATTCCACGATCTGCGGAACGCCGTCGCCATCGAGGTCGGCGTCGTCGGGCAGGATCGACGCGGCGTTGGCGACCCATTGCCAGGCGGCGTATTCCGAGGATTCGTCCTCCATCGAACCTAGACTGAGCACATATTCGGTGAGATCGTCGATCTCCTGCTCCGTCAACGAACCCTGGACAAAATATTCAACCACCTCGCGCATGGTGGCCGCGCCGCCGTGGTTGAAATAGGGCGCGGTGCGCCAGCTTTCGAGCAGCGACGGCACATCCATTGCGCCCCCCGTCCCGACATCCCACATCAGCCCGGTACCGGCCGACGAGGTAAAGTATTCGCCGCCATGGCAACCGGCGCATTTGGCGGAAAACAGCGTTTCGCCGCGCAGCGCGGCCACGGAAAGGCCTCCGTTTTCCAGGTAGGGCGACGGCAAAGGCTCCAGCGACTTCAGGTAGGCGTCGGTGGCGATGCTATAGGTTTCGGGCACCACCACGAACTCGATGAATTTAAAGCCGGAACGCACCGAGGAATAGGCGTGCGGACGAACGGCCGTGTAGGTGGTCGGCGGCGTATAGTGCGCATGCAGCATGCTCTTGACATTGCGCGGGCTTCCGCCGAGGCCGTCGTTGCCCAGATCCCAGTTAAGACCGTCGGCGCGCGCGTCCGGGTGGCAGCTTGCGCAGCTCAACCATTGCTGGTAGCAGACGGTGGCGTCGTTGAAGATGATCTCCCCCACCCGTTCGAGGTCGTCTTCGGAATAGACGACGCTCAGCTTCTGCAGGTTCATCAGGAAGGTGTTGTCGATGGCCAGCGGCCGCACCTCGACGACGTGTGTTCCCTGCGTCAGCACCGCGCCTTCGGCGACGAGGTAGTCGTGGTAGTCGTTCCACGACCCGGTGGTTTGAACGACACCATCGGGATAGGCGCAGGTTTCGCCGTCGACGAGCACCTCGAAGGTGCCGCCCGCCGTGCCTTGCGCGGAGGCCGAAAGGTAGAACGAATAGATTCCATCCTTCGGAACGTCGAACGTCCATTGAGGCCAGGAGTTGGTGTTGTTCCAGAAGCCCAGGTTTGCGCCGCCGTTTTCCAGCTGGATGCCGGTGCCGAACAGCACCGCGTTGCTGGCGGGCAGGTCGAACGAGTTGAACTGGTAGGGATCGATGAAGGCATATTCGGAAAGCGCAACGGAGTAGGCCTCGCCCACCGACTCGCCGATGGATGGAACCACATCGACCGCGTCGGAAAAATATTCGGGAATGAACGCCATGCGGTCGAACACCACCATCGAGCGCGCCCCCTTGCCGGGCAGCGAAACATACTGGCGCAGCCCGGTCAGGAAGCCAAGATCGTACGGCACCGACTCCGGCTCGGAGATCGCGAGCAGGTCGTGCATGCCCATGCGGTCGATCACGATCAGCTCCTCGCTTCCGGCCGTCGCGACGCAGAGGTATGCGCCGTCCTGCGTGCAGGCAACCGGCCACGGGTTGCCCGCGCCCAGGTCAACCTCGTCGAGCAGTACGGTGTTGACCACCGTGTTGCCCAGCAGGTCGAGGATGGTGATGGCGTTCGTCCAGATCCAACCGCGCTCGATGTGCGTGGTCGGCAGGCGGTAGCGGCCGAGCAGGTGCGTCACATAGGCATACTGCCCGTCCGGCGAAACGCAGATGCCGCGCACGCCCGACGAACCGTCCGGCAGCGCAAACTCGTGCAGCAGCGCGCGCGTTGCCGCATCGAACATGGATACATACGGAAAGGTTGCCGCCCCGTTCGCGGGCATGTCGGGAATCAAGTGCCCCACCACCAGCTTGGTCGAGTCGGGCGTGAGCGCCATGCAGAACGGCTGGTAGCGTGTCGAAATTTCGGCAACCACGCTGTTCGACTCCACGTTCACCACCGTCACCTGGTTGGCGAACTGGTTGCAGACAAACACCTCCGGCGCAATCGAGCTGGCCACCGGCGCGGAGGGATAATGCCCGACGGGAACCGTTGCCAGGAAGCCGCCTTTGTAGCGATCGATCACATAGAGGCTTCCCTCCGCCCCGGTTGTCGTAGCAAAAAGCTTCGTGCGGTCGGCCGAGAGTACGATGCCGGAAACGTCCGCAGGAAAAGGAAGTTCCATTTCAACGAAGCTATCCAGCCATGTGTCGTAGGTCAAAACCTCGCGCCCCGTCGAATTGGCAATGAAAATATAACCCTCGATCGGATCCGCCGCCACCGCAACCGGAGCCACGGGCGCCGCCAGGGAAATCCCAATTCCGAAACACCCAAATCCTAAACAAACCACAAGCAACAATGTGCCAACGGCACTAGACAATTTAGCACGGGGCAACGCCCCGTGAACCACATGCCCACGTCCATTCGCCCTGAAGGGGCGACACAATCGTCCGCTTGTGTTGTCCCTACAGGACAAAATGGATGTGCGGTCTAGAGACCTTGGGCGTTGCCCAAGGCTAAATTGTGTTGCGCCTTCAGCGCATCGCCCCGGTCGGCTCGGTCTTCGTGCCTTTTGCGCTTCTTCGTGGCCATTCATCCGTAGCATGGAAATAGTATGGATTAGTTTCATTGTGGTTGCCCCGCTTGGATGAATGCTTCGATGTTGGCTTGTTCGATCGCTTCCATATCGATCCGCTTCTGGAGCTTGTCGTCATACTTGGTTTGCAACGCGGCATCCCATGTGGTCATTTCATCGTAGTCGCCGATGAACGGGACGTTGAGGTCGATCCACGCGCAGACGATTTCGATTTCGTCCTGCGAGAGCGCCACACCCTGGTGGCCGGAACGGATCTGGGCGATGATGCCGCTTTGGGCCGAACCGAATTCGTAGGGTTGCGTGATCTCGACGGTGCGGAGGCGGGTGAAATAGTTCACCCATTCATTGGTCATGCCGGTGCCGATGGTGCCGTCGCCGCGGTCGTGCTCGGCATCGAGCAGGGTCAGGTAGGACTGGTAGTATTGCCGCAGCGTGGAGGTGGTGCCGCCATAGTCGAGGCGGTCGTTGACGAGGGTGTCGGAGAGGTCGAACGATGCGGCGGAACCGCCGGGGGCGTGGCACGGCATGCAGTGGGTGTTCCAGATCGGCTGCACCAGCCGCGCATAGCTGAACGACTCGTCCATCGGCCGACCGGCGAAGGGCAAGAGCTGCTGGGGCGGTGCGAGCATCGCCTCGGTCATGCCATGGTTGAGCGGTGCGGTGTCGTTTTCCTCGTGGCAGCCGACGCAGGCGAAGAACTCGTTGGGCTGTAGCGTTGCCCAACTGCGCATGGTCTGCACGGCGATGCCGTTGGTGTTGATCAGCTGCAAATAGATCGGCGTGCGCGCGGGCACGGTGAACATGGCCGAACCGTCGGCGTGCACCTCGGCCTCGCCAAGGATGCCCTTGGCATCGAACGATGCCGTGCCCACGCCCGTGGGCAACACGGAGTGCTGGCCGACCGATGCGTAGGCCTTGCCGGAGCCGATCTCGTCGCCCGGCGGCCCCCAGCGCGACGCACCGATGGTGATGGGCTTGTAGTAGATTTCGCTCACGCGGATACGGTCGATCGACCCCGGTTCGATGCCCCCGGCGGCTTCGCCGAAATAGACATTCTCGACATACATGCTGGCATTGGTCTTCGCATGGTTCACGGTCGAGATGCGTTGCGGCGGCAGGGTGCGTTCCATGATCGGAACGGCCTGCAGGCAGGAGAGGCCGGGGTGCGCGGCGAGTAGTTCGCGTTTGCCGTCCCACGTCATGAAATAGAGCTTGTAGCGCATGTATGCCGACTTTTCATCCGCCTCGTTCACGTTGCCGTTGGCGCTGGAAAGGTAGCCGCCAAACGGGGAGTAGCTCACGAGGAAGGCACTCTTGGTGATGGGATAGGGATCGCTGAACTGCTCGCCCTCGCGGCCATACTTGTCGCCGTATCGGTTCTTTTGGGTGTGGTCCCAGTTGAAGAATTCGAGTCCGGTGTAGTCCTGGCGGCCCTCGCGGAGGTCGATGCGCACCAGCTTGCCGCCCTGGGTGGTGTGGTAGCCACCGGCGATGGAGAGGGTCATGCCGGTTCCGGGGATCGGGCGGGTGTGCTGGAGGGAGGTGGGTTCGAAGGTGTTGTTGCCGTAGTATTCGGTTTGCTGGGTACCGTCGGGATTCATGACGAAGAGTGCGTGGGCATAGGTTTGGCCGCGGTCGTTGTAGTCGCGCCGGGTGAAGACCACGCGGCCGTCTTCGAGCAGGTGCTGGAAGGCGGTCTGGGTTTGGTCGAAGCCGACGCGCCGCGCAAAGTTGCCGTCCTTGTCCATAATGAACAGGTTGGAGCAGTCGCCCCAGCCGCAGGTGACTTCCTGCACGATGCGCGCGGAGGAAAAGAGAATGTTGCCGTTGGGCAGGTAGCACGGTTCGAAGTCGGCGCCATACGTGCCCGTATGGGTTGGGTCGTTTTCGTCAAAGGTCAGTTGCCGGATGGAGCGGTCGGCCAGGTTCATTTCATGGATTTTAAAATGGCCGTCTTCTTTTGCGATGCTGCCGATGGTGCTGTAGCCGTTGCGCTCCTTGCGCCAGGCGAAGAGCATTTTGGTGGCATCGAACGAGACCTCGGGATCGCGCACAATGCCGTCGTTGGAATCGAACAACAGCGAGTCCACCAACGGTTGTTGCGTCAGATCAATCTCGCGCAGTTCGGAGCCCGCGTTGCACGAGGAGGTTTCGGTGGCGAGATAGATGCCCTCGGTGTGCATGCGCGTCGAGTATACCAGCTTGTCGGTCTGTGCCCGCAGCGATTCAAGGCGGCGCAGGCGGCGCTCCTTGCAGAGCTCGAGCCAATGCCGCAGCCAGCGCGGGTCGCCCGCCGGCCAATCCATGGCCGGATCGGGCACGCGCCCCAATTCGGCGCAAACCGATGCAACCAGCCCTTTCTCCAGCGTGCTGTCGCGCGCCGGATCGATATAGGCCTCCAAGTCGCCGCGCGCGTCGTAGCCGGCGTTGACGCCAAACCCGGCATAGACTGGGTTATCCTGCATGAACCAGTCGGAGAGCAACGGAAAGGCCGTCCACATTTTTTCGCCAAGCGTGGCGGTGTCGTCGATGCTACTCGCATATGCTCGCGACATCGCGTTTTGCCAAGCTTCGCTGGTGGCTTCGCCTTCGAGGGCGTAGGTGCCGGAAACGAAGTCGGCTTGATCGATTTCGTCCTGCAGCGTTCCAGAGATTGGAATTTCGCCGGCGGGTACCAAGACGCACTGCCGCAGGTTGAACCCGACGCCCGACGCAGCCGTTGGATCGACCTCGAAGGTGTGGGTTCCATCGAGCCAAAGATTGGTGGCCAGCAGTTGGAATTCATAGTCGTCGTGCCAGCTGCCGGTCGCCGTCAAGGTATGTTCCGGTTGCGGGACTCCGTCGAGGATCAACCGGAAGGGCTTGGTCGAAGAAGGCGACGCCACCTCGACATAACAGTCGTAGAGCCGCGCGGGGAAGTAGACATTGATCGCTGCATTGGACGTATCCCAAAGTGGCATGGCATCGACGCTATTCCAGTAGCCGAGGTTGGGGGGAGCATACTGGTCTTCCAGTTGGATTCCGCTGGGCGGCAGCGTGGCCTGCTCGGCCGTCAGCCCAATCTGGCTGAGTTCCGAGAGCATGCAACTGATGAAGTTGCACAGATAGGTGGCGTTGAAGGTAACCGGCTCGACCTTGAACGTGTGCAGACCCTCGCTGAGGGTGACAATGGCGACCAGCGGTTGGGTCACGTAGTCGTCCCAGCCCCCGGTTGTGCTGATGGCCAGCTCGGGTAGCGGTACGCCATCAACCACCAACCGGTAGGTTCCGCCCTGCCCCGAGGCGCACGAGATGAGCGCCTCCGCCTTGTAGATGCCCGCCGGGGTGTAGACGCCCGTCCACTGTGGCCCTTCGTAGACATCGATCGGAGTGCCCTTGTTCCAGCTGCCGAGGTTTTCATAGCCGTTGCGGTTTTCATACCACAGGGCGCTGCCGATATCCGGGACGATCTCCATGCCGGGGTCGCTCGCGCGGAGAACAACGGTTGAGGAGGTGTCCGACACCTCAAGCACGCCCATGTCGAGCGTAACGGTTGCCGGGGCGCTTTCCATCGCGCCGTTCCTGGCGCGGTAGGTGAACGAGTCAATCCCATCGAACTCCGCGTCGGGGGTGTAGGTGAATGATCCGTCGGCATTGAGCGAAAGCGTTCCGTGGCCCACATTGGAGACCAGTTCGGCCTGGATGCCGATGCCATCGGGGTCGATATCGTTGCCCAGCACGCCGGGGGCGGTGACGACGCATTTGCTTCCGACCGTACGGGCGTGGAAATCGTTGACGGCGGTGAGCGTCGAATCGGCGACGGCATGGACGGTCAGCGTGACGGTGGCGGAGTTGGAGCTGGAATAGATGCCGTCGAACGCGGTGTAGGTGAAGGAGTCGGTTCCATTGAAATCGGGATCGGGCACATAGGCGAATCCGCCTTCGCGATCCAGCGCGAGGGAACCGTGCATGGTTCCTGTTTGAAGAATGGCTTCTAGCGTGTCGTTGTCGGGATCGGAGTCGTTGCGCAGCACGCCGTATGGGGCAACCACCAACGTTTCATCCTCGTTCACCGAATAGGTATCGTTCGCGACCGATGGCGGCAACGGGATGACGTGGCGGATATAGGCGGAGTCGATCAGGCGGCGCGAAAGGCCGGCGGTTTCCCATTCGACGGAGAGATGGTCGGCACCGCTCCCCTCCTTATGCAACACCTCGACATAGCAGGGCTCGCCCGCTTCAAGATATGCGGATGTGGAGAGCGCTTTAAATGCGGGGTCGGCGTTGGGGCTCAACCACAGCTCGGCGTTTTCATCGGCCGTAATGAAAAAGGAATAATTTCCGCTGACGGGTGGAAGGATATAGCCGGAAATGCACTGCCCATAGTTGTCGCCATCGTTCGACGGTGCATTGAACGATGATAGGGTTTCGGTCCGATCCGGGAAAAAGGGATAGTTCGAAGAACTGGTGAGGTCGGCCACGGCGTTGCCGGGAAGGCCCTCCCACACCTCGCGGGTCAGGTAGCCGCTGTTGCCGGAAAAGGTGGCGAGTAGATAGCTGCCGGACAACTCCGCGCCGGAGAGCTCGCGGACGACGGAAAGCATTTCGCCCGTTCCTGCAATGTCGGCCAACACGGGCACCCAGTTGCTGTTCACCAGGTCGGGCGAGTGGTAGATGGTGTAGCGCCGGTCGGCCTTGGATTCAAACATGAGTTCAACGGCGGTCTCGCCGCCCGGAAGTGCGACGGTTTTGATGGAATAGAACGCAAGGAGGGAAGCCGGATCGAGCGGATCGGTTCCGGCGGTCACCTCATCGCTGTCGACCATCCCATCGGAATCGGTGTCGGCGATGGCGGGGTTGGTCAGATAGCGGCACACTTCCTCCTTATCGGACAGTTTGTCGTTGTCGGCATCCAGCGCCCAGGCCGCCATGGCAACCAGGCCCACCGCCCCTATACATGCCCCGAACCTTTTCATTGCTGACCCCTCTTGAAAAAGAAAGCGGCGGGAACCAAGCCCGCCGCCCCATCTTCAGTTCACGTTAATTGCTTTCAATCTCAAGTCGGATGAATTTTTCATTCACCACGGCATCCACCGTGTTGGTCACCTCGTCATACGCAGTGCCCGTCAGGTTGGTTCCGACAATCGTGAACCCGGTATCGAGCCACTTGCCGATGGTCAAACTCTGGCGGGTCTGCACCTTGTAGACCAGGTTGGAGTCGTCGTTGCGCAACAGGTGGATATAGTCGAATCCTGTTCCGTTAAAGGTGAAGACCGGAGCGGTTCCACCGCCGTCGTCGATTGTCGGGTCGCCGTTCAGTCCATATTCGTAGAGGTTGTCGAACCCATCGCTGTCGTAGTCGTTGGTTTCGGTACCGATCACGTCCGGCATGAAGGAGTCGGCCCAGGTTGCGTAGGACGGAGGGCCTTCGCCGCCCGTGGCCTCGAACCAGTTGAGGTTGTACCCCCCGGTGTTCTTCACAATCTTAATGGCCACATTGGAACCAGCGGGAATCACAATATCCTCAACCACCACGTTGGTATAGATCTGCCAACCATACGTACGGGGCACATCCACCTGGCACACGAATGCACCATCCGCATAGACGCTGAAATTCTTGTTGGCCTGCGGAGCCGCCACCCGGAATTCCATGGTATCCACGCCTTCGGCCACCTCTGTGATGGTGTACACCGCCCACTCGTTGGGATCGATGAGATCGTTGTATTCCATGGTAATGCCTTCCGCCGGGGCATGGATATCCGCGCCATCATCCGCTCGGTAATCCTTCTTGTTCCCTTTATTGACATCCGGATCCTTGTCGTGGAAACCAACGCCTTCGCCACCGAGGTCGTAGTCCTCGAACTCGACGCGTCCGGGCAGGTAGTTCGTTACAAACGGCACGCTCGCGGCGTAGATCTTGAAGTAGTCGCCGTTCATGCCGCCGTTGTCGAACGTCATGCGCACCACCTTGTTCGATCCGGAGGGGATATCCAGCCCCTTCAGCAGAACCGCGTGGTAGGAATTATATGATTGATTAACGGCGGTGGCCGTGCCCAGATCCGTCCCGTCGATACTTACCGTGACGTTCTTTCCCGCATTTTGGGCGGAGAGCCCCAGCTCGATAATATTCATTCCTACGGGAATGTAGGGAACCGTGAATTCAAGCCATTCGCCAGCAGCGGTATAACCCACCGCCATTCCGGTTCCTCCGTTCACAATATCAACGGCCTCGGTGGTGCGGAAACCGGCATCTCCGTGATGAACGACGGTCGTATCGTGATAGGCTTCGCCTTCCCCACCATAGTCATAATGCTCGAACTCGATGGTGCCGGGAACGGAATGCACCGCGTAGGCCGCGCGAGAAGCGGAGATCTCGAACCAGTTGACATTGAATCCGCCGCCAATGAACTCCAGGCGTATCTGGATGCCGGAACCCGCCGGAAATTCGAAGGCTTCCGCTCCGGAAATGGTCTGCCACGTGGAGAGCGAACCCGTATCCGGGATTTCCAGTGTTCCGATATATTCCCAATCGGCATATACGGCCACCGCCGCGTTGCTGTTCACGGAGGCCACGCGCACGGAGAGGGAGTTCATGGAAGCGGCAATGCTATCCATCGTGAATTCCAGCCACTCGCCGTCCTCGATACTGCTAACCACCACACCGCTGTCGCCCACGCTCAAATCGACATCGTCGGAACGGTAGGTGGAATCCCCGCTGTTACCGGCGGTCGTGTCGCGGTAGGCCGTAACGGCGCCGCCCGTGTCGTAATCCTCTGCCTGGACAAGGCCGGGTAGCGAATAGGTCGCGTACGGGCTCTGGACTTCGGCATAGGCCTCGAACCAGTTGAGTTCGAATCCGCCGCCATTGAACTTGAGGCGGACCACTTGCCCCGATCCAGCCGGGATATCGAGCATCGAACGGGCAACCGTTTCCCAAACGCCCATGCCACCGGTGTCCGGCAGGCGGATGTTTCCAAGGAAGACGCCATCCACCATCACATCGACCGATGCCGCCGCATTGGTGCAGGCCACCCGCAGGGCGATGGTATCCAGCCCCGAACCGATCGAGGCGGTCGTGAATTCGATCCACTCGCCATCCACGACGTCGGTAACCACATTGCTGCCGCCATCGCCGGTGCCGATGTCCACGGCTTCGCCGGCGCGGAACCCGGCCGAGCCGGAGTTCACCGCATCCGAATCATAATAGGCGGTGTTCTGCCCACCGTTGTCGTAGAGCTCCGCGCCCACGCGGCCAGGCAGACTATAGGTTGCATACGGACTCTGCGTGCCGACGGTGAAATGGTTCGATGCATACAAGCCGTCGATCTGAACCGCGTTGAGCGCTTCGTCGAACACCCACAGCTCGTCCAACTTCCCGTTCAGGTTGTTGTTCAGGTCATTGCGCTTACCAATGTAGAAAACACCATCCGAAGCCAATCCCACCGTCGTATCCGTATCGGCCTGGGAGCCATCCAGCCAAACGGCCTGCTCCTGCGACGCGGCATCATAGGTCAACACATAATGGTGCCACCCGTTGGTGTCGGTAAGATTGGCTGAAGATGCCCAGCCATCATAGTAGTAGTCCACATTGATGTTGTTCTGGTTATTAAAGCTTACGTGCAGGAACTTTTGGGCATTTGCCCCTCCATCCACCGGGGAACCAGCCGAATACATAAACTGGTTTCCATACAACGACTCGCGCTTGACCCATGTACTGATGGTGAAGCTCTTGTTCGCCAGATCAATGCCGCTGACCAACTCCAGGTATTCCTGGTTGTCGCGGTCAAAATCCGCCGAGCCTGCGCCGAACACCATGTCGACCGTGTCGTGCGCCGGAGCGTTCGTGGAGCTGGTATCCAACCCGTTCCCCGACACGTCCGTCAAGAGATCCGAATCGAACGACCAATGCGCAACGACCTGCGCGTTGGACGGAATTGCTGCGGCCATCAAGCCGAGTGCGGCCAAAACGGCCAATGTGCGGATTCCCCTGCCGGATCTTGCTTCCATGCTACCCTCCTGAGTTATGTTACTGTTCTCTTTGCCATGCCTGGCGAAACCCGGCACACCCCTACAGCCTTTCCCAATTAGTTTGAGTATGGTCTCATGGATGTCAATAATCCGCAAGGACTATACTCCGATATAGTAGCACCATAGTCCCGCTTTGCCCTTTCCTACCCCGGCAAGCGCTCGCCGGATTGCCCGGTGCGCGCGGAGTCGCTTTCGGCGGCTGGTTGGCCGCATGCCCGTCCGGGGACTACTCCGCCCGGATGCGCATGAAGCGCTGCGGATCCTCGGCCGGGACGGTTGCACGGTAAGTGCCTTGATCGAGGAAGCGGTCGATCTGCTCGACCAACTCCGCCGGGACGGTGGTCCAGCCGTTGGTGAGTGAGTCGGTCGTTTCGACCACAGCGCCACCGGATATCCAGCCCACTTTTTCGTCGAACTCGACTTCGAAGTTTCCGTCGGCAACCGAGAATCCCTGCAGTTCAACCGGAGACGATCCGTCGGGCGTGGACGTGGTGCTCCACAGGCGCTCGTCGATGTCGTCCCCGGCGGCGGTGGTCATTGCATCCATCCAGGCATAGAGCTTCTGGCGCATGGAACGAACACGCTCCGGATGAACCAGGGAAAGATCATTGGATTCTCCAACATCATCACGCAGGTGATACAACTCGTAGACATCCTGATCGATATAGAGCTTCCAGTCCCCCTGACGAATCGAGTATTCGCCGGTATCGACCCCCTCGCTCCAGCACAGAGAATCATGAACGGCATCCACTTCCCCGCGAATGAGCGGAAGCAGACTCTTACCATCAAGAGCACTGAAACCGTTTATCGGCTCTATCTCCGCAGCATCCAGTGCGGTCGGCAGGATGTCGATGCTCATGACGGGCTCATCGACCGTGGTTCCGTGGTAGGCGCCGAGGCCGTCCGGCCAGCTGATGGTCATGGGCACCCGCACGCCGCCTTCATAGTTGAAGTGCTTGCGCTCGCGGAGCGGATCGTTTGCGGCCACGCTGGCTTGCGAGCTCCCGTTGTCCGACCAAAAGACGACGATGGTAGTGTCCAGCACCCCATTGGTCGTTAGGCAGTCGACCACCTGTCCGATGCCCTGATCCATGTGGTAGAGCATGGCCATGAGGATGGCGCGGTTGGCCTGCTTATCGGCATCGGACATGTTGTCGTAGACGTAGGACGGCGTCTGCCCCATGTTCGGGAAGTTGGTGTTGTAGTATTCCGCATCGGGGAACCAACCGGGATCGCCTTCGCTCAAACCCGCCGGAGTGGATGGCGCCTCCATCGGCGTGTGCACCGCGTTGTAGGAGAGGTAGACGAAGAACGGCTTGTCCGCGGCGGCCTGCGTTTCGATGAAGCCGCAGGCCTCCTCGGTGAAGCGCGTGGTCATGTAGGTTTCGAGCGCATCGCCATCGTCGATGCCATCGATCGGCGCCTCAAATTCGTGGCGGTAGAGCTGATCGAAGAAACCGCGTCCATAGTTCCAATAACTGGAACCACCGAGATCGACAAAGCCATAGACTTGGTCGAACCCGCGCTTGAGCGGATTGTATTTCAAGGTCGCTTCTTCCGCTAAACCATAGTCGAATTCATCTTCCGTAAAACTGCCGTTGTTGTTGCCATCAACGCTCACGGTCGCGGTGCGGTCGCGCCCCTGGTGCCACTTGCCGACGAACTGCGTGGCGTAGTCCTCCACCCCGTCGAACTGCTGCTTCAGGTGCTGCGGGAAATACGGGAAGGTTGCGCTGAAGCTCGACGCGTTAACGTCGCCCTCGTGGTGGACGCCGATGCGGTGCTGGTAGCAACCCGAAAGGAAGCCCGTGCGCGAAGGTGCACAGATGTTGCCGGAGGCATAGGCATCGGAAAACCAGACGCCGTTGCTAATCAGGTTGTCGATGTTCGGCGTCGAAACCTCCGGCGCGGAATAGGGATTGTGGCTGATGTCCGAATAGCCGAGGTCGTCGGCCAGGATCACGACAATGTTGGGCAACGCATTGGTGCGCGGCTGCACTTCCGGAACCACCAGCTCGAACGAAAATCCGGTCAGGGCAAAGCCTTGCGCGGAAGCGGTCGAAAGCGCCAGCGTCTCGCCCGATGCGGCGGTGAAACCTTCGAGCAACCATTCGCCGGAAATCCCGCCGACCGCATTCGTCGCGGCGTGGTTCCTGAGCGAGGCGGTCATCTGCACGCCGTTGGCGGAGTTGTTCCAGCCGACGCCCTTGAAACCGATCCTGGCCGCGCCCGTCGAGGTGGCGATGCGCAGCGTTTCCACATTGGGCGTGGCGAGTCCGCCGCCATCGATGCGGCTCGAATTCTGCCCCTGGATGCCCAGCCCGCCGGTTGCGGTTTCGGCCAGCGCCACCCGCCCGCCGCCTGTTTCGGTTATGGCATCGAGGGTTAGGCTGAAGGTTGAATTGAACACCACCGGATTGGTGAACAACGCCGTGGCACCGTCCCAGCCGTCGACCACCGCAATGGCTTCGGGATCGGACGAGCTGGTCGAGGCATCCAGGAAACAATACCGCTCCCGTCCACCGAATAATCAAGCCGTATCGGAACATCCAGCAGCCGGTTGGTCAGCGTGTTGGAAAAGGCCACCCTGATCAACACCATGGTTTGGGGCAACCCCGACATCCTGGCCGATGTAGGCAACGGCACCCTCACCCTCCAGAACCTGCACGCCAACCGACATGGCGACGGCCTCAAATTATCCAAGGGCACCCTGAGAGCCTTCAACCTAAGCTTTAATCAGAAAGACCGGCATCTCAGCACCTCCAATGATGCCGAAGCTCATATGACGGGATTCATCACGAAGGGTGCCTTCCAACCACTAGAAGGCCGGCAGCGGCCATCGCATATTATTGAGCGTTAAGATGGCAGTATGTAAATAGTATCAGAGTAGATTACACGGACTCTATAGCGACAGTCTTTATACTATCCTCAGGAACATCGAGTTTCACATCCACGATGTGATAGTCGTGACCATCGAAGGCCTGCTCAACTTTGCCTCCGAATACATTATATTTCCGTCCCTTCGGCATCACAAACCGAACTTTCGCGTCCGTTATCGGAAACGCATAATGGTTGAGGATCGTGGCCACGTTGCTTTCCGCCTTGCCGTCATTCTTTGCCTCGTAGACCAGTTCCAGATTACTTTTCCATTGATTGGAATCTGCAATGATTTCTCTGGAGCTGACCTGTAGCACGTTGCAGCGTCCGTTATTTCCAGAGACCGGGAAACACTCGCCGGTCTGGTTGTTCACCCGGAACAGGTTGAACTCAAAATGCTCCGGTTCCCGGACAGAGTTGGCCACGAAGAGCTTTGACGTTCCGTTCACCGGATGGGGATTTTCCGGCGCCAGATGATGGTTATGCCCGCAGATGCCGACATCAACATGGGTGATCCGGTCAAAGCGTTCAAACTCCCCGCCGCGGATATGGGCGGCACCGAGTACAAAGTTGCCCGGCCCTGCTTTTTCCAACCATTGGAAAGCTCGTTTACTCTGCCCATCAACATCCACAGCATCCACGCCCCAGGCATTATTGAACACACAATAGCGCCCGTTTCCATAGGCAAAGTTATAGGTGCCCAGTCCATAGTAACGATTGTAAAACCGGGCCGTCTCCAGAACGTTTTTATCCTTTGTGAAACTGTTGCTCGGTGAATCATGGTTTCCGGGCACCAGGAAGGTTGCTCCGGCGGCATGGTTCATCCCGAGAATTCCATCCAGTGGAAAACCGTAATAATAGGCATGCTCCCGTTCCGGATGTTTGATCACGTTGTACATATTATCGCCGGTTTCAAATACGATCTCCGGATCGATGATATTGGAAATCTTAAGAATCTCGGAAACCTTCCGCATGATGTGCTTTCCATCGTATCCGCCCTGCCAACGGTGGACATCGGAAAACTGCAGCACATAATATTCATTCCGGAATTCACGAATCACCTTAACGGCACCGCCGGAAACCACTTCTCCAACGGACGTCTTGATATGCAGTGCATATCGATCAGCCGGAACATTCTCCGGAACCTGCACATCGATTTGGGTGTTATAGGTGTTGCCTGAAATTTCGTCATACACCCATTTACCTTGGGTTGTGCGATGCTTCACAGGAAGGCTCAGAAAATCACTACGCAGTTCAATGGACTCAACACTTTGGCCGTTGACGGCATCGAACCAGACCTCAAAAGATTTTCCCTGTTTAACGATCGCCGTCGTTGCGCGCCATGGGGCAATAATCCGGCCTCTGCTAAGCTCCAATTCCAGAGCCCGGGCAGGCAGGAACGTCCCCGCCCACCCTGCCACCGTGACTATTGAAAAATTCCTGCGTGTGATTTTCATCGGGATGCGGCCTATAGTTTGTAGTACTGCTCCCATCCTTTTCGCGGCGGTGCATCCACCAGCAGCTCGTTGGCGCGCTTGCTGTTGGTGAATTTTTTCGTCTTACGATCGAACTCCAGCTCACCGCCCAAACGCTGCGTGATGCAACCGAGTGACAGCAACTGGGACAACAATCCGGAAACCGCAAAGGGTGTACGCGTTTCTTCCTGTCCTTTACAGGCCAGAATAAAGTTATCGAAGTGGTCTGAATTTTTACCGAAGTCGCGCGGCAGCTTTCCAGCCTTCAGCAGTTCCCGCATCTGTTCGTACGGGATAATCTGCAGCGGATTTTCATGGGCGGTTCCATAAAAAACATGATCCTTGGAATATATAAATTTTCCGGGCGTATTCTTATCCAGTTCCTTACCGCCCCACTCCTTCGGTAACGGCGGAAGGTTTTCCTGTCCATCATACCAATCGATATCCATTGCCGGCATATCACCGCGCGCGGGGAAAGCAAAGTTGATCGTGGATGCCATGGGATAAATAAAGTCGTTCTGGCCTTCGAGGGTTTTGGCCGTCACCTTTTCCGGCAGGCCCAGTTCAAGGAACCGTTGAATGGTATCCAGCATGTGCGCGCCCCAGTCACCGAAACAGCCGGTTCCGAAATCATACCAGCCACGCCAGTTCCCGTAGTGCAGATCTTTACTATATTCATGATACTGCGCGGTACCCAGCCAGACATCCCAATTCATCGTTGCGGGTTTCTTTTCGCCGGTAGGAAAGCCCTTCACATTGCCGTACGGATGCCAGCGACGCCATTTGTTCATATAGGCATCCACATGGGTCACATCCTTGATGATTCCCGCTTCTTTCCAGGCCTTGAACTGAAAATAGTTTGCACCCGAGTGACCGTAATTGCCCATCTGGGTGGCGACGCCATAACGATCCGCCGCGCCCATCATCAGTTCAATTTCATTAAAGGTACGTGCCAGCGGTTTTTCACAATAGACATGTTTTCCCAGCGCCATGGACGCCATGGTGATCGGGAAATGGGAATGGTCCGGCGTGCAGACCACAACGGCATCGATGTCCTTTTCCATCGTGTCGAACATCACGCGAAAATCTTTAAACTTGCGCGCGTTGGGGAATGCGGCTTCGGTCTTGGCGGTCCATTCACTGCCCATATCCACATCACACAGCGCAACCATGTTTACCGCTTCAATCTGACCGAATGATTGACTGAGGCTGTCGCCACGCCCGCCGATCCCGATAAAGGCCAGATTCACCTTTTCGTTGGCTCCGACATACTTAACCGACTTACTTGTTGTGCAGCCCGGGATAAATGTGAACGCGGAGCCCAGCAGTCCGGCTTTGGTCATCTGTCGTCTTGAAAGTTTCATTGTATTCTCCTTAGTTACCCTGATCCAGCTTCACCGGCACTTCATCCGTCACCGGAATCTCATCTCTAAACAGTTCGCCTGCCTTACCGGCAATACGAAGGTAAAAATCGCTTGGCACCCCTTCCATGGTGAGGAAGGTTCCTCCATTGCCCATGGGCGGATTATCCGACTGTTTAAAGATCGATGTGGATTCATCCACCTCGTCAAACATTGCCAGATAGATCATATCAGCACCGGCCTTTTTATTTTCCACAATCTGCTTCCAGAAAAACTGTCCCTGCTGGCGCGGGATATGAGCCAGTGGCGCTTTACCTTGACGGAGATTGTACCAACTGAAGCCCGGAAATGCGACCGGCATGTAGTCGATATCGTGCTCCCGTGACCAGGCAATATCTTTGCTCCAGTAGGTATCTGCATGCTCCCGGGCCCCATCCATCGTTCCGAAACGGCCAACACTCCAGGGGCTGATCACATCTGCCATTAAAAGCAGTTCATGCAGATCTTCACGCTGCGAGGCATCCCGATCCTGCGCCCGCCAACCGGTGGCCGTGCCAATCATTATGCTGCAGCCATCGTCCTTCAGTTTTTTGATCAGCTTTTTGCATTCATCAAAATCGGGTCGTTTTTTGATCTGACCGTTAAAGCCGATACCCCAGACCGCAACGAGCGGCTTGCCGTTATGGTGCTGATAAGCCGGATCTTTCGTAATTTTCATTTTTTCACGAAGCATGCGCCAATCGCCGAACACACGGGAAACCAGTTGATCATCCGGCGTACCGCTCAGATCATACATCACCGCATAGGTCACCCCATACCGGTTGGCTCCTTCCCGGACACTGGAAAGTACTTTATTCCGGTGATAGAACAGCTTTTTATCCGGAAGCTCACAGGAGAAACGTTGAAGAAAGGTTCCATCGATTCCGTAGTCCGCCATCCACTGCACATGACGCATCACCGTTTTCCGGTTATGGGAGCTGAAGACCTTCGCCACCGTACCGTCTTCATATTTAAAGCCGGTGTCGTAAAGCTCATCGTCGTCATATTCAGAAACATCCGGCCAGCCATCGACCGTGATGTGACCTCCGGGCTCGAATTTATCTGCGGCCCAATGAACCCATCCCAGGCCGGATCCATCCCCCGGACAATTGAACCATCCCTGATACCCCGTAATAACCTTTCCGGTCAGCGTGCTTGAATCGATACCGTCCTTACTCGGTCCGTCATACGGCTTCAGCACCACTTCCCGCTCTACAGCGCTTACAGCCAAAGCCATTCCTGCAGCCACAACTATCAATCGATACTTCATTCGCTCTCCCATTAAGGTTTCCGTGCATTCAGTTTTCCGGATAACTGCTGAACCACTTCTGCATATTCCGGATTCGCCGCGAGGTTGTTGTACTCCCGCGGATCTTTCTCTAAATCATACAGCTCGGCTTTATCCGCCCCGCCCCATTCGGCATAGCGCCACTGTTCATGACGGATAGCCCGGCCCAGCATGCTCGGCCGTGAAACGACTGTGTAGGCCGAATCGCGAACTGCTGCAGCTGGATCTCCAAGGATTGGAACCAGGCTGATTCCCTGCACCTGCTCCGGTGTTTCAAGACCGCAAAGCTCCGTGAGCGTGGGGTAAACATCGATCAGTTCCGCAAAACTTTCAGTCGTTACTCCGGCATCGCTTTTCCCCGGGACACGCATCACAAACGGCACGCGCGCACTCTCTTCGAAGAGCGTCACCTTGCCATACATAAAATGTTCACCGATGTGGTACCCATGATCTCCGAATACGATCACAATGGTATTATCAGCATGCCCGTTCTCTTCCAGCGCATGCAAAATCCGCCCGAACTGCGAATCCGCAAACGACACGCAGGCCAGATAGGCCTGAAGCCATTTTGCGCGTAGAACCCGATCATTCCTGCCGAACTCAGCGCCGAACCCTTTGTATTTTGCGTCGGCGGCGATCGCCGGCTTATCGTTCCAGTCATTGGAAGGAACATCCTCAAACATTAAATTTTCCAATGGATACAGATCAAAATATGCTGAAGGTGCAAAATACGGAATGTGCGGCTTGGCAATGCCGCAAGCTATGAAAAACGGTTGGCCTTCGAAGGGCTTCTCCTTGAGGTATGAAGAAATTCGCGTCGCCGTCCGCCCATCCTTGTGATCCTCATCTTTTAAATCTGTAGCGATAGCCTGAACGTATTTTTCCGGATTCACAAAATGCTCGTTCATGAACACGTTGTAGGCTTCGCGGTGTTCGTTGACCGGTCCCACTTCATCAACGAACTGCTTTTCCAGTTTTTTCTTCCAGGGATCTTCTGCATTCTGAAACCAGTCCGATGCATAGGTGGAAATACCGCGTTCAGCTACATTCTGGAAGCTGTGAAAGATCTTGCCCGCACTGGCGGTCCAGTAACCGGCTTCCTTAAAATATTCAAGCATGTTGACCGCATCGGGCTGTTCAAAGCGAATATGTTTGCTGTTATCCAGCACCCCGGAAGCCTCCGGATAAAGCCCGGTCATAAACGACGCACGGGAAGGCCCGCAAACCGGATACTGGCAATAGGCCCGGTTAAAGCGCATTCCCGAGGCAGCAAAGACATCGAGATTCGGAGTTAAGGCATTCGGATCTCCGAATGCGCCGACATAATCATTCAGATCATCAAACACCACCATCAGAATATTCGGCACTTCACCCTGTTTTAGCGGCCCGCTATCAGCCGGCAGCGCATCGAGTTTTTTCAAGGATATATTGCGTAGTCTCAGTTCCGGTTGTTTCACCATGCGGAAGCGAATGTCCGCCCCGTTTAGACGGTTGCTGAACCGCGCATCCGTAACAACAATCGTTTTGGTTTTCCAGGTCTTGGAATCCAAAAACTGAACCCCGCCCGCCCCACGCCATTGCCCCGGAACTTCCAGCGGACCGTGCAGCGGATCGGAACTGTCGATATCGAATGTAAGCTCTTCCCCTCCTTCGTCAAAATAGTCAAAGCTGAATTCGACCAAAGGAGCTCTCCCATCCGTAAACTTCACATCGGTTACATCCAGCGATAGATAAAGCGGCGCATGCTTATCTTCGACCACTGCCCGCAATTCCTGACCATTCACATACTCAACGTGGTCCTGCTTCCACAAATCGATTCCGGCCTTCAATGTAATCGATAATTTACCCCTATACTGCTTCCAGGCCTCCATAGAGGCTTTGAGGTGCTCCGCTGCCGGCGGATTAACCCGGTAGCACTGGAGATTCACATATCCGTTATAACCGATCTCTTCCAAGGTTCGGATAACGCGACCGACATCGAGCGATCCCTCACCCAGAGGTTTGATCAGATAGTCCCAGTTGGATTCGGTCTTCGGCACATCGTCTGCGCCATTGATCTGTACCAATTTGATATAAGGGGCAAATTCGCGGATCGAAGCCTCAATGGTTGAATTGTCATGCTGGCGCAGAAAATGGCAGAGATTAAAGCTCACCCCCAGGCCGGGACGTTCAGCCAACTCGATCAACCGCACACACTCTTCAATGGTGCTCGTACGGCAACCGACGTGCGGGTACAGCACAACGGGCAGCTTATATTTTTCTGATGCATCACAAACCTTGCGGATAATCGAAACGGCTTGTTCATCGGAGGCTTTGGGTTCGAGCAGCATAAGCCATACGATGGTATCCCGTCCTTCTAAGGCCTGGAACTGCTTGAGTACCTGTTCCGGAACGTCCGCGTCCGAGGGCTTGAGGGTAACATAGGTGGCCGGCACGTTCAGCCCATGCGCATCAAACGCCTTTAGCATTTCAGGAGTGCGGTTATGAGGGCGCGTGCAGATACCGGCATAACCCAATTCACTTAAGAGCTCAGCCTGGGCTTCGAAGCCGGCAACATCCTTCAACCCATTATCGTTTACGAAGAACTTCATATCTGCGCCAGCTGCTGCCGCAGTCAAAGAGAATAAGATAAGTAATCTACCAAACATGTTCATTCTCGCTAATCCTGTTTTATCCTGACGTTTATCCGATAGTATCCCGCCGAATGGGTATCGTCGCGGGCGGTGGAATAATGCCCCTCTTCCAACCGATCGGCAACCGGCACAAACGGTTCGCCGAGATGCCCGGTCCAGTCGACGGAATATATCCGGCCGGATACCATCGACCATGAAAGGTCGGCCCCATCAAATCCATCAATTCGGAAATAGGATTCTGCATCTTCCGGCAATGTGCCCGCAATAAACTCATTGGAATTCACAAAGCCGTCCCCATCCGGATCGACAGCGGGAAGAGCATTTTCTGTGGAACCGAAATAATTCGTTTCCCAGGCATCATACAGGCCGTCGGCATCGCCATCCTGTACCGATCGATCGATCATTTGCACAGCAACCAGGCGCACGTCCAATGAAAGGTCGGAGCTGGTGGCTGACTTCTGATGGAGTTCCACCGCCAATACATTCGTACCACTGATCAATGCATCCGGAGATATTTCAAATGGATAAAAGGTGCTTTCCGCTGCCCCTCCTATCGTTGTGATGGCATAGGTGAGGTAATCAACATTTCCAGCCGGCATATTGTCGCGCACGACTTCCGCACCGTTAAGATAGACCACCACGCCATCATCGCGTAACACGTCGAGTGTCAGACTCCCGATAGTTGACACATCGTCCACATGGAATTGTTTTCGAAAATAGGTCGTTGGATATTTATTGTCCTGATCAGGGCCAAAATCGACAACGGTGACGGTATCTGGATTGTTGTATCCAAGCTTGGCCGCACCAGCCGTCCATGAGGAATCATCATAGCCGGGCATCCGCCACGCTGTTCCCAGATCCTTCCCCTGGTCGTGGTATTTCCAAAGGGTTCCTGCCGGAATCAGAGTTACCGGGAATGAATACAGCGCGGTTATGGTAATGTCCTGCTCCGGCACAGTCAGGAAGGTTGAAGGATTCAGCACATCAGCCACCCCTGAAACATTTCCAATCCAGCGAATGAAGGTCTGACCCTGGGGCGATGTAACAAGCGGTACCAGCGTACCGGGCGTGTACGTGCCGCTGCCGCTTCCATCGTGCACGGACACTGAATACAACTTCGGGATATATCCTGCGCCCACCGCCTGCCAGTTGGCGACGTCGTTTGCATAGGCCAACAGATCAATGCGCCCCAGTGATTTTCCGGTTCCATCCGCCTCCAGCGGCCAGGGGGCACTGTCGTTATATTTCACCTCTTCAACAACGATGTACGGTACATAGCCTGTGCCCGTTTCCGGTTTGCCCGGTTTTTTAAGGACCAGCGTATCCGCATCATTTTCCAATTTTCCATCATAGTTCAAAATAGAAATCGATGCCGGAACTCCGAAAGCCGGCCTGAACGATTCGGGGGTGATCGTGTCACGCACCAACAGTAATGATTCTCCAGCATCAAGCTGAGTCCCCATCGGGAATTTGAAGTCGATGCCGGAGACCTTCCAAACATTGGAAGGATTGGCAGTATCGTATAAATTCACCGTTGAACCGGATGCATTCCGGAGTTTGATATATTCATGCCCCCCCACCGGCGGATGGTACATAATCTCTTCAATACCAATCGGCCCGACAGCTGGCGCGGAATTAGTTGCACCCATACTGGGCATCGCTTGTGTCGGAAAAGTGACGGAACCGTCTGACCGGACGTGGCGGCCAAAGGTAACGTCGCGCTCCTGCCCGCCGAAACTGACGTTCTCGCGATAGGCCGGTTCGCTCAGGGAACCGCCACTGCCTGAGGATAAGTAAACCGAGTCGCCGTGCTCGCTCAGGGCGAAGGCCGAACCAAAATGACTATACTCCGTAAAGACCGTATATCCGTTGGCGGGAATTATCGTACCTGCAGGTATTTCATATTTCTGTAGATTCCCCCGACTGTCGCTCAGAAACCACCCACCAATATTGATCGGGCCGTCTGTGGTGTTATGCAGTTCGATCCAGTCGTCGGGATTATCGGCGTCCTGATGCGATAACACCTCGTTAATTACGACGGTTCCGGGAACATAGGCACTTGCCGGATCAGCCTCGCCGGGAGAACCGTCAATACCGGAGGAATGCCGCCACGCCGTTTTGGCGTCCCATGAAGAGGGAGCGGATTGTGCATCCTTCAACACCAGCGAAAAGCCTTCGCCATCGGTACAGGGGTACCAATCGTCTTCATAATCGAAGATCGCCAATCTGGCCATATTGGTTGGAACATAGCCCAGTTCGACCTCCTCCGTGCTATCGCTTAAGCGCCCTTCATACTCCCCCAGAATATTCAGACTAGCCCAGTTGGCATAGCGTACTTTGAAGGCTTCAAGGTTTCGGACGACCAAACCGTAAGCTCCTGCCCCAAGAACAACATTGTTTCCATAGGTAAAGTCAAATTCCACACCGTCCAGCAACCGTACCCCGACCAGACTGCAGGCCGATGCACTGATATTCTGAATTTCAATAAATTCAAAATCCGATGCTGTAAAAGCCAGTTCCGCTGTTCCCAGCGGAGGTCGTGGATGATACATAATTTCCGTAATGGCTAACGGCGCAGGATCCACAACAAATATTGCTTCGCGCTTCGCGCTCCACGGCCACGTGCTGGGCGCATTGACAAAATTCTGCCCGTTCCAGGCACGTGCTTTCACCAGCGAGTTCTCGGTAATGGTGATCGGAGCACCATACAATGTCCCCGACGGACTTCCCCCTGCAGCTCGCGGATCAGAACCGTCCAACGTGAAATAGTTTGCATCAAGCCCCGAAATATTGAGTTGGAAACCCGACGGAACCAACCCGCCATCATGACTCAGTACTGGAGGATCAACCAACTGTTCATCGATCCACTGCCCGCGGGTCAGTACATGATTTTTAAAGACATCCACCTTATCTGACCAATTCGTGGCATTCAACACGCCCGACCAGCGGTTGTAGTTCCGTACGGCGGCGTTCGAAAGCTCGGAACGGTAACGCTCGATCCGTTCGGTCATGGCAGCCTCGCTCAACGGCCCTTCACGCATAAGCTGCCATCGATCGACCCACACCATCCAGAAGTCGGGATCATTCAATGCGAATTCGCGAAACCACAAGGGTCCACCACTATGGAAAAAATACATCGCATCGCTGGCCAGACTCCAGGTCTCCGGATCACTCGCCCGAAGATCATTATCACAGCCCATCGATCGATCAAAATCCCAGATGGGCCCCATATTCAGCAGACCGTTGCGATCCTTGTGGTAGAAAGTACTGGCCGAAAGGCCATCCGCATTATTGGCAAAAACGTTAATAATATGGTGATCCGCAAACGAAGCCTCATCGATGAATGCCCCATAATTCCCGTCAGGAATAGCGGCATCCACGGTATTGAGATGGTTTGTGAACCAGTCTTTTTGAACCGCGGTCAGCTCCGACCCTGAAGGCGACACATATTGCAGCACCCGATCTCCAGCCGTCGTTGGAAGGTTTTGTCCGGCGGCAGCAAAATTATTGGGATCATCGATGCTTTCCGCCTTGTCACGTTTCCATATATAGCCCCCCGAGACCTCCGGCTCAGCGTTATCGGCATCTGTCAACTCCGCAATATCCACCCGGTCTTTACCGACCTTAATCTTTTCCATGAACTCATAGACGCCATAGTAGTCTGACTCGGCAATACTTCCGCCGCCATAGTTGAGGAACACTTCCACAAAACGAGTACGGACTGCATAGCGCCCGGCTTCATTACTCACTTCATAAATAAACGAGTTGCGCATCATTGCCTTATCGATCGTCCAGGGCGCGGTAAGAATCCAATCAGACTCCGAGGGCATACCAAACGGTTTGATCGAACGGCTGTCTTCATCGACCGTTCCCCAGGTTTCAAGAGAAAGGTTCGGCTTACTGCCGGTATTTCGCAACGAGGACTCGCCCCTCCGGCGAATGCCTGCTCTGGTGGAAATGGAAGGTGCGTTGGTTAACGATGTAGTCCCCGCGTTTGGTTCAAAAAACAGCACCTGAGCCGGTTGACGGATTGGACTGTCCGGATGCGGAACCTCGCCCGCTCCAAAATTATCAATCACCACCAACGGAAGGTCGGAGGAGAATCCGGCGATACTCGCGTCTAAATGATAATAGGTTTCGCAGACCACGGCCCCGTCCTCCAGTCCGGATTCGAAGGTGCGGGCACGCACTTGTGTGGTTGAATTAATGGTCAGGGGTGTGTTGTAAAGGAGCGAAGATGACGTCGGGATCGACCCATCGACAGTATATCGGATATCTGCTGAAGGAGACGCTACTGAAAGGATCAGACTGAACGGATCGGTGAAGGCATGGCTCTCGACAGAAAACTGCACCACATCAGCAATGGCCTGGCCATTGGCTGAACCGGGCGTCGGCGCAGAAAAATAGGCATGTTCTCCGGTTCCCGAATCAATACCATATGAAATCTCCGCGCTTTGATCCGGATAGGTCGGAGCATACTGATAGGCAACCGTTTCTCCATCCGGTTCGATTAAAGCCAGATATTCACCACCGGCCCCCAGCTTAAAGCCGGCATGCAGCTCATTGCCGATAATGGAATCGACCGAATCATCCATAAAAATGAGGAGATATCCATCGTCGGCAAGGGATGACGTGCTTCCAGTGCTTGGAAACTGCCATTTCCGTAAGTCGGTAATATCATCGGTCAGATACCACCCGGCCAGATCCACCGCTTCGCCTGAAGCGTTATGAATTTCGACCCAGTCCGAATACTCGCCGGCAGCATTGGCAAATGTAGAATCGTTTTTCGCCATGAACTCGCTGATCTCCATGCCGGCATAAGTCGCTGCGGACAGCACCCATGACATCGCTATCAAGAAACATATTCTGGTTTTAATGCGAGTCATTATTCCACCTTCGTATTCGAGTACACTCTTAGCTTCACAGATAAGAATAACCCTTTAATCCAATTATCTCTTTACGGGCGAGTTGCATGGAGCCGCATTCACGGCTGTTTTTTTGACATCAATCATGTTAGAAATTTCCTTTCAACACATTCGCCCAGAGGCGCAGTGCAATCGGATCTGTCAGAGCAGCTTCCGCGGACATTTCAGACAGCAGCACCGGAGCTGTTCCATCCGACCGAATTTGGACCAGCGGAGTGACCCACGACTTCAGCTTATCGCTCGGGTTTTGCAGATAGCCATGCGCCCGCATCTCTTCGGCAAGCACCGTCAACGAGGGATTCTTCCAATCCACATGATAGCCGCCGAATGACGAGACGGGAACGCGCGCGACATTCGGCCCACCCATCCAGGCAAGATCACCAACCTGAATTCCGTCGAAGACCGGGGATTCCGCTACCAGCATGGTGACCACTTCTCCATCCTGTTTCCGATAGTTGGAAATGTGTTTTGGAAACAGTTCTTTTGCCTGTGCCTTGGGATGCATCCATACCACACGTCCGTTTCCTGCCGTCAAAAGAGATTTAAAATGTTCCACTTCCGAATCGGAGAGGGCTCCAACCATCAGCAGACAATCGTCGCGTTCGAGTTTGACCCCGTTCAACGTCGATATCGCATCCGGCTTGACTTCCAGGGTCTGGAAAAGTTTTCGTGCAGCATCCGATGGCTGGTAGACCAAAATCTTTCCTTTGGATGAGTTGGCAGGTTCCAGTGCCCAGCCCTTTTCGCCAATACACATTGCATAATGATTACGGCTGACTGTTTTTCCATTTGCAACAAGTTCAAAACGGAGTTGCGCATCTGCACGTCCTCCGGGAATGTTTGAAGGTGCTGTAAGTTTCAGGTCGAACTGTTTATTGGTGTAGTAGGCCACCTCAGAAGTAGCAACCGCTCCTTTGGCCATCGTTTTCCCGTCGACCACAAAACTCCACATAAGCGTTCCGTCGGGGACAGCCTGTCCGTTCTCAGCATCGTTAATGATCGAAACCGGAATGGAAAATGTTTCGCCGGCAAAGACATTCCGTCCGGTTAAACGCGCACTGACGAGCACCGGAGACATGGCCTGTCGTAAACCGTCCGTCACAACGGGATACGGTTTAATTTCATCGGCCAGCCATGGATTCCGGAACCAGGTCACCAATCCAAAAATCAGGGTTCCGGCCCAGTCCTCGCGTCGGTCTCTACGATAATATTCGGCCAGTTCTTTGGTCAGCATGGCATGCCGGGTCATGAAAATGGATGGATCCTGATGCTCGTAGGCATATTGTCCCACCCAGCTCTGCGGCGTCTGATGCGCAAACAGATAGGCACGAACCGGGTGCCCGCTGTCGCCGTTATAATATCCGGTCGACATTTCCTGCCCGATATATGGGCGGGTCGGAAGCCCAACCGGATCTTCCTTATCAAGCAGATGAAAGAAACTTTGATGATACCAGTTTATGTATTCATGGATGTCATCCACATCACCATCGTCAATCCCCAGCTCTTCCGGCGACTGATCCAACGTCCAGCTGTAATTTCGGGCATAACACGAATCGGCAACGATCGGATGGATTGGATCGATTTCACGGATCATCTTCACCGCGTTCGATACATGTTTCCAGCGGGTCAGCACGTCTTCATACTGTTCAGCAGTCCGCTTTTCCGTCGGGGTGTGACGATGGAAAATATGAAACTTCATTTCATTGTTCACCGTCCAGAGCATGAGCGAGGGATGGTTCCGATATTTTTTAATCACGCGTGCAAATTCATCCTGCCAGATGTCAATCGACTCCTGCGATGGGATCGGCCCTTTCGCATGCAGCAACCACGGCCAGGTGCCTTCATAGGAAATCAGAATACCGTTCCGATCGGCCGCTTCCATCCATGCTGCCGTTCCAGGCACGCCATGAAAACGCGTAGCGTTCAGATTATTTTCCCGCATCATTTCAAGAAAGCGGTCGGCCAGCCTGCCATCGTTCGGTGCCAGCATATTCGGACAGTGGTTGGCACCTCGCAGCGCATAGGGCTTGCCATTGAGATAAAAACGGTTGCAGCGGGTTTCGAAGGTCTTGAAACCCGAAACCACCGACATCGAGTCCGCTGATCCGTTTTCCGACTTCAGCCCGGCCGTAAAGGTGTAGAGCGAGGGATTGTCCGGCGACCACAACCGAGGATGAACCCCGGTAAACGTCAACGTGACCACTTTGCTTTCACCGGCCTTAACCTCCTCAGGCTTGCCGTCCAGCTGCACCAGCATGGAACCATCCGATTCACTGATTACCTTCAAGGATGGAACGATCGTTTCAGAAATATGCCCTTTATTTTCCAATGTAATATCGACTGCAGCACCATCGAGTTGCGGTTTAATAAACAGATCGGTTAGACGCACGGAATCGGTTATAACGAGTTTAGTCGGCTGCCAGATTCCGCGGGCATCCTGACGGGTCATTCCGTAGGGCAGTGCAGACAGCATCTTACGCGTCAGCTCAACACTGATCGCAACACCGATCACCTCATCGTCGTCCTGCGCTTCATCAAATTCCCTTTCCTGATCCACCCGAACGGCGATCACATTTGTTCCCGCTTTGAGGTGCCTGGTGATATCGAGTTTGATCTCACCGAACATACCCAGATTTTTTCCGACAAAGGTTCCATTTACATAGATGTGAGAAACCTTCGCAATGGCATCAAAACAGAGTTCGAAGCATTTTCCCTGCGGTATTTCGGGCAGTTCGATATGTTTTCGGTACCAGGCGGATTTCGTTTTTTTCCAATCAAACGTAAGGGCATCAACCCGGGCATGCCGGTATTCATAATAACTGTCGCTCGCCCCTTTATCATAGGGCATGTCAGGAAAGGTTTCCCCGAACAACCAGGCGGCATAGGGCGACCACATCGCCGGAACCGGCATGACGTGCCACCGGGAATCATCCGCATTATTATTCTGAGGAGATTCAACGTTACTGAATTCATAATCCGGAAGAAACAGCCAGTCGCCGTCCAGTGATACTTCCGAGCGCCCGTTTCCAATGGCTGGAACTTTTACTGCACGGTAAGCAACTCGCTGCTGCTTCCGCAGCGCGGCTTTTTCCGCCGACATCACCACAACGGGAGCACCTTTGGCCCACCGGGAGTCCGGCACCTGCTCCTTTGGCTCGATCACCAGCCAGTTCAGCGATGTGCCTGCCCCATCAGCGTTGCGGCTGAACTCCAGCACCAACCCATCGGCATCCACCCTAATCTGTGAACAACTGACCACAAACGTTCCGGGCTCCGTTTTTTCACAGATCGGCTTTATGGCGGCCGAGCAATCCACGTTTACCACACTCTGATGCTGGTCGCCCGAGTGCAGCGTTAGCAGGTATTCCCCCGGCTCAAGATCGAGTTTGAAGGTTGCTTCGGTCTGGTCGTGTGCGATGGTCGCCAGTGTATCCTTAAACGCATCGCCCGTTTTTTTGCGGTCGCGCGTGCCTACTGAGCCGACCCAACCGTAGCTCCGTTCTTTTGAATAGGGTTTGCCGGAATCTGCAAGCCAGCCGGCGGGCGCATCTAAACCGCCGGGCTGAAAATTTATTTTAATTGCATCCCGGGCGAAGGCCGGCTCTGTTTTTTCTGAGTCACCCGGTTTACCCGTTTTATGAACCTGAATATTTCGATATTCGGCCAGGTGATAGCCGCCGCCTATACCGACATTGCCGACTTTGAATGGCGCTTTCGCATCCTCAACCGAAATTTTCTCCATTCCGTTCAGATAGATTTTTATGGCGGCATCTTTCGCAACAACTTTAACGTGAGCCCACTCGCCTGGAGCAACCGTCTCCACCGGCTGAAGGGCCAGCATACGGTCATTCCCATCAGGTGCATAACGGGCCAGATAGAGATCGGAGTGCGGCGCTCCGCGTAATCCGATCACATACCGGTGGTTCCGGTCGAACTGCCTGAACGTGGCCCATATTCCAACCTGATCAGCACCGGCATTCTCCGGCGCACGGCCTTCAAAGGAAAATTCAACATTATGCAGGCCGTCTTCACTGACCACCAGATACGCATCATCAACTAAAACCGATGCATTCCCCCAAACCACGTTGCCCCGACCGACCTGCTTCATCTCTGAACGGTCGAGCAGACCGGGTGCCGCTCCGACCTGACACGCAATTGCTCCCGACAAACCCAACACAAAAAATATATTTAACCTAAACATCCGCTACCCGATTTATTTCTGATTACTCCGGTGACTCCGTACCTTCCGTTTCGAACACTTCAGCCCGAAAAACATGAGCGGCACAGTTTCCGTGTCGTTTCACTGCAAAATCACCCTTTGCACAGCGCCTTTTCTTTTCCTCGACTTCACCCCAATCATTTTCAACCTGAACACTCCGGTAGTGACCGCAATTTTCACAGAGCGGCAACACGGGGCTGCTCACATATTTTTGCTCCTTACGTGCCAATTTTTGCCTACTCATTCCGCGCTTCATTTCCATACCTCACGACCGAACAGAGTCCGGATTTTTCATCTAACCGCTGATTAAGATTTGTGTCACAATAGTTCCGGAGATCCGTTTTTTTTACTGCTGCTCGACAGTGAGTCGGATAAAGAGGTTTGTATGATTAACCGGTATACCGTTCGTCACGATATCGTAATTCGCTCCCGCTCCCATCACATGGGTACCCACAACGGGATACGTTGAAACGGTCCAATTGTTGGAAATCAGATTGATCGAATTTTCGAGCTGATAGAGCAACGATGGATCATCATTCCGTTGCACATGAATGAAGTAAAATTCGCCGTTATCCGATATCAATTCCGGTTGCACACCGATGATCTGCGCATTGGTCGGATCACCGTTGAATGCATACTCGAAAAAATTATTTTTCTGGTCACTGTCATAGTCATAGGAACCGTTGCCGATATTCACACCCCATTCCTGCGACCATGCGTTGTATCCATATTCCGGAACCGATGCCGTAACCACCGTCACACCGCCGGTGTAGCTTACATTCACAGTGCCTGTATCGCCATAGGCCATAATTTTATCTGCGGCAACATAGTTGCTGATCATAGCGGTCTGATCTCCGGGAATCGCCATCGTTCCCTCCTCAATATTGATGATGGAGGAACCATTGATGGATTTCACCGGATCCATCTGTGCCAGATTCAGCAAACCGCTCTTCAGATTGATATAGCCGGAACCCGTCTGCCAACCCAGTCCAAGCTGACCGCTCACATTCACGGTTCCGCCTTCAATATTCAACGTACCCACTCCGGGAGATAGCAACCCAATCCAAAGATGACTGGCCGAATTCAGCACGGCCCCGGCCTCAACGGTCATTGTGGCATTTCGATTGTATCCAATACCGCTCCAGCTCAGCGTTCCCCCGGCCGAAATTCCGGATGTCAGACTGGCACCGGATGCAAGACGAACAAACGCGCCATTCGTTGTGCCATTATCACCAATGACCAGATGAGCAACCGTGACAGTCGAGCCCAGCAAACACTCCTGTGCACCTTCGACATTAAACACTGCTTTGAAATTCGCCATCTGGTCCACCGGAGCAACCCCACCCGTCCAACTGGCATCTGTTGCCCAATCATTGGAACCCGCACCGGGATTCCAGACCGTGGTGGTCAAAGGTGGTTCTGTGGCCGTAACAGTTGTATTCGTATTATCGAAATTAACCTCCGGAATAAACACTCCGCCATACGCTGTGATCCAGCCCTTGGAAACATAAGCATTCAGAAGGTTCGTGGCATTTCCATCCACAACCAGCATTCCTTCTTCGACATCGACCAGCCCGTTTCCATCCATCAACAACTGGCCAACGCTTAAGGTTCCATCGGAAAGCAGCACCGAACCGGCTGCTTCATAGCCCAACGCCATCCACTCGGCCACATCCAGTGATCCACCTGTGATTTCAAGCGCATCGTCCAGGCTCACCGAACCTGCCACGGCAGAAATACCGTTTCCAATGATTGGAGCGGTCAGTCCGATCACAGCATGTTCACTTGCACCGGGAATTCCCGCCGTCCAGTTAGCAGCATTATTCCAATTACGGTCTCCGGAATTATTGTTCCAATCATTGGAAGCTTCCGTTGTCCCGGCGCCAAATCGAAGATTGCCTATGGACGTCGTGTTGACGGTATTACTCGGCATCTGACTTTGATCCAGATTGAGGACATTTCCGGCAAACAGGATGGAGGCCGTTGGATCAATCGTCAGGAAGATGTTATTCTGCTTATTGTCCAGACTGCTGGCATACGTTTCAACCGTTGCACTGTTTTCAATAAGATAGGTTCCACTTGTTCCATCGCGCTGAATCAACAGGTTCTGCAGTTCCACATCCCCGCCGCGAATCACCGCACTGTATTCGTGTGCCCCCCAGGCCGCACCGCTGAACATGCGGAACTCATCATCCAACCCTGCCCCGGTTTCAAAGTAGTGGCCGTTGTCCGGATTAGTCGAAACAATCTGCGTATTGATCGGCTCAAAGCCGCCATCGCCGACATCATCGACGAGAAAGGCCGTGGTGCAGGCATCGGCTCCGAAGCCGAGGCAATGCCCCGATGGTCCCTGCCCGTTTTCTTCATACAGATGAATCCCGCGAACCCCGGCAAATACAAAACATTCGTGTACCACTTGATTGGTCACATGCCCGAAGAGATATGGATCCGCATACCGCCATTGCAGGTCATGAACATCGTTGGCCGTTCCCGATGGAATGCTGTCGTACTCGTTATAGCGGAAGGTATAGGAGTTCGGGTTGAACTGTACATTATGCAGCTGCCCCCCGTTCGATCCGTTACCGATGGTGATCCCCGTCTTCAGGCAGGTGGAGAAAATGTAGTCCACATAGTGGTTGTCGCATGTATACGTCTTCAAATCCAGCAACTGGTAAGGGATGGTGGCAGATATATTCACCACATAAACGTCCGCTCCCCGCCCCTGCACCATGAAGGGATAAGGCACGAAACCGAACCAATTGGTATCTGCGGCATCATAGATCTGATTGGGCCAATGGAAGTTCAGACCTTTTACCCCGGCATCGGCTGACACCTGAATAAAGGGGGTTCCATTGGCGTCGTTGTGGCCGAAATAAATATTCAGCAAACTCCCCTTCGTTGCTGTTCCGTGCGGAATATCAAAAATGCCACGCAGCTCAACACCCGTTGGAACCGTGAGCGTTCCATCCAGGCGATAGTTACCGCCCGGAACAAACACCGTTCCACCACCGGCCGACTGTGCAGCCGCAAGCGCACTGGCGAATGCTGCGGTGTCATCCGTTGTTCCATCGGCCGCCGCATTAAATGGTGCTTCAGTTACGACGTAGAGATTCGAGGTTCCCGGCATGTAGGCTTTCTCGGGTTTTTTAAAGTCATAATCCGGAAGGTCCGCAACCGCCATGGCGGTATGATCAATCTCCACCGGATAATCGGTATTGTCTACAATTCGTGGATCGCCCGTGAAGGTATTTCCCAGAATCGATGCGCCATCGCAACCGGGACCCAGCACCAGGTGCGCACCATCATTGGTGAAATCAGAATTGATCACGGAAAGATAGCCGCCATCGAACTGAACCAGACCATCAAACTCGCAGCTCATAATCATGGCGCGGGCGGTTGACCCTTCGCAATAGAATGCCGCTCCGGTTGCTTCGATATCGCAGGAGTGGAACATGCTGGTTTCTTCATTATCCGGCCCCATGTATACCCCGGTCTCTGCACCGGTAATGGAGAAGCGGGTAAACTGCTCCCCATTGTAGAGATTCTTTTCAATATAGATTCCCGTTTTACAATCGATCAGATGGTAATCATAGGCCTGACCATTCGGAGCTTTTCCATCCCAGCGTGACGGACGCATGGCCAAACCGATATGATACCCTTCAACGGTCACATAGCTGGAATAGGACCAATCCAGACGGCGGAGCACTATCCCCGTCGCATTGTTATACAGCCAGTCGCGGTGTTCACCCCCTGCAGGCGCATTGCTCAGGTCGGATCCTTCCCAATAGTCCGGAGAAAAGTGGACCGATTCGATCCGGCCGATATCGGCAATGCTGTCAAACTCAATACCCGTGCCCAGCGGTGTTCCGTAAATATTACGCACGAACGGCCGCCCCGTTGTTCCATCCCGATAAGAGGAAAAACCAAAGTATGCATTCACCAGTGTGATATTTTCAATCGTCGCCGCGCCTCCGTTGCCGAAGGTGATCGGATACGGGCGAACATCAGTGGCCAACTGTTCCGGATACCAGACCGACACACCATTCACTCCGCCGCTGCCGCTGAGGGTGATAAAGTATTGGCCATCGGCATCATCACGCCCGGCATACGCCATCAACACCGTTCCAACGATTGGAAGTCCGGGCTCCGGTTTTTTCCAATCTCCGCGCAGCGTAACGCCCGATGGGATGGTCAGGTTGCCGGTCACTTTGTAATGCCCTTCCGGAAGATACAGCGCACCGCCACCGAGATTGGCGATCACAATCATGGCATCCTGAATTTCGTCGGTCACATCGGTTGTGCCATCACCCACAATACCGAAGTCGGCCAGCGCATCGAAGGGCGTGATGATATATTCATTGGTCGTATAAAGCGCGTCGGCCACATACCAATTTGGACTTACGATTCCTGCGATGGCCCGTATCGTAGTCTTGCCCGGCGTGGTTGCGTTATAATCCACAAGCGGAGTTCCGCTTCCGCTGTTGGCAATAATCTTTCCATCCTGGATAAAGTTTTGAACCTCGGAGGCCATATCTCCATCGATGATCACCGTGCCATTTCCGGCAATATTCATGGTACAAGTGCCCCAACCTGCAAAGCTTAGAGAGCCTCCGATATTCAGCGTTCCTCCGAGAATATCGGCCGTCGCTGTTGCACTGTGCGAGCCATCAAATGATCGACCGATGGAAAAATCGTTTGAAACGATCACATCACCGCTGTTGGCTGTCATCGTAAAGGCGTTCACCTGACCTGAAACATTGTCAAACAGCCCCACATCCACGCGTCCATCACAAATCCAGCTTCCACCGTTCTTTATCTCGATCGATGACGATTTATTATATCCGATCGCGTTCCAGGCCCCGTTCCCGTCGTTATCGCTGCGAAGACTTCCCCCATCAATTACAACCGACAGCAAGGATGCATCGCCATCGTTCAAAGCAAGAAACCCGATTGTTGCCGAATTATAAAGCGTTATGGTTTCCCCTGATTTGCTGAAAATCTTGGCCGTTGAATCATTGACCGGAGCCGTGGCGGTTTTCCAGTTCGCTGCATTATCCCAGGCACCGGAGTTGGATACCGTATAGTCCACGGCCTGAACAGATATTGCGCCCAGCAGGGCCGCTACGATTACTTTGTATTTGTTCATCCTGTCCCTCTTTTAATTTGACGAAATACTGCTCTTGATGGCCTCAAGCCCTTCGAGCTCGCGATAAGCCCCATTAAAATATCCGGTCATCTTTTTGAAACTATCGACTGAACGGCCATCGCGCCACTCCGTACGCTCTTCACCGGTTCGGATGAACCGGATGACATTGAATGTAAATTCGGACTTACTGTTTTTATTCCGGCGAATTCCGCTGCTGGTCTGCACGTCGTTCTGTCCGCTTCGACTGCGAATCTCCAGCATGCCCTTGATATATTCATCCGGCTTATAGTAGAAAAATTCAGGTTCCGGCGGTAGCGGCGTGCCCTCGAAATAGGTGACAACCATCAACCGTTTATCATTACGATTCAGCACGCGCGGTGCATCGCCATTGGCTACACGTTTTTTGCACTCGTCATCATATACCTTCAACGCCTCGTCATATTTCTGAAGAAACCGTTGCCCGGCCGAAGTTTCGAACCATCCCTGATCGCGCTCTGTTTTAGCGTAGCGCTGATACCCCCACCATGAGGTAAGGAGAAAGACAGCATCCGACTGTTGCTCCATGGACAGCATAGCCGGCCGATGCCAGGATTCCATCCCCTGGAAACTTCCCGTCTGAAGGTCCGACTGATTCTGCATTCCGCCACTGCCCAGAGTACGGGTGCCCCATTCATTGATTCCCATTCCCGGTTTTACAGCATTCAAGGGTTTCAACCATTCATCCACTTTAGCAACACTCACCGAGTTCGCCGGCACCAGCTTCGGAAAGAGCAGGTAGGTATTCCATTTATCAAATACACAGACATTGAATAATGCGGTTGCAGGCAGACCATCGATAATTTTTACGAGCTCATCTTTAATAATGGTATAAGCCGGGATACCACCCATTTCGTCATACATCATCTCATCGGAAGCATCGAGCATGATGAAAACCTTCTCGCCTTTGCCCTTTACCCCGAACACATTAATTTCCGGCATCGTAAAGCCGAGTCCACCACCCCCGCCCAGACCGGTACCGCCCGCGTTGCCCAGACCGCCCTTTACCCCGGTAATCTCCGGCATCTTGATATCCGGCATGTTCTGCTGTACCTTGGGCTGGACCACAATGCGCTTTCGCAACTTCGGCTTCTGAGTCTGCTTCTTTTTAATATTCACCGGCACTTGCAGTTTTTTAAGCTGCATTTTAGGGCGATTGACCGGCTTTGCCTCAAACTGATTGTCTTCTTTCTGAATCACCGTTACCGCCACAAAGGATAAGGCAATTACAACGAGCGCCGCGTGAATACCCAAGCTTACCAGTGCCGCGCTGGATTTAGCATGATTCGTAAAATATCCTGTCTTTTTTTTCGCCATAATTCAGAGCCTTCTTAAAACAAAAATCCCAACGTTTCCTCAACGCTTTGCAAAGTACCATCGACCTCAGCCGGCACCCTGATCTCCATGCCTTTAGATCCCCAGAAGTGAATAGAATAGTCCCGATCCCTTATAGCCTGCCTTGAATTATTCACCGTCAGCAAACCATTGAGAATCCAGTTATTAAGCTCTTCCTCTGTACAGCCAGCCCGAATCCTTATTATTCCGCCGGAAATATCCACTGTACCTGAATTCAGCTTCATCGAGTTTACATCCAGAAGCCCCGCACGGATTTCGGTCGAGGCAGCGCCTCCACCCATACGCAGGTTATGATAGAACACATCCTCCACCCGGACTTCGCCGTCATTAAGAATAAACGTGCCTTTCCCTGTATTGGCCACCGATACCCACCCTTTGTAATTCAGGTTTCCGCCATTGACGATCAGTGTTCCGCCTTCTTCACGCCCCATCCGTCCGATATAATTCTCATTATCGGTGACGACCAGCTTTGCTCCAGGATTCAGGGCAAGCATGCCGCCGCGATCATCCACTCCGATCTGTAACTTACTGATCGTTCCGGCATCCACTGAAAGAGAACCTACCGCTCCGCCATAATTAAAACGCACGGTATCCCCGGCACCGGGCAATTGACCCTTTTCATCGCCTGCGGACTGAATGCGCCAGTTTTGGCCATCCATCCAGCGGTTGCCGTTCGGCGACTTGTTGTCAAAGCGAAACACTTCAGCCTTGGCAGCAAGAGAACCCATCAAGAAGATAATGACTCCCACAATGACTGATGTTTTTTTGCTGCAATAAGGGTTCATGAGCTTTCTCTAAAAAAAAAACGATTTAGCATCTGTTTAAAAAAAGGGGCAGGGTTCCCCCTGCCCCAATTCATCATTCATCATCGAATCAACGGAATCAGATCATGAACCGCCGGCGGATAAGGAGCAAGCCGCCACCGAATGCCGCAAGCAGACCGATAGTCGCCGGTTCAGGAATGGCCACGATGGTGGTCTGATTCAGGTCGGAATCAAATACAGCCTCAATACCGTCCAAATCAGTCGCGATTTTACCCAGTGCAAAATAAGCGTT
Source organism: Pontiella desulfatans (assembly GCF_900890425.1). Lineage (NCBI taxonomy): Bacteria > Pseudomonadati > Kiritimatiellota > Kiritimatiellia > Kiritimatiellales > Pontiellaceae > Pontiella > Pontiella desulfatans. The sequence goes on along the minus strand of NZ_CAAHFG010000001.1, from coordinate 1,816,207 downwards.
CGCCTGACTCACCCGATTTCCACCAACAATCACAGTTCCACCTTCGTTGATATTCAGGACGGACCCGTCCTGAATCGAGGTCGTGGTACTCCACTGGAACAGGTTAAGTGTGCCGCCATTATTCACATTCAGCGTCGCAACGCCACCGCTGGCTGTCGATGCGTTGCCCGTGCCCAGCCCGATATTTCCACCAACGTTGACCACTCCGCCGTTGTTGATATCCATAATCGCAATGGAACGGACCGAATCTCCGGATCCCATCCATAGATGACTGGCAATATCCAGCGTTCCGCTGATTGAAGCAATGCCGGTCAGAGTCTTCGTTTTTGTCGCCGAGGCACCGGAAGCCATTTTCAGGACACCGGCGGCATAAACCACACCACCAGAATCTATATTTAAAGTTCCGGTTACGTCCCTGACATCGGAGCTGGGAAGGTTATTACCAATGGTCACATTGGTAAGGGTATTGGTCAGATTGCCCCCGTTTTGAACATGCAGTGTTCCTGAGTCATCCACACCCAGTTCGAACTTTCCAACCGTCTGGGTGGAATCCAGCACAATTGTATTTCCGCCCCAGTTTGCCCGCACCGTATCTGCTGATGTCGGCAACGTGCCTGGAAGCTGCCATCCATAGGCGTTGGCGGTATCGTTGGTGGTGAACGTCCAGTTACCACTCTGCTTGTATCGAATGGTTGCCGCGTCAGCACACAAAACGACCATCCCCGCTACAGCAAGCCCTGTAATTATTTTTCGTTTCATTTTTTCTCCTTGTTTTCAACCGGATGAAGTCCATCCGGAAATCAGTCAACCCGCAGGATTTTACCTGCAGGTTGTTTGGATAATCACTGTTTACGGATTTTCGACTTTCAGGCGAATGAATGCAGCATCTTCCACAGTCGAGATAATGTTGGTTAGCACATTATAGTCGCCGCCGGTTACATTCGTTCCTCCAATCGTTGATCCCACATCCAGCCAGTCACCGATAACAAGGCTTTGACGGGTTTGAACGGTGTAAACCAGGTTGGTGTCATCATTGCGGAACAGGTGGGTGTATTCGAAAACACCACCGTTTTTCACAAAGACCGGTTCCTGACCCGGATTCTGATCATCGATCGGATTGCCGTTAAGAGCGTATTCATAGAGATTGTTCGCTCCATCGCTGTCGTGATCGTTGTTTTCATCGCCGATGTCCTCGCCCCAAAGACCAGCCCAGGAAGCATAGCCGGGCAGGAATACCGTCAGCGTGGTTTTGCCTTCATTGGAAACATCTTTATCGATCACATAGTTGGCTCCGGAAGCGATCTGGATGGTGCCTGCATCAATGAGGTTCACAAACTCGTTGGAGCGACTGCCGTCCATGATCATGGTTCCTTCGATCATATTGATCACGCCGTTGGTCACGCGGTCGGTGTAGTTGAAGCGCTCGATGTTGAACACGCCGCCGTTATCAACCGTGACTTCCGCCCAGACCTCTTTATCTTTGCTGCCCAACGTCATCCAGCCATTACAGATGAAGGTGCCGCCATCCACGTTGATTGCACAGGTGTAGTTAGTGCTGCTTGCAGCACCTGCACCCCAGCCGAAAAGTACACGGTTTTTGGTTTCGAAAATCCCGCCGGAAAGCACATTAACCGTAGACTTCACGCTGTACCCAATGGCCGTCCAGGTCGAAGACCCCAGGGAAGATCCGCCTGCAACCATGTGGCCGCCGTCGCCAACGGTGATGACATTGCCGTTCGTAGTTCCGCCATCCCCCTGTACCAGCCAGGATACTGCAGCAAAGTTGGTAAGAATGAGCTCGCGGTCGTTGAAAGTACGGGTTTTGAAGTTCTGGGTTTCCTTGAAGGGTACAATACCGGTGTTCGGCACTCCGTTCGACTTCCAGTTTGAGGCCCCGAACCAGTCGGCAGGAGAAGGTCCAGAGTTCCAATCAACCGTCAAGGGATCCGGCTGCGGCAGAAAAGCTTCCTGAATCTCAACATTGATCGGCGAACCGGAACCCAGCGAACTTCCAGGCGCCGGAGTCTGGGAAAGCACACTGCCGGAGATGACCCCATAGACATAACCGGTTGTTATGGTTCCGAGCGTATATCCTAAATCATTGATCGCGACCGTTGCAGCTTCCAACGTGGTCCCGACCACATCCGGAACGGAGGCCACCGCCACGATGATCGTACTGTTCGTAATGGTATCCACCCCATTAGTCGATAGTTCTGTCTCATAATTGAGCTGAATGTTACCAGCCACGCCATTTCCGCGGATGGCATCGTTGGTATAAACATTTATGGTGTCTGTGAAGTCTCCCGGCAACTTGACCTGACCCGTGCTGACTATATTCAGCCAGGAACCGTTTTTGAACGAATCCCCGCCGCTGTGCAGCTGCTGAAGATCGAGTAGGCCACCTTTATTAACCGTGATGTAACCGACACCACCGTTCCATCCTGCGCCCAGCATTCCCGCGATTTTCACCACGCCACCGTCATTGATGGTTACATATCCTGTGGAAGGATTCTGGAAACCAACCCAGAGATGGCTCGTGAAATCAGCCAGACCGCCGTCATTGACGGTCAAAGTGCCGACACCGCCGCCGTTGTTACCGACCGACGACCACGAAACAGCAGACAGTACGCCGCCATCGTTAATAGTCAGATTTCCGTTTTCATTAACACCGGCCATAAAATTCTTAACCGCGGGTGCCACATTCGTAAGCGTTACCGTATTCCCCCCCCAGTTCAGGCGAGCCTGGTCATTGGTACCGGGTAGAGCCCCTGTTGTTTGCCAACCGTTTGCGTTAGCGGTTGAATTCGTTGTGTCGAACCAATCCCCGTTCGACTTGTATCTTAGATCGGCACCCATCGCCGCGCCGGCAATCAGTGAAAATACTACTAAACACGTACCTGTTCTTCTCATTCGTCTATCCTCCAGTTCTTCCACATGTTGTGAGGTTGAAGCGGTCGCTCGCAATTCCTCCGTTTTCTATGTGGTAAAACGTATCACTTACGGAAAAAAACGCTCGCACAGGCTTATCAAAAAACCGCACAGATTTGTCAAACGAATGAAAAAGGAATAAATACTAAGTTTTTATGTGATAAAAACGTTTAAGCGTTTCGTAGATAAATGAAACTGGCTGGCAATTTCCAGAGGCTGGAAAAACACAACGATAGGAACGTCCAATGGTTGGAATGATGACTCATACCAACCCTCATTATTTTGTGGTATAAAGTGCTGCCGCACTGACAGAGTCAACAATACCATTCGCGAATACTTTGCGGTATAAAATCTTTCCCTCGCAGAGGCGCGGAGGACGCAGAGAAATACCCTCTTCAACTGCTCTGTGATCTCTGCGGCTCTGCGAGGAATGACTCACTTAGTTTGGACCTGTATGTTTTTGAACGGGGGATCAGTCGTCCGGCGTTGAATCACCGGATCTGAATTTTGAGGGCGTTTTACCGTATTGCTGCTTAAATTGACGGCTGAAATGATTGGAGTCGGCATAGCCCACCATGAAAGCAATTTCCGTTACCCGAAGATCCGATTCTTTCAGCAGTTTTGCGGCACGCTTCAGGCGTACGTTCCAAATCAGCTTGGCAGGTGTTTCACCGGTCAGCGATTTGAGTTTACGATGAAGCGTACTCATGCTCATGGCCAAAAGCTTTGCCAGGTCATCTGCAGAAAATTCGGGATCAGCAGAATGTTCCTCAAGCACTCTGAACGAACGGATCATAAAATCATGATCCGGCAGCGCGTCCAGCCGAGTGGGCACATCCTCGAGCAGCTCGCTCCGAAAGCGCTCCCGAAGTCTGGCCCGGGAATTCAGCAGGTTCTTAATTCGTGCCTGAAGCAGCTCCAGCACAAACGGTTTAGTGATATAGTCATCGGCCCCTACCTGAAGCCCTTCCACCTGATCTTCAACTGCCGACTTTGCCGTGAGCATAATGACAGGAATGTGCGAGGTTTCGGAACGGCTCTTGAGCTCCCTGCATAATTCTGAACCACTCATGACCGGCATCATCAGATCGGTCACGATCAGGTCAGGCATCTGCTCGCATGCCAGCTCCATGCCTTCCCGGCCATTGGTCGCGGAACACACCAGATATTCCTCTTCCAGCTCATCCACCAGAAAGGTCATCAAATCAAGGTCATCTTCAACAATCAGAAGTTTGGGTTGTTCTTCAGCGTTTTGCATTGCCTCACCTATCACCATTTCCAACTTTTTAAACTTCATCTCTGTCGAGCGGAAGCACCACGGTAAAGCGTGTTCCCGGACACGCTTCATTCTCATGGATCGGACTCTCAACCGCGACGGTTCCGCCCCAAAGACCCACCAGTTCCTTAACCAGATTCAGGCCAATCCCGGAACCGTCTACAACAGATTTTTCAGGAATACGATAAAACCGATCAAATACATGCCTCAAATGCTCCGGCTCAATTCCGCTTCCGGTATCCTCAAAAATGAGCTCCAGCTTCCGACCTTTATGCTGAGCACTTAACGCTCTGAGCGTAATGGACACCTCTCCGCCAGGAGAGGTAAACTTGATCGCATTCCCGGCCAGATTCTGGACAATTTTTTTAAGTTTATCTGCATCGAACCATCCGCGCACTGAATCTTCGGCCTTAAACAGAAAAGTTACACCATGCATCCGGGCAAGCGGTTGCAGCAGTTCAACACTTTCGTAAACAGCCGAGGAAATATTGCCCTCCAAAGGCTCCATTTTCATCCTGCCCAGCTCAAGCTTTCTCAAATCCAGTATCTGGGAAACCAGAACAGAAACCCGGTTGGCATTCCGTAAAGCCATCGAAATCCGTTTCTTATTTTTATCCGACAGCTCAGATTCTGCAAGTACGCGTTTAAGCGGTTCGCTGATCAAGGAGAGCGGCGTATTCAGTTCATGAGAAATATTGGTAAAGAAACTGGTCTTCATCTGATCAACTTCGACGAGATGACGCTGCCGATCCTTTAATCCTTTTTCATGAAAATAGACCATGGTCCAAATCAGCAGCACCGCCCCTCCGGCCATCACCGCAATCATGGCGATAAACCAGAACTGCAGCCAAAGCGGAGCAATCACCACGAACACGGATCGATCCGGCGTTGGGTCTATATTGAAGGCCTGATCACGTGCGCGCACCTCCAGCACATGCCTCCCGTGTTCAAGGTTCAGAAATGTATTCCCGGTTCCCAGCGTGAAAGGCGACCATTCCCCCCCATCCAAACGCCAGGAATATTGCAGGTTTTCCCTCGCCGTCTCCCCCCATGGATCCCGGCCTTCCCAGGTAATGTGGGTATTGCCCGGCTGGGCGACTTTTGCAAGGCATTCGACAATCCGCGTTTCCGGAGGAATTGTTTCGGGCATATGCCGTACGGTACCATAGCGCTGGTTCTTTCCCTGAAGCAGCAAGGGCGATTGCAGTTCATCATCGCTGTAGTTCAACCAGATTGAGCCATCCGGCGAAAGCTTCATTCCGCTCCAGCGTTTGACCATGCCGAACCGTTCGGGATAGGCGTGCGTTGTCCAGCTCTTCCCATCGAACCGGCTGATTCCTCCATCAGAAGAGGCCAGCAGCGATCCGTCGTCCAGCACCAGCAGGTCTGAAAGCAGCAGGCTGGCAACGCCGTCCTCCGTGGAAAAGACTTCCCACTCATCACCGAGCCGGCGGGACACCCCGAAATGCTCCTTGGCCACCCACAAAGATCCTTCATGATCGACGGCCATGCTTACGGTATTCTCCCCTCCCAGGCCCCGGACAGGAACAGGAGCAGAACCCTCCCCGCCCTTGTCCACCCGGAAAATCAATGTCGACCCCACCCAAAGGGCACCATCCGGCGTTTGGGCGAATGCGGTTGAATAGTAGGGAAAATCCGGGGGAGTAAACCGTCCGAGCAGGTTCACCTGCCCGGTTCTTCCATCCACCCCATACTGCAGAATACCACCAGCATCCGGCTCATCATTCAAAAGGCGGCCGCCAGCCCCGAACCACATGGTTGCATCCGATGCCTCGATTACTCCGCGGGGCTCAATCCAGCGTGCAAAATCCGCATGGCCGTGAAGGCTCCAGCGGGTACCGTCAAAAACGGAAAGAGCGGCCATGCCTTGATGGCGCCCCGTTGCCCACAGCAGTCCGTGCGAGGAGGCAACCAGGGAAAAAATCCGGTTAAGATTAACCTCTTGGGCTGAATACTCCAGCCACTCCCCGGTGCCGGGATCATGAGAAACAATGGAAACCTCGAGCGATATGTACCACCGTTTTCCATCCGGCGTCTCACACTGGTACTGGAGACCCTCCAGCGACATCCACTCCCGGGTACCCAGGTCGACTGAATAGACATAACCGACCCGGCCGATCACCCACATGCGGTTATCCGAGACCTCGAAAAGCGATATGGGCACCAAAGGCAGACCCAGTGTACCGCGTGGATAAACCCTCAACTCCTCGCTGGTTAAACAGCGAACAAGCCCCCCTTCCATTCCTCCCCATATCGATCCATCCTGTCCCTGAAAAAGAGAAGTAATCCCCAGATACTGGCTTTCATCTGTTTTTTTTATCCATTCTCCGCTCTCCGGATCAAAAACCAGCAAACCGGACTTCCGTGCGGAATCAGCATACCAAAGCCGGCCATCGCCGCTGTACACCAGATGCGTGTCATTCATATCATGTTCAGAAGGAATTCTGAACCGCTCCCATTCATTCCGTCCGACGGCACGTCCATCCTGCATCGGGATATGAATAAGCTGCGGGAACGGATCCTTTGTTCGCTCAACCGCCCACACATCTCCCGACCGATCCAAACAGAATGCCGCCAATTCCTGCTGATCGGAAACCTGTGCAATCCTGGTGGCCCCGGAAAGATCGGGCTCGACTCTCCAAAGCGCCTGCGGAACCAGCACCCAGATGGCGCCGTCTTCAGCACGGGCCAACCGGCAGGAAAACACGGAACGGCCGACATCCTGTACAATGACACGCCACTCCCTGTTCTTCCAAAGCACCAGACTCTCGCCAATAAGCGCGAGCGGGCTTCCATCCTCCATTAACAACAACGCTTTTGCCCAGGGAATTGCCCGGTCGTGGGAAATCTTTGATAACAGGTCTTCGTCGAAAGGAATCCGCTCTACCTGATGTCCGTCATACGATGCAATGCATCCTGTTGCGCCGAACCAAAGCGTACCATCCGGAGCTTCATCCATGCATATTGCTCCAACCCCCTCCAGCGCCTCCTCATATCGCCAGCGCCAGGGTTCCAGTATCGGATCGCCCTGAGCCGGCTCATACGGTGTAACGGCCCACCCCGACAACGGAGCAGAAGACAGCACCCACGCCACTGCAGAAAAAAATATACATCGTCTCATTTGAACGCAGGATATCATGAAGAAACAGGAAAAAAAAGTTCTGTTCCTATTCAGCAATAACCCGGAAAAACTGCTGAGATGAGGTGGCCGGGAAAACCGCATGGAAGGTGCTCCTGTCCAGAAAGCGGTCTACCTGTTCCAGAGATTCAGGATAAACAGGTGCCCAGCCATTGGTTAGAGAGTCTGTGGCTTCAAAGACCCTGTTGGTCAGCCAGCCGGCCATTTCATCGTATTCCACCACAAACGAACCATCAGCGGCTTCCACCCGTTGAAAAATAACAGCCGGTTCAGCCGGAATGCCGGAAGGGGTTACGGTGCTCCACAAACGCTCATCAACAGCCTCTCCTGCTACTGCGGTCATTTCATCCATCCAGGCATAAAAGGTCTGGCGCATGGAACGAACACGCTCCGGATGAACCAGGGAAAGATCATTGGATTCTCCAACATCATCACGCAGGTGATACAACTCGTAGACATCCTGATCGATATAGAGCTTCCAGTCCCCCTGACGAATCGAGTATTCGCCGGTATCGACCCCCTCGCTCCAGCACAGAGAATCATGAACGGCATCCACTTCCCCGCGAATGAGCGGAAGCAGGCTCTTACCATCAAGAGCACTGAAACCGTTTATCGGCTCTATCTCCGCAGCATCTAGTGCGGTCGGCAGGATGTCGATGCTCATGACGGGCGCATCGACCGTGGTTCCGTGGTAGGCGCCGAGGCCGTCCGGCCAGCTGATGGTCATGGGCACCCGCACGCCGCCTTCGTAGTTGAAATGCTTACGCTCGCGGAGCGGATCGTTTGCGGCCACGCTGGCCTGCGAGCCCCCGTTGTCCGACCAAAAGACGACGATGGTATTGTCCAGCACCCCATTGGTCGTCAGGCAGTCGACCACCTGTCCGATGCCCTGATCCATGTGGTAGAGCATGGCCATGAGGATGGCGCGGTTGGCCTGCTTATCGGCATCGGACATGTTGTCGTAGACGTAGGACGGCGTCTGCCCCATGTTCGGGAAGTTGGTGTTGTAGTATTCCGCATCGGGGAACCAACCGGGATCGCCTTCGCTCAAACCCGCCGGAGTGGATGGCGCCTCCATCGGCGTGTGCACCGCGTTGTAGGAGAGGTAGACGAAGAACGGCTTGTCCGCGGCGGCCTGCGTTTCGATGAAGCCGCAGGCCTCCTCGGTAAAGCGTGTGGTCATGTAGGTTTCGAGCGCATCGCCGTCGTCGATGCCATCGATCGGCGCCTCAAATTCGTGGCGGTAGAGCTGATCGAAGAAACCGCGTCCATAGTTCCAATAACTGGAACCACCGAGATCGACAAAGCCATAGACTTGGTCGAACCCGCGCTTGAGCGGATTGTATTTCAAGGTCGCTTCTTCCGCTAAACCATAGTCGAATTCATCTTCCGTAAAACTGCCGTTGTTGTTGCCATCAACGCTCACGGTCGCGGTGCGGTCGCGCCCCTGGTGCCACTTGCCGACGAACTGCGTGGCGTAGTCCTCCACCCCGTCGAACTGCTGCTTCAGGTGCTGCGGGAAATACGGGAAGGTTGCGCTGAAGCTCGACGCGTTAACGTCGCCCTCGTGGTGGACGCCGATGCGGTGCTGGTAGCAACCCGAAAGGAAGCCCGTGCGCGAAGGTGCACAGATGTTACCCGAAGCATAGGCATCGGAAAACCAGACGCCGTTGCTAATCAGGTTGTCGATGTTCGGCGTCGAAACCTCCGGCGCGGAATAGGGATTGTGGCTGATGTCGGAGTAGCCGAGGTCGTCGGCCAGGATCACGATAATGTTGGGCAACGCATTGGTGCGCGGCTGCACTTCCGGAACCACCAGCTCGAACGAAAATCCGGTCAGGGCAAAGCCTTGCGCGGAAGCGGTCGAAAGCGCCAGCGTCTCGCCCGATGCGGCGGTGAACCCTTCGAGCAACCATTCGCCGGAAACCCCGCCGACCGCATTCGTCGCGGCGTGGTTCCCAAGCGAGGCGGTCATCTGCACGCCGTTGGCGGAGTTGTTCCAGCCGACGCCCTTGAAGCCGACCCTGGCCGCGCCCGTCGCGGTGGCGATGCGCAGCGTTTCCACATTGGGCGTGGCGAGTCCGCCGCCATCGATGCGGCTCGAATTCTGCCCCTGGATGCCCAGCCCGCCGGGTGCGGTTTCGGCCAGCGCCACCCGCCCGCCGCCGGTTTCGGTTATGGCATCGAGGGTTAGGCTGAAGGTTGAATTGAACACCACCGGATTGGTGAACAACGCCGTGGCACCGTCCCAGCCGTCGACCACCGCAATGGCTTCGGGATCGGACGAGCTGGTCGAGGCATCCAACGAAACAATACCGCTCCCGTCCACCGAATAATCAAGCCGTATCGGAACATCCAGCAGCCGGTTGGTCAGCGTGTTGGAAAAGGCCACTTCGACAATACCGGTCGTCAGTTGGAGCGGCACCGGTGCGCCGACAAGATCGAACGAAAAACCGGCCAGCCCGAAACCGTGCGAGCCGTTGGTCGGCTGCATGAAAGACAGAAACTCACCGCTGTCCAGCGTAATGCCTGGCAGTGTATTTGTCCCCAGCCGCCCAGCCAGGTTAAAATTCGTGATGGCGGAGTCGGCATCAGCGATAATTGAGTCCCCAATACCGTTGTCCGAAGTATAGACCCAACCGGTAAATTGGAGCTCAGGATTTCCGTCGGTGATTTCCCACTTCAACTCCTCGGTTTCAGCATAGTTCGCCCCGTCAATGCGACTTGCATTGCGGCCATAAATACCCAACTGACCGCCCTGGTAGCCATCTAATGAAATGTTGTTGGATGAACCCAGCCGATATCCCGATGCCGTCAACTGGAACGATGAATTGAACAGCGACTCATTCGCCACCGACCCCACAACGCCATCCCAGCCATTGACCGTTGCAATTGCCAAGGGATCGCCCGACGCGGTGGTTGCATCCACGGTCACGTTGCCGGAACCATCGACCGCAAAATCAAAAACCAAACTTGAGCCAGCGTTCAGCCGCGTTGCCCCGGTGTTGAGGGGTTCCACCGGAAATTCCAGAGTAATTTCCGCCGATGCAAACGAAACGCAAAGCAGCATTGCCGCCATTCCAGAAAACTTGGTCATTGTTCACTCCTCAATTTTCAGAAGCCTAAAAAAATGGCCGGCACTCGGCCGGCCCAACAGAAGATGGAATCCAAACCGCTACAGCATGAACCGGCGGCGGACAAACAGAACACCGGCCCCGAATGCCGTCACCAGACCGAGCGTGGCCGGTTCGGGGATGGAAGCCGTGAAGTTCAATCCTGCGATAGCAATACCATTCGACCCATCCACGGGGGCTGCAAAAGTAAAGGATTCTCCGTTACCAATCGAAAAACCAGCGGAGGAAATATCCTTGGTCAAAGCAACATCGGTGGGTTCCGTCGTGGTCATGTTCAGATAGATCTCGGATGTGGTGCCATCGCTCAGCTCGATGTCGGGACTGCCGCCCCAATCGCTGTAGTCGAACGAATCGAAATCAAGAACCACATTGCCGCTGAGTGTCCACACAATCTGTTCAAGGTTGGTAGTGGCCAAGGTCGAGCCATCAATCAGACTGCCATTCTGGCCAAAAACACCAATCCCGCCGCCATCCTCTCCGTCCATCGAAAGATCCGTGCTCGCATACGACGAACCATCGTTGATGCGCCGGTATCCCTGCGCCGAGAGCGTGAAGGAGGTGCCATAGAGAGCCGCATCCGAAACCGTTCCCACGGCTCCATCCCAGCTGTCCACCGTAGTAACGGCATTCCCATCGGTCGAGGTAGCCGATGCGTCGAGCGTAACGTTACCCGTGCCATCCACACTGAAGTTGTAGGTAATGACGTCGCTGCTCACCCGCAAACGGCTCGCTCCGGTATACGTTGACGCCACATTGAAATCCAACGAGATCGACGCCATGGCCACCGAGGCACCCGACGCGAGAATTGCCACCATCCATTTCATGCTTCCATTCATGTGTTCTCCTTATTTATGGATAAACGTTTTCTCACGATTATGTTGCTTTGTCAAACGGAGTTTAATCCATTTTTTACGAGTTCTTATGGAATCGTTATATCCGCCCCGATAAATTGCGATGAAGCGCCTCCAACCGGGGTTGAACTTTGAAAAACGAGGTTGGATTCCGAGGATGCCACCACCGTAGCCGCCGGCTCGCCAACCGCCCAGTCGTGCAGGTTGGTCGATACCCGCGCCTGGATGGCCACCATGCGCCGTTGGTTGCGGGGAACAACGAGCTGAAGCCATTGGTTCGACACCCCACCGCCCATCGAGGCGCTGGAGGCCGGATTGAGCGGATCGGTGGCAAAGGCATATTCCCAGATGGTTTCGAGCCCATCGCCATCCGGATCGGCCGTCCACTGGCTATTGGAGCTGGTGGTGCTTCCGAAGGTGCGGTGGCGCCAGCAGTCGGGGGCCAGCAAATCAACATCGGAGGATGCGGCGGAATCGCCGAGGGCGTTGTAGGCCGATACCCGCAGCATGGCATCTTCGATGTCGGCACTCACGAAAACCGTTGCGGAAGTGCTTCCCGCAGGCAGCTCGGCCACCATTCCAAAGCCTGCGCCATGGGTCGACTGTTCAACAATATAGCCGAGTTCGCTGGCTGAAACATCGTTCCAGCCCAGCCTGATGCGGTTCGAGTCCAGGCACTGCACTTGGATCGCATCCGGAGCCTCCGGCATTCCCGGCGGCGAAGGCGAGAATTCGACCGAGGAATCCGAAGACTGGCGGAAGGGTCGGTTCGGGATATCGCCCATATAAACGGCCAATCGTTTTTTCAGGTCGTAGGTGATGGCCGGCAGTTTCCCATATAGATTGGTCTGCTCCATCGGGTCGTTGGCCAGGTCATAGAGCTGGTCATCATCGAAATAGCCCGGATGGGTGTTCTGGGTGTAATAGCCAAGTCCGCTGTTATTGACATAGTAGGGTCGCGGTTCCGTAAACAACCCGGTGATATAGTTCTTCCAAAGATAGCCGCTTTCAATCTGCGCGTAGACCGAAGGCGTGTAGCGCACGGCAATATATTTCCATTCCCTGGAGCGCACGGCACGGGCATAGCCGATTTCGCAAAAGACCTCGCTGCGCAGCGCGGCAGTACTTCCGTCCAGCACCGGCACCAGGCTTTCGCCGTCGATTTCGCGGGTCGGCAGGCCGGCCGCCCCGGCCAGCTCGAGGAGCGTCGGCACAAAATCGATGTGCGATACGCTTTCATCGTATACCCGCCCCGGCGCCGCGATGCCGTTCGGCCAGCGCATGACCAGCGGCACGCGCATCCCGAGATCGTAGAGCGACGACTTGCCCCAGATGGCCGGACTGTTCGTGAGCGTCTTTTCGCCGTGGTCGGCGGTGAAAATGATCAGCGTGTCGTTTTCTATGCCATGGGCCGCGAGCCGGTTGGTGATGGCCGCGAGCGAATAATCGATCCAGGTTTCCCGGGCCGAGATCAGCTCCTTGCCCGCATTTTCCACCTCAGCGATGATCGCCTGGCGCGGCGGCATGAAGGAATAGTCCTGATCCGGCAGGAAGCCGGCGCCGGTGTAGCGCGGATCCGCCCGGAGCGACTTGGTGAGGTCGTTCCTCACGGGGCCGTGGTTGATGGTTGGCGCCATGTAGAGGAAAAAGCGTTGGCGGTGGTTTTGGTCAATGAAGTCCAGGGCGTTTTTAGTGATCCATTCCTGGTTGTGCACATTGAGCGCGTCGTTGCGCAGTTCAAGCAGGTTCGCCCGGTAGAGGCCGCCCACAAAATCGAAGCCATAGGGGCGCATGCGTTGGGTGAGTATGCGGTGGTTATGCCGCATGGCCCCATTCACCCCGGCATCGGTGGCCGGGTCGGCGGCCTGGGGATAGGGTATCATTCCGACCGATGGCCAGTCGTTGGTTCGGCCCAGCTCGTCATCGATCAAATGGGCCTTGCCGACAAACCCGGTGCGGTATCCCGCCCGCTGCAGCCAGGCACCCACGTTTTCGCCGTCGTCTTCCAGCTCGGTATCCGAAACGCCGAAGCGCCCCAGCGTCCCAGGCGGGTATTTGGACATATAGTTTTCGCTCGTGTTCCGCGATGCCCAGCGCCCGGTCATCAACGAATAGCGCGAGGGGCCGCAGACGGTCGACGCCGCGAAGGCCTCCCGGAAGTTGATGCCGTTGGCCGCCATGGAATCGAGCGTCGGCGTCAGGCAATCGCGCCCCTCGAAGCCAAAGTGCTGGCCGCCCACCATGTCGTCCACGTTCACGATAATGATATTCGGCCCTGTTGCCGGCGATTGCGAAACAACCTCGAAGTAGAGCGAAGTCGAGGCCTGGACCAGCGCAAGGTCGCGGTCGGCCGGAAGATTGAAGTTGCGGAAGCCGACGCCCAGGGTTCCTCCGCTGAAGGAACCATAGTTCGCCAGCACAAAGCGTTCGCCCACCGCAAAGGCGTTGGAATAGTTTGCTCCATCCAGCATCCATTGCGATCCCGGCTCCAGGGCCAGCCCGCCCCCGTTCAGCTCGACCGGGCTCGTTCCGCCATCATCGGGGATGGTGATCAGCGTGGCCGCCGACCCCACGGTGAGCACATCCCCCGTGGAACCGGGGAAGGCAAAGTTGGTGGAGGAGCCGGCCAGCGTCACGACCACTTCATCGGTCAGGTCGGTTCCGAGGGCCATGGAATGATTCGATGCGGGAAAAACATCGAACGAAAATCCCGCCAGCACGAACCCCTGCCCCTGCCCATCGGAAGCCGAGGAAATGGAAAAGCCGCCCTCGCCCGAAACCGCAACCGATCCCGCCGCCCCCGAAAGCGCATGGGACGTTCCGTTCACGTCCAGCAACGTGCCCGCCGAAGTCGACGCATTGGCATAATCCACCCCCAGCAGGCCGAAGGTGCCATCCGGCACGTCGATGGTTGCAACCACCACCTCGTTCGACCAATCAATCTTCTGGGCATCCCCCCCCTGGATGCAGAGGCCCAACCCGCCATTGTCGATGCGCAGGTTCCCGACACTGGAAACATGGATCGAAAAGGAACCGTTCCAAAGGGCGGGATTCGAAACCGCACCCCATGCCGAAAACCCGGCCACATAAACGGCGGGGTCGGGATCCGCCGACGTGGCCGCCAGCGCAACCCCTCCGGTTGCATTGACCGAAAACGACAGCTGAAGATCGCCCGTGTTCTGGGCCACCGCCGCCGGGCCGACGTAGGCGTGGGACAAGTCCACCTGAACCGAAGCGCCCGCCCCGATTGCAACCGACAGCAAGGCAAACAGCAGCTCTTTCTTCATTCCTTCAACCTGACCTTTTCACGGATGCCAGCGGGAAACCCGCGGATCGGGGTGAGTACGATGTCCTTGTAATAGCATTCGGCCGCTTCGCTCTGGAGCTGGATCTGGCCCTTGACCAGCGGCGAGCCATCGGGCTTGCGCGCGTTTTCCACCACCATCACCACATGGCCGTTCACCACATGCACGGCATCGTTGCCAACCACATATAATTCCAGATGGTTCCATTCGCCGTGCGGCGCATCGTGCTCGGAGCAGGCATGGACGTATCCGAGCTTGCTGGAATAAACCTCGCTTGCGGGGTCGAAGCGTTTTTCCTTTTTATCGTCAAAGTCACCCCGGATCTCCGCCTGCGGGCCGGGCACCTTCGGCGTGGCGGCATTGCCGCCCAGCGGAATGAAGTCGCCGAGGTCGGTCTCCTGCACCTGGTATTCCAGGCAGGTTTTCCAAACGTTCCAGAACCGGCCGTGTTCGCCGTAGCAATGGTACAGGATGCCGCTGTCGCGCTTCACGGTTTCGCGCGGCGGCCATTTTTTGTCGCCCCACTTGTGCCATAGGCTGAGGTGATAGTTGCCGTATTCCTTTTTCGTGGTCAGCGCGCCATAGATTTCGCCGCTCACATGCAGCACCGGCTGGCCGGCTTGCTCGATCATGGAAAAGACGTTTTTCACATCGGCATCCAACCCCATCGGAACGCCCTGCGTCACCTTGTCCGACTGGAACGTGCCCTCCGGCAAGCCCTTCACCGAGGAATGGGGAATCCCCATCCAAACCTCGAAGTTGCCCAGTTCCATATCCAGCAACTCCGTAACAGCGCCCCCATCCCCAGCGACCGACAGGTTTTCCACGGCATGGGCCGTGTGCAGCACGGTTGCAACAACACAGGTTGTGATCAGTTTTTTCATGGTGGAATCCTTGTTCAGGGCGCCCCGCGCCGCATTCTATTTGTTGAGTTCGAAGTTCCGGCTCGATGCATTTTCCGCCGTTGGGAAATCCGACGGGACGTTCTGGGTCACCTTGCCGGTGGCCGCCCATTCGCAACCGCGCGTGAAGGTGATGATGAAATCCACGCCCTCGAGCGAATAGCTGTCGTGCCCCAGGGTGGTATGGAACGTCCGGCCTTTTCCGTAGTCGACAACCATCAGCATGGGTTCATGGCGGTCGGTGGGCGCCTTGCCGGATTCGTCCTTGCCGGTCGCCAGGATCGTCATGTTTTCGGCCGGCCCGCGCAACAGCGCATAGCATTCATCCTTGGCGGTCAGCCACTGCTCCGGAAGCCCCTTGGTGATCGGGTGGTCCTTCACGCGCAACGTGATCGGAACGTTGTGCTGAGGCCCGTGCTTGCCGCAGCCGCCCTTGTCGTCGTGGTCCTGCTTCAGCTCCCCTTCGTTGGTGTAGAAAACATAGGGCCCCGAGGCCGGGCTGCGACCGCCCCAGCCCCCGAGGCCGATCATCTTGTTATACTCGTCCCATTTTCCGAAGGCATTGTCGGCCGCATGCACCGAAACAAAGCCGCCGCCGTTTTCCATGTAGGTTTCCAGCGCACGCTGGGTCGCCTCCGGCCAGTCCGCCGCGCTGTTGCCAAAGTTGGAAACCACCACATCATAGTTCTTGAAGCCTGGAGTGAACTCCGGGTCGTGTTTCGGCTTTTCCAGATCCTGCGTTTCGCCAACGCCGGCCAGCGGAAGCCAGCGGCCTTCGCGCGTTTCGCCTCGCCAGGTGTATGCCGTGCGGTCGACATCGACCTCAAACAGTCCCGTGTCCTCCAGGTACTGCTTCATCATGATCGTCGACTTCGGCCAGACGACATGGTTGTTCTGGCCATCCACAATCAACGCTTTAAGCTTTGGTTTTGCATCGGCGATGCCGGCCAGCGCAACGGCAACCAATCCCAGACTCAACACACGGTGTTTCATACTCGTCTCCATTTGAGGAACTTGCAAAACCTCTGGTTTTGCCGTTCCAGTTATCAGGTGCTGGTTATTGGTTATCAGGACAAGTCATACGCAACCATCGGTTTAGCCCAATAACCAATAACTTTTAACAAAAAACCGCCTCGCAAACTCGAAGAGTTTTGCAAGAGGCTCATTTCATGCTTATTCAATTCTCGGTTCGGATCCCATCAGGAACCGGAGCCGGCCCTCATTCCGCAACACATTAAAGCCCACAATCGGATCCTCCAGCGGTGCCGTCCCGATCAATGGGTTGACATAATCTACCGGTTGCATGGCATTGCCGCAAGCGGCCAGCAACACAACGGACGCTGTTAGGATCAGTCTAGCCATCGATTTCATTGAAGATGCTGGCTCAGGCTCAGCATGAGACCGGCATGGGCCGGATCGTCGGCGAGGTTGTACCACTCGCCGGGGTCGCTGGCGTGGTCGAACAGCTGTTTGTTGCCGTCCGTCCATTCGGTGTAACGGTAGCGGCCATCGAAGACGCTGGTGCCGACAATCGCGCTGCCCGATGTCCGCTGGGTAATGGCCACTTCGCCCCACGGGATCCCCGGGGATTGCAACAAGGGCGCAAAGCTGTCGCCTTCGAGGCTGGCCGGCGGTGCAACCCCCGCCAGGTCGGCGAGCGTCGGGTAGACATCGACCAGCTCCACCACGCCCGTGTTCACCACACCGCATTCGGGCATCTCGGGCACATAGGCCATGAACGGCACCTTGGCATCGTAGGTATCCAGCAGGGTTTTGTTCCACCAACCGCGTTCGCCCTGGTGGTAGCCATGGTCCGTCCAGAGCATGACGACGGTATTCTGCCACAGCCCCAGCTCATCCATGGCATCGAACACCCTGCCGATCTGCGCATCGACATACGTTGAGCAGGCCGCATAGCAACGAAGGAATTCGAGGCGATCCTGCTCGTCCATGGCATTGAAGGCGATCATCGAGCCCCCCGTAACGGCGAGCGCCTGCGGCGGCAGCGGCGATGCATCAACCGGGTCGGCATGCAAAACCAGATGGGTGAGCGGATAGAGGTCGAAGTAGCGCTTGGGCGCATCGAACGGGTCGTGCGGCTTCTTGAAACCCAGCGCCAGGAAGAAGGGATCGGTACGTTTGGTGTTCAGGATTTCAATGGCCTTTTCGGCCATGATGCCGTCGCCGAGGTCGTTGTCGGCGCAGTCGGGCGCGCGCCACTTGCACCACGAAAGGGGCGATGCCGCATCGGCGGTCATGTTCACCCACTCGCCGCTGTTGCCTGCGGGGGTTGCCGCAAACGTGTTGATTTGCAGATCCCACGAAAGTGGATCGAGCTGGGAGCCGTGCAGGATCTTTCCGAGGCTGGCCGTATAATATCCGTTGCCGCGGAAACACTGAGGCAATGTAACCGCATCCGCCACCGCAGGATCGGAACTATCCCGGAAATAGTCCTCGTTGTTCAGGATGCCGGTGGACTCCGGCCGCAGGCCGGTCAGGAACGAGGCGCGGCTCGGGTTGCAGTAGGTCGCCTGGCAGAAGGCATTGTTGAACTTGACCCCCTTGGCCGCAAAACGATCCAGGTTCGGCATCTGCACGATGTTGTTGAGCGAGAACGATTCGTGGTCGCGCAGGTCGTCCACCACGATCAGCAGGACGTTCAGTGGCTTGTCGGGATCGTACGGACGGGAGACGCGGTAAAAGTTTTGATTCGAAACCGCCGTCGTATCCACGTACGTGACGGTGTTGCCGTCCGCCCCGCCGTCCGGATAGTCCGAGGCAAGAACCATCCACTCGGGGTTGGCAAGGTCGCTGTTGCGCTCGACCGTGAAGCGCTGGTTCAGCGCCGCCTCCCACGACACCGTGACATATCCGGTAACCGGATCGACTTCGGTTTGTATCAGCTCGAACGGGTGCGAGCCGTAGCCCGGCAGCGCGGTGTCCGGCGGGGTGCCGACCAACTGCGCCTCGAAGTCGCGGATTTCCAAGCGGGTGAACGAGCTGCGGTAGGATTCGCAGAGCAGGCCGACGCCCGTCACGTTGTCGAAGGTCATCGCCGCAAAACTTCCCAGGCTGGGGAGCCCGAGGTCGGCGGCATCGGTATCGAACGTGGCGAATTCAGCCGGATCGAAGGGCGCCCACTGCAAGCCCGGCGAAGCGCCATCGATGGAAAAGATTCCTGAAGATGCCGTAATCCCCTCCAGACTGGAGAGATAGCAGGTGCCGCCGTCACGGATCACATAGCGCGTTCCGCCGGGGCCGAAGTAGGCCGCGCCCGCCTCAACCTGGAACGAACTGTTGGTGGTAGCGTCGAACCCAAACGATGACCCGGGCGAGAGGAAGTCGGACGAATCCCACAGTAGCATGGCGCGCGCCGCGGACGAGCCGGCTCCGCCGTCCATTCTCACAACGAGATCGTTCTGGGCGGAATTGATCCAGATGTGGTTGTTTCCCAGCAGGCTGTCGCCGGCAGAGGTTACGACCGCGCCTCCGTAAATGCGCGTGCCGGGGCTACCCCCGTTAAAAAGGTATGCCGCATCGCTCCAGTCGATCCTACGCTCCGCGTCGGTGTTGACCACATCGGTACGGCTCGATTCAACGGAGGATGCAAGCGCCTCGAAAGCCGCGGATGCATCCACCACCAAGACGGAAGTTGCTGCAGTTCCCGATCCAGTTGCGGAAACATCGAACGAGAGGCCGGCCAGCCCAACCCCATTGCCCGAAGTGGGCGGCTGCGTGAACGAGACCATTTCGCCGGCGGCCAGCGAAATGCCGGATAAACCGGCAGTCCCCGACACGCCCATATTGTCGAAACTGTTGGTCGAATCGGCATCGACCAAGATCATGTCGCTGCTGGTGGTGCCGTAGCCCCAATCCCAAGAGATAAAATCAATGGCAACATGACCGCTCGCGAGTGTCCAGTCGAGCGATTCGATATTGGGTGCCGGAAGGGTTGCCCCATCAATTCTACCCGAGTTCTGCCCCTGCACCGCCATCACCCCGGTGTCGGCACCCTCGAGGGTCACATTGGCATTTCCGTCCGAATTCGCGGCGTTGGCTTCCAGCGTAAAGGAGGTGCCAAACAGGTTGCTGTCGGCCACCGTCCCAACCGCGCCGTCCCAACCGTTCACCGTATCGATATTGATCTGGTCGCCGCTGGTCGTTGCAGCATCGAGCGAAACATGGCCCGAACCATCCACGGTGAAAGTAAACGTTAGCGGCGCACTGCCCAGATAAAGCCGGTCGGCACCAACGTTGGTTGACGCCACGTTAAAGTCGAGCGTGATCGAGGCGACCGATGCCTGCACAAAAAACACGACAATACCGAGCGCCTGCGCAAAGCGCTTTGGAGTGAAAGCGGTGTCGCCCGTTGGTTGCCACCGCACTTGTATGTTTCTCCAACCAACTCAAAACAGGTAGGGAAAAAGGATTTTGAGAATGAATTTCTATAACGTCGGAGAAATCCTTTTTCCCGTGAAAGGGGTTGTGCAATCCTCGTAGAGGAGTGCCTCCCCCGGCCGGCCAGCCGGGAGAGGTTCCCGTCCGGTGAGATCGTGCCGCACTGGTTCGCCTTTGGCGAACGTTCTGGAGCCCGGATCCGCCGGATGGTTGCCATATTGAACTCGAACTGTTGCATGAGCCGTACGAGCGAGCTCGCATTAGCAAGTAGGAGCAAATATGAACAAGGAAAAAGTATACTGTGGCGTCGATGTTTCCAAGAAGCATCTGGATGCCTTCAACGGAAAAACAGCGCGTCGCTTCGACAACACCTGCGAGGGTGCCACGGCGCTGATGAACTGGGCGGGCAGCGCCCACTATGTCTTCGAGTCCACGGGCGGCTACGAACGCATGGCCGCCTGGATGGTGATGGCCGCCAGCGGCACCGCGAGCATCGTGAACCCGTCGCGCGTCCGGCACTTCGCGCTGGGCATGGGGCAGATCGCCAAGACCGATCCGATCGACGCGCGGATGATCCGCGACTTCGCGTCGCACACCGACCCCAAGCCCTCCGAGAAGCCTTCGGCGACGCAGCGCAGGCTCACCGCCCTCGTTGATCGAAGGGTGCACCTGAGCGACATGCATACGGCCGAGAAGAACCGCTTGGGAACTGCCGACGAGCCGGAGATGGTCAGACTGATCAAGCAGCATCTCAAGTGGCTTGAAAAGCAGCTCGAGAAAATCGAAGCGAAAATCAAAGATACCCTTGCCGAAGACGCAACCATGACGCAGAAGGCCAAGTGTATCCAGTCCATCAAAGGCCTGGGCATCGTCAATGCGGTGACCCTGCTCGCCCACCTCCCTGAGATCGGCACGCTTTCGCGCAGGGAAATCGCGTCGCTGGCGGGACTCGCCCCCTTCAACCGGGACAGCGGGGGCAAGTCCGGCAGGCGGCATGTCTGTGGCGGGCGCCGAAGGTTGCGTTCCTGCCTGTACATGGCTGCCATGAATGCCAGGACATACAACCCAGTTCTTCGCGAGTTCTACCAGCGTCTGGTAAATGAAAACCACCGCCCAAAAATGGTCGCGCTTACGGCGGTCATGAGAAAGTTGCTCATCGCTGCTAACTCCGCCGTGAAAAATGCTGAAATTTAGGTTGCTGTTAAGCACTGTTGCTCCAGGGCGGCTGTGCCGCAAGCCTTTCAACAACATTGCACTCTCCTATTTCTTCGCCGGTTTGCGGAGCTGGTAGAAACTGGCCTCATTCGTGGCCAGCGCATCGTAGAGCACCATGCCGTTGGTGAAGGTTAATCCGCTGCCGACTTCCGTCCAATCGTTGGATGCCAGGTTGCCGCTTTCGAAGAGGCGCCAGCCGGTGACGTCCGACATTTCCGGCCAGGCCAGTCCCGTGTCGGCAAACTCGATCGTCGGGGCATCGGCCTGTGCACCGCCCTGCTCTTCCGGCAGGAAGACGCTCACGCGGCGGATCGCCACGGTGTTGCCGCCGGTGATGTTGATGCGGAAATCCGACAGGCCGTTTTGGCGGTTTCCGAAATAACCATCGGCCACATTCCACCGATAATACTTCCAACCGCCGGAGCCCGGCGTGATTTCGACATCCGGATGGAGGCTGTAGGCCGCCGAGGTGCCGTCGTACTGGAGGCGGATGGTTTTGCCCGGCGCGTCGTCGTAATATTCCAGCTCGATGGTGGCCGCCTGTCCTGCGGTATTTGCATAGACCATGGCATCATCGATGCCGAAGTAAAAATAGGACGCGCCGTTGGTGCGGCAACTTTGGTTGCCGAGCACCAATCCGTCGGTCACTCCGTCCGGGGGTTGCGGATGGGATAGGCCGGTAACCACATCGTTGGTGCCCAAATAGCAGGTTGCATCGTCGCCCGCATAGGCCGCAGGCGTGATTTCCGATTCCAACGGAAGGGTGGCCGACACCGGGCGCTGTCCGTTGAGCATCTCGCGGGCGGCCTCGCTGAGCTGGAGATACCAGAACGGATCGCGCCCCTCGTTGTCGATATAGTGCCCCCAGGTGTTGGTGCCCTCCGAATAGATGTTCGGATGGTTGTCTTGCATGGGCATGATCGCGGTGCCTTCGTCGTATTCATCGAACATGCCGAGGAAGATTTGGTCGGCGCCCACGGCCACGGCGTTGTAGAGCCTGTCCCAATAGAACTGCCCGCCGTCGCGCGCGGTGTGCTGATAGGGATAGACCGTCTGCTGCAGGTTGTTCCAGGAAAAGCCCGGCCAGGCGTGCGGCAGGATCTTCATGCCCCAGCTGTCGAGCGCGGCTTTCCGGCTGGCCAGGGTGCCCAGGTCGCGTTCCATCCAGATGAGCAACTGGTCGTAGCGCTGGAAATGGTCTTGCCACTCCGGTTCGGACTTCCAGCGCGTGCCGCAGATCAGGTAGAGGTTTTGCGCGGCAAACCAGTCGACCACCGCATTGGCAAGCGCGGGCGAGTGGTCGCGCACCCCGAAGCCCCAGATGAAAACCACCGGCTTCCCATCCTCGCGGGCATAGCGCGGATCGTCGGTAATGTGCGCCTCGTTGACCATCCAGTTCCAGTCGTTGGTCATGATATCCATGGCTTCATTGAAGTCGGTCGAGAGCCCGCTGATGTCGTACTCGAGCGCCCAGATGCGCCCCTCCTTGGCGGCGGCCTCGCGGACGTTGTTGAGCACGAACTGCTTTCCCCCGTTGGCGCCGCTGCGGCTGGCGTTCACGAAATACTGGAGGTAGGCGCCGTCGATGCCGTGCTTGCGCATCCAGCGGAAGTGGCGCTGCACGGTTTCAGGATCGCGGGAGGAAAAGAGGTAGGCGGGACGACCGTCCTGATGCAGCAGGTCGCCGGCGCGGTAGAGGCCTTCGGCATCGTAGTCGTCGAGATAGGGCCACGCGTCGATCGTCATCCAGCTTTCATCGGGCTTGTCGTTGCTGCCGCGCCCCCAGTGGTTCCACCCACTGTCCATCACATCGTTGGGCGCGCCGAACCAACCTTGGTAGCCCGTCATCACCTTGCCGGCCAGCGTGGTGTTGTCGACCAGGTCGTGCACTTCCCCTGCGTACGGTTCCAGCCAGGGTTCGGACAGCGCAAGCTGGAACATTTCGTCGGCATAAGGCGCCGTGCTGATCTGCACGCCGGCAATCCGCAGCGGCGTGCCGTCGCTGCTTTGCAATTTGAACCGGAAGTCGTTGCCCCCATTCTGCCGGCCGTTGAACAGGGGTGATTTAAATTCCTGATAGCTGTAGACAAAACCGCCGCCACCGACGCGGCTGGAGCGCGAATGGGTTTCGGCATCCTGGAATTTATCGGCCGTGGCATCCCCCAGCGTTGAATCGTATTCGGCAAACAGTCTTCCGTATCCGGAATCGTGGTATTCAATGCGGACATAAACCGGCTGTCCGGGCACAAAGCCAAACGCACCGGGCACATCGAAATAGAGTTGGCCATCCGCACTGTCGGAAACCCAGACCGTGCGTCCTTCGAAGGATTGGGTGGTATACGAGGTCTGGTTGTCCGGTGTCAGGTCGGCGGTTTCCGGGGCCACCGTTCCATCGATGATGTCGAACGAAAAACCCGCCAGCGCATAGCCGTCGTTTTCCACGCCCAGGTCGGCATTGCCGAACAGCAATTGCTGACCGCTTTGAAGCCGCAGGCCTTCGCCCACGAGATTCCACGTTCCCTCCAGCCCGTCGAGGCTGTTGGTGAGCGAGCCGCCGGGGGCGGTGAGCTGCATATCGACCGTCGTGTTGGCTCGATGGTTCCAAGCCACCGAATTCAAGGCGAGCAACCCATCCGGAATGATGGCATCCGCCGAGACAAATTCAATGCCGGGGCGATCGATGCGCCAGGCATTCTGGCCGCCGACGCCCAGGCCGCCACCGCCATTGTCGGTGAGCTTCAGGCCGGAACCGCCGACATCGTCGAGCACAAGGGAAAAAGAGGTGTTGAATGCGCCGGAGTGGCCGATGGAACCGACCGCCCCATCCCACGCATCGACGGCATCGATGACGATCTGTTCGCCCCGTGTCGTCGAGGCATCCAGCGTAACAACGCCGGCGGCGTCGACCGAAAACACCAGCGTCAACGTTCCCAGCTCGTTGGTGGTGGATTGGGGCAAGGTGGAGTTAAAAAAATCCACCGAAACCTCGGCCGAAGCCGCAACCACGGCCAGCACCCAGATTCCAGCCCATTTAATTCCTTGTTTCATGTAGTCATTCCCTCTTTTTGAAACTGACGTATTCCGCCGTATAAACCAAACCCCGCCATCGGGCGGGGTTCGGATAAGGCTAAGGACAGGTATACGACTAGTTTTGTTCAACCACTAGCTTGATGAACTTTTTCGTATTGGCATCGACCGGAACATGGTTGGTGACGGTCTTGAAGCCCGGAGCACCCTCGCCTTCGTCGATCACCGTGTAGCCGTCGTCCGCCCAATTCGGTAAGGTCAGCCCGGCGTCCGAAACGTTGAGCGTGTAGCCCATGTCGACCGGAACCGGGTGGCGGCGCGTGTAGACATATTCAATGACGTTCGAGGAACCGCCGGCATCGATCAGGCTCGAAACGGGCATGTAGGCCGGGGCAACCGTGCCGTTGACCGGGTTGCCGCCCACGGCAAACTCGTAGAGGTTGTCGAGGCCGTCGTTGTCGTCGTCGTCCAGCATGCCGCCGGTCATGGAGGGGTACAGCGCCGCCCAGTCGGTATAGCTCAGGGCCTTCGCCGGAACAATCTGGAAGCTGAATCCGCCCAGTGCGATGCCCCAGGTATAATTGGTCACCGCCGTGAACGTCAGCGCCTGTCCACTGCCGATCGAAAAGCCGTCGGCGGCGACGTTCTGGTCGCCAAACTGTGCAGTCGCGGTGTAGAGCAGCGCGGTATCGGCATCGCTCAGCTCGATCCCTGCATTGTTGAGTGAGTTGCCGTAGGAGAAGCTTTCGAAGTCGAGGGAGACATCGCCACTCAGCGTCCAAGCCATGGCTTCCATGTTGGTCCTGACATTCAACGTGTAGCCGTCGATGCGTCCGGAGTTCTGCCCCTGGATCGCCAGAATGCCGCCATTGTTGTTCCAGAGGGTGATAATGCCGTCCGTCGTGACATTGGTGGTGGTCACACTGGCCGCTCCCGTGAGGGTGAAGGATTTTCCAAAGAGGGCTGCATTGGTCACGAATCCGACGTCGGCGCTGTCCCATCCATTCACGGCATTGGTTTCGTTTGCGCCGGAGTCCGTCGTGGAGGCATCCAGCGAAACCACACCCGAACCGTCGATGGCAAAGTCCAGGGTGATGGTTCCGGCATTGCCGAAGTCGAGTTTGGTGCTATCGTCGTAGCTGAACAGGATTCCAACGCCGGGTTCCGGCGGGGGTTCATAGGCATCGACCAGCACAAACTCGAAGCCGCTCAGCACATAGCCTTGGTTGGTGACGGCAACGCCGACCACCATGGCGTCGTCGTTGTTTGCCAAAACACTTTGCTCAATGACCAAGGTGCCCGAGGAGGTGATTGCGTTGGTGAACGATCCGCTGGAAGCATCCAGCTTCAGGTAGGCCGGCGATTGGGTGCTGGTTAGTTCGAAGTTTTTCATTTTCAGGGCCACGCCCGGCAACGAATCGAGGGTCAGCGCCAAGGATTCGGAAGGCTGGTCCACGCGCCACTGGTTTTGTCCGGTAAGCCCGAGGCCGCCGGTACCGCCCCAGCCACTCAGGCGCAGATCGCCGCTGATCGACTCAAGCTTTACGCTGAAAGAGACATTGTTGGTATAATCCACATAGCCCGCTGGCCCGTCCCATGCATCGACGATGGCCACGAGGGCGGCATTGGTTTCTTCGCACGAAGCGTCCAGCGTAACAAAACCCACGGCATCCACGTCGAAATCGAGGGTAATCGAAATGGGCATGTTGGTTACGGTGGCCGGATCGTTTGGCAAGCTGTTGGTGAAGACCACCTTGACACCCGGATCGGGAATTTCCTGCACCACATCAAAAGAAATACCGGCCAGTACGTAACCATCGCCATTGTTGGTGGTGGCATTCATGAAGGCAATATCCTTCCCGTTATTGAGGATAATGTTTTCCGCATCCAAATCCCACGTGCCATCGCTCTGGGGCAAGGCATTCGTGTATGCCCCCTGCGGGCCGATTGCTTTCATCTGCACGCTGCCGTTGGCCCGGCTAGTCCAATCAACTGCTTTAAAATCAATGGAGGCACCGTCAAGGCCGCTCGGCGTAACCTTTACCTGCTCCGTTTCCGTACGATCAATCCGCCACTGATTCTGGCCGGTAACACCAAAACCACCTAGATCATCCTCGCTCAGGCGCAGGGTGCCGCCCTGGGCCACGAGGGCGATGCTGAAGCTTGTACCGAACGCCCCGCTATAACTAACCGTCCCCACCGGACCGTCAAACTTGTCGATCTCCGCAACGATGGTCGCATTGGATTCCGAGCAGGAGGCATCCAGGGTCACGTTGCCGCCGCCATCGACTGCAAAGTCCAGCGTAACGGTTCCAGGCGTGTTTTCCGCAAACGGGTTGGCCGCCTTGGCAAGGTTATTGGTGAACATGACCGAAACATCGGCCTGGCTGGCGGCAGCCGCCGTCAGCATCGCGATCAGACTTAACTTGAACGTACTCATGCTACTTCTCCTCCGGGGTTATGGTTAATCGTACCCGATTCATGGTAGAACGATTTAGCATAGTTTGATTCATCGTCAAGCGATTTTTTTTGAATTTGTTATATGCCCAGCGTTATGTGTTTAATTCGCGATTCACAAAATTCGGCCTATCGACAATTCATTCCAATATTCACCTAAAAGGATTATCGTTTATCCCATTTCAGGGCATCCACCGCAGCCCGATTGCAGAGCCCTAACGATTAGTTGAGCGGCTTAACCAACACTTCCGCCACAACGGGATCGGCATCGGGCCTATCGAACGCAATGCGCAGGTCGCCGCCGTTGCTGCGGCCGGAAAACTGGGCGTCGTCGAGGTTGAACAGGAGGGTTTTCCATTGGCCGGAGTTGCCGACCTTAAACGTGGTTGCCTGCTTGAAGGTTCCTCCAGCGTTTGCCGATGCATCGCTGGAGTCATACTGCACAAAGCCGCGCGTATTCCCTTGATCCAGATAGGTAATTTGGATCTGCACCCTCGGCTGTTTGGCGTTGGCGTATTTCCGGTTCCGTAGCTTGAAATAGAAATAGGTCGGCGCGCCGTCGCGAATCTTCGAGATCCAGACCTCCTTCCCGTTCACCTTGTCCGGCGTCATTTCCGCCTCATCACTGTTTTCCCGCGGAACCATCGGCGAGCCTTGAACGGTATCCGAAAGCTTCTTCGGCGCGGCTTTCCTTTTGCCGACCCACTTGAAGGAATCGCCCTCGGTGACCAGCTTTAGTTCGTCGCCAATCATGCCCGGTTCGGCAAAGGCTTGCGGCGCGGAGGCGGCCAGCTGCGTTTTCAGCTCCTTGAACTCCGGATTGTTGGCCAGGTTGTTCCATTCGTTGGGATCCTGCCTCGTGTTGTACAGTTCTTCCGTACCGTCGGCATAGCGGATGTAGCGCCAGTTGCGGTTGATGATCGCATATTCCTCCGGCTTCATGCCCGGCAGCAGCACCTCGCGGTCTTTCGCCGTTGAAGGATCGGCCAGTATGGGGGCCAGCGAGGTGCCGTCGCGCGCCTGCCCATCCTTGATTCCGCACAGCTCGGTCAGCGTCGGGAACATATCCATCAGCGAAACGGTTGCCTCCACATCGGCTCCCTTGAAGATGCCCGGCCCCGCCCAAATGAACGGCACGTTCGATGTCCGCTCCCAGAGCGTGTGCTTGCCCCAGTCGAACTTTTCGCCGTGGTGGTAGCCTTGGTCGCTCCACAGCACCACGATGGTGTTGCCCGCATTCGGCCCCGACTCGATGGCTTCGAGCAGACGGCCCAGCATGGCATCCTGGTAGGAGATGCAGGCGAGGTAGCCATGGATGGCATCATCCACGGCATCGAGCGCTTCCAACCGCTTGTGGATTTCGCTGCGGCCGGTCTTGGCCTTCTTGACGGCGGGTGGCAGGTCATCGAGGTCGTCGGCCCGGTAGGGCGGAAGCTCGATCTTGCCGGGGTCGTAGAGGTCGAAATATTTTTCCGGCGCATAGTTCGGGAAATGCGTGGCATAGAGCCCCACCCCCACGAAGATCGGCTGGTCGTGCTTTTGACGGAGCAACGCGCAGGCCCACTCGGTACGCAGGGTGTCGGCCATCTTTTCCTCGTCCTCGTTCTTGATCTTGCCCCACTCCATGAAAAACTTGTTCGCCGGTTCGCGATCCTGGTTGTAGACACTGTTGGGATAGGGATCGGGAAGAATCGGGTCGTCCACATTCCAGGTGTTGATGTTCCAGCCCGCTTTGCGTTGCGCGTCGGTGCGGAAGAAATATTCCGTCCAGCCGCGCTGGTCGATGAAGCCCGCCGGATGATGAAACAACTTGCCCGCGCCATAGGTGGCATAGCCACCGTCGTGCAGCACCTTGTGGAGCGGATTGATCTCCGGATGGTTGTGGAAATAAACCTGCGTGGTGTAGCACCCCGTCGTGCTGGCATGGCGTCCCGTGAATATGGCCGACCGCGATGGCGCACAAAACACACCGGCCGCATGCGCATTCAAAAAATTGACGCCGTTTTTCGCCAGCCGGTCCATGTTCGGCGTAACCGCTTGCGCATAGCCCATTGCCCCGACCCAGTCGTTCATATCGTCCAGTGAAAAGAACAGCACATTCGGCGCCTTCGCGTTTGCACCGGAAACCAATCCCGCCAAAAGGGCAACTTGCACCCACTTCATCTTCATCTTCATCCTCTCTGTCCTATTTCGCTTCAATTCCTGCGATTCATGCAAAACCTTCATCAAACACAAGGATGAAACGTTTAACTACATAGAGGAGTGGACACCGGATCGAATTAAAGTTGGACGTCGGCCCTGACGTCTATCGCGCGGTCAGGTGCACCGCATGCGGCTGGAGGCCTTGCGAGGTGGCCTTCACGTCAATCGTTCCGGCTTGCTTGCCGGCCTTGACGATGAGCATGCAAAGTCCGTTGAAGGCATCGCGCCGGTTGGCCTGGAACGGCGCGGTGGTGGCGGCGTTGCCGTTGCCCACGGCGGCAATGCGCCCTGCCCCCGCCACCTCGAACTCGACCGAGTTGTCGGCCAGCGGGCAAAGGTTGCCGTCGGCATCCTCGATCCGCACGGTAACATAGGAGAGGTCGGCTCCGTCGGCGGCGATCCCGGAGCGGTCGGGGACCAGTCTGATTTTTGCCGGCGCACCGGCGGTCTTGATTTCTTTTTCCGCAACGGGTTTGCCGCCGATGTATCCGACCACCTTCAAGCTGCCGGGCGCATAGGGCACGTCCCACGACAGACGGTATTTCGACATGAACGTATCGCCATCATAGCGGTTGAACTTCACCAGCAGTTGGGTCAGGTCTTTGCCTTTCACCTTTTTTCCGGCGGACGCTCCGTTCACGAAAAGCTCCACCTCTTCGCAGTTGGTGTAGGCGTAGACCGGAATGGTGGAGTGGCCGGTCCCCTCCCAGTTCCAATGCGGCAGCACGTGCACCATCGGTTTCGCGGTCCACTGGCTTTGGTAGAGATAGAAGCGGTCCTTCGGGAACCCGCAGAGGTCGACCGCGCCGAAATAGGAACTGCGCGACGGCCAGTCGGCATTCCAATAGCCATTGGTGCTGTTGTCCTTGCCGCCGTAGGGCGTCGGTTCGCCGAGATAGTCGAAACCCGTCCAGACATATTCGCCGAGGATTTCGGGGTTCCGCTCCAGCGCATCGTATTCGACATCCGGCGGATAGGCCCACGGCGGGCCGATGAGGTCGTAGCTGGAGACCTGTTTGGATTCGTGCGTCTTGTATTTTTCGATCAGCAGGTGGTAGACGCCCCGGCTACTGGTGCAGGAGGAGGTTTCGGAACCGACCACCGGATGGTTCGGCAGGAATTCGTTTACGGGAGCACCATAGGCCAACGGCTTGTAGTTCATACCGGCAATGTCGACCTGCCCCGCCATCCCCGTCTGGTACGGCCCCGGCCACCAGTTGAAGCCGCAGGTGGTCGGGCGGGATGGGTCGAGCTCCTTCACATAGTCGTTCAGCTGCTTGGCAACGCGGGGGCCTTCCACTTTTTCCCGCTGCTCGATGATCTCGTTGCCGATGCTCCACATGAAGACGGACGGGTGGTTGCGGTCGCGCCTGACCATATCCTTGATGTCGCGCTCGCCCCACTCCTCGAAAAACCGGTTGTAGCCGTTTTCAACCTTGGGGATTTTCCAGACATCGAACGCCTCGTCCTGCACCAGGATGCCCAGCTCGTCGCAGAGATCCATGAACTCGTTGGAAGGCGGGTTATGGCTGGTGCGCACGGAGTTGACGCCCATCTGTTTCATGATCTGCAGCTTGCGTTCGTCCGCGCGGCGATAGGTGGCGGCGCCCAGCGGACCGTTATCGTGATGCAGGCAAACGCCCTGGATCCGCACGGGCCTGCCGTTCAGCTTGAATCCGGATTTGGAAAATTCCAGCGTCCGGATGCCGAAACGGGTTTCCACCTGATCCACCATCGCCCCATCCACCCGAACGGTTGTGCGCAGCACATAGAGATTCGGCGAGTCGATGTCCCACAGCCGGGGGTTTTCAACCACCAGATCCGGCGTCGTTCCGGCGGCCACGACCCCGCCGTTCGGATCAATAATTTCATACCCGATGTCGCCTTCGCCGACGAGCGTTGTTTCCACATGCACCGTGGCCTGTGTTTCCGTGATGGTCGGCGTTGTGACAAACGTGCCCCACGGCGCAACGTGCACCGGGTTGCGGTAGTCGATCCAAACGTTGCGATAGATCCCGGCGCCGGGATACCAGCGGGACGAGAGGTCTTCCGGCGAGAGCTTCACGGCAATCACGTTGGAGCCGCCATGGTTCAGATGCTTGCCAACCTCATGCCGGAATTCGCTATAGCCATACGGGCGGTTGCCGAGGAACTGGCCATTGATCCAGACCTGCGCGTTGTACATCGCCCCATCGAACGTGATGTAAACCACGTTGCCCTCGGCCTCGGCCGGCACGTCGAAGGTTTTGCGGTACCAGCCGATGCCATGGAACGGAAGCCCGCCGCAGCGTGCGTTGTATTTGACATCGAACGGACCCTCGATGGCCCAGTCGTGCGGCAGATCCAAGGCGCGCCATTTGGCATCGTCGAACGCGGCAACCTCGGCGCCGGGGGCATCGCCCTTGTGGAAGCGCCAGCCCTCGTTGAACGAGCTTCGGTATTCCAGCGCGTCCCCGCCCAGCCGCCTAGAGCCCATCGGCCAGGCCGAGGCCGCGGTTCCCGCCATTGCTACGCCCACAAAACATCTCCTATCCACAACCCACCTCGCCTTCTTCGCATGAACCATGGATGATAGCGATTCCCATCCGCGTTGCAACCGCAAGGCGTTAGGCCTAAAGGATAGGTTGGGGAATGCTGGATCATGTTCATTGCGTTTTCAGGTCTTCGCGGGCGATGGCTTCGATTCTCTTTCGGGCCCCGCCGAGGCCGCTGCGGAAATAGAATTCCGGCGGCCAATAGTGCTCCGGATCCTTCATGCCCTGGTCGTGGTAGTCCAGGCTCAGGTCGCAGTCGAACCGGCCAAGGATGCCGTGCCTCTTGTTCTTCCCGCCCATCGTCGTGAAGTGGCAGAGGCCCCAGGTGATGCCGCGGCCATCCTTGGTGTCGGTGAAGGCGTCGGGCACATAGGGGCCGGCCGCTATCGGCATCAGGATGGAATTGGCGACCCGCGAAAAATTGATGCCATCGGGGGCCCATTGAATGCTTTCGAGCTCGTTGCCATGGCGGCCGGTCAGCGCCGCAATGCCCCCCTTGAAGGGAAACAGGGCGGTTTCATGGCCCGAGTTGAGCACCGGGTTCAGCGGGCATTTTTCGAACGGCCCCAGTGGATGGTCGGCGGTGGCGAGGCCCTGCGCGCGGACCATCTCGGGCAGGCCATTGAAGTCGGATTTGTAGTAGAGATGGATTTTCCCGTTGTAGACGAGCGGATACGGGTCGTGGATGCAATATTGGTCCCACGTCCCTTCCGGTCCGTTCGGAACGATGATTTCGTTGACCGGCGTCCAGGGGCCGTCCGGGGAATCCGCCCAGGAACAGGCCACGGGGCAGTCGTCGCCGCGCGTGCCCGGCATTTCCAGGAAGCCCTGGTAGTAGAGATAGTATCGTCCATTCCAGCAGAGCACATCCGGCGTGGAGACCGAGCGCCAACCCACCTTCGGCTTCGGGGGGCGCGGCACCGCAACGCCCTGCTCCGTCCACGTGAAGCCATCTTCGCTGGTGGCATACCAGATTTCCGCCAGGTCCCAGTCGAACGAAGGCCGCGTGTCGCTTCCGCCCCTCGCCCCCTGGGGCGGGGTTTCGGTTCGGCGGCAGGTGTACCAGACATAGTATTTCCCATTGGCCTTGACGACCTTGGAGGGATCGCGGCGGGAAATGGTGCCATCGTGGTTGTGGTAGTCCAGCCCTTCGAGCTGGGTGTAGCGGAACTTGGAAAAGAGCTCGTTCCACCAATAGGTCGGCGAGGCGTAGTCGTCGTACGCGCGCTCCATTGCGGCGCTCAACGGCATGCTGGGTTTTTCCAGTGGCATCTTGAAGGGGAAACTGGATGGCTCCCCGCCGGTTCCGAAGAGCGGCAACGCCACCGCCATGGCCGGCAAAAGCTTGATGTGCAGATTCATGGGTTCACCTCCGTTCCGGAAACGCTACGGACTGGGAATGATCGATTGCGGAATGTTGAGTTTCCGGTCATGGGCGCCAGCGGCAAAGTTGCTGACCTTGAAGGTGTTTTTCTGCGTCCAGTCGCATTCCACCCGGCCATCGCCAAGCACAATGCCGCCCAGCTTGTTGCGGAAAAACGCCGCCAGCTCGGCATAGGGTTCCGAATAGGCCACGTTGGCCTGCTCCTTTGGATCGACGCGCAGATCGTAGAGCGACATATCGACCTCCGCGGCCGGGGCGTCGAGCCCCCAGCGCATGTTGGCGCCGGGTTCATAGCCCTCGCCCGGCTTTGTCCAGAACGGCCGCACCCGCATGGCGAAGGCGAAATCCTTGCAGCGCAGATAGGCGCGGTCGCCGCGCACCTGGTTCATCTCGCCGATCACATATTCGCGCTGCGGCCCCTCGTTGAGGGTGGTCAGCAGGCTGGTTCCGTCGAGTCCGGGATGCTTCGCCGCATCGATGCCGGCCACCTCGTAGAAGGTCGGGGCAAAATCGACAAACTCCACCCAGTCGCGGCACACCGTGCCCGCCGGGAACTTGTTTTTGTCGGACGCCACCACAATGGCGCTGTCGTGGACGGTCTGGTACCAGGGGCCAAACTTGGCCTCGATCCCTTGCTCGCCCAGGTGCCAGCCGTGGTCGCCGCAGACGTAGACGATCAGGAAGTCCTGCCCGTGCCGGTTGCAGTAGGCCTTGAACGATTCGACCGCTTCGCCGATGAGGTGGTCGCCCATGGCGCAAAAGGCATAGTAGTCGCGGATGGCCTGTTGCTTTTCGGCATCGGTCATTCGCGAGAAATCCATATCGTTGCGCAGATCCTTCAGCGATGCCGGCATCAGCTCGGCTTCCTTGTCGGAATAGTCCGGCACCTTGTAGGTCTGGTTGGCAAAGCGGTCGCGGAATTCCTTGGTCGGCAGCACCGGCGTGTGCGGGAACACAAAACCGAGGTTGATGAAGATCGGCTTTTCCGGATCGGGCCCCTGCTCCGCCGTGCCGATGGCCGAGGTGTATTCCTTCCCGGCGTTCGCCAGATAGTTCTGCATGGTTTTCACGATGGCGCCATCGAGTGTCTGGCTGGTGGTGTTGGGCGAAACCCCGCCGATGATCAGTTCCGTATTGCTTCGGGTATAGGTGCGCAGGAGGTCGAGCTCTTCCTCCACCGCAATCCGGTTCGCCTTTTCTTCATCGGTCAGCGGCCGGTCCTTGCGCTCGTACCAATAGCGCTTGACCGAGCCGTCGGCGAAGCGGAACACCTCTTCCTTGCCGAGTACCATGCCCTTGCCGTTGTGCTGGCCCCAAGGCTTGTTCCACCAGAAATCGCTACCGGCGGTTGCTTCGAGCTGGTTGCGGTGGATGAACGGCTTGTAGTAGCCCAGCGGCGCCCATTGGTGGTAGCCCTCCCAGTCAAAAATATAGTAGCCGCTCTTGCCAAACATCGAAGGCTGGTAGCCGTGCTCCTTCATGACCTCCGGAACCACCCGGCTGGAGCAGTCGGCCGCCTGGTGCGCCTTGCGGAAGCCATACATGCCGGAACGGTGCGGGTATTTGCCGGTGTGCATCGAGCTACGCGACGGCGCGCAGGCCATCGAGTTGCAATATGCATCGGTGAAAAGCACGCCCTCCTTCGCCAGCGCATCGAGGTTGGGCGACTCGACGTAGCCCAGCTCGCTTTCCGGCTTCCCGGTCGTGGCCCGGTTCCAGCACGCCAGCGAATCGCTCCGCTGGTCGTCGGTGATGATCCAAAGGATGTTGGGTTTCGATGCGGCCGCCGAAAGCTGCAGGGCCGCAAGACCGGAAATGATCGCAATGCATGTTTTCATGACGAGGGTGCCCTATTCGTTATACGCGCGGATTTCGTAGATGCGTGCGGATGGGTCGCCATTGGTGGCGGTGATCAGCACCCGGATCCTGGAGGTTTTGACGGCATCGAACCGGTGGATGCGCCGACGCAGGTAGTTGTTTTCCACGGTGGCCAATGCGAGCCACTCGCTGCCGTTGAAATACTGGACTTCGTAGTCGCGCACACACTGCGGCGGCATGCGCTCCTCGACCTTGAATTCCCACGAGCAATAGCGTTTTTCCTTCAGGTTGGTGTCGAAGGTCAGATAGACGGAATTGACCGTTTGCTGCCCGCCGAAGACCAGCTCAACCCATTGCGGCATCTTCTGCGCGGGGTCGGAAATCCACATGTTGTCCGGCACTTTCCCGATCCACATTTCCTGGTCTTCATCCAGCGGGCGGGTGATCCCGTTGATCACATTCTGGACGCCGGCTTCAAGCGAGCGGCTGCTGGAGGCCTTGACATTCGCCATCAGTGCCAGATCGTCCGGATCCTCGTTGCGCAGGTGCGGAATGGTTAGGTCGTCCTTGAGCAGTTGCTGCTGCAGCTTGGCCATATGGTTGTTCACGATGCCGCGCGGAGTGGTTTCGTAGTCCAGGCAGAGGGCCGCCGCGGTTCCAACGGCCTGCCCCATCATGCCGGTTGTACCCTGCACACGCGCCGAACCCAGCGCGACGTGCGTTACCGAAACATGGCGTCCGGCCATGAACAGGTTGGGCACGTCCTTCGTGTAGAGCATGCGCAGCGGAATGCTCGCCGGGGAAATATTGTTTTCATAGTCATACGGACTCCCCGGGGAAAAGATGCCCAGCGGATGGTGCACGTCGAGTTTCCAGGTAAAATAGCCCACGCGATCCGGGAACACTTCCCGCTTAAGGATGTCCTGTTCCGTCACGACGAGATCGCCGACCAGGCGGCGCGTTTCCCGCTTGGCGTTGGTGACCGGAATATATTTCAGCTGATAGTTGGTTGCCTTTTCCGCCAGCGGGGAGTGGTTCTTGATCCAGTTGTAGTACGACAAGCTTACCAGGATCAGGTCGTCGCGCGCCCATTCCGGATCCCACAGGTCGTCGTTGCGGCCATGGTTTTCCGTCCACCAGTTTCCGGCACGCACCCCGTTGTCATAACGGGGACGATGCTTCACATAGCCCTCTTCGTTCATGCGCAGGTCGTAGAACCAAGGTAGCGTTTCGAAGGCCTGGGGCTTGCCCATATCGATGGCCTGGTAGCCCAGGATGGAGTTTTGCATGAGCGATCCGCTCATCGTAATGCCGTCGGCAATATCCTTGGCGTTCATCTCTCCGGTCTGCTCCCTCGACTCGCGGCCGAGCATCACCTCGGCACCGGCATGGTAGCCCAGCCAGCCATCGCCCGTGCAATCGGCAAAGAGGTCGGCCGTATACCGCGTGTGGTGGCCATCGATCATGTCGAAGGCCCTTACCGCCTTGATCCGGTGGTCTGCGTCCATCTCCGCATCGAAAACATGCGCGTTCAGGAAAAGGGTAATGTTTGGTTCGCTGGCGATCACCAGATCGGCCCCCGAAGCCCACTTGCTCAGATAGTTGAAGGCATGGATGCGTCCGATCTCCTCGTTCAAACCGGTTTCACGCCCCTTTCCAATGCTGGAGCCGCCGGAAACCGGCACGCCCATTTCGGCACTGTTGTTTCCGCCGACCATCGGGCGGTCCTGGATCAGCGCCACCTTCGCGCCGCCGCGCGCCGCGGAAATCGCCGCATTGCAGCCGGCCACACCGGCACCGACGACGATAAAGTCGAAATGCCCCATCTCCTGCACCGGAACCGTGCCGACCATCTCCTTGCGCATCGGGAGGTAATCCTTCTGCTCCTGCTTCGGCACAAACGCGGGATCCTTGGTCAGGATCAGCGCATCGCAGCGGCCGTACCACCCCGACAGGTCTTCGAGTTCGAGGGTGGCATCGCCTTTATCCAGCTCAAACGTTCCTCCGTCCTGCCAGACCCAGGCGCGCTGTTCGCGGGTGCCGAACGTGGTTTTGGATCTTGCGCCGTTAACGGAAACCGCAAAGCGTCCCGGTGCATGGCGGTAACCGAACCAGTTTTTAGTGCGCACCCACAGGCGGTATTGCCCGGACTCGGGAACAGCAACCGTGGTCTTCGCGTTTTCAACCGGCGTGCCGACGCCGGCCGCCAGCAGATAGGGCGAGCCCATCTGCGGAACAAACTGGGTATCCATCCACCAGCCGCCGTACTCATCAAAATCCTCGGCATCGATCCACAGCGTACCCGGCACCATTGTTTCCGCACTGCGTTTCTGGATCTTTTCATAAAAGTCGGTGAAGCGGTTGTCGCGGCGCGCCATTTCGTAGCGCCCCTGCCAGCTGGCTTCCGCAATATCCCGCGAGCTCAACGCGGAGCCATCGATGCGCACTTCGTCCAGCGTTCCATTGAAAAAGTACCGACCTTCGACGGCGCCGAGATGGCAGTCGGCTTCGCTACTGGATATTTTTCCTGAAGCGGGGAACACGGAATCCAACCCGCCGTTGACATAGAGGCGGACTTCGGCGCCATCGTAGGTGGCGGCCACATGCTGCCACTTGCCGTTCGGCCACTCCTTTTGCTTCGCTTCAAGCGTGTGCTTTTTTCCATCCAGCCAAAGCACCAGTCCCAACGATTTGCTCGGCGAGAGCCGGAAAACATAGGCCCCCTCCTTTCGAACGATGGTGGGAAACTGGTCGTATTGCGGAGCCCACGGCTTGATCCACGCCTGGATGGAAATGGACTGGCCTGCGTTCAGGCTGTTGTCGTTGCCGACATTCACCCCGGCCTGGTGGCCGAGCTGACCGGCGGAATTGACTGCGCCCTGAACCCACTTGATCTCCTTGATGGTTCCGGAGTTTCCGTTGCCGGAACTGTCGGCCACCCGGTTCCCGGTACCGTCGTCAAAGCGCCAATGAGCCAGCGGACTCGCTGTTTGCGCCGCAACGGACGAACAGGCCGCCAACGTGAGTATTGCGCCAACACCGGCCGCCTTATGATTCGTCATTTTCATCCATGCACCTTTTCTGCCTGGTTTAATCCATGCGCCAGGAACCGCGAAAAAGTCCCTAGCCATAACGCAACGAAGATAGACCGCGCGCGCGCAACCATCCATAGTACTTAAGGACTATGGGGTTTCGTTTACGGACGGTGCGTGATCGTGACGGAATTGACCTGCAGGTCGGTGAGTCCG
Organism: Pontiella desulfatans; assembly: GCF_900890425.1. Classification (NCBI taxonomy): domain Bacteria; kingdom Pseudomonadati; phylum Kiritimatiellota; class Kiritimatiellia; order Kiritimatiellales; family Pontiellaceae; genus Pontiella; species Pontiella desulfatans. Next base: position 1,778,368 of record NZ_CAAHFG010000001.1, on the reverse strand, counting down.
GCCCCCCTCGCCCCCGGATTGATCCGCTGGAAGAAAAAGTAGGCGCCGGGGCCGGTGAGCGCAGCGTGAACCGTGGCGTCAACCCCGGTCACCGTGCCCAGGCCGGTATCGGTTCCATCGGTCAGGTTTTGCAACCGCACCGTATAGAATGTGTTGGAGGCATGGTCCCCGAGCGTGAGCGTGTAGTCGAACCGGAGCAGATCCCCGGCGTTGAGTTGCGTGCCGGCAATGTTGCCCGCTCCGGAAACCGGGGAATAGTTGCTGAGCAGACGGTAGGTGTCGTTGTCCGGAAAAATCTGGACGTTGGCATCGGCGGCGGAGTCGGCGGTGCCCACATGGGAGGCGGCGGAGCCATCGGCCTTCAATCCAGCCAGGAAGGTGTAGACATAGTTCGTGGGTGCGGAATAGGCGCCGCCGAACTCAAAGTTGACGGTGTAGCCGATGGATTGGCCAACGGACAAGGCAACCGCTTCGTCCAACACGGCAATTTCGCTGTTTTGGGCGGTGATGGCGTGGCCGATTCCTGCGGAATCCCCGACGCTCCAGCCGGCTTCCGCCTTCCAGTTTTGCTGCCCGTCAAGCGCCCCGTCGGCATAGTCCGGCGCCGTGAACCGGATGACTTCCGGCCCCGCTGGAGCCGGAGCTTCCCCTTCAAACAGCCGGAAGAATTCCTGCGGTGCGGCAATCGGATTGGTGATGGCCCCGGCACCGGAGGAATCGATCGGCAATCCGGTCTGCAGGGTGGTCCACGCGGCATCCATCAGGTTTGTCTTGGAGTGCAGCTCGAACCATCCGTTTGCCGGGCCGTTGGTAAAACCCAGCACCATGCTGTTGCCGAGCACCTCGGCATAGTCGATGCGGATCCAGCCCGGAATTTCATCGCCGAGCAGCCACGAGAAATAAGAGGGCGTCCAGTCCGCCCCGGGAATCCACCGCGTCCCACCGTATTCATAGGCGCCGACATCCGGGCTTGCTCCAACATAGCCCTCGGTGATCCCGACCACGTCAACGCCTTGGTCGACGATGGAAGGATGATTCAGCGGCATGAAGTTTTTATCTTCAATGGATACGAAGGGCGAGGTGGCCACCTGCACATTGTTGGAAAACACGTTGTCCAGTGTTTCGTCTTCGGTATAGTCCCCCGCGCCGGAGTCCCACCAGTCGCGCACGTCCGACAGGTTGTTGATGAGCGTGTTGTCGCGCACGTCGGTGCGGATGCCGCCATTCTCGGGAACCCAGCATAAAATGAGCGCCTCGTTTGTTCCGACATTCCAAAACGTGTTGTTATAAATTTCGTTTTCAAGTGCATCCCAGTTGAAGTGCAGTCCGCCCCATTGGACATCCCATACGACGTTATGGTGGACCTTGTAGCCCGAGGTGTCGTTGTCCAGATAGATGCCGGTGGCTTTCACTCCCGCATAGCTAGGCGAGTAGGCATCATGGAACCAGTTATAGCTGAGCTCTACATCGCGGGGAATGCTGTTGCCCGTCACATAGAAAAGTCCACCGTCGGCGCAGGATTTCAAGCCGTCAAAAACTTCGTTGTAGCTGAATACAGTTCCCTCTCCAGTTGCCCGACTGACGTCCCGGGCTGATCCGGAAATACTGTTGCTGATAATCAGGGCATCGGTGCCGCCCGACCGGATTGGGCAGCAGTGATTACCCTGCTGGTCAAAATTGCGGATCACGTTGTTCAGAATGACGGTTCCATCCGCATTTCCACTGATGTAAATTCCGTTCGACGTTCCCTCTTCAAGCAGGCAGCGCTCTATTCGGTTGTTATCCCCAACGATGTCGATCGCCGCACCGCCGGCCGTGGCTGCGCCTGTGCTGTTCACATCGGGAATCAGCCCCGCAATGCCGTGCCGAATGCGCATATCGATGAGAGAACAATTATGGTTCTGCATACGGACATACGCCCCGAACAAGTTAAGACGCTCAAACTGAATATAGTTTTTGGTGAGATCGATGGTTTTATCGCGAACCGCAACCTCCACGGTACCCGTCGATGGGTCAACCCCGCCCGGCGCATAAAAATAGAGGGTTTGCGTTGCCGAGTCATGGAACCATTCCCCCGGTGCATCCAGCGCTTCAAGCCGGTTTAACAGATAAAAGATTCCGCGGTGGCCGTTTTCATAGCGCAATGGAGAGTGATTGCTGAACGGCCAGATACTCGTGGGCATAGGCGTAAAAGAGAGCTGGTGCGTTCCAGGATCGAATCCCGTGATGTTTCGCTGAATGGAGCAGCCGCTGTGCGCACCGAGCCAAAAAATAACGCCGCTCGTCCAGTAGTCCGGAATATCGTAGTGGGTGATGTACGAGTCGGAATACGTTCCCGAAGCGGTTTCGGCGAAGTAGGCATCATACGTATATGGATCTCCATCCAGATCATTCGGCCAGCGCGCCAGCTGTTGGGCATCGGCGTTAAAATAGACCATATTTTTATTACCCAACGGCATGCTCACACCGGTGGCTTTATAGATATTGCCGGAGTGCAGCTGCCAATTGGCAACCACCTCCGTGCCGGAGACCACGACCGGATCATTGCCGTATGCCACATACCGAATCGGTGCCCCCGATGATCCGTGTTGAGCCGGCACGATGGTTTCGCGATAGATTCCCCGATGGATATAGCAGGTATCCCCCGCCGACATAACGGCAGAGGCCTGTGCAATAGTTTTGAAGGGATAGGTTTCCGAACCGTCCTCGAAGGTCTCTTCTGAGCTCAGATCAACATGATATGTCGCAGCCCAAATCAATGTGGGCATCAGTATAGCAAACAGGATGGCTAGTTTCCTCATATCTATTCCTTGAGCGTTTCCTATGGTGCGTCGACAGTAACCGAGTTCACCTGCACACCGCTCAGACCGGAGCCGTTCGCCCCCGGGTTGATGGATTGGAAGAAACCGTAGGCCCCGCTACCGCTCAGGGCATTATAAAGGGTCGGATGAATGCCGGGATAGGTAACCGAAGACTCCACATACGAACTAACCGTCCCCGTTCCGGTGTCGGTTCCGTCGGTCAGATTCTGAAGCCGTACGGTGTACGTTGTATTGGAAGCGTGCGAATCCAGTGTAAGCGCATAATCAAACTGCAGCACATCCCCGGCATTCAACTCGGTACCGCTAATGCTGGATGCTCCGGAGACTCCCGCAAAATTATTGAGCAGACGATACGTATCCGTTGCGCTGATAATCTGGATATTGGCATCTGCAGCCGTGGCCTCGCCGGTATTGACCGACTCGCCGACATTGCCTGGTTTCAATCCGCCAAGGAACGCGTAAACAAAACCCGACGGTGTTGAATAGGGGCCGCCGCCGAACTGGAAATTAATACTGAGGCTGTACGTTTCCCCCACGCTTAACTGAATCGGTTCGTTCAATACCGCCGCGCTCGAGTTATCGGGCGTCGATGCATTTCCCGAACCCGCGGCATCGGCGACGGTCCAGCCGGATTCCGCGTTCCAGTTTTGCTGTCCGTTGAGGGTGCCGTTGGTGTAGTCCGGACTGGTGAACTCAATGAGCCCCATAGGGGGCACAATCGCCGCATCCTTTATCAACCGGTAAAATTCCTGTGGAGCAACGATCGGATTTGTGACCGCGCCGGCCCCCGACCCATCCGTCGGAAGGTTGGTCTGCGCAGCAATCCATTCGGAATCCGTCAGGTTGGTTTTGGAATAGAGCGAAAAGAAACGGTCCGCCGGTCCGTTGGTAAAGCCGAGTATGATGTCGCTTCCGTTAATGGCATACCAATCAATGTTTATACCGTCGCTCGGGTTCCGAATATCGGAACTGAATTCAAATACCTGCAGGGCGACGCTGGCGACATAACCGCCCGCATCCGAAAACTCCACCGAAATCGTGTTGTTGCTTTGTAGCAGCTCATAGGGGACCGGAATTTCGAGTACCCCATAAAAGGAATTCCGGGTGGACTGGTCGTAGCCACGCCAGTCTGTTGGCACGGCAACAAAAGCCCCATTTACCAGCAGCGTAGGTTGCAGCGAATCGCCGTGATCCCGGCCGAGGCCAAGGCGCAGCATGGCTTCTCCATGGGTTGCCTCATGCAAAACATTGGTGATGCTGAAAATGATCGGTGTATTGTCGCTGATCGGTTGCAGGTAGGTCGTGGCATAATATTTTGTTTCCGTTTCCTGCTCATGCTGCAGCACGGTGTTTGCATAGGTGTATTTAATGACGGCGGTGGAGGACGCCGGCAGCGTGATGGACGGCAACGCATTCGTGGTATAAATATCGAGCGTCGGCAATCCGGACGGCGCTGCATAGCTGTGTTTCACCTTGATGCCCTGAAGCCCTGCGGCTCCGAACAGATTCAAATCCACCGTCTGCGGACCGGTATGATCCAGGCTGCTCACGATGACAAATGCGTTGGTTCCATCCACATAGGCATCGGCCTGGATATCGGGATCGGAGGCCATGGTATCCACACGGGTTCCGTCCACCTCCTTCCACAGTTCGAAAAACTTGATGCGATCCGTGTAGGCCCAGGCACCGGCGGTACTTTTCGGATCGTTGACTTCATCCAGATTCCATAAAAGGCGTGTCGGATAAGGGTAGCCGTTTTTGCGCCCCCACTCCGCCTTCAGAATCATGAACGGAATCGCCTGTACAATCCGGTCGGGACGTTCCAGCAGCTGCATCATGATGGTCGAATAGGAGCGGACATCCACCCAATCGTTGGTCGGGTTGTACGGCACTCCGCTTTCTACCGCAAGACTGCCGTATTCGGAAATATTGAAAGGCTTAACCTCACCGAGTGCCAGCATGCTGTAGTGCTCAACCATATCCAGCAGCGCTTCCACGTTGCTCCCGCTGCGGTACATGGTATCGAGCATATTGGTGCTTTCTTGCGGATTATCGTAAAGATGCAGCGAAAAGAAATCCATGTCGGCTCCGGCAATGTCGATGAACGTTTTCCAGTTGGCATCCCAGTGGGCAAAGTCGCTGTTGTTTCCTTCATACTGCGGATGTGCAGCGGTGTATCCGCCAACCAGCACCTCGGGGTGCGAATTCTTGACCGCCGCCGCCACGTTCGTGTGCATACGGGATATATTGGCGCGGGTGGTGCCATATGTAGAGGCCGACACAAACGGTTCGTTCACCACTTCAACCATGGTCGGTTTCGGTTGCCCGTCCGTTCCGCCAGAACCAAAGAAGTCGGTCAGGTACGTTTCAAAATAGTCGCCGAGTGCATCATAGCTCCCGATCGCAAAACCATTGCCGTTGGTCTGCCCATTTGGATACATGGACATTTGTCCGCCATGCATCATCCTGTTTGCGCGAAACTCCAGCGCATGTGCAGCGGTGTCGGAAGCATAGCTGGAACGGGCATTGTTGCCTCGCGAGAGCATGTTGGTATGGTTGCACCAGCCCGGGTTGCCCTGATCTTCCGTGGTCTGGCTCAGGTTCCACGGCATTGAACCGTTGTTGCGGCCCAGGTAGACATCGTAGTCGTTGAGAAACGATTCCCGCTGGGCATCGGAATCCCAATCGTTGTCGGTCAACCCGGCATGCAGCACAATATATTTTTCGCGATCGAAGGTCGAAACACCGCCCACTTCATGCCGAACATTCAAATTGATATCGACTTTGGTCTGGGCCATGGCACAAACCGTCAGGAAACAAAGTGAAGTGATTTCGAATGCTCTTTTGCCAAACATATTTTCTCTCCTCTTATCACGTTACTATCTATTCGACACCAGCCAGCTGATAACGCTGAAAAAAAGGGCACTGCGAAAGTGCCCCTATTCACAATTTAATCCAGTTTTAAACCAGAGCATTTAACCCTTGCGATGTCGTAAAGCCTGAATTGAGCTGCGAAGCAGCGTGGGTCTGGCTTCCGTGCCGTGATGGCCGGATCTACGGGCTTCCTCCTTCGCTCTTCGAGCTACGGCGGACGAGTCGCCCTAAGTTCAGGCCTTACTTTTTTATCATCTCAATCGTGATCCGCTCTAGAGCATGAAGCGCCGGCGGATGAACAACACCGCTCCGCCAAACGCGGAAATCAGCCCCAGCGTGGCCGGTTCCGGGATGACTTCAATCTGGAAGTTATCCATGTGGACTTCATCGATTTTTGAGAATGAGGCAATATCGACAGCGCCAACATCGTTCCAGTCTGTGCTGTAACCAGCATATAGCGTGCTACCGGATGCAAGCCCTAGATCAATCTGTGTCGAGGTATAGCGTACCGTGGCCGTATCAAGATCGGTAATGGTCGCCTGTCCAAGAATGGTCGAACCATTATCGGTGAGTTCCCAGTCCACGCGGAGCCAGTGGCTCAATCCGCCGACAGTCGTGTCAACACCTAGCGAACCATGCGTCATCCAGCCTTCGACAAATGGAGATGCCGGCAAAGTGTTTCCCATGGCATTGCCGCGATTTGCCAGCGAAAAATTCTTATTAGCACCATTCCACCATTGAGGTTGGTCTGTTACCAGCAGTCCAAAAATATTCTTGTTGAGATTGGCGGTAATCGTGCCGCCGGCCTCATGGCTGTAGCGGAAATCCGAGCTGACTGTTGCGGTCAAGCCAGGGCCCATGGTGAATGAAGTCTGGTTGGGAATATGGTACGAACGCTTTGCAACGGTCGTATCAAGCACCGCATAACCCGTTCCACCCGATTCTGCCCTGAACAGGCTTTGTTGGGATGTATCCCCGCCATCCCACTTGGGATTCCAGTTCGGCCCCCCAATTACCGCACCGGCAGTATAGCCGCTGAAGTCATCAGAAACGATGATCGTCGCCGTCGCGGTTGCGCCAACCATGCTCGCCAGCGCGAGCAGTGCGAATCTGTTTTTATTTTTTTTCATGTTTTTTCCTTTTTTCTGATTCCAATTCAGTTCCTAAAAAAAACCTACCTTCAACGTATGTCGGGAAATCCCGCCGAAGCGGGATTTCCCGGAGGAGATGACTCTCCATGAGATGAAACTTTATTCCACGTCAACCTTGATGAAGGTTTTATCTGCAGTAAACGGAACGTAGTTGGTCACCGCCGTCCAGTAATAATCGATCACCTGCTCATCGGTCAGCACAGCACCGTTGGCCGCAAAAGGCACGTTGACCAGGTCGGTGGTGGTCTTGAGCGCATAGCTGATGCCGGAAACCGGATCACGCCGCTTCTGGTAGACATAGGTGAGGTAGTCCGTGCCGCTAATATCAACCACGGCTGGATCCATCACCGGCAACGTAGCGGTATCGGCCACGAGCGGGTTCCCGCCGAAGGCATATTCCTTCTCATTGACCAGCCCATCGAGGTCCGGATCGGCGGTCGCCGCATTGTTTGAGCTGACCAGTCCGCTGTTTTCCGTCCAGTATTCATAGGAAGGCAGTGCGCCCTGCACCTTGACCTCAAGCCCGTAAATACTCGATACCCAGCCCCGCGCCTGGAACCAGCCCACGGCGTTGACATCCGTAAAGGTACTGCCGTCCACAACCCCGCCAATCCACATTTCTGACGTGGCAGCGGCATTGATTCCGGTAATCGGCCTCCAGTCGGCACTGGCCACATCGGCAACAATGATGGTTTTGGGATCATTCTTTGTTGCATCACTTGCAACAATATTCTCATCGGAAGCATACCAGGTTGAACCATTGCGAATCGCAAGACGCAGACCATTATCCTGATTACCGGCATTACCGGTTGTGGTAGCGCCCCAGGACACCTGGACATTCAGGGTTTCCGCAGTCGCATCGAAGGTTGCGGTACCCATATCCGATGCCTCAACGAAGGCGAGTACAGATGCGTAAGGCCAGGATTTCCATCCCTTATCGAGGGTAAAGTTAACCTTCCCGCCAGCGTCCTGGACTCGGGTCTGCAAAAGCACACCATCCACAGCCTGCTTGCCCTTGTACATTCCATACAGCGTGGGCCCAGTATAACTATTCTCTCCATTTTCAAAGAATGGCGTGGTCATGGCATCGATAGTCGCCCAGTCCACCGCATTTGATATCTGCAAGAGAGCCGTATCCATATTTGCAGTACCAAACGAATCAACTTCGAATGCCGACACCAATCCAACCGGCGCCGCCACAAAGTTTGTGCTGGCGGTATTCGGAGTCAGCTCGGAATCGAAGTTCGCCGTGAGGGTGTACGTGTTGGCAATATCGTTCCAACGCGGCGAATCTGTGATTGTTGTTTCGGTCGTATTTTCTGCCACAACGTATTCTTCGCTGTCCGGTGTTACCACGGTAAGGGTGTAACCGCCCGAAGCTTCCAATATCGGTTCCCATGTAATGGAGACCTGCCGGTCGCCGGAAAGGACACTGGTTACCTGCGGAACAACTACAGCGGGTTCCTGCGTTGAATGCGTAACACTCATTTCATTCACCGTTACATCAATTATATCCACTTCGCTATCCACCTTAGCCTGATAATCATGGCTCATACCGAACAACGTCGCCGGAGAATCATAGAGATCCTGACGTTCCAGCGTCCTGAACTCGTTTTCAGACTCACTATAAGTGATCATCGTATTCATGTTGGATACAGAGGCCCACACCTGGTAAACACCGTCTTCGCGTGTTTTCCGGAATTTGTAAGAAATGCGGAGTGGATCTGTTTCCAGGTCTGCAGTACCTGGAGTACCTACCCAGCTCTGGCCGGAGTTCGGTTTCGGGTTCCAGCCTAGCTCGTTAAAGTTAACAATCGCCAGCGCGTTCGCTTCGGTGATGCTGTCATCGCCAAACATAATCAGCAGCCTGTTCTCATAGCGCATTTTGGCGTTAAGCAGTGCCATGTTATCTTTTCCGGTTACCTTGAGCGAATCAGCCGTACTGGTCGTTGGACCGAATGTGAATACGTTTTTGTGCGTATAAACCGCATCAGTCCCGCTATTTGCAGTCACGCTGAAGACCAAATCAATATGTCCTTCGATAATATCGTCAGCATCGTTGCGAAGCAGTTTGTCCAGATAAACCGCATTACCTTCAACGCTATCATGATCAGCCTGCGTGGCAACGGTATCCGCTTTATTCGTTCCATTATCATTGATAACGGCAAATGCATTGCTGCCACTTCCGGAAACTTCGTCCCAGTCGGTTGAAACAACCGTCAGATCACCCAGCGAATAACTGGAAAAATCGTTATCATATACCGTCACGTTGTCGAAGATGGCTTTAGGCGTGGCTTGTGCCTCACCAGACTGAGCAGAATCACCGTTGGTAAACTTTGAGACCACCGTATAGTAGTACGTTGTTCCATTGGCTACCGAAGTATCGGAATAGGGTTGTGTTTCATCACTGGCAAGCAGTGTAAATGATCCGCCGGAGGTCGTGGATCTGTAGATGTCATACGTAGCTGCTCCGGCCATTTCGGTCCAGGTTAAAGATACAGAACCATCCAGACCAAGCGCGCTTACTGAGGCGGGCGGAACCGGAACAGGATCCAGTCGATCCATCTTTGCGGTCTGAACGAAGATACCGTAATCGCGACCTGCTTCCGGATTGGTATCGAGGAAGAAATAGAGCTCGTTACCGGCCCAGGCACCCGGACGTGAAATCCCAGCCTCTGCATACGTTTCCGAGAAGCCTGTTATGCTGTCGGAAATCGTCACGGAGACGTCGAACTCATTGGTCACATGCGATTTGGTAATGAGATAGGTGGTGCGCACAACGTCTGAATCAGAATCAACAAGACCGATATCAGTCATGGTTACAAAATCATATCCAAATGGATTCATGGACACATTCGTGGCACTGGTCTCGATATGGGTGCCATCATTCACCCACCAGCTGGCAGAATCCGCATTATAACGCAACTGCCCGGCTTCACGGGACAATTCCGCACCGAAGAAGTTTAAAAAGCCGGATACCGTTTCAGCCTGTCCGCCGGAAGCGTCCACTCCATTTGTCTGAACACCAAACATCATCATACGACCATGCTGACGAATGCTGGGAATGCTATACCGCGCATCAAACGTAATTTCAAGCGACTCACCGATGCCCAATGTTGATGGACTCGTGGTGAGCATCATACGGTGCGATCCTGCCGATCCGTCTAAAGACACTTCCGTACTGTTTGTGACACTGAAGCTGGAACTACTGGTCGTGACCCAGCCGTTCACTCCATCTATATCTCCATTGCTGTATGTGCTGAAGTCGATGTCAAAAATATTGATATCTGCAGCCTGAACAGCAAAAGCAGCAGTCAACATACATAACATCAGAGTTAATTGTTTCCTCATTGTTTGATCTCCTCGGTTCGCCAGTGGCGCGGCCCGGTTCGCACCGGAATCCTACTAACGCGACTGTTAACATTGTGAGGTATAACAATAAGGGGTTTTGCAGTATATGGACCAAAAGGACCATTTGACCCTGCCCGAGAGGATAAACGGCCTAATCTACCTTTAAAATGCCTCTTTTATAGGCAATAACGACCGCCTGAGTGCGGTCGGCGGCCCCCAGTTTTTCGCGGATATTGGTAATGTGATGCTTAACAGTGGAAAGGGATATATCGAAATGATCGAGGATTTCCTTGTTGCTCCTGCCTTCGCCCAGCAGCTGCAGCACTTCGAGCTCGCGCGGGGTCAGCTCTTCCTGCTGCTTGCGGACTTCGATTTTCTGGGCAATCAATGCCGGGAAATAGGTTCCGCCATCGGCGACCTCGTGGATCGCCTCCATCACGTCCTCCACCGCGCCGGCATTTTTCGTGAGATAGCCCTTCACCCCGGACTTCACGGCTTTCCAGATATCCTCTTCCGATTCAAACACGGAAAACAGAATGATCCTCGCATCGGGGAAATCGGCCCGGATGCGGCGGGTGCATTCCACCCCGTCCTCGCCGGGCATCTTGTAGTCCATGGTCACCACATCCGGCTTGAGCATCGCATAAAGATCGTAGGCATCCGCTCCGGATGCGGCTTCGCCGACAACCTCAAGCCCTTCCTCATGCCCGATGGCCCCGGCCAGCCCAAAACGCAGCATGGCATTGTCGTCCACAATCAAAACGGTTGTATTCTTGCCCATGGTATTTCCCTTTTTTGCTTTGCCCGATGACTCCATCGGGGCCTCTTCCGCGAGCATCACTCCAATTCCCACTCGACCGTCGCCAGTTCGAGATGGACGGAGGTGCCCTCTCCCGCCACGCTTTCAATCTTGAATTCCGCGCCCAGTTTATTCGCACGTTCGCGCATGCCCTGCAATCCAAAATGCCCAGCGGGGGAATCCTGGCTCACATTGTACCCGCTGCCGTCGTCCACGATATCCAGCACGATGGAATCCGGTCTGTAGGCCAGGGTTAGACGAATCAGCGAAGGCGCCGCATGACGCGCCGCGTTCGTGGCCGACTCTTTTGCCACCAGCAGGAAATTCCGTTCCGCCCGCAGCTTCAAACGGCGGGGTTCGCCTTGCACCACAATATCCAACCGCGCGCCGCACTCGTCGGCCAGGGGCTCCAGCGTTTCCCGCAAAGCCGCCGGAAGATCCATCCGCTCCAACGGGCCGCCGCGCAAATCGAGGATCTGCGAGCGCGATTCCTCCCCGCAATACCCCAGCATGTCCTGAACCGATTGCAAATCATCACGGCTGGTGGCGGAATCCTTTTCCACCGTAGAGAGATGCTCCACGAGTTTTTGTTTCTGGACGGGATCGGCCACCATTTCCTGGTCGACAAAGAAATGGAGCAATTCCAGATGCCGTTTGAAACCGGTTTCCAGAAACTTGCGGCAGCCCTGCAGGCGAATGGCCGCGCCCGTCAGGCCCTGGTCCAGGTTGTCGTGCAGCTCGCGGGCGATCCGCGCGCGTTCATCGAGAATGGTTTCGCGTTCGACCTGTTTGCTGATGATGCCCGTTTGCCGGTCCACGGTTTTGTGGAGCGCAAGAATCCAAACCAAAAACAAGGCCGACGCCCCTAGGGCAATTCCCGCAACCCACAAAAGCCGCTTCGGTGTCCACCACGGTGCGGGTTGCAAGACCACCACATCGCCCTCGCCACGAACCTGCAGCCAAAGCCCGTCGGAATAGAGCCGCCACAGCATGTTTTCATCGTGCATCAGGTGGCAGATTCCCGTCAGCTCAAGCTCTGCGCCGGGCGCCAGGGCCTTGATGGCCGCCATACCCTCCGGCAGACGGGCCTCGAACACGTGCGATCCCGACCGGCACAACAGACTCTGCTGCCCACTCTCCTCCCCGACATCGCGCGATATGCCGAACGACTTGCCAATGTCCAGCAACTGGGCCTGGATCCGCACCAGCTCATAGTTCATCCGGGAGTCCAGCAAATCTTCGGGCTGGCCGGAGCCAAACAGTTCATCGAGTTCGACCTCTTTCGGAACCGGCTGCCCAACCGCCTCTTTCCGCACCCGCACCTTCAGGGCACGGAAGGCCGGACTGATCGGCTGAGGCCAGACAAACCCTTCCACCTCCACCGTCTGCCCCTCCTTCAGGCCGTTGCTGTTCAGCACCGCCACCCGCAGGCTCGTTTCCTCCCCCCGCAGGAAAATTTCGTTGGCCGAAGCATGGGTGACCACCCCCTGCGTGCGGATCGCCTCCCGCGGATCGACATGCACACGCATGAGCGACTGAATCGGCAGGTTGCGGGTCGCCGCATGCAGCCCCTCCTCGTCCAGCAACTTGAAGTCATCAATGGAGTCCACAATGAAAACACGGCCCGTCAACTGACGTTGCCCGTTATACAGCGTCCCGACCACGGCATTGAAGCGCACCCGCCGGAACATCAGCTCGGGCAACCTTTTCCACAACCCGGGCCGGGCGGGAAGATGAACGCCCAGCTGAATGGAATCGTTGATTTCCAGCAGCATATAGAACCGGCCGAATTGCGTGGCATGGTCCGAAGAGGCAATCAATCGGCCCTCGACCGAAACCCAATCGCAGTCGCTGGCCGGCCGGTGGATCTCGTCCAACTGGAACGGGCGGGCTTCCGGCAACTCCCGCGTTCCCACCAACTCCACCTTTTCGGCCATGATGGCGGGATAGAATTCGCCCGGGTAGGTCTTCCCGTGGATCCGGACCATGTCCCCCACCTTGAGGTTCAGCTCCTTGGCCAGCTCCAAGCTTCGCTGAACATAGGCCCCGCCGCCCGCTCCCGAAAAAACAAAGAAATGCGAGCCGCTCGGCCCGAGGCGCACCACCTGCGATTCCAACCCCACCGTCCGCCCCTCGGCCGCCTCGGCGGCGGAAAGCTTGCGCAGCTCTGAAACCGAGGAGACCACCGCCTGTCCGCAGGCCCCCCCTGAAACAACGAGTGCCAGCAACAGAAGCCCTGCCGTATGTTTAAGCCGTTTTGCCATCGACGACCATCTATACCCGAGTGCCAGCGCTTTTCCAAGCACGGTAAATCATTCTTAATGGTGATCCCCGGCAGGAACCCGTGCCTTCAATGCAACCGGAACGCGGAACCATTGAGCTACCGCAGTGGAGGCTCGGAATGCTAAAGCCCACTTCAAGGAATAGGATGCAGGGTTTTCCACTTTGGTCGGATAGGCTATCTTCGCATCACGGATGGCTCCCTTAAAATCCTTCCAGACAAAACAGTGTCCATAGTTCCCTCCAGCGGATTCACGATTTCCACACCTTAGGGTACCGAACAAATCTGGTTAGAGAAACAACCTCATGGAATTCGTTCCACGTGCAGTTGAAAGAAGGCTTCATTAGTAGCACCACAGGATGGCAACAGGATCTGGTTTCCAGTTCCAATTACATTGTTTGTGTATTCAATCCAGTTGGGCTCAGACATATTATGGGTACAATCTACCGCGTATACGCAAGATGTAGAACTGTCAAAAGATATGTTGCCCTCTCGTATATTTATCTTCAAGAAATCTGCTCCATCAAGAGCAAGCGTATCAGCCACATATTCCTGCCAATTTAAAAAATTATCATCATCCGGGTCTGCTACATCAGCTGTATCCCAATCCCCCGTATATCCAAGGTTTTGCAACCATGAAACCGGAGTTCCAAGTGTAGTAGTTTGGATAAGTGTACTTGGTTGCAGAATGGTCTCTTGATACATGTTATCAGTTAAATCAACCACCGTGAATTCCACTGATGCAATTGACACGGATCCGGATAAAGCTTCGATTTCCAATCGACCGCATAGGTTGGCTCTCCAATTGTTAAAAGCAGAAGCATTGGTTTTGTAGCGCAGAGATATTCTCGTTGTGCTGAGTTTATTTGTAGAAAGATAACTTTCAAAAGGAACGAGAGCATATGCATCGTCATAAAAACGAAACTCACAAGCTTCTCCCGTAGCTATGCCATCGCTACCGTAAACAACATATACTTGCACATATTTCCCCCCGAGATCCACAGTATTGGTTGTCATATTGGAAAACAAATAGTTCAAGGGAGCATCTTTCACAGTAGTGTGGCTCGCAAATGTATTTACTGAAAAGTATACTACAAATAGCATTCCTAGAAATTTCATCATCATTCCCCTTCCCCTAGTTAGTAGAAAACATCGACATCAACTCATAAAAGACACCCTCGCTCAAATTCTTTCAAAAAATATTTTCTCAGCCATTTCTCCACAAAACATGCATATCCCTTAATTCGTCGAAGCCGATTCTATGTCACTCGCAGCGCGCCTAACGAGAGGCTAGCCGTCAAGCGACGCCGTGCAATCCAAAGCGACCCACAGGTGCAAGGGCACACCTTAATAGTTGTTGTTCTTCTCACCGCTTCAAGCGCTTCGGGGAGATGGAAGTATTAACGGAGTTCACCTGGACGCGGATTACTCGAAGACATTTGCGTCCAGGCTGATGGACTTGAAATAGGCGAAGGCGTCATAACCGACAACCGCCAATGGATACTTGTACAGATATCCGATGCCATAGAGGCGAAGGTCGATTGGGTTCCGGCGCTGCCAGGTTAGGCGCTATTTCGGACGTTCCGAGTCCTGCAGGATTCCGTCGCCGTTTCTATCCAGCCGGTCAAAACGGTCTGAAAACCATTTTGCGTGGAAGGTCTGTCCCTTTTTCTTGCAGTCGTCCTCCATGAAGGCCATCCAGGACGACTTCGGTTTGCCCGGTTCCGCCGAAGGAGCCTTGGCCGCTGCACCCCCCTTCATGACGGGCTTATACACCCGAATCCAGTCCACTTTCATGGTGTTTTTATCGGGATTCTTTAAATCCGCATCGGAAGGTGTTCTGCCGGCGGCAACATGCCAATCCTGCGATTCAACGTTGATGATGATATCCAGCTCCTTAGTGAAACCATGTCCCCTTTGATAGTTATACGGATCGATCACGGAAGTGCTGGATGCATTGCTCGTGCCTTTTAATATTTCGAACGAATATTCAGTCCCGGTCGCAAGTTCCACCACCGTTTGGTAACCGCCGCCGCTATCGAGCTTTCCGTTGGACATGGTTGGATAGGTATAGTGCCACGTGGTCCCTTTTTTCGTTGCGAAAGCCTTGTCGTACAAAACCCGCACCAACTCCCCATCGATGTAATATTCGAAATGCTTGGGGCCAATCCAGTTCACGCCAATACGAATATATTTTCGGTTTCCCCTGTTGAAGCAATACGCCCCCCAGTTTGTAACGCCCGGTTTTGCCCACCAGCTATTCTCATCCTTCGGCTGATAATCGGTGAATGGATGACGGATGAAAGAGTGATGGCTGAGATGAATGAATTCCTGGAAATAGTTGGCCCCGCCATAACATTCGATGATGTCGATTTCCTGCGTGTCATCCATACTCAGCAACCAAACATCGGAAGCCAACGCAATATCCGCCACACTCACGCTGGCTTCCACAAACACCGGATATTTAACCTTGCTGTGGGATGTAATGCAGCCGGCATTAACGCCGGGCACGCCCATTTTCACTGTGCTCGGATTGCGCGATGCCTTAATCACCAGATCAGTGCCATCCACGGATACATGGTCGAATTGCCAATAGGTTGTCCCCGGGCCATCCCACTCGTTATGGTAGAAATTATACCACTTATGGTTTCCAAAGTTTGCCTTGGACGAAGCCGCCTTGAATTCATAATTAAAATCGTCGGATGGAGCCGTTTGCAACTCCCACGTATTATTCGGCCCGGCATCGGCCGGAACGGCAACTCCATCCCAATCCGCCGCCCATACGTTCATGCCCACAACGGCCAAGGCTGAAACTAAATATTCTTTTTTCATAATCAATTTTCCAGTCCGCGATAGCGGAACAATTCCGCTATGCATGACTACGCTCGCAAAGATAACGCATATTGCCTACTGGGACAAATGTCCGAGGAATCCGGCGGGCACCCATTGTTATTACGTAGCCATAGGGACAATGCCATGCCCACTGCCTCTACTCGTAGGTATTGCGGTTGATGAAAAAGGACTTCAGCCCTTCATCCACCTCGAAGCGGCGCATCCAGCCGGCCTGGTTGGTTACTTCGTGGCAAAGTCCCCAGCGCAGGCCTTCAAGCGGATGCTGGTCGTGATCGGGCGTGCGGAACAGGCCGTTGGCTTCCGGCGCGCCCTTGATGTAGGCCTTGATCTCGAAGTTGATGCCGTCCGGCGCCCACTGCATCGTGTTGCGCTCGGGCCCGTCGGTGGTCAGCATGCCGGCAATACCGCCGTTGTAGTGCCACACGCAGATTTCATGGCCGGAGTTGGAGATCGGATTATATTCGCTCTTCACATACGGCCCCTCCACCTGGTCGGCAATGGCAACCCCCCATTTGGTTTCGCGACCGCCCATGAACATTTCCTCGCCCATCGGCTCGCCTTTGTAATAGAGGTAAAACTTGTCGTTGAAAAACATCAGGGTCGGGTCATGCACTTTATGGCTGTCGAAGCTACCCTTGCTCTTCACGAGGAAACGGTTGTCCGCATCGCCTTCCCACTCCCCGTCCTGCTCGGCCTCCAGCACCGGCCCCGGCAACTTTTCCCACGGGCCGCAGGGAGAATCGGCAACCGAGATGGAAATGTTTTCGTACGAGCGGCGCACATACGGGGAGGTGACCACCTGATAGACCAGATAGAATTTCCCGTCATGCGCGAGGATTTCGGGCGTGAAGACGCTGCGGTCGTCATAGGCCCCTTTTTCGCCGCGGGCCACGGCCAGCTCCTGCTCTTCCCAGTGCCAGCCGTCCTTGCTGGTGGCATGCCACAGATCGCAATGGTCCCACGGGAAGGTCTTGGCCTCCAGGTCGCCACTGCCAAAGCCATGGCTCTTGCCGGTGGAGCGGCTGTACCAAACGTGGTAGAGGCCGTCTACTTCAATCACGGCACTCGGATCGCGCCGTACCATGCCATCGCGCTCTTCCGCCAGATCGCCGGTGATCGGTTTGGAAACAATCTCGCAATACCATTCCGGGCCCTGGAAATAATTCCGTTCCATCGCCCGCTTCGTTGCCGCACTCATTTTTTTTTCACTCATTTGTAACCTCCATTCAAAAGTCTAACCCTTGGTTGCTTCGATTTCTTCCTTCGCAATCTTTGTCCACTCCACCAGCTTGGCGGCGCCGTCGCCACCACCCAGGGTGCCGCCGATGTTGAGAATCATTTCCAGCGGGCAATCCTTCGCCGCATCCAAAACGCGTCGAAGCTCCTTGCGGACTTGATCCTCGTGCAATCCGTCGCCGAGGAACGGCACGCCGGAGGGCTTGTAGCCATAGAGCAGCTCGGTGCCGATCTCGGCGCCGGCCTTCTCGAAATCGCACCATTCGCTGACCGATATCCGGCGCACGTTCGGCACGTTCTTCACAAACTCAACCTTGTTGTGCAGCACTTCGCAACACCCCACGTTGACCCACTTGAAGAGTTTCATCAGCTGCACATTGTAGGGCAGATCGAACTCCTCGTGCATGCCCGGAGAAACGCAGTTGAACCCCTCGGCGCAGGTGAAGGCCCAGGTATCCATCAGATCGGCCTTACCCTTTTTCATGATGTCCTGATAGTTCGGGATATCTGGATTGAAGCGCAGGCCGGTTGATCCCAGCGGGTCTGATTTTTCCCACGGGCCCCAAAGCCCCTGCTCTTCCAATGTCTGGAAACGCTTCTGGAAGTTGTCGGCAATCCGCTGCAACGCCTCGTGCGTCCACTCCGATTCATCCATCATATCGGTGTAGACATTTTCCATGCCGCGCAACCCGGCCCATTCATCCACCACTTTGGCCGCAAAATAAATCCCGGTTGGAATCACGTCAAGAATGCCACCGAAGATTTCCTCCGCTTCGGCTTTATAACCTTCGCGTTGTTCGGCATCGACCTTCACCACCGGATCGCCGATTTTCTCGATATCAGCCATCTCGACGATCGGCGACTCAAACTTAAAGGCGCCGGTCTTCGCGTGGTCGTCGGAGGCATAGTGCGCCATGACGGGAAGCTCGGGATAGGCCGTGATCTCGACGCAGTGCGGATAGCGGATGACCGGTTCGATGACCGTATCGTCGTGCAGGTTTTCCACCGACCAGATGCGCTGGCGCAGATCGCGCTCATAGTTGCGTGCGGTTTCGTTTTGGCAAACCAGGTGTTGTTCGTCCGGCAACGCTTCCGCCCAGGCCAGCGGCCAGAGGTGGATCAGCTGCAGCGGCCCGGCGCTCTTGTCGAGATCCGTCAACCGCGTCCACTTGTCGATCTTCTGTTTGTTGTCGTCCGTTGCGGAAAGCTCCGCCGCCTTTCTGCCCAGCTCCCGCAGGATCCCGACGTCCTGTTTCGATATATTCATTTTGATTACCTTTGGTTCATTCCCACCCGGAGATCTTCGTTCCAGCTAACCTGGCTTACGGTCTAGGCAATCCGAACACCGTTACCAAGATAGGTTATCCAACCAACCCCGCGGCACCTCCGCAGGCACAGGAATTCCAATCCTCCGAAATCTATTTTCTTTCCAGCTTCAGCTGGATCTCTTCAATACTCAAATTCTTCGTTTCCGGCAGGATCGGCAGTAACCAGACAAAGCCGACCAATGCAACGATCCCGTAGAACATAAATATGGCTTCGCCGCCCATGTTCGCGAGCTGCCACGGAAAAAACTTTTGCACGAGGAAGCTGATCACACTGCTGATCAACACAAAAAAGGGTATCGCAACGCCGCGCAACGAGGTCGGAAACAGTTCCGAAAACAGCACCCACATCACCGGCCCCAGCGAGAAGTGGAACGCGGAAATAAAGCTGAGGATGCCGATCAGGATCAGCGTTGCGTTCATATCCGCGGATTGTTTGAGAATCTCGGCTGAATGCACCCGCGCCTCGGTCTCGCCCAATGCATCGATGAGCGCGCTCTTGAATGCGATATCGCTCTTGAATTCCTGACCGAGCATCGGCTTCAGCGCGGCCGCGTCAACTTCCGCGGGAAGCTCAACAACCGCCTCTTCACTCAACGTGTAGCGCGCCGTATTGAAGCCCCACCAGCACAGGGAATGACTCACCACCACCCACATCAGGCCGATCAGGATCAAAGGCCGCCGCCCCAACCGGTCGACCAGCAGAATCGCACCCAGCGTGAAGATCACGGAAACGAGGCCCACCCAGAGCGACTGGGCAAACGCGGCATCGGTTCCTCCGCCAAGCTGCTCAAAGACCGTGGGTGCGTAAAACAGGATGGCATTGATGCCCGACAGTTGCTGGGCAACCGCAATGACGACCGCAACAACGACCACCAGCCGCATGCGCTTATGGAACAGCTCGCGGAACTGGGAAAGCCCCGAGAGCTCTTCGGTTCCATGATGCAGGCTCTCTTCCATCGCCTTGACCTGCCCATCAATCTCATCATCCGGCGTAATGCGGTGCATGATCGCCTTGGCCTCTTCGATGCGCCCGCGATACACCAGCCAGCGCGGGCTCTCGGGAATAAGAAACAGCAGGCCGAGCCAGATGAATGCGGGAATAATTTCCGAACCGAGCATGAAGCGCCAGATATTCTCCTTCAGGTTCACGGCAACGGCCCACCCGGCATCGTTATTCATGGCCTGAATCAGGAAGTAGTTCACGAAATAGGCCGCCGACAGACCAAAGACAATGTTCATTTGGTTGATCGATACCAGCTTGCCGCGCCAGCGAGGCGGCGCAACCTCGCCAATATACATTGCAGCCACGGTGAGCGAGGTGAACGCCAACCCGCCCAGGAAGCGGGCTGCGACAAGGCTCCAATAAGTCGGCGCGAGCGCGGAAGTAACAGCCGACACCCAATAGAGGGCGGAAATCAGGATCAGTGTCTTCTTACGACCGAAGCGATTACACAGCCACGGCGTAATCAACAGTGCGATGAGCACGCCGAACCCCGGCGCACTGACTGCCGTGCCCACCTGAAGATCGTTGAGCCCGAACTCCGCAGTAATGAATTTGACCGTGCCGGAAATCACCGCGGCATCGAGGCCGAAGACGAAACCGCCGAGAGCCACGACCACCGAATAGAAAAATGCCTTAACCTGTTTATTCATGAAAACCCTTTTTACCAGCACTACGTCTCGATTCCCGGAGCCACAGGTTGGAACGCCCATCTATAACAGCGGGCTTACCGCGTGGATATAGGACTTTTGGCCAATAGATGCGCAAGCCTTCATTAACTGTATGCATGCTATTCATGCAAGGTTCGCCGAAAACAACCCCTAAAACACGCGACAAACGTCCCATTCCGTTGCCGCGAATATACTTGCGCCCCTGGAAAAGGCGATGGCACACCCTATGCAATAGGGGTGGTTGTCGCTAGCGCACTACCACCGCAATCCCGCGATGGACAACCGCTGGCAGACAGGGAGAAGCCATGAAAACAATTAAAACAGCACTGACGGGATTCATCGTGGCCATGAGCGCATATGGGTTGATTTTGTGCTACCGGGTACTCTACGAAGCCATGCTTGACCGGGTTTCGCTCGTTCTCCGGGAATGCGAAAAACTGGCATACCTCATTTAATCAATGACAACCGGCTTGGTCTTTGCGGCTTTTGCTTCCAGCTCCCGGTGAAGATCCTCATACATCTTCAAGCGGAGCTCCTGATACTCGTAGGCGTGAAGCAGGACATTGGCTTTGTTGACGGCGTTCCAGTCGTTCCACAACCGGGCCAGCTCCGCACGTTTTTCCGGCACATGGTCGATCACGTTGGTGGATTCGTATGGATCGTTCACCATGTCGTAGACGCAAAGCTCGCCGCGCTCCCAGGCATTCTTCACAAACTTGGCCTGCGGCGTGCGCACGGCCCACGAAGTGCTGTTGCGTTCGCGCCAATAAAGCGCGGCGTGCGGCGAACCCTTTTTGCTGCCCGCGAGATAGGGAATCAGGTTCACGCCATCCAACGGTTCGCCGGAGGTATCGCCACCGGCAAGCGCTACGGCGGTGGCCGTAATATCCAGAGCCGAGACCAGCCCCTTGAAGGTTCCCGGCTTCAGCGCTTTCGGCCAGTGCACCAGATAGGGCACATGGATTCCGCCCTCCATCCAGCTGGCTTTGCCCTGGCGGAACGGACCGTTGTCCGCCCAGTTTTCCGACGGGTTCCAGGGTGGCGTTCCAACGCCACCGTTATCCGACAGGAAAAAGATCAACGTGTTTTCAAACTTGCCGCTCTCCTTGAGCGCATCGACCACCATGCCGATCCCCTGGTCCATCTCATCCACCATCGCGGCATAGATCCGGCGGTTACGGTCTTGGATGTGGCCATATTTGGCAATGGTTTCCTTCGGTGCTTCCAACGGACTGTGCGGTGCGTTGTAGGCCAGATAAAGACAAAACGGCTCCTCGCTCTCCTGAACGAAACGGGCGGCATCGCGGCTGAGCGCGGTCGTCAAATATTCATTGAATTCGGCCTCGCGGTCGTTGCGCAGCAACGGATGGGACGTTCCCTGGTTTGCTCCATAGTTGATCTTCCCGTCTTCCATCAGTAGCGGCATGGTCATCGTGACCTGCTCCGGCCAATAGCAGTGCCCTCCTCCGAGGAACCCATGGAAATAGTCGAATCCCCGATGGTTGGGATGATGGTTCGGAGCGGCTCCCAAGTGCCACTTCCCGATGAGCCCCGTACGGTATCCGGCGGCCTGCAACCGCTTGCCGAAGGTCTTCTGTTCCGGAGGAAGCCCCATGTGCATGTCGTAGGGCGAATAGGTGGCATTGATTTCCATGCCGAAGCGCGCCTGGTGACGCCCGGTCAGCAAGCCGGCGCGCGAAGGGCCGCAATAGGAGTGCGTCACATATCCGTTTTCGCACACCACCCCGCCCTTCGCCAACGCATCGAGCACCGGCGTCTTGATGGCTTTCGACCCCGTAAACCCAAGGTCGCCATACCCCAGATCGTCGGCAAGAATGATGAGAATGTTGGGGCGTTCATCGGCGTGCAAGCTGAAGGCCACCAACGCCAGGGCCAATTTAAAGATTGCGGATTTCAACATGGCTTAAAGCTCCTCCATGCGGTTCACCTGGAGAACAACGCTGGCCACCTTGCCGCCGGCATCGGGATAGCGGACCTCCACCGTGTTCGCATCCCGAACCAAGTCCATCCCCACCGGGATTTCGATCATGCCAAAATAGTTGGCGCGCCCCGCTTGGTCGTCTCCCGCCCAGTTTGTCGGAATCGACAGTTCATGGCCGTTGAACCTCACGGAGTCCGGCAGGATTTTCCGCCCCAGCTTGCGGCCGGCCGAAACCCGCAGCAGCGCCGATCCGTTTCCGGTCGGCGTATTCGGATAGTTGAAGACAACCGGCTTGCCCGCCTCGATATCCTTCAGATATTCCGTGGCATAAATGCGATGCTCCCGCACGCCGCGTTTCGGCTTCAGGGCCGTGCCCAGGTCAATCATCAGCAGGGCGGCTTCACCGGGTTCGAGTTCCAACGAGGCCGGAACCTTGTCCATGGTGCGCTGGCCGAGCACCGGTTTCCTGCCATGGGTCGTTAGCGTCCGTAGCGACACGGCGGCCGCTTGAATGCCATCCAAGCCGGACAGCCCTACCCGCTTCGCATCCTCATCCAGGTTCATGAACGCAACATTCAGGCGTTTTCCGTCGTGCAGCGCATGGACGCGCACATCGGGATTGGAGCTGGCACTTTTTCGCCACTCGCCTTCAACGCCTTTCCAAAACTGATAGAAGAGCGTCAGGTCGGTTTCCACGTAGTCCCCTTCCGCGGTCTTGCGCCACAGCAGAAACGGATTGGCCTCGCCGGGCACGTGGTCGTTGGTCATCCCGTAGGTCCAGGTGGCCTTGCCGAGGAAGAACGGAATGGTTTTCAACAACCGGTCGGGATGGTCCATGAAGGTCATCAACTGCCCCATGGCCGAGTAGAGCATGCCGGCCGAACGCTCGGCGCTGTAGGGCATCGAGTTCATGTTTCCGCCGGGAATCTTGCCGTATTCCGTAATCATGATCGGTTTGGCCACGCCGAACTTGATATGGCTATAGGTGTCGATCAGATCCATGATCGCCTCGGAGTTGCTGCCGGTGCGGTTGCGCGGCGACCCCATCACATTGACGCCGTCGTAAATGTGGTACGACCAGAAATCCATGTTTTCACCGGCGATATCCATGAAGGTTTTTTGCCAACCGTTCCAGTGCTCGAAGTTGCGGTCTTCCACCTCGACCCAAGCGGCGGCATAGCCACCCACCAGCACATTCGGGGTAAGCTCCTTCACGCGCTTGGCCACCACATTATGCTGCTCGCACATCGATTCAATGGTGGCGGGGATCTTTTTCGCCTTTACGAACGGTTCGTTGTAGACCTCCAGGAAACGCGGTCGTTCCTCGTCGGAAAAACCGTGCTTGAGCAACTGGGCGGTAAGCTCGGCCGTCGCCTCCGGCGTCCGCGGCCCCCAGGCCGTGAAGGTGTTGTCGGCAAAGCCGTGCATTTGCTCCGGGTGGGTGCAGAACACCACGTCGCGCATGTGCTTCGGCACCATGCGGAAGGGTTCGACCTCCTCCCGGTATTTCTTCAGGACGTCCTTTAGATCCTGCAGGTTCGGCATTTCCGGCTTGGCCGGGTCGGCCCCGACCTCGGCCGCCATCCAAGTGATAAACCCGCCGTCGCGCCCGTAGCGCACCTCCAATTCATCCTCCAGGTAGCGGACATCGTGCTCGTTGATGTCCGTCGACCCGAAGCCGTCATGGATGGTGATGAATTGCGCGCGGTCGAATGCGGTCACGCCGCCGATGTTGCGCACGCAAGCGGGATCGAGTTCCACCTCGACCGTTTCGGCCAGCGCGGTTGATGCCACCAGCCAGACCACCCCAACAATAAACCCATGCGTATTTTTCATGCTAAGCTCCATTAGGTTGCCGAGGTTGTGCCGCGGCGGCTTTCGAGTTCCTTGCGAATCTCCTCCATCTTGCGCTTGGTGAGCGGATAGCGGCCCAGCATGAACAAGCAGAGCACCAGCGCCCCGGCCTGCGGCAGCGAATAGAAGATGCGCAGGCGCCGCATGGTGCCCGGCTCCAGGTTATCCATGACGGCCTGGCGCTCCATGCCGTCGGTGTAGGCATCGAGCGTGATTTCCGTGCCGTTCCCGGCCTCCACCTTTTGCGCTTCGGTCAGCTCGGCGTATGACGCTTCGGCCTTGGCCATCACCGCCGCCTTGGTTCCCTCGTCGAGCTTGCTATCGAACTTGACGACGTGTTCGAGGTTCCAGCCGGAGATGACGATGGCGAGGGTCATGGCGATTTTATTGCACCAGTTGGTGATGGCGGCGATCATCCCCTCGCTGCGCGACCCCGTGTTGTATTCGTCCCAGTCGCAAACGTCGGCGCGCATGGAAAGGATCAGCACCCAGAAGCCGCATTCGCCGATGGCCACGAGCGGCTTCATGGAAAGCGCCAGCCAGGGCTTGCCGGGGATGGTGGTGAAGAACATGCCGATAAAGGCCACCAGCAGGGTGGCGCACGAGAAGATCATGATCTTGTGCTTGTCGACCTTGTTGCCGATCAGGCCGATCACCCAGGCGGCGCCGAGTGCGAAGCCCAGGCGCAGGGTGCCGTCGATGCCGCCGAGGTTGGCGCCCTTCTGGACATCCCCGCCGTAGATATAATAGACGTTGACGAAGTAGGAGAGATTGGCCGTGGCCATGATGGCGAAGAGGTAGGTGGCAATCACGCCGATGACGATGAGCAGCGGCTTGTTCCGGACCAAGGCCCCCAAGCCCTCCTTGAAGCTGCCGGTGCCCTCCTGGACGGCGATGTCCTTGTAGCGCTCCTTGTTGAAGATGGCCGGCAGGATGCCCGCCACAATGATGATGCCGCCGATGACCCAGCTGATGGCGCGTACGCCGTTGACTTCGCCGCCGACCCGCTTGCCCAGCCAAGCGGCCAGGGGGAACACCCAGACAATGCCGAGGTTGAAGATTTCCTGCACATATTTGCGAACGATGAAGATCCAGCTGCGTTCGCTGTAGTCGGCGGTCAGTTCCGAACCCAGCGCCTCGTAGGGCACGGAGAAAATGGAGTAGACCGAGAAAAAGATCATCAGCGCAACAAACAGGTAGGCGGTGATCGCCGTGGTCGACCAGCCCTCCGGCACCAGCCAGATCAGCGGGAACATCATCCCCGTCAAAATCGCGCCCACAAAGATAAACGGTTTTCGCCGACCGTAGCGGCTCCGGGTACGGTCGGAAATGCGCCCCACCAGCGGATCGGTGAATGCATCCCAGCAGCGTGCCGCCCCCAGCGCCAGGCCAACCACCGTCGCGCCCAGTCCGAGGAAGTCGACAAAGAAGGGCGTCAGGAAAATCCAGGCCAGGCAGACGTTCGCATAGTGGTCGGAGACCACGCCCATGGAATAGGCAATCTTCTGGAACAGCGGAACCTTGTCCTCCGCCTTCGTCTTTTCGCTCAGTTCAATCGCTTGTGTTTTTTTAGACATGGCTAGTTCCCTTTCCCGGTTCGGGATTCATACATCGTTGCCCCCACCTCGCGCATGGCGCTAACCATTTCCGGATACGGCGTATCGCAAATATCCACGAGCCCGACGTTGTAGTTTTCCTCGTCGGCGCGACCGGCGGCGTGTTCGTCCACCCACTGGAACCAGTGGACGCCGACCATCTGCGGATTATCGAGCGCGCTCGTGAAATAGGCCTTGAATTTTTCCGCGCGCTCCAACTGGTCGGCCCCTTCGCGCAGGCCGGGGTGGAAATGGCCGCGGTCGGTTGCGCCGAAATGGTATTCCCCGATCATCAGCGGCTTGTCGATCTGGTGCGGCAGGCGCAGGCCGCGCACGGAATGGTTGTATTTGTTGTAGCTGACCACATCGCAATATTCGGACGCGGCGACCGCCACGGCGTCGTTAACCCACGCGAAGCGGCAGCCGAGATAGAGGTGGTTCGGCGCGGCGCTTTCCAGCTCGTCGCGGATGGTGCCGAAATAGGTGTTGCAGGTCTTGCGGTAGAAGACCCGCAGGTCTTCCCCGGCGCGGACCGCCTCGGGCGGCTCGCGCGATGCCAGCAAGGCCTCCCACGAAGCGTGCCGCGTGCCCCAGGCCAGGTTGAGCGTGGCAATGTCGCCATACTTGGCCTGGAGGTCGCCGATGAATTCAATCTTGGCGGGTTGGTCGGCGGGACTTGCGAGCGTATCGATCGCGAGCGACATGCCGTCGTAGCCCCACGACAGTTCGTTGTCGACGAAGAAGCCGATGCACCACGGATCCTTCGCCTCCCGCTTGCGCTGCTTGAGGGTCCGTTGGATGCTCGCGCGGAAGGAGGGATCGAACACATCGTGGAACTTGCCCCAGTAGCCGTGCGACCCTTCGAGCTGGCGGTTGCCGCGGATGAAAAAGTTGGCGACGTAGGGCGTGCGTTGCCCGCGGTAGACCTCGCGGTCCGCCCAGTTGGCAATCGTGTTCATGTCCCAGCTTTTGATGCGCTTGTGAACGGAGTCGGAAAAATCGGCCTTCCAGTTTTCGCCGTATTTTCGAAACAGGTTGGCTTTATAGAACTGGAAAATTTTGAATGGCACCTTGTCGGCATAAAACCCGTGCGGTGCCCAGGAACTCTGCGAATAGAACTGCCCCAGCGGTTTGTCGTCCGCAGGCAGACCCTCGAAATAGTCTTCCCGACCTTGGATGCCCGTGTAGCCGAAGTTGGGATCGATGCACGTTGCGCCGTGCGACCAAAACAGATAGCCCTCGGGATCGACCAGCCACCACTGGCCGTCCACCTTCTCGACGCGGAACCAGCCCGTGGCCTCGCGCTTTTCGCCGCCCGTCCAGCCGCGGTATGTGCCGAGATCGCTGCGCCCGGGATGCTGCGCAAGATCCTGCTCCTCGGCTGTGCGCAGCACGGCGAAGTCGGCATGGGCGCGGATCTTGCCTTCCCACTCGCGGTGCTTGGTTTGGCCATAGGTATCGATGAACGGCAGGAAGCCTTCGGCGGAACGTTGCCCAACCGAACCTTCGGCGCGGAGGTTCGAAACCGCAAACAGGCACGGTTGCTTCACGTGCCCGGCAAACACCTGGATGCGGCCGATGTTTGCAACATCCACCAGCTCCGCGCCCGGCGCGCGGCGCATGCCGACCAGCTCGACGGCATTGGTGAACACCCATCCATCGGAAACCAGCCGAACACTAATGGTGCGCGTCTCGGCGGGATCGAGCAGCTCGAAGCCCTGCGCGTGCTGCGGCGTTTCGGTTTCCGCCGCCTTGGCGCTGTCGAGCCGGATGCCGACCTGCAGCGGCGCACTGCCCAGGTTGGTGAAGTCGGCCTTGACCGTGGCATAGCCCTTGAGGTTCCACGGCTTGCCGATCGCATTGAAGGTGACGTTCGGCCATGCGTCCTTGCCGATGGCATGGACCTCGATCGTATCGCCAACGTTGTTGGAGATCGCCGAGTCCAAATAGTCGATGTCCGCATGCAATGCCCCTTCCTTCAGCGATACCAGTTCGAGCGGCTGGGCACAGGCACCGAGCGCCAGCAGACCGAACGCGGAGCAGGCGAGACGCCTGCGGTACGCGCTTTGTCGCGCCCTCTGGAAGAGTTGCCTCACCTACACGGCCTCCACGGCAATGTGCGCGCCGGCGAGGCCTTTGGCCGACGCCGACACGTTGCAGGTGCCTTCAACCACCACCAGGCAGCGGCCTTGGGAGGTGGCGACCTTGTTGGATTGGTAATCCTGCGTACTGTCAGGCGCACCGTTGTCCACGCCGAGGATGCGACCGCCGGTGGCATCAAAACTGATTTCCCGCTCGTCGGTTTTTACCGGCGTTCCTTCGGCATCCACCAGTTGCGCAATTACATGGCAACCATCAGCAACCAGTTGGATGGAAACCGGGATGCCTGCAGTTATCAATTTATCCGACACATTGACCGCTTTCGCTTCCAGCTTGCCGGCCTTGAACGGCACCGCCCATTTGTAGATGCGGTCGTCGAAATCCTTCAGGTGCTTCACACCGAGCGACTCGCCGTTGAGGAACAGCTCGACCGAAGCGCAGTTGGAATAGACCTCCACCGCGACCATTTCTCCGTCGTTGTAATTCCAGTGCGTATTGACGTCGTGCCAGACCCACAGCTTCCGCTCCCACGCCTTCGGATCCGTTTCGCCGAGGTCGCCGTTGTTCGTGTGGTAGGGCGACTTTTCAAGCGTCTGCGTGGTGAGATGGACATGCGGCTCTTCGCTCCACAGCGTCTTCATCATGTGGAAGGACCCCTTCTCGAAACCCGCGCGGTCGAGCAGCCCGGAACGGGTCGTGGTGATCGGCCACTGTCCGTTCGATTCGCCCATATAGTCGATGCCCGTCCAAAGGAAGGTGCCGGAAACGAACGGGCGCTCCTCGATGGCCTTCCACTCGTGCCACTGGGCGAGATTCTCGGTGCCCATGACCGGAAGCTTGGGATAGTGCCGGTGGCCATAGTCGTAGATTACGCGGCGATAGCTGAAACCGATGATGTCGAGTGCGTCGGCATAGCCGGATTCATAGCTCGACGACGGTAGGATGCAGTTGGCGATGACCGGACGCGAGGTGTCGAGTGCCTTCGTCCACTTGGCGAGCTTCTGCGCGGTTTCTCCGATGTCGTATTCGCCCCGGGGCAGCTCCTTGAGCAGACGTTTGATTTCGTCGATGGAGTGCGGCGGCTGTTCCCAGAAATAGTTGCCGCTCCAGTCGGCATCGAAAAACCCGGTGGCCTCGGCGTTGCGCGGATAGGTCCATTCGATCTCGTTGCCGATGCTCCATTGGAAAATGCAGGGATGGTTGCGGTGCGACCGCATGGTGTCCTTCAGGTCGCGCTCCGCCCACTCCTGGAAATATTCCGCCGAGCCGCGCGAGATATAGTCGTCGTGCTGCTCGTTCATGTTCTTGCGCTTGTCCTTCGGATTATCCCATTCGTCAAAGAATTCGTCCTGCACCAGCAAGCCCATCTCGTCGCAAAGATCAAGAAACTCGGATGAACCGGGATTGTGCGCAATGCGGATGGCGTTGCAGCCGCCGGCCTTGAGCGCAGCGAAGCGTCGGCGCCAGACATCCTTCGGCACGGCCGCGCCGACGCACCCGCCATCGTGGTGCAGGCAAACGCCCTTGATCTTCCTGTTTTTACCGTTGAGGAAAAAACCTTCGGCGGCGTCGAAACGAATGGTGCGGATGCCGAACCGGGTCGTGTATTCGTCCACCGCGCCGCCATCGACGGAAACGGTTGTGACCGCCGTGTAAAGGTTGGGCCCATCGACATCCCAAAGCATCGGATTGGCGACTTCCATCGACTGGATGATGGCTTTGCTGGCCGGCATCGAATGCTCCGCCACGTGGTTTCCGGCGGGATCGAAGATCGACGTTGCGACCGTGGCGCCATCGGGGTTGCGCACCTCGACCTGCACCTGCACCGTGGCCATTTCAGTGGAAACCTTCGGCGTGGTGACGAACGTGCCCCAAACCGGAATGTGCGTTTTTGCCGCGCCGAGGAGTTCGACGGAGCGATAGATGCCCGATCCCGTGTACCAGCGGCTGTCGCAGTAGCGCGAATGATCCACCCGCACAGCCAGCACATTCCGGCCGTGCTTGAGTTTATCCGAAACCTCAAAATAAAACGGGGAATACCCATACGGGTGATCGCCCAGCTTTTCGCCGTTCAGGTAGACCGTGGCCTGGTTGTAGACCCCGTCGAAATGGAGATAGGCGACCGGATGGTGCGGCGCCTCGAAGGTTTTGCGGTACCAGCCGATGCCGCCGGGGAGATATCCGGTTGCCCCTTCCAGCTCTTCGCTGAACGAGGCTTCCACGCTCCAGTCGTGCGGCACGTCGATGGTGTCCCAATCCGCATCGTTGAATTCCACCGCCTGCCCGTTTTCCTGTTCACCCAGGAAAAACTTCCACTCCTTCGAAAAATCCATTGCTTCGCAATTCACCTTATCACCCGTCGTTTATCTGCTTTAGCGCCTGTTCGGCACACCTCGTCCATTTAGCACGGAAAAACCTAAACCATGGCGCAGTCCGTGGATACTGACCAAATGACCTATACGAATGAAGGCGCCCACGGGGCCCGGTTAGTACGGATCGTTGGGGCGAAGTTCGATGAGCTTGGCATAATCGACGATGCCGCACTCCTTGATCCAAGCCTCGCATTTCTTGGAGAGGTTCTGCACCATTTCCGGCTTTTCGTTCGCAAGGTTCCGGGTCTCGGCGGGATCCGTTTCGAGGTCGTAGAGTTCATAGGCAATGCCGGGCTTGTCGCGGGTCTGCAGATACCAGCCGGGTTCGATCAGCAATTTCCAACGCCCTTGGAAGATGATGGCTTGCTGCCCCTTGTCGTTGAAGAAAAGCGCCTCCGCCGGATCTCGCGATGTGCCCTGGAGAATCGGCAGCATGCTGCGCCCGGCAAGGGCTTCGGTTTTTTTGCCGCGGAACGTGTCCGGATAGTCCGCACCTGCCAGCTCCAGGCAGGTCGGCAGGATATCGCCCACCCAAGCCTGCTCGTGCGAAATCGTGCCCGGTTTGATTTTGCCCGGCCAGGAAGCGATGAAATGGGTCTTGGTGCCCCCTTCCCACATCAGCGCCTTCACGCCGTGATAGGGTGCATTCATGATCCCTTGGAGATGCGCCGCCGCCCCGTTGTCGGAAAAGTAGAGCACCAGGGTGTTGTCGAGCTCGCCCGATGCGTCCAGCGTGTCGACCAACCGCCCGACATTTTCATCGATCTTCTCAATCATGGCCGAGTGGATGGCCAGTTGAAGCCGCATCTCCTCGCGCGCCGGCGGAATCCAGGCCTTGCGGTATTCGGCCGCTTCGGGATAGAGCTTTTCCTTTTTCAAACCGGCAACGCGATCCGTGCCAATCGCATCCAGATCCTCGTATTTTTCCAGATATTTCCGCACCAGCCCGTCCGGTGCCTGAAGGGGCTTGTGCGGTGCGCGGTAGGCCACATACAACATGAAGGGCTGCTCCTGGCCAGCCGCGTCCCGGATCATTTCGATGGCCCGGTCGGTCACGCCATCCGTTGCATAAAAGGCCTTGCCGGTTTTCCCGTGGTTCACATTGTAGTTCAAGTCCTTCCGCTTCGAGAAGCAATGCATCGTATATTCACGGTCATACTTCAGCTTGGCCGGCTCGTTGCCCTCCATCATGGGATGATACTGCCCCGGCACGAAGAAGAGGCTGTCCTGCGCGCCGTACAGGCCGAAATATTCATCGAAACCGCGTTGCAGCGGAAGGCCTAGAAAATCCTGTTCCATCTCCTCCTCGGTCAATTCCCAGCCCTGGTGGTAGTGTTTCCACTGCTTTTGCTGGCTCTTATGGAACTTCATGGTGCTGCCGCCCATGTGCCATTTTCCGGACATCAGCGTACGATACCCCGCCGCTTTCATCAGCTCGGGCAAGAGCGGGATATCATACGGCATCCGGGCGCGGTGCGCCGGGTATGGCATTTCGCGCACCCAGTCGCCGACGACGCCACCGCCGAAACCAACCTTGGCGCAGTCGAGGCCGCTCAGTAGCGATGCGCGCGTCGGGCTGCAGCGTCCATTGGTGTAGAAGTTGCCCAGGCGCAGCCCCTTTGCCGCCAGCTGATCGAGGTTCGGCGTATCGATCTCGCTGCCGTAGCACCCCAGATCGGTGTAGCCGGAATCGTCCGACATGATGATGACGATGTTGGGGCGCCCCGCCCCCCACACCGATGCCGCCATGAAGGTGGCCAACATAAAAACTGCAAATGGATTCTTCATTCTGTTGCCCCCCGGGCCATATTCTAATTCGTGAAGGATGCCGGATTCCGTTCCGGCAAGCCCAAAGAGCTACCATTCCCGTCCCCGTTCCACAATAGGACTTTTGGTCAGGTTCGCCGGAGGCATGGGACAGCGGAGGCATGAGACTTATGGTCAGGTTGCCGGGCTTGCCCTTTGTGCTAGATTGGGTCGCTCTAAACAAATACGGGAAATACATGAGATCGATTTTCATCGTTGCCGCACTGCTGGTTGGCCCATGGGCAAGCGCGCTGGAACTGAAAGGCAAGACCGACTTCCAGACCTTGGTGGATCTGAAAAGCAGAAGCATCGAGGCCAAAATCCTCTATGTCGGTGAGCACTGGGCCTACCTGCAGCGCGGATTCAAAAAACCGGCGCGCATTGAACGCACCAAACTCAGCGAAGCGTCCAACGGGCTGCTCGACCAATGGGCAACCGCCCATATGGACGCGCTAACCGCCGAAGAACTAAAGGTGGTGGTGGACGCCGCCAAGGCCGCCAGCAAAGGCGGCCCGCTATTTGTCGATCCCGCCCCCGCGGCCTCCCACTGGAAGATCACTGCGCTTAACCCCGATTTTCGGACCACCGGCTTAAGTGGAACCTGCGTCCTCAACATGGTACAAAAGGACGCATGGAAATGGGAAGAAAACGAAGAACATTCACGGACAAGTTCAAGGCCAAGGTGGCGATTGAGGCCATCAAGGGCGTGAAGACATTGGCGGAGCTGGCATCGGAATATCAGGTCCATCCGAACCAGATTTCGGATTGGAAGAAGCAGTTGCTTTCGAATGCGCCGGATCTTTTTGCATCGGGGAAAAAGAAGCAGGCTCAAACGGAAGAAGAGCTTACGGCTCCACTTTACGAAGAGATCGGGCGTCTGAAGATGGACGTGAAGTGGCTCGAAAAAAAGCTATGAGCCTGCCGCTTTCAACGCGCCGCAGCTGGGTGGAGCCCGGCACCGATTATTCGGTTCGGCGGCAGTGTAGGCTCGCAGGCGTCCCCAGATCGGGCTTCTACTACGACCCCGCCCCGGAAACGCCGGAGAACCTGCTTCTGATGCGTTTGATCGACGAGCAGTATCTCCGGCATCCGGAGTTCGGCTATCCACGCATGACGGACTGGTTGCGTGATCAAGACTATGATGTCAATCACAAGCGGGTCGCCCGCCTCATGCAGCTGATGGGGATTCAGGCCATCACGCCCGGTCCGCACACGAGCAAGCCCGCCCCGAGGCACAAGATCTACCCTTATTTGCTGCGCAATGTGGACATCGAACGGGTGAACCAGGTTTGGAGTACGGACATCACCTACATCCCGATGCGGCATGGATACATGTACCTGACCGCCGTAATCGACTGGTACAGCCGCTATGTGCTCGCCTGGGAGCTCTCAAGCACCATGGAGAGCACGTTCTGCGTTGATGCGCTGGAGCGTGCGCTGACGCAGGGGAATCCGGAGATATTCAACACCGACCAAGGAAGCCAGTTCACCTCGAACGCCTTCACCGGTGTCCTGTTAAACGAGAACATCACCATCAGCATGGACGGGCGAGGCCGGGCGTTGGACAACGTATTCATCGAACGACTGTGGTGGTCGGTGAAGTATGAGAAAATCTATCCCGCATGCTATGCCGACGGGCATGCGTTGCATCGGGGCCTTGACAGCTATTTTAAATATTACAACCACGAGAGGAAGCACAGCGCTCTGGACAAACGCACCCCCGCCGAGGTATTCATGGAAGGAGCAGTCAGAACATGATCGCAAGTGATGCCGTCGCTGCGCTCCGCCCTCGGCCCTCCGGGCCGCCCCTTCGGGGACGGGCTCCGCTCCGCGACGGCATCATGGAAGGGCGGCTCGTTGGCCGCCAGAACACGGAACAGGGAACCGCAGGTTCCACCTTAAGTTCACCGATCCGTGGTTTAAGATTGGGGGTAGGCGCACACCGACACGTTTTCCGACGAGTTCAACGGCAAAAAACTGAACGAGGAAAAATGGAACCGGAAGGTGCGGCCCTGGGGCGAGCGCGCGTGGCGACCGGAGAATGTCTGGCAGAAAAGCGGCCGCCTTTTTGTGCAAGCCAAATATGAACCGCACCAAGACCGCAAAGGACGCGAATTTTTCTACACCTGCGGCATTGCACAGTCCCACGAAAAAACCACCTACGGATATTTCGAGGCGAGCATCAAAGGCTGTTCCCGCTTTCCGGGCCTCTGCCCCGCCTTCTGGCTCTATAGCAACGGCAAGGAGATCAGCCCCGATCATCCGCACATCACCTACAGCGAAATCGACATCATTGAAATGCTTCAGGGGGGATATGATCCGGTGAAGAAAGAGAAAACCGGCCCAAGCCACATGGATTGCAACCTGCACACCCGCGAAATGATCGATGGCGTTGAAACCTGGCGGCGCCCGCAGCATTGGCCGGAAGTGTGCCGCAATGTCCACACGGCCCCATGGGACCCGCGCGACGACTTCCACATCTACGCCTGCGAAAACACGCCGGAAAAGATCACTTGGTATATCGACGGCATCAAGGTTGCGGAATCGCCCAACCACAACTGGCACCTGCCCATGACGCTTACGCTCACCATGGAGCTGCGCCCGCCGCTCATCGCCTGGGCCGGCGTTGATGGCCGCGAGCCGGTGCCCGAGGCCTCAACCCCCGAAGGCTTCCCCACCCACATGGAAGTCGACTATGTCCGAAGCTGGCAACGCTAGCCAGCGCGGCTTCCAGCAGGAACGGGAAAGCGCCCCCCCCTCATTTGCAGGATCGGCTAGGCTCTGCACCCGGGAACCATTTCAACAGAAATGGTCTGAAGCTGGTACTCTCACTTCGTGTTCCATACATTCGTTGCCACTAATACCAAATTAAACTGAATCGTTTTTTACCACAGAGGGCACTGAGGCACAGAGGAGCGGGATTACTATATTTCTCTGTGCCTCCGTGTCCTCTGTGGTGAGACCATTCAAATTAAGTTCCTATTATTCGGTTTCAACCACTTCGACCACGCGGCTGATATAATCCGGGGACCGCATCGGCCAATCCATTGAAAGCCCGTGCTTCATGAGGTAGTCGCCCGACCGGGTCTGGCCTTCCATCGCCATCTTCGGCAGCGAAAGGCGGCCCAGTTCCCTGACCGTGTAGAGCGCGTCCGGCTTGAGCCCTTTCAGCCGGAGCGGCTCGTGCCCGTCGGCGCGCCGCCGTTCCGTGAGATAGGCAAACAGGATCCCGCTTTGCCGGCCGCCTTGTTCGTGCAGATACATCAGGGCCGGGTCGCTGGACCGGTAGGGATCGCGCAACCGATAGAGTTCACCGAGTTGGACGATGGGCCGGATTTTTTTGTAGAGCTCCAATTGTTGTTTGCAATAGGCCGTATCGCCCGCATTCAGGTTTTTCGGGTCGAGCTCAAAACCGAGCCGCCCCGTCATGGCCACATCGAACCGGAATTTGAGGGGCGTTTTCCGTCCCGTCTGATGGTTCGGCACGACGGTCACGTGGGAGGCCATCGCCATGGCCGGATAAAAATGCCCGAGGCTCCACTGCATGTCGATGCGCTCCAGCGCATCGGTGTTGTCGCTCGGCCAGAATTCATGATGGCGCTGCAATGCGCCATAGTCGATGCGCCCCCCGCCGCTGGAACATGCCTGGAAGGTAACGCCCGGATGTTTCGCAACCAACCGGTCCAGCACGGAATAGTATCCGTTCACATAGTCGATCCACAGATGGGACTGCCGATCCGCCGCCAACCAGGTGGAACCTGGGTTCACAAGATGGCTGTTGCAGTCCCACTTGATGTAGCCAATATCGGGATGCGAACCCAGCAGCTGATCCATGAAGTCGAAGATATAGTCCTGCACCGCCGGGTTGCACAGATCGAGCACCAGTTGATTGCGCTGGGGGCGGTGCGGTTGGTTCGGTTGCCGGACCACCCATTCCGGATGCTCCATGAACAGCTGGCTTTTCGGATTCACCATTTCAGGCTCCACCCAGATGCCGAATTCAATGCCGACTTCCCTGGCCTTGCCCAACAGGCCTTCAATGCCGTCGGGCAGCTTCTCGCGGTTCACCACCCAATCGCCCAGCCCCGCCTTGTCGTTGTTGCGCGCAAACTCGCCTTCGCCAAACCATCCGTCATCCAGCACGAATAGCTCGACGCCCATGGATGCCGCCCGCTCGATCATTCCGTAGATCGTCTTTTGATCGAATTTAAAATAGGCGCCCTCCCAGGAGTTGAGCAGGATCGAACGCGGTTCCTGTCCGTCGCGGATCCCGTATTTCCTTGCCCAACGATGCAATGAACGGCTTGCATCGCCCTTCCCCTTGTCGCTGTAGGTCATGAGGAGGCGCGGGGTTGCCAGCGTTTCGCCCCGGGCCAGCACATACTCCGAATTCGCGGGGTTCATGCCGAAGGTGGCGGTGATGCGGTTGTTGTAGTGTCGGCGAAACCGGAACGAAAAGTTGCCGGACCACGCGAGGCTTCCCATGATGACCCGGCCGGAATCCTCTTGCGCCGCCCCGTCCAGGGACAGCACGAAGGAGGGTTGCGCGGTTTGCGAGATGCGGGTGCCCGTGGTGCAGGAAAGCTCGGACACCCCTTCCATCAGCGGCGATTCCGAAAGAATGGCCTCGCGCGACCAGGTGCCCTGAAAGCCCGTAAGCCAGGGATCGGATGAGCTCGTCTGCAAGACATGCGATGCCAACTGCCGAACACAAACCTCCGCCTCTTCCGACGAGGTGACCTCCGTCCACGTGGAAACCACATCGCAACTTTTCGATGCCTCGTAAAAACGGCGCAGTTGTACCGCATAGACCGGATCCTCATACACAAAAACCAAGCGGCTGCGATCCGCATCCACATCCACCTTTTCGCCTTTAACAAACCTGAGCCGGGAAGCGATGGAGCCATCCGCCTGAACCACCGAATAACCATGCTCGTCGTGGTTCCTCAGCGCAGTGACATCCCAAAGGGAGGGAAATTCCAGAACGCCCTTCCCCGAGAACAGATCCTCCTGCCGGGCAATCCTTACGCCGTAGTAGCTGCACTTCAACTCCTGGTCGGTTGACTCAAACGCCAGCGTATTGTTGGGCATATCCAGGACAAACCGCTCGGCATGGACGGCGAGGGCAACCAGCAGCGCGGCACAAGCAAGCAGGGTGCGTTTATCGATGTTTCCGGGTTTCATTTTTTGACCTTTCCTTTGAATGTACGTATGCCAAACAAGGTGATCAAAAAATGAAATCTGACGTATGGAAACGAACCGTGAACGATTTTTGGACTTCAGTTTTTAATTTGACCGAAACACTTCCCGAACGAACTCAACGCTTGCAGTCGAAATTTAGTCCTTTGCCTTCAACCCATCGAAGAGCGGCTTCGCGGCATAGATCCGATAGTCCTTGATCTTGCCTGGATTCGCGCCGTTGCGCGGGAGGTAGCGCAGGGTCTTGAACTCCTTGACCGCCCCCAGGTCGATGACCACCTGGTGCGGGTGCGGCGTGGAACCGCCCTTGTACTGGGTATGCCAGAACGTAACCGGTTGGTTGTCCATCACGTTGCTTGCCGAGGCGGGCTCCGCAACAATCTCTTCGCTGTCGGCATAGACCACCTGCCAACCATCGCGGTCGAGCCACTGGTCCTTGGCATCGATCAGATGGATTTCGGCGATGGAGGCATGGTTGTCTTCGGAGTGGGAACTGAGCGATTCGATGCAGATGAAGCGCGCGCTGATCGTCTTCCCGAAGTCGACCAACTGCGCATCGTCGCCATCCTTGAAGGAGCCACTGGCAACCATTTGTTTTTTGGAGAGCTGGATGGTTTCGCCGGGCTTGCGGTTGTAGCTCAGGTTTTTATCGACCTTCAGGCCGTAGATGAATTCGGTCACGCCGCGGATGGCATGGTGGCCGGTGGGTTCGATGTCCATCACGACGACTTCATTCGCGCCGGGCCGCATCCAGCACCCCGGCAGATAGAGCGTGTATTGCGGCCCGATGTCCCAGAAACGCCCGAGGTTGATTCCGTTGACCCAAACCATGCACTTGCCCCACCCGGTCATATCGAGCAGCGTATCGCCGACCTCGTCGACCGAAAACTCGCCGCGGAAGAACACGGGGAGCGCGGATGGTTGGGCCGGGGCATCGGAGAACTTCAGGGAAGCGATGTCCTCCAGTTCCAACGGGAACGTCAGGATTTCCCAGCCCAGCACCGGCTTGTCGTCCAGCGTAACCTCGCCCAGCCCCTTGCGGTCCTTCATCAGTTCGCGGGCATAGTTCAAATGCCCCATGTTTTCGAGAAGGATTCCGAGTTCCACGTTCCCTGCGGGAAGCTCGATACGCGCGGTGTTTTGCTTCAGGCGGCGGTCGAGCGTGGCAACCCGCTTGCCGTTCACGATCACAATGGCGCGATCCTTCAGCTCGCTGAACGAAAGCTTGCACTCGCCGGCCTTCGGAACCTCGACCGTGGTTTCATAGAGCGCCAGCCCCTGGTTCAGGTCCATCGCCTCCATGTGCGGCGCCTGTTCCGACTTGAAGGGCTCGCGGAACAACTGATCGAACCCGGCGGTTTGCTCCAGGTTGAATTCCGGCACCTCGATGCGTTTGATCTGCTCAGGCGGTTCCGGAAGTTCGTAGTTCGGCGGAAGGTATTTTTTGATGGTGTCGCGGAAGATGAAAAACTTGTCGGTGATGCGCCCGGTTTCATCCATGGGCGAATCGTAGTCGTAGCTGGTGGTATCGGCGCTGTATTGACCGGACGACCAGTTGGCGCCGGAGGTGAAGCCGAAGTTGCTTCCGCCATGCAGCATGTAGACGTTGAATGAAACGCTGTTGTCGAGCATCCACTCGATTTGCTTGATGAACGGCGCCAGCGCCTTGGTGTGGTGCTTCGCGCCCCAGTGGTCGAACCAACCCACCCAGTATTCGCCGCACATCTTCGGCATGCCCGGATATTCCTCTTCGAAGAAGGCAAAGGCCGTGTCGGCACTGCCGCCAAAATTCATGGTGGTGTAGACGCCGTCGATGTGCGCGGTTCCGATGGTTTTTTTCTTCGGCCAATCGCAACGGATGAACATGGCATCGAACCCGGCGGCAATGAGCTGGTCGTGGATGGCTTTGTTATAGGCCATGTCGTCCTCGTTGCCGGGGCGGCCGAACTGGCCGTATTCGTTTTCCACCTGCACCTGGATAATCGGCCCGCCGTGCGTAACCTGCCAATCCTTGAGTTGCTCGCCCACCGCCTTCATGTAGCGGGCCGTCGCCTCCAGGAACTTGGGATCGCCGGTGCGCACCTGCATCTCCGGATCCTTCAGCAGCCAGGCGGGCATGCCGCCGAAATCCCATTCGGAACACACATAGGGGCCGGGCCGGACAATCACCCACATGCCCTCCTCCTGGCAAACGCGCATGAACGCGGCAATATCGAGGTTGCCGCTGAAATCGAATTCGCCCGGCTTCTTTTCGTGGGCGTTCCAGAAAATATAGGTGCCGATGCAGTTGAAGCCCATCGCCTTCGCCTTGCGGATGCGGTCGCGCCAATAGGCCCGCGG
The DNA here is from genome assembly GCF_900890425.1 of Pontiella desulfatans. Taxonomy (NCBI): domain Bacteria; kingdom Pseudomonadati; phylum Kiritimatiellota; class Kiritimatiellia; order Kiritimatiellales; family Pontiellaceae; genus Pontiella; species Pontiella desulfatans. The sequence continues at coordinate 1,738,794 of NZ_CAAHFG010000001.1, read as the reverse complement.
CACGCGCGGATAATGCACCGAACCGGAAATGATCACCGCCGGCTTGCCGTCGAAGGTAAAGTGGCCTTCCGCCGCGCCGAAAACCGGTTGCTTTTCTCCGACGGGATTTGGCCTTGGCGGCATCGGCAACGTCTTCCCGAACACCATCCCGCCCAAACCTGCCACCAACAACAAGAGCCAAACGCGCTTCTTCGCACCCTGATTAACCATCGTCCATCCTCCGTTCTGAATTCATCTCAAAACGGGGGACAATAGCGGCAGGCCACGAAGAAAACCACAAAGAAAAACGCCCCGCGTTGGCGGGGAGTCCTAAACCTGCTTGGAGCGATAGGACTCGACTTCCCAGTTTTCGATGAATTCGCGCTGGGCATCGGTCATATAGTTGATGCCGCCGAAGGCTTGCGCCAGTTGAATGACCAATGCGCCATCCTGCGCCAATTCCAACGCCAGATCGGCGTTCTTCTGCGAATTTCCGATGCCGTAGACCCGCGTTCCGGCAACAATCACCTTCGGGGCATAACCGCGTTCCGCTTCATAGGCGGCCGCACCCGCTTCGGTCAGGTTTCCAACGTAGGGAAACGCCTTGGAATAAACGAGGTGATCCGGCGTGATCGGCCCCGGCGCCACGTCAAACGTTCCACACGACGCCATAAAAGCGGCGTTGTCGCCGAAAGTCGTTTTGATCTGTTCTTCAACTTCGGCCGCCCCCGGCGTTTCCGGAATGTCCAGCACCAAGGAGACGCCGGTGTTGGCATATTCGGCCTCCAAGGCCTCCATCACCCGCTTGTAAAGCGCGCGAATGGCATCGGGCGTGTCGGCCGCAATAAAGATGCCATGGTTCTGTAGCACCAGCAGGGCCGGCTCGTTGCCGTTTTCCGCCTTATACCCCTCGATGCGCTTGCGCACCTCCATGCAGAGCGTGTAGCCCGGATCGATGTATTCCACCCACAGCGCATCGGGGAACAGCCGCTTGCAGGCCGCTTCACCGCCCTTGGCGCACGTGAGGCCATTCACAAGGGCCGGGTGGGTATGCACGACATAGATCGCCTCAAACACGTTATGCAGGGGCGCTTCAACCGACGGTCGCCCGGCATCGTTCTCGACGGCCTCGGCCATCATGTTTTTGACCAGCTCCTCCCGGTCGGCCGATTCGGCAGGCGTTTGCACGGCATAGAGCCCGTTGATTATTTCGCGGTTCATGGCCACGAACGTTTCGGTGGTCAATCCACCCAATGTGGTACCGGAGGGTTTTACCCACAACGTGGTATCGTTCTTGACGGAGGTGTTGCCTCCCCCGCCCTTCACATAATCCACGGTTCCAAACTCGTGAGAGAGTGCAACAATCGTTTCTAATTCGGTCATAACTTCCTTTAGTCCATGTGAAAAACTTCGCGCAGCGGGCTGAAGACGGGCATGTTGTCCGGATGGGTTTCCATCAGGTCGGCCATATGATCCCACCATTGCTGAACGATTTCGAGGTTCTTTAAATTGTCTGCCGTGTTGTCGTCGGTCAGCTTCTGGAAGGCGAACAGCGTCAGCGTCTTCTCGTCGAAGTAGATCGAATAGTCGAAGATGCCGGCATCCGTATGCGCCCGCGCCAGCTCCGGCCGGATTTCGTCGTGGCGTTTTTTGTATTCCGCGACGCAATCCGGCTTGAGCTTCATGGTGAATGCATTCCGGATCATCAGGCCCTTTTCGACAGCACGTCGGCTTCGTAGGCTTCCATCTCGGCCAACCAGTCGGCACCGACCGGGACGCCGGCCTTTTCGCAGAGCATGTCCCAAACGGCCGCGAACGGCATGGACTTGAATTCCTCCATGAGCGCCAGGCGCTGCGCATTCTTGCCTTCGGCTTCGTAGGACTGGAGCTGTTCGGTCGGGTCGAGCAGGGCGTAGAGGATGCCTTTGCGTGCGGCACGCGTGCCGGTCACATAGGCGCCGATGCGGTTGATCGAGGCATCGAAGAAGTCGAGCGCGATGATCACGCGATCCCACACGTTGCCGCGCTGGATTTCGAGGAAAACGTTTTTGAGGTCGTCGTTGAACAGCGTAACGTGGTCGGAGTCCCAGCGGATCGGACGGCTCACGTGCAGCAGGATTTTATCCATGAACTGCAGGTGGCTGGAAATCTTGCCGTGGATGGTCTCGGTCGGATGGAAGTGCCCCATGTCCATGCAGAGTCCCATGCCGCGGCTGATGGCATAGTCGGAACAGAATTCACCGGAACTGACGACATATTCTTCCGAACCAATGCCGAAGAGCTTGCTTTCGATGAAATCGACGCATTTGGCTTTATCGACCGAATCGTCGCCCATGATTTCGTCGTAGGATTTCGCCATGCGGGCGCGCGGTCCGAAACGGTCGGCCGGAATATCCTTGGAACCATCCGGCGTCCACCAGTTGACGTAGCAGGGAGAGCCCTGCGCTTCCGCCATCGCCTCGGCAATGAGGCGCGATGCCTTGCCGTGGCGCACCCAGAAGGAACGGACCTCCTCATCGCGATGGGAAAGCGTATAGCCGTCCTGCGATTTCGGGTGGGCGAAGAACGAGGGGTTGAAGTCGAGCTTGATGCCTTGTTCTTTCGCCCAATCCATCCATTTCGTGAAACCGGCCGGAGTCATCTCATCGCGATCCACGTATTCCTCGGTTTCGCAATAAAGCGCATGGACGTTGCAGCGCTGTGTTCCGGGAATCAACGACATCGCCTTGGCAATGTCCGCACGGGCCTCTTCGCCATTGCGGGCGCGGCCGGGATAGTTGCCCGTCGCCATGATGCCGCCGCCGGCGAGTCCGTCGGGCTTGGTCTCGAACCCAACCACATCGTCCGCCTGCCAGCAGTGCAGGGAAATAGGGAGTTGCAGCGCCTTGTCGATCATCGCGTCGGTATCGATTCCGAAGGCCGCATAGCGTGCCTTCGCCAGTTCGTATGCTTTTTCCACACTCATGTTTTCTCTCCTTGTTGAATAAAAAGTGACGAATGATCCGTGAGGCGTAAATGGCAGGCTAGATCAATCGATGCCGGAGAACCTAGCGCATTGACTGCTGCTGCGCCTTGACGATCCCGACAACCTATAGCACGATCCGGCCATGACAAACCATCTCCTGAAAAAGAAGGATCTGTTCGAGGATCCAACACTTCCCCTGCAGGTTTACATCCGCGATCCGCAGCCCGACTTCCCGATGCACAGCCATGGGTTCGACGAGCTGGTCATCATCCTCAAGGGCACGGCCATGCATGTTGTCAACGAACAGGGGTTTCCCGTGAAAGCCGGCGATGTTTTCGTGATTTCCCAAAACCACGAGCACCAATACCAGAAGATGCACGGCCTCGCACTGGCCAACATTCTGTTTGATCCCGAAGCCCTGATGATGGATCAGTGGGATATCCGCACCCTGCCCGGCTTCCACGCCCTCTTCTCGCTCGAACCGGCCTTCCGCTCGCAGCATAACTTCAAGAGTCGGCTGCAACTGTCCGAACAAGCACTCAACCAGACCAACGAGCTCATTCATGATCTAACGCGCGAAACGGAAAAACGCAACCCGGGCTACCGCGTCATGGCCAAAGGGCTTTTCATGCAGCTGGCCGTTTCGCTCTCCCGCGCCTACTCCTCCACCCCCTCGGAAGAATCGATCGATCTATTGCGCATCGGCGATGCCATCGCCCACATCGAAACCCACTACACCGAAAAAATCACGCTCGATCAACTGGCACAAAAATCACATCTGTCCACGCGCCACTTCACCCGTGTTTTCCAGGAATGCATTGGTCGTTCCCCCATCGATCACCTGATGCATGTGCGCTGCCAAAAGGCGGCCGGGCTTTTGAGGGGCAGCAACCGCACCATTACGGACATCGCGTTCGATTGCGGCTTTTCCGATAGCAACTATTTTTCCCGCTGCTTCCGGAAAACCATGAACCAAACCCCCAGGCAGTTCCGGACCTACCCGGCTCCCACCATGGAAACACCCCCAGGGCCATGACGAAAATTCGTGCGCACTGTTCCCATTGGAGCCGGCGCCACCGTTTAAAGCTCCATCTCTTTTCCGGTGAAGCAAACAAAGGTTTGGTCAACGGTCTCGTTATACAATCCAACCGACATCGCACGAAAAGAGCGGCGTCCTGCTCCAACACCTGACCGGCATGGCGGCGAGCGGAGACACCAAAGCCTCCTTCAATCTCGGCATGATCCACCATCACTGTATCGGCGAGGAAAAAAAACTGAAGCGCGCAACCGAATGGTTCGATCGAGTGGTCGTGCCTGGAAAACAATAATCCGATTTGGAGGGCGAGGCTCTGTCCGAGCCGCTGCCGATGTTCGGTTCTAGCTCGGACAGAGCCTCGCCCTCCAAAACAACGATCTAGAATGTGGACGTATCTTGTAGCAGAAAAAAAACTATACGCTTTCGTACTAAATGACCCTGGTTTTGTTTTGCACCGGAATGGCAATGCAAAAAAAAAGTTTGAGCCATTGATCGATACCGATTGCGAATCAATCGGCGGAACCGAAACTCGACACGAGGGAAAGGGTTACCCATAATATCATACTTGCATAAGTATGATATTTAGATTTGACCATATATAACCGCCCGATTCCCATTATCATACTTATGCAAGTATGATATTTAGAGATCCAGCACGGATTACCCGAGCCATGGAAGCAGACGCCTCGCGCCAGGGATTCCGCTCGGTTTTTTGTTTGGCGGAACACCTCTATTTAATGCGGGAGGACCGTTCGCGTTCATCTGAAACGGTACGACTTTCCGGATGGCTCCAGTTGGATTGCATGATGGCGTCCAGCACCCCTAGGCTACTGCGGTATTCGGTGGGCGTCATGCGGGCATACTTCCGGAAGGTTTCGGCAAAATACTGGCTCGTCCGATAGCCACATTGGAAGCCGATTTCGGTGATCGGGAGATTGGTTTTGCGCAAGAGCGAGCATGCCCTTTCGAAACGAATGCGGTTGAGGTATTGCATTGGCGGATACCCGGTTAGCTCGCGTGTGATGCGAGCGAAATAGGTTCGCTTGATTCCACAGGTTTCGGCCATTTCATCCAGCGTCCATTCGTCTTCGAGACGGTCGCCCAATGTTTTCAGGAACGAGTCCACCTTGAGGGCGGTCGCCGAAAAGCGGGCATTCGGCCCCGAAGAGGAGTTAATGGTATTCGCCAGTTCCAGCAAGAGGGTGCGCAACAAGGAAACGGCGATGTGTAAATCCACCGCATTTCCGCTGTCCAATCGGTGCATCAATTCAGGAAAGGTTTGTTTGACCAGGCCGGTTGCGGGCCATGCGTGGCGCTGGGCGGTAACGAATGCATCACTGAGCAGCTTCTGTTCTTCGCCGGAAAAACCGAACCGGTCGCACATGCGGATCTGCTCCAATGGCCGGCGCGAGGTTTTCTGCAATTCGAAGAGGATATAGTAGATTTTGTTGCGCGGCTCGCGGATATGCATGCTGCCGTGCGCCTGCCATGGCAGGGTGAAGAAAAACGTGCCAGGCTTAAGCATTTCCGGCACGCCTTCAACCGCCCATTCCAGACTCCCCTGCTCCACCAGCACCATCTCCATGCCGGGGTTTTTATGGGGATACATCAGTTTGTTTTCGATGTAGCCGTAGCTGATGATTTCGTCCACTTGATTCATGTCGGTTTTTTACCACTGCAAGAATCCGAAAGCAAATTATTCCAATTCATGTATATCTACGAATCGAATCAGCGGAATGGAAACGGGAAAGGGAACCTATGTTAAACGTTTTGGATTTTGGAATACTCATCACCTATGTGGTGCTGGTGCTGACGGTCGGCTGCGGCGCGGCGTGGATGCAGAAACGCAAGGCCGCTAAACTTGGCGTTGAGCGCGACGATGGCGCCTACTTCCTTGCGGCCCGCACGCTGAAATGGCCCATCATTGGTCTGTCGCTATTTTCGACGAACATTTCCACCGTCCATATTGTTGCGTTGTGCGAGGAGGGCTACCGCAGTGGACTCGCCTACGCCAACTTTGAATTGGCGGCCATCTTTACACTCGTGATTCTTGCGGTGTTCTTTGTGCCGTTCTATCTGCGGGCGCATGTGACCACGCTGCCGGATTTCCTTGAAAAGCGGTTCAACCGCAACTGCCGCGACTTCCTCGCGTTCCTCTCCATCATTTCCGCCGTGTTCATCCATATCGGCGTTTCGCTCTACGCCGGCGCAGTGGTCATCAACGCCATGCTCGGCTTCGGCACCGAAGTGGCCCAGCTGATGCCCACCATGATCATGATTGCCGTGGCCACGGGCCTTTACGTGGTGGTGGGCGGCCTGCTTGCCGTAACCCTGACCGATGCCATCCAAACCACCACCCTGTTGATCGGCTCCGCCATCGTGACCACCTTTGCGTTCATGAAGCTGGGCGGCTGGGGCGTGCTGCAGGAAACCGTGGGGCCCAACATGATTTCCGTGCTGCGCCCGTCGGGCGATTTCAGCGGCATGCCTTGGCACGCCGTGGTGATTGGCTATCCGGTCATCGGCATCTGGTATTGGTGCACCGACCAAACGATTGTCCAGCGCGTACTCGGCGCAAAGGACGAGAACCACGGCAAGGCCGGAGCCATGTTTGCCTGCGTATTGAAGCTGCTGCCGATGTTCCTGTTCGTCTTGCCCGGCCTGCTTTGCCTGGCCCTGCTCCATAAAGGATTGCTTCCGGAACTCTCCGACAGCAAGGAAGCCTTCGCCCATATGGTGATGAACCTGTTGCCCGCCGGCTTCCGCGGCCTGATCGTTGCGGCACTGTTGGCTGCCTTGATGGGCACGATTGCGGGCGCGCTCAACTCCATCGCCACGCTGTTTGCGTTCGATCTCTACAAACGCTTTAAACCGGAAACCCCCAACAAGAAGCTGGTTCATATCGGTCGTGCCGCCACCATCACCGGGGTGATACTGGCCATCATCTGGTCACCGATCATTGGCAAGTTCGATTCCATCTATGGAGCCATTGCCTCCATGATCTGCTATATCTCCCCGCCGATCACCGCCGTCTTCATGGTCGGTATTTTCTGGAAACGCGCAACGGCCAAGGCCGGGGCGTTGACCCTTTGGATCGGCTTTATCCTTGGCCTCATTGTTTTTGCGCTTGATTTGCTGAAGGAGCATACCGGATGGAGCATGCTGTTCATGCATGCGGCCGGGTTGCTCTGCCTGATCTGCATCATCATCATGATTGTTGCCTCGCTGCTCGGCGAGGATACCAACACCGAAGAAAACCTTAAACTGGTATGGGACTCCCCGATGACGCCGTTACGGATCAAGGGCTCACCGGGATTGATGAACTATAAGTTCCAGGCCGTCGCGGTCATGACCATTGCCTGCATCATCTACTTCCTCTTCCGCGCCCCGACCCAGGAAAAGATCGATGCGTGGAAAACGGCCAATCCCGAGGCCGCCGCGAGAATCGAAGCCCATTGCAACCCGACACCGGAGGCGGAATAATGAATGGGTTAACCACTGTACTCGCACTGATTGCCCTGCCGGTCTTTGCCTTCTCCCCCTACGAAAGCTACCTGCTTTCGGGTCAACAAACCCACGTGGCCCTGATTGCCGTCGCCAAGGAAGGAAAAGCGGACGAGCTGACTATTGCCCTCAAAACATTGAATGAAAAAAATGCAACAAAAGCGTTCAAGAAAGCCGACATCTCGAACGTGCGCTTCTACTCGAAAAAGTTGCAGGCCAAAACATGGGTCCTGGTCTATTTCGACTATGACGGAGACCGCTATCTTGATGCCGCTAAGGATTTTGAGTCAGTGAAGGCCGTTCAGGCCTTGGACGAACTGGTTGGCCCACATCCGCGCGCCCGGCAATATGGCGCGACTTGGCTGCAAACGGAATGGATCAATTATATCCACGGCGCGAAGCCGATCGATGAACCCAGCCGTTTTGCAATGGTCACCCGAGTGAAACCGGAGAAGGAACAGGAATACAGAACCCTGCACCAAACCGTGTGGCCGGGCGTAACCGACCAGATGGTTCGAGGTAACTACCACGACTTTTCCATATTTTTCGTCGAGATCGGGGATGAGCTATTTGAGTTTTTCCATGTGGAATATGTCGGAACCGATTCCACGAAAGACGCCGAGGCAAACAAGGCCGATCCGTTCAACCAACGTTGGTGGAAACTCACCGACGCCTGCCAGGATCCCCTGCCCGATGCGGACGGTGTCTGGTCGATGATGGACAAAATTTCAGAATGAGGAACCATGACATGACTTCAAGAGAACGCGTTCTCGCGGCCATCAACCACCAGTCCATCGATCAGATACCGGTCGATCTCGGTTCGAACCCCAGCTCCGGCATTTCGGCCATGGGATACAACAAGTTGAAAAAGGCGCTCGGCATCGAGGGCGGCCACACCCGCATCTACGATGTGGTGCAGCAGCTGGCCCAACCGGAAGTGGACGTTCTCGATGCGCTGGGTTGCGATGTGCTCGATATCGGCCGCACCTTCAACACCTCCGACGACGACTGGTACGACATCACCATGCCCGATGGCTCTACCGCGCAATATCCAAAATGGTTCCAACCTTTGAAACGGGACGACGGCGCGTGGGAGGTTGAAAAGAACGGGCATGTGATTGCCCGTATGCCGCCCGATGGTGCATTTTTCGACCAAACCTACTTTCCCTACGAAGACGATTATCCCTCCGACTATTCCAACCTGAAGGATGCCATGGACATGATTCTATGGCAGGCGCTCGCCCACAGTCCGTGGGACAATGCATCCGATCCGGGCTTCTGGAAGACCCTGCGCGAAAATACGCTGCGGCTCAGGGAGAGCACCGACAAGGCATTGATGATCGTTTGCGGCTGCAACCTGTTTGAATGGGGAACCTTCCTGCGCAAGATCGACAATTTCCTGATGGATCTGCTGGCGGAACCCGAGGAAGTCGAAGGCCTGCTCGACGCACTGATGAAAATGCACCTGCAAACACTGGAAAAGGTCTGCGAAGCCGTCGGCGACTGCTGCGACATCCTGCGTTTCGGCGACGACCTCGGCACCACCGGTGGGCTCTTCATGCCGCCCGACACCTACCGGGAACTCTTCAAGCCGCGCCACACGCAGCTGAATGCCTTTGTGCACGAGAATTCGCAGATGAAAACCTTCCTGCATTCGTGCGGCTCCATCTACCGCATCATGCCCGACCTCATCGAAGCCGGCTACGACATCATCAATCCCGTGCAAACCAACTGCTTCGAGATGGAACCCGAAAAGCTCAATGCCGAGTTCGGCAACAAGATCACCTTCTGGGGCGGCGGGTGCGATACGGCCTCCATCCTGAACAAGGCCACGCCGGACGCGGTGCGCAAGCATGTGCTCGATCGCTGCGAAACCTTTGGCCCGGGCGGCGGATTCATCTTCAACACCATCCACAACATCCTGCCCGAAGTCCCGGCGGAAAACGTAATGGCCGCCTTCGACGCCGTAAAGGAGTTCAACGCGCGATAGGTTTGTTTCCGGAACATATTGTCAGATGCAAACCGTTGGGGAACGGCTGCCAGGGGACGATATAACAAGGAGATGAAACATGTCGAACGAACGAATCAAATGGTACCGCACACCGGTTGAAAAAACGGTGATGCAGGAACTGCTCAAACGAAACGATGCTAGAGGATTGGCGCAGTGCCTCTCCATCATTGCCCTATCCATCGCGACGGGATCGCTGGCCTACTACTCGTTCCATCACTGGCCGTGGTGGATTACTGTGGCGACGGTGTATATCCATGGCGTGTTCTACACCTTTGCGGGCGACCACGCAGCGATCCACGAGCTGTCGCACGGCACCCCCTTCAAAACCAAGGCGCTCAACGAATTCTTCATTAAGCTGTTCGCCTTCTGCAGCTGGATCAACTATGTGCAATACCGCACCAGCCACATGCAGCACCATCAAGTGACGGTTCATACCGACCGCGACCTGGAAGTTCAACTGCCCTGGACGGTCAGCCGGCTTGAATGGCTCGGCTACTGGACGGTCGATGTTAAACGGATGATCGAAAAGATCGGCTACATCGTTCGCCACAGTTTCGGTAACCTGCACACCGAATGGGAGCATCGACTCTTTCCCGAATCCGATTTCAAGCTGCGCAAGAAACTGTTCGGTTGGGCCCGCGTGGTTTTAGTTGGACAGCTGGCCCTGGCCGGCATCTTCATGGCCACCGGGCAGTGGTTCCTGTTGCTCCTGTTCACCTTCGCACCCTATATCGGAAGCATTCTCGCATGGGCGGTCACCGTGCCCCAGCACGCCGGCCTGCCGCCGGATGTTCCCGATTTCCGCATGAATTGCCGGTCGGTGAAGGTCGATCCCTTCACCCGCTTTCTACATTGGCAGATGGACTACCATGTCGAACACCACATGTTTGCCGGCGTCCCGTTCTTCAACCTCAAGAAACTCCGCAAGGTAATCGAGCTCGATATTCCTGCCTACGAAGGGTTATTGGCGACCTGGAAAAAACTGTTGCCCGTGATGCGCAAGCAACGCACCGACCCATCATTTACCACCACACCATGAAGCCCGCAGAGGAAAACGGCGCGGAGCGCCATTCTACGCATCATGCAGATGGTCATTTCGGCTGGGCCGTTAAAAACCCTGATGTCGCTTAACCCCGTTGCCTTATGTCTTATTATTCTTGTTCCGGATAATGGAAAAAATGGTTCCTGAAATAACGAAAAGGATGAGGGCAAAGGAGAGGAGCACCTTGAGTTCCTGTCGGTTGATGAAGGCGAGGATGGTCATAGCCGAGGCGATGGCCGCCAGCGTGATCGCCACCATCTTGGCCGGAAGACTGGACGATTGAACGGCTTCCGTTTCGTGGAAGGCCAGCTTCGACTCCATAACCTTTTGCCAGCCGGGATGCTCGTGCTTTTCAACCAACTCCAGGATAACCAATACGATGAACGGCACCAGAATGCCAGAGGTCAGGTCGGCGATACGGGCGTAGGGAGCCAAGGCTTCCGGCAACGCGAATTTGACCAATGCCGCACTACCAAATCCGATGAGCGTGGTGCTCCAAACCGCCTTGATCCCGATCTTCCTCGAGAACAGTCCCCAGATCGTCGGCAGCACCAACGGGCCGGTCAGCAAGGTTGTGAGGTCGAGGATGAACCGGGTGTAGCCATAGCGCGGAATCAGCAAGGAACCGGCAATAACCACCAATCCCAAAACTACGGTGAAGATGCGGCCAATGAAAACAAGGCGCTGGTCCGAAGCCACCGGATTAACAAGGCGCTGGTACACCTCGGTGGTGAAGGCACCGGCAAAAACGTTGAGTTGCGAGGTTGCCGCACTGGCGGTGGCGGATGCCATGGCGGCAACCATCAGGCCCATCATGCCGGCGGGCAGCACGAGCTTGCAGGAAAGAATGTAGGCCTGCTCCACATCGGCCGCCGGATTGAGCGTGCGATAGACCAGCGGCGGCAGCATCCAGAAGATCGGGCTGATCAGATACATGGCTCCGAAGATATACGCCGCCTTCTTGGCATCCTTTGCGGTGGGCACGCAGGTGTAGCGCTGGACAAAGCTCCATTCTCCGCCGATTTTAAAGAAGTGGATGATCACCCACCCCGTCAGGAACCACCACGAAAAGTCGGCGGCCACCGGCGAGGTGAATCCTTCCGGAACATTTGAGATGAAGCCGCCCCACCCCCCAGCCTTCATAAGGATCAGGGGAACGACGAACACCACCGACACCACCAGAATCACAAACTGGAGCACGTCGGTCATCAGCACCGCCCAAAGCCCGCCAGAAAACGTGATGAGGATCACGACCAGGCAAAGCATCACCGAGGTGAACGGAACGGAGAGCATTCCGGTGGCCGGGTCGGCCAGCAGATGCCCCTCGGGTAGCGGCATTAGCGCGCAGACAATCTTGGAAAGCGCATAGATGGCGCCGCCGATGGCGAAGATGCCGATGGTGCCCTGGAACCAGGTGTAGAACTGGACAATCGATCCGCCGAACCGCAGTTGCAGGAATTCCGCGGCCGAGTTGACGCCGAGCTTGCGCCAATAGCCGGCCAGGAACCAGCCGACCATCATCGCCGCCACGCCGTAGCACATGTTGATGGCAACGGCGACAAAACCATATGTATAGGCAATGCCGCCCCACACCACGAAGGTGCCGGCGGTAAACATGGACATGAATCCGGAAAGTCCGGACACCCACCACGGCGACTGCCCGCCGGCGGCGAACATGTCCTTGGTGTTTTTCATCTTCCCGGCGAACACCAGGCCGGCACCGACGATCCCGAGGATGTAGAGGATGATCACGATGTAGTCGGCAAGTTGCATCCGAATCCTTTTGCTGCAGGATATTTTCCTGGCAAACTATTTTGCTTCCGCCCCATTGGGAAGGGCGCCCTTCCATCCCGTGGAAAGCTGAATAAGCAGATCGGCGACGAGTTCGGGTTGTTGCTCCGCAACGTTTTTTGTTTCGGTCGGGTCGGTTTTGTGGTCGTAAAGTTCGACGAACAGCGGCTCGGCATCGGGATGCTGCGTATCCTTCCACGCAATGAACCGGTAGCGTTCGGTCCGCATGGCATAGCCCATCAGATGGTTTTCGAACAGGTCGCGATCCCACTTTCCGCCCTGCTGCTGCTTGATCTTGTTCTCGATCTCCAGGATCAAGGGGCCGAAAAAGGTTTCGCGCATGAACGGCGAGAGCGGGTTGGCCGCCCATTCGCGCAACGCCGGATTCGGAAACTGGGTAAAGGCCGCCTTCTTCCATTTCCCGGATGGATTCTTCAGCAACGGGGCAAAACTGGTGCCTTCGAGGTGCCCGGGCTTTTCAAGGCCGGCCAGCTCGCACAGGGTCGGATACATATCAACCAGCTCAACCAACGCCTCGGTGGTTTTACCCCGGCTGCCCTTCGGCATGTCCGGCGTCCAGATCATCAGCGGAACGCGCGTGGCGATTTCATAGTTGGTGGCCTTGCCCCAGATTCCCATGTCGCCGAGGTGCCAGCCGTGGTCGCCCCAAAGAATGATCACGGTGTTGTCGCGGGCACCCGCTTCCTCGAGGGCTTCGATCACCATGCCGATCTGCGCGTCGATATAACTCACGCAAGCGAGATAGGCATGCTTGTAGGTTCTGGACTGTTCGGGGCTAAACGGCTTCCCGTCCTTGGGCACCCCGTGGCGGACGCGCATCTCGAACGAGGGATGAAGCCCCATAGCGGAGCCATGCATCGGAGCGTCGGGTTGATTGGAAAGCGGAATCTTTTCGCGCTCGTAGAGGTCCCAGTATTTCTTGGGCGCAATGAAACTGAGGTGCGGTTTGTAGAATCCCATGCCCATGAAGAACGGCTTGTCCTGGTTCTGAAGCATCTCCTTGATCGTATCGATGGCGATCTGCGCGTTGCGTCCATCGCGGTAGGTGGTGTCCGGCACGTCGGCGCACTCGTAGGCGGGGCCCTGCACAATACCGGTGCCCTTGATGTTTTCGGCCCCGTATTTCGCCGCGAGCCGCTTCTGGTTGGCGGCAACGATGGCGCGGTTTTCGGGCAACGCATAGGTTACCGGCTTCGGCAGGTTGGTCTTGGCCGGTTCGCGGCTCCAGGAAAATTCCTGATCCGCAAACTTGGCGCTGTGGAAGATCTTTCCGACCTCGGCGGCCTCGTAGCCGTTGGCGATGAAGTGCTGCGAAAGGGTCACGATGTTTGGGTTCAACTCGCGGAAGTGGGCATGGTTTTCCACCACGCCGATCGTATCCGGCCGGGCGCCGCACATCAGGCTGGCGCGGGACGGCCCGCAGATCGGTTCCTGGCAATAGGCGCGGTTGAACAGCAGGCCATCGGCGGCCAGCTTGTCGATGTTCGGAGTAATCGCGATTTCCGATCCATAGCAACCGAGCTCCGGACGGAGGTCATCAACGGCAATGAAAAGAATGTTGGGCCTTTTGGCCGCATTGCATCCAAGAACGGTGGCCAACAGAACCACGGTAGGCATCCATTTTTCCAGCATGTCAGTACTCCCAAACCAGTGGCAGGAAAACGGTCATTTCGGCGGTACCCCGGTTGCTCCAGGCATAATACGGAACAAACTGGGTCTCGATTGGTTTCCAGTTTGGCTTCTTCAGGGCGGCATACATATCGTTCTTTTGGTCGGCATGCAGCAGCACCTTGCCGCTCAGCGTGGTGGCGCCATCGGTGAGCTTCGGGTCATGCGACGGCGTCAACTTGATGTCGGCAGGCAGGTAGACATCCAGAATGGACGTGCCTTCAGGCAGGTCGGGCGTTTCCATGCAGTAGACCAACGGGCCGCGCTTGATGGCCGCCTGGTTGCGGGTTTCCTCGATCAGCGGATGGCCGACCATCAACTTCGCTTCCATCGGGATGTCGAGTTCAACCGCATCGCCACGCTTCCACACGCGGTTGACCGTGGCGTAGCGACCGGCCTTCACCTCGACGCCGGCATCCTCGCCGTTCACCTTGACCGTGGTTCCTCCCGCCCATTCCGGAATACGCACGAGCAGATCGAACGGCTCTTCCTTGCAGGATTCGATGGTAAGCTTGACGGCACCCTCCCACGGATAGTTGGTCTCCTGCCTGAGCTTGAGCACGGAACCGTCGAGTTGCCTGGTGTTGAGCACGTTTCCGCCATAGAGGTTCACAGCCACACCGTGGTCCGTCAAACTATAGGCCCAGTTGGAAATCTTGGCGATGGTGCGCACGAGATTCGGCGGGCAGCAGAAGCAGGGGATGTAGGGGACACGGTTTTCATAGTCGGTGGAGTCCATCTCCTTGTCGAACGTGCGGCGCAAGGGGTTGGTGTAGAAATAGTGCGTGCCTTCCTGGCTGATGCCGGAGAGCGTGTTGTAGGAAACCAGCTCCACGATGTCGGCATATTTCGATTCGCCGTGGATCCCCAGCATGCGGTAGCTGAACATGCCGTTGCAGATGTTCGCGCAGGTTTCGTTGTAGGCCGAAGCATTCGGCATCATGTAATCGCCAATGAAGGCTTCGTGCACCATGTCCACCTTGGTGGACACCCCGTGGTGCGTCTGGCCGCAGGCGCCGGTGATGTACATCTTATGGTTCACCACACTATCCCACATGCGGTCGAGCGCCTTGATCAATGCCCGCTCGCCGGTCTCCGCATAGACGTCGGCCGCACCGGCATAGTAGTAGAGCGCAAGCACGGCATGGCCGGCCGCTTCCTTGGCCTTGCGCAACGGCGTGCGCTCCTGGACCATGTCGCCGATGTGCTTGTGGTTCGCATAGGGAGCAGGCTCCACCTTCGATTGCCCGCGCAGGTTGATGAACTGTTCGGCCAATTGCAGGTAGCGTTGGTCGCCCGTCGTGCGATAGAGCTCCACCAAGCCCATGATCTGGGTCTGGTTGAAACCGAACCGCTTCAACTCCTCCGGACACGGGACAAAGGTTTTGTGCAGGAAGTCGGCATGCTTGATGGCAATCTTCAGGAAGTTGTCCTGGCCGGTTACTCGGTGGTGGATGCAGGCGCTCGTCAACAGATGGCCCGAGTTATACATCTCGTGCAATTGGCGGTTCGTCCACCGATCCGGTGTCCCCTTGATCTGCGTCTGTGTCGAAAGGTAGCCGTCCTCTGCCTGGGCCTTGCCGATGATTTCTATGTAGCCGTCAAGCTGCTTCAGGATTTTGGGATCCTTGTTGTTGGCATAGACATACACGCAGGCTTCCATCCATTTGTAGAAATCGCCGTCGTGCCACTTCATGCCTTGGTGCTGGCCCTCCTTCATTCCCGCCGCAATTTTAAAGTTGTCGAGCGCGAAGCCAACCTCGCCGGTCAGGATCTCGCCCATGTGCGGAACCATGACGTCTTCGCAAAGTTTGTATTTCTCGCCCCAGAAGCCGTCCGTCCATCGGCAATCGCCAATATCGGTGCTCCTGAACTTCACGTTCGGGCTCTGCGAATTATTAATGATGCCTTTTTGCTCGGCAACGGCCAGACTGGCCTGAATGATGCCGAACATGATGACGGTCAGCGTTCTCATATAGTCTCTCCTATAGTTACACAAGGATTTGCAAAATCCGCAACGATTGATAGACGCAGACCTTACAAATTACACAACCGAGATTGCACGCTCCTCGTGGATTTCATTTTTGCCCAGCGCAGGAAGGTTAAATCCAGATTGACGATCGTGCATCTGGATTTAACATCATGAGCCCCGCGGCGGCACGGGGCATCGGCTTGGTCTCTTGGCATCGCCCCCCTCAGGCACGGCATTGGGCGCGGTATTCGCTGGGCGTCTGGCCAGTGGCTCTTTTGAAGATGCGGTTGAGATAGTTGTATGACGAAAAGCCACATGCTTCGGCAACGAGGGTGATGGGTTTGTCGGTTTCGGCCAGCAGCTTGCGGGCATGGTTGACGCGGAGCTGCCGGATGTGTTCAACGATGGAACAGCCGAACAGCTGCCGGAATTTCCGCTCCAAGGAACGGCGGGCCATGGGGTGCGCCTTCAGCACATCATCGACCGTGATGGGTTCGAGGGCGTGGTCGCCGAGATAACGCATCACCTTGGCCATGCGGGCGTCCTCCACGGCCACGGTATCGATGGAAAGCTTTTCCACCACCCCCAACGGCTCAAGGAACCATTCGCGCTTTTCAGGCAATTTCCCGTGCATCATGCCATCAAGGATGGAGGCGGCGGTCATGCCGATCTGTTCCGAGGCAAACCTCACCCCGGCCTGCGGTGGATAGGACGCTTCGCTCAGCAACTCGTCGTAGTTCGATCCCAGCACGGCGACATCGTGCGGGACATTGATGCCGGTCAGCTGGCAGGCATCGATCACCTGGTGCCCGAGGCTAGGCCCCCAGCAGAGCACCCCGATCGGCTTGGGCAGGGATTTCAACCACTCTTTCAAGTCGCCGTCCCGCCCCGGGGAAAACGACCGCAGCGAATATCCATATTCGGTGAATTCCTTTTCCAGGATGAGAAAATGGCGTTTCACGAAATCCTGTTCCATGTCGCCCACATAGGCAAAGCGCTGGAATCCGCGGGAGCGGAAGGTTTCGAAAACCAACCGGGCCTCGGATCTGGGCGATGTGATTACGCGGGGATAATCAACCCCCGTTAACTGAACGCCGGAAATATTCACGACCGGCAAGTCCAGCGCATCGAGTTGCCGGGCCATCTCCAAGGATGAGATGCGGCAGATGATGCCGTCGCCCATCCAATCCGTGGGCAGATGCAGTTTGTTGTCGCGCGGTTGCGGTTCCAGGTGGATATGCCACGGGCCGTGCCGCTTGGAATATTCAAGAATGCCTTCAATGAGCAACCTCGACCAGGAGGTGGTTGAGTCCACCAGAATGGCGACCCGCAGGATGTCTTTTGTACTCCGTCGCATGGAACGCATGTTATTCAAAAACATTCACGGATCAAAGGGATATGAACATTAAAGGTTTCGTCGCCATCGCGCGCGGCACAAAACAGGATGCGGGGCATCCCGTCTTCGAGATGAAGCTGCGGGCGTTCCAGATAGTCGTACCGCCTCGATGTTCCGTCGGCCAGCTTCACGGTTCGGTCGGAGACCAGGCAGGGCTCCGCCACGCGCCAATCCAACCCATCGTCCGATTCAAAGAGCACGAGTGCCCTTTCAACACCTGAAAAGCGCCCCTCCATATCCTTGAGGATGGCGCGGTATTTTCTTCCCTGCACCCAGACAAAGGGGTCTTCGGCAGGGAAGCCGTCCGTTCCGGAAGTGAACACCGGCTCCGGGCGGGTGGAAAACGGCCCGACGGGTTGTTCGCCCAGGGCAACCCGATGCACCACCGGTCCGCCAAACGGCAGGGGTTCGCGTGTCCCGACCTCCTTGTAGATCATCAGGAATCCTCCATCGGGACG
This sequence comes from Pontiella desulfatans, assembly GCF_900890425.1. Classification (NCBI taxonomy): domain Bacteria; kingdom Pseudomonadati; phylum Kiritimatiellota; class Kiritimatiellia; order Kiritimatiellales; family Pontiellaceae; genus Pontiella; species Pontiella desulfatans. The sequence continues at coordinate 1,720,951 of NZ_CAAHFG010000001.1, read as the reverse complement.
GGCCACCACCGCCGGATTCGAAACCATGAGCGAACCGGCACCCACATCAACCAACGGTTCATCCCGCCGGTTCCACGGGCCGGCAGGCGAGTCGGCAACCGCCACGCCAATGCGCTGGCGGTTGCGGTGCGTCCAGTTGTACGATGTTTCGCTGCCCGCCGGTTTTCCATCGCCCGTATTGCCCATATAGTAGAGATAGTATTTTCCCTCATGGAACAAGACGGACGGATTATGCGTGCATGCGCCATCCCAAAATCCCGCCCCCCGGACCGGCAATGCCATATCGACATGCGTGTATGGGCCGAGCGGATCCGCCGAAACCGCATGGGCAATCCCGGAATGGGTGACCCATGCGTTGAACCCGAACTCCTTTTTCCAGCGGGAATAGAGGAGATGGCAGAGGCCCTGCGCATCGCGCACCATCGACGCGCCCCAAACATAATAACCCGGGTCCGACAGGCAGGCGCTGGACGGCAGGGGCATCATCCCTATGGCGATTGGGCGTTTCATGCCTGAAACCTACGGGAGACGGCCTGCCCCGGCTATCACCGCAAGCGCATCAGATATGCACTTCTGCGCCACCGGCCAAAAGGATGACTCGCTAGGCATCGGGCGTTTCGGGCGAGACATCGTACCCTTTGCCAAAGAACGCCTTGGCGGCGAAGATCCAGAAGGAGACGAGCCCCCAACCCAGGCCCAAAAGAACGCCGGCATCGATGATGCCGCGCCACGGTTGCGGCAGCTGCCTCACGAAAATGATCAACAGGACGATCATGGTGGTGAGGCTATAGGCGATCATCTTGCGCTTGCGGGTGGCATGGAAAAATCCAATGCAAAAAAACGGCGCGAACACGGCGCGGACCAGGGTGGGATTGTTTTTCAAATAGAGCGCCCGCGCCGCCGCACGCGGCGAAAACTTGAGCTGAAATCCCTTGTAGCCTTCGGCATACCCCATGAAAAGCAGGCTGACTGCAAGCGCGCTCCAATGGATCCAGCCAAACGGGGTTTCCTCCAGCTCGGAAACAAATGGAAGCATGCTGTGCAACCCCCTGCCGAGGATCAGGCTCAGCCCGGCAATCCCCCAAAGAGCGCCCACTGCGCCAAGAAACCGCGATCCCCCCGCGCTACCAGTGCTCATACCGAACCAATTCATCAAGCGACTTGCGGTTTTTTTCGCGCCCCTTTTCGTTGGGGAATCCGAGCGGCAGCATCGCGAGCGGCTGCACGCCTTCCGGCAAAGCCATCGCCGCGGAAACCTGCGCGGGATCGAAAGCCCCGATCCAGCAGCTGCCCAGCCCCAGGTCGGCGGCGGCCAGGGTCATGTGGTCGGTCGCGATCGCCGCATCGACTTCCGCATAGTTCTTTTGGTCGTGGCGGGTACGCACCCAGCCTTTTTCCGCTTCAACGCAAACAACGATCACCACCGGGGCCTCGCGCAGGAAAGGCGCGGGATAGGCCTTGGCCAGCGCATCCAAGCCGGAACCGGCGCGCACAACAATGAGTTGGAACGGTTGCAGGTTTTTGGCGGTCGGTGCCAGGTTGCCAGCCTGCAAGACTTCGTTAAGCATCTCCTCCGGAACGGAATCGGATTTAAAGCTGCGTATACTACAGCGCTTTTCGGCAAGTTCTATGAATTTCATGCGAATCTCCAAAGTTCAGAATGGTGCCGACTCTACCAGTCCCAGCTCTGATTTGAAGCCTTTAAAGGAGGCCAACTTCTGGCACGCCATCTGCTTTATACGTGATACATCTCCTCCTCAAAACCAGGCGGAGAGGCCGCGGTGGAAACCGCGCCTCCCGTCTGGTTACCTCAAGGCCTAGAGCTGCGGCGCTTTCCAGTCGGGAATCCCGCGTTCGGCCTTCTGCTTTTCGTAGCGGACTTCCTGCGGGTGCTCCTTGGCATAGGGGCGGTCTTCGTTGACCATGAGCGGGACGGTTTCCTGCCACCATTGGAGATAGGCCTTGTGCAAGCGTTCCGCCACTTCCGGATGTTCGGATGCCACATTGCTCGCCTCGAAAGGATCGTTTTCGATGTCGTATAGCTCATCGCCAACCAGGCGCCACTTTTGTGTCCGCACCGCCCACTTGGTGTTCTTGTCGCGGGAAAGATTCGGATCCTCCCCCTTGTCCCAGCGCCCGCAATGCGTGAATAGCTCGCGGTCGGCCCACTTGGATTCGGGGTTTTCGAGCAGCGGCAGCAGGGAGCGTCCGTCGATCTGCTGGATGCCGTCGGGAATCGTTGTTCCCGTGAGCTCGCAGAAGGTTTTATAGAAATCGATGTGCGCCACCAAGGCGTCGATATCGACGCCCTCGCCCAGCACGCCCTTCCAGCGCCAGAAGGCCGGAACATGCGTGCCGCCTTCGTAGGGGGAACCCTTTCCGGTTTTGAATCCCGCCGTGAAAAGTTTTTCCGACTTGCCGTTTTTCTTTCCGCTGCGCCCGGCCTGCCCGTTGTCCGTCATGAAGATCACCAGGGTGTTGTCCCAGGCCTTCCATTCATCCAGTTTATCCATGAGCAGGCCCACGTTGTCGTCGATGTTTTCAATCATGCCGTAGCGCCCGGCGACGTTTGCGTCCCAGCCCGCATCGAGCCAGCGCTTCTTGTATTTTTCCGGAGCGAGCATGGGGCCATGCGGTGCGTTGGGGGCAATGTAGGCGAAGAAGGGCTGCCCCGCTTCGTGCTGTTTCTTGATCCACCCGAGCGCCGCCTGGAAAAAGACATCCGTGCAGAAGCCTTCGGTCTGGACGATGGTATCGTTGTGCAGGATCACGTTGTCGAAATATTTCCCCTGTTTCATCTGGTTGGGCGGAAAGTCGGCGCAGCTGCCTTGGTAGGATTGGCCAATGCCGCCCGCCCCGTGGATGAAGACTTCGGTGAAGCCGCGGTTGTAGGGCTGGTGCTCATACTCATCGCCCAAATGCCACTTGCCGAAGATTCCGGTTTCGTACCCGTTCTTCGAGAGCAGCTTCGGGAAGGTGGTGGTGGAGAGCGCCATCATCTCCCGCTCCTTGATGGTGTGCGTGACGCCGTTGCGGAACTCGTGGCGACCGCTGAAGATGGCCGACCGGGTCGGTGCGCAGGTCGGGCTCACATGAAACTCGCGGAAGCGCGTCGACATGGCATGGAACCGGTCGAGGTTCGGCGTCTTCAGCAGGGGGTTGCCCATGCACGAAAGATCGCCCATGCCCTGATCGTCCGTCATCACCAAAATCACGTTCGGGCGACTGCCTTTGAGCGATTTCGCCTCGACGCCCACCACGGCCAGCACGGCCACCACATACAACATTGCGTTTTTCATTCGAGTCCCCCGGTTATGGTTTAGAGATCCTGACGTTTTGCCGGGCCGCATTATGGACGCTCCCGCCTGCACGAATTTCCATTTTGCCTTGCACACCACCCCCAACCCAGGCACAACAACGCCCTGCATGAGACAGTGAAAGCCGGAGCCCTTTTGAAATTCAACGCCGCCATATCCCCCCGTCAACCCATCGCTTCGCCCGTGCTGGCCTTCCTTTTCCTGGATGGCCAAATCGTGGTGGAAAACGAAAGCGGCATTCCGCGGCTACCTCCGAACCACCCCTTGGTGGCGGATGCGGTCTATCTGGGGAAACTTGGCGACCAGCCCTGCATTGCCTGCCGCCTGCATGCGGCAGACGGACTGGAAGAGCCCTGGAGATTGGTCGATATCCGTCCGCTCCACAGCATCCTGCCCGAAGAGCTCTACGCGCTGGTCGGCCACGCATCCCAGATCCTGACCTGGCGGGAAAACCACCGCTTCTGTTCCAAGTGCGGCGCAACAACAACCCCCTCCGAATCCGAACGCGCCATGGTTTGCAAGGCGTGCGGCTTCATGGCTTTCCCGCGCATATCGCCCAGCATGATCGTGGCAGTCCGCAAGGGCCAGGAGCTCCTGATGGCCCGTGGCCCGCACTTTCCGGCAGGACTCTACAGCGTGGTGGCCGGTTTCCTGGAACCCGGCGAAACTCTGGAGCAATGCGTGGCCCGCGAAGTCCGCGAAGAGACCGGCATCGAGATCAAGAACATCCACTATGCCGCCAGCCAGCCGTGGCCCTTTCCCCATTCCATCATGATCGGTTTCACCGCCGACTATGCCGGCGGGGAAATCAAGATTGATCCGGACGAGATCGAGGATGCCGGTTGGTATACGCCCGAAACCATGCCGGACATCCCTTCGCACTCCACCATCGCCCGATGGCTGATCGACGGGTTCCTGGCAACGAGCCAGCAGGCATCCCGCGCAACAAAAAGCGGTTCCGCGAACCGGTAGCCTTTGCCAGCGTCAGGGCCGGAGCTTCGGAAGCAGTTGCCGGCCTTTTTCGGTTATGCGGTGCTGCCCATCGAAGAGAAAGTTGTAGGAAAAGACCGCCAAGCCGCGGCAGCCGGATGTTTTTACGGTTTCGACCTGTTCAACGAGCGTATCCACGTCGTTTTTGCAATAGATCCCCACCACGACGGATGAAGCAAAGCTTCTCCTGCCCGCCACGTTCCGGATGGCCTCGATGTGGCGGTTGAACGACTTGGTGCCATAGTTCATCTGGACCACCCAATCCACATACCCCTTCCGCGCCCACAGGCCGGAATCCTGATAGGCGGAATGCTTCCCCTCGGAGGGGTCGCCCATGACGGCCGCCGTAAGCAGGCAGTTTCCGGGGCGTTCCAATTGCATCGTGTAGGAGAGGTCCCGCACGACGCGCGAGACCGACTCGCAACGGAACCGGGTGATCTGCGCCTTCGTGACATCGGCGCCATATGCTTCATGCAATGCACCGAGCGAGGCCGGGTCGTAGGAAAAGTCGGCATGGCGGTGAAGCTCCGCTTCGGAGGCGTCCGGATAGTGCTGGCCGGCAACAAGATAATAGTCATGGGGATAGCGGATGTAGTCGAGATGGATACCGTCCACCTCATACCGGCAAAGCTCCTTCACGATGCCGCGCAAATGCTGGCGCACCTCCGGCAACACGGGATTGATGAACGAATACCAACCGGAGGTCGGGAGCATTTTGCGCCCAAGGGAATCGACCATGAACCACTCGGGATGCTCCCTCCAGAGCTGCCGGGCTTCGGGCGGAGGGTCCTTCAAGCCTTTCCACCCCGGCAGGACGTTCATGTAGGCATGTACCCGTAATCCATGGGGCTTGGCTTCGTCTATGGCCAGTTGCAGCGGATCCCACCCCGGATCGGTTCCGAGCCGCTCCACCTGGTCGCCGGATAGTTCGTAGGCCCAGGGTTCAAGCTTGCTGTTGTAGTAGGCGGTTCCGTTGCCGCGGATCTGGAAAAACAGATCGGTGAAGCCCGCTTCGGCCACGTTCCCGACAATGCTTCGGACATCCTGGGGGTTCGAGTAGTCGAACCGCGTAACCCACAGGGCGCGCACCGGCGGAAGGCTTGGCTGCATCGATCTCAGCGAAACGAAAAGCACCGTCACCAAGGCAGTGACCGCCAGCAAACCCGTAAATAAAAAGCAAAACCGCTTCATCGACTCCCCAACCCCGTGTAGATTCCAGACATTGGAAATTTACACCGACATATCCATGTTCTAGTATTTTCGCGTCATTACATGAAAGGAATTTATGAAGTATAAACGTATCCTGTTGAAAATAAGCGGCGAAGCCCTCCAGAACCGGGAGAAGGGCCTTAACCACGATCCGGACATTCTTTCGAAGGTTGCCGCCCAATTTAAACAGATGCTCGACATGGGGGCCGAGATTGCCGTGGTGGTGGGCGGCGGGAACATTTTCCGCGGACTCGCCGGAGCCGGCGCGGGAACCGACCGAACCACCGGCGACTACATGGGCATGCTGGCCACGGTCATCAACTCCATGGCCATTCAAAGCGCACTCGAAAACGAAGGCATACAAACCCGTGTGATGACCGCCATCTCCATGCCGGCCATTGCGGAGCCCTTTATCCGCCGCAAGGCGGTGCGCCACCTCGAAAAAGGGCGCGTTGTGATTTTCGGCGCAGGAACCGGCAACCCCTACTTCACCACCGACAGTGCCGCGGCGCTGCGGGCCTCGGAGATCCAGGCCGACGTTCTAATGAAGGCAACCAAGGTCGATGGCATCTATACCGCCGACCCCGTTACCGACCCAAGCGCCACCCGCTTTGAGAAAATATCCTATCAGGATGCATTGTCCCGCCAGCTCAAGGTGATGGATGCCGCCGCTTTTTCATTGTGCATGGAAAACGACATACCTATTGTGGTGTTTGATTTTTTCAAGGAAAACGGGATGGTCGAGGTGTTCACGGGGGAAGATTCCGGAACATTGGTCACCCACGGTTAATAGAGGCGAGGAGAGAGAACAATGATCGACGAAATACTTTTGGAAACCGAAGACAAGATGGATAAGACCGTCCAGTTCCTGCAACAGGAACTGAGCGGGTTGCGAACCGGCAAGGCCAACCCGGCCCTGGTGGATACCATTACCGTGGACTACTACGGCACCCCAACCCGCCTGCGCGACATCGCCAACATTTCAACCCCCGAGCCGCGCCTGATCGTGATCAACCCGTTCGATCCGTCTTCGCTCGGTCTGATTGAAAAAGCGATCGTGGCTGCGAACATCGGAATCACCCCGATGAACGATGGCCGCCTGATCCGCGTGCCGATCCCGGAGCTTTCCGAAGAACGCCGCAAGGACATGGTAAAAATGGCCGGGCGCACCACGGAAGAGCAACGCATTTCCGTTCGCAACATTCGCCGCGATGCCAACGAACAGGTCAAAGGCATGCAGAAGAACGGCGACATCACGGAAGACGAACGCGACAGCGCCTTGGAGGAGATCCAGAAATCAACCAACGAGCACATCAAGAAAATGGACGATATGCTCGTGGCCAAAGAAAAAGACATCATGGAAGTCTAAGGGTTCTTCCAGGTCGCTGGTTTTGATGATTGCAGCCAGCAGAAAACCACAAAGGGAAGCAGCACTATGAAACCGAAGGTACTCATCGGCATCACCGGAGGTATTGCCGCGTACAAGGCGGCGGATGTCGTCAGCCAATTGGTTAAGGCCCATTGCGATGTTCGTGTTGTGATGACGGAGGCGGCAACCAAATTCGTTGCCCCGCTCACCTTTGCGGCGCTCTCCCAGCAAAAGGTGCTCACATCCATTTTCCCCGACACCGGATCGGGCGACTTGGATGTGATCTATCCCCACCTCTATCCCGCCACCGAAGCCGACGCCTTTGCGGTGGTTCCCGCCACGGCCGACACGATCGCGAAGCTGGCCAATGGGTTTGGCGACGACATCGTATGCTGCAGCGCGCTTTCCCTGAAGACGAACTGCAAGCGGATTTTTTGCCCCGCCATGAACTTCCAGATGTGGGAACAACCGGTCGTAAACGAAAACACCCGCAAGTTGTTGCGGCTGGGCTGGCACCAGGTGGGCCCGGAAAAAGGCCGCATGGCCTGCGGAACCCAGGGCTATGGACGCATGAGCGCGCCGACCGTCATTGCCCAGATCATCCTGAACTCCGTGTTTTAGACGGGATGATGGAATGACAGGATCATTTTCTTTAGATCTAATAATCCTGTCATTCAACGATCCTGCCACACCCTATCCATGAACAGAAAAGTCCTCATCTTATCCGGACCGACGCATGAATACATCGATCCGGTGCGATTTATCGGCAACGCCAGCAGCGGACTGATGGGAAAGGCCCTTGCCGAACAAGCGCTTGCCCAGGATTTCATGGTTGAATTCGTTTCCGGCCCGGTTGCCGAAACCCACCTTCCCGTTCCCGGTGGCAACATCAGGATACACCACGTGGTGGGCGCCAACGAAATGCTGGCCCGGGCAACCGAGCTTTTCCCGACCTCCGATGCCGTCATTTTCGCGGCCGCGGTGGCCGACTATGCCCCGGCGGAAAAACGGTTTGAAAAAATGGCGAAGTCGGAGGACGACCTCATCCTTAGACTCTGCGCAACACCGGACATTGCGAAAACCCTGTGTTCCAACAAAAGCGGAAACCAGATTGCCATCGGGTTCGCCTTGCAGACTTCGGATGGCGAGAAGCATGCACGCCGCAAACTCGAACGCAAGAACCTCGACGGGATCGTCCTCAACACACCGGCCACGCTTGGCGCAAGGAACGGCACCTTTAGTTTCCTGGCCAGCGCTTCCGCGTCGTTCGATGCATGGGGCACCATCGACAAATCCGAGTGCGCCAAACGAATCATCGAATGGCTATGCCGCACTATCCGTGGAAAATGAAAAACTTTCGGCCTGCATAATTGATCATGGTTGCCGAGAATGCCTTCGCGATGTAGGAATAGGTTGTCGCCAGACCAAACGCATTGATCAGCAACGCGCCGACCCCGGTTCCGATGGCAATGCTGATTCCCGAAACCAGATAGAAAAGTCCCAGCTCCTTCCATCGTCCGTGCTTCCCCGCCTTGAACACGAAAAGCACATTGAGCACATAGGCAACTAAATTGGAAGCCATGAAGGCAAACGCACTGCAGATCACGAAGTTGATCGTGCGGACGCTTTCCGAAACAGGCTCGATGTCCAGATGGAAAAGCCGCACGAAAAGATCATCCTCCGTCAGCGCCGGAAAGAAGAACCACGCCACCAGGAAGAAGGCCGCAACATCGGCCGCGAATGCAAAACCCCCGCACATGGAATACTTCAAGAATTGAATGCCGGCATGGTTCTTATCAAGCAGGATTTTTTTTATGCTCTCCATAAGCATAACGTATCCAACCCATCGGTATTTAGCAAATTTGAACGCAAAGAAATCTCCCGAAGAGGCATTTTTTCATCGTGTCAACCGACGGCAAATGCTAGTCTAAATCCAGAAGTTAAGGAAAGGAGCAAAGCCCTACGAGGTTCGCAACAATAGGCATCTCCTCTTACCCAATGCTACTTGAAAGGGAGCTTATGCTTCGGCCCGGTGCCTACATGCCCTTGAACAAGGGAGGGTTCTGGAATCCGGTTTGATTTGCGCCCACATCTATCACACGGTGATAGAGGTTCGCCTAAATGACGGCCATCGCGGGGTTCCTTTTCTTACTTCGTCCTTTTTCGCTACCCGTCGATTCGGGATCCGGGGGGATTTCCTATCTCCCCTTGCCTACACGCGTTGTCTTTCGGAAAAATCACGTATCACGCACTTCCATTCCTCCGAACAAGCGTTATCTTACACGGATGGATTTATTCAACGGCCAATCCGAAAAACCCAAAGTGAAGGCAGGCGCGGGGACTGCGCCGCTGGCGGCACGCATGCGCCCCAGGACGTTGGACCAAATCATTGGGCAGGACCATATTCTGGGCGACAAAAAACTGCTTCGTCGCGCAATCGAAGCCGATCGCATCAGCAGCATCATCCTGTATGGGCCACCGGGATGCGGCAAAACCACTCTGGCCGAAGTGATTGCAAAAACCACCGACCGCCGCTTCGAACGCACCAGCGGCGTATTGGCCAATGTCGCCATCCTTCGCAAAATCCTGGAAGGCGCCAGCCACTGGAAAAAAATGAATGGGCAGGACACGATCCTGTTCATCGACGAAATCCACCGCTTCAACAAATCGCAACAGGATGTGCTGCTGCCCTATGTCGAAAACGGCGACATCATCATGATCGGCGCCACCACGCACAACCCCTTCTTTTTCATCAACACCCCGCTGAACTCCCGTTCCCAGATCTTCCAGCTGCAACCGCTTTCGGAGCCATCGATTGTCAAGGTGCTCGAACGGGCACTCGTTGCGCCGACCGGTCTCAACGGGTTGGTAACCGCTGACGCGGAAGCCCTCGAACACCTGGCTGCGGTTTGCGAAGGCGATGCACGCCGTTCGCTCAATGCATTGGAGATTGCCGCCCTCACCACGCCACCCGATGACCAAGGCATGGTTCACCTCACCCGCCATGAGATCGAGGAATCCGTCCAGAAAAAGGCCGTCAACTACGACCACGACGAGGACGAGCACTACGACACCATCTCCGCCTTCATCAAAAGCGTCCGCGGCTCCGATCCGAATGCGGCGGTCTACTGGCTGGCCAAAATGCTTTATGCGGGAGAAGATCCGCGGTTTATCGCGCGCCGGCTGATCATCCTTGCATCCGAAGACATCGGCAATGCCGATCCACGCGGCATCACGCTGGCGGTATCCGCCATGCAGGCCGTCGAATTCATCGGCATGCCCGAAGCCCGCATCACCCTGTCGCAAGCCACAACCTATCTCGCTTGCGCCCCGAAGAGCAACGCCGCCTACCTGGCCATCAACCAGGCGCTTAACGATGTGGAAAACGGCCGCACCCTGCCTGTCCCAAAATATCTTCAGAGCGGCCCGAAGCCCGACAAGGGCGATGTGAAATACCAGTATGCCCACAACGGAGAAGGCCACTTCGTCGACCAGGAATATATCCCGACCGACAAGGTCTACTACGAACCGTCCAACCAAGGCTACGAAGACACCATTCGCAAGCGGATTGAATACTGGAACTCGCTGAGAAAGAAAAAGCCTTGATCACAAAACATCAGCTTCGCCGCGAAATGACGGCCCGGCGCAAGGCGCTGGATCCACGCTGGGTGGCGGACGCCAGCGGTCGGATCGTGGAATGCATCCTGTCGCTGGAAGCCTTTAGGGTCGCGGAATCGGTGGCGTTCTACAAGGCCATCGGAGGGGAGGTCATTCTTGAACCGCTTTTTTCCGAATGCTGGAAGCTTCGGAAACGAACCTGTATTCCGACATTTAACCCTGACCTTAAAATCTATGAAATGGCGGAAATTACCGCAGCGACCCATTTTGAAAGCGGCCACTACGGGATCCATGAGCCCATCGGCGTTGAGCTGGTTTCCGTTGAAGAAATCGACCTGATGGTGGTTCCGGGGGTCGCTTTCGACCCGAAAGGTAACCGATTGGGGCGTGGCGGGGGCTACTATGACCGACTGCTCGATGGATTTCCCGGAATTTCCGTGGCGGTGGCCTTCGACTTCCAGGTTTTTGATGAAATTCCGCACACCGCGCACGACATTCCGGTCAACTTCGTGGTTACTGAGACGAAAATAGTCGAAGTTCAAAACGAACATTAGACAAAGCACTGTGTCACAGTATAGATTGTGTTTTCAAAATAAGGGGATCGTGCCGCCCATATGATGCGTCTTCACTGCATCGGGCTTTCCATGGGGCGCGTTCCAACATGAAACGGAGGTTCACCATGGATTTCACGGATTACAGCGGATATGAGTTGATACTCAGCATCGGCTTTCTGGTGCTCGGATTCTTTTTCCACGCCTACATCACGAAAACGAATGCCATTGCCGCGAGCAAACAGTCCAAAGCCATCTTGACCGAAGCCCAAAAAGAGGCCGATGTTATCCGGCGCGAAGCGAAAGTCCAGGCCAAGGATGCCATCCTACGGGCCCGCGAAAACTCGGAGCGCGACCTGACCGCCCAGCGCAAGGATATCCTGGATCTGGAAAAGCGCGTGGTCGAGCGCGAAAAAACGCTGTCCAGCAAGCTCGACATGCTCAACACCAAGGAAGTGCAGCTGACGGGACGCATGACCGAAATCAGTGAGCACAAGGAAAAACTTATTGGCCAGCAGCAGGAACTCAAAAAGCTGATTGCCGAAGAAACCAGCCGCATCGAGGATGCCGCCGCGCTCTCCAAGGAGGAGGCGCGAAAAACCATCATGAAGCGGATGGAGGACGAATTGCAGGCGGAGGCCAATGGCCTGGTTAGGCACGTACAGAAAGTCGCCAAGGAAGACGCCAAGAAAATCGCCCGCGAAATCATCGCCACCGCCATTCAGCGCTATGCGGCAGAGACCGTCTGCGACCTCACCACCAGCTCCGTATCGCTGGAAAGCGACGACATCAAGGGACGCATCATCGGTAAGGAAGGGCGTAACATTAAGTCGTTCGAATCCGAAACCGGCGTCAACGTGCTGATCGACGAAACCCCCGAGGTGGTCGTGCTGTCGTCATACGATCCCATCCGGCGCGAGGTGGCGCGGGTTGCCTTGGAGCGCTTGGTCGAAGACGGTCGCATCCATCCCGCCCGAATCGAGGAAACCGTGGCCAAGGTACGCCAGGAAATCGACGAAACCATCCGCCACGCCGGCGAGACAGCCCTCTTTGGCCTGGGACTCACCGGGGTTGCCCCGGAATTGGTTCACACCCTGGGCAAGCTCAAGTTCCGCACCAGCTATAAGCAGAACGTGCTCGACCATTCCATCGAAACCGCGCACATCATGGCGCTCATGGCCACCGAAATGGGGCTCGATGCCAAGATCGCCAAGCGCATCGGCATATTCCACGATATCGGAAAAGCAATTGATCATGAAGCGGAAGGCGGCCATGCCGTCTTGGGGGCAAACCTGCTGCGCAAATACGGCGAAGACCGGATTGTCTACAATGCGGTCGGTTCGCACCACGAAGACATGGAACGCGAGAGCGTCTACGCGGTGCTCTGCGATGCCGCCGATGCGCTCACCGCCGCCAGGCCGGGCGCACGGATGGAGGCCACCGACCTGTATATCCAGCGGCTGGAAAAGATCGAGGAAATCGCCAACCAATATGCCGGGGTCAAAAGCAGTTATGCCGTCCAGGCCGGCCGGGAAATCCGCATCATGGTCGAACCGAAAAAATTCAACGACCACGGCACCTCGCTGCTGGCTAAGAACATTGCCAAGCAAATCGGAAACGAAGTCAAGATTCCGGGCACCGTTCGCGTAACGGTCATCCGCGAAACCCGTTGTGTCGAATATGCAAAATAGGAGCGTCCCCATGGGCAAGGTAGTCGAACTTAAACATCCGCTTGTGAAACACCACTTGGCCTCCTTGCGCAACAAACACACGCCGCCGCATGCCTTCCGCGACCTGGTGCGGCGCCTGACCCTTCTCTTGACCTACGAAGCAACGGCAAAACTTCCGTTGCAACCGGTCGAAGTTGAAACCCCCATCATGAAAACCGAATGCCAGGAACTGGGCGCCCGGGTTGGGCTGGTTCCGATTCTCCGGGCCGGGCTGGGCATGTCGGAGGCGGTGCAGGACTTGATTCCCCAGGCCGAGGTTTGGCATCTGGGCTTCTATCGCGACGAAGCCACCCTGCAACCGGTTGAGTATTACCAAAAGTTTTCCGAGCACCCCCCGGAGTTGGCCCTGGTGCTCGACCCCATGCTGGCCACCGGCGGTTCCGCTTGCGAAGGAATTGAAATGGTTAAACGCTGGGGCGTCCAGCATGTCTCCATGCTGTGTGTCATTGCAGCACCCGAGGGAATCGAAAAGGTTAGGGAGGCCCATCCCGATGTGGATATTTTCGCCTGCGCCATTGACGACCACCTCAATGAAAATGCATACATTGTCCCGGGCCTAGGCGACGCGGGCGACCGCATTTTCAACACACTCAAACGATAACCCCCAACAGAAGGAGCAAACCCATGAGAAAAACAGCCGCATATCTGACCATTATGGTCTTGCTTTCAGCCGTCACGATCACGATGGTGCAGGCTCACTGCCAGATCCCCTGCGGGATCTACGATGACCAGATGCGCATCCACATGATGGAAGAGCATGTGACCACCATTGAAAAATCAATGAAGCAGATCGAGGCCGGGCAAAGCCAGAACCAAACGGTTCGATGGGTCAACAACAAGGAAAAACATGCCGACGAGCTGACGGAAATCGTGACCTACTATTTCCTCGCCCAGCGCATCAAACCCGACATGGACCACTACGAGGAAAACCTCAAGGTGCTGCATCAGATCATCGTCTATTCCATGAAGGCCAAGCAGACGACCGATCTGGCAAACGTGGAAAAACTAAAGGGACTCCTGCACGAACTCGAGCACACCTACTTCGGCGAAAAACACCAGCACTAATCCTACCACCACAGCTTATAGCTTGAATTGAGCTGGAAGGCGTTTTCGATGTGCCGGATTTCCGGCGCATCGCCGTCCGGCTCGCCGATGACCTCGACCACATCAAACCGGATATAGTCCGGTTTGATTTTTTTCTTTTTGAGGTAGGCGACTGCAGCACGGGAAAGGCGTTTTTTCTTTTCCGTATTCACGGCGGAAAACGGTCGGCCATACGTCTCGTTTTTCCGGGTCTTCACCTCGACAAAAACCAAGGCCGGCGCATCTTCGGCAATAATGTCGATCTCATCGTGCTTGCCCACGCGGACGCGCTCGCCGACGATTTTCCACCCCTTGGATTTCAAGAGCCTTGCTGCTTGTTGCTCACCCCATCGTCCGCTTTTCAAATGCGCCGCTTCACTGACGGGTTTCCTCAGCAAATCTTTAATTCGACCGCGAAGACGCAAAGACGCAAAGAAAAATCTTCCTTTGCTTCTTTGCGTCTTCGCGGTCATAAACCTATTGCTTCAGGATTTTTTCGTAGAGGGCGATGTAGTCCTTGGCCATGTGGACGACGGAAAAGTCCTGCTTCATGGCGCGTTTCATCAGCGTTTTCCAGCGTCCGGGATCGTGGTAGACCCTCAGGGCGCGCTCCAGGCATTCGACGTAGGCCTCCACCCGGTAGCCGTGGAACTTGAAACCGGTTCCGCCCTTTTGACTATAATCGACCACCGAGTCCTCGAGTCCGCCGACCCCGTGAACGAGCGGGATGGTCCCATAGCGCATGCTGTACAACTGGTTCTGCCCGCACGGTTCGAACTCGGAAGGCATCATGAAAATATCGGAGCCGGCCTCGATGCAGTGCGCTTTTTCGAATGAAAACTCGATGCAGCAGTGGACTTGTTCTGGGTGGCGCTCGGCCAACGTGCGAAACGCCTCTTCATAGCGATCATCCCCCGTGCCCAGCAAAACAAACTGCGCGCCGGTTGCGAGGACCTGGTCGAAGGCCCCGAGCAAAAGATCAATGCCTTTTTGCGGCACCAGACGGGTGATGATGCCCAGTAGCGGAATCCGCGGATCAACCTTGAACCCGCAGTCCTGCTGCACGCTTTCCTTGCACGTGGCTTTGCCGGAGAGATCGGATGCGGAATAGTTGGCTGGAATATATGGGTCTGTTTCTGGATTCCACCGGTTGTAGTCGATCCCGTTGAGAATGCCGTGGAGCACGGATTGGCGGTGATAGAGCACCCCGTTGAGCCGGCATCCAAATTCCGGTGTCTTGATTTCCTCGGCATAGGTTGGACTCACCGCATTAATGGCCGTCGCCGCGACGAGCCCGCCCTTGAGCGTGTTGATCTCGCCGAAGAACTCCAGCGTATGCATGGTGTAGCAACTATCCGGCAGGTTGGTCATATAGAACTTTTCCGCCGGGGCCCAGCCCTGGTGCGCCAGGTTATGGACGGTCATCAGCGTCTTTTCGCACCCATTGCGGAAATGGCCGTCGATGCCATGGTGGAGCAGCATGGGAACCAGTCCCGCCTGCCAGTCGTTGCAATGCACGAGGTCGGGTTTCATACCCCATTCATCGATCAACCGAACCACGGCTTTCTGGAAAAAGAGAAAACGCTCGAAGTTGTCGGCGTAGCCATGGTCTTCCGTGCCATAGATTCCCGGACGCTGGAAAAATTCATGGCAATGGATGAAGTAGGTCGTCACGCCTTCGTATGCCTCCTGCATCCAGACCCGCCCCTGGAACCAGGCGTGCCCCAGCGGTATGTGCAACTCCACATCGCACTTTTTCAAGCGATACTTCTCGCGATCGATATCCTGGTAGAGCGGTATCATGCGGATGACTTCAACACCCTGTTTCGCCAATGCCTTCGGCAAAGACGCCAAAACATCTCCTAGACCGCCAGTCGATGCGAATGGTACTATTTCACTGCTTACAAAAATTACTTTCATGCGATTCCATTAACAAGTTGCGTGCCACAATAAAGGAACCACCGATGAGCTTCGACACCCAAATCCTCCAATTTATATCCGCCCCCGGCTACCGCCCCATGAAACAGCACGAGCTGGCCCGGGCGCTCAATATCGTTTCCAAGGGACAGCGCTCCGATTTTCGCCACGATCTCTACGCCCTCGAAGACGCCGGCAAGATCGTCCGCCTCCGCAAGAACCGCTGGGGGTTGCCGCAGGCCGGCAACGAGGTGGTCGGCACCCTCAAAATGATGGCCAAAGGCGGCGCCATCTTTATCCCCGACACCGAGGGCGAGTCCGAAATCTATGTTTCCGACCGCAACTGCGGCGTTGCCCTGCCCGATGACAAGGTGGCGATCGAAGTGTTCCACTCCGAATACGCCGAGCGCCAGCGCGAGCGGCGCGGCCAGACCGACCTGCGCGCCGAGGGCCGGGTTGCCAAGGTGATTGAACGGGCAACCGAGCAAACCGTCGGCCTGCTCAAGAAAACGCCATACTATTCCTACATCATTCCCGATGCCCCCGGCTTCCGGCACGATGTCCGGATCGAAGACACGCGGAATATTCCCGAAAACCACAAGGTACTCGTCAAACTCAACGACTGGATCGATCCCTATAAACCCCTCACGGGTTCCATCCTCGAAGACCTCGGCGAAAAATCCGCCCCCGGCGTGGATGTGGACAGCCTGCTCGCCGACGCCGGCATCCGCGAGGAATTCCCGGAAAACGTAGTGGCCGAAGCCAATGCGCTCTCGGGCGAGGTTACCCCCGATAAAATGGAAGGCCGTACCGACCTGCGCGATGCCGTCACCTTCACGATCGACCCCGAAACCGCGAAGGACTACGACGATGCCGTATCGCTCGAACCCCACCCCGACGGCGGTTGGACGCTCGGCGTGCATATTGCCGATGTCTCCACCTATGTCAGGCCTGGCTCGCTGATCGACAAGGAGGCCTTCAAGCGCGGCAACAGCATCTACCTGGTCGACCGCGCCGTCATGATGCTGCCGAAGGAGCTGACCACCAAAGTCTGCAGCCTTAATCCCGAAAACGACCATCTCTCCCATACCGCCGAAATCCATTTGAGCGAGGACGGCGCCATGCTCGGCTACAAAACCTACCCGTCCGTCATCCATTCCAAGGCGAGGCTGACCTACACCCAGGTGCAACGGTTCATCGATGGGGAACACGACCACGGGATTCCCGACTTGGTTCTCCACCGCCTGGAAAACCTTTGGCCGCTCGTGCAAAAAGTGCGCGCGTTGCGCGTCGCCAACGGCTCGGTCGAAATCAACACCCCGGAGATCGAAATCAAGCTCAACGAGCAGGGCAGGATCGAAAAAATGATGCCGCGTTCCGAGTCGAAAGAGGCCTACGGACTGATCGAAGACTGCATGCTGCTGACCAACCGGGCCGTGGCCGAAATCCTGATCGCCGCCGAAAAGCCCGCCATCTACCGCGTACACGAGGAACCGGACGACGAACAATGGGCCGCCATGGGCATGGAGCTGCAGGCGCTTGGCATCCCCGCCCTGCCGCAGACGCGGCAGGAGATCAACCAGGCCGTCAAGCTGGCGGCGGGCACGGCGGTTGAATATACCGCCAACCTCGCCATCCTGCGCAACTTCAAGCGCGCCGAATATTCCGCCACCCAGGTCGGCCACTTCGGACTCGCGTTCGACGACTACACCCACTTCACCTCCCCCATCCGCCGCTATCCCGACCTGCTCGTGCACCGCATGCTGAAGGCGGTTGAACTAGGGCAGGAATTCGGCATGGCCGCCGACAAGATCGAGCTGATTGCCATGCACTGCAACGAGACCGAAAAGAAGGCCGACGAGCTGGAGCGCAAGAGCACCGAAACCAAACGGATCGAATACTATTCCGAAACCATGAACACGTCGCCCACCGCCACCTTCAAGGGCTACATCGTTGCCATCAAGGGCAAGGGCATGATTGTCGAACTGCCCGACTCGCTCCAGCGCGGCATGGTCACCTTCGCCTCCATCACCTCCGACTGGCTCGTGGCCAACGAGCAGATGACCCAGGCGCAGACCAAGGCCGGGAAGGTCAAATTCACCATCGGCCAGGAGGTGGAAGTGGCGCTGGCCAAGGTCGATGCCGCCCGCGGCTTCATCGACTTCGTGATGGCCGACCAACTTTCCCAGCCCCGTCGCCGGGAGCGCCAGCCACGCATCGAACCCGACCTGAAGACCGGCAAGCCCCGCCTGCGAGGCAAGCATCGGCGAAGGAGGAAATAGTAGACGGCCAACCCAACCTGGCCGCCTGAAGGCGGGACTACATGCTTTTCCCTAATGCTGCAGCGAGAAGCGGAGGCCGCGGATGTTTAGTTCGCGGTAGTTGCCTTGGAGTTTTTGCAGAAGCATTCGTTTGATTCGTTCGAGCTCCGGTAGCCAACCGGGATGATCGACGAATACGTGCAACTGGTAATCCTTGATAAACCCGGGGGCGCAGTGCTTGGCAATCTGGGTTCCCACCAGTTTGGGCCAGGCCTCGCGTAAAATGCGCACATTGTCCTGAACGGGAACCTCGAAGCCCTCGACCACATCCTTGAGAATATCCGCCACGCTCTTAATGTCGCGCCGGGGCGCCATGGGCTTGTCGAGATGGTAGCGTATCTGGTCCAAGGCCCAACGGTCTTTGTTGATTCGGCTGTTGCGAGGTTGTTCCATGGGGCAATTGAGCCACATTCGAGGATTGATTCAAACCCAATTCCACCGTATTAATGCGCCCCATGAAAAACGATTTACTTTACCCCCTGACGTTCAAACCCGTCTACAAGGACTATCCTTGGGGCGGATCGCGCATCCCCGAAACCTACCACCGCAACGAGCCGGACGGCATCTATGCGGAATCGTGGGAAATCTCCGACCACGACGACGGCATGAGCGTGGTGGCCAACGGAGCATTGGCCGGAAAAACCATCCGTGAAATCCTGGAGGGCAATCCGCAGGGAATCATGGGAACGAAGGTGGCGGGCACCAAGTTTCCCCTGCTCATCAAACTGATTGACGCAAAGCAAAAGCTCAGCGTCCAGGTGCACCCGAACGATGCCACCGCGGCCGAATTCGGCGGCGAGGCCAAAACCGAAATGTGGTATATGCTCGGCGACAACCCGACCCAGGTCTATTGCGGTCTCAACGACGGTGTCACGAAAGAGGTTTTCGTGCAGGCGGTCGAGGACGGAACCAGCGGCGAAACCATGCGTGCCGTCCCGGTTGAAAAGAATAGCGCCATCTTCGTGCGCGGCGGCCGCGTGCATGCCATCGACGAAGGTTGCTTCATTCTCGAAATCCAGCAAAACTCCAACACCACCTACCGCATCTACGACTGGGGGCGGATGGGCAACGACGGCTCCCCGCGCGAGCTGCATATCGAACAGGCCATCAACGTCATTAACTGGAACGACCACGACAACCCGCTGGTCGAGCCAAAACCGCTGGTCGACACCGATACCTTCCAATGCTGGGAAGTCCTATCCTGCGAATATTTCCGCCTGGAAAAGCTGGCCTTCACGGCACCGCTCGAAATCCCGATGCAGCCCACCACCTTCCACGCGCTGTTTGTTTCCGAAGGCGAAGCAACCATCAGTTGGGAAAAAGAGAGCCTCGCGGCCCCGGCCGGCACCTCGATCCTGATCCCCGCCGCCCTCCCCGCCTACACGCTCGATGGCAACGCCACCGTGCTGCGCACCACCATTCCATAGCGCCCCCGGCTTTTCATTCCATTCAGCCATGGAAAACGCTACCATCCGGCCTTTGTTCAGGAGATAGGATTTGAATCTTTTCAAGGGCTGGAGAATACAGAGCGTGGTAGTGGTGGTCATGCTGGCCATTGTATTGCCGCTTTCCATCCTCGTCTCCCTCATCGACTTCCATCACCGCAAGGTGGACGAATTGATGGAAATCGATACCCGTCTGTTCAATGCCGCCACCTTTGCCGGGGCCATCCTCCCGCCTAACTACCACAACGATATCGAAGACGCCGCCTCCATCGGACCGGAGGTCTATCAGGGCATCGTCGCCCTCAACAACAGCCTCTGTGAACAACTCGGCCTGGAATATTTGTGGAGCCTGATGATGCTCGACGGCCAACTGGTTTTCACCAGTGCCACCTCCCCGGGGAAAGCCATCGAAAGCCAAGACCACGCCAAATTCCTGGAAGTCCACTCCAACCCCGAACTCTACGAGGAAGCGTTCCGGACCATGGAGCCCCAGTATCAGGACTCCATCGATAAATGGGGGAACATTCGCGCCGTACTCATCCCCCACTACGATGCCCGCGGCCGCAAATTCCTCATGGGCGCCAGCATGAAGCATTCGGACATCCAGGCCCTGATGCCCCCCATTCTGCGCGATGCCCTGGGCACGGCCATCGTGTTCCTGATCCCGGGCATCCTGATCAGCATCCTGATCTCCCGCGGGATTTCCCGGCCCATCTCCCAATTGGCCGCCTCGGCCGAAACCATCGGAAACGGTGAATATTTCAACCGCATCGACGTTGCCGGCCCCCATGAAATCAACGTGGTCGCCAACCAACTCGAAACCATGCGCAAGGCGATTCTTGAGAGCGTCAGCTCGCTGCACGCCAAGGTGGCCGACATGAGCGAGTTCAAGGAGACGCTCAATGCAAGCCCGATCCTAACCTTCAAGGTCAGGTTCGACGAAAACCTTACAACCGAGTTTATTTCCGACAACTATGCCATGCTGGGGTACGATGTCCGGGATCTGTGGTCGGGCACCGTGCCGTGGAAGTCGATCATGCCGGAAGAGGATGTCGAGCGCGCCGATCAAGCCACTGCAAAAGCCCTGGCATCCGATTCAGACCACTACCATCTGGAAACCCGCCTGATCTGGGCATCCGGGGAAGTCCACTGGTACATGGCCTGGAACGAGATCGTACGCGACGAACGAGGGAATCCGGAATTCATCCGCGGACTCTTGATGGACATCACGGAACTGAAAACCGCACAGGAACGTGATGAGTTGCACCAACAACAACTCGAAACCACCTTGGCGGAATTGCGTGGGTTCGAGCATATTGTCAACTCTAGCCCGATCATTGTCTACCGCCTGCGTTTCGAGCCGGAAGCCTGGCCGGTGGAGTTCATTTCCGAAAACGTGGGCCAACTCGGCTACGACCCCTCCAAACTTCTGTCGGGCGAAACAACATGGAACAGCATCAACCATCCCGAAGACATCCCCAAAGTCAATGATCTGCTCAGAAAGGTGATGGCGCGGGGCGAGACGACATTTAACCTGGAAAGCCGGATTCTCACGAAGGAGGGTGCAATCCGGCAGATGGAAAGCTGGAACCAGTTGATCACCGACGCATCCGGCAACATCACCCACATCCATGGGCTCTTCAAGGATGTCACCACCCTGAAAGATGCCCAGAGGAAGGAGGCCCTGCATCTGGAAAGGCTGAATGAAACACTGCGGGAACTCCAGGCTTTCGAGAAGATCGTGACCAGCAGCCCGGTCTTCACCTTCAAGCGCCGGATTGCGGAGGACTTCCCGACGGAACATATTTCACAAAACATATGCATCACCGGATACACCGCGGAAGATTTTCTCACCAACAACGTTCAATGGACAGACCTGATCCCGCCGGAAGACTACAGTCTCCTGGAACGAAAAGCCCTCCAATGCGCTGAAGCCGGCATCGACCACTACGAGGTTGGTTTCAGAATGGTCTGGAAGAACGGCGAGTCCCATTGGTACACCAGCTGGAACAGTGTTCTTCGGGATGAATCGGGCATCCCGACCCATGTCCAAGGGCTGGTCTCCGACATTTCCGATCTGAAAAACGCCCATGAACGGGACGTTGAATACCAGACCCGCCTCAAGGCCCTCGCCCAGGACCTGGTTCAGGTGGAGGATAACGAACGACGCCAACTCGCCATCGTCCTCCACGACGATATCGGCCAAATGCTGGCGGCGTTGAACATGAAGCTTACCGCCCTGAAAGAAACCTCCGAAAGAACACGAATCGACGACCTGGCCCAACAAGTGGATGTCCTGCTGCTCCGCATCATGAAAACGTGCAAAAGCCTGACCTGGGAAATCAGCCCAACGTCGCTCTACGAAACAAACATCGATGCCGGCATCGAGCGCTTGGCCGCCGATTTGAAAACCTTCTTTGGCCTTGAGGTCGAATGCCACACCGCAGGCATGCGCATTGAGGCGGACCGGGCAACCTCGGCGCTCATCTTCCGCTGCGCCAAGGAGCTGCTGGTGAATATTGCAAAGCATGCCGGAACAAACAAAGCGCAGATCGGCGTTTCGCAATATGGAAACAAATTCCACATGGTGGTTTCCGACCAAGGCAGCGGCCTTTGCCCGGAGGATTTGGAACATGGCTCCGGCAAAGGATTCGGCCTCTTCAGCATTCGCGAACGGCTTGAGCACATCAATGGCTCCATGCACGTGGAATCCGACCCCGGGAAAGGAACCAAGATTATGATGGTCATCCCCGTGGACATCGGCGACGAGCACAAAAAAAGCCCGCCGGAAAAGGTGCCGGCAGGCTAAATCAACGCATTGGCCAAACGCGCTTAATGGCGGTTCATGAAGTCGACCGCATTCGTGAACAACTTCAGGCCAAGGCCCTGCTCCGGCAGCTCGCCATCGAGTTTCTGCTTGTCCCAGTTCGGGTGGTTTTCCGGGAAGAGATAGGCTTCCGGATGCGGCATCATGCCGAAGATGCGTCCGGTCGGATCGGTTAGCCCGGCAATCGCATTGAGCGAGCCGTTCGGGTTTTCCGGAAACTCCTGCGTCGGCTCATTGCCGGCATCAACATAGCGCGCGGCAACGCAACCCAGCGCTTCGATCTTTTCAACCAGCCCGGCATCGAGGGTGAAAATTTTTCCCTCGCCGTGGCGGATCGGCAACGGCATCGTGCCGAGGCCCTTGGTAAACACGCACGGCGAAGCATCCTCGAACCGGATATCCACCCAGAAATTCTGGAAGGTGCCGCAGTCGTTCTGCATCAGCGAAACCGTCGGCTCGAAATAGTTCCCATCGAGTCCGGGCAGCAACCCCATCTTGGTCATCACCTGGAAACCATTGCAGATGCCCATGATCAACTTGCCGTCGTCGATGAACTGCTGCAACTGCGCCTGCATGTGGTGCTTCACCCGCAAGGCGAAGACGTGGCCACTGGTCATATGGTCGCCGTAGGAAAACCCGCCGATGAACATCATCGCCTGGTAGGTTTCCAGCCGCTCCGGATGGTCTAGCAAGTCGTTCAGGTGAACCAGCTCCGGCTCGGCGCCGGCCAGCTTCCACGCGTGGGCGCTCTCCGCCTCGCAGTTCACCCCGTATCCCGTAATAATCAAAACCTTTGGTTTGCTCATGTTCTCTGCTCCACTATTTTTTGTGGCTATCCATTCATATCGTTCAACATTGCGGTTGCGGCGGCGGTTGGATCTTCGGCCTGCACAATCGGACGACCGATCACCAGGTGCGTTGCTCCCTGCTCCACGGCGAACGACGGGGTTGCCACACGCTTTTGGTCGCCCACATCGCCTTCCGGCATACGGATGCCGGGCGTCACGAGGAGTGCATCCGGAAACGCATCGCGGAGCACCTTGGCTTCGTGCGCGCTGGTCACCATGCCATCGATGCCCGAGGAAATCGCCAGACGCCCCAGCTCAACGGCCTGCTCCGCAACCGTGCGGTTGATGCCCAGATCCTTGAAATCCTCCTGGCTGAGGCTCGTCAATGTGGTAACCGCCACCAACTTGGGCGGATGCTCGCATTCGGCGGCAGCCCGCGCGGCCTCCTCCAGCATGGCCCGTCCGCCAATGGCATGGACGGTCATCAGGTTCACGCCGTGTTCGGCGGCGGTTTTAACCGCATTTCCAACAGTCCGGGGAATATCGTGCAACTTCAGATCGAGAAAAATTTTCTTGCCCCGTTTTTTCAGCGGCTCCAGCACGGCCGGCCCCTCGGCACAGAAGAGTTCCAGCCCCACCTTGTACCACTCGATAAAATCGGGCATTTCACGGAGTTTAGCCTCCATTGCCTCTGCATTCGGCACATCCAGCGCCACGATCAAATCTGCCTTGTTCATCCAAATTTCCTTTCCGTTTTCCAATGGCCGCACAACCTAGCAAAAAACCGCCAAGCGCTGGAACCCATTACGCCGCATTTTTTTGCCCCACCCTCCCTAGGTATATCATCCAGCACCCACGATCGTGGGTGCTGGATGATATACCTAGGTTGTGTTCGCAGGCTTGAAGCTGGGAATTAAAGGAGGTAGAGTTTTTCATTATGAAAACGATAATATTTTACGTTTTGTGTGCATGGTCCCCCATGGTTGCCTGGGCAAGCCAGAACCGGGGTGTTTGGTTTTGGCATTCGGATACGAGTCCGTATGGCGCCGCGAACATTGTGGGTGTTTCCGCATTGGAAGCCCAAACGGTCGGGTTCCTTAAGGCGCGCGGCGTGAAGAGGATCTACGGCAGTTATAAAAACCGCTCGGTGGATGAACCTGCCGTGATTGCTTCATGGAACGACCGGTTGCACACGCATGGAATCTCTTCGCAAATCCTGTTTTCCGAACCGACATGGGTCGAGGTGGCCAGTCGCTCCAACCTGCTCGACACGATCAGCAGTCGCGTGGCCGACTTCAACAACGCGGTTGGCCGGCTCCCTTCCGAAAAATTCAAGGCGATCCACCTCGACCTGGAACCGCAGCAGCTGGCGGCCTGGGATGCCGGCGACGGGACCGTGAAACGAAACTACCTGACGCTCCTGCTCGACACCTACACGGAAGTCCGCGCCCACATGGATACGGTCGGTCTCGCAACCCTAGGGCTTTATGCCGACCTGCCGGTTTGGTACGACAAGCTCCCGGCCGATGGAGGTAGCGTCGGATGGGCCGACACGGCGGACCGCGACAATTGGTATGCGGCCATCGGCGTTCCCCTCTCCGGCGTATCCATGATGGCATTTGAGCGGGATACGTTCTCGAGCATCGACAATGCGGTGGCCTACGAACGGG
Organism: Pontiella desulfatans; assembly: GCF_900890425.1. NCBI lineage: Bacteria > Pseudomonadati > Kiritimatiellota > Kiritimatiellia > Kiritimatiellales > Pontiellaceae > Pontiella > Pontiella desulfatans. The sequence goes on along the minus strand of NZ_CAAHFG010000001.1, from coordinate 1,696,116 downwards.
CAAACATTCCGGGGGCAACCGTCCGCACCGCCATCCAGGCCGATGTCGGCGCGGGCGAGACCTGGCCGGTGATTGCCGACTTCAAGTCCATGATGGATACGCTTGAAACCGCTTATGGATTCAGTGGCGCAACCGACATTGAAAACTATCGCTTGTGGCGCGAGGTTGTCGCGGCGCAGCCCATCACGGCGCTTGCGGCAAACTTTGCTCCCTATGCGCTGGACGGGGATATCGGGTTCGAGGTCAACACCGGCGGCACCTACGTGGTGCAGTTCAGCCAGAACCTTTGCAACTGGGCGGAGCTCCAACGCGTGCGCACCCCTCGCCCGGGAACGACGACCACCAACCTGCCGGTGGACATCACCAGCAAACAGGGGTTTTTCAAGGTCTACCGGTTCGAGGATTTCCAGACGGAACCTTAACCGCAGGAACACGGCGCGGGGACCGTGCTACATAGTTACAATTGCAGCCAGACCGTCTGGTAGGCATCGAACGGGATGACCTTGCCATCGCCCATGTAGCGGCGGCCGCTGAGGAGATCCGAACAGGCGGCGGCCCGATTGAGGCGGTAGAGCCGGTCATCGACTTTTAGTTCCCGGTATTGGTCCGTGAAGTTGCTGATGCAGATGATCCGCTGCTCCTTCCATTCGCGTTCGACGGCAAACCACTCGGAGCCGAGGTTGATGATGTTCTGTGCGGCGTCCGGATGGAAAACCTTGTGTTGCGCACGGCACTGGAGGCGGCGGACATATTCCTTCATGATGCGCGCCGGGTGCGAATGCGGATCCGACAGCACGTTTTCCAACTCGCCCTCGTTCCACTTGAGCCGGTTGATGGTTCGGGCACGTCCGGTTTCCTCCACCCCCGCATAGTTGTTGCGCGTGCCGGTGAGGCTGTGGAAATAGACCGCGGGCACGCCGCGCAGCTCCATGGCCACCGTTTGCGAGCAGAGAAAACGGGCCATGTGGGCGTCGGTTACCGATTCGGGATGATCCCCGAGGGCATCGAAGTAGGTGATGTTCAGTTCGTAGGGGCTTTCGGAGCCATCCGGATTGGCCTTGGTGGAAACATGGCCGCCCAACGATTTGACGCGATCCGCCAGCTTCATCAATTCCTCGTTCGGGACGATCCCCTGCAACGGGCGAACCCCGATGCCATCGTGCGAGGCGGTGAAATTGAAGTAGGTGCATTTTTCGGGCAGCTCGTTGAGCGAGGCCGCCCAGTTGGTGAGGTAGGTCGCGTCGCCGTTCATCAAGCCATGAAGCAAGAGCGGCGGCAGGCTGAATTGATAGACCATATGGGCTTCGTCGCCCTTGCCGAAATAGGAAATATTTTCCTCGTGCGGCACATTGGTTTCCGTGAGCAGCACCACGTCCGGCGCCACCATGTCGAGCAGGTCGCGCATGAGCTTCACCACTTCGTGCGTCTGCTTGAGGTGGATGCAGCTGGTGCCGATCTGTTTCCACAGATAGGCGATGGCATCGAGGCGAATGATGGTTGCTCCGGTGGAAATATAGAACAGCAGGATGTCGAGGAATTCGAACAACACATCCGGATTGGCGAAGTTCAAATCCATCTGGTCGTCGCTGAAGGTGGTCCAGACATGCGTGTCGCCATGCCGCGTTTGCACGGGGGTGAGCAAGGGGAGCGCGCGCGGGCGCGTTACTCCGGAAAGGTCGTTTTCGGGATCGGCTTCGATGAAGAAATCGCGGAATGGAGCAATGTCGGCAACATAGTCGGCAAACCACTTGCTTTTGCGGGAGCAGTGGTTGAGCACCAGGTCGTACATCAGCCGGAAGCCATGCCCGAGTTCCTGGACATCCTTCCACGAGCCCAGATCGGGATCCACCACCCGGTAGTTGATGACGGAAAAACCGTCGTCGGAGGAGTACGGGCAAAACGGCAGGATGTGAACCGTGTCGATGGCCCCGCCGAGGTATTGATCGGCAAAGCGCTTGAGCACGGCCAGCGGCGCCTCGCCTTCCTGTTGAACCATGTCGCCGTAGGTGATGAGGACGGAGGAGGTTTCGTCCCAAAGCGGCGCCTCGCTGTAGCCTTCCAAGCCGACGCCATAGCGGCCGATCAACGCCACCATCCGCTCCAGCAGATGTTCGACTTCGCCGGGGCCGTAGAGCCGGTTGAAACGCTTGCGCATCCGCTCGATCGCGTGGATATCGAGATTCTTGATCATGTTTCCAGTCCCCTGACGTTGGTGATGAGTGTGCGCAGGCTGCGGCGCAGTACCGAATAACTGAAGAAGCGGTTGGCCACGGCATAGTTGTGCTCGACCGTGACCCGGCGGTAGTTCTCGTCCTCCAGCAGCCGACGGACATCGTCGATCACTTGCTTGGTGAGATAACCGTCCATCAACGGTACACGGAAGCCCTTCGGCTCGATGTCGCGCGCGAAGATCGAATAGCGGTTGATCAGGATCGGCAACTTGAAGTAGACCGCTTCGAGAAAGGCGTTGCCGAATCCTTCGTAAAGGCTTGGATAGGTTACGAAATCGACGAAGGGATAGAGATCCCACAGCGTATACATTTTCTTGCCCGCCGAATTTTTCTGCCGGATCTCTCCGATGCGGTCGTCGATGATGCGCAGATCGACACCGGAGTCGTGCGCCAGTTCTTCGAGCATATGCTGATATTCGTAGCCCTCATCCCCCCCCGCATGCGAAATGACCAGCTTCATCCTGGGGTCGTCCAAGGTTTCGAGCAGCTTGATCGAATGCTCGATGCCCTTGCGCGGAACAATGCGCGTTGGCTGCAGGATCAGGATATCGTCCTCCGCAAAGCCGAGGTCGGCGCGCAGCCCCTGGGTATAGGCGTCCGGCTGGGGCGGTGGGGTTTCGAAATCGAAGACATTGGGAATGAGCTCGGAGGAGAGCCCCTTGCGCCACGACAACTCTTCCCGCGCCGCCTGGTTGATGACGACATGCTGCAGCAGGTCGTCGCGCGGCGGGAAGGCCATATCGAGAAAGTCCGGCACGCCGTTCACCGAAAAGCGGACGCGCTCCCAATAGAAGTCGTGGTGGTGCGCAATGGAGGGGATACGGGTCTCCGCAAGGAACTCGGTAATGGCCACGCCGAGTGGCACGTGCATGGGGATCGTCAGCGCATTCTGGAACACCAGGATGCGGAGGTCGTAGCGGTTGACAAACTCGTAGAGCGTGGTTTTGAGATATTCCGCCATGTCGCGGATGCGGCGGCTGACGATTGGATCGCGGAACGACTTTCCCCAGATGCGTTCGTTGAGCCAAATGTTTTCGGGATGCTCGAAATGGGCCTCGGGAACGCAGTAGCTCACTTCGGGAGCACGGTCCAGCCGACCGGCATACCAAAAACTCCGGAACTCATGGTCCCACAGCACCTTCGCCCACTTCGCGCTCTCCAGCGAAACCCCATCGGTACCCGCAAAACGCGTTGAAACAAATCCAATATTTTCGCTCATGCCACCTCGTCAATTCTTGCGTTAAAGCATAGCGGGCACCTTCGGCATGGGAAGTACTTTTTTATTTTATTAACTTCTCGCATAAATTTACGGACTCGCCATTTGCCATCGCCCCCTCCTCTGCTAGACTTCCACGCAACATCATAACCAAGGATTTGCATGAAAACAAAATTCAGCAACATCGATGAGATCCTGAAGCAGTTGCCGAAGCTTCCGGAAAAGCTAGCAGGCATCCAGGAGACGCTACTCGCCAACCTGATCATGCTCAGCGAAATTCCCGCCCCCACCTTCGAGGAAGCCGCCCGGGTTGAACTCCTGCTCCAACGCATGGTCGAATGCGGACTCCACAACGTCTCGATCGACGAAGCCGGCAATGGCGTTGGAATCATTCCGGGCAAGAATGCCAAACGCAACATCCTGCTCGTTGCCCATGCCGACTCGGTCTACTCCGGCAAGGTCGACCATGCCTTGAGCGTACTGGCCGACGAAATCGTCGGGCCGGGCGTTGCCGACAACAGCCTCGGCATGGCCGTGCTCGCCACGCTGCCCAACATACTGGAGATGCTGGAGATCAAGTTGGACGCCAACCTGGTTTTGCTTAGCAGCACCAAAGGGCTCGGCCGCGGCAACCTCGACGGCCTGCGCTTTTTCATGGACAACAACAAGCTGCCGTTCGAGGCCGGCATTTGCGTTGAAGGCGAAAAGCTCGGGCGTTTGAGCTATGCTGCCGAAGGCATGTTCCGCGGCCACATCGCCTGCAGGATCCCCGAGGAACTCGACTGGCAGCGCGCCGGACAAAACAGCGCCATCATCGCGCTCAACGACGTGATCAACCGCATGCTTGAAATCCCGATCCCGCGCCGCCCGCGCACCTCGATTGTCTTCGGTGCCGTTCGCGGCGGCAAGAGCTACAACGTGATGGCCACCCGCTCAACCCTGCGCTTCGAGGTGCGGAGCGAGGACGCCGGCATGGTGCAATCCATCCGCGAACGCGTGGAGGATATCATTGCCGATGCGGCGGCATCGCATAATGCCGAGTTTGAGTTCATCGTGGTTTCCTCGCGCGAACCGGGGGGCATCGATGTCGGCCATCCGCTGGTCAAAAATTGCCGGCAGGTCATGGAAACCCTCGGCGTCCAGCCCACCATCCGACCGAGCATGTCGGAGGTTTCCGAACTGATTGCGCGCGGTTTGCCGGCGGTCACCATCGGCATCACCGAGGCCAGCAACCTGCACGACCTCAACGAAACCATTCGCATCAAACCCATCTACACCGGCCTGGCGCAATTGCTCGCCATGCTGCTCGCCATCGACGGAGGATTTTGCAATGAACCTGAATGATTGGATCAAGAACAACACCATCCACCACTCCCAGTTCTGGGACTTGAAAAAGCTCGTGGAGGAAAAGGAAAAACAAAACCTCAAAATCTCGCTCTGCCTGCCGACGCTCAACGAAGAAAAGACGATCGGCAAGGAAATCGTGATGTTCAAGTCGGAGCTGATGGATCGCTATCCGCTGCTCGACGAGATTGCCGTGATCGACTCCGGCTCGACCGACAACACGCGCGAGATCGCCAAGACCTTCGGTGCGGACGTCTATCTTTCCGCCGACATCCTGCCCCAATACGGGGAGAAAAAAGGCAAGGGCGAAAACCTTTGGAAAGCGGTCTACGAGCTGACCGGCGACATTATCGTCTACGTGGATGCCGACATTAAAAACATTCACCCGCGCTTTGCCTACGGCCTGGTTGCGCCGCTCATCTACCGCCCGGAAGTGCACTACGTGAAAGCGTTCTACGACCGTCCGCTGGCCTTCTCGCAAGGCGTCCGCCCCTCCGGCGGGGGCCGCGTAACGGAAATCCTGACGCGCCCGTTGTTCTCGCTCTTCTTCCCCGACCTGACGGGTCTGGTGCAGCCGCTGTCCGGCGAATATGCCGTCCGGCGCGAAGTGCTCGAAGCCATTCCTTTCCCGATCGGCTACGGCGTGGAAACCTCGCACCTGATCGATGTCTATGAAAAGTGGGGCATGGAGGCCATTGCCCAGGTCGATCTCGACCAGCGCGTCCACCGCAACCAGGAAACCCGCGACCTCGGTAAAATGGCGTTCGGCATCCTGCGCGCGTTCCTTTTCCGAGCCGAAGCCTTCGGTGTCATCGGGAAACTTCCGGAGCTCAGTACCGTGCTGAAACAGTTCCAGGCGCACGACGAAGAGTTCGAACAGGTTTCCCACACCATCGTCGAAGAGGAACGCCCGCCCATGATCGAGCTTCCCGAATACCGCGAAAAATTCGGGATTGAATAATTCTTAACCACAAAGGCACGAAGGACACCAAGAAACCCCTTTGAGTTCTTCGCGTCTTGAGCGAGCCTGCGAGCGGGTGGTTTAAAATGAGAAAACTGGCAGTAGCAATAATTCACTATCACCTAAGGCCCGGCGGGGTAACGCGGGTGGTTGAGCGGGCGGTTGAATCGCTCAACGATGAGGTCGACGTGCTTTGCCTGACCGGCGAGGCGCCCGCCCCCGGCGCTGAACTCACCCCGATCACGGAACCGTACGAAGCCCTGGCCTATTCGGAAAACTCCGTGCTGGATTCGGGCAAGCTGGCCGAAGACCTCCGCTTCACCGCCCGCAGCCTGCTGGGGCGCGATCCGGACGTCTGGCACATCCACAACCATTCGCTCGGTAAAAACAGCTTTACACCGCAGCTCGTTTGGCATCTGGCCAAGGCGGGGTGCCGCCTATTGCTGCAACCGCACGACTTTGCCGAGGATGGCCGACCGGAAAACTACCGGCTATTGAAAGAACAACTCGGCAACGAACTCGACGCGATGCTTTATCCCACCGCCGACCATGTCTGGTATGCGCCAATCAACTATCGCGACAAATCGTTTCTGGAAGACATCGGCCTTCCGAATGTGCACGAACTGCCGAATGCGGTTACCCAACATGCGGGGCAGGCTTTCCAGCCTGCCCTGGGCAGACAAGAATGTCTGCCCCACATAAAGACCATCGTCTATCCCGCGCGCGCCATCCGCCGGAAAAACATGGGCGAGTTCCTGCTATGGAGCCTGCTCGCTCCGGAGGGCTACCTGTTCCAAAGCACCCTGGCCCCGCAAAACCCGAAATGGCAGGGCCACTACAAGGGATGGGAGGCGCTGGCCGAGGAGCTGAACCTGCCCGTTGAATTCGACGCCGGACGCAAGCACGACTTTGGCGAACTGATCCGCAATGCGGAAGCGTTGATGACCACCAGCATCCAGGAGGGGTTTGGCTTGGCGTTCCTCGAACCGTGGCTCGAAGGCAAGATGCTCATCGGACGCAAGCTCCCCGAAATCACCACCGACTTCGAACAAGAAGGCCTCGACCTTTCATCCCTTTACGACGCCCTCCCCATCCCCCTCGAATGGGCGGGCGAAAAGGCATTCCACACCGCGCTGGAAACAGCGATGCGCGCCAGCGCCGAAGCCTATTCAAAGATGTGGGTTCCGGAAACGTTGGATGAGGCCAAGGCGGCCTTGGTTATCGACGGGAAAGTCGATTTCGGCGTATTGGACGAGGAACTTCAGCAAAACGTCATCCGGCATCTGGTTGCGCATCCCGAAGACCGGAAGCAGCTACCCCCTTTCGCCCCCTCGCCCAATCTCCCGCTCATCGAACGCAACCGCCAGGTTGCGCTCGATCAATACAGCCTGGATGCCTACGGCGAGCGCCTGCTTGGCCTCTATCGCGCCCTGGCCGCCACACAACCGGGGGACGTCGGTTCGGCCGATGCCTCCGCCCTGCTCGACCGGTTCCAGCAACCGCAACGGTTCAATTTGCTAAGAACGTAGACGAAGCTTCGTCTACGAAAAAACGCGCCGCCGGCGAACCGGCGACGCGCAGGGTGTGTTTGGGGTTGGTCGTTAAACGAGTTCGCAGGCACCACCGGCGCAGGCGATTTCGCCTTGCAGGTTGGTTTCGTCTTCCTCTTCCCGCATGAGGGTGTAGTCGACCGGCTTGAACTTGGAGATGAGCTCGTTCCACAGGGTTTCGTCCTGGGCGGTGATCACCTCTTCGTGCGGGGCCTGCTGGTAGATCTTGTCGCCGCCGGCCGCGAGCATGCTGATGCCGGTGAAGTCGGCGCGGTTTTCCCAGATGTAGTCCGCCACCCGATCCCATTCGTCATCGCGAACGGTCAGCGTGTTGGATACGTTATGGTAGAGGCCAGGATTCATCTCGGGGCGGGCGGTGCCGGGCACGACCCAGTTCTGCTGGGTGGAGTGCACATATTTCAGCAGATCCATGGCCGACATTTCCGAACGCAAAATGGCTTCTTCCGGCGCCTCGACGCAGAAGGTGATGACATCGTCGGTCTTGTTGGCGCTCCAAACGGACTCCTCGCACATGTGCGGGTTGGTTTCGTTGAAGTGTTTGTATACCGGATCGGTTTTGTTGGCCTGTGCGCGGCGGAAATAGCGGCGCGAGTGGCGCGGATGGATTCCGGAGGCCGTTCCGAGCAGCAACGATGTGGATCCCGCAGGCTTGACGCACGTTAAACGGGCGGCGGGTTCGGTGCCGATCTTCAGCGTGATCTCGCGGTTCACCTCGATGGCGTATTCCGCCATTTTCTTCTGCAGCACCGGATCCAGTGTAATGGCCGGCGAGTCCATCATGCCGGTAATGGAAACCCCCAGCAACGCCTCGCGACGGCAAAGCTTTTCCGTGGTTTCGCCGAGATACGGGAAGGTGGTGTAGCCCGCCTGCAGGGTGCCGATGATGGTGGCGGCGCGAACCGCCGTGCGGAAATCCGCTTCGCTCAAGAGGCGGGAACCGTTGATTTCCGTCAGGTTGCAGAACTGCCAACCGGATTCGATCGTTACATTGCCCTGGTCGTCCTTGACCTCCAGGTGCGGGTTGAGCCCAATCTCGCAGCACGGGTTGCAGCCATGCGACAGATCGTTTGCAAAATAGAAACCGGGTTCGCCCCACTCCTTCTGTTTCTGGAACACCCGCAGGAACTGGGCCTTGGAGGTTTCGTTGCGAATGAGCTTCACCGAGTTGTTGGAGCGCCCGCGCTGCGGATTGCTTTCGAACCAGTTGCCGCGCTTGGCATTCATCATTTCCCCGTCGTCCTGGGAGAACAGGCAGATGGTGGCGGAACGGCGGACACCGCCGGCAATCACCGCATCGGCGGCATGCATCATGATATCGTAGGCCTCGATCGGCTTGAGCTTGCGGCCCAGGGCGCTGTCGAGAATCACGCGGGCGCGTTCGAGGGCTCGGCGCAACGGAACGTGACCGGGAGCGCGGCCCCCCGAGGTGCTTAGCGGAGCACCGCGCGGACGGATCTTGGAATAGTTGAACTCCACCAGATAGCCTTCGATGTAGCTATCGATCAGGGCCTGCATGGCATCGGCCCAGCCTTCGATCGTGTCGGCGATATTGAAGTGGACCACGGAACCTTCGTCGACCGAAGAGGCAATCGGCGGCAGTTTTTCAACGTGCTCGAACTCGACGCTGAAACCGACGCCGGTTCCGCACAGCAGCAGGTAAAGGCCTTCGGCGAAGAATTGCGGGCGGTCGCAAATCCCGAAGGTGCAGTTGTACATGCGGGCATGGTTGGTTTCGATGGCCTTGCCCCCGAACTGCATGGAGCGCATAGAGGGCAGGCAACGTTTTTCCAGCACCTGGTCGAATGCCCAGTGAATATCCTCTTCCGCGGCGGGGAACTGGCGCAGGTGCATATCGCGAACACGGGCAACGGCCTCCGGGAAGGTTTCGCGGCGGCCGAGATCCTTCATATAGCGGGCATAACGGCTGACGAGCATGTAGTCCTGGATGGCGGATGCATCCGGACGCAGGCGTTGGTTGCGGGCTTGCTTGTGCTCTTCGCGATAGAGGATGTAGGCCTTGGCCACTTCGTAGAGACCGGCCCCCATGAGCTGCTGCTCGACCAGGTCCTGGATGTGCTCCACATCGATTTCCTTCGTGCCGCGGTGCTGGTAGCCCTTGATGATATTGTCGAGTTTGGCGGTGATGTCGCGGACGATCGTCACCAGATGTTGTGGTACGTCATCATCCACCTGCACTGCGTTCCTAACGGCCTTTTCGATGGCCCTGTAGATTTTGGATTCGTCGTAATCCACCGTAGCCGTATCTCGTTTCTTTACCTTTATTGCCATGGATTTGCCCCTTTCTTGCTGAAGTAAAACGCGCGGTTCAATGCGGAGGGAGGGTTCAATTGCGCCGCTTAGGCTATACAATATATAGTGTTCTCCCGAAAACGAACGCACAATATAGAGCAGAATCCGGGAGTTGAAGGAAAAAAACAAAAAATCGGTTTCAGGGGCAAACCACTAGGTGTTTTGCTGCAACCTCAAACGCTCGATGCGGATCTTGAGTTGTTCGGCCTCCTTCGTGTCCCCATCATTCTGGTAGACAGAGAGAAGCAACTCGAGCAACCCCTCCTCGTAGGCGGGGGGAAAGTGGTATTCCTCAACCAAATCTTCAACATAGCCTTCAAGAAACTTAACGGCTTCGCGGGTTTGCCCGGAATCCTTCGTCAACTTGATGTATTGCCGAATAAGGCCAAAGATTTTATTCCCCTGGTCTTTCTGGTCGTCGAGCATTTGTTCGAGCTCCTTGCGCGCCTTTTTCATATCGCCGGAAGCAATGATCTGATTGATCCGCTGATTCTCGAACGAACGGGAAATGTCGTCGCGGTCGTCATCCACCGCCCCGGCGGCGCTTCGCATCAACTGATCGGCCTCGTCGTTGCGTCCATTTTTCCGGAGCACGGTTTCAATCTGCCTGGCCGACTCCACGAGAATGTCGGGATATTCGCGGAAGGCATCCTTTTTATCGGCAAAGAGCGCGGTCAGCCCATCAAAATCCCGTTGCTGAACCAGCAACCCGAGCTCGATCTCCCAGGCCCGCAGCAATTTTTTCGAAAGCTCCCGCGCCAAACGGGCGCAGCGAAGGGCGGCGTCGGGATCGCGCCCCTTCAGGACTTCCGCAATGGAAACATAGGCACTGGCTTGCGTGGCATCGGCCGAATGCAGCGAGCGTTCGCAGGTGTATTCAACATCGTGGTCCGTCATCTGCCGGCGGGTTTGCGGATGGATGGCGTAGCCGGTGGTGTAGGAGTCGCCCTGGTAGCGGCCGACATCGAGCAACCAGTCGCCCTGCCCCTTCATGTAGGCGAACCAGGCATGGTTGGCGCTCTTGCCCGAGCCATGGAAATAGATGGCCGGAATCCCATGCGCCCGGGCCGTCAAGACCGCATAGTAGGCCTGGTCGACGCAGATGCCGCCCTGCTCCTCGATCGCCTTCAGCGTGTAGGTTCCCCGATCCCACGAAAAGCGCGAGCCGTTCAGGCGCGCATGGTCATAGTCGATATCGCTGTATTTTTCATCCCAGCCCGAAAGAGAGCCCGCCACGTTTTGGCGCGCCCACAGCAGCTCGCCCATCGGAGCAGGCACCACCACAAAGATCAGCTCGGAGGCGCCCAGCTTCGCATAGTCGATCTTCGCCGCACCGCTGGAATAGAGCGCCTTGAAATAGTCGTACACCTTGGCCGGATCGGTTTCAACCGGAAGCAGGTCGCGCCCCATCTGCCCATGCATCCTTCCCTTGCCGCCCTGGTCCATCACCACGGCAATGGCCAGCACCAAATCGAAATAGTCCGCACTTCCAGCCGGATCGTGCTCCTTCAGCAGCCCCATGATCCGAAAACACTCGCCGGCCTTGTCGGAGGGATCGAGCATATCCACCACCTGGTGCAACCGCTGGCCGGATGCCAGAATCCACTGCGCCGTTGCGGGGGCAACCTTCGCCTTCCGCGAAATCTCCATGAACCGCACGCAATCCGCCGCCGTGCCGAGCTGCCCCAACTCGCGCGTCGAAATGCGCGATGCCTTGCCCAGCTGCTGGCTTAGGTAGTTGGAAATCGTGTCGATGCCCTCCAGTTGGTTGCCCTCCTTCACATAGCCCTGCGTCGCCTTCCGCACCTGTTCCGAAGTCGGCGCCGCCCTGGTCGAAAAGGCCAAACCGCAAACCAATACAGCAACACCCACTCTCCATTTCCGTCCATTTGCGTTCATTCGCGGTTTTCCTTCCTGTGGCAAAGCGTTAGTTTATACGCACCATGAATGATCTTTTCAGCAATTTTCCGACCGCCGATGTTTCCGCGCTCCCCACGCCCGTTGTCCGTCTTTCAAATCTTGGGCACGACCGGCTCTTCATGAAATGCGACAACCTTAGCGGCGAAACCTACGGCGGCAACAAGATCCGCAAGCTCGACTTCCTGCTGGGGCAAGCGCTGGCCGAGGAGCGCAGGAGCGTCATCACCTATGGCGCGGCCGGTTCCAACCACGCGCTCGCCACCGCCGTCTGCTGCCGCCAGCGCGGCCTCAAGGCCATCTCCATCCTGGCGCCGCAGGAAACAAACGGGCATGTCCGCAAAAACCTCCTGATGCAACAGGCCGTCGGTGCGGAGCTGATCCTCTGCCCTGGTTTCAGCGACTTCCCGGAAACCACCCGCCAAGCGGTCGAGCGCTGCAAGCAGACCGACGGCCTGGAGCCCTACATCATCCCAGCCGGCGGCACCAATGCCACCGGGGCCCTCGGCTTTGTTAACGCCGCGCTCGAAATGGCCGGGCAGATCCAGCCCGACGTCATCTACATCCCCATGGGCACCGGCGGCACCCATGCCGGCCTGCTGGTTGGCCTAAAGCTTGCAGGACTCAACACCCGCGTCGAAGCCGTCCGCGTCGTCGAGCCCGAATTCCGCGACCGCACCCACATCCAGCAACTGTGCGACGAACTCTGTGCCAAACTCGAAAAAGGTCTTCAGGATCAATGCGGATTACTTGAAACAGAAGAGCGCAAAGGCCGCGAAGCGGATGAATTCCCCCTCCTTCGCGAGCTTTGCGATCTTGGTGTTGAAAAAAATCCACGCATCGAAGATTCCAACATCATCATCCGCGACGCGTTTTTCGGCGAGGGCTACGGCATGTCCACGCCCGAGGCGGAGGAGGCCGTTCGCCTATTCAAGGAACAGGAAAACGTCTACCTCGAAACCACCTACACCGGAAAGGCCACCGCCGCCCTGCTCCACGATCTCCGCACCGGTGCGCTCGATGGCCAGACCGTCCTCTACTGGAACACCCTCAACTCCCGCGACTTTTCGGATGAGGTTGCCCCGATCGACTTCCACACCCTGCCCCCCGACTTCCACTCCTATTTTTCTGGCGAAATAGTTTAGTGGCAGAATCATTCCATTCGACAGGAAACCGGGTCTTCACCGAAGTGCTTTTTCCCCGGGAACCCTGCGCAGAATCTCTTCAGGTATCGTTCCCGGCAAAGCGCAGCTTTCAACCACGGAACGCACGTCGCCGGGCATGTAGCACATGCGTCTACCGGCGTCACCGTTTTGTTTCACCTAAGCTGGAAAAGAACCCGCAGATGTTGCAGTTATGCTGACGGCCGTCAGCATAACTGCAACATCATGTGGTGGGGTTCGGAAGTGCATGGAGGGATCCCCGGCAGGAAACAGCTCTTTGTTTTTCCAGCTCAAGACGCTCTTCCGTGAAGAGGCGGAAAACATCTTCCACTACATTATTCTGCCTAAACATCCGCGATTCGGGTTTAATGCGTGCATGAAGGTTTCAGTCGTTATGCCGGTATACAACGCCGAGGGCACCGTGCTCCAAGCACTGGATTGCCTGCGCGCGCAAACCTATCCATCGCTGGAAATCGTGGTGGTCAACGATGGCTCCACCGACGGCACGCTGGAGCTGTTGCGCCGGCAAAAAGAGATCGTCCTGCTCGACCATTCCCACCGGGGCATCGCGCCTGCGCTCAACGACGGGCTGGCCGCCGCGCAGGGCGAATACATTGCCCGTATGGATGCCGACGACCTTTGCCATCCGGAGCGCGTCGAGTTGCAGGCTTCGTTCCTCGATACGTTTACAGACATGGGGATCGTCGGCAGCAAGGTCAAGTTTGGCGGCGACCGGAAAAAGCAGGCGGGCTATGCCGCGCATGTCGATTGGATCAATTCGCTGGTCGATCCCAACGCGATTGCACTCAACCGGTTTGTTGAATCGCCCTTCGCCCATCCGTCGGTCATGTTCCGCCGCGAGCTGTTCGAGCGGTTCGGCGCCTACCGCGACGGCCCGTTCCCGGAAGACTATGAGCTATGGCTGCGCTGGATGGCCAACGGCGTCGAGGCCGGAAAGGTGGATCGGGAACTGGTGACCTGGAACGATCCGCCCGACCGCCTTTCGCGCACAGACGAGCGCTACAGCATCGACGCCTTCTACGCAACCAAGGCCGACTATCTTTTCCAATGGCTGGAGAAAAACAACCCGCACCACCCGAACGTCATCGTCTGGGGGGCGGGCAGAGTAACCAGAAAGAGGGTCGATATCCTGTCTAGTTACGGATTACGCATCACGCATTACGTGGATCTCAAGAAACGCAAGCTCAACTGCGGCACCCCCGTCATCCAGCCCGACGAAATCCCCGATCCCACCACCTGCTTCGTGCTGCCCATGGTTGGCAAGCGCGGCGCGCGCGACAAGATCAGGGCGTTTCTGACGGAGCGCGGATTCGTCGAGGGCCAGCATTGCATCTTTGCGGCATAAAATCCTATCGTCCCTCGCATTACCCGGGAGTTGCCATGACTAAAATCCTACTCACCCTCGCCTTGTTGATCGGTCTGCTTGGATGCAAGGAGGAGAAGGATCCACTCCGGCTGGATCATGCCGTTAAACCCTTGATGCAAAAGATCACGCTATCGCTTGATCCCGACCAGGATTGGTACCGGGGTACGGTCGAGATCAGGATAAGCGTTCCTGCCGGAACCGAATCCTTCCGGTTCCACGCCCGGGACTTGGGGATCGAAAACGTTGAGCTGCACAGCGGGAATTGGAAAAGCGAGCTATCGTTCTCGGAGGGGGAAAAAGGCACCATCACCGCCACGGCTCCGGAGCCGATCAACCCGGGATACTGTTCCCTTCAGATCGGCTTCACCAACGTGTTTAGCCGGCAAGGCACCGGCATCTACAAGGTGGAATACGAAGGCCGCAACTATCTCTTCAGCCAGATGGAGCCGGAATATGCCCGCGACTCGTTTCCCTGCTGGGACGCTCCTGAATTCAAAATCCCATGGGAGCTTGAACTTCGAACCCCCACCAACGTCGCGGCCTATGCCAACACACCGGTTTGCTCGACGTTTATCGCAAAGGGCAGGAAGGTCACATCGTTCAAGGAAAGCAAACCCATGCCCTCCTATCTGGTTGCCTTTGCCGTGGGCGACTTCGAGGAGGTGCCGATCGATGATTTTCCAGTGGAAGGGAAGATCATCGTCCCCAAGGGAAAGACCGGCCTAACGGCGGAAGCCGCGCGGATATCGCCGCCGTTGCTCAAAGCGCTGGAAGCCTATTTCGGAATTCCCTACCCCTACGAAAAGCTCGACCAAATCGCCGTTCCGGAATTCAATTTCGGCGCGATGGAAAACGTGGGGCTGATCACCTATCGCGATACCGCCCTGCTGCGCGATCCGAAGGCCATCACCCTCGGACAAAAGCAATGGCTCGCCTCCATCGTTGCGCACGAGATGGCGCACATGTGGTTCGGCAACCTGGTCACTCCAAAATGGTGGGACGACCTTTGGCTGAACGAATCGTTCGCCTCATGGATCGCACTCAAGATGGTCAACGAGACCTTCCCCGAATACGAGATGCACAACAACGACATCCGCTCGCGCCAGCGCGCCCTGGATGCCGACTCGCTCTCCACCACGCGCCCGATCCGCCGCCCGATCGCGGCATCCGATGCCATGGCGCACCTGTTCGACTCGCTCGCCTACAACAAGGGCATGGCCGTGCTCGACATGGTGGAAAGCTGGATGGGGGAAGAACCCTTCCGTAAAGGCATGGCCGAATACATGAATGACCACGCCTGGGGTAATGCCGATGCCTTCGATCTCGCACAATCGCTCGGCACCGTGGCGGGGAGCGATGTGCTGGCCATCATGAAAAGCTTTGTCACCCAGCCGGGAATTCCTTTCCTCGAATTCGAACCGCTTGGAACCCGGGAAATCCGAATCAGCCAGCAACGCTATGCCCACCTCGGGACCACAGCGGACGAAACCCCGGAATGGATCGTGCCCCTTGCCCTGAAATTCGTCGATGGCACGACGCAGAAGGTTTTGCTGACCCAGCGCTCCCAATCCGTCCTCTTGGATCGCGCCGTTCAAGGATTCTACCCGAACGCCGATGAAAAGGGCTACTACCGCTGGACGTTGCCGCCGGAGCACATGACGCAACTCTCCGCCGATGTACGGCAACTCGACATCCGCAACCGCCTGGGTTTCATCAGCAACCTTGCCGCCCTCTTCAGTGCAGGGGCGATCGATGCGCCGGCCTATCTGGAAATCCTGGCATCCTTTTCCACGGATGAATCGCCCGAGGTGCGCCAGACCATCGTCGACAACCTTACCGGCTTTGCCGGCGGCCTGATTCCTCCCGACCTCGAAGAAGCCTATGGCACGTTCCTCTCCTCCGTCCTCAAACCCATGCTCGCCCAAATCGGCAGCGCGAAAGCCGAGGGGGAAGACCCCTTGATCGAGCAACTCCGTCCCGGACTGATCGCTGGACTTGGATGGCACGGTGATGATGCGGGGATCCTGCAGCTGGCCAAGGAAATGGCAATGGGGTATATGGCCGATCCCTACGCGGTCGATCCCTCGCTCGCGAAACCGTTCCTGCGTCTGGCGGCGCTCGCGGGCGACGAAGCCCTCTTCAACGCCTATGTCGAAAAATTTGAAACGGTAACCGAACCCACCCAAAAGGCCACCTATCTCAAAGGGTTGACCGGTTTCCGCGATCCGGAACTGATGGAGCGCGCTCTCGACTATGCCCTGTCCAACGCCGTCCCGCCGCACTTGTTCGGCACCATACCCTATGGCCTGACCAACACCGACGCCAACCGGTGGTTGGTGTTCGAGTGGCTCAAGGAAAACTATCCCGCCATCCAGGCCAAGGTTCCCGAGCAATCGCTCAGCTACCTTCCCTGGCTGGCCTGCGGACAGTCGCCGGAGCTGCTGGATGACGCCCGCAGCTTCCTGCTGGTGGAAGGCCGCAAAACCCAGGGCATGGAAATCGAATTCGGCAAGGTCGAAGCGGTCGTTAAGCTCAACGCCGCGCTCCGGGAAAAGGAGCTCGAAGGCATTCGCGGCTTTCTGTGCAAATAAGTTTATTGATACATATGTGTCACTTTCAAACCCGCCAATTACATATATGAATACCCATTTGCATGTGCTCCATTTTTTAGGGTTTTTAATCTCTTTCCCCTTTCCTCCTTTCCACTAGCCCTTTACAGCAACGGATCTTTCCCTCCCAATATTTATCGGATATCCGGTGGCATATTTGATGCTCAAGTGTATCGTTTGCGTAACATGAGGATGCAACATGACGTTTGAAGGCTATAAGACCGAATCCTTTTTCGATGAGCTATTCGATAACCAAGGACAGGCGCGCGATTGCGCCCGGTTGCTTGTGGAAGCCATCGAGAAACTCCCTAAAGGCGATTTGCGAAAACGCCAGAGTGCCAGCGAGCGCGCCATGCTCAGCATGGGCATCACCTTCAACGTATACGGATCGAACGAGGGCACCGAGCGCGCCATCCCCTTCGATATTGTCCCGCGCATCATTGACGGGAAGGAGTGGGATGGGGTCGAAGCCGGATTGAAACAGCGGATCAAGGCCGTGAACCGGTTCATCGACGACATCTACCACGAGCGCGCAATCATCAAGGACGGGGTGATCCCGGAATGGCTCTTCACCTCCTCCAAGGGCTACCTGCCGCAGTGCCAGGGCCTCAACCCGCCCGGCGGCGTCTGGGCGCATGTGACCGGCACCGACCTGGTTCGGGATGAACACGGAACCTTTTTCGTGCTGGAAGATAACCTTCGGGTTCCTTCGGGGGTGTCCTACGTCCTGCTCGACCGCACCTTGATGAAGCGCAACTTCCCCGAAGTGTTCCATAAAAGCGGTGTGCGACGGGTGGTCGATTATCCCATCGAGTTCATGAAAATGCTGCACCGCCTCGCGCCGGAGGGGGTCAAAAACCCCACGGTCGCGGTGCTGACGCCCGGAGTCTACAACTCGGCCTACTTCGAACACACCTTCCTCGCCCGGCAGATGGGCGCACTGCTCGTGGAGGGGCAGGATCTGTTCTACGACGGAAAATATGTCTGCGCGAAAACCGTGGACGGACTCCAGCGGATCGATGTGATCTACCGGCGGGTCGATGACGAGTTCCTGGACCCCCAGGTGTTCCGCGCCGATTCCACCCTCGGCTGCAAAGGCATGATGAAGGCATTCCGCGAAGGGCACCTCACGCTGGCCAACGCGCCCGGCACCGGCGTGGCCGACGACAAGGTGGTGTATGCCTTCGTACCCGACATGATCCGCTACTACCTGGGCGAAGAACCGCTGCTGCCCAATGTTCCCACCCACCTGTGCATCGACGAAGAAGCCCTCGCGTACACCCTGGACAACCTGGACAAACTGGTCGTTAAACCCGCCAGCGAATCCGGCGGCTACGGGATGCTGGTGGGCCCCGCATCCACCAAAAAGGAGCGTGCGGAATTCGCGCAGGTGCTGCGCGCCAACCCGCGCAACTATATTTCCCAGCCGACCCTCTCCCTGTCGCGCGCCCCGGTGCTGGTGAACAACCACTTCGAGGGGCGGCACGTCGATCTGCGCCCCTACATCCTGCACAGCGGCGACGATTCCTATGTCTTGCCCGGTGGCCTGACCCGCGTCGCCCTGAAGAAAGGGTCGCTGGTGGTCAACTCCTCCCAGGGGGGCGGAACCAAGGATACGTGGGTGGTGGATCATACCCCGGAAGAGGAGGCCATCTAATGTTGAGCCGAGTTGCAGAACAGATCATGTGGATGAGCCGCTATCTTGAACGTGCCGCAAACACCGCCCGTTTTCTTGAGGTGAGTTACCACCTCAACCTAGACCTTCAGCAAGGGGGGCATGACCAATGGCGTCCCTTGGTCGAAATTACCGGCGACATGAAGGTTTTCCAGGCCCGCTACGGCGAACCCACCAGCGAAAACGTGATGCATTTCCTGATGTTCAACCCCGAATACATCAACTCCATCCAGAGCTGCCTGAACATGGCCCGGGAAAATGCGAAGAGCCTGCGTGCAGCCATGCCCTCCGAGCTCTTCGAAGCCATCAACAGCCTGGGTAGGCTCGTGCCCGACGCCGCCCGGAAAAAGGATTTTTTCCACAGCCAGATCCTTGAACTCTGCCGCGAAGTGAAACGCGAATGCATGATGATCTCCGGCATGGTTTCCGAAATCATTGAGCGTGCCCGGGGCTATCATTTCTGGCGGCTCGGGGAATATATGGAACGCGCTGACAAAACATCACGTTTGCTGCACGTCAAATATTTCTACATCCACCCGCAGATCACCGACCTGGAAACTTCGATCGACGACATGCAATGGCTGGCGCTGCTGCTCTCGCTGGATGCCCGCGAGGCGTACCACCGCACCCACGGCCTCATCCAGCGCGACAATGTCATCCACATGATCGTCCTCAACCCCGCGTTTCCCCGAGCCATCCTCTTCTGCCTGCAATCGGCGTTGCAAAGCCTCAACCGGATCACGGAAGGCAAGCAGGGCGAACCGCACCGGCACTTGTGCGCACTGTGCGAACGGCTTGAATCGATGAGCGGTGCGGATATCATTTCGACCGGCCTGAATGAGTTCATCGAAGACCTGCAACTTGAAATGAATAATATAAACACCGAGATCTTTGAGCATTTCAATCCCGCCCCCAACCTTTCTTCCGGAGCCTGACCTTATGGCCATACGCGTTTCGCTACACCACAAGACCGAATATTTCTACGACCGCCTCGCCGAACTCGGCCCCCAAATTATTCGTTTGCGCCCCACTCCGCACTGCCGAACCCCGATCGTTAGCTATTCCTTGAAGATCGAACCCGAAGACCATTTCCTGAACTGGCAGCAGGATCCGCAAAACAACTACCTGGCCCGCCTGCTGGTCAACCAACCGACGCGGAAATTCAGCATGGAGGTCGACCTCGTCGCCGACCTCAAACCCATCAACCCGTTCGACTTTTTCCTGGAGGAAGACGCCGAAACATACCCCTTCGAATATGACTATAAGTTGCGACGCGAGCTGCGTTCCTATTTTGCCAAGCAACGCCTGACGCCCCTGTTCCAGGAATTCCTCGAATCCATCGACACCTCCGAAGTCCGCAGCATCGACTTTCTCGCCATGGTGAATGCCAAGGTGAACGGCCACCTCCAATATACGTTGCGGATGGATCCGGGCATCTACACCCCGGAGCGCACGCTCCGGGAAGGCAAAGGCAGCTGCCGCGATTTCGCGTGGCTGCTGGTGAACCTGTTCCGGCGGCTCGGGCTCGCCGCCCGCTTTGTTTCCGGCTATTCCATCCAGCTCGCCGCCGATGAAAAACCGGTGGATCCGAATGCACCCGCGGGGGTTTCGGACGATGTCTGCGACCTGCACGCCTGGTGCGAGGTCTACCTGCCCGGTGCCGGCTGGGTCGGGCTCGATGCCACCAGCGGGCTCTTCTGCGGCGAAGGCCACATTCCGCTCGCCACCTCGGCCGATGCCAAGGGCGCCTCCCCGCTCGAGGGCGGAATCAGCCAATGCGAAACCGAATTCAATGTCGAAATGTCGGTCACCCGCATCCACGAAGACCCGCGCGTCACCAAGCCCTACACCGACGGCCAATGGAATGCCGTCGTCAAACTCGGCGACCTCGTCGACGAGCGGCTGAAAGCCGGCGACGTCCGCCTCAGCATGGGGGGCGAGCCCACCTTTATTTCCGGCACCGACCTCGAAGGCGAAGAGTGGAACACCGGGGCCGTCGGCCCCACCAAGAAGCCGCTTTCGGAAAAACTGATCCGCCGCCTGCGCGCCCGCTTTGGCCCGCAGGGCCTGCTCCACTTCGGGCAGGGCAAGTGGTATCCCGGCGAGCCGCTGCCGCGCTGGGCGCTCGGCCTCTACTGGCGCAAGGACGGCCAGCCGGTCTGGGCCAACGAAAAGCTCCTCGGCAGTGAAAACGAAAAGTATGGGTATACCTATAAAGACGCGCTGGCCCTGACGGAAGAGCTGACCCGCCAGCTCGGCGTCGACCGCGACTACATCAACCCCGCCTTCGAAGACCCGGTTAAGTTTTCCCTGCGCGAACGCGAACTGCCGATCAACGTCGACCCGCTCGACAGCAAGCTCGACGACCCGCAGGAACGCGAACAGCTGCTCAAGGTGTTCAAACGCGGGCTGAATACGCCGGTTGGCTATGTTTTGCCGCTCGAACGCACCGGCAGCGGCTGGCAAAGCGGCCTCTGGATGCTGCGCGGCAAGCAACTGTATCTGATTCCAGGCGACTCCCCGCTCGGCCTGCGCCTTCCGCTCGAAAGCCTGCCCTGGGCGAAAAAGGAAGACCGCCCGGTGATGGGCACCGCCGACCCATCGGCCTACCACCCGCCGCTGCCCAGCCGCCGCGCCCTCGTGGTGCCGCAAAACCGCGGCGATGCACCGCGCGATGCCGGCATCTTCGAAAGCAATGAACAAACGTCCGACCAGCTTCCGCAATTCGGCGAGTCCGCCCCCTGGGTGGTCCGCACGGCCATGTGCGTCGAATGCCGCGAGGGGCGGCTCTATGTCTTCTTCCCGCCCTGCAGCAAGATCGAGGACTACCTCGACCTCGTCGCCGCCGTCGAACACGCCGCCGAGGTCACCGGCACGCCGGTGCTCATCGAAGGCTATGAACCGCCGCACGATCCACGCATTGAATACATGAAGGTCACGCCCGATCCGGGGGTGATCGAAGTCAACATCCAGCCGGCCTACTCCTGGCGGGAAATGATCCACAACACCTCGATCCTCTATGAAGAGGCGCGCGAATGGCTGTTGCGGACCGACAAGTTCCAGCTCGATGGCCGCCACACCGGCACCGGCGGCGGCAACCATGTGGTGGTCGGCGGCGCAACCCCCGCCGACTCGCCGTTCCTGCGGCGCCCCGATCTCCTCAAGTCGCTGATCGGCTATTGGATGAACCATCCGTCGCTCAGCTACCTGTTCAGCGGGCTGTTCATCGGCCCGACCTCGCAAGCCCCGCGCGTCGACGAAGGCCGCCCGGATGCCGCCTACGAAATGGAACTGGCGTTCCGGCAGATTCCGAATTCGAAGGATCCGTCCATCCCGCCGTGGCTGGTCGACCGCGTTTTCCGGCATCTGCTGACCGACCTCACCGGCAACACGCACCGCGCCGAGTTCTGCATCGATAAAATGTATTCGCCCGACAGCGCCACCGGACGCCTCGGCCTGGTGGAATTCCGCGGGTTCGAAATGCCGCCGCATGCCCGCATGAGCCTCACCCAACAGTTGCTGCTGCGCGCCCTGATTGCCGATTTCTGGGAACGCCCGTACGACGAACCGCTCACGCGCTGGCTCACGCACCTGCACGACCGCTTCATGCTGCCGCACTATGTCCATCACGATTTTTCAGCGGTGATCGAGCGCCTCAACGAGGCCAACTTCCCGTTCCGGCAGGAATGGTTCGCCACCCATTTCGAGTTCCGTTTCCCCGTCATTGGAACCGTCATGATCGACGGCGTAACGATCGAACTGCGCCAGGCGATCGAACCCTGGCTGGTGCTCGGCGAAGAGGCCGGCGGCGGAGGCACCGCCCGCTATGTCGACTCGTCGCTCGAACGCCTGCAGGTTAAGGTGATTGGACTCAACGAGCAGAAACATGCCCTTGCCGTGAACGGCATCGAGGTTCCTTTGACGGCCACCGATGAGCCGGGCGTTTATGTGGCGGGCGTGCGCTACCGCGCCTGGCAGCCACCGAGCTGCCTGCACCCCACGATTCCGGTGCACGCTCCGCTTGTATTTGATTTGGTGGATCGGCAAAATGCGCGCGCTGTTGGAGGTTGTACCTATCATGTCAGCCACCCCGGCGGAAGAAGCCATGAAATTTTCCCGATCAATGCACTCGAAGCAGAAACCCGGCGCGCCGAGCGTTTCCGGACGCTGGGCCATACGCCCGGGCCGTTCCAGATGCGCCGCATTCCCCGCAACCCGGAAATGCCGGTCACGCTCGACCTGCGCCGCCTTTAAAGAGACTGCTCAACCATGAGTGTAATGACCGATTTCTACCGGCCACTCCCGGACGCGTACCCTGAAATGGTGGATGGGAAGGGGGCGGTCCGCCCCCACTGGCAAACCATGCTGCAGCAGCTGGAGAACTACGGGCCGCAAAACATTGATGCCCGCTGGCAACGCGCCCAGCGCACGATCCGCGAAAACGGCGTGACCTACAATGTCTACGACGATGAAAAAGGCAGCAGCCATCCGTGGATGCTCGACCCCGTGCCTTTGATGATTCCTCCCGATGAATGGGACGCACTTTCGGCCGGACTGATCCAGCGGACGAAGGTGCTCAACCTCGCCCTGGCGGATCTTTATTCAAAACAAACACTCCTGCATTCCAATGTCCTGCCGAGCGAGCTGCTCTATGCCAACCCGCATTTTCTGCGGCCCTGCAGTCAGATTACTCCGCGCAACGGGCAGTATCTCACGCTGCACGCCGTCGATCTGGCCCGGACCCCTTCGGGAACGTGGAGCGTGGTGAAAGATCTGGCCCAGGCACCGCCCGGCGCGGGCTATTCGCTTGAAAACCGTCTGGTGATGTCGCGCACCTTTCCAACCATGTACCGGGTTTGCGGCGTGGAACGGCTGGCCCCTTTTTTTGCCGCCCTGCGCAATACGCTCGAAGGGCTGGCCGCCGGCCGGACCTCCAACCCGCACATTGTGGTGCTGACGTCCGGGCCGCACAGTTCAAGTTATTTCGAGCATGCCTACATCGCCCGCTATCTGGGGTATCCGCTGGTGGTCGGGAACGACCTGACGGTGCGCGGCAGCGAGGTTTTTCTCAAAACGCTGTCCGGTTTGCGCAAGGTCGACGTCATCCTTCGCCGGCAGGCCGATGCGCTGTGCGATCCACTGGAACTCGCCCCGGATTCGCCGTACGGCACACCTGGCCTCCTGCAGGCGGCCATCGACGGCGAAGTGGCCATTGCCAATGCCCTCGGCAGCGGACTGGCAGGAACCCCGGCCCTGCTGCCATTCGTGCCCGGACTTTGCCGAAAACTGATCGGGGAAGAACCCCGGTTGCCGACCCTGCCAACCCTCTGGTGCGGCCAGCCCAAGGAGTGCAAACAGGTACTCGACCAACTTGATCGATGGGTCATCAAACACGCCTTTTCCGGAAGCCTCGGAAAGCCGGTCTTTGTCCAGAACCTCTCCCCGGCGGAACGCACGAAACTCGCCGACCGGATCAAGGCGGAACCCCGGCAGTTTATCGCGCAGGAAAACATCCAGCTTTCCTCCTCGCCCTGCTGGCTGGATAAGCGACTGACCTCGCGCCACACCATGCTCCGGGCTTTTATCGTGGCCACGGCGGAGGGGTGGATGGTTATGCCCGGCGGACTCGTTCGTACGGCACCGAAGGCCGACTCCACCATCGTCAGCATGGAGAGCGGCGGCGGTTCGAAGGATGCCTGGGTGCAGGCCCGCGGGAGGGTCGAACACGTCACGCTGCTTGCGGCGGACGACGATGATATCCTGCCGTCGCGCAGCGATGCCAACCTGTCGAGCCGGGTGGCCGACAACCTGTTCTGGCTCGGCCGCTATGTCCAGCGGGCGGATATGCATGCCCGCCTGCTGCGCACCATCCTGCGGCGCCTCGCCGAGGAAACCCAGCCCGATGGTTCGCCGGAACTGGCCGAACTGCTGCGGACGCTGGCCGTGATTACCGAACAGGAACCTGCAGTCCGCATCCCGACCAATCCCCTGCAGGACCCGGGGCCGGCCCAGGCGTATATCAACACCATGATCTTCGACCGTGCACTGCCCGGCAACCTGCACCATGCACTCACCAGCGCTGCCAACATCGGCTCGACGGTGCGCGAGCGGATCAGCATCGACACCTGGCGCATCCTCGACCGCATGAACGGCGAACTCCATTCCACCCCCGCCGGTGGTGACCTGCCCGATGCGCTCGACATGCTGGACCGACTGCTGATGCCGCTGGCCGCCTTTTCCGGACTGAGCTCCGAGAGTATGACGCATGGCTATGGCTGGCGTTTTATGGACATGGGCTTCCGCATGGAACGCGCCACCATGAGCGCACAGCTGCTGCGGGAACTGCTGCAAAAGCCGGCCGCCTTTGAAAAGCCGGTGCTGGATGCCATTCTCGAAGTGGCCAACAGCTCCATGACCTACCGTTCGCGCTACCAAAGCCATGTAACCCCGCTGCCGCTACTCGACCTGCTGCTCTGCGATGATACGAACCCACGCAGTCTGGCCTATCAGCTGGAGATGATCAGTCAGCACGTGCATGCCCTCTCTCAGCTGCCCGACCGCGGCGTGCTGCCGGAACAGACCCTTGCAACCGAACTGGTTCAACGGATTGAACAATGCGATCTCAACCTGCTGGTTCAAACCGATGCGAAAGGCTGCCGGGAGGCGCTGAGCAGCCTGCTCTCCGAGATCATCGGGCACGTGTATGAACTCAGCGACATGGTCACCCACCGCTATCTGGCGCACGTGTACTCCACCAGTAAACTGGCATCGTCCATCGGTTCCGAATGCTGGAACGGGGAGGAGGACGAATGATTTACCATCTTCGCCATCTGACCTCGTTCCGCTACACGCAGCCGGTAACCTTTGTCTACAACACGCTGCATCTCAAACCCCGGGAACTTCCGTGGCAGACCATAAAATCCTTCAGGCTGGAGATTGAGCCGGAACCCGTCGTGCTGAGCGAGCGCATCGACTATTTCGGCAACTCCGCCACGTTTTTCATGATCCAGACACCGCACGACGCCATGAAAGTGCTCACCCAGTCCGTGATCGAGGTGCTGCCCCGGATGCCGGCGGCACAGACGAGTATTGCCTGGGATACCGCGCAGCGGACCATGCGGGCGGATACGACCCCCAACGGTCTCGATGCCTATCAGTACAGCTTCGCCTCGCTCTATGCCAAACCGCTGGAAAAAGCCCGGGCGTATGCCCTGCCCTCATGCCGCCCCGGCATGAGCATCCATGCCGTCGCCACCGAGCTGATGACGCGTATCAACACCGACTTCACCTTCGACCCCAAGGCCACCACCGTGGCCACCCCGGTGGAGGACGTGCTGCAGAACCGCCGCGGGGTCTGTCAGGATTTTGCGCATTTAATGGTTTCCTGCCTGCGCAGCATAGGCCTGTCGGCGCGCTACATGAGCGGGTACATCCAGACGGTCCCGCCGCCCGGCCAACCGCGTCTGGCCGGAGCCGATGCATCGCACGCCTGGGTGGCGGTTTACTGCCCGCAGGCCGGCTGGCTGGAGCTCGACCCCACCAACAATCAGGCGGCCGATGAACAATACATCACGCTCGGCTGTGGTCGGGACTTTCAGGATGTAAGCCCCGCCAAAGGCGTTCTGCTCGGCGGCGGCAAACACACGGTCCACGCCCAGGTCGACATGATTCCGGAAACCGAACTTCGTCCGGTCCAGTCGCAACAGCAACAACAGCAATAAGGGAGATCCGATGCAGCTCCTCACCAGTTGTAACTTAACCTTCGACATTCAGGTGCCGACCCCCTTCGTGCTGATGCTGCGTCCGCGCAGCGGTGCGCAGCAATGGGTCGCCCGCGAAGAATACAAGCTCGAGCCGGGCGTCCCCGCCTTTGAATTTACCGATTCCTACGGCAACCTCTGCCAACGCCTGATTGCCCCGCCCGGCATCTTCGGAGTCTATACCGCCGCCGAAGTCGTAACACAGGACTGGGTGGACCAAGCCCCCGGAGCACCCTTTGTTGAAGTCGAATACCTGCCCGATGGCGTGTTGAGTTACCTGCTTCCCAGCCGCTACTGCGAATCCGACCGGTTTGGCCAAATGGCCACCGAGATCACCGCCGGCCAGTGGCTGGGATATGATCAGGTTCAGGCCATTGAGTCGTGGCTGAAAGCCAACATTCGTTTCGAGCCGTACGACAGCGACATTCAGTTGTCCGCAACCGAAATCAACGAACGCGGCTGGGGCGTCTGCCGCGATCTTTCCCATCTCGGGATCGCGCTCTGCCGCAGCCTGAGCATCCCGGCCCGCATGGTGGTGGGATATCTTTACGGGCTTGAACCGATGGAACTGCACGCCTGGTTCGAGGCCTACGTCGGCGGACAATGGTATACCTTCGATGCCACACAGGCGGAACTCAAAGGCGGGTATGTGGCAATCGGCTACGGGCGGGATGCGGCCGACGTCGCCGTCTTCAACCAGTTCGGCCCGCCAGTGACCGTCCGCTCGCAGTTCGTGAGTGTTCAGCGCATGGAAACATCCTGAAACAAGAACGTAGCAGCTCGAAATTCTGTTTCGAGACATTCCAATGCCTGGAAGTTTCCAAGGTCTGTAAATCTTAGTCCACGCGATGCGTGACCTCCACGAGGTGGTAGCCGAACTCGGTTTTAACCGGACCCTGAACGACGCCAATCGGTGCGCTGAACACCACCTTGTCGAATTCCTTCACCATCTGGCCCGGCTTAAATTTACCAAGGGCTCCGCCCTTTTTACCCGATGGGCAGGTCGAGTGCGCCTTCGCCATTTTTGCAAAAGCCACGCCCTTATCGAGCTTCTTTTTGATATCCAGGCACTTCTTCTCGGTTGCCACTAAAATATGTCGTGCGGTTGCTGTAGCCATCGTGCTCTCCCATGAATGTGTTGTTTAATGAAATGCCCCTCAGCAAACGGTGGAGTGCAAAGCAGGTGCATCTTCATGTCGCGCCGCATCCTTTGCAAAGGCGAATAGATATTAAACAGATCTCAGCCGGACACTCATACCAAATTAAACTGATTTGAATTTTTTACCACAGAGTTCCTAGCGCAGCTCAGCCGCAACCAAAGATATCGCAAAATAATGGACGGCAAAATGATCTGAAATGCTTCAAGTAGATTATTTTGCCACTCATTATTTTGCAAAAAAACTCTGACGTAGTTGCTATTATCCAAAGGCTTGCGGAGAAAATCTTGCCGGAAAAACAAGTTTTGGGGAGATAGTAGTACAGAGACGCAGAGGGTGGCAGATATATTGATTGCTCTGTGCCTCCGTGCGCTCTGTGGTGAGACTGCCTATCACTCCTAATGACCGGAAAACAAGGTCGCGGACCGCCCCGTTCGACCAGAGCCACCACTGGGAAACGACGGGGATATGTGTCCACACAATTGAACCCCAACTACCCAAGAACGCGAAGCAGGTTTTTTCCGAGTGTCACGAATTCCCGAATTCCCTGACCGACCCTTTTCCTTTCCTCATCGACCGCACGTCCGCACCGCCACCCAAAACACAAAGATCAAAGGCCTGAACCTTTTTTTAGGTGAGATCCATTTCCGCCTACTCTGGTACCCTGACGCTTTTCCGACCCGTTTTCCTTCTGCGGCCTACAGAGACGACCGAAACATCCTTTAATTGCAGTAACCTGATTATTTCTTAATTTAAATACATTGACAGCATATCCCGAATTGCATACATTCCGAACTCAAGAAACGGGATTACTGCATGAAATTGTTAAAAAACATCGCCAAAATAAGATCAGGCCATCCATTCAGAGGAAAACTGAATGAAGATGTTGGCGGCGATGTTAACGTGCTGCAGTTGAGTGATGTAACCGATTCTTTTTTTATCGATGCAGCAAAGGTGTTGCGACTCGGAGGCGACAAGATCAAAACCCAATACCTCCTTGAAAAAGGAGATGTCGTATTCCGTTCGAGAGGAAACACGAACACCTGTGCAGTATTTTCCGGCACCCAAAATCCGACGGTATGCGCGGCTCCCCTGTTCCATATTCAAGTCAATCCATCCTGCGCACTGCCCGAATATGTGTGCTGGTTCATCAATCAGGACTCATCCCAAACCTATTTTGACCGAAACGCCAAGGGCACCTCCGTTCGCATGATCGACCGCGATGCTCTTGGAAACCTGCCCATCCCTCTCCCACCCTTGGAAAAACAGCGGGAAATCACGGCTATCGCCAAACTGGCCGACCGCGAACAACGCCTGATGGATCAGCTGAGGGATAAGAAAAAAAAACTGATTTCAGGAATCTTGGCGCGGGTTGCGTCAGAAACCGGCAATGGTGCCGAAAATGAACGTCTTCCCGAGGTGGTTGCAACACCTCAGGAAGACAAGGATAACCACCCAGAACCGTAGGAGGTCATTAAATGGGTATCCAAATAGGAAGCTACAACTTCGAGGGGCCGTATACAAGCACCTCGAACCTTCGAAATTCGTCGGGAGTGTATTCCATTCTCGGTCGAAATTCCGAGGCAGAGACATGGAAAGTGGTCGATATCGGCGAATCACAGGAAGTGAAAGAGCGGATTGAAAACCACGACCGCAAACCGTGCTGGCAAAGACGGGGCTACAGGACTATCACCGTGGCCGCGCACTATACCAGTGCAGCGCAACGAATGCGGATAGAGAAAGAACTGCGGGCAAAGTTCGATCCGCCCTGCGGCAAGCGTTAAAAGACCGGCGGGAGGGAAACTTCCCGCCACCCCAATTTTCAGAAAAAATGGATGGCCACGAAAAGGCACAAAGACCGAAAAACAGATTTTATTGTAGGGCTGAAACGGTCGAAGACCTTTCCGCCACAACCCGGATTCAATGGAGAACAGAATATGAGCACAACGATTGAACAGAAAGACATCAACAACGCGGCGTGGGCGGCGTGCGATACCTTCCGGGGCGTAGTCGATCCGGCGCAGTATAAGGACTACATCCTCGTGATGCTCTTCCTCAAATATATTTCCGATGTCTGGAAAGACCACTATGCCGAATACAGCAAGCAGTACGACGGCGACGACGCCCGCATCCGCCGGAAACTGGAACGCGAACGCTTTGTTCTCCCCGAAGGCTCCAGCTTTTATGATCTCTATGAAAAAAGGAATGAAGCCAATATCGGCGAGCTGATCAATATGGTGCTCGACTCCATTGAAGAGACCAACAAAGCCAAGCTCGACGGCGTGTTCCGCAACATTGATTTTAACTCCGAGGCCAACCTCGGCAAAACCAAAGACCGCAACCGCCGCCTCAAAATGCTGCTGGAGGATTTCAATAAACCGCAGCTCGATCTATCGCCCAGCCGGGTTTCCGAAGACGTGATTGGTAATACCTACCTCTACCTCATTGAACGCTTCGCCACCGACTCCGGCAAAAAGGCCGGCGAATTCTATACCCCCTTCCAGGTTTCACAGCTCGTCGCCAAACTGGCCAACCCGAAACCGGGCGACCGCATCTGCGATCCGGCCTGCGGATCCAGCACCCTTTTGATTGAAGCCGCACGGGAAGTGGGCGACCGCAACTTTGCCCTTTTCGGTATGGAGGTCAACGGCGCCACCTGGGCGCTGGCACGCATGAATATGTTTCTGCACAGCTTCGATAGCGCCCGCATTGAATGGTGCAACACGCTCACCTCGCCGGCACTGGTCGAAAACGATCGGCTGATGAAATTTGACGTCGTCGTTGCCAACCCGCCCTTCTCGCTCGATAAATGGGGAGCCGAAGAAGCCGTCAACGACCGCTATAACCGCTTCTGGCGCGGCGTTCCGCCCAAGAGCAAAGGCGACTATGCCTTTATCAGCCACATGATTGAATCCGCCGTAGAAAAAGAGGGCCGCGTGGCCGTCGTGGTTCCGCACGGTGTTTTGTTCCGCGGTGCCGCCGAAGGTCGGATCCGTCAGAAACTGATTGAAGATAATCTATTGGACGCCGTCATCGGCCTGCCCGGCAACCTGTTCCAGACCACATCGATCCCCGTTGCCATCCTGATCTTTGACCGGAGCAGAGAAGGAACCGCGAAAAAAACGAAAGGGCGCGAAAAAAAGGTTTTATTTATCGACGCCAGCAAGGAATTCAAGCCCGGCAAGAATCAGAATGCCCTCACCGAAGAACACATTGAAAAGATTGTAGACACCTACCGCGAACGCAAAACAGTCGAAAAATATTCCTACGTCGCCACCTTCGACGAAATTAAAGAAAACGACTTTAACCTCAACATCCCACGCTATGTCGACACCTTTGAAGAAGAGGCCGAAATCGACGTCGACGCCGTACAAAAGGAAATCGACGACCTCGAAACCGAACTTTCCAATGTTCGGAAGGAAATGACCGAAAAACTCGCCACAATTCAGAGGAATGCGTAATGAGTTCCAATGGTTGGAAAAAAGGTCGGATGAAAGACTGCATTGCAGGACTGGAGTCTGGCGTTAGCGTCAATGGGCTAGACAGAACTCCTGAAGCCAATGAAGCCGCTGTACTCAAAGTGAGTGCGGTCACATACGGATATTTTGATGAATTCGCAGCTAAGCCCATTTCAGGAAAAGAGTTGACCAGAGCGAACTGCACACCAAAAAAAGACAGCATAATAATCAGCCGCGCAAGTGGTTCCCCTAAACATGTTGGCGCAAGCGCTTATGTGCCCGCAGATTATCCCAACCGGTTCTTGTCGGATAAGCTATGGCAGGTAACAGCAAATGATCTTGCTTGCCCGCAATGGCTCTTCGCCCTTGTATCCTCTCCGAGGATGCGCGCAAAAATGCTCATGTTTGCAACCGGCACAAACATTAAAAACATAACGAAGTCGGAATTTCTGGAAATAAAAATATCAATCCCCCCGCTGGAGGAACAGAAGGCGATTGCGGATGTGCTGTCGACATGGGATCGGGCTATCTCCACCACCGAACGCCTCATCCAGGCCAAAGAAAAGAAACTGGATGCATATGGGCGCTCTCTTTTTGACAGAAATCAGAATGGAAAATATCCGGGATGGGAACTAATCAAACTGGCTGATGTTCTGGATGAACATGGAGACAAGAGTGCCGGAAAGGAAGAAGTATTCTCCGTTTCCGTCCACAAAGGTTTAGTAAATCAGATCGAACACCTTGGCCGATCTTTCTCTGCCGCCAAGACTGATCATTATAACCGCGTTCACCATGGCGACATTGTTTACACCAAAAGTCCAACCGGCGATTTCCCTTGGGGAATTGTCAAACAGAGCTATACACCGGAAGATGTGATTGTCTCTCCTCTTTACGGTGTTTTTACTCCCCAGACTCACGACTTAGGAATCGTTCTTGATTTCTATTTCAGCTCTCCGACTCGGGCAACAAACTATTTATTCCCGATCGTTCAAAAAGGCGCAAAGAACACGATTGCGATTACGAACAAAACCTTCCTCAGTAAAAAACTTCACTTACCCACAGATAAATCTGAGCAGAAAAAGGTTGCTGAATATGTCGTCACAGCGCGGAAGGAAATCGACCTGCTCAAAAAACTGGCGGCAAAATACAAAGCCCAAAAACGCGGCCTCATGCAGAAACTGCTCACCGGCACCTGGCGGGTGAATATCGAGGAGGCTGTTAAATGAAAGACCTCGAAAATTTCGTTGAAGACGAGCTGAAAACATTTATTGAGGAATGGATCAGCAATCTTAATCTGGACGGAGAAGATGAAGTCGGATCGGCCATGGCTGAGACTATGGCCACTCGCTTGCCGACAACGATCAACACATTTTGCGTCTCATCGAACGGGGCAAAATTTCAAAGCTGTTTGTGAGTATATACGGGGAACCTGATTCCCCTGAAAATGAGTGGATCATCAAACGGGCAAAAATTATTACCGAGGAGCGCATAATTGTTAATCCACGCAAAAAATTGGATGTTCACTTTTTCGATGCCCAATCAGCCGAAGTTTGGGGTTAAATAATGAACGGTTTCCGCTTTAACGAAAAATATCTTTCGCAGATCCCGGCGCTCCAGCTGCTGATCAATTCCGGCGGTAACGGTCTTTGCGATTTCTGCGCTCTCTCGCGGCCACAATCCTTCCCGTCCTTTTCGCGTATTTCGCGCCCTTTGCGGTTTCCTATCCCTGAACATGAGGCCTGATTATGAGTAAAAAACAGGAATTGGTCATTTATCGAAGCAAGGATGGCGGTGTTCAGCTGGATGCGACGCTCGAAAAGGAAACCATCTGGCTGTCGCAGAAGCAGATGGGACTGCTGTTCGAGAAGGATACGGACACCATTGGACTCCATATCCGCAACGCCTACAAAGAAGGTGAATTGGAAGAAGCGGCAACTACCGAGGAATCCTCGGTAGTTCAACAGGAAGGCAACCGAAAGGTGCGCCGAAAGGTGCGTTTTTACAATCTGGACGTGATTATTTCCGTGGGCTACCGGGTCAAATCCAAACGCGGCACGGAGTTCCGCATCTGGGCGACTAACGTCTTAAAACAGCATATTGTCCAGGGGTACACGGCAAACGAAAAACGATTAAAGCAGCTGGGTCAGGTCGTCAAACTGGCTGCCGATATTTCGAAGCGCAAAGCGCTCTCCGGCGATGAAGCATCGATCCTCCTTCAAACCGTATCGGAATATGCCGGCGCGCTGGATCTGCTGGATGATTATGATCACCAGCGGGTGGGCATCGGCAAAACATCCAAACGCAAAGCGAAACCGGTGAGCTATGAGGAAACCCTGAAGCTGATTGATGCAATGCGCATAAAATTCGGCGACTCGGCGGTTTTTGGAAAAGAAAAGGATGAAAGCCTGCACAGTTCGCTGAATGCGGTTATGCAGAGTTTTGATGGAAAAGACGTTTATCCGTCGGTGGAGGAAAAAGCGGCGCACCTGCTCTATTTTCTCGTCAAAAACCACAGCTTTGTCGATGGAAACAAACGGATCGCCGCGGCGGTTTTCCTGCGCTTTGCGGAAAAGAATAAACTGATCTATGACAAAGAGGGCCACAAGCGAATTGCCGACAATGCCCTGGTGGCCATGACGCTGATGATTGCTGAAAGCCGCCCCCAGGAAAAAGAGGTGATTGCCGCCATGCTGACTAATCTGATTGGAGAAGCGTAGAAATTATGAAGGATGAGTTATGAGTGCTGAATTAAAAATTACAGATCGTTCCTTCCAGTTTGCTGTGCGGATCGTGAAACTTTGCCAGTTTCTGGAGAAACAAGATCGGGTATCGCGAACGTTGGCCCATCAACTATTACGTTCGGGCACGTCGATAGGCGCTAATGCTGAAGAGGCTCAGGCAGGACAAAGCAAACCGGATTTCATAGCCAAAATGTCAATTTCCAGAAAGGAAGCACGGGAAACGCTTTATTGGTTACGTCTTCTCAAGGAAGCAGAACTGATTTCAGAAACAAAATTAGATGAAATCATACAGGAAGCAGACGAACTGGTTCGAATCCTCACGGCCATCGTTAAAACCGCCCAAACCGGAGGCAAAGATGGGAAATAACTCATCACTCATCACCCATCACTCATCATTCCCGACAAACGAGAAGCGTCTGTCGCAGATACCGGCACTCCAGGTGCTGCTGAAGCTGGGCTATGAATATCTCAGCCCGGAAGAAGCGCTGAAAGAACGGTTGAGCAAGCGGAGCAATGTGCTGCTGGAAAACACGCTACGTAATCAGTTAAAACGTATCAACCAAATCAACTACAAGGGCAGTGAATACCTTTTCAGCGAGGAGAATATTCAGTCGGCGATCCAAAAGCTCAAAAACATTAAGTTCGACGGTCTGCAAAAAACCAATGAAGCGGTCTATGATCTGATCACCCTCGGCACCGCGATGGAGCAGTCGATTGAAGGGGATTCCAAAAGTTTTAATCTGCATTACATCGACTGGAAGAACCCGGCGAATAATGTATTTCATGTGGTTCCCGAATTCAGTGTGGAGCGCACCCGCAGCACGGAAACCGCCCGCCCGGATCTTGTCCTGTTTGTGAACGGAATTCCGCTGGCGGTGATTGAATGTAAAGCGCCGGACATTGAAATTGATCAGGCGATTTCACAATCCATCCGCAACCAGAGCGATGACTTTATTCCGAAGCTGTTTGTCTATGCCCAGCTCGTAATGGGCGTCAGCAAAAATGAAGCGCAGTATGCGACCGTCGGAACCGGAAAAAAATTCTGGGGTATTTGGAAAGAGGAACCTGCAGTTGATGGTTGTCAGTTGGAGGTTGATGGGATTACTAACAAAACCCTGACCGCTGAAAACAAAGATCGGCTTTTCAGTGGTGAGTTTGCTGTAGCGCGAACTTTTTTCCAACGGTTGGAAGATGAAGGTGATCGGCTGGTTACGGAGCAGGATAAGGCACTGCATGCGCTGTGCCGTCCTGAACGTTTACTGGAGCTTGTATTTAAATTTATCGTGGTTGATGGCGGGATAAAAAAAATTGCCCGCTATCAGCAGTTCTTTGTCATTAAATCCACACTGGAGCGGATCAAGCAGCAGGACTCCGAGGGACAGCGCAAAGGCGGCATTATCTGGCATACCCAGGGCTCCGGCAAATCATTGACCATGGTGATGCTAGCGAGAAATCTGGCGCTGGATCCAGACATTTCCAATCCCCGGATCGTGCTGGTAACCGATCGCGAAGACCTTGATCGACAGCTGGGCAATACCTTTGCCGCCTGCGGCCTGAATCCGGAACGCGCCACTTCCGGACGCCATCTACTGGAATTGGTGGCCACCCACAAGGCGGGCATCGTCACGACGCTGATCCATAAATTTGATAAGGCGATGAAGGTGCGATCCTTCAAAGACGACTCTTCGGATATCTTTGTTTTGGTGGACGAAAGCCACCGCACGCAGTTTGGTTCGTTCTCGGCCCGTATGCGTCAGATGTTCCCGAAAGCGTGTTATATCGGCTTTACGGGTACACCGTTGATGAAGGAGGAGAAAAACAACTTTATTAAATTCGGCGGTTTGATCGAGCCGCATTATTCCATCGGCCAAGCTGTAGAGGATGGCGCAGTGGTTCCCCTGCTCTACGAAGGCCGTCTAGTGGAGATGGAACAGAATAAAGCGGCCATAGATCTCTGGTTTGAACGGCACACCAAAGGGTTGACCAAGGAACAGCAGGCCGACCTGAAGAAGAAATATGCCCGTGCGGAAATGCTGAATAAAACCGAACAGGTCGTTTATATGCGCGCTTACGACATCAGCGAGCATTATCGCAAGGCCTGGCAGGGAACCGGCTTTAAAGCGCAGCTGGTGGCTCCCAGTAAAGCCGCAGCTCTAATGTATCGTGATTTCCTGAATGAACTGGATACGGTGTCGTGCGAAGTGATCATCAGCGGTCCCGACACCCGCGACGGCTATGAAGAAACGGATGAAGAACCTTCGGATGAAGTGCTCCGCTTCTGGAACAAGATGATGGCGCGCTACGGGAGCGAAGAGGACTACAACAAGCAGGTTATTAACCAGTTTAAATTCGGCGAAGACCCGGAAATACTGATTGTGGTCAGCAAACTGTTAACCGGCTTTGATGCCCCGTGTAATACCGTGATTTATCTCTGTAAAGAGCTGCGGGAACACACCCTGTTGCAGGCCATCGCCCGAGTGAACCGCGTTCATGAAAACAAAGACTATGGCTATGTCGTGGATTATGTCGGCCTTTTGGGAGAGCTGGACAAGGCGCTGAGCATGTACGATGCCTTTGAAGGCTTTGACGAAAATGATCTGGCCGGAAGCCTGACCTCAATTCAAAGCCAGATCGACCAACTGCCCCAACGCTATTCAGATCTGTGGGATCTCTTCAAGGCAGTGAAAAACTCCTATGACGAAGATGCCTATGAACAACTCCTGGCTGATGAAGACCTGCGCGATGAGTTTTACAGCCGCCTGACCGAATATAGCAAAACCCTGGCCGTCGCCTTGTCGAGCGAACGTTTTGTCACGGAAATCACGGATCTGAAGCTGGAACAATACAAGGCTGACCTGAAGCGGTTTCACAAACTGAAAGTCTCCGTCAAAATGCGCTATGCCGAATCCATCGATTACCGGGATTATGAACCTAAGATCAAAAAGCTGCTGGACACGCATATCCAGGCGAACGAAGCAATCCAACTGAATGAACCGGTGAACATCTTTGATGACACGTTGTTTGGTGCGGTCAAAGAGGAGATGGGCGTTTATACCGTAAAGAAAACGGACGGAGCCAAGGCCGATGCCATTGCCCATGCAACAAAGAAAGTCATTACCGAAAGCATGGAGGAAGACCCGGCGTTTTATTCCAAATTTTCCAAACTGATTCAGGATGCCATCGATGATTTTCGCGCGAAAGTGATCTCCGCACAGGAATATCTGGAACAAGTGACTGATATTCGCCATCGGGTGGTTACCAAACAACACGACGACATCCCCACATCCATCAGCAGTAATGAGGAGGCTATGGCCTACTTCGGTGTAATCAAACCGCTGTTCGGAGAAGAGAATGAAATGCTCTCTGCGGATGCAGCACTGGCCATCGCCCGGATTCTTGAGTCCCATATTTCGCTGGTGCATTTCTGGGATGACAGTGATGCCCAGAACCTCGCCATCAATGAAATTGAAGATTATCTCTTTGATGAAGTCCGCGATAAAACAGACATCGACCTAACGCTGGATCAGATGGATGAGTTGATCGAAAGCACCATGCGCATTGCTCGAAACCGCTCAGGAAAGTAGAACCATGGTTCAAGTGGTAAAATATGGAAACCGAACCCTTCGGTATGAGGTGATTCTATCGGCACGCAAAACGCTGCAGATTGAAGTGTATCCGGATCAGTGCATCCGGGTTAAAGCTCCGAATGGAATCCAACCGGAGTTGATTGCTCGACGGGTGCAACGTAAAGGACGCTGGATTGTTCGACAGCTGGACTATTTTCATCAGTTTGAACCTCGAACCCCACCCAGGAAATATTTAGGCGGAGAAACACATCTATACCTTGGCCGTCAGTATCGACTCAAAATCCTTCGGTCCGCGGAATGCGGCGTTAAGCTGATCCGTGGATATTTCCAGATATCTGTTAACGGTTCCCCCACTCCCCAAATCACCCAATCCTTGCTGGATCACTGGTACGCCGAAAAAGCGCAAATCAAATTTATCGAGGCCTTCGAACGGTGCTGGCCTAAATTTGGAAGAATGGGCCTAAGCAAACCCAGGCTGGTCATCAAGCGCATGAAAACCCGCTGGGGTAGCCTGTCTACGAGCGGTCGCCTGTCACTCAATGTCGATTTGATCCGAGCACCCAAAGAATGCATCGATTATGTCTTCACCCATGAGCTATGCCATTTAAAACACCACAATCACAGCCCTGCGTTCTATGAGCTGCTTGAAGCAACAATGCCCGACTGGAAAAAGCGGAAACACAAACTTGAACTCTCGTTGATATAGGAAAGCGACCGTTGCGAGGTGGCTTTCGGCGCTTCGGCTTTGCAGGGATGGAGCCAGCTCGCAGCGCCGGCCCTAACCCTCTGTGTCTCTGAGTCCTCTAACGCAGTGGGTGGTTAAAAATTCCTTTAGAATGCGAAGGCTAATGTTTTTCAACGTACTATTTGGTTAACGCCCGAATTTAGTGGCAGTCCAAGGCCCGGATCTCCGCCAGGAGGTCGCTCTGGCTCCTGCCGGCGCAATCGAGAATCGTATCGGCGTGCCTGAGGTAGAGCGGACGGCGCTCTTCATAGAGATCGTCGAGCGTCATGCCGGGTTTGATGATGACTCCCCGCTCGGAATAATCGCCGATGCGGCGCTTGATTTCCAGGAGCGGAACATCGAGGAAGATAATCTTGGCCATGGATTTGAGATGCTCCATCGCGCCGACGCAATAGACCGCGCTGCCGCCGGTGGCGATGACGCAGTTTTCGCAAACCACGGATTTGACCGTATCGCACTCCAGCGCCTGGTAGGCCTCCAGCCCATCGCGGTTCTGGAACGCCTGCATGCTTTCGCCGGCGCGCGCCTGCACGAGCAGGTCGGTATCGAGGAACCCCATGGAAAGCCACTTGGCCAGCTGAACGCCCACCGTGCTTTTCCCGCTCGCCGGCATCCCGATCAAAACAATGTTGCTCTTATCCACGAGGTAACCTCAGCCGATCAGGTTTAACAGAACTATTGATAACAGGACTATTTTTCTCCACCTGATTCATTGCAGTCCGAATAGTCTTGTTATCAATAGTCCTGTAAAATTCCCGCTGTATGGAAATTATACTTCGTAGTCTACGGCGTGGCGTTCGCAGACGAGCGGTTTAATGAACGCCCCGACCTTCAGGTGCGCCGGATGGTTGGCATAGGCCTTCAGGTCGTCCATCGAGGCAAACTCGGAATAGAGCACGATATCCTTCGACTGCTCACTGCCCAGCACGTCCAGCCCGACTTCAATGTCGATCAGCGTTGGCGCCACGCCCTTCAGCGCTTCCAGCTGGCGCTTCATCTCGAGCTTTTCAGCCTCGCCCACGCCCTCCTTGAACGTCCACATCACGATATGCTTAATCATCGTTTATCCCTTTCGTTGAATATGCGGGGAGTTTAAACACGCAGACACGAAGGCCACAACGCAGAAACGTCGCGCTCTTCGTGCCTTTGCGCTGGAACCGGATGGCTAATCGTCTTCGTAGAGTTCGTTGACGATGTCCCATGCCGTTGGATCATCGGTGCGCAGACGGCAAAGCAAGCCATAGTGATAGACCAGAAGCTGGAGATGCTTGCCCTTGAATTCATTGAAATTGGCGTTCTCGGAAAACCCCTCGGCCATCATTTCCTTGATCGTCATTTCATGGACCCGACCGATCTCGTGCTCCAGATCGTTGCGTCCCATCCGCAAGAAACCCGGTGTTTTGAGCAACAGCACCGGTTCATAGCTCATGCCTTCCAGCACCCTGGCGGTGGACTCGATCCGGTCCGCGGGAGCATCCGCTGGAAACTCCTCCAACACCTTCTGCCACATGCGTTCTGCTTTCATTGGCTTGCGCCTCCTTCCAACGCCGGAAGAGTAGCGCGAAAGCCCGAAACAGACAACCTTCTTCCTTGAATCGTTTGCCGGGCTATGCCCTTATTCTCGGCTCTTATGAATGATTCCCTGAAAGCGTATGTTGAGCAGTATGTCGAGTTGGAAACCGGCCTGCAGGAACTGGTGCTGATGCAATGCGCCTCGCTCTGCGCGCAATGCACGAGTGTTTGCTGCGATGCGGTCATCTGCCGGGAAGCCATCGAGAGCCCCTTCCTGAAACAGGTCCATCAACAAGCCGATCTGTTCGACGAACAGGAGGGATTTCTCACCCCAACGGGATGCCGGCTGAAAAAGGGCCGGCCGTCGGTCTGCTACGAATATTTTTGCGACAACCAGTTTTTTTACCAATCCGACGACCGGCACGCCGGAATCCTCCAGATTCTCGGTTCCCTTTTGTTCCACGCAACACGGAACGCCCAGGGGGAAACCCCGCTCCTGGAAATCATGCAGGAGGAGGAACTCGACCGGCTCGACTTCCAACGCCTGGAAGAGCAGATGAAGGAAAGTCTGCAGGCGCTGGAAACCATCCGTTCCTTCTACCGCAACGGAACCTTGCCGGAGCACTCCCGCATCGCGCTGAAGCGCATTCATATCCACACGGAATTCGACACCCCGGCTGAGTCTTCCGCCCATCATTACCCCGGCTAGACGCCCCCCCCCTCCGCGATGACTTTTTTTTAAAAAACCATATCGTGAAATCCTGGGGTTTGAACCATAGTTCAACCTTTCATCAATAGGATGTTTTTTATGGCTACACCGAACAACCCATTTCAAAAACGCGGATCCAACCATGGCCGGAGCGGCAACAAGGCCCGCTCCAACAAACATGCCGCCAGCAGCAAGGCAATGATCAAGGACGAGTCGGAGCTCGATGCCCTGCTCGCCGGCACGAAGGATCCGCTGGTTTTAATCCTGGACTGCATCCAGGATCCCCACAACCTGGGCGCCTGCCTGCGTTCGGCCAACGGCGCGGGGGTTGACGCGGTGATTATTCCGAAGGACAAGGCCGCACCGGTCACCGATGTTGCGATAAAGGTCAGTTGCGGAGGGGCAAGCCACACCCCGATATTCCGCATCACGAATCTCGCCCGCACCATGGACAACCTCAAAAAGCATGGCCTCTGGATTGCCGGAACCTCCGATCACCTCGGTACCCAAAACATCTACGAAACCGACCTCTCAGGGCCCTTGGCGCTGGTGATGGGATCGGAGGAAAAAGGGATGCGCCAACTGACGCGCGACAAATGCGACTACCTCCTATCGATCCCCATGGCCGGATTCGTGGAATGCCTCAACGTCTCCGTTGCCACCGGAGTCACCCTCTTCGAAATCGTTCGGCAGCGGAAAGCCGCCCAATCATAAGCGCCCCTCCCTAAAGCTTCGGGTCCCTTGTGTCTTTGCGGTCAAAAACCTTGATCTAGCCCGTCGGCTATGCCCTTATTTCCGGCTCCCATGAATCAGCCGGAAACGAAGGAATTATTGCAGAAGGTGAAGCGGTCGCTGGATGGCGTGCTGTTGCGCGACCGCGCCTACTTGAATTCGCTGATGCGGCGGGTGCGGCAGTGCATCCACGACGGCAAGCCGGCCGATAAGCTGGTTGCAAAGCTTCGGGATGCGCATGCCCAGGCGCTGGAGCGTGCGCAGAAACGGGCGGCGGTTCAGCTGAAGTGCGACTATCCCGACATCCTGCCGGTCTCCGGAAAAAAGAATGAAATCCTGACGCTGATCAAAGAGAACCAGGTCGTGATCGTCTGCGGCACGACGGGTTCGGGCAAGACGACCCAGCTGCCGAAGATTGTGTTGGAGGCCGGTTCGGGCAAGACCGGGCGCATCGGCGTTACCCAGCCGCGGCGACTCGCGGCAACGGGCATGGCGCGGCGCGTGGCGGAGGAGATGGACTCGGACTATGGCAAGGGCGTCGGCTGCCAGGTGCGGTTCGACGATTCAACCTGCGACGAGACGGTCATTAAGTTCATGACCGACGGCATCCTGCTGGCGGAAACCCAGCGCGACCGGCATCTGCAGCAATACGACTGCCTGATCATCGACGAGGCGCACGAGCGCAGCCTGAATATCGATTTCCTGCTCGGCTACCTTAAAAACCTGCTGGACGTCCGGCCGGATCTAAAGGTGGTCATCAGCTCGGCGACGCTCGATGCCGAAAGCTTTTCAGGTTTTTTCAACGACGCACCGGTGATTGAAGTCGAGGGCCGCACCTATCCGGTTGAGGATTTTTTCCTGCCGGGCGGCAAGGACGAGGAACTTTCGAACCATATTCTGCGGGCCATGCGCTGGATCTCGGATGTCGACGACCAAGGAGACGTGTTGATTTTCCTGCCGGGCGAACGCGAAATCCGCGATGCCACCAAAAAGCTGGAAGGCCAGCACTGGAAAAACACGGAGGTGCTTCCCCTGTTCGGGCGCCTGAGCATGGGCGAGCAGCAGCGCGTCTTCAAGGTTGGCGGAAGGCGGCGCATCATCCTGGCGACCAATGTGGCCGAAACCTCGATCACGATTCCGGGCATCCACTATGTCATCGACTCCGGCCTCGTGCGTCTGAGCCGCTACAACCCGCGCACGCAGGTGCAGGGCTTGCAGATCGAGCAGGTTTCGCAGGCGAGCGCCCGGCAACGGCGCGGACGATGCGGCCGCGTGACCGACGGCATCTGCATCTACCTGTATGACAAGGATACGCTCGAAAACAGCGCGCAATATACCGACCCCGAAATACGGCGCTCTTCGCTCGCGGGCGTCATCCTGCAAATGGACATGCTCGGCCTGCCCCCGATCGACCGCTTTCCGCTGATCGATCCTCCGAGTTCGACGCTCGTGAACGAGGGCTATAAAACGTTGCGCGATATCGGGGCGATCGATGACGGACGCAAGCTGACCCAATTGGGCCGGGACATTGCGAAATTCCCCACCGACCCGCATCTTGCGCGCATGCTGGTGCAGGCGATCGACGAAGGCGCCCTGACCGAGATCCTGATCCTTGTCGCCTTTCTTTCGATCCAGGATGTACGCGAACGTCCAACCGAAAAGGCCGATGCCGCCGACCTGGCCCATGCCCAATGGAAAGATCCGAAGTCCGACTTCATCACCATCCTCAACCTGTGGAACGCCATCGAGGACGAGCGCGGCGGAGGTGGGTCGCACGGCAGGCTGCGACGGTTCTGCAAAAAAAACTTCGTCAACTATCGCCGCGTCATGGAATGGCGCAACCTCTGGCAGGACCTGCGCGAGCAAGCCCGCGAAACGCTAAACTCTAAATCCGAAGCCCGAAACAAAGCCCAAAACTCCAAATCGAAAAGCTTACAACATTCGAATTCTGAACATTCGAAAATTGTTTCGGCTTTCGATATGAGTCCTTCTAATTTAGAGCAGTATGCTTCGATCCACCGCAGCCTGCTGGCGGGGTTACCGGCCAACATTGGTCTCAAGGGCGAAGAGCGCGAGTTTTGCGCCGCGCGCAACCGTAAGTTTTTCATCTTTCCGGGGTCCGGGCTGTTCAAAAAGCCGCCGGATTGGGTGATGACCTTTTCGCTGGTGGAAACCACCAAGCTTTACGCGCGTACCGTGGCCGAAATCCAGCCGGAATGGGTGGAGGCGGTCGCTCCGCACCTTTGCAAGGCCGTCTATGGCAATCCGGCGTGGGATCCCGACAAGGGGTTTGTCTATGCCAAGGAATCGGTCATCTCCGGCGGCCTCACCCTTCGCTCCGGAAAGAACGTCCACTTCGGAACGGTCAATCCCGAAGAAGCACGCAAAATATTTATCCGCGAAGGCATGGTGCCGGCCAACCTGAACACGCGCGGGGGGTGGTTCAAGCTACACCGGCAGATGCTCGACGACATCCAGGCATTGGAGGAACGCATCCGCCGCCCCGGCGCCCTGCTCGACCACGATGCCATCTACGACCATTTCGACCGGGTATTGCCGAACGACGTCCATTCGGTCAAAACGCTGGAACAATGGATCCGGAAATCAAAGGCGCGCATTGCGATGCGGTTGAAGGATGCCACGTATCCGCAATCGGAAC
Organism: Pontiella desulfatans; assembly: GCF_900890425.1. Classification (NCBI taxonomy): domain Bacteria; kingdom Pseudomonadati; phylum Kiritimatiellota; class Kiritimatiellia; order Kiritimatiellales; family Pontiellaceae; genus Pontiella; species Pontiella desulfatans. Next base: position 1,652,672 of record NZ_CAAHFG010000001.1, on the reverse strand, counting down.
CGATTCACCCGGAGGACTATCCCGACCATCTCACCTTCCACGGGGAAGATTTCCACCTGATCTACACCTTCGATCCCGGCGAAGAGCTCGACGGTATCGCCCTGGTCTGCCCGACCGACAAACTCGCCTTCCTACCCGACTGGGCGCCGGACTGGCTCGTCCCGGGCTGGCTGGAGGAAAAGACCAACCGCCTGCTGCGGACCCTTCCGAAAAACCTGCGCACCTCCATTGCACCCATCGACCAGACGGCCAAACGCTTCAAGCACACTTGCGCAAGTGTGCTTGAGCGCCCCTTGCTGGATGCCATTTCGGCGTGGCTGCAACAGGAGTTTAAGCTGCCGGTGGATGCCTCGGACTTCGATGAATCAGTCCTGCCGGAATGCCTGCGCATGAAGGTGATCGAAACAAGGAACGATGAAATTGTCCGGGTGCACACCTCGATTTCCGAGGAGCATCGGTTGCATGTTCATCGCAGTGGCGCGGAGAGCGCTTTTGCCAAGTGGACGTTGCCCCTGGGTCGGGTTTGGCCGGGCGGGGAGCTTCCGGAATTCATCACGAGCGACGACAGCCAGAAGACCCGCGGCCATCCCGCGCTGACCGCCGAAGCCGGAGGCGTTGGGCGCAGCGTGTTCCTGAGCCAGACGGATGCGGAATATTCGCACAGGGCGGGTTTGGCGGCACTTTTCCGGTTGCAGCAAAAAGACCAGGTCAGGTATGTGGAAAAGCGGCCTCCGCTCACCCCAATGCTCCAATTGACCCTTTCGTCCATCGATAGCGATTTTCTTGGCGACCTGATGGATGCTTCGATCGTCGAGGCACTGACCAATGATTCGAGGTTGGGGATCCGCAATGGCGAAAGCTTTAACGAACGGGCGGCGCACGCCCGAACCATCCTTTACGAAACCGTCGACGAGAACGCCGGTCTACTGACCCAAATGGCGGAGCAGCGGGAGGAGATCGTCGCGGCGACTTCCAACCTGAGTGCCGATTTCGACACGCTTCACGACCTGGAGATGCAGCTGGCGTTCCTGTTCCGCCCTGGCTTCCTCCGGACGTTGGATGTATTCGGCCGCTACCCGCGCTATTTAAAGGCCATGCAGGTGCGCATCCAGCGCATCCGCAACAATCCGCAGGCCGATGCCCGTAAATTGCTGGAAATCGCCCCCTTCCAGAACCGACTCAACGAAAGGCTGCTTGAAAGCGATGATATTGCCGGTGCCCACGGGCTCCTCGAATTCGCCATGATGCTGGAGGAATTCCGCGTCAACCGCTTTGCTCCCGAAATCAAGACGCCCCTCAAGGTTTCGACACAACGACTGGAAGAAGCATGGCAAAACATCCAATAAATTTGACAAGCCGCGAATGAGACACGAAAGTACGGCGCTTTACCTAAGACAGGGGATGGAGAATGCTTGCTGCAGTAGTATTTGATTTTGACGGCATCATCGTGGATAGCGAACCGATGCATTTCCGCGCGTTCAACGAAGTTCTTAAACCGCTGGGGATCGAAATCCTGTGGGATGACTATTGCAGCACATACATTGGATTCGACGACCGGGATGCCTTCCGAACCGTACTCAAGAACAACAAGAAGAAAATCTGCACGAAGGATCTGAAGCATCTAATCGAGGAAAAGGCCGCGATTTTCCAGAAATATGTGCAGAAGGGCGAGGCAACGCCTTTGCCCGGAGCGGTCGAACTAATCAAAAGCATTCCGGTCCGCCTGCCCGTCGCCTTGTGCAGCGGTGCCTTGCGGGAAGACATTATCCCGGTCATCGAAAAGCTGGGGATCGACCATGCATTCTCGGCCATTGTCACGGCCGAAGACACCCCCAAGAGCAAGCCGGATCCGGCCCCCTATAGGCTCACCCTTGAAAAACTGGGAATCGACGACCCCGCCTCGGTCATCGCGATCGAGGATACGCCGGCCGGAATCATGTCCGCCAAAGGAGCGGGGCTGAAAGTGCTGGCCGTAACCAACAGCTATGACCGGGAATATCTGATGGAAGCCGATGCCGTGACCGATTCGCTGGAGCATGTTTCGCGTCCGGATCTGGAAAACATGGTGATGTAGACCGGCGGCCTTGCCGACCCGGGGGCAGAAGCTCTCGCCCCCTCCATCCACGAAAAAAGCTCCCGCACAAGGGAGCTTTTCTTTGTATCCAGTGCGAAAGAGTCTACATCACGCCGCTGATATAGGTTTCCAGATTCTTGATCTTGAAGTCTTTTTCGACAACCAGGTATTTCACCACATCGCCAATGGATACGATTCCGCAAAGGGCCTTGTCGCGCAGTACCGGCAGGTGGCGAATGCGCTTTTCCGTCATGAGCTGCATGCATTCATCCAGCGGAGTTTCCGGCGTAACCGTCGTCAGGTTGCCCGACATGATGTCCTGCACCGTAACGTCGTCGATGCTCTTGCCTTCCAGTACCACCTTGCGGAACACATCCCGCTCGGAAATGATGCCAACCACATCTCCACCATCCATTACCAGCGCAGTGCCGGCGGAAATGCTTTCCATTTGTTCGATGGCTTCGTGAACCGGTTGTTCCGGCTTTACGGTCAACACATCATATCCCTTTGAATCGAGTAGATTCGACACAGCACCCATGACGGCCTCCTTAGTCCTTTGTTAGTATGGTTAATGTTTCTCCGAACGGGAACAGTATAGCGGCGGATTTTCCAACGACAAGCACATCCCATAATTTAGATCTCATCCAAAAAAGGCGCAAAGTCTTCCATTCAGCCTGGAACCCGTTAAACTGGTTCCATGCATGAGCTTTCATTGGCACAGGGATTGGTGGAGCAGCTTGAACAAGCGGCATCCATGCAAAACGCACTGCGGATCGACCGCATTGTTTTGGTAATCGGAAAATATTCAGGCGTCGAACGCGATGCCTTCGAGTTTGCCTTCCCCTTTGCCGCCGAAGGTACGTTGGCGGAAAACGCCGTTCTTGAAATCGAGGAGCTACCGGTGGAGGTCGAATGTTGCCAATGCAAGGCCGTCTCGCATCCGGAACCGACGTTCTTGCTCTGTCGCGCATGCGGATCGAACGAAGTGAAGCTGATGGGTGGTCGTGAGTTTCTCGTCCGATCCATCGAACTGGAAATCCCCTAAACCATCGTCAACGTCTTGTCGGCCACCTTTTCGCCGTCCAGCCAGGTGATCAACCGCCACTCCCCCCGCTTGTCCTCGACCGGAGCCCAAATGGTGTCGCCGAGGAAAAAACGGAAATCATTGGTCTTCACATAAAGCTCGCCCACGAACGGAGGAGCAATGCCACCCCCCGGCCCCTTGAAGGGCGGATGCTCGATCCGGAATGTGATCTTGCTATTCCGTGCATTGCGGATGCGCAGGATGTAGCCGAATTCAACATCCAACGCGGTTTCGATCTCGGTGGTGATTTTCACCAGGTTGGGCAAATCCTTGCTTTCTCGGTCCCACCCATCGTACAGCCCATGGCTGTGCATGGAGACATCTGGTTTCTTTTTCGCCATCAACTCACTTTGCGGAAGGAACACCGCCCAATCTGCTTATGGGAAAAGATCAGCTCAAAATCGGTTGTTTCCTCCTCGTCCGGAACAAAAGCCTCAATCTCCTCGAACCGCTCATCCTGTTGCAGGAGACCGCGGATTTCCTCGAAATATGGTAGATGGTCGGTGGCGACATGCAGGCACCCGTCGTCCTCAAGGGTTTTGAAAAGTGCATCCATGAACGCCGGATTAAACAGTCGCTGGTCCTGGTGACGCGCTTTGGGCCAAGGGTCCGGAAAAAAGAAATAGTAGTTCGCCACATAGTTTGCGGGCATCATTTTGCTAATGGCATAGAAGCCTTCCATCCGGAAAACCCGGACGTTTTCGCGCCCGGCCCGTTCGCACCTGCGCCCACTACTATGAATTCGAATCTTCTGACGCTCGATCCCCAGGAAATTGGTTTCAGGAAACTTGCCGGACCGGGCAACGAGAAAGCGCCCCTTTCCTGAACCTATATCCACTTCCAGCGGGCGTTCCGGATGCGGGAATTCCGCCTTGAAATCAAGAGGATCCAACCAATTATCGGTCATCACACGTAAAGTTGTCTTCTTTTTTTGGGTCATGGGGTGCATACTGTTCGCGAATTGTTAAACGAAGGGCAAGCAAATCCAAATGGGAATCTCCGACCGAGACTATATGCGGGAACCGGCGAACCACCCCAAGCCGGGGAAAGCGCGCGCCCACATCAGGAAAGCCGGGAACAAGCCCCCGATCCTCAAGCGGCTGAAGTTCTGGCTCTGGAACCTCAAGAACGGCTAACTCGCCGATCTGAACCCCAGCACCACCCAGCGGATCCCCCAGCCAAGCCCAACCGGCAAAACCCCGGCGCCAAGAAACGGCAGCAAATTCCCGGACAATGGGTTCAGCAAAACGAAAGCCAAGGCAACCCACAGCACGGAAAGCAACAGCCCCAAACGTAACAGACCACGGTTCCTTCTCACCGGTGCATGCCGCTTTTCCCCGCCACGCGCGACATCCCTCCGCCGCATCATGCGAGGCAGCACGAACAAACCCGCCAAAACACATGCGATAATCACGATTTCCTTGATTCCAGAAAGCATTCGCCCCTCAATATCCATCAATTAAGCTGACGAATATACGGGGCGACAATCGAGGCGATCAACCATATACGGCAGGCATTTGACCTGATTTTACCCAACCTTCCGAGTGTTTGAAAAAAGTTAAGCAAGAGGCCTTGACGCACCCCGCCTTCGCAGGTACTTTATGCGCTCGTTTGAACGGGAAACCATTCAAACTGCGGGCGTAGTTCAATGGTAGAACCCCAGCCTTCCAAGCTGGTTACGACAGTTCGAATCTGTTCGCCCGCTCCATCTTCAAGGGGCTTATCTTAACCGATAAGCCCCTTTTTTATTACCTAAAACATTATTTCACAGCTTCTCCCATGAATCCGATAGCTCTAGATATTTCCAGCCATTTTTAGGGAATAACCGGAAAGAAACCGGAAAGTTTGGCTCTCAATCAAATACGGGTGCAAGCCGGTTTTCTTCGACTCTTAGAGCATGACCACCTTATTAACACAATCAATCGTCTTCTCAGACTCAACTTCGTTCACTATTGTTAACACTTGTCTGATATGGATTCATTCGCGAGCTCTAGGCTTGCGACATAAATCCAACATTATAAAAGCAATTACTTTAAGAGGTAATCATGAGCACGTTCTTGTCTGAAAAGGAGTTACCCGCGGAATTCACTGATCCTATAGTCAAAGGCCAGTTATCTTTTAATGGCCAACTGCACTTTCGCTGCCGCTCATGCGATGAAGTTTCGTGGATTGACGTAACTTTAGGCAAATTGCTTCTTGCAAGCAAAATACAAGGAATTAAAAATAAAGAACTATCATGTCCCAAATGCAAAAAAAATGAATTTGAAAGCATCTGTTTCGAGGCATTTGAATGTCGCCTCTGCAACAAATGTGGTTCATCTAGCTATGCCTCTCGTAGCGAATCTTTTGAGTGTGGAACTTGCCACAATAACAGCTTCACAGTCGAAAAAACCACAATTCACCCCTCCTACCCCAAGCGATTATATACACCTTTTCGCCCTAAAATGCCTTTTGGAGTTTCCCCGAATGATGACGTAGAATTTCTGAGAAACTATTTGCCAGTGCTGCGTGTAACTCCTGATGTGCACAACACTTATATCCACTTTGTTTCCTTTATTGAATCAATATATGAGCAGGTCTATGGATCATCAGCAGAAGCAACCGATTTGCTTAACATTGCATCATCTATGATGCGTAGGGTTTTCAAGGAAACTAAAAATAGAGACGCCGCTTACTTATCGATTGAACTTATGATGAAAGCCCAAGCCGTTTCAGAGACTCTGATTCAACGCGCTGTATACGGTTTTAACATCAACCAAAACATTTACAGTGCATTAGCACTACGAGAAGAAGAATACTGACTGCGGATTCAGTCTCCTGATCTACTCCTGCCGGATAGACCAGCAGCTGCATCTGCTCCTCGGCCTCGCCAAACACATCCTGTGCAACCAGCACGGGATGGGTGTGGCCAGGAACAGCGATGTCCAGCTCCACGCCAAAGGCGGATCGGGTTTCGTGGAAGGCCGCTTCATATTCCTTCTTCATGACTGTTCTTCCTTTCCGTTTATGAGAAAAGCGCGACAGCCATGGCCGTTCGCGCTTTTCAGGATTATTGTTGTGTTCGGTTTTCTTTCAGTCGCTGCCTGCCAGCTCGGTCTCATCGACAAACTCCAGGTATTCGTAGTCGATTTTCTTGAAGTAGAGATCAACCGCCTCTTCCTCCGGCATGCCAGCCGGGAACGGGTCATCCGGCAGTTCCTGCTTCCACCACGACTGCACATATCCATACAGTTCATGGATCAACCGATCGCGCGACACCGCCGCATAGACGGTTGTGCCGTGCTTGTGCGATATTGCCGCCAGCCATATTTTCATGACTTCACTCCGTTCTATTTTCATACTTTAAGGAAACAGCCCTTCAGCTCCGTTTTGCCGACGAGCAGCGCCTCGGCCATGTCCTCCGGCTGAACGGATTGGTTTTCGTGGTTTACGTCCACCACCGTATTGCCCCGTAGGTGCCGCATCAAAAACATGCTCAATAGCAAGTTCTGAAGCGACTCGTCCTCCAGCAGGGGAAACGGTGTTGGAAACCGCTGTGCATTCGGAACACGCACGTAGCGTTGATCCGAAAACCATTCGCTGAGCACAGGCACAACCTCCGCATATCTTTCAGCTGCAAGCTTGGCCGTGCGCTTGATCAGATCGGACTTTCTGCCCGAAATCTTCCAACCGTGCGTACGCAACGCATCGCGGAATTGGTCAAGCGTTTCCATCTTGCGCCACGAGATTCCAAACCTTGGAATCTGCTCCTTGCGCAACCGCGCCGTCGAGTGCAACGGACTCAACCGTTGCAGGTAGCGCACATTGTTGAATCGCAGCGTCACCTCCTCGTTATCAAGGATCTCCTGCACCTGCGTCACTGGCATGGCGAAACAATAGTCACCGCCAATCGTGCGGTATTCCCGCGCGAACGCCCTGGCGAACTTCCGCTGTGACACGGAAGCCACCAATTCCGGCTCGAAATGAACCGTGTTGCCATGCACCCCGCATGAATATTTCATCTGGCCGCAGTCGTGTGTGCGGTTGGGATTGACGACCAGCTCGAACCAGTCGATCCGGTCACGAAACCGCAACCGGTGCCGGTCATCGGTCAAACCGCGCAGCGCTGACACCTTGCGGAAGTTGCGGCAGCAGAGGGCTTCGAGCACCAGGCTCTGTTCCTCTTCCATGAAATCCCCGACCGACAACAGGTTGGCCAGATCGAGATCGTTCATGTCGTCGTAGCTTCCGATCTTCAGCTTCGGGTGCTTTTGCTTTACAAACGCCCGCAGCTCCGAAAAGCCCGACCGGCTGCTGCGCAGCAGGTTCCAGGCTCGTTCATGCGACCAGTGCGTACTGACATATTTCCTGGCCAGCTTCACGATCCGGTCATAGTTCACCTCGTCCGCGAAATAGACGCCATGCCCCACCTGCTCCAACATTCGCGCCAACGCGGTGCGCCGGTCATGGTAAGAACCTTGCGACGACACAATGATTTCCGCGTTGAGGTGCTGAACGGACAGTGCATCAAAGCGGTGCTCGCCATCGTTCAGTCGCCGGGAAAACAGTTCTGCCGCCTGGCAGAAGTCACCCGATAACAGCGCGGTTCACAATGCGCATAAATCACAAAGACATATGATCCGGAGTTTCAGCCAAAAATGAAAAAAGGAGTAAAGGCATAAGCGCCCTTACTCCTGGTTGTAGGTCTCGCGGTATTCCTGCCAGAACTCCCGCTCCCTAAAATGCTCCAGTTCATCCTGGAGTGTTTTCAGGATTTTTGAAACATCCGACCGGATGTCATGCAGGTGGCGGTCGATATCCGCAAGCTTATCTTCGAGTGAATCAACACCCTGCTTATCTGCTTCCATAACTACTCAAAAGTAGTTGCAGTTTATAAAATTTTCGCTAAGGGAAGTGCGCCACATAATGCTCCTAAGGGGTTCATCTTGAAGGCTCGGAACCAACGAGTGAAGGGAGCCGATATTATCGGATGCGCCAAAGTAGTTCCACCATAAGAAAGATCGGCCGATCCTGTAAGTCTAACTGGACCGCTGAAAATCCTTCAAAAATATCACTAAACAGCCACAATGCAGTTGATACCGTTCCTTTATGCATTTGAGTGCGGCTTCGTAATATCTGGCATAGCACATGGCCTCTTCCACCATCCATTCAAAATGCGGACTGCAATATTGATTCGGAATCAGCACATTTCCGACGATGGATGGCTGTTTTTCCGCTCCGGCCAGACCGGAGAGACTGGCCAGTGCGTTGGCGCGGTCATCCTGAAACTTTTTGGCGTTGCTACTGTAATATTTTCCCTTCCAGCATTTTCTGTTAAACTCTTTTTTCAGGGTATCGACCCATTCATCATGCCAGAAAATATCCTTATTTTCACCCAACTCCAGTGCCATCTTTTTCGCGCTGTTGAGTGCCATATAATAGAGCGAATCCAAAATCACCGTGTCATCCACGGTGCCTTTTTCACCTCAGTCGCTCCACTTCCAGGAATCCATAGATCGCTTTTCCCGCACCGGCAAGCTATCGCTCCCCATCGCCCAGAAGTTCAGATAATCGCGCACGTACGGACAGGCATAACGAAGCGTCTCCTCTCATCGGCCGTGTTCAGATAATACTGCAAAACGCATTGATCCACAAACTGTAGGCTCTGGGTGGGAATCTCGCGCAAACGCAGCGGGCCAAAGACGCCGTCATGGCTGTACGCCATGGTGATACGAATCGCCTTTTTCAGGAGTTGACGACCGGGTTCATCCATACAGTATCCGGCCCCGGAACATTTCCATACCCTTGTTCCTGTAGACATCCCGGAAGCGTCAGGATTTGGTCGGTCTCGCTACCATACCACTGCGCGGCAATCCCCGCATTGTCCGGATCCAACCGAAATCCCCACGACCCCGAAAAATCCATGACCTGATCATCCGCCAAACATCCAATGACCGGAAGAGCCATCAACATAAATACCAGGAAAGCCTGTTTCATCGTTCTCATTTCTTACCGTTCGTCATGTGCTTGAGGAACAAAGGTGAACGTGAACTTTACCGATTCCGGTTGAACGCGGGGTTAGGCTATGATTGTGCAATTTTCGACTTCGTAAACCTACTTAATCGAGATGAACTGTGTTTTCAACCCCTCGGAAGACACGGCAACAACGCTGGAACCGCCGTTGGCATCGACTTTGATCCGCGCGCGCCCGTTGCAGACCTGCACCTTATTTGCGCCCGTTGAAGTACCGAGGTTATCGACCAGACGACCGTCACCGACTAGAGAGAAACGGACAAATGCCGTAGCATCCAGACAAGGTACCCCATGCTTATCGTTCAGCAGGACCTCTACCCATGTTTGATTTTCGGAATCCCGGAACGTGGTCACCTCAAGAATTGCGGGTTTCCCCCATTCGCGGGTTTCATAACCCCAGGTTACATTGTCTTTGATCTGTTTTCCATTTTTGAATCCGACGGCTTCGACGTTGTTTTCACCACCCTTAAATTTCACGCGCCAGCGCAGGCCGGCGGCGGGGAAATTTTGGCTGTCGCGTTTTTTCTTCCCGAGGCTTTTACCGTTCAGGAACAGTTCGACTTCGTCGCAGTTGGAATAAACTTTCACGAGCTTTGCTTCGCCGGCCTTGCCCCAGCGGGTCGGCCAGGTTGCTCCGTAAATATGAACCATCGGTTCTACGGTCCAGTAGGACTGAAAGACATAGAAGGCCTCCTTTTTCCTGAAATCGCGTTCAACCACGCCCTTCTGATTCACGTAGGGAACCGGATTTTCTGGCCGAATCGGCGTGGAAAAGTCCTTGAAGGGCCAATACGCCGAGCCCGTTAAGTACGGCATCGTTTCCTGCTCTTTCAAATGCCAGTCAATCAGGTTGCAGGCATAGGTTTCGGACCAGTCGCCGTCTTTTGAAACTCGCGGCGGGCCGCCGTAGAGCGAGGCATCGCCGTCGCGTTCGTCAGTGCTTCCTCCGCCGACGGCTTCTAGGTTTTGATCCGGCGTTTCAGAATGACGGCGCGCATGGTTGCTCGCCCCCCATTCCGCATGGAAAAAATGATCCACCCCATCAACGGCTTTTTTCGTAGATGCTTTGTAGTCGGTAAATTTACCGCGATACCATCCCGCCCAAATGGAGGGCGAATAGACATCCACCACATCCTTGCAGAATTCACAGCGCCGGATGGCGGTTTTACGATCGGGGTCCAGTTCATGCGAAAGCGTATTGAGCTCAATCATATAGTTCCGCACGGCGGCCTCGTCAAAGTCAGGCGTATCGCCCGGCCAGTCGTTTTCATTGCCCAATCCCCAGATAATAACGGAAGGATGATTATAGTGCTGGGCAATCATATTCCTGAGCATGCGGCGGCCTTGCTCTTTGTACACTTCGCCGCCGATACCGCCGCGACACCAGGGAATTTCCTCCCAGACCAGAATGCCCAAACGATCACACTCTTCCAGAACGATCAGTGACTGCTGATAATGTCCGAGACGGATAAAGTTTACGCCCATCTCCTTCATCATTTCCATTTCAGTCCGAATCATATCCTCGGTCATGGCGGCTGCGACACCGGCATGGTCTTCATGGCGGTGCGTTCCGCGCAGCAACAATCGCTTGCCGTTCAGCATAAACGGCCCGTTTTTCAAAAATTCAAAATGGCGGAACCCGATCTGGTCTTGCTCTTCCGACACGCCGGCTTCTGATTTCAGACGAACCACACAGGTATACAGGTTCGGCTCTTCCGGCGACCAAAGCAGAGGTTGTTGAACCTTAAACTCACAAAGTGATACGGTTGTCTTTGACGCATCTACTTTGACTTTTTTCGTTACCACCATAGAACCATTCGGCGCGCGCAATTCGATTTCCGCCTCTGCGGATTGAATACCGGTCGGATTATATAGATCCGCCGAAACCGTCACGACACCTTCAGCGCCAGCCACATCGACCTTGGCATCCACTTTCCGAAGCCCAAGCGAAAGCGCCGGAACATAGTTCAGGTTGACGTAGCGGTAGAGCCCGCCATAGACATTAAAATCCGAAAGATCCGAGGGCATCATTTCCAGATCGCGTGTGTTGTCGCACCGAACGATGATTGGAATTTTTCCTTTATATTTTTCGATCAGTTCCTTGTCTTTCCGATGTTTGGAAACGGCGTCGGTAATATCCACCGTCCATTCGTCATAACCGCCGACATGTTTGCCAACCGGTGTCAGCCCCACATACACTTCAGTTTTCTGCCCTGCTCCTTCAAAATGCAACAGCGTACGGCCGTTTTTGAGCGGATTCTTAATATCAATAAACGTGCGATACCATCCGGGACCCTGATAATAGGTCACATCCGGATCAACGGCATCCCAAGCGTTAAAGCAGTGCGGAAGCGTTACCTTATCCCACACCGGAATATTTTCCGGTTTGCCTTTACGCTCCAGGTTTTCGCGCAGCGCCTCCCACGGCCCGCCGATATCGCCTTTCAAATAATCCCAATTCTCATTCAGACGCTCCGCCTGACAGACCGTCGCGAGGCACAATGCCAAAGCTGCAATTTTTCGTTTCATCTAATTTTCCCTGTTTCCTATTTTTGAATCCAAATCAACGGATGACGAAGCGGCAGGTTGCGGAGGACTTCAAAGGTCTCCGGATTCGATTCAAGGCTTTGCCACGCTTTCAGATATTCTGATCGACCAAGCGCAACTCCAGCAAACAACAGGCTGGGCTGCCGCACGGGCCACTCGTCCCAATAAAGCACATCGGGATCTTTCGGCCAAGAGGCCTTATCAACGATATAGGGATAGATAAACTCCATGCCCTTTTTCATGCCCCGCCCATCCGGCAGCTCGAAGCTCCACAGATTGTCTTCAGGAATGGATGCCATCTGTGCCACGCCGGCCATCGCATCTATCACAAACAGGGAATAGCCATAGGGCTTCGTGCGGCTGAGCTCTTTCGGGAACCCGCCCGCTGCATTCATCATTTCCGAAATATAAACGGTCTTGAATTGATTCCGAATCCTCGCCAGCTGAGCATCATCGCCAATCAACTGCGCAAATGCCGCCGCCTGCAACGACCAGCAAACGCCATGGTTATTCGGGTGCTCCCGTTCCTTCAATCCATATTCATGGGTATTTAGCCACTTCAGGTAGTTTTTGAACCAAGCCTTCACCGGCATCTGATCATTTTCAGGAAAGGACGGAGAGCCACACAGAATCTTTGCACTGCGCGCCACTTCCACCAGATGAATGGTATCTATGATCCCAATACTGCGCCCGGAATGCAGTCCTTTGATGGCCTGCCCGTATAAAAGGTTTGGATTCATGCGCGTTGCTTCATCAACAAACCAGGCGTTGAGATGCGCCACGGCCTGCCGGGCATACTGTTCTTCCCCCGTAAGCAGGTAAGCGGAAGTCAGCGTACCCATTATATCACTGAAGCGAATCATCGCCTTGCGGTGGGCAATAAAGTTTTCAGGATTCGTTTCTCCATCGCGGCGGACATACGGCCCATCCGGATCATCGGGATTCGGCCACCAATAATCGCCCTCGGAATAAAAATCGTGTTTCCCACCTTCGCTCCGCTCGCATACCGCGGCCGTAACCGTTACGGGGGAGGCAGAAAGATATCCTTCCGCTTTTTCCAGAATCCGAGGCCTCTCAATTTCCACAAGATCAAACGACGGCTGATCCGCTAATGCTCCCGTGGCGACCAGCAAAGCTGATGCAAATATACATGTAAATTTCCTGCTCATTATTCTCCTGACGGGGTGCTCTGTTAGCCCCTGATTTATTCATGCATTAAGGCCACATCAATCACGGCTCATTCACAACCTTTTTAACGCCAAATTTTAACTGTACCGGACCGATCAGACCGGATTCAACTATCGGCGAATCCTTGGTGTAAAACCGGCAGGTTGTAAACGTTTTGCGCTCGGTCGCGGGGCGTGGTGTTCCATTCTTCAGCCAGGCGGGAATCTTCTCAATTAAATTCTCCGCCGGCTTCCTGCCCGGGATGTATGTATCGGTCTCAGGATAATGCTCATCGCCGATCATGCGATTCACCCACAGGTTGGTAACGCGAATCTCAAGCTGATTGCCCTTCGACTTAAGCATTCCCGTAACATCCAGTTTGTACGGCGGCTTCCACAGAATCCCGAGGTTTTTGCCATTCAGGATCACTTCGGCAAAAACCTGTACGTCGCCGAGATCCAGACTGACCGCATATTCCTCGCTCAGTTGATCGGCCGGCACATTAAATTGCTTCCCGTAAACCGCTGTTCCGGAGAAATACTTCAGTTCCGGATCCGGGTGCTCCGTCCAGGAAATCAGTTTATCCAGCCTGACTTTGGTCGGGCCCCAGCCTTCCGGACATTTCAGGTTCCAGTCCTTGGTAAGATCCAAGGATTTCGGCACATCGGTCACCTTAACCGCTTTTCGTGTTCCATCGGAATAGACGACGTCGTAGTCCCCACGCTGCCAGGCGGACAGGATGGTTTCATTATTTGCGACCGACAGGGTTGCCGGTTCCGGCTGGGCGGGAAAAACCACGGTTTCATCTTTAATCGTGAGGACTTCATTCTCCATTCGCGCAACGGTTATGACCTCTGAGCCGTAGGAATAGTCCACACGCAATGCTTTCGTTGCTCCTATGGTAGGTTTTTCACCGGTCGCCGCCTGCGTAGTGACCACCATTTCCAATGCATTGTTTTTGATCAGTAATCGGATTCTGGAAGTCACGTCCTTTTGGGAGTCGGGGTCCCCGTCAGCCGCACCAAAGACGGCCTTATGAATAACCAAGGGGCTGCTCGCCGCCATCTTACTGTCAAACGGCGATTTTCCATTGTGCAGCATCTTTACGACACTTGGCGCAGTGGCCTGATCCTGAAACACCACAAACACCGATTCGGCGGGTTCCATAAAGAGCTTTACCTGCGTGCGATCATCATCCGTTGTTTGGAAAAAAGGAGCTTGTTTAATTTCACCCGTCTGCGCATTCCACAGCTGGGGAACACGCCCTTTATCACGCAAGATCACTTCCACCTGACGGGGCATTTCCTGCTGATTGGAGATCAGATACACATCGGCATCGCCGATTTTGCGATGAATCCACTCATATCCATTGCCGCCGATGAGATTGGGGGCAATGCCCTGAATGGAGCGAAATTCCACATCCGGCTGAACGCCCATGGAGGAAAGAATTTCGGCTAATGGACCGGGCCAGTAGAGTTTGCCTTTTTTATAGGCGATCTCTTTAGCTTTCGTACCGTCGCAGTCACGCCACACCTGATCGGCCGCTTTTTTCACGAAACGATCTGCATTTGGGTAATCCTGCAAACCCGGTGTGCCTTCCGGTTTTTTCCAGACGATATGCGCGCCAGCGCTCAGTAACTGCTCAACCTTTTTCAAGACCTCAGGACGAACCGGTCCATCCGGCATGATCAACAGGCGGTATTCCATCAAGCCGGGCAGCACCAAACGCCCCTCTTTAACCGTCATTTTCATCAGGTTTTTGCGCGAGATCAGATCATAATCATACCCCGCCGGCGCAGTCGGATTCATCTCTTCCCGGTGTCTGACCGTCTGAGGCGCGCTTTCGCCCGGATAATAGCAGAGGTCCGCCTGAAATTTCCCCTCCTGCAGAAGATACTGACTGCGGGCCAGATATTCATTCCACGCCCGGCCCTGCTCATACCACGTATTGTTGCGATTGTTCTGGAATCCCCACACCGCCATCGTCATGCCGGGCAGAACCTCATCGCCCCACGGCTGATGAACAAAGGTATGAAAAATGAAACGATTGATCCCCTGACAGAAAAAGAAGTCGCCCTGAACCTTGAGTCCGTAAGGGTGATTCACAAAGGCCGCTTCCATACGCCCTGCGGTGAAAGCTTCCGCTCCCACGAAACGGCGGCCGTTGGTATGCGCGGCCGATGCCGCCATTTTTGAGGAACTCCGGAACGGTCCTCCCGTGGATCTGGCCCACCATTCGCCCATGGGCATATCGACGACATCCGCCACCGCAAAGTCGTCCATATTGCCCGGCTTACCATAGGGCTCGCACGCAAGCGTCAACCCGTTTTCATGGCACATTTCAGCAAAATGTCCGAAATAGTTTTCGGTCCATAGATCGGCAATCACCTGGCGAAAATCCCATAGGAACCGTTCGGTGTAATCCAGGTTGTTTACCACTCGTCCTGTTACCGCCGGCAGATGATTTATAAAATCATATCCCATGCGCTTCTTGAATTCTTCATCAAAACCCTTGGTCCAGTTTTGCTGGCCTGTTTCATAACTATCGATCAACACGCTGCTGAATGCTTTACCCGTCAACGGCCCCACATCATCAATCACCTTCTGCACGGTATGTTTCCAATGCCATTCCGCCGCGGCTTTGCTCATTTTGTCGCATTCGTTGCCACGCCCTTCACGTGGAGCCGGGCGATTCTGAAGTCCGCAGACCGCATGCCCGAAACGAACAATGGTCCACTGCCCTTTCGGGGCACTCCATTGAAGCTGCCCGTTAGCATCCATCTTGTCGCTGAGGTCAATAATGGATGAAAAATCAATCTGATCGCCGGCGTCCACCGCACGAGTATCCGGTTGGATTTTATCATCGCGCTCATAACCGGCTTTGCTTTTCCAGTTATCCACCCGGAACCCCTTCTTGCCATTGCGCTCGGATTCAGGGGTTGGAAACGCCAGCACAGCGATATCCTGAAAATAGTTATCCCGCAGTTTCTGCGGCTTTTCTAATTTTACCTTCACAGACGTCGGTCCTTCGACCTGCTGTTCCGTCCAGACGACGTTCTGCATCGAATATTCCGGCGTAATCCACGGGCCGCCGCTGCTCGACCAACCCGCCGTTTGATGATAGCACACCTCCAACCCGAGACGGTCCGCCTCTTTAATCGTATGCGTCATCAACTCGCGCCACTCGCTGCTTAGATATTTGACCGGCCCGGCATCCATCCCTCTTTCGATTTGGAACGCCTGAAATCCACCGAGCCCAGCTCGCTGCATCGCCTCCAGATCTTTGGTAATCCCTTCGGCTGAAACATACCCGTTCATCCAGTGCCACCACGTATGCGGTTTCGCGGAATTCGGCGGGGATTGAAAACGTTCCTCCAGAGTCTCTGCAAAAGCCAGCCCCGCTGATAACGAAGCCAAAACAGCGATCAGTCCATATAGTTTAAATAATTTCATAAGGTTCCTTTTCTTCAAAAATACGATAAACTTCCTCTGTAGCTGCAATTTACATTAAAAATATGACGCCCCGCCAACAACGAATTTCTTTTTCGCATCTCCATATCTCCTGTCTTCAGAATTTAGACCCCGAAATACACGAACCAGACGAAAACCAAGCGCGCCCGCTTTCGCGCTGTATTTCGTGGTTAAAAGAGCGTTCCTGCTGTTAGTTTTTTCATGTCAGGAGTAAAGCCCACACCCCTCTCAGATCCCGCACCGTCCTGAGCTTTTTCTTTATTTTATTCCGCGTGCTTATCCAAAACTTTTTCAGACGTTCCACTATTCCGCATTCCGCAATGTGCGGGTACCCCCGATTGCTTTTGCTTTTTCTTTCTCGGTCTCGGCTTGGGGTAGACCCTGTCCTGGTCGGCCCATTTATTCCAGGCCCTGGACATCTCCGCGAGGCGCTCGGGATATTTTCCGGAAAGATCGTTCAGCTCGGTGCGGTCTTCCGCAAGATTGTAGAGCTCCCATTTGGAAACGAGCACGCCCTCCGGCGCGGCAACGCCGCGGCCGACCAGCTTCCAGTCGCCGTCCATCATGAAGGCATTTTTTTCATGCTCCGAAAACATCGGAGCCGTGCGTTGGATCGGCTTGCCATCGAACGCCGGAGCGAGCGACACACCGCGCAGCGGATAGATTTTATTTCCATCGACCGCCTGGGGATAGGTTGCTCCCGCTAGGTCGAGCAGGGTCGGCATCACGTCTATCAGCTGCGCCGGCGACTCATACCAGTCCGCCTGCGGCTGAATACGCTTCGGCCAGTGCATGAAAAACGGGGTGGCCGCACCGCCCTCATGGGTGTAGTGCTTGTAGAGCTGAAACGGCGTGCTGGAAACATTCGCCCAGGCCGCGCCATAGTTGTTATTGGTTTGCTGGTTGCGCTTTTCCGGATCCATAATTTCGCCGCGCCCTAGTGGCGGACCCTCGGCACAAGCGCCGTTGTCGGACAGAAACAGAATCAGCGTATTATCCAGCTGCCCGCTCTTTTCCAATGTCTGGACCAATTTTCCGATGTTCTGATCAATTCGGTCGATCATAGCAGCATAGACCGCCATGCGCATATCCATCACCTTCTGCTTTTCGGCATTCAGCGTGTCCCATGCCGGCACTTTTTTATCGCGCGGCGAAAGCTTCCATTCCGGCTTGATCAGTCCAAGTTCGATCTGGCGCTGATAGCGCTGTTCGCGCAGGGCATCCCAGCCCATCATATAGTTGCCGGCATATTTCGCGATGTCCTCCTCATGCGCCTGGTGCGGCCAGTGCGGCGCGGTATAGGCCAGATAAAGAAAGAACGGGCGATCCTTCCCCTGCTGCTCTTCCTGAATGAAACGGATAGCATGGTCGGTGAATGCATCCGTGGTATAGAACGGACGATCCGTTGTGCTCTTCAATTCCTTGTCCGGTTCGTTGCCGAAGGTCATCCCGCGCGCGTCGTACGGATAGAAGAAGCGGGTTGCGCCCGAGATGCAGCCATAATATTTTTCGAAGCCGCGCTGCAGCGGCCAACGATTCTTATGGTTGTACCCCAGATGCCATTTCCCCGTCATTAGTGTAGCGTACCCGGCGGGTTTAAGTGCCTCGGCAAGCGTTACGCAGTTGCGGTTGAGGAAGCCGCGATAGCTCGAAAACTGTTCGCCCGCATCGTGGTTTTCCTTGTTCGGCGAATTCGTCATGTGGCCGATACCGGTGAGGTGCGAATGCAGCCCGGTCATCAGTGATGCGCGAGTTGGGCAGCAGCGCGAGCCGTTATAGAATCGCGAAAAGCGCACGCCCTGCGCCGCAAGGCGGTCGATGTTAGGCGTTTCGATTTCACCGCCATAGCAACCGACATCGGAAAAGCCCATGTCGTCCACCATGATCAAGATCATGTTCGGCTTCTCCGCAGCCTGAGCCGCCCCTGTCAGCAATAAGAGACTTAATATCCAGTTTTTCATTTTTACTTTCTTTACTTTGATCGAATGCGAAGCTGCATGGGCATAATCTTCCATGTAGGTACCTCACCTTTTACAGGTTATCGCAGAGCGTCATTTAAGCATCCGTTCTTTTCCGCCCCTTTTAGTTCCTGCTTCGGCCCGTCGTAGTCGTAGTGGAAATAGTCGATATCCACGTGGCCGTTTTCGCCGGATTCATTCCAGCAGAAGAAGCCCAGGCGATCCCCGCTCCAGAATCCAAACGCAATGGTGAATTCCGGACCGAAACGCGTGAAGCGTTCACCATCCGTGCTGAATTCAAAGGCTGCGCGGTCTCCTTTGTTGGTCGTGCGGATGAACAGGTCGTTGCCATGGATCGCGTCGCCACGGAGTTCCTTCCCGTTCATATCCATGAAGAACAGTCTGCGGGTGTCGTTCTCTTCGACATGAACACCGAGCAGGTGAAAGATCCCGCCAAAACGGACAAATCCGGCGCGCTGCCCCGCCTTCATGCCGGAGAGGTCAAACCGGGCCACGGCACTCCCGGTCGAAGTGCCCATTATCCGCTGACTGACGGTATTGAAGGCCCGCCAGAATAGCTGACCATGTATTCTGTAGTTTTTCACCGGCGCAACCGGCCGGTCAGCCTTAAGCCGCAGCCACCCCGGCCGCTCCGCCAGCGTCCAGTGGCTATCACGCGGGTTATGGTTCCACTCCCATTGCACACCGAGCCGGCCGGGATTGAATTCATCATCCGTGGGCGGCGCAGTGACCGGGAATCCATTAATCGGTTTTTCATGCGACCGCACCGGCTCGCCAATGCCATCGCCGTCGATATCCTTGCCGATCATTGGCCAACCATCGACCCATTTAACCGGCTGCAGGCACTGCGGACGTCCCTGAAACGGATTCCCGATGTTCTGGATCAGCTGGTGCATGTACCACCAAGAGCCGTCGGGGGCCTGCATCAATGCGCCCTGGCTGCATGACCGTTCAAAACCGTTGCCTCGCTCGAACACAACTTTCTTTTCATAGGGCCCGTAGATGCTGTCTGTTTGCGAGCGCAGCACAAGCTGCTTGCGGTCGTTCTTTTTACTTGGCCTTCCAAGAGGCGTTTCCTTATCGCCGACAAACCACTCCGCCATAAAAATATACCAGGTATCATTAATATTGTAGATTTTGGCGGCTTCAGCTCCGGGACCGGTATAAATCACTTTTCCCGAGTCCTGAATCTCCCGCCCATCCCAACTCATTTTATATAACCTGTTCTCGCTTCCAGGCGTCGTGTTCTCTGGTCGTTTCTGTTTCTTTGCTGTATTGCACAACAAATAAGCCTGATGTTCTTTTTCGTCCCAAAAGACAACGGGATCATCAAATATTTTTTCGTTGGTAAGCATCTGGATCGGTTGGGTCCAGGGGCCTCTGATATCTGTTGCAGAACTCATATACAGCCCGTGCCGAGAATCAATCTGGTAACAATACCAGGTACCGTCGTGGTAGGCCAAATCGCCGGCCCACACCCCGAACCTGTAGCCCCGCATTTCGTTCCAGTTGTATTCCGGCGCCCAGGAAAGCCTGTCCCAAACGTGCCCGATGGTTGTCCAATTCACCATATCCTTCGATTCAAGGATCACCATTCCCGGACTCATGTGCTGCTTCGACGAGATCATGAAGTAGGTGTCCCCCACCCGCTCGACATCCACGTCGGGGTAGTCCGCGTTGAGGACCGGATTCCGGTAGGTTCCGTCGCCCTGATCGCCCCAGCTCCCTGTTTGCTGCGCCTGAGCGCAGATCAGAAACCCCACCGCGATAGTCAAAAAGCAGATCCAGCGCCTATGTTTCATCATCGATTTCCTTCTGGTTAAGGGTCAGCCAAAAAAAGGGGCTACTTCAGTCCTATGATGTAATGTTATTTTTAGTCCATAGTGCTTCATCATATTTTCTACCGCAACCACACTGCAGGCTGTCGCAACCTTCTTTCTGCCTTCGCTACAGCCGGCCTTTTGCCGTAAAGGCATAGCTTCCTGATCCGACCTGAATCACCACGCAGCCCTCCTTCTGACCAAGCACCTGTATGCCGGCCCCGTCTTCAACCGGGCGGCCGCCTTCAGTCACGTCGGCAGCTTGTTCGGCCGCGATATACATAGTGGCTGTTGAGTTGGCCGGGATTTCGACCTTCCAGTGGAAGGTATCGTCTTCGATTTTCCAATCACTGGAAATCCGCCCGCGAATGGAATCATAATGCCCCTTGGCCCACGTTATGCCGGATCCAATTTCGGGCTTCATGCGGATGGTCTTGTAGCCGGCTGCGTCCAGATCAATCCCGAGCATGGAGTAGAACATCCACTCGCTGCAGGCCCCGTAGGCATAGTGGTTGAACGAGTTCATCGCGCCGGCATTGAACCCCTTCTCGCGGGTCCAGCTGTCCCAGCGCTCCCAGATGGTGGTGGCGCCCTGTTCGACGGAATAGCCCCAGGAAGGATAGGTCTTGTTCTGCAGCAGGCGATACGCGAGATCACTCCGCCCGATCTCGGTCAGCGTCGGCAGCAGGATCGGCACCCCGAGGAAACCGACCGAGAGATGGTAGTCCTTGGCTTTAATCCGCTCCACCAGATGAGCCGCCGCCTGCCTGCGCTGTTTTTCGGTCAGCAGGTCATAATGCAGCGCCATGCAGTAGGCGGTCTGTGTATTGCCTTTCACCCGGCCGTCGGCATCAACAAAGGTTTTTTGGAAATGCTCGCGGATGCGCTCAAACAGCTCCCGGTATGTTGTCGCGTCTGCTTTTTTTCCGATCGCTTCGGCCATCTCCGCCATCAGGCTTGTGCTGTAGGCAAAGTAGGCGGTCGAAATCACATCCTTCGGCGTACTGGAACCGACGGCCAGCCAGTCGCCAAACCCTTTGGGTATTCCGCTCAAGCCATGCTTTTCACACGCTTCAATGTAGCGTGCCATTGCATCATAATGCTTTTCAACAATGCGGGCATCCCCGTACACCCTGTAGATCGTCCATGGACAGATGATTCCGGCATCCGACCACCCGGAACTGGCGTGACCATGGAAGGCCGGGGCCTGCTGGCCGAACATGCCTCTATTCTGCGTATCCTCCAGATCGACGATCCATTTGGTAAAGAACGAAGCCACATCCTGATGATAGGTTCCGGAGCGGATATAGACCTGCGTATCGCCGGTCCAGCCCAGCCGCTCGTCGCGCTGCGGGCAGTCGGTCGGCACTTCGAGATAATTAGAGCGCTGGCCCCAGAGAATGTTGCTGTGGAGCTGGTTGAGCATTGGGTCCGAGCACTCGAACGAGCTGGTCAGCGGCGCATCGGAGTGCACCACAACTCCCGTCAGCGTATCCGCCGGCGGATCCTCGCGCAGCCCGGTGACTTCAACATAGCGGAAGCCGTGGAAGGTAAAGTGCGGCTCCCACACCTCCACGCCGTCGCCTTTGAGAATATAGGTGTCGGTCGCTCGGGCGGAACGGAGGTTTTCGGTAAAGACCGATCCGTCCGGACTGAGCATCTCGCCGAAACGCATCACGATCTTATCGCCGGCCTTGCCGCTCACCTTCAGCCGCACCCAGCCGGCAAAGTTCTGCCCCAAATCAAAGACGTGCAAACCCTTCATTGGCTCGGTGATTTTGACGACCGGCAGCTCCTGCGTACGGCGCACCGGAACGCCGGGATAGGCTTCGATGACGGGGTTTGCCTTCAGTGCCGACCCGGTATTCACCGCGCGCCATTGGCTGTCATCAAAGCCGGACTTATCCCAACCGGGCATCTCACGACGGGCATCGTAGGTTTCCCCGGCCTGCATGTCCGACAGCAGGATGGGGCCGAACGAAGCCTTCCACGACGGATCGGAGACGACGGTTTCCGAGCGTCCGTCCGCGTAATCGATATGGAGTTGGGAAAGGAGACGGATTTTTGAGCCGTACTGGTTTTGTCCCTTGATGCTGATGTTGCCG
The DNA here is from genome assembly GCF_900890425.1 of Pontiella desulfatans. Lineage (NCBI taxonomy): Bacteria > Pseudomonadati > Kiritimatiellota > Kiritimatiellia > Kiritimatiellales > Pontiellaceae > Pontiella > Pontiella desulfatans. The sequence goes on along the minus strand of NZ_CAAHFG010000001.1, from coordinate 1,630,413 downwards.
CGGAACCAGCCGTCTCCGAGAATTCCGCCGATGGCGTTATCGCCCTGCTGCAGCAGATCGGTTACATCATAGGCCTTATAGTAGATGCGCTTGCGGTAGTCGGTCCAGCCGGGCGGGGTGAAAAACTCATCACCCACGCGCTGCCCGTTGAGATGCAACTCAACAAACCCCTGCGCGGAAACATAGACCACCGCCCGCTTTACCGGAGCTTTCACCGCGAATACCTTGCGCAGATACGGCGACGGCAGATAGCTTCGATTCATCAAGTTAGGCCGGTTTGTGCTGAAAAATTCAAACGTTTCGCCTTCGCTAAAGATCCGTTTTCGAGTGACTCCATCAAATGTATATTCAAGTTCGAGCTTCTTCAGTTTTCCGGGCGCGGGATCCTTTTCCGCAAGTTCGTTACCAACCGAAAGTTTAAGCGTCCCCTCGGCAACCCGCTTTTGGAGTTTTTCCGTCACATCAACCTGTTTTGAGGGTTTTCCGCCTAAACCATACAGGGCCTTGACCACGACCACCTTGGGCCCTTCCTGGATGGGATCTTCCGGAATTTCATCGTAACCGATCCATTGCGCCTTCCAATCCTTCGGCTTAAGCAGGCCCATCGACCACATGGCGGGCTCGCTCCAGATTGAGGGATTCCCCTCCCGATCCCAGACCATCACCTTCCAGCAGCAGGACTGGCGGGACGTCAGCGGCTTCCCTTTGTAAGCGATCTGAATGCTTTCACCCGAGTTCACTTTCCCCGAGTCCCACAGATCGCCGGCATCGTTGGCCAACGTCTCCGGCGAACCGGCCACCAGAATGCGGTAGGCACTCTGCATCTGAGCGCGCTGACCGGATTCCAGCCGCCAGCTCAGTCGAGGCTGCAGCACATCGAGGCCCTGCGGCTCGACATGATATTCGCAGCGCGGCTCTACCGGGCGAATGCTTGCGGCGGAAAAGCCATTGGTAGCGCATACGATGAACGCCGCTAAAGCGACTGGAATGATTGCGTATCGATTTCTCATAATTTTTCGTTCTAATTGCGTGTATAATTTTTTCCTGCCGAGTGGCAAAACAGGCCTCGACTCTACCTTTGCGTATCCTTGAACGGTACGATTTGCGGGCGCAGCACGCGCACAGGGCCAATCAAGCCAGAGTCCACCAACGATGAATTTTTCCTCAAATGCTTATACAGGGTAACGGTCTTGCGCTCGGTTGCCGGGCGCGGCGTACCGTTCCTCAGCCAATCGGGGACGACCGAAGCCGTAGGCCCCCTATACTCCAGCACATCCGGATATTGCTCGTCGCCGATCAATCGATTGGCCCACAGGTTGACCACCGTGACTTCCAGCTCGTTGCGGCCCTCCCGAACGGCCCCGGTAATGTCGGCACGGAACGGCGGCTTCCAAAGCAGCCCCAAGTCCGTTCCATTCAGCTTCACGCGGGCCATCACCTCGACGCGTCCCAGATCCAGAATCGCCGACGCGCTGTCCGCTGCGGAATAATGAAACTCGGTTCGGTAGGTGGCCGCACCCGAGAAATATTTAATCTCCTCGTCCTCGTGTTCGTTCAAGGGTATGAGCGACTTGAACACAACCGGTGCCTCCGGCCCCAGTTTGCCGAACGAGACCGTCCACGGGCCATTGACCGCAAGCGGTTCTGCCACCTCCGGCACATCCACAGTGGCGGAGGTTCCGGATGCGCGACGCACGTCGAGCGTTCCGGCACTGAAGACCAAAATCTGTTCCTCGCCGTCCACAATGCGCGGCCGCACCGGCTCCGGACGGGCAGCGGCAAGCGCCTGGCTCACGTCAATCGATTGGTTTTCGTTCACTCGAACCGTTTTCGAGACCCCATTCGCTACGTATTCCATCTCCAAAACTTTTTCTATCTTATTGGCCGGATCGCCGAAGTCCTTATTACTGGCGGTGAAAACCGTTTGACCAAGAGCTGCGCGTTTGGCGAGTTTTTCCGTAAGATCGACGCGCTGTTGCGGGTCGTTAGGGTTGCCGTACCAAGCCCGAACGATCGTAAGCCCCTCCTCTTCAGACTGAGCCTCTTCAGCCGAACGGAACGTGATCTCCGCAATCGGATTGACCTGTTCCACCGGACGGTCAAATACAACGAATACCGATCCCGCCGGATCCAGTTCGAGCGCCACCTCCGTCGTTGCTCCGTTCGATTTCCAAACCGGAGCCGCTTCGATCCGGCCGGTATCGGGGTGCCACAACTCAGGCGTCCGCCCCGCGACACGGAACCGGCAGCGCACCGAGCTGGGAAGAGCGTCCTGGTTCGATACAAAATAAACATCCTTGCCGTCGATCCTGCGATGAATGTAGGCGAGGTTTGCCTCCCCGCTCACCTCGAAATCCGGCACCAAATCAATCTGCTTGAGTACCGCCGGTAAATTTTCCGGTTTCTCGACGCGGCCGCTGTCCCACAGCGACGCGGCGATGGTTTCGACCTGTTTGTCGCAGTCTGGATAGTTTTCCAGACTGGGAGACCCAACAGGCTTTTCGCCCACAACGATCGCACCCTGACGAACCAGCTCGGCAAGCTTTGTCATCAACTCGGGGCGTGCCGTCGGCATGCGGGTCAGCACCAGCACGCGATAGGACATCCCCGAAGGCAACACGAGACGGCCATCCTCAACGCGCAGATCCATCAGGGCATCAAAGCCGCCGACATCATAATCATATCCGTCCGGAGGAACGGGCGACAGACTCTTGCGAACCTCATTTCGCTGAACGCCTTCGCCATGGATATAAAGCAGATCCGCCACGAACTGTCCTTCCTGCAAAAGGTATTGGCAGCGCGCAAGGCGATCGAACCACGGACGAGCCTCCATGAACCAGGTGTTGTTGCGGTTCATCTGCATCCCGAACCGCCCCATCGTCATTCCGGGAACAATGTCATCGGCAAAAGGCTGATGCGCAAAGGTGTGAAAAATGTAACGGTTGATCCCTTCCGCATAGGCCAAATCGCCTTCTGCTTTCATTGAATAGGGATGCGATTTCCAGTCGGCGGCCTCGGGCATCGCGGTATACGCCTCCGCTCCGACGTAACGTTTATCGCCCATATGCGCCGCCGACGCGGTCAGCTTCATCGACATGTCGAGCCGCTCGATGTGACGCTTGGTCCAGAATTCGCCAATCGGGACATCCGCAACTGCAGCCGCCTGAAAGTGGTCGAAGCCTCCGTTACCATAGGGTTCGATGGACAGCGTCAACCCCTTTTGATGGCATAGCTCCGCGAAGCGGCCAAAATAGTTCTCCGTCATCAAGTCCATGATCGTGCGGCGCAAGTCCCAGAGGAAGCGTTCAGAAAGTTCGAGCGAGCCGACCACACGCCCCGTCATGCAAGGCATCCACGGTGTCATGTCATAGCCGCGGCGCGCCTTGAACTGCTGCGCAAAATCGTGTGTCCAGTTTTGGAGCCCCACTTCGTAACTGTCAATCAACACGCGTTTTAATGATTTTCCTGTCAGCGGCCCGGCATCGGCCAACACGTTCGTCAGGAACCGGTTCCAATGCAGGTCGGCACCCGCTTTGCTCAATTTGTCGCATTCCAGTCCTTGACCCGAACGTGCGGCCGGGTGGTTGGTTTTTCCCCTCGTCGTATACCCGAAGCGCACAATCGTGTAGTGGCCCTTTGGTGCCGTCCATGCCAACTTGCCATCGGTCGTCATGCGGTCCGTCAGATTTAAAACCCCGTCCATTGCGATGAGATCCGAGGGAGAAAACTCGCTCCCGGCATGAGGGTTTTGACCTCTCTGCTCATTCTTCCCAGACTTCTCCTCCCAGTTCTCGATGCGAAACCCCGGCTTGCCGTTCTGTTCGCCCTCGGGCGTCGGAAAAGCCAGCACCACAATATCCTGATAATAGCCCTTCCGGGTGGTCGACTGCGTCAAGGTGATCGACACATCCTTACCACCCGACACCTGCACCTCGCTCCACACCACTTCGTGCATGGAATGCTCCGGGGTGATCCACGGCCCGCCGCTGGATGACCATCCGGCGCAGTTATGGAACGTCATCTCCAGTCCGATCCGATCCGCCTCTTTGACCGTATGAGCGATCATTTCGTGCCACTTCGGGCTGTTGTAATTAACGGGGCCGCGAGGTGTATTTAAAGGCACATCGAAAACAGTGAATCCATTCAATCCTGCGTCCTTCATCGCCTCCAGATCCTTAGTAATTCCTTCGGCGCTGACATTCCCATTCATCCAATGCCACCACGTCTGAGCGCGCGCGCTGTCGGGCGGCGATTGAAACGATTGCTCCAGTGAGGCTCCGGCCATTCGGCACATCCCCGCCATCGGAAGCATTGATATAACCAATCTGATAATAAATTTTTTCATAGCTCTACTTTCCTCGTGTTTGTTTAATACTAAATCCGTTAGACTCATTCTCCCCGCCTGATATCAACCGCGGTTACGGCCCCTCCACGTAGGCATTGCGGATGGAGCATCTGGCGAACTCCTTCTTCGTAGCGGGGTCGCCGCCGAGATAGCACGGCATGGCCGGAAGGGGTTGGTTCGAGCGGGCCGTCCCGGCGGCTTCCCCGTTGATGAAGAGCGTAAACTGCGGCCCCTCTTTAACGACTCGAACCTCCGTCCAAACGCCTTTCGGAATCCTGGCGGGAATCTTAAGGAGTAGTTTTCTATCTTTGAAAAGCTGTACGCCTTTCGACGGGGTAATCTTGAAGAAATAATCGCGACCGTTTGCCTTGCGGTTTCCCATCAGAATCGCGCCGGGAGCGCAGTCCGGATGAATCTTAACCTCCATGCGCCAGGTGATTTTGCTCTCAACGCTCAGTGCCGGAACGTCGGCCAGCTTTGCGGACTGCCGCCCGTTAAAAGAGGCCTCGCCGCCGGTGTATTTTTCAGCCGATTCGTCAGACGGCGGCTTCGACCCACCTGTATACTCCCGGATATAGCCATCTGTATTGCTCCTCAACCGGTCGAGAATCTCCGCGTATTCGGGGTTGTTGACAAAGTTCTTCAGCTGATCCGGATCGGCTTTCAGGTCGTGTAAAAACTCGTACGGAGGGTTTTGCCGGTCGTATCGGGCATAGACATAGCGTTCGTCACGAACACCCGCCCAGCTCGGAATCACTGTTCTAAGTTGATGGTGTTCCACAAAACACTCCGTGCGCCACTCGGCGGGCCGGTTTCCGGTCAGAAACGGCGTCAGGCTTTCCCCCTGATACTGCTCAGGAACAGGAACACCCGCCAGATCCAGCATGGTGGTTGGCAAGTCCAGATTCATCACCATGGAGGGCTCAACCCGTCCGCCGTTCTCTTTCGGAAGACGCGGATCGGCAATAATCAGCGGCACCCGCAGGGATTCCTCAAAATGAGACCATTTCCCGGCCAGCCCGCGCTCTCCCATGTAATACCCGTTATCAGCCGTGTAGATTACGATCGTATTATCCCGAACACCCTGCGTTTCCAACTCCGCCAATACGCGTCCCACAATGCCGTCCATGCCGCTCAGCATCCGGTAGTAAGCCCGCATATTGGTGCGATACTTTTCCGGGGTATCCCAGCGCCAGAAATACCGGGTCCGGTTGAGTGATTCTTTCAGAAATCCGGGCATCGATTCATAAATCGCCGGATCATCCAGCCGCGGGCGGGCCGGATCAATGTCCTCATACATCCCGTCCACGGCTTTGGGCCAGGGATAGTGCCCCATCCCCGGGCTGTGATTCGAATCCTTCGCATGTGCAATCGTCATGCTCATATAAAGCATAAACGGCTTATCGGTTGGCCGCTGACGCAAAAACTCCACCGACTCGTCGCCGACCAGTTCGTCACTGTGGCGCATCGTACCGTCCGGCTGTTTTTTCATTCCCAACGTCAAATGCCGCCAATCATCAAACATCGTATCGAAGGCCTTCGATGTGCCCCGCTTAAAGCCAACATGGTTTTTCCCGAAAAATCCGGTGTAGTAACCCGCCTGCCGCAGCTGCGTCGGGAAACTGTCCATCAAAACCGCATCGGAGACGGGGGTGGACCCCTGCGGATCGGCAGGCCGATAGTTATGCGAACGCTGCGTGAGTCCAGTAAAAATGGTGGCGCGGCTGGCCATGCAGATTGAGGTATTGACGAAGGCGTTTTCGAAACGAACCCCCTGCGCCGCCAACCGGTCAATATTCGGCGTCTGAATCACCGGGTGCCCGGCGCATCCGAGCGTGTCATTGCGCTGATCATCCACCAGCACAAAAACGATATTCGGTTTTTCATCCGCAACCACACTGCCGGCTGCCGCAACCAGTGCAGTCAGCCCCATAATTATTCTATTCAACTTCATCACAAAGCTCTCTGTTCGTTAAAAAACCAATCCACTTGGTATAAAGATTACTTATCCAGAGCGCGCAACAGGTCAATCGGCCGATGCGTATAATTATTCTGCCAGGTGATCCCGGCCTTTTTTGCCGCCGTCGCAAAGTCCGCTGCGGTATATTCTTTGTCGCCGAATTTCTCCATCCATTGTGTGGTCAACGACTCCATGTGTTGCTGAACATCGGCAAACTCCGGTTTGCCGAAGAGGTTATTCAGCTGCCCGGGATCGTTCTTTCGGTTATAAAGCACATTGACCTCTACGCCGTCGCGCTTTTTATGCGCGTCCACCGAGCGGGCATAGGTCCACTCTTTCGTGAAAACACCGCGCCACGAACCTTTATGCAAGTAGACAAACAGCGGCACGCTCTCCACGACAGAACCGTCGTTCGCGATGACAGCCTCAGAAAGATCTCTTCCCTGCACGGAGTCCGGAACCGGCAGGTCGAGCAGCCCCAGAATGGTCGGCATCAGATCCATGGATCCAACGAGCAGATCGTTGACTTTTCCTTCCGGAATGCGGCCGGGCCAATGCATGACGAGCGGAACCCGCGCAGAGTAATCCTGAGGATACTGTTTCGGCTTTCCGGCCCCATGCGACAAGAGCATATCGCCGTGGTCGGAGGTAAAGACAATCAGCGTGTTTTCATATACGCCCTGCTGTTTCAGCTGATCAACCAAGCGCCCCAGCGCCGTATCACACGCGGTAATCATCGCCATATAATTGCGGTACTGATTCTTTCGACAGGCTTCGTTTTCAGGGTCGAGCTGCTCGCCTGGGCGCAGCGTGATGTCCACCTTCTCATAGGGCTTGATCAGATCCGGATCCAACCCTTTTACGTTGTAGTTTTTCTGCCGGCCCGGCAGTTTCGGACAGCCGTCGCCTCCGAAGTTGTGCGGCGGATGCCAGGAAACAAACGCGGCGAACGGGCGATTTTGATCACGCCGCCCAAACCACTCTTCAACCTGTCGAGTCTGGGCCTCCAGCTCCCAAGGGCTATCTGAATAAAACTCTTTAAAAAGAATGCGCCGATTGTTGTCATCGTAGAAATGACATGCCTCCGGGCTGTAATTCACATGGCAGTTATTGCTCAGAAACGTTTCATCGAACCCCTGACGGTTAGGCCCCGGCGGAATGCCCGTGCCACGCGTAGGGCCGCCTAGCAGGTGCCATTTACCAACATAAGCCGTCTCATAGCCGGCCCGGGACAACACGTGCGCAAAACGATCCTGAGAGGTCGGCAGCAGCGGGACGTCATTAAAGAACGCCCCGTTGTAGAGCGGATGCTGGCCGGAAAAGAGCATGCCGCGGTACGGCGTGCAGATCGGCTCACTCGACACCATATGCTGAAACCGCACGCCGCTGGCCTCCAGCGAATCGAGCACCGGGGTTTTCACCTGCGGATTCACCGCCCCGATCATGTCAAACGACTGCTGATCCGTGAAGACAAACAGCAGGTTGGGTTTTTTGGTTTGCGGCGCGGCCTGCGCGGTCAGCGAGAGCGCGGCGGCCGTAGCCATTCCTATTAATGTCAGCTTACTTCGTTTCATCTAACTGCCTTCCTTTCTTATAAGTCCTCTATGATAACTATTTCCCGCGTTGGGTCACGGTAAACTCGGCGATCGAGACGCTGCCGCCAGCAACCTTATCCATACAAATGCGCACGTTGGATGTGGTCACTGTTGGCAGATCAAGTGTCTTTTTCCCTAACGACGTTCCGGATGCCCACTCGACCCATTCGCCCTCTTTCTGATACTGAATCCGGTAGGTTTTGACCCGGTTGAACCGCTCAATCACCTCGACCCGGTTGACTGGCCGCGGCGCATCAAAGACGATTTCCAGCCACTGATTCCCGCGCGATCCCTCTGCCGCATTCCAGCGCGTATCGGGATTCCCGTCGACCGCCAACTCCGGCGGGTTGACCCCGGCCCAAAAGCTGGAGGCGCGCACCGTACCCTTGCCTATATCGCCAACAGTCGAAACCGGAACGGCCTTCGTTGCCTGCAGCTTTCTGGACTCTTCCTTATAGTGCCGATTCGACTGAGCCCATAAGGCCTCAAGTTCTTTTAATTTTTCTGGATACTGAGCGGACAGGTCATTCGTTTCCGATCGATCCTCTTTCAGATTATAAAGCTCCCAACTGTTCTTATCGATCTTGGCGGAAACCAGCTTCCAGTCTCCCTGACGCAACCCGCGATTGCCGGAATGCGAGAAAAACACGGGGGATTCGCGGGGCGTGGAAAAAGTTTCACGGTTAAAAACTGACGCAAAGCTTTCCCCCGTCAGCTCCGGGGCCTCCGGATCAAGAACCGGATGATCGACACCGGCCACCTCCAGCAGGGTTGGGACGATGTCGATGACATGGCCGAGCCGGTCGCTGACGCGTCCGTAAACCTCGGCATCGATGCCTTTCGGCCAGTGGGCAATCAACGGAGTGGCCACACCGCCCTCGTGTGTCCAAATCTTGTAGCGCCGGAAGGGCGTGTTGGCGAGCGCCGCAAAACCGGGTCCAAGGCACAGGTGCGTATCCGCTCCACCCATGTTGGCCTTTGGATCATGGACCACTTTCCCTCGACCATACGCTCCGTACATTTCGGCACTCGCCCCGTTATCGGACAGGAAGAGAATCAGCGTGTTATCAAAATCACCCATCGACTTGATCTGGTCGATCACCCGCCCGAGCGCCTGATCCATATCGTCGACCATCGCCGCGTGAATCTGCATTTTGAGGCTTTGAAACGCCTGCACATCCTCGGAGAGGTCATCCCAGTCGGCGGCGTTATATATTTCGTTCGGACCGAAAATCATTTTTCCATCCGGACCTTTTTTGATGCCCATCCCCTCGATTTGAGGTTCGAGCGGAGAAATCGCCCAGTTCTGTGGAAAGCCTTTTTCTTTCATGCGCTGAAGTCTTTTTTTGCGCAGAACATCCCATCCCGCGTCATAGACCCCGTCATATTTACGGATCGTCTCCTGCCTGGCATGCAACGGCCAGTGGGGGGCGTAAAAGGCTAGGTAGCTGAAGAACGGTGCGTCCGCATGATTCGTCTGATGATCTTTCAGGTAGTCGATCATGCGATCGGCCATCGCGTCCGTATCGTAGACATCCTGGTCCGGGTACGGTTTATCATCTTCCGTCACATGACGGGGGCGAAAATGGTTTTCTCCATTGTGGAAGGCCAGGGAGTGATCGAAACCCGCATCCCCGCAAACCTTCGGGAGGGTGTGGATATGCCATTTCCCGGTATGATAGGAGCGATATCCGTTTTGGCGCAATAGAGCGGGCAACGGAGACAGCCGCTCCGTGATCACCTCCATCTTATCCTTCGCTACAACATGCGGGCCGCCGGTAATCTGCTCCAGATGATAGCCCGACATCAGACTGGTTCTCGATGGCCAGCACCGGGCGCAATTATAATAATCACTGAACCTCAAGCCGGTGGCCGCCAAGGAATCCAGACGAGGCGTGTCAATCTCAGAACCGTAACATCCCAGATCGGAGAAGCCCATATCATCAACCAAGACAAGCAAGATATTCGGCTTTTCACTCGCGCTCACACTCAGGCTACACCATGCCGTCGCAACCACGAGCAGCCCCGTCGTCCATTTCTTCATGTCTATATTCATCAGCGTCCCTATCTTCCGAAACTCAGTTCAATTCCATGTTACAATTACAAATCATCTCACTTCGCATCCGCCACCACAAAGACCGATTGAATGCGATCGAGCTCAATCTTAACCCGGGTAATGTTCTCCGCCCCCTTCTTCGCATGGGAAAAATCGGCCGGTTGAATCGCGCCCGTATGCGGGTTCCACAGCTCCGGCGTCAATGTGCCCCGGAGTTCAACCCACGAATGGATTGCCTGCTTGTTCAGGTTGGCAAAAAAGAAAATCTCTTTGCCGTCTTTGACTTTGTGGATGTAGCGCAGTTCCTGACCGGCCTCGAACTCCACATCGTAGGTGTCCACCATCGCATCGAGTGTTTCACGCAGGTTTTGAGCCGTCGGTGTTTTCAGGAAAACCGCCTTGCCGCCCTTGCTGTTGGTGGAGGTGATTGCAGGCACCGCCACCGCACGAACAGGAGCCTTGCCGTCGAGCGTCACGGAAAACTCGGCCACGGATACGCTTTTGGCCCCGTTGGTCGTATCCATACAGAGGCGGACTTTCGAGGTGACGACTTGTTCCAGCTTGTGGGTCTTTTTGCCCAGCTTCTGCCCGCTCACCCAATCCACCCACTGGCCGCCCTTCATGTACTGAACGCGATAGGACGAGACCCGATCAAACATTTCCAGAACGTCAACCTGGTTGACCGGCAGTTCTTGCTCAAATGAAAATTCCAGCCACTGATTTTCGCTCTCGCCATCTTTAGAATTCCAACGCGTCTGCTCCGAGCCGTCAAAGGCCAGCTCAGGGCCGTGGCCGGACCATGACGTGGAGGCGGAAAAAAGTGGCTCCACCCTGCCGAGCGGTGCGCCGGGGAACATGGACCGGATAGTCGCCACCACATCCTCGTCGTGCCCGAATTCCGCCGATTTATACGGAAGCGTTCCGGTCGCAATCACTTTGCCACCCTGGTCATAGAAGGCCTTGATTTTCTTCAGGTTGGCCCATTCAATGGTCGTGTGGCCGGGAATGATCATCACCTTGTAATGTTCATAATTGATCGGATTGGAGAGCTTCAGCGCATCTCCTTCAACCGCGCATTTTTCGTTCAGGGCTTCCGGATGAAGGAAGGTGTAGTCCCGGCAGAGGTCGGTGGCCAGCAGCTCGCCGACCTCCACATAGTCGAGCTCCGGAATCTCCACGCCGCCCCAATACGCCCGAACAGGACTGTCCAAATAATGCCCTCCCTGCATGGTTTTAACCGGATACAACACCGCGATATCGGCGACATGACGTCCGTGATTCTGCAACAGCAGATTCAGCCGCCCCATGTACTTATTGTACTGAGGCAATCCCTCGGCATACTTGGAATGACGCCAGGAAAACTCCGGCTTATAGGTCACCTTGTTGTCATCATACCAAACCGCATGGGGAATCAGCTGATTGATCCCTTTGGTGTACTGCTCCATCGCAACGTGATAGACCTGATCCCAACTGATGTCGCCCATCGCGCCGTAGGTTTCCGACATCACCAGGGCTTTGTCCCAGTTATAGGCGGCCGAACTGACCACTTTATAGACGCGCTCCGCAGGACGTCCGCCAATCTTGTCGATCCCGGGGCTGTCCTGATACTTAAAGGAGAGCATCAAGTCGCCGGAGATACCGGTCTGGTTGACCACTTCTTCCTGATCCTGATGACCCGTAGAGACAATGCCATGTTTCTCGCTCCACGCCTGAATCACCTTCGGGAAGCCTTTGGCATAGAGTTCCGCGCGGAAGCCGAACAGCGCATTGCGGGCCGCCTGGGTGTCGGGGCCGATATCATACCACAGCGCCGGATAATACGGTGCCGGATCAAAGCCATGCTCGCCCTCGAACTTTTCGTTAAACGCGCCGGTCCAGACGCGCCCGTTTTCATGATAAATTGTCGGTTCGTCAAAGAACGTGCCGTCAATCGTCGTGCCGAAATATTCCTTGAAGCGCTTGTAATAGGCTTCATGGGTCATATTAACGAAAAGCTGGCAGGCCTCCGGATCCAGATAATCCACAAGGTAGTTTTCCGTCGGCACACACATAAAGCTCATGACCTTCCACGACCCGTTGGGGGCTGACCACTCGATCCGCCCGTTCTTGACCTGATCGGTCAAATTGACGCGCTTCTTCGTGGTCGTCTCCATCGCCACGACACTCATCAGGCGGCCCGTTTGAGGAATCGCGGCCGCATATTGCGCCGGCCCCGTCAGTTCTTTTTCGACTTTATCCAGCCGCTTGATGGTGTGCTGCGGGTACTTGTTTTTAAAACGCGCCACCCCATCGCCATGACGCCCGCCGGCACTGCCGCTGGGGAAGCCGAATTCGTCGTACAGACACATGGTCATACCCAGCTCTTTGGCTTTTGCCAGAACCGCCCCGTACACCTCAAAATAGTCGTCACTCAAATAGTCCGGTTTGAATCCTTTTTGTCGCGGCGGATTAAACGGCAGGATCCCGAATCCTCCGTAACCGGATTGATCCCGGGCCGCCTCCAGCTGCTCCTGCACGCCCTCAACCGTCACCGGGGTGTTCGCCCAAAACCACAACGGACGCGTCGCATACTTCAGCGGCGGATTAATAAACTCCTGCTGCATATCCGCCAAACCATTCCTTGCAAGCAGGCACAATAACAACATAGATATTCCGGTCATTCTCTTCATCGCAATCTCATCTCCCATTACATTTTAACGCTAAACTCATGGCTTCCGCCGTAAATCGTTTCCGACTTGCGACCGTTCGGAAACTCGACCGTTGCGGTGGTATCGGGCGGAATGACGACCTGCCAGATGACTTGGCCGCCCTCGCGTTTCCAATGGCTGGAAATCAGCCCCTGCGGCGACTGGACAGAGGCCTTGGCCCACTCCAGATCGTGCAGGAAGCAGGGTTTTAGAATGATGTTCTTAAAGCCGGGAGTTTCCGGATCGGGGCGGATGCCGCCGAGGCTTTCATGGAAAGCGGCGGCAAACCCGCTGTGCATCGGGTGGTTGAACGAGTTGCGAAGATAGCGCCGCGTCGTATCCCAATTATAGGGAACTTCCGGCCAGGTGGTCAGGTCGTGCTTTTCAGTCATGAACCCGAGGCTCGGCCAGTCGATGATGCGCCATAGATGGCGAGTGACATCGCCGTGCCCGTAGTCGTTGAGCTGGGTGTAGAGCGGGCGGTGCCCGAAAATTCCGGTGGTGTAATGCCCACCCTCTTTTCCCATAATAAGCGAAGCCAGCCCATCGGCGACAAGCTGTTCTTTGCCATCCGGAACCAGCCCGGAAAACAAGGCCACCGCATTTCCGGTTTGCGAGCCGTAGCCGGCGACGGATTTTCTGAAAAAGTAAACGTCCGAATTTTCGTTCACCGTCTGTTTTTCGAGCTTGCCGTTTACGGTATATTCCAGCTCCAGTTTTTTCTTTTGTCCGGGGGCGGGATCCTTTCCGACAAACGGGTTGGTGATTTTGAATGTATATTTATTGGAGGCGACCAAACTGCGAAGCTTTGGGGTCAGGTCGATCTGTTTTGAGGAACTGCCGTAAAGCGCTTTGACGATGACAATCTCTGTGCCCTCCGGAACGGGTTCGACCGGCACATCGGATGTTTTGTAAAAGCGTTTATTGAAGGCCTGCTTCACCACTGCGGCCTGCTCGGCGTACTGCGCGGCTTCGACGGGTTTGTCCAACGCCTTCGCCATTGTTTGCATCGCCATGAGCGACTGGTAGTAAAGCGCGGTGGAGGTCAGTGCGGGAGGCGTATCCATTTTCGCGTTCGATCCCGGCGGGCACCAGTCGCCGTAGCCGTCACCGACCATGCCATCCTTCAAGGCAAACTCGTTCAAATACGCCATCCAGCCCTCCATCATTGGCCAGGCCTCTTTGACTAGGTCCATATCTCCGTAGTAGAGATAGCTGTACCACGGAACCAGCACCGTTGCCGCGCCCCAGTCCGGACGGGCCTGACCGCAGTTGCGTTTCCCGACTGCGATATTGCAGGGCGCACGGGGATCGTTCGGCAGCCCCGCCTTTTCATTCCCACCGCCCTCTCCGAGCATGGTTTCGATGTCGCGGGCCACTTTGGGCCAGAATTTGCGCAGATCAAAGTTGTACGACGCGGCTTCGCCGACCGCATGCATGTCGCCCATCCACGCGCAGCGCTCGCGGTGCGGACAATCGCTCAGCAATCCCTGCAGGTTTCCTTCAATGGTGCGCATCGACACCTCGTAGAATCTGTTGATTAATTCATCCGAACATTGGAACGAACCGATCTTCTCAACATCGGTGCGCACGAACCAGCCGGTCATATCGCCTGCGTCGGGTTTGCTGCTCAGCCCCGTAATCTGGACATAGCGGAATCCATGATAAGTGAAGCGCGGCTCCCAGGTTTCTTTTTTTCCGCCGCCCCGGCAAATATAAATGTCCTTCTGCTCGCCACCCGTGGCATGGATGCCGGTGGAGGCGGTGTCAATGTTCCTGCGGTTGGGCATCAGGTGCTCGGCAAACCGCATCTGCACCACCGTTCCCTTTTTCTCGTTTACGGCAATCTGCAGCCAGCCGGTCATGTTTTCGCCCATATCGACGATCCAGCCCTCCTCGGCAGGCCATACCGCAACCGGCTCGACCTTGCGGACTTTCCGCATCGGTTCCAGCTGCTGTTCTTCGAGCCGCCCGCCCGGCGCGTCCATGATTTCGACCGGCAACCACTTCGAATCATTAAACCCCGCAGAGGACCAATCCGGTGGCAACCGCCGGGCGTCAAAGGTTTCGCCGAGATAGACATTATCAAACACAACCGGTCCGCCCATGGCGCGCCAGCTGTCGTCGGACAGAACACTCCATGTTGAGCCGTCGGCATGCTTGATGAGCAGCTCCGCTTTGGCACGCGGTGCGCCATAGCTCAGATTTGGAGCAAACGCGACATTTTGGCCGTAAAATCCATTTCCCAGCATCAGGCCGATGGCGTTGCCGCCGCGCCGGATCTGCTGCGTTACATCGAAGACATTGTAAAAGGCCCGTTCGTCGTAGGAGGTCTGTGCTGGAGCCAATACCTGATCGCCAACTTTCGAGCCATTAATCCAGAGTTCATAGAGCCCAAGCCCGCACACGGACACGATTGCCGACTCGATTTCTTTCTTTACGGAAAACTCTTTTCTCAGCAACGGGGAGATAAAGGATTTCCGCGGCGTTGAACGCAGCTCCGCCTCCGTCGGCTTCCACGAAGAAATATCGTGAGGCGGTCGATTGAACACCACGTCCCGCGCCGACCATTCCGCAGGCCGCCGGTCGTTCGTCAAACC
This sequence comes from Pontiella desulfatans, assembly GCF_900890425.1. Lineage (NCBI taxonomy): Bacteria > Pseudomonadati > Kiritimatiellota > Kiritimatiellia > Kiritimatiellales > Pontiellaceae > Pontiella > Pontiella desulfatans. Next base: position 1,615,170 of record NZ_CAAHFG010000001.1, on the reverse strand, counting down.
AACCCACTGCGCCCGCTGCAGCCCGTCTGCCCCGGCCGGAGGCAATCCCGCCAGAAGCGAAACTAAAAAAACAGTCATTCCAAATCTTTTCATAATGCGCTCATCGGATGTGCTGTAGAAACCAGGTTCGTCAACATCCAGTGCTCCACACGACCTTCCACATAAACCTTCGTTCGCCCCGGGCGGCGTGAATCCGCCCGGAGCAACAATTAAAACTCCCAGCGCTGCAGAATTTTACCGGAATGGTCAAGCACCCGGATCCAGTCGAATTCCATCGTGCCGGGACCGCGGGACGGGTCGATCCGCAGCGCGTTGAGTGTTTTTACCGGCAGCTTGATTGCAAGCTCGTGAAAGCGGCCGTCATGCGTAACCGGGAAATCGATCAGACAATCTTTTCCGGCCGGTTGGTTGTAATAGACCGCCCCGGTTCCCTGCGAGTTCGATTTCATGCTGAAATGAACAACAAACGGCCCGCCGTGCAGGAGCTTGAATTGATGTCCCTGAACAAACGGGTCAGCCCCGGTGCTCTTCACAACCAGCGTGCCCTCGCCCTGCTCCAGCGAGCAGGTTCCGTTCTCAACCCATCCGGCGACCAGCCCTCTAACCGCCTGTTTATCCTTCGGGACGCCGATGTTTTCGGGCATGTAGAATTTTGGATCGAACGCTGTGTTGGGCTGCGGAACCACCGCGCCGGATGTTTTAATATAGTCCTCAATCATTCGGTCCATCTGCTGGACCCGTTCCGGATAGGCCGCGGCCAGATTGTTTTTCTCGCCGATATCGTCTTTCAGGTTGTAGAGCAGCCAGTCGTGCGCACCGTTCTCGCCCTGACAGAACAGGCGGATCAGTTTCCAGTCGCCCACATGCACCGTCATGGACGGTGGCAGCCATTCCGGAATCGGCGGGGAATGCGGAAAGTACGTAAAGATCGCATCACGGCTTAGTCTACCGCCCTTGAGCGCGGGCAGCAGGTCTACGCCGTCGAGCGGCCAGTTTTCCGGCAGATCAATCCCGAGGCCATTGAGGAGGGTGGGATAAAAGTCCGCCGTCTGAATCAGTTCATCACTGCGGCTTCCGGGCTGGGTGACACCGGGCCAGATCACGACACACGGTACGCGGATTCCGCCCTCAAACATGGTCGCCTTGCCGCCGCGCAGCGGAAAATTGCTGGTCGCGGTGGTTCCATTCACATCGTCATACATGTTGCCGCCGTTGTCGGAGATAAAGACAATAACCGTTTCATCGGCGATACCCGCCGCATCAACGGCATCGAGCAGTGAGCCAACGGCATCGTCGAGAGAATGAACCATCGCCGCATAGATCGGGCAGCGCTGCGGGTCTTTCGGATCGATCTCGTTGCGGTATTTTTCGATCAGCTCCTCTTTGGCATCGAACGGCGCATGTACCGAAAACTGCCAGTAGTTCATAAAAAACGGTTGCTCCATATTTACGGACGTCATCCATGCAACCGCTTCTTCCGCCATGCGATCCTCAATATGTTCTTTCGGATGGTTGGCTTTAAAGTTCGGATACTGCCACGGGGCGAGGAAGCTGCCGGCCGGTCCTGGGCCGTACCAGTGCGGGATATCGATATCGAAGCCATGCTGAAGCGGACTGTAGGGCTCCGGGCCGAGGTGCCACTTTCCAAAGTGGGCAGTGGCATACCCGTCACCTTTAATCAGTTTTCCCAGGGTTGGAAGTTTAGTGTCCAGCCGTGTCACAGAAACAGTTCCGAGCGCTTTGTTTCCGGGGCTGGTCGAGGGCTCGACGCCCGCTTTCAGCCGCACCTCTCCGTGATGATGCTGCGGGGCGGTCGAGCCGTGGCGGGCCGGGGTCTGGCCGGTCAGAATGCTGGCACGGGTCGGTGAACAGAGCGGGCTGTTCGAGTAAGCGCGGGTAAAGGTCATTCCCCGCTTGGCCAGCCGCTCAATATTCGGCGTTTTATACAGACTGGTGGTGCCATACAGCGTGGTATCACTCCAGCCCAAATCATCGGCCAGAATAAAAATCACATTCATCGGTTTTTCAGCCGCATGCACAAAGCCGCACAATAATGCCGCCAGGCCACCTACAATTATCCATTTACTCATTTTATCCTTCTTCATTTTCAAGAGCCACATGGTCAGGGTTGGAAGAACCCCTTGATCCGGCCCGATATCCCAGTTCTTCCGCCGCAGACTGCACACGGGTCATCGTCTCGTCCGAGACGCTGATATATGCGGTTTTTCCGTTCAGTATCCGGGACACCAGCGAGGCCGAAGTTCCGGCTCGCCGGGCAATATCCTTCTGCGTCACTCGATTCGTTTTCATCTATCGTCTTCCTCAAATTCAAACAACCGTGCAGCGAATCTCCATCTGCACAATTAAACCCATATTCCCCAAAGCCCCCCCCCCCGTTGTCATGAGACACGAATATGCGTCATTGGCGGACATTCTCTAAGGAGAGACCACCCGCATGAACAGCGCATCGCTGGTGGAAGGAACCTGCCATTGAACGGATTGAACCCCGGTCGTTGATGCAATATCCACCCAGTTGGAACTCGTTAGATCGTCGCAATGCTGAAGGGTATAGGTGGCATAGACTGAAAGATCGGTGAGACCAATACCCGTCGATGAACCTTTGGAAGAAATAACGATGCTGCCGGGGGGATTGGCGGCGGCATCCACCGTAATGCCGCCGCCGTTATTGATCAGGAAAAACTGCTCGACCGACGTGAAGTCCGCGTAGGTATAGCTGCCGTCCGCGAAGAGTTTTCCATCGATTTCCAGCGAGGTCACCGCAATATCGTCATCCAGCACCAACCGCCCGCTGCCGGAAAGCCGAATGCCAAACGAGGGCGTGGAAATGGGGGGCAGGTTCAGGATTCCGTTTGACTGCACGTTGAACAGGCCGGTGAACCCGACGGTATCGACGGTGGATTCAAAACGGACTTCCGCTCCCGAGGCGTCCCCGGCTTCGACATCAATTGTACCGAACCCCGTCAGGCGGGCGTTTTTAACAATCAGATCCCGGTTTACCTCTTTAATTCCGGCACGAATGGTTCCTTGGACGAGCCGCATCCAATGCCCCGTCAGATCCAGCGTGAAGGCGTTCAGCCGATTGTTGCAGATGGTTGCGTCATCCAATATGAGATTGTTCAACAGCAGCGTCTGTCCCGCAGCCCCCGGATTCAGCATGCTGCCGGGTTCCATCCATAGCGTATCCCCCTGGAAGGTCACATTACTCCACGCCGCACCGCCGGCATTGAGGGAATAATCCAGCGAACGCCAGAGATTGGTATCCCCGGCAACCGGAGGCGCGATACCGCCCCAGATGACTGGATCATTCAGCGCCCCGCCCTGCACGCAAACGAACGGCGCGAAGACGACAATGCGACCGTTCGACTCCACCAGATGCGCCTGCTGAGCGGTCGTTAAGTCATCGTAATAGTAGATCCCCGGATCCAGCGAAACACCGTCAATCATCAGATCGTTGACCACGATATTAGAATCAAATTTATATTTCCCGCTACCCGCCAACGTGATGCTGAAAGAGGGGGTTCCAAGGTTTGGAAGGGCCAGCACGCCGTTGTCGGTCACCAAAAAAGTGCCGCTGAATCCAGACGTATCGACCGATGCGTCAAAACGGACCTCGGGAAGATCATTAGCCCTCGTGCCAGCAATCTCAATTGTTCCGCTACCGGCCAGTGTCGCATTTTGGAAAAAAAGATCCGTGTTGTAGGCTCCAGAATCAGCCAGCAGGAACCCGCTGTTCAGCGTTAGCACATGTCCCCTGAGGTTGATATAGAATGGGGCGGTTTTCTGATTTGAAATCGTCCCGCCTTCAAGGGTTAGATCTCTTATCCAGAGTATTGCATTGGCTTTGTCCGAGGCGAGCTCCCCGCCAGTTCCAAGAACGAGTCCCCCACCCTCAAACGCCTCTTTATCGGAAACGCCCAAACGGTTTATGCCGCCATGCCAACGGTGTGTATCCTCATCGGCATACGTTGGGAGTACAACGCCCCAGGTTGCGCCTTCGTCGAGCGTGCCGCTCTGTATCGCAGTTCGGCTGGAACGCACATGAATCGTTCCGCCGCCGTCGATCAGGTTATCCTGCTGACTGGTGGGGAAATCACTGTAAGCATACGTGCCAGCCGGGACGTCTGCGCCATCAATCACCAACGAGAAGACCGCTACTTCATCATCCAGTCGGTAGCGACCGCTACCGGACAGATCGATACCGAACGATCCAATTGTAATCGCCGGCAGGTTCAGGATGCCGTCTTCCAAGACGGCAAAGGTTCCGCTGAAGCCGGTCAAATCGACCGTACTCTGGAAATCGATCTGCGAGCCGCCCGCCCCTTTCGCGGTAATATTGACCGTTCCGCTTCCTGAAACACCTGCATTCTTGAAGGAAATATTTTGGTTGGAGCTGGCTCCGCCCGCCTGGATTTGCCCTGCATTCAGATACAGTGTGTCACCGTTCAGGTTGAGCGTTGTTGAACCGAGCTCACTATGCGAAATCGCACCGCCATCCAGCACCAGGTTTCTCATGGAGAAGGTGGTTGTATTAACGGCCTGGGCCAGAAGCCCCCCTGGCTGAATTACCAGCGTTTCCCCATGAAACGTCAACGTGGAAGCATTTGGCAGACCGTGCGAGCCGATCCAGTGGCCGGCACTCTGCCAGATATTGGTGTCGCCCGCCACCGGAGCGGCCCGCCCCCAGGTGGCGGTGTTGGTCAAGCTGCCATCCGCAACAGCGGCGTAGAGGTCGTATGTGCGGTCAAAACTGCTGCACTGATTTGAGCTGATCAAGCCGCCGGGAGCCGTGCCTTCAAAAAGATCTTTTTGTTCAATCAATGAAAGCAGCAGCCCGGTCATGCTGTCTCCGTAAAGGTCGCCGGCGGGTTCATGCTCCGGAAGGAATGACCAATATTCATGAAACGGCACATAGGTCATCGGTAAAACGATGCAATGATCGCTCCGCACAAAATCGGTGGAGCCGAGAATATCGGCCGAGATCGAACGGACAAAGCGGCGAATGCCTGTATACTCGTCCTTTGTTTTTTCCCCGAAGGTGTGCAACTGGAAAACCACATCGCGATTCGGGTAGGTTGTTGTGAACCATTGCAGAAAGCCCCACCGGTTCCCGTCGTTCGTCTCCCAATGCTCGAAATTCGCCTCCATCAGCACAGCATCCACGCCGGGATGCGCTGATAAATCCCGCTCGCGGGCATTGTCTTGTCTCACATTCCACATCAGCTTGACATGGCTGTATCCGTTGTTATCCAGCCAGTTCCGCACCTCGGTAATATCATCCGGATTCCACCAATAGATAGGACCACCACTTTCTAAACGAATATCATAGAGCATGATGAGGGAGATGGTATACCCCCACGCATCCCCGCGAGCGAGATACCGCGGCAGGGCATCATCCAACGTCAGGCCTTCACCCGCCGGCCCCCAATCATTTTCCCACGCACTGCGCGTAAAGGGTTGAAAGGTCTGGCTGGAAGCCGTGGCGTACGTGGACAGAATCAAGGGCCAGTTATTGGGCCCGGGTTGTTCGCCGGGATAATAGTCCGTCGAAGTGAAGTTGATATTCAACCCTTTAACCTGAGCCGCCACGCGATCCCACTGATCGGTCCGCTCCAGCACAAAGGCCGGCGTCCGGCATGTGCTGGTCCAGATCTGGTAGGCATCCGCCCAACCCGCGACCAGCAACACGATTCCAATGATACTTGTTTTTAACATGTTCATTACATGCCCGCCGATTAGGCGGTTCCGTCCGGCACCCGTTCCCTGTGCTATGCGATTAAGCCCCCCGAATCGTCAGGGGGCCTAATGCGTTGAAAACCCGTTATGCGAAAAAATACGGTTAGCTTACATCATCAAGCGGCGGATGAAGAGCAGCCCGCCACCGAACGCTGCAACCAGCCCCAGCGTCGCCGGTTCCGGAATGACGGTCAGGCTTAGGTTGTCGATATTCAGCGGTGACGTGTTGGAGGCTTGAGTAAACCCTCCCGCCGCAAAAGCTACGAACAGCTCTTTCCCCTCATTCGCGCCAGCGATCGTAAAATCGCCAGAGGTCAACGAAACTGAGACAAATGAAGCCATTGCAGGACCACTCCCAAAGGTACCCTTATAGAGTGAAGTGAGCGTGCCATCAAGAGCGTCATTACTCGAAGTGAACACAAATACATCAAAATTGGCTGCGCCAAGCTTGTTATCTGTTTTCCGCCAATCAAAGCTGAATGTGAACTCGTCGTCAGCGCCAACCACGTAACCAGTATTCAGGATGCCGCCACGCTGTTCGGATGGGCTGCCGTTGTACCCTGAGTCAACCCGCATAGAATACGACCCGTCCGATGCCACTGCATCACGGGCGAATACGGACGTAATCTCTTTAAGCTCGCCGACGTTGCCGTCGATTGTCAAATCGCCACTCGTTGAGACCCATTTCCCAGGAGCGCCATCGGCGGTTAAAGCGTCTCCGGACGCATCGAACTCAAAGCTGCCGTTTCCATTGGCAGAAGTTCCATCGATAATTACACCAGCCAATGCACCCTGCACGCACAGCGCAAAGACACCCAATATGATTCCTGCTTTTATTTTCATTTTCATTTCCTTTTTCTTTTTCCTTCACCCGCCCGCAGGTTGCTGAGTTCCCTGCAAACCCTGCTCGGACACTTATTTGATTGTTTGCTTGCTCAGTTGGACTCGACGCGGAAAAACCGGTTGGTTTCCGACTCGCTGATCAGCCACGTCACTTGGTCAACACCGGTGGTGGTCGAAAGATCCACCCAGTTGGGTGTGACCAGATCCATTGTTCCCTGCAGTGTGTTGGCTGCGCCCGAAGCCATTTCCGTGGCGGTTACGGATAGCTGCCCCGTATTATAGTCGATGATGAGGTTGGCCGGCGTCGCCGGTTCCGAAATGACCGTTAGGCTTAGGTTGTCGATATTCAGCGGTGACGTGTTGGAGGCTTGGGTATACCCTCCCGCCGCAAAAGCTACGAACAGCTTTTTCCCCTCATTCGCGCCGGCGATCGTAAAATCGCCAGAGGTCAACGAAACTGAGACAAATGAAGCCATTGCAGGACCACTCCCAAAGGTACCCTTATAGAGTGAAGTGAGCGTGCCATCAAGAGCGTCATTACTCGAAGTGAACACAAATACATCAAAATTGGCTGCGCCAAGCTTGTTATCTGTTTTCCGCCAATCAAAGCTGAATGTGAACTCGTCATCAGCGCCAACCACGTAACCAGTATTCAGGACGCCACCCCGCTGCACCGAAGGATTACCATTGAACCCCGAGTCGACCCGCAGAGAATACGACCCGTCCGATGCCACTGCATCACGGGCGAACACGGTCGTAATCTCTTTAAGCTCGCCGACGTTGCCGTCGATTGTCAAATCGCCACTCGTTGAGACCCATTTCCCAGGAGCGCCATCGGCGGTTAAAGCGTCTCCGGACGCATCGAACTCAAAGCTGCCGTTTCCATTGGCAGAAGTTCCATCGATAATTACACCAGCCAATGCACCCTGCACGCACAATGCAAAAACTCCCAATATGGTTCCTTTTATTATTTTCATTACTTTTCCCTCATGGTTTTTTCCATTCTCTTCGCATCCACTCTGAAAATGCATCCCGCAATGCGTGCCTCAGCACCCCCTGCAAAGGCTTTTCGATGAGTACTGTAAACAGGTTCACACAAATCCAGCCCTTTGTCATGACACACGAATGTGTGTCATGGGGAACAGAAGGTGTGTCATGGGAACGGAAGGTGTTTATTCGGAGAAATCGATCAAACCACGCCGTATCGCGGCGCTGACGGCGGCGGGCAGGCTGTGGACATGCAGTTTGTCGAAGGCTCGGCGTAGGTAGCCGGAAACGGAATGGGGGCTGATTCCAAGCTCGTCGGCCACGGCGTTTTTCGTCATGCCTTCGGCCACCAGCCGCAGAATATCGAGCTCGCGCGGTGCAAGCTTTTCTTCGTCGGTGATGGGTTTCAGTTTCTGGAATGTATCCAGCACCATGCCGGCAATTTTGGCGTCCAGTGGCGTCCCGCCTTCGGCCACCTCATCCAGCGCCTTGACAAGGTGCGTGGCATTGGCCGACTTGATCAGGTATCCATGCGCGCCGGCCTCCAGCGCGGCAAAAACCTTCTCGCGGTTCACGAATGCGGTCAGGACGATCACCCGGGCCTCGGGCAGGCGCTCCCGAAGGGGCGCAATTCCGTCAATGCCGCCCATGCCGGGCAGCCCCAGATCGAGCAGAACGATATCCGCTTCCAGCCCTTCCTCCAGCGCGGCAAACGCCAGCTCCAGGGTGGAGAAGCCGCCCACGCAGGCATACCGTCCGTCTGCGCCCAGCATCTGCCGGATGGCATCGCGATAATCCGTATGGTCTTCGATCAACAATACCCGTTTTTTCGACTCGGTCTCATTCATGAATTCTCTTCCTCTTGTTGCTCTCGGGATCAGGCCGAAAACGTCAGGGTTACCGCGGTGCCCTTGCCGGGTTCGGACACCACGTCCAGCACACCATTCAACTGCTTCGCCCGCTGTTTCAGTGCATGCAGCACGGAGGGCGATTCGAGCCGTTCCGGCGGGATACCGCACCCATCGTCCGAGATACTGAGCACCACGCGACTGTCCGCCCGCTCCATCCGAATGGTCACGTTCCGGGCATCGGCATGGCGGGTGACATTGTGCAGCGCTTCGCGATAGAACAACATCAGGTTCCGCGCTTTTTCATCGCTGACATCATAGTGGGCAAACGACGCGTCGGCCTCGAACGTCCAATCGAGCGCTTCGAGGAGGATTCCGCCGGATTCCTTCAGATGGTCCGCAATGCAAACGCGCTCGTCCGCCCTGGCGCGTAACAGCCAGACAATGTCGCGCACGGCGGTCACCGTCTCGGCGGCAATCCGACGGATCGTTTTCAGTTCCCGCGATGCCGGCGATTGCTGCTGCACCAGGTCGGACAACACCTGGACACACCCCAGGTTGCTCCCCACTTCATCGTGCAGATCCCCGGCAATGCGCTCGCGAACCCGACAGATATCACGCTTGCGGAGCAGCCGATAACGCACGGGCAGGATGATTGAAAAAAACAGACCGCCCCCACCGAGGACCAGCATGATCCCGAATACGCTCTGCCGAATCGTATCGACAATGGACTGTGCCTCCGCCAGAAGCGCCTGTTTTTGCTTTTCCAGCTGCAACCGTTTATCCAGCCCCAGCAACCAATCGACCGGGCTCACCAACCTGCCCTGCGGCCCGAACCCATCGGTCAGGCAATCCTCGCTCCAAAACAGTTCCGCGTGCGCAGCATAGCGGCCCGTTTGATCCGAAGAAACAACCTTGGCACCCAATGCCATATTGGCGTCGCCGTTCAGCACCTCGATTTCGCTCAGGGCCAGAAACGCGGGATAGTCGTCATACGGCTTCCAGAGTTTTGTCGTCTCGATCCGTATAAACCGCGCATGTGCGGCCGGGAATCGGAGCTCGATGGGATTGTGGCCCGGGTTTTTCATGTCGCCGCCCGTCTGATCCAATACCGTCGAATAGGATGCGGGAATGCCGCTTTCCGAAGTCCGGACCCGGAAGCGGCGGGGCATCCCGAACCCCGGAATATTGCCCAGAGACGCACGACGCGCCGGGTAGAGCCGCAGGCCGTCAACGCGGCGGGACTCCCCGAGATCAATCCCGACCCAAACCGAATCCTGTTCGCTCGCGTGATCCCTCGACAACCAGCCGACACCTCTCACAGAGGGTTCCGGGAATTCGGGCAGTCCCAACGAACTCTGCCCATCCACCAGATAACCAAGCCTCCAGTGCCAGTGCTGTCGCCGCTGGGGACCTTGCGGGATATGCACCTGCGCGTTCAAGGCCACATTCCGGCCGTTGGCAAAACAGAACACCTCCGAAAGGGCCAGAATAAAAACATCCTGTGGCGTGCGCTCCCGCGTATACAGCCGATGCGCCCTGACCCGCAGACCGGTCGCCATGGCAGGTTTATCCAACGGATAGACAAACGGATAGCCGCGTCGGACCGGCGATGAATGCACTTTGTTTTCGACCGCAACGGGAATATTCGATGTACCGGCCGCGCCGATCAGCTCAACCGAAAAGTCGTCCGGCAGCCCGTAATCCAGAATGAGCCCGTTCACATCATACTTCCGGGCGGGAGCCAGCACCACCAGATCCACCAGAACCGGCTTATTCCATGTGACCTCGATCTCCCGCTCCGGTTCACCCACCCGAGCCTGTGCGAGCAGCCCTCCGGTTCCGCCCAGTTCCTCCTTCGGAATCACGGGTAGCGACACCAACTCCCCCTCGATCCGGGTCAATTCAGCCTGCACCTCCTGCCAACGCCGAGAAACCCTTTCGGCCAGTCGATGCTCAAAGGCATGGGTCTCATTCGCCGCAACGGCGACGCATGGCAGGTTCGTCGCAATCAAAAAAAGTGCCGTGAAATACTTTATATTTGCCAACATACCATCCTCTATCATGGGTGACACCCCATGGCCACATTGTCATTGTGCTCCAACCAGCTAAAGCTCTCGTCACCCACCGCCATCCTGAACCTTTACCGGAGCATCATACCGCATCGTCACCTCTTCGGCTTCTGCGGAATACTCCGGTTCTCCCAAATTCCGCCTTAAACAATTCATTCACCCGCCACGGCCTGAGACCCCGACACGCCGTGCAACCCTCACCTTTCGCGGGCTGTCGGGAAGGGGGTCTTTCGCTTTGGTCCATTGAGTCAAGTCGGCTCTGCTTTTGTCTGGATTGCGGTAACATCACTCATTCTTTGTCCCTCAAATTTCACCTTATGTTTCCAATTGAACCGTGTTGAATACAAGCGCTTTCTAAGCGCGAGGCGTAATTGCCGGAAATGTACAATTAAAAGTCCCTCTACGCACAAAGTTTATTTATGCAGCTGCGGCGTTTCCTTGACCCATTCCTCGATCAGCTTCGCGAGCTTGGAAACTTTTTCCGGATGTTTAGCGGCCAGGTTATTGCGGTCGTCCGGATCGCTTTTCAGGTTATAGAGTTCTTTACCTTCAGGTTTGGCAATCAGCTTATCCCAGCCATCTACAACCACCCAGGCCTTCAAATCGTTCTCCATATTTTCAAGCTCTTCCAGATTGCTGTTGTGATCATAAACGTCCACGAAGATGCGATCACGTTTTTGTAAAGCTACCGGATCGCGCAGATCAAGGCCGGACATTTCCGCAGGCGGCTCGATTCCGCAGGCGTGCAGGATGGTGGTTGCAATATCAATATTACTCGCCAGGGTTTCTTTATCGCGGATCGGTTTCACGGTCGCACCATGCGTAATAAAAATCGGCGTACGAATACCGGCTTCCGTCGGCTCGCGCTTGGAGCGGATAACCCCGCCTACCTTATCAGGATCCGGCACCCACCCATTATCGCACGTATACACAAAAATCGTATTTTCGTAGAGTCCCTGTTCTTTAAGGTGCTCCACAATCTGACCACACCCCTCATCGAACCAATCCACATTTGCCCAATAGCGCGCCGTAGATTCGTTGGGCGCAATGTCTTTGTATTTATTATAGAGCCGGTCCGGTGCATTGTGCGGTGTGTGCGGAAGGAAAACCCCATACCACATGAAGAAGGGCTTATCTTCCTTTTTCGATTTCTCAACAATGTCGTGGAACGGCTTCATCGTCTCACGGCCGATTTCCAACCCTTTATCCCCATGGCGACCGCCACGGGTTGCATCACCATGCGTCATCGCATCGGTGAATCCATGATCCAGCGGATTTTCCTCCCACCATTTGCCGGTTTGCAAGGTCAGATATCCATTATCCTTCAAGAGTTCAATAAACGTGGTGCACTCGGCGAAGGGAGCCGTCATTTTGGCCCGCATTTCTCCAAAGAGTTCCAGATGGGTCTTTTTGTTGGTTCCCTTCGGCATATCCGGATCGTTGCCGCGTATTCCCGTTTCATGAGGATAGAGGCCAGTTGCCAGACTGGCCAATGATGGGCGGCAGAGCGGCGCGGTCACGTATCCCCGCTCATAAATCAGGCCGGCTTCCGCCAACTTATCCAGATTCGGGGTCTGAATCTGCTTATGCCCCATAAAGCCATAGTCGTTCCACCCCTGATCATCGCTCAGAATAAAAATGATATTGGGGCGCTCTGAATCCTGCTGCGCCTGGGTTAAACAAGCACAGCACGACAAGGCGGCTATTGCTACCCCGATATAGTTCGGAACTCGTAATTTCATGGTCATCTCCATTTTAACATCCTATTCAAAACGATTTTTTTTACTTCGAGAATTTGAAAAACCTACTGCTCAATCAAACGGAAGAAGGCTCCCGAGTTGGCCGGAGTTATATTCACAGGCGGTGAATCGCCGTCGGGTACATCGATCCAGACCCCCTCGATCAGGTTCGTGCGCGACTGAACTTTCATACCGCTTCCGGTCCAGTTAAATACCATGTCCCCACCGATCATTTCGTATTCAAGCATCGGGGACACCGTGACGGGCGAGAACGCTCCCGTGATACCTACGTTGTCAATCCACAGATGATGTCCACTGTTGCCGGGAGTACCTCCCGAAAAGACCAGTTCAAGGATGGCGACCCCACCCACTTCGAGTGTGCTGTCAGCAATGCCGGCCAGGGAAACGTCGATATCATCGTGCTGGTCATGGGTCTCTGGATCCAAATCATCGGTCTTGAGGCCTGCAGTCCCCCCCAGCTCGGTGATCGCTTGATCAGCTGAAGTAAAGACATTACCGACCGTGATATCGCTGCCGGCCAGTACGTTCACCGCATAGGTACGTGCTGCATTGGCGCGGAACGCAAGGGCGTCAAAGTGAATCGCACCCAGGTAGATATCGCTTGAACCAATGTTTGAGATCGTCAATGTGATTGAACCGTTCCTGCCATTAAGCAGGCTGATGCAGTCAACCCCCAGGGTGGTATTTGTGCCGGCCGGATTTCCGTCCCCATCAAAGGTTCCCCAGGTCCCGTCTTTACTGGAACCACGATCTTCGGTAGCAGAGGTGTTCCAATTGCCGTCCGGGGAGAAAGCCGTAGCGGAAGCCGTTATACCTGCCGCCGCAAAGGTTGGGGTTGGAGCGGAGATACTGTCCCACGTATCCCAGCCGGCGATGAGTTCATAAACGAGCTGCGCATAGGGATAATGACCATCCCTCACGTCAGCCACCTCGGCCGGGGTAAGCGCCTCACGGTAGAGCACCACATCGTCGATGCAGCCTTCAAAGTGCTCGTTCACTTTGGTGCCCGACCCGTCGTCATCCCCGCCGATAAGGAATGGGAGCGGGGAGGATTCGTTGTAGACAAAGTTCGATGCCACGCCCTGCGCGACTCCATCAACATACCACTGATAGCTTGTGCCATCCTTCACCATCGCATAGTGGTGCCACTCATCCTGCGGAATATCGGAATAATCATAGCGTTCGATGGCACCGGCAGTGTCCGAGTTCGCGAACTGAACACTGATCGGCGTGAACTTGATAAATTCATAGTTTTCCGAACCGGTGTTTCCATAGCGGTTTCCCACCATGATGGATCCATTATCCGCTCCGGGTGCCGTCGCCTTTTTCGCCCACCACGCCCACGTAAAGTCGTTGGTTTCAGCAAGCGCATAGGTAAAGGTCGTTGCAATGCGGTCATCCGTTCCGTCAAACACGACGTAGGAATCGCGCGTTGCATCACTGCCCCAGGTCGCGCCATTCAGCAATTCGCCGTCAAATCCATAACCGGATGCATCGACCGCATTCGTTCCGGCGCCCTCATCCAGCGGCCAGTGAGCGACCAGACCGGAGGTGGGATCTATGTCCCCGGAAACGGGAAGCCAACCCTGCAGCAAACGGGCACAACCGAGCTGATGGTGAGGGGTGTCTTCATTACCGACCTCATTGTCATACGTCGCGGGATCTTCAGGACTGTAGTTCTCAACGATAAAGAAATTCGGCAACGCGTTTTCAGTTTCCAAAATTTCGACGAACGCCTTTGTATCTTCATCATAATTGGTTCGAGCGCTGTTGGGCGAAACGATAATCCCGACGGTATGACCTCTACTTTGTGCCCACCGGATGGCGTCTAGAATCCAGTCATGGTATTTACGAATGTTCGAATTGGTGCTGTTTATCCGCCTGAAATAAACGGTTGGCGGAATATCCAGCGTCATTCCTCCGGATGCCGTAATGATCTCCTGAAAATCGGTTCGGTCAGACACTAAGTTTTGATGCAGCGTCGTCTGATATTCCGCCATGTTCTGATACTCAAACGTGGCATAGATTGCGGTGGATGAATCGACGCCTTTGTCATAATAGGCCTGCCTATCGAGTATCCAGTCATCCACCTCTGGAATTCTCCCACTGGAATAGGCGTTCACCGTAATGAATTTCGCCTGGATACCCCGGTCCAGATATCTGCTTTTGTACGCGTTCTGCCTGGAGGTATAGTCATACGCGGAAAACCCCATCTCAATGCCCCACTCATGGTCCTGCCACAATTGAACGATGGTGTTTTTCTGCGCCTCGGTCGTGTGATTGTCCCACCCAACCGAATGAATAAAAATATTTCCGCCCGCCGCGCGGAACTCATCAGAATTGGCCGCTACCGCTAGATTCGAGCATCCGGAAACACCGCCGCAGAATATTTCATTTTGTGCAACAGTCGCCATACAAAGGCTCACAGACCAAGCCAAGGCGAGCAGGACTCGATTTAATCTAAGAATGGAGTTTATCTTCATTATTACACCTACCCAGTTTGTTGTATTATTTTTCAATCAGCCGGAAAAAGGCTTCCGGATCGGTTGTGGAATTTGTCACCGGAGGAGCATCGCTGTCGGGCACATCAATCCAGACTCCCTCCGTCAGGTTTGTGCGAGACTGAACCTTCATGCCGCTTCCGATCCAGGTGAAGACGATATCGCCCCCGATAATTTCGTACTCAAGCACCGGGGACACCGTGCCGGGCGGAAACGTTCCCGTGATACCTACGTTGTCAATCCACAGATGATGTCCGCTGTTGCCGGGAGTACCTCCCGAAAAGACCAGTTCAATGATGGCCACCCCACCCACTTCAAGTGAGCTGTCAGCAATACCGGCCAGGGAAACGTCGATATCATCGTGCTGGTCATGGGTCTCGGGATCCGAATCATCGGTCTTGAGGCCTGCAGTCCCCCCCAGCTCGGTAATCGCTTGATCAGCTGAAGTAAAGACATTACCGACCGTGATATCGCTGCCGGCCAGTACGTTCACCGCATAGGTACGTGCTGCTTTGG
This sequence comes from Pontiella desulfatans, assembly GCF_900890425.1. NCBI lineage: Bacteria > Pseudomonadati > Kiritimatiellota > Kiritimatiellia > Kiritimatiellales > Pontiellaceae > Pontiella > Pontiella desulfatans. Next base: position 1,599,889 of record NZ_CAAHFG010000001.1, on the reverse strand, counting down.
CGCGGAACGCAAGGGCGTCAAAGTGAATCGCCCCCAGGTTGATGTCGCTTGAGCCAATGTTTGAGATCGTCAATGTGATTGAACCGTTCCTGCCATTAAGCAGGCTGATGCCGTCACCCCCCAGGGTGGTACTCGTGCTGGCCGGGTTCCCGTTGCCATCAAAGGTTCCCCAGGTCCCGTCTTTACTGGAACCACGAGCTTCGGCAGCAGAGGTGTTCCAATTGCCTTCCGGGGAGGAAGCCGAGGCGGAAGCCGTTATCCCTGCCGCCGCAAAGGTTGGGGTTGGAGCAGAGATACTATCCCAGGTATCCCATCCGGCGATCAGGACCTCCGAAGCAGGATCCGCCTCAAGCGAAATATGGAAGGAGCGGATCGAAACGGGCGAGGCCTCTTCACCGGACTTCATATTGACAACCGATAATCGAAACTTGCGGGCCGTCACCTCCGGGAGCTGAACCTCCCAGTCCGGGCCGATGCCGCTCCCCGCCCCCAGCACCTGCCAGGCGGATTCATCCCAGTATTCGATCAGGAAATTACCTGCCCGTCCTCCATCTTCATCGATTGCGATGCTATTGACGGCATTCGAAACGCCCAGATCAATCATCAGCCACTCACCGGCTCCGGGGCCATCCGAAATCCATGCAGTACCCGCATCATTATCGTTGGCCAGCTTTGCAGGATGATCCTGCGTTTCAGAGGATGCCGACACATAGCCGTCAAACAGGCGCATCTGCAGCTGCGCTTCAAAGAGCGACTTCGGATAAACCTCCGTACCCTGGAGCTGATTCAGCCCTGTATTCACCAGGGTGATATTTTCGCCCGGTGCCAGGAAACCGATAAATTTCGGCCATGCGTAGGTATGGGTTTTCCGGTTCACCGGATCCCAGAAATCGAAGGTCTTAAAAGAATAATATGACGCATGCTCAAAATTCCAGAAGGTCAGATCGGGTCCGCTGTTCGGATAGGAATCTTCAGCACCACCGTTGTTATTGAACGATCCGCCGAACACGCCATCCAGCAGGTTTCCATAAGGGTGATAGCCATGGCAGTCGATGGACTGGTGCTCGTTCATTTTGCAGTTCAGAAAAACCGTTCCGGTGGTACTCCAACGCATCCCGGGACCATGCCCATGACCCGCAATGTTATGGCCGCCGTCGTCCCGCACATCATCCCACATGTTTTCAAACAGCACCCCGTAGGAATAGCGCGCATAATAGGAAGTATGCCCCTGCTTGCCGGTATAAAGCACATCTTTCACCGTCACCGCCAGACACTTTTCAATCCACAGCGCTTCGTTCCAGTCCTTGAACTCGCAGTTCCGGACCCAGCCGTTAAATACGTTTTCCATGGCCAGTGCCCGCCAGCCGTAATCAACCAAGTCGCTGTCATGGTGCTCGTAGATCGCAGGATCATCCGCCCAACCGCTGGTAAAAAGAATATCTTCCACACCGACCTCTTCGATCGTGGTGTACCGCTCGACACGCGAAGAATTGTGATGAAGGGCAAAGTGCATGTTCACCGGGTTCTTAAACGTTACCATATTCCCCTGTATGGCGGTGATCAGGTGTTTTTCGTGGGGCCTGATTCCATTGTCTGGAAGTTTCCAGATAGGGTTGTACGACAGGCCCGGCATGTTGAGCGGGAGGTTGTCCGTCGTTTGCTGATATAGGTTCACTGTGTCCCCGACACTCAGCGCACCGGCGTTGGCCACCTGAATCTGGTAATCCCCACGCGTTATAGCGCTGGTGATTGTGGTGATATCCGAGTCATTGATCGAAGCCGGCTTAAAATGAAAACGCCAGGGGCCCGCACCACCGTCCGAATCGCTGCGCTCCGTGAAAATCTCCGTGCCACCGACTCCGGAACCCGCCCCCTTGAGCACAATGTGACTCCCGTTGATCTCAAACGGGGTATCCTGCGTGGCCGCGTCGCTGACCTTGTACCGCCCGGCCGGAAAATAGACCACCGTTGGAACGCCGCTGGCCTCGGCTGCAGTGATCGCCGCCTGAATGGCCGCATCATCAAACCCTGCGTCATCCGCAACGGCCCCGTATGCGGTGACATCAATCGTATTCCAACCGGACACATCGGGAATCGGCTGTTCTGAAAATTGGTAGCCGGCATACGAGAAATCCAGCAGGAGGCTATCGCCCATCTGTCCCGTCGCCCTTTTTTGATTATAGTCAAGCCAGGCCGGAGCCTCTGTTGCAGACAATGCAACACAAGCCCCCATCAAAACCGACAGCAAAAAGAGGATTCGTTTCATCATAATAAGAAAACGGACAATTCGCCTACTCTGACCCTATTGACCTATATGTATTCAGTACTATCAAAAAAAGGGGGCTGTAAAGCCCCCTATTTAAATGCATTTCATGCGTAGAGCTACATCATGAAACGGCGGCGGATAAACAGGACGCCGCCACCAAACGCCGCCACCAACCCCAGCGTACCGGGTTCCGGAATTACAGATGTTGTGATATCCAACGTGCGGGTGACATTTCCTGTGCCGTCGTCCGCAAAATTGTAGCGGTCGTTGGTTGGGTAAGGACTGGGCCAAGGGCCGTCATGCGAAATACGGAACCAGACGTCGCTCTGGAGAGGATTTCCGGATGCGTCGTAGAAGCTCTTAAACAGAGTCAGGGCAGCACCGGTCAACGCAAAACTCTCCACCGAGTTGGCTGCGAGATCCGTATTGTTAAAAGTAGCCACCAAGGTTCCATTGCCCAGGGCACCGATATCCCCTGAATAATCCGCCGTGCTGAAGTCGGTGAACTGGTCATAATTCATCAGGCTGATCACCGCATCGAACGTTGCGCTCGACGTTATCGGGGTGCCCGTCATCGTGAATCCGAAGTTGACCGCATCAATCTGTTCACCAGCCGCAAGGGTGGGCAGGGCGAACCCCCAAACCGGCACATTGATAACCTGGTTGGGACTAGTCCCGCCTGCCCCCACACGGTCGGCGTTGCCGTCACTAGGCTTCCACGCATCCGGACCACCGTTCTGAAGGTCACCTTGGATCACACCATAGCTTGATGGAGTGCCTGAAACCATTCCGGCATGCGCACCCATTGCCATTACAAATGCAACCATGCTGCACGTAGTCATTACTTTTATTGTTCTCTTCATTTTTTTCTCCTTTTGTTTACCTGCGGCATCCCCTCTGTGGGATGCTTCTTAACTAAATTCTCAATGGTTATATGGCGGGACGGGTTCAACCTTGTAGAATCAGGCATCCGCCGCCCCGCCATTGCGAGGAATCCCTATACCCTATTGTTCAATCAGACGCAGGAATTCAACATCGTTGGTGGCTGGAACCACGACAGGGCTGGAGGTTGCACCAGGCACATCCATCCAGTCGCCAGTGGTAAGACTATCGCGAGTCTGCAACTTGAACGAACCGTCCGATGTCCAGGTAATGGTCATGTTTCCGCCCGACACTTCCGAACCCATTACCGGCGGCTCCGGCGGCTCAACCACCGTATCGGCCGTAGATGAAATTCCGAGATTGTCCACCCACAGATGATGTCCACTGTTGCCGGGAATGCCTCCCGAAAAGGCCAGTTCAATGATGGCGACCCCACCCACTTCGAGTGTGCTGTCAGCAATACCGGCCAGGGAAACGTCGATGTCATCGTGCTGGTCATGGGTCTCGGGATCCAAATCATCGAGCTTGAGGCCTGCAGTCCCATTCAACTCGGTGATCGCTTGATCAGCTGAAGTAAAGACATTACCGACCGTGATATCGCTGCCAGTCAGTACGTTCACCGCATAGGTACGTGCTGCTTTGGCGCGGAACGCAAGGGCGTCAAAGTGAATCGCACCCAGGTTGATATCGCTCGGCCCGTTGTTCGTGATCGATAACGTGATCTGACCGTTCCTACCATTGAGCAGACTGATGCAGTCAACCCCTAGAGTGGTACTCGTGCTGGCCGGATTCCCGTTACCATCAAAGGTTCCCCATGTCCCGTCTTTACTGGAACCACGAGCTTCGCCAACAGAGTTGTTCCAAATTCCGTCCGGGGAGAAAGCCGTGGCGGAAGCCGTTATACCTGCCCCCGTAAAGGTTGGGGTTGGAGCGGAGGTGCTATCAAACGTATCGATACCAACGATGAGATCTTCCGGGGGCGGCGGCGGCAGCGCCCCCACCTGGATGGTACCGGTGGTGCCGGCAAATACCGCGTTGGAACCCATCGCGTTCAGTTCAGCCAGCGTATAGACGGCACCTGAGGCAACATCATTGGTGCCGATCGAAAGAGCCGACACGCTCCATGCATTTGCGCCCACGACCACCGAAGCGGACGGACTGTCGGCAACGGTCAGGGTTTCGCCGGAGGCCAGGCCATCCCAGTTGCCCAGGATGCGCAGCGTTGCATTGCTCTGCACCTGAATGCCGGACGGACCGACCGCGCCGGGAGCGGCAAACTCGGCGGTACCGCCGGTCACGTTCCACGTTCCGCCAAAGGTATTGGCCGTATTGTCGATGTAGACGGTTTTGGTGGGTGCGGACAGTTCCAGGGTAGATACCCCAGTAACCAGAGCCAGCACACGCAGGTCCCGCGTCTCATTCGTGGCACCGGCCAACGTGGGATTACCAAATACATTGATCGTCCCATCCACCTTTGCTTCCCCGGCATCCACTACCCCCGCTCGGAGAACATCGCTGCCCAGATCAAGCAGAGGGAAAGTAATTACATCGGCCCCGGAAACCATCAGCTCCACGGTCTGCGAGCCGACCAGATCAAGAGACGCTCCCGGGAAGGTCGCGGTGGTGGACGGTGTTTGCAAAGCCACATTGTTGGTTACAATATAATTATTGATGCTTGATGGGGGATTGCCGTCGCTCCATGCAGAACCGGCGGTCCAGTTGGTCGGTGTCGATGCAACATAATAGACATCTTCCGGCTGCACACCCCAATCCAGTTCCAGCCCGAAGAGGGCCGCATTAGAATCAAGCGGGTCATCGGCAAACTGGATCCGATCGCCCCCGTTAGCCGAATTAGTGATACTGGGCGACAGACGGAACCAGATCGTACTTTGAGTCGGATTACCGGACGCATCATACAATGAACTCAGCTGGGTCAATGCCGCGCCCGTCACAGGCACCTCTAACGTTTCACCCGCTGGTATTTCAGATTCGTCTAGCTGGGCAAATACGTAGCCATTCGAAAGAACCGTGCCCAGTGGAGCCGATGCCGCCACAAACTCGGCAGAGCCGATCTGTGATATATCGGTGGCATTCATCAAGCTGAACACAACATCGAAAAACAGGGGAGCGCCGCTTATCGAAAGCACATCTACCGAAAAGGTTGCGGCCGTAAGTGTTTCTCCGGGCGGAATCGGCGGAAGATCCAGCCCCCATACAGGCACGTTCATACGCACTGGGGTGCCCCCATTACCGACTCGTTTGCTGTTGCTGTTAGTTAGTAGAGATGTAGTTGGACTCCCATCTGAAAAATCTCCTTGAATTACGTGGCTTCCATTCCTCTTTGCGTTCGTTGTGGTCTGGGCATGTGCGCCGAGCACACCTGCCGCCAAGGCCAATAAGGCCTTTGCTTTTATTTTTTTCATTCCATTCATCTCTTCTGCCTCCGTGTTTTTACTTATTTATTTCACTCGCTTCCTTGGGTTTTATTGCTGGATCAACCCGACATCAGTTTGCAAATGAACCTTCCAGCTATTTCTATCAGACCCAATATGAGCAAAAACCGGATCCTGGGTTCCCACTCAGCCGAATGAATATTCGGACTCAACCGAAATCAGGGCCTTTTTTCCCTCGTTTTCCGGGTTTTTGAAGTAAACAGCTGATTTATTTTCGATTTTCGAACATTCAGTTTGCGGCTCTCCCATCGGCGAACACAACCCGCGATGGGCATCCCGTTCGAACCGATTTCAAGCCACCCATCGATAGGCGCGCCCTACACAAAAAATTCTAATAAACGCATTAATTATACGGGGTTTAAACCTTTTACATCGTGAAAGGTCGCTTGGGGTCCAAACAGCTGGGGTTGGCAGTAAAACTGCGGTGAGAGGTTGAATTCGATCAATGCACTCAAGCGGAACGGTGTGATTTACGAGCAGGGTGGATGCTCAAAATCGCGGCGAACCAACCCAATTTTCGGGACATGCCTACTTTTTATTGTTTGCCAACACCGATGACGGTGTTTGGCCGAACTCTATTTTGAAAACTCTTCCGAAATAGCTCACATCAATGATTCCCACTGCTGTCGCGGCCTCGGCAACGGTCATGCGGGGCTGCGCTTCTTCCAGCATTTTTTTTGCACACTTCAGGCGTATAAGCCGGATCAGCCGGCTCGGTGTTTCTCCAGTTATCGCCTTTATTTTAAGTTGTATACTCCGCTCACTCATGTGTAATTCCCGGGCAAGCTGGGCGGGGCCGAATTCCCAGTCATCCATTTGGGTTTTGATGATGTTAACCGCTCGTTCAAGGAATACCTGATCGATGGAGGTGATGCTGACGTCAAAATCAGCCAGCTGGATTTCCCGGCGGAAACGCTCCTGCATGGCTTTTCGTGACTCCAGAAGCGCAGCAATCCGTGCTTTTAGCAGGTCAATGGCGAATGGTTTCGTAACGTAGGCATCCGCACCGGCCTTTAGTCCTTCCAATTCGTGCTCCTGTGCCGTGCGGGCGGTCAGCAGAATGATGGGAATATGGCTCGTTAAAGGGTTCGATTTAAGTTCGGCACACAGTTGCGTTCCGTCCATCAGCGGCATCATGACGTCAGAAATAATAAGATCCGGCATCAGTTCGGAAGCCCGCTCCAATCCTTCGCTTCCATTTCCCGCTTCGTGTATGTCGTAGAGCGGGGACAGCTCCATGTGCACGAATAAACGGATATCCTTGTCATCATCAATGACGAGGAGGGTGGGTTTTGTGGTTTGCTCACCGTTCGAGGAACCAGCCAAGGTTTCAGACGGCATGAGATTATATTCGGTCTGGATATGAGCAGGGTGTGCCCCCTCGGGAGCTTCTGCATAGATGGGAAGCTGAAGAATGAACCCGGTTCCCTGCCGGTCCGCTGTAACCGGACTCTCGACCAAAATGGAGCCGCCGAGCAATTGGGTCAACTCTTTGACCAACGCCAGTCCCAGCCCGGATCCTTTGTTTTCATTTGAGTCCGAGCGGTAGTACCGCTCGAAGATATGCTCCTGGTCTTCCGCAGAAATACCGGGCCCGGTATCTTCAACCCGGATTACTACTGAAGTCGGGACCGCGATTCCGGCCGCATCCTTTTCATAGTCAATGCACAGCATCACTTTTACGCTGCCGCCAGACGGGGTGTATTTGATGGCATTTGAGATCAGATTGCTCAGCAGGATTTGCAGTTTATCATAATCGAACCAAACCATACACGAGGTTTTCGGCGCTTCAAAAGCGTATGTTACCGAGGTCATTTCCGCATAGGTCAGCAGCGAATCAAAAACGGCTTGTGCCGATTGAATAAAATCGCCGTAGCTCCAGCTGATTTTCATCTTTCCGGCTTCGAGTTTTCTGAAGTCCAGGATTTGGTTGATTAAGGTCCGCAATTTTTCGCCATTCCGGATCATCATGCGGAGTCTATTCTTGATATCGGGGTCCTGCGTCTTTTCGTATAGACCTTGAAGCGGGCCAAGCAACACGGTAAGCGGCGTTCGAAGTTCGTGGGAAATGCTCGTAAAAAAGCGGAGTTTCACACGTTCAAGTTCTGTTTTGTGCTGCTGATCGGTCACCAGGCGATGCTTGTATGATCTCAAAACCATGATGATCAGAATAATGACCAAACAGACCAAAAGTATGAACCACGCCTGCTGCCAGACGGGAGCAATCGCAACAAACGAGATTACTGCCGGAGTGGGGTCCACATTCAAATCATAATCGCGCGCCCGGACTTCAAACGTGTGCCTTCCGGGCTTCATGGAACGCAGCGTCACGTCGCGGTTTAATGCATACGCACTCCAATCCTGATTATCGAGCCGCCAGGAATAATACAGCTCTTGATCTTCCGTCTGCTGCCAAGGCGAAGTTCCCTGCCAGCGAATAGTCATGCTGCCCGGTAAAGCCACCCGCTCCATGAAATCAATGATTTGCGTGTCAGGCGGCAGGGAGGCTGGGCGGCAGCGAATCGATTTAAAGGTGACATTGGACTCCAGCTGATATCTTGACTCAGCTCGAAGAAACCAGGAAGGCGAGACATAGTTGAGCCAAAGGCTGCCATCCTTTGATTCATGCACTGAACCCTCAAGATGAAAAAGCCCCGGAAAGAAAGACCCGTAAATGCCGGGCGTCCAACCATACCCGTCGAAATAACTTAATCCATTCGCACTTAAGGCCCAGACGTCGTCGGTACCACGGCCCAGCAACGCAACGACCATATTATCGGTCAATCCATCCTGCCGCGCGTAGCGGGTCCATTCGCCCTCCCTGAAGCGATGCACGCCGAGGCCCTCGGGGGCGACCCATAAACTGCCATCCTCCGCACAGTCCATGGCAAGATACTTTTCACCAGGTCCGGCATGTTCATTGGCAATGCGGCTGGGCGATGAGCCGTTTAACGCCCATAATGCATATGCACCTATAACCATTTTTCGGTCGGGAAGCTCCCTTATATGCCAGGCCCTGTTCGGTTTTTGGCTATGTTTGAATCGGTATCCGCTCGCCCCATCCGGTTCCGCCCAAACAACCCCCCCTGTATCCTTGGGTAAACCACGGTAAGCCCCGAACCATATAGTTCCCTGCGAATCCTCAAAAAGAGATGACGGGCTGATATGCAAAGGCAGGTCCTTATGAATCGTCCGCTGCCAGCGTCCATGTTCATCAAGAAACGCTGAGGCCGCCTGGCCTTGATGACTCCCAACAACCCAGACCGGGCCGCTTCGATTGCAAAGCAGGCCTACCGGGGTGTCAATTAAACCATCCCCCTGATTATACAGATCCCATTTCCCTTCGTGAAGACGGACTGCATGACCCTCAACATCCAGGAACCACTGTGCCCCAAGCCGGTCTTCACCCTGAAAAATGAGGCCCTCCATGGTTTGCCACCGCTCGTTGGAAAGGTCCACTCGATACACTTTCCCATGAAGCTTCCCTACCCATAGATTCTGGCCCTCATCGACCATCATGAGCGGCAAACTGCTGCTATCCGGGCCCGGATACCTGAAGGATTCCCACCTATCGCCGGATCTGCAGAATATCTGAGAGGGGGACGCGATAATGGGCTCTCCCTCGGCTGACCGGACTAAGGCATAAGTATTTTGTTCAACGGAGTCCGATTCGGATAAGGGCCAATGGGTGTTCATCCCCCTGGATATATCCATGATGTACACATTCGGCCCAAAGCCTGCCCAGATCTGACCATCATCCATTTCAAGCATGCTGACGACCTGATTAAGACTCACATTCCCTGAACTCTTTAAACTACGACAAGCACCCGGTTCGCTCAGGGGGCGTTGGGTATCGATCTGCACGAACCAACCCGACGTGTAGCCAATGGTTAAAACGCCATCATCGTTCTCGAACAAACCAACCATTACATCCCCATCCGGCCCTTGCAAGTTCGGCAGAACCTCTATGGTGACAAGGTCGGACAACAGTTTTTTCGCCCCATTAACATGCCTGGGCTCTGTAATCAGTTTGATGTTGTTTTCGTTTATATGAAAAAGTCCCCGGGTCGAGCCAAGCCATACTCCTCCATCGTTAGCAGGCATTAAGAAGGTCAAAATTATGCTCTTGCCCTCTGGCGGGAAGGTCCTCTTCCAAAGCTTACCGTCATATCGAAACAAGATGCCGCGGCTCAATGCATAAACAGTCCCATCCTTTGCAACGGCCAGTTGTTGAACGGGAGTGTCTACAAATCCGTTTTCCAAATCATGCCGTTTCCATTGGGTTCCGTCATAACGCAGCAAACCATTATTGACGCCAAACCAGATCGCCCCGTCCGGAGTGGTCGCCATGCACCGGAACCCTTCCTGATCCAGCGCTTCGATATGGTGCCAGCGCCACATCTCTCCAAGCGCGGCAGGGACCGGTTGAGGTTGGTAGGGCTGAACGGCCCAGGCACTGAAGGTCAAGGCAGCTACACATAGGCAGTACAAATAGACGATGGAAATTTTGTGATTCACTTTTTTAAACTCATGCTTCTCAGCAATATGGAATGCTTAATATAGCTTCCCGCCAATCTAGGCGATAGATTGACCACTCTATTTTAAAACAATATATCATAACACTGGTGTCCGGTAAATAGTTGAAAATATAGACGACTCGGAAGGTAGACTGTAAATTAAAATGCCATATTTTGTTTGCCGACGATTGCCTCATGCTGCCAGCTCCTGAATAAACCGTTCTTCTGCAGTATCGAAATCCAATATCTTGCGCGGATAGTTGGTCTATTTCATTCCGAGACATATATTTGAAAAATCGGTCAAAATGCATGATGCAGACCGTTACGCCAAAACGTTCAAGACGTGGCAACAATTCCTTCTTTTGCTATACGCACAGGCAACGAGAAAACAATCCCTGAGCAATATTGTTGGCGTGGTCGGCCCGATTGGATGCAATTAGTGTTTCGTACTACCCCGGTTCAGGCTATCTGAAAACAAATTCTTATTTCACCCACCTTTCGTGGGGGAAATAGCACTCTAGCAACCACCTAAACTACGTCCAATTTACAAATCCCCACGACATCTGAAATCTACACAAGGTTATATGAAGCTTCCGGTTGATGCGAGTTAACCGACCGGAGTATAGAGGAAGAGTGGTTCAATAGGTCAAAACAACGCTGCTTACGCTCGTTGAACCAAAAGTTGAAGTTTATCATTTGATCCACAATTCATTCTTTCGGTCCCATGAGCTTGGATCTTGGATCTTCAGGTTGTTTAAATGGATTGATCGGGTACTGAGATCCCGCAATGTTTTGATCTTAGATTCGTTTGTCGTACTGAAACTGATGATGCGATCAAGCTTCAAGGGTATCAGTTTTTCTATGTTCTCAGCGCCGCGGGTGCCGGTTTCGACTTCGACTGCAATGCGTTTACCAGCTTTTTCAGCGTAGAGGTCAATGGCCATATTATTGCCTATAGGTTTTTCGAGTTCGACAGTCCATCCGTCTTTTTCGAGCTGCTTAAGGATTCCGTTTTTCCAATAGTTGTGAACGATTCCACCTTCCTTGCGCTTGGTGACTTTAATCCCATTCCGCTTCATGGATTCGCGCATGGCGGGGGTGAAGTCGAGGAGGACGACCTTGCCGGTTTTTGTAGGGACGTCAACGGGCTGGATTACTCCTTTTTCAATAAGTCCCTGTTTGGCATGGTTCCCCCGCCTTCGACTGATCCCCAATCTTGAATATCGTTTAACAACTCCATCAAAAGGATGCTTACGAATATCCTTAAGCAATACTTCTTCGGTCTCAGATAGACCTGTTCCAGTAGAATGCTTCTCTATTCTATGGTTTTCGGGAATGGGTTCCTTTTCACTGGAACCGGCATTATGGTTGCCCTTTGATGTGGAATCGCTGGAATAGGATCCATAAATTTGCGATAGGTACGCATCGGAGACCGATCCTTTATCGAGATCGACTTTCGGAATCTGGATTTCAAATGGATGGATGAACCTCGACTGGAGTTTCACGACCGCATGACCAATGGGCAGCAGGCCCAGCGTTTCGCGGTTCTCTTTCGGGATCCGCATCATCTCAGCGAGTGAGTTGATATCCTTGCTGTGTTTCATATTGAGCGCGATGGTACAATATGTGTTTCCAAGGGCTGGAACCGATATCTGGCTCGGATGCTGGTCTATCAGCACGATGGATTCACCGAGCTCCCGGATCTCCCGCAGAATCAGATCGATGACCGTTTCCTTTCCGGTATTCGTCAGTATGTTGTGCGCCTCTTCCACGATGATGCAGTGCTTGAATGTTTCCCGGTCGGGCTCAAGCATTCGGCAATGGTGTATCCACACCATCAGTGTTTCGATCAGGAATGTTTTTTCGTTTTGCGCCAGCGAATTGAGCTCAAGGCAAACGTTCTTATCGAGCAGTTGCTGCACCCCGGTTTGGGAGTCGGTATTGATGACGTCGGACACCTGTCCAAAGCATAAACTTTGAACCGCCCGCATGGTGGAATCGAGCCACATAGCCTTCCGGCCCTTCACCGGCATCTTTTCCAAAAACTCAAGTACATCCTTCAGAGTTGGATAGCGCTCGGGAGCATTTCCATAGCACCCGAATTTTGAGTAAACGGCATCGATAGCTTCCATCAGAATAAACATAACTCCTTCTCCTAAAAAGTAGGCGTGGGATATAATCTCGATCAGTTTTTTTAACCACACTTTTAGATCGGTTCCAGGGGGTGGAATCAGCGGGTTAAAATAGAGCGGATGAACTGGCCTTCCGACGGTGTAAACTTCCAGTGGAACATCGTGCGCCAACAGGTCTCGATAGTTCCGTTTCCAGTCAAATATAAGGAACGGTTTTTTGTGACGAACCAGCTCTTTTATGAGCAGGGCTACCGTATTGGTTTTACCTGCCCCGCTCCGCCCAAAAATCGCCATGTGCTGGATAAATTCATCCTCCCGGATTCCGAACGGATGGAGGACTTTTTCATAGTTCAAAACCTGCCCGAGTTCATACTCACCTGCTGCGTCATTTTCCGGCGGCACCTGCAATCCATTTTCATCGCGCAGCGGATCCTCGCCATATTTCTGATGGAGCTGCAACTCGATCAAAGCCTCTATATCCCGTCTTCCGAATGCATCGGACAGCTGGTATTGACGCCATAGTTTCAACGCCTTGATCTGCCCGATATGGACGGCCAGTTTTTTGAGCGATTCCTCAAAGGTCATCGTCCATCAACCTCTTTTTCCGCCGCTCATCGGCATAGCCTGTCCATGAATCAAATATGCTTCCCAGCAACCGGTTGGTATCCCGCCAGCATGCGATCTCTTCGGCGTGACGTTCCTGGCTCAATCGTGCTAGTTGCTTTTCCAGGTCGATACCCTGTTTTGAACATCGACCTGCCATCACAGGTAGACCATTCAATTGGGATAGCGATGAATTCACGCGGGTTTCCTGAAACTCAATATCATTCAGAACGCTGTATGAGATCGTGTGCCGTGCTTGCAACTGTTTCATCAGGCAGTCGATGTGATCACCGTGTAATAACATCCGGTCCGCCCCGAAATTCATCGGATCATGTTCTCGCGCATTCCCGTCATTGAAAATCTTTTCATAGAGTCCGTCGGGCTTCCCGAACGGCTGCTTCGCTGCCGGAATTTCCCGTATGATTTCAAATGCGGGACGGCCGGTTTCGACATGATAGCCGTAGGCGTCCTTCTGCAGTTTTTGATCGGGCGCATAGCCCGGATAATACCAGTTATAGTTTCCTGCCATTTACTACTCACCAGTAGACCAAAACCATCCGGACTTTATAAATCTTTCGATCTTCCAACCCATGAAACACCGAAAACGGCCGAAGGACGGCAGCCGATTCGCATGGTTTATTCAGAGGTTTGTTCACGGGTTTATTTTATTCTTCATCCCGACTTAACTTGCTCATTTACAACAACATCCAACCTGAACAAACCTAACACCCCGTTTTCCGTTATTTTCACAGTGGATTTCCCCAGGAATCCTCCCCTCCTTTTCATGGTCACACCAATACATGACCACTCCTTCTTCTACCTCCCCCGGGGGCGAAGCCCCCGGACTACGTCCTTTCTCCTGCCCTGCCTTACCCCCGGTCACCACACCCCGCCGGAGGCGGGAGCTCCCACCAATTCCCATCCCCGATCTCATGAGCTCTGCTCATGTGATCGGTAGATCTATTAACCGCGAAGCGGTGATTAATTACGACCGAAGGGAGTTTTTCCACCCATCTCAACCCCCTCTACCTCATGAATCCATTTCCATCATCACCACAATCCATATCCCCAAATCCCGACATTTATCCCATCAACCAATCCCCATCTAATGCTTCCAACTGTTCCAACCCCTGTTACGGCATCACCACCCCATCACTCCATAGTGCCTAAACCTTCACACCTATATTTCCAGGCTCTGGAATTATCCCATAACCATCCCTCACTTTTACCCTGTTCCTATTATGCTGTTTTACCCCACGGCATAGGCGGCCTAATAGGCCAAAGGCCTCCGCCTATACCACGGAGGCAACGCCTCCCCGAAGCTCTTCGGGCAGTGTCTTCAGCCATTCTTCCATGCTCATTGACTGCTCAGTTCTTGTGCAGTATTTCTTCCGGTATAATCTCTGCGGCACCGGTTCTGCGCACATGATTCTTGCCATCTCTGCGGACTGCGCTGCTTCCGCCATCTCCATCAGCTCGGCCTGCATGATTTTCCGTTCTTCGTCATCCAGTTTTGAGTGGAAGCCAAAGTATCCAAGTACGGACTCCTGGTCTTCCACATCGAATACATCAAACGGAAATTCATCCTGCGCTTTGATGTAGCTGATGATTTGATTTATTTTCGCTTTGTTCATTTTATCACCTTTTGATTCCCGTCTTTTGCGGGTATCTGTTTCAGTCCCAAAACAGATACCCCGAGGGAATCATTCGACATGAACAAATCGAAAATTTTCATTCATTCCATCTGTATGATTCTTTTCGTCTGCCTCTTCTTTTTCGAGCGGCCATTTCGGGCAGCCGACCCCTCGGGGGAATCGCTTAAAATGACGCTCGCGAAGAGCGAACGGCTTTTATGCGCTTAGGCGTGAAACCCGATATTTATTTGTTCCGCCGCGCCCGGTCAGACAACGCCTTTTTATCGACTCGTTAAAGGGGCGCACAAAGCGCCTAAGCGGCGCCTCCGGCCAGCGCCTTGTAATATTCCAGTTCCGCCTCGTTCAGCGGCACCACATCCCATGGATGTTTCGGGTTCTGCAGCTCGCTAGCCGCCACATCCAACAGGTATTGCCGACCGTGGAGCTGGATATGAGGGAGTCCCATCATTCTTCCACCTCCTTCGCTTCATCGTGCTTACCGCACACCAGAAATTCGTAGGCCTTCTGTGCCAGCAATGCAACCCGTGGAAGATCATTTACCCTCAGGTTGTTTGTGCTCTGCCAGTCGCCATCCTTGTTCTGATATCGACGCTCGATGGTCACCGCATTGATTTCAGTCCCATCCTTCAACTCATTCTTCCAGACAGACGCTGAGATCGCGCCTGCTCCAAACTTCTTAATCGGCTTATTTTCGCTCATATTCTTCACCTTGCAACCTGCGTCTTCTGCGCAGATTGTCTACGGGCGACCAAGACAATCTCGCGATGACCGGCGTGAGTGAACTTCCACTGTAAGTATCGGAAATGCATTTTTGATCGCCACAAGAATCACCTTACACATCCTTTTGCCACTCGCCCCCATCAACAAACAACCCCCAACCATCAATTGCCATTCGGCAAAGCCGCATCCGTTTAAAAGCGTCACCACCATACAGTACTTACTACTTACTCTTTCAGAATAGAGATAGGTATATATATAGACCGCATCGGAAATTTACTCCCACCGCACCACAACCTGCGTCACTACTTTCCAGGGATTGGAAAAGATTAAATAGATCAGCCCACCTCCTTTCCGCTGGAAGGTGATTTTCAGATGCAAACAACCATTAAATCCCACATCCGGGAACAGATCTATGAAGCGTTCAAAAACGCAATCATCCAGCACCCGCAATACCTGGACGATGAACAGTTGTCGCGGGAGGGCCAGTTCGACGTACTCACGGAAATATTCAATGCAAACGTCCGGAACCGGGAGATCGGGGAAATCACCCGCCATTTTGCGCCCGTGTTCCAAAACGGGCACCCCGTCCATTTATCTGTACTGGGCAAGACCGGCACAGGCAAGACGATCACTTTGCTGTATCTGCTTCACGAAATATCCATGCTTTGTTCAGAGCAACATATACCTTTTCGGCAATACCATCTTGATCTGTGCTGCCCTGCCCCGTGCTTTCGCGCGCTGAACAACCTCGGTTGCCTGATGGGCGCGAGCAAATACTATAAGCGGGGCATCAGCCTCGACGACCTGATGCGCTCCATTGAAACCAAATTGAAAAGCGCGAAGGGATACATCGTCATCTTTATTGATGAAGCCGACAACATCCGCACCGACCCGGACTCTTTCTATAAATTCCTGATCAAACGGCTGCCGCAGAAAATCGAAGCGAAACTGATCCTGCTGTTTTCATCCAACCGACTGAGCTGGACGGAAAACCTGGATCCGCGAATAAAGAGCTGCCTTAAAATGCGCGAACTCCTTTTTGATCCCTACAATGCCAACGACCTCCAGCACATCCTCAACATCCGCGTTGAAAAAGCCCTGCGCCCCAAAATGGTTGACGAAGGTGTGGTGCCGAAGATCGCGGCGTATGCATCGCGAACCCACGGCGACGCCCGGAAGGCCGTAGACCTGCTGACGCGCTCAGCACAGCTCGCGGAAAAGAAGGGCGAAAAAATCACGCTCGACTGTGTGGACGAGGCCTACGAGGAAATCGAAAAGGATAAATACCTCGCGATGATCCGAACCTGCCCCAAGCAGTTGCAGGCGGCGCTTTATGCCGCACTGACCGGAAAGGCGCAGGGACGGGCGCTGCACACCGGCGATGCCTATCTCGTTTACGAACGCTTCTGCCATGAGGCAGGAATGCCTCCGCTGACCCAGCGGGCATTTACCGATCTTTTAAGTGAACTCGACATGTATGGTTTTATCCGTGCCCGTACCGTGTCGCGCGGCCGCTACGGCCGAACCAAGGAAATCTATGTTTCCCTGACCCCACAGATACTTGCGTCCATGAAGCGGACGATATTGAACAGCTTTGATTTAGACGAGGTGAATTATGAATGAGCTACGACCCATTTGCTGACGCTTTAGCCCCCTTCGCGGGCTGGAACCTTGCAGCGACCTATGACAGATACTATGCGCTTTTTGACCTGATTATCTACTGCACCATATTCATTGCCCTGTGCCAGGCGGTCTTTGGAACCCGGTTTCGGGGGCGACCGGGAAAGGCGCTGGCAACGGCGCTGGGCATCATGCTCGGAACAGGCCTTGCGATTTCCGAGGCCCAGTTTGGATGGAACCTGCGAATGGCCGGCGGCCTCGCAGCCATTATCATGCTGATCCTGTTCGGCCTACTGTTGTTTCACCTCCTGCATCAGCTAGGCATGAAATGGGACACTGCCGCACTCGTCGCGTACATTATCATCTATCTGTTAACAGCAGGCATCTATCCGAAGGTACTGCGGGATGCGCCGGCATTGGTACTGATTGCGGCAATCGCTTTTTTGGTCTGTACATGGAAACTCATCATGCGCCTGTGGCCGCACGGAAAGCCGGGGAACGACGCTGGCTTCGTCGCCATGCTCGACCGTAAACGGGAAAAGAGCGAAGTTAAGCAGATCGCTAAAACCCAGGGCCGCGAACTGCCCGAAGCCCAGAAGGAAGACCGAAGGATCGAGAAAACCCTCAAGGGCCTGAAAACGGAGCTGGAACACTCCAATCCCGATTTTAAAGAGGTCGCTCAAGCGACAGCCGCTATCGCTCATAAAACAGACGACGTTATCCGAACACTGGATAAAGTACGAATCATGGATCGGCGACTGCGAAACTTTGACTGGCACGAACTCCAGCAACTGCGGGAATACTGCAAGGAACTTGGGGAGGACGACCGCAAAAAACTCCAGCAGCAGATCCTGCTCGAACGGAAGAAAATCCTGGAAGAGCATGCGATCGAGCAGATGCTTAAAACTGCCGAGACCCGACACCGGGAACTGCGGCGCCAGATCGATACCGTTGCCACCCACGCACAGGCCCAATCCCAACCCCAAACCCTGTCCGCCGTCGTAACGGCGCTACGGATGGAGCAGCAACTGAACGGCGAACTGAAACAGATCAAAAAAGCCGAGCGAAAGCTAAAATCTCTTACCCGGCTAAAGTTGAAAGACGAAAAGAAAGTTGCCAAACAACAGGAAATCAAGTTCCACCGGTAATCTTTCCAATGCCTGGAAGTGTGACGCCTCCCTTCTTATAGGAGGTTTACACATGTCACGATATTATGATGAGTATGACGATTTCGATGACCCCGACGAACATGAAGATCCCGACGAGTATGATGATTATGATGAGGAACTTGAAGAGGCTCGGCACGAAGCCAAAAAGAATGGGGAGGAATTTGATGAGGAAGAATGGCTCCGGGAACACAGACCCACGGAGGAAGACATTTGGAAGGAGGATGAATTTACAGCTGAGGATCCCAATGAGCACGAAGACCCGTGGGCGGAGGATGATCATAACGCGCGATCTCGCAGGGGCAGCGGTGGGCGCGACAGCAACCGGGGCCTACTGCAGGCCGAACAAAACGTCGGCGATTTCTATGATTATGCCCATATGGATGATGAAGACGGCCACGGCATCAGCATTCCCCAACTGACCGCGTTTGAAAAAGACGATGAAGAAAAGACGTTCAGAAAGCCGGAATCACGGGAGGAAGAACATGCCCGAAAGATGGAGCGCGTTGCACAAAAGTATCAAAGGAACGAAGATCTGGATGAAGAATCTGAAGCTGAGGCCCAACTCACCGATTATGAAGACGACATAATTTCCCAGGCCGAGGACCGCGTGATTGAATTCGTTGACGAAGATACAGAGGAGGAGCATTACCGCCGGTTGCGCGATGATGCCGGCTATACCTCCAGCGCCGACCGGGAAATGTATGACCTGCATCGCGAGCTTATCCATAAACTGGAATTCTATGATGAGCGTATTTCGGAGTCCCCCCATGACAAAGACCTCTACCTGCCGCATGTGCACGGCGCACTGGAAGCCATCGACAATGCGCGCCATCTATATTCTAAAAACCGGGAACGACAGGAAGAGTTAAAAGAAAAGAGGGATTCTGGAGAACTGTCTGAAATGCAGTACCAGGATCAATCCGTCGCGCTTGACTACAACCTGCAGCGCCGACTCACCAATAACCAATATGCCGCCATCAGCGGCGGCGGGTCCATGTTCGGCGACGTCGGCGAAATCATGGACCGTTGGAACAACCTGGTTGACGACACCGTCTCCGGCGACCCCGACAAATTGCAGGATGCACGCGATTTTATAGGCCAGCTGCCGCGCGAAATCGCCGATCAGCTCATTGAGGAAGCCGTGGACGAAGGACTACTGGATCACGACCAGGCCAACCACTTTATGACGATGGCGGCACGACCGACAGACAGCCTGTCCCATACCCCACAACCCCAGAAAAAAGGATTCGGAGCCAAGACGAAACGGTTCTTGGGGCTTTAGAATTCAGATCATATTCAAACGTCGGCGGATTTCAGCGATCTCCACCAGAATTTCACGATGCATCCAAGTGTCCTTCCGGCATAGAGACAGCTCCTGCTTTTTACAGTCGAGCAGATTGCACAGTCGTTCGCGCTCCATGATCATTTGGTCATAAGAAAGAACGGGATTTTCAGCCAAAGCCGAACCCAATCCCATGTGAGACACTTCAATTTGATTCTCTTGAAGATTGGATCCGGTGTACTGAAATTTTTTCCGCATATTAGAAATAGAGAAGCGGGTGAACTATATAAACCTTTCGGTCAATTCTGCCGTTTTACCAGAAAGCGGAACCGGGGAGATGCAGCTTTTGCCGGTGTAACGCGTAGCCAGTTTCGGATTTCCGAAATCTCGGCCATTACAAACCGATGCATCCAGCTACCGGGAAAGCGCATGATTAGTTCATCGCGTTTTTCATCCAGCAGGTCGCACAGCCGATTCCGTTCACAATCATGGATCGCCATGGCCTATGAATACCGCAGGAATATATAAACGTTTGGGTCAGAGTTGCAGAACGCGTCGAAGTTCATCGCCGGCTAATCTGTGTTTGGCGACTTCCATGTTTCCGACATTGCGCAACTTCCACTTCAAGGCCGGCAGTTGTTCGAGATGTTCGATTGGAAGTCGATCCCACTCCGGCGCACCCATCTTGATCGACAGCAGGAAAAGCCGCTCGTTTTCGGTCAGTTGGCTATTCAAGTCCCTTACGAGACGGCTACGCGTTTCGATGAGCGTATCAATGGACACCGGCTCACGCGTCATTCCGACAAACTGGGATGCATAGATGCTCTCCAGGGGCTGTTCATTCGGATTGAGCAACTCCGCCATCGGGCGTGGATGCCCGGCCAGATAGACCGTAAAGGCCGAACGGATCTCATCGGTTAAACCCATGCTGTTGAACATGAGATGCACATCGAACAGGTCGCGCGGATGCTGACGGTCGAGCGCGGCGCAAATCTTGCCGCCATACAGGTCCGCTTCGGATAGGATATTACTCTCTGCAAACCGTTCGAATTCCGTCTGGGCGCTGGCACAAAGCGTGCGCGTTTCCGGTGGAAACAAAGCACCGCGAAACACAAAGTTCGGTTCAACCTTGATCTGTGCATTCCCGGCGTTCACTACCAGCCGCCCTGTTACGCCGGCTACGGGCTGGCCAAGAACCGTGGTCTCCCGCAATTCCGCCTCTATCTCAACGGCGATTTGTTCCAACGCGCCCGAGATACCGGCCAGCGCTTCTTCGCGGGGAACAAGCGGCAGGTAGGCCAAATCGATATCCACCGACAGGCGCGGCATGTCCTGGACAAAAAGATTCATGGCCGTCCCGCCCTTCAGCGCGAAGCAATCATGCTTTTGAAGCAAGGGGATGACCTGGAGCAGAAGCTCCACCTGCCTGACATAGACCCGGTTAAACATCGGCGTCCTCTTTCCTGCGCGGCACGGTGATCAGCAGTTCGCGATCCAGTTCGCCCCCGTCGTACACCACG
Organism: Pontiella desulfatans; assembly: GCF_900890425.1. NCBI lineage: Bacteria > Pseudomonadati > Kiritimatiellota > Kiritimatiellia > Kiritimatiellales > Pontiellaceae > Pontiella > Pontiella desulfatans. The sequence goes on along the minus strand of NZ_CAAHFG010000001.1, from coordinate 1,579,070 downwards.
CGCTTTCCGCTTCCCAGATCCACACGATCCGGATCAACATGCTTGAGCCAGGGATGCGCACAGTCCCTCGCCATCCAAAGAAACAACCGCTTGACCCGCACGGACCGACAGGCCTCCAGCAATTTCTGAACCTCCTGCGGACGCAATGCCCCCAGTCCATCGAACACGGTACGGGCATGGTCGAATGCCGAATTGCCGTCAACACAATAGATCATCTCGAAAGCCGCGCGCTCCGGCGGCGATACCCTGACGCTAAAGCCCTTGTGCTCCACCACAGTTAATGGAAGGTTCTCTGAAAAATCAAACAACTGGACACACCGGTGCACAATTTCGGCACCCCACTCCTTGCCGGAAAACCAGGCCGGCAACCGCTCGGCACCATCGCTGACCAGCAAAACAGAAGCTTCCTTCCCCATCGATAGATAATGACCCAGGCCTTTGAGTTGCAACGCACTCAATCCGGCAACGTGGACGGTCAACCCTAGCTGAGTTTGGAGGGTATGGACCGCGCCCTGCCAATCGACGGAATCCCCCCTGCGCTGATAGGCGCCGCGCCCGACCCGCTCCAGCCACCCGGAAGTGACATACCGCAAGGCCAAATCCCTCGACACACCCTGCCCAGCCAACCATGTTGGCGTGAGCACCGTGCCCGGAACCAGATTTTGAAGCATCTGGTTTATTTTACTTTTACTTTGCGAATCCATAATTCGTATATACGCAACCAAACAAACCGGATCAAGCTCGCGGTTTATTTTAATTCAGTTTTGCGTACTGACAGTTCGCATATACGCAGAAAAATGATCAGGCCGCCGTGGCGACGGCGAGATCAATCTCTTCCTTCGAATCCATCAGTTCTTGCGGCCGCTCAAACGCGGAGTGGCATATTTTGCATACCGCATCCAGGCACTCGCCTTTTTCAACCCAGGCCTCCTGCCCGCATATGCATTTCCACATCACCTTCCGAAGCGGTTTTTTAATCGGCTTTGCCTGTTGATCGGGAATCATCTTATCGAATGCGGAGAACCCCAATTGATCCAGCTTCGTCCGTAGCCATCCGCTCACCTGCTTCGTCACCCCGGAGCCGACCTGCGACTCGAATCCCAATGTCCCCGCAATATCCACGAATTCCCGGTTGTGGTATCGATGACGATGGCCCACGTGCCCGAACAGGTGCTGATATACATGGATCATTTCATGAAGCAGCGTCACCCCCACATCAGATTCGCTTCGCCCAAAGTGCCTTGAGTTTAAATGAATCCGGTGCTTCGCCCCGATCCCGTCACGGCCAACCTGATAATACCCGTATCGCATAATCAGATCCGGGCCGATCGATATCAGTGCCTTCGGCAGCTTGCCCATAAAGAAATCGTTGTTCAATTGATCGTATAGGCGGTTCATCCGAGCGGCGATCCCGGAAAAACTCCAGCCCTTCGCCCCATGCTCATGCGCCCGTACTGCGTGAATCAGCGGCTCAGTCCGTGACCGCATATCCCGCTGCATTGCTTCTGTCATTCTATCACCTCACAAACCCGTCTATCCGCGGATTTGCACTTACCCCTCAGGGCAAATCCATGGGCGCACACTGTGAACAACTGAAATCCTTGGAGTAAAAAATAGAATTATACCATCTCCAGCAGTCGTTTCCCCTTACTGGTCAGGAAATATTTCTGCGTAGGACTACGCGGCGAATCCGGTAGCGTCATTGCAACCAGACCGCCCTCCAACGCGGGCTTCAAATAGTTTTTGCGGAAAGTCGGCCGATGGCTCAGCCCCAGTCGCTCCATCAGCTCCGACGCCGATAAACGGCCGCCGCCGACTGCATCCAGCAACCGTTTTACTTGGTCGCTTACTTGGTCGTCTACTTGATCGGTCTGAATCGTCTCCAAAATCACCTGCAGCATGAATTCAATGAACGGGGCACAATTGACCGCTGCATTGCTTGCGTTGATGGCTTCGTAATATTCCTGCTGGTGTTCGTGGATCATGCTTTCCACGGCAATGTCGCCGAAAACCGAATTCCAGCGGCAAAGAATCAGCGTCTGCCACAACCGTCCCATGCGGCCGTTGCCATCGGCGAACGGATGGATAAACTCAAATTCATAGTGGAAAACCGCGCCCGACACCAACGGATGAAGCTCCGTGGTTTCCAGCCATTGGAAAAGCTGCTTCATCAAAAACGGTACCCGGTCGGCGGGCGGCGCCACATGGATCACGCCCTCCTTGCCCGCCACTCCCGCGCTTTTGACGCGGTACCTGCCCGCGTCATCCAGCAGGCCATTCATCATCACCGCATGGGCGGACAGCAGATCCGATTCATTGGCCGGACTCCATCCGACGAGCTGGTCATACGCTTCCAGTGCATTCTGCACTTCCAGGATTTCGCGCGGCGGTGCAATCACCCGCTTCCCTTCCAGGATGGCCGACACCTGCTCTTCCGAAAGCGTATTGCCCTCGATAGCCACCGAGCCATGGATGGAGCGAATACGGTTTGCCCGGCGCAATCGCAGCGACCGCTCCCCGACCGATGCCCGGCCAAGCTCTTCGCCGATCCGTTCCACCAGATCAACAATCCGCTCCGTCAGCGCATACGGGGGTTTATAAACGTCATCGCTCATTTCAAATTTTGTTCCGGCATGTCATCCCATGTCCGATCATCGAGCAGTCGTCCGGCCTTCTTTTTCTGGACACCGCCCCACTGCTTAAAGAAGAAAGGAACATTTGCTTTCAGGCATTGATCCCGCAGGTCTTCAACCCACTCCGATTTCATCGGACGCGCGCCCGGCCCCGATTCACCGCCCACGATGACCCAGTTGATTCCATCTAGGTTCAAATTCGGCAACGGCCCGAGCAAAGGTTCCAATGACAGGAAACGCACCGTTGCTGGCACATTGCGCAAATGATCAATCCGATCCACATGGTCGGCGGTCTCCACGGTAACGCCCATCCAGATATTCGGAGACCAGTCAAAGCGTTTGGCGAGCTTTTCAAGCCGCCCAGCGCGCTTGGTTAAAACCTGAAAGGTATGGATCGGCGTTTCTTTCATCGTAAAAAACACCTCATCAATAAACTGCGCGGGCACATCATTGTGAAAAAGATCACTCATTGAATTCACAAATATCATCTGCGGGCTTTTCCACTTTCGCGGCACATCCAACGCATTGTAGTGATATCGAACCGCATTAAAGCCATCCACATAATTGGGATGCCCCATGGCCTGTAAACGTTTGGCCATGCGCTCCGCATAACAATGCTTGCACCCCGTACTGATCTTCGTGCATCCCGTCACCGGGTTCCACGTTGATTCCGTCCATTCTATTGAAGTTTTTGTTGCCATATTTTTTATTCCTAAAACAATTCCTTTTGGCCGTCCGGATCATATCTGCAGGCCTTATTCCAAAACTCAAGTCCCTTTTGGTGTTTTGACGCAAAAAGCAGGTAGTAATAATGGCGTACAGAACGCGTGTCGGTATGCGCAAATCCTAATTTGGCTAGCTGCTTTTCATATTCTTCCGCAAATAGCTTACGTAAATCAGCTCGATTATTATTAGCAGATGCAGCAAGCACATCTTTTCGTTCAAAAAATGAATAGCTCCCCAGGAATTCTGCATACTTTGCCCGAGCCTTTTTAAATGAAGAATTCTTAACTGCCTCTAATAGGTTTCGGTTTGCATCAGTACCAAGGGCGACATTGATTATAAAATCAACACTCTTAAGCTCATTGGCGATTAATTGGATTGTACTGAACGGAACATTACATTCAGTTGGATCAATCAGCACAAGATTCAAACTCCGAGGATTAAGTTTTTTGAGATGCTTCACTAAACCATCACGGTCAGTAAAGTCGCCAACTACAGCCTTTGCTTTATGCCCGATTTGCAGTTTATTTATTCGAGAATTCAGTGCCTCTACAACTTTTGGGCTTCGATCAATAAACAATGCATTTTTGATGTATTCAAATCTCTCATCTTTCAAAATCGCTAATGCAGTTCCGTTAATCTCCTCAGCACTTTCACGCAAGACACAACGCCCAGGGCCACAGCAGATTTCAATATAATTTATCTCTCGCTCCCACTTCTTATGCATTCCCGGAGCAAAAATTCCAAAATACTGAACAAGCCGATATATTTTGTCATACGCCCATTCCCCAACACACCGAATCGGTAGCTCATCAACCACCGACACAACTTCTTCGCAGTGATCCCTCCCCAGATATAGTTTTCTCTCCTCCTTGTTCCTGCATTTCTTACATGCCGGATGTCGGGCTAAATCCATTTCAATTGGAGAATGCAAGGGCTTCATTTAATTACTACTTTCATTTCAAGTTCGTTTCTACTGATCCTTCGTCTGCCGTTCTTGATGCTTTGCAAATTTATCGAACAGTCGCGAGCATCGAAAAATCTCCACTCCGGTTGCTAATGCAGTGAGTAATGAATAAACGAATGCAACATATGATAGATACGCAATTAACCCTCCCTCCAAATCTCTTGCCTTGGCGTTGAGAGCGAGCAAGAGGGCTATGATTTGCACGACAATAAAATGCAGAAACATTGAATTGGTGCGCATGAACGGCGATTCTTTTCCATCTGGGAAATCTCCGGCAATTAATCGTCTGAAGGCTTCATCTCCGAGGGCAAGAATCAATGCATATCCAGCCAGACTGAATCCTAGGACACAGGGAAGAACATCGAGAGGAACATCATACCAATCTTCGGTCTTGGACAACGGCACCAATAAAGCGAACACGATTGATGCATGAAGGTATGGCGATTTGATAACTGCAGAAAACCCTCCGTAGATCCGCCAATAGTGGCAGATAACGTCCCATACACCTTTATACTGCTTTGGTAGTTCTTTTTTCTCTTCCACAGTCATTACTCCAGCACCTCTTTAACAACGTCATAAGCGATCCGGCGTACGGCTTCAAGTAGAGTCAAATGATCCGGGTTGTATGAATCTGTTTTTGTATATGGATGTTCTTTGGTCGATTCTTCAACCTTCTCTCCGTCCTCATCCTTACCTTCGACAAATACGACTCCATTTGACCGGGCAGTACGCATAAGAATTTGAGTGTCATCATCCGGTTTCAGGCCATCTTTCTCTTTGGTAGCCAGAATGTGCTCCAGACGATCTGCATTCTGTGCTCCAAGTTTTTCCAAAACGCGTATTTCGTCATCTGATCCTTCATCCGGATTTGGCTTGCTGATTTTAATGGTAAGCTTTGTTTTCCTGTGAACCTTCAGAATGCGCTCAATGCTTTCATGAGAAGATTCAACCAACACATCAACGGAACCGTGTTCTTGAATGATGGCTTCGTGCGCGAAGATAGATTCCAACAAACGTTGCAGACTTCCAGGGGAAATAGTCTTCCGATCAAAAACCAAGCGATGGGTTTTAGGGAAAAATACGAATGGGATTCTTTTCAGATCGGGCTTGATGTGGTCTGGAATGATCGGTCTGCCCTCAGCATCCTTGTCGAGCACTTTGCGACTTTCCAAGTTCAGCCATGGAGCATTGGGATCCAAATTCATAAAACGATAGAAGAATCCCTCAAGGCCAGCCTTGGGCTTTCCTTCCTCTATGCAACGCATATTCCCAATTATGCCATAATAGCTACCCCGGATTTTTCCTAGATATTCCTTTTCATATACATCCTCAAACAACTCAGCATACTGCATCGGTGAATGCGGATGGGTTTTGATATTGATCGCACCAACTTCGACCTTCCGTTCACGTCCCATGATTCAATCTATTCCTTTCACATTCATCCCATAGGTGGTGCTGACGGAGAGTAAAACCCCGTTTTTGTTAAGGTTTCTGATGTCCGATTCATTTAGTCAATTCCGATTTTTTGTTGAAGGTTAACCATGGTTCCGCGCTTTGTGCATATGGCTGTCCCACAGCTCTTAGACAAACCCCGGCAGATACGCCTGTTCCGGCGCACCCCGTATGCGGCCGGGCGGTTTGGCTGTCCCATAGGAATCCAGCAAGGCGGGCAGGTTCCACCGGCGCCAAAGCACCGCGCGCACAACAGTGAACTGCCGCTTGAAGCTGTGCTCCCATCCGTGCATGAACGCGAGGCAGCGCATCAGCAGGTGGACCAGCAGCCCCATCCAGATCTGCCAGCGCACGGCGTTGGCGCTGTAGCCCAGGAAGTCGGAGAGTTGGAGCGTCTGCTTGATCTCCTTGAAGAACACCTCGATGTCCCAGCGGCAACGGTAGAGTTCGGCGACCGTCCACGCGCTCCACTCCAGGTGATTGGTGATGAAGGCGATTTCGACATCCTTGCCGTTAATCTCGACCAGCGCCACGACCCGGCGCAACTCGCACGGATAGGCTTTCTTCGATGCTTCGACCACCATCTCGATGACCTCGTCGCGCAGGATGCGCTTGTGCCCGGTGGTTTCGAGGGTGCGCACCACCTTGTACTGCATGTTGTCCTTCGCCCGGCCAACCCACCAGACACCGCGCACCGTCAGCTCGAAAAGATGCTTGAACTTGTTGTAGGCCTTGTCGAACACGGCGATTTCACCGGGTTTGAGCTCGGCGCACAGGCTTTGGGTCATCGTGCTGTCATGGTGCTTCGCCGTGTCGATGATGGCGCACCGGGGCAGGAAGCTTTGCAGGTCGAGGCGCAGGTGGCACTTGGCCGCAGCCTTGCGGCGGCGATGCTTCGCCCAGTCCATGCAGTTGGCGACGAGCTGGATCGTGGTCGAGTCCAGCGCATGGATCGTCTTGCTGAAGCGCCGGAGGTATCCGCGCCGAACCTTGCCCTTCGCGAAGCCCGGGACTGTATCCATCAGATGCTTCATCATGCACCAGTAGAGCTCTTCGGCCATGTCCGCGTTGCGGATCTTGTTCGCGTGGCTCAGGTTGTTACGCGACGGAGGAACCGCGCCGCGGATGGTAGAGAGCGCCGCCGCGTTCATCTGGAGCGCGTCGCACACATCGTTGAGTCCGAGTGCATGGGAGAAGTGGGCGTACAGCAAAGAAACCACATGGCTCCACGGCGTGTACGTCCGGCTTTGAATGTCCACGCCATGCTTCTGCGCAAGGCTCGACACCATGTGTCCGGGAATCAGATTGCACAATTGTTTCAAGGTTGTATACCTATGTCTGGCTGGCTTGTGTTTATGTTGTTTTTTCATACCCTCCGAGTGGAGGATTTCAACGGCACATGCCAGCCTTTTTTTTCAATATCTATGGGATGACAATGTATTCCTTTAGTTAATTCGATAAAGTCGCAGTCTTTCCAGAGGCGTTTAAACGCTGGGTCTTCTTTTGCACATTCTTTGTCATCGGGAGTTATCCGAACAGCGTTTCCAAGGTGCTCCAACACGATTTGTTTGTTATGCCCGCTATAGGATAAAGTACGGGCACTGTTGTACCAGACCGTCTCATGCTCAGGATTCCGGTTTACAACCTCTTGATACAGAGGAAGCGCATGGTCAGGCATCATAGCCTCACTGTAAATGTTTCCCCAGTTGTTCCAGGCATTGAGCAGGTCAGGGTCAGACTGTGTCGCTTTTTGATAGGCATCGATCGCCTTATCTACCATCCCGTCCCGTTGGAGAATTACGCCGAGATCATACCAAGCCTCGGCATAGTTTGGCCTGAGTTTGATTGCCCGGTGATACGACTCTATTGCTTTGGGGGAACTCCCCTTTTGTGCGTACGTTATACCAACGTAATTCCATAATGTTGGATCATCCGCATTGAGCTTAGCAGCTCGGTTGAAATCCTCAATTGCCTTGTCTGGATTAGGAAGATTTGCATAAGCGACGGCTCTTGCAAAATATGCAGAATAGGTAGGGTTTAATTCGATGGCTTGGTCAAAGGCTTCAATCGCTTTTACCTGCTCTCCTTTTTTACTCAGACAATGGCCACGCCCATACCAAGTGTCATAATTGCTGACATGCACTTTTCCCTCGCAGTCAGAGAGAATAATCGCATCATTGCAGTTGCTGAGCATTTCCTGGCCAAGATGTACCGCTGCATCAGATACCTGGAGATAGAAGTTCTGAACCAAAGGATTCTTTATTAAGTGGAGTAGTCCGCCATTGATCCGTTTATCAACATGCGCACCCCCAAATTGGCAGGCCACGCGATACACAACTTCTCCAAGTGTCCATGGTTTATCATGATTGCTCCTGCAAGGGTGCGTGCCCGGAGCATGAAGCATCTCGGTTTGAAGTAACTCCTGAAATCCTATCGTGTTTGGATATCCATCATTTTGGATGAGGCTAAAATGTGGAAAATGTATGAAATTTGCATATCCCGGAGCGGGGCCATCCAGATTCATTTCCAGAGTGTGGCTTTCGGGAACATAAACTGTTAGTGGATAGTGTAGCTCATTGCTTACATGGAACAATAAAGGTTCCCCTCTTGCCGAATCTGACAAGCATATACGCATCTGTGCAAATATAGAGCCAATTTGATAGAGCCTTTTTTCGCGTACAGCCTCTAATGCTTCCTGTGTTATTTTCAGCGAAGCATCAAGGTCTGATGCCAACCATCGCAATGACTTCTCTACAGTTTTGTAGCGTCCTTCTTCGAAGAAGCTTGGATCAAGCGGATTGAACGGTGGTTTCCGTTTGTTCATAACTACACCAGCTTCTCCATTGCGGCCATCTCTTCGTACAGCTTAAACAAGTGCTCCAGGCGTTCTTCGTCGGAGGCGAAGAGTTTGGTGCGGTAGAGGCGGTCGACGGGGAGATAGAGGTTATGGTGGGCAGTGCGCAGGCCATCGGGCATTTTGTTGGGGTCGCAGAGCTGCGCCATTTTTTTGCCCGGTATTTTTTGATAGCTGGGCGCGCCCTGTTTCAGCCGCGCAACTCTCGCCTTCGGCGATCCATACGCCAGCAGGAATTCATAAATGAATTCATCCGACGAAGGCATCTCCACCAACAACCGCCCAACATTCTCCGCAACATCCGCAAACTTCATAGCCATTCCACACACCCAAAATCAACAAGCTTTAAAAAACGTGAAAACAATATCCGTTTTTTACCCTTCTATCCAGCGATTGCTTAGGAAAAACACCTTTGTGGAGAATTTCCCCACAACCCATATCCCCCTCAAACTGTGACGCCATCTCCTTTTATACCGGCATTTGATGTCGGTTCCTGACCAATCGCACAGAAAAGTGAGACGCGGTTTGGATCTATAGAAATCAACCAAACATAAGGAGAAAACCATGAGCTATCCGACCTACAACAATCCGTATGCAACAAACAACAGCTTCCTTGATGAGCAGCGCCGCCGCATGGAGGAGGAACGCCGCCGAGCCGAGGAGTTCGAGCGTTATTACCGTGTTCGCGACGTACACCGTCCCCACCTTGGATAGCAAATGTGTTACGGCGGTTTACTAGTAGAGCCTATCCATTAATTGGAGCAAACAATGAACCTGATCATCCTCGTTCTGGATCTGTATATCGCGGCACACGCCATCTGGTGGTTCCTGCTGGAGACCAACCGCGCGGAGCGTCACTCGCTTACCCCGATCCTGTCACGGATATGCGAGCCCTACTGCCGGATTTTCCAAGGGGTGGAACTGAAGATCCGCGGCAACAACGCCGCAATCGCGGTACCGATCATCACGCTTGTTCTGGCGCGCCTGGTGTTAAGCGCGCTCCATTAACCACAAACCGAAAGGAGCAATACCATGGGACTCAACATCAACAGCCCGTTCTCGGGCAGGAAAGCCAACATCGACGTACCGGCAACGGTCGACCAGCCGGGGTCGGTGCAGGACGATCCGTCCGAATCGGCGGAGCTGGAATCCATTGAGGTTAAACCCGCGACGCTGGGAAACCTTCTGCCCAGTACTCAGGGCTAAACCCGCCTACCGGGGCGCATGCGCCCCGTAATTCCAAGCATCAAACACAGGAGATTAAAAATGAACAAGATTGAAGCATGGTACTGGGGCAACCTCCAGTTGCTTGCCAACCAGATGCCGGACTCCACCATCACCTACGATGATGAGGACTGCCAGTGGATCGCCATCGATAAGTTCCCGCTACCCCGCAACGTTATGCAGAATCGAAGTCGTCTATTCATCCTGACACCGGGACTGGACAAACCGATTACCCAGCGTCCGGAGGCGTTCTACCTGGACATCGGCCTGAAGCACCGTTCCGGGCGTCACCTCGACCATGTATTCAACCAAGGGGCGGCGCATGGCTGCGTAGATCTGTCCGACTATGGCTATGCCTGGTTCTGTCTCCTGCTGGATCGCTGGCGCCCCAGCTATGACGTAGTGAGCGGCGACAACTATGCCACGGTAGTAAACACCATTTTCCAGCAACTCAACACCCTCTGACCTCAATAGAAAGGAAACGCCATGAATACCAAAGAAACCAGCATTGTAATGTCCCGCCAGTTGAGGGAGGCCATACGTGACCGCCTGAATCATGAAGCACCCAACGAGATTTGCTTTGTAATCGCAGGACACTTATCGAAAGGTGATGGACACTGCCGTTTTCTAGCAACGCACGTGTTCTTCGCCGAACCGGATGACTATGAAATCCAGCACCCGACTGCCTGCCGACTGAAACCTGAGTTCCTTCAAAAAGTCCTCTTGTATTGTGCGGAAAACCAGTTGCATGTGATCTATACCCATACGCACCCGTTTTCCGGAGGACATCCACGTGAAAGCTCGACCGACCTAGAGGCTGCGGAATACATGCCTGCCGCCATCTCGGCGGCCTGTCCGGGCATGCTGGTAATGACGATGGTGATCAGTCTTGACTTTGAAGGGATTGAGGCACACCTGTTTCGTCCATCGCTCAACTCCCGCGTTCCGGTCGAAAAACTCATTGTGACCGAACCCGGTAAACTTGAACTCCATTACCCCACCTCCTCGCCCCTGCGCGATCCGGATCTAGAACTCAATGATCTCTACCTTTCACGTCTTTCTCTGGCGTTCGGACAGGAGGCTGTACTGAACAACCGGAATGTCCGCATTGGGGCGATCGGGTGCGGCAGTCTTGGGGAACCGGTAATCGCCCAACTGGCCAACCTCGGCTTCAAGCTCACCATTTGCGACATGGACGAGTTCCAGATCGAAAACGCCAACCGCTCCCTTTATGGGAACCAGGTGACAGCGACCCGCTCGATTACTAAGACGGAACTGTGCCGACGCGCGGTTCTTCAGACCAATCCCGATGCCGACATCCGGGTTGTACATGGCGACCTGCGTGAACTGGAGATTCAGCATCAGCTTCTCGACTGCGACCTGCTGGTGGTGACCACGGACAATGAAACATCGCGGTTTGTGGCAAACTGCATGGCACTGGTGCATGGCATGGTGCTGTTTGATGCAGGCACCGGCATCATTGTTGAGGATGGACAACTAACCGCTGTTCAGGGGCAGATTGTCAAAGTGGTACCCGGCAGCAACCTATGCCATGAATGCGCCGACTTCTTCGATGCGGGAGTTGCCTACCAGGGTCTGCTCAGCGAAGAAGACTATGAACTGGCACGCAGCCGCGGCTATGTTTCCGGTGCAACGATGGCGGCTCCGTCGGTCATGCCGCTAAATATGGCCATGGCCGGAATCACGGCCTGGGAAATCCTGCGCTATGCCACCGGGGCAACGCCGAACAATGAGTGGGATATCCTGTCGGTTGACCTGCTCAACGGCGGCATGCAGCCGCACTATTATCAACGTCGGCGTGACGGCACCCGTACGGACTGCCCGTTGTGCAGCCGCGAGGGCATGCTGCTCGGCGGGAACCGGGAACCCTTGTTAACCCGCAAAAAAGGATTCTCACACTCCAGGACCATGAAACTGCTTAAGGAAAGCAATGGCAGCACCTATTCCAAGAAATCCGAACCCGCCTCATAACCGAAGGAACCGGCGCCCGGCACAGCAGGAGCGGCTTGAGTTGTTTATCAACGAACGGCACCTCCCCCCGGGGAGGCTGCCGCTCTTTATCAACCGTATCTTCCGGTGGGCGTTCTTTCTGGTTGTGGAAGCGCTGATCCTCGTTTTCTGCTTCGGAATTTTCGGCGCGGCGATCAACGGGGCCCCAGATGAATTCAAGCCGCTGTTCTGGCTGATCCAGGTCGCCATGTTCATTGTCTTCACCTACCACGCCATTTTCCGGACAGACATTTTCCGATGACTGGAATACCCGGGCACCGAAAAACATATAAAGCCCCGGGGCTTTCCAATACCTGGAGGTGATCAATATGCCGAGAGGCCGACCACATAAATGCCCATATTGCGGGTCAACAAAAACCATTTCAAAGGGTGTACGAAGAAACCGTTCCGCCGACGCGCGGATCCGCCGATGCAAGTCCTGCAAGCGCCGGTGGAGCAAACGCGTCACCGGACAACCGCAACCGGCGGTTGCGGACTCCCTGTAAACCCAAAAGTGTTACGACCAAACTCTATATAGGAGGTGCTTCCATGAAGTTTGTCGACATTCTGAGGTACGTGGCGGATCGATTTGATACGCCGCCGGACCCCGTCATTGAACCGGACATCGAAATACCAGAACTGCCGGCAGGAAGTACCATTCTTTTCAACACTGTAAATAATGCCCAGGTTCCCGGCCAATCCGGCTCCCAGTTTATACGACGGGAAGTGGTTTATAGGGATGCGGACGGGGCAAAGCATAAAATCACCCTGAAGAACAACGTTCGCGCGGAAGGGTGCGGCCACAATATGACCAGTCCCGGCGACATCGGTTTCTTTTCCGTCACTTCCGGTAAACCTGTCTGTAAGGCCTGCGAACGGGAATACCGCCGCATGCGCAACCAGACCCGGAATGAGGAATGTGTCTGCCGTCATGTGGTCGCCCCGCATGAACTGACCTACATCGAGGGCAATGGTTTTGTGTGCGAGGAGTGCGAGAAGAAAATCAAGGCACTCAAACCCCTGAAAGCAGCCGGCTGGCTCATCGGACTTTTTCTGAAACCGTTGATTATTGAAGAACCTGAACCGGGAAACGAGGTCCCCTATGAAACAACAGAATTCCCGCCCCATCAGCCACTCCCGCCTGTTCACTATTATCCGCCACCATGGCCTGGACACGGTGCCCCGCATCAAACTCCTCATGGACTGGATCGTGGAAGACCCCAAAGACCGGACCATCCTCAATGAACTGAGGGAGGTCGTGGAGGATGAAATAAAGGAGCAGCGCAAAGATCCTGATCCGTTCCGCAAGACCGCGCCGCGCGATGAAGTGATTCTTGACGGCGAACTTCGGCTGGGCACCATGCCCCACCACAATTATCCCTATGGCATCGATATCAGGACTTTGGTTACACACCTGCTGCTGTTGGGGCGGACGGGCGGCGGAAAGACCACCGTCATCAAAAACCTGCTGATGCAGATACTCCGTATGCCGGATGCGCCGAAACTGATGATCCTTGAGCGCAAGCAGGAGTTTACCGAACTGCTGAATGTCTCGCCCGACCTGCATATATTGGATGTCGAGACCCTGGCCTTCAATCCGCTGTGCCCACCCAAAGGGATTGCCCAGAACAAATGGATCGGCATCTTTACGGAATGCATGGTCAACCACCTGGATATCCGCGAGGCGAGTTCATCCTTTCTGATGGAGCATGCGACCCGCCTGATCAAGCAGTGCGAAAAGGACGGGAAGTTCCCTACCCTGGGTGACCTGAAAACTTTCATCGCCCAGCAGCCGTACAAGGAGCTGTCAAAGAACGGACAACAGAAGGAGACCGTACTGAACCGCCTCAATGATCTGTTCGGCCATTTTCCAGCCATGTTTTCCACCCAGTCCCAGACGGACATCGAGAAACTGGTCAACAACCACTGCCTGATTCTCCTGCACGACATCACACACTCCACCGTGCAGAACTTCGTGATGACGCTGCTGATGGCGCAGGCTTTCCTCTACCGGAAACTCACTTGCGGCCTGCAGGGCGAACTGACCAACCTTATCATATTCGACGAGGCATCCGGACTGTTCCGCCGGAAGGCCGAGGAGCAGGACCACGTCCCCTTCATTGCCGACCTGGTCCAGACCGCGCGCGGCTACGGAATCGGGCTGGTCGCCGCAAGCCAATACTCGACCGACCTCGCCCACAGCCTGCTGGCCAATGCGGGCACCCGCATGATGGTCGGCGGTTTCGGTCGAAAAGAGGATACCGACACCTTCCTGAACCTTCGAGGGTGCTCGAAAGAACAGCATCTTTATGTCAACAGAAATCCGGCACCCGGAAAGGCCTTCATTGCGGACAACCGATGGCCGCACAATGTGGAATGCAATATGACACTGCCCGATCTCCCTGATCCACCGAATGCCGCCGAACTGCAGGCGCGTATGCAGGCAGCCGCCGACCTTTTCAATATCAAACCGGAGAAAACCACTGCGGATCACCAACAAGATCCATCCCGAAACACTGAAACTGCACGCCCGAAAAAGAAACCTGAGGAGGACGCACAGACAGAATCCGTTGAAGTCCGACTTCTGAAACACATTTATGACGATCCGTTCGTAACGGTTGACCGGCGATCCGAGCAATTACGCATTCCCTCCGGAACCCTTCAGACCGAGATCAAGAGGCTCAAAAGAAAGGGACTGGTTGAAATCTATCCCGTCCATTCCAACAGCAGCGGAAGACCGCGCGACCTTTTCGAAATCCTAGATGATGGTTTAGACCTGATCGGAAAACCTCCGCATCCCCCCATGAGAGGCCGGGGCGGCTACCTGCACCGCTTCTACCAGCTGCAAGTGTCCCGCCATTATAAAAAACTCGGCTACCGCGTTGAAATCGAAGGAATGGCCGACAACAAAAACATCGATGTCATCGCCGAAAAGCCGGGCGAGGAATGCATCGCCATCGAAATCGAACTGCAGGGTAAATCAAATCCCGGCCACATCCGCGAAAACATCGCTACGGCACTGGCAGCAAAACGGATTACCCGCATCCTGTGCCTTGCCACCATCAAAAAAGAGGTTCAGCGCGTTGAACAAACTGTGACGAAACATGGGTTAACAGGAAAACCTATCTCGGTAGACCGGCTTTCAAATCACATGGAGGTTGATTAGATGTATGCGCGACTCATCCAGATCCTTTTGCTGATACTCGTTGCCATCATAATGTTCGATGGCCTGCCCGGCCTCGGCGTATCCATCCGGAACGCCCTGCCCGGCCAAGGGCATTCATCCCAATACAACCTGATATTCTGGATCATGATCCTGATCGGGATCTTCGCATTGCTCAAACGCCGTAACCAGGGGAACAATCCATGAGAATCAACTGGCAGAACCTGCTTTCACTGATCGGCATCCTGCTCGTACTGGTGAACTTCGCACGGATCAAAGAATACATCCGCATCTCCAGTCCATTTTCCGGACTGAACAACCTGCCCTACGAACAGCGCAACCTCGTTGTCCTCGGCATCATCATCGTCACAGGCCTGATCATTTACGAGATCCGCAAGGCGCGCTAACCCTCGTAATAATAATCCAGCGTTCCAATCGCGATCTGCTCCGGTTCCAATTCATCAAAGGTCACAAGGGACGGTTCTGTCCGCTCAACACCCCGCATCTTGACTTCATGGGCAAAAAGAACCGGTAAGGGATATAGGCCGCGCACATGGGCACAGGATACGGGAACCGGCTTATCCATACCCTCATCCGTATCAGTATTTACAACCACGATCAGGAACCGTTCCATACCCTTACCTTTTCCTGCAAAATAAAGATCGTGCGGTAATTCATCATTAATCCTTTTACTCCACGGCACGCCCTGCCGGGCAGAGATACGGATTTGGCTGCACTTCCCTTCTCCCGGATAAACAGCAGAAAGTTTGCGCTGATTATCTATCGCAAACAGATAAACCCATCCTTTGATTTGAGATGAACCCTCAATGATAAGAGCGTCGCCACGCCTATACGTCGGAATGTCATTCTTTCCCACTCCGGAGAACCGAAGCGTGACAGATGCGTATGAGCGAGTCTGGTAGGTGGCTATGTTTTCGGTTCCGATAATCACGATCAAAAAATGCCTGGACGTCGTGAACAGAATCTCGGCCCTGCGCTCAAAGCCTTCACTCGTCATCTTATCCTGCATACGCCTGATCACTTCGCTGACACTGCTATCATTGGTTTTGAGCGTCCACTTATCATGAGATGTTATCTCAGAAAATGACACCGGGATGACAAAGGCCTCTTTATCATGCTCTTCCAACTTCAAAGAGTGCAGTATGACGCCTTGGGGCGTAAGCGTTTTTGTTTCCGTTTGAAAGAACCTGACTGCAGTCCGAATAAGTTCCTGCGCATCATTTATTGTCATTTAACCAACCTCCCGCGTTCGCGTTCGCAAACATCCACGCAAGAACTGAAAAAAACCACCCGTTTTGACAACCCAGCCCGTGGAATCCGGCATTCACCTTTGATTTTTATCACTCTGTGTTCCAGTTCGAGGCTCTCGTTCAATTGAAGGCACCAAAACAAAGGAGCAGTCATGAACGAACAAAATCAAACTACAACTGAAATGAACGGAATGTTAGCAACACATACCCTTAAGCACAATACAACGGATATACAAAGGCGGTGCATAGGGGCGGTAGAGTATCGGACACCATATATAGAACTTGCAGGCAGTGATGCTCCGCAGGAAACCCTACAGCAGGTTGCAATGGAGTGCTCCACACTCTTAAATTTTCTAGGCATCGCACAGCGCATCACAGCTGAACACCATCGGGCCAATCGACATATTGGAACACACCTATATGTTTTTCTTGAATCAATGGTTCACCGGCGATCCTTTGCGAATATCACTCAGGACTTTCCGGGCCAAGCTAAACATCGCGCTGTCCTTCACCGCTATACGCATAAAACAAGGAAATGGATTAATGATGGAGAAAGGCATCAGGAAGATATAATAACGCCGCAAAAACTCCTCAGTTTTTGCGCTGATCTTATACAGACGGATGACGAACTGCTCCCATTAATGGAAGATCTTCGGATCGCACTCATCACGCTGAATGATGAACTGCACAAGAAATCCATTCTGACCAAACACGAAGTCTATTCAAAATCCATGGAATTCCATCCTCAGGCCAAACTGCCCTTTTCCCTTTCGGATCTTATCCGTCCCAATAACAAAGGAGAATGAAGAATGAAAACCATACTCAGTATACAAAACACCTATCCGGCCAGAATCATCGCCGCAGACTTCGTAACAGAGCAAGGGTTTACCGGCAAAGGCTCAAAAATACGCCCGATGAAATACCGGGCGTTCAACTATGAACTGGAACTGTTCAATTCGGCAGGAGAGAGCCTCGGCTTTCTTCCGGCAGGATTCCCCGCCGAAAACATCACCAGCCACAACAGCCACTTTATCAAATTTATCCGGCAACTTGGTTTGTTTTGTTACCCCCATGAATTTGATCCGGCGACCCTTATCGACATGCAGGTACAGGTAGTGATTAACAACATATGCAACCATCATCATGGACTGCGACCATACGTCATCAAGCTGCTTCCTCTGACGCATCACAAGAAGTCATAATCCCCCTCAATAGTGTGACGTGCTTCGTATAGAAAAGGAGCAAATCATGAAACCAGCCACACTCGAACTGATGGAAACCATACTTGCGACAGACGATACCCTATCGCCGAATGACACCCGGGACATCATCACTTACTTGAAAACCCGGGCGGTCCACCCGGGAACCATTGATCAGGCCGCTGAAATATTGGGAGTCTGCCCCGGCACCGTCCGCCGCTACGCCAAAGCAGGACTCCTCACTCCAATCCGTATCACTGCCCGTAATGTGCAATATGACTTAAATGAAGTTGAACGACTTGCAAATACCGGTCGGACATAGGAGCACAAAAATGACCCCGACACGCATCCCCCAACCCATCGCGGAAGCCGCCATCGCCATGCTGCGGCCCTACGCCCCCGACCTGACCATCGAAAAGCTGGAAGCCGCACTGTTTCAAAAAACGCCACCTAATCTCCCCGACAAACTCCTGACCCGCAAAGAAGCGGCCAAACTCCTTAATGTATCTATCCCAACTATAGACCGCATGCTACGAGACGGAGAACTGCCTCACCGCCACATCCGCAGAGCAGTTCGCATTACTTTGTCCGCTGTAAATTTGCTCACAGAAAACAAGGGTTGAATGTATCACTTTCTCTCTAATAAAGAGATGGCCTCATCGACGCGCCTAAGAATTTCAGATTTATCCATCTTTCTGCCTATAGCCCTCAATTCTTCCAAAGCCTGTTCATTAGGAGCCAGAATTGAGGAGGAGCTAGTCAGTAGTCCGGGCAACGATTTTTGCATCGCCTTTTTAAGTTCTGCTCGATGGGGTCTAAAATAATGTTTGGTCACGATGTCGGCAGTTTGATGCCCTGTAACCTTCCTCACTGTTTCAATAGGCATTCCATTCATTAAGGCTAAAGTTACCCAGGTCGTTCGAAAGGAATGAAAGTCTCTTATTGATGCTGCCAGCTTCCCATTTTTCCTACTCCTTCTGATTTCACCGCGTCTTTGACCTGCTCCATCATCGACCGTTCTTGCCTTACCGCGAATGATGGCCTTGCCTGTTGCAGACTCTAAATCATTCAAGTACAGAGATGCGGTTGATATTGTTACCCCTGCACGCTCAGCACTCTTTCGCATGGAAAGCCCGGAACAATAAGCCTCAACCACATCCAGAACATGCTTTAGTTTATTTCCCGCATAAAGCTCCTCGGATTTTTCTTTGAGTTCATCCAATGTGTATGCATCAGCCTTATATTCAACCGGCGCTTTTCCAAATCCAGCCAATCTTAAAACCTGCTTGAACCGGCGCGTAATGGCTGTTGGATCTGATTCATATAGCTCTTTTGCATCGGGAAAAACGTAGGTACTTCCATTACCTTTCTGCCCCTCTACCAGATCGGCTAATAGGTCTGCCATTGGAATATCAACAGTGACCCCAGTCTTGCTGGTTTTAACGGTAATAAACCGTTCTTCAAAATCAATCGACTCCCATAGAAGATAACAGCAATCTTTCCTACGCATAGCCGTACAGGCCGCCGTCACAACCAGCGAAAAAATTAGAGAATCAGATTTGGCTTTATCCAGAATCGCATTGAGTTCTTCAATTGAATACGGTTCGCGGAATACTGTGTCCGCATCTTTGGTAATGATATCGGCGGCAGCAGGAACACCAACTCTCCTTAGCACAGACCTGATGACGGAAAGATATTTGTTCCATGTCTCCGCAGTCACTCCATCCTCTTCCAGATGGTCAAGAAATGCCTTCACATGATCATAACGCACCTGATCAACTCGGCTTACCTTTGGATAGTGCAGTTCAATGAAGCCGGAAAATTTTTCCAGCTTTGAAATACACTGCTTTCTATGCTCTTCGGAGGGGGCACGCTTTCGGGGTTTTTCCAACCATATTTTGGAGAGGTCGCTTAACTTGTATTTCCGCAACTTCGAACCAGCCCGCGCCTCATATACAGCCTGAGCCCGCTGTTCCTCTGTTTTGTTAGAATGTACATCTGCAAGTAACACGTTAAGAGCTTCTTCAGCTTTTATCCGGGACCGCTCGAAGGCTTTATCTCCTTCCAATGACAACTTGGAAGGTCGCTCCCCGCTCACCTCAACATTGAGTCGTTTAACAAACTCTTTTCCATCGACGTAGTATCTGCCATACCACCATTTTGAATCCTTCCGTATTGCTAATCCCATAATCCTACCTCAGATTTATGACTCTGGATAATAAGGGATGATTTCAGCGGATTAATCAAGCCACATCGGAAAGAAACCGGAAAGAAAAACAACTTTTATCAACTATATACGATAATATATTCAGCCTTCCAAGCTGGTTACGACAGTTCGAATCTGTTCGCCCGCTCCATCTTCAAGGGGCTTAAACTTCGGTTTAAGCCCCTTTTTTATTGGCCACTATGGATGTCGCCCGATTTTTCTTTGATTTTGATAGCATAGGATATTTCCTGATATTTCCTGTCGAAATAAGAAACATTTAAGAAACATTTGGCTCGGCTCTCCATTAAATACGGGGGCGAGCCGGGCGGCTTAGCCTTCTCCAACTGAATCACCGGTTTTCTGAGCGGGCTTTTGCTGCCCCATTCCAACAAGTGTCAGCAATGGCTCAAAAAGGTAGAATGAGAGTTGTTGCCTAATGTTCATCCCACCACTTGGGCTCTCCGGCATTCTTTGCACCAAAGCATTCATCACGGCTAACTGATTCTCGGCGAGCCCAGCACGCTGACCCTGTTCTGCCAACAATGCTTCCTTATTTGCAAGAGCCTGTTCCAACAGGGTGATTGTATGCTCGTATTCGTTTTTAAATTTTTCCAAGGCCTCCGCCTTTTTGTCGGCCCCGGACACCATGATGAAGTTGATAGTCGGATTCAGTCCTCGGACGGACGCGTTGTCGATTTTAATTTCAAAGCCATCAGCATTCTTATTGATTTCATCCACGATATGGGTGGCCAGCAAAAGATCCATCGGCGTTAGTCCATCCGTGAAGGTATAGGAAAACTCGGTATAATCGCGGTGTTGGTCAATAAACTCGTTTTCCTGATAGTCGTTTTCTGGAGGGAATCGCTCCCTTCCATATTTGTCCCAGTACACGTAGCGGCACTTTACACGATCAATCACCCAATCAGATCGAGCAGTTCCGTACAAATGCACACCTGTGAGCGTAGCACCTGAAAAATCAGCCTGTATTAGAGTCGATGCTGTAAGGTCAGCCTCTGTAAAATCGGTATTGATTGCAGAACTGTCCGAAAAATTGGACGTCACCAGCGACGTGTTTACAAATGAGGAACCCTTGAGTTTGGTATCCCGGAAATCCGTATCATTCGCCAAGGAGTCATCAAATTTGCAATCGATCAGTTCCGCATCCGAAAAATCCGCATCCTCCAGCATGGTATCCGAGAAATCGCAACACCGAACCTTCGCGTCGCAAAAATTACAGTCACTCATGTCACAACCGGTAAAATCCACTTCAATCAGAGATGACGACGTGAATGCAGACGAGTTGAGTAGTGCCCGGGCCAAGCTGATACCCTTCGGGAATTTGACTTCCGAAAAGTCGGCGGACTGCATGTTGGTGCCAGCCAGGTCCAGTTCCCCCAGCCCCGCTTCTGCATAAATTGAAAAAACTCTTTCCAACCGACCCCAAGTCAACTGCCCTTCACTATCGGTAATTTGCGCGTCCAGCCACAGGGAATGATCTACCAGCAGGCTTTTCAGCAGTTCATCCGCTTCGCCTTTCGCCTTTTGCTGAACCTCGGTCAGTCTCGAATTTGCGATAACAGACGGGCTGCCTGATAGTATCACGGTTTTCCCTCCGACAACAAAAGGTTGCTGAACAAGTTGCTGGGATGAATGGTTTGCGAGCAATTCCGACACCTTGTCCTGTACATGACTAGCAATCCCCGGCAGGGAAATTTCCGACTTTTCTGCCATGCATTGGTCGAAGACATGAAGCAAGGCCTCGGTGAAGACACCACCACCCAGCTTCTTGAATTCGTAGGACCTCTGGCCGGGGCTGCAACTGCAGAATATGCTGACTGGGGAAGTGGGCGGCGCATACTGAAGAGCCCCGCGTATCGCCCTTGAACTTATTCCACCCGTTGTTCCCTGTAGATCCTTTCCTCTCTCCAATGGTTTCCTGCACGCATCAACAATGAGAATTCGTTCTACTCCATCCACACGGGTTGCTTCTTCGATGAACTCCATAGAAACGGCATTTCCGCCTTTTTTACTGATGGCCCACGTTTGCGCATCGTATGGGAGGACGTATTGCGCGCTTTCCGCCTGAAAACCATGACCGGAAAAGTAGAATAGAAACGTATCACCTTCCTGCAGCTTCTTAGAGATTGACTCAAGTTTGCGGACAACCGTGTTGCAGTCGGCGTGCGGCCCGTATAATGGCGTTGATTTATACCCCGACAGCAAAAGGAAATCATGCATTCGGGTTGCATCTTCATAAGCATAGTCCAATTTTTGGATCGCATCCTCTTCCTTGTATAAATCAATCCCCACCACCAATGCGTATTTTTCCATCATTCCACCTTCAGTCTACACAAATCCCAAACGGGCATTACTCTGGAGTAAATCTGTAGAAACAGAATCCCGGCCGACCAACTTTCTTCTAAGGCTCAATTCGCATTTTGAAAAAAGCGCGGCAGCATCTTGTTCAGTGAACACCCTTCTATTTTTGAAAACCCGCCTCAACTCATTCTTATCCACACCAAAATGGCTGCTCAACAACACCCCATGTACAATGACGTCAAACTCACCTTTGATCTTATACTTTCGGAGAATATATTGGATGAGGTTATCATAAAACACATCTATGTAATCGCTTTTGTCCTGCTCACTTTGGAACTCGGCATCGGCTTCACCCCTGCAGGCTAAGCGGTGGGATTCATGCAAAAAATTAAGCGCTTCCCTTAATTGCTTGAAATAATGAACATAGTATTTTCTATCGTACCCTGAAGATTGAATTCCATGTGCGCATTCCCGGCAAAAGAATTCATGACTACCGAAATCATTAGGGCAAAATTCTTCCAGACACCCCTGACACATAATCATATCAAGAAAATGGGTGAATTCCCCACAGATTTGGCACGGAATGAATTCTTCGCCAACATTCCTGTGTGCAAAAAGAAAACTTGATCGGACGTGCCCATTTTTATTGCCGGCGGCAATCTCAAGATTTGCCCCCTCCACCCACGGAGACTGGACGGGAATACCCTCTCTAATACGGTCATGTAATGTCTCAATCCGATCTGAAACCCCATCTATGCAATTGAACAGGGTCACTTTTTTTCCAGAATCCACAAAATCAATAATGTGTTCCACCAACAAGGATGTAAAAACCCCTCCTTGCAATTCAGACGACTCATAAGAGCATTCGGAATCGGAACATGAAACCAAAACCCGGAAGGGTGCTTGACCAGCTTGCTTTTCCAAATCATCGGTGATGCCTTTGCGGCTCAAGTTTCCAGCAACATCCCCACTACCTCTTTTGGAGCTAAATAAATCCCTGCATGCATCGATAATAAACAACCGCTCAACACCGGGCTTATCAGTAAGCTCTGCAAGTTTACTCACAGGCAAACCGTTTGTGATTTCTTTTGAAGCAAAACCGGAATCATACGGAAGAACATATTGTTCCTTCCCATGGGAACATCCATGCCCGGAAAAGTAGAACAATAATGTATCCCCCGAACAGGCTTTTGAGGTCATGGCAACCAACTCATGGACAAGTTTTGAATATGTCAATTTTTCCCCGGGAACCAACTGTGCAGCATACCCACATAGCTCCAACACACCTTTCATCCTCACAGCGTCGTTGAGCCCAAACCTCAAAGGCCGGAAACTGCCCTTGCAATAATTATTCATCCCGCACACCAGCGCATACTTCGCCATTACGTATCTCTTTAATGTTAGAACTGTCGCTATCTTGCAAAAGAAAAAACCCGAAACATGTAGCTTCGGACAGAAGAATAGAAAAATCAGGAAACGGGTTCAAGGGTTCTGATAGATTTTGGCACTAGGATATCCTTGTCCACTACATCGTAATGTCTGAGGAAATACACATATTCTGAAACCACCTGATCACACAACCGGTCAAATTCCTGAACCAGTTTCACCCGCTCCCTTAATGTTTCCATATCCCATTCGTTGAAGTCCTCATCCTGATCAACCGATTTGCCCGGCTGGCTGAACACCTGCGGCACCGGCTTTTCCAATACCTGGAGTACTCCGCCACACCATTCCGATGTGCAGGGCGTATCCTGCTTATGCCAGGTCAGCTTTCCGCAGTGGTTGCATTTCGCTGTCCGGGCATTTTTCCAGTCGAGTCCCCCGTGATAGAGCACAAGGTATCCCCCGCTCCGTCCGTTGAATCCAACCTGCCACTCCCAGCTTTGTGCATCCGCCCAGTCCCGCAGGAGCCGGCCGAATACATCATAGATTTCGGAGCAGTCGAGCATGTCGAATGCCTTTTGCATGATTTCCTCCGGAAAATCCAGCCGATGGACTTTCACGCAGTTGGCGTACGACGTACTCCGGTTCCAGCTGTTCATGGTGTTGTATCGGAAATGATTCTCCAGATACTGGATCATCGTCTCGCGGCTTCTCATATCTACTTTTTCATAAAAACGATTCATGGTTATTACCTCCAATTAGTTTGAGGGGCATCCCCCAGGGATGAGGGCTGCCCCATTTCGGTTTAGGCCGCTACCGGCTCATGTTTTTCGGCCACGATATAGTCGTAGGCTTTCTGCGCCTGCTGCCCGGCGGATACCAGCATGGACGGATCGGCCTTGAGCCGCTCCAGCCAGCTATTGAGATAAGCCGCGGAGTTGTCCTCGACCTCGGGCAGGATACCGCAATGCCCGCAAAGGAACGCCGCGCCCATTTCGGCCACGAGTTCCTCCCGGGAATATTCGTGCGACCCGAATTTAACCGGATCCATCACCGCTTTCCGCGCAAGGCGTGACCGATGGCCAACACTGTGCGTCAGTTCATGAAAGCAGGTGCTGAAAAATGAAGCATCGCTCATGAACATTTCCTGCGGCGGCACGCGAACGGTATCCGTCAGCGGATTGTAGGCCGCATAGCTGCGGTTGTATTCAATCACCGGTTTGTTCGGCATATCGGCGATCAGCCGTTCCGCTTCCTCAATGGGACAAACCTCCCGATCCGGCAGCACCAGCTTTGGAATCTTCCGTTCAGGAATTCCCTCGCACTGCGCCACGTTGAACACGTGGTAGTAGCGCAACATGGCATATCCCTTTTGCTTGTCGGGATCTTCGCTCGCCTTATCCGGCTCCACGAATTTCCAGAACACCACCGGCATAGACTTTTCGCCCTTGCGGATTTTTCCACCGAGCTGGTTCGCCTGCTTGATGGTCAGGAAATAGGGCTGTGCATAGCCCATCATGTGCAGCATGAACGCGTTGACACCCCGGTACGGTTTTCGGCTGACCAGGTTTTGCGGTCGCGTGTCCCGTGATACCCATGGCTTGCGCCAGGGCAACGTTCCCGTTGCATTGATCCGTTCGATCATTTTCTGCGTGATCATTTCGTTGATCTTGTTTCGTCCGTTTTTCATCGTTTTACCTCCAATAAAAAAGGCCGCCCCATCGGACGGCCGGTTCATGATTAATAAAGGTGAAGCCCTATGACTCCGCCTTGCCCATTATCTCTTCGTATTCCTCTTCCTCCATCGGATAGGCCGTATACGGCAGTTCCTCCAGATAGAGGGTGTTGACCACCACACGGCAATAGCCGCCGTTTGCCGTCCAGATGGCCTCGGCCATCCTCGCCGCAAACTCGTCCTCGGTTTCACCGCCGCACAACCGGCTCTGGGCAACTGCTTCGATGCCCTTCGCACCGCTACCGCGCTCAAAGTCCTGAAACGCCTCGATATCGAATTCCCACTCCTCGCAGCAGGCCTTCTTTATCTGCTCCAGCTTTGAGTTGTCGGGCTCTTCGATTTCGACGCTTGCTTCATAGTACCGGCTCATTGTCCACCTCCGGATTCTTTCGGTTCCCATGGACATGCTTGGCAGGTCGCGCCATCAACGCCGTGTTCCTGCAGGCAGGCATCGCAAGGAAACAGGATGCGGCCACACCCTGAACACTTGAACGGCTGTTGTTCGTTATAGTCGGTCTCCGCCCCGCAATCCGGGCACCATTCGCAATATTCCGCGGCCATCAGTATTCCTCCGGCAGCAGGATGGTGGTCAGGCTGCGATCCGATTCGGTGATTACCCAAAGCTTCACGCCCTCACTGGTTCGGTATGAACTGAGCAGCCGGAGCCCGTGCTCCAGCGACTCCTCGTTGACCTTGCGATCGTCTTCGCAGACGTCGCCCCAGTCGCCCGTCACGTGCCTGCCGACAAACTCCACCGGAGATTGACCGGCATTGTTCATTGCTTCAACCGCACCGGGAGTCGCACAGACCTGCCCGGCTTTGAATCTTGCTTTCTTTTCCATGATCATGGTTTTACCTCCATAGTTAAAAAGGCGCCCCGCCATGGGACGCCTCGTTTATTTCCAGCCGCTGCACGGCTGTTTTACTGTCTATAAAAACAGACCGGGCACTCCCCGGCCTGCGTGGTTCATTTCCCTATTTAACAATCAACAGTAGATGTTGATGTCGTCCGGCTGTTCCTCGCCGATCTTCAGGGCAACCGCCCCGGCGATACGGCAAAGCTCCGCCGGCTCGTTGAACTGCCCTTCCTTCAAGCCGACCTCGAAACACTCGGCATCGATCACCACCTGCCGTTCGCCCGTCAGTTGGCAATAGGGAGCCTTGGCCTCGAACGCATCCACAATGGCCACGCTTTCAACGTTCACGTAGAGCGTCTTTCCTACCGTGATCTTCATTGGCCGTCCCTCCGTTTCAACCAGTCCGATTCCTCCGAATCGTCCCAATGCCGTACCGACATTTCGTCTGGCACCACCACCTCGGCAATGCTGCCATCATCGTTGAACCGGATACTTACCGCCGACTCGGTCTCCTGATCGACCCCGGCAGGATAGACCAGCAGTTGCATCTGCTCCTCGGCCTCGCCAAACACGTCCTGCGCAACCAGCACGGGATGGGTGTTTCCGGGAACAGAGATGTCCAGCTCCACACCATAGGTGGAGCGGTTTTCTTGGAAGGTTGCTTCATATTCCTTCTTCATTGTCATCCCATAGATATTGAAAAAAAAGGCTGGCATGTGCCGTTGAAATCCTCCACTCGGAGGGTATGAAAAAACAACATAAACACAAGCCAGCCGGACATAGGTATACAACCTTGAAACAATTGTGCAATCTGATTCCCGGACACATGGTGTCGAGCCTTGCGCAGAAGCATGGCGTGGACATTCAAAGCCGGACGTACACGCCGTGGAGCCATGTGGTTTCTTTGCTGTACGCCCACTTCTCCCATGCACTCGGACTCAACGATGTGTGCGACGCGCTCCAGATGAACGCGGCGGCGCTCTCTACCATCCGCGGCGCGGTTCCTCCGTCGCGTAACAACCTGAGCCACGCGAACAAGATCCGCAACGCGGACATGGCCGAAGAGCTCTACTGGTGCATGATGAAGCATCTGATGGATACAGTCCCGGGCTTCGCGAAGGGCAAGGTTCGGCGCGGATACCTCCGGCGCTTCAGCAAGACGATCCATGCGCTGGACTCGACCACGATCCAGCTCGTCGCCAACTGCATGGACTGGGCGAAGCATCGCCGCCGCAAGGCTGCGGCCAAGTGCCACCTGCGCCTCGACCTGCAAAGCTTCCTGCCCCGGTGCGCCATCATCGACACGGCGAAGCACCATGACAGCACGATGACCCAAAGCCTGTGCGCCGAGCTCAAACCCGGTGAAATCGCCGTGTTCGACAAGGCCTACAACAAGTTCAAGCATCTTTTCGAGCTGACGGTGCGCGGTGTCTGGTGGGTTGGCCGGGCGAAGGACAACATGCAGTACAAGGTGGTGCGCACCCTCGAAACCACCGGGCACAAGCGCATCCTGCGCGACGAGGTCATCGAGATGGTGGTCGAAGCATCGAAGAAAGCCTATCCGTGCGAGTTGCGCCGGGTCGTGGCGCTGGTCGAGATTAACGGCAAGGATGTCGAAATCGCCTTCATCACCAATCACCTGGAGTGGAGCGCGTGGACGGTCGCCGAACTCTACCGTTGCCGCTGGGACATCGAGGTGTTCTTCAAGGAGATCAAGCAGACGCTCCAACTCTCCGACTTCCTGGGCTACAGCGCCAACGCCGTGCGCTGGCAGATCTGGATGGGGCTGCTGGTCCACCTGCTGATGCGCTGCCTCGCGTTCATGCACGGATGGGAGCACAGCTTCAAGCGGCAGTTCACTGTTGTGCGCGCGGTGCTTTGGCGCCGGTGGAACCTGCCCGCCTTGCTGGATTCCTATGGGACAGCCAAACCGCCCGGCCGCATACGGGGTGCGCCGGAACAGGCGTATCTGCCGGGGTTTGTCTAAGAGCTGTGGGACAGCCATATGCACAAAGCGCGGAACCATGGTTAACCTTCAACAAAAAATCGGAATTGACTAAATGAATCGGACATCAGAAACCTTAACAAAAACGGGGTTTTACTCTCCGTCAGCACCACCTATGGGATGAATGTGTTCCTTCTTCATGTTTTCTTCCTTTCCGTTTATGAAAAAAGCGCGACAGCCATGGCCGTTCGCGCTTTTCAGGATTATGGTTGTATTCGTTTTCTATCATTCGCTGCCTGCCAGCTCGGTTTCGTCGATGAACTCCAGGTATTCGTAGTCGATTTTCTCGAAGTAGAGATCAACCGCCTCTTCCTCCGGCATGCCATCCGGGAACGGATCATCCGGCAGTTCCTGCTTCCACCACGACTGCACATATCCATACAGTTCATGGATCAACCGATCGCGCGACACCGCCGCATAGACGGTTGTTCCGTGCTTGTGCGATATTGCCGCCAACCATATTTTCATTGGTTCACTCCTTTCCATGTTCACACCTTTAGGAAACAACCCTTCAGTTCCGTCTTGCCGACAAGCAGCGCCTCGGCCATGTCCTCCGGCTGGACGGACTGGTTTTCGTGGTTTACGTCCACCACCGTATTGCCCCGCAGGTGCCGCATCAAAAACATGCTCAACAGCAGGTTCTGAAGCGGTTCGTCCTCCAGCAAAGGAAACAGTGTTGGAAACCGCTGTGTATTCGGAACTCGCACATAGCGTTGATCCGAAAACCATTCGCTGAGCACGGGCACCACCGCCGCATACCTTTCGGCGGCAAGCTTCGACGTGCGTTTGATTAGCTCGGACTTCCTTCCGGAAATCTTCCAGCCGTGTGTACGCAACGCATCGCGGAACTGATCAAGCGTCTCCATCTTGCGCCACGAGATTCCAAACCTCGGAATCTGCTCCTTGCGCAGACGCGCTGTTGAGTGCAGCGGATTCAACCGTTGCAGGTAGCGCACATTGTTGAAGCGCAACGCCACCTCCTCGTGCTCCAGGATTTCCTGCACCTGCGTAACCGGCATGGTGAAACAATAATCACCGCCGGTTGTGCGGTATTCCCGTCCGAACGCCCTCGCAAACTTCCGCTGGGACGCCGAGGCCACCAACTCCGGCTCAAAATGAACCGTGTTGCCACTAACCCCGCAGGAATACTTCACCTGGCCGCAGTCGTGCGTGCGGCTGGGATTGACGACCAGCTCGAACCAGTCGATCCGGTCACGGAACCGCAAGCGGTGCCGCTCATCCGTCAGGCCGCGCAGCGCCGAAACCTTGCGGAAGTTGCGGCAACTGAGGGCTTCGAGCACCAGGCTCTGCTCCTCGTCCATGAAATCCCCGACCGACAACAGGTTGGCCAGATCGAGATCGTTCATGTCGTCGTAGCTTCCGATCTTCAGCTTCGGGTACTTTTGCTTTATGAACGCCCTCAGTTCCGAAAAGCCCGACCGGCTGCTCCGCAGCAGGTTCCAGGCTCGTTCATGCGACCAATGCGAACTGACATATTTCCTGGCCAGCTTAACGATCCGGTCATAGTTCACCTCGTCCGCGAAATAGACGCCATGTCCCACCTGCTCCAGCGTACGCGCCAGCGCGGTTCGCTTGTCATGGAAGGAGCCCTGCTGCGACACAATTATTTCCGCGTTGAGGTGCTGGACGGACAGCGCATCAAAGCGATGCTCGCCATCATTTATACGCTTGGCAAATAATTCCGCCGCCTGGCAGAAGTCGCCCGACACGCCCATGGCCGATTCCGGATGAATGCCCTTTAGCAACACATCCTCAATCGGTACTTCGATGCGTTCGTATCCCAAACGCGAAAAAGCCGGAATCCTATGATCCGGCTCCAACCATACCTTCAGTCCATACAGTTTCATTTCATTGTCCTTTCCCAAGCAACGACTCGATCCGAGCCGCCGTTGATTCGATTCTCGCCTTGGCCTTTCCGATTTCCGATTCATCCAGCTCAGACCGCACGGCCAGCGTGCGCACCTCCTGGTATGCGATCATGCGGCGTAGGTCGTCGGCTTGGTCGAAAAGCATTTCCACTTGTTCAACCAACTCGATGTTGTCGCCCGTCAGGCCGGGAATAGTGTCGGTTTCCAATCCTTGGAGATCGATCTGTCCCCCAACCTTTTCCAGCAGTTCCGATGGAATCCTGCCGGGATGGAGCGACTCGACCCGCAAAGCGATGTAGGCCAGCGGCGTGATTTGCCCCGGCGCGTCGCACAGATTGTTCCATGCCTTGAGCTTCACCATTTCCGACAGGTTTTCGCCGAGGAGGATTTCCGCCTTCTCGAACAGGTCGGTGGTGGTGAACAGGCGATAGACGGTTTCCACCCTTTGGAAGTTTCCGCCTTCGCTGAAATAGTCCGCCAACAGATCAAGGCAGACCTCCACCTGGTGCAGCAGTTCCTCGCGGTTGATCCCCTCGTCGTTCAATCCCATGGGAATACTCGACAGGATCACCTTCTTCGCGCTCTGCGCAAATGAAGGAAGGTCGTCGCCACGGATCGACTGGCGTGCCAGCTCGACGGCACGGTTCGACAACAGGTTGCGGTAGATGAATCCAAGGCGACGGCCATCCAGCTTTACGCTGCCGTCCGTCTCCTTCATGACCAGCACCGCCAACCGGGAGAGGAATTCACCCAGCGATTGAAAATCCTTTTCCAATGATTGGAAAAGCGATCCTGCCTTTAAGAGAATTTCCCTTATCTGCTGTCCGGTGTTTTCCGTGTCCGCCTTGCTGACAGTCTTGGTTTCCGACTGCTGGCACCATTCGCCAATGCTTGGTGCATCGTCGCCATTGATATGGCGCAGCACCTTGATGCGATCTTCCTCATCCATATCCAATGCTTCCGGTGGATAGAGGAAAATGGCGTAGCGTCCGATCAACGCGGCATCCATCTGCTGGGTGCCGTTGTATTGCCGCCCCATTGGATTCATGGCGCTCCAGACCCATTTTACCTCGGTCTCAAAACCCATGATCCTGCGGGAACGGATAATCTCCAGCCACTTGGCCTGTAGCTCCGGCACAGCCCGGTTGATCTCATCGATCAGCACAAACTGCTTGTCCCATACGGTGACCGCGCTCGGCACATATTCCACGCGCCCCTGCTTCAAGCTTTCGACGTTCGGGAATCCCAGTACGTCTTCAAACAACGCCTTGCTGGCATCGTAGGCCATGAACTTCCAGTCCATCGCCTGCGCGATTTTACCCGCCGCATGCGTCTTGGCCGCGCCATGCGCGCCAACCATCAGCAGCGGATCACCCGTCAACAGCGAGGCCATTGCCAGGTTTTCATCTTCCAAACTCCATCCATAGATACCCAGTTGTTCCAATAACTTAGTCTTCATTTTATTACTCCTTATAAAACCCTGCACGCAGGGTGTGTAGGCACAAAAAAAGAGCCGACCCGGCATTTACGCCCAATCGACTCTTCACGATTTTGATGTTTCATTTTCAGTCTCCGCTTGTCTCTCCTTCCTGCATTTTTTCCAGCATATCCACGACGCCTGGTTCGACAAACGCCACAGGAGACGTCATCTCAACATTGAAAATACGCTTGGCGGCCGCCTTGCGGATATGGGCTATGCGCCCGGTGCGATAGGCATCCTCCGGCTTGATAGTACCGCCAGTGAATTTGGACTTTTCAGGATCGCACTCAACCAGCGCGATATATCCCTTTTCCCACAGCTTCGCGTGCTCCGGGCACAAGTCCCAGCCCGTGACCGTTTTTCGCTCAAGACTGTTGCGCAGGCGCTTATCCAACAGGATTGCACCTGTATCAAATGCCTGGCCGCAGACTGGACAGACTTTTTGTTCCATTCCGACATGGCTCTTCATTTTATTGCTCCTTCCGTTATTTCATTCAGGTTCATGACTTCCCCAAACGGCTCCAGCACCTTTCCGCTGTTGTGGATCCCGAAAAGGATGGTCAGGATTCGGACTCCGGCTTCGTGCAAGGCCGCTTGGTTTGCATCGCTCATCGCTGCATAGCCATCGGTAATGATTACCGCCCGCTTGAATTCTTCCGTCAGGATGGTCTTGGCCACGCAGTTAAAGTCGGTGCCGTAGGTGGTCTCCACATAGCCGCGCATCAACGCGTCCATGGTGATCTCCGAAACGGCGTTGCTGAACTGGTAGACCGAACGAATATTCCGTCGATACCGCGCCAGCAGGCCGCTGATCTCCGGCAACGACTGGTTGACCGAGCCCGACACATCAAGGAAAAGCGCTATGCCCTCCCGATTGTGTTTCACTTCCGGCTGGCGGTTACGAAAAAATCCCGGCCAGATATCCGCGCTTAACAACACCATGTCGCGTCGGCACGGATTAATCGGGAATGGCGACGTTTTGCGCCGCATTTCACGCTCCGAACAAAAGAAAGCATCCAGCCGTTTGCGGGTGCTGTAATTCAACAGCAGCTCCTGCCTGATGCTCCGTTTGGTTTTCATAATCTCGACAATCATTTTCTTCAGACTGTCGAACATGCCACCCGTGCAGTCGCTGCTTTCCAGAATCTTCCTGCCTACTTCCTGGGCAATGCCCTGCAGTTGATCCGGTTTCCAATGGTTGGATGCCCCGCTGTGCGAACCGATCAATGTCGGTCGGCTGGCGGATTGCGGCACCAGCATTTTCAGGGTCTGGATCACCTCGCCCGCGCTGAGCACATCATGGTGCTGCCACTTGGGGTAGAGGTGCTGGTACAGATAGCTGTACCGACTGTTGCGATGCTTGCTGTTTGGCCGAAGGATCGATTCCAAACCCTGGACAGCATAGAAACGCTCGAACAATGATCCGCCGCCCGATGCCTTTGCATAGAACTGGCTGATCAACGCGTTGATGATTGCATCGCACGCAATGTTGCTGATTTGATCCGACTTATGGACAAAGTGCCCGAACGCCGGATGAAGAATTTCATGAAAGACCAGGCAGAACAGATCCTGCTCCGTCTTCACATGCTCCGAAACAAAGTCCGGATTGTATTTCATATGCCCATCGGCATCGATGCATGCCGTTGGGTTTTGGGGATCGGCTTCAACCGAAGCCACGATCCCTGCAACAAACGAATCCGCGCCCAACTCGCGCTTCATCATCTGCCGTACTGTTAGCAATGTAATCAGGTGCATGGCACCCTCCTTTCGTTTATACGTAACGAGTATTGCGTAATGCGTAATCACCCGTGTCCGCAGTTAATCATTCGTGTTCATCCGCGTTCATTCGCGGTTAAATATTCAGTCTGAAAAGCTTTCGTGTGGTTCGTGTCTTTCGTGGTTAAACACTTCTGTAGACTGGTAGTTTTTTGGTTTTTAGAAATGCATAGCGGTCGCTATGAAAACGTCCTCCCTCGACGGGGAACGCGATTACAGATCAAGGTTCGGCGGAGCCGTAAACCTTTATGCGAATCCACTGTGTTCAGCCGGATATCGGCATCAGCTCTCTCGCAATAAACTCGTTCAAGCAAATGGCATCAAACGGGTTTTCTTAATCGAATAGTTTTCATATGGAACCACGGGCGGGTTCCGAAGGGATTGCTTCTGTGCAGAAACAAAAAAAGGAGCAAAGGCATAGTCGCCCTCACTCCTGCTGGTAAATCTCGCGGTATTCCTGCCAGAAATCCCGCTGCCTGATGGCTTCGAGTTCATCTCGTACCGCCGTCAGAATCCAGGACACATCCGTCCGGATATCGCGCAGGTGGCACTCCATAGCCGCAAGCTTATCTTCGAGTGCATGAACACTCTGCTTATCTGCTTCCATAACTACTCAAAAGTAGTTGTAGTTTATATATTTTTCGGCACACGAGAGCACTCATTTAACCTAAAGCCGCTGGGGAATGAGTTCGCAATTATTCAGATCGGTGCTCCGATTGCATCGGCAAACGTTTGTTTACTGAAACTGAAAAATTTACCATCCTGTGTTACGAATGATTTCCGCGAACATGCGGCCGCTGTCCTTGATGGTGCGGGTCTGGGTGGCGTAGTCGGTGTGGATGAGGCCGAAGCGGGGTCGGTAGCCGCACGCCCATTCGTAGTTGTCCATGAACGACCAGGCGAAATAGCCCGTTAGCGGCGCGCCGTCTTGAATGGCGCGGTGAACGGACTCAAGGTGCGCCTTGATATATTTTTGACGGCGCACGTCGCGCACCCGTCCTTCCGCATCGACCTCGTCGTCCAGTGCCATGCCGTTTTCGGTGATGGCCAGTTCCTTCGGCTTATAACGGCGAACATATTCCATGATGTTGTTGTAGAAACCATCCGGTGTAACGGGCCACCCCATTTCGGTGTATTCAAATTCCGGAAGCTTTTCAGCGACCAGTTTTCCATCTCGGATCAGGTTGTCGCAGTAATACTGCAGACCCACAAAATCATAGTTATTCATCTCGATCAAATCAGCATCTGTAATGACCGGGATTGATTCAGGATAGCGGTCGATGATCGCCTCCGGATAGCTGCCGGAAAAAATCGGCTCCATGAAGACGCCGTTGTTTTCCTGCCACAGGAATTCGGCCAAAGCCAGCGACTCCGGCTTGCCGTCTAGAGGACGGTGCTGCTGGGTGGCGTGGGTAATGCCAACCTTTAGATTCGGATTCATCGCCTTCATGGCGTTATAGGCGCGACCGTGTGCGAGGTTGAAATGATACGAAGCCGCCAGCGCCTGCTTGTGATCTTTGATGCCCGGGGCCATGTTACCATCACGATAACCAAAGTAAGAGCAGACCCAGGCTTCGTTCATCGTCATCCAATGCTTCACGCGGTCGCCCAGACGTTCGGCCATAGTGAGGGCATAGTCGGTGAACCAGTCGGCAATGTCGCGGTTCGGCCAGCCCCCGCGTTCGTGCAGCGCCTGCGGCAGATCCCAGTGATAGAGCGTGATCCATGGATCAATACCCGCGTCCAATAGCGCGTCAACCAAACGGTCGTAGTGGTCGAGCCCCTTCGAATTGACCACACCGGTTCCTTCCGGATAGATACGCGGCCAGGAAACAGAAAAACGGTAGACCTGCAGGTTCAGCTCCTGCATCAGTTTAATGTCTTCGGGATAGCGGTGGTACTGATCACACGCGACATCACCCGTGGCATCGTCCTCAATATTTCCGGGCACATGGGAAAATACATCCCAAATGGATTTACCTTTTCCATCCTCGAAGGCCGCGCCTTCCACCTGATAGGCCGCCGTTGCAGCACCCCATGTAAAACGTTCCGGAAACTGGATATTCACTTTAACCCCTAATATTCACTAGGCCACTCGGACTGGTGCAGTTTGGTGAATTTTTCCACCAGATGTTTATTTTCCGGAGAGGCCGCCAGATTCACATTGCCCTGCGGATCCTTCTCATAGTCATAAAGTTCAGTGCCGACCACGTTGCCCCTCCCCTTTTCCCAAAGCGTGAAGCGGTATCGATCGGTTCGGATGGAACGGGCGATAATCTTGCCCTTGCGGAATTGACTGGCCGAGAAACCGTTCCACTCCTGCTTCGGGTGCTCGACCAGCGGAAGCAGGCTTTTTCCTTCGCAATGCTTCGGTACGGGAAGCCCGGCGGTCCTGCAGAGCGTCGGATAGATGTCGAGTAGTTCTACGAGCGCATCGGAGCGCTGGCCCTTTTTCGCGCCGGGCACCTTGAGCAGCAGCGGCACATGGTTGGTGGTTTCCCAGCAGACGCCCTTGGTCCACACCCCGTTGTTGCCGTGGTGGTAGCCGTTGTCGCCGCAGAGAACGATAATGGTGTTGTCGTAGACGCCCGCCTTTTTCAGCGCGTCCAAAACACGACCGAGCTGAGCATCGGCATAACTGACGCAGGCATAGTAGCCGTGCATGCTCTGGCGGATCAACTCGTCGGTCAACGGCGTGCCGTTGGGGATATCGCCATAGCCGAACAGTTCGCCGTAATGCTTAAGCGCAATCTCCGGCGCACCTATCGGATGATAACGATTTGCCGCGACCGGCATGGCCGAGCGTTCGTAGAGATCCCAATATTTTTTTGGAGCGCACCAAGGCAGGTGCGGCTTGCGGAACCCTGTCACCATCATGAACGGCTTGCCGTCCTTGGCAGCTTGAGCGATCCACTTTTCGGAAGCGGCGGCGGCCTGTCCGTCGCAGTAGGCGTCATCGCCCACGTCCTCAGCTTCGATGGACGGCGGTAACCCCTCGCTCTTGGGGGTGAAGAAAATATCGGCCTTCCGCTTGTTCTCCGGCTTCACATGGTCGAGCCATTCAGATTTAAAATAAGGTTCGCTCCAGTCGTCGCCGATGCTGTTGTGGTAAACCTTGCCCGCACCGAACACGGCATAACCCTGCTGCATAAAATAGCGATTGAGGGTCAGCTCTTCGTTCAGCACGTTATGGAACGGCGTGTTATTGCCCATCAGCCCGGTGGTGTCGGGCCGCATGCCCGACATAAAGCTGCCGCGCGACGGCCCGCAAATGGGATACTGCGCGTAGGCCCGTTCAAACACCATGCCGTCCGCCGCGAGTTTATCGAGGCTCGGCGTTTTCGCAATCGGATCGCCCTGGCAACTGATCAGTGGCCGCAAGTCGTCCACGATCACAAACAGCACATTAAGCTTCTTTGCCACTGCAGGCAGTGCGATCAGGCAACTTAAAAGCAGGATCGGCTTAAAGATAGATTTCAACAGTGTTCTCCTGTTCGGTGAGCATGGAATCGAAGAGATCTGCGTCGATACTGTAGCCCCCCGTACGGTAGGGATTATCCAACAACTTGAAGGATTTGACTTCGGTTCCATTGACCACCACCTTGGCCGGAGTGTAGGCATGACGCTCGACGTGGTAGATCCACTTCACGCGCTTGCCGTTGAGGTCGAGGTCCAGCGCGGTGCCGTCGAGCGATTTCGGAAGAACCGGATCGATCTCGATGCGGCCGAGGTTGCGACGGATGCCGAAGAGCTTGCCGATTACCAACCCGATGTAGATACCCGGGCCGCTGGAATAAAGGCGCCAGCCGCCGAGTGCACCAATGTTGCCCTTCTTCAGTTCACCCATACCGCGCTGCGCTTCGTAGCGATCGTAGACATCGGCATCGGAACTGGAGAAATAGAGGTTAGCCTGGCGCGGCCGTGCGTTCGGCACGGTCTCCTTAATGGCGACCGGGGAAATCTGCAACAGGCACTCCACCAGCTCGTCGGCGCGGCCGACCTTGGCCATGGCCTCGCAGTAGCGGATATGCGCGTGTACATACTGAAGCCCGATCTCGCGACCGAAGTGCGATGCCGTTTCGGCGCGCTGGAAGCGGGTGGATTTTCCGCCCGTGTAGGCGGGTGCCTGATCCATCAAACGCATTCCGTCCGGGAATTTGAGATGGCGCGCGGCGAGGTCGAGGTGGAAGTCCTTTTCCTCCGGCGTGAAGAGTTCGCTGATGATCGAGCGGTTGATCGGCAACAGGCGGCAGGTAATGCCGTCCTCGTCCGACGGGTGCAGCATGTGCGTGGTTTCATCTTTAGCAAAGAAGACGAACCCAGCGGCGACGCCATCTTCGATGATATGCTTCTGGAAATCGGCGAACATCTTGCAGAGGAATTGGTCAAGTCCTTCGGCATCGGCTTCACGGCCGTAGGCTTTCCAAACCTTGGAAAGCGCCGTGAATGACTGGTAGGCCAAACCGACTGTCCAGCCGCTGACCATGTTCGTTTTCATCTCCTGGTTAGCAGGCTGAAGAGAATCGTTCCAGTCGCCGTCGCCGTAACTCGGCAGCGAAGTACCATCGACACAGCTCTCGATGATATGGTCAACCGCCTTCTTGACGTGTTCGAAAATAGTTACGGACTCGTCGGAGCCCGCATAGGGCACCTCTTTTTCAAGGATCTTGAAATCGCCCGTGGCTTCGATGTAGTCACAGAGCGCTTTGACGGGCCAGTAGACAATATCGCCGTGCGATTCGTGCTGCTGGATTTCGTGGAAGCCATCGAACATGAACCACTGCGGCCACGTACCCGTATCTTCGAACTGGTGCGAGTAGGTTTCGAGCAGCATGTCGGCGGTGACCTGATCATGGCCAACGGCGAGAAGGAACTCGAGCGGGCCTTGGCAGACGTCGCGCGTGCCCCAGGCGGCGGCGTCATACTGCTCCATGCCGCGCGGTGCGGCGAAGTGGATCATGGCGTTGTGGGCATACCATTTGAGCGTGTCGGAAAGCTTGGTGGTAACGGGACACTTCGATTCGAGATGGAAGTTGGCCATCAGCGCGTCCCAGTCGGGTTCCGTAATTTTTCCGAAACGCGCCTGCGCGACGGCGCGGCCTTCATAGTGCCCGGTCAGCGAAAGCGAGAATTGTCCGGAGGGCACATCGATTACCACATAGGGTTCCTTTTCGCCGCCGATCAACTCGGCCCCGCCGACGAGACATTCGGCGGCATCGACCTTTGCCAGCATGCAGGCTTCGGGGAATTTGTTTTTCAGCAACGAGCCTTCGGCGGGAAGGAGGGTCAGCAGACCGTCGTCGGCATCCCACTCTACGCCAGGCGCGGAATCGAACTCGTTGGCGTCGCCGTGCACCTCGAGGGTGGCGCGCATCGGCGGAAGCGTCCCCGAGATGGAAACCACGGAATATTCGATCGTTTCGGAGGTGGCGTGCGCCACGACCTCGAAGGTGGTTGCTTCAATCTTGTAGATCCAGCGGACGCGGTCGCGCTCCATGGCGAAGGCCGACGGGAAACCAAGCTGCCGCCACTGCCCGGCCATCTTTGCGTAAAGACGAATGCCGCTGGAGCGCTCGAGGTTTAGCGAGTTACGCTGGATGGTGGTGAAGCGCCCGAAGGAGGTGTTGCCCACGGAGAACTGCGAACCGAACGCACCGTAGCCGTAGGCCGTGATGCACAGGACGTTTTCATCCAGCTCCGCACCGTGGGCGGATTTCAGGATGGTGCCGTGCTGCCGTTCAACGATGGCTTCCTTTGCAGGAAGTACAACGTGTGTGTCTTCGCCGCAGAAGAAGGAATAGAGCTCGTGGCGGTCGGAGTATTCGGTGTGACGCCATTCGCTTCCGAACAGTTTTTCAAGTTCATCCTTTTCCAACGGCTGACCGAACAGCAGTTCGGCATCGGCGAAAAAAGCACCGGAATTTGCATCCGAAGTTATGGCGCCGGGCTCCGGCTGGTCAGCCTTGAGCGCGGCATCGATCAGCGCAAGGTCGGCGGCGGAGGTCACATCCGGGTGCTCGTCCACAATGTACATCGCAAAAACCGTAACGCTGCTTTGGCAGGGTTGCAGGTGGATTTTACGCGACTGCAGCGCAGTATAGGCGAACTCGTACTGCTTAACTCGGTTTTCCAGGGCTTGGAAGCCGAGTGCGGCGGGTTGGCCATCTATCTTGGACGAGGTGCCGAAAAACTGGTAGCCGTCGGTGGAGGCGGAGTTGGCGCCCTGCAGGCAGAAGCTGGCAGCGACGGGATTTTTCGGGTGCAGGTTGTTGCGGCTGAGAACCGCCTTCCCGGCGATCGGGTGCGCCATGATCTTGTGGTCGAGATATTGTGAGACATAGGCCTCGTTGCTCTTGAGCGCGCCGGGATCGGCAATGCCGATATCCTGCCCCGCCATCCAGTCGATCGAAACGGCCTTGGTGTTCGTGTTTTTCGCGTGGCAGATGCGATACAGGATCGGCAGTTCGGGATGCAACACCAGCTCGACGGCGGCTTCAATCCCCTCTTCCGTACGCATCCAGCGCACCCCGTTTTCGTGAAACGCGCAGTTGGCGGAAGTACCGGACATGGGAACGGCTTGGATTTCATCGGCGCCGAGCAAGCGGAGGTCTACCCGATCGAGGCCGCCTTGGAGCGGATGCCCTTCGAGCTGACTGACCATGAGGTCGTTCAGACAGATGCAGTGCGTTCCACCATTGCGGTGGAAGCCGATTTTCAGCCCGGCCTTGTTCGAGTATTCGACCAGATCAAAATCGTCGCGTTTTCCAATATTGAGTTTCATCGCCTTCTCCTTGCGATCCAGTGTTGTTGCATTAGTCATTAGAAGCAGTCTCCTTTCGGCGATCGAGTTCCGCCTTGATTTCGTATACCCGCTTTTCGGATAGCGGATAAAGGCGCATGGCGATGAACGACATGACGCTCAGCAGAATTGGAATGCCAATTTCAAATATTCTAAGGTGATTAACCGTCCGCACGCTTTGGCGGGACACTTCAAGGGCTTTCGACAACACGGAATCGCACACCTTCGTGAACTCTTCCGCCCCCGTGTAAATCGATTGAAGCCCGGCATCGATGCGTTCCACACCTTCCAACAACTCGGCATAGTGCTCGGCATCGGAAGGCACCTTTTCCTGCATGGCTCGGAAATGGTCCGCCAGCGCTTGGTTTTGTTTGATCGAAATTGAAATTTTTTCGGTTACATCAGCGGCGGAGGGCATCTCTGCGTCTTTTTCGAAGCCGGCTTTCAGCTCGCGCACGGGACCGCTGACCGCATCCACCATGGAGGATTGCTTATCGTCGAAATCGGAAACCAATAGCAGCGCCCCGGCCACGATGCCGGCAAAGGCCATACCCAGTTTCATGAACCACCAGAAGATGGAGTAGTAGGCGCCTTCGTTGCGGTTGCCCGTATGCAGCTCGTCCTCGTCGCAAACATCGGCCACCATGGCGCTGGCCAGGGTAAAATACATCACCATGCCAGCGGAGAGCATGGCGGTCGGTATCAGGATCAGATAGGGATGCTCAGGATTGTAGCACCAGATCTTCGTCAGCTGGCCCCCGGCCATCAACGAGATAGAGACGAGCATGGTGAGCGTCTTGCCGACCCGCGCGCTGATCCAGTTCATTGGAGGAATGGCGACCAACGAGGTGACCGCCCACACGGTACCCGTGACGCCCATCAGTTTCGCGGCGGAGACCTGATCGCCCCCATAGAGATAGAAAATGGTGATGTAGTTGGCAAAGTTGCCGACAAAATTAAAGCCCATGATGACCATGAAAATGATCGCTACGAGCAGCAGGAAGGTTTTGTTGCGGAAGGTAACGCCGATGTTTTCCCGGAACGGTACCCGCTCCTGCTCCTTGACCTGCTCCAGCTTACCTTCCCGGCAAACCTTGTAGCAGATAATGATGCATGGAAGGACGATGATCGCGACGATCAGCGAAACATAGCGCATGCCGTCCGATGCGTTTCCTCCCGCCCCCTTAAACAGATCGAGTTGTGCCAAGCCGTATAGCCACGGCGTGGCCATGGCCCCCATGTTGCCGATAAAGCTCTTAGCCGCAAACAGGCGCGTACGCTCGTGATAGTCGGCCGTCATTTCCATTCCAAGCGCACCGTGCGGAATCTCAAAGACCGTAACGGCGGTGTAGAACATGATCAGCAAAAGAAGAATATAACCAAACTGCACCCAGGCCGACGCACCTTCGCCTTTGGGAATCCACCAGAGCAAAACAAAAGCAATACACACCGCGATGCCGCCCCACAACACATACGGGCGGCGACGCCCGGCGCTGCTGCGCGTGTTGTCGGATATGTAGCCCATCATCGGATCCGTGAAGGCATCCCACAAACGCGGCACGGCCATCACCAAACCAAGCACCAAGGCGCTCAACCCCAGACTGATGTTCCCAATGATACCCATGAGCATGTAGACAATATTGGCCAAAGCAATCGGTACGATGCCACCGAGTCCATAGGCCACCTTCTGCCCCATAGGGATACGGTCGGCCACTGAAGTTTTATGATGCTCGTTCAAATTCATATCTCTGTATACGCGGTAACACCCGGCGGGTTTGACAACTTTTATCAACAACCTCTTCTCAAGCATATGTAACCGCTTACTTTCAAGATCTAAGAAACCACTTACCTGCCCGTGGGACAAGGAATATTTAGATTTTTCTTAACTTGTCTTGCTAATCGGTTACATTTCACACGGTATCAGCAAAATCAAGCGGACTTACAGAGGGGATTGAAACATGGCAACACTATATGATGTTTGTAAAAAAACCGGTCTTTCCACAGCGACGGTGTCGCGGGTTATTAATGGCAGCAACGCCGTGACCGAAAAGACACGTAAGATCGTACAGGATGCCATGAAAGAACTCGACTACCGCCCCAATCAGGCCGCCCGTATGCTGGCAGGGAAGAAAACCGATACCATCGGTGTAATCTTCCCTGAAATTGACAACGGATTCTATGTGCAGGTCTTACGAGGCATTGATAATGCAGCCAAAGAAGCGGGCCTTCACCTTCTCACGGCGTTCTATCATGACAAGACCGGCCTGAAACATACGCTTCAATCACTCGCTTCCCGCGGCCGGACCGATTCCATTGTCATGATCAATAATGATCTTTCAGACCGTCAGCTTAAAAATCTGGTGAATGATGCCGTTCCGATTGTAATGATCGGCCATAGCGCAGAAACCAGCGCATCATTCGATGTCGTCGGAATCGATAACACCAATGGAGCCGCGGCAGCAGTAGCCCACCTGTTGGAAAAAGGCATCGACGATGTTATGCTGCTCACCGGCCCGGCTGATAACTTTGACAGTATGCAGCGTTTGAACGGGGTTAAAATGGCCTTTGAAGATGCCGGGAAAGATTTTTCGAAAGCCAGAATCATCGAAAGCTTCTTTACCTATGATGGTGGCATTCAGCATATGACCGAATATCTGGATGCAGGTAACCCGGCCCCCGAAGCCCTGTTTGCTTTTAACGACCGTATGGCCCTTGGAGCCGTGGAAGCTTTAAAGAACAAAGGGCTCAGTGTGCCGGAAGATGTGATTGTTGCCGGGTTTGATGACACTGAAATTGCACTTTATGCCGGACTTACATCGGTTCATGTCCCCATGATGGATATCGGCTACGAAGCGGCGAATCTAGCCATCCGCCGCGTTGATCAGAAAAAATTTAATCCATCGACCATAACCGTCACCACGTCCCTGACCGTGCGCAAGTCCAGCAAAGGCTAAGCCTGCCCCCTGCGGCGCAGCCGCTCTGGAGTGCGCCGACCACGTCGGCGCTCTCATGCGCACAGCTCCACTTAAAAGCGGAGACACGTCTCCGCGCTCCAAGGCGCTTCGCGCACTTTACTTCGCCTCAACCTGCAAGCGAAAGAACCGGTTCGTTGTCCCTGTCATGAAATACTGATTCGTCACCGACTCAATATCTGCAGAAATAAACGCGGCCCCCGCCTCCGTTACCCCGGCAGAACTCCAGCGGTTTGACATCAGATTATCCGTCTGTTCGTTGGTATAAAAAAGATTCCAAGCTGAAGCATCCTGGCGGCGGCGGTAAATATATTCAAAAATATCACCGGATACCGCATACTCAGGAAGCACTGCAGCAGGATCATTAACAAGAGCCGGGTTACTGCCGAATGAAAACTCCAGCAGGTTGACAATTGAGTCTGCATCAAAATCTTCCTCAGCCCCGCCAAGCGGAGCATTTGTACTACCGAAATATAGCATCTCCCAATCATCATCCATTCCGTTTCCATTCAGATCCCGGTACGGAGGCAAAGTTTCACTGCGCGGTGCGGCCGAAGGATGTGAATAATCATAAACCATCGAAACGTATTCATCCATTTTTGCAGACATTCG
Organism: Pontiella desulfatans; assembly: GCF_900890425.1. NCBI lineage: Bacteria > Pseudomonadati > Kiritimatiellota > Kiritimatiellia > Kiritimatiellales > Pontiellaceae > Pontiella > Pontiella desulfatans. The sequence continues at coordinate 1,535,541 of NZ_CAAHFG010000001.1, read as the reverse complement.
GGCCAGTCGTTCAGCCTGTGCAGGCTCACTCAGCAGATCCGCGCCCTCCGAGGAATCATCGGCTAGGTCAAAGAGATACAACGGATTTCCATCCATATCTGTAACCAGCTTATACGCGCCCTCTCGAACGGCCCTTCCGGTAAATTCAATGGGATCCACATCCTGAGAGCCTTTGTTAATAGAGTTACCCCTGCACAGCAAATGATCACGAACCGGCGCCTGATTACCGCTCAACAAGACCGACAGAAAACTTACGGCATCCAATCCCTGCCCATTTCCCTGAGCTTTACCTACCAGCTGAGCAAGGGTGGCATAAATATCGTGCACGCCGACCATGTGATCGTAAGAACCCGCTGGAATACGGTCGCCCCACTTAACAAAGAGAGGAACGCGATGTCCTCCCTCCCAGATGGAGGCCTTATAACCCCGCAGCCCTTCATTCGGATTATGACCGCTGCCGGCCTCATTGATCCCCAGCCCGCCGTTGTCGGAGGTAAAGATTACCAGCGTATCCTCCAGCAGGCCTTCCACTTCGAGTTTGTGAAGAATATTGCTGAAAGCCACCTCCAGCTCTAAAAGCATATCTGAATGCGAAGATCCCGTCTCGCCGGCGACCGGCGTACCGAGGAAATCAATGGGCGGCGTATGCTTACTGTGAACCGCTTCAGCGCAGTAATGAATAAAGAACGGCTCCTCCGTACCGCCGGCCTCATTGGCCGCCAGGTGCGCATCAATATAATCCAGCGTTTTTCGGGTTAATGTCGGGCCGACATCACAGGTATACCAGTCCGGTAATCCATAGCCCGGGCGATACGTCCAATGGTCGCCGTTATCCGTCATATAATGTGGATTATCATAAACAAAAAGATCAGCAGGATTACCCACGATATAATCATTCTCGAAATAGGCATAGAGAGGGTCCTGAATCCCTCCGTAGAGCATGAATGAATAATCGAAACCCACGAGTGCTGAATGCACCCCGTTACTGACCGGCTGCGTCCAATCCGTTTTTGTTGGATCATAATAATTCGCCTGTTTAGTCGTATCACCCGCCAGAAAGTCGCGGGCATCCTGCAGATTCCAGACAATCTGTTTTGTATCGGCCACACCGTTTGCATCGGCCAGATATCCTCCAAGATGCCCTTTTCCGAAAATAGCCGAGTGATACCCGGCGCTGTTCAGCACATGCGCCAGCGTTTGCTGCCCCAACATCACCTGCGCCCCTTTATTCATGTGCCAGGAACCACCCTCCGTTCGACCGCGCCAGGGGTAGTTTCCGGTCAGAATTGAATATCGACTCGGAGCACAGAGCGCTGCCTGCGTATGGGCATCATTAAAGACCATTCCCGAAGACGCAAAACCCTCAATCGTCGGTTGAGCCGGAGGCATATTGGCAGATTGATTATAAATACGGGAATCACCGATCCCCATATCATCTGCAAAGAAAATCAGAATATTCGGTCGCTCAACCGCAATCGGCTCATAGACCTGAATAGAGACAGCAGCGGTATTTCCCGTTGAGACCCCATCAATGGCTGCATAGGTAAAACCTACCGTCCCGGTGTAGCCGTCCGCTGCGGTGTAATCGAAGGATCCATCCGCATTCAACGTCAGCCATCCTGAGTCAACGTCAGCGATCAGCAGTGCCGACAGTACGTCACCGTCCTCATCGTTCATCAAAACACCCGGAACTGCCACATTAAGGTCCATCCCCCGGGCCACGCTATAGGCATCATCCAGCGCAATAGGCACGGTATTGCTGCTGCCTGAAGAATTCAATGACAATACAATCTGATCAAAACAACTATTAAAGTTTGCGGTGTTGTTTTTATTAACTAAGCCCGCAATTTTGAATGCAATGGATTGATCGATCGATAACTCGCCCAATTCCGACAGATTAAAAATCAGCGTATCGGTCACAACGGTCGTATCCGTCAGCGTCAGATTCCATCCGGACACACGGCTGGTGGTACCGACATCGTACAGATCCAGTGTATTGCCTCCGCCACCTGGATTGATCACCGTTTTGACCCCATCGACGGCACTCGTTACACCCCCAACTATTGCATACAGTCCAATTGAATCCATTACGGACGCACCATCACTGAAAACAGAGACATCGATCGTCAATGATGCAAAGGAGAGATCAATCGCCCCTCCCGAATCGGGAGTGACCATAAATTCAATACCAGACTCGGTTGGTGACATCGGTACCAGATCACTATCATTAAATGAACGCTGATTAATATGAAACACAATCCCCCCCACCCCGTCCGATCGCTCAGCCAACTGCTGAACCTGCGGGCCAGTCCCCGGTTCGGGCACACCCAGCTGAAAAGACGCTGCACTGGCGGATAGCAAAGCATTGGACACCGTGGCCTCAAAATCTCCGCCGTCAAAATCATACGTCACGGTGGCCGAATAGCTCATAACGACAGTTGATATTGCATATAGTGTTATCAGTCGTTTCATTTCTTCCTCTTGCGCACATTATGACCGTTGAGGTGTTCCATGCGTTCAGCCCCGCCACTATCTCTTTTTTATATGAATTAGGTTGCAAAATAGAATGTAACCGCATACATTGTCAAACATTAAACAAAGGATTCCAGCCAACACTGACCCTCCGGAGCTGATATGAACCGCAGAAAATTTTTGCATCAAACCGCTGCAGCCAGTGCAGTTACCACCGGCGCACTGGCCGCAAAATCCGTACGCAAGCCGAATATTCTCATCCTTTTTGCAGATGACCTGGGCTATGGCGATGTGGGCTATAACGGGTGCACCGATCTTCCCACACTCCACATCGACTCATTGGCTGGAAATGGAGTAATCTGTACCAATGGCTATTCATCCTGTCCGGTCTGCGGCCCGTCGCGCGCCGGCCTGCTGTCCGGACGTTATCAGAACAGTTTCGGGTTTGAAGACAATCCCGGCCCCTTCAGACAGACGGCCGAAACAAAACCCGGGTTCCCGCTTGATCAGAAAACGATGGCGGATCGCCTGAAGTCACTGGGCTATACCACCGGTATGGTGGGAAAACAGCACGACGGCGTATCTCCCGAATACAATCCGGTTCATCGCGGATTTGATGAATTTTACGGCTTCAACAACGGAGCCACGGATTATTTCCGGCCGAGTAAACTGGTGCGCGGCCTGGATTCCATTCAAATGGAACAGGACTACATAACCGATGCTTTCGGGGATGAGGCCGCTGATTTTATCCGGCGCCACAAAAACGAGCCTTTCTTTTTGTACACGGCATTCAATGCCCCGCACGGCCCGATGCATGCTAAACCGGAACATCTTGAACAGTTCAAACACATCAAAGACGAAACCCGCCGCAAGTATGTTTCCATGGTCTACTCGATGGATCAGAACATCGGAAAAATACTTTCCGAACTTCGGAAACACGGATTGGAAGAAGATACCTTGATCTTTTTCCTCAGTGATAACGGCGGACCGAAAAACATTGCGGCCGACAACGGTCCCCTGCGCGGACAGAAAGGCGAATTCTACGAAGGCGGCATTCATGTTCCTTATGTGGTTCAATGGAAAGGAAAACTCCCGTCCGGAACGGTTTATAAACAGCCGGTGATCTCGCTCGACATCCTGCCCACTGCCGTCACCGCCGCCCGCGGAAAAATCTCCAAAGACTGGAACTTGGACGGGGTCAACCTGCTGCCCCATCTGGCCGGCAATATGAAAACGCCGCCGCATAGTGAACTTTATTGGCGCTTTCTGTTCCAGAACTGTATCCGGACCCCGGAGTGGAAACTGGTGAAAGTGAAGGAAAAAGACGGCGGCAAAGTCCGCGACTGGCAGCTTTTCAAGATTACAGAAGATCCCGGCGAAACGAAGGATGTCATCAAGGAATATCCGGAAGTTGCTGAAAAGCTGCTGAAAAAATATGAAAAATGGTCCAACGGCCTGCCCGACCCGCAATGGGGCTGGCAACCGGCCTTCTGCGGCAAAGTCCGCATCGACCCAAAGAGTCCTGACAAGGATTGGTAGAGTTTTTGACAGGATAACAGGATCAACTGGATGCTAAAATAATCCTATCCATCCTGTGATCCGGTCTAAAAAAAGAAGAGGAATAGATTATGGAAAACAGAATTCAGATCATTGGAATGAGCCTGTTCTGTGCATTGATTGTGCAGGCATCCACCCCCGTTCCATTCACCGCATACGACTTCACCACCTCCCCCGGCGGCGTGGTGGCCACACTCGAATTTGAAACACAGGCCGACCAACACTACAGCATCCTCCGGACCGACAACCTGCTTTCCAATGATTGGAACACCGTCGTTTCAGAACTGCCAGGAACCAGCTCCAACATGGTTTATGTGGACACCGCGCCGCTTGCCCCAACGACCCACTTCTACAGAGCCTCCTCCACCTCTGCTCCGCCAGCCAACCTGATCATCAACGGTGACTTTGAAACACCGGCACTGGCATCAGGAGGAACGAATGTGAGTGCCAATGGCGAATGGACTCAAGACGGAGATCGGCAGGATATCCATAAGGCCGGATGGGCGGGCGAAACCGGTGAGCAAGGAGTTTGGCTGAAAGCCTTCGCCACCAACCTCGACCGCTCGTTCTGGCAGGATACCGTGGGCGTTGCCGGAATGGAATACACGCTCGATGCCGCCTTCAAGTTCAACCCCAACTTTGAATCCAACGGCAGCACACTCGAAATGGCCATCATCTGGTTGAATGGAAACGGTTCTGAAATTTCGCGAATTACACTGGATGTGAATGCCAACCTCGACACGTCCGAGGATTGGAAACATTTAAACATCAGCGGAATTGCCCCGCCCACCACAGCCACCGTACGCGCCTGGTTCCACTGGACGACCGACAACACCATCGAAATCAGCACCCAGTCCTCCGCTCTGGTTGATAACGTGACGCTGTTCATGCAGTCCCCCGGAGCGGGATGGGGCGGCTTCAACGCCGCCACCCGCGTGGCGGCCGCGCAGTATGCCGGGCTCTATGCTGCCGCCACCGAGAACAGTATTCAGATCAGCAAAATTGAAGAAGCAGCCTTGGATACATTCACCGCCACCAACATCAACGGCATGGCCTTCACGGCCTCCGGCCGCCAGTTGTTCATGTCCACTCCGGACTCAGTGATCGCCTACAACGCCGGAACCGGACAGCAGAGCGATTTTATCACCGGGCTCTCGCTGGGGAGCGGGAAGCTTGGAATCGCCCACTTCAAAGGCGAACTGTTTGTCGGCACCGCCGGGGGCGACATCCTCCGCTACGATGCACAGCTCGACGACCTGACCGGCTCCTACAACGCAACGGTCAATATCGGTGCATCGGTTCGCGGCATCGCCGTGGACATTCAGGATCAGATGCTCTACGTGGCATCGCCGAACCATCTATACCGCCTCAATCCGACCAACTCGGTGCTGACGCAGATCGCCACCGTATCCAACATGGTCGCCATCAGCATGGGCCGCACGTTCGGCGCACCAGGGCAAGGCGGGTTGATAATCCTTCAGGACACCGGTGCCCAACGGAACCTGCTCCTCGTCTCCACCGCCGACCTGCAGGCAGGAGGCTCCTTTACGCCCGCCCCCTATATCAACACCTCCGATGAGCTGAAGGATATCGCGGCAACGGCTTGCGGACGAATCCTCTCCGCAGAACCTATTCCGGAGATGATCGCCGACACCAACGACACCCGCATGGACTTCATGGAATGGGTGGCCGATGAGTTTGAGCAGAATGTACGGTTTGCCAAAACCCTCTGCTGGCAGGATGGCGGACTCACCGGCATGGTGCAGAATGCTGCCACCCGCTGGAATAAAAACCGCGGCTCGGTGGCCAGCCCCGATGCGGCCTACTGGGTCGTCAACCAGCTTCTGATGAGCCACAACGTCAATGGTGATCTGGAAGCACAGGGCATGGTTCGCGAGATCGTGAAGCGATATTCCACCCTGTACGTTAATTCAGATGGCCAGTGGCACCATTGGTACGACTCCAACACCGGCAATCTGGCATGGAACGATGCCGATCCGGACGCCACCACCAGCGCGTACTCCACCATGAAAGCCATTCACATGGCCATCCGTGCTAAAAACTATTTCTGGTACGACACTGAAATCGTCGAAGCCGCCAACACCATGATCAGTCGCCTGCGTAACCAGCGCGACTACGTCCGCGAGTTCGGCAAGTTTGCCTCTCCTGCCGACGATATGGGTCCGGTCATCGGCGGGCATCGTCCTGCGCCTTATCAGGAACTGCATCTCTACAGCGAGCTCATGGCCGCCACCGAACCGATGAACGAAAATGCCTACCTCGACTACTGGCGCTATCGCGACAACCATGCATACAACTATGAGCTGCCAACTGAACCGATCGTAAAAACTGCCATGGCCGGTTTCTGGCGCATGTATGACCAGGCCACCGTCGCCTACTGCCGGTCTTCCAACGATTGGAAACAGGAATTCAAAAACTTCTATGCCCTCTATGCCGGCTGGACCGACGACCATGCCACCGAACACCTCACCGCTTTCTCTGCCGGACAGGTTCCCGACCTGAGCAAGTCCGACCCATCCACCACCCACACCTACAGCGCCGACAAATACACCTACCACCCCGGCACCGTAAACAGCTTCGGCACCGTGATCGGATTCGGACTTCATGGCGACACGGTTCCGGTGGTCGGCGCCTACTTTGCTTACCGCGATGGACGCCGCCAACTGCTGGAAGGCTCTGCAAACTACAACGACCCTCATCTGCTCACCCGCATCTCATACGACTACCCCACCTGGCTGATGAGCAACATCAGCCCCACCGACCACCAATATGCAGGTTATGCCCTGGGAGAACTCCTTAAGCCCGGAAGTATCGACCAGACCATTGCCAACCACACCTATCTCGAACCACAGTGGTCGGTTCAAACCAACGGGGATTATCTCGTCGAATTCTCCCAGCTCATCAAACGGCAGATCAGGGGCACGACCGATGGTTCCAACTGGGACTACCTCGGCTATCAATATTCACCCTTCACCGTCCCTGCCTCCGCAGGCTATACCAACTTTATGGTGGGAGGAGCAGAAGGTGAATTGCTCCAGCCGCTCTCCAACCAGACCTACAATGTATCCGCCGATTTCGAAGGCACCCGATATATTGCACGAGTCCTCTCCACCAACAGCGGCCCGCTGCGCGTGCAGTGGTATAACGGCACGTCCTTTATCTCGGAAGACACCGGTTTCCAACCCCTGGAAACCTTCAAACCCGCCGGAGCCACCGAGCTGCGCGCCGACCTTTCCGGCCACCCCTTCGAGCAGATCACGGTCGAACTCGACGGCAAACCCGAGCTCTTCAGCAACCATGGTTTCGAGGATGGAAACCTTAACGGATGGTCATCCACGCAGCAGACCGGCCTGAGCCGTTCGAATGTGGCCGACAGCCGCCTCGAAGGTTCCCGTTCCTGCGAATTCATTGCCACCGTTGGTGCCGCCAATGGCAACTACACACAGGTTTATCGCGAGTACGACATATCAGCAGATCCGACCAACACGCACTATGTGCTCGAATACGATGTCATCACCGAAAACCTGCAAGGCTCCAGCCTCCGCAGCACAGTAAAGGTGTACGACGCAACAAACGCTCAGATTCGCGATGACTACTTCGACACCCTCGAACGGCCCGACACCCGGACCAGACTCAGTGCCGGATTCCGCAAGCGCGATACCGACCACGTTAAACTGCGCTTCATCATCCGCCTCACCCGAGACAACGCCACCGCTGTCACTGCCGATGAACGCGTCATCATCGACAACCTGCGTCTACTGAAAATGAAACCATGACCTTTAACAGGAGTTGAACATGATTCATCGAACCGCCGCAGCCTTGACCATCAGCCTGACACTCTCAGGGTGTATAAGCTTGGCAGGCCAACAAACCGAAAAACTATCTACGACCATTCAACTGAAAGCCGAGCTGGACTATCTCCTGCATGTTCCCGAAGAAGTTCCAACCTCTGGAAAAAAGTGGCCGCTGATGCTCTTCCTGCACGGTGCCGGCGAGCGGGGTTCCGATTTGGAACTGGTTAAACGCAACGGACCGCCCATGCTGATTGCCAAGGGAAGAGAATTCCCGTTCATCATCGCCTCCCCGCAATGCTCGAAAGACATCGAGTGGTCGCACCCCGAAAAGATCATTGCCCTGAACGCACTCATCGATGAGCTGGTGGCTAACTATCCCGTCGATGAATCCCGCATCTACCTGACCGGACTCAGTATGGGCGGTTTTGGAACATGGGCGCTCGCCGCCTCCTATCCCGACCGCTTTGCCGCCATTGCCCCCGTCTGCGGCGGCGGCTGCCGCATGGTGGCCCGGCGCCTTGTTGATATGCCCATATGGGTTTTCCATGGAGCCAAAGACAAGGTCGTGCCCATCAGCATGTCGCAGGAAATGGTCGATGCCCTGGAGAAAAAAGGCTCCACAAGCGTCAAGTTCACCATCTATCCCGAAACCGGACACAACTCCTGGGTCGAAGCTTACAATACCCCCGAACTCTACAAATGGTTCCTTTCCCACGCGAAGGAAGGGGAATGAATCGAAGAACCTTTGGTCAGCTGACTAGCTCAGCGGTATTGGGCACGGGAACCGCCTTCGCGCTCCTGCGCGAGACAGACGAACAATTCCTGACCGCCCTGCTCCTGGATACCTGGGTATGCCTCGACGACATGCTCGACACAACCACCGGGTTTCCACGCGATACACAGCTTCCCGGCGGGCACACCAACACCACCAACATCGGGCTCTACCTCGCGGCGCTGTGTACCGCCAAAGAAGTCGGACTGATCCGCTCCGCCCCCGCGCTGCAACGTGCCGAAAAAATCCTTACCTCGCTGGAGGGCTGCAAGCGAATGCACGGCTTCATGCCCAACTTCATTCCGGTGGATCTGAAGGATCAGAAGACCGAAGGCGTCATGGCGGTCTCCGATTTCAACAAACTGGCCGTCGGCCTGATTATGGCACGCCGAACCTGGCCGGAACTGGCCGAACGCATAACCGCCTTTCTCGATGCCATTGAATGGAACCGCCTCTATCATCCCGAAGCAGGCACCCTGAGCTGGGGCTATGATTTCAATAAAGATGCTCCAACCGGCGGGGGCCGCCTCTGGCTGACCGCCGACACTCGCTCGGCGGTCTTCATGATGGTGGCCTCCAAGGCCGCCCCGCCCGAAGTCTGGGCAAGAATGGATCGCCAGGCACTCGATACCCCCTATGGCACCATCTGCCGCGGCTACGGCATGGGCGGCCTGTTCCTGCATGCCATGGATGGACTCTTCCTGCCGGAAATCGACACCGAGGTAGGCGAGTCCGCCGGCAACCTCGCCTGGCAGCAGATCCGGATGGCACAACGCCGCGGATACCCCCTGTGGGGCTGGTCGAACTGCTACATGCCCGGCAGCGGCTACACCCAGGGCGGCTATCTCTCGGAACACGTCGTTACCCCCCACGCGGTTGCACTGATGCTCGACTACTACCCGCTCCATGCCACCGCCACCCTGCGCGAAATGGTTCAGCGCGACGGAACCGTTCCACCCAAGGGCTACGAAGGAAAACGCCGGGGACTGCGCGATGCCTTCAACATGAAAACCGGCCAGTGGGACCACCGCTACCTCTCCCTCGACCAGGGCATGCTCTTTCTTGCCCTCGCCAACCATCTGCACAACGGCATCGTCCGAAAAATCTACGCATCCGATCCGCTCATCCATCACGGACTCCAATTGCTTAAACCGCACATCAAACAGCGCCCGGAACTGCTTCAAACCTGGAAACAGCGGGATGCGATTCCGTGGAAAACAGATCCCAAACCATCGAAAAGTATTTCACCAAACATCCAGTTCCCGCTTTCAAACTGTTCCACCGATGCACCGGCCCATATCCGGTTCCAACCATTGGAAACCGGCGCCGTCGGCATCAACTATCTAGCAAAAGGTTCAACTGCTCCCACCCACGCCACCTTCAAATTCCCGCCCGTCAATCTTTTCGTCCTGAAACAGATTGAGATCGATCTGGAAATCCAGGAGGCCACCCCCGAGCCACCCGGCTGGATGCGCGTGCTGCTCATCGATCGTTTCAAACAGGAACGTTACGCCCACATTGAACTCGGGAAACAACAAACCACCTACCGCATAAACGCCGACAACCTGCTTGGAATCCATATTGATGAAACCGCCGTCACATCCCTGAAAATTCAATTCTGGCGCAATCCATGGTTCTATAACGACAAGCGGCTTCTGGCAGATCAGCTCAACCTTAAACTCAACTCAATCAGGATAATAAACCAGCCATGAAAACCCGATTAATCCACCTCGTCATCATACTGAGTAGTTTAAACTCTTTTGCCGCGAAACCGGGAACCTACTCCGATCCGGCCAAGTTCAACAAAGCCATTATGCAGTTCGAAACCGAAGACCGAAACACGCCGTCGCCTGCGGGTGCCGTACTGTGCATCGGCAGCTCCAGCATGCGCATGTGGCACGGCATGATCGAAGAAGACCTGGCACCACTCACCCTGATCAAGCGTGGATTCGGCGGCAGCAACATGAACGATGTGCTGCACTACGCCGACCGCATCGTCCTGCCCTATCAACCGCGCGCCATCGTGCTTTACGAAGGCGACAACGATGTTGCCCAGGGAGTCCCCCCGGCCAAAATATTTGAAACCTTTCAGGCCTTTGTTGAAAAAGTACACGCCGCCCTGCCCGACTGCCGCTTCTATATCCTCCCCGCCAAACCGAGTCCCAAACGGCAACATCTCTGGCCCACCATGCAGGAGGCAAACAACCTGATCGCCGCCGAGTGCGCAAAAGATGCCCGCATGACCTTTGTCGACATCGCCTCGCCCATGCTTTTATCCGATGGAACCCCAAACCCGGAACTCTTTCTAAAAGATCAGCTCCACATGAACCGCGCCGGTTACGAGATTTGGCGCGACACCCTCAAACCAATCCTTCTCCAAAACGAACTCAAATTCAAAGCAGAAGAAACAACTGAATAATGCCCGTCCCCGGCTGAACCCCGACTGGATTTTCCCAAACCTTTGGCCGTTTTAGTGTCCACTATTGCCTCCGGCACACGGCTAGTTGCGAATAACTTAGCAACAAGATAAGGGAGAACACCGTGAAAAAGATCATTTTCGGCCTGTTGGCCATCTGTGGAATTCTAGTAACAACGGCGCGGGCCGAGACGTTAATCTTTGACGAAAGCGTATTTTTCAGCACGTGGGATGGAACCAAGTGGACGGGTGGCCCCAGCGGAACCGGCCCCCTGACCTTCGACATTGCAACCAACGGCATCACCTTCCGGCTGACCGTGGATGCCGCAACCAACTCGGTTCCGGTTAACCTGGGGAACAGCGTATTTGCCCAGTCACTGGGTGTCGCGAGCGGTATCAAAGGCTGGGAATTCGACCAGGGATCCTATACCAACAACCCGTCCGACGACAACCAGCTCTCCTTTTCGCTGGATGTCGTCAGCGGAATGGAGCAGCTGGAGTCGATCTCCTTTTCGGGCGTCAACCTGCGCCTGTTCGGCACGGCCGACAAAGTGGCCTTTTCCGACCACCTCGGCAATGCGGTCACGAACAACGGAACGGGCACCGCCGCCGGTGCCAACAGCAACGTGCTCGTCAGCAACCTCACCGCACTGGCGACGCTCAGCACCAACAACCTCGGTACCTGGACGCTGAAAACCACCGCACTCGACAGCGATGCCACCGACGGAACCGAAACCACCGCCACCGCAACCCGGGCCAACATTAACTCCCTGGTTTTCGAATATTCCATCGCCACGCCCCCTCCCGTCGTTGTTCCGGGAACGGTCGAGTTTGGCTGGAACCAGTTTGCCGGAGCCACCGGCGCGAGCCCGTTAATCTACGATATCACCACCAACGGCATCGCGTTCCAACTGACGGTAAACGGGTATGCCGGCGGAACATTGACCAATATCGGCAACAGCGGGTTTGCACAGTCTCTGGGCGTGAATGCCGGCATCCAGCCGTGGGAGCTCGATCAGGGTTCCTATGCGCTCAACCCCGCCGACGACGAAACCCTCTCGTTCTCCATCGACGTGACCAGCGGTGCCGACATGCTCGAATCCATATCCTTCGGCGGCATCAACCTGCGCCTGTTCGGCACGGCCGATAAAGTGGCTTTTTCCGACCACCTCGGCAACGCCGCAACCAACAACGGAACAGGCACCGCCGCCGGAGCCAACAGCAACGTGCTCGTGAGCAACCTCACCGCACTGGCAACGCTCGGCACCAACAACCTCGGTACTTGGTCGATTCTAACCACCGCACTCGACAGCGATGCCACCGACGGCTCAGAAACCACATCCACCGCCACGCGCGCCAACGTACACTCGCTGCTTTTCAACTATACCTTCTTTGCCAATTCGCAGCCGCCCGTCGCGAACGACGACAGCTATGCCACCACTCCCGGACTCGCCCTGACCAACGCCGCGCCCGGCGTACTGGCCAACGACACCGACATTAACAACGATGCCATCACCGCCATCCTTGCCGCGCCACCGGCCAACGGCACCCTGCCCGCCTTTTCCACCAACGGCGCATTCATCTACCAGCCCGACCCCGGCTTTATCGGAACCGACACCTTTACCTACCAGGTCACCGATGGCTCCTTCACAAGCGAAGTCGCAACCGTCTCCATCCTGGTCGACAACGACTTTACGGTCGATAACATCTTCGACAACCACATGGTGCTGCAGCGCAACCTTGCCGTCCCCGTCTGGGGCAAGGGCAATCCCGGCGAAGAGATCGAAGTCTCATTCGCCACCCAGACCAACAACGCCACCACCGATGCGGCCGGCCAATGGAAAGCCTGGCTCGATCCGATGACCGCCAGCACCAACCCGGCCACGTTGACCGTCACCGGCCCGCGCGGCACCTTTGCCTACACCAACCTGCTCGTCGGCGATATCTGGATCTGTTCCGGCCAGTCCAACATGGATCGTCCGATGAGTGCCGACAACCCCGACCTCGACAATGAGGCCGCCGAAATCGCGGCGGCAAACCATCCGCTGATCCGTCTGATGAATGTGCCGTTACTGCACGCACCGGCTCCGCTCGGAGAATTATCGGCCCAGGCTTCATGGGAAGCGTGCTCATCCAACTCGGCGGCAAACTTCAGCGCCACCGGCTATTTCTTCGGACGCAAGGTGCACCTGGATTCCGGCATTCCGCTCGGCCTGATCGAATCGGCAGTCGGTGGCACCCGGGTCGAGCGCTGGATGCCTGAAGACCTGCGTACTGAAATCGGCTACACCTACGACGACCGCATCACCCAGCTCTACAATGGCATGATCCATCCGCTCTCCGGCTTCCCCATCAAGGGCGCCATCTGGTATCAGGGCGAAAGCAACGGCTACGAGGATCTCGACCAGATTGCCCTCTACCAAGAGAAAATTGAATCCATGATCCTCGGCTGGCGCAATGCATGGAACGTCGGCGAATTCCCGTTTTATTTTGCGCAGGTCGCGCCGCACAACCGCGGTAGCAACATCCATAAACTGCCCACCCTTTGGGACGCCTTCACCCGCACACTTGCCATTCCAAACACGGGAATTCTTTCCCTGAACGATCTCAGTGAACCGGGCGACATTACCGAGGTGCACCCCGCCAACAAACAGGATGTCGGGCTGCGCTTCGGCATTCTTGCACTTGAAAAAGCATACGGAGGAACCACCAACGCCGCATGGAGCGGCCCGCTGTTTGACTCCGCTGTGCTTACCGGCTCCGCCGTTCGCGTCCACTTTGATCCCGACACGCTTGGCAGCGGGCTGGCCTCCCGCGATACCGGCGCATTGAACAGCTTTGAGCTCGCGGGTGCGGACGAGATCTACTTCACCAACTCCACCGCCGTGATCAGTGGCGACACCGTGCTTGTTTCGCACCCGTCCGTCCCGGCTCCGACCTTCGTACGCTTCGGTTGGAACGGCAACGTGCCGCACAATTTCATGAATATCGAAGGCCTGCCGGTCGATACCTTCTCGAAAGCAGTCACGACCCAGTCGCCGCCGGTGGCGCACCCCGATTTGTATTCCACGCCGGCCGGAACCCCTCTGATTCTCGATGTGCTTGCCAACGACACCGATGTCGAGGGCGATCCGCTCACGGCCACCATCGTGAGCCATGCCCCGAATGGAACCCTCGCGGCCACCAACGGCATGTTCCTATACACGCCCGATGCCGGCTTCTACGGCACCGACCGCTTCACCTATTCCGCCCACGACGGCACCGTCAACAGTACAACCGTCATGGTCAGCGTCGTCATCGGGCAGCCCGACTATCCCGCCGTGGTGCTGCCGAAGGTCTTTGGTTCCAGCATGGTATTGCAGCGCGGCCTGCCCATCCCGGTCTGGGGCTGGGGTCCGGCCGGCCAAACGGTTTCCGTTACGCTGGGCTCTGGAGCGCCGGTGCAGGCCGTGGTCGGAACCAACAGCACCTGGGAGGTCGCCCTGCCCTCCATGGCAGCCACCAACGGCCCGTTGACGCTGGTCGCCAGCGTTCCCGGCTCGTCGGTCACGCTGACCAACCTCGCTATCGGCGATGTCTGGCTCGCCTGCGGGCAGTCCAATATGGGCTGGAAGCTCCTGAACACCGACGGCGGCCCCGAAGAGGCCGCGATGGCCGACTATCCGATGTACCGCTACATCAAGACCCCGATCATCGGCAAGGACACGCCGCAGGATGACATCGAGCAGCTCGTTCCAGGCGACGACACCGCCCTGTGGCGCGTCATATCGCCGGACTCCGCCGACGACATGACCGCCATCGGCTACTATTTCGGGCGCGATCTGCACACCAACCTGGATGTTCCGATCGGTGTGATCCAATCGGCCTATGCCGGCACCTCGGTCGAGGCGTGGAGCAAGTCGGATGTGCCGAATGCACAATCCGACAACGACCTGTTTGTTGCGTCGCACCAGCTCTACAACGCCATGCTCCACCCCTACATTCGGATGCCCATCAAAGGCGCCATCTGGCGGCAGGGGGACAGCAACCGCGATGATGGATTCTCCTATGCGGCAAAGGTGTATTCCATGGTCACCGAATGGCGCTCGCTCTGGAACGTCGGCGACTTCCCGTTCTACTATGCACAGAATCCCACCGTCTTCACCTATCCCGAAGATCCGGCCATCCCGCTCCTCTGGGAGGGGCAGACCGAAATCATGAACATGCTGCCCAACAGCAAGATGGTCGTGATCAGCGATCTTTCCGACGGCTCCAACGTGCACCCGCGCAATAAGGCGGGCGCCGGCATCCGGCTGGCCCTGCGCGCGCTGAAAAACACCTATGGCTGGTCGCACCTCATCGACTCCGGCCCGATGTTCAGCTCCATCGATTTCGAAGGCAGCTCCATCCGCGTGCACTTCACCGAAACCGCCGGTGGCCTGGCAATGGGCACCAACGGCACCGAACTGACCTGGTTCGAGCTGTGCGGGTCCGACGGACTGTTCACCAATGCCGCCGCCGTGATCGACGGCCATACCCTAGTGGTTTCCGCGCCGACGGTCGCGAACCCCATCGGCATCCGCTATGTTTGGAGCAAATATGCCATCGGCAACCTGTTTAATTCCGCAGGACTGCCGGCCAACTCGTTCCGGCTCGTGCCGCCGCTGGCCGTGGCGGACCAGTATGGCCTGCACATGGACGGCGAACTCTACGTGGAACCCTCCGGCATTCTCGCCAACGACATGGAAGGCTCCAGCCACCTACCGATTCAACTTCCAATCCTTGGAAACCATCCGGCCAACGGCACGCTGATGCTGCGCGGCGACGGCGCCTTTATCTATGAGCCGGAAACCGGTTTTACCGGAACCGATACGTTCACCTATGCCGTGACCGACGGCACAGAGACCAGCCCCGAAACCACGGTTGAAATCAACGTGCTGTCTTCCGGCGAAGGCACCGGACAGATCAACCGCGAAGTGTGGCACAATATTTCCGGCTATTCGGTGAGTGACCTGACCTCGTCGTCGAACTATCCGGCCAGCCCCGATGAAACCGGCTTCATTTCCCGCCTCGATGCGCCGCGCGATGTCGGCAACAACTATGGCCAGCGCATCTTCGGCTTCCTCCATCCGCCAACCAACGGAAACTACACCTTCTGGGTTTCCTCCTCCGCCCGTTCGGAATTCTGGCTCAGCACAGACGAAACCCCGGCCAACCTGTCGAAGCTCTGCTCCTCGTGGGACCGCCCCGCCCCCGAAGACTGGACGGGCCATGCCATCCAGCAGTCGGCACCGACCGCCCTGACCGGCGGGCAGAAATATTATTTCGAACTGCTGCACAAAGAGAGCGGCGGAATCGACCATGCCTCCGTGGCGTGGGATGTGGACGGCCCCGGCACCACCAATATTATTGAGGGCATCTACCTGTCCGGCTTCCCGGCCCCGGCCCCCTCCACCGCAAACTATGCCGATTGGAGCAGTTGGTATGGTGTCGCGGGCGACGGGTATCTGCTCGACTATGCCTTCAACCGCACTCCCGGCCTGGAAGGTTCCCAGGGCCTGCCCGAATGGTCGCTCGACCAAACGGACGGACTTGCAGTGGAATACCAGCGCCGGAAGCAGCCAACGGATATCGATTATGCCGTTCAGTTCACCGACCACCTGTTGAGCAACTGGACTGATTCGGCGGCTGCGGAAACCGTTACCCCGCTCAACGGCACCTGGGAGCGCATCGTGGTGGAGGACGAAATCGACACCGCCGATGCCACCAACCGCTTCGGCCGCGTCCGGGTTTCGCTGCCGTAGCAAAAAAATCAAAAAAACGTGTCCACAATCGGAAGCGGCGTGCGGCTGATGGGCTTAAGCGATAAAAACAAGGGATAATCCATGAAAAAAAGCGTTGGTATGATTTTAGTGCTGGGCCTGGCACAGGTATTTGCCGTGCAGGCAGCAGTGGTCACCTTCGATGAAAGCGTGTTATTCAGCACGTGGGATGGAACCAAATGGACGGGAGGCCCCACCGGCGCAGGCCCCCAGACCTTCGATGTGCTCCAGGATGGAATTACGTTCCGTCTGGAGGTCGATGCATCCGCAGACCTGGGAAATAGCGTTTTTGCACAATCGCTCGGGGTTGTTGGCGGCATCAAGGGTTGGGAGCTGGATCAGGGATCCTACGCGGTTAATGCAACCGACAACGAAACGCTCTCCTACTCGCTATCCATTGTCAGCGGCATCGAAAACCTGGATACCCTTTCATTTTCCGGCGTAAACATGCGGCTGTTCGGCACGGCGGACAAGGTCGAGTTTTCAGATCAAAGCGCCAACTCAATCATCCACAATGGAACGGGAACCGCCCAGGGCGCCAATGTCAACACGCTGATATCTGATTTCACGGGACTCTCCACCCTGAGCAAAGCCAATCTCGCCAGTTGGGAAATGCATGTCACCGCACTCGATGCCGACAACGACTATAGCTGGTGGACGGGCGCAGAAGACAATATCGTCCAGTCCCAGAACTCCACCCGTACCAACGTCAATTCGCTGATGTTCGAATATACAACCATCCCGGAACCGGCCACTCTGGGCCTGATTGCCATGACAGGCGTTGGCCTGATCGGCATCCGCCGGATCATGATGTAATGGAAGCAGCCTGCCCGGCGGTTTTTTGTTGGCAAACCTTTCCAAGCCCATGCATTGGCGGATAGGATGGCGGCCATGAATGAAGGTCGGCAGAAAATCCCCGTCCCGGAAGATGAGCTCAAGGCGCTGTATGCCGCGGATGCCGGCGACATCACCGAGGAGGAGCGGCGGGCGCTGACCCCGATCCTCAATTCCCTGGAGGAAACGGCCGAGCGCTACCGCATACTCGAACCCATTGCCGAAGGCGGCGAAAAGACCATCACCCGGATATATGATTCCTGCCTGGGCCGCAGTGTGGCGATGGCACGCCCGGTCAGGCGGGACACAGAGCAGGAGAAGGAGGATTTCCTGCGCGAGGCGCGGCTCACCGCCGGGCTGGACCATCCCAATATTGTTCCGATCCACAACATCGGTATTGATGCCGACGGCATCCCGTTCTTCACCATGGAGCTCCTGCCGGGCGACAGCCTCAAAGATATCCTCG
Source organism: Pontiella desulfatans (assembly GCF_900890425.1). Classification (NCBI taxonomy): domain Bacteria; kingdom Pseudomonadati; phylum Kiritimatiellota; class Kiritimatiellia; order Kiritimatiellales; family Pontiellaceae; genus Pontiella; species Pontiella desulfatans. The sequence continues at coordinate 1,517,408 of NZ_CAAHFG010000001.1, read as the reverse complement.
ACCGCCTGCGTGCCGGCGACGCGCAATACCGCAAAAACTATCCGCTGGACATCCTGCTGGGCATCTTCCAGAAAATCTGCGATGCGATCGCCTATGCCCATTCGCGGCAGGTGCTGCACCTCGACATGAAGCCGGAAAACATACGCGTCGGTACATTCGGCGAGGTCTTTGTATGCGACTGGGGGCTGGCGAAAGTGATGGATGGAACGGCCGGGACGACCGATATCGACACGCTCGACGGTGATCTGCTCAACGACATGGCGCTTTCGGGAACCATCCAGGGTACGCCCGGCTTCATGGCCCCCGAACAGGGCCGGACGGGATCCTGTTCCGAAACGGCGGACATCTATGCCCTCGGCAGCCTGCTTTACATGCTGCTGACCCATGAGTTGCCGGTCGAGGGCTCGTCAACCAATGAAATTCTCGACAATGCACTGGCCGGAAAAATCATTCCACCCCGGAACCGCAAACCGGGTCTGAACAGACCCCAAAGCCTTGCCGCCGTCGCCATGCAGGCTCTGGCGCTCGATCCCGCGAAGCGCTACGCCTCCGTCACCCAACTGCAGGCCGAGATCCAACGCTATCTCAGCGGATTCACCACACGGGCCGAAAAGGCCGGCCCTGCCACGCGCACCGTCTTCCTGATCCGCCGCCACAGTCGCAGCGCATTTCTGCTCATGGTGTTCATGGCGGCACTTATCGCGGTGGTGATGGGCGGATTATTGCGCATCCGTACCGAGCGGGATGTGGCCAAAGAAAACCTGATCCTCTTCCTGGCGGAACAGGAACGCTCCGAGCAGTTGGATTCGGAGCTGGGCGATGTGGTCCAGCGCGCCGGCACCTCCGTCGACCTGATCCAGGCGCGCACTATGCTGAGCGTTTTCGACAAGGGGCTCCGCGGGGAGCTGAAACCGGAAGAACGCAACCAACTGCTGGGCAACAAAGCCACACTGCTTTTCACACTCCAGAAATTCCAGGCCGCCTACGTGTGCTTCGAGCAGCTCGAAAAGCCAGGCCGCATGCTCGCCCTCAAGGAACTGAGCCACACCTACGCGCAACTGAAACCGAACGATTCCAACCTGCTCCCGGAAAAGCAGCTGGCGGAACTGCTGATTAAAATCCGGCAGGATTACATCCGCTACCTCCCCGACCAGACCCCCCTGCTGCAATATATCTTTTTCCACCACATGCAGCGGCGGCCCGACATCGCACCCGAAGAATACCTTCCGCTCGCCAGCGTTATGCTCTACCAGCTCAACGACATCATGCACGCCTACATCCTGCCGTTGAAACTCCGTAAACGCCCGGGGGAAAGCGGCTACCGCCTGGATCTATCGGGCATGCACTTCACACGCTATCGCCTCGACATCATGGGCGGGGGGAAAATGAACATACTCGCGCCGTTTGGTACGCTGGAAATGCTGGACATCAGTGATACACCGCTCGTCCGCATGACCGAGCTGGCGACGGTCGATGCCAAACGGCTGCGCATGACCGGCCTCGACCTCGCCCATCCGAACGTCGTTCCCTTGCGCCTGAATTACATGCGAAGCCTGAAGGAACTGACCATCGACCTACACCTCTACGATAAGAAAACGCAAAACGAGCTTCGCTCCCGCTACATCGTATCGGCGCCCTGACTGCCGCAGCCTCTCACTCCAGCTCTTTGCGCAGATGCTGGATTTCGAGCACCAGCTGGTTTTTCACGCGGGTGCGCAGGCGATAGACGGAATTTTCCTCCAGCCCGAGTTCCTGCGCAATCTCCCTGACCCCGCGGCCATTGAGGCTCATGCGGAACACGGTGACCGCCTGGCCGGAAAACTGGGATTCGACGTTGTCCAACGCCTGCGTGGCCAGAAACACCTCCCAGCGCTCTTCCGCAATCCGGTCGATTTCCGGAAGCTGGATCGCCTTCAGGTATTGTATGGTTTCATCCTGTGCCGCCTGCTGCAGTTTTTCCGCCGCCTTGCTGCGACGCCGGACATAGTCGATGGTGCAATGCTTGGTGATGCGCCCCAGCAATGAGCGAAATCGTACGATTTCGTCCAGATCCATTTGCGGCAGCTTTTCCCAAAGTTTCAGGAACACCTGTTGGAGAATATCTTCGGCATCGTGTTCGGAAACATTCAGACTGCGGATCACCGAATAGGCATATTTGCGGTAGACCGAAACCAACTCCGCCCACGAATGCTCGTCGCGCTGGTTCCGCGCGCGCTGCAGCAGGGTTTTTCGTGTTGCATAGGTGTGTCCCATTTGCCTTCCACTCCTCGTTGTAAGCGTATACATTACCGGATGTTTTCCCCAGCGCAAGGAAATGCCCTGGCGGTGTCCAATTTCTCCGGGGACAAACGGCTATAGTTTTCTACTTGAAGCCCAAAAGGAATGTTATGCGAAAAATACTGTGTTGGATCCTATTGGCCATGGCGGGACTTGCCCATGGCGACGAACTGCTGCTCAACGGCGATTTCCAGATCGGTGTGCCGCAGGATGACAAGCCGGCCACATTCGAGAGCAAATGGTGGCGGCGCGAGCTTTGGCAGGACGATGCCTGGAATTGCTGGTTGACCGACGGCACGCTCGATTGGCAGATCGGCACAGGGAACCAGGCGCTGCAACACCGCTGGGGCGCCTGCTCCATCTACCAGCACTTCAGCGCCGCCGCTGGTTCGAATTATGTGTTTTCGATCGAATTCTACAACGCCGGCGAAACCGACAACCGTTGGCAGCCGCGTATACAGGTGGAGTGGTTCGATTCATCGGATACACGTATTGGCTCAACCATCACCGTGGCCGAAGCCGACGTTCCGAACGATCCCGTAAAAACGTGGACCCAGCTCACGGGCAACGCCACAGCACCTGCGGGTACAGCCTATGCGCGCATTATGCTGAACGTGAACAACCGGGGCGCAGGAAACTATTGGCAGTCCATGTATCTCGACAACGCATCGGTTACCGGAGTTCCAGGCATTGGAAACCTCCCCTGCTCGTTCATCAGCGCGCCCTACGACCTGACACTTGCGCCGATCAACGAGAGCATCCCCTATTCCGACACCCTCACCAACTATGCCGACGACAAAGATGGCGACACGCTCACCTTCACCACCATCGATGCGCCCGCCTGGCTCACTATTTCCACCAACGGCGCCATGAGCGGACTGCCGCAGTTTTCCGATGCAGGGAATAACGAACTCACTGTGACGGTTGACGATGGCCACGGCCACTCCGACACGCGCACCCTCACACTTCCAGTGATTGGAAACCTGAACACCGCCAATATTTTCGATCACGACATGGTGCTGCAGCGCGGCAAGCCCATCCCGGTATGGGGCAAGGCGGTTTCCAACACGGCGGTCAGCGTTGCCATGAGTACCGGCGAATCGTCCGCCACCACATCCGACAGCAACGGCGACTGGTCGCTCACCCTGCCCCCCATGCCGGCCACCACCAACGGCCCGGTCACGATGACCATCACCAGCGGAACCCGCACCATGCTGGTGACCAACCTGCTGGTGGGTGATGTCTGGTTCTGCTCCGGCCAGTCCAACATGGACTGGGGGTTGCTGAACACCACCGACAGCGCCGCAGAAATTGCCTCGGCCAACGTTCCCAACCTGCGCTATTGCGGAACGCCCCAAACCAGCGATTCCAATCCATGGAACGAACTCGGCACGCGCGCCAACTGGCAGCAGACCACGCCGGACGTTGTGGAAGACTTTTCGGCGGTCGCCTACTATTTCGGCAAAAACCTCCAGCAGCACACCGGCATTCCGATCGGCCTGATCAAATCGGCCCAGGGCGGAACCACCATTGAAAAGTGGGCGGTCAACCTGACCTCGCCGGGCACCGACACCTTCTACAACTCGCGCGTCCATCCCTACACCCGTATGCCTATCACCGGCGCCATCTGGTATCAGGCCGAGGCCAACGTGGCCGACGGCAGCGCCTACACCCCCAAGATGGAAACACTCGTCTCCGACTGGCGCAGCGTCTGGAACCAGGGCGATTTCCCGTTCTACTATGTGCAGCTCGCTTCGTATGACTATCCCACCCACGAAAGCCATATCCTGCCCGAAATGTGGGCCGCGCAAACCGCGGCGATGGAAACCATCACCAACTCCGGCATGGCGGTCATCACCGATGTTTCCGACATCACCAACATTCATCCGCAAAACAAGGCCCCCGTTGGCGAACGCCTCGCCCGCTGGGCGCGCCACAATGTCTACGGCGAAACCAGCCTCGTTCATGCCAGCCCCATGGCAACCGCCGCCTACCGTGAAGGCGCTTCCATCCGCGTTTCGTTCGAGCACACCGGAAGCGGGCTGGCCGCACGCAACGGCCAACCTTTGGATTGGTTCGAGATTGCCGGCGAGAATCAGGCCTACACCTCCGCTACCGCCGTTGTGGAAGGCAACACCGTTCTGGTGAGTGCCCCCTCGGTAGCCGAACCGGAATGGGTGCGCTTTGCCTGGAGCGAGATTGCCGAACCCAACCTGATGAATGCCGAAGGACTGCCCGCCAACGCATTCATGCTGCGCCGCGTCCGCCCCCTGCCGTTCCACGGCGAGCTTCTGCAAAACCGCGACCTTGAAACCGGAACAGTGACCGGCTGGATGCCCACTACATTCGAGGTTCCCTACTGGAACCGCGATATTGCAACCTATGGCGATATCCGCAACACCTGGCTGACCGACGACAGCGCCTATCCCATTGTCGGAAGCGGCAACAAAGCTCTGATTAACCGCTGGGCAAACACCTTTGCCTACCAGGACTTCGATGCCTCCGCCGGAGAGGAATACAACTTTGCGGTCGATGCCATGACCGACCGTCCCACCAACCAATGGCAGGCGGTTATGAAAGTGGCGTGGCTCGACAGCACCAATGCAGTGATCGGCTCTGAAACCGTTTTGGACGAACTCGCCGCCGACGCCCCGGAAGATACCTGGCTGCCACTCGCTGGAACGGCCACCGCGCCCGGAGGCGCAGTCAAGGGACGCCTGATCCTGACCGTATCGAAGATCACTCCAGGAACCGCCGGCTTCGTATTCTTCGACAACGCATCGGTGGTCGGCTCTCTCGACGGTATCACCTACGAAAACTGGGCCATCGAAAACGGCCTCGCCGAAAATCCGATTGACGATGGCGACGGTGCCTCGCTCCTCGTGGAATATGCCTTCAACCTCGACCCAACCCTGAATGACGCCCGGCCCATGGTTCCAACCATTGGAAATAAAGGCCTGCCCTATTGGGAACTCCCGGCTCAGGGAAGATGGCGCGTGGAATATCTCCGGCGCACGCAGCCGGTGGACCTGACCTATACCGTCCAGTTTTCCAACGACCTGACCACGAGCTGGCTGGATGCAACATCGACCGAATCCGTTTCGCCCATCAACGCCAACTGGGAACGGGTCGTGGTGGACGACCCCATTCCAATCGCGAATGCCACCCATCGTTTCGGTCGAGTAACCGTCAGCACCAATACCAGCGAAGTCATCCCCCTTCTTGCGGATGGCACGACCCTGAACGTTATCCAGACCTGGTCGGAGGAAACCGACTACCCCCGCACCGCCACCGTAAGCATTCCTTCCGGCCCCGGCCCGCACCCCGTGCTGATTGCCCTGCACGGTGCCGGCGGAAACTCCAACTTTGCCAACAACTACAGCTACCTCAATCAAATGATCCGCATCGGCCCGCAGGGCTACAACAACCGATGGAATGTTGAAAATGAACCGTCCCTCGCCCCCGACGTCGATTTTATGCGCGACCTCATCCTGCAGCTGCGCTCCTATGGTAATGTCGACACCAACAACATCGTCATCCTCGGAAGCTCCAACGGCGGTGCCCTCGTCAACCGACTGCTCATCGAACTTTCCGGCGACCTTTTCCAGCAAGGCATCAAGCTCGCGGGACAGCTGAATGCTTCGCAGCACCACGACGATACTTTCTGGCACGACCCCACCGGCGGCAATGCCTACAACACCGCCATCGAGCCGGCGACCGGCCGCCGCATCCTCAGCGTAGTCGGAACCGCCGACACCACCGTTCCCTATGCCGGCGGTTCCGGTGTTGCGGGCTACACCTTTCTCCACGCGCAGGACAGCCTCTATTACTGGGCCGAACAAATGGGATATACCGGATCGCAGATCCCCGATGCCTCCGGCGTGCTCGAAGATACCGAGATCTATTCCTACAGCTACCTGAGCGGCGACGTGACCATGGTCAAGCTCATCGGTGCCAACCACGGCCTCGCCCCCTTCGCCGGCGACGGCCGCCTTGAAACCGTCATAAAAGGTTTTCTGAGCCATCCTTGAGAGTGATGACGTTGATACTCCCATGGATGGAGTTCAACTCTTGTGGCGAAAACTGGCCTTCGCGGATGGTAAGTTCGATCAGCGACTTCAAGGTAAAGAGTTGCTTCAGGGAATGGATCTCGGTTTGGCTGATATCGAGCGACCCAACCGGAAGAAAGCAAAGCTGACGGAGGTCGGAAAGATCCGTATCGGCAAATTCCAGATGCTTCAGGCGAAGGGTGCGAAGCATATTTTTTCCTGAGCCGTAGTGCCGCGCCAAATGAAGGGTTTTCAGCCCATCGCCGCCCAACAGTAACCGCCCCTCGCGGCGGCTGAAAATAAAAACAGGCTTCCGCCATTCCGGATTCAGGGATTCAATTACAGTCTGTACATTATCGATATGGGAGTCGCTTATCCCCTGGTTGGAGAAATCGTACAGCAGCAACAGTTCAACGATGGTACTCCGGCGGCTACTTAGCCCGGCGACATCCGCAACAAGCTCGGCAAAGCGCTTAGAGGTCATGAACTCATCAGACTTCATTTCCGCATAGCGTCGGCACAACGGTTTCAGATCGGAATAAACTCCCTCCCCTTGTGCAAAACATTCCGAAGCTTCGCTGAACCGCTGCATTAAAAAACAGATGAACCCCTTCTGGGCCCAAGCCATTTCATTGTCGGGTTCATGTTCCAACGCACGATCCAGCTCGGCAATGGCACCGGTGAAAAGTTTACGCGTTGCGGCGGGATTCTGAATGGGTTCTTTCCAGAACAGGTTCGCAGCATCCAGGGCGGTCCGGCCGATATTCCCGCGAAGGGTTTCGCTGACGCGTTGTTCCTCGACCATTTTTTCCAGCGCATTCCGGGCACGGTTGCGTTCTTCCAAGGCAATGGCCCGGCTGTGCGACAAGCGGAACAGGTAGACCGCTGAAAGGCCCGAAAATGCCAATAATGCCAGGGCGGCTGAGATGAAAAAGGCCCGGTGTCGATTATAGAGCAGCCCGACCAGTCTCAATATTCCCGCGTTCTCGGCGGTGGTAGCGAAGCCGTGGGTGTATTTCTGGATGTCGGAAATCAAATGCTCCACGCATTGGTAACGCCGCTCGCAATCGCTGCGCATCGCCTTCATGGCCACGGCACTGAGTGCCTCCGGCACATCCGGATCAACCTTCGCGGGCGGACGGATGGTGCCGTTGCGCGTTTTTTCAAGCACCTCTTTAACTTCGCCTTCGAGTGGAGGCTTGCCCGCGAGTATGCTGTAGAGGATGGCTCCGAGCCCATAGATATCGGTGGTATAGTTCTTTTTTCCCGAGCTGGACACTTGCTCGGGAGCCATATAGCCGGGGGTGCCTTTCACACTGCCGTTCAAGGTAATCGTGTTGACAAGGTCGGGGTTGGCGGCGGCTTCCATGTACTCAGTGGCAACATCTTCCGGGGTGCTGATAATCTTGGCCAGACCCCAGTCGCAGATGATCACCTCGCCAAACTCACCGACCTGAATATTTTCGGGTTTGAGATCAAGGTGAAGGATATTACGCGAGTGGGCGTAAGCCATGGCTTCGCAGATCTTCAGGAAAATGCCGAGCAGATCGTCGAGGCTCCGATTATTGGAACTCCCCTTGTGTCCTTCCGTGATGATCTGCGCGAGGGTATTGCCCGTCTTGAGCTCCATAATGAAAAAGGGTTCGCCGTTTTCATCCAGCCCGAGATCGTAAACAGGGATAATGTTGGGATGATGAAGCGCGCCGGTCAGGCGGGCCTCACGCAGGAAGGGATCGAAGAGTTCCTTACGTTGCGGATCGCGCAGGCTAGCGAAGGCCACGTGCCGTCCGGTTTTGCGATCGTATACCTTGCTGATGCGTTTGAGCCCGCCGGATGCAATTTTAACATGGTCGCAATAGCGTTGTCCGATGGTTCGGACTTCATTATACAGCAACGAACGCTCGTGCGGCGGGATCTCCTCCTTGGCCAGTGAATAGAAGACCGAAAGCGCCGGGTCGATCTCGGCATCGGAGGGATCGGATTTTGGTTCATGATCCATGACTATAATTCCATCTGCTGGCAGAGACGCGCCACTTCATCGATCAAGGCATTCTTCACCCGGGTGCGCAGGCAATAGACCGTTTCCTTGGTCAGTTTCAGTTTGTGGCATATTTTGTCGGCATCCTGGCCGTCCATCGTCATCTGAAAAACTTCCACCGCCTTGCCGGTAAACTTGGGTTGGATGCGCTTAAATGCCACCGTGCAGATATAGGCCTCCCACTGCTTTTGATACATTTCCTCAAAATCGTGCTGCTCTGGTATCGGTCCGGTGGGGTCGGTGGCATATTTCTCTTCGCGGGTCTTGAGTCGGCTGTTTTTGGTCAAGTGACTGTAGGCGGTATTGCGCACCAGTGTCATCAACCAGGTGCGGAACTTCGATTTCCCATTGTATGATTGAATGTCCTTGAGAATTTTCACCATCACCTCCTGGGCAATATCCTCCTGTTCCTCCCAACGGATATCGAGGCGACGCAGCAGGATCAACACGAACGGGCGATAGATGGACGCAAATTCCTCCCATGCCTCCTCAGCATTCTCTTTCAGCACCCGCCCTAACAGGGTTTGTCGTGTTAAATAGGTATCAGCCATATTTTATCCAGCCCTGATTTTGTGCAAAGAAAATGTCCCATGTAAGCACTTTCTCGTCAAGTCCGGCCTATCAAGCACGGACACCGATACTGCGATAATGAAAAAAAATGGAAGTTGGCTGTTAAGGTTCGGCGTTCGGCAAAGCCTAAGTATTAACTGAGGGAAAAACCAATGAACAAAACCATTCTAACCATTTTGACCTGCGCTATATGGGGTTTCGCCACAGGGGCCGGCGCGGCAGTTATCGATCACTTCAACAATGTCGGCGGAGCGGCGGATCTGACGTGGACGGGAGACACCACTGGATTCAGTGTCGAGGCGACAACTGGCAGCATGAACGAAGGAACCGGTGCCTTTAGGACAACCTCAACAGGAGCCGCTGCCAACTCCTTTGTAACGGATATCACCGCCGAGCTGGCGCTGGATACGGTTTACACGTTTTCGGGCTATATTGGAGCCGACACCACGCGCGCGGTAAATTTTGCAAACTATGCCGCGCTGGTTCTTATGTCGGACACCAGCGATGCCGCCGCCATCACCGCAGGCACCATGAATGGATACCGCCTTGGCATATTCGCGGGCGATCAGGTAGAACTTCAAAAAGCGAGTGGCGCCGGGTGGGTTACCCTGCAAGCCGGACCCTCGTCGGGTTTGGCACTCCAGGATGGCTGGAATGTTTCAGCCACGATTGACAGCGCAACCGGCAACTATTCATGGGGATATGTGACCGGAAACTACACCGACACCATTGCCGAAGATAATAGCGGAACCGATACCGCCTTTGTTGATCCCGCCGGAACGACCTATGGCGGATTCACCTATGTCGTCAGTACAGCAGACACCTACTATGTCGATGCCTACAATATGGCCGCCATCCCGGAGCCGGCAACACTTTCGCTCATTTTAGGATCAGGCGCCGGACTTCTATGGATCCGGCGTAAATTCACGATCTAAGAACTATAGCGATGACTCTGAAACGGTTGAATCAGGGGCAATTTTCTTGTATATTGTAAGCGCTTGCTTTAAAAAGCACAGTAGGTGCAGGGAAATAGTACAGGAGTCAAAACAACAGGAGTCAACGAGGAGAGTCAGATGAAAAAGAAATCGATAGCAATTACACTTATATCAACATCTATGGCTTGGCTAGGACTAGGAGCCCGGGCGGAGGTGGTCGACAACTTCAACAACACCAATGCAGCACTTCCCGACCTGACATGGGAAGGCAACACCAACGGATTCGTCGTGATGGCCACAACGGATGGAGCAAACGAAGGGGCCGGAGCTTTTCGCAAAACTTCAAGCGGAGCGGACAACAACTCCTTCGTAACGGATATCACCGCAGAACTGGCCTCGGATCCAATATACACGTTTTCAGGCTACGTTTCCGCTGATGTCACCTTGCAGGCCGTAAATGCCAACAACTACGCTGCACTGGTCTTGCTGTCAGACACCAACGACGCCGCCTCGATTACGGCCGGCACCATGACTGGATATCGCCTTGGCGTATTCCAGGGAGACTACGTAAAACTTCAGAAAGCAAGCGGGAGCGGCTGGGTTGACCTGGACTCCACCAGCCCTTCAACCGTTTATCAACTGGCGGATGGGTTCACGTTCTCCGCGACCATCGACAGTTCAAACGGCAACTATACCTGGGGATTTTCCTACGACACCGGCTATACGACGAACATCTTGGAAAACCATGCGGGAAATGATGCCACCTTTGCAGTTCCTTCCGGTACGACATATGGGGGATTTACCTACAACACCAGTAAAGTCATCGACTATTATGTCGACGCCTATCGCATGGAAGCCCAGCCCGCCGGCGGTGAACCCGTGCCGATCGCCAACGCCGATGCCTACAAAATGTACTCAGATATCACGCCCGTTTTATCGGTCGATGCCCCCGGCGTGCTGGATAACGATACCTACACGGGCTCGCTGGATCTCTCAGCCCTGCTGGTGGACGATGCCGCCAATGGCGTCCTGAACCTCAGCACAAACGGCTCCTTCACCTATGAGCCGGACCCCGAATTCCTCGGCGTCGAAATCTTCACCTACAAGGCCGTCACCTCCGCCACAACGAGCGATGTTGCAACGGTGTCGATTACAGTAACCAAGGAGCAGGCACTATTGCACTACACTTTCGACACCGACCTGACCGACAGTTCGGGGAACGGTAACGATGGCAGCTACGAAAACACAAACGGAGTGGCCTCGATAACGAACAGCAGCATGTTCGGCACAGGAAGCCTCTCTCTGGCTGGCTCGGTTGATTCAAATTATGTCGGATTTTCAGATTTGGTTTTCTCCACGGAAGACAGCTGGAGCATCTCGCTTTGGTACAACGCTTCTGCCACCAACACAGCCGGACTGGCCGGCGACAACCTTCAGAACAATACGCTGACCTACAACCCCGGTGGTGGAACAAACCGGACCTATTACTTCCGGGCCGGCAACTCTACTGACGCGAATACATGGACAACCTCCAACAGCCCAACCGCCATCGATACTGGCGAATGGCACCATCTGGTGGTTGCCGCGGCAGGCACTCCGGCAGGAAGCGGTGACCTGACGTTCTATGAAGACGGGGTCGAATTGTCCCCGCCCTGGGACTCCGCCGATGACACCGCCATGATCTTCGACCGGATTGGACACGATGGAAACAACATCGGCTTTGGAGGGTATTTTAACGGCCTGATCGATGAAGTGTGGATCATGAACTATGCGCTGACCAGCAACGAGGTCATCAACCTGCGCGACAGCAACGATCCCGCCGGAGGCTCGGCAGGCCACCAACCCGCCACCATCGTAGACTCGGAAGTCGCACCATCGAACACCCTCAAGATGGTGGTGCAGCTCGAAGCGGGTTCCGATAGCAGCGCGTACAGTCCCAAAGCGCAAACCAACCTGACCGATGGTGTCTGGGATCCGGTCGCCCACTCCGACAGCGCCGGAGGAACCTACGCGGTATCCAACCTGAACTTCAGCTCCACCGATGGCAGCAATTTCGTCATCTACGTAAAAACAACCAACACGGCGGAGTTCTTCCAGGTCGAAGCCGAATAGCACCACACGGAAACAGTTTAACCGAGGGCTGGCGGAAAACCCGCCAGCCCTCTTCGCTCCACCTAATCAGGAGACCCCGGAAAAATGAAAAAAATATTAACAGTCCTATCCCTCGCCCTCTTGGCATCAATAGCCGGCGCCGAAATTCTTACGGTTACGTTTGGCCCCAGCGCCGATCTGGCCGCGACCTATGAAGGAATTCCCGTCGCGACTCCGGTACAGGATGATGCAACGAACGGGGAACCGGCGCCGATCATTACGGTCAGCGGCCTGGATGTTGACGGCATCGGCGGAAACGATGACTCCGTCGAAGTGACCTTCGCGATCGCAAACTCGACCGAAGTTGCCAACTTGCTTTCTGCCGGCTATCGCTACGATCAGGACGACCTGCTGACCTTCAACATTACGTCGGCCACCCTCACGCTGGGCAACGCAGCCGTCACCCACGAGATCACCCCCATCGGCTTTACCTCGTACAGAAACAACAACGGGGCAACAGAAGCAACCGTAACCAGTACAGCCCCGGGATTTATCACGCTGACCGGCATAACCGGCTCAGCCGCCGTCAGCCTCACCAACGATCTTCCCGGCGTATCCGATTTTACACTGGAAAACACCGCCGATCCCGCACAAAACGGCCGCGCCAGAAACATCACGGTCGCGTTCGACATCCACCCCGCCTCTACGGCACCTGAAGCGCCGGTGTCGCTCGACGATGCCTACGACATAGATGGAAACACCCTCTTCACCAACGCCGCACCGGGCATACTTTCCAACGACTCCGACGGCAACGGCGATTCCATGAGTGCGCTTCTCGTTTCCTCGCCCACGAATGGCACCCTGCTCTCGTTCTCCACCAACGGCGCGTTTGTATATCAGCCCACCGTCGACTTTGTTGGAACCGATTCATTCACCTACGAAGCCACCGATGGCGGACTCACCGGCAACGTGGCAACCGTTACGCTGAACGTGGTCGGCACTCCGATCAAACTCCCGCATTACTTCCAATCGAACATGGTCCTGCAGCGCAACCAGCCGATTGCCGTCTGGGGCTGGGGTCCGGTCGGCAAGACCGTATCGGCAAACCTGAGTTCGGGCCAGTTCGAGACCGCCGTGGTGAACGCCGAAGGGCGCTGGGAGCTTTCCCTGGCGGCCATGGCGGCCACGAACGGCCCATTAACACTGGTCGTCAGCACGCCCGGCTCATCGGTTACGCTCACCAATATTGCCGTCGGCGATGTCTGGTTCTGCTCCGGCCAGTCGAATGCGGGCTGGTCGCTATCCGCCACCGATGGGGCCGACGCAGAAATTGCTGTTGCCAACTATCCGGCCTTCCGGCTGATCCGCGTTCCGCGATATAAACTGTCAGCCCCGAGCGATGATCCCATTATTCTTGAGAACACGCTGGATTGGGATACCGACACGGGGGCCTTGAAAGATAAAGCCGGAACGTGGTTTGTCTGCAATCCAGAAAATGCAGGCTACTTCGGTGCCGCATTCTACTATGCAACTAAAGAAGTGCATCTGGAATTAGGCATTCCGATTGGCGTGATTCAGTCCGCTTATGCCGGAACACCGATGGAAGCCTGGGCCAACTCTCCGCTGCCCGAAGCGCACCCGGTCGGCTCCGACCCCGCCAACCCGCAACAGCTCTACAACGGCATGGTCTATCCCTACCTCCGGCAGCCGATCACCGGCGCCTGCTGGTATCAGGGCGAACGCAACCACGACGACGGAGGCCACATTGTTGCCGACAAACTGCCGATCATGATCGAGGACTGGCGCACCGGGTTCGCCCAAGGCGACTTCCCCTTCTACTACATGCAGATCCCTCCGGTCTTCTCCTGGGACACCGAAGTCGATGCCGACCCGATGCTGCCCTATTTCTGGGAAGCGCAAACCATGGTTCAGGATATTTCCACCAACACCTATATGGTTGTCATCAGCGACACGACTGATGGCGATCTCCACCCGAAAAACAAACGGCCCGCCGGCGAACGGATGGGCCGCCGAATTCTAAAAAACACATACGGCTACAGCTCCATCCAGGATCAGGGTCCGGTCTTCACGCACGCCGTCAAGGAAGGCAATCAACTGCGCCTCTATTTCGATCAGGTCGGCGGAGGACTGGCCATCAATACCAACATTGGCTACAACGCCAATGGCGATTTAGTTATCGACATCAACGAAACGATCCTGGGCGAAGACTATGACAATGACGGAGTCATCGAAGGGTACGGCGAAGACCTCAACCAAAACGGCATACTGGATCCCGGCGAAGACATTGACGGCGACGGCATATGGGACAAGTCCGAGTGGGATATCAACTTCCCGTATCTGAGATGGTTTGAAGTCTGCGATGCCCAAGGGAACTTTACCAACGCCACCGCGGTCATCTCGGGAAATACCGTGCTGGTTTCAGCACCAACCATTCCAGACCCGGCCGGATTCCGGTATGCTTGGAGCCGCTTTGCGCAGGGCAACCTGATGAACGTTGATGGGCTGCCGGCACGCATGTGCCGCGAAACGCCGCTTTTCGCCCAAGGCGAAAGCTACAGCACATTCGAAGACGCACCGCTCTACATTGCTCCCGACGGAATCCTGGGCAATGACTCGATCGCCTCCACCCTGCTGCCGATCGAACGCCCGGTCGTTGTATCAAGCACAACCAACGGTGCCCTGACGGTTCGCTCCGACGGCGCGTTCATCTACACGCCGAATTCAGGATTCAGCGGTGCCGACTCCTTCTCATACTTCGTGACAGACGGAACCGAGACGAGCGAAACCGCCCAAGTTGAATTGAGCGTACTCGCGCCCGGTGCCGAACTGGGCAGCATCACCCGTGAAATCTGGAACGATGTTTCCGGCTACAGCGTCGAAGATCTGCTGGCTGATCCAGATTATCCGGATACCCCGGATCGTTCCGAAACCATTAGCCGTTTCGACAGCCCGCATGGCGACTTCGAGGGAGGCGGCCAGCGCATCCACGGCTACCTGCACCCCCCGGCCAGTGGAAACTACACGTTCTGGATCACCTCGGCCGCCCGTTCCAGGCTCTTCCTGAGCACGGACGACGATCCGGCAAACGCAAGCCTGATCTGCGAATGCGCGGTCTCGCTGGGCGGCGAATATGAAAACTGGACGAATAACGCGAACCAGGTGTCCGCCCCGATCACACTGGTCGAAGGCCAGCGCTACTACATCATGGCGCTGCACAACGAAGGCGCCGAAGACCATTGCTCCGTCGCGTGGGATCTGGGCGGAACAACCAACATCATCGACGGTGCCTACTTGTCCCCGATCCAGTTGAAAGCTCCGGCCATCAACGACTATGCCGGATGGAGCGACTGGTACGGGGTTTCCGGCGACGGACATGTACTCGACTTCGCCTTTAACCTCGATCCCACGCTAAACGAAGACCGCCCCATCATGGTTCCAACCACTGGAACCGCCGGCCTGCCCTATTGGGAAATGGATGTCGCCGACGGGTTGGTTGTGGAATACCTGCGCCGCACGGATGCGCCTGGAACCGCCTACGCCGTTCAGTTTACTGATAATCTCCCGTCAAGCTGGGTGGACTCGGCAGCTTCGGAATCCATCAGTCCCGTTAATGACGAGTGGGAACGCGTCATGGTTGAGGATGAAACGGACACGGCGGATGCCACCAACCGCTTCGGGCGTGTGATCGTGATACAAAACTAAGGGAACAAACGGCTCAAAACCCATTAACCCAAGCAGAACATGTTCAAGGACTGCTTGGGTTAGATGTAATAAATCAAATTTGTTATTCATTTAATTGTTCACTGGTGCACGGTAAAAATTGGAGTTGAGAATGAATGAGTTAACCGTGATAGGTATCGGTGAGTTGCTCTGGGATATGTTTCCTGAGGGTAAGCGACTGGGTGGTGCACCCATGAATTTCTGTTACCACTGCCAGCAGTTGGGCGCGAAGGGCTATCCGGTCAGCGCGGTCGGCAGCGATGTCTATGGAGCGGACATCCTGGATTTTCTGGTCGGAAAACAGGTTACAGCAGACTTCGTTGCTGTCGATGATGTTCACCCTACCGGAACGGTGGATGTTACAGTGGATAAATGCGGAAAGCCCGCATATGTAATTAAAGAGCAGGTGGCATGGGATTACATTCCGTTAACCGGGGAAATGCTGTCGCTGGCCCATCGTGCGGATGCCGTCTGTTTCGGTTCCCTCGCCCAGCGCAACGGGATGTCGAACAAAACCATTCGGACGTTTCTTGCTGCGATGAAACCGGAGTCAATCCGGATTTTTGATGTCAATTTAAGGCAACAGTACTACACGGAAGAAATTATCCGCGAGTCACTGAATTTCTGCAATATCC
This sequence comes from Pontiella desulfatans, assembly GCF_900890425.1. Taxonomy (NCBI): domain Bacteria; kingdom Pseudomonadati; phylum Kiritimatiellota; class Kiritimatiellia; order Kiritimatiellales; family Pontiellaceae; genus Pontiella; species Pontiella desulfatans. The sequence goes on along the minus strand of NZ_CAAHFG010000001.1, from coordinate 1,501,072 downwards.
TCAAACTGAGTGATGAGGAACTTCCGGTGCTGGCAAAAATGTTCCGTATTTCGGGTACTGTCGAGTGGCAACTGAAAAGGTTACGCAAGATGTTTGATCTGGACGTGGTGGTCTACACACGCGGGCCAGCAGGAAGCCTCTTAATTTCCTCGGAAGGCATCAGCGACCATCCCGGGTATCCCGGCGACGCGTTGAACAGTGTCGGGGCGGGCGATTCTTTTACGGCCACCCTCTGCATGGGACTGCTCTGTGGCATGAGTCTTGATGGAATCAATGCACATGCAAACCGCGTAGCAACCTTTGTGTGTTCGCAGGACAGTGCCACTCCTGAGTTGCCTGATGATTTGAAAGGAACGATTTATGCGTAATAAAAAACTGTTTTTCTGGGCGCTGACCTCCGCGTTGGCCGGGTTTCTTTTCGGCTTCGACACCATCGTCATTTCCGGTACGGAGCAGAAGATTGAAAGTCTCTGGTCGCTGACCCCGTTCCTGCACGGGCTGGCTATGAGCGCCGCGCTGTGGGGTACGGTGATCGGGTCGCTGTGCGGCGGCTGGCCGACCGAAAAGTTCGGGCGCCGCAAAACATTGCTATCCATCGGTGTTCTCTATTTTGTTTCTGCGGTCGGTTCGGGCGTTGCGCCCGATCCGATCTTCTTCATGGTATCGCGATTTGTCGGCGGCTTGGGCGTAGGGATCGCGACGGTGGCCTCGCCGCTTTATATTTCCGAAATCTCGCCGGCGGAGCGGCGCGGCCATCTGGCGGGGCTGTTTCAGTTTAATATTGTTTTTGGTATTCTGGTGGCCTTTGTCTCCAACTTTTTCATCGGGAAATACATGGATCCCGATGTTGCCTGGCGCTGGATGCTGGGGGTGGAAGCGCTGCCCGCGCTGGTCTATTCTCTCATGTGCTTCAGCCTGCCGGAAAGCCCGCGCTGGCTGATTACCCATGCCGGCAACCGCGATGCCGGTATGGCGGTTTTCCGCAAGATCAATCCGGAGATGACCGATGCGAATCTGTCAACCCTGGCGGACAGCGTCGAGCAGAGTGTCGGCGACCGAAAAACCGCTGCAAAATTTTTCACGAAGCGGCTCAAGACCCCGATTCTGCTGGCTTTCTTTGTGGCCTTTTTCAATCAGCTCTCCGGCATCAACGCCATTCTCTACTTTGCACCGCGCATCTTTGAATGGACCGGACTCGGCGGGCAGGCCGCGCTGCTGCAGTCAGTAGGCATCGGGGTGACCAACCTGGTCTTCACCTATGTCGGGCTCTACCTGATCGACCGGCTGGGCCGCCGAACCCTGCTCTATATCGGCTCGTTCGGCTACATCGCGTCGCTGGGGCTCTGCACCTGGGCGTTTGCTGCGGAAAACTTCGGGATTGTCCCGTTCTGCATCTTTGCCTTCATTGCCGCGCACGCCATCGGCCAGGGCACGGTCATCTGGGTGCTGATCTCCGAAATCTTCCCGAACCGCAACCGTGCGGCCGGGCAGTCGCTCGGCAGCTTTACGCACTGGTTCTTCGCCGCCTCACTGACCTTTGTTTTCCCGAAAATGGCCGAAGCACTGCCGCCGTCCGTCATCTTCGGTTTCTTCTGCTTCATGATGATACTTCAGCTCGTCTGGGTCAAAACCATGGTGCCGGAGACCAAGGGCGTTTCGCTCGAAGATATGCAGGAGAAACTATCGTGAGCCGGTGGTTTATTACAAAAACGATAACATTCGAAGGAAACAACAATGAATAAGGTATTACTTTTGCTGTTCGCCGTTACGAGCTTAACCAGTAGCAGTAGAGGAATTGAAAATCCATACAACTACCCGTTTGACAACCGCGGCAATCCGTTATCGGACGTACAACTGGAAGATGAGTGGTCAACCTTCCCGTTGTATCAACAAGTTGGCTACAATCAACCGCTACGCCCTCAGTTCCACTTTACCTCACAGGTGGGCTGGCTTAACGATCCCAACGGGATGGTTTTCTATGATGGTGAATGGCATATGTACTTCCAGCATTATGCCAAAGGCGTCAAAAATGGAATAAAATCGTGGGGAAACGCAAAAAGTACCGACCTGATCCATTGGACTCAATTTCAACATGCAATCAATCCCTATCCAAACGTTGTCGGTGGAGACCGCCCTCACGCCATCTGGTCCGGTTCGGCGGTTGTGGATAGACATAATGCGCTCGGCAAACAGAAAGGTGATGTAAAAACCCTTTTCGCTCTCTATACGGCGACAAATCCGAACGGCTTCTTCCAGGGAGGCGCTTACAGTACTGACAAAGGGCGGACGTGGACAAAGATAAATGACGGCAAGCCGGTTATTCCGTTTCAGGAAGGGTACGCTGCCGGACAACGTGATCCGCGCATCTTTTATTACAAACCGGGGAAATTCTACGTGACGATCATGATGGTCGGTGGAGAAAAGCGGGAGGTTCGGCTGTGGAAATCCACAGATCTTCTGAATTGGGAATACATAATGGATATCCCTGACAAGTCGGCAGAGTGTATCGACATGTATGAGATCCCCGTAGATGGGAATGTAAACAACACTCGATGGGTCATCTCAAATGCAGGAACCCGCTACGAGATAGGAGTGTTTGACGGAAGATCATGGAACGGGTACGGAGAAAGGGATGAGGATAACAGACCGCTCCGTTTCGATTATGGCGATTCTTACTATGCAGCACAGGTTTTCAACAACGCTCCGGATAATCGCGTAGTCCACATCGGGTGGCTTCATTGCAAAGAGTTCTACCGCCCGTTCATCGAGGCCAATATGCCGTTCACCCAGCAGATGTCCTTTCCGGCGGAAGTTACGCTTCATTCAACGGATAGCGGAATCGTTTTGAGACGTAATCCGGTCAAAGAAATTGAAAGGCTGTATGTGAAATCAGATGCCTTCGACCACGGCAAGCTCGGAGAAATCAACGCCGAACTTGCCGGTCTCAGCCCCGAATTGATCGACATGACCCTGCGTATTAAACCTGATGCCGACTTTGTGCTCAACGTCCGTGGGTTGCCGATCAAATACGACCTGAAAAGGCAGGTGGTTGTGTTCAACAACAGTCAACGCGGCACCGCTATTGCAGAAGCTTCGAAAGCAAAAAAGAAAAACTCACCCCAACCATTCAATCCCAGGCACCAATATGGCCTCAAGGAGATTCCTGCGCCGCTTCAGAATGACAGGGTGTCGATTCGGGTGCTGGTCGACCGTGCGTCGTTGGAGATATTCGTCAACGATGGTCAGGCGGCCGGCAGTTTCGTGATTGTGCCCGATGCCGAGAACCGCAGTATCCAGCTTAGCGGTGCTGATGGCCAATCAGTCGAATCAATCGTGGTTAACGAACTCAAATCGATTTGGGGGAAATGACGTTGAAACACCTGTCGTTATCTGTTTAATCGACTCCGCGGGTCTTGAACTGATCGATCCCGTCAATGATGTATGGGAAAAAGAAACGGTTGCAGATGAAGCCGACTTCGCTGGTACTACAAACCGGTTTGGACGTGTAATTATAACCTAGGAATAACAATGACTAAAACAACCTCTGTAGTTGCTGCCGCCCTGATTGCCATCAGTACCCAGGCCGAAAACCTGCGCATCACGTTCGGTGCGGAAAAAGATCTCGCATCCAGTGCCGGCACACCGACTCAAAACAAGGATATTGCTAAACCGCGCATACATGTCCAGGGCTTGGAAAACGGATGCTCGCTGGATGTGCAATTCAGCGTCGCGGCAACCGGAGGAAAACCTGCCCGAATGGGAATGGGCTACCGTTTGGATGAAGGCTATGCACTGACCTTCAGGATTGAATCGGCGGTCGTAAGTTATGCCGACGGAAAAACCGAATCAGTTAGCGGGCGTTTTATATCGGTCGCCGGCAACAACCAAGCGGGGAAGTTCACAACCGACAACCAGGGGAAAAGCATCACGCTGAAGAGCACGACGAAGGGAAACAACCGCATCCGAAACATTGTGGCTGAATTCGATCTCGCGGTCACAGGCTCCGCTGCCCCTGTCGTGCAAAAAGCCACTCCCAAACCGGCTGCGCCCGCCAAACCCAAACCCGCCGCCGCGCCCCCCGTCGTAAAAACCGAATCGCTCAAACTGCCGCGTCTTTTCTGCGACCACATGATCCTTCAGCAACAGACCAAAAACACCTTCTGGGGCTGGGCGAAACCCGGAGAGGCGATCACTGTCAAAGCCAGCTGGGGCGCGGAGGCATCTGCCAAAGCCGGTTCCAATGGCCGCTGGAAGCTGCTCCTCGAAACACCCAAATACGGAACCGGACATTCGCTGACAATCCGCGGAGCGAAGGACACGATTAAAATCAAGAACGTCGCCATCGGCGAAGTGTGGCTCTGCGCCGGGCAGTCCAATATGGGCTGGGCGATGGGCAACTGCTTTGAAACGGAGCAGGATCCCGATGTAAACCTGCCTAACCTGCGCATCTTCAAATCGGCGCGGGAACATTGGCATGAACCGCTGGCAGTTCAGCGCGACCGGCTCAGCCAATGGAAACCGTGCAATCCGGATTCCGCGGCTGAAACCTCTGCCGTCTCCTATTGGTTCGCCAAAAAGCTCCACCAGGAACTCGGCATCCCCGTCGGCATCATCCAGCAGGCCTTCGCCGGAACCCCCATCGAAGGCTGGATGCCTTGGGAACTCCAGAAAGACGATCCACGCGCGCAGGCACATAAAGCGCTGCTCGATGCCTCCGCCGAGCGGCAGGTCGGATCCGGCACGACCGAGCAAAAGGCGCTGGCTGAATTTAAAAAACTTCTGGCTGAATACAACGCGAAAATCGACGTGGGCGAAACCATGAAGAACAGCGTCAAGCCGCTGGCGCCGCCGATCATCACCAAACCCGCCACCCTCGGCCACCAGTATCCCGCACATATGTTCAACGCCATGATCAATCCGATGATTCCCTATGGCATCCGCGGTATGATCTGGTATCAGGGCGAGCGCAACTCCAAGGATGTTCCCCAGGCCTTCCACTACCGCAACCAGCTCGCGCAGTTGATCTCCTATTACCGCACCACGTGGCACGAACAGTCCGGCGGAAACATTGCTGCCGACTTCCCCTTCCAGTTCACCCAGCTCCCGAGCTGGACGCCGCCGCAGACCGATCCGGTTGAAGGTCTCTCCGCGCCGTGGGCGGTCAATCGCGAATCGATGATGGAAGTCGCCCGAAAAGTTCCAAACACGGGAATGGCGGTTTCGATCGACACCGGCGACGCCACCGCCCTGCACCCGAAGAACAAGAAGCCGATCGGCCTGCGCCATGCCGCCGTGGCTCTGAAACAAACCTATGGCAAAGATTTTGCAACCAGCCCCCTTTTCAAACGGAAGACCGTTGATGGTCGCAAAATTATCCTCGAATTCGATTCCGTCGGATCCGGACTTATGGCCGCGAAACCGGGAAAACTAGACACCTTCGCCATCGCCGGAGCGGATCAGGTCTGGCACTGGGCGGAAGCAAAGATCGAAGGGAATACGGTTGTGGTTTCATCTTCCAAGGTTCGGAAACCGGTCGCCGTGCGTTATGCCTGGGCGATGAACCCCTCGCAGCGCAACCTGCTCTACAACAAAGTCGGCATGCCCGTCTCCCCCTTCCGCACCGACGACTGGCCGCTGTTTGATCCCGACGCCGAAATCGTAACCGTTAAGAAACCCGCAAAGCCGGAAAAGAAAACCGAAACCGACTGGGAACGGCCCGCGATGATGCAGTAATTTACAACCACAAAGACACGAAGAACACGAAGCTCTCAAACCGGAGTATCTACGATGACAAAACAGATTCTATTGCTTGGCATGCTGAGTGCCACCATTGCCCACGGCGCGGCGAAGGACTGGCGGCCGCTCTATGAACCGCTTGAAAAAACGGATATTCCCTGCCGGGTGATGAAGCCGATCAACTTCGATGCATCGGAAACGTATCCCGTGATCCTCTCCCTGCATGGTGCGGGCGGCAAGGGAACCAATAACAATAAGCAGCTGAAAAACTGGAACCAGCAGCTGGCCGAAAAAGCGCGGCGTTTAACCTTCCCCTGTTATGTCGTTGCTCCTCAGGCCGCCGACCTCTGGGATACGGATGATCTTGCGGCCATTAAGAAGATTATCGGCGGGCTGCCGTCGGTCGACATGAAGCGGATCTACATTCTCGGCCATTCCATGGGCGGGCATGGCACCTACATCTTTATCCAGCTCGACCCCGACTATTTCGCGGCCGCCGCCCCTTCGGCCGGTAGCGGACTGAAAAAGACTGAACCCTTCATCGATGCCACCAAGATCAAGGACGTCCCGATCTGGGCGTTCCACGGCGACCAAGACAAGGTCTGCCCCTTCGAGAAACAGCAGAAGGTTTTTGATGAGATGAAAAAGCTGGGCGGCAACATGAAGCTGACCGTTTGGGCGGGCGGGAACCATGGCGTATCGGATCGATTCATTCCCGGCCAAGAATCAGGAACCACCCAGCTGAGCAGCGACCGCTGTGATAAAGAAACTGTTTTTATGACGTGGCTGTTTAAACAGAAACGGAAGTAGTGCCCTTTCCCATCCATAGGAGCGGGGACATTCCTGTCCCCGTCGGGGGCAAGAAAGCCCCCGCTCCATTCCAAACCGAGAATACGAATGAAATATAAATCCCTACTCGCAACATTAATCACAATGTCGACCATAGTCTTTGCCCAAGACGACGGCAAAGTTCTCTTCATCCTTTCCGGGCAGTCGAACATGCAGGGGATGAACGAACGGCAGACCTTTATTCCGTGCGTTCAGAAGGAATACGGGAAAAAGAATGTGCTGATCGTTAAGGAAGCCATCGGCGGCCGCCCGATCCGTATGTGGGTACACGATTGGGAGGCCGCGCCGGGCTGGAAGGTCGATCCAAACATCCCGAACACCAAGCCGCCAAAGCCGGAAGAAAACGGGGTCATGTATGACAGCATGATGGAAAAGATTGCGACGGCAACAAAAGGCGATAAACCGAAAGCGATTGCCTTCTGCTGGATGCAGGGCGAGCGCGATGCCCGCGAGCGCCATTCCGCCGTTTATGAAAAGAGCCTGCGCAAACTGTTCCAACAGTTGGAACATGATTTTCCCGATACGCCCATCGTCTTTGTGATTGGCAACCTGAGCGACTTCGGCGCGAATAACAAAGAGCCGCTATACCCGGAATGGGAAGAAGTACGAACGGCGCTGAAGAATGTCGCTAACAGCATGCCCAACTGCACCATCTTCAGCACCGACGACCTCAACACCGGCGACTCCCCGCCCCATTGGAAAACAAAAAAGGTTTCGCAGCGAGTCGATGACCTGCACATGTCGGCCGAGGGATACAGAATTCTGGGCACCCGCTTTGCGGAGGAGTCGATCAAACTTCTATCCGCTATGGTACCTGCTAACGACGGCACCGCGCCGGAAGTGACCGACCTGAATGCAGCGGATATTTCATACGCCGCCGAACAGCATCTTCCCGACCTGAAGCACGCCTTCATTAATGCCGCTCCGAAAGATCGGCGGGATGGCATTGCCGTGGGCACCCTCTCTGCGTCGCAGGAAAAGGCTGTTCGCACCTTCGCCAGGGAAATCTTCAACGGCGTCCATGGAGAAATCGATAGCCTGCTGATTTCCAAGGATGGGAAACTGGTGTTTGAATCCTACTACCGCCGAGGGCGCGCCAACTATCCGCACTACCAGATGTCGATCACCAAGTCCTACACCGCCATGGCCATCGGCCGCGCCATCCAGCTGGGCCATCTTTCCATGGCCGATCTCGACAAACCGGTCGTGGATTTCCTCAAAGAGCTGGATCGCAGCAAGCTCGCCAAAGGGGCGGAGACGATCACCCTCGCCGAAGCGATGAATATGCGCTCGGGCATCCGGGTCGATAAAGCCAAAGCCCGGGAACTGATGAAACAACCGGAACAGTTGCGCGGCCAAAAACAGATCCAGGCCTATCTCGAACTGACCACCCCGATTCCCGCCCCCCCTCGCGAATTTAAATACCAGGGCTCCGACCCTTCCATGACGATGCAGGTTTTAGAAACGGTAGTACCGGGTTCCGCCGAAAACTTCATCAAAACCGAGCTGCTCGGCAAGATGGGTATCACCAGCTATGTTTGGCAGGAAGACGTAAGTGGTCTGCCGAAATCGGCCGCCGGCTCCAGCATGCGCTCGCGCGACATGCTCAAATGGGGGCAGCTCGCGATGAATCAAGGCACCTGGAACGGCAAACAGTTGATCCCCGCTGAATTCGTGACACTTGCCACCTCTCCGTTGAGGAAAAGCAGCTTTTCCAACTACGGGTTTTTCTGGTGGAGCGAAGATGTGGAAGTGGATGAAAAATCCTACGGTGTTAATTCCGGTCGCGGTGCGGGCGGACAATTCATCCTGATGATCCCCGAAGAAGACCTCATCATCGTCATCACCGCCCACAACAAGGGCATGGGCAAAATGCGAACAACCGCCCCAAAGCAGATTATTCCGGTTTTTCAAAGATAGGCTTCATCGCGAACCCACCTTAAATACGGATCGGGGTTCCGCACGGTCGCCTCTCCGCTTCGCTCCGAGGCCACTACAAAGGTCTTTTACCCCACAATCCCAGGTATCCCGAAGTGCGCCTTCGTAGTGTTCACGGAGCGAAGCGGAGGGAATACCGTGGATTCATGGCTTGTCAATGTATGCGGTTACATTTATATCTGTTCCGATCCTAAGGAAAAGGTTTCCAATGACCGGAAACTGAACGTTCCGGATAAAAGAGAGACTAACCACCCACGGTAAATATTATGAAAAGGTTTCTTCCAACCATTGGAACAGCGGCACTTGCGGCCAATCTGTTTGCACAAACCAACTTTGTTTTTGTAACGATCGACGATCTCAGCCGCGAAAGCCTGGGCATCCATGGGTGCACGATCACCAACATTTCCCCAAATCTCGATGCGTTGGCGCAGGAAGGCCTGCGGTTTGAGCATTGCCATGTGCAATCAGGGAATTGCACCCCATCGCGTAACATCATGAGCTCGGGTCAATATCAGCAGCACAACCGGGTCTTTTCGCTGGGCAAAGAAGGTGCGGGAAACCACCTCACCCAACCTGCCCTGCCGGATGTGTTCCGCGCGGCGGGATACCACACCGGCCTGATGGGAAAAAACAGCCATATGTCGCCGTTCGATCCCTACTCCGGCTTTGATGTGGAATACGACGGCTACGGCTCCACCCGCGATCCGCAGAACGTGTACGATAAACTGACCGACGCCTTTGCTGCCGCAAGCTCACAGGGAAAACCGCTCTATTTCAACCTCAACATTTTCGACCCGCACACCGGATGGTATGGCTGGGATCACAAGGATGGCGTTACGATCACAGAAACCGACAACCATCCAAGCACCATCTATACGGAACATGATGTCCCCTACCCGGCCTGGTTCCCACCGATGAGTGAGAATGAGCGAACACTGCCCTCAAAGGATGATCCTGTAACCCAGACCAACAGTATGATGGTTGAGGTTGCCGCTTACTACAACACGGTAAAACGCGCGGACGATTCCATTGGTAAAATGATGCAGGCCATTGATGACGCCGGCCAGACCTCCAACACAATCATCGTGGTGGTTTCCGACCACGGCGTACAGCTGCCGGGCGGAAAAACCCAGCTCTACGACCACAGTTCCCGTTCGCCGCTCTTTGTAAAATGGCCAGGCGTCACCAGCTCCAATACCGTCAACAACACAGAAATGATTGCCTCGTTCGACCTGCTCCCCACCTTCTGCGAAATGATCGGCCAGCCGATTCCTGTCGGTGTGGATGGACGCTCGTTCGCCCCTATCGTGAAAGGCGAAATCAATCCAGAATGGCGCGACTATGTGTATAAGCAACAAAACGACCGCAACAAGATGCGCGCAATCCAAACAACGGAACTGCTCTACATCTACAACCCCTGGTCGAACGGATCGGATACAGTCGGCAGCGTGGCCACCGGCATGCATAGCTGGCGCGCACTCCGCTCCGCAACGAACGCAGCCGCCGTGGCCTATGCAGACTTTTTCGAATACCGTACCGTGGAAGAGCTGTACGATATCACCAACGACCCGCACTGTCTGACCAACCTCTTCAGCTCCCCTGCCTATGCCGCCGATCTGGCCGACCTACAGGATTTGATGCTGCAGGAAATGATTGTCAGTGGCGACGACCTCGTCATCAACGCCTTTACCAACCGCACCGACCCCGCCGCCAACGCCCAGCTCGTGGACGATCAGGCGGCCTTCCAGAATGCGCAGGCCAACGATCCGAACTATGTGCGCGACGTATTCTACAACCCGCACGACGACTGGAAGCTAATCGGCCACACCCTCTTTGAACCTGCCGGTGAATGGGATATCTGGACGCCGGAAACCACGGGCATCAACCTCAACACCTCCAACGGCGATAACGAGTCCGGCGACAACTGCATCGAATTCAACGGAAGCGCAGCCGACGTTTCCCGACTGATCGTCAGCAACGCGCTTGATACGAGTGTACTCGACCTGCTCAAGCTCGAATCCATCTTCATCGATGGCGGCGCCTTCTCCGGCGGTGCAACCCTGAAAATCCAATACAACGACGGCTCCGGCTGGAACACATTCCAGACCATCAGTAGTGCCGGCGAGAAAAACCTGACATTCGACCTGACCTCGATTGGCTCACCCGATGCAATACAGTTCGGAATTCAGGCCGACCTGAACGGCACCGGCGGCAGCATCTACATGGACCACACCCGCCTGACCGCGTGGCAGGACTGGACCCCCGCCCCCACCAGCACCACATTCAATGCAACCAACGCCGGAACCGTGCGCGTTACCTTCGAATTCGAAACTCAGAACTTCACCGACTCCGACAAGCTGCTGCTCGAATGGTTCGACGGATCCGCATGGACACTGCTGGAAGACTATGATTTCAGCTATGTCCTGCTCACCAACAAAACCTATTCGGACGTCATCGATATGCACGACACCGAGTTCACCTTCCCCGCCGACCTCGAGTTCCGCTTCCGTAGCGAATCGACCGACTCCGGACAAGCCTTCTCCATCAGCAATCTCTCCATTGAAACGCGCGAAGCCATGCGGGAGATTGAGCTGACTCTTCCGCCAACAGCGAATCCAGACAGCTATAGTGAAACCGCCCCGAAGGCGATCACGGTTCCAAGCCCCGGAATCCTTGATAACGATGTCCCAGGAAGCGGCGGCACCCTGAGCGCATCGCTGGTATCAGACGTCAGCCACGGCATTCTTGAACTGAATGCGGATGGATCATTTGTTTATGCTGCCACGAATGGATACACAGGGCATGACTCCTTCACGTATTCCGCCGTAAACAATGCCGGCGCTTCCACCGCAACCGTTTCCCTGGCCATATCTGCTCCACCCACCTCACAAACACATACCCTGTCCGTCACCTTTGGTGCAGCGGAAGATCTCGCATCCACACTGAACGGCAACAGCACCACCGCATCAACCACTCAGGGCGGAACCATTTCCGCACCGGCCATCACCATCAACGGCCTCGACATTGATGGAACCGGCGGAACCGATGATCAGGTTGAAATCGGGTTTTCAGTGAATGCCACAGGAGGTTCAGTGGATCGACTGAGTGCCGGCTACCGGCTTGATCCCGGGTATACCCTGACCATGGATATCACCTCGGTATCCGTCACCCTCGGCTCCGGTGCCACCAATTATTCCATCTCGGAGATCGGTTTTATTTCCACCAAAGGAAACAACGCGGCCAGAACCTACACGATAACCAGTCCGGACAGTGGATTCACAACGTTGACTGATGTGTCCTCCACCCAGTCGCTCACGCAGGATCCCGGCATCGACGGCCTGTCGGCCTTCACCATGATCAGCACAGAAGACGGATCGAACGGAAACCGCGCCAGAAACTTTGTGGCTGAATTCAGCATCAGCGGCAACGCCCCCTCCTCTGTGATTACCAACTTTGCAGACTGGGCATCCGTTCACGGCTTATCCACCGATGCTGGATACACGCTGGACTACGCCTTCAACATTAACCCGCACCTTTCTGAGCGCTATACTCTTCCAGCCTCTGGAAACAACGGGCTGCCCCATTGGGAATTTTCCGGGAGTGAAAACAGACTCGTGGTGGAATATATCCGCCGCATACAGGCCGACGACCTCACCTACAAAGCGCAGTTTACCGACTGCCTGACCACCAACTGGACCGATGCGGTTTCCTCTGAAACCACCACGCCCGTTGACACCGGGTTTGAACGGGTTTCTGTATCCGATCATATCACCACTTCGGAGGCATCGAACCGCTTCGGACGCATTATCGTCCAAAAGGAGTGAGCCCGCCCACGAGCGCTTTTCAAAAATCAGGACAAAAAAAAACAAAAAAAACCGGCTTGCCCATGTAAGCGGTTTCATTTATAAATTGGTTCATGCATGAGAAACAGGCGCGTCAACAGGCCTCTTTAGATGCGTATCGAAGGAAACATGCACAACGGTTTCAACAAGGACTAGCCAACTAACAGGAGAAGAGGAAATGAAAAGAAGCACAGTAACCACCATCGCTGCCCTGTTCTGCGCAGCCGCTGCCTCGCACGCAGCCGATTTATATCTTGACCTCAATGGCGCATCCGCCGGTTTTGACGTCAACACCAACAACTCCCCCATCGAGGTTAACTTTACGAACCTCATTTGGAACACGGACTCCACGGGTGGAGCGGGTGGAGCGATCACTAATGTGAGTGATGGCGATATCCTGCACTTCGGACTCGAAGGCGGAGGAGGCATCCTCTTCAACTGGACATATTACACGAACGCAACTGTTGGCGGGATCCACACTTACCAAACGGCCGGCAGTACGGCCAACATCAGTCGTTTTCAAAAAACCAACAGTGAAAACTCAGAATTCCAAACCATTCAATGGGCACCGGGAGCCTTTTTTGATTCAGAAAAAGAATGTAGCCTTTGGTGGCTTCTCGGAACCTTCGGAGATTTCGAAAAGGTCGGTGAAAAATGGCTCATTTTTTCCGATGGCGGCCCGAAGGTAAACGGAACATGCACGATCAGCCAAAATAACATCATCGTAAAAGACCTTAACACCGTTGATTCCAACTCCAGCTTCAAGCTCAATGGCGGACAATTCCGCATCCAAGGCGGCCTGAGCGGCACAGCCAATGTGGGAATCCTCTCCGGCTCAGGTAAAGTCCGGCAGGACGGGGCAGGTAACTTATGGAATATTGATGTCAACTCCATGGGCGTCAATATGACGAATGGTGTAGCTACAGACTTAATCGATTTTGACGCCGGTGCCAGCTTCGCCCTTAATCCCTCCTCCGTGTCGGATATGGAAGTCACTAAAATGGGCGCCACTAACTATAGCGACCAGATCTGGGTTCGCTGGGGCAGCCAAACCATGACTCAGGCGGGCACCTTGAACGTCGAATTGCTCCCCGGCAGCGAACCACTAGCAGACGGCGACACGTTTGAACTCTTCCGGATCAACCATGCCCAGAATGCCACCATGCTAGGGAGTTTTGATACGATCAACCTCCCAGACCCCGGCGACCCCGGCCTAATCTGGAGTAGCGCCCTACTCTCTTCTTCCGGCACCATTTCGGTGGTGACAGCGGACACCAACGCCCCTTCAGCCCCGACCGGCCTCGTTGCCGTCAGCAATATCTACACGGTCAGCCTGGATTGGGACGACAACTCGGAACTAACGGTTACCGGATACAAGGTTTACCGCTCCGAAACTAGTGGCAGTGGCTTCGTCGAAATCGCCGACGTTGGCATTAGTGAATACACCGACACGACCACCCTTGCCGATGACATTACCTACTACTACCAAGTTAGCGCCTATAACTTTGTCCCTGCCGAAGGCGATCCCAGTGCAGAGGCATCGACCACGGTGCCCTTCGGTCTGCGCAACGGCGACTTCGAACTTCCTGCCCTCGTAAGCGGCGGCACGACCATCGATGCCAATGGCGATTGGACGCAGGATGGCAGCCAGCAAGGCATCCAAAAATCCACATGGGCTTCGGAACCCGAGGCGGTCGAGGAGCAAGGTGCCTGGATGAAAGGCTGGAACAAGAGCGCGACCAATTCCTTCTACCAGGACAAGGCGACAGCAGCAGGTATTGAATACAACCTGGATGCCGGATTTAAAGTTCAGGACAACTTCCGAGCAAACGGCGGACAGGTTGAAATGGCGTTGGTATGGCTGGATGGCGGCAGTGCAGAAATTTCCAGGGACTCACTGGATATTGATGCCGCCATTTCCACCAATGCCTGGGCGCATACCAATATTGTTGCCACAGCCCCAGCCGGATCGGCCATGGTTCGGGCACTGTTCCATTGGACAACAACCACAAATGCGGGCACCGGATCCGGAAACCAATCATGCATGGTGGATAATGTTACCCTCACCCGTGACAGCGCCCCCAGCCCATATGACGTCTGGGCAGGTGGCTGGGGCGTGGATATCGGAGGTCCGAATGACGACTTCGTTGACAACGACGGCATGGACAACCTGCTCGAATACGCCCTCGATGGCAATCCGACGGCTGACGATGCCGGCGACAAACTTCCTGTATTCACCGTGGCTGAAGACGGCGGATCGGACTGGTTCTACTATGTGCACAACGAACGCACCGACGACAGCTCGCTGGCTTATGCCGTCAAGCTGAAGGGCAATCTGGCCATCGACCCCGAATGGGTTACCAACGGGGTTGAGTTCGTGGACGAGGTCGCCATCACAAACAACTTCAAGTCCGTCACCAACCGAACGGATATTGGCGATGCTGAGTTCATCCGGCTGGAAGTTCAACAGGACTAGGATTGAAACCGGAATGCCCGGCCCACGGCCGGGCACGTTCCATCAACGAGGGGAAAACCATGAAAAAAACAATTGCAGGATTGCTGGCGGCCGCGCTACCGGCTTTGTCGTTTGGGGCAGACCTTTATCTAGACTACAACGGTTCCACGCCGGGGTTCGGCGTCAACAACAGTGGAGGCGCCTTAACGGTCGACCCAACCGCGGTCACCTGGAACACGGATTCAACCGGTGGTGGCGGCGGAATCATCAGTGCCGTGTCCAGTGGCGACGTTCTTCATTTTGGATTAGAAGGAACGGGCGGCATCCTCTTCAACTGGCAAAACTATGGAAGCGTCAGTGTCGGCGGCATCCGCACCTACCAGACCTCCGGCAGCACCGCCTCCATCAACCGCATGCAAAAACCCGGCGGCGGGCAGTTGCAACTGAACCTCTCCTCCGGAGCAGTCATAAACACCGAGAAGGCCAATAGCTTCTACTGGGATTTCGCCACCTCAGGCGACTTCACCAAAACCGGCAGCCAATGGCTGATTCTGGCCGACGGCGGGAACAAGATCAATGGAACGGCCACCCTTAGCCAAGGCAACCTCATCGTCAGGGGGCTCGGCACGCTCGGCACGAGTTCCAATGTCAGGATGGAGGGCGGCCAGTTGCGCTTCGACGACAATATTGACGATGCCGCCGGCGAACAATATATAAACATGGGCACCCTGGGCGGAAGCGGAACAATCATTCGCGATGGAAACGCCAACGGGCTCAACAGCCTGACGATAAACAACATGGGCGCCGACATGGGCAATGGCAACGCCACCGATTCGATTAATTTCGGCTGGGGGATCGCCGCGGCTTTCGTTTCCGGAGCATCCACCAGCATGGATATCAGCAAGAACGGCGCCCAGATTGAGCAGGATCAGTTCACCGTCGACTGGGAATCGCGCGCCCTTACGCTGGGCGGCGATCTGACCGTGAGCCTGACTGCAGGTAGCGATGCGCTGATGGTGGGGGATACTTTCGACCTGTTTTCCAATACCCTGCTCGGCAGCTTCGACAGTATATCGATGCCGCAACTCCACAGCGGGCTTTCGTGGGACACCTCCGATCTTGCGGCCGGAGGCACAGGAACCATTACCGTGATTCCGGAACCCGCAACCATCGGGCTTATCGGAGCCTTCGGCTCGGGGCTGCTCTTTATTCGCCGTCGTTTCATGATCTAATTCAGACAACACCCCGACCAACCTGTCGGGGGATATTTTTTCGCCTCAAATGTAAGCGCTTACCCACACAGCCTCTGATTTTCACTCTTTAAAACCGGAGAATTCTTCATGAAAAAATCAGCACTGATCACGATCTTTTCCGTTTTCGCTTTTTCAGCACATGCCTATTTCTTTACCAACAACATTATCCAGGCAGGCGAATTTTCCGGCACCATCAACCGTGATGTATGGAGCCTGAATGGCGAATGGCGTGACAACGGGCCGGATAACATTGTTTTTGATGCGAAAGACGGTGCCCCTAATGACACCTGGCATGTAGCCAAAGGAATCTGCACCGACCTGAGCAGCCTTCCCAATTACGACGCAGACAACACCATCCTTAAGGGATTCAGCTTCAGTGAAGAGCAATCAAGCTTTTTCAGTAAGACAGCAGGACGCGCAGGGGCCGGCCTCAAACTTGAATATTTTGTCGCCATTGACATCATCACTAAACAGGGAACCTATCAGCTCAAATCAGAATCATTTCAGCCTCATAAAATTAAGAACAATACCGTCTGTATAAAAAATCCAACCTGGCAAAACGGGGTATACCTCGGAGATCTTGATGCACAAGGCGGCGTTAAACTCTCAGACATCATCAGTATAGAATACAAAATGGTGATGCATCACATTTCCGGAAATGACTCCGGAACCACATTTTTTGTCGTCATTGACAACCCTACCCTGCACGCAATCATCTCAACCGATTCGATACAAGGTACACTCGGAATGCTTTTTGCCGGACCATAACGTGTTTGCATCATCGTTCCGATTACCCCCGTCGAAACCGTTGTGCATGATGCTCTTCAGAACTAAAAAGATCCCCTGAGAAAGTGCCATCCCATTTATATACAAAAACACATTTTCACCCCGGCAAATCGCTTACATTACAAGCGCATTTATTCACAAAGATAACACAACATACCCCAGCAACTTCAAAAACCCATAAGACGCTGAAGGAATGACCATTACACACCCGAAATCATTTCACATCAAACAAACTTGACAAATGTACGCGGTTACATTAGAAAGCATATTGAAGCTTGAAGGAGGCTCTTGCTGCATCATGGTGATGCCATGCCTTTAAAAGCATTTCAGGAGGAAAAATGATGAAAAGAACACCCTTATTACTAGCCGCCCTAATATCCTTAGGGATTTCAGCTGCTGAAGCCGCCCAGATTGACTTTGGATTTCCATCAAGCGATGAATCAAAGAACTGGAACTCGTTAGACAAAACAGATGAGGATGACGGCAGTATTACATTCACAAAAACCCAGGATGGCGTCAGCTTTGCACTGAATGTTGCAGGGTATAATTTCACCAATGACTCAGCCATCATCTCATCCTCTACACAAACAAACGTAAATATATTTCCGAATGGCGCAGGAGTCGGAGTAGGAGACGAACGTGTTCGTGCCGGTGACTTTGCCAAGTTCACCATTTCTATTTCCTCTGGAGCGGACCTGCTCGACAGCCTTGCATTCAATAATCTAAATATCCGCTACGAAGGAAATACTGCGGGACAAGATGATCGCACACTATTCGACAACAGCGATAACGAATTGGTCATCAAAGCTCCCGATAATTCACCAAAGGGCAACTATGGCGTAGCAGATATTACAGGTGCTGGACTCAATGATTTAACCCTAGCTACCACAAACAGCTGGTCTCTGAATTATGCAGTCCTTCACACGTCCACAGATGGTGTTACCGCGCTGGGACAGATCAGCTTTGACTACGAGCTCAGCCAAAATTTTGTCAGTAACTACACAGGAACAATTCGACTTGGAACCGGAGATGTGGCCGAAGAATCCTATGTTAACTCCCCTGTAACCTGGGATACCACATCCCCGAGCTGGGGCGTAGGTCCGTTTGCAAACCAGAGTGCATGGACCAACTGGATCGACGGCTCTGACGTCATCCTGGAAGGAACAGCGACCGCACGTGCCGTTTATCCTGCCACCAATCTAAACGTGGTCGTTGACGAACTGGAATGGAATGGTGATGCGGCGCTTCAATTTTACGGCATCAGCAATAATCTGCAGATTATTACCATTACCAATGAATTACGAACGGCCCTTTCAAAACCGGCAAGATGGATTGACCTGAAAGATATCAACCTCGGCGGTGATTTCACCATGCAGAATATTGGCCGCCTTAACTTCCAGCTCGATTCAGGTGTTGAAGCAGGAACAAAAATAAACGTCCTCGACAATGGCGCCATCGCCTTTAACGGCAACGAAACGGATTTTTCAGAACTGACCGTCACGGCCAATGGAAGCCAGATTTTCAATGCGACAGCATCAGATAAAGTTCTCGGCAATCTGAACGGTAACGGAGAAATCTTACTTAACAGTGCTGAAGCCACACTCATCATCAATGATCTTACGGTTGGTGGCATCAGCAACGTGGCCTCTTTCACCGCAAATGCAAATAGTATCGGCAACCTTGAACTGGGTAGCGGCACACATAACTTCAGTCTGAACCCAACCACGGCCGCCGGGGATCAGCTGGCGATTGGTGATGGAACAATCACCTATGGTGGAGATCTGATTGTACTCGCTGTAAATACCAACATCTTTAAAATCGGTGATTCATTTAAACTGTTCAGCGCCGGTTCGTATACCGGAGCCTTCTCTTTCGTAGAACTTCCAACCAATAATCTTCCCGAAGGAGCCGAGTTCTATACCGATGATCTTTCCGTAGACGGCTCGATCTCCGTGGGCGAACCGGGCGTTTCGTACAAAAGTGTCAATTTTACGGATTTTTTGAATGCCGACTTCCTGGCTGATCAGGTTTCCACTGCCGGATCTATAACGAATGGGAATACCATAGTTACCCTGACGCTCAGTGTCGGAGACTTCCCGGATACCCAGATTAACAACTACACCGTCGGCTTATACGGAACAGCCATTCAAGGCTTGAAAGGCGGTCCTGCCGGTAAAAGTGATTTTCGCCACGATTCGGGGCTGACCACTTTAACGGATGATGATGAAGTCTTGAAACTTCAGGTTTCAATATCATCCACTGAAGATATCTCAACCGTCGTATTTGGCGGCCTGAACGTAACCGATGCGACCGCTGTTGAAATTACCGATTTCATGGACGGCAGCACGAACATCACAATGACTGGATCAGCTCGTGTTACACCTTCTGACACGTTGTCCGCCCTCTCCCCTCTATCGCTAGCTAATGTAGGAGGTCTGGGAGATGATAGCTGGTTCCTGGAAATCGCGGCACGCGACATCCCGGGCGTCACCGAAGGCCTTCCGGCATCCCGTGTAAGCTTTGATAACATCACCATTAATTATGGTATTCAGGTCGAGTCCTCATTCAACCTGTGGACCGGCAAATATGGACTGGAAGGCGATGATGCAGCCGATGAAGCAGATCCGGATATGGACGGTATAAACAATCTGTATGAATATGGTCTTAATGGCGATCCAACCAACGCAGCCAATCGCGGCCAGGTTGAAATGGGCGCTTCTAATGACGGATCGACCTTCATCTACATCTACCCGCGTCGTACGGCTGCCAACAGCGGCATTGATTACTCATTAGCAACGAGTACAGACCTGGTGTTTGACGCAGCGTGGACCAATAACGATACCATCATTGAGGGCATTGGACCGGAGCTGGATGGTTTCGAAGCGGTAACCAACAGCACCGCGACTGACCTTGGAGCCAAGTTTATCCAGCTCTTCATCAAAGAAAACTAATTTCCAATCAAAAAGAACAGCCCCGGCCTTTACCGGTCGGGGTTTTATAAGGAGCCTGTTGTAAGCGGTTCCATGCAAATAAAAGAAAAAATATATGATGAAGATATATGCATTAGCGGTCTTAGTGACAGCGAGTACTGCCATGGCACTATCAACGTTTGGAGCAGTCATTACATATGACTTTAACAACAACGATTTTAGTGCATCAGTTAGCGGAGGAGCAATTGGTGCTACGCCTATGAGCTTTGAACTTGCGAATCCCGCTCCAGGAACCAATCCCCAAGTCCAGCAACTAGCCGAGCGTTCCGATGGCGTAGGCGGAATTGCCTACTACATCAATCAGCGTTCCTTCAATGACAGCGACACGGTCTCTATGGCTGCAACTGAATCCGGCGTTAAATTCACGTTGAATCCTCTAACAGCAGGTGAGTACCTGAACTTTTCCGGGGCAACACTTAGTCTTGATGTTTCCGTCTATTCCGACGGTGCAAGTGTAATGGATTCCATTGGCCTTTATGCAATTATTGGCGGAGCGACCAATAGCATCGGAGAAGTCCAGACCGTCACGAATCCCACAGGCACAACGGGCAGTACGCTTGATATGTACAACGTGGGAACAACTACCCGCGCAACCGGCTGGGGATTGACGGCATCAACCACATCCGTGATTGATCAGAACGTCAGCTTTGACCTTTCTTCGCTGGGAGCACTTGCTACAGATCAAAGTGTGGAGTTCAAGGTGACCGGTTTGGTCAACAAGAACAACACGTCAAATTTCAATAGTTCCTTTGATAACTATGTTGTCGATGGTGTTAGTGTAATCCCTGAACCGGCCACACTCGGATTGATTGCAGCAATGGGCGGCACGCTTCTATTTGTACGCCGCCGCTTCATGATGTAGATTAACAATCCTTCATAAAGTTGTAAAAAGCCCGTTCAGCGGCCTTTTTGCTCATCCTAAAAGGCTGGAATGTGAACAAGTTAATTCTGATAACAACACTAGTTGTAGCAACTGGACTCTATGCCGGCGGAATCCAGGTAAACAACCTGCTGGATGATCCCTCTTTCACATCGCCTCCGGATGGCAACCTGCCTACCACCGGTGAAGAGATGATTTACTATAATGCCGGAAAAAACGGCGGCGCTGTGCAATACAAAACAAGCTCCGGAGCAACGGCTCCCACATCAACTCTTTCATTTACAGCACCGATCAACCTGCTGGATGACACAGCTGTCACGGAGGATTCGGACTATAACCCATCCACCACAAAATTAACCGCTATCTCCCCCAACTTTAATGTCGCCGATATTGCATTTGCCGGTGTAGCCAGCTTCATCAATATTGCGACAGATGATCAGAATTACCAAATGGGGTATGAGATCACGCTGATGACAACGGATACGAACTACACAGCCACCAGCGGCTTAACAAATATTTTCAATACGGAGGCCACCAGCGGATCCGCAATGGAAGATGCGGTTATCGCCGCATGGAACACAATCACATGGGACACAGATCCATTTGTCGATGGTGGTATCACTTACGAAACCATCACCGGCATTTCCATTGAATGGAAACTCGATGTCATTACACCGAATACCGTCGATACAGCCGCCTGGTTCACGATGGAAAGTGCCACCATCGGCTACACCGCAGCGACCGTCTACACGCCCCCGTCCTTCGATCCCGCAGAAGGGGCAGATCTCAGCGATGGAACCATCGGCAGCATCCTCGATATGGATCTAGCTGACATCGCCTTCGGCACATCGTCCACCACGTCCCTCGAGATTGCTAAATCAGGAACGATCCGGTCGGCTGACAAAATTAAAACCGATGGATCGATCATTTGTGATGGCGTCCTCAATATTACCCTGCTGAACGATAGTGATCCTTTGGAAGCGGGTGATGCATTCGACCTGTTTGACGGAAACATCAACGGAGCTATTTCCGGCCAATTCCACACACTAACCCTCCCCTCCCTCGCTCCTGGACTTGAATGGTTCACCGCCCCCCTATACACACAAGGCTTTATCTGGGTGCGGGAAATCAATACTGCCCCTCCCGTCGCAAAGCCCAACATCATTATCCTGTTTGCCGATGACCTCGGTTATGCCGACTGCGGATTTCAGCCACTGGGCGCATCAGATATTATCACCCCCAATATTGACACTATTGCCGCCAACGGCGTGACCTTCACCGCAGGCTATGCCTGCGGCCCCGTCTGCTCCCCCTCCCGCGGCGGGCTGATGACCGGGCA
This sequence comes from Pontiella desulfatans, assembly GCF_900890425.1. Lineage (NCBI taxonomy): Bacteria > Pseudomonadati > Kiritimatiellota > Kiritimatiellia > Kiritimatiellales > Pontiellaceae > Pontiella > Pontiella desulfatans. The sequence goes on along the minus strand of NZ_CAAHFG010000001.1, from coordinate 1,479,004 downwards.
GTACCAGAACCGCTTTGCCCTGCACGACACCCCCGCCACCTGGCATATGGAAGATCCGGCTACCGGTGAAATTATGCAGGATGGCATTCCAACCGATATGACCTGTTTCGGTCATCGCATGCAGGATCTGGGCTACGCCACGGGTATGATCGGGAAATGGCATGGAGGCGATTCCCGCGATCATTTTCCGCCACACCGCGGATTCGATGAATTTTTCGGGTTTAACAATGGGGCAACCAGCTACTACCCCGAAGACAACACCAACGAAAACCTGAACCGCCGTATCATGCGCGGCATGTTTCCGGTCGACCGGGAAGACGAATATATCACCGACGCCTTCGGACGCGAGGCCGTCTCGTTCATTAACCGACATGCACATGAACCATTCTATCTCTATGTACCATTCAATGCACCGCACGGCCCAATGACCGCATCGGATGAACACTCACAGATTCTGTTCGGTAAAAATGCTGCCGCCCTGACGATCCGGGAAAAACTGATCAGCATGGTTTATTCTATGGACCTGGCGGTTGGAAACATTCTTGATGCCGTCCGAACCAACAACATCGAGGAAGATACAATGATTATTTTCTTCAGCGATAACGGCGGCACGGGCGCAGGAGGTGGAAACGAGTCTTATAATACGCCGCTGCGCGGCGTGAAAGGCGACCTCTGGGATGGCGGAATCCGCGTCCCCTTCTGCATGCAATGGAAAGATCAACTGCCGGAAGGTCTCAGTTATGACTTCACGGTCTCCGGACTCGACCTGTTGCCTACCGCCGTCAATCTCGCAGGAGGAAGCTTCGCTCCGGAAGATATTATGGATGGTAACAACCTCATTCCCGCTATTACCGGACAAACAGCAACCCCGCCGAATGATATTGTTCTCTGGTGGCATAATGATCGCTGGGTGGCGCGCGACAATGAATGGAAACTGGTTGATCATGACCGGAACGAATCCACCCCGCCCGGCCTCTATCGAATTATTGATGACATCAGCGAAACCACGGATCTCTATCCAGAACATCCGGCAGTCGTCGAACGGTTGTACACCCACTACACCAATACGCTGGCTGAATTTGACCTGATCACCGATGCGTCCCGCTGGAGTTCAAATACCACCTATCATATGGACATTCGACTTCCGGAATATCATGTCATATACGAAGCAACCAATGTGGCTGAATGGGTGGAATCGGCCTTCCCCGGCACCGACATGGATAACGATGGCATCTCTAATCTGGAAGAATATCTTCTGGGTCTTCCTGTCGATTCACCTTCGGTTCATACCAACGGTCTTTCCTGGAACTTTAAACCGCTCTCGCCATCGAACCGGGTTGAAGTCACCTACAGAAAACGGGTAGCGCCCTCAGGAGAAAACAACATCCCCGCACCGCTATACAACATAGAACAAAATAACACTTTGACCGGAGCATGGAATCAAGCCAACGCCATTCTTTTCGATGGCCCGCATTCAACTGAAGATCCTGATTACGAAGAAGAATCGTACAGGATGGACGTCTCGCCCTCGGACAGACATAATTTCTTCAGGTTGGTTTTTCAATAGACAAGGATACAGCATTATGAAACTCGCATATATACTTACAGCCGCACTCACGGTCTCATCCGCTTTGGCTGGGGCTAAACCGATCCAGCAACCACCCAATATTCTCTTCATCTTTTCCGACGACCACTCCACACAGGCCATCGGTGCATACAACGGCCGCATGGCCCCGCTCAACCCCACCCCGAACATTGACCGGTTGGCTCAGGAAGGTGCCATCTTCCGCGAAAGTTTTTGTGCCAACTCCATCTGTCAGCCCAGCCGCGCCACCGTCCTCACCGGCAAACACAGCCATCTCAACGGCGTCACCTATAACGGTGCCAAATGGGACGGCAGCCAAACAATCTTCCCGCGCCTGCTCAAAGAACAGGCCGGCTACCAGACAGCCCTGATCGGAAAGTGGCACCTGAAGCCGGATCCTGTAGATGAATTTGATTACTGGATGGTGCTGGCCTCATCCGGAGGACAGGGCGATTATTTCAACCCGAATTTTAACACGATTAACGGTCCTGAAACGCTCATGGGCTATTCCACCGATGTGATTACTGATCGGTCCATTCAATGGCTGGAAAACCGCGATCAGGAAAAACCTTTCCTGCTGATGTGCCAGTTTAAATCGCCGCACGTCCCGCAGCTGCCGCCCATCCGCAATGCGGAAATGTATAAGGATCAGGATTTGCCGGAACCGGAAACCCTGCTCGACAACTATAAAAACCGTCAGCCCTATCTTTCTAAACACTGGATGGGACTCGATACCGCCAAGCTGGCGATGATCCCGCCCAAAGGCACCGACTACCCGCAGGACAACGAACATAAAAAAGCGCTCAAGCGCATGACGCCCGAACAGGTCGAAGCCTGGCACAAAGCCTACGACGAACAGGTTCAGGCCTACTACGACTTCATGCATAGCAAAGCGTCCCAGGATCCGGTTCGGCTCCAGCGCTTCAAATACCAGACCATGCTGAAGAGCTACCTGCGCTGCGTCGCGGCCGTCGACCAGAACGTCGGCCGCCTGCTTCAGTGGCTCGAAGACAACGATCTCGAAAACGACACCATCGTCATCTATTCCTCCGACCAGTCCTACTACATCGGCGAACACGGCATGGCCGACAAACGCTGGATGTATGAAGAGTCCCTGCGCATGCCGCTCGTCGTCCGCTGGCCCGGAAAAATCAAACCCGGCACCGAAGTCAGCGAGCTGGTACAGAACATTGACTACGCCCCCACCCTGCTCTCTGCCGCCGGACTTGAAGCCCCCCCAGAAATGCAGGGCCAATCTCTTCTCCCTCTTCTGGCCGAAGGCCAAAATAGTCATTGGCGCCAGACAATCTATTACCACTACTACACCAATGGCGAACACAACGTTCCGCGTCACGACGGCGTGCGCGACAGCCGCTACAAACTGATTCACTACTACACCGACGACACCTGCGAACTGTTCGACATCCAGAACGACCCGAACGAAGTAAAGAGCCTGCACAACAACCCGGAATACAGCACCGTTGTCGAGCGCATGAAAAAGAAACTCGCAGCGCAGCGCAAAGAAAACGCAGTGCCCGACTCCGCCTTCGAAGCCCCCTACATCCACACAGGAAAACTCCACCGATGAAAAAACGAAGGTTAGGAAAAACCGGACTCGAAGTATCCGAAGTCGGCTACGGAACCTGGCAGCTGGGCTCGAGTGAATTCTGGGGCACCATAGAGGACAAGGAAGCTCATGCGCTTGTGCATTGCGCACTGGACCTGGGCTGCAACCTGTTCGATACCGCCCCGAACTATACCGACACGCATTCCGAGCGACTGTTGGGCGAAGCACTGAAAGGCCGTCGTGACGAAGTCGTGCTCGTCAGCAAATTCGGCCATGTTCCCGGCGGCGGAACCGATTATTCCGAGGAGTGGATGTGGCAGAGCCTGCACGATTCGCTCGAACGGCTTCAGACCGACTATCTCGATGTCTTCATGCTGCACAGCCCCCACCCCGAATTCCGCGACGGCTCGCACCCCATCTGGGATGCCGTGCGCAAAGCGCGCGACCAGGGAAAAATCCGCTTCTACGGCGCCAGCCTGGACTGGTCGGACGAAATTTTCCAATGTCTGGAAACCTCGGATGCCCAGGTGCTCGAAGTGTTGTTCAACATCCTGCATCAGGATGCGCGCCGGACGTTCGACCTGGTTCGCGAAAAAGATGTCGGCATCCTGACCAAGGTGCCGCTCGACAGCGGATGGCTATCGGGTAAATACAATGCACAGAGCACCTTCACCGGCGTGCGCGACCGCTGGACACCCGAACAAATCCGACAGCGCGCGGAATTGATTGACCAACTGGCCTGGCTGACAGAAGACGGCACCCCGCTGCCTCAAAAAGCCCTGGCCTACCTGCTTTCCTATCCAGAGGTCGGATGTGTAATTCCGGGCGCCCGTTCAATCCGACAGCTGGAAACAAATATGGGAGCATCCGGCAGTCAGCTCACGATGAGCGAGCGCAGTCGCCTTGAAACCTTCTGGAACGAACACACAAACAACGGAACCAACCTGCTCCCTTGGTAATTTGATTCAAATGCACCGGCCGATCCCCCGGAGGATCCCATGAATCGTCCAAAAAAACTTGAAATCTGAAAGCGGTTACAGTAAAAACAGCATGTCATTAATTATCAGCTTCCCTTATTAAGCACAGATAAATGGTTCTGTCAAAAATTTTATGAAAACTGAGCGTAAAAGGAATGCAATGAAGAGGTTGCGGAGGGAGTTGACCACAGTCGCCAACTCGCCTCCGACGAGTGACTTACGCCCATTCTCGCCGAGCCGACGCCTATGGACAACTCCCCCAAAAGACACCCAAAAGGGGGGAGAGCGGCGATTTTGTCGCAACCCATTGGTTTTGGGCATGATATGGCCAATATGGCCGAAAACTTTTGACAGAACGGGTGTTTCCAGCAGGAGATGATAATGGTTCGACATCAGCACATAGGCATGAACAATCCAGCCCGCCTGCTCGCAAACCTCTTGCAAAGTAGAAAGAAACAGCCGCTGGCCACTTCCTTCTTCAACGGCAACCGGCGGCGCATTGGAATAACCATCTTGGTGAACCGATTCAAAAATCGACTGCCCGTTATTCCCGCGGCACATCACATGATACACCGCACCCTCATACTCATGTCTGACTGCTCTCGGCATAGACGGAAACTACGCCGCTGGAATCAGGCAGTCAATTATCTTAATGACGCAATGTGCGGACTGACCCCTTTTACGGGTGACCCGCTGTGCCTTGTTCGTTGCCTGACTCAACGGGCGTTTTCACAGTAGGGTCAACCCGTTGGTTCGATTTTTGTTTTTGCTCTTCTGCTTTTTTCTTAACATAGACCAGCCACTTGTCGTTTTTTGTATCAATAATACGTTCAAAACTTCTTACATGATATGGATGGCCAAGAAAAATAAGATAGTTACACCCTGTGCAGAATGAAGGTTGAATTCTCCGACCTTCGTCTACATATAAGCGTGCTTGGTTTTGTTCCCAAAATAATGGGTCTGAGTGGAAGTTAAATGATTTTAGATTGTGTTCGTATAATGTCGGGATACCTTTGATCGAAAAATAATCTCTGCCATATGCGCTTAACCCCGATTTTCGGACCACCGGCTTAAGTGGAACCTGCGTCCTCAACATGGTACAAAAGGACGCATGGAAATGGGAAGAAAACGAAGAACATTCACGGACAAGTTCAAGGCCAAGGTGGCGATTGAGGCCATCAAGGGCGTGAAGACATTGGCGGAGCTGGCATCGGAATATCAGGTCCATCCGAACCAGATTTCGGATTGGAAGAAGCAGTTGCTTTCGAATGCGCCGGATCTTTTTGCATCGGGGAAAAAGAAGCAGGCTCAAACGGAAGAAGAGCTTACGGCTCCACTTTACGAAGAGATCGGGCGTCTGAAGATGGACGTGAAGTGGCTCGAAAAAAAGCTATGAGCCTGCCGCTTTCAACGCGCCGCAGCTGGGTGGAGCCCGGCACCGATTATTCGGTTCGGCGGCAGTGTAGGCTCGCAGGCGTCCCCAGATCGGGCTTCTACTACGACCCCGCCCCGGAAACGCCGGAGAACCTGCTTCTGATGCGTTTGATCGACGAGCAGTATCTCCGGCATCCGGAGTTCGGCTATCCACGCATGACGGACTGGTTGCGTGATCAAGACTATGATGTCAATCACAAGCGGGTCGCCCGCCTCATGCAGCTGATGGGGATTCAGGCCATCACGCCCGGTCCGCACACGAGCAAGCCCGCCCCGAGGCACAAGATCTACCCTTATTTGCTGCGCAATGTGGACATCGAACGGGTGAACCAGGTTTGGAGTACGGACATCACCTACATCCCGATGCGGCATGGATACATGTACCTGACCGCCGTAATCGACTGGTACAGCCGCTATGTGCTCGCCTGGGAGCTCTCAAGCACCATGGAGAGCACGTTCTGCGTTGATGCGCTGGAGCGTGCGCTGACGCAGGGGAATCCGGAGATATTCAACACCGACCAAGGAAGCCAGTTCACCTCGAACGCCTTCACCGGTGTCCTGTTAAACGAGAACATCACCATCAGCATGGACGGGCGAGGCCGGGCGTTGGACAACGTATTCATCGAACGACTGTGGTGGTCGGTGAAGTATGAGAAAATCTATCCCGCATGCTATGCCGACGGGCATGCGTTGCATCGGGGCCTTGACAGCTATTTTAAATATTACAACCACGAGAGGAAGCACAGCGCTCTGGACAAACGCACCCCCGCCGAGGTATTCATGGAAGGAGCAGTCAGAACATGATCGCAAGTGATGCCGTCGCTGCGCTCCGCCCTCGGCCCTCCGGGCCGCCCCTTCGGGGACGGGCTCCGCTCCGCGACGGCATCATGGAAGGGCGGCTCGTTGGCCGCCAGAACACGGAACAGGGAACCGCAGGTTCCACCTTAAGTTCACCGATCCGTGGTTTAAGATTGGGGGAAGGCGCAATAGGCGTTTCCTTTAATGACCTCTTCAGTTTTAAATTGGTATAAAACCTCACCGTTCTCAGGAAGAGATACCGCTGATATTACTGTTGCTAAAACAATATTTTGAGTTCGACCTATTAGCTCGTCTTGATGACATACTTGTTCTGGACTCTCTTCCCAACCAGAAGTAAATAAGAGAATTAACGTCCCGCATAAGCATGTGCTCAATAATTTCACATTCATTTTAGGTGTCCTTCTTTTTGCAGATATCGAACGTTACACGTGACTTTCGGTGCTCATAAACTTCACTTAATCGACTGGCGTTTTCACCGTAAAGTCCATGTGCTTGTTAGGTTTTTATGTCATAAACTTGCTAACTATGCGCTTAACCCCGATTTTCGGACCACCGGCTTAAGTGGAACCTGCGTCCTCAACATGGTACAAAAGGACGCATGGAAATGGGAAGAAAACGAAGAACATTCACGGACAAGTTCAAGGCCAAGGTGGCGATTGAGGCCATCAAGGGCGTGAAGACATTGGCGGAGCTGGCATCGGAATATCAGGTCCATCCGAACCAGATTTCGGATTGGAAGAAGCAGTTGCTTTCGAATGCGCCGGATCTTTTTGCATCGGGGAAAAAGAAGCAGGCTCAAACGGAAGAAGAGCTTACGGCTCCACTTTACGAAGAGATCGGGCGTCTGAAGATGGACGTGAAGTGGCTCGAAAAAAAGCTATGAGCCTGCCGCTTTCAACGCGCCGCAGCTGGGTGGAGCCCGGCACCGATTATTCGGTTCGGCGGCAGTGTAGGCTCGCAGGCGTCCCCAGATCGGGCTTCTACTACGACCCCGCCCCGGAAACGCCGGAGAACCTGCTTCTGATGCGTTTGATCGACGAGCAGTATCTCCGGCATCCGGAGTTCGGCTATCCACGCATGACGGACTGGTTGCGTGATCAAGACTATGATGTCAATCACAAGCGGGTCGCCCGCCTCATGCAGCTGATGGGGATTCAGGCCATCACGCCCGGTCCGCACACGAGCAAGCCCGCCCCGAGGCACAAGATCTACCCTTATTTGCTGCGCAATGTGGACATCGAACGGGTGAACCAGGTTTGGAGTACGGACATCACCTACATCCCGATGCGGCATGGATACATGTACCTGACCGCCGTAATCGACTGGTACAGCCGCTATGTGCTCGCCTGGGAGCTCTCAAGCACCATGGAGAGCACGTTCTGCGTTGATGCGCTGGAGCGTGCGCTGACGCAGGGGAATCCGGAGATATTCAACACCGACCAAGGAAGCCAGTTCACCTCGAACGCCTTCACCGGTGTCCTGTTAAACGAGAACATCACCATCAGCATGGACGGGCGAGGCCGGGCGTTGGACAACGTATTCATCGAACGACTGTGGTGGTCGGTGAAGTATGAGAAAATCTATCCCGCATGCTATGCCGACGGGCATGCGTTGCATCGGGGCCTTGACAGCTATTTTAAATATTACAACCACGAGAGGAAGCACAGCGCTCTGGACAAACGCACCCCCGCCGAGGTATTCATGGAAGGAGCAGTCAGAACATGATCGCAAGTGATGCCGTCGCTGCGCTCCGCCCTCGGCCCTCCGGGCCGCCCCTTCGGGGACGGGCTCCGCTCCGCGACGGCATCATGGAAGGGCGGCTCGTTGGCCGCCAGAACACGGAACAGGGAACCGCAGGTTCCACCTTAAGTTCACCGATCCGTGGTTTAAGATTGGGGGTAGGCGCACTAATCGAATTACCTCAACCCATTGCTTACTGCTTGCGACAAGCGTATCGAGTGTTTCCGTAAGCTGAGATTTCTTATGACCGATTGTTTCTTTTTCGGCGGTTTTACTGGCTTCTGCCTCTTGCTTTTCTAACTGTTCAAGACGCATTTGATATTCTGGCAGTGTCCACGAAAACTGGCCCACGTAATGCGTTAGTCTGGGCGCCTCAACCCAAGGAGCCAGACAAGATGAAGGGCAAGAGAAGAAGCATAGAAGAGAAGGTCCGTATCCTGCGCAAAGCGGATGGGGAGCTGACCGTCCTGCAGGTGTGTGATGAGTATAACATCTCTGAGCAGACGTTTTACCGCTGGAAGAAGGAACTCGGGCTGCTGGAAGTGAAGCAGGCCAAGCGGCTCAAGGAGCTCGAAGCGGAGAACCGGCGACTGAAGAAGATTGTAGCCGATCAGGTGCTGGGCATGGAGATCCTGCAGGAGGCGATCGAAAAAAAGCTTTGAGTCCGGGGCATAAACGACAGGTGGCTCTGGGCTTTGTGACCCAGGGCCGCTGTTCCGGGCGTCAGGCCTGTCGCTATTTCAAGATCCACCGATCCACCTTCCGGTACCAAGCCAAGGAGCCGGATGCATGGACGAAGCACCTGCGGGCTGCCGTGAAACGCTATTCATTGAAGCATCGTCGCTGGGGCTATCCGAAGATTACCAAACTGCTGCAGGAGGACGGTTGGAAGGTGGGTAAGCGGATGGTTCAACGGATTCGACGTGAGCTGGACCTGCGGGTACCAAAGCGAAAGCCTAAACGGCGCAGGCAGGGCCTTTCTACAGGCCTGCCGACGAAGGCGGATCACCGGGGCCACGTATGGACCTGGGACTTTATTCATGACCGTACGGTCCGTGGCGGACGGCTTAAAATGCTGACCGTGGTGGATGAGCATACCCGGGAATGCCACCTGATCCATGTTGCCCGGCGCATCCAGGCCAAAGATGTCCTTAACCAGGTGTTCCGCCCAATCGAGCTGCATGGTGCTCCTGAGTATATCCGAAGCGACAACGGTTCGGAGTTCATCGAGCAGTCGTTGCAGCAGTGGCTGCGCTGTGCCGGCATCAGGACGCTCTACATTGATCCAGGCAGTCCATGGCAGAATGGATTCATTGAAAGCTTCCATAGCAGGCTGAGGGAAGAATGCCTTGAACGGGAACAGCTATGGACGCTGTCGGAAGCAAGGGTCGTCATCGAAGACTGGCGAATCGAATACAACCATGTTCGTCCGCACAGGAGCTTGAAACTTGAAACACCGAAAGGCTTTGCGATGGTCACCCAAGGCGTGCTCTGCGGTCGGCCTCCGGCCTCCCTCCGACCCCGCCTTGACAACGCCACTATACTGGATAGATATTTAACCTATAACCTGGTGCCGGGCTAACACAACGGGTGGACCAGTTTTGGGACCCAAGCCAGCAGTCGTATCTGTCTCTGGGATCGGGGCCCAATTCATGGGTTAATTTGCCACGTGACCGTTCAACTAAAACATAGAGGTTATCTTCCCTTACACCATAATGACGAAACCAAAGATCATCATAAGGCCGGGTTATGCTACAGCCCGCCAGCATAATTATCGGGAACAATGCTATGAATGGTTTAATCATATTTTTGCTTTCGAACGTTCAGCCTGACCTGCCGTGCACATAAACTTTGACCGAATCGACGGGCGTTTTCACGGTAAGGTCAAGGCTCTGGTTGGCAATTTTTTTTTATAAGCTTTCTGCAATAACTCTACTTACAATGTCCATATCCACATCTTCAGGTTCTGCTTCGGAGTTTTCTTTGTCTTTAGTTCCTGCATCGCAAATACGCCTTGCGATTTCATCACGCATTCCGGTGATATGTTTCAGTATGCAGGCGGTTCGCTTTGCAGAATCATATAAAGGGATTGTGATAATTTCATTTGCAAGAGATCGAGATTTTGACTCGAGTTCTTCTTTTGTGGGTAAAATTGTGTCTGGCTTGTTCATGATTTTTCCTTTGCCAACAGTTGCGTCCATGGAAAATATTCCACCTACGTACCCTATGGGCTGGACGGATTCTCCATGTATGACGCTATTTTATGTTAAAACCGGAAAAATCGCTGGCCAATAATCCATAGATGACCTAATCTTACGATCCACTCCAGATATGAATATATTAGTGAGGTTTTTATGGAAGACAAGAAGAAGTTTAAACCCGACAAAAACCATAAACTAATGGATCAAGTGCGCGAAACGATGCGCTATTACCACTATGCCTACCGGACGGAGCAAACGTATTGCGACTGGATCAAGCGTTTCCTGGCGTTCTACGGCATGAGCCGGCATCCCTCCGCGATGGGCGCGCCGGAAGTGGAGCGCTACCTGAGCCATCTGGCCGAAAAACAGGGCGTTGCGGCCTCGACCCAGCGGCAGGCGCTCAACGCCATCTCTTTCTCTACCGCGATGTGCTCGACCTTGATCTCGGGGCGATGGCCCCGGTGCGCAGCAAGCGGCATCGCAAGCCGCCGACGGTCCTGACGAAGGCGGAGGTTGCACAGGTGCTAGCGCGGATGCAGGGGACGCACCAGCTGATGGCCCAGCTCACGTATGGCTGCGGCCTGCGGTTGATGGAGTGCATCCGGCTGCGGGTGCAGGACATCGACTTCGGCCAGGGCAATCTTTTCGTGCGCGGAGGGAAAGGGAGCAAGGACCGGACGGTTCCGCTGCCCGAGGTTGTTCGCGCCGTGCTGGCCAACCATGTGGAGCGGGTGGTCGAATTGCACCAAAAAGATCTGCGCGAGGGGTTCGGGGAGGTGCATGTTCCCGAGGCACTGGCGCGCAAATACCGGAACGCCTGCCGGGAAACGGGCTGGCAGTATGTCTTTCCGGCAAAGAAGCGGTCGATCGATCCGCGATCCGGGAAAGAGATGCGGCACCACGTGCTGGAGTCCGGGTTCCAAAAAGCCGTGAAGGAGGCGGTGGGCAAAGCGGGCATCCGCAAGCGGGCAACGGTTCATACGCTGCGCCACAGCTTCGCCACCCACCTGCTGGAAAACGGCACGACCATTCGCATGGTGCAGGAAATGATGGGCCACAAGCACGTCAAGACCACCGAAATCTACACCCATGTCATGGAACACGACCTCCATGCCGTGAAGAGCCCGCTGGATTTGCTGTAGGCCCGCACCGGCTCGGATGGAACCTCGCCCTCCAAATGTGGAGCGGGCTTTCTTGCCTGCTCATGGCCGGGCTGGGCAGGATTTTGGCAAAATGATTCTCGGTGCGGACAAAGAGAGATTTTACAGGACGATTTATAACAGGACTATTTCCGGTGCGGGCGCAGGGGAAATTCGTGTTCATTGGTGTTCATTCGCGGTTAAGCAAATCGTGCATTTTTTTTGACAGAATAATTAGGACAAAATAATTCATGGTTACGGCATAAAGGAAATCATTCTGTCCCAATTGTTCTGTCATTTTTTCTACTGCGAAGCCGCTTTGGTGTGAATCATACCCAATTAAACAGGTTTGTTTTTTTACCACAGAGGTCACCGAGACACAGAGCAATTGAACATTCCCGCTCCTCTGTGCCTTCGTGTCCTCTGTGGTGAGACCATTCAAGTTAAGTTCATAGGGATAAAGAGCCTGGCTGTGGTCGTTGTTCTATGCGCGCAATTGCTTCTCAATTGTGTGGCCATCCCATCGCCTGCGATGCCTTGCTGGAGGGGCGCACGCCGTGCGCCTGGGCGGACAGCGTCCGCCCCTCCACGGGCGGCTCGGATGGAACCTCGCCCTCCAACCCGATTTTTTTCACAAGACGATTAACGACAGGACTATTTCCGGTGCGGGCGCAGAGGGAATTCGTGTTCATTCGCGGTTAAGCAAATCGTGCATTTTTTTGACAGAATAATTAGGACAAAATGATTCATGGTTACGGCATAAAGGAAATCATTCTGTCCTAATTGTTCTGTCATTTTTTCTGCTGCAAAGCCGCTTTGGTGTGAATCATACCCAATTAAACAGATTTTTTTACCACAGAGGTCACCGAGACACAGAGCAATTGAACATTCCCGCTCCTCTGTGCCTTCGTGTCCTCTGTGGTGAGACCATTCAAGTTAAGTTTATAGGGATAAAGAGCCTGGCTGTGGTCTTTGTTCTATGCGCGCAATTGCTTCTCAATTGTGTGGCCATCCCAACGCCTGCGATGCCTTGCTGGAGGGGCGCACGCCGTGCGCCTGGGCGGACAGCGTCCGCCCCTCCACGGGCGGCTCGGATGGAACCTCGCCCTCCAACCCGTTTTTTTCACAAGACGATTAACGACAGGACTATTTCCGGTGCGGACGCAGCGGAAATTCGTGTTCATTGGTGTTCATTCGCGGTTAAGCAAATCGTGCAATTTTTTTGACAGAATAATTAGGACAAAATAATTCATGGTTACGGCATAAAGGAAATCATTCTGTCCTAATTGTTCTGTCATTTTTTCTGCTGCGAAGCCGCTTTGGTGTGAATCATACCCAATTAAACAGGTTTGTTTTTTACCACAGAGGTCACCGAGACGCAGAGCAATTGAACATTCCCGCTCCTCTGTGCCTTCGTGTCCTCTGTGGTGAGACCATTCTAGTTAAGTTTATAGGGATAAAGAGCCTGGCTGTGGTCTTTGTGCTTTCTGCGCGCAATTGCTTCTCAATTGTGTGGCCAACAAAACCGTCCGCACCGGTTTTTAAAGCGGCGTGGCCTTTCCGTTCCTGCCGTACTCCATAATTTCTTTCCGCCCCTCCACGAACGGCTCGGATGGAACCTCGCCCTCCAACCCGTTTTTTTCACAAGACGATTAACGACAGGACTATTTCCGGTGCGGACGCAGCGGTTTAAAAAATCCACCCGCACCGAAATAGTCTTGTCGTTCAATTGTCCTGTAGAAATACCATCCGCACCGGTTTTTAAAGCGGCGTGGCCTTTCAGTTCCCGGCGCACTCCAGAATTTATTTCCGCCCCGTCCTTGCGTTTCCCTGCGCGATACTTGACCGCCGTAGCCTTGGCGAAGGAGGTTTGTGGCGAATAACGATCCGGTGCGGCGGGCGGCTCGGGTGGAACCTCGCCCTCCATAAAGAGGCTCACCATTCGTGTCAGTCCTAGTATTTCATCATTTGCCAACCGACCGCTTGAAGCACTGGAAAATATTCAACGATTTGAACAAGGGTTAATTTGAGGTTTCCGACCATTTCCGTAAGTATGTACTGATTATTCTGCCAACACTTTAGAGATCAGGCTTCAGGGCAGTCGAAACAGGGATTAATGACAGTGAATGTAAAATTATTATTTTTGTGCGCAGCAGCCAGCGTGGTGCAGGCATCCACGGATGAAACCGACTTCAAAAATCCGCCTTCAGCAATCCGGCCGGAAACCTGGTTCCACCTTATCGGCGGCAACGTGAATAAGGAATTCCTGACCACCGACCTCGAAGCGGTCAAAGGCGCCGGGTTTAAAGGCTTCCATCTTTTTCACGGCCGAGGAGGCGCCTGGCCGGGCGTGGAACCGCAGATACAAACCCTCAGCCCGCAGTGGGACAGTCTTATTGGCCATGTTGCCGATGAAGCCGATCGGCTGGATCTTAAGTTCACCATGCAGAATTGCCCCGGCTGGGCGATGTCGGGCGGACCATGGATTCAGCCGGAGGATGCCATGCGCCATCTTATCTGGAGCCGAACCGATTTTCAGGGAGAGCAACCAGTAACCCTGCCCGTTCCCATGCCGAGTGATGAAGAGTGGCGAAACTATCAGGACGTCGCCGTTCTGGCCTTCCCCACCCCCGCCAACGACGTAGCCGAGCCAATGATCCCCGTCAGCATAAAAAGCAATCTGAAAAATGCGGATTGGAACAGCCTTTTTTCCAAAGACGGGAACCCGAAAATTCAACTTCCGGTAACCAAGAAAGACCGTACCTGGCTTGAGCTGACCTTTGCGGAACCGACCGTACTGCGCACCATCGAGGTTCCCCCGACCGAGCAGCTGATGAAGCGGCGGAGTTTTGATTCGGACACCGTCATCCGCCTGCAGGGTCATGGTTCCAACGGATGGAAAGATATTGGCTCGCGTGTGATTCCGCGCGGCAACTGGCAGGATCGTCTGCCGGAACATGGCATCCATCTGGCGTTCCCGGACTTTAAATCGAACCGCTTCCGCATCATTTTTGAAAACAATCATCCGCTCGAACTGACCTACCTGCGGCTTTACAACGGTGCCCGACTGAACGACTGGCGGGGACAGGCCGGCTATGTGCTGCGTAGCCTGGAACGCACTGAACCGCCAAACCAGAATCCTGCCAGCCATATTCAGGTGGACGACATTATCGATCTCTCAGATAAAATGGAGAGCGACGGTTCGCTGAACTGGAAAGCACCGAAGGGAAACTGGACCATTGTGCGATACGGCCATGTGAATACCGGTGTTAAAAACAAACCCGCTCCGCCGGAAGCCACCGGCTTTGAGTGCAACAAACTTTCAAAGCGCGGTGCGGACACCCATTTTTCCGGTTACATTGGGCGCCTCAGCCAGCCTGGCGGCCCTGCTGACAATGGACGTCTGCAGGGTATGCTGATCGACAGTTGGGAATGCTACACCCAGACCTGGACTCCGGAGATGGAAGAAGAGTTTGAAACCCGCCTGGGCTATCCGCTCCGCACGATGCTGCCCGCCCTCTCCGGCTGGGTGATTAATGATGTGCCGACTTCCGAACGCTTCCTACGTGATTGGCGCGACACGATCAACGATCTATTGGTCGACCACTATTTCGGCCGCATGGCCGAGCTTGGCCGGGAGCGCGGACTGACCCTCTCCTTCGAAACCGCCATCGGCGATGTCTCTCCGGGCGACATCCTTCAGTTTTCCAGCAAGGCCGACATTCCCATGTGCGAGGCCTGGACGCCGAACGATCCGCACTGGGGAGGATTTGAAACCAAGCCCACCGCGCCGATGGTTTCTTCGGCCCACATCTACGGAAAACCGTTGATCGCCGCCGAGTCGTTCACCCTGGCCGGCGGTAAGGCGCACACCAACTGGGACGAGCATTTTTACACGATAAAGCATCTGGCCAACCTCCATTTTGCGCAGGGGATCAACCATGTGGTTTTCCACACCTTCACCCACAACCCGTTCGACCGCGCCCCGGGCACCACGTTCGGCGGCACCATCGGTACCCCGTTTATTCGTGGACAAACCTGGTGGAAACATATGCCGGAGTTTACCGACTACATTGCCCGCTGCCATGTCCTGTTGCAGAGCGGGCTTCCGGTGTCGGATGTGCTCTGGTATCTCGGCGACGACCTGGATCACAAACCCGTTCAGCATTCGCCCTTCCCGAATGGATACAAGTTCGACTATCTCAACCACGATGTGCTGGTGAACAGCCTTCAGGCAAAAGACGGAAACCTACAGATTTCAAACGGTACCCAATGGCGTCTCATCTGGCTGGCCGAGGAACAATGCCGACGCCTGAAACCGGAAACGCTCGCCCGACTGAAATCCCTGATCGAACAAGGATCCACCGTCATTGGTTCCGCGCCCGACCTGAATGCATCGCTCTCCGGTGGATCCAAGGCCGACGAACTGTTCAAACGCTTGGTCGCAAAACTCTGGGGAGAAACCCCTGCTGAATCAGGCGATAAACGAATCGGAAAAGGCCGACTGCTCTGGGGCGGTGATCTGGTGGATCATTTACAGGCACTCGGCATCCAGCCGGATCTGATCGGAACCACAGGCGCCACCTGGTGCCACCGCAGAACCGACAAGCAAGAGATCTACTTCATTGCTGCCAGCCGGTTTGACCCCTTGGTCGCAAACCTGCAGTTCCGCGCGAAAGGCCAACCGTTTCTGTGGGATCCGGCAACAGGCACCAAAACCGCACTGCCCGTCTATTCCATCACCGAAACGCACACCGTTGTCCCCATGAATCTCCCGGCAACCGGCGCGGCCTTCATTACCTTTGAAGGGGAAGCAAGCCAGCCCACTTATGTAAAAATCGAGCGCGATGGAAAGACGGTCATCGATGCCACCGATCTAAACCGTCAGGATCAAAGCACACCGTTCCCGATCTTCGGGCTGACACCTGAACAGCGCCGTATGCCCTGGATTGAACCCCGTCCGCTGCCCGCGCTCGACCCCACCACCCAAACGGCCTGGCAAAACGGAACCTATCAACTCACCGCATACGCCGGGAGCATCCAGACCGTGGGAATCAAAGGTGCACAAACTGCTCCACTGAACAACGGCTGGACGCTCGCTTTTCCGCCGGAGTGGGTTGCCAACACTGACGTTAAGTTGGATTCGGTCATGCCGTGGTCGGAGCTGGACGATGAGGAAGCCAAAGCCTTTTCCGGAACGGCCACCTACCAAACCTTTTTCAACCTCGATGCAAAACAACCGAACCAGCGTTACCTGCTCGATCTGGGGCGCGTCGACAACATGGCCGAGGTTGTGGTGAACGGAACCTCCGCCGCCTTCGTCTGGGCACCTCCGTACCGGGCGGATATTACGCAGCAGTTGAAAACCGGGAAAAACCGGATCGAAATCAAAGTCACCAACACCTGGTTCAACCGGCTGATCTATGATGCCCAACAAAAACCGGATTCACGCAAGAGCTGGGTAATCAGTGGCCCGAAGAAAGACGAAACACCGATACCGGCAGGACTCACCGGCCCCGTCTTCCTGCATCGGGGAATCGCCGTTGAGCTTTAACCAACTTAGGTTCACAACCCATCTGCCGGAAGCGGAATTAGAATGAAACGATCAATACTACAATCTACCCCTTCAATACGTGCTTCAAAGCTTACGGCACTTCTTATACTGAGTTGGGTCAATGCCCAAGCAAGTGGCGGCGTCAGCCTATATGACCTCAAGGTCGAGCACCTTCGCGATCCGATCCAGCTCGACATCACGCAACCCCGGCTCAGTTGGAAGGTCAGGGTCAACGATACAACCGCTAAGAACGTCGAACAGCAGTCTTTCCGCATCCTGGTTTCGAGCAGTCCGGAAAACCTGGCCAACAACCAGGGCGACCTGTGGGACAGCGGCGTCATTTCATCTTCGCAGTCCGTGCTGGTTCCATACCTTGGGAAAAAACTGCAGAGCCGGCAGTCCTGCCATTGGAAAGTTCAGGTTACCGTCAGCAAGGGGAACACCAGCGCGTGGTCGGAAACCGCTTCCTGGGAAATGGCGTTGCTGGATTCCAATGATTGGAAAGGTTCAGAATGGATCGGGCTGGAGAAGGATACGCGCGATTCGGAATTCGCCAGCCGTAAGCCGAGCAACAAAGACGACGTGCTCCGTTCCAATCCCTCTCCCCTGCTGCGCAAAGAGATCAACATTGCCAAAGAGGTTAAAAAGGCACGTGCCTACGTGAGCGGCATCGGCTATTCCGAATTTTACATCAACGGGAAAAAGACCAGCGACCACGTCCTCGATCCCGGCCAGACCAACTATGAAAAGCACACGCTCTATGTGGTGCATGACATCACCGATGCCCTAAAACCAGGCACGAATGCCCTCGGCGTTTGGCTCGGCAACGGGTTCTACGGCCAGAACCTCGCTTTCAATCCTAAATTTGAATATGGCAAACCTAGGTTGCGCGCCAAGCTGTTCGTGGAATATGCCGACGGTAGCCACGAGACCTTCGCAACCGACACCAGCTGGAAAGCCACCGTCAGCCCGATCCTGTTCGATAACGCCTACTGGGGCGAAACCTACGATGCCCGCCGGGAAATCCCAGGCTGGTCGAAACCCGGCCTCGACGATTCCTGCTGGCAGCAAGCTGTAATCGTTCCCGCACCTTGCCCCGACCACAAACTGCGTCCGCAGCTGCTGCCACCGATCAAAGAGGTGGAACGTTTCAAGCCCGTTTCCATCAAGAAGGTGACTGACGACACCTACCTGGTCGATTTCGGCAAAAACTTTTCCGGCTGGTATGATATTAAACTGAACCAGAACAGTGGCGACGTGATCCGGTTCTATCCCACCGAAGTGCTGGATCGGGACACCGGCCGGGGAGAACAGAAAACCCGCGGCGGCGCTCCCGGCGCACCGGAAGAACACTTTTACATCTGCAAAGGAGGCGGCCCGGAATCCTACTCGCCCCGCTTTGTCTACTCCGGCTTCCAATACCTGGAAATCAGCGGCCTTGCCCAGGCGCCGACGGCGGAGAGCATTGAAGCGGTCTTTGTTCGTAGTGCGCTTGAAAAGACCGGCTCGTTTGAGTCATCGAATGAGATGCTCAATAAACAGTATGCCGCCAGTCTGCTGAGCCTCGAAGGCAACTGGCATTCCTTCCCGGAAGACTGCCCCCACCGCGAAAAATGCGGGTGGCTCGGCGATGCCCACGCCACGGCGGATCTCAGCCTCTACAACTATGACATGGCGCGGTTTTTTTCCAAATATGTCCGCGACATCCAGGATAGCCTGAACAAGGATCATAAAGCTAAACGGATTCTACCGGACAGCCCCGGCGTACCGCCCATGGTGGCACCGGGCAAACGGTGCAACCGCGTGGCTACGATTGATTGGGCAATCGCCTACATCATCATTCCGTGGCGCATGTATGTGCATACGGGCGATGCCGAAGCCTTCAAGCCGCACTATGAACATTTCAAGGATTTCATCACCTACTACAAATCGTTCAAAAACAAGGACGGCGTGATCGATAACGGCCTCGGCGACTGGTGCCCACCCAACTGGGACCGCAAGGCCGCCCCCGAGTTCATGGAGTGCCACCCCTACGTTTCCGGCACGGCCTTCTATTACCAGGCGCTGCAACTGATTAGCGAAATGGCGCTTCTGATGAGCGATGCCGACTACAGCAAAGGGTGCCTTGAAGAAGCCGATCGTATCCAGAAAGCCTTCGACAGGGTTTACTTGAAACCGATTGAAGGAAGTGATTTGAAACACTACGGAAGCCAGACGGCCACCGTGATGGCGCTGAAACTCGGCATGGTGCCCGAGGATGAAATCGAAGACCGCGTTGCAGGCCTGCTATTCGACATCAACGAACGGCACAACGGTCATCATGCCTGCGGGATTCATGGCCTGCGCCATCTGTATACGGTTCTGGCGGACAACGGGCACGGCGCTCAGGCGCACCGCATGCTGAACGACACCACCTTCCCCGGACCCGGATTTATCATGAACCTGGGTTTATCCACCTGGCCGGAACGCCGGTTCGACTGGACCAAGGTAAAATTCAGCAACTCGTTCAACCATCCCATGAACGGCGGGTTCACGGCTTTCATGCACGAAGCGCTCGGCGGCATCCGGCCGGACGAGAAGACGGCAGGCTATAAACATTTCCAGCTCAAGCCGCAGCTGACCGATCAGATCGACTGGGTTAAAACCAGCGTGGAATCGCCCTATGGCAAAATCCGCAGCGAATGGAAAAAAGATGGCGGTGCATTCACGTGGGAAATCGAAGTTCCACCGAACACCACCGCAACCTTCTTCATCCCCTACCGTTCCGGGAAAGAACTGTCCGAAGGAAATCAACGCGGACTCCAGAAAAAGCTCACACCCGTCATTGAGGGCGAACAGAAATGGCTGAAGTGCGAAGTCGGCTCCGGTGTTTATCGCTTTGCCTATGAATAGCACCGGGGGCAGGAAAGCCCCCGCTCCGTTACGGGATCGCTTTAAAATATCCCGAACTCGGATATCGATGCGGCTTTTGAAGCATCAATGATAAATATCCGGCATTGGCTTGCGGTCACGGCATCGAAGGCATGTGTTTTTTCTGAACCGCAGGTTTCGCCTACCGCCAGATCCTGCCATCCATTTCCACCCCAGGCCTGAACCTTGTAGCGTTTGATTTCATTTCCGACTTCGTTGATCACTACCTTGCTGAAGGTCTGCGGCTTGACCCATTCCACTTCCAGCCATTGATCTTTGACTCCGCCGGCCTGCCAGCAGGTATCCGGATTACCATCGTTGGCCTTAAAGGCTTCGAAGCCAGGTAGTTTTTCCGTTTCAATAAACATGGAGGAGGCATTCATGCGCCCAATCCTTGAACGGTTCGCCCCCTTGTACAGCGGTTTCGGAAATTCGATTCTGGGCATCTGGTCGACGGTAAAGTCGTATGTGCCGGACTCAACCCGGTACACGACATAGTTGCCGACGGCTTCGCTTTGTTCCGTACCGAGGTATTTAACACCGACCATTTCACCGGCTTCTTTCACCCCTTCTTTTCCTAGGGATGGAAGATAGACTTTGGCCGTGCAATTAACGGGGATTTCAATGTGGTAGCTCGCGCCCCTGCCCTCGCGTTTCCAGTTCACGACAATGTTGCCATACATCGATTCGAATTCGGTGTTGGCGTACGTCAGGTCGCCAACCGGCGCTGGCTTGATGATAACGTTTTTCATTCCGGGGTTGGCCGGATCGGGACGGATGCCGCCAAAACCTTTAATGAAGTAGGCACCGATCCCGGTATAACAGGTGTGGATCTGGCTGTCTCCAACCGCGGACCAACGCTCCGGCCAAACGGTTTTCCCCTGCTCGACAAAGTATCCATAACTGGGATGGCCAGTATCCTTGAGCAACTCATAAACCAAATCCATGCGCTCGCCATATTCGGCGAAGAAGCGGGTGTAAAGTGCCTGCCCGGAGCTTCCGGCATCATAATACGGGAATGAATAAAGCACATTATCCGCCAGTTGCGCTCGGACCTTTTCACGTTCCTCCGGGGGTGTCACGCCGGCCAATAAGGCAAAGGCCTGATCGACTTGCTTGCCGTCAAGGTATTGTCCTGTCGCGGGATTGTAGGAGAGTTTGTGCGTTGCTGTCCGCTAAACCCTGAGGCGGTCGGCATAGGTTTCCGCGTCGTTGGTTTCACCCAAGGCTTCGGCCATTTTCTTGGAACAATCGAGCATATAGGCATAGGTACAGTTGTTGAAGTGGGCCGCATCCGGTGAATTACTGCTGTCCCAGAAATTCCCGTGTGGCGTACACCAGTCGCCCAGGCCCGGCATTTCACGTGCTCCGCGTGCTCCTATTTTGAGAGCTCCACCGGTTTCATAATTGGAGGCTTGGTGCATCCACTCCATCCATTTCCGCATGGAATCGTAATTATCCCGTAGTATTTTTTTATCGCCCAGCATCTTAAAGGTTTCCCAAATCGTGATCGGGCTGTTGGCCTTCCACATCAGGAACGGACGATCCTCTTCGTTAATAACCCCCCGGATCTGGCCGTCCTTAAACTGGGCATCACGCATAAACTGCGCATATTGATCCATGAAGGCCCCGCTTTCGAAGTTGGGCAGCGCGTCGCCATACATGGCCGCCACAGTCACTTCCCCCCAGCCACGGCGTTCGCGGTGGGGACAATCGACCAAGATTCCATCGATGGTGTTCGCAAGACAGGTATTCAGGTTGATTTTCACATTCATCCCATAGGTGGTGCTGACGGAGAGTAAAACCCCGTTTTTGTTAAGGTTTCTGATGTCCGATTCATTTAGTCAATTCCGATTTTTTGTTGAAGGTTAACCATGGTTCCGCGCTTTGTGCATATGGCTGTCCCACAGCTCTTAGACAAACCCCGGCAGATACGCCTGTTCCGGCGCACCCCGTATGCGGCCGGGCGGTTTGGCTGTCCCATAGGAATCCAGCAAGGCGGGCAGGTTCCACCGGCGCCAAAGCACCGCGCGCACAACAGTGAACTGCCGCTTGAAGCTGTGCTCCCAGCCGTGCATGAACGCGAGGCAGCGCATCAGCAGGTGGACAAGCAACCCCATCCAAATCTGCCAGCGCACGGCGTTGGCGCTGTAGCCCAGGAAGTCGGAGAGCTGGAGCGTCTGCTTGATCTCCTTGAAGAACACCTCGATGTCCCAGCGGCAACGGTAGAGTTCGGCGACCGTCCACGCGCTCCACTCCAGATGGTTGGTGATGAAGGCGATCTCGACATCCTTGCCGTTGATCTCGACCAGCGCCACGACCCGGCGCAACTCGCACGGATAGGCTTTCTTCGATGCTTCGACCACCATCTCGATGACCTCGTCGCGCAGGATGCGCTTGTGCCCGGTGGTTTCGAGGGTGCGCACCACCTTGTACTGCATGTTGTCCTTCGCCCGGCCAACCCACCAGACACCGCGCACCGTCAGCTCGAAAAGATGCTTGAACTTGTTGTAGGCCTTGTCGAACACGGCGATTTCACCGGGTTTGAGCTCGGCGCACAGGCTTTGGGTCATCGTGCTGTCATGGTGCTTCGCCGTGTCGATGATGGCGCACCGGGGCAGGAAGCTTTGCAGGTCGAGGCGCAGGTGGCACTTGGCCGCAGCCTTGCGGCGGCGATGCTTCGCCCAGTCCATGCAGTTGGCGACGAGCTGGATCGTGGTCGAGTCCAGCGCATGGATCGTCTTGCTGAAGCGCCGGAGGTATCCGCGCCGAACCTTGCCCTTCGCGAAGCCCGGAACCGTATCCATCAGATGCTTCATCATGCACCAGTAGAGCTCTTCGGCCATGTCCGCGTTGCGGATCTTGTTCGCGTGGCTCAGGTTGTTACGCGACGGAGGAACCGCGCCGCGGATGGTAGAGAGCGCCGCCGCGTTCATCTGGAGCGCGTCGCACACATCGTTGAGTCCGAGTGCATGGGAGAAGTGGGCGTACAGCAAAGAAACCACATGGCTCCACGGCGTGTACGTCCGGCTTTGAATGTCCACGCCATGCTTCTGCGCAAGGCTCGACACCATGTGTCCGGGAATCAGATTGCACAATTGTTTCAAGGTTGTATACCTATGTCCGGCTGGCTTGTGTTTATGTTGTTTTTTCATACCCTCCGAGTGGAGGATTTCAACGGCACATGCCAGCCTTTTTTTTCAATATCTATGGGATGACAATGGTTGATTTTGTAGATTTTATTCAGCAGCTCGTTGGACGATTCGAACGTGCTGATTTGTTTCCGGTCGTTGGTAATGACATAACCCTTAATGTCTTCCAACTTCGGTTTATAATTCAACCCATACACCGTGATCCACCGACCACCGGCCAGGTTGAACCGGTTCGTAAAACGGCCTTTGCCGCTTTTACCAAAGATATACTGGCTTTTCTGTTTCCAGTTCATGACGAGTTCGGTCTGGTCGCTGATTTCGAAGATCACGGAGTCCCCTTCAGCACCGTCATACAAATTCATCTCAAAAAAGCCGGTGTAGTTTTCACCCATATCAATGCGATACGTACCGTCTTTGTTGTCCTTCACCTCAATCGGCGCTATCTCTTTAAACCGAACCTGAGGCTCGACCATCTGCGCACTTAATTCTGCTTTAATAGGGCTGTACAACGATCTCAGTGATCGGTCTTTATTGCTGTTAAGCGCAAAGCTGATGTTATCGCCTTCCGGGATTTTTGCATTGAGTTCCGCGGCATCATACACGACTGCGTTCGCCCAGTTGCGATCATCATAAACGGCCGTATTCCAGTCGTCTTCCTTGCGACGATCATCAATCGTTTCCCCGCCAAACCGAAGGATGTCCCAATCGCCATAATATTCCGTATGACTTTTTTTACATTTCCAACTGGTATCCGAACCGAACGACAAACGCTCATTTCCGACTTCAATTTCCGCCTGCGCCTTAAATACGAACGGAATGTTCCGATATTCGCGAATCCGTCTCCAACGCGCCCAGCCTGCCGCATGCCAGACCGCAATCACGTTGTCGCCCTTTTTCAGATGGGCGGAAATATCGTAGGTCAGATACGGAATGCGCTTCTTCATGTAGGACGAAACCGGGTTCATCACTTGATCCGTCACCTTTCGGCCGTTCACATAGAGTTCGTGATAGCCGAACGACGCCACATAAACAAAACCCGAGGTTGGCTCCGCTGAAAGGGTGAAGTTTTTGCGGTACCAGTTATGATCGGTCTTCAGTTGGTCTTCTTTGAGGATCCATTCCCCCTTCCAATCGGTGGAATCCAGTAGGCCGACCGTAAAGCGCGCAACCGGGCTCCAGTCCGACACCTTGCCATCGATATCGCAGATCCGGACTTTCCACAAACACTCCATACCGGATTTCAGCGAAGCCCCCTGATACACATTATTTGCCGACTGCGACTCCTTCACGGCTCCGGAGTCCCACAGGTCGCCGATGTCCTGGTTCAGTTTTTCGAGGCTGCTCGCCACCAGCACCTGATAGCCGGTCTGTCGTTGCCCGCGCGTTTTATCCGGATCCAGAATCTTCCAGCTCAAACGGGGCTGCACATTATCAATCCCGAGTGGATCAACCCGGTATTCACAGCGCAAATCAACAGGCTGTACCGATCCCCATACAGCCCAAGAGGAAAGGAACAGCATGAGTGGGATTAGGCGGCAACTCTGCACTCCGAAAGTCCGTCGGTTATTCCGGGACGGAATCAGCACTCGTTTCGCGCCCGATCCAGCAGAGCGCGCTGGCGAACCACGTGACGGTTGCGGTGGTCAGCAACAGCTTGTTCATCTCCAAATCAACTTTCCCGGCATAAAACAGGATCGGAGCGAGAACAATCAGGACAAGAGAAAGATATGAGATAATTTCCGCTACTTTTTTCATGCTTCCGTCCCCTTCTGCGTGAACTTGCTAATCAAGATGTAGAGCCCCGAGGCGATGAACCAGCCGGGCAAAGAAACAAAGAAGATCTGGAACTGCGGCTTTCCGGATTTCACCAACGCCACGCAGATGGCCAACGTGGCGATCCAGGCGATGCCGGCCGCCCAGTTGATCGAGATCTTCCTGTGTTCCGCATAATATTGCCTGAGCCCCAGTTTCGGGAAGATCCAGAAATCGGTAAAGACGACCGCGCCCATCGGCATGAGGATCAAGCCATAGAGCGCCACAAAGCCGAGCAGCTTCATGGCAATGCCGGGGAACAACCCGGCCAGCGTGGCCAGCATGCCGGTGCCGATCGTTACGGCGAAGCGCGATTTTTTCGGCATGATCGCCTGGAAGGCCAGGCCGGCGCGGTAGATCGTCGGGTTGGCGGTCGTCCATCCGGCAACAATGACGCAGATGAGTCCGGCCACACCGGCCGCGCGGTAGGCCAGCGGCCCCGGCAGCACGTCCGTGTTGGACGGGTCTAGATGCAGCTGCAAGGAGTAAAGCACCGCCGCCGCGAGCCAGGCCATGAAGTGGCCGACATACATGCCGGACGCCGAGGCAACCCCATGCCACGACTTTTTCGCGAAACGCAAAACGGAGAGATCGGACATGCCCACATGCATCGCCATATTCGCGAACCATGCAAAGAAGGTTACATGCCAGAAGGTAAACTTGACCTGCCCGGGAAGCGGATCGCCCCCCTTGAAGATGGACTCGTTGCAAAGCGCCCAGAGGCTGGAGAGGGAATTCACTTCCGCTCCCGTCACCTCGATGAACTGGCGCAGTCCAATGATCCCGAAGCCCAGGAAGACCAGTACCATCCAGGGCGCGGCGATGTTGGCCACCCTGGAAACCATGTCGTAGCCCCAGGCCGCGACCAAGGTGATGAGCGCACCAATGCCCAGCACCGCAAGCACCCACCCGACGCTGTTCGGATAAATATCCGTCAGCCCCGGCATGGGAAAATTAAACCAGACCCCGAGCGCCGTCGCCGACACCGTGATCATGGAGCCGGCCAGGAAACAGAACATCACCCCGTTGGCGAGGTTGTATAGGGTGACGAGATTCCGGCCACAGATTTTTTCCAACTGGTAATACAACGTCAAGCGCGCCCGCACCGCGATCGGCGCACACAGGAACATCCAGCTCAGCACCGCCAACAAGTTGCCGATCAACAAGCCGAAAACCACATCGAACGCGCTCACCCCCGCCGCCACGAACAGCGGGCCGATCATCAATTCCGTTCCGGCGCAGTGCTCGCCGGCATACATGCCCACGAAAGCCTTCAGCCCCCGGGTCTTCGACGCGGGCACCGGTTCGCGTTCGAACTCGCCATGCTTTTCCTGTTGTTCATCACTCATGCTTCATCCCTTATCTGACTTCAATCACAACGGATCCTTCAACCCGTTCCTCAAGCACCCATCGACCAGCCCGCAGCGAGGCCTTTACCGGCTTTCCATCCAACAGCACCTGGCTTGATTCCCCAACCGCGGGCAGATCCACCTGGGCGGCCATGCCTTCAGGCAGCTGCAGCTTCATCTTGAAGTTGCCCGCAACTTCCCACTCAACAAGGATGGCGCCCATACGGGTGGGCACTTTACCTTGGGCGGATTTGAGATCCCCAAGGTTCGGCGAAATCCGCGCGGTTTTCCAACTGGGCGCCAAGGGCTCGGCACCGAGCACGTAGCGCGGGAGCAGATTGGCCGGGGCCGCGCCCCAGGCATGGTTCCAGTCCTGGTTCGGTTTATATTTCAGGTCCCACGCTTCCCAAGAGATGGTGGTGCCGCTATCCACCATGTGTTTCCAGCTGCGGTCGTTATCGGCGACCATCAAGGCCAGCGCCTGGGTTCCCGCCCCGTTTTCAAAAAGGCCTTCCATCAGATACTGCGCGGCATAGACCGAGCAGCGCATACCGCGCCCAGCCAACCAGTCCGCCATCCCCGACCGATGCGGTTCCGGGACGAGGCCGAAGGCCAATGGATAGAGATTGGCGTGCGATGAAATGTGGTCGGTATCAACGCCGTCCAGGTACAAGCCCTTGCCCTCATCGAAAAACGTTTTCTGGAAGGCGGCGTAGGACGCGTCGAAGTCGGCCTCATAGCGCTTTGCCTCCTCTTCGAAACCAATCGCCCTCGCCATTTCGGCCATCAGCTTGATGGCGCGCAGATAAAAAGCATTCACCACGGTGTTGCGCGGAGTGAAGACATAACCGTCCCGCTCTTTCTGGGGCCAATCCACAATATCGGTTTTCTTCATATCGACTTCTTCACTGAAGATCAGTCCATCGTCCCCCTTGCGATGCAGCAGAAGCTTGGACTTCAGCGCCTGGTAGCGCCCGGACATCCAGCCGAGATCACCGGTATGCATCCAGTCGGCGTGGACCATGAAGACCATGTGCGGCGCCCATTCCGTCGGCCAGGTACCAATGCCATCCAGCAGCAGGTAGTTGATGGTATCCCGCGCCATGACCTTGTCGTCATCCGTGTAGTAATGGCTGAGCTGGTTCAAATAGGCATCGGCTTCGTAGGGGATGCGCTCGCGGTCGCCATCCACATACACCCCGGCAAAGGTGGTGGCCTTGATGGAATAGCGGCACAGGTCCCAGATTCGGTTCAGCATGTCATCCGAGGATTCGAATGCTGCCGCATCATCCTTCCAGGTCGAGGCATAGGCCGATTGGCGAACAATCTGCTCCGGCTTCAACGTCCCGTTCCATCCCTCGATTTCCACCCATCGGAAAGGCAGCACCACGCCCCACTCCTCCGGAGTCAGGATGGCCGGCGGATGATAATGTTTCCTGGTCGACACCAATTCCGTATTGCGCGGGTCCGCCGGCGGTGCGGCAACAATGGCCTGGCTGCCGGCCAGCGTGACCGAGGTCTGATTGTAGCGAACCGTTCCCTTTGGCTTGCGGTTGATCCGCCCGTCCACAAAATCCTCGCCGAAATGAACCGTTACCGTGCCGGTGGCATTGGCCGGTGGTTGGAGGCGAAGATTGCCATAGGCCACCTTCCCGAAGTCCACCAGAACGACATCCGGCGAAACGTGCGATATCTCAACCGGTCGTTCATCGACCAAATGCGTTGGAGCCGCCAGGGTCGTCGACCCCATCATTATTCCTGCCACCGAAACCGTGGCCCACTGCAAAACGTTTTCTTTCATCATGCCTTCACATCCCATTCTTTCCACCCCCCCCCGGACCAATCGCCAAACACACTCCCCGATTCCATGACGTATTGCAAAACCTGTAGATTTCATATCGTTGAAACCCCGTGGGGATCTTCAATCAGTTCCCGATTTCGATTTCATCGAGGAAGAGCCCCTGGGCATCCACCGTGGTGAGCCGGATCGTATTGGCCCCGCGTTTCAAGGTGATGGGCACGGAAACGGTTCTCCACTGCCTTCCCCAGTTTGCCGAAGGCGGCAGGGAAACCACCTGCTCCATCATTTGGCCATTCACATTCAACCGAACCTTGAGCGGTGTGCGCCCCTTTGCGGCACCGCTATGGCGAATGATCAGATCCACCTTGGTGGTATCGCCGTCGTTTTCGCGATACCACTCAACATAGGCCCCCGTTTTCTTTCCCATGTCCAGGAAACCGGAGCCGTTATAGTTTCGACCCTCGGTTGATTTTGTTGCCCCCTGGAACTCGGCATCTTCGGCCTGGTCGCCGCCGAACTCGGTATCGAGCCCGCCACCTTCCCAGAGCAAACCCACGTCATCCGCGAAGCGCTCCTCCATCACCAGGGCCGGCTGGCCGCCGATCATCACCAGCGCCTTGACCGTTGTGCCCAAGGCCACCTCGAAGCCGCCGTTGTACCTTGTCGACTTGACGGAGGGCGTGCTTCCATCGGTGGTGAAGAAGATTTCCGGCGTTTGGAAGGCCTGCTTACCCCGCAACGCAATCTGTTGAACATCGATATGGACCGTGCTGGAGACCACGAGTTTTTTATCGCCCAGAATAGCCCCGGCCACCAAAGCCACGGCACCATCATCCTTCCCGGATTCGATGTAGGCGCGGGCCAAACCGAAGAAGGCCATGCGGTCGGTGGTTCCGTGGAAGGGTTCAACATCGTTCGGCTTGCCGTTGTCCAGCGCTTTGATTTTTGCGGGACCCTGGACATTGAAGAAAACACGGTTTTCGCCATACGGATAAAACTCCCCCTTCGCATC
The DNA here is from genome assembly GCF_900890425.1 of Pontiella desulfatans. Lineage (NCBI taxonomy): Bacteria > Pseudomonadati > Kiritimatiellota > Kiritimatiellia > Kiritimatiellales > Pontiellaceae > Pontiella > Pontiella desulfatans. Next base: position 1,449,952 of record NZ_CAAHFG010000001.1, on the reverse strand, counting down.
CCTGAAGGTGGTGCGCACCTGCACAAGGTCTTTCCCGGAAGCGGCAAGCGGTTCCCCGTCGACGGAGAGTTGGAGCTGTGCAGGCTCATCCGCCGTGCGAATCATTTTTTCAGCGGCTTTCCTTCCCCCGTCATATCCCACGGCCACAACCGACCCCGGCGTCCAACCCACCATCCATTGGCACTGCATTTCCTGCCATTTCGTTCCGGGCGTTTGTTTGCCCTGCGACTTGCCGTTGAGGAAGAGTTCGACTTCATCGCAGTTGGAGTAGACCCAGACCGGGATTTCGGTGCCGGGTTTCATGGCCGGATGCGTCCAGTGCGGCAGGATATGGACCATCGGTTCCGTCGTCCACTGGCTTTGGTAGAGATAATACAAATCCTTCTCGAAGTTGGCGAGGTCGCACGTGCCACCGGAAAAAAGCTTGAAGGGCCAGGCCCCGCTGGCCAGTCCGGCTTCGCCCAGATAGTCGTGCCCCGTCCAGCGGTACATGCCCGCGTTGTTGGGAATATCCCGAATCTGGGCAATCATGCGCCGCGCGGGCGAACGTACGGTCGCATTGTCGTAGCTCGACTTATAAAAATGCTTCCGGTTCGCGCGGTGCGCGTTGTCCGTCCAATCCACCGTAAAAACTTCCTCTTCGGTCAGGTTTGGAATCTCCGTAACCTCGCTCGTGATGCCATCCCGATACCAGGTTTGCGTGCGGTAATACCCGCGCGTTTGCCAGGTGTGTGTATTTTCGGTGCCAATGAAAACGCGGTCGTTCGGCATCTGCGTCTCGAACCAGTTTGGGCTCTCGCTCCCGCCGTTCATTCCCACAATATCCATCAACTGCTCCTCGGAGCTGCCGGAGGTCACCGGCCGGGTCGGATCGATTTCGTGGCAGCGCGCCAGCATCGCTTTGGCACTCTCTTCGCCATGCGTTTCATTGCCAATGCTCCAAACGAACACAGAGGGATGATTTCGGTCGCGCTTGATCCAGTCCGTCAAGTCCTGTTTCCACCAATCGGCAAACGCCTGCGCGCCATAATCAGCGCGCGCCTTCTGGTTCCAGCCATCCACAAACTCGTCCATCACAATGATGCCCAGCTCGTCGCAGATGTCGTAGAATTCCGGCGTATGCGGATTGTGCGCCGTCCGGATGGAGTTGCAGCCCATGGCCTTCATCTGCTCCACGCGGAAACGGATAATCTTTTCCGGGACCGCCGCACCGAATGCCCCGCCATGCTGATGCTGGCAGACCCCGCGCAACTTCACCAACTTGCCATTGAGCACCATGCCCTTTCCGGGAATCCACTCGATATCGCGGACACCAAATCGGGTCTCTACGCGGTCGGTGATTTTCGAATCGACCACAACTTCACTTACGGCCGTGTACAGATAAGGCGACTCGGGCGACCACCGATTGGGATCCGGGATGTCCAACGTCTGCAGCGCCGTGGCCGTTTCCCCACTTTTCACAAGAAGCGGGAATTCCTTCATTGCAACCGGATTCCCTTCGGCATCGCGAACCGTTGTTTTAACCACCGCTTTTTCGGCTCCCGAGGCTTTATTCACCACCTCTGCATCAATGGAAACGGTCGAACCTTTCGTGCGGATCCAAATTCCGGAGGTTGGAATGTGGATCGGTTCGCGAATGTTGATCCAGGTATGCGCATAGATCCCGCTGCCCGTGTACCACCGCGCGGCATGTTGCTGCTGGTTGTCCACGCGCACGGCGAAGGTGATCGAGCCCGACTCGTTCACGATGTCGCTGACATCATACCCAAACGAGATCCATCCATAGGGACGGTGGCCGAGTTTTTTTCCATTTGCCCAGACGGTGCTGTTGCGGAACACCCCGTCGAATTCAATGGCCACCTGTTTTCCCTTCCACGCCTTCGGAACCTCAATGGTTTTCCGATACCAGGCAATCCCCGTCGGCAGATATCCGCAGCGGTCCGTGGTCGGGTTTTTCGGATCGAACGATCCCTCAACCGTCCAGTCGTGCGGCAGGTCCAAGGTGCGCCATCCGGCATCCGGATGCTGCACCTGTTCCGCCTTCGGCACATCCTTTTGGATAAACTTCCAGTCGTCATCAAAAAGCATCCGCTCCGCCGAACACACCCCCGCACAACACAGCAAACCTATAACCAGTAATCTTTTCATGGTTCCCTACTTTTTCCGCCGCGTCTTCGTGTCCACCCGTTTGCGCGAACACCATTCCTTGGGTTAACGCCGGATGGGGTTGATGGGGCGTGGCCAGGCCTGTTGACGGAACTACAGTTCCAGCTCAAAGCGATGCACCCCCGGGGCGACCGTTTCCGATGGGCGGCCATTCGGGAATTCGACGGTGGCGGTGGTATTGGGCGGAACGACGACCTCCATGGCGAGGCGGTTGCCTTCCTTTCTCCAGCCACTCGCCGCCTTGCCATAGGCGGTCTCCAGTTCGGCGCGCGCCGACGTGAGCGGGCCGCCGGAAAGCGGACGCACAAAGAAGTGCCGGTAGCCGGGATGTTCCGGGTCCAGCGACAGTCCGGCGACGCGTTCGATCATCCATTCGCCAATGGCGCCGTAGGCATAGTGGTTGAAGGAATTCATGGTCACATTGCCAAAGCCATCCTGATGGCTGTAGCTGTTCCAGCGCTCCCACATGGTGGTGGCGCCCTGGTTGATCGAGAAGAACCACGAGGGATAGGTTTCCTTGAAAAGAAGGGAATAGGCCAGATCGCCATGGCCCATGTCGTCGAGCACCTGCGCGATGAACGGGGTTCCGAGGAAGCCGGTTCGCAGGTGGCCGTCGGCCGCATCGACCAAAGCAACCAGATGCCTTGCCGCCTTCTTCTGAAGCTCATCCGGCACCAGGTTGAAGCCGATCGCCAGCAGATAGGCCGTCTGTGTTTCCGGGGCGTTCCGGAGCTTTCCATCCGCATCGAAATAATGGTTGGCAAAGGCGGCCTTCACCCGCGCGGCCTCCGCCCCATATTTTGCGGCATCGGCTTTTTTGCCGAGCACCGTTGCGCTGTCGGCCAGAATCTGCACGCTATTGGCGTAAAAGGCGGTACCGAGCAGCTCCTTCGGCGTATCGCCCTTCTGGTCCTTGGCATAGGGCTGGAGCCAGTCGCCGAAACCACCCATCTTGGAAATGAGCCCGTCCTTTGACCGCCCCCGGTACCAGGCCACGAGCTTTTCCATCATGCCGTAGTTTTCGGAGAGCATCTCCGCATCGCCGGTGCTCACATAGACATCCCACGGGATAATCGTGGCGGCATCCATCCAGCCGGGGCTGCCCCCGGCATTCAGGATGTCGGGAACCACATGGGGAATTTGGCCGTCGGCAAACTGGTCGTCGCGCATGGAGCCGAGCCAGCTCTTGAAGAAGGCGTGGCAGTCGTAGTTGAGCAGCGCGGTCGGGGCAAAGGCCTGGGCATCGCCCGTCCAGCCGAGGCGTTCGTCGCGCTGCGGGCAGTCGGTGGGAATATCCAGGAAGTTGCCGCGCTGGCCCCAGGTGATGTTGCTGTAGAGTTGGTTCAGCTTTTCGTGCGACGAGGAGAACGAACCAATCCTTGGCAGATCGGTATGGAGCACCTCGCCGCGGACCCAATCCGTCTTCGGCTTGGCGCCCTCCGGCAGGCCGGAAAGCTCCACATAGCGGAACCCGTGGAAGGTAAAGGTGGGCCGCCACGAAACCGTGCCGGTCTGGGCGGCGGTATGGAAGTCGGTTGCTTTGGCCGAGCGATAGTTCGCCGTATACATCGTGCCGTCCTGGTTGAGCATTTCGGCCACACGCAGCGTTACAGTCCGGTCCTTTTCAACCGGAATATCCAGCACCGGCCAGCCCACCATGTTTTGCCCGAGGTCGAACACGAAACGACCGGGTTCGGGCTCGGTGATTTTCCGGGTGGCCAGCGTTTCCGTTACCCGGACCGGGGCAAAGGGCTTGGGAACGAGCCGTTGCGCACCGGGTTCGGCATTGACCCCGACCGCCCCCCAGGCCGCGTCGTCATAGCCGGGTTTATCCCATCCGGGCATCTCCTTGCGGGCATCGTAGGTTTCCCCGTCGTAGATGCTCGAGACAACGATCGGCCCGTCCAGCGTGGCCTTCCACTCCCCATTGGAAACGACGTTCACCTTGCGGCCATCCCGATAGGTGATTTCCAGCTGGAGCAACAGCTCCGGATGACGGCCGAACAACCCTTTGTCATGCGCCCAGCCCAGACGTCCGGCATACCATCCCGCCCCCAGCAACGCCCCGATGGCGTTCTGCCCGCCTATGATTTTATCAGTGACATCATACGTCAGCGTATCGAGCCGGTCCGCATAGGAGGTCCACCCGGGAACGAACGCATCGTTCCCGACTTTTTCGCCATTCAGATGCACTTCGAACACCCCGCGCGCCGTGACATACAGTCGGGCGCGCCCGACCTCCCCAGACACCGGAAATTCGCGGCGCAGCCAGGCAACGGATTCCACCTTCGCCTCCATCGGAGGGAAGGTTGCCTTTTTGTTTTCCTCCACGATGCTCGTTCGTTCTTCGCCGTCCAACAGATAGACCAGCACCAGTTCCTTCACCGATCCCTCGGCGGGATCCCCGCCAAGGACCTGGTTCCTCACGTTGACTTCCAGGAAGTTGTCCTTGATTTTTTTCCGATAGAACGCCGTCAAGTCCTTCTGGAGTTCGTGCTTTTCCTTCGCCCGGTAGGTTGCCTTGATCAATTTGAATTCGGGCACGGGAGGCGCGTCCGGCATGGAGGGACGGATCCACTGCGCCTTCCAATCGGCGTTGGAAAGAAGACCGAGTTCAAAGGTTGCGGATTCACTCCATTCCGATTGTTTTCCGTTTTCATCGCGGAACCGGACTTGCCATTCGCCCTGTTGCCGGGAAGCCAGTGCCTTGCCCCCGTACGGAACAAAAACCGACCGGTCCGATTCAACCCAACCGCTGTCCCAAAGCAGGCCATCGCCTTTCACCACGAGTTGATAAGCGGTCTGTTTTTGAACGCCGACCGGCAGCTTCCACGAAAAGACCGGCGTGGCATCGTGGAAACCGAGCGGGTTCACAAAACCTTCCCCCATGGTTAGATCGATCGGCATTGAAACCCCAAAACTATTAGCGTGTACAAGTGTCATCATCATTCCTGCAACGAACCATCGCGTATCTATCCATTTTTTCATTAAGTACCCTATTCTTTATTGTCAGGTTTGCCCGATGCCTCCGGGAAGGCGTTGAGGTAGGCGTCCAGCCGCCGGACCATGTCCTTGCGAACGTCGGCATATTCGGGGTTGGCCGCCAGATTTGCAACCTCGGCAGGATCTTTTTCCAAATCGTAAAGACACTCGTATGGCCCATCCGGCTCTTCATAGTAGACCGCATATTTATACCGCTTTCCGCGAACCCCGTACCAGTTGTTGTAGCGTTTGAATTTATGTTCGCAGTAGACCTCCTGCGGCCAATCCGCAACCAGCCCATCCTCCACCAACCCGACCAGCGACCGCCCCTGGTAGACGGCCGGCTTGGACAAGCCGGCCCACTCGACGATCGTCGGGGCAACATCGAGATGCGTGCCGAGCTCCGTAACCACGCGGCCCCGTTTATGCTCCGGCAGGGCCGGGTCGTAGACAATGAACGGAACATGAAGGGATTGGTCGTAGTGGTTCCACTTTCCGGCCAGCCCGCGGTCCGCCATCAGGAACCCGTTGTCGCCCGTATAGACCACCACCGTGTTTTGATCCAGCCCCTGCGTCTTCAGCTCGGCGAGAATCCGGGCAACGGCGTTGTCGATGCCGGTAATCATCCGGAAATAGGCGCGCAGGTTGACCTGGTATTTTTCGGGCGTATCCCAGCGCCAGAAATAGCGGGCGCGCGAAAGCTCGCCTTCATCCTTCAGGAATCCGGGAAGCGCCTCGAAATATTTATCGTCGCCCAGCTTGGGTGACGGCAGAGTGATCTCCTCATAGAGGCCATCGGTCGATTCCGGCCACTGGAAGTGGAACCCGGGGCGCAGATCGCTGTCCTCCGCATGCGATGCATTGAAGCTGACCGACAGGCAGAACGGCTGCCCCTTGGGGTTGCCTTTGATGAATTCAATCGCCGCGTCGGCGCACAGGTCGGTTTCGTGGCGCAACGAACCGTCCGGCATCTTTTTCAGGTAGGGGTTGCGGTCGTAGGGTTTGAAGAAATCGAACTGTTGCTTTCGGTCGTTCTTGCTGAAACGGAACCCATATTTCCCGGTGAAGCCCGTGCGGTAGCCACTGGCCTTCAGATAGGCCGGATAGCTGGTGGGAATATAGTTGGCATCCACCGCCGGCTCGCCAAAGTTGTACCCATGCGTGCGCTGGGAAAGCCCGCTTATGAGCGTTGCGCGGCTCGCACTGCAGATGGGCGTCTCGCAAAAAAAGTTTTCGAACCGCACCCCGTTCGACGCGAGCTGGTCGATCGTCGGGGTTTGGATGAGATCATTTCCGTAACAGCCGAGCACATCGTTGCGCTGGTCGTCGGCCAGAATAAAGACAATGTTTTTTCGCGAGGTTTCCGCCGCCTGCCCTTGCGACAAGAATACCGTCCCGCACAAAAGCACCAATCCCCATCCGGTTCCATTCATAGTTCCATCTCCGTCATGCCTGATACATCCTTCACAAAAAGTTGCCCGTTTTTCAAGACACACCAGGTGTTTATAACCGATCGATACGGTTGATCGACAAGGGCGGCAGCACGACTTCGCTGCCTCGCGGCACGCTCACGACCGGAAGTTTTTCCTCCGGGGCGAACGTCTTCAATTGGTTGACGCCATCGAACGACAACGCCTGGTGCCTGAAGGCCGGCGCATCCTCCGCACGGTCAATGCCCAGCTTGAGCGGCACACCCACCGGGGTTTTATTGATGGCAAAAACCGATACCGTTCCATCCTTCAGGACGGCAGCCGCCCTAACCGCATCCAACCCCTCCCCAACCTGGACGGACTCGACCTGGCACTCCAGCAGTTGCGCGTTTTCAAAAAGGTCGCGAACCATTTCATAGGCCGCGCCGGACGCCGTCTTGGTATGGACTCCGGTTTTTTTGTCGTACAGGAAAAAGGGATGCCCTGCATTCATCTGGAAAAAACAGGCGATATCGAAAATATCCTGGTTTTCAAACAGGGTTAAATATCCATCGGCCATGCCCAGCACCGTGATGGCATTGTCGCCCTTGCCTGTGGACCATTCCGTCAGCCAGATGGGGTGGTTCGGGAAAATCGTGCGAAAGGTATTGGCCATCTTGGAGAGGATGTCCCCGGTAAAGAGGGTTTCCTTTGCCCCTCCGCCCATATGCTTGTGCACCGTGATGGCATCGAAATAGGTTTCCTTGAAAAACGGTTGGTTCCACGGATTGGTCTCCGCATCGCGCCAGTGAACGGGAACCGAGACCTTGAGTTTGGGATCCACGGCCTTCAATGCGGCGGCATGTGCCTTTGAAACGGCCATGTAATCTTCCAGCGTCTTGGTGGCCTCGCTACGCTGGGTTTTCCAGAATGGTTCGTTGCCCAGTTCAACCCATCGGACATCGAATCCCTTTTCCTTGCGATCCCTCAGGCGGCGCACCCCTTTTTCGGGAGAGTCATAGTTCAGGTTATAGGTGAAAACGGTATCGAACTTTAGTTCCTGATGCAGTTGATGCAGGCCGTCGAAACCATATTTCAACGTCGGATGGTTGGTGACCGAAGCATCATACGGTGTTTTATAGTTATCCGTTTTGCGCCGGCCATCGCTTTCCCAGTCGTAAAATTTTGCCCAGACCCCGTGGGGGAAACGCAGGGAGGAGGGTTTGAACCGGCGGATCAGCCGTTGCGCGTCCGGATGGTTATAGCCGATCTTGCCGTAAAGGTTTTCCGGCCAGTTGGCATTCAGCCCCAGCAGCAGATTGTTGACCGGAGTCCGCTTTGCCGTATTCACCGACACCGATGCGGTTGCCGAACCCGGAACAGTGAATGGATATTCCAGAGCGTCAATTTCACCCTTATCCGCAAGGGCACCCGCCGCCAGCAACAGGCAAACGCCTGACATCTTAAACCTATGGCAAAAACAAACCTTCATAAATCTCCCCAACCACCAATAGTGCGCGATGCGTTGCATAGGGTGTCTTCTCTGAAAAATTCAGCATTGACGAGCATTAGACCAAAACGGGAAAAGCAACCAAGCGACCATGATTTCAAATCGTTAACCCCACCTTTCCCGTCCATCTGGCCTATTTCCCTTCCGCCCATTTTTTCAGGTAGAGCTGATCATCATCGCTGAGGGAGGTGATGGGAATGACGTAGCGACGCCCCCGCATATAGCAAACCAGGTTCCCGTCGTCCAAATCCCCCAGTTCCACTTCAACGTTCGATTGGTCTGCCCGGTTGGTTAAAACGCGTGTGGGCCGGCCCGCTTCCGGCCCCTGAATTTCGATCTTGCAGAACGAGAAAGACGGCAACCCGACCCCGAGTTCCAGCATCGACACCTCCCTGCCACTACCGGATTGGGTTCGTTGCATTTTCCAGTCCGACCACTCCAAGCCGGATTCGCCAAAGGCGGCCGTACGGGTTTTAATCCGGGTGGACGGAGGAAAAGGAAGGGTGGTGGCAATTGCAACCGGCTCGGCTTTCTTGGTCGATGGGTCGGCGTTGTAGTTGTAGGCCATGATATTGAACTGATTGTTCTTCATATCCCGTGCAAACACAGCATCGATCCTATTGCCGGCGACGAGGGGTTCGCCCTGTTTGGAACCGGCGTAATAGACGTTGCCCTTCATCCGGAGGAATTCCTGCTCGGCCAGCTTGTTTTCGCCGGTGCCCCATCGGAACACATGGTGCATATTGTGGTCATACATCATTTTTCCGAGCATCACCGTGAACGCTTCCGAGTGGGCCTTGGGCGCATTATCGAAACTGTTCCCCTGTTTGCTCATGCTTTTAATCAGTGAAAACTCATGGATTTCCAACGTCGCCTCCGGATTCCACTCCGGAATGTCTTTGATGGGCGCAAAATCAAGCCGGTATACGCGCTCGATATCGACGCGGTTGCTCCTATTGTAAAACGGATAATAGGATACGCCGACGAAATCATAGTGGACGTTGTTTTGCTTGCACCATTTCACAAAGTCCGGTCCGTAGGAATTATTGGATGATGCCCACAGGAAATGGGCACCGACCTTTGCTTCGGGCAGGATCGAATGAACGGCTTTCACCGTTAATGCGTAGTGGTCGAAGAACTCCGGCATGCTTCCTCGCCAGTGACCGGCGGTTCCGATTTCGCGACCGATGCAAAACCGCCATTGCCCGACCCGTTCCCGACCATAGGTTTTGATGAGCTCCTTCAGCATTTCCTGGATATAAAGAGACCAGGCCCCAGGATCGTTTGGCGGCCAGGCATTGCCGTAGGTCTCCACCTCCTGCTGCCCCTTCAAATCCATCCCCCGCTGAAAGGCCCAGGGTACGTTATCGATCATCAACTGGAAGATACGCGCCCCGGACTGGACGGTGTCGATCTGCGTCTTGAGCGGCGCCCAATCGTAGACATAGTTGCCGCCATCCCACTTGTAGGTGTCTTCATCGATAAGCTTCTCGCCATCCTTGGATTTTCCTCCCAACGGCCGAACCACACAGATATAGGGTTTTTCGCCGACCGGCCTATTAAACCGGCGCATCGGCGAGATGCGGTTGCTGACATCCCAGTGATACCGCATGGGGTCGCGCTGGTTTTCTGCGCTGCTGAAATCGCAACGGAGCGAAACGGCTGCCTGGGCAGAACCCCCAACCCAACCAGAAAAGACGAAGCAACACAGCAATCCCCCTTTCCATATACTCGCTCTATTCTGAACCACTGCCGTCATGGATTGCCGGAAATCTCCCTCAACTGCGCAACATTGCAACTGCCAAACACCAGCTGGCAACAGTCATAGAACGCCATCCATCCCGCATTTCACACACGCCATGCATTCATATTGTTGAACCCTTGCATGCGGAATTCATTTTCCAGGCTCCCCGCTTTAACGAGTTGAACACGGACAGGCTGTGCAAAACCGGCAGGCGTGCTTCCCTTGCGGACAGCCCGCTGGTCCATGCTGTCGGAATATCCAAAACGGGCATCACCTGCGTTTTCCCGACATCCGCAACCGCCCGAAGAGTCCGGCATTTTCTTCATACGCATTTTAGCATGGAATTCACATCACGGTTTGGCGACCTCGATCTTGTAGAACGAATTCGACGGCGATACCGGAGAAGCATCCGTGAACGCCATCTCCCCGCCGGTGCCCGGCAGCGGGCCGGAAACGGACGGCCAAGCATTGGAAACGAGGTTGGACGTTTTCAGCACATGATAGGTGCGCTCGCTATAGCTGTCCCACTTAACCGTGTACCCTCCACCGATTGCTTCTTCGAATTCATGAATGACCAACGCGGAGTAGGCATCATCGGGATCCGATCCGGCAATCAACTCATCCCCGTTCGAGAGTCCGTCGCCGTCGCTGTCCACACCGGCCACCTGCCCGGTACTACCGAGGAAAAAGATTTCCCACCAGTCCGGTAGGCCGTTGCCATCGTTGTCGGGATAGGGATCAACACGCATGGAACTGATGGCCACATTATCCACCCACAGATCGTGGCCGCCGGAACCGTCGCCGGCTCCGCTCGAGAAGGCCAGCAGGAAATCGACCGATTCCCCCGCGCCGAGGGTATGGTCGGTAAGCCCGGCCAGGGAATGGTCGATGTCATCATGGGCGAAGTTATCCCAGGCGCCGCCAACGTCGGTGATCTCATCGTCCGCCGACGTGTAGATCACACCGGGTGTAATGCCGCCGCCTGCCAGCACACTCAATTCGTAAGCCCGGGCGGCCTTGGGACGGAAGGCATAGGCGTCGAAATGAAAGGCACCCAACTCGAGATCGGACGCGCCATTGTTGGAAATCGTGAAGGTGATCGCTCCGCCAGTGGCCGCATTGGGCAACTCCATGTTTTGATTATCCACATTCGTTATGGTGCTGGCTGTCGGCGGCCCCGCAAAGGTTCCCCAGTCGCCATCGGCACTGGCACCCCGTTCGTCGACCACATTCCAGGCGAGCTGTTCCGCGGTTGTCACGGCCGTCCCGCCGACATCCGGCGCGAGCACCGACGCACTCGGGGCAGAGGCATTGTTCCAGGTATCCCAACCGGCCAAAACAAGGGGGGCATCACCCGACCCCACAGCGGGCTCAACGGCAATCGTTACGGTATCGCTCCTTGTTGCACCGCCGCTGTCGGTGACCTGCAAGGTAATGAGATGGGTGCCCAGCGGAAGCGCCACGTTCGTACGGATGCCGGTGGCAATCTGCCCGGAACCCCGTTTCCAGACATAGCTGGTGAGCGAAAGTCCACCCTGGGGCACGGAGCCGCTTCCATCCAACGCGATCCATTCCACGCCATCGAAATCGGCATCGACCACCGACCGGTTGCCACCGGCATCGGCGATGGTTTCCGGACTCAGGAATCCACCGGCAGAAGGAACCAGGCGGAACGCATCCATCCGGGCTCCCGCCTGACGGCGGGCAATTTCGAGTTGATGGGCACCGGCGTCCAGGTTTGCATAGTTGGCAAGGGTCAGCCAGCGCCATCCACCGCCGCTGATGCCGTCCTGCTTCGTCCAGCTGCCCCCATCCATCCGGTGCCAGAAGGAGTCGCTTCCGGAGGTTGGGAAATCGACGCGGGCTTCGAGCACGATGTCGGCGGGGTTGATCAGGAAAAAGTCGTAGGTCGCCCGGCCATCGGGTTCTGCGACGCTGTTGTAGTTTGCGCTTCCAGAAGCAAGCGGGACTTCGACGTAGGTTGCTCCGTTGGACGTGACCGCAGCAAACGGACTGAAAAGCAATTGTCCATCAGCCTCTTCCGCTTCGATTACCAAGCCCGGCACGCTGATTTCTGCGTGCGTGGAACTCAGCCGGAACTGGTCGATCCTGGCGCGATCGCGGCGGGCAATTTCGAGCGTATGGGAACCGGGCGCCAAATTGGTGTAGCTGTTCAGCGTGAACCAGCGCCAGCCGCCGCCGCTAAAGCCGTCCTGCTTGATCCAGGTTCCGCCGTCGAGGCGGTGCCAGAACGAATCGGCATTGGAGTCTATTAAATCGGCGCGCGCTTCGATCAGCACATCGCCCGTTGCAGACAAGTTGAACGCGTAGGAGGCGATGCCTCCCGAAGCCATGACCACGCTGTTGTAGTTGATGGTCGGGGTGCCATTTGAGGTTACGATGTAGGTGGTGCCGTCCAGTTCACTGGAAACCGTGTAGGGCGAAAATGCAGATTGGAACTGGGCCTGCTCCGCTTCGATGATCACTTCACCGGATACCGCGCCACTGCCCGGAGCCAGTCCGCTGATTTTGCTGATCGACAAGGGAGGAAGCATGATTCCGCCATTCACCGGAGAAACGGAAACGAGAGCGTCATCGCCCAAATTGAAGGTTGGGAAATCATTGATATCGCTGAAGCTCAATGCCCCATGGGAGAACTTGCCGGTGTAGAGTTCATCGTCGAAGATCAAACCAAGCGGCACGCTGTTGGTGGTTTTGTTGACGGCAAAGACCAGCACGTCGCCGCCGTTGATGACCGCCTCGGCGCTGACGGCATCCAAATTCTCTTCGATACCGCTGGAATTGATACTGCTGTCGTAGACTTCGCTGTCTTCAAAAACATAGCGGATAATATCGTAGGCCGCGCCAATGCTCGTCTTCACATGTTTGGGGTTGGCGTTTTTATCGTACAGGACCATCGGGTCGTGGTTATGGATCTGGAAATAGTCGGCCGTCTCGAACAAATCCGGTCGGTTCAACATGCCCAGATACACCTCGGTCATGCCGAGAACGGAAACGGCATTATTCCCGTCGGCATCGACCTTCACCGACCATTCCGAAAGCCAGATCGGTTTCCCGGGGAAGAGGGAACGAATGTATTCCCCGGTTTCAATCATGGTGTAGCGGCTTTTCAGCGCCTCCTTGACCTCCGTCGCGGAGTTCCCGTCGGTCCGAAGGTATTTATGCAGCGACACCGCATCGTAATAGCTCATGTCGGCCATGAGGGCGTTGTTATAGGTGGCATGGTATCCGGTGGTTCGCCACGAAACGGGAACGGATATCTGTATGGAGGGGTCTTCCGCCTTCAGCGCTGCCGAGTGCGCCTGCGCCACGGCAATGTATTCTGGCGCGGTATCCACCGCTTCACTGCATTGATCTTTCCAGAAGTGTTCATTGCCCAGCTCGATATATTTTACGTCGAATCCCTTGGCGACCCGATCCTGCAAACGGGCAACGCCTTTTGCGGGGCTGTCGTAGTTAACGTTCCAGGTAAACAGCACATCAAAATTCAGGTTGTTGTGGAGCGTGTTGAAACCGGGGAAGCCGTAACGCAGGTGAGGAACATTCGTCACGGCTCCCACATAGGTTCCGTCATAGCCGTCATAGATCCGGCGGCCATCCACTTCCCAATCGTAGAAGTTGGCCCACACGCCGTGGGGGAAGCGCAGCGCAGGCGGATTCCAGGTCGTGATCAGATCCTGACCGTCGGGATCGTTATAGCCATCGGAGCCATACTGGTTTTCCGGAAAGTTGGTATTCAGCCCCAGCAGCAGGTTGTTGAAGTGGGTCTTGCTGCCCGTGTCCACCTTGAGCGTGGCGTTGAGCTGGTTCGGCAATGCATACGGATAGGAAATGGCCGAAAAGGCCCGGGGTGCCAGGCTGAAGAGAAGAATGCACGAAACGATCCAAAGCGCATTTCGTTGCCTGGTAGTCCACGGACTCTTTTTCAGCCGATGCATCATATTCCTCATCTTCACACGTCCGCTTTCACTAAAAAGAATACGGGGACTGAACAGCCCCCGCTCCTTAAAAGGGGGCTTGCCAGCCCCCTTAACCTTGCACCCATTCAAGTGCATCGGTTGTATTGATCAGACTAGATCATGAAGCGATGGCGGATAAAAAGTACTGCGCCACCGAATGCAGCAACCAGACCCAGCGTGGCCGGTTCCGGAATCACAGTTCCGCTGATAGCGATGTTGTCCAAATACAGGTTGTGACCACCCTCATATTGGATGGTGCCATCTTGCACAAAATCTAATCGAAATACGACCGATTGCCCTGCTTCCAGTGTGTTGTCAGCAAGACCAGTCAAGTCGAGGTCATTCTCAGCCCAAACGAGAGTGCCTCCGCCATTGGGAGAAACACCACTGGTTACATTACCTACAGTAAGGGCACCTGACAGAACTGATAGAGTCCAGTTATCCGCCGCCTTCGGTCTGGTAGCGCCCGCGTCGAAGTGGAAAAAATCCAAGTCATAATCATCGGCGGTTCCGTTCGTGACCGTGAAGTCGAAATGGCCATTGTTTCCGTTATTCAAAGCCAATCCATCTGAGAAACCAGTTTCGGTGCCTGCGCCTGCTAAAGTACCGAAAGTGCCATCGGTGCTCGCGGCTGAAGCCGTGCGTGACCAATTTAAATTGGCGTCCGGAGTTGCCAAACCCGAGAAACCAGTTGCTGTCTTGGGAGGAGGAGTAGTGGAGCCGTTATTGGGTTGATTAAAGTTATCATCCCAGCCTACGAGTAATGCTGCCGAAGCTGACATAGCTCCTGCACAAACCGCAACCGTAAGTATTGCTATTGTTTTTTTCATTTCATTCTCCTTTTGCTTTAAATTTGGCACCCCGCATGGAGGTGCCGCTCAACCAACCTCTCAAAACTTAAACCGGGGGTGTGGGCCCTATGGCCAAACCAACCGCAGGAACTCAACATCGTTGGTCATCGGCACCGTTACCGGGCTGGTGGTTCCTCCGGGAACATTCATCCATTCACCCACCGCCATGTTCGGACGGGTCTGGAGTTGGAATGATGCCGACGACGCCCAGGAAACCATCATATCCGATCCGGAAGTTTCAACCGTCATCACCGGCGCCGAGGGCGGCCCCGATGCGGCCGCCGAGGAAATCCCCACGTTGTCCACGAACAGATGGTGGCCCGAACCGGAACCGGTTCCTCCCGAGAACGCCAGCTGGATAATGGCCATTTCGCCCGCTTCGAGGGTGTGGTCTTCAAGACCATTCAGACCGACATCAATATCGTCATGCTGGTCGTGTGTTAAGGGGTCTAAATCATCTGTTAAGAGGTTTCCGCCCAGACTGGTGATCGCACCGGCAGCAGAAGTGAAGACCGTTCCAACGGTAATGTCGCTTCCCGCCAATACGTTCACGGCATAGGTTCTGGCGGCATTTGGACGGAATGCAACGGCGTCAAAATGAAGGGCACCTAAGTCGATGGCCGCCCCCGTGTTATTCGTAAACGAAATCGTAATCTCGCCGTCCGTCTTGCCATTGGTCAACGTATAGTTGTCAACTCCAGCTGTTGTGTTCGAGCTTGCAGAATGCCCATTGCCATCAAAGGTGCCCCAGGTTCCGTCCTTACTGGAGCCACGACCGGAGCCATCTGTGATACTCCAGCCACCAGACGCCGTCGCGGTTGCTGAGATATCTGTCGCCGTAAAGGGCACGGCAGGGGCAGTGGTACCGCTCCACGTATCCAGCCCCACCAGCAGATCCTCTGGCGGCGGAGGCGGAAGTGCGCCAATCAGGACTGTTCCTGTACCGGAAAAGACCGGGTTCGCGCCGATGGCATTCAGTTCAGCCACCGTGTAAACGGCTCCATCGATCACGTTGGAGCTGCCAATCACCAACGAGGAAAGGGCCCAGTCATAGTTGCCCAGATCCACCAAGGCGTCAGGGCTGTCCGCCACCGTCACCGAGCCGGATGCCTTCCAGTTGTCCTGAATACGCAATGTTCCGCTTTGCACATCGAAAACGGTCGAACCGCCGATCGAACCAACGGAAGCGAACTCCGCAGCACCGCCCGAAACGATCCAGGTTCCAGTGAACTCATTCGTGGGGTTATCGATATAGATCGTGCGTGAAGGTGCAGACAGCGTGATATCCGCATCGCTGACAATCCGGGCAAGAACCCGAATGTCGCGCGACTCATCCATTGCCCCGGAGAACGTGGAATCGGTTTGAACCAAAATCGCCCCGTCAATCCGGGCTTCCGCCGCATCGATGATGCCGGCGCCAAGATCGGCCCCATACATCTTCAGCTCGGGAACCGTAATCACTTCGGCTCCGCTGGCCATGATTTCCATCCGTTGCGGGGCATACAGGCTTAACGAAATTCCAGGGAAGGTGGACGTCGCGGCCGGCGTCTCCAACACCACACTGTTGGTTGCATAATATACGGTTCCGCCATTTGCAGCAAAACCATCGCTCCATGCGGTCGAATCCGTCCAGTCGGTCGGCGTTGCCGCAACGTAATAGGCATCGCCCGGCGGCGTGTAGGCCGTAATGGCATAGGTTTTGATATACGAGCTGTTGGCGCCATTCTGCAACATGCCGGTGTTTACAATGTCTCCATTGGGCAGCGCCGTTCCAACGGCCGAAGGAATCATGTTGCTGAATCCGGCCGAATCGAAATCGCCTTCATGGAAGACATGCCACACCGTGTCGTGCGTGGAATAGCCCATCAGCATGCCGGGGTTATTGTAGGAATCCCCCCCTGCCGTCGAGCCATATTCACCTGCGGGCAGGGCGTCGGAGATGTACCAGGTGGTTCCCACCTGAACCAGGAAGGAATTGGCTTCACCATACGGCCCCCATCCTGAAAAAAGAAAGATGTCATCCACCCGGGCAATCACGTTTGTATTGTTGTGGAGCAGCACGGAAGGTTTGCTGTTGGCAGACCGGGCCGCCACTTGGTTGTTGAGCCCCGGGTCGTTGCTAAGATTGATGGGAAGATTGGTGGGACTAGACAAATCAGTTCCATTGCCCGCCCAGATTTCCATGCCCACGCTCGCCGCCGAATGGGTCGTTCCTCCGGCACCGGGAACGGTATTCAAATAATCCTCGAAAAATTCCACATCCTCCGGCGCCACCGTACTCCACGTTAGCTCCACCGGCAGTGCCGTTGCCATACTCGCCAGCGTTCCTGCCGCGATCATGATGCCCAATGTTTTTTTCATCATATTGCCCTCCTTCATAGTGTTGGTTTCCATCTTTTTCATCTGCATGCCTCGCTCTTTCATTTGGTTGAGCGGGAACGGCCTGTTCCCTATTCCGATTGAACAACGGCATAAAACAGGCGGACGATTTTTTTTAAAACCCCCGTGGGTTTCAAATCGTTAAAACAGTCGCTTTAGAGATGAAATAATTTTGGATCCACCGTTTCGGGAAGCTACGAATTGCGGGCGTCGAGTTTTTTGCGGACTTCGCGGGCAACGTTTTCGGTGATCGGGAACCGCCAAACGCAGAGCATCGTTCCGGCCAAACCAACGACCGGAACCACGGCGTAGAGCCACAACATCGACTTCAGCGTATCGGGCGACTGCGCGCCACCGAGGGCGGCATCGAACCCCGTCCATTCCAGGATCAGCCCGGCAACAAAGAAACAGATGGCAAAGCCCAGCTTCATCGTCCATCCGTAGAAGGCTCCGAAGGCCCCTTCGCGGCGGGTGCCGTTCTCCAGTTCATCCAGGTCGGTCACATCGGCCGTCATGGAGGCGAGCAGCGTCCAGACGGCGGAAAGGCCGGGGGCAATCAGCACGGTGGCGATCAACTGCAGCCATGGATTGCCGGGGGTAAAGACCCACCACTTGACGGCGTTGCCGAGGATGGCGAGGAAAAGGAAAATCTGGAGTGCCGCCTTTTTTCCGAGTCGGGTGGACGTCCATGCAATGAGCGGGATCGAGGCCATGCAGATGACGTGGTAGACGGTGCCGCCTGCGCCGAGCACGGTGGAAGCCGCCTTCATGTCGCCACCGAAGATGTAGTAGACGTTGATATAGAAGCCGAAGATGATCACGAGGAACATGCCCGCCACCGCCGTGACCAAGGCTCCCAGCAGATAGACAAACGGTTTCACCTTGAAGACCGAAAGCACACTCCTGAGTCCCTTTTTGCTGTGGTTGGCATCCAGTTCCGCCGACGTCAACCGCCGTTCCTTCAAGAAGATCCCCGGGGTAATCCCCATGATGATCATCAGCGCGCCGAACCCGATCCCGACCCAGCGCATGCCATCAACCGTGTCGTCGAAGCAATCGCGCTGCGTCAGCCAGAACAGCCACTGGATGCAGAAACCGGCAATGGATTGGAACCAGGTGCGGAACGACATGATGCGGGTGCGCTCGTGGTAGTCCGGGCTCAGCTCATAGCCCAACGCCACGTAGGGAACGCCGAACACGGTGAATGCGGTGTAGAAAAGAATCGAGACGACCATGTACCAGGTGAAATAGAACGTGGTGCCCATGCCGCGCGGACACCACCACATCAGCGCAAACAGCACCCCGCCCGCAATCGCCCCGCAAACAATGTAGGGCCGCCGCCGCCCGAAGCGCGATTGCGTTCGATCGCTGATCCAACCCATGATCGGATCCGTTATGGCATCCCAGATCCGGAAGAGCATCACCGCAATCCCAAGCAGGCTCGGAGCCACGTTCAAGGCCACGTTGAAGAATGGGTTGGCCATGACGCTGATGCCGTTCTGCATGGCGTTTTCGGCAACCGCCCCCATGCCATAGGCCAATTTGCCGCCCTTGCCGACGCGATCCTCTTCAGCGGTTTTTTGGTGCTCTTCCATAGCCGGATATGTTACCGACCCCACTACTCAACGAAAAGCGTCAATTCCACCAGATCCTCCATGCGCGACGATGTGCCCACGAAGACCGTGAATGCGCCCGGTTCGATGACGCGTTCAAAATCGAGATCGATCATTTCGAAGGCCTCCGCATCGAGGGTCAGGGAAAGGTGTTTTGTTTGGCCGGGTTCCAGCGATACCCGCCGGAACGCCTTCAGCATCCTATCCGGACGCGTGGTGGAACCCACCACGTCGCGGAGATAGATTTGAACAACCTCATCCCCGGCCATCTGGCCCGTGTTGGTGACATCGAGCGAGACCCCGCAGGAATCCCCCGCCTGGATGACGGAAGCGGACAACGCGATGTTATCGAGCCGGAACGTGGTGTAGCTCAGTCCAAAGCCAAAGGAATATAAGGGGGAACTGTCTTCAAACAGGTAGCCTTTCCAATTGGCCGAATGGCGCTGGCTGTAATGGCAGGGAAGATGGGCCGAGCTGCGCGGCACCGAGACCACCAGTTTGCCGCCGGGATTATTTTCGCCGAACAGCGTTTTGCAGATGGCCGTTGCGGTCTCCTCGCCCAGGTACCACCCATCCAATATCGCGGCGGCATGCGCATTGGCGTAGTTGATCGAGATGGAACGCCCATGCATCAGCACCACCACCGTGGGCGTGCCGGTTTCGATCACTGCCTGAACCAAGGCTTCCTGGTTTCCGACCAGGTCGATGCTGCCCCGGTCGCCGAGCGTCTCCCGCATATAGAAGGCCTCGCGGGTACTGAAGTAGTCATCCCCCACGCAGACCACGGCCACATCGCACCCTTTCGCCATTTCCGCCGCGGCACGAATGGATTCCTGCTCAACGTCATAGGGAATCGTTTCAACCGGCGTGTTGAGTTCTTCGCCGGTTTCCAGCTGGGCAAAGGTTTTGCCGCCGGCCGTAATGCCGCACCCCCTCGCAAAACAAATCTCGACATCACTTCCGGTCAAATAGTCTTCGAGCCCGTCCTTGATGGACCGGGCGGAGGTCATCCAGTGTGAATAGCCGCCCAGGATCGTCTCTTCGGCATTGGGGCCGATGACCGCGATGCGCTTTAGTTTTCCCTTATCCAGCGGAAGCGTATGCTTGCTGTTTTTCAGCAGGATCACCGCCTTTTCCGCCGCTTCCAATGCGAGGTTTTTTTTCTCCGGATCATCCTGGATCTCCACAGCCCTACCGGCATCCACAAAGGGTTGCTCAAACAACCCCAGCATGAACTTCAGGGTCAGGACCTCGCGCACCCGGTCATCGAGGTCCGGCCTATATTCAGGGTTGCAGTCCAACGATTCGATCAAGGTCCGGTAGCTGGCCCCTTCCGGGAAATCCAGGGTGACGCCCGCCCGCAGGGCCAGCAATGCGGCATCCTGCTGGGTCGGTACCACATGGTGCAGAAGGTCCAGGCGGTGGATGTCGTGGTAGTCGGAAACCACCACGCCCTTGAAGCCCCACTCCTTGCGTAACAGATTGACCAGTAGGCGCCCATCGCCGTGGGCAGGCACGCCGTCGACTTCGCTATGGGACGGCATTACCCCCCAGGCTTGGGCCTTCGAAAAAACCTGACGGAACGGCTCGAGGATCTCCTCCATAAACAGGCGTCGCGGAACATTGGTCGGGGCAAAGTTGCGCCCGCCATCGCATTGTCCATAGGCCGCGAAATGCTTGAGTGTCGACACCACCCGGTTTGCATCCACCGTTTCGCCTACCCCCTGCAGCCCCCGCACGGCGGCCAGGCCCATCTGCGTAACCATGTGGACGTCTTCGCCATAGGTTTCCTCCATGCGCCCCCAGCGCGGATCGCGCGCCAGATCGAGCACCGGGGTATTCATCAGATGGTTTCCACGGGAACGGGCTTCCTTCGCGGCAACGGCATAAACGCGTTCAACCAGAGCCGGATTCCAGGTTGATGCAAGCGCAATGGCCTGGGGAAACGAAGTGGCCTTGTGGGCAATCAGGCCATGGCAGGCCTCGCCGACCAACAGGACGGGAATCCCCCGTCCGCTTTGATCCAGCAGGTGGGTCTGGATCATATTCGCCAATTCCGCGGATTGCCCGGCATCGTGCGGAAGGTTGACGAACTGCACCGATCCGAGACCTTGCTCCAACCTGGTTTTGAATTCCTCGGCAAGCCCTCCGGGGGCATTGCCTTCCTGGTCGGTCTTGGCATAGGCGGAGGTCAACTGGTTGACCTTTTCTTCCACCGACATGCTGGAAAGCAGAAGCTCAACCCGCTCCTCCACCGGAAGACCGGCATTCAAATAGCCATCGGCGGCGTTCAAGGCCGATTCCAGGGAGGGGTCTTTTGCATCTGGAACAGTTCGGGTTGACTTGATCATATTCGTATGTCCAATGGATCGTGCATATGGCGGGTTGATTTCCCACACGCGCACACCATCCTCCACACAAACGCAGATTCAAACCCCGTATATATTCAAACCGTTAAAATACCGTAACCCTTGGGATTTCCGGGAAACATGGCCAGTTCCCCTAAACGTATTTGAGTGTTTTCCCCCGGTTCCACACCCCGCTGACGGTGACATGGTGCGGTTCCGAATAATTTCCAAATTCACCGTGGTAAATGCGTTCAAGCAACATTTCCACCGCCAGCTTTCCACTCGTCCGGGTGTTTTCCACAATACCACTGATCTCTCCGCCGGTTTCAGCCGTTCCGATGGTAACCACGCCAATATCTTCCGGCACGTTCAACCCCATCCGTTCCAGCCAACCCATCACGGTCGGGGGACGCACGCAGATAATGGCTTCCGGCTTGGATGCATGGAACCACTTGGAAAAGCTTTCGAACGATGGCTCCGGATCCAACCAGGGTTTGATCTTCTTGATCGGCTTGACCGCAACCCGTTGCTGCTCCATCAGGTAGGCGGCCAACCAGCGGTTATGGTGGGTGTAGGGGAACGGTTTATCCATCACAAAGCCGATGCGTTCAAGGTTGTGCCGACGGAGGATCCCCAAGGTTTTTTCCATGTTCCCATAGAAATCCGCGGCCACCCAATCCGTATCCGGTTCAAGCTGCCGCACGCCATATGTGACGGTTGCAATGTTTTGCCAGGCGTAGTCGAGCTTTTTCCCCCAAACCCCGTGCGTCAGCATAATGGCTCCGCGAATGCCCCGGTTGCACAAAATGTCGTTCATGCGCCGGGCCGTCATGTTTTTCTCCCCGATCCAGAAAGTCTCCGTACGGATTCCCAGGCTCGCCGCCGTGTTGGAGCTTCCATCAATAAACCGCTGGAGGTGGTAGTTCGTCTTCCACTCCCCCTCCTCGCGCGTCGGTGTGATCAAGGCAATTACCGGGGTTTGCGTCGGGTTCCTGCCCTGGCGGCGTGCGGCCATCAAGGCCGAGATATACGGATTGGTTTGATAGCCGAGTTCCTTGGCCGCAGCCAACACTTTTTCGCGGGTGGCCCTGGCTATTTTCGGGGAATTATTCAGCGCCAGCGATACGGTTGCATTGCTAACCCCCAGCTTCTTGGCAACATCGTCCATCGTCACTTTCATGCAGCATGCTCCTTTAGGATAACGGCAGAATTTAACACGTTGAATTCCAATGCGAAATCAAACAAATGCAATTTCACGCCTGCCATCCAAACCAGGCGGGGTCGCACCCGGCGAAGGAGGTCTACGGACGGACCATCCTCCAAACTTCGGCCCCCGCGCTGATGAAGGTGCCCATGCTGAACACCGTGGTGGTGCCGGGGTCGAACGGTTTTGGGTAACCGCCAACCGGCTGGGAATTGATGAGGCGACCATCCTCTTTCTGCCGCTCGCACAAGGCCGCCCACCCTTTTCGAGTTGCGGGTTCGTAGGTTGCCCGATCCAGCACTCCGTGGTTGATGCCCCACGCAAAGCCATAGACATAAAACACCGAACCGCTCGTGTCATCCTGCGGCGGATCCGTTGGATCCAACAGGTTTGGCGCCCACGTTCCATTCTCTTTCTGGATCGAAAGCAGCTTAACCGCCATCCGGTTGTAGATATCGAGGAAGTAACCGCGCTCCGGATGGTCCTCCGGAAGCAGTTGGAGAATTTCAACCAGGGCACCGAACACCCAGCCATCGCCACGAGCCCAGAACACCCGTTCCCCACCCTTGGAAACCTTTACGATGTCGCGCTTGTCGTGAAAATACAGGTCGTGCTCGTCGCAGAAATACCATGCATGCGCCTGCTTCCACTCCTGCACCATATAGTCGTAGTACTTCGGCTCGCCGGTCACCTTCCCCAATCCAGTCCAAACCGGCGCAGCCATATAGAGTGCATCGCACCAGTTCCAGCGTTCGCGGTTATAGGTTTCCCGCATCTTTCCATCTGCCCCCTTGATCATCTGCTTGGGCGGGTTGGCCAGAATCCAGTCGAACTCCTTTTGGATCCCCGCGATGACCTCGGGCTTCTTATCCAACTGATAGAGCTTGATGTAGGCCAGGCCAATGGCGTGGTCATCCGCGTGGTACGGGCGTCGGCCAAACTTCCAGCCATGCGTCTCGCCCATCTTCTTCACTTCATCGATCCACTTCCGGTCGCCGGTCGTTTCCGTCAAATCCGACAGCCCCATGTAAAACGGCGCCCAATGCCACTCCAACACATCGAATTTCGCCGGATGGTCAAGCTGCCACTGCGCCGCCTTTTCCATGCGGAGCACGATCTCCCGGGGTTCAAAAATATCGGACACGGCGGAACAGCTTGTGATCAACAGCGCGGCAAAGAGGATTCCTTTTATTCGGTGGTTCACTATTTATTCTCCATTCATTTGAGAGCGCCCGTCAGATCCACGAGCGGATACTTCCGGTCATCCTTTTCTGCATCGTAATTCGGATTTCTGACGGGCAGATACCGCGGCGCCACATGGTCTTTGAGCCACGCCTGCAATTGTTTCATCAGTTGATCCCGTTTTTCCGGCATGCCTTCGGCCAAATCCGTTTCTTCGTAGGGATCGTTCCGAATGTCGTAAAGCACCATTTTTCCATGCCAATCCCAAAGCAGCTTATGGTCGCCCACGCGAATGGCGGAGTGCGGCGTGAGCGGCAAGCCGTTGTCCGGATGATTGACGATCACGTTGAAAGGATAGTGCCAGTAAAACGTGCGCGGCGACATCTTCGCCGCAGGGTTTTCCAAAAGCGGCACAATGCTTATTCCATCGACGTTCCCCGGAATGTTGTTTCCCGTCAATGCCGCGAGTGTCGGCAGCATATCAATGCAGTTGGCCGGGGTGTCGCACCAGGCCCCACCCCCAAACCGGCCGGGTTGCCAGCAGACCAGCGGAACCCGCACCCCGCCCTCATGCAGGCAGGCCTTGCCGCCCTTGAAAGGAAAATTATCGGTTGCCGCAGGATTCGTGTATTCCACGCCCCCGTTGTCCGAGGTTAGAACGAGAAGGGTATCCTCCATGACCCCGCCCGCTTCCAGGGCCTGGATCAAACGACCGACCGAATCATCGAGGTGTTTCACCATGGCCGCATAGGTGGCATTGTTATGCCCAAGCGTCCCCTTCTGCGGTTTGTTTTTGAAATAGGCGACCGTCTCCGCCGGCGCCTGCAATGGCGTGTGTACCGCAAAATGGTTGAAATAGAGGAAGAAGGGTCGTTTGTCTTTTCCCGCTTTCCGATCCGCCACCGCGCTTTCGATATAGCGCACCGCCCGGTCGGTCAGGTCGTCGGTCAGATAAGCCGCATGAGGCGCAGAACCAGCACTCCCCATGTGCGATTCCTTCTGCGGCATTTCGGGATAGGGCAATCGCTTTTTATCCCAATGCTTCGCCCATTTAAAATAGGCCGATCCTCCGGCATCGAACCAGGCCGGCGCTTCATCGAACCCCTGGTCCAAAGGTTGGAAACCTTTTGCGCCGTGGCCTCCCAAATGCCACTTCCCGATGAACGCCGACCGATGGCCACCAAGCACCTTGGGCAACGTTTGAAGAGAAGGATCAAGCGCCGTATTCGTGCGCCCATTCGTCCAGGCCTGCTGCTTGTTGATGTTATCCTTGTGTCCAAGAACATCGTGGGGGTTAAAGCCCTCCGGCGCCGGCATGCCCTGATTATAATAGGTAGGAAGCAACGGAGTCGCCGTTGTGAATCCATGCCGCGCAGCATACTGCCCCGTCATCAATGCAGCACGCGTTGGCGCACAAAGCTGGTTGGCATAAAACTGGGAAAACGCAACGCCCTTCCCCACCAGCCGATCCATGTGAGGCGTTTCATAATAGAGTTCGTCAATCGGCTTGCCGGTAAAATGGCTCGCATAGGCCGCGATGTCCGTAATGCCCAAATCATCCGCTAGAATAAACACCACATTGGGCGTTTTTCCCTGCACTGCGGCAATCGACACCCATAAACCAAGCAAGATGGAATGTTTCGTTATCATACGCATTACTTCGCCTCCGCGTAAATTTTCCAGAAGCCCGGAGCGACTTCCAGTTTTAGATATTTCTCGTCTTCACCCTTCCACGCAACGCCCTCAACGCCGCCGACAAAGGTGCCGTTTTTCCAAACCATGGAACCATTGACCCCGATGAATGTCGGGGTAATCGATGCCTTCGGAATCCCGACTATCGCGGTGGCACCTTTCGGAGAAACCAGTTTCACGCCGTAACATTTGTCCGCAGCGTTGATCTCGACGACAATATCGCCCTTCACGCTTGGAACCACCTGTTTAACGGAAGTGATATGCTCCAGGTTCGGCATAATCTGATATTCACTCCAAGCGGGTTGGGTTGGTAAAATTCCAGCGACATGCTTGGCCAAAATGGCATTCGGAGCATTCCACGCATGGTTATAGGATCCTCCCTGCGGAAACATTTCATAGAGCGTACTCAGCCATGTGCGATCGACCTGTAGCTGATACCGGTCTTTCATGCGCTTGAGGGCATCGGCATAATAACCGGCATAGCACATGGCCTCTTCCACCATCCATTCAAAATGCGGGCTGCAAAACTGATTCGGAATCAGCACGTTTTCGACGATGGCCGCATATTTATGCGGACGGGCCAGCCCGGAAAGAATGGCCAGCGCATTGGCGCGGTCGTCCTGGAATTTCTTGGGATTGCTACTGTAATATTTCCCCTTCCAGTATGTTGCATCAAAGGCCATTCCCAAGGTCTGGATACGCTCGTCAAACCAAGCGATATCCTGATTTTCGCCCAGCTCCAGTGCAATCTTCTTCGCACTGGTGAGCGCAAAATAGTAGAGCGCGTCCAAAATCACCTTATCATCGACGGTTTCTTTTTCGCCCCAGTCGCTCCAGTTCCACGAATCCATGGATCGTTTATCCCGATTCGGCAAACCATCGGCCCCCATGGTCCAGAGATTCAGGTAATCGCGCACAAAGGGATACGCATAGCGTAGTGTCTCTTCATCGCCCGTGTTCAGGTAATATTGCCAAACGCCCTGATCGACAAATTGCAGGCTTTGAGTCGGCAGTTCGCGCAGGCGCAGCGGACCGAGCGCGCCATAAACACCGGCATCGCTGTAGGCCATCGTGATTCGAATCGCCTTTTTCAACAGCTTCCGGCCGGCGTCGTCCATGCAGTAAAAGAGATAGCTGGCCTGGTCCGCCACATCGCCGATCCAGCAGGCGCGCTCGCGGTCGGGACAATCCATAAAATTATCGCGGGCGCAGACAAACAGGGTATTGCGTCCCATCCACCAGAGGCGTTCATAGAACGGATCGCTGCAGGTGAATGAACCGGCATTAATATCACCCACACTCATCCAGCGATACTTCAGACCGAGCACCTTCACACCGGCCGGAATTTCATAGGTAATTTTATGGCCGTTCATCCAGGCGAAGCTCTCGAAGGACTGCTTCCCTTTCTTCGTGGTATGGAATGCGCTAATCTTGTTTAACCGATTGTCGGTGGTGATCTTAATTTCAAGTCCCGCATCGCATTCCACTTCCAAATACGGGGTAATCTGTTTGTTGAACGGCAGTTCACAGGTAATTGTTTCCCCCTTGCTGACAAAGGGGAATTTGGACTCCGGATAGTTTTCGTAATCTTTAAGGCCATGGTTCACCAACGCCGGAACATAGTTTTTTTCCAGATTATACCAAGGTGCCACCGGCGGAATCCCTTTCTCCGTTGCGGCCTTCCAATCACCATCCGGAAAGCTTGGCGCAGTCCAGTCGCCCATCTCCTTGCGCGCATCATATTTGACGTTGTACTGCACAATAGCTTCCCCGGTTTCGCCGCTGTCCAGCGCATAGGCGGAATCCGCTTTGACCTTCCAGCTTTTATCCGAAATCAGTTTCTTTCCGTTAAAATCAGCCTGAAAAACAAAACCGCCTTTGCCGCTGTCGACATGCGTGCCCTTGTGCGTTTCACGACCCCAATACCACACCAACACCGCAATGGTATTTTCGCCGGGCTTGAGGTATGCGGTGATATCCACTTCTTCATACCAAGAGTTGGAAGGCTTGGTTTCCGGTGGATCCAGCCACATCTCTTTTTTCCGTTTCCAGGGTTTGGCAGGACGCGGACCGCGCGCCACGCTCCCTTCAAAAACCGCCAGCTCGCCGTTGATCCACATCCAGTATTTACTGTCCGCCGAAATATTCGCGATCACCCTTTCCGGCACCTTGACGATTCTCAGGTCTTTACGAAAAGCCACCCACGAATTAGCCGGCCCATCATCCGCCTGCCAAATCCACTGCGCTTTCCAGTCGACGGGCATTTCATTGGCCGAAACGCCCATGACCGTACAAACCATCACCACGCAAAATATCAACAGCTTCTTCATCTTTGATCCTGCATAAAACCGATCGGTTTATTTCGTTTTCGCGGAAAACGTCCACTTGCCGGGCGCGACGTTGAATTTGAGGTAGTTCTTGTCCTCGCCGTTCCAAGTGATGCCTGGAATGTTGCCGACAATCGCGCCGTTTTTCCAGACCGTGGAACCGTTCACCTCAATGACCTTCGGGTGGATCGAGGCTTTCGGAATCCCGACGACCGCGGTCGTGCCTTCAGGGGAATTGAGCTTCATGCCGTAAAGTTTGTCCGTGCGTTTAATGTCGACGTCGATCTCGCCCTGAACGCTTGGAACCACCTGCTTCACGGCGGTCATGTGCGCCAGATTCGGCATGACCTGATATTTCTTCCACGCCACCTCCGTGGCTGAAATACCGGCGATGTAGCGCGAGAGCACATAGTTCGGCGCATTCCATGCATGGTTGTAGGTTCCCTTACGTTCCCCAAACTTTTCGCACAGCGTCGTGACCGCCACATCATTCACCTGAAACGCATGGCGCTCCTTCATACGGTTCAATGCCGCCGGTGTATCGCCCGCCAGCACAATCGCCTCTTCAATCATCCACTCCATGTGCGGACTGGCATTGTATTCGGTGGTCAGCACGTTTTTGAGCAGGGCTGGATATTTGCTTTCATCGGCCAGTCCGTTCAGAACTGCCAGCGCACTGACCCGTTCATCTTTGACCGCCCCGGCAGTGCCGTAATATCCATCGCGCCAATAGGTTCTCTCAAAGTTGTCTTCAATGCTTTTGATGCGCGCGTCGTACCATGCCACATCGCTGGTTTCGCCCAACTCCAGCGCCATCTTTTTGGCAGCGTCGAGAGCGATGTAATACCAGCAGATCTCAACGGGTTGCTTATCCGGATTGGTTCCCCAATCCACCCAACTGGCGTATCCATTGCGAATCTGCGGAAGACCGGTGGGTTCCATTTCCCAAAGTTTCAGATACTTCAAAACAGACGGATAGGCATTGGCCAGCGTCGCTTTGTCGCCGGTGTTGAAATAGTAGCGCCAAATGCCTTGGGCAATGTACTGATTACTCTGGACGGTCAGCTCGCTGCTCTTACCGCGGTATTCACCAAACCCCGGAGCAAGTCCCTGGATAACATCGCTATCCTGATAGGCAATGGTGTTGTCGATGCCCTTTTTGAGCAACAAACGACCGGCTTCATCCAGTGTGTAAAACACGGCACCGGTCTGATCGGCCACATCGCCGATCCATAGGCCGCGTTCGCGGTCCGGGCAGTCCATATAACAGTCGCGCGTGCAGATATAGAGCGTGTTCGCGGCCATCCACCAGAGGCGCTGAAAAAACGGGTCGCTGCATTCAAAGGTGCCGGCAATCTCTCCAAGCCCGGTCCAGCGATACTTCAGCTCCAGCACTTCCACACCCGGCGGAACCTCATATTTGGCTTCATGCCCATTCATCCAGGAGTAGGTTTCAAAGGTCTGCTCACCGTTCTTCGTGGTATACTGCGCGTTGATCAAGTTGAACGGATTATCCGTTCCGATGTTGATCGTTTTTCCGCCGCCGCACTTTACTTTCAAATACGGAGTCATCTGCTTGTTGAAGGGCAGTTTTGCAAAAATTCGAACCGGCGTCTCCCCCCCGTTTTTATACGGCAGCGTGATCTGTTCTTTGCCGATCCGCAGCGATTCATAGTCTGCCAGGCCTCGATCGTTCCATTGCGGAATCGGCCGTTTGACCAGTTTGCCCCAAGGCATCGTGTCAGCACTTCCTTTTTCTGTGGCGGTCTGCCAGCTTTCGTCCATCGAAAAATCCACAGCGTTCCACCCCGTGGAAGTCCAGTCGCCCATGGCCTTGCGCGCATCATATTTTACATCCATCGCGTTAGGGCGATTAGCGGAACGACCAAGTCCTTTGCTTCTGGGATCGTACGCCGGATGGACTTTCAGCTTCCAGCTGCAGTCCGATGTCAAAACGGTTTCGCCCAGATCGGCCGAAAAGAGCAAACCGCCCTTTCCGCTGTCCTCGTGCGTCTTTGCGGTCTTGCCCCAATACCAGACCAGAATAGCCACGCTGTTTTTGCCCAGCTTCAGGAAACGCTGGATATCAACCTCGTCATAATAGATACCATCGCGATGCGGCCCGCGCGCCAGACCGCCTTCGAACAACACCATTTCGCCGTTGATCCAGAGCCAATATTTGGTATCGGTCGAGATATTCGCCAACACGGTTTCCGGCACCTTTTTCAGATCGAACTCCTTACGGAAGGCCACCCAGGTATTGGCCGGCCCATCCTCAGCTTGCCAGATCCATCGCGTTTTGTCGTCAAAGGTAGCCGTGACCGCCAATACCCCCATGACGCACAGCAAAGTCGATACGCATAAAAACAATATTTTCCTAACCACTTTTTCTCCTGGCTGAGTTTTCTTCCGTAACCTAGTTCCTATACCGACAACGCGTCCATCACTTCCAGGGCACAACCTTCCTAACACCGAAATGAAGCTGTACGGGACCGATCAGGCCGGAAGCAATCAGCGGTGAATCTTTCGTGTAAAACCTGCAGGTGGTGAATGTTTTCCGTTCGGTCGACGGGCGCGGCGTTCCGTTTTTCAACCAGCCGGGAATGGCTTCCACCAAAACCTCGCCCGGTTTCTTGCCCGGTAGATAGTTTTCCAAAGCCGGATGCTGCTCATCGCCGATCATGCGATTCACCCACAGATTCGTCACCCGCACTTCAAGTCGGTTGTCCTTGGCGTTCAACAATCCGGAAACATCCAGTTTGTAGGGCGGCTTCCACAGGACTCCGAGATTTTTTCCATTCAGGATCACTTCGGCAAAAACCTGCACATCGCCCAGATCAAGACAGACGGCATACTCTTCGGCGAGTCGGTCGCCCGGCACATCGAACCGCTTGCCATAAACCCCCGTGCCGGAAAAATAGTTCAGCTCCGGGTCGCTGTGCTCCGTCCATGAAATCAATTTATCGAGCTTCACCTTGGCCGGCCCCCAGCCTTCTGGACAGTTCAGGTTCCAATCGCTGGAAAGGTCAACGGGTTCCGGCACGGCGCTCACCGTCACGGTTTTTCGTTTTCCATCGGAATAGACCAGTTCATAGCTCCCCGCTTCCCATGCGGAAAGAACGGTTTCGGCTTTTGAGATGGTCAAGGTTGCGGGCTCTGGCGGAGCCGGAAGCACTTCGACATCGCAGTTGATTCTCAAGGTTTCCTTTTCCTTTGCCATGGCGGTGAACCGCCCATTCCCAATGGAATAATCCACTCGCAGTTCCTTGACCTTGCCCCTCGCCGGATCATCGCCGACCAGACTCCATTTCACCTCTTCTTCCACCGAATTATTCACAATGTGCGACCGGACTTTTTCTGTTACATCCTTTTGCTCATCGGCATTGCCATTGATGGCTCCGTAGGTCGCCTTATGAATCACCAACGAGGCCGATTCGGATGCCTTGCCATGGAACGGTGTTTTTCCGTTATGCAGCAGATCGACCACACTCGGCGCTTCAGCCTTTTCATTGAACACCACAAAGACGGCACCGGCCGGCTCCAAGAACAGTTTCACCAACGTGCGGCCATCTTCGGTGGATTGGTAAACCGGTGCCTGCCGGATTTTTCCGGTCTGCGCATTCCACAACTGAGGGATGCGCCCCTTGTCCCGCAACAAAACCTCCACCTGGCGGGGCGTTTCCTGCTGATTGGAAACCAGATATACATCGGCATCACCGATCTTGCGATGAAACCACTCATATCCACTGCTCTTGATGAGCGTGGGGGCAATGGCCTGAACGGAGCGGAATTCAACATCCGGCAAGATGCCCATGGATGAGAGAATCAAGTCCAATGGGCCGGGCCAGTAGATTTTACCTTTTTTATAAGCGATTTCTTTTAGGTTCGCACCGTCACAGTCGCGCCACAGTTGATCGGCGGCTTTCTTCACGAAGCGATCTGCATTGGGAAAATCCTGCAAGCCCGGAGCCCCTTCCGGTTTTTCCCAGACAACATGCGCTCCGTCGCCCAGCAACTGCTCAACCTTTTTCAATACCTCCGGGCGCACGGGGCCGTCCGGCATGATCAACAGGCGGTATTCCATGCGTCCCGGCAGTACCAGGCGCCCATCTTTCACGGTCAGTTGCATTAGGTTGTTTCGGGAAATCGTATCGTAGTCATACCCGGCGGGTGCAGGCGGCTTCATCTCTTCGCGAACACTCGTGGTCTGGGGCGCGCTTTCGCCGGGATAGTAGCAGAGGTCGGCCTGGAATTTTCCTTCCTGCAGCAAATATTGGCTGCGCGCCAGATATTCATTCCACGCCCTGCCCTGCTCATACCACGTGTTGTTGCGGTTGTTCTGGAAACCCCATACGGCCATCGTCATGCCGGGCAGGGCATCATCGCCCCACGGTTGATGAACAAAGGTGTGGAAAATATAGCGATTGATGCCCTGACAGAAAAAATAGTCCCCCTGGGCTTTGAGTGCGTAAGGGTGGTTGACAAAGGCAGCCTCCATACGGCCTGCGGTGAAGGCTTCCGCTCCGACAAAACGGCGGCCGTTGGTATGGGCAGCCGATGCCGCCATTTTGGACGAACTGATGAATGGCCCCCCAGCAGATCTGGCCCACCATTCGCCCATGGGAATATCCACGACATCCGCCACAGCAAAGTCGTCCATGTTGCCCGGTTTCCCATAGGGTTCGCACGAAAGCACAAGCCCGTTCTTATGGCACATTTCGGCAAAGTGCCCGAAATAGTTCTCGGTCCACATGTCCGCGATAACGCGGCGAAAATCCCAGAGAAACCGTTCGGTAAAATCAAGATCGTTCACTACGCGTCCGGTAACAGCAGGAAGAAGTTTGATCATGTCGTAGCCCATGCGACGCCGGAAATCGTTTTCAAAGCCCTTCGTCCAGTTTTGCTGGCCCGTTTCATAGCTATCGATCAGGACATTGTTAAAAGATTTACCCACCAGCGGCCCCGCATCATCAATCACCTTCTGCACGGTATGTTTCCAGTGCCATGCGGCGGCGGCCTTGCTCATTTTATCGCACTCGTTCCCGCGGCCTTCCTTTGGCGCCGGACGGTTTCTGAGCCCGCAGACCGCATGCCCGAAGCGGATAATCGTCCAATCGCCATTCGGTGCCTTCCACTTCAACCGACCGTCGTCATTCATTTTATCCGAGAGGTCAATGATGGATGCGGCATCGATGAGGTCACCGGATTCCACTTTGCGGGTATCCGGGGTGATTTTATTATCGCGCTCATACCCGGCCTTGCTCTTCCAGTTATCCACCCGGAATCCATCTTTTCCATTACGCTCCGAGTCCGGCGTTGGGAAAGCCAGCACGGCGATGTCCTGGAAATAGTTATCGCGCAGATTCTTTGGCGTTTCCAAATTAATCTCTACGGACGTCGGCCCCGCCACCTGCAACTCTGTCCAGACCACATCCTGCATGGCATATTCCGGTGTGATCCATGGGCCGCCGCTGCTCGACCAACCCGCCGTTTGATGATAACACATTTCCAATCCCAAACGATCCGCCTCTTGGAGGGTGTGCGTCATCAGCTCGCGCCACTCCTTGCTTAGATATTTGATCGGCCCCTGATCCATTCCCCGTTCGATCTGGAACGCCTGGAAGCCGCCGATCCCAACCCGCTTCATCGCTTCAAGATCCTTCGTAATCCCTTCGGCGGAAACATAGCCGTTCATCCAATGCCACCAGGTATGCGGCTTGGCGGTATCCGGCGGCGCCAGGAAGTTGTTCTCCAACGAACCGGCGGCACACAAACAGGAACCAACCGTGGTGATCAGCGCCAGTGCAATACGTTGTTTGGCCATATTCATAACAGTCCTTTTTGAAACATTGAATCCTGAGTGAACACCGAACCGGTACAAAACGTACAGGCCAACGTCCATTGAAAAATCCATCGCTTTTGCGCGGGCAGCTTATTCCGCCGATGCAGCCCCTTTGATTGCTTCGAATCCAGAAAGCGTACGGTATTCCCCATCGCACTCCCGGGTGAGCTGCCGGAACTGCCCTTCATCGCGTTCGGTTGCTCCACTCTTTTTGATGAAATGCACGACATTGACGGAAAACTCGCCTTTGCGCTTATTGCCGATGCCACTGGATGCCGGAACACCGCTCTTCGCTTTTTTCCGCACCACCTCCATGGCGTCGGCCATGTCCTTGGGCGTGTAGTGGTATTTCTTGGTTGCCGGCGGCTGCTCAACGCTGGGGTAATAGGTTCTAACCATGTGCCGCTTGTCCCTGAACACACGCGGAGCCTCCCCATTGCTGCGCCGTTTTTCGTTTTCCTCCTTATGCCGCTGATTGGAGTCGGCCACGGCTTTGTTCCAGCGCTCCCATTTCGACTCGGACCACTCGTCGGCCGCCCCGATCGTGGCCCAGAGCGTGCCCCATCCGTGCGAAAGCAGGAAGACCGCATCGGCCTTTTCCTCCATGCTGTGCATCACAGGCTTCACCCATTCGCGCTGGTCTTCGATTTTGCCCACCTTGAAATCGCCCTGAACCGTTTGGCTGCCTTGCACGCTTCCGAGCGTGCGTATGCCATAGTCCCGGTCCCCCATGCCGGTAGAGACCGCGTTAAGCGGATCGAGCCACTCCTTCACCTTGGCCACATTGCCTTGCGTGGCCGGAACCATCTTCGGGAACAGAACCTTGGAAGATCCAATTTCATAGACCGCAATATTGAAAAGCACCGTGGGGCTCAGCTTGCCGAGAATCTTGACGAGCTCTTCCTTGATAAGCGTGTAGGAAGGAATACCGCCCATCTGGTCGACCATCATCGACGGGGAAGAATCCAGAATGATGAAGATCTTTTCCCCTTTGCCTTTCACGCCGAAAATATTGATCTCCGGCATGCTGAAGCCAACGCCGCCCCCTCCGCCAAGACCGTCACCGGCACCACTGCCGAACCCGCCTTTAACGCCGGTAATTTCCGGCATCTTGATGTCGGGGATCTTCTGGTTCAGCTTCGGTTTAACCACCAGCCGTTTTCTCAACTTCGGCTTGGGCTTCCGCTTTTTCTCCATCTTCATCGGAGCCTGGAGTTTGTTTAGCTTGATCTTCGGTCGCGTTACCGCCTTTGCCTCAAAATTCTGTTCCTCCTTTTGGATAACCGTCACCGCCACAAACGACAGCGCCACAACCAGGAGTATGGCATGGATCCCCAGACTCACCACTGCGGCACTGGATTTGGCATGCTTGGCGAAATAACGGTTTTTTTTCTTCCCGGACATTATTGGATCCTTTCCCACGACGATGCACCTCCACGGCCCAACCTCCACGCGGACTTTGGCTGGATACCACCGGCAGCTCAACGGACACAGCATTCAAATCGTTGAATCCGTTTCCCGGCAATCACCCGGCCGCACCCCATGCCGACCCCGCCGAAGCATTGGCGGGGTCTTTTCCCTCCCCTTACTGGGCGGATTCGACCATGTAGAATTCCACATTGCCTGCGCTATTGAACTCGGCGGTGGCATCGCCCGCGCCGTCTGTTGTGACGACATTGCCCGCCAGTCCCCCGATGGAGACCGACACCGGGGTCACGGTACTCGAAAACCCGCTGCCCAAAGCCGAAGAAGACAGGATGATGTAGGCTTCCGAAACGCCCCCCGTGAACGAGAGCGAGGAGATTCCACCGCTCATGCCGTAGGACACGATGAACGGTTCCGTTCCTCCGGGAGGCACGGTGTTGGCACTGCCATAGACCTGGAAGTTATCGAAACGGATATGGTCGCCCTCCCCGCCGGGAGTCGTCCCCGAGTCCACGTAGATGCCATACGCGTCAATAATTCCCGACAAGGCGGAAGCCGGCGTGGTGCCCAAGCTGATTTCCCCTGCGCCTCCCAGGACAACCGTCAGTTCAACCCACTTGGCGGGGTGGGAGAAATCGGCCTCAAGCATTTCCTTCAGGGCATACGCTGCATTTTGCCCACCGAACTCATCGGCCGATGCATACCACTGCGAGCCAATCCGAATGGCGAACCGGATGATTGAATCGGCGTTATCGTTCTTTTGCTCCACACTCAACTTTTGCAAGCCCGACACCGTGGTGTTGGTCGGCAGGGTGGTGTACATGAGGGCGGTGGCGCCGGCATAGGCCGCATCCTGCTTCGGCGCAAAGAATCCATACCCCCGGGTACCCGCGGTAACGTTGGTGGGAAAGATCGCGTTCACCGCACCCATGTCGCCGGCGGCCACGCCACTTGAAATGGCTTCAACCTCGTTGCCGGCATAGATCGGGTTTTCGACGACACCGCTTGCCGAGAATACGAGCGACGTCCACCCCCACTCCGTCAGCGGAAGGGGAGAACCGGCATCGAGGTAGAACGGCTGGCTATAGAGCACGTCGTAGGTCGGGGGTGCCGCACCGTCATGGACCTGGAAGTTATCCAGGCGCATGTGGTCGCCCGCCCCGCCGGGAGCCGTCCCGGCATCCACGTACAATCCATATGCGTTGATGGTTCCGGACAGGGCGGAAACCGGTGCCGAACCGACCGTGATTTCCCCGGCCGCACCCGTAGCAACCGTAAGTTCGAGCCACTTGGTTTCATCCGAAAAATCGGCCTCCACCATTTCCTTGACGGCATACGACGTGGCATTTTCCCCACCGAAATCCTCCGCGGAAGCATACCATTGGGAACCGATCCGGATGGCGAAGCGGATGACCGAATCCGCGTTGTCGTTTTTTTGATCCACCCGTAATTTCGTCAATTCCGACACCGTAATTTCCGTGGAGATGGTGGTGTACAGAATGGCAACGGCATTCGTGTATGCCGCGAAGTCCTGCTTCGGGGCAAAGAAAGTATACCCATTCTCCGTGGCGCCAACCGGGGTGGTCGCATCCACCGCACCTTCATCGGTGGCCCCGGCGGACCGGCCGACTCCCTCGATCACTTTATTCGTGTAGGCGGGGTTCTCTTCCACGCCATCCACCCCGTGGACCAGCGCCGACCAGCCAAACTCCGATAAGGGCTTATCCGTCGCGGAATTATAAAACGGCTGACTGTAGATGACCTCCGCAAACGAACTGCCCACGAGCATCGAAACCGCGACCACACCAATACCTGACATATTACGCATAACTTCCTCCTTGTTAAATATTTATGATTTTTTCTTTCACACCTACCGTGTTTACTGTAAACACTATCACCAAGGTTTCAGAAACGTTAAATCCAGGAGCAACAACATGTCCATACCCCTTAAGGAACAAATTCTTTCCATTTTGCGACACCCCTCCAAAACCGTCGCATTGACCATCGTCTCATTCATTGCCTTGCTCCCCGGAACAGGCGCGGCACCCTCTTCCAACCTCCCCCCTCGATCAGCCATCCTATCGACGGCAACGCTCGTCAACGATTATTGGATTGCGAACAACGGGCTCGATGACGCGGCCTGGTCTAGCGCGACCTACTACACCGGGAACCAGCGTTTCCACGAAATCACCACCAATGCCGCCTATCTGGTGCGCGCCGTCGATTGGGCAACGGCCAACGGTTGGCTTCGTAGCGAAAAGAGCCGATACAACGGGGATGTGGTGAAGAACGACGAGGACGCCGACAACCACTGCTGCGGCCAGACCTATATTGATTTGTACCGGCTCGATCCGCAATCCATTCGGATTGCCGACATCGTTCGTCTTGAAAACTATATCGTCAGCCAACCCGACACGGATTATTGGTCGTGGATCGATGCGTTTTATATGCAGGCGCCCACGCTGGCGAAGCTTTCCACGTTAACGACCAACCCGGCCTATTCGGATAAACTTTGGGCGATGTACAACGACACCCGAACAACCCAGAGCCTGTTCGATGCGACGGAAGGGCTTTGGTATCGGGACAGCAAATATATTTATCCGGCGGAAACCACCTCGGGCGGCAACAAGGTGTTCTGGGCACGCGGCAACGGCTGGATGATGGCAGGCCTGTGCCGGGTGATCGATGCCCTGCCCGCCGATGCGCCGCACCGCAACGACTATATTGCCATGGTGCAAACCATGGCGGCCAAACTGGCCCAATTGCAGCAGCCCGATGGGTTCTGGCGCTCCAGCCTCTATGAACCCACGCAGTTCGACATGCCCGAAACCAGCGGCACCTCCTTTTATACCTACGCGATGGCCTGGTGCATGAACAATGGATATCTCGACCGCGACACCTATCTACCGATCGTCGCGAAAGCATGGAACGGGCTCGTCGCCGAATCGGTTCACCCCGATGGGTTCCTTGGCTATGTCCAGCTCGTCGCGGCGGCCCCGGGCGCATCCTACTACAACGATACCAAAGCCTACGGCGTCGGCGCATTCCTGCTCGCCGCATCGGAGCTGAGCATTTTGGCGGAGACCCTTTTCGTGGTCAGCGCGGGGCCGGACCAAACGGTATATGATTTCGACCGGGATGGGTTCGAGGGCGTCACCCTGGACGCTTCGTGGACACACGATCCCGATAACACGGCCGAGGTTTACGAGTGGTTGGACGCCGGCCCCCTTGTAATCGCCAGCGGCATCACCGCCCAGGTCACCCTACCCCTGGGCGTTCACGATATAACGCTGCGCATCACCGACAACGCAACCAACACCTGGGAAGACGTGGTGCGGATCACCATTGCCGAACCCGTGCCGGAGCAGGTCTACATGGAGCGCTTCGACAACCCCACCGGCGACACCCCGCTGGATACCTATACCGGCTGGACGGCACTCCTCACCGAAAACGGAATCATTTCCAGCTACACCAACCAGTCCCGGGCCCTGGGTGTTGCATCGGGCGCCTACGGTTTCTACGCACCCAAGCAGGACGACGGCGCTCCGTGGAACGATGCCGTGCCCAATCAACCGGCCCTTGTTCGAACAGATGCTCCGGAAGCGGTCAACATCGAGTCGCTCGCTTCGATCAGCTGGGACGCCAGCGCCGACAACATCGACCATCAATACCGCGTTGCGATTGAAATCGGCGGCGTGTGGTATGCGAGCAATCCCGCGCTGAACGATGGCATTCCGGATAGCGCTGCGCCCGCAGACCTCCCCCTCACCTACCATCCGGCTTCGTTCACCACGGCATCGAACTGGCTGACGATCGGAAACACCACCCTGGGAGCCCCCGGCTCGCTTTCATTAGGTGCGGCGCCCGCTTCGGATCTCGCCGGCCAGGTAACCGGCTTCGGACTCTACCTCGTTTCGGGAACCGACAACGAGGTCGCAGGCGACCACGTCCGCTTCGACAACTTCGGAATCTGGGCCACTCCCGAGCGCCCCATCGCCCCATTGATCACCTCGTTCAGGCGGGTCGGCGGCGCAACCTGGGAACTAACCATTACTGGCAATGCCGGAACCGGCTACGCGTTTTACTCGAGCCTCGAGCTGACCGCTCCCGGCACGCTCGTGACCACCCTGGGCCAGGCCGATCCATCCGGCGACGCGGGCACGGTGACCGGCGGCAGCGTGCTCACCACCGACGCTTCCGGCAACGGCAGGGTCAGGATGACGCTGACCGACACCCCGGCCAACTTCGTAAAGGTGCAGCCCGCCCCGTAATCGCCGGCACCAAGCAGCGCGTTTTTTTACAACACATGCTAGCCTTGCCGCAGTGCGATCCGCTTTCGATAGTTCGAAGGCGTTTCGCCGCGGACCGAAGTGAAGAACCGGGTTAGATGGGAGGCTTGGGCAAAACCACATTGCCCGGCGATTTTCTCAAGACTCTCGCGGGATTCCCGGAGAATGTTTTCCAGATGGGTTGCACGGGCTTCCCGGCAATATTCCTTGATGGTACACGAAAGGTGCGTCCTGAACCCCCGTTCCAACCCGCGCCGGTAGAGTCCACTGGCCAGGGCCACCTCATCCGAGGTGAGTGCCCGGTGCGCATTGTTCTGTATAAACCGTAGCGCCTTCACCACGGCTTCATTATCGACCGCCACGATATCCGATGACTGCCGCACCACCAACTCACCGGTTTTAGCGGTGATAACCAGGTTTTCGGGCGCGGTGCCCTTCATCATGTTCCCAAGCATTTCCGCGGCAAGATAGCCGGACTGATACTGGTCGATCCCCACGCTGCTTAACGAAGGATTGCTCAAGCCACAGACGCAGGGATCATTATCCACTCCGACAACGGCACAATCGTAGGGCACTCGCAGGCCCGCCTCCCGGCATAGCTCAACCACCTTCAGCCCCAGATCGTCGTTGGCGGCCATCAAGGCCACGGGGCGCGGCAGGCCCTGCAACCACCGAACCACATCGGCATCATCAAACCGCTCCAGCGAAGGTTCAATCCCCGGGTAGACATCGGCCTCAAAACCGGACTTGCGCAATGCCTCCGAAAACCCTTCGCAACGGCGCACCGCCCAGGGCCACGCCGCAGAACCAAAAAAAGCGAAATGGCGAAATCCCCGCTGAAGGAAATGGTTGGCAACCCCCTTGCTCAATCCATGGTCATCCGTGTTCACCCAACCAATCCCGGAATGCCGATGCTTGCTATACGAAAAAACCACCACCGGAATGCCGGCATCAACCAACGCGGAGGCATCCACATCGTCCCGGATCAGCGCGCCATCAAACCGCCCCGCCTCAAGCGCTTTCGCACGATACACCTCGCCCTGCGGATTCCAATGGAACTGCCACGGCCCAAAGTGCCTCGCATAATCCGCCACGCCGGAAATCAACCGCCGCCCGGATTCACGGGAGGACTCGATCATCATTAGAATATGGGGAAACGAATCCATCCCGACGCTAGAGCTCCTTAACACGAAGGTTTCGCCAATGGATGACCCCCTGCTTCCCACCGTGGACCTGCAACCCGATAAACCCTTTGGGATATTCATTCTCCCCATCCACCCAGTTTGCGGCCGGCCATCCGTTGATCCAGGTTTTGAAGACATTCCCCTTCACCATCACGGTCATACGGTTCCACCCTTCGCGATCAATGGCCTGCTTCAGCGGTTGGTGTTCCGGGGCTTTAAGCGGATATAGCCACCCGCCGCACTGCTGGCCATAGATCCCCCCCGACCAACCGCGCCCGTTTTTGGCCAGATCCTCCATTTCCACCTGCGGGCCGAAAACAATGTCGCCCCCCTTGCCCTTCCGGATCCGCGACCGAACCTGAACCCCCGTATTCCCATCCACAGCCCACTTGGTTTCGCAGGTGAAAATAAAATCCGTGTATTCCTTGTCGGTGCAAAGAAACGTGCTTGGCCCCGAACTGCAGGTTCCAACGATTTCCCCCTCTTTAACCGCGAAAACCATCGTGCCCTGCCTGGGCGTCCAGCCAGCCAATGTTTTCCCATCAAAAAGAGAAATAAACCCGGCCTCCTTTAAGCTGGGCTCAGGATCGGTGTTGATCAGCTGCACGTCAGCTTTTCCCTTCGTTTCAGCAGCTTCCATCGTAAGTGGCAATGCGCCCGTTGCCAACAATGCAGAACCCACCAGCATGATTCGTTTGTACGTCATGTTCGCTCTCCTTCCGTTCGAAATAACAAAAAACCGCCTCGCAAACTCGAAGGGTTTTGCAAGAGGCTCTACCGTGTTATTTCCCAATCCGGTAATCGACTACCGTAACTGTTTTGCCTTTCTGGCCGATAACCGAAATCCAGCCATCGTTCCGAGTCCGGTCGATACCCATTTTGCAATCCTCGAAATACTTGCCATTCACCTTGGCCGTGGATTCCCGCTGGCCGAAACTGCCGGCGGAGGTGAGCGTCACTTTTTCCGGACTGACGATGTACAAGGCATCACCCGGCCCCGCCACCTGCTTGCCCAACGTACTCGCCTTTTGCCGACTCCACGTCTTGGACTTCGGGTCGCGCTGGAAATGGACGGGTTTCCCCTTTTCCCCCTGCATCAGAACATGGACGCGCCCATCGTCATCAACCACCATTGAACCGCCGTTCTGATAGCTTGATCCGGGCGGGATTTCAATGGCGGCCACCCCGGGCGAATCAGCGGTGATCGGTTTTCCACCACGTTCCCCGATAACCTTTCCATCGTTATTCTTCCAGGTTGTTCCCTGATCGTCGCTATAGGCAAAACAGAGGTCGTGGCAGGTGCGGGCATCCGGCGTATCCCGCCAGCACCAGGTCAGGTAGCGCCGTCCGTTATGGAACACCAACCCGTGCAGATAGGCATTGACGGTCTTGTCGCCGCCCGACCATTTCTTATCGATGAGCTTGGCGGATGCCTCATCGTTGATGAGCCATTTCCCACCCTGGTATTCGAAGTAATTCGAATCCGCCGCGCCCGAGCCGCCGTTGAGTCGAAGATATAAAACAAAATGCTTCCCGTCGGTGCTGAATGAGGGATAGGTGACGTTGGCAATCTGTGGCCCGCCCAGATGATCCAGTACCGGACTGAACAGTTCGGGTGTCCATTTATGCCTGGCAGGATTATCAGCGACCGGTTGCAAGGAATGACGATAGTGGAGAGTCGAAAGATGGTGGTCAAAGGAAAGATGAATGATACCGTCCGGAGAAATCCCCAGCGCCACCTTTTCATGCCCGTCGCCGAATCCTCTGGACTTGATCCCGCCCTTTCCACGGTCGCCGGTGGACGTGCGCCGATAGCCGGGCAACGACATCACGTCCCACTTTCCCTGCGGAAGCTTCCGTCGCGCCACGGTCACCTGGCAGGCATCATCCCAATAGGCGGCATATTGCCATCCTTTATGCGTCCAGAGCGAACCCGGCCCAAAGTTCCACTCTGCTCCCGGCGTAACGATGTTTTTCGGCATCCCCGTATTGGAAACCGTTGAAACGCGAACCGCATCCTTGCTTCCGGCCGATACGCATCCGGTTAAAAGGCCCGCACATATTAAGATAGAGACGTGTTTCACTTGGGATCCATATCCTTCGACGTTCAGACAAGCACGGTCGTTCCGGCTAGTTTTTGTTTTCTTCAAACAGCCGAACAAACCCGGCGTGGATTTCCGGTTGCTTGGTTGACAGTTCTACGGATTCACCTGGATCCTGCCCCAGATCATACAGCTCCACCGGCGCCTCCAGTCCGTAGCGCACCGCCTTCCACGGGCCGCGCCGCGCGGCCTGGAATACTTCGCCCACGATGCCCGAGTTCGGATCGCCGGCCTGCTTCCCGAATTCCCAGTAGAGCGTGCGCTCCTCCATCGGCAACGGCTCGTCGCGCAAACGTCCGGCAACGGAAACACCGTTTATTTTAAGGCGAGGAATCACGTTCATGGAAACGCCGGCCAACTCGCCGAAAGTGGGGAACATGTCGGCGAACGCCAATGGCGTATCATCCACGCGCGCGGTCTTAATCGCGGCGGGCCAGTGCGCAATGAACGGCACATGGATGCCGCCGTCATACACATCGCGTTTCATGCCCTTGTACGGCTCGGATGCGTTGAAGAAAACAGGGCTTGCGCCCCCCTCATCGTGCGGGCCGTTGTCGGATGTAAAGATGATCAGCGTGTTGTCGGCAATCCCTTTCTCCACCAGCACCGCCTGGAGCTGCCCGATATAATCATCCAGCGCGGTCACCATCGCCGCCAATGTGGCGTTGGGATTTGCAACCGGCTCGGGATAGTAGGACGCATACTTCTCCACTTCCTTGCCCTGCGACATACCGATGTAGGGTTTTTCCTCGAACTTGCCTTCGTACATTTCCATGTACTGCTCCGGCGCGGCCAGCTCGGCATGCGGAGACGAATAGGCCAGGAACACAAAGAATGGATTCTGATGATCCTGCCGGATGTAGCGGATCGCCTCCTGGGTAAACAGCTCCTGCGCATAGGCGCCCTTGCGCCCGCCCTCGTTGGCCTCGATCCGCTCCTTCACGCCGTCGCGCCAAAGGATGTGCGGATACTGGCGGTGCCCTTCCAGAATGGAATACATCCCGAACCAGGTATCGAACCCCATCGCCAGCGGATCGGTTACGCCCATTTGCGAGCCAATCGAATATTTGCCGAACAGCGCCGTATCGTAGCCCGCATATTTGAGCACATGGGCGAAGGTCTGATCGAACGCCTCCAACTGAACGGTGTTCGAGTTGTTGCCCATCAACCGCCCGTCCCGCCCGGTAAAGAGCGAAACGCGCGACGGAGAACAAACGGTGTTGCCGGCATAGGCCTGCGTGAACCGCACGCCGTTGGCGGCCAGCCGATCCAGGTTCGGCGTCTGGATCGGCGTATCGCCATAGGCGCCGACCTGGTTAAAACCGAGATCATCCGCCAGGATGAAGAGTATATTCGGTTTTTCCGCAACAACCGCTCCCGCCATCAGCAACAACAACCATGCTGTCCGTTTTATCATGCTATGCTCCCTATGTCTTACTTGAGGCGGAACGCGGCCTTTTGAACATCCGCGGAAGAGGTGCCCACCATCACTTCATAGTCGCCCGCTTCCAGCACCGGCTTCATTTCCAGGCCGGTGAACATCAGCATGTCCGGTGTGATGGTGAATGCAACCGCTTTGGTTTCGCCCGGCTTGAGTTCGATTTTCTCAAAGCCCTTGAGTTCCTTGTCCGGACGGGTAACGGAGCCGATCAGGTCTTTCACATACAACTGAACCACTTCCTTGGCCTCGATTTTACCGGCATTGGAAACATCCACGCTAACGGTCAGCGTTCCATCCTTCGCCATTTCCTTGCCGGAGAGTTTCGGCTTGGAATAGGTGAACCTTCCGTAGCTCAGGCCATGGCCGAACGGATAGAGCGGTCCGTCCTTTTGGAAGAGGTAGCCTTTCTTATAGTTGATCTCTTTTTGGCTGTATTCGAACGGAAACTGACCAATCGAACG
Organism: Pontiella desulfatans; assembly: GCF_900890425.1. NCBI lineage: Bacteria > Pseudomonadati > Kiritimatiellota > Kiritimatiellia > Kiritimatiellales > Pontiellaceae > Pontiella > Pontiella desulfatans. Next base: position 1,405,821 of record NZ_CAAHFG010000001.1, on the reverse strand, counting down.
CGGGACGGTGACCGGCAGTTTTCCGGATGGCGAAACCTTGCCGAACAGGATTTCCGCAACCGCCAGATCGCCCAGCTCGCTGAGATCCCAGCAATCCAGGATTGCATCGGCCTGGTCGGAAATCACATTGATCGATAAGGTACGGCGGTGTTTCAGCACCACCACCACCGGCTTTCCAAGCGCCTTCACCCGCTGAACAAGCTCATCCTGCGGCCCGACCGGATCGATCAGGTCGCGGTCACCGTACGCGCCGCTGAAGAATGCTTCCTTCGAGGTATATTCATCGCCGCCGAGAAAGAGGACGGCAACATCGGCGGCCTTGGCCTTTTCCACCAGCGAGGCGATCTTCTTTTCATCGCGCGGCATCAGGGCCGGCCGTCCGCGTTTCCCGTCGGTAAGGGCAAACCCTTTCGCACTGACATATTCGACGGCATCGCCGGTCACTTGTTCAAACATGTCCTGTGTGTCGGTGTAGAGCAAGGGGCCGAGCAGCGCCACTTTTTTGATCTTGGCGGCATCCAACGGCAGGGTGTTCTTCTTGTTTTCCAGCAGGATCGCCGATTCAAGGTCTGCTTCGCGGGCAAGGGCCAGCGAGGCTTCGGAGCGCACCTCCATCTTCGTGTCCCCTACACTGGTATACGGGTTTTCGAAGAGTCCGAGCTTGAACTTGGTGCGCAGCACATTGCTGACGGAACGGTCGATGAATGGGATTAGACTCGGATCCGCCTTCGCCATTTTAGTCAAATGCACATAGGCTAGGTCGCTGTACAAATCCACATCCATGCCGGCCTTGAGCGCCATTTCAACAGCGGCCTCGTGCGACTCCGCCACCTTCATGAAATCATGCAGCCGGGCAATGTCGTTGGAGTCCGACACCACGTATCCCTTGAAGCCCCACTGCTTCCGCAGCACCTCGGTCAGCAACCACGGGTTGGCGTGGCTGGCAACCCCATTCAGGTCGCCGTGCGAGGCCATGATGCCGAACGCATGTGCGCGTTGCACCGCGCCTTTGAACGGCGGGAAAACCTGATCAATCAGATCCCGTTCAGAGATTTGGATGGAGGCGAAGTTGCGGCCGCCCTGCACCTGACCATAACCCGCAAAGTGCTTGGCCACAGCACCGATGTGCGTGCTGTTGACGCCCGTTCCATCATATCCGCCCTGCACACCTTTCACGGCCGCCACCACCATTTCCGTGGTCAGCCACGAATCTTCGCTGAAGGCTTCGCTCATGCGGCCGAAACGCGGGTCGCGCATGATGTCCGATTCCGGCGAGTGGCACATGTGGAAACCGCGCAGGCGCGCCTCGCGGCCGGTCACCGTCCAGATGCGGTTGACCAGATCCACATTCCAGGTGGCCGCCATGTTCATCGGTCGCATGAAGCGGGTGCTTCCGTGCGCGTCCACGCCGTTATACGCTTCGCAAACAAACATGGCCGGAATATCCAGGCGACTCTTTCCGATGATGTATTCCTGTAGCTCGTTGGTCAGCTTGGCGGCCTGCTCCGGGGAATCGGGCTCGCCCGGATTCTTGATTCCGGCAATACCGTATTCCAAACGAGCGACCACGTCTTTCGACATCACCAATTCGCCCTGCTTGCCGGACTTGATGCCCTTGTTCGCGTGGAAGATGCGCATCTGCGCCACCTTTTCCTCCAGCGTCATGCGCCCCAGCAAATCCTCCACCCGTTGCTCAACGGGCAAGGAGGCATCCTTGTATGGCGCATCCGGTTCGGCAAAACACGGCACAACCACTGCGGTCGCCAACACCATACCCATCCATTTATTCTTCATCATGTTCAATCCCGTCCTATTTCCATCCAAACGTTACTTTTCCAGCAGGTGCACCAGCTCGGCCCCGGCCGCGAGGAATGCGCCGGCTCCATACACTTCCGTCTTATCCGGCCAGGCCTGTCCAGGCGCGGCACCGATGGGCTGGACATAGCCCAGCATTCCCTCTTCGGTGATGCACCGCGTGAGCGCGGACCAGGCTTTCAGCACCGCCGGCTCATAGGTCGCCCGATCCAGCACCCCGTTGTTGATACCCCAGGCCAGACCGAAACAATTGAAGCCGGTTCCACTGGTTTCGGGGGTTGGATAGGCATCGGCTTCGAGCAGACTCATCGGCCAGTACCCTTCCGGGGTCTGGATGGAAACCAGCTTTTCAGCCATCTGTTTGTAGATGCCCACAAAGTAGTCGTATTGCTCCGAAGGCTTGGGGATCTCGGGAAGGATCAGAGCCAGTCCCCCGAAAACCCAGCCGTTCCCGCGAGCCCAGAAAACTTTATTTCCATCATGTCGCTGATCGAAGAAGCGGCTGTCCCTGAAGTACAGTTGCTCCTCCTTATCGAAAAGATAATCCGTGGTCGCCTGGAACTCATGAAACATCCAATCGCGATATTTCGGGTCGTCTGCGACGGCGGACATTTTTGCCCAGAGCGGCGGGGCCATGAACAGCGCATCGCACCAGCTCCACCGATCCTGCGAAACCACATGCTTCCATTTGAGGTCACGCGTCGGGGTTGCCGCCATGATTCGGTCGAGTTGTGCCTGGGTCGGTGCAATCATATGCGCCTCCCCGTATTTTCTGTAAAGCTCGAGATACAGCTGCCCCACGCAATGGTCGTCCGCGTGGTAGACACGCTGCGGCAGCTTCCACTGCTGCCGCTCCGACAACTTCTTCAGCCACCCATAGTATGCGTCATCGCCTGCGATCTCCGCCCACTTAACCATTCCCACATAAAGCGCCCCGTTCGTCCAGTCGCCCAGTCCACGCGGCGGTTTTTTTCCGCGCCGGATTCTGAATTCATCGGCGAAGTGCCCGATTTGCCAATCGGCGACCCGCTTCATGTCGGCCTTCACCTGCTTTACCGTGGGCCTTGCAGGAACGGCTTGCGCCAACAGTCCAACCCCGGGAAACAGGGCGAGCGTTAGCATTCCTAGTTGCTTCGAAAATAACAGCGTCCTCACAAGACCCTTCCCGTTCCATTCATGTGCACGTTGCATAGTCTGGGAAGGACAATCCCATAGCCCAGGGGGCAACTCAATCGGAACGCAATTCAAATCGTTGAATTTGCACGGTGGCCTCTTGGCCATCAACTGGACACCATGCTGAAAAAGGAATGTGCCAGATGCGGATTATTCCGCAGTCGTGAACGTCCAGACCTGCCCGCGTTTGACGGTGTTGTTTTCCTGCACCGCATCAACACGCCAATAGAAGGTCGTTGCCGGTTTCAGGATTTTTGGAAAAGTGAACTCCGGAGCGGTGAACTCCCCGATACATTCAGGAGAGGATTTTTTGGCCCTTCCCACCCTGTCGGCATCAATTCCAACGAACAGCCGGTGCGCCTTGGATCCCATTCCCGGAGCCCACTTTAAAGAGGTGTCGACGGCAATGTGTTCGGCATCGGCAGGCGGTTGAGGATTCGCGGCATAGGCTGAGACCTGATAATCGACAACCAACAGGGGGGTTGGCTTTCCATCAATCATCGGGCCATCCCCATAGCTCAACAGCTCGTCCGGTTTTTCCTGCATATAGGCGGAGATGACGCGCTCCTTTTCCCATCGGGTGAAATCAACCACGGCCTCGCTGCCCATAACGATGCCCTTTTCGGCATGGATGACGTTCCAATCCCATTTCGTCGCCGTTGCGTTGGGTGTGCCTTTTGCGATTCGGAACTCGTTTCTTTGCTCGAAGAAGAGAAACAGGCTTCCGTCCCGATCGCCCAGGATTTTGGCACGGCCTCCCGAAAACGGGAGCACTTGCGTGGTCCAGCGCCCTTTCCGGTCGCGCCAGTGATGCTGGTAGGTGGGTCGTTCCCCTTTTTCCACCGCGTGCAGAACCATCATGTGAAGACTTCCGTCGGGATAGGCATAGTGCCCGTTCTGATTGCTTAACCCGTACCCCATCTCCACCGGAACAACAACCAGCCCCGGAGAGTCGAGATGAATGACCTTGCCGGTTCCCGTTTCCCCGATCGTTGATCCCTTTGAATTTTTCCAGGTTCGCCCATCATCATCGCTGTACGCATAGCAAACATCGTGTTGGTTCTCGTGGGCGGTCTTCTTGAAGCGGTCGCGCCACACCCATGAGGCGTGCAGTCGTTCCCCTCCATAGGTCAGGTTATTCATGTAGGCGCAGCGATATTCGCTGGTTTCACCCTCCCGCTCATACGTGCCCATATCCCGCGCGATAAAGCGGCCCATCCCAGGCGTCCAATCGTGTGTTTCCGCGCTGTATTCATGAATTCTCGAATCGCCATTGCCCGACGTGAAATACCGGAAGGAGAGCATCAGGTTTCCATTCGGCGCGTTGAAGAAGCGCGGATAGGTAAATTTATCGATCCGCCCCAACGAACCCAACCGGTCAGCAACCGGACCGAAGAGTGCCGCACTCCATTCAACATCCGTTGGATGGCTTGCAGCCCCCAATTCCGATACGCGGTATTTCAAGGGATTGGCATGATGGTCGAACGCCAGGTGGATGGTTCCATCCCCCTCGCAGATCCCGATCACGGCCGTGTTGTGCGAATCGCTGGACTCAAAAACATGATCTTCGAATTCAATGACGCTCCACCCACCGGCCGGCAACTGGCGTCTGGCAACGCATAGATGCCGCCTGGAATTAAAGTAGGTCGTGTACTGATAGCCTTTGTGCGTAACGATCGGGGTCTGCTGGTGCGTCCTGCCATTCACATGGGTACTGAACCGGGTTTTGTGGCCTATTGCAAACGTGAGCGCATGGGTATCGACCACCGACACCTGCAATTTCTCAACGTCGGCGGACTCAGCCCGCAGTAGCGCTAGGGTCACCAGAAGAGTGATCGTAATCCTCGTAAGTACATCATTCATCGAATTTAAACATCCGCAATAAACCCAGCCAGTGTAATCAGTATCAGAAACTATTGTTTGTCACCTCTGATTACAATCATGGATCGTTAATAAAAAAACGCCCCACTTAACGCGGGGCGGCTTCGATTCGGGATCGGTCGCCATTCAGCGGCCGATCCTTTGTTTCTTCTTCCTAGCCTCTTGCAAAACCCTTCGAGTTTGCGAGGCGGTTTTTTGTTAAAAGTTATTGGTTATTGGGCTAAACCCCTGTTGCGTATGACTTGTCCTCATAACCAATAACCAGTACCTGATAACTGGAACGGCAAAACCAGAGGTTTTGCAAGTTCCTCTTCCTATTGCTCAATCAAACGGAGGAACTCGACAGCGTTGGTGGCCGGAACGACCACAGGACTGGATGTGGCTCCGGGCACATCGGCCCAATCGCCAACCACAAGATTTGGCCGGGTCTGCAGTTTGAATGCCCCATCCGATGCCCAGCTTAGGGTGACATTTCCTCCGGAAACATCGGATTCCATGACGGGAGGCTCAACGGGACCGGTAGACGCCGCGGCTGAAAAGCCTACGTTATCGATAAACAGATGATGGCCTCCGCCACTGCCCGTTCCCGACGAGAAAGCCAGTTGGACAATGGCCACTTCACCGACTTCGAGCGTGCTGTCGGCAAGACCGGCCAGGGAAACGTCGATATCGTCATGCGCGTCGCGCGATGCCAGCAATACGGCGCTTCCGGCAATCTCGGTGATCGCATCATCGGGCGAAGTGAAGACATTGCCAACGGTGATGTCGCTGCCGGCCAACACGTTCACCGCATAGGTGCGCGCCGCGTTGGGACGGAACGCAAGGGCGTCAAAGTGTACCGAGCCCAGGTTTATGGCTGATGCCGTACTATTTGTAATCGTGAATGTGATCTCTCCGTCCGTCTTGCCATTGGTCAACGTCATGTTGGCACCATGCTCATTGGTCACCGTGTTCGGAGGATTCCCGCCGCCGTCATAGGTTCCCCAGGTACCGTCCACGCTGGAGCCGCGACCGGGATCGGTTTCGGTGTCCCCTATCGTCCAATCGCCGCCGGTACCCGTTGCCGTAGCGGATGCGGTGATGCCCGCCTTGACTACGGTTACGGTGGGAGCAGTACCACTGCTCCAGGAATCCCAACCCGCAATCAGCTCGCCCGGAGGTGGCGGCGGAGGCGTGCCCACCTGGATGGTCCCTGCTCCGGTGAAGACCGCATTGGTCCCCATCGCATTCAGCTCAGCCGTCGTATAAACGGCACCGTCAACGACATTCGAGCCACCAAACGTCAGGGCCGATACCTTCCAGGCATACGATCCCACTTCCACAACAGCATTCGCGCTATCGGCCACCGTCAGGGTTTCATCAGTAGCAAGGCCGTCCCAGTCGCCGAGGATGCGCAGCTTGCCGAAGTTGCCCACCTGGATACTGCCCGCACCCACCGCAGCCGGAGAGGCGAACTCCGCATAGTTGCCCGTCAGGTTCCACGTGCCATCGAAGGTGTTGCCGGCATGTTCGATATAGATCGTTTTGCCGGGCGCGGACAGCGTCACGGTCGACGACCCGGTGACCAGCGCAAGAACGCGCAGATCTCGCGAACTGTCCGTGGCGCCGCCAAACGAGGAATTGCCAATAACATTGAGCGTTCCATCGACCTTTGCTTCGCCGCTGTCGACCACACCGGCGCGCAGCGTGTCGCCGCTTAGGTCCAGGGACGGGAAAGTAATCACATCGGCTCCGGAAGCCATCAGTTCCACGGTCTGCGAACCTTCCAGAACCAGCGCGTCTCCGGGGAACGTGGCGGTGGCGGACGGTGTTTGCAGGGCCACGCCGTTGGTGACGTAGTAATCGTCGCCGGCCGCCGCAGGATTGCCATCGCTCCAGGCCGCACCGACCGTCCAGTTGGTGGGCGTGGTTGCGACGTAATAGATATCCGGCGAAGGGATTCCCCAGTCCAGCTCCAAGCCGCTGATGTTCGGTCCGGTGTGCCCCGCATCATCAAAGTTGAATCGGTCATTTGCGTTATCCGCCACACTTGTATCGATGTTCGTACTGGTGCTGGCGCGGAACCAGAGTTTGGATTGGGAGGGTGTACCCGTACCATCATAGAGGCCTGCAAGCTGCGCCAATGCGGCGCCGGTCAGCGATACGTCAATCGTTTCATTGTTGGAGACATCCGCCACCGCAAGCTGGGCAATCACAACACCGTTGGTCAACGGCGAGTTGATAGGCGCGGTGGCCTCAACAAAATCCGCTCCCGAAAAATCACCGATATCGTCATGGTCCATCAGGCAGAGCACCATATCAAACTCCAGTGGTGCTCCATTGACCGCGGTGGAAAACATCTTGAACGAGAAGGTCGCCGCATTAACCGTCTCACCGGCGGGAATACTTGGCAGGTCGAAGCTAAAAATGGCTTGGTTGACACGCTGCTGTCCAGTGGCCCCACCAGTACCGCAACGGTCCGCGTTCGAATTGTTCGCCAAAAAGACGGGGAGACCGCCGACTTGGAAGTTTCCTTGAAGCACATGGGAATCCGTTGGGGTTGCGTTCGTTGTGGTTTGGGCATTCGCCCCCACGACACATGCCGCCATAACAGCAACGGCCACCGCTTGCATTGTCCTACTCTTCATCTCCTAACCTCCTATGCTTTCGTATGAATACACCTGTTCCTTTTTAACTTGGAACAACCCATAACAACCTCCGCGAAAATGGACAACCTTTAGATGATTAAGATCGTTAAAATAACTGTGTTCATTCCTCAATCAAACGATAGAAGGCTTCCGGATGGGTCAGGGAATTCGTCACCGGCGGCATATCGCCGCCGGGCACATCGTTCCAGGCGCCTACCGTCAGGTTGGTGCAGGACTGCACCTTGAATCCGCTCCCACTCCAGGAGATGACCATATCGCCTTCGTTCATGTCGAAACCGAGCACCGGGGGTGCGGCCGGGGGGACGGTGACCAGCTGCGAAACGGCAACGTTGTCCACCCACAGATCATGGCCGCCGGCGGCATCCCCCTCTCCGCTTGAAAAGGCCAGCAGGAAGTCGACCGACTCGCCGGCAGCAAGGGTATGGTCGGCAAGCCCGGCCAGGGAAAGATCGATATCGTCATGCGCACCGTTGTCCCACGCCCCACCTACGGAAGAAATTTCATCGTCCGCTGACGTGTAGATCGTACCGACGGTAATATCGCTGCCGGCCAACACGCTCAGCGAGTATGCCCGGGCCGCCTTGGGACGAAACGCATAGGCGTCAAAATGAAAGGCATTCAATTGGATATCGGCCAGACCATTATTTGTGATCGAGAACGTGATGGTTCCGCCGGTGGTGGCATTCGGCAACTCAAGGTTTTCAAAATCCGCATTGGTTACGGTACTCGCCGAGGGGGGGCCTGCAAAGGTTCCCCAATCACCGTCGTTGCTGGCACCGCGCTCGTCGACGACATTCCAAGATTGCTGTTCTGTGGTCGTTTCAGCCGATGCGGTGACATTCGGTGCAAGCACGGATGCGGAGGGAGCGGTCGCGCTATCCCACGTATCCCAACCGGCAACAATTGCCGATACGGGAGGAGGCGGGGCGGCGCCAACAACAAGGGTTCCGTTGCCGCTGAATACCGGATTCGTTCCCAATGCATTGAGCTGGGCCGCGGTATACGAGCCGTCGGCAATGGCAGTTCCTCCAACGTCCAGATGGGTTACCTTCCAGGCATGGGAACCCAGATCGACTGATGTGGTCGCAGTGTCGGCCACCGTCAGGTTTGCATAGGTGTTCCAATCACCCAAAATCCGTAGCTTGCCCGAGTCAAGAACAACAACATCCGCCGAACCAACCGCACCGGCGTTGTTGAACACCAGCGTGGTGTCCGTACCAACTTCCCATGTTCCGGAAAACGTGTTGGCCGCATTGGCGATAATCACGGTTTCCCCTCCATAGCCCGTCGATCCTTCCCAGGCCTGGATATGCCCATCACCGTCAATCGCAGACTGGATGCTCAAACTCCGGGAAATGGCGCCGCCACTGTAGGCATGGTAGGAAAGGAACTTGGTATAACCCGAATTCGAGATGCTTCCGCCGAGCACATTCGTCAAATCATTACCGGTTCCCGCGGCGAGTTGGGCAACTTCTCCCGCCGCAAAACTGGTTCCGTTTCTGAAAACCAACTGGTTCACCGTCGTGGTTTCGCCGAGTGTATCCAGCGACCGCACCTGGAATTTACCCCCGGCCAGAACGGTTAGCGAGTCGCCGGGGAAGGTTGAAGTTCCGCTTTCACTGCGTAGGTTTCCGGTGGCGGGAACCATGTAATGGGCTCCCGAATGCGCGGGCTGCGCATCCGACCATGTGCTGCCTGCGGTCGAATCCACCGCGGAGCCCAGTGCAACCATGGTGACCGTCGGGGCAAGGGTGATGCCATCGTAGAGCAGCAGGTCTTTTATTTCGACCGGGGTGGAATGCTTGTTTCCACCGTTATCGGCACCGGTCAACCACCAGTAGATCATCCCGGCATCGGAGCAGTCGTACTTGCCGGTCTGGAAACCGACGACGCCATCGGCTTCCGCATATTTCAGCTGGTCAAGAATCCAGACCATGGCCGGATTGCCATGGCCTTCCGCCCAGTCCCACAATCCGGAACTCATGAGCACCTGCAATCCAACATTCTGGTCGCCGATCTGATGTTCGGTTACGCCAAAGGCCAAGATTTGTGCCCAGGTGAAGATGTCGCCGCTATCATCATTGGCCGGATGGTGCGACACCACATGAACATACGGTATCTTTGCGGGGTCGGCGGCCTGCAAGGCATAGCCGATGATGTCGGGTTCGCCGGCTTCGATGATCCACAGCGGATCGGCGGCGGTTGAAGCGTCGATGGCCGCCGTCAGGTTCGCGACCGCCGCCGTCTGGTTGGAGCGGCAGTTGTAGTAGTCGGCCAGATTGGTGAACGGCCCGAAGTAGGACAACCCTTCAGCGGCTGTCCGGTGCAAATACGCCTGGCGGCGAAGTTCGTCCGCAGCGGAAATGTTGCTGGCTTTAACCAGGTCGCACGAATGCGAGAAGTGAACCAGCCGATCCTGCTGTTCAGCCCCTTTCAGCAGCCCCAACAGCACGGCATTGGCGCCGATATCGTCCGGGTCCGGCGAGTTGCCGTCGGCGACATAGGCCAGCCGACCGGTCGGCGGCTTAACCAGCGAAGACGTCAGCTCGATCTGGCGCCAGCGGCCGCGCGCCCAGGCGGTGCCGTTGGTGCCTTCGGGAATTTCGCCATTGGTGTCGGCGTTCGACTCGATGGCCAGGGTGTCTTCGCTGTTGATCGGGATGCCCACCCATCGGTGGGTTTCCGGTTGCAGGTCCTGCGGCGAACCGGGGCCGATGTAGGTATTCACAAAGGTGGCCACAACCGATCCGTTCACCAGCAGCCGGTAGGTGGATTCCCCATCCTCTTCCGTCAGCGTGGTAATCGTCACATCGTAGTGGCCCGTCGCGCCATCAAAGGTTCTCGAAGCCCGGGCAAAACCACTACGGTTCGCCTCGATGTTCGCCGCGATGGCCAGCGCGTCGTTGCCAGGGTCGATATAGTACGGAACATCGCCGGACAGGTAGTCGGGAAAATCGGAGGTTGCCTCATAGGCATATTCTGCAACCGACGTCACCATCCCCGATTCCGGATTGCCGAGGTTCTGCGCCGTAGTCTTCGCCACCGACGTGTGGCGGAACATGATGCGGTTGATCCTGAAAAACTTGGAGCGCCCGGAAACAACCAGCGTATAGGTCTCCCCGGCCTTGAAATCGTAGACCGCCACCCGCTTGTTTGACGTTCCGCCGGCATCCAGGTTTCCATTGCCCCCCGAAGACAGCTCCCCATCTTCCCATTTCCAGGCATCAGCCGCTCCCCCGAAATATTTGGTATCACTTTGCAGCATGCCCAAGGGGGCATTGTCGCCATGACTGTCCCATGGAGCCGGCCCGGCACTGTAATCCCCTTCCACGCGCACATAGCAGTCGTTGGCCACATCTGTTCGGCCATCATGCGTCTCCTTCGCACAGTGGAGGTGGAGATAGTAAAGCCCGGATTGGTTCACTTTAAACGTGTACTCAAGCGGAGAGGTTGCCGGCCCCGTTTCGTACGTATTCCCCAGGAACTGCAGATAGCCGCTTCCCGTATACCCGCCCAGGGAGGATTGCTGTTGCCACAGCCCTAGCGGAGAATCCGTGTTCTCCATCTCCATAATGACCAAGCCGCCGGATTCATAATAGACCGCCGCATCGAGTCTTGATGCGCCACCTAAAAACAAACACGTCAACAATACGGCGTTAAAAACATGATTCCTCATTGTATCTCCTTGCCACTCGTCCCGCTCTGGATTCCACACGCGCATATGCGCTGGTTCAGCGATGCGGTTTATTCCTCTTTTATCGAACTTGGTTTTATTCCAACAACTGCACCCCGAAAACCTTGCGCATATTCAAATCGTTAAAATCGCGCTTGGCTCTTCGGGGCCGAACACTCCCGGGAACCCTACAGCTCAATCAACCGGAAGAAGGCTTCCGGTTCTACCGTGGAGTTCGTCACGGGCGGCATGTTGCCACCGGGCACATCCTGCCACGTTCCTTCCGTTAGGTTGGTGCACGATTGCACCTTGAAGCCGTTGCCCGTCCAGTTGAAGACCATGCCGCCGCCGCTCATACCGTGCCCGAGCATTGGCGCTTCATCTGCGGGAAGCCGCAGGTAGGTAATGATGATCTGGCCCAGGCCGCCCGAGCCGCCGAGATATTCTCCACCTTGCATCTGGGACTTGGCACCCCCGCCGCCGCCACCCGGAGTGCTACCGGCGAAACCATGATTTCCGGCGCCTCTGCCATCGCCGCCGTCACCGCCGTCGTGCGCAGCATCGCTGCCCGTCGCTCCAATGCCCCCGCCGCCCGTTTCCGTTGTTAAGCCGTCCACCCCGTTCGCCAGGTCGCTGGGACCGCTGCCGCCGCTTCCGCCATTGTTGCTGCCATAGTTTCCGCCGCTGCCGCCTTTGTAAAACTGGTCGCCGACGCAGCCGGTCGTGCTGCCGATGCCGGCCGGTCCGTTGGCACTGCCGATATGACAGGCGCCGCCTTGTCCGCCTGCTGCGGTGACCGTTGCCCCGCCATCGCCCGTAAAGGTCACGGCCGGGCCGTTGAAGCGCTGGCCGTCGCTAAAGCCGGAAGAACACGTGGCCGCCGCCGGAATGGTGATGGTGTAATTCATTCCGGGCGTGACCGGAACATTCATCAGCCTGGCATAGCCCCCCGCAGCAGCACCGCCGCCGCCCGCGCCGCCTGTCGGCGTGGTTCGCACGGCACCTCCCCCCGCGCCGCCGCCGCCCCAGCACTCCACCCGAATGTAGTTGATGCCTTGCGGGCACGTCCAAGTCTGAGTACCCGGCGCATTGTAGGTTGCCGCAACATAGACCGACCCTTCCGGCACGACCGTAAGCGTGCCGGTTCCGCTAAAGACGCTGTTTGCTCCGAGCGCATTGAGCTCCGATGCGGTATGGGTTCCGCCCTCAACCGGCGAGCCGCCAAAGAGAAGGGAAGATACAAACCAGCTTTGAGATCCAAGCTCAACCTGTGTCGTTGGCGTGTCGACGACGCTCAGCGAGGCGCCCGAGTTCCAGGTTCCGAGAATTTGGAGCGTTCCACCATCCAGCACGTCGATATTGGCCGAACCGACCGCGCCGGCGTTGTTAAAGGTCAACGTTGCGCCGTCGGCGACTTCCCATGTTCCGGAAAAGGCGTTGGCGGCGTTATCGATCATTGCGCCCTCGCCGACCACCTGGAGCGTTCCATCGCCGTTAATCTGTGAAAGCACATTCAGGCTTCGGGCAATGGAGCCGCCATAGGTAAGCAGTTTCGATGCGCCCGATTGGGTGATGGTGCCATCGAGTACATTGATCGCATTGTTCCCCGTTCCGGCGGCGAGCAAGGCATAATTTGCGCCCGCACCGCCTGCGAGAACCAGATGGTTCACCGTCGTCACGTCACTGGAACTTTCGAGCGAGCGAACCTGGAACTTGCCGCCCGCCTCCACTTTCAAAGAGGCACCTGGAAACGTGGTGGTTCCGGATTCGCCACGCAGGTTTCCAGTGCTTGGAATCACATAATCCGCTCCGCCGTGGGCGGGCAGACCGTCCGACCAAACACTGCCATCGGTCGAATCAACCGGCGTTGCCAGCGTGGTCAGCGTAACCGTCGGCAGATAGATACCGTTGATGACATTGATGATTTCCCCGGGCGTCAGGGCGCTGCGGTAGAGCACCACGTCGTCGATGCAGCCCTCAAAATGTTCATTCACCGTGCCAGACCCGTTATCGTCTCCGCCGATCAGGAATGGAAGCGGAGAGGATTCGCTGTAGACCAAGTTGGATGCCACACCTTGCGCCACGCCGTCGACATACCACTGGTAGCTCGTTTCGTCCTTCACCATCGCATAGTGGTGCCAGCTCGACACGGCAATCTCCGCATAGTCATAGTTTTCAATGCTACCGGTACTGTCCGTGTTCGCAAACGATGCTTTGGAGGGCGTCATTTTGATGAATTCATACGTTTCCGACCCCGTGTTGCCGTAGCGGTTGCCGAGCATGATCGAACCCGAATGCGATGTGGGCTCCTTTTTTGCCCACCACGCCCAGGTAAAGTCATTCGTGTCGGCCAGTGCGTAGGTGAAGGATGTTTCAATTCGGTCGTCCGTTCCATCAAAGACCGCATAGGTTCCGCGCTCCGCGTCGCTGCCCCAGGTCGCGCCGTTGAGCAGCTCGCCGTCGAATCCATAGCCCGACGCATCGTATGCATCCGTTCCGGAACCTTCATCCAGCGGCCAATGCGCCACCAAGCCGGAGGTCGGGGCGGAATCAACTACTGCTCGGTCATAGCTCAGGGTCTGCGCTTTGGAGATCAAACCTCCCGGTGCAGTTCCTTCAAACATGGCCTTTTGTTCGATAAGCGATAACGACAGCGATGACATCGTATTTACATATTCCGTTTCATCAGCCGACAGTTCCGGAAGATGCGGATCGCTAGGGCCGTAGGTGATGATCAGAAATACCGTATCCGGACGCCGGACAAGTTCCGTACTATTCAGCACGGTGTTACTCAACCAACGCATAAAACCGCGCATCGCCTGATATCCGCTTTCTCCGTCATATGTTCCAAAAGGAACCTGAAACTTAAAATTTTTATCTTTGGTCAACGGGTTTGCCACGGCCCATTGAAGGTAATCCTGCCTGCGGCCGTTATTCTCATACCAAAGGTAGGCTTTGGCTTCTATGGACATACCATCGACAATGGCTTTCTCAGCAAAATCATGAGCCCGGGTGCCGTTGTTTCGCACATTGGTCAATAACTTAACATCGGCATGCCCATTATTATCCAGCCAATCCCGCAGTTCCTGCAGTTCGGCATCGCTCCATAGCTCGATTGGCAGCGTTCGGTCTTCTCCGGGTTGGTTATCAAACGGCATGACCCATTTGATTTGGCATGCATATTTTCCTTCCTGCTTAAATTTTGTGTTTAGCATTTCCGCTAATGTGGGTTTTGAGGAGCCTCCATATCCATCGTAAAAGAAGTGCGTTCTCGGGACGCCGATCATGCAATTGTTTTTGGCGGTCGGCATGGCTTGAACAATCGCTTTCCAGTCAGCCGTACTGTTTCGATCTTCATCCGGCCGCTGGGTATCCACTGGATTAAGGTTGAGCCCTTTCACTTGCGTGGCCATGAAATCCCATTGATCAAGATTGCTTTGGGATTCCTTCGGCATATAGGGCAGGCCAAACCAAACTTGATAGCCAAAACTTATGCTCACTGAAAAAAGCACCGACACCATTAAATAAAAGATTCTCATCTTATTTTTAGCACTCATTTTTTACTTTTTCTTCTACCCCTTTCGGAGCACGCATTTGTATGAAACGACTGAGCTCCGTATTTGTTAACATCGTTCCACCCGCCTCAGGAAAGCTTACTGTTCAATCAGCCGGTAGAAAGCCGCACCGTTGGTTGGGATCACATTCACGAGTGTGACGTCGCCGCCAGGCACGTCGGACCAAGCCCCGTCCATGAGGTTGGTGCGGGACTGAACCTTGAAGCCGCTTCCCGTCCAGCTGAAGACCATGCCGCCCGCGCTCATGCTGTGCTCAAGCACCGGGGATTCTACGGCAGGAAGCTGAAGATAGGTAATGATGATCTGGCCCAGGCCGCCCGAGCCGCCGATATATTCTCCATCTTGCATCTGGGACTTGGCACCGCCACCGCCGCCGCCTGGCGTGTTGCCGGGTAAACCGGTATTCCCGGCACCTCGGCCATTGGCGCCGTTGCCGCCGTTGTGGTCAGGGTCGCTGCCAATCGCTCCGAGGCCTCCGCCGCCCGTTTCCGTTGTAGAGCCGTCACCGCCGTCCGCCAGGTCGCTGGGTCCGCCGCCGCCGCTGCCGCCGTTGTTGCTGCCGTAGTTTCCGCCGCTACCGCCTTTGTAAAACTGGTCTCCGACGCAGCCGGTCGTGCTGCCGATGCCGGCCGGTCCGTTGGCACTGCCGATATGGCAGGCGCCACCTTGTCCGCCCGCGGCGGTGACCGTTTCCCCGCCATCGCCCGTAAAGGTCACGGCCGAGCCATTGAACCGCTGGCCGTCGGTAAAGCCGGAAGAACACGTGGCCGCCGCCGGAATGGTAAGGCTGTAGGTATTGCCGGGCGTGACCGGAACATTCATCACCCTGGCATAGGCACCCGCAGCAGCACCGCCGCCGCCCGCGCCGCCACTTGTCGCCGTTAGCTTAGCGCCTCCTCCTGCGCCGCCGCCGCCCCAGCATTCCACCTGAATGTAGGTGATGCCTTCAGGGCAGGTCCACATCACCGTACCCGGCGTGTTGTAGACGGCCGAAACATAGACAGACCCTTCCGGCACGACCGTAAGCGTGCCGGTTCCGGTAAAGACGCTGTTTGCTCCGAGCGCATTCAGCTCCGATGCGGTCCGGGTTCCGCCCTCAACCGATGATCCGCCAAACAGGAGGGAAGAAACAAACCAGCTGTAGGATCCAAGATCAACCTGTGTCGTTGCCGTGTCGGCGACGCTCAGCGAGGCGCCCGAGTCCCAGGTTCCGAGGATCTGAAGCGTTCCGCCGTCCAGCACGTCGACATCGGCCGTTCCGACCGCGCCGCCGCTGGTGAAGGTCAGTGTCGTGCCGGCATCCGCTTCCCAGGTGCCGTAGAAGGTGTTGGCGGCGTTGTCAACAATGACGGAGGCGCCGCCGCCGGCCTGCAGGGTTCCATCGCCGCTGATTTGCGAAAGCACCTTCAGGCTTCGGGTTACCGAAGCGTATGTCACCAGTCGGCTGGCGCCCGAGTTGGTCACTTTTCCGTCGAGCACATTGATCTCTCCGGTACCCGTTCCGGCGGCCAGCTGGGTATAATTTGCGCCTGTGCCACCTGCGAGAATCAGATTATTCACGGTGGTGATTTGGCTCGAACTGTCGAGCGAACGAACCTGGAACTTGCCGCCCGCCTCCACTTTCAAAGAGGCACCTGGAAACGTGGTGGTTCCGGATTCGCCACGCAGATTTCCAGTGTCTGGAATCACATAATCGGCACCGCCATGAGGCGCCTGACCATCAGACCAAGCTGTGGGTTCCGTCGAATCAACGGGTGTTCCAAGGGTAACCAAGGTGATCGTCGGAAGATAGATACCATTAATCACATCATCGATTTCCGTCGGCGTCAGCGCCTGGCGATACAGCACCACGTCGTCGATGCAGCCCTGGAAATGTTCGTTCACCTTGGTGCCCGAACCATCGTCATCGCCGCCGATCAGGAATGGGATTGTGGAGGATTCGCTGTAGACAAAATTGGAGGCCACACCCTGCGCGACGCCATCGACATACCACTGATAACTCGTGCCGGTTTTCACCATCGCGTAATGGTGCCATTCATTCTGCGGAATGTCGGCATACTCATATTTTTCGATGGTGCCGGCATTATCCGTATTCGCGAGTTGAGCGCCCTGCGGGGTGAATTTGATAAATTCAAAACTTTGGTCGCCCGTATTCCCGTAGCGGTTGCCCACCATGATGGCCCCTTTCTGTGTGGTATCCGTCGCAGGAAGTGTGCTTTTCGCCCACCAGGCCCAGGTAAAGTCGTTCGTGTCGGCCAGCGCATTGTTGAGCGGCGTGGTAATACGGTCATTCACTCCGTCAAACACCGCGTAGGTTCCGCGCTCCGCATCGCTGCCCCAGGTCACGCCGTTGAGCAGCTCGCCGTCGAATCCATAGCCCGACGCATCGCCCGCGATCGTTCCCGAACCTTCATCCAACGGCCAGTGCGCGAGCAGGCCGGAAGCCGGCCCTTCCGGCGGCATGTCATAAATGATTCTATCGCGGCTTTCGGCTTGTGCTTCTGTAATCGCACCATGATATCCCTCAAACAAAGCTTTTTGTTCAATAATGGAGAGTTGAAAGCCCATGATCGAATTTCCATATTGCGTTTCACCCGACTCTAGCTCCGGAAGGTGTTTATCTGTAGGGCCGTAGGTGATGGTCAGCATGGAAACATCATCGCGCCGCCAAAAATCGAAACCTCCAAGAATCTGCGGAATATAGCGCATGAACCAACGCATCGATTCGTAGAGATTCATTCCGCTGATATTTCGTACAGGGGTTTGCATCACCCACTCTTTGTCTTTCACCAGGGGATTCGCTAAGGCCCATTGAATATATTCCTTACGTCTTCCGGAATTTGATTCCCATAAATAGGGGCTGCCTTCCATCATGATACCGGTAAAGGCCGGTTTTTCGGAATAAAGTTGTTCGTCCGGAGCGAAACTGCGGACATCCCAGCAGAGGATGACCTGCGAATGCCCGTTATTATCCAACCAGTCCCGAATTTGCTGAACCTCTGCATCGGTATATTCGATGACGGGCAAGTCCGGGTTTTCCTGCGGCCGTTCATTATAAAGCATGAGATAGTTGATCGTGATTCCATATTGATTTTCCTGGTTCCAGCGGAGCTGCAGTGCCTCCTCTAACGTTTTCTGGCCCATCCCTCCGGGGGAATATTGAAATTCGGGTCTCGGTAATGCCACCAGCGCATTATTCCTTGCATTGGGCATCTGGTCCAGGGACGCCTTCCACGTATCGCGGGTGTTTCTTTCTTCTTCGGGGCGCTGTGCATCCCGAAAATTCGCATTGATCCCCTGTAACTGTGGAGCAACAATATCCCACTGATCAATTTCGGTAGTTCCTGCATTTGCCGGCAAATAGGGCATGCCATACCACACCTCATAGCCCAAACTCACACTCGTGGAAAAAACCACGGACACGATTAAAACAATGGCTCTCATCTTCATTTTAACACGCATGTTCAACCCTCACTTTTATCCCTATAATCGCCCGCCAACCCGATTCATGAACGCCTCGTCGATTTCCCCTTTTTCGATTAAGGACTCCACCCAGGCCACCGCTGCCGACTGATCTTTTGAAATCCAAACGCGCATGACGTTCGCAAATAGAATTTCCCGGTCTTCTCCCGTCACGTCCTGGGCGGCCACCCAATTTGCCGCTTTGACTGGATCCTTATCCGCCCACTTCACGGCGACTCTCAGTCGCGTGACCGGAAGTTCATCGGCACCGCGCGCCGCCAATTGATCTAATCCTAGAAGCGCGCGGTCCATATCTTGATCCGCCAGCATCCAGGCACTTTCGGCAAGGGCCGTATTCTGGTCGGAGCCAGGCAAGGTGACCAACCAACCCTCAAACCGGTCGGCATGATCCCGTTGCAAAACACGTGCGGCGGACTTGAGCGCATAAAACCTCAACGTTGGATCGTCCATGAGGGCCAACGCAGCATCGACCACTTCAAGGTCGCCGTTCTTCGCACTGCCTCGAACCAATGCGCCATAGGTCAGGTCCGAAGAGACGCCGGTAAGTTGACCCTGCCCAAGAAGAGCCGCAACATCCTGCGGCGACCGGCCCGCCCAATCTTCAAGAAAGATTTCCATCCTTGAATTCTTTTGGCTGGCAGACAGCGTGGAGGCATCCATCGCCCGAATCGCCGCCACCGGATCCAACTGATACCACCGTTCGAAGGCCGCCGCTTTCATGTCATCCCTGAACCCCACAGAATAAGTGACGTCCTCACTTAATGCCAATAACCCGTGAACCTCCTGAAGCGACGCTTCAAGCATCAGATCAAACAGCATACCCGGACGCTCCTTGTAATCAGGTTCCTGCTGAATGGCATCCACCTTCTGGCTGAGCGGAGGGCGGCGTTGTCCCACATGCACCTCATCCTTGGCGGTAACGGAATCACCCTGCTGAACATCAGGTTCCTCAGCCACGCTGGGCACCGGTTGTCCGGATGTTCGGCCTTCCGTTTCCTGCTGGTTCGACTCCTTCAAAACGTAAAGGCCCAAGAGTATCGCCGCGATAACGGCCACTGAAACCACTACTGAAATATGCATTCTATTTTTCATTACAATGCATGGATTTATCAGAATACGCCCGCCCCTCAACACCATCAGGTTTCAAATCGTTAAATTCGGCTCGCATGCTTGGCGCAGGGAGCCAGATAAAACGAACATCGGACCTATTGCCCGATCAACCGGAAGAACGCTGCTGGATCGGTCGTTGAATTTGTTACCGGCGGCAAATCGCCGCCGGGCACATCCTGCCAGGTACCCATGGTCAGGTTGGTGCGGGACTGGACCTTGAAGCCGTCGCCGGTCCAGTTGAAGACCATGTCGCCGCCGCCCATGTTGTATTCGAGCATCGGGGGTTCCGTGGAGGGCAATATCGTTCCTGAGATGGCCACGTTATCCACCCACAGATCATGGCCGCCGGAAGCGTCGCCCGCCCCTCCGGAGAAGGTGAGCCGGAACTGGACGGACTCGCCCGCTCCAAGGGTGTTGTCGGCCAGCCCGGTCAGGGAATGGTCGATATCGTCGTGTGCGAAGTTGTCCCATGCGCCATTCACTTCGGTGATCTCCTGGACACCAGAGGTGTAAATGACGCCTGCTGAAATACCGCCCCCGGGCAATACACTCAATTCGTAGGTTCGGGCGGCCTTGGAACGGAAGGCGTAGGCGTCGAAGTGGAAGGTGTCGAGCTCGATGCCGGCCGTACCGTTGTTCGTAACGGAGAACGTGAGCGTTCCGCCGGTCACCGCGTTGGGAAGCTCCAGGTTTTCAAAATCCGCATTCGTTGTCACACTTGCCGTTGGTGCTCCCGAAAAGGATCCCCAGGTGCCGTCCGCGCTGGCGCCCCGCTCGTCGGTCACATGCCAAGGGCGGGTAGGATCTTCCGAGATGGCCACGGCCGATGCGGTGATGTACGTCGCGACGACATTGGCACTCGGCACTGCGCCGCTGTTCCAGACATCCCAACCGGCGATCAGGTCAAGCGCCGGAGGCGCTACGGTTTCCGTGAATGCCCCTGAGAGGCCGAGGTTGTCCACGAACAGGTGGTGTCCGCCGGAGCCGTCACCTGCGCCACCCGTAAACATAATTTGGAGAATGGCCGTTCCACCTGCTTCGAGGACGTTATCGGCAAGTCCGGTCAGGTCGATGTCGATCTCATCATGCTGGTCGTGGCCGACGAGGTCTCCACCCAGGTCGGTGATCGCATCGGTCGGCGATGTGAAGACATTTCCGGCGGTAACATCGCTTCCGTCCAACACGTTCAATGCGTAGGTCCGGGCAGCCTTGCTACGGAATGCAACGGCGTCGAAATGGAAGGCGCCCAAAGCGATGTCTTCCGTACCGGCATTATTGATGGTGACCGTGATCTGCCCGTTCGTCTTGGCATTGGTCAACGCGAAATTGCAACCGTGGACATCTGTTGTTGCGCTTGCCGCAGGCGGTCCCGCATGGGTTCCCCAAGTACCGTCCCCACTTGAGCCGCGGCCGGGATCGCTTCCATCGTCCGTCCGGCTCCAATCGGAAGAGCCATCTTCGGCGGATGCCGTCGCGGATGCAGTGATGTTCGCCGCCGTGTAGGAAACGCCGGGAGCCGTGGTGCTATCCCAGGTATCCCACCCGGCGATCAGTTCATAGACGAGCGGAGGAGGCGTTACCGTCAGCGTGAACGTGTTGGTGGCGCTCAACGTACCATCGCTCGCGATGATGGAAACCTGTGCAGAGCCTACTTCTTCGGCCACGGGCGTAACGGTCACGGTCCGGTTGGAACCGCTGCCGCCCAGCACAATGTTCGCCACCGGAACCAAACTGGTGTTCGAGGAATCCGCTTCAAGCGTGATCGAGCCGACCGGCGTCGAATCGTCGCCCAACGTGAAGGCCAGCGGCCCCGTGCTGGTGTTGGCGGGAATCGTCTGGTCGGCAATAAAACCCATGTAGGGGGGCGTGTTGCCCACCGCCTGGTAGGTGATCCGTGGCCGCGTATCGGTTGGCACGGCCACGCCGCCTTCGGACAGGGTCAACGTCGCATAGCTGATGGCGGATTTCGGAGCTGTGGAGTTGATCCGAAGAAAAACATATTCCCCGGCACCCGCGCCGGCTGCAAACTGGGCGTTGAGGTATGCCACCAGACCGGAGCTTCCGGTTGCCGAGGTGCCGACGAGTCCGAGCGGTGTGGCGGCGGTCAGAATGTCCTGCTGCAGCCGCGTTGCATCGGTGGGGTCCGGCGTGGAACTCAGCGCGTAGTAATCGCTGGCCAACACCGTGGAGCTGCTGCGCCGACCCAGGCCGTAGAGGTCGTAGTCGCGCAACGTGCCGTCCTTGCCTATGAAATTGAAGGCGAAACCGGCTGCCGAAAACGGATTGCCGACGGCGCCGAAATCCGGCAGTTCAAACACATAGACCGTGCAACGCTCGACATACGGCGACCCACCCCGGCAGCCCACGTCCACGGTGGCATCCGTCAGCTTTTCGATGACGGAATCTTCCTTGATGGAACAATCGGTGCCGGAGCTGTAGATCGTGCCAACCACGATCCCCGGAGGCAGTACGGAAACCTCGAAGGTCTCGGTGGTGCCCAGCGTGCCGTCGCTTACTAAAACACGGATCTCCGCCGTGCCGCTTTGGCCGAATGCAGGAGCAACCGTGACGGTGCGGTTCGAGCCGCTGCCACCAAAGAATATATTTTCCAACGGCACCAGGTTGGTGTCGGAGGAGGCTCCGGTCAGCGTGAGCGCGGAGGGGACGGTCAAGTCGTCATCGATCGTGAAGGCCAACGGCCCCGCCAAGGTATTGGCCTGCACGGTTTGGTCGGCAATGGAGCTGATGGTCGGAGCGAGCAGCCGGTCGTAACTTGCGCAAAGGGTTTCGTCCACCAAACCGGTACGTCCCTCAAAAGCAGAGCGTTGCTCAATCAAGGATAGGGCTACTCCCGATTTGGTATTCACATAGAGGGTATCATTGCTGGCGGTTTCCGGAAAGGTATCGAACGTATCGCCATAGTTGCAGACAATGAAGATAACCTGGTCACTTTGCATGAAGGCATCGCCCATCAGATCCTTGATCACCCACAACGCCCGGCGGGTTTCGATATACTGGTTGATCGGCGAGGTCGGAATGCCGTTTCTTGCCGATGCGACAGGCGTTTCATGCCGCGGAATCTGAAAATAGATCTTCTTGTTGCTCGTACTCGGATCCGTCCACAAATCCTGCAACAGGGTATGGACGTTATACCGATCCTCCACCCATCGCGTGGCGCTCGCCTCGATCATAACCCCGTCAAAGATAGCCTCCTGGGCCAGCGCCAACCGCTCCTGGTCATTGTTGCGGAGGTTGAAGCAAAGGGTCACATCCCCGTGTCCATTGTTATCCAGCCAGTCGCGAACGTCTTGGACGTCCTGAAGATAAAATTTCCAAACAGTCCCGTCTTTCTCCTCATCATAAAGCATGATGATATCGATCTCGCCGCCCCGGTTTTCAACCGTTGCAAACTCGTTCGCCATCCGCTCAGCCAAGGTCCGGCTGTGTGCGGGCGCATATTGCGATCGGGCGATCTCCGCCATACCGGGAATCGACTGGTCAATCCGGCCGATCATCGTGTCCCAGTCACTGGTATTGGCGCCGTCACCGGCTGGCCGGGCCGGTCGGGCATCCAGCAGCACATAGTTGATCCCGTCGATCTTATCGATGGCCATGTCCCATTGATCGAGGTTGTCGGCCGCCACGCCCTCCCACTTGTGGGTGCCCAGCCACACCTTATAGGCCGAGGCTTCCGAGGCCCATAAGCAAAAGACCGCAAACCATGCAAATATCGTTGTTCTAGTCATAAAATCTTCCTGTATATCGCCTTCGACCTGGTTGTTATCCTTTGGATCCACCGGCCAAGCAATGCAAGCCAGCGGATTCCTCTTTCATCGTAGGTGTGTTGTATAAACGACTAGAAACATTCGGCAACACAGTCGCACTTCAAATCGTTGAAATGGATGCCCGCCAGCTCTCCTTGGCCGATTACCCAACCGAAGGCTTATTGCTCGATCAGCCGGAAGAAATCCGCGCCATTGGTCGGGGCAACGCTCACCGGTGGAACCGTGCCGCCCGGAATGTCATGCCAGGTTCCGTTCACCAGGTTGGTGCGGGATTGCACCTTGAAGCGGTTGTCCGACCAGGTGAACACCATGTTCCCGTTGCTGAAATTGTATTCAAGCACCGGGGGATCGGCCGGTTCCGAACCGCCCACGAGCGAAATCCCGACATTGTCAACAAACAGGTGGTGGCCTCCCCCGTCTCCGGTTCCCGACGAAAACTCCAGCTGGAAGATCACTGTCCCGCCTGCTTCAAGGACGTTATCGGCGAGAACGTTCAAGTAGATTTCAATATCATCGTGCTGGTCGTGCCCCTCCAACCCTCCATTCAGAGAGGTGATCGCATCATTGGGCGAAGTGAAGACATTGCCGACCGAAATATCGCTGCCGGCCAATACGTTCAGCGCATAGGTTCTCGCCGCGTTGGGACGGAAAGCAACGGCGTCGAAATGGAACGCCCCCAACTCGAAGTCTTCCGTACCGGTATTGTTGATCGTCAACGTAATCTCCCCGTCGGTCTTGCCATTGGTCAAGGTGAAGTTTGCGCCGTGGACATCGGTCGTTGCGCTCGCGGCGGGAGGCCCGGCATGGTTGCCCCACGTCGTGTCCCCACTGGAGCCGCGGCCGGGATCGGTGCTGGTGTCGGTCGTGCTCCAGCTTTCCGTCCCGCCCACGGCGGAGGCGGTTGCGGTGGCGGTTATGTCCGAGGCGGTGTAGGAGGCACCCGGCGCGGTGTCGCTGTCCCAGCCATCCCATCCCGCAATCAGCACGCCGGGTGGAGGCGGCGAAAGAACACCAACCTGGATCGAGCCGCTACCGGCGAACACGGCGGCTCCCAGCGCATTCAACTCCGATGCCGTGTAGACGGAGCCGGTGCCCACACTGGTGCTGCCGATGGCCAGGTTGGCAACCGTCCATCGATTGCTTCCAAAATCCACCGTGGCGGAGGCGCTGTCGGCAACCGTCAAGGCGGCGCCAACAGCCAACCCGTCCCAGTTGCCCATAATCGCCACGCTGCCGTTGGCCCGCACATCGATATCGGCCGAACCCACGGCACCTGCGCTCGCAAATTCAATGGTTCCTCTCTCGCTGATCCAGGCGCCGGAAAAACTGTTGCCCGGGTTGTCGATGAAGAGCGTGTGGGTGGAGGCGATGTTCGAGGAGGTGCTGCGCAGCTCGGCGCTGCCGCCGATGTTCGAAAGTATCCGCAGGTTTCGCACCCCGGTGGTATTCCAGTACCCAACCAGTGCGGCATTGGTGAGCACATTGATGCTTCCGGCCAAGGTCGAGGTCACATCGAGCCCGGTGCTTGCCCGGATATTGCCGCCATCCAACACCAGATCGGGCACCACGACGACATGGGCGCCGATGTTCCTCAGGGCAAGCTCGCCGCCTTGCAAGACCGTCAGCATGTCGCCGGCGAAGGTGGCGGATGTGGAGGGTGAGCGCAATTGCATGGAGGTCTCGTAGTCGATTCCAGCCATCGGGGCGATCGCCGGATCCCAGGTTGAAGCCGCGTTCCAGGTGCCTTGATCCACGACCTGCGTCACCGTTCCGCCCACCGGGATCAGGCTGAATGCCCAGACCATCCCCGGAATCACGGTTGAATCGGCCTGCACCTCGTCGATGCGCCAATAATAAGTGCCCAGGCTTGAAAGCGAGGGCGAGGGCGAGAACACCGTGCCCGGTTGCTCCCCCTTGTATTCCGGCGAGCCTGTGGTTGCCGAGGCAACCGCCGATTCGCTGGTTCCCAAATATACCCGGTGGGCTGTCGCGTCGATGCCGGCCGTCCATTCCAAAGCCAGGCCCACATCTAATACCGCCGCACCGTTTTCCGGCACCGGCAGGATCGCCTTGCCGGAGACCTTGTAATCGAACACATGCAGGGGCGATGGCGCTTCCCCGGTGTTGGGCGGTTCTTCCTGCCCATAGAAGGAAAGGATGCGGTCGGACTCCCACCGGGAATAGTCGATCTGCCCTTCCCCGCCTTCGGTGGTGCCGCTTTCGGTATAGACCTGCGACCAGCTCCAAGCGGTTTGCCCGGCGTTGGGCACGCCCTTGGCGATGCGGGGATTTCCCCCATCCGCATAGGCCAGGAACAGGTTGCCGTCGTCATCGCCGCACAGCTTCGGGCGGCTGCCGTCGAAGGAGAGCGTTCCCTGGCTCCAGGTACCGGCGGCGTTGCGCCAATAGTGCTGATAAACATTGTTATGCTCCACCATCACATGGCAGCTGCCATCCGGGAAGGCATAGTGGGTGTATTGGTTGGAGAGGCCGATATTCTGCGGAATCGGGGCCACGATCAGTCCGGGCGAATTGATCGATATAAAAGAAGAACCCGTCGTACCTATTTGCGTTCCCGCATTGTTGCGCCACGTCCGTCCGTCATCGTCGCTGTAGGCATAGTTCAAATCATGGTTGCTGGCGGAAGTGGTACTGGTTTCGCGCCAGCCCCACGAGACATGCAGCCGGTTGCCGCCGTATGAAATCCCGTTGATGTAGGGGTTGCGGGAGGTCGAGGAATACGCCCCTGAGTAGCTTCCACTGCGGGAAATGAACTTCCCTAGCCCGGTCGTCCAGTCGTGCGTCGTCCCGTTGTATTCCTGGATCATGCCGTCGCCGCTGCCCGATCCCCCATAGCGATAGTAGAGCATCAGGTTTCCGTTGGGCGCGTTGAAGAAGGTGGGATAGGTCAGCTGCGTGATTGACCCAACCGATCCCAGATTGTCCGTGATCGAGCTGAACAAAGCCGTACTCCAGGTCACTGATTCCGGATTGGAAGCCACGCCGATATTGGAGACGCGGTAGTTGAGGTCGTCCTTGTGGTGATCGAACATGAGATGGATGGTTCCATCCTTCTGGCAGATGCCCACGGAAACCACATTATGTGAATCACTAACCGAAATCGTATAATCGGTGAAACGGATCACCTCCCACGCCCCATCCGGGAGCTTGCGCCGCGCCAGGCAGACATGGCGATCCCCGTTGTAGTAGGTCGCATATTGATAGCCCTTGAACGTTGCCATGGGGAACCGCTGGTAGGTGCGTCCGTTGACGTTCCGGTTGAACGTGGCTGCGGAACTGCTGAAGTTCAGCGCGTTGTCATCCACGATCGTGGACTGCAACAGCTCCACCTCGGCGGCCTGGCAGACGGATGCTCCCAAAACCATTGCGCCGGTTGCCAAACGTACGTATTTGTTAATTGGGTTCCTATTCATATTCGATCGATCAGCCTCTAGACCGGTTAGCCATTGGAAGTGTAATTTTAAAAATTGGACGGGAACAGGTGGTTTATCGTTCAATTAGCTGGAAGAACACTTTCCAGATGATCCTCATACTGCGCCTGAATTCCATCCTCTGCCACGTTGTAACCCGAACAACGACCTTGCAAACGACGGGCAAATTCAATCATCAAGAACGCCATAACCGCCCTAAGGTAACGTTTCGCTTCATCGGCCCTCTCAATAATTCATTCATGCGGTCATCGCACCAGCATCCGCTTCCATTACGGTTTCCTCGGATTATTCACGGATGTAATTTATCATCTGGAGAGGAAACTTCACCAACACACCCTGATTCATATCGTTAAATCAAGGTCTTTATCGCCATTTTAAACAAGAGTTCGACAAGTCGGCACTCTTGGTATGCGCCGCCGCGCGTCCCTGCTGGTGCCAAAAGAATCGGCATCCTCCTTCCACGATAGCCTTCACGCCTACCAGGCAAGGAACAATTGGCATGCATGAAGACAATTGGAAACGTCGGTTGAAAAGTGCGACGGGCTACGTTCATACCTACCGTCCTTAATGCATATTCTAGATTTACCCCATCAGCACCAATGTCATATTTCATACTGATGTACTGTTTCTATAAAGGCGAAAATATTACAGAGCGGAGTGTCGGCTTGGGCGAAGTGGCAGGAACAGGGAATGAACCCATCTGGACCTAACTCATCCAAGCACTTGCGGGTTTCATCCGCAACCTGCCGCGCGTTGCCAAAAGGAAGAATTTGCTGGTTTTCTACCCCTCCGTGGAAGATGACCAGGTTGCCGTACTTTTGCTTCAGCTCCTTGCAATCCATGCCGGGGCACACATGCTGAATGGGATTGAGCACATCGATGCCTGCCTCGATCAACCGCGGGATCAGCGGCTCAGATGCACCGTCGGTATGGAAGAACACCTTGGCCCCGTGGGAATGAATCATGGAGCACCATGCCTTCAGGCGGGGGAACAGGAACTCCTCGAAGGCATCCGGCGACATCAGCAGACTCGACTGCGAACCAAGGTCATCGCTAATGAATACCATATCGACCGCCCCATCGGCGGCTTGCAAAAAACGGTTCACCATTTCGCCCTGCACCGAGGCAATACGGTCGAGTGCCGCATGCAGGAATTCCGGTTCGGCAAGGGTGTCCATCAGAGCTTCCTCGAGCGACCGCATTGAACAATAGATTTCGAACAAGGAAATCCACGGCCCCAGTGTGACGAACTCCCGGGAGAGCTCTTTCGCCTCCCTGACCGCCACCTCATAATCATAGCTGTCCGGGCTTGGCCACGAGTAGGATTCGAGTTGACTGGGACAATCAAGTTCCAGAAGAGGATTATAGGAAACTTCCCCATATTCCGCGTTGGCATTGGCCTCGACCTTCTCGAATTCCACCCCCCAGTGGTTGACCATGCCCTGGCGGTTCGGGTCAATTATCTCAGCGCCCTTATACGGCACACCCAACCAGGCAATCTTGTCCACGCCCAATTTCCGGTAGACATCCAACTCGTGTTGCACCCCAAGGCGCATTTTCATTTTGTCAACCAGCTCTGGCACCATCCAGATGTCCACCGGGATCCTATCGGGGGTCTCCCGGTTCAATACGGCTCTTACTCGCTCTCTTGCATTCATAGGAAAGTTTCTCCGAAGGTTCCTAAAGGAACCGGTGTGGAACATTGTTCGTTTTAGCGGAAAACCCAGGTTGGATATTCTTCTTCGGTGGGGCGCGATGGCACCATGCGGTCACCCTGTTTGTTGAAGTAGGCATTGAAAGGCAGCTTCCGGATCCTACTTAGGTTTTCATATAGGAAGTCGTGCGAGGTTTCGTGGGCGATGATTGCTCCCCGCTCATCCTTCAGGGTAATCACGTAGCCGCCATATCTGGACCCCCGCATGGGTGCGGAATCGCGTATTGCCTGACTCTGGATCCGTACGGCTTCGCCCTTGAATTCGAAGGAGCGCCTGTTTTCCCTGGTGGGTGTAAAGCTTTCCGACCGCCGATCCAGATAAATCCAGTGGTCTCCCTCCACCTCTTCGCCGAAAGCATAGTATTCAACCTCCAGTTTGCGGCTGTATTCCCGTGCGGTGTTTTGGCGCACTTTCGCCCCGAACGTGTAATCGAAGATACGCAATGGCCGCTGGATGGCATTTGCATTGAACGGACTCAACGGCGGGGGCGGGACTTGCCTGCTGCTTTTATGGAAATCGAGATCGAACTCCGGCGGATCCATCAGGTCGATCACCCTGAGGGATTCGGCGGAGAGTTGCGCGATCGGATATTTAATCTGCTTGCCCTTCGCAGTCTTAAAAACGGCCTTGTCGCCAATATAGGTTATGAACTCGGCCTCCAGCTCTTTGCCCATTGTGCTCGACCAAACCCGCAGTCCCTTTTCAAGAAGAGGAATCTTGGGTTCATCCTCAATCCGCACCATCGCTTTCATTTCCTCCGTGGTTTCCTTCGCCATATAGTCACGGAAAATCGGGCCGTTGGTCACGCAGGCATCGCCGGGAACCAGATCGCGATGAATCAGGTCGGCTAGGTTATGGGAAACCTCCGCAGTCTTGAAAATCGGCAAGGTCGGCCCCAGCAGAACCGGGTTCTTGGGATACTCCTCATCCTTAACCTCGACACAGAGCAGGGAGCAATACACCCCGCCGGTGATTTCGGAGGTCACCACTTCCATATCCAGCGGAACCCCGGCCTTCAAATCGATCCAGTCCCCGACGGTCGAAAGGTTGTTACCGAGTGGATGCTTGAGGCTTTTCGATGTCGAGGTTTGCCACAACTGGACAAAATTGCTGGCATGCCCATCGGCCGTCGTGCCTGTTGTCCAGGCAGAGAGCATGACCACCTCGCCATCCACGCGAACCGCGAGAAGGTCGTCCCCCATCCCCCAGAACCGGATGGTCACATCTTCCGGATACACCAACTGCCCCTTGTAGTGCGCCATCCAGCACAATCCTTCGGTGTCCGGTTCGCCGTAGGCTTCCGGCGCCAGAGTGGATTGTACCGGAGGAACCGCAAAGGTGGTGGCATAGAGTTTGCGGGGCGAACGGTAGTACTGCGCTATTTTCAGCCCATTTCGTCGTACATCATTTCATAGGACGAATCCAGCATGAGGAACACCTTCTCGCCCTTGCCCTTGATGCCGAAGATCTCAAACTGCGGCATGGAAAAACCGAGGCTGGCCGCCCCACCGAGCCCCCCACCACCGGCACCGCCAATGCCACCCTTGACACCTGTGACCTCAGGCATCTTGATATCGGGCATGGTCTTGTTCAATTTAGGGGCAACCACAATCCTTTTGCGAAGCTTGGGCTTCTGCACCTTCTTTTTCTTAACATTAACTGGAACCTGCAGCCTTTTGAGTTGCATTTTCGGGCGTTTCACCTCCGCCGCCTTGAAATTTTGCTCGTCCTTCGTGATAACGGTCACGGCCACAAAGGACAGCGCAACCACAATTAAAACCGCATGGATGCCAAGACTCACCAATGCCGCGCTCGACTTTGCGTGATTCGCAAAAAACTGTTTTTTCCTAGCCATTCAAAACCTCCCGACCATGGCAGCCACTATTGCCGCACCAAACCATAGCATCAAGATATCAAACCTTTGATTATAGTCAAGTAACAAAACGGGCCGGGTCGCGAAACAGGAAAGGCCGCACCCCAAAAGGACGCGCCCAACCAAAGAATTACACAGCAAATATACGTCTGACCTATTTGCCGAAGCTAGTTGCCCGTGGAGCTTCGCAAGCGTAGCTCGGGAGCCACCTCAATGGACTCAGTCGGGTCGCCGGCAATCCGCTTGATCAGCGTATCAATGGCCAATGCGCCAATTTCCTGCACCTGCTGGGAAACCGAACTGATTGGAATGGGGCACAAACTACAAACGGGAGAATCATCGACCCCGAATACCTTGACGTCGTCCGGTACCTTTTTGCCATGGGCGAGCAGTTCGTTAATGCCGCCATACGCCTGGTGGTCGGACTCGGCCACGAGGCCATCGAATTCGATTCCGTTTTCCAGCCAATGGAGAACCGCTTCGCGCCCAGAATCCATGTCGTAGCGTTCGATCGCATCAAACACCAGAGCACAATCTTCTAGCACACCATGCTCATCCAGCGCCTTCAAATAACCCTGGTAGCGCGCCTCCATGGAACGGATGTGGGCAATTTTCCGGCAACCGTTTTCCAACAGATGCTTGGTCGGCAAATACCCCACCTGGAAGTCGTCGCAATAGACATTGATGCTACCCGGCTGCTTTTCGGCATTCTTGTATAGGGTCACAATGGGAATTCCGCTCTCTTCAATCTCCTTATAGAGATCTGCCAGATCCGGGTGGTAGATGCCGGTAATCAACAGGCCGTCAATCTCGGCGCGGGCAGTCTTTCCGAAGCGTTGGAGGAATTCGTTGTCGGTCTCGTAGAAACTCAGGCAGAGCCGTTGCTCCCGGAAGTTCGCCTGCGTGCTCAGCCCCATCAGCAAACGCTCGACCAGATCGGAGCCCGGCGCTCCCAGCGGATGGACAAAGACGCCGATGGAACCCGTTTTCCCGTTGCGCAACGCCCGTGCAAGAATGTTGGGTTTATAGCCCAACTCTTTCGCCTTAGCCAAAATAGCCAGCCGGTTTTCCTCGCTGCAGCCCGTCGTCCCCATCCGCCCACTAAGCACCTTGGAGACCAGCGGAATGGAGAGGTTCAGTTCGTTTGCAATATCCTTAAGCGATGCCATCGATTAGTCCTTCTTCATTAAAATGTGTTAAGAAATGAATAGAAGCCCACCATCATAGCCATGTCAAAGGTTTAATTGATGTACACCGCCATCATCTCCCTCGGTCTACTGATGAACAACGCGCACATCCACCGCAAACTTCGCCCCGCGCTCCTGCAAGGTGCCATGTAGCGCCCCGCCATCCACTTCGTCCAGCTCCCGACCATCGCGTACCGCCCAAGCTGCGGCCAAACCCGCAGCCTGTCCCAGCGCCATCGCCGTACCCGTTACCCGATACGAGGCATGCGCCTCGTGATTACCCGAAATGCAACGTCCTGCCACCAGCAATCCGCGCATGGATTCCGGCAGCATGGCACGATAAGGAATTTCGTAGGGCTTGATCCGCACCCGCCCCAAATCCTCATCGGTGCCACCCTTCTCCGGATCGTGCACATCGATCACAAATGCGCAGCTGGTCACCGCATCGTCAAAGCACCGGCCTTCGATCAAATCCTCGATGGTCATCGAATAGCGCCCCTTGAGCCTGCGCGCCTCCCGCACGCCGATCTGCGCGGCGGAGTGGGTCAGCCGCACGTTCTTGAATTCCGGGATATGCCGGAAAACCTCCACCGTCTCCGCCGCCTGCCGCCGGCAATCGATGGTGCCCTGGGTGAGCGACGCGGGATCGAGCGGATCGATGCCGATCGCATGGGTGCATTGCACATCGGCCACCCCGGGCACCGGTGTATTGATCACCCACGGCGCATAGCCGCAACGCGGGTACGGAAGTTTGATGCCCAGCTCCTTCTGCCGGATCACCTCCACCATTTGGTCGAACAATTCCTCCGAACCCGCCTGCTCCCATCCCTCGGGAAGGCCATCGATCTCGAACATCAGCGTCATGGGCTGAAGCATGCCGTCGCGGGCGCGCCCCAGGTCATATTCGCACCCCGCCCGCGCCAATAGATCCCCGTCCCCGGTCGCATCCACCAGCACCGTGCCGAGCACCGCCTCGCGCCCGGCCTTGCTTTCGATCACTACACCCCGTAGCCGGTCGTCCTCCACAATGGCATCGGCCACCAACGTGTAGTACAGCAGCTCAACGCCCGCATCAGCCATCATCTGTTCCAGCGTCCGGCGCATCACCTCCACATCGAAAGTGAAATCGTGCTCCCTCCAGCCGGAAAACGCGCCGGCGGCCGTCAGGTTCTGCACCAGTTCATCCACCAGCCACCCGCGCCCGACACACTCGAAAAACGGATTGAGCAGACCGGCCGTCCAGACACCACCCAAAATGCCGTGCTTTTCAATCAGCAGGGTTTTTGCCCCTTCGCGGGCGGCGGCCAGCGCCGCCCCCACCCCCGCAGCACCGCCGCCGCAGACCACCACATCATATTCGCACCGGATCGGCAGGCTACGTGGCGATTCAACAATTCCATCTTCCGTAATCCGTTTCGGATGGCAATAATCCTTCATGCAAGCCCCTTCGCCCTAGTGGGGGAAAACTAAACAACTCGCGGATTGAAATATCAATATTAAACGTTAGATTACTGGGCATACTAATAAGGATCCAAATGGAAACGAAACAATCAAAGCATGAAATGGTCTCCTGCATTCCATGCATGCAAAAGGATGATTTTGCCCAGGAATGGTGGATGCCGCGC
Source organism: Pontiella desulfatans (assembly GCF_900890425.1). Lineage (NCBI taxonomy): Bacteria > Pseudomonadati > Kiritimatiellota > Kiritimatiellia > Kiritimatiellales > Pontiellaceae > Pontiella > Pontiella desulfatans. The sequence goes on along the minus strand of NZ_CAAHFG010000001.1, from coordinate 1,372,826 downwards.
CACCTCGAAAAAAAGGAAGAAGCCGCCCAGCGCACCGCCGATCTCCTTTTCATCGGCGACTCCATCACGCACAACTGGGAATCGGTCGGCGCTGAACTGTGGGATGAATATTATGCCCCGCGCAACGCCTTCAACATCGGTTTCGGCGGCGACCGAACCGAACAGGTGCTCTGGCGCTTGCAGAACGGCGAAGTGGAGGGACTCAACCCTTTCGGAAAACGGATGTCGCAGGAGAGCCGGACTCCATCGCGCATCGGCACCATGACCGACAATCTTTGCCTTGAGAAACGATTCACCATCATATTGCTCCTAATCCGTTGGACGATACCGTATCAATCCTGCCGCCCACGAACCATTTCGGTAAAAGCCTCCAGCAACCGGCCGAACGCTTCCTCCACTAGCGGAGGAATTTCGACATGCCCGATAAAGCCAGCACCACGCGGGCCATACCCGTTTGCATCGTCGCGCAACCGCGGAACCTCGCCCATCGCCAGACGAACGAGGTTTTCAACCGAATGCATCCACCTATGCGCCGGATCGGCAAACACAAGCTGGCCGTCAACCGATTCCAAACGGGGAATGCAGGGGGCAAAGCTGTAGAATTCCGTGCCTGTCCCGTCCCATTCATGGAGGAAGCATTCATGGGATCGCCGTTGCATGGTTGGATCCTGCACCAGCAACACCGACCGGGGAAGATCACCGGCCTGCCTTGCAACCTCCAGGGCATAGGTTGCGTTGTTACCGCAGTTGGTGGATCGGTTTTCAACCAGCAGATCCCCAACCGGGACATTTAGAAAGTCCACCAAGACATCCGCCAGCATATCGGCCTCGGCGCGTCCCTCAACGGGGATCGAACCATAGGTTGGATGCTGGCGGAATCCGTTGCGCAGGTTATGCGTCGAATGCCCCCGGCCACCGACCAGCATCAGCTTTTTGGCCAGCCCACCGTGCAACGCCTTTGCGGCCTGCTCCGCTATGCCGGGTTCCGTAATCCCTCCCAGCAATACCAGCAAATCGACGCATTCCAATCCCCGTGCTCCCGCAGCATCCGGGGCGTTAGCCCAACTTCCGCGGCATAAAAAACAGAAGACTCTGCCGCATGGGGTTGCGCGGATGCAGGCACTACATTTTCGCGCAGGCCTCTTTTGGGTAGGTATGCCGATGGACCGGAAGCGAGGTCCAGCCGATGCCGAGCATCGTATGGATGAGTTTCTGGACGGGGTTGGGGCGACCGGGTTTGCGGATGTGGTGTTCGGGGCCGTCGGCCTCAGGGATGATGAGGGTGCGGCAGCGGTCGGCGAGCTGGTGGTGGAAGGGGTGGAGGCCGAGGTCGCTTTTTTCATACTGCGGAAGGCGTCTTCGACGGGGACGAGGGTGATGTAGAGCCGCCATAGCTGCTGGTCTTCGAGTTCGAGGGTGCTGCGCAGGTGGTAGCATCCGTGCAGATCGCGCGTGGTGTCCCATTGGGTTTCTTTGCGGCACCAGTTGAGGTGTCGGGTTTCGGGCTCGTAGTTGATTTCGTTGAGCCGTGAGGCGCGGGTGGTCCGGCCGGACAGCCGCCCGATGATGCGGTTGACGAGCGCGGGGCCTTCTTCGAGCTTGAGCCGTTTGTCATTACGCATGATCGGCGCGCGCAGGGTTTCGAGTCCTTCGATGAGTTTGCGTTCGGCGTTGTCCTGGATGGCATCTTCTTCCTGCTTTCGTCCGGCGCTGCGGCAGAGCACGACGGTTTCGTCGCCGGAGGTGATCCGGCGGACGAATACGGGTTGTTTTTCGCCGGACTTGCCGCGGCCCTCGACGAGCCGGAAGCGGTCGATGTCGAGGAAGCCGTCGGCGAACTCCGCGCGGGAGCGGCGCTTGCCGTTGACGATGTAGTCGTAGCCGCGGTCGCGCAGTGCATCGAGGTTGGCCAGGCTCGCCATGCCTCCATCGACGATGACCACCGGCCTGGCTTCGCCGCCGGGGATTTGCTCGAGATCGTCGACGTCGTCAAGCAGGGTTTTGCGGTAGCTGATATTCCCGGCGAAGACCTTGTGCCGGATAATGAACCCTTCCGCATCGAGCACGATCCCGACCGAGATGAGCGGGCAGTCGGATCGCTTTTCCTTAGGAGGCGACGCTCCGGCGGGCCAGGGAGTTGAGTGCGCCGCTGCCCTCGAAATAGCCGTTGTTCAGATCGTAAAGCAGGATGGTTTGGTCGAGGTTGAACAGATCGCGCTCCTTGCGGCGCAGGTGGGCCACGTCGGAACCTCCCGCCGGGCTGCCGGCGGAAGGCTTCCGGCTTCCTCCATGTGTTCGATCACCCGGCCCACCCAGTATTCAATGATCGGCTCCTCCGAAAGCAGCTGTTCATATCCGGCCATGCGCCGGGAAAGCTCCGCCGCCACCCGCTTGCGGTGCTCGTCGGGAACCAGGCATCCCCCCAGCGAAACCACCACGCGCTGGCGGACCTTCCCTTCGGAGTCGCGGCGGTTTTCCACCAGTTGCACTACTCGGGTCTTGCGCGTTTTCTTTTCCCTGAAAAACATGGCCGTCCTCCGTTGATCAACGCAGAAAGACTACTTCGGCATTCGCAGGAAAAAACAGGACAAATCCGCATTGCAGTCACTACAGCGGGCATTGAAAAAAACCAGAACCTTGATAATCAAGGCATTACAAAAACCGAGTCTCGGCTTCCGATTTCAAGCAAATTGGCGCATCATGCATAAGACAAACGGGTTGCGAAAAACCATGCCTGGAAAACTTTTTTTAGCCCGCGGAAGTTGGGTTAAGCTAGCGCTTCCCCCTGTCGGGCGCGCAAGGGACCTTCACCCCCAAGTGGATGCGCCCTGCCGGGCACACCAAAAAAAAGCCCCGGACGGTTAATCCGGGGTTTGATGCGGAAAATTGATGATTACATCATGAATCTGCGTCGAATGAACAGCATCCCGCCGCCAAACGCGGCAATTAAACCGAGCGTAGCCGGCTCCGGGATGATATTCAATACCACATCGGCGCTGTTGCCGGAACCGAGCGTCTGGACAAGTTCCCAGTCCACACCTTCCGTACCGAAGCCGGTAACCGTGTAGCTTTTCAGGCTGGCGGTATTATTCACCGCATCCAGCAGTACAAAACTGGTTTCACTTCCAGTGTAGGCTGATCCATCCACTATGAGGTCGAGATCGTCCAGGGTCATCCAGGCAGAAACATTAACCGTACTGACGCCGGTATCGTCGAAAATGAAATTCGCAGTGCCACCGCCCGCAGAACCCAGCCGGGCCAGACTGATCGTCGCGGCATCACCCAAAATCTTTAACTCGGCATTCAAACGAGCCTGTCCAATAAGGTTCATCGTTCCACCACTTACTTCAATATCCGTTTTGACCAGCAACAGATCGGTGGGATCCGTTCCGGTGGTCTCCAGCGTTCCGCTCTGCAGCGTCAGGAGGCCGTTTCCGTCAATCGTCACATTGGCCAGATCCTGCTCAATGGTCCACGTTCCGCCGTTTATATCGAGTTGTCCATTAACCGTGACGGCCGTACCGGTTGTGGTCAAAGTTCCGCCGGTCAGGTTGTAGGCACCATCGGTGCCGACATTCAGCGCAGAAGTCGAGGCCGTCCCGCCGGACTGGTTGAGCGCACCTGCCTTGCCCGCTGTGGCGCCCACGTTAATGGCCGTTGCCGGCGACAGCGCTCCGCTACCGCTCAGGTTGTAGCTTGACGTCCCCGTTCCGCCCACATTGACGGTCGCCGAGGAGACGACACCTGCTGAGTGCTCCATCGTTGTGGTTCCGGCGGCAAGCGCATGGGCGTTGCCGACATTGAGCGTTGCTCCGCTGAGTGTTCCGCCCGTCATGTTGTAGAACGAATTCCCGATGCCGCCCAGGTTGGCCGTGGTCAAGGTCGCCGTTCCACCCGATTGGTTCATCGTGGATTCCCCGGTTCCGGCACCGGCAGTTGCGTTGACAGATCCCATAGTAAATGTCGTAGCATTCAGCACAGCGGTATCCGATAGGTTGTAGGTTCCGGTTCCAGTGCCCTTTGCCCGCACCGTTACCGATCCGGAATCAATGGTGCCATCGCTATGGGTAAGGAGTCCGTGTCCGCCGGCCTGGGTGTCATGGCCGACCAGGATGGTCGATGCCGTCAACGAAAAGTTGTTGGTGAGTTGCAGGGTGGCATCCGATGTCGCGTTGGGCAGCACAATGGTGCCAATGACCACATTGCTGTCCACAGTCAACACCTTGCCGCCGTTCAGCAGCACCGTATCGGACGCCCCCGGCATGACGGTGGAGTTAGCATAGGATCCACCGCTGTTGTCGTTCCACTGACCCAGATTGGACCAGCTCGTATCCCCCGCATCGCGGGTATAATTGGTTGCATAGCCCGAACTCGCGAACACCAAACACAACAGGCCTGCCATGGTTTTCTTCATCATTTCCTGCTCCTCTTAACTATCTAATCGCCATTCAAGGCATTTAATACGTTACTATTTCACTATTATTTGCATATCCCGTGTTTACGGGATGCCTGAAAACGTAGCTCGCATATCTGATGCGGGTTTTCCCGTCGGGGATGTACTTTTCATCCGAGAACGCGGATCGGATATCCGCGCTACAGCACTTCGACCTTCAGGCGGATGAACTCGTTGGTTTTTCCGGTGGTGTCGATGCGGTTGGTGACGGATTCATAATCGGCATCGAGGTTTCCTGTCATTGGAAGCTCGATATACGAGACGGTGTTCCAATCATTGGAAACCAGATTAGAGCTGGCTTCTAAAACATAGCTCAGCTCGCCTTCCGAATTTTTGCGGCGGGCGTGAATATATTCAAACCAGTTCGTAACGCCGCCGGCGGCATAAATTCCAGAGGTTGGAAGATAACCGATATCGGCCGGATTGGTCGGATTGCCGCCCATGGCATATTCATAAAGATTGTTGCCATAATCCAGATCCGGATTGGCGGTGTTGGCGAGGTTGGTTCCGTTCAGCCCAAAGCCGTGGATCCAGTCGGCATAGTTCCCCTGCGGAACCGTTGCCGAACCGGAAACAATCCGGATGCGCCAACTTTCGTTCAGGCCGGAGGAAGGGCGCGGCATGTTGAACACCACATCCATGGTGCCGTCAGCATTCTGCACGCCCTGGTAGTCGTCGTTTTCAGTCACGTCCGCCGTTTCGAGCGGAACCCAGCTTCCGCCGGACCAGCGTTGCGCCTGCAGAGCCAGACCGGATTCAACCCCTTTCACGACCACCGGAACATGCCCGATGCCGCCGCTGTAGATAGTGAAGTCGGCCAGGACTGTGTTTTCCGAGGATTGGATTTCAATGGGATAGTTGCGCAGCAGGGTTCCTTCATGTACCGCAAGATCCAATTTCGCATTATATCGAAACTCATCATGAACCGCGTTCCAGGCATTGGAACCATAGCCCGCAAGACGACTCGCAAATTCGGTATCATTACCCCAATACACACTTGCTTCATTCGGCGGCATAATGAATTCAAACTCACCCTCAACCACATCCCCGGCGCTGTAGGACCGCTCGACGGAATTTGCACTGAAGTCGAACATCATACGATCCGAGCCCCAGCTTCGTCCGTACGTGTGCATGTAGAGCGGGAAGGCGCTCCCGTTCAGCGTGGATGAAAGGTTCAACAATCCGCGGCGGCTCCTCGACACCTTGTCGTAAGACATTCCGTCATCGATGCTCAGCCACTGGTTATTAAACTGCACCGGCGTTTCCTTGTAGGTGTTTCCGCCGGGATTCGCTACATAGGATGAAAGCAGTCCGCTTTCGTCGCCACGGTAATAGTTGGTAAAGGTCGGCCCGGTGTAATAGTCCGCCGCCATCTGGTGGAACACCAACCGTTCGGGCGAGGTCACATCGTCAAGAAACTCATAGGTATAGCCGTGGAAACGGCGATGGTAATCACTTGTCCGCACCGCGCGACTGGAATAGGTCACGCGAATTTTATCGTCGTCGGTCAGACCGCTGTAGAGCACTTCCGTCATATTGGGCCCCGTCCACAGGTAGGCGGTTTTCAACCGTTTGATCCAGCGGTAGGTGTTGGAACTGTCGCGATAAATGAGGAAGTCGCCACCGCCGGAATTTTCCGTCCAGTTATGATCCGTTCCCCCGTTCATCGGGGTGGTAAACGCCGGCCGGATGTCATCCATGAAGGCCGCACCGGCATGCAGGCAGGGGTCGTAGGTGCACGACTCGCCCCAGGCACCGAGCGCACTTTCGTCCCATTTCCAATTTTTGCCCCAGCCGATCAGACTGAGCTGCGAATGCGAGATTGCGCCCGCTCCGCCCCAATAGCCGTAAACGACCCGCAACCGGAAGCGTTTGGTTTCGCCCGCCGCCAAATTCAGCATGGTATAGCCGCGCAGCCAGGAACCCTGATGCACGGTTGGATTATTATTATCTTTGTGCCAGTTTTTCGAAATCTGTACCGGGATGCCGGTTGGTCGTCCGTCGTCCTCTTCGCACATCAGCATAACCGTCCCGGTGATGGCCCGGGGCGTCGGTTGCTCAAAAATCAGCGGAATGTTCTGCGTCGTCATTTCAGGATTGGTGACTTCGATCACATATTCATCCACACGGTTGGTGTCGGCCGGATAGGAAATAGATGTGGCCGGAACATCGATGTGCAGGGCAAATTCATCCGCATCGAATGAAGCAGCCAATCCGGCCAGGGTATCGCGGTTGTAGGCATCGACGATGTAATCGCCCGGATTCCACGCGGACAAGGTGGTGTCCGTGTGGGGCTGGATGGCCAGCACGGCTTCGTCGCCCGCCACGGTGGATTCGTGCAGCACGGAAAATGGCGAAACCACCTTTACCGAAGTTTCCGTGACCCCGGACACATCAGAAGCATCCAGCTTGAGCGCCACGCGATCCGCCCACGCCGTCATCTCGAAACGCACGCCTGCCAGTGTGTTTCCAAGACTATCCTTGAACAGCAGACCGAGGTGATCGAAGCGCTGCACATAGCGGTTGCTCTGGATCAGCCGCACCAGCTGGTTGGTTGAATTCTGAACGGATGCGGAGGTGCAGGTGAAGTTGGTGCCGTCCTTCACCACCGACAGGATCAGATCCGCCAACGTGAAAACGGAAACATCATTAGTCAGCGCCCCGCGGTAGTCCGATCCGGCGAGTGCATCGTAGCCTTTGAAATCCATATCGTCACAGTCCAGCAACAGACTGTAGTAACCGGTCTGAATGACGAGGTCGGGGTTGGCTCTCGCCGCCGCATTGGCCTCGCTCTGGGAGCGGCGGTGCTTCATGGGCGTGGGCAATCCGTTTTCAAAGTAGAGATAGGTATAGTTCAGGTTGTTGTCGGCAATGCCCGGGTTCGGATCTGGATCCGGCGCGCCCGCACTGCCGTGCAACGCATAGACCACATCGTTGTTATCTTCCACATTCGAATTACTGAACGGCAATGCAGTAACATTGTTGCCATAGAGCCGGCCCTCTCCGTCGAGAGTGCCCGTACCGCTTGCCCGGAAGAACCGGATATCGTGCGATGTATGGTTCGTAGTCCAGCCAAGCTGGAATGAATAGCGGCCGGCCGGGAAAACCTTGTCGGCAAAGTCGATCGTATAGTATGGGCCACTGCTGACGGAGGTATTCTCCAGATCAATGTATTCATAAACCCGCGTTTCCCCCGGCGTTCCATTGTTGTAACCGCCGATCCACAACGCCACCTTATGATCCCCGCTCCCAAAGCTCTTGTTGTTCCCGCCTTTGAGGGTAAGGGCAGTCAAGGTTGCAGAATTCGTCAGCGTAAAGGTCTGGCCGACGGCGGTCGTGTAGGAATCATTATCCCGAACCGGCACCCCGTTCACGTCACTGATCGAACTGCCCAGCAGCACCTCATTGGTCGGGTAGGCTGTTCCGACATTCGTAAAACCGGCTTCGGCGAATAATTCCTGCGTTGGTTCATACTCAGGCACCACTTCCGAATCCGGGATGAAATTTGAAAGGATCCCGACATCCACGGAGCTGACAAGGAAGTTGTTTTCGTCGATCAGGTTGAACACATAGTGGGTCGTCCCATCGGGAATCACGGCCTCCGCCCGGCCGTTAACCGCATCCAACTGGGCATCCATGCGGAACCACTCTTCATCCACACTGCCGTCGCCGTTGAGGGTATAGATCAGATCGGCGTGCACCACCGCGGCGCCATTTTCCTGAAACGCCACCCATGCGGTGCCGTTGCTGCTACCGCTGTCCAGCACCGCCGGAACGTTCTCCTTGTTCGTCAGCGTCTGGGTTGTGGTCGGATTATAGTGCGGCAACCGCGCGTTCACGTTGGACAGCCAGGCATTCAGCTCGGCCGAGAGCTGGGTTGCCATGGCGGTCTCCACATCCACCAGATCGGAGTTCTCGCCAATATCATTTTCAGATCCATCCGTGTCGTACAACTTGTAGAGCCGGTACGGTTCGAGGCTGGAGTTGTCGAGCCAGTCATAGTTGCGGAACAGTTTCCATCCATTTTTGCGGATGGTGCTGTGCAATGCGCCGCCGTGCGGAAAGTGCCAATACATGGTGTCGCGCACGGAGCCGTCGAAATGCTTCACCAGATCGCTGTCCTGCGGATCGTCCAGCAGCAGCGATCTCAGGTTGCACCCTTCGAGCCGCTCCGGAACCGGTATGCCGGCGAGCGACAACATGGTCGGATAAAAATCGAGCCCGTTCACCATCACATCGCTGACGACATTGGTCGGCACATCGGGACCGACCACAATGTAGGGGACCCGCACCCCGCCCTCTTCCGCACGGATTTTCCCGCGATCGAGCGGATCATTGTCGGTATACGTTTCGCTGGCGGTTCCCTCCATACCGCCATTGTCGGAAGTCAGGAACAGGTAGGTGTTTTCAATCAGTTTGTGCCCCGGCCAACGCGGGTCATCGGTGTTTTTTAGATATTGGATAATCCGCTGCACATTGAAGTCGAACTCCTCCACCATGGCCCCGTAATAGGGATTGATCTGGGCATCGGCGGAAAGATCCTCCGAGCCGTCCAGCGGATAGGAATAGCCCATCTTCAACGCATACTTTTCCAGCAGCCGTTCCGTCCGGGTCTGGATGGGCGCATGCACATACCATGCGGCATAGTAGCTAAAGAACGGCGCATTGGAGGCCACGGCCATCTCCATGAAATCGATAATATCCTGCGTGGTCTGGTCAAAGGCATATCCATTGGTCGTAGCGTTTCCATCGAGATCCTGTAGCTGATAGGCATCGGAAGGGTCGATTGTGGCGAAGCCGGTCAGGCGGTCACTCATTTTCCGCGAAATACCGAGATCGTGTTCCGAAAAGTCGAAGCCTTGATCGCCTGGTTGAGGGAACGAGTTATGATTAACGGCCACATGCCATTTTCCAGAATGCCCACTCAAATAGCCATAGGGCCTGAGCGCCTCGGCAATGGTGATTTCCTCCAGCTCCATGCGACCGGTGTAATATGGATCCATCATCCGGAACGACTGCGTGTAGGGTTTCGGGCACTCCCCGCCCTGCACCGATGTTTTTCCTCGCGCCGGAAACCGTCCGCTCAGAATTCCGTAGCGACTCGGCCCGCAGACCGGGGTCGGCGAATAGCCCTGTGTGAACCGAATGCCCTCGCTTGCCAGCTGATCCATATACGGCGTTTCATACACCGCATTGGCATCGACGTCGTAGCACCCCACATCCTGCCATCCGAGGTCATCGGCCAACAGGATTACAAAATTCGGTTTTGCCGGGCGCTGGGCTATTGCAAGCAACGCCAGCATCCATATAGAGCAACATGAGATCCACTTCTTCATTCCATTCATTCCTCTTTTAGTCCGCACTATTTATTGTTCGCTGGCTTTTCATTTCTCAACCGGAACAAGCTTCACGCCTTTAAGCCGGAAGTCATTGAACCAGGAAATCGTGTCGGCGGGATAAGCCGTGATTTGAAGAATGCCGGGCTGATCAATTCCAATCTCACCAACCGGTTTTTTCGTCATTTCACCAACGGGTCCGCCGGGACGGACCATCAAACGATCCGATGGCGTCTTCAGTTCATACCCCAGTTTCTCATCTCCATTATCTTCGCTGAACACCTGATAGGTTCCGGGCTGTTTGACGTTCACCGTCCAGACCAGGCCCTGATTATCTTTTCCACCCCAGTTGCGCGTGGTTTGGGCATCATAGTCATAACTGATTCGTCGGACGGAATATTCGCATTTGGCCACCGGCATATGGATGGAGCCATCGGCTGCCTGCTGAATGGTTTCGTCGATAACCTGCGAAACTTCGTCTTCAAGTTCCAATACAATCACGGTGACGCGCGGCTGTTTCTTTTCGTCGGGCAGGTTGATACACAGCTGTGCTTCGTGTTGTTTAAAATCGAGCGCCTGCTTGGATACATCGGCCAAACCGTACACTTTCCGAACCTTAGAAAGCAGCCCATTGAGTTTAACTTCATTTCCTTCGATCTCTTTCAGGTGAAGGTACACTTTCCCCGGTTTGCTCGTGATGGCATAGGGAGGAAATTTTAACGGGCTCGGATCTGCTCCATAAATGGCTTCACCATTCACCTTCAGCCAATCGCCCATGGCCGTAATCGTGTTGACCTGTGATTGCGGAATGGTGCCGTCCGGCTGCGGAGCAACATTCAAGAGATAGACGCCGCCATAACAGACAATCCGGCACAGGCTGTAGATAAATTCCGTGTATTCTTCGGAACGGTCATTATCCCCGCCAAAACAGGTATAGCCCCAACCGCCCTCCGTAACCGATTCATGCGTCTGCCACGGCACTTTCAGATCCGGAAGCCAGGTGGCCTTGCTGACCGCCGGCGTTTTTCCGTTATCAATGGAGACATCAAAATGCCCATAACCCTTCCCCAGCCTTGAATTCACCAGAGCACCCGGCTGATTAGCTTTTACGACATCCATCATCTGTTGGCACTTTTCATCATCCATCTGGACGGGGGTATCGAACCAAACCATAAAAACGTCGCCATAATTCTGCGTCAGCTCTTCCACCTGCATGACGGCCTTTTCTTCGAAGTAGGCATCGAACTTATCCTGCGGCTTAAGGTTACCTTCAAAATCCCAGTGGTTGCCGAAGCCGCCCGGCTCATGCCAGTCCTGGCTCTGGGAATAGTAGAATCCCAGCTTCATATCGCGTTCTGCACATTCTTCGGAAAGTTCCTTCAGGATATCGCGACCATAGCCTGCAAACTCGACGAGATTATACGGATGCTTCGATTGATACATCGCAAAGCCATCATGATGCTTGGCGGTCAGAACAATAAACCGCATGCCGGCATTCTCGGCAATCGTCACCCAATCAGCGGCATTGAACTTAACGGGCTTAAACTTTCCGGCGGCCTCGCGTTCATAATCTTTCACCGGAATAAATGCGCGCTTCATGATCCATTCGCCGGTCACCTCTTTGCCGTCCCACATCCCTTCCAGCTGCGCGTACGGGCCGAAGTGGACAAACATGCCGAACTTGTCCTCATAGAGCTTTTTCATGTTTTCGCGGATTTCCGGGGTATAGATCCCCACCCCGGCCGATCCGAACTCATCGCTCCCTGTAACCTTGATCACCGAATCGACTGAGCTCTGCGAAAACACACACACAGCCCACCCTGCAATAACAGTTGCCAAACATGCTTTCATATCCCGGCTGCCCCATCGTTTCCCTTCAGCTGAACCCCTCTCTTCAATGCCGTTTGGTCACCCAGAATCAGCACATTGGGAAGGTCGGGATCCGGCACGATGGCCCAGCCTTTTTTGCTTTCCTTTTCTGCATCCGATCCGGCCTCCGGGGGATACGCCAATGCCGCTCCGCATAAAACGGCGGCCAGGATAAGTGTGAATGTTTTTTTCATAGGGGTTCCATTCCTTCTCAGGGCTTAATGCATAGGACTCGCATGGAGCGATCGTTCCTGTTGTGCTTGCCCAGAATGCCGCAGTCGCCCTCGGCAAGTCCAAGGTCATCGGTGAAGATTCTATTTTACATCTTTGACCATTCCTTTAATCGCAGCATTGATTTCGACTAACTGTTTGAATTGAGGTGTTGCAAATCCACTGCCCTCCCGCGCAACGGCCCAGGTATACATTCCGCCGGCCTCGATAACCCGGGTAGTCCATTCAGTGGCCTGATCGGTTGGGAAGTCGGCAGCGCCGTCCCGCCACATGGCCTGAAACGGCATAAAGATGGCCCCCAGCGCAGTTCCTTCGCTGGCATCCGGCATTCCGCTTTGATTAATCCACGGACCCGCTTCAATGTTTTCAACCATTTTCACATTGGCCAGCGTCCAGGGGGGCTGTGTTTTCATAGGCACAGGATGGCCAGCCGTATAATCGCAATAGGGAGAACCCTGTATCATCGGGCATCCAACCTTCTTATGCATCGCAACGACGGCCTTTGGATTGCCGGCACGAACCGCGGTCGCAAAACGTTTTCTGTCATCATCCGTAAACCTGGACGAAACGCGATCTATCCACCACCCATCGATCAACCCACCGAACTTGAGCGAATAGTATTCCATGATTTTCGCAACGCCTTCGTTGTGGGTTAATCCCTCGGATGTAAGATACGCTTTCCATTTTTTCATTTGAGCCGGGGCAAGATACCCGGCATCCATTCCGGTCACGCTGAAATAGACGAGCACTTTTATGCCCCGGGCCTTCAAGGCCGTTGCCAGCTCGCCAAAAAAGTCGCGTTGAGGAAACAGATCGTCTCCCATAATGGCTGCCATTTCCGGATAGGGCGAAGAATACCAGCTGGCCTGATGCCCCCGACCAATGTTGATCATGACATGGTTAATGGTCGTCAACCGATCAACCTGCGACATAAAGAAATCGATATCGAAGTTTTCGGCATTCACTGCGGCGGCAGGTGTTTTACTTTTGTCATAAGCCGTTGGGGCCAGAATACGCACACCCCAGGTTCCCTGAAAGGGGTTTGCGCGGGCATGCCGCGCTTCCTGCTGTGCTGAAACGAATGCCGTTGCAGCGCACACAAGAGCCATCATACCGAACCGGAACAACAGTTTGTTTTTCATAATTAAAACCTCATGGACGATCGTCCGCGCTCTTCTTCAGTCGTTAGTCATAGGCAACAAACTCTTTCGGCGCCAGCGGAGTGACGTTGCCCGGACGTACAACCTGGTGCGCTCCTCTCAGAATGCCGTGCTTCACCAGAAAGGCATCCTCCAGTTCGAGCGACCAATAGAAAAAGCGGTTGCGTGGATTCCGCCCATTACAGAACCCGTGCTTGCCGCCATTGCCGATATAAAACTCCGACGCATTCCCTGCCTGTTTCAGATCCTTATGAAACGTCAACAGACTCTCGTTCGGGATTCCCGGGTCCTCGCTTCCGACAAACGTGATCATCGGAGGCAGTCCTTCACGGATAAAATTGGGAGGAGACAGTTCGGCCTCGCACTTAAACCATGGATTATACAAAATTACGGCATTCGGTTTGCAGGAGACCGACAAATCATCGTCCTCGTCATTCACGCCATCGATCATCGCCACTGCCGCGGCCATCTGTCCACCCGCCGAACCGCCGGCCACAACCAGCTTGTCTGGATCAACCCTCAGCTTCGTTGCACTTTTCCGCAAATACCTCACCGCCGACTTGGCATCCTTAACGCATTCCAGCGGCACTTCAATGTTGTCGCGCTCTTTCAGGCGATAATCGACCGACACCGCGACCATTCCCCGCTTGCTCCAATAGGCGCAATCCGGGTAATGCATATCGGGTGTTCCCGTCCGCCAGCTGCCGCCGTGAAAAATTACAATCGTTGGAAATTGTTCCTTCGACGATTCATAGCCGTCCGGCAGGAACACATCCATTTTAAGTTCCGTTTCGCCCACCGTTTTATACGTCCACTGCGCATCCGCCGCACCAAACACGGACGATCCAACCAGTACCATTCCTACCACAAAGTTATTTATATTCATCCAACTAGACTAGCAGGATTCCAAGCCGCGCATATCCTGCATTCACGTGATAACACTTTGTAGTGTTCTCGAAGCGGAGCGGAGAGAATATCCCCTCTTCGCTTCGCTCCGAGGGAACTACGAAGTTTTTCACAGCGCCTCCACCTTCAGTCGAATAAACTCATTGGTCTTACCCGTGGTATCGATCCGATTGGTGACTGCTTCATAGGCGGCATCCAGACTTCCAGTCATTGGAAGTTCAGTATGGGCCGCGGTTTTCCAATCATTGGAAATCAGGTTGGAGCTGCTTTCGATCCGATACGCTATTTCGCCCTCTGCGCCGATCCGGCGAGGATGAACAAACTCAAACCAGTTGGTTCCGTTTTCGGCCAGCATTCCAGAGGTTGGAACATACCCCGTATCGGAGTCATCCAGCGGATCGCCGCCCATGGCATATTCAATCAGGTTGTCGGCGCTATCGTTATCCGGGTTGGCTATACTGGCTCCATCACCCGAATCATCGGTCATGCCAAAGTACTGCACTTTCCACGTTTCAAACGATGTTGCCGTACGTGCCGACAGCGTTTCTCCGGAGGCGATATAGTTTTGCGAAGCCGGCGCCATCAGTGTATCGAGCGATTCATACGTATAAGGGCTTCCCGACACATCTGCTGTTCTCGGGGCAAAACCCAGCAGGCGAATTCCGGCAATGGTTCCATCGTAGGTCTTAATGACACCCGTTGCATACGGATCCCAGGTGATGTGGTACGTTTCATCATCTTCCAATATTTCATAGATCGGAAAACTGCCGTTTACCGGATAGGCATAGAGAAAGAACTGTGGAGAAGTGCTGTTTTCCACGATCTGTAAATCCGCTCCGCTTCCCGTATAGCTATACGCAACCAAAGGCGTATTGGCTTCGGTGTAATCAAACGGCTCGAGCGACGGAACCGCCGTCAACTCGCGCTCGTCGATGCGATCCTGGATATCATCCAGATTGTCTCCGAGAACGAAGTAATACCGAGACCAAACGCCGCGCCCCTGGGTCAGGTAGTATTGCCGGATCGCGCTGATCACATAATAGTTCCGCCAGGAGGTTTCGTCCCAACTGAAAGTTCCATGATGGCCGTAGCGCATCCAACTGATCGACTTCTGATTCGGGAGAAGCGGATCTGGGTCTTGTCCGAAAACGAGCCCGAGACAGGGCGTCGTACCATTGGTGGAAGCACTCCATGCCATGGCTCCGCCGGTGTCGGAATAGTTGGTCTTCACGCCATCGCCGAAGTGTGCCGTCATAGGATCGGACCAGCTCGTCCCACTCGGGTCATTAAAGAAACAATACTCGGTACTCGTGCGGCGCACGCCTCCCCACGGCATATTGAAGTAGGTCGGGTTATCCACACCGTAGTTGTAGTAGCCCTGTGACACTTCAATTACCCCATCCCCCAGATCCTTAACGCCGGTAAAGTAGAGTAGGTCCGACCGCCAATCATCTTCCGGGATACTGTTGGTGTACACCTGCAGATGTGCATGCTGCCCCCAGTTAATCATCATGAAGCTACGGTTCTCTTCATTTACATAGGCCGCAACCGCCGGCGAATAGAAAGCCTCCGTCAATTCATCATCTTTGGTCGGATAAACGCCCGCCTGATGAATAAAGTAAGGTGCATTGTCGTAGGAATTATTCAGGGTTTGGTCGATGGCCACTGACTGCCAGACCTCATCGATCCATGGAGCAGACCCCGGGTTGCTCTGATACTGCGGAGGGACGGTTTCGCCCAGAGCAGGAGTACGCAAAGAAGCAATCTGGCCGCCATGCCCGATGGTCATGGACCAGGACTGATTCAACGCGCCGCTTCCACCATCCATCACGGTCTGCTCCAGCGTGGTGTTCATAACGACCGATTCATCATAGAGGGAACCCCACGCCGAACCGGTCAGTTTAAATCCACGCGTTGCAGAAAAAATAGAATCCGTATAATCTGCATTCGCCGTTGATGCAGGAGCTACAGAACAGATGCGTTCAGATAAACTTGGTGGTTCGACCAAGCGAAGCCACATACCCTCATCCAGAATAACAACAGCCGGCTCACGCCCTTCAAAGCCCACAAAGGAAACCCGGCTGGTTAAACTACCATCCAGCATTGAGTTATAGATCAACGGCATGTAGCCATCAAGCGCCTCATAATCCGATCCATCCACAACAATGGAACCGCTCGAACCCACCGCTAAATTCTCTTCCAGTGTGAGAGGATCAGCCCCCAGCACGCCCAGTTTAAACAGAAGCAGACCATCCAGCCGGAGCGATCGTGCAGATGCCTCGACATCCACCGTTACCGTTACGCCGGACTCAATTTCAACGGAATCGTTTGTGGTTGATACAAGAGATGACCAGTTGGTGGATTCCGCAACAATGATCGTCGATGAGGGCACCTTCACCTTTACGTTATCAACTGTTGCTGCTGGCGCGCTTCCACTGAAGTTACGAGCAAAACCGATCACCAGATAATCATACTCACCCAATTGGTTCGGAGCTGATGTAAACGCTGATAGGTCGAAGGTTCTTGCATAGGACGTCATACCCTGAAAGCCGGACACCGCTACCGCAGCATCGGAAGCAATTCCTTTGGTGCCGACCCAAACGCCGTTGGAGTTCCCAAAATTATAAGCCGTCATGGCTGGCGAGGCGTCTTCCCATGCATTTCCGTTGGATGCTCCGTGATTCAGGATCGCCGTCGTTGGCGTTGAACTATGATCCTGATAGCCCCAGACATGCACATAGAGCGTTTCGTTGTCTTCAGCCAACGCATAATCAAAGCTCAGGGTAAATTCAGACACTGAAGGATTTTCCAGCGTGGACAAATCGATAATGCACCCTGCCGCCCCTTCACTGACCGTAGTATTCACCAGGCTGGTATTCACCAGTTCGCCGTTATCAATCGCCCAGGCACTGCTGCCGCCGATGCAGAATCCCACACTATCCCGTTTAAGGCCTGCGGTATCCAGTGTTGCGCCGGAAAAATCTTCGCTGAAGATTTCTACCTGCGGTGCAGGATTAACATAGGGCAGTTCCACATAGGAAATCGCAAAGGCGGAGTCGAGCAACCCATCACCTCCCGTCCCTACATCCGGATAACTGACGAGGAAATTATTTTCATCAATCAGGTTAAACACATAATGCGTGGTTCCTTCCGGCACCTCGCCTTCGGCCCGGCCGGATGCTGTAATCGTTGCTTCCTTACGAAGCCATGTTTGGCTGGAGCTTTCTCCATTCCGGGTGTAGAGCAAATCGACGCGCTTCATAGCCGCTTTGTCGGTCTCATATTCCACCCACACCACGCCGCCTCCGCCATTACCATTAGTGATAACGCCCGGAACTTGATCCTGATTGGGTAGTGAAGGCGAGCCGGTGTAATGAGGATTATAATGCGGGACATTGGCATCGACCTCGTCCAGCCAGGCTTTCAATGAATCGCCCAGTTGTTCCGTTAAGACCAAGTCGGCATTCCATACGTCGTTGGCCTCTTCGATATCCACACGAACCCCGTTGGTATCATAGAGCTCATAGAGACGAAACTCGTTCGCTGCAGCATTATTCACATGATCGTAGTTCAGGAAGAGCTTCCAGCGATCCTTACGCATCGTGGCATTCATGCGGGTTCCAGAAATATGCGGGTAGCTCCAATACATGGTATCGCGCACATCGCCACCCTCATCGGTAACCAACTCCTCATCCTGCGGATCCGTTAACAACAGCTCCGAAATATCGCATCCGTCGATCCCGGACGGAATGTCAATGCCTGCAAGCGACAGCAAGGTGGGATAGAAATCGAGTCCATTAACCATCACATCGCTGACCACATTGGTGGAGATCCCCGGCCCCACAACAAAAAACGGCACACGCAGCCCCCCCTCCTCCTGAAAAATCTTCCCTTGATCCAACGGGTAGTTATCGGTCACCTTCCCTTGGGAGTCTCCATTTTCCATGCCGCCATTATCCGAGGTCAGGAAGATATAGGTGTTTTCAATCAGTTTATGTCCCGGCCAACGCGGATCATCCGTTTCTTTCAGGTAGGTCATGACCCGATGTACATAGTAGTCAAAGGTTTCGACCATCGCGCCGTAATACGGATTATTCTGCCCCGGTGCAAAATATTCTTCGCCGGTGAGCGGATAATCATAGCCCATGCGATCGGCATATTTCTGCAGCAGACTCTCGGTGCGGATATGCCACGGACTGTGCACCAGATAGGTGGCAAAATAACAGAAGAACGGTTGATTAGTTTCAGTGGCCGAACTCAGGAATCCAAGCGCATTCTCCGTGGTTTGATCATAAGCAAACCCGTTTTCATCGAGGTCATCTGAAAAACCGCTTGTTCGGTCGCCCAGTGTAATCGTTGCCCCGCGGTCACCATCGGAATAGTCAAAACCCTGCTCCAATTCGTCAGGTCCATCCATATGCCATTTACCAATATGACCATTATAATAGCCGGCAGTCTTCAACACTTCCGGCAAGGTGGTTTCCGCAGCTTCCAATCGTCTATGGTGATACGGCGTCATTACCCGACTGCTCAGATCGGAAGGTTGAGGACAGACAGAGCCCCCACTCACCGTGGTGAAGTTCAGTCGAGCCGGATGTTTACCGGTTAGAATAGCGGCGCGGGTCGGCGCACACACACAGGCCGGCGAATACGCTTGCGTAAACCGGGTTCCCTCTGTTGCGAGATTGTCCATATACGGCGTATCAAAAACCTGATTGTTATCGATATCGTAACATCCAACATCCTGCCATCCGAGGTCGTCGGCCAGCAGAAGAATAAAGTTTGGTTGCGCCGGACGAGGATTATCTGAGGGATCCGAAACGGCCAGCATGAAGTCATCGATGACAATGGAAGGATCAGTACCGTTGGCATCGCGGGTGATTCCAATGACCAAATAGTCGAAGGCCGCAATGTTATCCATGCCATTCGTATTGACTGAAAGGTCAAACGTCTGGCTGAAATTGACGAGGTCGGTTCCGGTGGTTGGAATCCGGACTGCCGCCTCTTGGTAGGCCCCTACGTTGACATTGAAAAATTCGCCATTCAGATTTCCAAGGTTATATAGGTCTCCGTTGTTAAAAGCCGTCGATGAAGCACCGATCTTCCACATATTCCCGGCGGTTGCTCCGTGATTAACCACAGATGTGCCATCCGCCGGGGCGGTTGCAAAATTCATCCCCCAAAGATGAACATACAGTTCTTCTGTCGCGGAATTGCCCTGATACAAAAAGCTCAGCGTCAGTGAACTCAGGTTGGTATCCGTAATCCCGGACAGATCAACCAACTGAGCCAGTGAACCTTCATTATTGGAAACATCTGAAGAACCACCTGCATTACCCAGCACTCCGTTAGTGATCGTCCAGACTGAACCGTTTTCAGCATACCACTGCCCATCATTTGCAGCGCCTATGGTCAATGACGTCCCAACCGTTCCTACACTGAAATCATCGTTGATTAATACGGTTTCGGCATATCCGACACATACTGCTCCTATCAGTACAATTCCTGCCCACATAGATTTCATAACGCGTTCCTCTTTTTTATCTTTTTTACTTAATCGCAATCGCTGCCGTTGAATACGTTTTCTTTTTGACCACTTCCGGATAACTGACCAGAAAGTTGTTTTCATCAATCAGATTGAGAAATACGTGCGTTGTTCCTTCAGGAAGTTTCGCAATGACTTTTGATCCGGAAACCTGCGCCGGCGCACGAAACCACTCCTCGTATCGACCGCCGCCATTCAGCGTATAGATCAGATCAGCCCGCAGTACCTTTGCTCCGTTTTCCTTGATCTGGAATTCGATGACCGCACCTTTCTTCCGATGACTGGAAACAGACGGCGTTTTTCCAATGCCTGGAAGGTCGCCTTTGCATTTCGGGTTGTAGCAGGGATAGCTGGCTTCCATTTCCGTGAGCCTCTGCGTCAGCAGTTTGTTCAGTTGCTCGGTCTTTTCCGGCATCTTAGCCGCAATGTTTTTTGCCTCTTCAATATCGACACGCACCTGCTTACTGCCCTCCGTCATATATAGCTGAAACAGCTCCAGTTCCGGTTCGTGGCCGTTCACATGATCATAGTTTCGAATCAGTTTATAATCCCCCACCCGGATCGTGCTTTCCAACGCACCACCGTGCGGAAAGTGCCACATCAGGGTATCGCGCACGGAACCGTCAGCTTCTTTCACCAGTTTGGGATTGGTCGGATCGTTCAGCAGCAGGTTTGAAACATCGAGCCCATCAAGCGTCTTGTCTTTCGGTTTTTCAGCACCGATCAACCCCAGAATGGTCGGATAAAAATCGAGTCCATTCACCATTACATCCGACTGCACCCCTTTCGGAATCCCAGGACCGACGATAAAGAGCGGTACCCGCGTTCCACCCTCTTTGGCTGAGATTTTTCCGCGATCCAGCGGATTGTTATCGGTATACCGCTCCTCCGGACCACCTTCCATTCCGCCATTGTCGGAGGTAAAGATGATGTAGGTATTTTCGCTGAGCATGTGTCCCGACCAGCGCGGATCTTCCGTAGTTTCCAGATATTGGAAAACCTGCCCCACATAATAATCCAGCGATTCCACCATGGCGCAGTAGAACGGGTTCAACTGTCCCGGCACATTCTTCTTAATGGTATTACGCGGATCAACCCCCAGCTTTTCCACATACTTGTTCAACAAGGCTTCATTGCGCGTCACAATCGGTGCGTGAACCAGCCAGGTGCAGTAATAGAGAAAGAACGGCTCGTTTTTGTTCTCTCGAATAAACGTCAGCGCATCTTCATTATTTTGATGAAAAGGGAATCCGTTTTCATCCAGACGAAACGGATCGTCCGGATCAGTAGTAGCAAATCCACTCAATCGGTCCTTCATCCCCGTATGAGCTCCACGGCTGTGGCGGGTCCAATCAAAGCCTACATCCTCCGGCTGCGGCGCAACGGCATGATGACTCTTTGACATATGCCATTTGCCGGAATGGCCGGTCACATAGCCATTCGCCTTCATGGCACGCGCCAGCGTAAATGAATCCATTGGAATACGGGCGCTGTACCACGGATCCATCATGCGAAAATGTTGGTTAATGGGATTAGGCGGAAACCCGCCGGCCACATGCGTCATTTGTGCCCGCGCCGGATGCGTGCCGCTCATAATCGCGCAGCGAGAAGGCCCGCAGGTGGGTGCCGGCGAATAGGCCTGCCAGAACATCACGCCCTTTTTTGCCAGCGCATCGATATTCGGAGTTTCATAGGGAGACGGCTCATCAATGTCGTAACACTTCACATCCTGCCAGCCGAGATCATCGGTCAGCAACAGGAGAACATTCGGCTTGGCAGGACGATCGCCCCCGCTAGCGGCACCGACCATCAGTCCCAACACCACACTCAATAAACCTGTTTTCATAAACCCTTTCTTACTAAATCACGATTTGTCCGCACTCGGAACCGAGAGCACTCACTACAGTCCGGCAGTTAATGCATTAAAGTGGCACAAAATCGGGGGCCTGCCCATGGGGGTTTTCCCCCGCACGTCGGATCGAAAGAGGCGTAATCAATGCAGAGGAGGCCGAAAACCTCGCCAGCATCAAACTAAAAACCCCGGAGAAACTCCGGGGGTACAACAGCAAAGCCGTGCTGTGCTAAATCACCAACCGACGGCGCACGAATAGGATTGAAGTGCCGACCATGGCAATCAGTCCCAACGTAGCCGGTTCCGGAATCGCCGTTACCGTGATGTCATTAATCGTAGCCATCGGAGTAACTCCTGCTGAATTACGCGAGATGAAAACGCCAAGATAATCATATCCGGTAATATCGCTTACTGCATAATCGGACATATCAAACGTTAAATCGACGGACTGTGCTCCCGATGTGCCGGATGACAACTGGACTGCTGTACCGGCACCCGCTTGGGGTGAATCTAAAACCTCGACGCCCGTATTTAAATTATAGATGCTTACGGTTGTACCGGAACTATACTGCTGCTCCCAAACGTTGCCATTTGTAGCACCAACATTTCCAAACTGCCGCGAAGCTGCAGGCGTTGCATGCGCCACATATCCCCGGAGATGAACATACAAGGTTTCAGATTGGTTGGCCGTCGCAAAATTAACCGCCAAATTAATCTTATTCAGGCTGGAATCCGTCAGAGAACTAATGTCAACCAGACGACCCAATGCACCCTCATTCTGTGCATTCGTTCCGCCGCTGGCATTCGTAACGCTTCCGCCGCCGATCCCCCACTTGGTGCCGCTCGCGGCCTGCCACGCCCCGGAACCGACTGCACCGGAAGTGCCCATTTCATCATAGCGCAAACCGTTATCGGCACTCACCGTACTGGAGTCAAAACTATCACTCAATAGAACGGCGTCAGCATACGCCCCCGCCCCCAAAACCAGGCAAAGCCCGGCTGTTATGTATTTCATTTCCATACTTCTCCTTTTAGCAAGGCATGCCCGAACATCGCACGGACATGCCGGACTCTCTTATTAGAGCGACTCGATCAACAGCTGCATAAAGCCGACATCCTTGCCGGTCATGTCAACGCGATTGGTAACGGATTCAAAGTCATTGGTAAGGCTTCCTGTGATTGGAAGTTCGCTTACCACACTGCTGTCCCAGTTCGTGTTCACCAGGTCCGTACCGAACTCGGCGGTATAGACCAGGTTGGAATCACCGAGACGGCGGGCATAGACATATTCAAAATATTCACCGGCGATTCCATAGGTTGGAACATATCCCCGATCCGCATCATTGGTCGGATTTCCGCCCAGCGCATATTCGGTAAGGTTATCGAACAGATCGCCGTCATAGTCGAAATCTTCGGCGGCATCAGCATCGGTAAGGCCATATCCGCTCGCCCATGTTGCGTATCCCGATCCGAGAATCTTCAGAGTAATCGTATGCGGTGTATTGGTGGTTTCAATGATTTCCCAATCCACCCCTTCAACACCCAGGTTCGTTACCGCATAATCGCTGCCCAGCGAACCGTTATTACTGCCTCCGGAATACAGCACAATATCCTTAGGTCCGCCGGTATATGCTGCACCGTCAATATTGAATGTAACCGTACCCAACGATCCCCATGAGTTGTTCTTCAGGGTGCTCACACCGGTCTCATTCAGTATGAAATCAAAACTTCCATAGTATCGGCCAAAGAGTTGATGTACCGTAATATCAGCGGCATCACCGATAATTCGAACGGTACAACCGCTTTCGCCCCAGATGCGGCTCGTATCTTGATAGGTCCCGCCACTGATTTCAAGGACGCCGCCAGAGGCCAGTGCCACACCCCTTGCAGTTGAGGAAACCGCAGTCGCAACCTCCATGGATCCGCCCGTCACCTTCATCACACCACCGGAATTAATGACGAGCTCGCCCAAAGTCGTCAGCGTTCCACCCGACAGCGTATACACGGAATTCGACAAAGCCGCCGCATCACCAACCGTTAAGGTTTCCACTTCGTTGTCCCCTGCGGTCTGATATACAAATCCATAGTCACCGTCCGATCCGACCATGGTATCAGCACCCCCGATCAAATCTGCGGCAATATTCAATAAAGCCCCGCCTTTCACAACGGTCTCCCATGCGTAAATACCGGAATAATTGCTAGATACATTGACGACCGATGCACTATCGATCATGGCCAAATCCGCCCCCAATGCGCCGGGAACACGGGCCAGATCCCAGTTAGCAGCATTATCCCATTCCGAATCCACCGCACCGGTAAAGAGATTGGTCTGCCCCGGAGCAAATCCATACATTGAGCTGATCGGCATAATAATCTGTCCGTTGGCGGCACTGCCAAGTTCGGTCCACGCAAAAGTAACCAGTCCCGTTGCAGACTCACCGTTTGCAAGGCCGGCGCGTGCATTATCAATTTCAAACTGCAGGGAAGTCACCGGATTGGTCAGCGTAAGCGGTGTGATATCCAGGGCCACAAAGGCACCTGGGTGAGATTGGTCTGAAACCGTAATGGTAACCTCAAGGTTGGTGTCGGAATTATAAACAAAGTCAACGGCTCCAGTCGCCACGGTTGCCGGCGAAACCATATCCATAACCAGCTCTTCCGGGATAACTACCGCCGAAGCAACCACAGCAACTTTTTCTGCAGTGAGTTTGATATTATCAAACGAGGTTAACCCAGAGGCATTTGCCTGATTTCGAGTTAATCCAATTGCAATATAATCGTACTGATCCAGCGAAGAGGGCGCCGTGGTAAAGGTGCTCAGATCAAAGGTATTGGTGTAACTTCCGCTACCGGTCAATCCGCTGACGGCGGCATCACTCGCGATCCCAGTCGTTCCGGTAAAAGCGCTGTTGTCTTTGCCTAGGTTATACATATCAAAAGGAGCATTGCTCTGATCCCACACATTTCCGTTTGAGGCCCCGGTATTCATTGTCGCCGTGGTCGCGGATGACGGAGTGCCGTTTTCTTTACACCCCCAGATATGCACATAAACCGTTTCACCCTCGTTGGTCGTGGCATAGTCAAAACTCAGAGTCAGCGAATTTTCACTCGAAAGTCCCAATCCTGCCACGGGAATGATGTGTGCGCAGGCTCCTTCACCGGCAGCCGCCTGCCCGGTACCCGTCAACGCTTCACCGGCAAGCTCCCAATTGGAAACCGTTCGCACGACCCAGCCGGTACTATCTCGCAACAGGTTTCCCGACTTTGCAAGGGATGCGCTCGAAAAATCCTCATCAAGCAGCACCACCTCCGCAAGAGCGCTTATGGAAAGCGCAGCCAACAGTCCTATAGTACACCTTGCGTTTTTCCTCATCTTTATCTCCTTTTCGTTTAGGTTTTCCGGTTTAGCCTTTTACGATTCGTAAGCCATGGTACCGGAACAAATCCATCCGTCTATGGGGGTTTTACCCCCCTCCTGCATTCTCGCCGGTTTCGAATGGATTGGTGGATGACGGGAGCGCGACGTAGGCGTCGTCTTATAACGTTATAGATTCTTCGGCAACGGGAAATGAGCCCCGAAAGAGGCCCTTCGCGGCCGATGTCCACCCACCCGCTCGTCCAAAACCGCGCGGTTGCACACGCCCCCGAAACCCGGTGGGATTGGGAAAACAACTTGTAGTCCGGAGGTAAATGATGGAACTTAATCGGGATGAATCTAACTGGATCAATCTGCATCGCACTATTGCTGACCGGAGCCGCCTTCCCCGCTCGAAGCTTTTCCGATGAGGCTCCACTCGCAACACAATCGGTTGCACAACTGGAAACAAGACGCGACGCCATAGAAGCCGAATTAAGCCAACTCGCCTCCTTAAGTCTGCGCAGCGGTGCCGGCGCCATCGGATACCGCTCACAGGCATACGACACCCCGAACCAGACGGAATGGATTCAAATTGAATTGGGCCAAGAAACCCGGGTGGATCAAGTGGTGTTGGTCCCGACCATCTGGCGAAACGCAAAGACGGGATTCCAGGCCGATGGGTTCCCGCGCGATTTTCGATTGATTACAGGCACAAACTCCGACACCAACGGCTCCGTGCTGGCCACATTCAGGGAAGGCGACTACCCGCAACCGGGCATTGCCCCGTTTATCATTGACTGCCCCGGGACAACCGCTTCCTGGATACGGTTCGAAGCCACGAAACTCTCCGCGCGCCTATTCGATAACCGCTACGATTTAGAAATGGCCGAAATCATGGTCTTCAGTGGCCAGGAAAATGTTGCATTGAAACGCCCGGTAACCGTCCCGCCCCTCACGCCCAACGCCTCGCGAAAAGACATCTATCTGGTGGACGGTTTTTTACCCTACCTCATGGATGCTGCCCAGGGCGAACAGAGCATCGCGATGATTAGCACGGTCTCCTCCACGAATCCGGCGACACTGGAGATTGATCTCGGCACAGCCTTTCCTTTGCATGGAATCCATCTGCATACCGTTGAACAAAGCGATACGGTTCCGCAATCCTTTTCCAGCGACCTCGGCGTTCCGCGTCACTTGCTGGTTGAAGGAGCCGATACCGCTGATTTTTCGGACGCAGTTCAACTCATTGAAATCCACTGTACATCCATATATGAAACAGGCCCCATTCTCATGCGCCACTTTCCCGAAGCAACCTGCCGGCACGTTCGTTTAACGGCCATCGATCCTTTCACGCAACTTGAAGGAGAGATCGCTGTCAAGCGTTTTGGCTTTGCCGAAATCGAACTCCTTTCAAACGCCCGGAACGTGGCGCTTGGAGCCCCCGTAAAAGCCAACTTTGCGCTACGCAACCCTGACCGCTCCTTCTCGTCGCTGACCGACGGGCACAACCTTTATGGCTCGATTCTCCCTATTCGTGACTGGCTTAACGAACTCGCCCGGCGCGAAAAACTGGAAAACGAACTCCCCCTTGTGACGGCCGAACTGAATGAGCGCTATGTGCGCCAGCAAACCAAAATGAGACGGCTTCGCTTGCTGGCGGCCCTCCTTGCAGTCGGCATCGCGTTCACCATCCTCATTGATAAGATCCTGCGAATGCGCCAGGCCGCCCGCCTCAAAGAACGCTTTGCCGCCGACCTGCACGACGAGCTCGGGGCCAACCTGCATGCCATCGGCTTCCTCGGGTCGCATGCCAAGGACGTACTGCATTCGCCGGAAAAGCTTGCCCAAACGGTAGAGGAAATCAATGCGCTGGCCATCCGAACAGGCGAGGCCGCCCGCTACTGCATCGAAATGCAAACCGCCAAAGAGAACCACGAAAACCTGCCGGCCGACATGAAACGGACCGCCCGGCGCATTATTGCCCAGCATGCCTATTCGGTAGCCATAACCGGCGAAGAGATTCTGCAAACCCTTAGTCCACAAAACCGAGCCGATCTGTTTCTCTTTTTTAAGGAAAGCCTGATTAATATTAACCGCCATGCCGATGCCACCGAGGTTCAAATCGCACTCCATGCCGACGAGAGTCGAATTAACCTGGAGATCCGCGACAACGGGCGCGGAATGGGCGCCCACGAAACCGCCGCCATCCCCGCCTCGCTCCAACGCCGCGCCAAACTGCTCGGCGCAACGGTTTCGGTTGCATCATCCGAAGCCGGCGGAACCTCTATTTCATTAAAGCTGAAAACACCAAAAAAACTGCGCTTCGGAAAAACACAGGATGTATCATGACCCAAAAAATCAAACTCATGCTGGTGGAAGACAATCCAGAATATCGACACGTTATCCAATTTGCGTTTCAGGATGATTCTGTTCTGGAGTTGATCAACCAGTTCGGAACCGCGGAACTGGCCCTGCGAAGCCTCCAGAACATGAACACCCGGAACGTTCCCGATGTCATCCTGCTCGACCTTAACCTCCCCGGCCTATCCGGTCTCGATGCGCTGACGGAATTCTCCCGTTTGATTCCCGCCACGAAAACCATTGTCCTCACCCAATCCCATAGTGAAACCGACATCCTGACCGCCATCCAGCGAGGAGCCGCCGGATATCTGCTGAAATCGGCCACGGTTCAAGAGATAAAGTCCGGTATCCAACTGGTCATGGAAGGCGGAGCCTCGTTAGACCCAAAAATGGCGAAGTATGTTCTTAGAAGCATCAGAAAAGGGGAAGCGCTCCCGAAGGAATCCACAACACTCTCCGAACGGGAAATGGAGATTCTTACCCTCATCAGCCAAGGCTTCGCGAGAAAACAAATAAGCCAGCATCTTTCGATCAGTGCAAAAACGGCCGACAACCACATTGCCCATATCTTCGAAAAACTCAACGTGCCCAACGCTCCGGCGGCCGTACACCGCGCCCACGCGCTCGGATTTTTCCCCTCCGGAAACAATTAGAACGCATCGACTTTCAACCGAATGAATTCATTTGTCTTTCCGGTTGTATCGATCCGGTTCGTAACGGCTTCATAGTCAGCATCAATGCTTCCGGTGATAGGAAATTCTATTGTGCTACCGATCTTCCAATCGTTGGAAATCAGGTTGAAACAGGTTTCCAAAGCGTAATCAAGTTCCGCTTCGGATCCGATGCGGCGGGGATAAACATACTCAATCCAGTTTGTTCCGTTTTCATTCAGGATTCCGGCCGATGGAACATACCCTGTATCGCCCGCATCCAGCGGATCGCCGCCCAACGCATACTCAGCAAGGTTGTTGGCAGAATCGCTGTCAGGGTTGGCTGTGCTCGCGCCTTCGCCGGAATCATCCGTCTTGCCAAAGTGCTGAACGCGCCACGTTTCAAACGGAGTGGCGGTGCGGGCAAAGAGCGTTTTGCCGTCGGGCAGGTAGTTTGCCGAAGGAAGCAGTCCGGACAGCGCCGCATAGGTATAGTTCGTTCCGGCGACGGGCATGGTGAACCCGAGCAGGCGCAGGCCGGCCATGGTGCCGTCGTAGGGTTTGACGATGCCGTTGGCATAGGGGTTCCAGGTCAGGTAGCGCGCCCCGTCGTCCTCGATGACCTCGAAGATCGGGAAGCTGTTGCTCACCGGATGCGCATAGAGGAAAAAGTCGGGAGAGCCGCCGTCTTCCACGCATTGGAATGTATCGCCGCTACCGGAGACGCTGTAGGCCACCAGTGGTGTGCCGGCTTCCGTGTAGTCGAAGGCGGCGAGGTCGGCACCGATCACTCCGCGCGCCTGGATGCGATCCGAGAGATCCTGCATGTCGTCGCCAAGCACATAGAAGTGCGTCGACCACAGCCCGTTGCCCTGCGGAAGGTTGTAGCGGCGGACGGCGGTTGATACCAGATAGTTGCGCCAGTCGGTTTCGGTCGGTTTATACTGAGCCTTTCCTCCGGCATAACCGGTGCGGAACCAGCTGTCGGATTTCTGCCCGGGAAGATTGGGGGTCGTATCCTGCCCGAACACAAACGCCATCGCCGGGGTGACACCGTTTGAGGTATTGCTATAGCCCTGCCATCCGCCGGTTTCGTCAAAGTCCTCGCTGCTGCCCCAACCGTTGGTCATAGGAATGCGCCACGTGGTTCCGCCGGGTTCGGAGGTGAACGCATACTCGGTGCTGGTGCGCCGCACGCCGCCCCAGGGCATGTTGAACCAATCGAGATGATCGGGGCCATAGTTGTAGTAGCCCATCATCACTTCGATCACCCCCTGCCCCATATCGCGGTAGCGCGTATAGCAAAGCAGATAGGATTTCCAGTCGTTGGTCGGGTTTTCATCCACATAGATGTTCACATGCGCCTGCGGCGTCCAGTTGACCGTGGTGAAGCTGCGGTTTTCCATATCGAGGTGCGAAGCGACCTGCGGGGAATAAAACGGTTTGGTGAGAACCGGATCCTTCAAGTAGACCCCGGACTGGTGCATGAAATAGGGGCTCCCTTCAGACGGATTGTTCAGCGGCCCGACGGCCACACCCTGCCAGACCTCGTCGTTCCAGGGCGATGTATCCTGTGTGCTACGCCACGATGGCGGCACGGTTTCGCCCAGCGCACCCGTCCGGAGCGAATAGATGAACCCCCCGATTCCGGTGCGCAATTCCCACGACTGGTTGGGATGCGCAGCAGTCTGAATGAGGGTCGTATCCAGCACATGCGCTTCTTCGAACGAAACGCTCCAGGCCGAGCCGGAGGGATCATATTTCCGCGCAACCGAAAAGGTGGTGTTGGACCAATCCGTCGCCACCCGGCTCGCCGGAACCAGCGAACAGAGCCGCTCGGAGAGCGACGGCATGGCAATCACGCGCAGCCACAGGCCATCGTCCTCAACCACTACGGCTGGTTCCCTAATCCCGAAACCCGCAAATGAAACCTGGTTAGTCAAACTGCTGGGTAGGTTGTCCGCAAGAATCAAAGGGAAATAGCAATCGAGCCCTTCGTAGTTAGCGCCATCAATACAGATCGGGTTGGATGAATCCATCACAACACCGGAGGAAACCGTGAATGGAGAAAGACCGACCGAGGAAAGGACGAGCTTTAGGGAGCTGAGCGGTTCAAACCGCAGTTCGGGGACTGCGACACCTGCCTGAACCACCAGCGTGGCGTTGCTGCCGATAATGATGCCGTCAACCACAGGCTGATTGGTGGAAAAGGTGGCGGCCAGTCCGTTTCCGATGCGTGCCAGCACAGCCCCTGACGGCACACCAACTGGCGACCAATTGCCCGCCGTTCCCCACAGGCCGTCGCCGGTCGCGTTTTCAAAAACGGACGTGGTTTTTGACTCCACCACATTCAGCACCACGCTGTCGCCCACTTGCGAGACGGAAGCGTTCGCAAGTCCCGTGATTGAAACCGAACCCGCCATGGAAGCCAGTATCCCTGCATCCAGCAGGGTAAAGTTCGTCGCGCCACCCCAATAGGGTGCTCCATCCACTGCAATCGACGCATTTGCGAGATCCACACTTCCACTTACCTGCATGGTGCCGATGCCAGAAGCATCCAGTTTGAAAGCCATTGTACTGCCCGGTTGTGTGTCGAGCGCCGTGGCCGTGACGACAGCCGAGGTGCCGACCACCATGAACCGGCCGTTGGTGAGAATGTCGAACGTGCCGGTTGCATCCAGGCTGCCGCCGGAGATTTCATACGTTCCCGGTCCGGAACCTCCAATATCCACATCGGGCGTGGTCACCGTTCCGCCGGACTGAACAAAGGTAGCCGTTCCGGTTGCGCCCACTGCTGAATTACCGACCTCAAGATTGGTTGCGGCAACGGTTCCGCCGTACAAGTTGTACGTTCCCGTCTTGGTGCCGGTTGGACGGAGCGAGAGCGTCGTGGCCGCCAACGAACCGGCAAAATGGTTCACGGTTCCATTGCCTGCCTGCGAGGAATTGCCGACATGAAAACTGTTCGCCGTCAGCCCCCCTCCTGAAACAAATTCCACAACGGCGTCCGATGTCGCATTCGGCGCGACCATGGTATTGATGGTTGCATGGGTATCTACCGTCACCGTCTTGCCGGCATTCAGTAGTACCGTGTCGCCGGATGTCGGGAAATTGGTCGCATTCTGGTAACTGCCGGAACTGTTGTCGTTCCATTGATCCAGGTTCGACCAGTTGGTATCGCCGGAGTCGCGGGTAAAGTTCACCGCATGGCCGGATGCGGCAACCATCAGGCACAGCCCCAAAGCAGAACCGAATTTCCGAACCATAATCATTCCTCTTGTTTCTTATATATAAAAACAAGGGGGCTTTCCAGCCCCCGTCTAAATCCATTGAAAATCAAAGCCTATGGCAGCTCTTCGATAACCAGATCGATGAACTCCGCCGTCTTTCCGGTGGTAATGATGCGATTGGTCACCGTATCGAAGTCACCGACGACCGGGCCATATCCAACCACGGAGTAGCCGGAGTTGGTCGTCCAGCTTCCGACAACCAGGTTTTGATTCAGCGCGAGCTCATAGCTGATATCGTTGGTGGCTTCCACGCGGCGGACATGGACATAGTCGATGTAGCCGGAACCAGACACCATGCTCGAATCCATTCCGAGGACGGAACCATTGGTCGGGTCGCCGCCTAGTCCATATTCGTACAGGTTGCTGAGCAGGTCGCCATCCGGATCGGCGCTCGCCAAGGCATTGGTGCCGGACAGATTATACTCGGCAGTCCAATCTTCATAGGGCCCGGCGGAGATCGTCAGGATGACGTTCCCGGAGCCGGTATCCTGCTCCACACTGGCCGTATAGTTCCCGGAAAATCCGGTTACGGTAATATTGGATGTGGCGGCCAGACCGTTAATGCTTTTTCCATCAATCAGATTGATCGTTTGCGATCCACCGGTATAGGCAGAGCCGTCCACATTAATCTTCGTTTTTTGAAGGAACATCCACTCGCTCATGTTAATCGTGCTGACGCCGGTCTCATCGAGATCATAGTTCAGCGTTAGACCAAAATTACCGTAGGTATCTGTCGTTTGGATATGCCGCATGGTAATGGAAGCTTCATCGCCCTTCACGGTAATCGAAGCAGGGTCATAGCAGAGAGTCTGGCTCAGCATGCTGAAGGCACCACCGCTGATCTCCACATTGCCTTCAAAGGTCTGCCCACCACTTGTGTTATTACCCGTAGAGAAGGAACCCGACTGCAGTTTAAGGGTTCCCAAGCCATCAATCGTGCCATTGCCGGCCTGACTGAGCGCGCCTCCATCAATGTTAAGCACGCCGGTTCCACCAATATTGATGTCACCACTGATGTCCATCGTTCCTCCCGTGATATCCATCTCCCCAGTGGAATACAGGGTTGCATCTCCGTCTAAAGTCAGCGTTCCACCGGACAGGTTGTAGTAGGAATTGCTCGGTGCCGTTCCGTCCGGGTCGCCGATTATGAGGGCATCGGTATCCACATCGCCGGCGGTCTGATTAAGCACGCCGTATTGGCCGCTGGCCTGCCCGACGGAGATATCGGCGCTACCCTTCAGGTCGGCCCCCACATTGACGGTGTTAGGCGTACCGCCCGTTGTGCGGACCCAAACCCTGTAGCCGAAGGGTGCCGAGAAGTTGGTTTCCACGTTGCAGACCCGGCCCTGAGCCCCCTGAATGATACCCCTATCGGCCCCGGCAGTACCGGGCACACGACCCAGACTCCAATTCGCAGGATCGCCCCAGGTTCCGACCAATGGCATGAATGTGTTGTTTGCATTGGGTGCAAAGCCGGTGGAAGCACTCACCGGGACAACCGTTTCGTTGGTTGTTCCACTACCGGTTTCACTCCAGGCTATGGTTATCAGCCCGGTTGCGCTTTCTCCCGCCACCAGATTGGAAACCGTGTTGTCGAATTCAATTTCCAGGATGGTGTTTGACGGAGAGGGCTCTGTCAGGGTTTGCGGATTGGCGGACAACAAACTGAACGATCCCGGATGGGATTCCGCAGAAACCGACATGGAAATGTCCATGGTGGAGTCTGCCGTATAGACCACGGCAACGGTTCCCGTGACCTGATCGTTTGGCGGAACGAGAAGCATATCCACAGATGCCGGATCAACCGAAAAGGTGGGAACCGTCCCGACAACCGCCGAGTGCAGCCCGAACACCATATCAAGGCCAAAGGACACTGATGTATCCAATGGGAAATCAACAAAGCTTCCATCCGTGGTTTGGGCATAAACCAATCCCCCGGCATCATAGTCGCCGTCGCCGTTCGCCCGCGCGAAAAACATTTGATGCGCTGCGCCGGTATTTTCCCATTTGAGCTGGAACGCATAATCGCCAGCCGGCAGGGAAATATCGGAGTCCAGGTTGATTGTGTAATATTTTCCGGCCGTCAGCGTGACTCCATTCAGGTCAAAGCTCGTCGGCCAGCTTGTTGCTCCCGCAACGAAATTGGTCGGGTTGGGATCGGCATCGGCACCAATCCACAATTCGACCATGTCATCCCCCGAACTAAAGGTTTTGCTTGAATTAGCCTTCAGCGTGATGGCCCTCAATGTCGTTGCATTGGTTATCGTGAAGGTCTGGCCGCAAATGGCGTGGATCGGATTGGGGATGTCACGGATTCCGATGGAACTCGCACCAATCTCCTGACTGGCGATGATATCCATCTCCGGAAAAACCGTGTTTTCCTGGATCGTGGCCGACTGGGCGGCTGCCGCGCAGAACAGCGCGAACGCGGTTGAAACTACCAATGGCTTCCTCATCCCATCTTCCTCCTGCTTGGGTTTGCTTTCACGAGGGAAAAACCCGCTACCTTTCCCGATTTATAAGCTAATTTACCAAACTGGGGAGTTTTGCCCATCCCGTGTTCACGGGATGGGTCTGTTCCGGAAACGAAAACGTGCCCGCACGGGATCGTACGGGCACGCATCGTTTCACTGCTTTGGGATCTTACTTGTTTTCCAGCCGGTAGAACAACCGGGGCTCGCTGCCGATGCTGTTGGTGGCTTTATACACGTCGCCATCCAGGAACGGAGTCCATTCCGCATCGCCCCATGTGCCGTTCACAAGATCGACGTTGGTCATCACGTTGTATGCGCTGCCGTTTTCAACCGGCCACGAAATCGTTACGGGGCCGCCGGAGGGCATATCCAGACTGATATCCGGGCCGCCGACCGTGATGATCAGCTCAACCGTATCCGTATCCAAACTCTGTGTTACGCTTGCCGCGTAGTCCCCGGCAAAGTTTTGCACAACCACATTGGTCGACAGGTTCTGGAAGTCTCCACCCTTGAACAAGGTGATATTCGTCCCTCCGCCGGTATAGCTTGAACCGTCAACAACGATATCGGTCATGTCGAGGTGCGCCCAGCCAGTCAGGTTAACCGTTGAAACCCCGTTGCTGCCCAACTCGAATTCGACCAGGCTCCTGGCGCTGCTGGGCCGACGGTTATAGGCATTGATTGAAATCGACGCATCATCGCCAATCACAGTCAGCTTCGCCAGCTTGTTCTGGCCGTTCAGGGTCACAGTACCGCCGCTGACTTCAAGCTGCGCCTGGTACGTGAGCACATCGGAGGCCGCTGCCGCCAGGGTGGTAAATGAGCCGGACTTCACTCTCAACAGGCCCTCTCCGTAGTTCACCGTGCGGTTGGCAGGCTCCACATCGAACGTGAGTGCGCCGCCGTCCACATTGATGACGCCGTTGGACAGAATAGAAATGCTAGTCGCAATATCCATGGTTCCGCCGTTCAGGTTCAGCTCGCCGGTCGGGTTGACCGTAAGCGAATCCACATCAACCGACCCGCCGGTCTGCGTGTAGGCCGAATTATTCGTAGCGGTTCCCGTGGCATGCGCGACGGTGAGCGTAGCGACTTCAACGGCACCCGCGGTGTGGTTCAGGGTGCCGTACTGGCCGGTGGCCTGACCAACATGAATCTGATTGGCATTTTTCAGGTCGGCACCGATGTTGAGCACCGGGGAAACTCCGGAAGCCACGCGAATCCAGACGTTGTAACCAAACGGCCCTGTAAAGTTGGTGTCCACATTACAAACAATACCGCCGATCTGAATGAGGGCCCGGTCGGCTCCCAGCGTTCCGGGAACACGGTCCAGGCTCCAGTTATCCGGGTCACCCCAGGATATGCCGTTTCCGGCGCCGATGAATCCATTGTTCGCATTCGCTGCATAGCCGGTCTGGGCCCGAACCGGAACAACAATATTATTGGTTGTGGGCAGTCCCTCCTCGTTCCAGGCAACCGTCACCAGGCAGGTTGCCGCCGCGCCATCCGTCAAACCGGGAGTGGTGTTGTCATATTCAATCTCAAGCGTTGCCGGCCCCGTCAGCGTCTGCGGGGTTGCGGAGAGCACACTGAACGAACCAGCGTGCGATTCATCTGAAATAGAAACCGCAATATCCACATTGGTCGCGGAAATATAGGCAACATCCAGCGATCCCGTAACGATCGTTTCTCCGGGCAGCAGAACCATCAAAAGTTCATCGTCGGGGGAAACCGACACCGACGTCTCCGCCGACGTCTTGGCACTGATCGTAATATTGGAGATTGAAATCGCACCGGCACCATCGTTCGAGGTTACGTTGGAGGCGAAAGCGGCCAGAATCAAATCAAAGTCCTTTACTTCCGCAATGTCGCCTGTGAGTCCGGGGCTTTCGTCGGCCGACCAGGTATAGTTGGTCAGGCTGAACGTCGCCGTGTAGGTGCCGGATGTTGCCGCAAACGAAACAGCATTCCCGGCTGAACCGTTCGGATCGCCCCCGTTGAGGATATTCATATCGCCAAAATCGGTTTCCGCCTGGTTTTGAATGGAACCGTTCTGGGGCTGGGTATTGGCCAGCTGCTCATCCGTACTGGGCGTCCCATTGGTTGTGAATCCGAGCAAATGAAAATACAGCGTGCTGCCTGCTCCGACCGAATAGTCGAACGAAACGATCACCTTATCCAGACCGTCAGCCAGCCCGGACGTTAAAACACTTTGACCAACCGGGCCTTCGGCAGGAATCCCCGGAGTCGTGCCGGGATTGGTCAGCACGCCATTGGTTATGTTCCACAATGAAGTGACGTCCTGATACCATCCCGCATCGGCTTGATTGATACGAAACCGTGCATTATGGGAGATGGTTCCCGACGAAAAATCATCGTCAATTATAACGGCCGCGCCACTGGATGCGGCTAATGCCAAAGGTATACATATTGCTAATGCTGCTTTTCTTATTTTCATCTATTCCTCCTGCTTCGGTTGGGTTTACCAGTTTGGAAAGCACTCGCCTTCCCCGATTCGTAAGCGAAGCTACCAAACCCGGAAAGGTTGCCCATCCTGTGTTCACGGGATAGATGGACTCCGGTGCCTGGAATAGGCTTTAAACATGGAAAAACCAATGCAACAAGGCGTATCGCCCCCTATCCCGTTCATGGTATAAGCAGGCATGGGAATCTCTCGAATACAGATGGCACTCGGATATCTTGCGCTGGCCGCATCGGCCATGGCGAACCCGCTTGCCGACCATTCGCTGGGCGATCTGGAAAAACGCCTGGCGGCCATCGATTCGCAACTCGAGGATCTGGCCGACTATGGACTGGGCAGCGGCATTGGGGCCATTGGATACCGTTCGATTGCCCATAGTAGCCAGGATCAACACGAGTGGATTCAGATCGATTTCGGCAAGGAGGTTCCCCTCGATGAAGTCATGCTGATTCCCTGTATTCGCAGAGACGTAGACAAAGGGTTCCAGGCCGATGCATTTCCCGCGGAACTACGGTTGATTGCAGGAACCAAAGCAGATACCAACGGGACGCTCATTGCCGAATATGCGTGCAATGGCAGCATGGATCCCGGCGTGGCCCCGTTTGTAACTCCCTGCAACGGCATAGCCGCCTCGTGGATTCGGGTGGAATCGGACACCCTGACCCCCCGCGCATTCGACAACCTGTATGTTTTCCAGTTCTCGGAAATCCTCGTCTTCAGCGGAGAGGAAAACGTGGCACTGAAAAAAACCGTTGCCAGCTCCTCCGACCAACCGAATAGTTCCGGAGCTTGGGACAAGGATTTCGTAGTCGATGGATTTGTCCCGTACCTCATGGATGCGGCACACGGCGAACAGAGCATTGCCTATTTGACTCCGCCAAGCACCAACCTCCACCCCGCCCTGACCCTCGATCTGGAAAGCAGCCATCCGATCTCCCGCATCCACCTCCACGCCGTCGGCGCAAGCGACACCCTGCCGCAAGCCTACGCCGGGGATATCGGCATTCCGAAAAGGCTGCATATCGCCGGAGCCAACGTGTCCGATTTTTCCGATGCGGTTCCTTTGCTCGACCAGCACTTCGACACCATCTACGACATTGGCTCCATCATGATGTGGCACATCCCGGACACAACCTGCCGCTATGTGCACCTCTCCGTGGTGGAGCCGTCATCGAACACGCTCTATGGAGACACGCCGCCCCGGCTTGGCTTTTCCGAAATCGAACTCTTTTCCAATGGGCGGAATGTGGCGCTGGGCAAGAGCGTTAAGCCCAATTTCGACCGCCCCAACCCCCACCGCCCGCTGGTCAATTTAACCGACGGGCGCAACATGTATGGCAACATCCTGCCCATTCGCGACTGGCTCAACCAGCTGGCGCTCCGCCACAAGCTGGAAAAAGAACGGCCTTTGATCACCGCCGAACTGACCCGCCGCTATACCCGCCAGAAAACCACCCTGCTGCTCACGGGCTGGCTGGCCGCGCTCCTGGCCATCGGCACCGTCATCACCATCCTCGTCGACCGCATCATCCGCCAGCGCGCCATTTTCCGCACCCGCGAGCGGATCGCCGCCGACCTGCACGACGAGCTCGGTGCCAACATCCACGCCATCGGCCTGCTCGGCGACCTCGCCCAGGCCGCCAAGGAATCGCCGGCCAAGCTCGACAAACTGCTCCAGCGCATGCGGGCGCTCACCGAGCGTACCGGCGCCGCCGCGCGCCACTGCACCAACATGCTCGAAGCCAAAGATCTATACGGCGACCTGGTCGACGACATGCGCAAGACCTCCGCACGCATCATGGCCGACCTCGACTACCGCCTTGAGTTCGAAGGCGAAGAACTCCTGTCGCGGCTCAAACTCCGCAAACGCATCGACCTCTTCCTTTTCTACAAGGAATGCCTTATCAACATTATCCGCCACTCCGGCGCCACCGAAGTCCACGCCAACCTAGCGGCATCGAATACGGGAATCGAGCTGACCATATCCGATAACGGGCACGGGCTCGACGGCGGGGTTCCTTCCTCGCTGAAACGTCGCGCGCGGCTGCTGGGGGCCTTGGTGAAAAACGAAGCCTCCGAAACCGGCGGAACCAAAATATCCCTTATAGTGAAACACGGCAAACTTGGAGCCCTTTTATGAGTCGGAAAATCCGCGTCATGCTGGTCGAGGACAATCCCGAATACCGGGAAGTAATCGACCTCGCCCTCGAAGATGAAATAGATATTGAGCTGATCAGCCAATTCGGCACATCCGAGATCGCGCTGCGCAGCCTGCAGGACATGTCGATGCGCAAGGTGCCCGACCTCGTGCTGCTCGACCTCCGCCTACCCGGAATGGACGGCCTGGATTCGCTGCCCTACTTCAAATCCGCCCTGCCCGACGCCAAGATCATGATCCTCACCCAGTCCGACGAGGAGGCCGACGTGCTGCGCGCCATCTCGCGCGGCGCTTCAGGCTATTTGCTCAAATCATCGACGCTCGCCCAGATTACCGAAGGCATCCGCTCCACCATGGATGGCGGCGCCTCACTCGACACCGGCGTTGCCCGCTTCATCCTCGACACCCTGCAGACCCGGCTGCCCAAGGGGGAAATGGAGCAGATCCTCACCCCCCGCGAACTCGAAATCCTGACCCTGCTCGGGGAAGGCTTCGTTAAAAAGGAGATCGCCGACCAACTCGGCATCAGCTACACGACCGTCGATACCCACGTGACCCACATCTACGACAAGCTCGGCGTCCGCAACGCACCCTCGGCCATCAACAAAGCCCACCGCCTCGGCCTCTTCCCCCTTGATGAATAACGCGGAAGCCGGACGGGGTTGCTTTCCTGGTCGGCTTTTCACTGAACGGATAGACTGTATTTGCGAACATCGTGTGTTTGAGGGATGCCCTCCAAACCATTGCCTGCTACTCTGTTCGCTTTAAATGGATGGAAAAGGAGAACAGGATGGGACTGGAAGTTAACCGTAGATTTTTCATGGCCGGGGCAACAGCCTTGGCAACCGTACCGGCACTTGGCGACAAGGCGAAAAAGCCCAACGTCATTATTGTGATTACCGACGACCAGGGCTATGGCGACCTGGCGTTCACCGGCAACCCGGCCATCAAAACGCCGAACATCGATAAACTGCGCACGCAGGGCACGCTGCTCAATAACTACCACGTCGATCCCACTTGCGCCCCGACCCGATCGGCGCTGATGACCGGCCGCTATTCCGACCGCGTCGGCGTGTGGCACACCGTGCAGGGCCGCAGCATGCTGCGCCGCCGCGAAACCACCATGGCCGACGTCTTCAGCGCCAACGGATATTCAACCGGTATCTTCGGAAAATGGCACCTCGGAGATTGCTACCCCTTCCGGCCCGAAGACCGCGGCTTCCAGCACTGCGTCTACCACCAGGCGGGCGGGGTCGGCCAGGCACCCGACTATTGGGGCAACGACTATTTCGACGACACCTACATCGTCAACGGCAAGCACCAGCGTTTCGAGGGCTTCTGCACCGATGTCTGGTTCGATGAAGGCATGAAGTTCATCAAGACCAACAAAAACAAACCGTTCTTCGCCTACATCACCACCAACGCCCCGCACGGCCCCTACTATTGCCCGGAGGAATACTCCAAGCCCTATGAAGGCAATCCCAATGTCTCGATCCCCGAGGTCTACGGCATGATCACCAACATCGACGACAACATGGCGAAGCTCATGAAACTGCTGGAGGCCGAAGGCATTGCCGAAAACACCATCCTGGTGTTCCAGACCGACAACGGAACGGCCGGCGGCCTGCAGAACGGCCGCGGCTACGACGGCAACATGCGCGGTAAGAAAGGTTCGGAATACGAAGGTGGCCACCGCGTTCCGTTCATCATCCGTTGGCCGGATGGCAAGATCGAGCCCGGCAAATCCATTGAACAACTGACGGCCCACATCGATATCCTGCCGACCTTCATCGATCTGTGCGGCCTGACCGCACCGAAGATCGAGTTCGATGGAACCAGCCTGGCCCCCCTGCTCTTTTCCAAAGGCCGGAGCTGGCCGGACCGTGCGTTGGTGGTGGAATCGCAACGCGTGGTCGATCCTATCAAGTGGCGCAAGTGCTCCGTCATGACCGACCAGTGGCGACTCGTGAACGGGAAGGAGCTGTTCGAGGTCAGAAAAGATCCAAAGCAAGCCGAAGACCTGTCCGCCCAACACCCGGAAGTGTTCCAAAAGCTGCGCGCGGAATACGACAAATTCTGGAACGACGTTTCGCGGGAACACGACCAGACTAGCTACATGGTGATCGGTTCGGAAAAAGCGCCCATCGTTTCGCTCTCCTCCCACGACTGGCTGATCGACAAGCTGCCGCCATGGCACCAAAACCATATCAAAAACGGCGACGTGGCAGAAATTTCGCACTGGGCGATCGAGGTCGAACGCGATGGCAACTACGAAATCTCGCTGCGCCGCTGGCCGGTCGAGGCCGACAAAGGCATCAACGACGGAACCTACGGCAAGGCCTTCAACTACAAGCAGGCACGCATGCGCATCGGCGATGTGGACGAAACCAAACCGATTCCGTCCGGTGCCAAGGAAGTCACCTTCACGGTTTCGCTCAAGAAGGGCCTCACCAATCTATCCCCGGTCTTCATTGGCGACGATCTTTCCGCAACGCCCTACTATGCCTACGTGACCCATAAACCCAAACCCGGATGGCAAACCCCGCAGGGCATGGGCATCCCCGTCTACGACCCTAACTTCGGCCGCATCCCGCCGCAGCTGAAGAAGCGATAGACGGGGACACCGGCTCCGCGCTTCGGTCTACAGGGAAATTGAAAACGGCGACGGTGTTGCCGCATCAGGGCGCTTCGCGCAATTCCGTAGCACGGTGCCCTGCATGCGGGAAACGCCCCGGGGAACCGCGCGACGAAACGCCCATGCCCCGCCCAGGTCATTAAAGGGAATAATTTATGTGATTACTTTATTATTAACTATCACAGTTCGCGAACTGTAATATAGGGAACCACCCGGCTAAACTGAACATCTGCGAGCAAAACGGAAGCCCTGAGCCAAACGGTTGGGTTTCAAGATTCAAGACAGCATCAAGAACTGCGCGGCACCCTCTTTAACCGACCGGCGCTAGTTGCCAGACTTAATGATCCGGATGCGCCACGCCTCGGCCAGGTTGGTCGAGGGGCGGTTGATGTTGAAGGTGCAGTCCAGGGTGCCGGAGGTATTGCGGATGGCTTGGTAATAGTTGTGCCCTTCGGTATCGACCGACTCGAGGGGCAACCATTTTCCTTTTACCTGCCGCTCGGCCTTCAAGGCCCACCCTGCCGGAACGTTGCGGATGATGATCGGAACGTGGCCGACCCCGCCGCGCCCGACGGTGAAGTCGGCCAGCACCTTGCTGTTTTCAGCGGCCTGGATTTCCAGCGGGTAGTTCTTGAGCAATGTCCCCGATTCAACCTCAACCGGCAGCTGAATATTGTGGGCATACTCATCCGCCACCATTTTCCAGACCTCGGAACCCTGCGTTTTCAGACGTTCGACAAATTCTTGGTCATCGCCCCAGTAAACCTCCGCATTTTTCGCCGGCAGAATAAATTCAAGCTCCCCCGTCACCACATCCCCGGCCTTGTAGGATCTACTGACCGATTCCGCGCCGAGATCAAAACTCATCTTGCTGTTTTTCCCGCGCGCAACACCGAATGGATGCATATGGACAGGAAACGGTTGGCCATTGAGGGACGACTCCATGAAGAGCAGGCCCCGCC
This sequence comes from Pontiella desulfatans, assembly GCF_900890425.1. Classification (NCBI taxonomy): domain Bacteria; kingdom Pseudomonadati; phylum Kiritimatiellota; class Kiritimatiellia; order Kiritimatiellales; family Pontiellaceae; genus Pontiella; species Pontiella desulfatans. The sequence continues at coordinate 1,331,104 of NZ_CAAHFG010000001.1, read as the reverse complement.
GCCCCTTTGGATTGGATGATTCGCGATCGCTGCACCAGGTATCGTCCGCGAGCAACCATGAATGGTTAAAGGGAACCGGCTCATCGCCATAGCCGTCAAGGCCTTCCGTCCGCCCCAGTTCCCTAGTCAGTCCGGCTTCATTGCCAACATAGTATTGTTCAAAGTTTACCGAGTGGTAATAGTCCGCCGCCATCTGGTGGAAGATCAGCCGTTTCGGCGATAGGACGTCCTTCAAAAACTCATAGCGATAGGAATGGAAACGTCGGTGGTAGTCGGCCGTCCGCACCGAACGGATGCGATAGTTGAAGCGAATGGCATCGTCGTCGGTGACGCCGGAATAGTGGACTGCGGTCATGTTCGGGCCCGTCCAATGGAAGGCGGTTTTCTGCTGCTTCACCCAACGGTAGGTATTGCTTGAATCGAAATAGACGAGGAAGTCGCCACCGCCCACATTCTCCGTCCAGTTGTAGGCCTTACCCCCATTCTTGCTCGACGTAAAGGCGGGGCGCACGTCGGCAATGAAGGCCGCCCCCAGGTGCTGGGAGGGATCGTAGCACATCGATTCGCCCCAGCAGCCCAGCGCACTCTCGTCCCACTTCCAGTTTCCGCCGTAGCCAATGACGCTGAGGTGCGAATATGAAACCGCCGCCACACCGCCCCAGAAACCGGTTACCACGCGCAGGCGTAGCGTCCGCTTTTCACCGGCCTTGATCGGAACCATGGCATAGCCCCGGAGCCACGGGCCGTCGTGCTTAACCCGATGTTCCTTCTCGTTGTGCCAGTTTTTTGAAATCTGTACCGGGATGCCCGTTGGGCGTCCATCGGCCTCGCAAAGCAGCATGCTGGTTCCGGTGATTGCCTGCGTTTTGATCTCGTTGAAGATCAACGGGAGCACCGCATCCTGCTTCGATGGGTTGCTCAACTCGATGCTATATTCATCCAACCGGTCCTTGTCCTGAGGAAACTGGACTCGTTCCAGCGGAAGATCGAAGCGCAACCCGCATTCCTCTTCGTCGAAAACACACTCCAGCGCCTTGCCGTCCTTCAGCATCTCGGCCCTGCGGACATATGCCGCAACGTCCAAGGGATGGAACGACCGATCCTCATGGGGGTGCAGCATCAGCGATGCGCGGTTCCCGTTGCCCCCCGACCGATGCATCTTGCCGGCCGGCGACTCCAACTGAATGCCCGTTTTACCGACACCATCGATTCCGGACATATCGAGCAGGAGGCTGACGCGATCCGCCCACGCCGTGATCTCCAACCGCCCCCGTCCGTCAAGCGAGTTGCCGAACTTGTCCGTAAAGACCAGCCCCACATGATCGAACCGTTGGACATACTGCCCGCTTTCGATCAAACGTACCTTCTGGTCGGCCCCTTCCTGCACGATCCCGGACGTGCAGGTATAAAGAACGCCGTTCTTTTCCACCCGCAGCGTTAGTCTTGCCGGCGAAAAGCTGGAGACCGTCTGGTTCAATGCCGTTATGTAATCGGAACCGTCCAGCGCATCGTAGCCCGACAACTGCATGGTGTCGCAATCGAGTTTCAGGCTATAGAACCCGGTCTGCACCACCACATCCGGATTCTCGCGGGCCGGTCGGTTGGCCATGCTTTCCGCCCGGCGGTATTTGGACAGACGGGTCGGATAGCCGTTTTCGAAATAGATGAAGGTATAATGCCGGTTCACGTCCTCCGCCACGGCCAAGGAAGACAAAAGCCCCATTGCCAACAACCCGATTTTCCATGCCGATCGCTTCATCTGCCCCCAACCTCAACTATTCAGTGAAGCAAGGAACATACAGGTTTTCCAATGCCCAGGCATCCCCCATTTGCAGGATGGTTCCGCGCCGGGAACGGGCAATGGACCTTCCGTTGCGGGGAGGGAAACTAATATCTCGTGGGTTTGGGGCCGGTGGGGTAGACCCGCTCGCAGCTCTTGTCGAGGAACTGGCCTACTTGTCGCTCCTGCAGGGTTTCGAGGTTGTCGTACAGCCAGTTCGCCGTCGAATTGTAGGCAACGATTTCGCCGCGGACGTCGGTGACCAGCACCAGACTTTCGGCCACGCGCATGCCGCGGCGGTGGTCCATCAGGTCGTAGTCCATCAGCTGGACGGCCCGCTTCCCTTCCATCCGGAAGGCGCGCTTGTTCTCGGCCGTCGGGGTGAAGTGCGCAACCTGGTGGTCGAGCAGCTTGTATTTGTCGGCGTCGAGATACTGCTGGCCGAACGCATAGTATTCCACCTTCAGCTCGTGGTCGTAGGCCATGGAGTTTTCCTGCTTCAGCTTGGCCCCAAAGGTCCATTCGAGGACGCGCGGCGGGGTTTCGTTGAGGTAGGGCGTGGTTTCGATGAACACCTGCTTGCTCGAGCGAAGGAAATCGACCGAGAACTTCGGCGGATTCGAGATCTGGATATAGTCGATGTCTTCGGCCGAAACCTCCGCCACGGGCACCTTGACCTGCTTGCCCTTGGCCGAACGCAGCACGACATCGTTGCCGATCTTGGTGATGTATTCGGCTTCGACGGTCTTGCCGTTGTTAAGCGTCCACAACCGCATCTTGGAAGGCTCCTCCTCCGCCCCGGGCTCCGGGGCTTCGGCCTCCTGCTCGGCCACCACCGCGGTGTTGGTGTTTTCGGGCACCAGGTAGTCCCGGAAGATGGGGCCTTTGAAAACGTCGGCCTCGCCCGGAACGAGATGCTCGAGGATGGCATCGGCCAGGTCGTGCGTGGTTTCCGCCGTCTTGAACATCGGGAAGATGCCGCGGCTCTGGCGGTTGTTTTCGTATTCCGCGTCTTCGACCTCCACCGTCAGCATCGAGCAGAAGGTGCCGCCCGGCACCTCGCCGACGATCACCTCCATGTCCACCGGCTCGCCGGCCTTGAGCTCGATCCAGTCGCCGCCCCAGGCCAGGTTGTTGCCCATGTAGAACTGGCGGTTCTTGGTGGCGTTGCTCACCCACTTCCCGCCGATCAGGTAGGTGCCCCGGTTGTTATCCTCCCAGCAGGCGTTGAGCACGATCTCCCCGTTCACCCGCACCGCCAGGATATCGTCGCCCATCCCCCAGAAACGGAACTTGATATCCTCCGGATAAACCAACTTCCCCTTGTAGTGGACCATCCACGCATAGCCGATGGTGTCGGCTTCGTTGAACGCGGTCGGCGCAACCGACGAGCGGATCGGCGGCATCATGAAACTCGTCGCATACCGCTTGTTCGGCGAGCGGTAGTAGCGGCTGATCGACGAGGGCTTCCAGCCGCTGGAATTAAACTTGATCATCGCGTCCACGAACTGGACATCCGACATCGGGATCGGGCGGCCGGCGCGGTCGCGCTTGAAATCGTAGAAGGTGCCGACAAAGTCGTTGCCGATGGTCTGCCCGCCGCCGAAGACCGTCATCTGCTGCAAATCCGGCAGTAGCTCGAACCCGCCGATGTCCCCGACCAGGCCATCCGCCATCCCGCTCATTTCCGGCAGCTGGATGTCCGGCATGCTGGCGCGCTTGACCTTTGTCACGATGCGGGTGGTCGGTTTCGGCTTGGCCGTCTTCTTCACCTTCACCTTCGGCTTCTTGAGCTTCATCTTCGGGCGGTCGACCGGCTTCGGCGGAACAAACTTCGTCTCCTCCTTCTGGTGCACCGTGAACACCACCAGCATGCCGGCCAGCAGGAACGCCGCCGCATGCACCAGCAAACTCACCACAAACCCGCTCGGAGCCCCCTTGACCACACCCTTCGTTTTTTTACCTTTTTTAATCAAAACAAGCCCTCTCCCCTTATTGCTTTCAAGGCATTGCGCCAGCACGGCAATGCCCTCTCCAATTTTCCGGTTTTTGTACACGTTCCCATATAGCTGGATAGCTGTCCATGAATATCCTCCACACTACTAGCACTATATTCCCAACCATGCGCAAGTCAGCCGCCTGACAGGCCGCCCAAACCTACGCGTATTCCTTCAACCGTTCGGCGAGGGTCGTGGTGCGATCGCGCGATTCGGCGCGGGTGATGGCAAGGTTGAGCGCCTTCTTGGTGCCGAGCACAATCACGAGCTTCTTTGCGCGCGTGAGCGCGGTATAGATGAGGCTGCGCTGGAGTAGGACAAAATGCTGGGTGTGCATCGGGATCAGGACACAGGGATATTCGCTGCCCTGGCTCTTGTGGATGGTGATGGCATAGGATAGCACCAGCTCGTCGAGCTCCCGGAAATCGTAGACCACCTTGCGCCCATCGAAATCGACAACCAGCTCGGATGCATCGTTGTCGATGGACTTGATGCGCCCGATGTCGCCGTTGTAGACATCCTTGTCGTAGTCGTTCTCGGTCTGCATCACCTTGTCGCCGGTGCGGTAGGTGATGCCGAACCGCTCCACCTCGTCGCCGTGCGGGTTGAGCAGCTGCTGCATCACCACATTCAAGTTGCGGGCGCCCAGATCCCCCTTCTGCATGGGGGTCAAAATTTGGATTTCGTCCATCGGGTTAAAGTGGAATTTTTTCGGGATGGACTGCTTGATCATCTTGCCGACCAGCGCAAGCGCCTTGGCCGGGTCGTCGGCCTCGACAAAATAGCAATCGCTGGTCTCGCCTTCCTCGGGAAACTCCGGCGCCTTACCTTGGTTGATCTTATGGGCGTTGGTGATGATCCGGCTCGATGCCGCCTGGCGGAACACCTCGTTGAGATGGCCAACGGGAATGGTCTTGGAGCGTATGATGTCCTGTAGCACGCGCCCCGGCCCCACGGAGGGAAGCTGGTCGGCGTCGCCGACGATGACGACGGCGGCATGCAGCGGAACCGCATCCATCAATTGGGAACCGAGCACGACATCAATCATGCTCGATTCGTCGATAATGAGTACGTCGCATTCGAGCGGGTTTTCGGCATTGTGGACAAAGCCACCTGTCCCCGGGTTGAATTTGAGCATGCGATGGATCGTCTTGGCCTCCATGCCGGTGGTTTCGGCCATGCGCTTGGCGGCGCGGCCGGTCGGGGCGCAGAGGTTGACCCGCATTTTCTTGGCCTTCAGCACCATCAGCACGGAATTGACCAGCGTGGTTTTCCCCACGCCCGGGCCGCCGGTGATCACCATCACCTTGGATTCGATCGATGTCCTGAGGGCGTTGCGCTGGGCGGCGGCGAGTTCGATGCCGGCCTTTTGCTGCACCCACGCCAGCGCCTTGTCGAATTGGACGGGCGGGCACGGATGCTTGCCTTTCTGCAAGACCTGCAGTTTTTTCGCCAGTTCGATTTCGGCGAAGTAGAGTTTGGGTAGATAGACCAGATCCCGCCCCTGGAAATCGGCTCGCTGGATCAGGCGCTTGGCTTCCACGGAATAGTCGAGCGCGCGCTCGATGATTTCGAGGTCGATATCCAGCAGCTCGGCGGTGCGCGATAGGAGGTCGTTGCGGACATAGGCGCAGTGCCCGTTGGCGGTCAGCTCGCCCAGGGTGAATTCGAGCCCGGCGCGGGCCCTGAGATCGGAATCCTTGGCAATGCCCAGCTTCATGGCGATCTGGTCGGCAATCAGGAAGCCGATGCCGCGGATGTCGCGCGCCAGGCAGTAGGGATCGCGCTGGACAAATTCGATGGCCTTGTCACCATAGGTTTTGTGGATGCGGAAGGCGCGCGTGGTGCTGATCCCGTGGCTAAAGAGGAACGACATGATCTGCCGGACGTTCTTCTGCTCGTCCCACGCCTTTTTGATGTTGTCCTTGCGCTGCTGGCCAATGCCCTCGACCTTGAGCAACTTGCCGGAGGATTTTTCGATGACGTCGAAGACATCGCGCCCGAAGGTTTGCACCAGCCGCTTTGCATATTCCTTGCCGATGCCCTTAACCAGGTCGGAAGCGAGATATTTCTCAATGCCCTCCAGCGTATCGGGCTTGGACATGCGCATTCTCTCGGCCTTGAACTGCCGGCCGTGGCGCGGGTCGGTGAGCCATTCGCCGTCGCCCGCCATCCATTCGCCGGGATTGACCGTGGGCACGGTGCCGGTCACGGTCACCAAATCCTTATGGCCGCGCACCTTGACCCGTAAAACGCAAAAGCCGTTTTCCTCGTTACGGAAAACGACCCGCTCAATCTGTCCATCCAGCTTGTCCATCTAATACTTCTTTTCGTATTCACCCTTGCCCAGTTTTTCATAGGTGGTGAAGCCGGCGTTCTTGGCGCGGTCGTGCAGGCCGGTTTGCGAGGCGCCGACGCTGGGGGCGGAGAGTTGCCGCCGGATCTTTTCGCCGCAGCGCGGACAGGCGGTCTTCGCCTCGGCATCCATGGTTTCCATCTCCTCGAACCCCGTTTTGCAGTGGCGGCAGGATTTTTTTGGATCAACGGCGGCATATTCGCGAATGGGCATGGGTTTAGCCTTCGGTTGGAATGGTGAAATCGACGAGCGCCATTTGGCGGACATCGAACACGCGCTTGATGTCCGACAACCGGGAGGAGCCATACCCGATGATGGCACCGGGATCGGCGGCATCCAGCACATGGCAGCGGCGGCCCTCCACCTCGACCCACGGCACGGCATCCAGCTCCGGATATTTGCTCGTGAAGCGAACCAGGGCGAACACGTGGTCGTCCGTGAAAACCATGTAGGTCGTAACGCCGACGGATTCAAGCAGCGAACAGAGCAGGACGGTCTGGTCTTCGCAGTCGCCGCCACCGGAGATCAAGGTGCTGAGCGGATCCTTGGCGTGCTCCTCCCCGTCGGCTGGATCGGAAACATAGCGGATTTCGTTGCTGACCAGCGAAAGGATCGCCTTGGTCTTGCGCAGCTCGTCGTCGTTGCAGTCGCGCACGGTACGGACGGCCAGCATATTGATCTGCTCGTCGAGATAATCCACCTTCTTGAGATAGCCCATGTAGTTGCCGGCAATGAGCGTGTTGGCCACATCCCCGATCTGCTCAATCTTGAAGATGGCCTGCCCGCATTTTTCCAAGGCCCCCAGGAAGCGCAGCCTGCCGCTTGCCGCATCGTTCCAGTTGGAGACCGTTACGGCAACGAAAGCCAGCGAAAGCAAGGCCATCAGGATTTGAACCATCGCCTTGCGAAAAACGATGAACAGTAGCGCCAGGCTTCCGTATATGGTTGCTGCAACCGCAACCGGGGAGGAGAGGTTCCGCACAACCATCCGCAACGAAAACAGGACAAGCAAGGCGCTCATGAACGCAACGAGATACCACGTCCGGGTATACATCGAATGTTTCCGGGGAGCCGTCCCACAGTTGAAGAGCGCGTTGCTGAACAGCATCAGCCCCAGCAAGGCCGCCGTTCCGCCCACGATTTTCATCGGAAGCGATGGCCAGTAGAGGTAGGTGCAGGCGCAGAAAATAAAGAGATAGAGCGAGAGCAGGGAGAACGAAATGCGCTCGTCGGCATTGAGTGAACGCGTTTCGCTCGGCTTCCAGCGTCTGACGGCCGGTTCCCTGCGTTCCTCAACACTCTGCATGTTTTCAGTCATAAAGCCCCCATTAGTACCCTGCGGCGCATTCGCAATCAAGCGATATCCGTGCCGGGTGGAGGGCAAAAACGCATGCGATGCCCGACTTGGGGCAACTCTAAAACACCTGGTTGCGTAGATGCAGCTCCGTGGGATGCGGTTTCAGGTAGTATTGCTGCCCCAGGTAAGGTTCCTGGTATTTGCGGACATAATGGTTGATGAGCGTCACCGGGACAATCAGCGGAACGTGCGCCTGCCTATAGCTCGCGATGGTTTCCACCAGTTCCTGCTTTTCATCCGGCCCAAGCTGCCTCTTGAAATAGCCGGCCATGTGCTCGAGCACGTTCACATGCTTCTTGATCGTGGCCCGCAACCGCAAGGCCTCCATCAGTTGCGCGTGATAGATCGCCTGAACAGCCGGCAACCGCTTCCCCTTCACGTCCGCAACAATCCGCCCCAGCTCCCGGTAGTGCGGAATGCTGTGCGACATCAGCAAGTATTTATGCCGCTCGTGGAACTTGACCAAGCCGGCGCGCGAATCGTCTTCGGCGAGCATTTCGCGCCAGCGCTTCAATGTAAAGAGGCGCTCGATGAAGTTTTCGCGCAAGGCGGGATCGTTCAACCGGCCCTCTTCCTCCACGGGCAACAGCGGGAAGTGCTGCATGAAGGCATGGGCAAACAGGCCCCTCCCCTTGTTGACCGGCATGCCGCCTCCGGTCGGGTAGACTTTTACGCGCTCCATGCCGCTGCTCGGCGACTTGCTCTTGAAAATATAGCCACACAGGTTTTCACGCTCGAGCTCCTTCACGCGCCGGGAACACCACGCCAGCATGGGCTCCGTAAGGTCGCGGCGCGTCTTGCCCGTAACCAAACGGGGATTTTCAGGATCGCCCTCCAGCCGCATTGTTTCGCGCGGAACGCCTAGCCCAAGCTCGAACTCCGGACAAACCGGAACAAACTCGAACCACTGGCCCAAGGTTCCCGTGATGTAGCTGTCGTGCTTATGCTGCCCATCATAGCGGACTTTTTCGCCCAGCAGGCAGGCGCTCACTCCGATTCGTATTTTTTCCATAGCCGACTCTCCCTTCTTGGTTGCAGTGCGGAAACGCCTACGGCAGCTCGAAGACCGAAATGCTGTGGAAGCCATCCGTTTCGTTCGGACCGTAGCTGAGATCAATGTTCGCGGCATAGACCTTGTTGCCGCGGCGGATGCATTCGGAGGGCGCATCCATGGACCCGTCCTCGCCGGTTCCCGGCTCGTTTTTGGCGACGATTTTCACCTTGCCGCTCTTCGGGCAGATGCAGGCAATGGCATTGCCCAGGAAGTCGGCCGTCCAGAGCTTGCCGAATTCGTCGATCTGCAAGCCATCAACGCAAGCAAGCCCCTGCTGCTTGCCCTTGCTGAATAGCGCCCAACAGGCCACTTCGCCGCTCTTCGCGAAGGTGGCCTTCCAAATTTCGGCATCGCCGAAGTTGCAGACAAACAGGTCGCCGTTGGCGGCATAAGCCACGCCGTTGGCACCGATTTGGTGTTCCTTGTTCCGGGTTTTCAGGGTCACGATCAGGTGCGGGTCGCCGAGCCCCTCAACCTCGACCGGACCGCCGTTCAACTCCTCGAGGGTGAAGCGGTAGGTGCCGGAGGTCAATGGATAGGTTTTATCGATGCTGGTATCGTTGACCACAATGTAGTCGCCATGGGCGGAAAGTCCGTTGGCCATCTGCAACCCCGCAACCACCACATCCGTGCCGACCGGCTTTCCATCCTGGATGTTGACGCGCAACAAACGGGAGAGTCCCGGCTGGTCGGAGACAAACGTCTGGTTATCGGCCACATAGAGATGTCCGTCGGAGCCGAACACCATCCCCAGCGGGCTCACCTTGCCGGTTTCCGGGTGCACCGGAAGGTCGGTAAAAACACGGACTTCGTCGTTGGAATCGATGATGCCAACCTTGGCCGGGTGCGACTGGTCGCCGACGTTGTTGATCGACAGGTAAATATTGCCATCCTTGCCGAGGGTCATTCCATCGGGGCTGTTCCACTCGTCCGGCAGCACAATCGGAGCGGAGGGTTTAACCAGCTCCCCGCCCAGCTTGCACAACCCGCTGCACCCACACGGCTCCGTCGTCTTGCACCCCGCAACCGCAAACACCGACACTGCCACCAAGCCCATAAATGTTTTCATTGCATCCATCTTCTCCGTATCCCCATCCATGCCTGAAAGCGTTCAGTTAAATCATCTAATGATTCCGCAGTATCTTGCCAGCTATTTCCCTAGGAAGTTGTCGTTTGCGGCAAGATGCCAGTCTTCGGACAGCATCTGGTTCGGAAGCAGAAACAGATCTGTCTTCATGCATTTTCCCTGTTCATTATTCATGAACATATAGGCTTCCATGCCCATTGCCACCAAAACGGCAGCGGCAACCACACGCTATTCCTCAATGATCACCCGGAAACCGAGGTAGGGCAGACGAATGTTTTCGTCGTAGCCCCAGCGCACGGCCGAGGTTGCATCCTCCGGCATGTCCGACCACGAGCCGCCTCTGACAACATACCTTCCTTCGCCATCCTTGGTGGCCGTCCACTCCTCGGCGTTGCCCGCCATATCGTAGAGTCCCCAGGCATTGGGCGTGTAGCTCTTCACCGGAGCGGTGACGTGGTGCCTATCGTTCACCTGTTCCACATAGGTGAAATACAGCGGTGCGTTGCGGCGCATCAACCCGCTGGCAAAGCGCGCCCTGTCGGACAGGTTTGCAAACCGGGCGAAGTCCGCATCGCGAGCTCCATACCAAAGGTCGGAGCCGGTCCCGGCGCGTGCCGCCCACTCCCACTGCTCCTCCGTCGGCAGCGCCACGGGCTTGCTGGATTCAATGGAAAGCCACTTGCAGAAGGAATTTGCCTTCCTGTGGCTGACGCGTACCGCGGGCTGGGCTTCGGTGTAGAGCGGTTCACCGCGCTCCGTCTGGTCTTTTTGCCGCGCTGGCTCACGAGAACCAGGATTTGCGGATGGTCCAAGCCGGAAATATCCACTTGGATCGTTCGCTCCTTCGATTCGTAATACCGCCATTCCAGCCCGTCGGCGCCCCGATCCCGATAGGCCGGGGGGCCGTTATTCCGTAACGGCTTCCTGCGCGGCGGCCATCTTCTGGAGAAACGCCACATTGCCAAATGCGCCGATGGCCGCCATGGCCACGACCCAGGTTGAAATTGTTTTTTTCATCGACTATCGACCTTCCTTCTTCGCACGCATGGCATGGGAAATCTTGATGGCCTTGGCGCGGGCCTCGTTGTCGTAGTTCCAGTATTCGTCAATCACTTGGTTGAGGGCGAACTTCGGATCGTCCTCGCCCAGCTCGGCGCGGCGCGCCTTGAGCTGCTCTTTCAGCGTTTCAATGACACCGGCATATTCCGGGTTGTCGTAGACATTGTTGTCTTCGGTCGGATCGTTCTTTAGGTCGTACAGTTCCCAGCCCGGCGGGGTGTCGGGTTCGGTTTCGCCCTTCCAACCGGCGCCGTAGAACAGGATGAGCTTGTAGCGCTTGGTGCGGATGGCAATGTGCGCCGGGTTGTCGTGGTGCGCCATGTGCATCCAGTAGTGGTAATAAGCGGCCTGCTTGGCATCCGCCGGTTCCTTTCCGGTCTCGAGAACGGTCTTGAAACTTTGGCCGTGCATGTAGTCCGGCGTCGCGACGCCCGCAAAATCGAGCATGGTCGGCGCATAGTCGATGTTCTCGACGATCGCCTCCGAGCGGCCGTTCTTGACCGACTTCGGATAGCGAACGATGAACGGCATGCGCATCGACTCCTCGTAGGCCCACCGCTTGTCCATGTAGTCGTGCTCGCCCAGCCAGAAGCCTTGGTCGCCGGTATACATGATAACGGTGTTGTCGTAGAGCCCTTCCGCCTTGAGATAATCCACCACTCGCTTGAGGTTGTCGTCCACGCCCTTGACGCAACGGAGGTAGGCCTTCATGTAGCCTTGGTAGGCATCGGCGATGATCTCGTCATCGGACTTCGATTGATCCAGATCCTTCGCCCACATGCCGCTCTTGGTGTAGTTGCGGCGCGGGTTGCGGCGGCCGATGGAGGTGCCGATGTAGGGCACCAGCTCGTCGTTGTGGCCACGCGTGGCAATGGAGCCGTGGTTCTTCCGGTCGCGCATGTTGTCGGGTTCGGGAATCTCGACGTCGGCGAGATAGGACTCGTAGCGCGGGGCATATTCGAACATGTCGTGCGGCGCCTTGAAGTGCAGTTTCAGGAAGAAGGGCTTGTTCGGGTCGCGCTTGGTCTTGAACCATTCCAGCGCCGAGTCGGCAATGCAGTCGGACGAGTGCCCTTTCATTCTAACCGCCCCTTCAAACTTCTGCGTCCAGCCACCCTGTTTATTGCTATATTGGCGGCTCTGCGTTTCCGTTGCCCCCGTCTCATAAAAGATGGGGTCGAAAAAGTCGCCCTGCCCCGGCAGCACCTTGTAGTAGTCGAACGTCGAAGGCCGTTCCTTGAGGTGCCACTTGCCGACGATGGCGGTCTGGTAGCCCGCCTTCTTCATTTCAAGGGATAGATACTGGCGCTCGGGCGGAAGCTTTTCGTTCAGGGTGATGCAGCCATTCACGGCGGCGCTCTGACCGGTCATGATGGCGGCGCGGCTCGGGGTGCAGATCGCGTTCTGGCAAAACGCGTTTTCCATCACCATGCCCTCATGGGCAATGGAGTCGATCGTCGGCGTCGGGTTCAGCTTTTGCAACCGCCCCCCATAAACGCCGATCGCCTGCGAGGTGTGGTCGTCCGACATCACGAACAGGATATTGGGCTTGCCGCCCAGGCAACTACCGGCAAGCAAAACAGACAACAGAACCAAGTTTTTCATCTTCATCATCATCACACTCCTTCAATTAGTTTAACGCGGCACCATACTGGAACCTTACGTTCCGAATCCCTCGTCGCCGCGGATCTGGTTCAGGAGCGCGTAGAGCTCCTGTTCCTTCGCCTCCGCCCGCACCATCGATCAGCTTCCATTCTCCCGATTTATCAACAATTGCATACTGTCCTTTAGACGAGTGCTGGATGAACCCGGCTCGGCGCGCTTTCGGCATCGGCTTGTCGTTCTTCGACTCGAGCCACGCGTAGGGCTCCAGATCGCGGTTCCAATGCCGCGCGAGCCGCCGGTGACGGGCGCCGTCTTTCCCTTCACATGAAGCCTCATTTCAAGGACCTCTATTTAGCAAAATCCTTAAAAGAAAAAAACTGGCTTCGACTGCATCCGTTGACAGGACAACATTTTGCACCCAATCATTTTTCTTCCACCCGTTCTTTAATAATCGCTCTTGGATATCGAGTTGCCTCAAATTAAATGACACCGAAGCATCCGATAGGATGCGGGCGGAAAGGATTCGTTGACTCACAAAAAATCACACCCTGTATACAGGGAGGATGAAAGAGATGAGTTGCGAAACCAGAATGGAATACATCGCGGTACAAAAACGCCGCTATAGGCGCGCGGAAAAGGCCTACAAGACCCGGTTGCTCGATGAAGTATGCGCGGTATGCGGCTATGATCGCAAGCATGCCACCAAGCTGCTCAACGACTCGTTTACGCCCTCCAGGGGCAAACGCGGCCGCAAAGGCGAGTACGACTCTGCTGAATTGCGCAAGACCCTCAAAACTCTGTGGCTTCGTTCTGGACAACTGTGCGGGAAGCGCCTCAAGCCTGCTATGCCACATTGGCTGAAGCACTATGAAAAACATTACGAACCGCTATCGACCGAATGCCGTGAAAAGCTACTGAGAATCAGCCCGGCAAGCATCGACCGGGTGCTCAAACCCTTCAAAGCGCAGTACCAGCGAAGGCGCAATACCGGTACCAAGCCCGGCTCGCTGCTCAAGAATCAGATCCCAATCCGCACCTCCACCGAGGACATCGACCGGCCCGGCTATCTCGAAGCCGACACAGTAGCCCACTGTGGCGGATCGATGAGCGGGGACTTCATCTGGTCGATCACCTATACGGACATCATAAGCACCTGGACGGTAACCCGCGCGGTCTGGAACAAAGGCGCTGAAGGCGTGATGCACCAAACCCACGACGTGGAAAACAAGCTGCCCTTCGCCATCCTGGGCTTCGACTGCGACAACGGCAGCGAGTTCCTCAACCACCATCTCACGCGCTACTTCCTGCAACGCAAACAGCCCGTCTGTTTTACACGCAGCAGACCGTACCACAAGAACGACAACGCCCATGTCGAACAAAAGAACTGGACGCACGTGCGCGAGTTGCTCGGCTACGACCGGCTCGACAACCCGGCCATGATCAGAGAGCTCAACGCACTCTACCGCGACTGGGAACGGCTCAACAACTTCTTCAAACCCTCGTTCAAGCTAAAAAGCAAGGTTCGCGTCAAAAGCCGGTACAAAAAGAAATACGATGCCCCCGCCACGCCCTTTGACCGCCTGAAGGTCAGCGGCATCCTTGGCGAACAACAGGAGGCTGCTCTGCAACGCGAATACGAAACGCTCGACCCTTTCGAGCTGGGCAATCGCATCCAGCGCCGACGTCGCAAGATCGAAAAAATGAAGAAAACCGGCGAGTCCGCCGCAGTCGGGGAACCCGGGTTCCCCGACTGCCTCCCCACCTTGACAACCCCCGAATTAGAGGGTACCCATTAATGCAGTCAAACGACTCCTCATCCGCACCTCTACGGTGTCATTTATTTTTGAGGCAACGCGATATTCCCCCATCCAGAACCGTCGCCGTTGCCCCGATTCCGAGACGATCGACGCCCTGCTCCAAATAGGCGACCGCGGTGGCCCAATCGCGGATGCCACCGGAGGCTTTTATTTTCATCCTGCCGCCGACTGTCTTAATCATGACATCGATGATTTCCAGCGTGGCGGAGGAGGAGCCGAAACCCGTGGAGGTTTTCACGAAATCCGCGCCGGCTTCGAAGGAGAGTTCGCAGGCCTTGGCGACTTGCTCCAAGGTGAGATAGCAGCTTTCCTGAATGACCTTCACAATCACGCCGGTTGCATGGGCGACTTCGACGACGGCCTTGATGTCGTCGCGCACGAAGTCGTAGTTTCCGGAGAGGAACTGGCCAATGTTCATGACCATATCGATTTCCTGCACGCCGTCTTCGATGGCTTGCCTGGCCTGTGCCGCTTTCACCGGGGTTGCATCCGCGCCATGCGGAAAACTGAGCACGCACGAAACCAGGACGGGCGAATCCTTGAGCAACCCGGCGGCAAGCTTTACGTCGCACGGCCGCACACACATGCTGGCCACACCGCGCTCGATGCACAGGCCGGCATTGTCGCGTACGTCCTGTTCGGTTTGCTCCGGTTTAAGCACGGCGTGGTCGATGGTGGCGGCGACTTGTTCAACAGTATACATAGTCAACTCCTTTATGCGCGGCCCGCTGAACCAAATTTGTTCATCTTGGCGGCAATGTTTTTCTTCATGGCGGCGTGAGGCTTTTCGTTCACGCCACGGGCGTGGGCAAAGTCGGCCACTTCCTTCGACGAAATTAGCATTGATTTCCCCTATCTCTTCCTTCCTGTTAAACCTGTTCGACCAACAAACCGGCTTCTTCAAGCGCATGGCGTGCGCCGGCGGGCAACCCCGTGTCGGTAATGAGCACATCGATGTTTTCCAACCCCATGATGTGCGCGAACCCCGCCCGGCCATATTTCGACGAATCGGCCAGCAGGATGCGTTGGTCGGATTGCGCGGCGGCGACTTTCACAATCTCCGCCATCTCCACCACATCGGCGGTGATGCCCTTCCCGAGCGAAACGCCGTCGGTGCCGAGAAAGGCCTTGTTGGCATGGAACTGCTGCATGTCGCGCGTGGCATTGGGCCCGAGCATCGCCTCGCCGGCGGCGCGGAATTCGCCGCCGACCACGGTCAGGCGTAGCGCCGGGTTGATGCGCGCCTGGGGGTAGATGAGCGTCGAGTTGGTCACAATGTGGATGTCGCGCTTGCCGAGCAGATATTTCACCATCAGCGGCGTGGTGGTTCCGGCGACAATCATGATGTTGTCGCCATCTTCAACATGGTCGGCGGCGGCCTTGGCGATGCGTTCCTTTTCCTCGACCATGTTTTTCTGGCGCTCCAGGATGGAGGGGTGGAAAGCGGGGAAAGCGCCGCCGCGCGTGCGAACCACCAGCCCCTTGTCGGCCAGCGCCTTCAGGTCGCTACGGATCGTCACGGCCGAAACCTCCAGCATTTCGCTGATTTCCGTAACCGTTTTCCCGCTGTCTTCCGATAGAATCCGCAGGATTTCCTTTTCCCTGCCCATCATCTGAACCATTGCGCCACCCTTTTGCATTGCTTTCATTTCGCTTGTGCAAGCATTTCGTTCTAACCACCCAACGTCTTCAATTCAAGTTTTTAGACAAAAAATATGGAAATCAATCTGCGCTTGGAAATTGACGGGATATCGAGGTGAACCTAAACTGTGTTGAGTTTATAACCGAAAAGGGAGGCAGGACGTGCCGGATCAGGAAAAACGCAAGAAGGGTTACAAGAAGAACGGCAAACTGGAAAAGAAACACTATGAGTCGGAGCTGGCCCGCTTGCAGGTGGAACTGGTGAAACTCCAGGAATGGGTCAAGTACAAGGGGCTTAAGGTGGTCGTCCTTTTCGAAGGTCGCGATGCCGCCGGCAAGGGCGGCGTGATCAAGCGCATTACCGAAAGCCTGAATCCCCGCGTTGCCCGGGTGGTCGCGCTGGGCAAGCCGACGGAGCGCGAGGAGACGCAATGGTATTTCCAGCGCTATGTGCCCGAGCTTCCCGCCGCAGGCGAAATTGCCCTGTTCGACCGCTCCTGGTACAACTGCGCCGGCGTGGACCGCGTGATGGGATTTGTTACGGAAGACCAGGTTCAGGAATTTTTCAAGTCCTGCCCGCAGTTTGAGCGCATGATTATCCGTTCGGGAATCATCCTGATCAAATATTGGTTCTCAGTCAGCGACGAGGAACAGGAAAAGCGGTTCCTCTCGCGGATCGACGATCCCACCAAACGTTGGAAGCTGAGCCCGATGGACTTGAAATCGCGCGAAAAATGGGCGGAATATTCCAAGGCCAAGGATGACATGTTCGAGCACACGGATATCGAAAAGGCCCCGTGGTGGGTGGTGGAGGCCGACGACAAAAAGAAAGCGCGCCTCAACTGCATTTCGCATCTGCTCAGCCAGATTCCCTATGAAGACCTCACACCGGAATCGATCAAGCTGCCTCCGCGGGCGGATGACGGTTCCTATGAGCGCCCACCGCACGAGGAACAAAACTTCGTACCGCATATCTATTAAGGCTACATGTCCAACGGCCTTGGACTTTTTGGGCGGGGATAGATGATTTTCGTCACCGAATGGGTTTCCGGCCGCCAGCCTCGACAACCGGGCAGTCCTATTCCGGGAAAGAGCCAAAGGCAGGATTGCGGCGACTGAGCAGGAAGTGGTGCCTGACCACCTGCAGCAGGAGCCAGGCATCGCGAATGGGTGCGACGTGGCTGCGGCGCTTGCGGTTGTAGATGGTCGATACCCGCACCGAGTCGATCCGGATATGCCGAAGGGCGGCGTGCACCAGCACATCGAATTCAAAAGCGAACCGCGGCAGGTCGCTCATGATGAACGGCAACACATCGGTGCGGTAGAAGCGGTAGCCACAGGGTGGATCCGCCACATAGATCCTTACCAACCGGTTCAGGATCCAAGCCATGGTTCGGTTCGTCCAGCGCCGGATATAGGGCATGCCGGTCGTGTCGGCCATGCGGTTGCCCACCAGCACGGGAATCCGGGTGCGCTCGTAGGCATCCAGAAAACACCCAATCTCGGCCGGGTCATGCTGCCCGTCGCCATCCACCACCACCACGGCGTCGAAGCCTTGGTTGCACACATGCTCGAAACCGCGCTTGAGCGAAGCGCCTTTACCTAGGTTTTCCGAATTGCGCAGGACACGTGCTCCGGCCTGTTCGGCCAACGTTGCCGTGTTGTCGGAGGAACCATCATCGACCACAACCACTTCGCAGGCCTGGTGCTCGATGATGCCGCGAACCACCTGCCCAATGTGCCCAGACTCGTTGAACGCGCAAACCAACACGCAAAGTTTTTCAATCTTCCCGGTTTGGTTTGCGTGATCCATGGCGCGGCATCCCGGTCAGGCAGTGACCATGTTATCGGCCCGGTAGGACGAGCGGACGAGCGGGCCTGAGGCGACGGCCTCAAAACCGATTTTGTAGGCGGCGTCCTCGAAGTCGGTAAATTCCTTTGGGGTGACGAAGCGCTTTGTCCGGGCATGGTCGCGCGTCGGGGCCATGTATTGCCCGATCGTCAACAGGCGGACACCGTGGTCATAAATATCCTGTAGGCATTCCATGACCTCTTCGTTCGTTTCGCCAAGCCCCAGCATGATCCCGGTTTTGACCTTGATGGAACCATCGCCGTATTCGGAGGCATGTTTCAAGATCTTCAGCGACCGCTCATAGGTTGCCCCGGAACGGATCGAGCGCTGCAGCCGCTTCACGGTTTCCACGTTGTGGTTGAACACCACCGGCCCGGCATCCAGCACCTTGAAGAGCAGCTCCTTGCGCCCGAGGAAGTCCGGCGTCAGCACTTCGACGGTCACTTCCGGCATGCGTGTTTTGATCGCCATGATGGTCTGCGCAAAGATTTCGGCGCCGCCGTCGGGCAGGTCGTCGCGGGTGACACTAGTGATCACCACATGCTTGAGCTTCATGGTTTCGACCGCTTCGGCCACGCGCTGCGGCTCTTCGGTGTCGAGGCCGTCCGGCTTGCCGGTGGCAATCGAGCAGAAGCGGCAATCGCGCGTGCAGACATTGCCGAGAATCATGATGGTTGCCGTGCCGTGGTTCCAGCACTCGTGCCGGTTCGGGCATTTGGCATCCTCGCAGACGGTGTGCAGGCCGTTTTTCTTGAGTGTGGCATGCGTTTCCGCATAGTCCACATCGGTTTGGATCGGGCGTCGCATCCATTCCGGGATGCGTGCGGGTCGTACTGTTTCAGTGGTATCAATCATTCATTTTCTCCGTTTCACCCCTGAAGCACCCCCGCAGACATTCACTGGCAAATCGGGGGAAACATAGCAGAACCTCCGTCCGGGGAAACAAAATTTAACGAAATTGAAGCCCCTGCGAGCTCCAGCGTTCCGTCCGCGTTGCAGCGGTACCCGTGCAAGTCCCATCAATAGATCGCGGAGATTCCAACGAACGGGCCTTCGAGCGAAACGTCTGCAGCGATTTCGCTCGTGGTTCCTTGCAGATCCACCGCGAAGTTGACCAAGCGGTAGCCACCAACGAGATCGAGCTTGAAGCGTCTATCGACTAAGCGATAGCCAAGATCGACCTTGTAATCGGAATAGACAATGTTTGCGCCATCCACATCGAGACTGAGTCCATTTAAAGCGAAACCATAAAGAAACCGCTTATACCTGCTATTGAAGTGCATGCGCAAGAAACCGAAAGGGAGCTGCCCGTCGTATACCAGGGCGGCACCCACCTCCGGGCTGATGCTTAGATCGACCATGGTTTGGCCCAGGCCAAAGCCGATGCCGAACACCGAGTCGCGGGTTTGGACAAAGTTGTAGTAGGCGCTGGCGAGCAGCATATCCACATCGATCTTCGTCTCGAGCGGTGTTTCGAAGAACAAGCCGGCATTGGCCCCGGATCCTGCGACCAGCGCCGATCCAGCTCCCTCGAACGAGGTAGGCATGTAGTTTATCCCAATGCCGAAACGCTTGTATTGCGCGGCGATGGCGAGCATCGCGCCCTGGCTGTCGTCCACGCCCATGGCATCGCCGGTGGTGACCATATGGCCGTATGCCCCCTCGGAGATGGCATTGTGGCTAACAATAGTGCCATCCAGTGAGCGGGAGCTGTAGACGACATTACCGGAGAAATGCCAGTTGGATGGCTTTTCCTGGGTTTCGCCATTCGAAACCAAGGCGAATCCGAGCAGGCCAACGATGATGCAAATGCGTTTCATGTTGTTCCCCAATCCTGCTTACAGGCCGGCAGTGTAGGTGATGAATGCGGCCACACCGGAGATTTCGGAGGCCCCGCCAACATCGGTGAAATCGATATCGCACCAGTTGCCGCGGATGCCCGCGCCCAGATAACCCCCCGGATGAACCTGCAACTCAAAACCCGTGCGGGCATAGGCGCCCCAGCCGAACGAGGTATCGGAATGGGAGGTGTTGACATAATCGCTCTCGGAATTGTAGTAGCCCAGCATGATCAATGGGCCCGCCCCGATGTACAGGCGAAGCTTTTCGCCCAAGGGAAGGTTGGCATAGACACCGCCGGCAATATCGAACATCCATAGGTAGCTCGACACATCGACATAAACATTCTTAACCCCGCTGTAGGTATTCACATCGTCGAACTTGAACCCGAGCAGGAAAGAGGCTTCCATGCCGAACTGGAGCTTTTCGCCTTTAGGCAAGGTGGCCCACGCGCCACCGAGCTGCGGGAGGGTCGACATATCGACCTCCACTGAATCGCCAGAACCGTTCTCGCTGGTGAACAACAGGTCGTCGTATCTAATTCCACCGAGCAAAGCCTGGATGGTGTAGGGTTTGCTGTCGTAGCCGTACTGGTTCGCGTGCGCGGTGAATGCACCCATCATGCACAATATGCCGGCGGTGATCGAGGTTTTCGTTTTCATTGGTTTATCCTTTCCCTTGGTTGTTTAAAAATCGTATGCGAGTGAAAAAATCAGTTGGTAGTCGTCCTGCTCCGGCGTCCGCCCGGAGGAGTCCGCGGTGGGTTCTTCAACGCGATCCCATACCAGGGAAACATCCAAGTCCAGATCGTCGCCGATCAGATCCATCGATAGCGTGGTGACCAAGTGGTGCGTGTAGGTTCCGTTCGACTCGTTGAGTACCCGGCAGGAATAGTCGAGCAGATAATCTATGTTCGAGTTGAGTTCATAGTCAAACATTGTGCCGGCCTCGAAATAAGGGGATTCCGATGCCTCGTCGCCTCCGGCCTCAACCGAGATATATTCGGTGCGCTGGTAACCGGCGCCGGCGCCGACCGACCATTCCAGCTTCGGATTGTGGAACAGATAATAGCCCACCCCGGTATGCACCGAATACTGCTGGTCGATGTTGCTGAACTTATCGCGATAGAATTCCGCCTCGACAATACGCCAGTAGACACGCGAGCTGAGGAACACATTGGCGTCCATGCTCAAGCGCTGGTTGTTCGCGGTTTCCTCGTTGCGAGTGCCGCTGTAGTTGGCAAGGTAGTCGAGATTGTAGCGGGTCAGCGCGGTCTGCCGTTTTAGGTTGGCGGAAACGTTCGCGTCCATCGTCTCCGAGTTGCCTCCGCGCATGTTCACACCGATGGATAGGCTGCCCGACCACTTGTTGCGTTCGTGTTCCGCCCGCTGGGCAATGGCAACGATTTCCTCGCGCGGGAAATCCACTGATTCGCCATCGTTGTGGAGAAAAATCCTATCGTGCTCCAGCTCCAGTTGCCCGGTAAAGATTTTCGCTTCGCCCCTCGTTTTCTGGACGAGTACGCGCTGGACATTGCGGGTGCGGAGGCGGATCACGTCTTCGAAATCGAAATCCAGCAGCTCCATTTTGTCGCTGTCAAACTCGAGGCTTTGGTCATACATCACCTTTAGATCGCCCTTGAGCCACTCGCCGGAATCCAATTGAATCCAGTCGAACTCCGAGTCGGGCGGAGGGTCGAAATCCTCCCAGGAGTCGGCGGCATGGCCCAATCCGCAAAGGCCGATGACCACGGCTCCGATGATCGCCTTCAAACCATCCCCTGGATTATTCGTTCCTCTATGCTCAAATCCAGTCATGTTACGAAGGATTTTTTCACCACAGAAGACACGGAGGCGCAGAGGTACGGGACACTCTGTGCCTCCGTGCTCTCTAGCAAAGCGGGTGGTTAAATTTTGCTCCGGCTCTGCTGGGTTCGGTTTTTTTATTCGTGCAAACAGCGTTCCATTCCTCCAGTTTTAGAAAACCATCGTTGCCTTCAGCATCCCGCGCGCCTCCAGATCCCAGACGATGCCGTCCACCACCCGCTCCATGTTGGAGGCCTTGGAATTGAAGCTGTATACCTCTTTCAGGCCGCTCCAAACCATTTTCCCGGAGCGAACATCGAATATCGATGTTTCAATCGTGTTGTCAAGGAAGCTGGCGGCCGCTTCATCCAGCTGATAGGAACTGCAATAGGTGGAACACGATCCGCTTGACGTCGCGTAGGTTTGGTAGGAGACGCCGTAAGGCACCAACTGGGTCCGGTCGACCGAGCCGACCCGGTGCGTGACAATCAGGGTTTGCACCTGGTTCCGCTTCAACAGGTTTTCGATCTGCTTCTTGTCGAGCTCCGTGAAATTCGTGACCGCGGCACGCAGGGAAACCGCGGGCACAAAGTTGCGGAGGCGTTCGGCGAAGATGGCCTCGAACTGCCCGGCGAGGTATTCATCCTCGAACGTGGCCAACACCGCCGTCTTTCCAATGGAGTGCTCCTGGAACTCCGGATTCACCCACGAATGGGTTTTGAGCGAGGAACACCCGCTCAGCAACAGGCCACTCACCGCCGCAACGGCGATTAGGCAGTAGACCCTCTTCGAGCATCTATTTCTGGTCTTTGGTAAAAACAGCGTTCCATTCCTCCGGCGTCAGGTTGGCCTTCATGGCTTTAAGCGTTTTCAGATCCAGCGCAAAACCCTTGGCTTGATCCGCCTTGAGCTGTTGCGCCACCGCATCGAAATCCTTCCCCGTGGATTCAAAATCAATATGGGTTTCCAGCAGCTGGACGAAATGATCCGTCACCGATCCGGCAACCTCTTTCATGCCATCCATGTGGGCACCGGTGGCCTCGAGAACCGCTTCACGCCGATCCTCATCCTCCACCGCGTGCTTAATGTTTTTTTCCAGATCCGCCGTCCAGCCGCTCCCGGCGGCGCCTCCGAGCATCAACAGGGCAATTAGTGCAATGAGTGCTGCAATCATTTTAGTCTCCTAGAGAAAAGCGATGTTCTTGAGTTCGTGGTAGTGGGCGGTAAGCTGTTCCCACTCCTCGGCGGAACAATGCTTGCGCAGTTCCAGGCTGTGGGTCTTGGCGGCCGAGCATAGGCGGCCTAGACTGGCGGCGACATCCTGCTGCAGTTCCTTGAGTTGCGCATCGGTCGTTTCATAGTTCCTCAGAGCCGTATCGTAGCGTTTCCGCGCCTGTTCCGAATCGGATGCAATGGCATGAATCTCCGTCTCGAAAGAGTCCATAACCGCCAGCATGGTGGACCGCCGCTCCGGATCCTGGATCGTCTTTTCTATGGCCGCGCGGTTTTCATCGCACTGCTTTGTTATGGCCTGCTCCGGCGAGACGGTTTTGCACCCCGTCAATGCCGCCAGCAGAACCGTGGTCATCATGATACGCTTGAACATGGCGTCTCCTTGGATTTAACGCCGGGGATCGATTCCCCGGCGCACGGGGTAGATCAGGGTTTATAGTTGCTGTATGGTCCGCCGACGCGGTCGTAGGTGTTGTCGAGTTCATCCTGGAGGATCATGGTCTTGCCATTGTCGGTGGTGAAAACCAGCTCCTTTCCAAGCTCGATGCTTCGGAATTTCCAACCTTCGGGCAGCTCAAGGCGTGAGCCGAGATCCTTCAAATCCTCGAACTTCTGATCGGGGAATTTGACATTGCTCATGGCTTTCATGCACCAGGTGTTGCCGTCCGGATCGTCCAGCAAGTAGACACGGGTGCCTTTACGGATGCCCATGCTGGTATCGCGCAGGGCATTCATGCTCTCATAGGGAACATGCACCCCCTTCAGCATGGCCGGCGGAATCGGGAACCACATGACCCAGTGCGCCTTGAGCCCCTGGAAATCGCGTACCTTGCCAGCCTTCACACCGAGATAATCGATCGTCCAACGACGCGGACCGTTCTTAACCACGCTCAGCGCCTTGTTGTCTTTCTTTACCTGTTTCAGGTCGATGGCATCCAGGATTTCCAAAGGAGAGCTGTCGCCCGGCCCTTTCGGATCCGCACCGTTCATTCCGACGGTATTGTAAACCCCCGCCGTCACGTTCTTGGTGAGGCCATTGCCGTAGACGAGAAGAATTTCGGTGTAGCGGCTGCCGCCAATACCATCGAACTTCATTTCCGTCAGTTCGGCATTGTCCGGCGGGATGGCTTTGCAGCCGGCCAAGAGGGCCAGTGCGGCCATGGCCGAAATTTTTACGAGGGTCTGTTTTTTCATTATTTTATTCCCCTTGCTTTTCAACCGATATGGCCACCATCTGGGTGGATTCGAAAACAATCTTCTCTCCGAGGCGGTGCTGGGTGAGGTCGATGTCGTCGCGCACGGCAACCGTGGTAATGCTACCGTCTTCGAACATCAGCGAGGCGGTTCGGGACAACCCATCGAGCGCCACAACAACGGCCGTTTCCCGTACCGTATCAATTGCGATGGCTCCGGGCTGTTCACCTTCGGCCGCGGCAACCACAACGGCTTCCTCACCATCGCCGAGTTCGGCGTCCGATGAGCCCATCGCGATGACCAGTTCCTCGGTTACCACGGCTTCGACCATGTCACCCTTCTTGATTTGGTTGAAGTTGACGGCTTCGGGGCCCACGGCAATCACTTCCACGATACCGCCCGGCAGCAGCAGGGCCACCTCGCGGGCTTGATAATCAATCCCGACCACCTTGGCCTGGATTTCCAGCGTGCTGACCACCACACCGCCCGGTACGCCTTCGGCCATGCCAACCACCACATCCATTTCCGCCGCCGGCTTCTTATCTGCAGCCGAGGTTGCAAGCACCAGTGCCAACGCACCCAGAACCACACCTGTTTTCATTCCAAACATTTTCATTCTCTATTTCTCCCTTGGGTTACTTTTGATTTTCCACATGTTCAACCGAGATGGCAACCGCCTCGAACATATCGATCACGACCTGGTCGCCGACCGTGGCTTGGTTCATTTCAATATCATCGCGCACGGTAAGGGTCTTGGTGGTGCCGTCCTTCAGAGTCAGGTTGATGGTGCGTGCTTCGGCATCGATCGCCGTAATCGTAGCCGTAACGCGAACCGCAGCAGCCACTAGGCCAGCCGGCATTCCCCCTTGCCTGGAGAGCAGCGCAACAACATCCGCGCTATCTTTCAAGTCGGCTTCGGAGGAGGCCAGCTGGAAGACGACTTCCTCGGTGATGACGGCATTGATGATGTCGCCCTTCTTCACCTGGTCGAAGTTAACGGCCGACGGATCGACCTTGGTCTTGACCACGGAACCGCCCGGAATCAGTAGCTTGACCTCGCGCTTCCTGTAGTTGATGTCGAGCACCTTGGCCTGCACCGCCAGGGTATCGACCACGGCACCGCCGGGAATGCCTTCCACCGCAACCGCGGCAACGTTTTCCTCGGCCGCGAGCCCCTTGGCCTCTTCCTTATACTTTGCACTCTTGCAGCCCGACGTCAACAATGCGCCCCCGACACAAACGACTCCAACCATGGCACATACATTTTTCTTCATTCTCTTCTCCTGTATTTGGTTTTGTTTCTGGTCAGTTTTCTCTTCGTTTTCATCTCTAAACTACTTCTCTTGATTGGGGGTTGATGCCTTCGGCGTCTTCTCCCCTGTTTTATCCCGAGTTTTGATTGGATAAGATGGGGTCGTTCCAAGCCCTTTTGCCGCACGCAAAAAAAACAGGGAAGACCCCATGAAAAATGATCTAAGGAAACTGCTTCGCTGGGTATGTCGCAAGCTTACCTACAACGATCTGGCTTCGGTGGTGCCGGTGCTGCTCGAAGTACTCAACGGTTCAAGGCAGGATATCGAACTCAAGCCGCAGGAAGTGCGGCCTCCGCACTATCGCCAGTTCCGGGTCGATCCTCAACCGCCGCTATGCGAACCATTGCTGCCGCACGCACCGCAAAAGGACTGGGAGGAGCTTCAGGCCGACCATTTGCGCGCCACGGGAAAAACAATCGCCAAGGTAGCGCGTCGGACGGGTTCGCCCATGCCGCCTGAAAAATGCCGATGCCGGCACTGCCATGCCCCCGTGCGCTATCTCTACCTCAACAACGGAAAGCTTGGGTCGCAGGTTCAGTGCAAGATCTGCAAAAGGACTTCGCCAACCGACAAGCCCCGGCGCGAAAGCAAGGCGCGCTACTGGTGCCCGCATTGCGGCTATGCACTCTTTCGATGGAAGGAGGATGGCCTGTGCACCGCCTTCAAGTGCCCGAACGACCACTGCCCCGTCTACGTACGGAACCTCGCCCAGCTCACGCCCGAAGAGCACGCCATGCGCAAAGCCGGAAACACCAGCCAGTTCAAGCTGCGCTACCTCTTCCGCGAATACCACTTCGCCTCGCAAGACCTTCCGCTCAAACGCCCCGAAGACGCCCCGGTCGATCTCAACCGCATCCACCACAGCCTGCATACCCTCGGACTCTGCCTCACCTTCTCCATCAGCCTCGGACTCAGCGCAAGGCTCACCGCCCAGGCGCTCGAACGCGTCTTCGGGATCCGCATCTCGCACCAGACCGTCGTCAACTACATCAAGGCCGCAGCCTGCCAGCTCGCCGACTTCACCGATGAAAACAGTCCCGTTCCCGAAGGAACCTGCGCGGCGGACGAAACCTACATCAAGATCGGCGGGAAAACCCGCTACACCTGGCTCGTCATCACCGAAACACGGCGGGCCATCTGCGGCTACAACCTCTCCGAAACCCGTGGGGCCGAACCGGCGCTCGGACTCATCCAAAGCATGTGCGGCCCGCCGGACGCGCCCCGGGCCGAAGCCTTCGAACTCGTCACCGACGGCCTGCCGTCCTACGACAGCGCCACCGTCGCCTACAACACCGCCGCCGTGGTGGCCGGAGGCGAAGCAGTCCTGAATAAACGTACCGTCATCGGACTCAAGAACCTCGATCCCGAAAGCGAGACCTACCGCGTCTACAAGCAGCTCATCGAGCGGCTCAACCGCACCTATAAATACCACACGCGACCCCGCGCCGGCTTCAAGAGCTTCGACGGAGCCACGGCACTCACCACGCTCTTCGTCGCCTACTACAACTTCATGCGCCCGCACGGCAGCCTCGGCGGGCATCCGCCCGTCGCGATCGCCTGCCTCAAAGGCAAGAGGCTCTACCCCGACATGTGGGTCGAGCTCCTCCGGCAAGCCGCATGAACAATCAAAACTCGGATGTCAAAGAACACGAGGCTTTCGCCTCAGCTACCCACAGCCCCGCTGTGCGTCGCCGCCCTCATCAGGGCTAAAAAACAACAATCAAATCATCGCCGACACAGAAACCATCCCCATCAAAAGCCTTCTTTCGGCCCAGTAAGGGGACCCATCTCACCTTGCTTCTCTGCCATCGGCTCTTTCATCGAAAATTTTACAGAACCTTGGTTTTTTATACAAAAATCACAATCAGCAGCAACACGACCCCGTATAGCAACGGGAAAGCCCATCGACAGCCGTGGTCGATCCGGCGGGCAAGGGCCTGGCGCCCCTGCCGATCGAAGGTTCCGACCACCAGGTTGACCAGGGCCGTGGCGCACATCAAAAAAAAGCTGGCCGCAAGGAAGGCATGGATTCGGGTAACGTAGGCGATTTGCGGAAGGAGGTCGCCGACCTTTGTTTGATAGGCCACGGCCGTCAGGATTCCAACGAAGGATGCACTCATTCGATTCCCGAGCGAGGAATGCTCCATCCAGAACACCGACCAGGACAACATGCAGATGACCATGAGCGGCAGCACCACCAACCGAATGATGAACAACGACTTGCGATGCACCATGAAACTCATGGTGACCGAAGAAAAACCATCCCCGGATTCCCTATTATCCGACATCCCGATTCCTGCCAGTTTCCACTGCGGCACCGATACCCGAAGCAGTTGATCGGTTTGATAACCGCTCATTTCGGAAGGCTTCAGCACGACCTCGTCCCGATCAAATCCCAACACCCCGAAATGGAGTTGCAGTTGCTGGGTATCGAATGGAATTTTTCTTAGATCAAACAACGTACGGGCATCGACCGTGATCATCTCCGTCTGCTGGCAACTGCCGTCCGGCGCCACCCGCAGCAATACCCCGTGGCTCGTGTATGTCCCCGCCGTATTGATCGGCATCAGCTGCGGAAACCAGGACGGGGATACTTTGTTAAACTGGAAGGTGCCGTTATATATTTTTTCCGCGCACCCGGCCTTCTCCGGGTCAAAGGCCAGACGGCTGTCCTTCCAACGAAGCGTCAGCATTCCGGAAATGCAAAACGTTTCGCTTTCTTCATCGATCGCATGGACATCCTGCAAATCGAACCCGACGCGAACCACCACCGGTCCATCTGCTGGTGGTGGCGTCAACATGGGCTCCAGGGGAAGCGGCTCCCCTTCCATTGCCCAGGTCAACGAAGCACACAGCGTAGACAGGATAAACATCCACATCCCTATTGTACGCTTAGCCATCATGCCTTTCCCATAATCCTCGCGGGCGCTACCACCGGAACGATCCGCCGAGAACCGGGCCACTGTATTCCATGGTCTCGATTCCCATGTCCGCCACGTCGTAATACATATAGCGCCAAGCCGCCACGATTTCAGCCCAGCCGAATGAATAGCCAAGCCCCACCGCCCCCTGCCAGGTGAAGTCGGAATCGCCCGCGCCCACATCCAGTTCGTAGGGAACAAATATGGATTTTCCGGGACCGAACATCAGTCGGCCGCGCGTGCCGATGATGGCATCCCAGTTTTCCACCTCAACCGTTTGACTGCCCGACCGGTCGGCTACCGTCACCGAGTTAACCGTACCGTTCAGCTTCCAGTCCAGGGTTTGGTCCACATCGAAGTAGCGGGTGCCCGCAATGACATTCATCGTCAGCCAGTCTTTCTCCACCGCCTGGTAGGTGCCGGCCAACGTCCAAAACAGATTTTCCAGCACCAGCCCCACATCGGCACTCGCATTGGCCGGCAGCTGCTGGTTGCCGACGGTAAAATCCTTCGTTCCGGATTTTGATCCCTCGATATCCATGTAGACGAAATCCGTCAGCACCCCCCACCTCCCTTTCCGGGCCTCGAACGAAACCATCAGGACGGCCTCGATGTTATCAAGTACATCCTCGACGTTGACCGTGAACGAGTCGCTACCCCCCGGTGGTGTAAAAGCCAACTGCCCGGACATATCCGGGAACCAGCCATAGATGCTGGCACCGAACTCCCATCCGTCGTTTTTTTGTGCTTCTTCTGCCAATCCCCCCGTTGCCGGGAGCATGAGTGCAGCCACAGCCGCCATGATGAATTTTGATGTATTGCATTTCATAATTTCCTCCATATCTTTTGCCTAGTCTTCCGCCGGGTTGGCGTGCATGGCGTCCTGCAGTTTTTTGATGTCTTCCGGCGATAGTTCCGGCCGGTCGATGGTGAGCGTCAGTTGGTCGAGTGTGCCGGTGAAGCGGAAGGGGCACTTGTAATCCTTGTCGGAAACCGGGGAACCGGTGTCGGCACCCACATCGAAGCTTTCGCACCACTGCATCAGCAT
The DNA here is from genome assembly GCF_900890425.1 of Pontiella desulfatans. Lineage (NCBI taxonomy): Bacteria > Pseudomonadati > Kiritimatiellota > Kiritimatiellia > Kiritimatiellales > Pontiellaceae > Pontiella > Pontiella desulfatans. Next base: position 1,302,146 of record NZ_CAAHFG010000001.1, on the reverse strand, counting down.
CGGGATGGTCTTGTCGATCTTCTTGGTGGCGACCACCTGGCCGTCCACCTTGAGGATGCCGGCACCGCCCTGCCCCAGTCCGCTCGGGCTGCCGTACTGCAGGGTTGCGGCGCCGAGTCCGTCGTATTGGAAGTCGAACTCAAGCGTATGCTTCCCGGGAGCCAGCGCAGCCGCACCTTCCCACTTGAAGCGTTGCATGCCGAGCAGGTTGTAGGTGAAGGTGGGTTTCCCTTTCAGCAGATAGAACCCGTAGCCGGCAAAGCGGCCGCCGTGGGTCACAAGCATGCCTTCGGCACCGCCTTCGGGAACCACGACCTCGGCCTTAAGGTTGAACGACGAGGCCAGCACATTCGGCGCGTTGCCGTTGGGGGTGCCGGTCACTTCCCCGGAATAGTTGAACACGGAGCGGCCGGCCGAAAGGTTCGGGCGCGGCAGCAGCGAGCGGGTGAAGGTGGTGGTGTCCATTGGCAGCACCTGGTTCTTTTCCGCCTCTTCCCAGAAAAGCTTTTCGAGTTCCGTCACCTTCTCGGGATACTGGGCGGAAACATCGTTGTATTGCGTCCAGTCCTTGGAAAGGTCGTACAGCTCCCACGGCCAGGTCGAAGGATCGCCATAGTTTTTACCGCTGTTGTCCCACGGCGGGCGCATCACTTTCGTGCTCAGGATCCAGCCGTCGTGATAGATCGCATGGTCGCCGATCATTTCGAAATATTGGGTCTTGTGTGTCGAGGGTGCGTCGGCATTCTGTTCGTCGAAGGTATAGAGCATGCTGACGCCATCCATGGGATCCTGGGCGATGCCATCGATCATTTCAGGCAGCGGGACGCCGGTGGCTTCCATGATGGTAGGGGCAATATCGACCACATGGTGGAACTGGTTGCGGATACCGCCCTTGTCCTTGATCACCTTCGGCCAGGAAATGGCCGTGCCCTGCTTGGTTCCGCCAAAGTGCGAGCAGACCATCTTCGTCCACGAGAACGGCGTTCCGAACGCCCACGTCCAGCCGACGGACATGTGCGGATAGGTCTGGTCAGAACCCCACACGTCGTAATACTGCATCTGCGCTTCGACCGGCAGGTGCAGTCCCTGCACCGACGCGATCTCGTTCGGCGTGCCGGTTGCCCCGCCTTCGGAGCTGGTGCCGTTGTCGCCGGTGATGTAGATGATTAGGGTGTTGTCGAGCCGCCCCAGATCCTCGACCGTCTGGATCACGCGGCCAATCTCGTGGTCGGTATAGGCCACATAGGCCGCAAACACATTTGCCTGCTTGATGAACAGTTTCTTTTCCTGTTCAGAGACCTGATCCCATTCCTTGATTAGATCCTTCGGCCATGGGGTCAGCTTGGCATCCTGCGGGATGACGCCGAGTTTTTTCTGGTTGGCGAAGATGGTTTTGCGAAGCTCATGCCAGCCATCGTTGAAGAGTTCCATCTTGCTGATTTTTTCGATCCACTCTGGAGTCGGGTGGTGCGGCGCATGGGTGGCGCCGGGGGCATAATAGAGGAAGAAGGGTTGATCCGGGCTCAGCGCATCGACGGTTCGCATATAATCAATCGCGTCATCCGCCATGGCGGTAACCAGGTTCCAGCCGGGTTCGTTCTCGTAGGGATGAATATAGGTGGTGTTGCGCACCAGGTTGCCCGGTTGCCACTGGCTGGTGTCGCCGCCCATGAAGCCGTAGAAATAGTCGAAGCCCAATCCGAGCGGCCACTGGTCGTAGGGGCCGATCTTGCTGATCTGGATGTCCGGCGTGTTGTGGTTTTTGCCGAACCAGGAGGTCACATAGCCATGGCCTTTGAGGATGCGGGCAACGGACGCCTTATCCTTGGTCATTAGACAGTTGTAGCCCGGATAGCCCGTCGAAAGCTCAGGGATTGCGCCGGTGCCCATGCGGTGATGGTTGCGCCCCGTGATGAGCGACGCACGCGTCGGCGAGCAGACTGCGGTGGAATGGAAGTGGGTGTATCGCAGGCCGTTATTGGCCACGCGATCCAAGGCCGGCGTAGGGATAACGCCGCCGAACGTGCTGGACACGCCATAGCCCGCATCGTCGGTAATGATCAGCAGCACATTGGGCGCATCCTTACCTTTCGGTGCCACAACCGTGGGCGGCCAGTAAGGGGTTGAATCGATCGCGTTGCGCTCTATCGTTCCGCCAAAGTGGTCATCCACCGGTGGAGGGAGCTGCTTGCCGTCGAGGGTCGTTTTAGCGCTGGGCAACCCCGGCGTTCCTATCACCCTCGATTGATCTGTCTCGTTAGTTTTGCAGCCGGCCAAGCCGGTCGCCACCAAGGCTATGCCAATCATTATTCTGTATGTCTTCATGTCTCTTCCTTCATTTTCTATTAAACACTGGTGGGCGAGGCTGGCCGGTATGGTTCCTGACCCTACGGAATATAGTTTGAGCACCCGTCGCCAAGATAGTCGTAGGTGTTTTCAAACTCATCCTGCATCACCGTTGCAACGCCGCCGGTCGGTTTAAGCACCAGATCCTTCTCCAGCACTTTCACACGCGTGGAGAATCCTTCGGGCAGCTTTTTGTAGCGTTTGCCGAGATCTTTCAGCGTTTCATAGCTCTGTCCATAGCTGTCCCGATACGCTTTCATAACCCAGACTTTTCCATCCGGATCATCCAGCAGGAAAACTTCCTTACCCGCTTTGAAGGTAAAGGTGGATTTGCGCTCTACGGGACATCTTTTGTAGGTCAGGAAGCCCGGCTTCATTTCAATGTTGGCCGGCATATGACTCGAGGCCATCCAGTAATAATCCATGCCGTCGAGTTCACGTACGGCACCGACAGGAATCAGCATCTCATCCATAATCCAATGCCGCGGCTGGTTGAAATATATCCCATCCAGCTTGTAGTGCTTTATAAGCCCTTCGATATCCAGCTTAGACAACAGTTCATCCGGACAGGAATCCTTCGTCTTTTCCATGCCGTTTAAACCGGTCGGGTTATAGACATTCAATTCATTCTGGTCGCCCTTAACCCGAATAAAGAACAGTTCACAGAACCGCGCATCACGCAGGTTCTTGATCGGAATGTTAACGGCTTTTGCTCCATCCGCTTCATAGTCGAGATCCGCCGGCCCCTTTTTAGGAACATCGATATCCGCACCTGTACTTTTGCATCCCGAAAAGGCCATAAGGCCAGTAAGTGCCAATCCAGTTATCATGTATTGGGTTCGTTTCATTATTTTATCCTCGGTTAGTTATGGTTTCTGGTCAGTTTTCTCTTCGTTTTCATCTCTAAACTACTTCTCTTGATTGGGGGTTGATGCCTTCGGCGTCTTCTCCCCTGTTTTATCCCGAGTTTTGATTGGATAAGATGGGGTCGTTCCAAGCCCTTTTGCCGCACGCAAAAAAAACAGGGAAGACCCCATGAAAAATGATCTAAGGAAACTGCTTCGCTGGGTATGTCGCAAGCTTACCTACAACGATCTGGCTTCGGTGGTGCCGGTGCTGCTCGAAGTACTCAACGGTTCAAGGCAGGATATCGAACTCAAGCCGCAGGAAGTGCGGCCTCCGCACTATCGCCAGTTCCGGGTCGATCCTCAACCGCCGCTATGCGAACCATTGCTGCCGCACGCACCGCAAAAGGACTGGGAGGAGCTTCAGGCCGACCATTTGCGCGCCACGGGAAAAACAATCGCCAAGGTAGCGCGTCGGACGGGTTCGCCCATGCCGCCTGAAAAATGCCGATGCCGGCACTGCCATGCCCCCGTGCGCTATCTCTACCTCAACAACGGAAAGCTTGGGTCGCAGGTTCAGTGCAAGATCTGCAAAAGGACTTCGCCAACCGACAAGCCCCGGCGCGAAAGCAAGGCGCGCTACTGGTGCCCGCATTGCGGCTATGCACTCTTTCGATGGAAGGAGGATGGCCTGTGCACCGCCTTCAAGTGCCCGAACGACCACTGCCCCGTCTACGTACGGAACCTCGCCCAGCTCACGCCCGAAGAGCACGCCATGCGCAAAGCCGGAAACACCAGCCAGTTCAAGCTGCGCTACCTCTTCCGCGAATACCACTTCGCCTCGCAAGACCTTCCGCTCAAACGCCCCGAAGACGCCCCGGTCGATCTCAACCGCATCCACCACAGCCTGCATACCCTCGGACTCTGCCTCACCTTCTCCATCAGCCTCGGACTCAGCGCAAGGCTCACCGCCCAGGCGCTCGAACGCGTCTTCGGGATCCGCATCTCGCACCAGACCGTCGTCAACTACATCAAGGCCGCAGCCTGCCAGCTCGCCGACTTCACCGATGAAAACAGTCCCGTTCCCGAAGGAACCTGCGCGGCGGACGAAACCTACATCAAGATCGGCGGGAAAACCCGCTACACCTGGCTCGTCATCACCGAAACACGGCGGGCCATCTGCGGCTACAACCTCTCCGAAACCCGTGGCGCCAAACCGACGCCCGGATTCACCCAAAGCATGTGCGCCCCACCGGCCGCACCCCAGACCGACGCCTTGGAACTCGGCACCGACGGCCTGCCGTCCTACGACAGCGCCACCGTCGCCTACAACACCGCCGCCGTGGTGGCCGGAGGCGAAGCAGTCCTGAATAAACGTACCGTCATCGGACTCAAGAACCTCGATCCCGAAAGCGAGACCTACCGCGTCTACAAGCAGCTCATCGAGCGGCTCAACCGCACCTATAAATACCACACGCGACCCCGCGCCGGCTTCAAGAGCTTCGACGGAGCCACGGCACTCACCACGCTCTTCGTCGCCTACTACAACTTCATGCGCCCGCACGGCAGCCTCGGCGGGCATCCGCCCGTCGCGATCGCCTGCCTCAAAGGCAAGAGGCTCTACCCCGACATGTGGGTCGAGCTCCTCCGGCAAGCCGCATGAACAATCAAAACTCGGATGTCAAAGAACACGAGGCTTTCGCCTCAGCTACCCACAGCCCCGCTGTGCGTCGCCGCCCTCATCAGGGCTAAAAAACAACAATCAAATCATCGCCGACACAGAAACCATCCCCATCAAAAGCCTTCTTTCGGCCCAGTAAGGGGACCCATCTCACCTTGCTTCTCTGCCATCGGCTCTTTCATCGAAAATTTTACAGAACCTAGTTATGTTCTACTTTTTCACTTTGTTTGCAGCCGGAGGCGTCCAGCTTCCATCCAGAATGGATGGAGATTTTTGCGAAGGCCCGTATAGACGCAAGACCAGGTCAAACTGCCCTTCAGGCGCGGGCAGCCAGTTGGCTTCTTTTTCTTTTCCGGGCGATTCCGCCTGAATATAAATCTCGATCGACCCGTCGGCATTTTCGATCAATTCATCGCGCTGGCTCAAGGTGTAGCGATCCATGCTGTTGGGGACAAAGAACATCTTTTTGTCGTAGAGCGTCAGCGACCAGAAGCCCACCTTCTTAACAGGGGGCAGTTCCCCTTTTTCAAAGCGCAGGACATAGTTGTTTTTTGCGCCGTCATATTTCTTTCCGTCCGCATCGTTGAAAGAGAGCGGGTAGATCGCATCGTGCGGGCGGTTCCAGCCCGGCCCGAGGAAGCTAGCCATACCCCGGGTAATATAATCCGTTCCAAAGTTGCCCACGCCTTCGGTAAAATAGAGCCAGCCATTGGAGGTCGGCTGCTTCTTCAGGTGCAGGCCCATTTCCAATTTGGCTAGCTTCGGCACCTCGCTGAGTAGCTTTTGATCCAGATCACTGTACGCTGAAAGATCAAATTTTTCCCCGGGAACAATTCCGATTTCGGCCAGTTTCTCAAGCATACCGGTATCGGCTTCGTGCGGCGGATTCTTAACCAACAGCTTCGCAAAGTAGGAAAAATAATCACTGGTAGACAGCTCGCCCAGCTGCTCTTTAACAGCAGCTTTCATGTCGAGGGAAGGATCAACAACCCCTTTGGGTGGAGTGTAGGGTTTTCCATACGCACTCAGCGGATAGAGCTTCACCTGATCCTGCAGCTTATGTGCTGCCGCATAGTCTTCCGGTGTTCCGGTGCAATAGATTCGGCCGCACATCCAGATCATAGCCGTGGGAGATTCGATCTTCATCATTCCCGCCGGCACTTCACCTTTCCATCCTTTGGAAACAACGAGATACTCTTTTTGATCCTCTCCCTCAACACCGGCGCCAATCACATCAATCATCTCGGAATATCCATCCATCAGCGGCAGCATGTAATAGCGGTCGCCCATATCGGGCACACCAACCACCATAGGCTCTTCCGAAACATCGAGCCAGGCCAGCGTGTAGAGCGTATCCGTATTGGGAGCCGCGGCGGCATGGTCGTCCACCGCCGGATATTTGCGCATCTTGATCAACTGCCCCATCGGCGCCCCCGAGCCGGTCGGCACCTCGGTGTTGGTCTCATGTCGGCGTACCATGTCGAAGGTTACCAGTGGATAGGCATAGATATAGGCGTCCACCGCCTTCTTGACCACCGCGCTCTGGTGCACCTTTTTCGAGCATCCGCCCAACACCAGGGCCAGTGCACTCACCAATGTAAGAATACCAAGTTTTTTCATGTTCATCTCCTCGGAATTAAATGCCTGCGCGAACATGGCCAGGCAGCTAGTTTCATCGAGCCTTACTCGACTCTTTTCAGAAAGTCTTTGTTTTCCGACATGATCACCGTGTTTTTCGCCGGAAGGTTCAAGGTCGATTTCGAAACATGGCTAACCCCGGAGGAAAACTCGTCATAGTGGATTTCCCCGCTGATTGGATCACCACCCATGCTGCTCGAAAACGATTTGGAGATGAACAGCTTGCTGGCTTTATCAACCTGTATCGTCAACTGGTCTCCATTGAGTAGCACGTCCGAGGCCTTGGCCATCAAAACGCCTTTTTCATCCGTGATTTTGGCTTTGCTGAAAAAATCGAGCAGCTGCCCTTTGGTCATATACATATAAGCCAGGGAATATTCGATAGCCCCATCCAGATACTTGGCGTTGTTTTCCGCCGCCTTTTGCTGCATTCGCCCCCGAAGTCCCCGTTGCCGTTTAACATGGGTCTCGATATCCAGGTTTACCATGGAAATATCCCCATTCTCCTGGATGCTGATTTCATTGAGTATGTCCACCATTTCTTTTCCGTCAACGGTGACCTTGGAGGCTTTTTTCCAGATAAACGCTTTCATTTTATCCTTGTTGGCCGAATTCGCCTTGCTGATTTCGAGCGAAAGCTGGTCGCGATCCATTTCAGCCAAGGCATTCGATCCGACCAGTGCGATTCCCAAAACGGCAAGTGCTGTAAATAAACGATTCATGATATGTGTCCCCGTAATTTTTGAATGCATTAAAACTTCATCCCGATACCGACCATGGCCGACTCCACCAAACCATCCTGGAAATAGGTGTTCGACATGTAGGCCCACTCATATTCGATATTGGCGAAAAACTTATCCTTGAGCACCAGCATGGCACCGAGCGAACCACCGCCGTAGAACCCGAATTCATCGGCGCTGCCGCTGTCCAAAGTTCCGGAACGGGTGTAGTCGGAGAAGTGGCACCCCAGCGCGCCTTTGGCGAAAACCTTAACCGCTTTTTTACCCAGTATGATTTTCGGGGCATAATAGATCGGGATGGTTTTCACCTCATACTTAACCGTCTGGGCATTGCTGGTGCGCTCCGCCGATGTTTCCATGTATCCAATGGCAAAGCCGTGCAGCAAGGGGCCGCCCGTTGGATTCATTTCGAACACGCCGTTGATGCGCCAGCCATCGATATCCTTATCCACATCTTCATAGTTCGTGGTGACATATCCATAGCTCAAGCTAAAGTACTTGTTTGCGGCTGCCATGAAGCTTGCTGGTTTTGCGGGAGCCTTCGCAACGGGGGTGCCCGCCTGCTCCGTGGCTGCAGGAGCGTTGGTTGTTTCAGTTGCGGCGGTTGTGGTTTTTTCCTCCGCCATTGCAAGACCACATGCACAGATTGCAGTAATACCCAGTATTGTTCGTTTCATCGCCCATTCCTTTCGTTAATTATTCCATGATCCGGATTGACCCGGTCTGCTTCCATTCCCCGGTTACAAGGCCGATGCCCTCTTCATACACGGTGCGCAAATAATCCAATCCGCTTTGCGATACCACCTTTTCAATCTTCACCCCCGGGGACTCGCAGCACATATCCATCGCAAAAAAGACATGTTTGAAATCATGGGACCCGACATGCCTGCGAAATGCCTCCTCGGTTTGCCATTGCTCGAGATAGTCCACCTTCACCGGCTCGTTCGAATCCATGAGCACCCGGCAGTCGAGACATCCATTTTTGGACATGGTGCATTCCAAGGAGGAATGCAGGAGTTCAAGCGCACTCTTCGCGTCCTGCTCGGAGGCGAAATGCATGGAAATGTTACAGAAAATCCGTTCAAGTGGTTGCTGAGTTTTCATGGCTCCCTATAGGCATGAAGTGTACCACCACCGACCCGGGAACCGCCTGTCGGCATAATCCATTGAACAGGAGAAAGATACCATCCTTGCAGGTAGGTTCGATATAATTGAGAGCGTGCCGTGAATGACGATATTTCGTCACCAAGACCATATGCCGTCACTTTTCGGCACGACCCAAACAGGAGAAAAAATAATAATATTGCCAGGTAGAGGAACTTGCAAAACCTCTGGTTTTGCCGTTCCAGTTATCAGGTGCTGGTTGTTGGTTGTCAGGACAAGTCATACGCAACCAGCGGTTTAGCCCAATAACCAATAACTTTTAACAAAAACCGCCTCGCAAACTCGAAGGGTTTTGCAAGAGGCTCAGGTAGATGATTGTGCCTTATCCGCACGAAGGACGGGATGCCGAGCTTGCAGCGGGGCGAATCAGAATCTGGAAATACCCAGTTTCTTCATGCGGGAATTCAGCGTTGTTCTCGCCATGCCCAGCGCCTCGGCCGCCCCGCCGGCTCCCCCGATGCGCCATTGGGACTTTTCCAACGCTTCAAGAATATGGTTGCGTTCGACGTCGTCGAGTGTCGGCAGCTCGTGGCAAGGGCATTCCAGATTGGGAATATCGATGCAGAGTGTTTTTCCCTGGCTCATGATCATGGCCCGTTCAATCAGGTTCCGCAGCTCGCGGACATTGCCGGGCCACGAATAATTCTTCAGTCCCTTCATGGCGGGTTTCGGAATCGACTCGACCGACCGCCCCATCTTTCGATTGAACTGCTGAACAAACCGCCAGGTTAGTTCCGGGATATCCTCGCGGCGCTCCCTCAGGGGCGGCGCCTCGATGGGAAAAATGTTCAAACGGTGGAACAGGTCTTCCCGAAATGTGCCTTCCTGAACCATGTTGGGAAGGTTCCGGTTGGTTGCGGCAATCACGCGGACATCGGCATGGAGCGTTGCATGGCTTCCCAGACGCTCAAACTGGCCGTCCTGCAACACGCGTAGCAACTTGGTCTGCAGCTCCAATGGCAAGTCCCCGATTTCGTCCAAAAACAGCGAGGAACCATCCGCAAGCTCAAAGCGGCCGATCTGCTGGGTTATTGCCCCGGTGTAGGCCCCTTTTTCCCGACCGAAAAGCTCGCTCTCGATCAAGGCCGAGGGCAGTGCCGCACAATTCACCTTAACCATGACCCTGCTTTTTCTCGTGCTCTGTTCATGGATCGCATGCGCCAGCAATTCTTTCCCGGTCCCGGTTTCACCGGTAATGAACACGGTGGAATCGGTGGGCGCCACCATGCGTACCTTTTCCAGCATGTCGAAGACGGGTGCGGAACTGCCAATAATACTGTCATGTCCGGAAGCCCGGAAAACCTGTTCGCGTAAATAATCGTTTTCGTGGCTCAGCTGTTCCCGCAGGCTCTTGGCTTCGGCCAGGGCCTCCTTGAGTCGCAGCTCGCCCTGCTTTTTCTCGGTGCTATCGACCGAAAGCCCCATCAAGCGGCAGGCCGTCCCATCTTCGCGGCACCGGATATGGCCCCGCGTGGAAATCCACCGGACCTGACCACCGGTTAGAACAATCCGGTATTCCAGCGCAAACATCTTGCGGTTTTCCACCGCGTCTTCCAAGGTTGACACAACCATGCCGCGGTCTTCTTCATGGATCCGAAGTTCAAAATTTCCCGAGGTCAGTTCTTCGAATTCCTCGAATCCAAAGAGTTCGCGGGTTCGGTTCGATGCCCAAACCCTGTCCGAGTCCAGACACAACGACCACCCTCCGGCACCGGCCGCATCCATCACCATGGAAAGGCGCAGCGCACTTTCGCGTAGATCCTTCTCCAAAAGCTTTCGCTGGATGGCTCCGGCAAAGGTCTGGGCCACCATCTTCAAGCGGCGAATCAACGGTTCCGCCCACTCCCGTTCCCGCTGCAGGTCATTGAAGGATACCGCACCGAACGGGGCCCCCTCCCCCACGACCAAAGGGATGCACAAGGCTGTCCTAATCCCATAATGCCTCCACCCTGCGGCGTCAACTGCGGCTTCTGGTGGTTAATTTTCGGTAGACGAGAGGACAAAAACCTCATTGTTCTGCACCTTTTCCAACGCCCATGGAAAAAGTTCCGATGCCACCATCCGTTCCGGGACTTCCTCGGTAAGCAACGGACCGTAGAGATGCGTCAGCACCAAAATCTCCGATGCATCGGGGTCCATCTGCCATACGGCGGATAAATCCAGCCCAAGAAACTCGCAAACCTCCCGCTGCGCATCTTCAATTGCCGAATCCACTTCCTCGGAGGGCAGATTGATGAACCGGGCTGTCAAGCCCGCCAGCAGGTTTTCAAAACTCACTTGTTCAGCTGAACATTCCGTTTCCACTGGTATGCGTCTCCCCTAATACCGATTTGCGAATAACACCACTTGCGTCATTCAAAGCAACAAACTGCGACCCATCGGAGGATCTGTCAAAATAAAAGTCTGACGAACCAATGCTGGTCTTATTCAACTGATGCGGAGGCCTGAAGCAACAGCTTGGAAAACAGGGCGAGGAAATCGGGGTCGCTCAAGGTTCCCACATGGCTGTTCTCGAAACCATATGAACGTACCGCCTCGCCTTGTAGTTTGAAAGGAATCTGGCACTGGAGCGGAACAACGGTATCGTCGCCGGAGCCGGGAATGAAGGAAAACACCAAGTGATACGGTATCTCCTCCGGCCAATCCCATTGATGCAGATCCTTCAGGAAATCGCTACCCACCGCAACATCCCGCCAGGCCGGCAGAACGATCGGCGAATGCTCCACCCCGGAAGCGGCGGATGGCATACCGCCCATGGGACTGTTCACCGTAACCACGCCCCGGATCTTTGCGGCGGCCTCGGGAAATTCCTTGCAGTATTTTTTGATGAAGGAACGATTGACCAACCCACCCATGCTGTGGGCCGCAATGAAGATTTCCTCGAGTTGGTACCGCGCTGTCAAGGTGGCCATGGCGCTTACCAGATAGTCGCTGATCATATCCAGGCGAACTCCACTTGGATAGAAGACAACCCACGCTTGATAGCGCTCGGTATCGAGCGATTCGATCGCCGTTTCCCAGTCGTCCGGCCCACCGCCCATGCCATGGATGAACAAGACCGGCATTTTCCCGGCATCGTAGGGCTGAAGCAGGAATACCCCGCCCCCGACCTGTTCCAGGAAATCAGGAGCATGCCACATGCCCAAGGAGCAGTTTTCCGCACTGAAAATCGGATCGTCGAGTTTTCGAACGGCACCGATATTCTGCATGCTTCGCTTAAGCTTCTTCTTCATATCGGCCTCACTTGGCCAACTGGTGAGGGTGCCTTTTATCAAGAGTGCTGGCATGGTGATGACATCGTCTATTCCCACGCGGACCCTCGACATCACCGGATCGAACACCCCGGGTTCCTCGGGCTGGAAAATGCCGTCGCCATTGGAATCAACAAAGGCGGCAATGGCATAGTTGCCCGCCACAACCTGGAAACGATAGGAACCGGTCTCGGAGACGACCATGTTCCGCTCCTGAATCAACTTGCCCTGCTCTTCGCGGAACTGAACCGCCACCACAAGACCGGATGGCTCACCGTCCACTTTAACGGTTCCCTGGATGACTCCCGCCTGCTCAATGTATTCGGCATCCTCGCGCAGCTCCACGAGTTTACAGCCAGCAAGAACGACCATGGCCATCAGCAGTGCAACCTTGATTACACAATGTTTCATTTCACCTCTCCTATGTTTGCGCGTTGCATTACAGATTGCGTTCCCTACAGCGGGGAGAGAATACAAACGTTTGAAAAGAATGCAAACAGGAAAAGAAGTGGCCGGGCAGTATGTTCCGCCCGGCAGGATCAGGGATTAAAGAATCAGCCCTTCAGCGTATCGATCATCTTGCGGAGCTTTTCGCTTTTTTCCTGAAGCTCTTCCTGGCGTTTTTCCTGAACAGCGACCACATCGCGCGGGGCCCGGCTGGTGAAGTTTTCGTTGGAGAGTTTTTTCTTCACATTGGCCAGATGGCCGTTCACTTCGTCGAGCTCGGTTGTCAGCTTCTTGATCTCGGCATCGACATCCACCAAACCCTCGATCGACATATAGACCGTACCCAACGCGCTGATGCCGCTCGGCATGGCACCTTCCGGCACAAAATCGACGTCAATGGTCAACTCTTCGGCCTTCAACGCCGCAACAATGGAGGCCTTGTCGTCCTCGATCTTTTTCGCGACTTTTCCGTTCGCCGCGCGCACGCAGAACGTGGCGGTTTGCTTGTTGGCCAGGTTGTATTCCGCCCGCAGAATGCGACCGACGCGGATCAGGTCGTGCTTTCCGTCCACATACTTGACGATGGCCGGATCGATGCCGGACACCACATTCTGCTCCGGCCAAGGCGCCACCATGATGGATTCGTCTTCGTGGTTGTAGCCCATGCCATGCCACAGCTCCTCGGTCTGGAACGGCATGAACGGGTGCAGCAGGCGCAAGGCGGTCGAGAAGGAAAAATGCATAACCTGCAACGTGTGCTTCTTCTGCTCCGGCGATCCATTGAACAGGATCGGCTTGGCATATTCGATGTACCAGTCGCAGTAGCTATGCCAGAAGAAATCATACAGCGCCAGCGTCGCATCGTTGAAGCGGTAGCGCTGCAGGTTGTCGTTGACCGAAGCGATGGCTTCGTTCAGCTTGGCCAGCAGATGCTGGTCGTCCGGCGTGAGGTCGTCCTTGTTGAAAGCCAGGTCCTTGACGTCGAATCCTTCCGAATGCATTTCCATGAACCGGGCGGCGTTCCAGATCTTGGTGCCGAAGTTGCGGCCGATCTCGAACTTTTCATCGCTGATGTAGACGTCCTGCCCGGTGGCCGTAATCATCAGCAGCGAGAAGCGGAGCGCGTCGGAACTGTATTTCTCGATAATGTCGAGCGGGTCGATCGAATTGCCAAGGCTCTTCGACATCTTGCGGCCCTGGTCGTCGCGGACGGTACCGTGGATATAGACGGTGTCGAAGGGAATGTCGCCCATGACTTCCATGCCGGACATGATCATGCGGGCCACCCAGAAGAAGATGATCTCGTTGCCGGTAACGAGGGTCTTGGATGGATAGTAGAAGTTCAGATCGTCGCTTGTTGCAGGCCAGCCAAATACGCTGAAGGGCCAAAGCCAGGAAGAGAACCACGTATCGAGCACGTCTTCGTCTTGGCGAATGCTGGAGGACTGGCATTTTGGACACACCGTATCGGTGGTTTTCGATGCCCACTCGTGGTTGCAGTCGTCGCAGTAGAAAATCGGAATCCGGTGCCCCCACCAAATTTGGCGCGAGATGCACCAGTCGCGAATATTTTCCATCCAGCCCATGTAGGTTTTGTTCCAGCGTTCGGGCACAAACTTGATGCGACCGTCGTTGACGGCTTCGATGGCGGGGCGCGCCAACGGCTTCATCTTCACGAACCACTGCGGGGAAAGGCGCGGCTCAACCACCGTGTCGCAACGGTAGCAATGGCCGACCGCGTGGTGGTGCGCATCGACCTTCTCAACCAGCCCGCCGGACTTCAGGTCATCCATCAGCTGCTTACGGCATTCGAAGCGGTCCATGCCTTCATACGGCCCCGCATTTTCATTCATGATGCCCTGGTCGGTCATCACATTGATCTGAGGAAGGTCGTGGCGCAGGCCCATCTCGAAATCGTTCGGATCGTGCGCCGGAGTAACCTTCACCAGGCCGGTACCGAATTCCGGATCCACATAATCGTCGGCAATAATCGGGATTTCGCGGTTGGTGATCGGAAGAACAATCATTTCACCAATCAGATCCTGATAACGTTCGTCGCGCGGATTGACGGCAACCGCCGTATCGCCCAGCATCGTTTCCGGGCGGGTGGTTGCCACAACGATCTTCTGCTTCCTGCCCTTGACGGCATAGCGCAGATGGTAGAGGGCCCCTTCGACATCCACATGCTCGCTTTCTTCGTCGGACAGCGCGGTTTCGCAACGCGGGCACCAGTTGATGATGCGGTTTCCGCGATAGATCAGATCCTTGTCGTAGAGGCGGCAGAATATTTCCAGGACGGCTTCGCTCAACCCTTCGTCCATCGTGAAGCGCTCGCGCTCCCAGTCGCACGAAGCACCCAGCTTCTTCAACTGGTTGGAGATGGTGGAGCCATACTCTTCCTTCCATTCCCAAACGCGTTCAACAAACTTTTCGCGGCCGAGGTCGTCGCGGGATTTGCCCTCTTTCTTCAGAGCGCGCTCAACGACGTTCTGGGTGGCAATACCGGCGTGGTCGGTGCCCGGAACCCAGGTTGTATTCTTGCCCTGCATGCGGGCAACGCGGGTGAGCACGTCCTGGATGTTGTTGTTAAGCGCATGGCCCATGTGGAGGATGCCAGTCACGTTCGGCGGCGGGATCACGATGCAGAACGGGTCGCCCCCGTCCGCGCTGTCGCCGTGGAAACGGCCATCGTCCATCCATTGCTGGTACCACTTCTCTTCGACCTCTTTCGGGTCATACTTTTTTGCTAGTTCACTCATATCTTTTCCACCGAATATACCTCGCAGAGGCGCAGAGAGCGCAGAGGTTTACTGTTCAAAGTTATTTACTATCCGCTTAATGCCATCTTTCAGCAGCGAAACATTAAAATTAATTAAAAGCCCCAATTGCAGATCCATCAGCTTTAAATACGTCCCTGTCTGCTTAGAAAATAACGGTTTCAATTCCCCAACCGACTTTACTTCGACAATGACGGACTTATTCACTAATAGATCAATTCTATATGCATTTTCCTCAACAACACTCCCTCTGAACGTCAAAGGAAGATAAATCTCTTCGTCAACTTCATACCCCATGTCGCGCAACACTTTAGCGAGACACTTTCTATACACAGACTCAAGTAGCCCCGGCCCCAGTTCTTTATGAACTTCAATGGCAGCTTTTATGATGTCGCCGGAAATTACATTTAAATCAGACATTCACAGCCTCTGCGCTCTCCGCGCCTCTGCGAGGAATAAAACTACCCGACATCTTCCTCATTGAGGAACAGCTTGTATTCCACGCCATCGACGAGGGCTTCCCACGAGGCTTCGATGATGTTTTCCGAAACACCGACGGTGCCCCAGGAGGTTTCGCCGTCGGACGATTCGATGTGCACGCGCGTTTTCGCCGCCGTGGCCTCTTCGGGATCGAGGATGCTCACGCGGTAGTCCGCCAAATGCACCCCGTCGATGCTCGGATAGAACTCGTGGAGCGCACGGCGCAGGGCCATGTTGAGGGCATCGACCGGGCCGTCGCCATCACCCACCGTGAACGCCTTTTCGCCGTTCACCTTCAGCTTGAGCGTCGCCTCGGAAAGGCACGGTTCGTTCTTGCCGCGTTTTTCGACGATCACGCGGAAGCCTTCGAGTTCGAAGAAGCTCTTGTGCTCCTTGAGGACCTTTTTGATGAGCATCTTGAACGACGCATCGGCCGCTTCGTAGACATAGCCTTCCCGCTCCATTTTTTCCATGGTCTGGAGAATCTCGCGCACCTCCGGCGACTTGCGGTCGATATTGTCGAGCCCCATTTCGATCAGCTTTTCCATCACGTTGCTCGCGCCGGACAGTTCGGAGATCAGGATACGGCGACCGTTGCCGACCGATTCCGGCGGCACATGCTCGAAGCTCTGCGATACCTTGCGGACTCCATCGACATGCATGCCGGCCTTGTGGGCAAAGGCGCTATCGCCAACAAACGCGGCGCGCTGGTTATCGCGCAGGTTGGCCTGCTCGTTCACGAACTGCGAAACCTGCTTGAGGTTTTTCAGCTTCCCCGGGTCGGCCAGGCAGGTTTTTCCGGTCTTCAACAGAATGTTGGCCGCCACCGAAACCAGGTTGCAGTTTCCGCAACGTTCGCCAAAGCCGTTGATTACGCCCTGTACCTGCGTTGCCCCGGCACGGACCGACTCCATGGCGTTGGCCACGGCGGTCTCCGAGTCGTTGTGCGTGTGGATGCCAACCGCCACATCGAATTGTTCGCGGATTGCCGTCGTGATTTCGAATACCTCGTGCGGCAGGCTTCCACCATTGGTATCGCACAGCACCAGCACATCGGCACCGCCTTTGACGGCGGCTTCCAATGTTTGAAGGGCATATTCCGGGCTATCCTTGTAGCCGTCGAAAAAATGTTCGGCGTCGTAGACGACTTCCTTGCCGTTTTGCTTCAGGAAGCGGCAGGTGTCTTCGATCATCGCCAGGTTTTCCCCGGCGGTGGTCTTGAGCACCTCGGTCACGTGCAGGAGCCAGGTCTTGCCGAAGATGGTGCAGACCTCGGTACCGGCTTCGAGCAGGGCCAGCGTGCCCTTGTCTTCCGCCACGTCCACTCCCGCTCGGCGGGTGCTGCCAAAGGCCGCAACCTTGGCATGTTTCAGGTTTTCCTTCTTGATGTCCTTGAAGAAAGCCATGTCCTTCGGATTCGAAGCCGCAAAGCCGCCCTCGATATAGTCCACCCCGAACGAATCGAGCATTTTCGCCACGTGGATCTTGGCCACCGGCGAAAAGGTAACGCCTTCCGCCTGCGCACCGTCGCGCAACGTGGTGTCGTATATAAAGACTTTTTCTTGAACATTCATAAGGGTTTTCCTGTCATTCGAAACGCGGAAACATACCCCACCCCCCGAAGCCGAACCAAGCCCGAAGGGGGAATTTCTGCGAATGCCCGCATCATGGCGGAAGAGAGCGCGCTACGTCGGAAAGCACAGAAGAAGGCATGGAACATGCGTTGTAGCGAGGTTTTATCATCAACAGGCTCACAATAGATTAATATATGCTATTCTTACTTGCGATTTGGGCAACACCCATGGATGAATCTACGGAAACGGAAAAGACTTCACATGAAAAAACACATAACAGAATCTAGAGCACGAAAACTCCGGCAGACCCTATTCGTCCTGCTGGCCTTCATCCCAGCCTTTGGCACCTTGGCGCAGGAAACGATTGTCTCCTTCCCCTTGGACGACGATCCGGGCTGGAGCACGGACGGCCTATGGGAATTCGGTGTTCCGCTGGGCATTGCGGGCGACCCAACCACGGGCTACACCGGAACCAACGTCTATGGCTACAACCTTGCTGGAGCTTTCCCTATATTCAATGCACCGCATTGGCTCACCACAACGCAAATGGACTGTTCCGATCACGTGAATGTTGAGTTGAAATTCAAGCGTTGGCTCTGCGTGGACGAAGGGCCCGCCCCCTACTATATGGCGGTGATTCAGGTCAGGAGCGGCAGCTCCGGCTGGGCAACCGTTTGGTACGACGAAGGAAATGCGATCATCGACACCTCATGGGTGGACGTATCCTACCCGATTGGAGAGGTTGCAGACCGAGCATCGGGCGTGCAGGTGCGCTGGGCCATGGGAACGCATGATGACCGCGACAGTGTTTGGGGGGGATGGAACATCGACGATGTAATGCTTGTAGGCGATCCGGCGGACATCATGGATGTGGAACCGGGCACGGACTGGGCGGCAACGGCCTACGTCGGCAGTCCGACCGCTCCCTCCGAGGCCATATACACCATCACCAACATTAGTTCCGGCAGTGAGATAACCTGGACAACAACGAAGTCCGATGACTGGTTGATGCTCACCCCGTCCAACGGGACGCTGCAGGCGGGCAACTCGACCAACCTAACGGTGGCCATCGACACCACCGGCCTTGCGCCAGGCACCTATTCCGCAACATTCCAGATTAGCAACACGAACACCGGCAACAGTACCACGCGCAGCGTCGAGTTGGAGATCATCGATCCGATGGACGTCACCCCGGCAACCGATTGGGAAACGACCGCCTACGAAGGCAGCCCCCCCGCCCCGTCATTCGTATCCTACACCATCGTCAACCACAGCGCTTCCAACGTGCTCGATTGGACGACGACGGCCTCCGATGACTGGCTTTCGGTTTCCCCGCCCAGCGGAGCGCTGCCGCCGGGTTCTTCGACCAATGCCATCGTGGCCATCGACACCTCCGGTCTTTTGCCGGGTACCTACGCCGGCAGCGTCCAGATCGAAAATCAAAACTCCAGCAACACCGCAGTACGCTCCGTCGGCCTGGAAGTCCTGGGCGTTCCCGGGCAAATCGCCATCCTGCCAGCCGGAGGCTTCGTGGTCACCAACCTGATCGGGCAGCAACAGGCACGAACGTTGGTGGTCTCCAACGCGGCTCCGGTGGGAACCCTCGACTTTAGCATCGAAATGCAGCAAACGGGCTATGCCCCTCCGGACGATCCGGCTCCCATGATGGCAGCCATGGTCGAGTATTCCATGGCTTCGGAGAGCGACCGGATTCGTGAGGAATACACGTTCCCCCTCCCCGTGCTGAATTCGGATGGCGAATTCGACCATGTGCATGTCGCCGGCCTGGAAACGCACCTGCGCACCGGTGCGCCGATGGTTCCGGTCAAGCCCGTCACCTTCGCGATACCCGCCGGGATGGAAGCAGGGCAGCTGACCGTGGAGGTGCTGGAGCAGATTGAATTACCGGGAAGCCACCACCTGGCCCCGGCCCAAACCCTGGTTATCCCGGGAGAACAGGAGCCGGAAACCACCCCGCCCGACCCAGCCATCTACGGTACTGCGGCCAACTGGCCGGGCATCGACGGCGAAACCGTGGGAACCTACGAAAAGCGCGGACAGCGCTTCACCACGCTCAACCTCTTCCCGTTGCAATACAACCCGGTGTCCGGCAAAATCACCTATGCCACCAGAATGCGGGTGCAGATCGACCTGGATGGCGGCCGTGCCGCCTATGCCACCTTCGACGAACCCACCTCATCGCTACCGCCGGGCGGCCCCTACAAGCACGTCATCATCACCAGTTCGGCGTTCGAAGCCGCTCCGGGTCCATGGAACTTCCAGGCGCTGCGCGACCGCCGCACCGCCGAAGGTCTTGCCTCCACCATCATTACCACCGATTGGATCTACAGCAACTATGATGGAACCCGCCCCGACGGCGGAACCGACAATCCCACGAAAATCCGCAACTTCCTGATCGATGCCTACGAAAACTGGGGGACGGAATACACCCTGCTCGGAGGAGCGGCGGACGTAGTTCCGCCCCGCCTGTTCAGGGTCGACCACCAGCGCGCCGATTCGACGAACCTCGTGCCTTTTGTCGATAACTTCCCCGTGGATATGTATTACGGATGCCTCTCCCCCACGGAATGCACGTTCGATGGAAACACGAACGGCTTCTACGGGGAACCCGACGACGGCATCGGCGGCGCGGACGTCGATCTCTACGCCGAAGTCTACGTGGGGCGCGCCCCGGTGGAGGACGAGATTGAGCTGGCCAACTTTGTCCGGAAAACCCTGGCCTACGCCGATTCCACCGATCCCTGCCTCCAGCGCATTTCCATGGCCGGCGAGGCGTTGAACTATGGAATTAACAAGTATGCAAAAACCATGCTGGAACAGGTGCGCCTGGGCGGGGAGTACGACGGGTTCTTTACCCGGAGCTTCGCCAACCACACCCGGGGCGACCTCCCGGAGCTGGACACCTCGGTGAACCTGTACGATGCGGATTCCACCTGGTCGAAAACCGACCTGGCCGATTTGGTGAACGGCGGCATCCATGTGCTCAATGGGCTCGGGCATGCGAACGAAACGCGCCTCTTCAAAATGTTTACCTCCGACCTCCCGATCTTCACCAACCAGCAGTATTGCTTCATGTATTCACAAGCCTGTGAAAACGGCGCATTCGACACCGACGATTGCTGGGCGGAAGAGGTTGTTGCCATGCCCTACGGTGCGTTCGCCGCCGTGATGAACGTCCGCTTCGGCTGGGGCGTAAAGGACAGCACCTATTGCCCCTCCAACCGCTTCAACCGCGAATTCTGGGACTCGGTGTTCGGCGACGGAAAAATGGAATTGGGCAAGGCCAACCAGGAAGCCAAGGAAAAACTCGTTTGGGACATCAATGGGCCGGCCATGCGCTGGAGCTATTACGAGCTAACCCTCTTCGGTGATCCGGCGCAGCGCCTCCACTTCCCCAACGAACCCGAATGGCTCTCCGCCAATCCCTTGGCGGCCGATGGCCTACGGGCCAGCAACAGCGTCGAAGTAGCCATCCAGTTCAACGCCGAAGGCGTGGCCAGCGGCTCCTACACCGGCGAGCTGACCGTGGCAAGCAACGACCCGGGCAACCCGCTGCAAGTGGTGCCCATGGTGATGGTCGTGCTGCCGGACGACCTGTCCATCGCCCCCGATTGGGGCATTGAACTCTCGGGTTCGCAAGGGAGCCTGGCCCTGCCGTACGACTCGGTCTACAGCCTGACCAACAGCGGTTCCGCACCGCTGGATTGGATGGCCACGGGATCGGCCTTCTGGCTGGAAACCATCCCCGCATCAGGCACGTTGCCGCCCTTCACCCAAACCAATATCACGGTATCCATCGCCGCCACGGCCAACGCCCTGCCCGAAGGCCTGTACGACGCCTCCGTCACCTTCTCCAATTCCACGAGCGGCGCAACGTTCAGCCGCCCGGTGCAACTGGATATCGACCCGCCCGCCCCCGTTGGCTTCACCACGTTTGCTCTCGACGCCGATCCAGGCTGGAGCACCGAAGGCGGCTGGGCCTTTGGCCAGCCGCAGGGCCAGGAAGGTGATCCCTCTTCGGGCTACACCGGAACGAATGTCTATGGATACAACCTCGCCGGCGCCTACGGCAACAACCTGCCGCAACAGTGGCTCACCACCTCCGCAATCAATTGCTCGGGACACCTTAACGTGCAACTGAACTTCCGCCGTTGGCTGGGCATCGAAGCTTCCTCCAACGACCAGGCCACCGTAGAGATTAGCACCAATGCCTACAAATGGGGCGCCGCGTGGCATCCCGTTTGGGCGCACGACGGCGATGCGCTGACCAACTCCAGCTGGGAGGAGGTCAGCTACGACATTTCCGCCATTGCCGATGGGCAGCCAACGGTCCACATCCGCTGGAGCATGGGGGCCACCGACTCCACCAACACCTATTGCGGATGGAACATCGACGATGTTGCCCTTGTTGGAGAACCGGTTGTCGCCGACGCCAACAGCAACGGCATTCCCGACTGGTGGGAATACCACTATTTTGGCTCCAACGTTGCGGCCAACGCCCATGGAGATGTGGATGCGTACGACAACATGGCCGAATATATCGCGGGAACCGATCCTAGCGACGGAAATTCGTTCTTCGTGCTTTCTTCGTATAGCGAAACCATCGGTGGAACCAACGAGTTTATTCTGGAATGGCATTCCCTCGAAGATCGCTACTACGACATCTGGCGCTCGACCAACCTGTTCGACGGATTCGAAACCTGGGAAACCAACCTCGAATATCCACAGAACACCTACACCGACACCACGCACAGCGCATCCAACAGCTTCTACATGCTGGACGTGCGGATGAAATAGAAATCCATCCAATACTTCCAAAGGAGTGCCGACTGCAAAGACGGCACTCTTTTTTTTGCCGCGCAAGCCCAACAATTACGCATTAATATGCGTATTTAGCCCCCGCATTTCCCCTTGCAACGAGCCTTAATCGGCGTATATCCCGAGACCGGGCTTTCAGGAATGCCGAACACAATTCATGAATCCGCCCCCGGGAAAGGTGGTGATTATTAAAATCAACGGGAACGGCCAAACTAGAACCACATGCGAGGTGCACAATGAAAATCAACGGGAAGACGGCAACAAAACGAAGCGCATTGCTTGCGCTGGGCATCTGCTGCGCTGCGATGCTGATTGGTTGTAATGATGATGATGGCGGCGGTGATGGAGATGCAAGCCTTGCTGGAACAACATGGGTCGAGGTTGGAAGTCCATCCTCAACACTAACGTTCTATTCAGACGGAACCTCGTTTAGAATAGTCGATACCGCCGATGGAACCGATGCAACAGGTAGCTATACTCTTACGGGGAACTCGTTCACATTCTCCGCCAGTCTCACCGATGACTACGGTGATACCATTGGATTCTCAGGCACGGGAACCATATCAGGGAATTCGATGACCATTAACGTAACCATCAAGGTAAATGGAGATTTCTGGGCCTCCTTCACGGTGCCGTTTACGAAACAATAGACGGCGCAAGCCGACCACCCTTCAGGGACAAAAAAAAGCCCCGCCGGATTGACGGGGCTTGCTGGAGGGGCAGCGCTCGCTACCCGGACGCCGAAGCCGGCATCCCTCCATTCCAGAGCTAGATCGAGGCGTATTCCTTAACGAGGGAGTTGCCCACGATGTCGCGCTGGATCTGGTTGGTGCCTTCGTAGATCTGGAGGATCTTGGCATCGCGCATCATCTTTTCGACCGGGTATTCCTTCATGAAGCCGTAGCCGCCGAGCACCTGAACGGCGTCGGTGGTGACGGACATGGCCACGTCGCCCGCATAATATTTACACATGGCGGAAATCTTGGAGACATCCTTCACGCCGGCGTCGAGCGTGCGGCAGGCGGCGTAGGTGATGGCGCGCGCGGTTTCCACCTTGGTGGCCATTTCGGCGAGCATCCAGAGCAGGCCCTGGTTGGCGATGATCGGCTTGCCGAACTGCTTGCGCACCTTGGCATATTTGACCGCTTCGTCTAGCGCGCCCTGTGCAAGACCGACGCCCTGGGCGGCAATGCCCGGACGGGAAACGTCGAACGTTTTCATGGCGAGCAGGAAGCCCATGCCTTCGCGGCCAATGAGGTTTTCAGCCGGCACTTCGCAGTCTTCGAAAACGAGCTCGCGGGTGGCGGAAGCGCGGATGCCGAGCTTGTCTTCCTTCTTGCCGAAGGAGAAGCCGGGGGTGTCCTTTTCAACAATGAAGCAGGAGACGCCGCGGGCGCCCTTGGCTTTGTTGGTGACCGCGAACACCGTGTAGATGTCGGCTTCGCCGCCATTGGTGATCCACTGCTTGGTGCCGTTGAGGACATACTTGTCGCCCTTCTTGACCGCGGTGGTCTGGATGCCGCCGGCATCGGAGCCGGCGTTGGCTTCGGTCAGGCCGAAAGCCGCCCATTTTTCGCCGGAGGCCAGCGGGGAGAGGTATTTCTTTTTCTGCTCGTCGGAACCACCGATAATGATCGGGTCGGCACCCAGGGCGTTGGCGGCGTAGGAGACGGAAACGCCAATGCAGTATTTGGACATGGTTTCGATGGCCAT
This sequence comes from Pontiella desulfatans, assembly GCF_900890425.1. NCBI lineage: Bacteria > Pseudomonadati > Kiritimatiellota > Kiritimatiellia > Kiritimatiellales > Pontiellaceae > Pontiella > Pontiella desulfatans. The sequence continues at coordinate 1,278,651 of NZ_CAAHFG010000001.1, read as the reverse complement.
GCAGAAGCCGAGCTGATCCGCGCCGAATCCACCGTATTCCTCGGGAATATACAGACCCATCAAGTCCATCTGCGCCAATTCCTTAAGCAGGTCGGCCGGGAAAATCCCCTTTTCGTCGAGCTCCGCCCGAACAGGAACGATGCGCTCCTTACCGAAGTCATCAATCAGGTTGATGATTTCCTGTTGTTCTTCACTGATACCCCAGTTAATAGCCATGTCTTTCTTCTCCTTGTTAGTTGTAAATAATTAAGAATTCAGATTTGGAATGTAGAATGGTTGGCGGGAGCTTCCCGCCCCCTTTTCAAAAGGCGTCGCAGACCGACAGTTCTTAATTCATAAATCTATATTCTTCATTCCCCTACTCCCCTTGCGCTTCGAGGAAGCGTTCGGCTTCCAGCGCGGCGGCGCAACCGGTTCCGGCTGCGGTCACCGCCTGGCGGTAGATTGCGTCGGAAACATCGCCCGCCGCATAAACCCCTTCGAACTTGGTCTTCACGCCATCGGCGATCAGATAGCCGACCTCGTCCTTTTCCAGCTGCTCGAACGCCTCGGTGTTCGGCTTGTGGCCGATGGCCGAGAAATAGCCGGCCGCTTCGATATCGGTTGTTTCGCCGGTCTTCGCATTCTTGATGCGGACGCCGGTCACCCCGGAGTCGTCGCCGAGGATTTCATCGATCACGGAATCCCATGCCATCTCGATTTTCGGATGGTTGATGGTACGGTCGGCCATGATCTTGGAGGCGCGCAGCTGGTCGCGGCGATGCACCAGCGTGACCTTCGATGCAAAGCGCGTCAGGAACATCGCTTCCTCGCAGGCGGTGTCGCCGCCGCCGACAATCACGACCGGAACATCCTTATAGAAAGCGCCGTCGCACGTGGCGCAGGCGGATACCCCGCGGCCCATGAATTTTTGCTCGGACTCAATGCCGAGATATTTGGCGGTCGCGCCGGTGGCAATGATGACGGTCTTGGCTTCGATCGGATCGCCGGCCATCATTTCGAGTTTGAAGGGGCGTTCGGAAAAGTCGGCTTTTGCAACCGCATCATACTGCAGGAACTTGGCGCCGAAGCGCTCGGCCTGCGCCTTGAGCTTATCCATCAGCTCGGTGCCGTCGATCCCGTCCGGGAATCCCGGAAAGTTTTCGACTTCGGTGGTGGTGGTGAGTTGCCCGCCGGGCTGCATGCCCTCGATGACGAGCGGCTCGAGGTTGGCGCGGGCGGTATAGATCGCGGCGGTCATACCGGCTGCACCGGCTCCGATGATTACAACTTTTTCCATAATCAGTTCCTTCTGTTTGGATTAATGGTTCGATAGCCTACCGAACCAACAATCCTGAATCAAACCGCCAATCGATTAATGTGGGGCAGACATTCCTGCCTGCCCAGTTCAACTGAAGGGCAGGCTGGAAAGCCTGCTCCACGAAATTACGACGCCTTTGCGGCGGCGATCTGTTTTTGGAATTCCGGCACGATCTCGTGCAGGTCGCCGATGAGGCCGAAATCGGCAACATCGAAGATCGGCGCGTCGGGATCCTTGTTGATCGCGATGATCATGTCGGAACTCTGCATGCCGGCGAGATGCTGGATGGCACCGGAAATGCCGCAGGCAATGTAGACCACCGGGCAAACGGTCTTGCCGGTCTGCCCCACCTGGTGGTGGTGCGAGATCCAGCCCGCGTCCACCGTGGCGCGCGAGGCGCCGACAGCCGCGCCGAGCTCGGCGGCGAAGTCGTAGATGACCTTGAAGTTTTCGGGCTTTCCAACCCCGCGCCCGCCGGAAACGATGAACTGCGCGGCGTTGAGGTCGATGCTGTTGGTGTCGGCTTCGTGAACCGATTCCAGACGGCGCATGCGTTCCGGCACACCGGACAGATCGACGGCATAGGGCACCTGCTCGCCGGCTTCGTTGTCGGAGAGCTTGTTCTTCTTGAAGACGTTGGAGCGGACGGTGGCCATCTGCGGACGATGGTTCGGGCAGATGATGGTGGCCATGATGTTGCCGCCAAAGGCCGGGCGGGTCTGGAGGAGGTTGCCCTCTTCCACATCGAAGTCCAGCTCGGTGCAGTCGGCGGTGAGGCCGGCATCGACCATCACGGCGACGGTCGGCGCCAGGCTGCGGCCGATGGTGGTGGCGCCGTAGAGGACGATTTCCGGCTTCTTCTCGTTGATCAGCTGGGCGACCGCACGGGAATAGTAGTCGTTCTGGTAGTCGGCCAGTTTCGGATCGTCGATGGCGTAGACCTTCTTGGCTCCGAAGTTGTAAAGCTCCTGGCAGAGTTCCGCTCCATTGGCGGACGGAAGGACGGCACAGAGCGTGTAGCCCGATTTTTCGCAAAGCACCTGGCCTTGGCTAAGGAGTTCCTGCACCACACCGGCAATCTTGCCTTCGCGCTGTTCCGCGTATACCCAAAGTTCTTTTTCTGCGCTCATAGTATGTGCTGCCCTTTCAGTTTTCCGATGAGTTCGGTGATCATGTCGGCGGGTTCGCCGGAGAGGATTTCCTTATTCAGCTTGACCGGCGGCGCGAAGACCTTGGCCACCTTGGTCGGGGAGCCGGCGAGACCGATGTTGCCTTCGTCGGGCTGAAGCTCGTCGAAGCCCCAGCAGGGGATCTCGGCCTTCTTGGCGGCCATTTTTTTCTTGAGCGACGGCATGCGCAGCTCGTTGGCTTCCTTCACGACGGTGAGGGCGGCGGGTTTGTCGACATCCCAGATTTCGTAGCCGTCTTCGGTCACTTTGTTGACCTTGAAGGTGTCGCCGGTAACTTCGATGCCCTTGGCGTAGGTGAGCATCGGGATGTCGAGGAAGTGCGCCACGCCGGGGCCGACCTGCGCGGTGTCTCCGTCGATGGCCTGTTTTCCGAAGAGGATCAGGTCGATGTCTTCGAGTTTCTTGATGGCCAAGCTGATGGTGTAGGACGTGGCCCACGTATCGGCGCCGCCAAACTTGCGGTCCGAAACCAGGATGGCTTCGTCGGCGCCGTGCGAGAGCGCCGTACGGAGTGCTTCCTCGGCCTGCGGCGGCCCCATGGAAATCACGATCACCTTTCCACCGTGCAGATCCTTGAGCTGCAGTGCCATTTCGAGCGCGTTTTCGTCGAACGGATTAATGATGGATGGAACCCCTGCGCGATTCAGGCGATTGGTCTCGCGGTCAATCGTGACCTTGTCTGAATCGGGCACCTGCTTAATGCATACTACGATGTTCATGAACACCCCTTTCCCGAGTTGATAAACAAAAGCAGGAGAATATGGAAACCGCCAGCACCGCTCAAGACCAAACGCGCACAAACCGTCTGGATCAAACCACGGGTAGACTGTAAATCAAATGTCCGAAATTCGAGCGAGAAGAACCCCATGCCAGAATGAACCTTATTCTACATCGACCAAAACGAAGAAAAGGAGCATCGGCATGGGGCAGAGGAAAGTAGCAACAACGACCGCAAGGGCAAGCAGTCGAACACCAATACATGACCGAAGCGGTAGCCTTTCCTGTATTTAACTTATTTTCAATCATTTACAACTATACCCCCGCTCCGAAATATCCTAATGTTGATCCATAACAGGAGGGTTTCATGAGAGGACGTACCGTTGGTTCAGTGATCGTTGCAACAACCGCAGCCTGCCTTGTCCAGGGCTGGACACCCAAACCGGTCGAGGATGATCCCCTCGTTCGCATGCCCGGCACCCAGCCGGGACAGGTCGTCGATCTCGAATCCGACAAGCAGTGCCTGAGTTGCCACGGTGGCAGCACCTATGAAATGGAAAACTGGAAAGGCTCGCTGATGGCGCAGGCCAGCCGCGACCCAATTTTCTGGGCGGGAATGACCGTTGCGGCGCAGGATGCCGTCTGGGCACTCGGAACGCCGAACGCCGCCGATATCTGCGTCCGCTGCCACTTCCCGCAAGGGTGGCTGGACGGACGCTCGGATCCCGTAAACTGCACCGATATGCGCGGCGAAGATTACGACGGCGTCAGCTGCAAGATTTGCCATTACATGTATGACCCCTTCTACCAGGCCACCTACGACGGCACGCGCGAGGGCAACGACTGGGTTGGATATTGGGACGAGAACGGCAACCTCCAGGGCGCGGTCGACGACACCCGCAACGCCGACGCCGAGGCCGCTTCGGCCATCACCCATTTCCGAGGGGACGCCTTCTTCACCAACGACGCCCCGAAGAGCGCAAGCTATACAGAAAACGGCGGGGGCCACATGTTCATCGTTACCCACACGACGGGCATCAGCGACGGGAAACGCGCCTCGTTCTCGGATGCCCCCGCCAAGCACGACTGGCTCTACAGCCGCTACCACAAAAGCAAATACATGTGCGGCACATGCCACGATATTTCCAACCCCGCCCTGGCCAACTTGGACTACATTGGCACCAACGCCAGCCACGGTGTCATCCTTCCCTCGGAATCGCAACCGGCCTACAGCTATGCCCACGTGGAACGAACCTTTTCCGAATTCATGCTTTCCGACTTTGGACTTCAGGGCGGCACCGACGGCACCGGCCCCTACCATCCCAGCAAGTTCAACACCTCGCATGCGGAGAACAAAATTGCCACCTGCCAGGATTGCCACTTCCGCGACATCGAAGGCGTAAGCTCGGCCAAGCAAGGCAAGGTTCGTCCAGGCGATTCGACGGCGCACCCGCTCAGCGGCGTGCCCGAGCACCGCATGATCGGCGGCAACCTCTGGGTGCCCTACCTACTCGCCAGCATTGAGCCCACCTCGCCCAACTACAGCCCGGCCAACGAGGCGCTGCTGAAGCAGGGCCCCGCCGCCCTGACCCTGGACTTTTCCCAAGGCGAATCGCTGGATCCGTTCCTTCTGCTTGAAACGATCGAACTGTCCGGCCAGATGCTGCAGGACTCCATTTCCATGGACGACGCGAACTACAGCCTCGACGACGGCGAATTCACGATGCGTCTGCAGAACCACACGGGCCATAAGCTGATTTCCGGCTATCCGGAAGGACGACGCATGTTCCTGAACGTCAAGGCCTACGCCAACGACGAGTTGATCTATGAAATCAATCCCTACGACGATGCCGTGGGCACGCTCAAGGGACTCGATGCGGACTATTCCCCCAACAGCCCGGCTCTAAGCGACTGGGAGGAATACGAGGACGAGCTCGTCTACGAGGTGCATCAGGCCAGCTCAGTCCTAACCAACGAGCACACCACCTTCCACATGGCGCTGGCCACCCACCGCGTAAAGGACAACCGCATCCTGCCGCGCGGCTTCCGCATTGCCGAAGCCGCCGACCGGCTTTGCGAACCGGTCTGGCACGGCCACTCCGACACCAACATCCACCATGAAGAAAACTTCTACACCCAGGCTGAATACGAAGGCGGCTTCGATGAAATCGAAATCGAACTGCCCAAAGGCACCGAACGCATCGAGGCCGTACTCTACTACCAGACCACCAGCCGCGAGTTCATTGAATTCCTGCGCAACGAAATCAACGGCGCCGGCACGCTCCCCAACGTCCCCGGCGCGGGGGGCGACCTGCCCTACCTTGCCCAGACCGACCCTTGGTTTTCCGGCCTCAAGGCCTGGGGCGACACCATCTGGCAACTCTGGGACAACAATAAGCACATCCAGGGCGCCGCTCCGGTGATGATGACCAACACCCTCGTGCAGCTCGATGTTTCCGACACCGACTCCGACGGCATCCCCGCCTACTGGGAAATCGAGCACTTCGGCGGCGCCACCAACGCCCTTGCCGGTGTCGACTCCGACGGTGATGGCGTGAACAACCTAGGCGAATACATTGCCCTCACCGATCCCCACGACGACGAATCGGTCTTCACGTTCACCGCCGAATTCGAGCAAACCGACAGCGCAACGGAAGCGACCGCGGAATTCGAAACCCACCGCTCGCGCGACTATGCCCTGGAGGAAACCACCAACCTGACCATGTCAGCGGCGTGGACGAACGTCAGCGGCTACCACCGAGGCATCGACGACGAAATGGAACTGGTCAACACCAACGCAACCGAAACCGGGACGTACCGCGTCAGAGTAAAACTACCTTAAACAAATCAAATGAGCCGAGAGGCTTCACGAGTGAGCCCTGAGTTTATTACGAACCACGAGGAACCAAACAGCAGGCCCACAGCAAAAACACACCTAAAAGCGTAGCACCTTGCGTATATCGCCTCATTTGAACGTGTTATAAATTTTTTCAAAGCTCAGCACCTGTTATATTTTCGGTAAACGGAGAGGGGTCGACATGAATACACATCGTTCCAGACTGGGCTTATTAAACGGGATTCTTGTATTGGGACTGGCTGCGAGCCTTCAGGCCAAGCCGGAATTCTGGGAAACGGTTTTTCTTACCGCCTATCCCGAACTCCATGATACGCCGGTCAATCTGCTCAGTTCAGTTGAAACCAGCGAAAACGCCCTGAAGCCCAACCATTGCGGGATCTGCCACCTGGATTTCAGGGGCGGCGGTCAGCGCAACGGTTTCGGGTCGCTGTTCCACGAATATGTGAAGAAAAATGATGTTGATGTTGCCTTCACCAAAGCAATCTACGACCCCGACAACAAAGGCAGCACGGATCCCGACAGCGACGGCGCCACCAGTGCGGACGAACTCTTCGACACCACGACATATTCCAACACACCAACCCTCCCCGGTTGGTCGGCGGGCAACATCAACCAATCCTCACAATGGAACAAAAACAACGAATTTCCCGGTTTCAATGCCGAAGTGTCTGCATACCTGACACCGATAAGCGGCCCTGTAACCGACACCGACCCGCCCGTCATCACAATAACCTCGCCGAACGGCGGTGAAACCGCTACCGGCAACAACTCCTTCCCCATCACGTGGACGGCAACCGATGCGAGCGGCATCGCCGGCATCAACCTCTATATCTCGCTGGACAACGGTGCAACCTACAAACCCCTTGCCCTCAACCTGCCCGACTCGAGCAGCTTCACCTGGTTTGTTGAAAACCGTCCCTCCAGCGATTGCCGGATCATGGTCGAAGCCACCGACACCCTGCTGAACCAGACCAATAAAACCAGTGCATCCACCTTTACTATCGTTTCGCCGGCCGGAGGACTGGCCCCCACCACCCTGCGTGACTTTGACCAGCCCGGTTCACAACCCCTCGTTGATTCCGGTCAGGTGCTTGGCCAACCGGGTAGTTGCGCAGGCTGCCATGGCAATTACGATGAGGCGCACGAACCCTTCTTCAACTGGCTCGGCAGCATGATGGCGCACGCCTCGCACGATCCCATCTTCCAGGCCAACATGGTGATTGCCAACCAGGACGCCCCCGACTCGGGAGACCTCTGCCTGCGCTGCCATAATTCACGCGGCTGGCTAGACGGTCGCTCCGTTCCTACCGATGGGTCACAAATGACCACCCTCGACGACATCGGGGTGGCCTGCGACCTTTGCCACCGCATGGTTGACCCGCTCAACCACCCCGGTGCCCCGGGGATCGACACCAGCATCCTTGCTTCACTCGATGCGGTTCCCACCTCACCCGGAACAGGCCGATATGTCATCGACCCGGAATCCAACCGGCGCGGCCCGTTCGACGACACCATCAGCCCCCATCAGGATCTATTCTCACCTTTCCACCGCTCCTCCGCCCTTTGCGGCACCTGCCACGATGTCAGCAATCCGGCCTTCCAGCGCGACGGCACCAACCCTGAATATCTGCCGAATGATTTTGATGCAGCGGCAACCAACTTCTCGCCGGAAGTGCTGGCTCCGGTTGAGCGCACCTATAGCGAATGGCTGCACAGCGCATACAACACAACCAACGGCGTTTATGCCCCGCAGTTCGCGGGCTTCAAGGCCGACGGCATGGTTGCCAGTTGCCAGGACTGCCACATGCCCGACACGCTTGGCCATGGTGCCAACACCAACCTTTATCCCGTGGCTCTGCGCCCCGACATGCCGCTGCACGACATGACCGGCGGAAGCTCCTGGTTGCTCAAAGTGATGCCAACCGTGACCAACTTCCCCTATGCCGCCGGAACCCCCGAGGCAACGGCGCTCACGAACGGCGCCGAGCGCGCCGACTACATGCTGCGAAAAGCGGCCCGTATGTCTGCTGAACAGGTAGGCGACGACCTGAATGTAATGGTGGTGAACGATACCGGCCATAAGCTGCCCACCGGTTATCCCGAAGGCCGCCGTATGTGGATCAACCTACGCTTCTACGATGCCGGTACAAACCTCCTTGCCGAGCACGGCGGATACGACTATGGCAGCGGGTTGCTGACCAACAATACGACGGTGTACGAAGTCCATCCAGGCATTGGAACAAACCTGGCGGCCACACTGAACTCGCTCAACCCCGGCCTCAACATCGAACCGGGGCCGTCGTTCCACTTCGTACTGAACAACCAGATATTCGAAGACAACCGCATTCCTCCGCGCGGATTCATAAACAGTGAATTCGACACGTTCGGGGGAGCCCCGGTCGGACACCATTACGATGACGGACAGTATTGGGACAATAGCCTCTATCCTATCCCGGAGGGAGCGGTCAGCGCCCATGCCCGGCTCTACTACCAGAGCACCAGCAAAGAATTCATGGAATTCCTGCGTGATGAGAATACGACCGACAACACAGGCACCAATGTCTATAACCTCTGGCTTGCTAACGACAAATGTCCACCGGTGCTCATGACCGAAGCCTTCTGGCCGGAAAACTTCACGATCGATTCCATCGGCCCGGTTGACGGGAATAATATGGGAATCAGCTTCAACTCTATTTCAGGCTACACCTATTGGGTTGAATTCACAGATTCCCTTGCAAGCAACACAGTATGGAAGCCGTTTGCCAGCAACAGCTGGTTCGAGGTATACGGGAGTCCCAGCATCGTTACGGACGACTACTCATCCGCCACATCCGGTGGCGCTCCAACCAACGGGCACCGGTTCTACCGCATCCGGCGCTGATTCCCCGGAAAACAGAGGCTCTTCGCTACAAGGCCTCCAGGGATGACAAGCCGGCGGGATCGCGGACGACCTCCCGGCTCCATTGCCTAACCAGCAACTGCGGATAGACCGGGAAGATATTGTATTTCCGGGCAAGCTTCCTGAAGTCGGCATCCTGTCCGGGAAAACGATGGCCCAAGGCCATGCACAGGAGCGCTTTTTCGGATGCATCGACGTGCAACCCCGTAATTTGATCCAGCTCGGGCGGGGTGTCGGATGCGAGCAAACCGGCCATCCTGCGCTCGGACAAGGAGTTGCCCCCCACCTCATCGACGGCCTTTTCATAATGGAGCTGTGCGAGATCGAACTGTTTTTGTTGCATCGCGGCGCAATAGAAGACCAGGTGCTCCCACCACGCATGGTTTTCATCCTTCGTCAATTCCATGTCGGCCTCGGGGATTTGGCCGGCATGGATCAGTTGCCGGAACCGTGCCGACGGATCGCCGGCCTCGGCAATGAGTCCGAGATAGGCATCGGTGTTGCCGACGGCATAATAGCGAACGGCGTTGAGTGCCGACAGCCATTGCGGGGAGCGGTTGCTGAAATCGATAGCGAATTCCTCGGCCTCGCGGTGGTATCCGGCCAACGTGAGGCTGAGTACGCGCAGGCTGGCCGCCTCGAAGGAATCCACAGGGGTGGAATGCAACAGGACATCGTAGTTGCGAAGCGCCATCAGGGTCTGCTCGCACACGTTGCGGAAATCGTCGTTTGCAGGGTCGGCGGCAACCGCTTTTTGGGCATAGGCCAACGCCTGGCCATATTCCCCATGCGCAACCAGATCGCTGGCAACGGCGTGGTATCCGAGTCCCCCCATCCCCTGCCCCTTTTCGGAATGGATGAAAAACTTGCGTGCGTCGGTGTGGTTTTCCATCACCCGGCCAAGCAGGTAGAATCCCGCCGGATCATCGGGGTGTTGCTTGCACCATGCCGTATACTCCCGCAACAGGCGGTTGCCGGAACCGGCGAGCAGGAAATGATCCTGGTAGTGGAGGTGCCATGGGAGCAGGGCCGGCGAAACGGAACAGCCGGTCATCAGGAACGATGCCACCTCTTCATCGGTGGCGCCATCCAACGCCCCCCGCAGCAAGGGCACCACCTCTGCGGTCGCGGGATTCATCGCTAAGGCCCGGCGGGCATACTCCTGCGCGCCCGCGCCAAAACCCAGCTGATTAAGCCGGTCGACCACCGCCATATGCGTTTGTGGCCGGAATAGGTTGACGCGGCTATTCACCTCGGCCTCGTTCTCTTTTTTATTGAACGAGAAGAGCGGATGCCCCACCGAGGAAAGCCCATGCACCTTTTGTCCAAAGCAATAGGTGGATCCGCCGCCATCCCCCGCTTCATCCTGGATGGTCAGAACCGCCATGGCGTCTGGATTGATCACCAAAAGGTGCTTTTCCAGCAATTGCCTGAACAACGGGATCCCATAGGTGAATTGGTGGTTGGGGTGGCCTTCCATTCGTAGCTCGTGCGCACCGAGCTTGAGCTTGACCTGGCGCCGTTCCCCGGATGCAAGTGTGTAGGATTTGGTATCCAGCACAACGCTGTATTCCTGCAAGGAACCATTCACGATCCATGCCCGATGGGAGCGAAGGGCAACCATGCCCTGCATCACAATGAAAGCCGCCGCAAACGTCGCAACCGATAGCAAGGGAACGTAGGCCTTGAATGCGGTTTCCGGTTGAACAGCCTGCTTTCCGAGGTTCGGCGATCCGGCCAGGGACTCCTTCAGCCGATGGCAGAACTCCAATAATTCCTCCGCCTCTTTCCCCGCCCCGAGAACGATCGCTTTTCGGGCGTATTGCATGCTTTGTTCATAGTCGCCAAACCGGCAAAGCCCTTTTGCAATGAGGTGCTGGATTTTCGGGGACGTTTCGAACCGGGCCGCATGGGAACGACGGACATCGTTGAACCAGATGGCTTCATCGAACACCATAAGCGTCTGGAGTGCGTGGCAACAGACTTCCGGATCGTCCTCATTGGAACTAAACCCATCAACCATCAACGCCAGCTGTTTCTTGTGCTCCCGCGTGTGCTTCTTGAGTGAAATCACGCCCCGGTGCCCGCAATGCGGACATTCATCCATGATATAGTATTGTCCCCATGGCAGTAGCGGGAGCCTGTAAAAATGGATAAAGCGGGTCGTCGCATAGGAAGACAGAACCTTGAGTCTCCGGCATTCCGAACATCGGTTGGCATGGGAAACCACCTTGGACTTCCCTACATATTCCATGTTGAAACTACCATTCACGCCGAACACCCGCCTTTCCATTCACCGGTTTGGTCCAAAATACAACTTGCTTAAAAATCGATAAAAACCGTTTTTTACAAAAGCCTTTTCCGTACCACTTACTAAAAAAACATTTAAACGGGGCGTGCGCCGGCACTTGCCCTTCAAAGCAAAGCCAATCGGTTAAAATCACAATAGACTGCAACGCTGTACATTACACGAAACCAATAAAAAAACATGGAACCAAAACTTTTTGGCATTTTTTTTGCTCATTATGGGAATGAGCCATTTCTAATTTTCAGGTTTGAGAATCGTTCGGTTTCAAATTCTCTCACTTTCGAGTCATGGAGAGTCTCATTCTGGGTAAATCAGGGAAAACACCGGGAAATGCCAACAGGGCATGCTTAATGCTTTATTTTTGTGAGTGAAAAATACCGACAAGGAAAACCAACCATGACCACCAAGGAGAAGAGGGCAAGCTTGGCAACGACTTCAACATCCATGCGAAGAAAAGGTGGAAGCTCCATTGTCGAAGTGCTTGTTGCCTTAACCGTGTTCGCCCTCTTTGTTTCGGGGGCCACCAAGATGATGCTGGCGCATCGCCAAATGTCCGATATGGCGCGCGAACACTACACCGCCGCCAACATTGCCAAAAACCGACTGGAGCTGATCCGCTCATTTGAATTCGGCCAGGTGGACAGCTTTTTGGAGAACAAGGTGCCGGTGGACAAAAGCGGAGCCCCGGATCCCGAAGGATATTTCCGGCGCACCACGCAAGTCGACTCCATTAATGACAACCTGATCGAATTGATCGTCACCGTTGAGATCCGCGACCGTAAAACCCTGGGTTTCGACGGCAGCAACGAATATCTGAGAACCTTCTTTGCGCAATACCTGACCGAGGACTCGTCGGTCGGCGGCGGAGTGGCGCCAAACTCCACATCGTAAGGTGAAACCATGAAAAGAAAACGATCCCAAGGATTCACCCTGCTGGAAGTCATCGCATCGGCCTCGTTGCTGGTAATGGCGATGGGCATGGCCATTACGGGATATATTTTCACCTTGAAAAACGTCAACGAAGCCGATGTGCAGAACGATCTGGACATCGACTTGCAGCTGGCGATGGAACACCTGAAGAGAGACCTTCGCCTTTCGTCCCTCGACACCATCTTCTACCACCCGGTCGGAGGCGGCCCCTACCAGGCCATCAGTTTCCCCATGGCCTACGACAGCACCGGCGACGGCATTGTGGAACGGGATGAAGAGAACAAGATCATTTGGGATGAAACCATCATCTACCACATCCGCCCCGGCGACCCGGACAAGCTAGTGAAAACCACGTTCAGCCCGCGCGACAACACCCTCACCGATGCCCAGCGGCAGGAACAACTCGATAAAGTGGTGGATTCCGGTTCCGGTAGCGGCACCTATAATGGAAGCAATGCAAAATCGAAAATTTTGTTCGCCAATCTGCTGGATTGGGAGATCAACCCCAAGGCCGGACGGTTCGATGCCTATTCCTCGACCGTGACACGGGACCGGGCGAACCTTGGCTACATGCTGCTCGACCCGGGCGAACACAAGATTACGTTCACGGTGGTGGACAAGCACAGCAAGAGCACGGGCTACAACATCGGAATCGACCAGCTGGTGGTATCCGGTTCCGCCAGCCCGCGCGAAGCCGAAGAACAACTTCCGGCCACCTCGCAAACCGGGGCCTCGGCCATCAACCAGTATGTCACGGAAGGATCCTGGAAGGGCAACCGCCAGCTCTACTTCCCGGCCTCTTCAATCGGAAGCAGCTTCACCCTCGTCATGGAAAACGACCGCTGGGAGGAAACCAACTTCAGCGGGCTGGGCTACCAGGCCAAGGATGCCCGGGTGGAATTTCTCGACACCATCAGCCCAAGCGATTTCGTGGTGCAGCTCGATGGCATGGATTATACCTGGGAAGCGGAAAAGCAAGCCGGCTCGCTGCCGGTCTCCCCGCCCGTTGGCCTGATGCAAAACTGGGTGGTGCGCACCCTGCAAAAAGGGGCCGATCTCGCCGACAACGGCAACTGGTTCGCCTACAACGGACGGAAATGCCGCCTCAAGTTCCAATCCGCCGAAAACGGCAACTTCAGGGTTACCAATGTATTCATCGGAGAGTCGGCGGCGTCGGAAGTAGCCAGTATGGATTTCGATCCAGCCACGATGACCGTAGTGAAGTTTGGGGGAAGCATTGGGAGCCCCACCGTCGGCCCCGGCACCAGCTTCTTTTCCGACTGGATCGATTTCCCCATCAGCAAAGACAAGAACTACCTGGTTTCCTACCGCATCGCCAACAACGCCGACAAATGCCAGCCCGCCAAGTGGAAGGATGTCTGGCCCAACGCCGCCATGACCTGCCAAGTGATCACCGATGCCCCCAGCCTCGTCGAAGTGGCAAAGGATCCAACCTGGGGAGACCGCTCGGAAACACGCATGGACATGGATGCCATTCTCGGCCTGGCGGCCATCGAGGCCAGCTTCCCTTCGAACGGGACGTACAGTTCCCAGATTTTCGACACCCATCTGGACAAGCCCACCTACGGCGACATTACCTGGAACGCGGATGTGCCGTCCGACTCGACGATTGCGTTCAAGGTAAGGAGCGGCAGCCAGCCCGATCTTTCGGACGCGGACGACTGGGAAACCATTACCGCCTTCACCGGATCTTGCCGGGTTCCGGGCAGATGGGAACGCTATGTCCAGTTCCAGACGCTCCTTCAATCCAGTTCGGACGGACTGTATTCCCCTATTCTCAGGAATGTCACGATCGACTGGAATGGCGAAACGCAGCTGGTCAATATCGGTGGCATCTTCACGAAAGGCCCCGACTACGGAACATTTGAAATCAGCGTCGATGGAGAACCCTTGCGCTCTGCGCTCATCATCGACCTGGAAATCTACGACGATGTGACCCTATTGGATGGAAAACGGCGAAGAATCACTTCATCGCTGAAAACGGAACTGACACCGCGAAACAGCGGTATGTAGGAAAAGGAGTACTCCCATGAAAGAACGTAACACAAAGAACGGCTACGCCCTGCTCACGGTCATGTTCATCATCATGGCGCTTGGAGTGGGCGTGGGAATACTGGCCCAACTCGGCCAACAACGCGTGTTCGATGCCAACCGCCAGACCGACCGGGTCAAGGCGCTCGCCTACGCCGAAGCGGGGATCGACTATGCCTATTCCATCCTATCGACGGATTTCTCCCAACGTGACAATCCCGATGCGTTCTCCTTCGATCCCGATGCGGAGATGGCCTCCGTTTCTTCGCTTAGCTCCGCAGATAGCTCATACGGCGATGGAAACTTCTCCATCAGCCTGACCACCATCAGCAACCGCTACGTGATCATCAATTCCGCAGGAAGCGTCGGTAGCCAGACCGTCCAGGCCGAAGTGCTCGTGGAAGACATCTATGCCGGTAGTGGAACGGAAACCAGCGACAACGGCTATGAAGACATGGAAGGCTTCAACTATGCGATTCTTTGCGGCGGCAACTTTGATTTCAACGGGTGCGGTTCCATTTTCAGTCCGGCAGGAAATGCCCTCTTCCATGCCAACGGAAGCATGGACCTGGGAGGAACCACCGACGCCCTCATCAACCTCTCCTCTTCCGCCAGCATCGATATCGGAAACAACGTAATCATCGGCGGCGACATTACCGCGCCCGACTTCGGGAAAACCAAATGGAGCAAGGTCACGGTGAAGGGGACCAAAACGCAGCGGGCCGTTGCCCCTGTCGCCATCCCGGATGTCGATCTCACCCCCTACTACAACCATGCCCTGAAAAACGGCGAGGTCTACAGCAGCATGCCCTCGGGCAACCGATCGCCCGCAGGTGGAATCCTCTGGGTCAACGGCGATGCCGAGATTAAAGCAACGATCAATGGAACGGTCATTGCCACCGGCGACGTCCAGGTGAATACCGGAGCCGCCATCGTGACCCCGACCTCCGACTTTTCATTCAGCATCGTCTCCCGCGATGGCGACATCACCATGAACGGCGGGGATGTGAGTGGCCTGATCTATGTAAAGAGCGGCAACTTCAACTATCAGGGCAACGGATTCATCCGGGGCCAATTGATCGTCAATGGCTACATCAAGAATGCCGGCAACTCCGATATCATGGCAGGATATGAGCAGCACATCCCGAAACCGCCCACGAGCAGCTCAACCCCCGCGCAATGCCTACCGCTGATTTCCGCCTGGCAGAAATAGTCCCCCCCCCCCCAACAAACCCAAAACGAACCCGAAATTCGGAACAATGGATTTCGGGTTTTTCCTTGTGGAACGTGAGAGGCCGGATCCGGAATGGGCTTTCCCTCCCCGGATCTCGCCTTTGATTCTCACGCGAGATCGCGGTTCGGAAGGATCGTCCTCTCTGTGGTGGGAGCTTTCAGGTTAATTGCATATCAATCGTCCAGCAGGACATAGATATCGTCGCTGTCGTAGCGGTTGGGGCCGACGCCATTGGGGCCGAACGAACCAACCACGGGACGCATAACGCCGCCCACCCTGTAGTCCGGGTCGAAAAAGTAGGGATTGCCCCAGGGATCAAGCCGGTCACCATTGTAGTAGGGCCCCTTCCAGCCGGTATATGAACCATCCGTTCCAACCAAGCCGGACGTATCGCCCAAAAGATCCCATATTTCCGTACTCCCGCCATTGTTCCGGGCCTTCTGGTTCGGCCATCTGCCGGTATCCCAGGCCAGTTGGAGCGTTGCGGTCGCGAGGATTTCCACCTCGGTCTCGGCCTTCTTCACTTTCCCCTTGTTGGTTGCCGACAACACGGCAAAGCTTCCCATTGCCGCCAACACTCCAATTGCAGCAACTACAATCATCATTTCATTCAAGGTATAACCGTCTTTATCCGTGCGAACCATTGCAACCTCCTTGGACATGGAATCCCATAGAGTTTTACACTTGCATTTTGAATGCCATGTCACCCAAAGGTTGACACTCAATAACCTTCGCATTGCCGAGTCATCCAGAATTCCACCCATCCAATCATCCGAAACCATAAAGTTAACGGCACAGGTTCCAAACGCTTTCGATTGACTCACCCCGAATAAAATACCAATACTCCGATCATTATTTAAGGAGAGCGATCCCATGGATTTTGACGTCATTGTTATCGGAGCAGGCCCCGGAGGTTATCCGGCGGCGATCAAGGCGGCCCAATTGGGTGCGAAGACGGCCATTATTGAACGGGAATGGTTGGGTGGCACCTGCCTGAACTGCGGTTGCATCCCCACCAAGACCCTCATCGCCGGAGCCGAGGCCTATCAACAAATCCTCCATGCCGAAACCTTCGGCATCAAAGTCGGAAAGCCGGAAATCGACTATCCCGCCATGAAAACGCGTAAGGACGGCGTGGTTCAAAACCTGCAAAGCGGCATCGGTTCCCTGCTCAAGGCGCATGGCGTGGCCGTCTTCGAAGGAACCGGCTCATTCCAGGATGCCAACACCATTGCCGTGAAATCCAACGATGGCTCCAGCCAAACCATTACCGGAAAGAACATCATCATCGCCACGGGTTCCACCTCCACGGTTCCCGGCTTTATTCCCAAGCACGAGCGGATTGTCGAAAGCCGCGCCTTTCTCGAACTGGAAAAACTGCCCGAAAGCCTGCTGGTGCTGGGCGGAGGCTACATCGGCTGCGAGCTCGCCTGCATGGCCGCCGGCCTGGGCGTGAAGGTGACCATTGTTGAACTGCTGGCCGATGTGCTGATGCTGCTCGACAAGGATGTCCGCCAGGTCGTGAAAATGCACATGAAGGATTCGCTTGGAATGACCCTGCTCACCGGCGACGCCATGGAAGACATCCAAGCCACGGATGCCGGGGTAACGGCGAAGGCCGGCGACCAGACGATCGAGGCCGACATGCTGCTGGTGGCGATTGGCCGCAGCCCGGTGACCGACGGCCTTAATTTCGAGGCTGCCGGAGTGGCCGCCAACGAACGCGGCTACATCGAGGTCGATGAACTCAACCGCACCAACGTGCCCCACATCTACTGCATTGGCGATGTTTCCGGCCGCATGCAGCTCGCCCACGCCGCCACGTCGCAAGCCATGTATGCCGTCGAACACGCGCTCAAGGGCGAGGAAAAGATCGAAGAAGTCGTCATTCCCGGCGTCATCTTCACCTCTCCCGAGGTGGCGCTGGTGGGGCTAACCGAAATGGATACCAAGAAACTGGGCATCGAAACCAACATCGGAAAATTCCATTTCCGGGGACTTGGCAAAGCCATGGCATCCAACGAAACCGAAGGATTTGTGAAGATTATTGCCGACAAGGCAACCGATCGCATAATCGGTGCGCAATGCGCGGGGCCGCATGCCACCGATCTGATCAGCGAAATGGTCATTGCCGTGCGCGAGGAGCTGACGGCCGAAGAGCTGGGCAACACCGTGCACGCCCACCCCACCTTCGCCGAAATCTGGATGGAGGCGGCCCACGCCTTGCATAAGGCCTGCATCCACGCCCCACCCGCCCGATAGCCCGGCCTCCGCAAGCATGGGGCGCGGTTCATCCAGCCAATCATCATACTTATGCAAGTAAGATATTCATTCCCAACCCTGAATACGTGCATATTCATCAACATCATACTTATGCAAGTATGATATTTAACAAAGGTGCGCCCAACATCGGTTTGCGCCGGGATTATGCCTCCTCCGTCCAAGAAAGCGGTCAGATAACGTCCCCTTTTCCAAACGCTTTTTGCGTTCCAAGGGATTGACCCGTGAGAGCCAAACCGATACGTTTCGCGGCAATTTACTAAGGAACCAGAGCAACAACGTAAACATGCGCAAAATTCTCCTCCATCTCATCCCCCTCCTGATCACAGCCACGACCGGTGTTGCACAAGACACCATCAAGCTTAAGAATGGCGACATCCTAAGCGGAAAAATCCTGAAACAGGATTCCTACACCGTCTATTTCAAGTCCGACTCCTTTGGTTCCGTTAGCCTATATACACGGGACATTGCGAAAATCACCGTATCGACCGAGGAGTTGGGCGAAATCGAGGTGCCTGCCGAAGCACTTGCCCCGGTGGTCGAAGAAAAGCCCCTCCCTGCCGTTGAGGCCCATAAGCCCGATCTGGCGAAGCATCCGCCAAAGGAAAACAAACAGTGGTCGGGCCAGGCCGGACTCTCCTTTGCCATGCGCGAGTCGAACTCGCTCCAACAAAAAAACGACGGGACGCTGCAGGAGACCGAGGAATCGTTCGAAACCTACCGCATCAATGGCAACATTGCATGGACCGGAGGCCAGAACCAACTGCGCTGGGACCTGAACTATCGCTACAGCAAAAGCGACCTTCGAAAATATGACGACCTGTTTAACGTAAAACAAAACTACAACTATACGTTCAAACAAAAAACCTACTACACCGAGGCAAAAACCCTATTCCAGCGCGACTACCGCCGGGGCATCGAAGAGGAATTCCTCCAAACGGCGGAACTGGGGATAAACTGGTTCAAGAACTCGTCGAAATTCGAACTGTCAACCTCCGTGGGCGGCGGTTACCACGAGTATAACCGCGTCAAGCGCGACTGGCAGCAGAACGTGCTGGCGGAATACGACGAAGCCATGCCCAAATTCGTGCTGGACCAAAACCTGAAGTGGCAGTTGGTCAACTCACTTACGTTTATTGAGAAATACACCCACTTGGGCGATCTGGAAAACTACCACTTCCTCTTTACCGCCGGGCTGGAGAACAAGCTTATCCAGGAGCTGTTCCTGCGCGTCGAATACCGGCTGGAGCGCGACACCGAGATTGCCTACGATGGCAAGGGCTACTATGACCGGGCGCTGCTAACGAGCATACTCTACAAGTTTTAATCCTAAATCCGGGAATGGGCATGAGGAACCGTGCGTCTACGACGCATGCGCTTTGACTCGTTGGGGGCGTGGACTCGAACGGCTTGTAGTCAGCCGCTGAGCAGGATTTCGGTTCCAGGTGGAAGCCCGTCGATGGTCGACCCGGCTTGATGGATTTGCGAACCGGTTCTCCGTTTTCTATTTTCGTATCAAGATCGACACCTGACTTGATGCGAACCGATTCTCCGTTTTGTTAATCTCAACCGTTCCAACAAGTTGCGGAATATCGCGAAAAATCTGGGTCAATTCGACCCGGTTTTCGCTTTTTGAAAAGCATCAAGGCCGCTCCACCGAGCTTGATGGAAAAGCGAACTTGAGCCCCCTCGCAACCCCAGTTGTTCAGAAGCGTTTCCATACCCTTCAAAACACGGTTTGGGGTGGCTGGATACGCCCGGTTTCGATAGGTTTACGAACCCTTTTACTTTCCGGGGGGTACGGAAACATATCAGCGTACTTAACGCGTTGGGTTTGAGCGAAGGGTTCAAGGATATATGAGCGGTTTTTTGGTTCATCACGGAAGTGCGACCTCACAGGCGTCTGCTCGTTGATAGGTTCGGCAAGTCGTAGATTTTCAGATGCAGGTACCGTTCATCCCGATAACCGTAGGCCTGGCGGGTCAACCAACCGATCTTGTTGTTGAATCCCTCCTGGCTGGCGTTGGTGAGATAGCCATGTTGCCAGTAGGCCAACAGCCCGTCCATGCGTCGCCGAATGGTCCTGGCCATCTGCTTCAGGCAGGCAATCCCTGATTCATCGGCCATGGCGCACCATTTCTCGAAGGCCAATTTCGCCACGGTTGCGCCGTTGGCGATGCGGTAGATGTTGCGAAGGTATTCTTTCATGGCCGAGGCCGTTCCGAGGTCATCGAACTCACCTCGCAATTGATCGAGTTCCCCTTTGGCTTCAGCAGATAGGTTCTCCACGTTGCGCAGCAGCAGCCAGCGCTTGTTCTTGAGTTGTTTCTTCTGTTCGTCGCAGAGCTTGTTCATCGTGCTGCGCCGCAGCTTGTCCATCCGCTCGTTCATCAGCTT
The DNA here is from genome assembly GCF_900890425.1 of Pontiella desulfatans. Classification (NCBI taxonomy): domain Bacteria; kingdom Pseudomonadati; phylum Kiritimatiellota; class Kiritimatiellia; order Kiritimatiellales; family Pontiellaceae; genus Pontiella; species Pontiella desulfatans. The sequence goes on along the minus strand of NZ_CAAHFG010000001.1, from coordinate 1,258,487 downwards.
GATGACGTGGAAGTGATCGTAGACGATGTCGGCATCGGGCAGCACGTCGGCTACCCATGCGCTGTAGGAGTTGGCCATGTCAATGGCGACGGCCTTGATCTGCTTCGCCTTGCGCTTGATCCGCTTTCGGAACTTCTTGAGGGCGTCGCCGCCTTTGCCCTTGCCGATGAACAGCACTGCTCCCGATTCCAGATCGCGCACTACGGTGATGTAGCCGAGCTTCGAGCCGAGGTGGACTTCATCGATGCCCAGATACGCCACGTCGTCGAGCCGCACCTTCTTGTACTTCTTTTCCAGCCAGGCTTTCTCGATGTTCTTCACCGTTTCCCAATGCAGGCCGGTAAAATGCGCCACGTCGCTGATCGACATGGCTTTGCGAAGCCCGAGGACGAAGCGGGCGGTCCACTTGGTATAGCGCACGTATGGATCGGGGCAGAATGAAACGGGTTCATGGCTGGAAGACCCGCATTCCCGGCAGCGGATACGCCGGGTAGCGACGCGCATCAACGTTTTTTAAAACCGATGCAAAGGCCTCGGATATCGCGCGTCCTGCCGGTTTCGATGATCGAAGTGTGCCTCGATCGGCACTGCGGGCAAGCCAGTTGCTTGGCAGTAGAGTGCAGATAGTAGATCTCGCAATCGGCTGTTCGTTCCGTTTTTTGGTATTTGTAACCGCGGATTCCTTGGGTATGGTGCAGGGAGCTGGTTGTCATCTGTTTCCTTTCTTTGTTGGAGAACTTTTAAGGGAACGACAACCAGCTTCTTTTTTCAACCCTCAGGTCGCACTTCCGTGATGAACCGGTTTTTTGAGAATGTTTCAGGTGTTTGAGAAGTTTTTTGAGGCGCCTGGCCGGAATCATTTCGTACTATTATCGTTCCGGCGCTTAACTCACGCTCCCCCTATTTTAAGGCATTCCTGCTCCGGACTAATTTCCGTGGAGGCCAAATGTTAGATAAATGTAACTATTTATGCCGAGTAATATCGGAAATATTATGATTTCCATTTTTGATATGTAAACTTTGAGTTGGAGAATACGATGAAGAGCAGACTCGCAGGCATCCTTTTAGCATCCATCGCCGGCATAAGCCTGGCGGCGGAACGACCGAACGTTATTTTGCTGATGACCGACGACCAGGGCTACGGCGATATGTCGTGCCATGGAAACCCGGTGCTGAAGACGCCCGAGATCGACAAGCTCTATGCTCAGTCGGTGCGCTTTACCGATTTTCATGCCGCCCCCAAGTGCACCCCGACCCGGGCACAGCTGATGACCGGGGTTGACGCCATGCGCAACGGGGCAACCCGCGTATGCCAGGGCCGCTCGCTTCCGCACCCCGATTTTAAAATGATGCCGCAGTTTTTTGCCGATGCGGGCTATGCCACCGGCTTGTTCGGCAAATGGCACCTGGGCGACAGCTATCCCTATCAGCCGCGCTTTCGCGGTTTCCAGGAAGTCCTGTCGTTCCGCGCGTGGGGAATCACCTCGCTGGCCGATTATTGGGGCAACGATTATTATGATCCGATGCTGGAACTGAACGGAGTTGATAAACCCTATACCGGTTATTGCACCGACATCTTTTTTGATGAAGCCATGAAATGGATGCAGCAGCGCAAAAAGGAAGGCAAACCGTTCTTCCTGTACCTGCCGACCAACACGCCGCACGTTCCGGAACAGGTGGCCGACACCTATTCAACACCGTACAAGGGAAAATACAAGGGCATGGATATCCCGGCCGACTTCTACGGCATGATCGCCAATATCGATGAAAACATCGGCAAGCTTGAAGTGTTCCTGAAAAAGCAGGGCTTGCGCGACAACACCATCCTGGTCTATCTGGCCGATAACGGAACGCAGAACCGCAATGCCATGACGCTCTTTAACGCCGGAATGCGCGAGCACAAGGGCTTTCCGTACGAGGGCGGGCATCGGGTGCACCTGTTTGTCCGCTGGGAAAACGGCAAGCTGAAACATGGAACCGATATTGCTGAATTAACCACGGTACAGGATCTTCTTCCAACCCTGATGGATCTATGCGACCTGGAGGGCGATCGATCGGCCTTCACGGGAACCAGCCTGGCCAGCCTGCTGAAAGGTGAACAGGAAAAGCTTCCGGAACGCATGGTGGTTTCCCAGATTGGATATACCTGCCAACTCTGGCAGCAGGCGGTTGTGATGAAGGATACCTGGCGGCTGATCAAGGAAATGAAGAACAAGAAAAAGAAAATCACTGGTGGAATGGCACTCTACAACATTGCCGAGGATCCTGGTCAGACCCAAAACGTCTACACCGAATATCCGGAGATCGCTCAATCCATGGAGGCCTATTATGAGCAGTGGCATGCGGCCGCTCGGCCGCTCTGGGAAAAGAAGCGCTACATCACCATCGGCACCGATCATGAAAATCCGTTAAAACTGTATTCCAACGATTGGCAGGGCGATTATTGCGACAACCCGCAGGGCTTGATCGCGGGGAAGGCAAAGGGGTACTGGGATCTTATTGTTGACCGCGACGGAACCTACGAAATCGAGCTGCGGCGCTGGCCGGAAGAGTCCGGGAAACCCCTCATCGACTCTTTTGATGAAACCTCAAACAAGGGGGCCCTCCCGGTGGCCAAAGCCCGGCTGCAGGTCGGCGAGTTTGACCAAACTCTCGATACGCAGCCTGAAGCTACCGTCGTGCGGTTTTCCACTCCCCTCAAAGCAGGTACAACCACACTGACCGCAGACCTGCTGAATAAACAGGGCAACGTGATTTGCGGAGCGATGTACGTTAAGGTTACGCGGAAGTAGCCCGCACATTTTCCAGGCATTGGAAAACACTCTTCCAATGCTTGGAAAACCTACTGACCGTTTTTCCAAACATTGGAAAACGCATGGGAAGCAAGTAGATTCAAATAAACGCGCGATGTTTACTTCCCGTTTACCGGCATCCACTTTTTGTGCTCTTTAATCACGGGAACGTATTCAGATTTCCCTTTAGGCCCTTACAGGCCGCGCAGGAACGACATGTTGTTCCTTACGGACATGTTGTCTGGCGTAGCGTGGAATTCCGATTCCGCGTATCCGCACGAGCGATAACCCCGGCACGCGAGAACTCGCAGTTGGAACTACGAGCTACGGCTTTGCATCGGCTGCCGAAGGCCTTTTGTTCCGGGCGCAGCCCAGGAACAAACCTAGCATCTTTCTGTTTAAACTAGATGATATTCTCGACGTTGTTATCACAGAAGGTCGCTAAGTGCGCAAAGGTAAGTAATTCCATGTTTCGCGCTCTTTGCGACCTTCTGTTAGCTCATAACATAGTTATTTTTCCGGATAGGCCGATCCAAGCTTATGCATCGTCAGCGATTCCAGCAAAGCCCCATCGCCGAGGGCGAAAAGTTTTACGGGGCGGTTGCCTGCCGTGGGTTCTACTTTGATGTGCATGCAGAGCAGGCCGTCGTTGCCGAAGATTTCCAACACACCGCGGTCGACAAGAATTTGAAGACGAACTTTGCCGGCGATGGTTGCCAATGGCCGGGTCAGCCCCTCACAGGTGATCGTTTCATCCGCACAGTTATACGCGGCCTTGACGCCGCGCAGGTTAAACACGACTTTTTCCGCATTGCCCGGCCTGAAGGTGCAGTCCAGTTCAAACGCGTCCCCTTCTGTACCTTCCATGATGTTTTTCCCGGAAACTATTTTACCGCGTTTCCAGGTGTTGGTGGTTTCACGAAGCAGGGCGAGTTCAGGCACCGGGTTTGCATGAATTCGCGCACCGTCACCGGTGGTACGTAACGTCAGTTCCATAGGGAAATTGATCAGGTTATTAAACGGCATACCGGGATATCTGGCTGTTCCATGAACGATTAATATACGTCTTCGATCATCCGGCATGCCGCTGAACGTCTGGGTGGCGGCAAAGCTGTTTCCCTGCCGAATGGTAAATGGTCCGCTTTCGGGCGCAAATCCATAGCCGTCAAAGTGGCCAATAAAGTATTTGCCGGCCCCGGCACACAGAATCCATTTCTTATTGTTTGGATCCCCATCCAGCGGCAGTTCGAAGATATTGGGCACCTCGATGGTTTTCGGAAATACAAACGTCGAGGTCGGCGTCCAGTGGAGCAGGTCCTTTGATTCAAAAAAGCCGAATGTACCTCGCTCGGGCATCTCCCGTGATAAATCCAGCCAGAGATACATCACCCATTTTTGACCCGGCTCATACCAAAAAACCTTGGGATCGCGTTCATCCCGTCCAAACGTATTGGGCAGTACGGGATTGTTTTCATATTTGGTCCAGGTCATCCCGCCATCCAGACTATAGGCCATGCATTGGGTAAACTGACTGCGGTTGGCCATGCGGGGCAGAATGTTGGATCCTCTATTGGCGGCGGCGGTATAGAAAGCAAGAAGCGCGTTCGTTCCGAAGCCGGCGGAATTATTCCAGTCCTTCACAGAGCTGCCCGACCACATGGCTCCCGTTTCATCCGGATAGAGCCATATCGGTCGCTCCTCCCAATGGACCAGGTTGGTGCTGACGGCATGCCCCCAGTGCATGTTGGCCCAGTCTGTTCCATATGGATTGTGCTGATACCCCAGATGATAGGTGCCGGAATCATAGACCAGTCCGCAGGGATCGTTCAGCCAGCCGCGCCGGACGGTATAATGAAAAATCGGCCGCAGCGCCTCATCATAGATGGTTTCGGCTCCAACAATCTCGTCCGACAGAATCAATGCATCCAACTGTGAAGCGCTGGCATGAACATCGTCCACCCTCACCAGGGCCTCTTCACCCTAAACCTCCGAGAGATCAAGGAAGGCATAAAAATCCGGCGTCTCGGTCTCGGCCAGCTCGATCAAAAACTCGTGAACAACCAATCCGTCCACCACCAGTTCCATCCGCTTCTTAGGTGCACCGGTTTTAACCGGCAGGTTCAAATACCGCTTGTTGAGCATGATGACCGCATCAAACGAAAGATCGCTTTGGACGATGTGATCCACCTGAACAAAGCCCCACGCATTCGTGGCCGTGTCCAGGATCTGAATGGTCGCCGTGCGGCCTTTCAGTTCGCTGACATTCCACTGCATCCAGGTCAGTTTTCCTGAATCGCCCATGCCGACCGCCGACCGAACCGGCCGGCCGTCAATCATGAGGTTCATGCAGGTTTTTCCCCGCTGGTTGCCACCTCCAATCAGGAACTGGATATAGTCGCGCTGGACAGTGAACGAACGCGAGGTCAGGCTGCCCTCCCCCGCATCTCCATCATGGTGACTGCTGGCAAACTGACACCCCATAAAGCCGGTCACGTTCTTTTTACCGCGCGTCTCGTTGGAGACCGGCTCTGTACCAAAAGCGCGCCCTTGGGTTTTCCAAGGAAAAAAGCGTGAGCTCTCAAAATCCTCAATGAGGATATCCAATGAAGATCGGGGTGCGGCTTTCTTAAAGCTATCCAGCTGCTGTGCCGCACCAACCCCGACGCACAGAGCCAGATGGATCGCAAGGAGTTTAAACATTACTTCCAAATGGAATGCAGCCGATAGATTTTCAGCGATTTAATGGCGCCGTTTTTCACCGCCGTTTCGGTCGAGTCGATCTGTTCCGGCGTGCGATGACGTGCCTTGTAGTACAAGCCACCGTTGGCATAGACCTCATTAAACGTACGATCCGTAAAGATGCGTGCCGACTTACCTTCGAAGGAGGCGTCGATGCCATTGATCATCAGCTCGTGCAAGCCATCCTCTTCGAACTCAATAAGCACTTCGGTCAGTTCCCCTTTGCAGTCATCCAGGCTGCCCAGCTCTTCGGCGCGCAGGGTTTCCAGCTCTTGGATGGGGATGGAGGCCAGGCGCAGCCCTTCTTCCGTTTTTTTCAATTGAAGCTCATGCGGCAGGGACATCGCCTGACTCGTCAACTGTCCGGGATAGCGGTCAGTGAACTGTTTTTTGTTCTTTAGCCATCCGATGCGAATCACGCGACCGTCCGGGGTCTGGCTGAAGTTCTGCGCGGCATAGAAGCTGCCGTGCTGCGTCGTCCAGAAGCTTGCCGGCCCCCCAAAGGGGCCGGATTCCTTATGGAAGGTTTTTCCGTCAAACCGACCGACGAAATATTGAGCCTGTCCTCCATAGAGCACCCATTTTGTCTCGCCATCGATCTCGAAAGGAAAGATGTCGGGACATTCAAAGGCGGCGGCACGATGCGGATCGGTGAATGCACCCGTTCGCTTCCAGCTCCTCAAATCCTTGGATTCATGGAACGTGAAATTATAATTCTGCTCCTTTTTGTTATTTCCCGCCATCGGGACAGCTTCGGTTTCGGCGCAAGGGTCACTGTTAAAGACCACCAGAACCCATTTTTTTTCGGGCTCATACCAGAACACCTTCGGATCGCGACCCGTGTGTTCAACAATCGGGTTTTCCGGCAACTCCTTAAACGTGATCCCGCCGTCATGGCTATACGCGAGGCATTCGCCCCGCCCCGTGCTGGTGAAGGCGACGAACAGCGTGTTTTCGCCCAGCCCGGCCGAGTTGTTGAAATCCACAAAGCCGCCGCCGGAAAACATCATATCCGCCGTAGTCTTCTGGTACAGGGCAATGGGTTCATGCTTCCAGTGCACCATATCGTCGCTGACGACATGCGCCCAGTGCATGTTTCCCCAACCAATTCCAAAAGGGTTGTGCTGGAAATAGAGGTGATATAACCCGTCGTGGTAGACCATGCCGTTCGGATCGTTCAGCCAGCCTTTACGCGCCGCGGCATGAAACTGGTTGCAATACGGTTGCGCCAGGTCCGCCGCTTTTTCCTGCGGCAGGTCATCGCCGATCCTGATCTGTTCAAAAGCCGCCTGAAAGTCCTGCGGGTTTGTTGCATCCGACACGATTTTCACCGTGACCGTACTGCCTTTCAGCTTGAAGGGGGCCAGCGGGTATGTAGCGATCCAGTCCGCTTTACCGTCGCGCGGCAAGGCAACGTCAAAATCCTGCACGAGTTTTTCCCCGTCAAAGATTCCCAGTTTTACCCGAACTTTTTTGCCTGACGCATTATCAACCGGGATATGCAGATGGGTCTGATCGACCGCAAGGGTCTTCTCCAAGGGCGCAACAGCAGGCTGTTCGGACAGGACAATCTGATCAACACTGATATGCCCCCAGCCCCCTGTGCGGCGGTCAACAATTTCAACCACAGCCGTTTTGCCTTCAAATTCACGCAGATCCCAGCTCACTGGGCGCAACTCCTCGGAAGCAAATCCCGCCGTTTTCCGCACGGGCTTTCCGTCCACAAGTAGCTGGACAAAAACTTCATCGGAAAACTTTCCGCCGCCAACCAGCAGATTCATCCAGGGGCGATCAATCGCAAACTCGGGCGAGCGCAGCATTCCGATGGAACCATCCCCGCCATGATACGAACTCGCCAGCCCATCCCCCATGTAGCCGCTGACCTTCTTCTGCTTCGGCAGCGTACCTTTTGCCGGGGCTTTGCCAAAGGCCTTGCCTTCTTTATGCCAATCGCCGTAGGTGCCGCCCTCAAAGTCGGCAATCAGGATATCAGCTCGGGTGGCTCCATGGCAGACCGCCGTCACGAGCACGAGAGTAAGTAGCGTTATAATGCGTTTCATAATTAATGAACTTCCTTCAAATATAGTCTTTATCGGATACCGAGTTTTTCCTGCATCTCTTCAAGCGAGACGCCCTTGGTTTCCGGCACCATAAACTTCACCCAGACCAGTTGCAGGATCATCATGAAACAGAAGAAACCAAATACGGCGGCGGGAGCAAAGGCCTCCACCATTTTCGGGAAAAACAGCGTCAGCAACGCCGCAAAGATCCAGTGCGTGAAACTGCCCAGCGATTGACCGGCCGCCCGGTTGCGGTTCGGAAAAATTTCGCTGATAAACACCCAGATCACCGCTCCCTGCCCGATCGCATGCGCTGCAATGAAGGCAAAGATGCACGCGGGAACGATGGCAAAGTTTTCCGTGGAGAACGCCCAGGCGCAAAGCCCCAGGGAAGCGATGTAGCCGAACGACCCAATATACAGCAGCGTCCGCCGACCCAACCGGTCGATCAGCCAGAGACCCACAAAGGTAAAGACCAGATTCGTTACACCGATCCCGACCGACTGCAACAGCGCGGCAGATTCTTCCAGCCCCGTCATTTTAAAAATACGGGGAGCAAAATAGAGGATCGCATTGATGCCGGAGAGCTGGTTGAAGAACGCAATCAGGAACGCCAGTGTAATGGGCTTCATCAGGCGCGGTGCAAAGAATTTTTCAGCGTGGTCCACCTTCGCAACAGAAGCCGCAACCTCGTCAGCCAGGGATTCGAGTTCCCCGTCGGTCAGCTCCGGGTTGATGCGGCGGAATACATCCATTCCGCCTTGGCGGTTGCCGCCATGCGTGATCAGCCAGCGCGGACTTTCCGGCAGGCCGAAACACATGATCGAATAGATCAGCGCCGGAATCGCCTCAACCCCCAGCATCCAGCGCCAGGAGTGTTCGCCCACGTTCGCCAGCAAGGCATTGGAGAGGAACGCAATCAGAATACCGAAAACGATATTAAACTGGAACATGCCCGCTAGCTTGCCCCGGTCTTTCGCCGGCGCAATCTCGGAGATATAAAGCGGCGCGGCTACCGTTGAGATCCCGACACCCAGCCCCCCGATAAAACGGGCAACCATGAAGGAGTAGACCTCCGGCGCGAAGGCCGAGCCGACCGCCGAAACAAAATAGAGAATACCGATCCAGGTCAGCGTCGTTTTCCGCCCGAATTTTTCCGTTGGCCAGCCCCCGACCATCGAGCCGATCACCGTGCCCCAAAGCGCCATGCTGATGGCCAGGCCATGCACCGTGGCATTCAATCCCCATAGGGTTTGAATGGTCTGCTCTGCGCCGGAAATCACGACGGTATCGAAGCCGAACAGGAATCCCGCCAGTGCGGATGTCAGCGCCCAGATGAATAGTTTTTTATTATGCATATTTTGTTCCGTTCTTTACATTCTCCGGGAGTTCCGGTGTTGCACTGTCCTGCATGCAAACATAGGTCGACACCTGGAGCGCATGGTCGTTAATTTCATCGATCGTGCGTCCCGCCAGCAGGCTCATGCACAAGGCTGCACTGAAAGAATCTCCAGCTCCGACACTATTAATCGCCTTGCCCGGATATCCAGGCTGATCACTGATTTCGTTCATGGTTGCCAGAAGGCTGCCGTCAGGCCCGCGGGTATAGGCAATCATCTGCAAATCAAAACGCTCAACCAGCGTCAACAACTGCTCTTCAACCTTACCGGACAAGGCAAACATCCGGGCGACCACCGGCAGTTCTTCATCGCTTAACTTGAGCACATTGCACAACTCTAGGGAATCCGCCACGATTTCCTTCGAATAAAAATCCTGGCGGAGATTGATATCATAGATTTTCAGAGCATCCGGTTTCATGGCCTGCAGAAAACCCCTAATGGTTTTGCGGGATCCCTCATTGCGCTGGGCGAGCGAGCCAAAACAGACCGCGTCTGTTTTTTCAGCCAGCTGGACCAGAGCATCCGACCAGGGAATGGAATCCCATGCGACCGGCTGCTTGATTTCGTAAACCGGTTTACCGTTTTCATCCAACTGGACATCAACCGTTCCGGTAGGCAGACCGGGCGTTTCCGCAACGAACTCATCCGGAATGTTTTTCGACGCCAGAATTTCTCTGATATCCCCACCCAGCTGATCCTTGCCCACTGCGCTAACCGGGATGCCCTGTGCTCCAAGTTGCTTGCAGTGATAACAGAAGTTCAGCGGAGCACCCCCCAAACGAGCCCCCGTCGGGAATAAATCCCAAAGCAGTTCCCCGATTCCCACAATATTTTTTTTCGTTTTCAACAGACCAGACCTCGTCAAATTAAATGCACTATTCAGAATGTGATGAAAGGTATAGCATCGCCATGACCGCCCGCCTATTTACATTAAGATTACATTTATTCTGAATTCATTTTCCCATAGATACCAGCTGCAAGAGAGTATAAATTGGAGGTTGACTTCTATCCTAGTGTAAATATTTTTACCTTTCATTGACAATCCAGCCAAAAAACCCTTCGAGATCCATGGCGACCAAACACCAAACCATCTACACCGAAATTGCAGGCAGCATCAAAAACGGAACCTTTAAACCGGGCGACATGCTGCCGACGGAACTGGAGTTGTGCCGGCAATTCAATGCCTCCAGGCCGACGATCGCCAAAGCGATGGAGCGCCTGGTGGATGAAGGTGCCATTGAACGGACGGCGGGTCTCGGCACCACGGTGCTTTCTTCCGAGCTGACCGAAAAAAAGAGAATCGGCCTTCTGATACCGCGCCTGGGCCGAACCGAAATCTTTGAACCGATCGTCAGGGCCATGACCGAAGCGTGCAACCTGCACGCCTTGGAATTGATCCCGCCTCCCATCCCCCCCGAATCGCACAGTTTTGAAGAAAGCACGGAATACATTTGCTCGCGGTTTATTCAGGGGAAACTCGATGGCGTCATCTTCACCCCCGTTGAACATATTGAAAACGGAGTGCAGTTTAATCTGTCCATTCTCGACCGGCTGAAGGCGGCTGAAATTCCCGTTGTTCTTCTGGATAGGGATGTTGTCAAATGGCCGGAACAAACCGCCAACGACCTGGTCGGCATCGATAATATCGAGGCCGGCTTTGTCGTCGCACAGCACCTGATACAACAGGGTTGTTCAAAATTGATCTTCCTCACGCGCCCCAAGCCGGCGACAACGGTTCGGTTGCGCATTATGGGATGCCGCGAGGCCCTGCTGAATGCGGGACACCCAGCGGAAGCCCTGCAGATTGTTAAGATCAATACCCAGACCGAGTTCACCGCAAAACATCTGCTCAGTCACGATGCGGACGGGCTGATCTGCGCCAACGATTCGACGGCAGCCCAGGCCCTCCGCCTGCTGGTCGACGCGGGTGTATCCATTCCCGGAACGATGCGGGTAGCCGGGTTCGATGATGTTAAATATGCATCCCTGCTATCCGTACCGCTTACGACCTACCGCCAACCCTGCAAGGAAATCGGAACCGCCGCGGTTGATGCCATCCTACATCGAATCAGGCACCCCGAAACCGCTCCGCACCGCACCACGCTTCAGGGGCAGCTGATTATCCGGGAGTCCACGCAACGCGTGTAAATCATGCTGTAGTGAATTCGCATATTTGCAGGCATTCCCATTTCAAATTCGTTTTTGAAAACTTAGTGCACAAACAAAAAAAGCGACTCCCGAAGGAGCCGCCCTTTACATACCAGGCCATTGCCTGATGGTTTATTCATCGATGGTGTAGAACAACTTCGGCAAACCGGGGATGGCGTTGGTAACCGGCGACACGGCATTGGAAACCGAAACTCCCCATTCTCCGTTCATTAGATCAGTATTGGTCATAACGTTGTAACTGGCACCGTTTTCCCAGGACAGAACGAGCGACCCATCATCACCCGGCGTCAGGCGGAGGTCGGTTCCCAAGGCGGCCAGCTGCAGACCGTTGAGCACGGCAATGTCAGCATCCGCATCACTCAGGTATTCGATCCAGAGCGTATCCTGCACCGCATTCGGGGTGAAACTGATCCGGACATAGTCGGCCCCCTCGGTGAGGGGATGGGGACCTTCGATTGCGTCGGTGGTCGCGTCACCGACTTTCGTTGTATTGGCGTCGATGGACCTGTCCGTATCCGTATCCAGGCGCACCACGAATCTCGCGTCGCGGCCCGACTGGGCAGCACCGTACACCACCAGTTCATAAGGCATCCCGGGTTTCAGTCCTTCAATAAAGGCATGGCGAAGAGCATTATCTTTCAGCAGGTGGTCACTCATCAGGCCCACGGCATTCGTAGCGAAGGAATCATATTCGGGATGGCTGGCGGAATACGCATAGGCTTCCGTCAACAGGCCTACAAGAACCGCCGACTTACCCGAAGCCGTACCATCTGAATTTACCAGCCCCCCCCACAACAAATTCATTGGTGTACTGGCCGCCGGAAATGGTTGCCGTATTCGTCGCATCGATGGGGGTCGGCGGTGCCACGGCATTCCAGAGGTCATTACCGGCATCCGCCAGCGCGCCCTGACCCGAATAGGTAACCGAATGGGTATCCCCGCCGACGCCCGGCTGGAAATCGACATTCAAGACAGACACCGTCGCAACCGAAAGTTTTTCACCCTGCACATAAAACACAATCGTCTCATAGGTGACACCCCCTGTTCCGGAAGCTGCGAAGGTGATTGCTTGCGCACCGCCGGGGCCGGCATCGGGCCAGGTCAGGGTGCTTGAGACCGACCCGGCACTGGAACTCCCCGGAAAGGTCGCCCCAGCGGGCAGGCCGCTGGCTGAGAGCGTGATCATCGCGCCCGGGTTGTTCGTATCGGTCGCCGTAACCAACAGCGTTACATTGCTTCCCTGAGCAATCGTCAGGTATTCAGGCAGGAGCTGGCGAAAGAGAAATATTTGCCCTGAATGGGTAACACAAGACGGGTGTTGCGCCCTCTCCCCGACAGATATCCGAAACTTCGACGGGCTTCGCACCAACCCCGACGATCCCTCCACATATCCGAACGGAGAACCCTACCCGTCAATAGCAACCGTCTATTGCCAGCAACTTGTGATAACCTCCGATCACCGTGGCGAAGAAATAGAGCTCTCTGCCGCTTTGCCTCGGGACTGGGAAAATACTATTCGGGACGGCGGACTGTTTCCGGTATTGAACTCCCCCACTTATGCCATTAACGGCTGGCCAATCTCCATTGAATGTCACGGCAAAGGATGGGTGCGGATTGCGCTTAACCCCGATTTTCGGACCACCGGCTTAAGTGGAACCTGCGTCCTCAACATGGTACAAAAGGACGCATGGAAATGGGAAGAAAACGAAGAACATTCACGGACAAGTTCAAGGCCAAGGTGGCGATTGAGGCCATCAAGGGCGTGAAGACATTGGCGGAGCTGGCATCGGAATATCAGGTCCATCCGAACCAGATTTCGGATTGGAAGAAGCAGTTGCTTTCGAATGCGCCGGATCTTTTTGCATCGGGGAAAAAGAAGCAGGCTCAAACGGAAGAAGAGCTTACGGCTCCACTTTACGAAGAGATCGGGCGTCTGAAGATGGACGTGAAGTGGCTCGAAAAAAAGCTATGAGCCTGCCGCTTTCAACGCGCCGCAGCTGGGTGGAGCCCGGCACCGATTATTCGGTTCGGCGGCAGTGTAGGCTCGCAGGCGTCCCCAGATCGGGCTTCTACTACGACCCCGCCCCGGAAACGCCGGAGAACCTGCTTCTGATGCGTTTGATCGACGAGCAGTATCTCCGGCATCCGGAGTTCGGCTATCCACGCATGACGGACTGGTTGCGTGATCAAGACTATGATGTCAATCACAAGCGGGTCGCCCGCCTCATGCAGCTGATGGGGATTCAGGCCATCACGCCCGGTCCGCACACGAGCAAGCCCGCCCCGAGGCACAAGATCTACCCTTATTTGCTGCGCAATGTGGACATCGAACGGGTGAACCAGGTTTGGAGTACGGACATCACCTACATCCCGATGCGGCATGGATACATGTACCTGACCGCCGTAATCGACTGGTACAGCCGCTATGTGCTCGCCTGGGAGCTCTCAAGCACCATGGAGAGCACGTTCTGCGTTGATGCGCTGGAGCGTGCGCTGACGCAGGGGAATCCGGAGATATTCAACACCGACCAAGGAAGCCAGTTCACCTCGAACGCCTTCACCGGTGTCCTGTTAAACGAGAACATCACCATCAGCATGGACGGGCGAGGCCGGGCGTTGGACAACGTATTCATCGAACGACTGTGGTGGTCGGTGAAGTATGAGAAAATCTATCCCGCATGCTATGCCGACGGGCATGCGTTGCATCGGGGCCTTGACAGCTATTTTAAATATTACAACCACGAGAGGAAGCACAGCGCTCTGGACAAACGCACCCCCGCCGAGGTATTCATGGAAGGAGCAGTCAGAACATGATCGCAAGTGATGCCGTCGCTGCGCTCCGCCCTCGGCCCTCCGGGCCGCCCCTTCGGGGACGGGCTCCGCTCCGCGACGGCATCATGGAAGGGCGGCTCGTTGGCCGCCAGAACACGGAACAGGGAACCGCAGGTTCCACCTTAAGTTCACCGATCCGTGGTTTAAGATTGGGGGTAGGCGCAGATATATCTGGGAGAAGACGACATCGATTACAGAGGTACCAGAATGGCTGAGTGGGTATTATCTTTTCGTTTGAACGAGATTGGCCGAGGAGGCTGGAAAAAGCTATCAGTCGGTGATGAGAAGATCATGATACAGCTTACTTGGCATACCGTCGCTTCCTGAAACGAGGAATCCAACAAGCACCTTTGCCTGAAACCTTAGGACTTTCAGTAGCGGATCTCCTCTTCAGGATGTTGATCAAATAAACATTTAGCCAGGTGGCACGGGATACATCCTAGACTCCTAAATACTACTTCCGCTTACTAACGACTCCGAACTTGGGCGTTTTACCGGGTATGAATCTATATGTCTCGACTTCAATTGTAAGACGTCACGCAATATTACCGAACGGTAGTAAAACATGATACGAATGGCAAAATACCACCAATTATTACCGTTCGGTAAAAAAGGTTGTCTTTGATTCTTTTTGTGCTAGGTTTATTACCGTTCGGTAACATAAGGAGCAATCATGACTGTTGATGAAGTCGGAAAAATTATTCGAAGAGCCCGTAAAGCGCAGGGCATCACTCAGAGTGCATTGGCGATGACTGCCAACACAGCGCCCCGCTTTATATCGAATCTCGAAAACGGCAAGCCGACCTGCGAAATCGGCAAGGCTCTTCACGTTCTCGAATGCCTTGGCATATCCATTGAAATGAAGGACCCGGCATGAAAACGCTGATTGTATATTTTCACAGCCAAAGAATCGGCACTCTGACTCAGGACTCCATTGGAAAATATGCTTTCCAATATGACTCGGAATGGACCAGCGACCCGTCTGCACATCCCCTTTCACAATCCCTACCCCTGCGCGAGGAAGCCTATGAGGAGAAGGAATGCGCGGGATATTTCGGCGGTCTGCTGCCGGAAGACTTCAACCGTGATCTGATTGCCCGCAACATTGGCATCACGGCCGGAAATGATTACGCCATGCTGAAAGTGCTCGGCGGTGAATGCGCCGGTGCCGTAACCATTCTGGATCCCGAGCAGGAAATAACGATCCGGGAACACAGCTACCATCCTGTCTCACAGGAAGAACTCGAGACGATTCTCGACACCCTGCCCCACAAGCCGCTTCTGGCCGGGGAAGCAGAAGTTCGCCTGTCCCTGGCCGGCGCCCAGAACAAGCTGGCCGTGTATCACGACAAAAACGGATTTGCCCTGCCCCTCCATGAATCCCCGAGCACCCATATCCTGAAACCGCAAGTCAAAGGATTCCCCGGTCTGGTTGAAAATGAAGTCTATTGCATGCAGTTGGCCCGCAAGGCCGGCCTGCCGGTTGCAACCGTTGAAGCAGTCCAGACCGGACCGCACCGATGCCTGATGATTGAGCGTTACGATCGCGTTGGTGAAGGCTCCGGGCTGCGACGCCTACATCAGGAGGACTTCTGCCAAGCCATGGGTATTGTCAGCAGGTATAAATATCAAAATGAAGGCGGCCCAACCCTCGAGCAATGTTTTCAGCTTGCGCGTAAATCTTCTTCCCGGCCAGCCAAGGATCTGATCACTCTGTTTGAAGCCGTACTTTTCAACTACCTGATCGGCAACAACGATGCACACGGAAAAAACTTTTCGCTGATCTATCGCCCCTCTGACGATCAGCTTCGGATTGAACTGGCCCCGTTATATGATCTGGTCAGCACAGCGGCCTACCCCGATCTGTCGCCGAGAATGGCCATGAAGATCGGTAGCAAATATAATCCGGCCGATCTCCGCTTACGACATTGGGAAGCCTTTTGGAAAACAGTCGGGTTTTCGCCCAAACAGGCGCTCGGGCAAACACAAAACTTTCTGGAACGGATTGATCAGCTTCTGCCGGATTCAGCGACCTGCGAAATGGACGAAAAGATACAGGCAACCATCCAGAAACGCCACCTCATCCTGACCCGCATGTTGACGACATAGCCCACTGCCATCTGGGCACTACGAGTTATCCCTACTCGGAAGCCAGCTCGGCCAAAGATCATAAAACAAGTTCGCTTTAAGCCATGAGTGGTGTCCTGACTGGATGCCCTGGGGCTGAGGCCCTTGGGGTGTGAAAAACACAAGTTCGCATTTGCTCGACTAGGCTGGATTCGAACCTACTTCACCTTCCCCCCAATCCGTCTGTAAGTTCAAAACCGACTACTTAGACAACATGGTTTCGGATTGCCGTCCCCTATGGCTACCTTACGAAAAAACCTGCGACGTGGAGGGCGGAGAATGGAGAGCGAACGGAGAATATTTGCCCAAAAATCAACATCCGGCACCAAGCATTGGGGATCAGTCCCGAGTAGAGAATTTCGAAATGCCGCATTTACTGGGTAAAATGCGTATTTTTCCCGCGACGGGAATTGATGGGAAGTTCGTATTAAGAAAGTTTGGTGCCGGAGGTGGGACTCGAACCCACACAGATTTCTCCGCGGGATTTTGAATCCCGTCAAATACATAACTTCAACCAACTATAGAAGGTTATTCTAATTATATGATGCATTTATGATGTATTTCAGTTGATTTACATGACCTCTAATCGTACCGTTTGCAACGCAAATGAACAGGTACGCACAGGCATGAAGACAACCAGCAAAAGAAGCTACACCAAACGAGGCTATGGCCGGCTCTACATTCGCACAAAGGATGGCAGAGAGCGGAAGCCAGGTTCCGGGTTTAAAGGAACATATTATCTGGAGTATAACTATCCTACAGGAGAAATAAACCCTGTAACGGGGAAGCAGGTAAGCAAGCGCAAGAAGGTTCAACTCACATTTGAAGATGGCTCACCTGTCACTACCCACCCAGAAGCGGAGAAGGCACGGGAGCGAATTGTAAACCAGTATCTTTCCGGCAATAAGAAGGAACGCCTCGAACGGCTCAAGGCGGAGCTAGAGGTTATTGAACACGATCAAGCCAAAGCCATTGAGGACGCTAATCCCCCGCTAACCATAGAAGATGCATGGGAGGCTTATCTTTCAAGCCATGAACGCCCCGACAGCGGAGAAGAACTTCTGCGGCGCTATAAAGGCTATTGGAACAAGTTCTCCGGCTGGGTCTGCGCGCAAAACTCCGAGATACAATTTTTGAGGGACATTTCCACAAAAGATGCGAACCAGTACGCAACCCTTCTCGTAAAGAAAAAAGTCACGCCCAACACGTTCAACAAGCACACCTGCTTCCTGAGGTTATTGTTTAAAACTCTTAGTGAACCGGCCCGGCTTGATAGCAACCCCTTTGATAAAATAAAAAGCAAGAAGCTCAAGACAGAGCCCCGCCGCGAGCTGGGCATTGAGGAGCTAAAAAAAGTGCTAGCCGAGGCAACAGGCGAACTACAAACACTGCTTTTAATCGGCACCTTCACCGGGCTGCGTATTGGCGACTGCTGCACCCTCACATGGAATGAAGTTGACCTGGAACGCGGCTTGATCCGCCGCGTTCCAAACAAAACAAAAAACAGCAAGAAGACCCCGGTTACGATTGGCTTGCCAAATGCCTTACTGGCCCAACTAGGACGCACGCCCAAGGGGAAGCGCAAGGGGTACGTGCTTCCAAAATATTCAGCTCTCTACATATTCAGAAACAAAGACGGCGAACAAACACGACGCTCACTCATATTCCGTGAGACACAGGACCATTTCGAGAAATGCGGAATTCAAATCCACAAAGAAGACACCGGCTATAAACTCGAGCCTGTCACCGGCAAGCCCGGAAAATTCAAAAAAGTGCACACCGGGAAACGCGCCGTAGTTGAAGTAGGCTTCCACTCATTGCGACACACCTATGTTTCCCTGCAGGCGGAACGAGGAACCCCTTTAGCAGTCGTGCAGGCCGTTGTTGGACACGGGAACCCGGCCATGACTGCGCACTACACCCATATTGGAGAGGAAGCCGCTCTACAGGCAGCGAAGGCCTTGGACTCCGGCATTACCGATGCGGAGTTCGAGGAGGTTCGCGAGGTGCCTAGGTGGATCAGGGAAAAACTGGAGGCGATGACGGCAGAGAACTGGGAAAAGATTAGGGGGGAGTTGCTGTGAGCAAGAAAAAGCAATCCAAGGCGTACCAAGGCAAGATTGCATTCGAGGAGTATGGCAGACGAGTAGCAACCTATATTGATCCGAGGTTATTCTATCTATCCAACGTGGCAATCACGCTATCCTCCTTTCATCGGGACGGCATCCTCTCACCGGAGGACATAGAGTTTTTCAAACAAGCTCTAGTCGCAGAGCCCCTCCCTCAAGAAGAACTGCAATTCAAAGCGCGTCAACTGGACGAGCGCCTCAGAGAAAAATTTCAAAATATCACACGTGATGCAGAGAATACCATGCATTCCTTTTTATCGTGCTTGAACAAATATGATCGATCAGATGATAACCAAGACGATGATACTGTTAACTTGTTGGCCTGTCTTTGCACATCCATGGATCTACTGCATTCGTGGAAAGATGCAGACGATGAAACGATCCGTGATGCAGTACGTGACGTAGTTTATGAAAGATTGGTTATCGACATTGAAACTGCCGAACGCGTCATTAGCCGGCATCTACAGGTTTGCACACGAAAGGAATTCCAAGAAAAACGCGCGCCATTTAATGCCAAAGGGCTGCTGAAATTTTGCCACTTCAGCCAGAGGAATTCCTGCCCTAAAAAAGCCGCGGCTTTTCTTCGATCACTAGACAAAATAACAGTCAAACTTCACCTGGACCAAAATAGTCTTACCCCCAAGGGTGAAGATGAAACCACATGGCTTGCTGATGAGGATTTTATCGAAAGCCTGAAGAAATGCCGCGACATACTCCGACAACTCCACGCTTTACCCGAGCTCACGAAAAGCCTTATTGCACGTGCTCTCCAAGAGGATCTAGTCAACAATTTTCAACTATATGAGAAGAGCGCATACGGGAAAAACGCCAATAACCCAATATCCGAGTTATGCCTTGTTGACCTTCTTATGGCTAATACTGATTTCTACGAAAATACTGCGAAGCACTTTGATATGATGATAAAAGACTTGTCCTCCAAACGCCACAACAACCAGATCAATGCACTGGCTGAATTCTCCGGCTTATGCAAAATAAATGGCATCAAACTGGCATATACCAAACAGTCCCACTGCTACGAAATAGCCGACATTTTTCTACGTCTAAGCAATCTCTCCTCTGGACAATTTGAGCAACAACTTAAGGTTGCGATAGAGCGCGCTGAATCATAAACGAATCATAAACGAATCATAAACGAATCATTTTCCATACCAACATCTAATCAAAATAAATATGTCGAAAATAACATCTGTCGCAATTCATTGCTGTCCTTAATCTTCCGTATAAATCCCTAATAATCAGAATTTGCAGGCCCCTCACTGGGGGGACAGTAAGTGGCTAGTTATGATTTCATCAGATCCGTTAAGCAATAAACGGAGAAATCAGATGAAAAACACGACAAGACAGCTCGTCCAGCTGGCGATGGACAACGATCCGGAGATCGATCCGCACATGACGAAAGAGTTTCTGGCCCTCTTGGCCGGAAAAACACGGCGTCGGAACCTAATATCACTCAAAGCGAGTTCAGCAATTTTGGACTGTTGTGAATTGACCGTCAGGCGAATGGTCAAGCGCGGTCAGATCCACCCGATCAGATTTTCTGCACGGCGGATCAGATACGACGAAGAAGAGATACTTCGCATCGCCTCTCAAGGTATCGCCGAGGGGGTACAAAATGACTGATAAAAAAGACCCCGCGCTGGCAGGCGCGGAATCCCATACTCGAACACAAGAAGAACATATCATGATCGATGCTACCCTGCAAGCGTTCGATGTTGCAGCTGAAGAAGCGCGAGTTGCCTCAAATTAAATGACACCGAAGCATCCGATAGGATGCGGGCGGAAAGGATTCGTTGACTCACAAAAAATCACACCCTGTATACAGGGAGGATGAAAGAGATGAGTTGCGAAACCAGAATGGAATACATCGCGGTACAAAAACGCCGCTATAGGCGCGCGGAAAAGGCCTACAAGACCCGGTTGCTCGATGAAGTATGCGCGGTATGCGGCTATGATCGCAAGCATGCCACCAAGCTGCTCAACGACTCGTTTACGCCCTCCAGGGGCAAACGCGGCCGCAAAGGCGAGTACGACTCTGCTGAATTGCGCAAGACCCTCAAAACTCTGTGGCTTCGTTCTGGACAACTGTGCGGGAAGCGCCTCAAGCCTGCTATGCCACATTGGCTGAAGCACTATGAAAAACATTACGAACCGCTATCGACCGAATGCCGTGAAAAGCTACTGAGAATCAGCCCGGCAAGCATCGACCGGGTGCTCAAACCCTTCAAAGCGCAGTACCAGCGAAGGCGCAATACCGGTACCAAGCCCGGCTCGCTGCTCAAGAATCAGATCCCAATCCGCACCTCCACCGAGGACATCGACCGGCCCGGCTATCTCGAAGCCGACACAGTAGCCCACTGTGGCGGATCGATGAGCGGGGACTTCATCTGGTCGATCACCTATACGGACATCATAAGCACCTGGACGGTAACCCGCGCGGTCTGGAACAAAGGCGCTGAAGGCGTGATGCACCAAACCCACGACGTGGAAAACAAGCTGCCCTTCGCCATCCTGGGCTTCGACTGCGACAACGGCAGCGAGTTCCTCAACCACCATCTCACGCGCTACTTCCTGCAACGCAAACAGCCCGTCTGTTTTACACGCAGCAGACCGTACCACAAGAACGACAACGCCCATGTCGAACAAAAGAACTGGACGCACGTGCGCGAGTTGCTCGGCTACGACCGGCTCGACAACCCGGCCATGATCAGAGAGCTCAACGCACTCTACCGCGACTGGGAACGGCTCAACAACTTCTTCAAACCCTCGTTCAAGCTAAAAAGCAAGGTTCGCGTCAAAAGCCGGTACAAAAAGAAATACGATGCCCCCGCCACGCCCTTTGACCGCCTGAAGGTCAGCGGCATCCTTGGCGAACAACAGGAGGCTGCTCTGCAACGCGAATACGAAACGCTCGACCCTTTCGAGCTGGGCAATCGCATCCAGCGCCGACGTCGCAAGATCGAAAAAATGAAGAAAACCGGCGAGTCCGCCGCAGTCGGGGAACCCGGGTTCCCCGACTGCCTCCCCACCTTGACAACCCCCGAATTAGAGGGTACCCATTAATGCAGTCAAACGACTCCTCATCCGCACCTCTACGGTGTCATTTATTTTTGAGGCAACGCGAGCGGGCCACACAACGAACCTTACCGCCTATTACGACATTACTCGCAAAGAGTACTTGGTATGGAACGGCAGTCAATGGATTCACCATTCTGAATCTCAACTCAAACGCAGACTGCGCCAGGCCGGCATCTCGGCCAAGCCATCTGACGGATTGTTGCTAAGCGCGGCGGATAGCGAAATTCTGAGGGTTCAAGATAACTGCGCAGTCTCTTATGCTGGACCTCTCGCCGGCTATAATGAAGGCATCACGGAACAGAACGGGAACCGCGTGCTCGTGACACTTAGCCCTCAGCTTTTAGAACCCGTAAAGGGGGGCTTTGACGTCCTGCTGAAAACCATCAAAGCCATATTGGATGATCCCGACCAACCAGCTCAACTGCTTCATTTCTTCGGCTGGCTCCAATGGGCTGTAGCAGCCCTGCGGAGCGGCAGCTTGATGCCTGGGCAGGCCCTAGTCATGGCAGGACCTGTTGGTTGCGGCAAGAGCCTGCTGCAGAATCTATTCACCATAATCTTTGGAGGACGATCCGCAAAACCTTACCAATATATGATCGGCGGAACGGATTTCAACTCCGAGCTATTCGCTGCGGAACATTTGATGATCGAAGACGAAGCCCCCTCAACGGATTACAGATCACGCCGCAAACTGGGGAGCTTTATCAAGCAAATCACGGTTAATCAGGACCAGCGGTTTCATGCAAAAAAAAGGGATGCGTTAATGTTGAAGCCCTTTTGGAGATTAAGCATCACTCTCAATGATGAGCCGGAGGACCTGCATGTCTTGCCACCGCTCGATGCAGGAGTTGAGGACAAACTGATCATACTGCGAGCCTTCAAACGTGAGTTGCCGATGCCGGCCACAACTCGGACAGATAAAAAAGCTTTTTGGGAAACTCTCCTCTCAGAAATACCGGCATTTTTATACTGGCTGCTCAACTCGTATAAGATACCGGACGCTCTGACCTCGGACCGGTTTGGCATTGCTCATTACCACAACCCGGATTTGATCACGTCCCTGCACACCACAAGCAATGAGGCGGAATTCCTGTCGCTTGTAGAAGCGTACGTCAAACTCCCCTATGCGGGAACCGCCGCCAATCTGGAAAAGGAGCTTCGACAATCAGCAGGGCGACAAGCTGACAAACTACTGTTCTTCGCCGGAGCCGCAGGGACGTATCTGGCACGCCTGTCAAATCTGCCCAACCCGCAGGTAATTAAACAGCGGAGTGCGACCGAAAACAGGTGGCGGATAGTCACGAAGGGAAGTCTGCTTTTTGACCCTCCTTCTCCCCCTATCAGCCACTCTAGTGGAGGGGGTGGAACCCTCTAACTCAATTCATAGAAAAACGGTAGTAGAAAAGATATGAGCACACTCGAACACCCCGAAGGAACTATTCTCCCAGAAACAGGAACAGACCCCTCCACATCCTCCACAACTACAACCATCCCTAGTGTATTTAGGAGACAGAAATATGAAGCAACTCACAAAGTACAATAAGGCCCTCCAATCTATCCCGTTACCCGGTGGCGGAGGATGTCACCCTGCTCTACTTGGTGTCGCTAACCACGGAGTCATGGCGGAACTGACAGACGAACGGATGTTCACCGATATCCGCAACTCAATCCCCGACGGCGACCGCCCGGTTCCGGACAACGAGATCGATGCGGCTATACGGCGCGCAAGGCAGGATCTTACCGGAATCACCTCCACCGGTGGACGGCCTGCCGTTCCCCACAAACCCCGCCCCGTGATCAAATCCGCCTACCTGCCCCACCTCCTGAAACAAGGCAAAGGGATCAGCGAGCAGGATCTCAGGGCAGTCTCGCCGGTACAACTGCTTGAAGTGCCACAGTACGATGCCCATTTCATCCTACAAGTCCTGTTCAACCCCGAAGACATCCTTTTTCTTGGTGGACGGTACGATACCGGGCTCAGACCTGCGAAAGACTGGATAGACTATATTCACGGGCATGGGACATCCGGCCTTCCCCACATCATTCCCAACCCCCTCACAGGCAACCTGGGCGAAAAAAAAGGCGGCGGGCTGTCGTTCCGGTGCGACGCGGCGGTCAAGGCGTTTCGCTACACCGTGGTGGAGTTCGACAATCTCAGCAGGGAAGATCAACTTGCATTCTGGGCAGTGGTGCCCCTCCCCGTGGCCGCACTGATCGACAGCGGCGGGAAGTCGATCCACGGGTGGATAAGGACCGATGGCATCACCGATAGTAAGGTGTGGACAGAGAAGATCGAAACTGAATTGTATGCCCGGCGGCTGATCCCGATGGGTGTTGACCCCAACTGCAAAAATGAGTCGCGACTTAGCCGTTTGCCTGGGCACTGCAGAGAGGAGACGGGTCGCTGGCAAACGCTGCTATACCTGAACCCACATCCGGTACGGGGAGCAATCATCGGGGGCAAACAACACTCACACAGTGCGCACCGACAGAATCTCACTGGTCAACCACGCCATGAACAATGATTCCAGGTACCAGATTCAGGTCTCCCGCCGAGATCCAGTCTCAGAATGTAAAGTCGACGACGCGCCGGACACGGTCCTCGCGATGGACGAGAAAGGGCGTGGTGCCGACATAGCCCTCCCCTATGGAGCAAACAACGAGGCGTCATGCCTCATTGAAGACAAATAAGAAAACGGGGACATCCCCGTGAAGAGCAGGAATAACATGAAAAAGACAAAGAAAATAAAAAACGAGAAATTCACGCTGACCAGTCAGACCAAAGAAATCGATGGCGTCACTCTTCACCGAGTACAGGCGACCTCTGATTTCGGCGATGTTCAGTCGGGGGATCGAGGCGGTTGGCTCGAGGAAACGCGCAATCTCTCCCCGCGGGGAAGAGCCTGGGTGGCGGACAACGCCGCAGTTTACGGCCGAGCAAGGGTTCTGGGGAATGCCCGAGTGGAGGGCGATGCGACGGTCTGCGACCGCGCCAAGGTGTCAGCTAGCGCGAAGATTTCCGGCAAAACGCGAGTCTATGAAAATGCCCAGATCTACGGCAATGTGGAAATTAGCGGTGCGGCTAAGGTATACGGGGATGCATCGGTCTACGGCGACGCAAAAATCAATGGAGCGGCACGAGTCTTTGGGAGGGCGCGCGTCTCCGACCATGCGGAAATCAGCGGGTTTGCGAGGATCTTTGAAAACGCCAAAGTATGGGACCACACGCAGGTGTCGGATTGCGCGACCATTCACGGAAACGCTTATATCAGTGGAAACATCATGGTGGACGGGGTGGCAGAAATCTCAGGAGACCTACGCATCAGCCTGCGCTCTAATGACAACGGACCGAGCACCGAAGTAACCTGCGATACGTCATCCTTTCGTGGCTTCCACCATTCATACTATCGGAAAATGGAGCATCTTCCCGTCCCCGGCCACCTCGTAATCACTCTGAGGGATGCCCTAAGTAATCAGGGGGCGGATTCAATGAAGAGTGAGCTTCGGGCGAGATTGCCAGCCGTATTGACCATCTCGTTCTTGGCGGCGCTGCTCGGAGCGCGAAACATCCAGGCGGTCGTGGAGTTCGGCCAGAGTCTCAACGCGTTTCAGGCCTATGCACTGGGGCTGCCCAATTCGGCCACTGGTGGCGATCTCTGGCATAACGACCCGGCGACCTACACTGAGTTGCATCAGTTCTTCGATATGGATGTAGTCACCGAGACTCTGGAGAAATGGCTAAAGATACACAAGGACGAGCTGCCCGAACATATGGCACCCGACAAACCATTTGTATCCAAGGTGCTCGAGGGCTTTAGACTCATATTCCAGCCGGAACCTAACGTAGCGGCGGCGCAGAGATAAATCGGAACGGCCCCAAAGGCGGGGTGATGGCGCCGTTGCATTCGGCGTCATCGCTTCCCCCGGCGGAACGAACGAGTCTCATGCGAGGCCGTATCGTATTAAGAGAAACACACGAAGGAAACGAAGATACATAATGACAGATGATACATATCGAATGAAGATAAGGAGAAATATACGATGAGTAAGCGTAAGTACCAAATTCTGACATGCGCTGAGGCAAAGCAACTCGCCCGAACCGTTGACAGAACGAATGAGCGAATCTATATCGATGATTTAGAAGTGCTGGCGGCTCGCAGTGAAAATTACGCGCTATTGGATAACGCGATTGGGCACAAGCACTACAGGCTCTCCATCGAAACGGCGCAAGACAAAGAGATGCGGCAGGTGGTCCTCTTCCAGAATCAATGGATTGGCACAGTGGACTGGGGTATTCCAAACAAATTATTTGCCCATTGGAACGAGTGGACCAGCGTAGAACTCAAAGACCTCGACAAGATTGCCCAGATTCAGATGATCTTGCCAAAGCCTTCCCATGTCGCTGGTTTGAGCTGGGGCCCCATCGTACTATTCGCTGTCATGCGGATGCTACCGGAACACTGGCTTGGATGCTTTGGAGTCCATCCTGTGGCCACCGAAGCTTATCTAAAAACATCCGACTCAGAAGCCCCGTACCTCGAGAAAATGGGCTGGAGCAAGGCGCTGGGGGGAAACGACCACGTAACGCGATGGGTAAAGAGTTTGCATGACACAGACTCTTAATCCCTTAGGCAGCCGGATCAGGATTCACACAACCAAACAAGGACAACGAAATGAAGCGGATTCAAAAAGTTACCGAAGTTATCTGCACACCACTCGAAGGAGAACGAAAATGACGAACATCAATCCGAATGAAATCTACGTGTACGCCGCAACCAGCGACAAATTCGCTGAAACCGCAAAGGCATACATGGGTCCGTGGTATGATTGCCTTGAGTCGCAGGTCGACGGCTATGATCTAGGTCAGATCGTTCTCTACCAAAAACACTTCTGGCTGGGGGCATTCCTCTGGCGAAGAGGTAGGCACTTCTCGTATCCGAGAAACCGCTTTTTGGGCTGGCATATTTCACAACAGGCAGAACGACTTCCTCTCGTGATTGAATGCCTCGGTTTCCAGCCGATGCATCATTCGCCAGACCAACCCAACTACGGAAGCATCGCGCTCAATGCGGCGCTACTATCTCTGCAACCTGACTGGGTCGACTATTTTGGATATGCTCCGCTGCTAGCGGACACGCATCTTGAGGCAAGCAGCGGATTCGCCGGCTACTTTAAAGAAACCGGCTGGACACGGACAACGGACAAGAATCCCCGGGCGGCGGCCAGCCATTGGCTCAAGGAACTGGTTCCCGATGCGAGGGCCATCATCACGGCCAAGCACCTCGACAAAGCCTATACCGGCGGAACCTCACCATACGTCGATGGCTTGCTTCCCATTAAGGATGAGCTGTTGTCCTCATTTTCAGCCGCCTTCAAAGAAGTGCATGATCCGCGCGAAAACAATAGTCACTATCCTCTGGATACTTTACTGGCGATCACGCTGCTTGCATTGATTTCCGGGAGTACGAGCATCAATGGGATTGTTAAGTTTTCTAAACGCATATCCTGCAACCAGGCTCAGCTGCTAGGACTGCCCTTCAGCAAAGACGGCAGCACATTCGATCTGCCGAAATACCATAGCTATTACCGGCTTCTATGGAGGCTTGATATCATGCAGCTGGCGCCGTTCTTCATCAACTGGCTCAATACGCACATGGCTCAGCTGCCGGGTGTTCTACATCCTGACGGCGATATCGTGCGTGATACGCTATTCGCGTTTAACCGATTCCGAGCCCCGCCTGCTACATGGCGCGTCAAAAGGGAGTTTGAGTTGCCTATAGGCGCCGACCCCGATAATCCAGGGTGTTTAAAACGGGATGCCGCCGGAAATCTTATAGATTAACGACCTCCTACTTGCGATTTTGCATATGTATAGTCCTGATAAAATGGCAGTTACGCAAATCCAGTCGGCATATGCCAAATTTATTTAGCCCCAAATATCGCTACTACCGCTCAGCACGCTGAATTCAGAACCACGCAACCGTTGATAATAAAGGCATCACTTACGCGGCATAGCAAAAGAAGAACCTTTTGTCCCAAATGCGTAGTTTTGCTTATGCGACATGAACAAATGAACCGATACCCCGAGCCGACTTTGTAATCAGTGAAACACCTCCGTCGCCATGTAGGGCACCACCTTCATACGCGGCGGTGCCAATGGGCCCTATACAGCTGTTAACAACGGCAGAAGAGTGAAATGGGTGAAAAACGTGCCTCAGCGTGTTATTAATAATTGAAGGAAAGGTCAGCCTATTCTTCATCCAACTCGCCCCGGCACTTGCTTCCGCGGCGTTTCTTTATTCACCCAAAACCATAAGGAGGTTTCCAGTGCTACGTCTAAACGCTTCGTTTCAAAAAAAGGTGCCGGCTGAGGTCGAATTTAGCTCCAAAAGCTTCATGGCATCCGTGGAGTTGGAGCTCCCGGCGGGGCTCACGGAGTCCGAGTTGAAAGAGAAGATTGCCAACACCTTCCGCCTGGTCCGTGACTCCGTGGAAGCAGAACTGGCAAAGAATACCGCATCAGCAGGGCAACCCGAACCACAGCACCTACCTGCCCCGGCAGAGGGCAAGGCCAGTAACCGCCAGGTGGGCTATCTGCTCGACCTCGCGAAAGCCAGAAACGTGACGCTCATGCAGCTGAACGTCGATGTTAAGACGCGGTTCGGCGTGGACTCGATCTATGATCTCGACCGCAAAAATTGCAGCCGCCTGATTGATGAATATCAGCGGGCAGCCTGACTTCCCCCACCCCAAACACCCGGCCCCGTCGCTCATATGAGCGGCGGGGCTTTTTCATTTAACGGAGAAAGTACATGAAGATGACATTAAACGAACTGCGCAAGCGGCCACATTGGAGCTTCAGCTCACTGAACTCGTTACTCAACATTTGCAGCCTGAATTGGTGGTTTCAGAAGATCGAGAAACTCCCCCCGTCCCACACCAGCGTGAACCTAGTGGCGGGGTCGGTATACCATCGTACCCTCGATCAAGTGTTCCTAGCCCGGAAGCTCGAGATGCCACTGACGCTGGACGAGGCATTGGAGCTGTATACGCAGGACTGGCGAGCAGCCTCGAAGGAGGACCCGCCAATCAAGTATGGCAAGCTCGATGCCGCCGGGGTTGAGGAACAGGGTCGCGGACTCATCAAGGTGGCATGGAACAATATCGACCCATCAGAAAAAGTGCTGGAGGTGTCGGAGGCGTTCTGCGTGCCGATCAGTCACGAGGGCCGTTTTCTTTCCAAGCCGCTGATTGGCGAGTTTGACCTTGTCGTTGAAAAGGCTGGCGCTCCGATCGTTGTGGATTGGAAAACCAGCGCCACCCGTTGGCCAAAGGCAAAGGCTGACAAATCGGCACAAGCCCTGGCGTACTCGTATGCCTATGACCTCATTCACAATACCAACCCAGTGGTGAGATTCGATATAGCGGTAAAAAACAAGACCCCGATTTTCGAATCCCACTCCACCTCCCGTACCCGGGAGGACTGGAACCTGTTGGGTGCGCTGGCGGCGAAGGCGGATCAGATCGTGGAGCAGGAGTTGTTTTACCCGAGTCTGGATTCGTTCGCATGCAATGACTGCCCCTTTGCCGGGGCGTGTAAGAGCTGGTGCAACGGGGAATATTCCATCGCCCAGGCCGCCTGATCCACACCCTGCATCAACCACCCCCACCCCGTCGCGCCATCCCGGCACAGCGGGTTTTTAGTTTAAACCACAACAAAATGGAGAAATGAAAATGGTACTTCAATTACATACAGATCTGGCGGTAAAAGAGGCTGCTTACGACGGAACTTTGCTGACGTCACCGGAACATGTTGAAGCGTATTTGAGTGAGCTGAAGTCGGCTGCACAAGAAGCGTTTGTGGTTATTGCGTTGAATGCTAAGAACCGGGTGATCGAGAAACATCTGGTTTCATTGGGCACCGTATCATCGGCGCTGGTCCATCCTCGTGAGGTGTTCCGGCCGCTCATTCAAAGCGGAGCATCGTACACCATACTGGCGCATAACCACCCCAGCGGAAGTCCTTCTCCTTCTTGCGAAGACCTGAAAATTACAAGACAGCTCATCGCAGCTGGCGAGATCATGGGCATTAAAATTCTAGATCACGTAATTATCGGAAATACAGCCTTGAGTCTACGAGAAGCTGGGTTGTGCAATTTCGGATAAGGAGGAAGTCGAATGAGCAAAGTAGTCATTAAGACCGCAGACGGCATGTATGTTGGCGGAGGCAAGGAAACGGAGTTGGTGGACCGCATCACCCGGGCCTACGTCTACGAGGACGGACCGGATGTGGACACCCAGATCAGCATCGTGAACGCCGTATATGGCTGGCAGTGGAAAAAGGTTGATGCGGAGCAGGAGTATGACCGGCAGCTGGCCGGTGCAGGTCCCTGATATACATCAACTGTTCCAACTGGCGGAAGTGCGGCATGCCCGTCTCCCGACAGTTGGTGCAGTTGCAAACATGATCCAAACAGTTCCAACTGGCGCAAGATACCGAACGCGAAATCGTGACCGTTATGACAGTTGCGAACACATCAGGCCTATGCACCGCCAGGCGCTCGCAGGAAGCGCGAAGAAGAGGCCGCCTCCAATCCGGGAGGCGGCTTTCCGCAGTTTAAACCCCAAGGAGAAGCAACGATGAATACGATAGAACTTAATAACGATAAATATAACCGCGCCGACTTTGCCCGCATGAAGTCGGTGCTCGCCTGTGCCTCGAAGGATTCCACCCGTCACGTCATCACCAAGGTGCTGGTGGAGAATAATGAAGACGGCATCACCATCATCGCCACGGACGGCAAACGGATGCGCAGTGACCGCTTCAGCCTCGAAGCCGGACCGGGTATTTACGACATCAAGGCGTGTACAGCGAAGACGGTCTTTCTGACCCAGTGTCAGGAGGAGCTTATCTTCCCGAGTTATCGGCAGGTCATTCCCATCAGCTCCGGCGCTGGCGTCTATACTCTGGAGGGCGTCGGCAAGCAGTTTGTGCTGTGGGCCACCGCCGGACTCGGGTGCTGGGTTGATCCGAAGCTGGTGGAGCTCGGTGACGACGAGGCCGTGACTCTCCATATCCAGAAGATCGATCCGAAAAGGTCCCCCGTGCTCGTAACGAATGAGACGACGACGCTGGTGGTCATGCCGATGATGCTCGATCACTACTGGATCCAGCAGATTGAAGCCATCCAGACCGAGCGTGTAATGCAGGCGATGAAGGAGAAGGAAGACAGGATCGCGGCGTAGCAGCAAACTAGATGACAGCGAGGCCACCCAATCCCGGGTGGTCTTTTTGTGCCCACACCAAACCCAAGGAGACAACCCATGAGTGCGTATCAGAAGATTAATAAAATGATCACCGCCCGACTTATCGAGCGGATAGAAGCAACGAATACCCTGCCCTGGAAGAAGCCGTGGACCTCGGTGAGCCTGATGCCTCGAAATCTGGTAACCGGAAATAACTACAGAGGGGTAAATATATTCCTGCTGCACATGCTCGGCTACGCATCCCCTTATTTCCTGAGTTTCAAACAGGTCACGGCGATGGGAGGCAAAGTCCGGAAGGGCGAGAAATCCTGCCCCGTCGTGTTTTGGCGGATCGTGGATGCAAAAGAGGACGACCCGAAGCAGAAAGGATACGCAATGCTCCGGTATTACCGGGTGTTCAATGTCGAGCAATGTGAGGGCCTTCCGGAGAGTAAAGTTCCCGTAGTGGAAATTCCTACGCGGGAACATACGCCGCTGGAGATCGCTGAAGAGTTGGTGGCCAACATGCCCAACAAACCCGACATCGGTTATGGCCGGACGCTGGCATCGTATAGCCCGTCAATGGACTGTGTATCGATGCCTTCCCCGGAGTGGTTCACGTCGGGTGCGGAATTTTATGGAGCCCTGTTTCATGAAATTTGTCACTCGGTCGGCCATGAATCAAGAGTAGGGCGAAAGGCTATCATGGAGCCCACGGGCTTCGGATCGCATGCCTACTCGCAGGAGGAGCTGGTGGCCGAGATGGGGTCGGCGTTTCTGTGCGGGTACTGCGGAATATTGCTATGTACCGAAACCAACTCAGCAGCCTATCTGCGGGGCTGGTTGGAGAAGCTGAAGTCAGACCCTTCCATGCTCATCAAGGCCGGCAGCGAAGCGCAGAAGGCGTTCGATTATATCATGGACGCCAGAGCGGCTGAACAGCAGGCTGAGCTGCAGCAGGCCGCGTAACATCCCTACGGGAGTGCCGGCGAACGGTGCTCCCTCCCTCTTCATTCAACAAACAGGAGATTCAACATGAGCGCATACATTGTAGCAAAAGAACACGTAGCTTACCTGGCCGCCATGGCCATGGCCGGAACCGGTAAGCCGTATGGCGGCGGACTGGAATGGTATCACGGGGAAAGTAGCCGAGACTGCATCCGAGAGGGAGAATTAACTGCAGCCGTAGAAGCCGCCAACATGCTCTGGAAGGAAAACATGATCTCCGTGGCCCACCGCTACAGCGATCCGGTTGAAGAACTGCCGGGCGACCGCTATGTCGAGGACGACATAACAGAGGCGGACGTTGCCTTCCAGCAGGCCACCGTTGCGTTCGAGCCGGTCCAGGTGCTCAAGTCCTGCAACTGTCTGGAATACCAGAGCTGCGAGCATCCCGGTTGGGAAGCCAGCGAGGCCCACGCCTTTCTTCAGGCCTTGAAGGACAAGGCGGTCCGCGCCCTGCCCGGGTATGAGCGCGCCCGGTGGGGCGCACCGGTGGCAAAGGCGGAAAAGGCGGGTGCGCTATGAGCGACCAACCCGATAACAGCAAGTGCCCGGTCTGCGGCAGCCCTCACATCGAGGGCGGCATCGTGGAGATCTGCGGTATGGAGGCCGTGCAGGAAATGATCTGCACGGAGTGCGGTGCGTCGTGGGAGGAGGTCTACACCTTCACCCGGCGCGACAACATCAACGAAGGAACACCCGATAAACGCAAGGAGGCCTGAATGCATAATCTGCACATTATTGTGGCCCGGGCCGACTCGGCAGAAGAGGCCATGGCGGAAGTGGACGCCTACATCGATGGATGGGGCGATGAAAACAACTGGCGCTCGATCGCCGGGGCCGTTGACGCGAACGGCGCATGGTATGCCGGTGAAGCGGATTCGCGATACACCGGCCCCTTCACGCTCGAAGTGCTGAACAGGGAATTGATGGACGCCGTCCGGTTGAACCCGGACCCGGAAGTAAAGCACGCGATCACCATGCTGGCCGCCGGCAATTACGACGGAATTACGGAAGGGACTCCGGCGGAAGTCTGCGGCCGCCTGTACGCACTGAAGGAGTTCGTCGACCGGCTGCATGCCGTTTATTCGGCCGGGCTGTCCGGCAAGGGCGCAATGGACCGGAAAGGTCCGCTCTGCGTATTCGGTACGCGGTTCCGCCCGTGGGAGTACACCGAGTTCGGCGTCACCCATATGGATGACGAGCGGCGGTCAGGAATGCGATACGCCGTGCTGTTGGATATGCACAGCTGAACCTGAAAATCACACAAGGAGCAAAATCATGAAACGATTCACACAACACGTCGACCTGCGCAGCCGCGCGGCGATGATCGCGTTCCTGCGGACACACAGCCGCTACAGCACGATGAACAAGCACCTCCTACGCAAACAACCTCAAGATCCACACGCTGGGTTTCCCGGCGGAGGTGATGGACAAGGCGTGGGAGATGCTCGATTGCAGCGAAGTGCGGTGGGCCATTGACACCCGGCTGCAGGAGTGGGCGCAGGAATATAACTGGACATGGCAGGCCGGCTTCAACGGCCGCAGCGGCGGATACCTGGTGCTCTACCAGGGCGGACTGAACCGCAAGAATGCCAGAACCGCCCGCTGCGATCTGTGCGGACGGTCGACGTGGCATAAGGCGGACACGCCCTGCACAACAGACGGCTGCATCGGCCTGCTGCGGGTGCTGCCCGAACCGGAACCGAAAATCATCACATGGCCCGGCAGGTCCGTGGACCAGGGCGAGGATTTCAGTCAATGGTACATGAGCGACCTGCGCAAGCGCGTGCGGCTGGTCTGCTCGTTCGACCGGCTGTGCGACGATGTCGTAGACATCTTCGTCGGCTTCTGTCGCGACTATGAAATGGTCGAGACCGAAGTCCTCGTACCCACCACCATCAAAACCTTACAACCAACAACAGGAGATTGATCATGAGCACAAAAAGCCATGTCGGTATGGAACAAAAGGTCTGCCCGGTCTGCGGACAGGCGTTCGATACAGGCACCATCCTGCTCGACAAGCGGTTAAGAAACAGCCTCGACCGTCATACGGTCACCGGCTGGGACCTGTGCCCGGAACACGCCGCGCTGTGGAAGAAAGGGTATATTGCG
Source organism: Pontiella desulfatans (assembly GCF_900890425.1). Classification (NCBI taxonomy): domain Bacteria; kingdom Pseudomonadati; phylum Kiritimatiellota; class Kiritimatiellia; order Kiritimatiellales; family Pontiellaceae; genus Pontiella; species Pontiella desulfatans. Next base: position 1,224,780 of record NZ_CAAHFG010000001.1, on the reverse strand, counting down.
CTCGTCGAGTGCGATCCGCAGAAGAGCACATTCACCGGCGGTACCATCAGGCCGGAGAACGCATACCGAACCGGGCGTGTCGCCCACATCCGCACGGCGGCCGCCGCGCGGATCTTCAACATCGCGCTTACCGGCCCGGTGGCGTTCGTCGAGCCGGGTGTCGTGGAGATGCTCGGACAACTGCAACCTGAAGGAGAGCACGAATCATGAACAAACCACCGAAAGGATATTACCGACAGCTGCTGCCGGCCGAGCTGGCGCACCTGCGGCTGGCTCTCACGAACCAACCTATGACGGGCGTGGAACGGCACAAAGAGCTCGCGGAACCACTGGCCGAATACTTCGACAAGCAGACGGACGAGCACGCGGCGTACTATGCCGAAGGGCTGCGGTCCGGCGCAATGGTACCGGTTGTGCCGCTGGCACAAATCAGCAAGCCGGGGCACTGGGCACCCGGCGAACTGTTCATGAAATCATAGGAGGCACCATGGCCAAGATACTGAAGGACATTGAGATGGCGGAGATCATAAGCCGGGCGGTGGAGGACAAAACGGTGATCGAAGAATACGAGGCCTACCGGCACTTCCTCGAAGACCTGGGAGAGCTGATCTGCACCCACTTCGGCGGGGAGCCAGGCAGAGTTTCCGGACCTGCTTATCCCGGGGACGAACTCGGCTGGACCTGCGGGTTCCACATCAACGAGGGCGTGCCGGATGACGGCGGTGTTTTCAACCGCTACGACACCGATGAGGCGTGGCGGGACGGAAAGGAGGTGCAGGCATGAAAGATTACGAAGCAACAGTCGAACCCTGCCGGTCTCCCTATGGCGTAGAGCTTGACATCGCCGTGCCGGAAAGCCGGTTCCCCATCATCGTAGCGCAGGATGTTTACGGTGAAGTCGCCGAGCGCCTGCAGGTGCTCGTCTATCCCGCGGGCGAAGGGCCCGAGGTGGAGGAGTCTGTCGGTGTTCGTTTCAATCCCGACGGCACCATCGCCGAAGTTTGTGTGCCCTGCGATGTTTCCGTCGCAAAATGGGACGCACCTGAACCCACCAGCTGGCTTAGGGAACGCGACGGCGCATAACCGCCCTCCTTCTCAGGCCCAGGCCGTCCCGATCCCCGGGGCGGCCTTTTTATTTTCATAAACAACCCACAAGGAGACAGAACCATGAAACCAAATGAATATATAAATGCATGCCTCGAACGGCTGATTCCGGAACTGACCGGCCTCACCATCACCGGAGGCGTCGTTGATGACTCCGGCGAATACTGGGGCTTTGCCGCCAAAGGTAAACAGAACGGCAAAACAGTCGAAAAGACGGTTTTTGTGATGGCGGATCCGGAAAGCAACGGCCCCGGTTTCCTCGAAATCAACGACGGAGTGGAACCCGATGTTCCCGCGTTCACCGAATACTGCCCCGCCTGTGCGGCCGAGGTGCCCTATCGCGCACAGAAGGAATTCCCGTGCCCGGTGTGCGGGGAGATCCTGCTGCCGTGCAGCGCCTGCCTCGATCAGCATGGGGTTGATGGTGCCGCCTGCGATACCTGCCCGTGGGAAATACAATTAAAGGAGGATGCGCCATGCCTGAAATAATCAAACCGCTCTTCCCCCTCGGCCGACTGGTCGTCACACCGGGCGCGCTTGCTGCGCTCGAAGAAAACAGCACCGGCTGCACCGAGTTTCTGGAGCGGCATGTGACCGGTGACTGGGGCGAGATCCTGTGCAAAGAAGACCGCCAGACCAATGTCGAGGCCGTCGCAAGCGGAATGCGGATACTATCCGCCTACCGGCTCGAAGACGGAACCAGGATCTGGCTGATCACCGAAGCCGACCGCAGCTCAACCTGCTGCCTACTCCCGTCCGAGTATTGAGGAGGATCTTATGAATGTATACCGACACTGCCCGGGATGCGGGCGGGCGTTCGACCAGAAGACCTGGCAGCGGGAAAGCTTCTGCGGAAGCTGCGGAGAGCCGCTTAAAACGTCACTCCGGCGTGATGAGCCGCTCAACATTAATCCCTACCCCGATCAACCATCCCCGAACCTGAACTCCGGCATCAACGGTCTGCTCGACCAGCTTGGCGAATGCGCAAAGAAACATCCCTACTGCTTTTCAGCGGGGATGCTGGCGGCCGGGATCGGCGGCATCATGCTAGGCCCCGGTCTGGTGACGCTCGGCCAGGGTGTGATGGTGATCGGCGGCATCCTGGCTGCCACCGGTATGCTCTCCGTGCTCTACGTCGAAAAGGAGCAGGCCGAAAAGTGGGTCTCCGCCGGACTGCTGGCGCTCGTGGCCGGGGCGGGAGTCGCCCTGGCCGGCTTCGCCCTGACCATCGCCGGGGTTGTGGCGGTGGTCGGGGGCGCCGGAACTGCTACCAAAGCGACAGTCCAGGCCATCCTGCGCAAGCGCATCGAAAGTCAGCTCAAGGAGAAATCCGTTTCTGAACTGATCGACCTGTCCCGCCAACTCACCTGACGCCCCGCCCCGCGCGGGGCGGGCGGGTTTTCTTTACCTATCGATGGTTTGAAGCGAATGCTCTCCTGCGCATTAAGTAACAACTTTCATGTCGCTTATTTCTGAAGCCATATCGCGCGAAGTGACTCCCAAATAAAAGTGGGTGCCCCGCCGAAGCAGGGCACCCACAAGCTCTAATCATAGAGCCGGGTGACGACTGCGTAAAATCAGCCGAACATTTTTTTCGTAAATTGACGCACTCTCACCTTTTGTTTTCAGGCTCAGTCGTTCCAGACGACTTTCCGTATAGGCCACCGGTTGAAATGATGATTGCACATGTGAGCGTTCAACGTTCATTCTAGTTCCTTACATTCAGATCCAGCACATCCTGAAGCTTTTTGATTGTCGCAATGTGCTTTTCGGTTACTTGTTGAATGGGGTTTTCTTCAAGGACATCCGTGGGCACATGGTAGAACCGACCATCGGAATAGAGCTTGTATTCCTTGTCCCGCGCCCAGATTTTTTCCGAGGCTTTTCCCCACCGGGGATTGTAGTAGCAATAGATGGTGTCGCGGACGTCCTTCTTTTCCCCCGCAAGCACGGGCTTGAAACTTTGCCCGTCGGTCTCGAATCCTGCAGGGAGTTCGACCCCTGCAAGGTCGGTGATCGTCGGCAGCATGTCGGTAAAGTCGATTAACGCCTCGCTCGGCTCCTGCGCTTCGATACCTCCGCCCCAGACAATCAGGGGGGCATGCGTTCCGCCATCGGTCATCGAACCTTTTCCGCCCTTGATGACGGTTCCATCCTGCATCGGCGTCCGCATCCGTCCGTGCGTTCCGTTGTCGCCGGTGAATAGAACGACGGTGTCTTCATAGAGGCCGAGCTCCCTGAGCTTCGCCTCGAGTCTTCCAACCACCTTGTCGGTGTAGGCGCACATATCGGCGAAGTTTTGTCCTTCGGATTGATCCGTCCCCGGCGAATCGGGTGTATGGGGAAACGGACTATGGACAAGGATTGCCGGATAGTAGACCAAAAACGGCTTATCCTTGTTCCTCTCCATGAAATCCATCATGAATTCCGCGCAAACGTCGGCGCCATATTCCTCTTTCTTTTGATCCCGCCACGCCCCGTTCTGAAAGAGAGCCGGTTCCCAGTAGCGCAGCCTTTTATTTGGTTCGACCTTTCCCTTGATCTTCTTACCCTGAACCGGATCGTAGTATTCGATCATGTTCCACAGGCAGTGCTCGTCGAAGCCAAACCCATCGATGGCCGATGCCCCCCCGCCCAGTTGCCACTTGCCGGCAATGCAGGTTGCGTAGCCGGCATCGCGGAACAGGTTTCCAATCGTTTTCTGGGTGGGGTCGAGATAGCCGAACGCCTTATAGTTCCGGTTGTTGTATTTCCCGGTCATGATCTCGACGCGCGAGGGGGTGCACAGCGGCGTGGAGTAGCAATGGTTGAAGCGCACGCCAGCCTTGGCGGCGCGGTCGAGGTTCGGCGTTGAATAGGTCGAGCCGTAGGCGCCGACACATTCATAGCCCATGTCGTCGGCCATGATCAGAATAATATTTTTGCGCCCGTCCGCTCCTGCGCTCAGGCAGATACCTGCGAGGCAGAGTATTGTAAAAAACTTCATCATTCTTGCTCCGCGTCTTCTTTGCCATTGGTAAAAAGCAGGCCGAACAGAACCATGATCACGGCGGCGGCAATGCAAGGGATCAACCAATACTGCTGCCATCCCTGCAGCACGTCGACCTCCCTGCCCTGCACAACACGTGCATACAGCTTGGCCGCAACCTGCGCGCCCACCAGCATGCCGATGCCCTGCGTCACAAGGATCAGCAAACCCTGGGCCTGCCCGCGCAGCGCCACGGGTGCGACCTTGTCGACATAGATCTGCCCGGTGACGAAGAAAAAGTCGTAGCAAACGCCATGCAGCGCAATGCCTGCGAGAATCATCCAGAGCGTTCCCGCCGGAGCGCCGAGGGCAAAGAGGCCATAGCGCGCCACCCACGCAAACATGCCGACGAGCAGCATTTTCTTTACACCGAGCCGGGCAAAGAACAGCGGCATGACCAACATGAAGAAGATTTCCGACATCTGGCCGAACGACATCTTGAAGGCGGGATCGGCCAGGCCGCTCGTATTCACGAACACCGGGGCATAGGCATAGTAGGCCGCCAGCGGGATGCAGATGAGTGTGGAGCTGACGATAAAGACCAGGAACGAGCGTTGCTTCAGCAAGGACAACGCATCGAGGCAGAGCAGGTCGCGAACGGAAATTTTCTGTCCTTTGGCTGGAGGCGGCGTATGCGGAAGCGTTAGGCAGTATAGCCCGAGCAGCACGCCGGCACCTCCGGCAATCTGCAGCGGCAGCGCAGTTTCATCGGCATGGAACACCTTGCTCACCACAAAGTTGGCGGCAATCCAACCGAGAGTTCCGAACACGCGGATCAGGGGGAACTGCTTTTCCTGATCCGTGATGTTGTGGAAGGCCAGCGTGTTGGTGAGGCCCAGCGTCGGCATGTAGCAGACTGTGTGCAGGAACAACATCGTGACAAACAGCGAGGACGAGGCCGCGCCATCCACCACCATCGGCGAGCAATAGAGCACGAGGCCGCCAACCACATGCAGCACCCCGAGCACCCGCTCGGTGGCAAAAAAACGATCGGCCACCATGCCCAGCAGGAACGGCGACAGGATCGCGGCGATCGGCCCCACGGAATAGGCCCAGCCGATGGCATCGCCCATTTCGGTTTTCAGCATGTAGTTCCCAACCGTAACAAACCACGCACCCCACACAAAAAACTGCAGGAACATCATGGCCGACAAACGCGCCCCGATAAACGAGTGTTTCACATCTGCCCCCATCACATTCCCCCCAGACGGCCAGCCGCCAGTTTAATGTCTTCCGCACGCGTATCGCCGCCTTCACGTTCGATCGCCAGAGCCCCGGTGTATCCAACCGCTTCCAAAACCTGCATGAAGGCAACACAATCCACTTCGCCGTCGCCCCAGGGAACTTCGACCCCCCACTCGCCGGGATTGGGCGAACTTATGGCATCTTTGATATGCACATGCTTGATCCAAGGTGCCAGAGTGCGCACCGCCTTGATGGGATCACCCATGCCGTAGAGGATCATATTTGCCGGATCAAAATTGACGCCCAGCGCTGGATGGTCGAGCTCTTCGAGACAGAAGCGCAGATCCTCGGCGGTCTCCTGGCCGGTTTCCAGCAGGAGCATCACCTTCTTTTCTAGGGCGGCATCGGCCAGCTCCCGGATGCGGGTGCAGAATTTGCGGTAGCCATCTGCATCGTTGTGGTCGATGAACCCCGCGTGCATGGAGAGAAAGTCGACGCCATATTCGGCCGTCAGGTCGATCGCCTGCAACGCCAACGCACGGTTTTCTTTCCAACACTCGTTGGGCATGATTCCACCGGTTTCACGGATGCTTTCCAGCGTGGAGTAATCCTCCTGCGGGAAGCCGATCATGGTGCTGGTGCTCATCCAGTTGTTTTGCTCTATGGCCTCACGGAAGGTGTTGACCGTATCGATGCCGAGATGCAAATGGGTCAATCCGGTTTCCTTCAGGGTCTGCGAAACTTCGGCAAGGTCGTTGTGCAATGACCAGCTGCATATTCCGAGTCGGTATTTTTTCTTCATTGTATGATCTCCAACGCCATGCGCACCGATTCGCGCGCCTGCTCTGGCGTGATTATTTCTTCCACATTCGCTCCCGACAGCAGCCGGGCAAAATATTCAATTTCCCCCTGATACCCATCGCCCTCGGCCAGATCGGGCACAAAGGGTTCGTCCTCAGCCGGATAGACCTTCAGTTCATTGTCCTTAAAAACAGCGGCGGCTTTTTCGAAAACAATGCTATAGGACATTTCGAAACCGAACGGTTCCGGCATGAGCCAGCTGGCCGTGGCCGAAACCACGCAGCCTCCGCCATAATCCACCAGCGTATGGACATGCCTTGAATCAACGCGGTCCGAACGAACCTCCTGCGGCACCCCGAAAAGGTGCTGGATAAAATCGAGATCGTGAATATGAAGGTCGAGCGCAATGCCCCCGCTCTTGGAAGAATCCGAAAGCCAGCTGTCGCCGTCCCATGCAGGCGCATAGGTGAGCCGCGAAAAGTCCGCCGAAAGAACCTTCCCGTATTCGCCGCCACCAACGGCCGCCTTCGCCCAGGCATAGGCCGGCCAGAAGCGGATGCATTGCGCAACCATCAACTGCTTCCCGGCCGCCCTTGCCGCGTCGATCATGGCATCGCAGTCCGCAACGCTAAGGGCCATGGGCTTTTCGCACAGCACGTGCACCCCGGCCTCCAGGCATTGGATGGAAACCGCCCTGTGGAGATGGGTCGGCAGCGCAATCGACACCGCGTCGAGATCCCCGCGGGCGAGCATATCAGCCACGTCGGTATAGATGGCAATGCCTTCGAGATCCAGCACATCCGATCCGGCTTCGATGTTCCCCTGCTTGGCAGTTCGGACAATGGGGTTGGCATCGCACACCGCCACAACCCGCACGCCGTCGAGCGCCTGCCAGTTGCGCAGGTGGACGCCCCCCATGAAACCGAGTCCAATGATTCCGACATTGATCATGACACTCCCTCCACTTCCCAGCCCTCGCGATATTCGCGGCGGACAAACGCGTTTGCGGCCGAACTATTTATAAAGCGCAGGTTGGCGGCATCCCATTCGAGGCGTTCGTCCGGGAAGCGCGTGGCCAGGCTCCCGAGCAACACGGTTTCCGTCAGCGGCCCACCATAGTCATGGAAGTCGGCCAGCGGCTTCACGTTTTCGCCGCACGCGGCGGCGATGAAATCCTTGTAGTGGTCGCGCGCCGGGAATTTTGGATAGCGGTAGTCCGCAAACTTTTCACGCGGGTATGGAACAGGCAAGCCGCCGTGCGGCACCAATAGTATGCCATCGGTTCCAATATAGACTCCGCCCTGCCTCGGCATTTTTTCCCCGAACATTTCGACAAATTCGCGAGGAGGACGCACCGATCCGTCGCACCAGGTGGCCTTGACGGTTTTTCCCGCCGTGTAGCGGTTCCCCGGAAAGACATATTCAAGCTTTTCATCGATAGCCCAATTGGTTTCATTCGGCACGGCACCGACAGATTTCACCGCCAGCGGCGCCCGGAGCCCCAAGGCCGCAAACATGGGGCTGTAGATATGGCACCCCATGTCGCCCAGCGTGCCGGTTCCAAAATCCAGCCGCTTGCGCCAGGTCTTGGGGTGGTAGCCCCCTTTGATGTAGGGGCGTTCGGCGGCAATGCCACACCACAGGTCCCAGTCAAGTCCGGCGGGAACGGGGTCGCTCCTGTCTGGAAGCGGCTGGGGGTCGCCCCAGGTCTTGTTGCTGAAGATGTGGACTTCCTTGACCTTGCCGATGACTCCGTCCTGGATCATTTTCACGGCGAGGCGTTCGTAGGTGCTCGACGTGAGCTGGGTTCCCATCTGGGTAACCACGCCCTTTTCCTTGGCAATTTCGGCCATGCGCCTTGTTTCGTAGAGGGTTTGCGCAAGCGGTTTTTGGCCATAGACATGCAGGCCAAGGTTCATCGCCGACACCCCGATGGGCGCGTGCATGTGGTCGGGTGTGGAGACGTTGACCGAGTCGAGGTTCTTGTGCTCCTTCTCCAGCAGGACGCGCCAATCCTTGTAGACGCGGACATCGGGGAATTCCTCCCGCACTGTGGCCAGCGCCGTTTCATCCACATCAGCCACCGCCACAAGTTTCAGGTGGTCGCTGCGTACCAGGGTTTTGAGGTCGCGGTTCGCCATGCCGGTCACACCAAAACTGGCGTGGTTCAGCATTCCGTTGGGCGAGGCGCCTGCCGTTCCAATATTGAATAACGGGAGACCTGCAACCGCCGATGCCTTGACAAAGGCTCGTCTACTTTTATTCATGAGCCAACTCCTTGATCAAAATATTCCGGAATGCAACGGCGCTGCCATGCCCTGCAAAACCAAAGTGGCCGGAGGTAAGCTCCTTCCCCGGATGCTGTTTGTTGCCCATGTATTCCGAAACCACGGAAAGGTCGGCATCCAGGATCCGCGTTCCGTTCAGTTCAACCTGGATGGTTGATCCGGCCACATCGACGGTCTGGAAATTCCATTCGCCCGGTGCGCGCAAATAACCGCGGTGCGCCGGAACCATGCCATAGGCCGATCCGTGGTACTGCCGGCTATCCAGCTCGGTATATTTCGGGGAAGTGTTGTCAAGCACCTGCAGCTCGCACATGCCGGCGTAGGCGGGATTGCCTTTGCCTGGGTAGCGGAGTGCCAGCCCATTGTTGCCGCCCGGAGGAACCTTGAACTCGAACCGGACGGAAAAGTCGGCATATTCATTTTCCGTAAAGACGGTGCCGCCCTTTTTGTCCTTGCACCGGATGGTTCCCGCGTTGAACTCATAGCTTTCAACCTTCCCTTTCCAGTTGCCCGGGGCGCCGCCGCCGTTCCAGCAGTTGGCGGCGAGGATGCGGTTGGCTTCGGCTCCGCCGATCTCGCGGATGAATATGTTGCGCCAGGCAATCTCCCCACCGTGGGTCTGCAGCTGGATGGGCCCCGTGGGCGGAATCGGCTTATTGCGGTCGAAATAGTTTTCCAGCCGGGCGTGATCGACAACCAGCTGGCCGTTGAGTTCAACGGTGACACGCTCCCCGACCATGAGAATGCGCATGGCATTCCATTCGCCGAACGGCTTGTCGGCCAGCACGAGGGGATCCTTGCCTTCACGGCTTGCTTTATTGTTCCAAAGCCCGCCCGATCCCTTGTCCGCACCCAGCTTGAACTTGGCTTGGTCGGTGTAGTCCCAGATCTGCACCTGGGGAATGCCGCGCAGATAGACGCCGCTGTCGGCGCGTGCTTCGGTTTTATATTCCAGAACGAGTTCGAAGTCGGCATAGTTTTTCACGGTCGCCAGGGTCAATCCCTTGCCATCGTTGACGAGAACCCCCGATTCGGCGCGCCAATGCTTATTGATGTTTTCGAAGCTGGCCAGGCGTCGGGCTTCCTTCCGCTGTTCGGTTTCCGCCATCCAAACGACCGGATTGGCCGTCCGCAGCCCCCACCAGCCGGACAGATCCTTCCCGTTGAAAAGAGGGCTAAACCCTTTCCCGGGAACATCCGCCTGCGCATTTAGCAGCAGTGCCGGAACAAGCCATGCGATCCTGTAGATTCTACCAATCATTCACTTTCCATTCAATTCCGCCAAAGACGTATGGTTTCATGGTTGGAAAGGTATCAGGGAGGGGCACCCGTCGTCTTGTAAAATAAAGGCATTGATGTGTAGATTACCAAGGGCTTTTGCGACCCTTGGAACGGTATTCCCCCGCAGAGATGCCCATCACCTTCTTGAAGCCACGGGCAAAGTGGCTGTGGTCGTAGAACCCAGTCTCCATGGCAATGGAAGCAATTGTGTCGTTCGAGGAACTGAGCAGGTTGCAGGCCGCACGGATCCGGACATTCAGAATGTGCCGAGCCGGCGTGATTTCAAACAGCTTCTTGAAGCTTCGTTCAAACTGGCTGGGCGAGAGAGAGGCCTCCCGCGCCAGATCCTCAAGCTTGATAGGCGTGGCGTAGTTTTCCCGCACATACTCGAGCACTTCATTCATTTCCGTATAGGGACGTAGCATCTCATAGGCATCGGTCATGTTTCGGGCGATGCAGGCCAGTCCGACAATCTCGTTCTCATGCGAATAGAGCGGAATCTTCGTGGTCACAAACCAGTTGATCGAGTTGTTTGGATCGGGAGCCATTTCCACACGATCGATAATGCTTTCGCCGGTTTGCAATACATGCTGGTCGTCTTTCACATAGGTATCGGCACGATCCGATGCAAAGATGTCGTAGTCGGTTTTCCCGAGCATCTCTGTCTCGTTTTCGAAACCGCACAACCGGGCCGCCTCATCGTTGGCCATCATCACGCGACCATCGAAATTTTTGACAACAAAATAGATGCCTGGAAGAAAGTTTAACAGCTGCTTGAGCTGCGCACCATGCAGACTTTCGCGAAACGCGTCGCACTCCTGAATGAGTGTCTCCTTGCTTTGTGTATCCCTACTCATATGTTGCTCAACATATATTACATCCTTCGTTCCATGCACAAGCCTCTAGTAAAAAATACTGGATGGGCACTTCTTGGGCACTTCTTGATTTCCGCACACCTACCCATCCGGCTGGTTCCATAGACGATAGGGATCATCCAACCGCTTTTGCTCCGAAAGCAGCAGCGCTTCCATCTCGGCCAGTTTGTCCGCATATTTCGGATCGTCAGCCAGATTAAGCTGGTTCGGCTTGGGCTGGTTCCCGGTGAAAGCAACCACATCGGGATCGTGGTGTTCCTTGATCAGTTCGTCCGGGTTTTCAGCAAGATTGAACAACTGTGTCTCGCGCACTTTGCCGTCTAGCACATCGTACTTGATCAGCTTCCAGTCGCCTTTTTTCACGCAGCGCATGCCCGGCTTGGTTCCGCCGCAGTAGACGCCGTAGAGCACGTCGCGAACGGCTTCCTTCTTGCCTTCGAGCACAGGTTTAAAACTGATCCCTTCGTTCAATTCGGGGGATTCGATGCCCGCGAGGTCGAAAAGGGTTTTGCTGATATCAAGCAGGTAGATGTTGCCCAACGCCCGCCCTTTCTTCACTCCGGGTCCCTTGACGATGAACGGCACGCGCCAGGTATGCTCGTAAAGGTTTTGCTTCCCGGTCAATCCGTGGCGCCCGATGGCGATGCCGTGGTCGGCGGTGTAGATGATGTAGGTGTTGTCGAGCTCGCCCATGGCTTCGAGCTTTTCGAGGACGCGTCCAATCTGGATATCGATGTTTTCGGAGCAGGCGTATTCGCGGCCAAGCTCGTTGCGGATGGTGGCTTCGTCGCGGTTTTTCCAGACGCCGGACACCTTCTCTTCGTCGCGCAATCCCGGGTGGCCGTGGTGGAACGGATGGGCGGGCAGATAGTTCACCTGGAGATCCGGCGCCGGATTTTCCGGACTGAGCTTGGGCAGGCTCTTTTTATCGCGGTGGTTGGTCGCGCCGTATTTCCGAAGCAGCTCCGATTTTCCATCGCGTATGTCGTGCGGATGGGAGAAGCCGAAGTAGATCAGGAACGGATCGGCATCCTTGCTCTTTTCGCGGGCATCGAGGTAGTCGAGCACCTGCCGGGCATGCCAGCCGCTGCCCTCGGGATCGGGTCCGCCACGTTTTGTGGCGTCGTGGCGAACCGTGAACAATTCATTTGCGGCCTCGTAGCTGTTGCCGTTCTTGCAGGTGCGCATGGTATCGTAGCCCGCTTTGTTGAACACGGCTGGAAGGCTGTCGTTTTCGGCATCGAACGGTGTGACGGGCGTTTCGTTGGCCAAGGGCGTGCCGGGGTGTTTTCGCGGCGGGGATCCTTTCTTTGGCGGCCTAACGTGCGGCAACCGCCACACGGTGCGCCCCGTCATGATCATATGCCGCGACGGCCGGCAAACCCCGCCGATGAAAGCGCCCATGTGGTAGGAACCGTCAAAAACCAGCCCCTCCGCCGCCAGGCTGTCAATCACCGGGGTGTCCAGCGGCGAATCGGAATCGTAAACCTTCAGATCGAACGGCGACTGATCGTCCGCGAGGATAAAGAGAAAGTTTGGCCGCTTTTCCGCAAGGACGGCGCCCGTTAGGAGCAGCATGGCAAGGCCGCTTGAAAATGTCTTTGAGTTCATGCGTGGTTCCCCTATTTCTTCTTTTTGACCCGTTTCCGGGGCTTGTTCAGTTCTTTTTTGAAGAGGTCGATTTCGGCATCGTTCTTTTGGACAGCCCCGGGCGTGCTGCGGCCATTGGCCACATAGGTTTCCAGAAGCTGGATCAGCGCAGCGACTTTTTCGGGATGCTCGGCCTGGAGGTTGTTTTGTTCGCCGAGATCCTCTCGCAAATTGTAGAGCTGGACATCCGGCAGCCCCTTCGCCGCCGCGTCCGGATCCTTGGGAGAAGCCCAGCCGCCGGATCCCGGCGCGAGCAGCAGCTTCCAATCACCCCGGCGAATACCAAACCGGCCATTGATCGAATGGTGGACAATGGCTTCCCGCCCCTCCTTTACCGGCTTGCTGTACAGGGCCGGCAGAAAGCTGACGCTGTCCTCGGCGGTGTCGTCGGCCAAAGCTACCCCAAAGAACTCGGCAAAGGTGGCCATCATGTCCGACAGGCAAATGAGCTGGTTGCATTGCGTCCCGGGCGCCGCATTGCCCGGCCAACGCAGGATAAAGGGAACGCGGTGGCCGCCATCCCACAGATCGGCCTTGTGACCGCGCAGGTTGGCGCTGGGATAATGCCCCGCGGCTTCCAGATCTTCAAATTTCGCGATCGGGGAAGTCCCGTTATCCGTGCTGAAAACAATGATCGTGTTTTCGCGCAGCCCATTGCGGTCAAGCGCCGCCATCACCGCCCCGACCGAGGCGTCGGTCTGCATGATGAAATCGCCATAGCTTCCGAGCTCGCTTTTCCCTTGCCACTCCTTGGAAGGAGCAATCGGGCCGTGCGGCGAGCTGAGCGGAAAGTAGAGAAAGAACGGTTTTCCGGCTTTGGCTTCGGTGCTTTTGCGATCAATGAAGCCAACCGCCTCCTTGGTCAGCGCGGGCAGCACGTCAACCACCTTCATGTCTTCGACAATGGTGTCGTCACGAACGATGCCGCTCATGGCGCCGGCATGGTGGAAGCCATAGAAGGAATCGAACCCCCGGGTGATCGGTCCGTCGGGAATATGGGTGCCGACCGGAAACCCGGAGGGATAGAATTCCCTCGTCTCCCCCTGCACGGGCGCGTTTTTCAGCCCTTCAGGAATTTCATAGTTATAGTCGAGGTGCCACTTCCCGACAATCGCCGTGCTGTATCCCTGATCGCGGAACAGGTTGGCGAGCGTCGCGCGGCCTTCGGCGATCAACGGATCGGCGTTGCCTTTCACAACCCCCCGCTGCAAACGCGTGCGCCAGTTGTAGCGACCGGTCAGCAGCGCGTAGCGCGACGGGGAGCAGACCGATGAGCTGGTGTGTGCGTCGGTGAAGACCACCCCTTCTTCCGCCAGCCGGTTCAGGCTCGGCGTCGGGATGCTGCTCCGCTCCGGATTGAGGGCTTCGATTTCTCCATAGCCCATATCATCGGCATAGATAAGAACCACGTTCGGTTGATCCGCAGCGCCAGCAGCCATAACGCACAAGAAAGATGCGAGAGCAATTTTCCTCATTGGATTATTTCTTCCCGGGGGTTTTACGGGCATGGCCATCCAGATTCACGTGCCCCGTGTTTTTCAGCACTTCGTTCGCGTCCTTGACGATCGCGTTGGGATCATGCTGTTGCTCATCGGTCGCGATCTCGAACGACCAGGCGTACATGCTGGAGCCCAAATCAGCCGGCGGAGTGATTCGCAATCCGTTGGCGGTCATTTCCCAAGCAACGTCCGCGGGGGAACCAAGCAGCTTGACCGACTTAACCTGATCCTTCGTCCACCCCGCGGTGGCGTCGATCATGAATGGAGCGGCGGGTTTTTCCAGCTTAATCGCATAGAGCGCCTTGCGCTTGGTCGTGAAGGCGAGGTTCTCGTTTTGCTGCTCGAATTCCTTCCAGTAGCGTGTGCCGTAGATCGCGTCGCCGTTGATCTTCAGCCACCCGCCCATTGCGCGCAACCGGCTCACCTGCCACTCCGGAATCGTGCCGTCCGCTCTTGGCCCGATATTGATCAGGAAATTGCCGTTGCGGCTGATGGTTTCGATCAGGCTATGAACAACTTCCTTCACGGTTTTATTTTTTTTGTGGCCGGGCTCTTCCTCGGCGGCCAGATAGCCGTACGAAGATCCGAAGGTGGTGCAGCTTTCCCACTTGGGACCGATCACCGCCAGCTTTAGATTATCTTTTTCCAAACAGCCCACGCCGTCCGGCCAGTTGCAATTCGCCCCTTTGTTGTTCAGATAAACATCCTGGCCCCGCGCCGCGGCGTCGTTCATGTAGTCGGTGATCATCAGGCGCAGCTGGTCATAAAAATATTGAATCTCCGGCCTCAGCTCTCCCGCGGCCAGGTTGTTTCCGTCGCGGGTAAGAATCGGGACATCATCCGTCCACAACATATCCGGTTGATATTTAGTCTGAATCTCTTTCCAACGCGCCACGTAATCATCGACGAATGCTTTGTTGTAGGAAAACTCCGGACCATACAGCATCAATGCCTCGGGAACGCGGCGAATCTCTTCCGCGATATCCGGGCGGGGTTCGCTATGAACGGCGAATTTGGCTTTCGCGAAAAAGCCCGTGTGCCGCTCGCGGTGGTACGACGGCGCGTATCGCAACCCCTTCGCGCGAACCGCTTCGCCCAGGTCGCCGACCAAGTCGCGCTTCGGCCCTTTATCCACGGCGTTCCATGGCGTCAGGTCCGAATCCCAGTTGGCCCAGCCGTCGTGATGCTCGGCCGTCAGCACGACATATTTCGCCCCCACTTCCGCGAACAGTTCCGCCCAGTCCTCCGGATTCCAATTCTCCGCCTTGAATTCGGGAATGATGTCCTTGTAGCCAAAATCCGGCGGATGCGCCCCCCAGCGTTTTTCCATGTAGGGATAGTAATGCTTCGGATCCTCGTAGATTATTTTCGGCACATGCTCCGAGTAGCCGCGCGCGGCCTTGCGATAGCCCACCACGCTGTAGGGTCCCCAGTGGATGAAGATGCCGATCTTTCCTTCCTCGAACCAATCCGGAATCGGCATGGTCTGCAACGATTCCCAACTGCCGTCATAGTGCCTTGCTTCCGCACGCTTGGTTCCCGTGCTCTTGCAACTGCTGGCGGCAACAAGAACCAACCCCAGCACAACAACAGCTCCCACGTTTTTAATCTTCACAATCCAATCTCCTCATTAAACCATGATTTATTTTTCCGAAGATACCGCCTGGAGCGGAATATGCACGTTGAAATATTCATTGCCCTCTCGCGCAATCGCGGCAAAGAGCATGGCCGGCTTTCCGTCTTTCAGCCAGATCTGCGGGCGTTCGAGATGATGTGTTTTTTCGAGCGGCCCGCCTTCCCAGTCGATCTGGCACCGGCTGAGCACGAACGGATCGGATTTCCGCCAATCCAGGCCGTCCTCCGACTCAAACAGGATCAGCCCCTTTTCTCCGGAAAAGTCGCCGTGCTGGTCGTCTACCACAATACGGTATCGGCCATCCTCCCACCAGACGAAGGGATCCTCCACGGCAAATGCACTATCCGGATGCGAAAGAATCTTCGTTCCGGTCTTTTTGAACGGGCCGGTCGGGTGGTCGGAAAAAGCGACGGTCAGATAGATGCCGCCCCCGGTCTTCGGCGACCCATCCGAACACTTATAGACCATCAAAAAGCGGCCGTCCGAACCTTGGGTCACGCTGGGGTTGCAAACCATCTGGGAATCGAAGCCATCATCCGAAAGATCCACCAACGGTTCGTCCATCCGTTTCCATGGCCCAGCCGGATGGTCGGCCACCGCCACGCCGACGCGTTGCGCCAATGCGGTGCCGTTCGGGGAGGACTTGAACGATCCGTCTTCCCGGCGAATGCGGCGGTTCGCCCCGTTGCAGCCGGTGTAGTAGAGGTAGTATTTGTCGCCGAAACGCACAACGGTCGGATTGTAGGAGGAAAGGCCGTCCCACGCATCGGCGCCCTCCGGCCTCTTGGTCAGCACCACGCCCTGGGGCGTGTAGGGTCCTCCGGGCGATGGCGCCGTGGCATGCACGATCTCCGAGCGCATGTACCAATCCCTCACCAACCGCCCCTTCCATCGACAGTAGAAAAGGTGGCAGACGCCATCATCGTCCTGCACCATGCTCGCGCCCCAGACAATAAGTCCGGGTTCCGAGAGCACCGATGTGCGCGGCACGGGAAGCAGCTGGATTTCCGAAGAGGCCATGCTTGTACCGCAAACCGTGCAAAGCATGGCCAGTAGAATGCAACTCCATATACACCGGCTAGGCCAGCACTTCGAATTCCCCATTGCCATCCTCCAAACCTGACTTGCAGTCGGACGGACTGCACATGCTCTAGGGATACCAAATGGGAAACACGGCGTCTTGTAGAAAAAAAGCATATTGGTGTAGATCACATCCCAAGCCGGACATCGACGATCGATGACCATACCCCGCCGCCATGTCCGTTGCAGATGATCCGGACATGGCTCAGCTCGTAGGCGACGTCGAACGAATAGGTTTCGTATCCGTCCTGCTTGCCGCTCTTGCCGGCAAAGGCTGGGCGCCAAGTGTTTCCGTCGGTCGAGGTTTCAACCTTGAAGGAATAGTTTCGCTCGCCGCCCTTGTACCAACGGATGGAGATGGATCGGGTTTCAACCGGATTCTCGAATTCGCGCGCCAACCATGCGCCCTTTTTCGAGGTTGCCCAGCGCGTGGCGGCATTTCCATCGAACGCACCTTTGGGAGAATGCCCTTTTTCAGCATCAGAGGCGCTGAACAGCCCTTGGACAATCGATTCGGCGGCGGGACCGG
Source organism: Pontiella desulfatans (assembly GCF_900890425.1). NCBI lineage: Bacteria > Pseudomonadati > Kiritimatiellota > Kiritimatiellia > Kiritimatiellales > Pontiellaceae > Pontiella > Pontiella desulfatans. The sequence goes on along the minus strand of NZ_CAAHFG010000001.1, from coordinate 1,207,824 downwards.
GCGTAGGAGCGGTCGGATCGAAAATCCATACGGCTTCGTCGCGAAGATCTCCGGCGGCGACTACGATTTTATTTTTCCCTTCAACGAGCTCGATGTTTTCCCAGCGGGCGGCCTTGAGGCGGTCGGGCTTGGACGCGCCGATTTTCTTTCCGTTCACCGACAGCATCACTTCCGGTTGGTTGCTGTAGACCTTGACCGGAACGCGGCGGGTGTTGCGAATCCGGTAGCGCTTCGACGTCAGGTGCAGCACGGATTCCTTTGACCAATGCGCCTTGTAGAAATAGAACGCATCCTTGCGTATCGCGCGGTCGTGGGTCATGAGGCCTTTGTCGTTCACGCCGTCGCGATCCCCTTCCGAGCGGCCGTCGCTGGAAAAGTCGAACATGGCCCAGACGAAGCTGCCCCAGCAGGCTGGGGTGTTCATGATGGCGTTGTACTGCCGCTCGTGCAGATGGGCCTGCCACTGTTCCGGATGCCAATTGCCTTTGGGCGCGACGCGCTTAAGGGAAAGATCCTGATGGCGGATGGAGCCGCCCGCGCCATATTCGCTGACCCCGACGCCGCGGAGACCGCCTGCTTGGTTGTAGGCATCGAGCACGCCCTGCATGCCTTCGGGATTCGAGCCATACCAGCCCGGATAGTTGTTGAAGGCAACCAGGTCGGTGAGGTTGCACAGTTCCTTGCGCCGGTTGTTCGTGGCCAGCGACGTCGGACGGGCGGGATCCTCCGCCTTGCATATGGCCTGCAATTCCCGGAGCAGCTCCATCGGCTCCTCGGTTTTGCGGTGGAACATTTCGTTGGAGAGGCTCCAGGTAAAGATCGAGCAATGGTTGTTGTGCTGCCGAACCATTTCGAGCAATTGCTGCCTGGCGTTCGGCGCAAAGCCCGGATCGTGCGTGACCTGGTTGACCAGCGGGATTTCCGCCCAGGCCAGCAGGCCGGTCTCGTCGCATATTTCGTAGGACAGCGACGAATGCGGATAGTGCGCCAGGCGCAGGCAGTTGGCGCCGATTTCGCGGATATGCGCAAAGTCGCTCCGAATATCCTCGTCCGAAACCGCCGCGCCCTTGACCGCGCGGTCCTGATGCATGTTCACGCCGTGTAGCGGATAGGATTCCCCGTTCAAGAAGAACCCCTTTTCGGGATCGATATGAAAATAGCGCAACCCCACCCGCTTGGCATATCGGTCCACCTCCGTCTCGCCATCAAAAAGGGCGACGGTCAGCGTGTAGAGATAGGGATCTTCGATGCCGTGCCACAAGCGGGGGTTTGATAGTTCCAGCAGCAGTTCCGCGTTTTCCACCAAGCCAGCTTCAACCTGAACACTCTGGCTCTTATGCGCAACTTGCTTCCCCTCGGCATCGGTTAGCGTGACAAGCGTCCGGATGTTCTTTTCCTTCCGCTCCCCGTTGTCGATCAACGTCCGCACGCGCAAGCCCGCCTTTTCGCGGCTCACGTTTTCCTGAAAGATGAAAACACCTGGAGAGGCGTGGTCGAGCGGCGAGATGCACACCGCATTTTTAACGATCAGCTCCACCGGGCGGTGCATGCCGCCGCATACGGTGAAGTCGCCCGAAAGCGGCGCCGCGTCGGGGCGATGCGTATTGTCGGCCTTGACGCGCAAGTCGTGGGTTTTCCCGCTTTTCACCTGATCGGTAATCTCGAACGCGAATGCCGAGTAGCCGCCCAGATGCGAGCCAATGGATTGCCCGTCGAGAACAACCTCCGCCGCAGTGCCCACTGCGATGAAACGCAGGAAGACCCGTTGGCTTCCAACCTCTGGAATATTCAGGTCGGTTCGGTAGCACCCCGCCCCGCGATAGTAGGTGCCGCCGTTGTGGCCATCAGCGGCGTTCCAGGTGTGCGGCACGGTGACCGCTGTCCATTCATCGGTGTCGGCCTTGCTAAATCTCCAGTTTTCAAGTCGGCTTGTGGTAGGCGCTGAAAAGGCCCCTATGGCCGAGATCATTACCAACCCGATTATCACATTCCATTTTTTCAATGTTCGTCCCCCTAATCTATCACTTCGATTTCACGGATGCAGGCCCATCTTCCGAGCGGCGGCACATCGACGATAATACGGACAAACCGCGCCGAGGAGTTCACCGGGGCAAGCTTCGTCTGCAACTCGTCGCCGCCCTTGCTGAAATCCGCGGCGGTCTTCCATGTGTTCCCGTCGTTCGAGACCGCCACGCGGTATTTATAATCCGAGGCGTTCTCCCACACAATCTTGAGCGTTCCAATGGGCTTCTCTTCCCCGAAATCGACTTGAAGCCAATGGCCGTTTTGGTGGTCGGCCGCGCACCAGCGCGTTTCCGGATCGCCATCGAATGCGTTGGCCACCACATTGCCGTTCGCGGTTTCCTCGCTGTCGGCCGTAGCGGTCCATCCCTGCGCCGTCGTGCATTCCGCCACCTTGGCCTGGCCAATCAGCGGCCCTTCAAACTTGGGCAGGGAAACCTCGAACGAACGTTCGACACCGGTCAGCGAACGGCCGAGTGCGGGCAGTTCCTTTTCCTGCGCCTTGACAGGAAGCAGATGGAAGCGATAGCTAAAATCCTCTGCCGGCAGCAGATATTCGTGCAACGGCGTGGCGCCCCACGAATTGTTCCCGCCCACGCCTTGCTGCGCGAGGTCGATGTTCAGGATAGCTTCATCGCGACGCTGCAAATCGAAGGCATAGGCGGCATCCTCCATTTCGGCGGCGCGGAAGTGACCAGCGTTGATGCTCAGCGGCTGCGCGCCCTTCACCAACAGGCCAACGCCGTCCGCGTTCCGCAGCGCCGCCCAGCGCACATCCGTCTTGTTGCCGTTTTCCTGCGGATTGGAATAGTCGATCCATTGGCCGTCGATCGTGCCGTGGTAGACGCCGACCGGCGCGAAGCAGCGGTCTGAATAGGTCGCGTGCGACCCGCGCCCATGCCACGAAATATTTTCAAATCCGCCCGGCATCGCCATCCGCATTCCGTAGCGATATAGGATCTGCCCGCTGCGCCCGCCCTTTGAATAGGCTGCGCTCACCGCAATTTCACCGTTTCCATAGACCGTATAATCGGTATCGAACATTCCTAGGCCGTCCGGAAGCTCCGACTCGAACGATACCTTCACGGCGCCGGAAGCAAGGAGCCGCACATCGCATCCGGAGGTTATGGCCTCTTCGCCTGCCGTTTTCCATGTGGTGGAAATATAGTCGCGCCTGCTTGCGCCCATGTCGTTGTCTGTCCGGGCGCGCCAGAAGTCGGGGCGCAATCCCTCTTCCACCAGTTCCACGCCTTGGAAAACAAACGAGTCCATGCGGCCGGAAACCTTATTAAACTTCACGGAGAAGCCCTTGCCCCGAACGGAAACCAAATCCTTTTTTTCTTTCCATTTCAAGGCAGGAAGAGCGGCAGGATTCTGCAATGCGGCGGGTTCATGCATCAGCAGCTTGAACTGCTCTTCGGCAAGCACGTGCCCGGCCTTGGCATAGAAGGCGTCGGCCTTCGTTACAAATTCCAAATTAAGGAAATATTCCTTTCCAGGCTCTGGAATAATCGACGACAGGTCAACGGCGAATTCCTTTTCCGCGCCAGGCGGAATGTCCAGGGATTGGAAGATTCCGCCAGTGGCCTTGCCGGCGTCGGAAACCACGCTCCATCGCCCCTCGGCGATGTCGTCGAGGTTGACGAAGTCGAATCCGTTTTTGATCCGCACCTTGCCGGCGGCAAGATCGACCGGCGCTGCGTGAATGTTGCGGTAGACATGCTTGAGGGCCTTGAGGCCCGGATGCGGCTCCCAGTCGGCGCCCACCAGCCCGTTCATGCAAAACTGGCCAATCCAGTTGCCGAACTTCTTGTCGTAGGCGGCGTCGCGGTATTTCGCCCAGAAGCTTCCATAGGCCATGGCGGTTACGCGGCCGAACGGGTCGGTTTTGCCTTCGGGCACCGGAATGCGCAGCCCTTGGTCCATCCAGTCCCAGATGTAGCCGCCGTGATGGCGCGGAGAGGCGTGGATCGTATCCCAATATTCCTTGAGGTTGCCGGTGCTGTTGCCCATCGAGTGGGTGTATTCGCAAAGCAGATAGGGCTGCCCCAGACGGCCATCCACCGTTTCGGCGGCATACATGTTCGAACCCCAGTCGGAGTGGACGCCCCCGGAACGTGACGAGCCTTCGTAATGCACCGGGCGCGTCGGGTCGGTTGCGTGGATCCAGTCGAGGCAGGGCTTGAAGTTGGGACCGTCGCCCGCTTCGTTGCCCATCGACCACGTGATGATCGATGGGTGGTTCTTGTCGCGCATGACCATGCGGCGCTGGCGGTCGAGCATTTGCTCCTGCCACGCGGGCGTGTTGGCCACAACATTGCCAGGATCGTTCCCGGCAAAGTGGGTTTCGAGGTTGGCCTCGTCCATGACATAGATGCCGTACTGGTCGCACAGCGCATACCACAGCGGATCGTCGGGATAGTGCGAGGTGCGCACGGCGTTGATGTTGTGTTGCTTAAACAGCGCGATATCGCGCATCATTGTTTCGCGCGTCACGACGTGCCCCGTGTCGGGATCGTGCTCATGGCGGTTGACGCCCTTGAGCAGGATCTGCTTCCCATTCACCAAAAACGACTCGCCGCGAATCTCCACTTCGCGGAAGCCGACGGCCTGTGGGATCACTTCGATGGTTTTGCCAGCGGAATCCCTGAGCGTAATCAATGCGGTGTAGAGCGCCGGATTTTCGGCTGACCATTTGGCTGGCGCGGCTACCGGGATTTCCAATGCGACAGAAGGCGCGCTCGGAGAGCGAGCCCTACCCGCTTCGCCGCCGGAAGGATCAAGAAGGACGACTTCAACAGAACCGACTGGATTGAGCACTTCGGCATCCACTTTGAGGATCGCGTCTTTGTACTGTTCATCAAGGTCGGTGACGACGGTGAAGTCGCGGATGTGCGGCGCTGCCGTGCTCCAGAGGTAGACATCGCGGAAGATGCCGCTGAGCCGCCACATATCCTGGTCTTCAAGATAGGAGCCGTCGCAAAAACGGTAGACCTCCACGGCCAGCTGGTTTTTTCCGGGTTGGATATAGTCGGTGATATCGAACTCCGCTGGCGTTCGGCTGCCTTGGCTATAGCCGACCTTGCGGCCGTTGACCCACACAAAAAACGCCGCATCCACGCCGTCGAAATGCAGATACACCTTGCGGCTGCTCCAATCCTTGGAAATCTTGAATTCGGTTCGATAGGATCCCACGGGATTGGCTTCGTGCGGCGCGTTCGGAAGGTCGAGCGGAAAGACCAAGCCGTCGTCCTTGTACACGGGAACGCCATGCCCCTGAATCTGCCAGTTGGACGGAACCTTGATTTCGCCCCACCTCGAATCATCGAACTCAGTTTCGAAAAAAGCCTCCGGGCGATTTTCGGGATTTTCCGACCATTGGAATTTCCACTGGCCATTGAGCAGCCTGAACCAAGAAGAATCTTCGCGGACGCCGGCCAGCGCCGCGGCCGCATCCGGATACACCATCATCGTCGCATGCGGCGGCTCGCAGTTTTCCTGGATCACTTCAATGTTGTCCCAGTTCGGCGCGGCCGCCAACGGGCTTGCAAGCACTAGGCCGCCGATAGCGGCCAAACCTTCTTTTTTCATATTCTCACCCTCCATCTCAAACAATCTCCACAAAACAACACGAGAACCTATATCGAACGAAACAGTCTGGCTTGTAGTTTTCAAGCATGCTTGTGTAGATCCATGTTTCTTAAACCCTGCGCAAACCGCGGCCGTTACTTGTCTTTTATATTGCCATTGACTTTTTGTAAGTTTCATCATTCTACCCTTAACCAAGCTCGAGGGAACTGATGATGAACGAATTAGCGACAAATCTAATGCGGCTGCGAAAGATGAACAGCTTGACCCAGCAAGACGTGGCCGATGCCGCCGGCATCAGCCGCGTCGCCTACCGCAACCTGAAAAAGGGCGCTGCCCAGCCGCGCCAGAAAACCTTGCAGGCATTGGCCGATGCCCTGAACGCATCTGTATTCGACCTGCTTGCCCCCCTGGAGGAACTCCAGAACCAAATGCTGTCCATCGTAACCACGGCCATCTCCTCGGCGGTGTAGAAACAGGAACCCCTGCGGACTTTGTTTTGGATTGAATGAGCCGTTTCCTACACCGGCATGCCTGTTTTCTACAAGACACCCAGCCGTTTCTTGATATGTTGAATATTGCGTGACGTACAAAACAGAAGGAAGCCCTATGCAACAACCCATTCATATCTTGAGAAACAGTGCAATGATGATTGTTGGCGCATGGCTCATGGCGGGACATGCCTCCGCCCGAACGAACCGGCCCAATGTGGTCGTCATACTTGCCGACGATCAACGTGCCGACTATCTGGGATGCGCCGGGCATCTGGTTGTAAAAACGCCGAACATCGACCGCCTTGCCGCCAAAGGGATTCGCTTCGAAAATGCGTTTGCCACAACGGCGGCATGCACGCCGAACCGCACCAGCATCCTGACAGGGCAGTACGAGCGCAAACATGGCGTTACCTTCGGTTCGGAAAGCAGCTTGAGCCTGGAGGCTTTCGCGGAAACATATCCCATGGTGCTGCGGAAGGCCGGATATTATGTTGGCTACGTCGGCAAGAACCATTCGCCGATCGGGCTGTCTCCGCAAGGTTCCGGCTACTCCAGCGGCGTCATGGAAAAGCAATTCGACTATTGGTACGGCAACCATAAACACTCCATGTTCTACCCCAAAGGGAAGCATCCGATCTACACGAATTCAACGGCGGAAACGCAGGTTGAAATCTTCCAGGAGGGCGCCCTGAATTTCCTGCAAAACAATCCATCGTTTTCCGGAGCAAGTGATTTCCTGAAAACAAAACCCGACAACCAGCCGTTTTGCCTGTTGGTCAACTTTAACGTTCCGCACGGCGCGGGAACCGGATCGATGGAGCAGCGCCCCACTGATCCCGAGTTGTACCGAAGCACCTATCGGGACAAGATCAACGCGATGCCGCGCCCCGAAACCTATGTCGCCAAAAAGTCCATCCGTGATCCCAAAATCCCGAAGCAGGTCTACAACGGGAAATATCTCAAGGGCTACAACTATGTCCAAACCCCCAAGGCGCTGCGCGAGCGCCAAGTGCTCACGTGCCAGACGGTTACCGGGATTGACCAGCTCACCGGAGCGGTCATCGCCGAACTGCAACATCAAGGTCTGCTAGACAACACCATCATTCTCTATACCTCCGACCACGGGCTGCAGCACGGGGAACATGGCCTGGGAGGCAAGGTGCTGCTCTACGACGAGTCCCTGCGGGTGCCATTGATCGTATACGACCCCCGCCTGCCGGATAGCCAATGCGGAAAAACAAAACAAGAACTGGCCCTGTCCATCGACATCGCCCCCACCCTGCTGGAACTGGCAGGCGTCCCTGTTCCTGCTGAAATGCAGGGAAAGAGCCTCGCGCCGCTCATGAACGACACCAGCGTTTCCTGGCGGAAGGATTTCTTTTGCGAAAACATGTTCATGGGGCAAAACTATCCGCGCATCGAAGGCGTGCGCGGCACGGACTTCAAATATGTCCGCTATTTCGACAAGGCGAAAGACCAACACCATATCCTCTCGCTCACGGCATCCATCGAAGGGGAGCAACCGGTCTATGAAGAACTGTACGACCTGCGGAACGACGCACTGGAAACAAAGAACCTCGCGCCTTCCAGCACTCACCGCAAGGTGCTCGAACACTATCGGGAACGATGCCGGGAACTGGTGGTTGAGGCCAAAGGCGGCCCCGGCTATCCGAAAACCCACATAGAAAACGATCCCCGATAAAAAACAGGCCGCCGATGCCCATTCCGACGGTCGCCTACTCCTGTCCGGGCGGTGCGGCGGCGGGCTTCAAGGTCATCGACCGGAAGTTCATGGCCGTCCACTTCTGCTTTTGCGGAAAGATTTTGATGGTGCGTTCCCCTTCCGTCAGCTTCATTCGGCCGACTTTGATGGTCTTGTAGTTTTCGAGTCCCCCGGTGGTTTTGCCCGCCATGGGCTTCCGAGCCTTGTCCACTAGGAGCATGAACCCAGTCGTCTCATCAACGCCCACCTCGGCGTAGACATCGAACATGCCCGGCTGGTCGATCTGAACGAGCCAGTCGATCCGGCAACGGTAGTCCGTCCATCCGTCGATGTAGTCGGTTCCGTTGGCATCCTGCTTGATTTTGATTTGGTCGCCATATGCCGGAACGTGGAGGTTGGCATCCTCCAGCTTCAGCGCCAGCACACCATCCTCATTTTGCTTCGGCATAATCCGCTCCACATCCAGTTTGCCATCCACCTTCACGACAATAACGGTGGTCACCGGATCAAGCGGTTTTTCCGGAAGGAGCAGCACCACGCCTTTGTCCGTCCGCTCTACCTTGGGGTGCTGCTGGAGATCGGCCATGAAGTAGGCATCCAACACCTCGTTGCGCAGGCCGTCGATCACCAGCCGTCCATCCTCCGGCCAGTCGAACACATGGAAATAGAGCTGCGACGAATTGATGTATTCCTTCTTGGTGCAGCGCCCCCACTTGAGCCGAATAAAGGGGCTGGCGGTGGTGCCGTAGATTGATGAAGAATTGACCTCCATCCAGTCGCCGATGTCCTTGAGGCGCTCGACGCTCTCCGGCGGAAACTCGCCGGTGGACATGGGGCCGACGTTCAAGAGATAGTTGCCGCCCTTGCTGGCCACATCGACCAAGTGCCGGATGAGCTGCTCGCTCGATTTCCAGTTATCGTCGTAGCTCTTGTAGCCCCAGGTCGTGTTCATGGTCATGCACGATTCCCAGTCGTAGTCGAGACCGGTGGCCGGGACATGCTGTTCCGGGGTTTTCATATCGCCGCTATGCCCGCGCAACAGGCGGTCGTTGGTGATAATTCCGGGCTGAAGCTCCACGAGGCCCTTGAATAGGTTGGCTCGTTCGGGGGTCATGCGCAGCGCCGTGTCCCACCAAAGAACGGCGACGTCGCCATAGTTCGTGAAGAGCTCCTTGATCTGGGGAATCGAGATGTTTTTGATGAACTCGTCCATATCGCCGTTTTGGGCGTCGTCCCAATATTCATTATCCCTCGAAGAGCCGCCGGGGTGCGTCCAATCCTGCGCCTGCGAATAGTAGAAGCCCAGCTTCATGCCGTGCTTCCGGCAAGCTTCGGCCAACGGCTTGAGCAGATCCTTCCCGTACGGCGAAGCCTGCACGACGTTCCAGTCGCTCGCCTTGGTGTCGAACAGCGCAAAGCCGTCGTGGTGCTTCGAGGTGATGACGATGTATTTCATGCCCGCATCCTTGGCCATGCGCACCCAGGCTTCGGGGTCGTACTTCACGGGATTGAACTGCTTGGCATATTCCTTGTATTCCGCAATCGGAATCTGGGCGCGATGCATGATCCACTCGCCGATGAAGCCGATCTGCTCGCCCTTGTAGGTTCCAGCCGGCACGGAATAGACGCCCCAGTGGATGAACATGCCGAAGCGCGCCTCGCGCCACCAGCCCATCCGGGCATTGCGCTGCTCCGCGGTTTCGTCCCGGTAAGACCACTCCACCTCTTCTTTCCCATGCGCCATCCCTCCAATAAGCGAAAGCACAAGAATTCCCGCCATCAGTTTGCCTACTCGATCCCCAATGCCCATATCCAATTTCCTTTCCTTTACTGAAACACCTTTATTCATGTTAAAACATGTTCCTCTGGCAACGCCCCCACTGTCTTGTAGAAAAACGGCGCATTGGTGTAGAGGAGAAAATCCTCTGGGATCTACACCGCTATGCTCTTTTTTTACAAGACCCCCACCCCTCTCGATGCTATCTTTCCAGAGTAGAATGACTCATCATGAGGAAGAACTTATGACCAACCAGATATGCCGGAGAAAGGTGTTGGCGGCAAGCGCCGCCGTTGCTGCGTTCAATATTGTTCCATCGTCCGTGCTGGCGCAAAGCGCCCGCAAGGACGGCAAGTCCCGAAATAACCAACTCCCACCGAGCGAACGCCTAAACCTTGGATTTGTCGGTATTGGCGGAAAAGGAAGGATAAACATTCAGGGTTGCGCCGCTCACAATATCCATTCGCTATGCGACGTCGATCAGGTGCGGAGCGCGCCATCCTTCAAAAAGCACCCACCCGCCAAGCGGTTCGAGGACTGGCGCGTGATGCTCGACAAGGAGGCGAAAAACCTCGACGCGGTCGTCATCACCACCCCCGACCACACCCATGCCGTGGTGGCCATGGCCGCCATGCAGCTGGGGCTGCCAATCTATTGCGAAAAGCCACTGACCCGCACCATCTCCGAAGCGCGCATCCTCACGGAATATGCCCGCGAAAACAAAATCGTCTGCCAGATGGGCAACCAGGGCCACGCCCGCGAAGGGGCGCGTTTGGTCAACGAATGGATCAAGGGCGGCCTGCTCGGAGACGTTGCCGAGGTGCACTGCTGGAGCGACCGGCCGATCTGGCCCCAGGGCATCGTCCGCCCGAAAGCGCAACCCGCACCATCCACTTTGAACTGGGATCTCTGGCTGGGGCCGGCTCCCGACGCCCCCTTCGGCGGAACGGACAAGGATTCGGTCGTCGCCCCGTTCAACTGGCGCGCGTATTATGACTATGGAGCCGGAGCGCTCGGCGACATGGGGGCGCATATCATGGACTATCCCGTCTGGGCGCTCGGACTCGGCGCACCGCTGAGCGTCGAGGCGGAATTCGAACGCACGAACCCCGCCAGCGCCAAGCACACCTACCCGTCGTCGGCAACCGTCACCTTCCAGTTCGCGGCGCGCGGCGCCCGGCCCCCGGTCACGTTGAAATGGTTCGACGGGAAAACGCTGCCACCACGCCCGGAAGCGCTGGAAAAGGAACGCACCCTGACCTCCAGTGGCATGATTTTCCACGGTAGCAAAAACAGCATGATGTGCACCCATAAAACAACGCCGCGCCTCTTCCCCGAAAGCGCCATGCAGGCCGTCGCCCGCGCCGGAGAAATTCCCCCGAAGACCATGCAACGCTCGCCCGGCCACTACGTGGAATGGTTCAACGCCATCAAGGCCAACGATCCTTCGATCGCAAAATCCAACTTCGACTATGCCGGGCCACTGACCGAAACCATCCTGCTCGGCTGCGTCGCCGAGCGTGTCGGCGCCGGAACCAAATTAATGTGGGACAGCAAAAACATGAAAACCGACCACGAGCTGGCCAACCGCCTTATTCAGCATGAATATCGCGAAGGTTGGACTTTATAACCGCGCGACCTGATGGATGAAAATGGATGAAACGGCATGAATAAAAAACTAGTTGGCATAATGCATGGATTGTTTGTTTCCGCAGCATTGCTCTGTGCTGCACCCAAACCCCTCACGTTCGATGAGGATGTTGCATTTCTCAAAAAACATACCGATGTGGTTGTACTCAAGAAAGGGGAGCGGCAGGCTGCGGTGGTGCCGCAGTATCAGGGTCGCGTCATGACCAGCACAACCGGAGCCGGAGCCAGTTTTGGATGGCTGAATTATAAGGTCATTGAAAAAGGGCTGCTCTCGGAGCGGGAAGCCAAGGGGGCACTGGAGGAGCATATCTATGTCTTTGGCGGGGAAGAGCGTTTCTGGCTGGGGCCGGAGGGAGGACAGTTTGGAATCTTTTTCAAACCGGGCGATCCCTTCGAATTCGCCGTGTGGAAAACCCCGGCATCGCTCGACACCCTTCCCTATCGAATAACGAACCAAACCAAAGACAGCGTTGCATTTGCGCATGACTGCTCGCTCCAGAACCACAGCGGCACGGAATTTTCGGTGGGCATCGAACGGACGGTTCGGCTGCTGGACGACAACGGTGTAAAGGATGTGTTCGGCAGCAGCGTGCCGGATCATGTGAAGTATGTGGCCTATGAATCCGACAACGTGCTCAAAAACATCGGTGACCAGCCTTGGACGAAAGAAGGCGGCATGCTTTCGATCTGGTTGCTGGGCATGTACAAACCATCGCCCGGCACCACGGTTGTCATCCCTTTCAAGGATGGACCGGAAGCGCAGCTTGGCCCCGCGGTTAATGACGCATACTTCGGGAGGGTGCCGCCGGAATACATGGCGGTGTCGAAATCCACTGTTTTTTTCAAAGGCGATGGAACCCGTCGGGGGAAAATCGGCATCAGCCCGGCGCGCTCCAAAGGCATCGCCGGCAGCTATGATGCGGATGGCCGGGTGCTCACATTGGTCACCTATAACGCGCCGAAAAAAACCGACGGCTATGTCAACTCCATGTGGGAAATCCAAAAGCAGCCGTTCGGCGGCGACGTGATCAATTCATACAACGACGGATCGCCCAGCCCCGGCCTCGATCCACTGGGGCCGTTCTACGAACTGGAGACGTCATCGCCCGCTGCCGCGCTGAAACCCGGTGAAAGCATTCGGCACATCCAGCGCACCATTCATATTGCGGGGCCGGAATCGGAATTGGACGCCATCGCACAAAAAACGTTGGGCGTGCGGCTGCATGAAATCAAAGAGGTCTTCCGAAAATGATCCATATAAAAACCATTCTGATATTGTTGCTCTGTAGTGCAGGCGGGGTACCAGCTCAAACCCACACCACATCGCCGGCCAAGGGGCTGGGGATCGAGGACGGTGCCATGCGCCGCGACCCCAGCGATATCATCAAGGTAAAAGACCAGTACTATGTCTGGTATACCCGGCACACCAATCCAGAGGATCCAAGCGGATACGATGCAACGGTCTGGTATGCCACCTCAACCAATGGCCATGCGTGGACGGAGCAGGGAGAAGCGCTTCCCCGCGGCGGCGAAGAACGCTTTGATGAACACAGCGTCTTTACCCCCAACATCCTGGTTGGCGAAGACAAATACTGGTTGTTCTACACCGCCGTTGCCGAACCCTTCATTAACCGGGGTGAGATGACTTCAAAAACAGTCATTGGCCTGGCCATGTCCGATTCTCCGGATGGCCCCTGGCAAAAGCTGGATAATCCAGTTCTCAAACCAAGCGATGATCACGAAGCATTCGATAGCCTGCGCATCGATGACACATGCCTGATCGTTCGCGACGGAAAATACTGGATGTATTACAAAGGGCGGCAATGGAACAACTCGCCGGGGAAGACCAAGATGGGCGTAGCCATCAGCGACAAGCCGGAAGGTCCCTATATCAAACACGAAGCCAACCCGATTATTCACGGCGGACATGCAGTCGTTGTGTGGCCTTATGGCGAGGGCGTCGCCGCCTTAATCGGAAAGGCGGGCCCGCCAGGAATCAAGAACTCACTCCAATATGCCCCGGATGGGATCACCTTTGAAAAAACAAAGGATGACCCGAATGGCATGCGAGCCGGAGGGACGTATCGGCCTGAAGCATTTACCGACAGCGGAAAAGGCCAGATGGTTGAATGGGGCCTCCATATCGCGTCTAAAGAAATCCGTCGCCTTCCCTTCCTTGAACGATTCAGCTTTTCGTGGGAGAACGAATAAACCTCGTACTTTACCTTCAGCTTTCAGGCTGTTCCGTACATAACATATAGCAAAGGAATCATATGCGTTGGATCATCCTAATCATGCTGCTGACATGCAGCGCAGACAGGGCCTGGACACAAACCCACACCACATCGCCGGCCAAGGGGCTGGGCATGCAGGAAGGCATCATGCGCCGCGACCCCAGCGATATCATCAAGGTAAACGACCAATACTATGTCTGGTATACGCGGCATACCGATCCGGAAGAAGTCAGTGGATATGATGCGACCATTTGGTACGCGACCTCAACCGATGGCCACGTTTGGACGGAAAAGAGCGAGTCCCTTCCCCGCGGCCCCAAAGGGAGTTGGGATGAGCACAGCGTTTTCACGCCCAACATTCTGGTCGCCAAAGGCAAATACTGGTTGTTCTACACGGCCGTGCCCGAACCCTTCGTCAACCAGGGCGAATCATCCACCAAAACGGCCATTGGACTAGCCGTGTCCGACTCCCCGGACGGCCCATGGAAAAAGCTGGGCGGCAATCCAATTCTCAAGGCCAGCGACGATCCGTCCCTATTCGACAGTCACAGGGTCGACGACGCGTGCCTGATCGTTCGCGACGGAAAATACTGGATGTATTACAAGGGGCGGCAATGGGGGAAATCCCCGGGGCAGACCAGGATGGGGGTGGCCATCAGCGACAAGCCGGAAGGCCCCTACATCAAACATGAGTCCAACCCGATCATTCAGGGTGGGCATGAGGTGGTCGTGTGGCCTGAAGGCGAGGGCGTGATGGCCCTGATCGGGAAAATTGGCCCCCGTGGAATCCGGAACACGCTTCAGTACGCCCCGGACGGCATCTCTTTTAGAAAGCAACGCGCGCTCTCCCACACCATCTATGCTGCGGGCACGTATCGCCCCGAAGCATTTACCGACAGCGGCAAAGGCCGCATGCCCGAATGGGGCCTGCATATCGGATCCAAAGAAATCCGGCGCCTCCCCTTTCTGGAGCGATTCGACTTTTTGAGGAAGGAAGAAAAAACAGCGTTGCGCCCCAACGTTGTTTTCATTCTGATGGACGACATGGGCTACTCGGATGTCAGCTGTTACGGCGCAAAGAAAGTCAAGACGCCGCATATCGACCGGCTGGCGGCCGAAGGGATCCGGTTTACCGATTTCCACACGGCGGCCTCCATCTGTTCGCCCTCGCGCGCGGCTTTCTTGACGGGGGGCTATCCGCAGCGGTGCGGCCTGTATATGGGGATTAACTCCAAGCGCGAAGCACATTGGTTCCTTGGCTTGAACCCGGATGAGATCACATTGGCTGAGCAGTTCAAGAAGCGGGGCTACACAACACTGATGGTGGGGAAATGGCATCTGGGTACGGAGGAAGAATTCTCCTGCTTCAATCAGGGATTCGACCAGTATTACGGTATCCCCAGCAACGTGTCCGCCGATCCGCATTTTTTTGACGGGAAGAAAGTCGTCTATAAAAAAGCCCCCTTACCCCGGCTCACCGAGCTCTACACCGCCCGTATCCTGCGCGACATTGGAACCCATAAAGACCGGCCGTTTTTTCTCTACTATGCCCACAACTATCCCCACACCCCCTACAAGCCCGGACCCGCATTCGCGGGTAGCTCCCAAGACGGCAAGCGCGGGGATGTGATCCAGGAACTCGACTGGAGCATCGGGCAAATCGTCAAGGCGTTGGAGCGGAATGGTATTCTGGAAAACACCCTGGTTGTTTTCACGTCCGACAACGGCCCGGTTAAAAACGAATATGCCCTTCCCTACCGCGGCACAAAGTATGTTTCACTCGAAGGCGGGCATCGCGTCCCCTTCATTCTGTATTGGAAAGGCCGGATCACGAAACCCGCCGTATCCAATGTCCCGGCAAACGCGATGGACCTTTTCCCAACCCTGAGCGAAATCATCGGCGAACCGCTCCCGGATGATCGGGCATATGACGGCACCAGCCTCGTGCCCCTATTCGACCAGCGCCCCATCGCACGCAAACCGGTAGAACCCTTTTATTACTACAACTGTGAAAACCTGCAGGCCGTCCGCGTGGACAACTGGAAGCTGCACCTCCCCCGCACGGAAGAGCAGATTCCGTTTTGGGAACACGGAAGGAACCCGGTCACCAAACCTCTCCTCTACAACCTTGAAGATAAAGGCGAAGATTCGGACCTTTCGGCGAAATACCCAGAGGTCGTCGCTCACCTGACGCGACTGGCAAACGACATGCGAGTAAAACTAGGCGAATACGGTCAACGAGGAACGGAACAGCGCCCCACCGGCTCGCTCTTTCCGGAAGTGCCGGTGATCGGCAACGACCGACTGCATTGGGATAAATTGTCCGACGCCGAAAAGGGACGGGCTAAAATAGAATTCAAGGCGCCTGCGCCCAAAAACAAGGTGAAGAAATGAAAATAGGACGATTGATTGGTTTGGTTTTATTCGCGCTTTCGATGACGGGGTTCAGCGAGGAGGCGCGAACGCCAAATGTTGTTTTCATTTTCGCCGACGATCTCGGCTATGGCGACCTTGGTTGCTACGGCGCGACCAAGGTGCAGTCACCGAACATCGACAAACTGGCCGCCGAGGGCAGGCGGTTTTCGGATGCGCATTCGGCCTCGGCCGTGTGCACGCCGTCGCGCTATGCCTTGCTGACCGGCGACTATCCGCTGCGTCACGGCGACCACGGAATATGGGGTCCCCTGAGCTACAAGACCGGCCTGCTGATTGGAACCGAACGCCAGACGCTGGGCAAGGTGTTCCAAGAGGCGGGCTATTCCACGGCCTGCATCGGAAAATGGCACCTTGGCTTTGGCGAAGACATGCACGGTTGGAACAAGCCACTGAAACCCGGTCCGCTAGAGGTCGGGTTCGACTATTATTTCGGGGTTCCTCAGGTAAACAGCGGCGTCCCCTTTGTCTATGTGGAAAACCACGAGATCGTTGGATTCGACCCGAACGACCCGCTGAAGATCGACAAGAAAAACGCGTCGCCGACCCCGACCTTCCCACCGGAGGCCGGACGAAAAAGCCCGAACATTTTTGCGGGGGCAAGGAAGGCGCACGAAATCTACGACGACGAACGTACCGCCTCGCTGCTGATTGAAAAGGCGAAAGGCTGGATCGGCAAAAACAAGGCGAAGCCGTTTTTCCTCTATCTGCCCACCACCAATATCCACCACCCCTTCACTCCCGCACCGCGCTTCAAGGGCACGAGCCAATGCGGGCTGTACGGCGACTTTATACACGAGCTGGACTGGATGGTCGGCGAAGTTATCCAATGCCTGGAAGAAAACGGCGTCGCGGACAATACGCTGATCATCTTCACCAGCGACAACGGCGGTATGTTCAACACGACCGGCCAGGATGCTTGGGACGCGGGACATCGCATCAACGGTGAGCTGCTCGGTTTCAAGTTCGGTGTGTGGGAAGGCGGGCATCGCATTCCGTTCATCGCCCGGTGGCCGGGCAACATCGAAGCGGGATCCGTCTCGAAGCAGCTGCTCTGCAATGTCGACATGGTGGCCACCATGGCCGCGCTGGCCGACGTCGAGATCAAACCCGGTCAAGCGCGCGACAGCGTAAACCTTTTGCCCGCGCTTACTGGAAACCCCCAAAATACAATCCGCGAACACTTGGTGCTCGCGCCCAACAAGCCGCAGTGCCTGGCCGTCCGCAAAGGAAAATGGATGTATATCGGCGGACAGGGAAGCGGCGGATTCCCCGGGGACAAACGAGGCGACCACAATTTTGGAGGGGCACCGGCGGTCGCCTATGCCGGCTACAAAAACAGCGATATTGAAAACGGCAAGATCAAGCCGGATGCCCCGCCCGCCCAGCTATACGACCTGGAAGCGGATCTTGCCCAGACCAGAAACCTGTACCGGGACTATCCCGAAGTGATTCAGGAACTCGATGCCTTGATCAAATCCTACGCGCCACCCGCGGCTCCGCCTAAGCAAAAGAAACGCAGGAAAAAACCAGCGGGAAAATGATTATGCACCGGACGCTCAGCCTGTTGGTTGGATCTTGTCTTCTGGCGAGCTTGCTGCAGGCGACGGATGCAGCTGGTGGAGAAACACCCCCCATGGGCTGGAATTCCTACAACAAATTCGGGTTGGGAGTGCATGGCTTCCTGGTGCGGGAAACCGTGGACGGGGCAAAGAGGTATAAGCTCGATGAGGCGGGCTACAAATACATCGTCATGGATGATGGATGGCCCGAGCGCGAACTGGCGGCCGATGGCCGGCTTGTTCCCGACCCGAACCGTTTTCCCGAAGGGATCAAGCCGCTGACCGACTATGTCAAGTCGCAGGGGTTCGAGTTGGGCATCTATTCCTCTCCGAACAAACGGACGTGCGGCGACTGGCCGGGTAGCTTGGGCAACGAGGAACTTCATGCGCAGCAGTTTGCCGAGTGGGGCGTGAAGTTTGTTAAATACGACTACTGCCCGACGCGCAACGATGAACAGGAAACCGGGCGCGAAGAAATCATCCGTCGCTACCGGGTCTTCACCGAGGCGTTGAACAAGGTCGACCCCGAGATGGTTCACGCCATTTGCGAAAAAGGATGGGCCGGGTCGTTGAGCAGGCGCCAGCGCAAGGCGACGAATGGAACGGTAACCGCCGAACAGCGCCACGCGGCCTTTGCATGGGCACCGGAGCTGGGCACGATGTGGCGCACCACCGGCGACATCAAGGCAAACTGGAAACGCATCATGCAAATCCTCGACATGCAGGAAGGGCTGGAGGAACTCGCCGGCCCCGGCGCCTTCAACAATCCCGACATGCTGGAGGTGGGCAACGGAAATCTTACACGGGCTGAAAACCGCGCCCATTTTTCGCTGTGGTGCATTCTGAACTCTCCATTGATTCTGGGCAACGACCTGCGCAATATTCCAGACGATGTCGTCGAAATCATCACCAACAAAGAAGTTATCGCCTTGAACCAGGATGTGCTGTGCAAGCAAGGCAAGATCGGATACAGCCGGGATGGCGTCCAGGTTTGGGTCAAGCCGTTGAAGAACGGCGACACGGGCGTCCTGATCCTGAACCGCAACGACGAGCCGGTGGACTTCACGTTTAACTTTGCCGATGCCAGCCTGGAAGTGAACGCCTATATCGTCCGAGACCTGTGGGCGAAAAAAACCCTGGGAACGATCAATCAATCGCTTAAACTGGAAATCGCCAGCCACGACGTAAAGGTCTATCGGCTGGGCATCCCTTGATTCATAAAGGAACATTATATGGGAAAATTAGGCCTAGTGATCAGATACAGCATTCTGGCGTGCTTGCTGCAGGCAACGGCGGCGGAAAAGCCCAACTTTGTGGTGATATTTAGCGATGACCAGGGGTATGCCGACCTCGGCTGTTTCGGGGGAACGCATGTCGATACGCCCCGGATCGACCAGATGGCGGCCGAAGGTGCGCGGCTGACGAGCTTCTACGTGGCGGCGCCCGTTTGCACGCCGTCCCGCGCCGCCCTGATGACCGGATGCTATCCCAAGCGGATCGACATGGCCTTCGGCTCCAATTTCGGCGTATTGCTCGCTGCTGAAGCGAAAGGACTCAACCCAGAAGAAATCACCATGGCCGAAGTGCTGAAACCGGCGGGATATAAAACCGGCATGTTCGGAAAGTGGCACCTTGGCGACCAGCCGGAATTCCTTCCCTCCCGGCAGGGATTCGACGAATTCTTTGGCATCCCCTACAGCCACGACATCCATCCATTTCATCCCAATCAGAAAAACTACAACTTTCCTTCCCTACCATTGCTCGAAGGCGAGACCGTCGTTGAAATGGATCCCGATGCGGACTACCTGACTCGGCGCATCACCGAGCGTGCGGTGGACTTCATCGGGAAAAACAACGACGTCCCGTTCCTCCTCTACATCCCCCACCCGATTCCCCACCGCCCGCTGCATGTCTCGCCGCCTTTCATGAAGGAGTTGCCGGAAGAAACCAAAGAGAAGCTGGCCAAGGAAAACAGCAACATCGACTATAAAACCCGGGACAAAATCTTCGAGCAGGCCATCAGCGAAATCGACTGGTCGGTCGGCCAGATTCTGGATGCCCTGAAAAAACACGGAATTGATGGCAGCACGCTGGTGGTCTTTACTTCCGACAATGGCCCGGCTGTCGGACGAGCCACGCCGTTGAAAGGAAAGAAAGGCTCCACGTTCGAGGGCGGCATGCGCGAGCCGGCCGTAATCCGCTGGCCCGGAAAAATCCCCGCCGCCACCGTGAACGATGAACTCATGACCGCCATGGATCTATTGCCAACCTTCGCGAAGCTGGCCGGGGCCGCCATTCCATCCGACCGCGTGATCGACGGCGAGGACATCTGGCCGGTGCTGTCCGGAAGCGCAAAAAGCCCGCACGAAGCCTTCTTCTTCCACAAAGGCAACGCCCTCGCGGCAGTACGTTCCGGCAAATGGAAATATCATCAGTCGCACGACAAAAAAGGAAAAAAAACCAAGCCCGCGCTTTATGACCTCGAACAGGATATCGGGGAAACCACGAATGTGTTGAAGAACCATCCGGAAGTCGCTGCCCGAATGCGGGTCCATATCGATCAGTTTGAGAAGGATCTGGCGCAAAACAGTCGACCGGCTGCTTTCGTGCATGACCCGAAACCGCTATCAATACATTGACTGTTTCAATCTTAACCGGATACCGAGGACATAAGCACAAAATGAAATTGTATGGTTAAGCGACCCTATCCTTCCGCGCCGAAACGAAAGAACAGAAAGCGGGAAATAAAATGAGACGAACTAAAAGAAAAATCGCTTCCCTGACGACTGAGATCCTGATCGTATCGATGTCAGCCCTAACCGGAATAGCAAAGGATCGGAAGCCCAATGTTCTGTTTATCGCGGTGGATGGCCTGAACGACTGGACGGGGTTTCTTGGGGGACATCCGCATTGGCATGATCGATCTTCCCGATCGATACGGTGGCATATCCCTCGTTTTTAAACAGCGGCAGGGAGGTCGCCTTCTTTGCCACTTTCGGGGGAAAGCGTCCTGAGCAACCGAAGCTTTCGGGGCGCAACCCGGAGAGGACGCTCCCCCTTGAAGGCATGCAGACAGCCGTCTGGCAGCAGGCATGCTCGAACAGCAGACCGCTCTTGTCCCGGCGCGGCTTCCGTGGCAAAAGTGCAAGCCGTCACCAAGGTAAATGAATCTCCCCGCAGCAAGCTGAGGGGTATCACTATGGAGGGGCAAGGGCCTCCGTGCCTTGCGCACGCTAGTCGTCGAGGCCGACGACCCCCCATCAATCGCAGCAAGCTGCGGGGCATTCGACCCAAGGCTTCACAATAAAAGCAGGCTGGTGTGGATCTTGCCGCGTGTTGGGGAATACACCACCATGCCTTTTTTTTACAAGACGGCGGTTTCCCTTCCTGATAGTTTGTCAGGACTATTCTAAGAACATTGAAACTAGGGGGACATATGGGCAGCTATACCATCCGAAGCGCGCAACCCGAAGACCGCGACGCATTGGCAACATTGATTCGCGATTCCACCAATGCCTACTACCAAAACAAATTTGGAACGGGCATCTTCCCGCCCACGGAAATGCACACGCGCGATTTTGTCGACCTGTACAACCAGCTCGACGGAAGCGAGGCGTTGCTGTGTGTCGATGAAGACGGCGCCATTGGCGGCTCCTGCTTTATGCATCGGCGCGAAACCCACTTCTCGCTCGGAATCATGAACGTGTCGTCCGACCATTTCGGCCAGGGCATCGCCCGGCAACTTTTGACGGAGATCATCTTTCAGGCTGAAGCCGCCGGACTCCCCTTGCGCCTTGTTTCCAGCTGCATGAATCTCGATTCCTATTCGCTCTACACCCGCGCCGGATTAAAGCCGTTCGAGTTCTATCAGGATCTGCTGGTCGACGTTCCGGAAGCGGGATTGCCCAATGCGGATGGCGGCATAGCCGTTCGTTCCGGCACGCTCGCCGATGTTGAAGCGATTGCAAAACTGGAGCTGGAGATTTCCGGCATCTCGCGGCGCACCGACTATACCCACTTCATCACCAACCCGGATGGTCTGTGGCATTTGTCGGTCGCCGAAGAGGATGGAAATATCACGGGCTATCTGGCCTCCGGCTCATCGCAGGCCTGCAACATGATCGGCCCCGGCGCCTCCCGTACCGAGGAGGCGGCCATCGCCCTGATCGATGCTGAGCTCGACCGCCACCGCGGCCGCACACCCGTCCTGCTGCTGCCCGGGCGCTTCAACCGTGCTGTGCAGCATGTCTACGGTCTTGGCGGGCGCAACTGCGAAACCCACGTGGCGCAATGCCTTGGCGAAGCCTTCCGCCCCAACGGAATCACCATGCCCACCTTCCTTCCGGAATCCGGCTAACTTTCAACCACCAGGAGAAACCTCATGAAACCATATCGTTGTCTCGCTATCGCCGTCGCGGCCGCCGCAACCATTTGCTCCGCGCAACAAAAGCGCCCCAACATTATTTGGATTGTCGCCGAAAACCTGAAGCTGGATCTAGGTTGCTACGGCGCCGAAAACGTCAAGACCCCCAATCTGGACAACTTGGCCGCCGGGGGCGTGCGCTACACCCATGCCTTCTCGACGGCGCCGGTTTGCGCAACCTCGCGCAGCGCCTTTTTTGTGGGCATGTATCAAAACACATCCGACACCCACAACATGCGCTCGCACCGCGAGGACGACTACCGGTTGCCCGAAGGCGTGCGGCCGATCACCCACCGGCTTAAGGATGTCGGCTACACCACCGCCAACATCAAAACGATGAACGGCGAGGAAGTCGGCTCCGGCAAGCTCGACCTCAACTTTGTCAACGAAGGCAAGCTCTACGACACCGGCGCATGGGAAGATCTGAAAGCCAACCAGCCCTTCTTCGCTCAGATCAACACGCTGGAGGCGGAATACGACATCTACGACCGCAACACCTGGCAACAGCCGCGCGTCGAATGGAAGGGCGAGCCGACCCACGAAAAGATCGCCACCCCGGAAAACGTCAGCCCGCCCCCCTACTATCCCGACCACCCGCTCGTCCGGCTAGAATGGGCACGCTACCTGAACTCGGTTTCCGGCATGGATCGCACCGTTGGCAAGATTCTCCGCCAGCTTGAAAAGGACGGCGTCGCCGACGACACCATCATTGTCTTCTTCGGCGACAACGGGCGCATCGAGCCGCGCGGCATCCACTGGTGCTACGACACCGGACTGCACGTGCCCATGATCATCCACTGGCCGAAAAACTTTCCCGCGCCGAAGAACTACCGCCCCGGCACCGTCAGCGATGAAGTGGTCAGCCTGATCGACATGACCCCAACCACCCTCGGATTCGCCGGCATCAAGCGTCCGCTCGGCATGCATGGCCGCATCTTTCTTGGCAACCGGGTCGGCCCGGAAAGACAGTATGCCTTTTCCAGCCGCGACCGGGTCGATGAAACCGTCAACCGCGTCCGCAGCGTGCGTGGCCAGCGCTATCACTACATTCGCAACTATTATCCCGACCGCCACTTCACCTCGCTCAACCGCTACAAGGAAAAGTGCTTCCCCATCAAGCCGCTGATGCGCCAGATGATGGCCGAAGGAAAGCTCACCGGAGCACCTGCAGAATTGATGGCGCCGACGGTCGCGCCGGAGCAACTGTTCGACACCGTGAACGATCCGCACGAAATCAACAACCTCGCCAACTCCGACAAACCGGAACACCGCGAAGCCTTGGTCGCCATGCGCGCCGCACTCGCCGTCTGGGAAGTCGAAATGCAGGACCAGGGCGTCTTCCCTGAACCCGATGAAATCGTCGCCCCGTTCGAAAAGGAGATGCACGACTGGTTCGGCACCCCCGAATGGCATCCATATAAAGGGAAATAATCCATGAAGATTGGTTTGCTGGCCCTGTTGACTGTAGTGGCCGTTGCACATGCGGAACGGCCGAATATTGTTTTGGTCATGGCGGACGACCAGGGTTGGGGCGATGTTGGCTACAACGGGCATCCGTTTGTGCAGACCCCGGAACTGGATGCCATGGCGGCGGACGGTTTTGTTTTTGATCGCTTCTATGCCGCAGCCCCGATCTGTTCGCCGACCCGCGCGAGCATCATGACCGGGCGCACGCCGATTCGTTCCAAGGTAACCAGCCATGGCCGCTACATGCGCCCGCAGGAACGGACGATTGCCGAAACGCTGAAAGCCGCTGGTTATGCGACCGGCATCTTCGGCAAGGTGCATCTGGGTTCGGGACAACCCGGCTCGCCATGCAACCCGTCCGGAATGGGTTTTGATGAATGGGCGGTCGGCCTCAACTTTTTCGACAACAACCCCTACCTCAGCCACAACGGGAAGGTGGAACGCCGAAAGGGCAAGGGTTCCGCAATCTTGATCGACGACACCATCGCATTTCTGGAAAAACACAAGGATGGCGAAAAACCGGTCTTCGCGGTAGCGTGGTTTCCCTCGCCCCACTCCCCCCACGAGGAAGTGCCCTCCGGCCCCGCACTTTACAAGGGCAAAGGAAAGATGGTGGCCTACTACCGGGAGATCACCCTGCTGGACCAACAGTTCGGCCGCCTGCGCCGTGCGCTTCGGGAACTTGAAATGGAGCAAAACACCATTCTTTGGTATTGCAGCGACAATGGTGGACTGAACGAAGAGACGTCCGGCGGACGCGCCAGGAAGGCCAGCATCTACGAAGGCGGACTGCGTATCCCCGGAATCGTCGAATGGCCGGCGAAAAAACTAAAGGGACGCTCGGCGGTTCCGGTCAACACCTTCGACATGCTTCCCACCCTGCTTTCCATGGCAGGCGTCGAAACGGACTTCCCCCACCCGCTCGACGGGGTCGACATGAGCGGCGTGTTCGACGGAACCACCGCACAACGCCCCCGCCCCATGGGTTTTTGGGGTGGATTCCAGTCTGGGCAGTCCACCAAAAGCGATGCGATCCTGAAGGCGATCATGGAAAAGCAACAGGCGGGCGAACCCACGCCCCACGATCCCCTCCGCATGAAAAAGGATGTCGATGATTTTCCGCAGTTCCCGGAAGACTCGGCAACCGGGCACGCCGCTTGGAACGACTGGCCGTGGAAACTGCACCGGATCAACAAAAAGCAAGACGAAGTTTTCGAACTGTACAACCTGGCCAACGATGCGATGGAAACCACAAATCTCGCCTCCAACCCTGAACACAAGGAACGTGTTGAACGCATGAAGAAGGAACTGGATATGTGGATGCGTTCAGTGGTGCGCAGCATCAACGGAGCGGATTATTCCGAGGAGTAGGTTTTGGCCAGACATAAAGGTACAGCACGAAGAGGTTTTATCGTTGCGGCTTTTGCGATATCTGCCTGCGCGAGCGTTCTGGCGGAATTGTCGGATGAAGCAAACAAACCGTTACCGCCCAACATCCTGCTGGCAATTTCCGATGACCAGTCCTGGCCGCATGCCAGCGCCTACGGCTGCAAGTTTGTCAATACGCCTGCGTTTGACCGCGTCGCAAACGAAGGCGTTCTTTTTCACAATGCTTTCGCGCCCGCTCCGCAGTGCAGTCCAACGCGGGCATCCATTTTGACAGGACGCAATCCTTGGAAAAATGGCGATGCCGCGGTACACGGGACATCAATACCCACCGATATTCCGCTCTATACCGATTTGCTGGAAAAAGTGGGCTACCATGTCGGCATGACGGGAAAAGGGTGGGCGCCCGGACTGTTCGAAGGCGACAACCCCGCCGGAAAGGACTATACCCTTCGCAAGGGCAAGGGCAAGGGCAACTACACCGGTGCATTCCAGTCCTTTCTCAAGGAGCGCAAATCCGGCCAGCCCTTCTGCTTCTGGTACGGGGCAAGGGAGCCCCACCGGGGATACAAGGTGGGTTCGGGGCTCAAGGCCGGCAAAACGCTTGAATCGGTTGCGGTTCCAAAATTCCTTGCCGATGACGTGAGCGTGCGCAGCGACATGCTTGACTATGCCCTTGAGATAGAACGATTCGACGCTCATCTGGGACGGATGCTTGAAATTCTTGAAGAGAGCGGCGAACTGGACAACACCCTGGTTGTTGTCACCTCAGACAATGGCATGCCATGGAGCCGCGCCAAAGCCAATATCTATGAGTACGGCGTGCATATGCCCTTGGCGATCCGCTGGGGAACCCCGGTTCCGCCAAAACGCAACGTAGACGACCTGGTCAGCCTGATCGATCTGGCCCCGACGTTTCTCCAGGCTTCCGGGCAGCCCGTTCCAAAAGGCGTTTCGGGCAGAAGCCTGCTGGAAATATTGAAGTCAGGAAAGTCCGGCCGGGTCGATGCGAGTCGCGATTGCGTTGTTGTCGGCCAGGAACGCCACACCCCCTATGTTCGTGAAAACGATGTAGGCTATCCCGGCCGCGCAATCCGCACGGATCGTTATCTGTTCATTCGGAACCTGAAACCCGGCCGGTGGCCGGAGGGGGATACGTTTTATGGTGCGGGGGGATCCACTTCGCGGACGCTCTATATCTATCAATGCGAGAATCCTGCTATTCAACCCTATCTCCGGTTGGCCTGGGCAAAACGCCCCGCCGAGGAATTGTACGACATTAAGGCGGATCCAGATTGCATCAACAATCTGGCCGGCAACCCCGAACATGCCCAAGAGCAGAACAGGCTCAGGGACAGGCTGAATAAAATACTCGCCGAGCAGAAAGATCCGAGAATTGCCGGCGACGATCGCTACGACGAGCAGCCATACTTCAAGGGCGACTTTTGGAAAGAAAAGCGGCTTGCCTACCTACAGGAAGCAGAGAAGGTTCATCAGGCGATGGAGACCGCCGGCTGGAAGCATGGCCGTATAGCAAGCCCGTTGACAAAACCCAAAACAGACAACTGAATAAGGAGCATGGTCGAGGGTCGGCTTCTCCTGTCAAAAACATCCCCCAAAACGGCGCATCTGTCATAAAATGCCAGGCGCGCACGTCTTTATAGAAACATTTTAAACGCAACCAAGGATCGCCATATGAACACGATTAACCGCAGATATTTTATTGGAAGCATGGGCGCACTGGCAACGCTGTCGGGCTGCGCAAACAACCAACGGACATTCTACATGCCGCCGGCCAATATCCGCCGACCGCGCTTGATTCCGGCGGGCGAAAAAATGAACGTGGCCTGCATCGGGGTTGGAGGAAAGGGCAGTAGCGACACCAAAGCGATGAAAGGCGAAAACGTCGTGGCGCTTTGCGATGTGGATGAAAACAATCTGCGGAAAATGGCAAAGGCCTTCCCGAACGCCAAGCTCTACAAGGACTACCGGAAAATGTTCGCGGAAATAGACGGGCAGATCGACGCCGTGACCGTCAGTACGCCCGACCACACCCACTATCCCGCCGCCATGGCCGCCATCAAGCTGGGCAAGCACGCCTTTGTTCAAAAACCGATCACCCGCACGCTATGGGAATGCCGGATGCTGACCGAAGCCGCGCGCCTGCATGGCGTATCCACCCAAATGGGCAATCAGGGTCATTCCAACGACGGCACCCGCCTGCTGGCGGAATGGACGCGCGCCGGCGCCATCGGCACCGTTCGCGAAATCCATCTCTGGACGGATCGTCCGACCAGTTGGGGAACCCCCTGCGGAACCGACCGGCCAACCGACACCCCGGTCGCTCCGGAACCCCTCGACTGGAACCTCTGGCTGGGCACCGCGCCCAAACGCCCCTACCACCCGAACTATGTGCCGAAAAAATGGCGCTCCTGGTACGACTTTGGTGCGGGAGCGCTCGGCGACATGGGCTGCCACCTTTTCGACGCCACCTTCTGGGCGCTGGATCTCGGCTGGCCGGAATGGGTCTCCGCCGAAACCTCAGAACGCAAGGCGGAAACCTTCCCGAAGTCCGCCGTCGTCACCTACCAATTCCCCGCCAATGGCAGCCGCCCGCCAGTGAAAGTGGTCTGGTACGACGGTGGCAACATGCCCGAACGCCCGGCCGAGCTGGAAGAAGGGCGTAGCATGGGGCCGTCCATCGGTGGACAGCTGATTGTCGGCGACACGGGCAAAATGCTGGCCAGCCACAACGCCTCCAGCGTTCGCCTGATTCCCGAAACCGCCATGCGCGAATTCGCCAAGGCGGGCGTCCCGCCCAAAACCCTGTCGCGCATCGAGGGCGGCCATGCGGCCGACTGGATCCAATCCTGCAAGGAAGGCGGACATCCCGCCTGCTCAAACTTCGACTATGCCGGCCCGCTCACCGAAATGGTGCTGCTCGGCGTGCTGGCCGTCCGGACCGGCGAAAAGATCGTGTGCGATAACCAAACGCTCACCGTCACCAGCCATCCAGAGTTCAACCAATACATCCGCGAGCCCTACCGGGAATTCTAGGAGATTGATCGATAGAATACAGTAGCGCCGGACTCCGATCCGACGTTCTTTCCTTCGCACAGGGAGCCCCGAATTGAGATTCGGTGCTACACATTGCGTTCGGCTATTCGTGTTCCTCAGGATTTAGCAGAAGCCCCCTGTTTAATGGAATATGAATATTGAAGGTGTTGCCGGGGGCGCGCTTCACATGGGTGGCCGCGCAAAACAGCACCATGGGTTCGCCGTCCGCGCCGAAGTAGATCTGGGGGCGTTCGAGGTCGGCCAGCTTTTCCTGCGTTCCATCTTCCCACGTAACCGTCCGGTCGGAAATAAGCGGGATTACCGCCGGCTCCCAATCGATTCCATTCTCTGAGGTAAACAGGCAAAGCGCCTGCTTGATTCCGGTGAAGACGGCATGGTCGGATAAAATAGCATGCAGCTTTCCATGATACGGAAAGATGAAGGGATCCTCCGCCGGGAATGGATGGGTTTCGTGGGTAAAGATCGGCTGCCCATGTTTCTTGAACGGCCCGGTGGGCGAATCGGAAAAGGCGACGCCATGGAACACCTTTTTGTTTTTCCCGAGGCATTTGTAGAGCATGACGTAGCGCCCGTTGTGCTCCACCACCGATGGATTCGTTGTGAACTGGCTGTCGAAGGAATCGGGACTGACATCGAGCAATGGCTTGTCGAGCCGCTTCCATGGACCATGGATGGATGGCGCGGTCGCCACGCCGATCCGTTGCGTCCTTCGCGTGGCCTCGAACTTAGGCTGCGCCGTCGCACCGATGTAGTAGAGATAATAGGTGCCGTCGAATTTATGGATATGGGGATTGTGAACCATGGTAGCATCGAAAAATCCATCCCCCCGCCCTTCCAGCACCTTGTGGCTGAATCGATACGGCCCCAGCGGATGGTCGGCAACGGCGCAGGCAATCTGCGAATGGGTGATCCATCCCTTCATCTGAACGTCATAGGGCCAACGCGAATAGCAGAGATAATATCGCCCGTCATCGCCTTGCACCATAGAGCCACCCCACGTGAACCACCCCTCGTCCTGGAAAACCGCCGCGCGAGGAACCGGCTGCATTCGAGCACCGAGATCCAACGGTTCCTCCGCGCGGACCACCAATGCGATCATAAACGCGAAACTCAACCCCCGCTCAAACAACCTGGCCATACCCATTCCTCCTTGAACCATTTTCCGCTCCCTTATCACCATTAGTTGTTTCCGCTATCGGTATCCGCGTCCATGAGGTCGAGCACCGCCTGCAACTCCGCTTTGAGCGCCGCGAGACGGGTTCCCGGTTCGGGTTCGGGCAGCGGCTCGGTTTCCATGGGATCGTTGACCACGTCGTAGAAGTTTCCTGAGCGATCAATGTTGTCCGCCCCCGAGTCGGCGGTCCCTCCGGCGTGATAGAGTGAGTAGTGGCGATTACGTGCCCATCGAATAACTTTAGAGTCCTCGCTGCCCTTCAGCTTCCAATGGCCGTAGGTCCAACGGCGCGGATCGCGGCTCTTGCCCATCAAGTGAGAACGAAAGCTGCGGCCGTCCTGGATGTAGTCCTGCGGGATGGGCACCCCGGCGCACTCCGTGATCGTGGCCATGATATCCGAGATATCCACGACATCGGTATTGATTTGGCCGACGGGAATCCCGCCGCCGTCGCCCCCCCACCAAGCCACGCAGGCCACATGGTTGCCGGCGTCGCGCGTTTCGCGTTTCGCCCCCTGGAAGTTTTCCCCATTGAATCTGGATGTGATGCTCCGGTGGGTTCCATTGTCGGCGGTAAAGATGACCAATGTATTCTTCGCGAGCGCGGGGTCGGAGCGGATCAGATCCAGCGTGTCGCCCACCAGTTGGTCGAGATAGCGGGTCATGAGGCGCGCCTTTTCATTGTTGTTATTAGCTGGCAATCCAAACGTTTCGGGCGGAACGATAAAGGGATTATGCGGCAGAATCATAGGGCAATAGATAAAGAACGGCTGGTTGGCCACCGCGGAATTCGTCGCGAAGCGGTTGATGAACTGGTTCACCATATCGGGGCCGAAATCCGAGGAGCTTAGGGGTTGCGGAGGGGAGGCAAAGTTATTCGTCACCATGATGAACGCGGGCGCGGGAAAGGTGGCTGGATCGGATTCCGCCTGATGCTGTGAGGCCATGCCCGAAGCATCGAGCGAAATAGTTAGGACGGGGTTGTAGTGCCGACTTCCGGCATTGGCCGACTCGAAATGCCAGAGCAGATATTCATCGAACCCGAGCCAGTGCGGCACGCGGGGATCCCGCCGCGGAATACCGTTGAGGTCGCCATCGTCAAGCTGCCATTTTCCGGCGACGCATGTGCGATAGCCCGCGTCCTGAAAAAAATTCCCGAAGCTTTTGGATTGGAGGTATTCTCCAAACTTTGTGTAGTTACGCTGAGCGTATTGGCCCGACATAATCTCCACGCGCGACGGGGTGCAAAGCGGCTGGGAATGGAATTGGGTGAATTGAATCCCTTCGCGGGCCATTTCGCTGATACGTGGCGTATCGTGGTTGGAATCGCCATGGATGTCGAACGCTTCGTAGCCGAGATCGTCCACCATGAAAACGATGATGTTCGGGCGCGCACCGCTTGATTTGGTTCGGGCGGAGGCGCCGCGCGAAGCTTCCGTTTCGCTTCCCGCCACGGGAATCCCATCGACCGTCGTTCGGCGAAGCCGCGCGCGATAGGCGTATTCGGCGCCGGGAACCAATCCCGTATCAACATACAGTCGGTCGCGGCGCCAACCGGAATCGTGTCCGCCTGGAGAGAGGGCCTCGAAATAGTATTCGACCAGATGAGTATCGAGAGCGGCCTGGCCAGCGGTCATGGAGACCGCCCCGGTGGTGACGCCGGACGGTTCGATGGCGAAGCGCGGAGCATAGAGCGCGTCATCGACGCGCAACCGAACGAACAACTCATTGGAATCCGCGAACGCGGGGTTCGCGATTTCCACCTCGACCGTTTCATTGGTTCCATCAGGTTGGATCACGCGGGAGAGCTCCGTGACGTGGGACTGATTGGTGGTCCAATCCACCAGGTTGGAAGAATAGGTGATGGTTGCATAGACGCCAGGTGAACTCCGACGTTCTTCATAGATGAACATGCTCGTACCTTCTGAAACCCCGATCCGCATGGCGTTGCCACCGAGGTGGGCATCGTCCTCGAAATTGGAACCCAACTTGAACTCCAACAGGTCGGCTTCGCCATCCCAATCTGTATCGCTTATCTTATCTGTGGGCAGCGCGGCGACATCCGGCACACCGATATAGTCCTCAAAATGCGTGCCGGACGCGTCGGCAAGGCTCTCGCTGCCGGGAACCCAGGGCGTGGCGGAAACCGCGGCGCACGGCGAGGAGAAATTGCCTGAACCATCCCTGGCGACAACCCGATAATAATACGCGCGCCCGTTGACCAGCCCCTTGTCGGACGCGGCGCTGGCGGTAAGCCCCGACATGATCCTCCGGTAGTCGCTGGCATCCGTGGCCCGATATAGCTGGTAGGAGGCGAAATCGGGTTCGACATTGTCGTCCCACTCCAACTCCACGATTCCATTGGTCGGCGCCGCGGAAAGACCGGAGGGCGCGGAGGGCGCCGTAAGGTCGGGCGGGACATCCGAAAACGCGTAATCGACGTAGCGCAGACGGGTCACGCCGATTGAAATCCCCTCCCAGACCATAACCGGTTCGGTGACCAAGATTCTGGTGGGACTTTGCGCGAGGTCAATATAGGGTTCGCCGTTCAAAAGCACGCCCTCTCCAGTACTATTCCCGCCTAGATCAAAAGAAACGAACCCATGAAAAAAAACATTTGAATTGCTGATATTGGAAATCTCTATCCGCGCGCCCATGCCATCGGAAAAATGCTCGGTCGAATTCAAACCGTCGGGAACCCCCAGCAAATCGTCCGCGCCCCCGCGGGTTCCAAGAAGAGCGTTGTCTCCATAAGCCGAAACGGTCACGTCGTAGGTAAAGGTTTCCGCGCCGACCGATCCGGAAATCCCCGTAACCGAAAACGAGGCCACGCCCGCCGCGCTCGCTCCCGCCTCCATCCATTTGGAAACATAGGTCTCCGCCACGCCCTCTTCATCCTTTTCAACCCCGATTCCATGGATCAGATCAGCGGCATGCGCATTGGCCGCCACTAAAATCGCTATACAAAAACTCTTCACTCCAACCTCCATGTTTAAAAACAAATTTTCATGCCGTTCCCATCCAACCCTTCCGCACTATCTCGCGGTCACGAATATCGGCGAGGCGTAAACCAGGGCACCGTTGGCCTGCCTGGCGCGCAGATAGAAAAAAGTGCTTTCTTCAACCATGCCCAAATCGACCGTTGTATCGATATCGAGCGCGCCGTCCGGAATCTCCGTCGCAATGGCGCGGCCGTTTTTGGTCACGATTTCAAGGACATCGAGCGGCGCTTCCGCCGACAGCTTGATACGGGCGGAAAGCTTCCGGGGTTTTTCCAGCTCCAACTCATCGCCCTGCATGGCCGAATCGATTTCGAACAGCACAATGGCGCGCGTATCCCAGCAGGCCCAGGTATGGCGGTCATGCAATGCGTTGTAGATTTCCTGGCGGTCGCGGCGTTTCGTCCACATGCCGGCATAGATGCGTCCGCTGTTCCGGGTCACGCAGGGCCAGCCCTTATGGTTGTCGGTGCCGCCGACGAAGCCGAGCTTGTGCCCCATCGCTAAAGCAACCAGGGCGCTTGAACCATTGTTATGGCCATCGGTTCGCCAGCTCTCCGGCGAATCCTCACGTTCGTAGTTCCCGCGCGTCTGCATGATTTCGATGCTGCGGAGATATTCATCCATCGGCTCGCCCCACGGATATGCGCTGAAGGCATGCTTTCCATTCTTGATCCGACCACGGGAATTGGTGTGGTGGGGAATGGCCACAAAATCCTTATACGGTATTTTTTCGATGTATGTCTCCGGCTCCTTGGGATACGGGAAGTTGTCCGGATTCAGCGGATGGTCCGGGTCGGTGAAGTAAAAGTTGACGTGCCCCTTGGCGCTGGAGCGTTCCCATCCATAGACCGTGGCAAAGCGACCGGGTTCGTTGAAACGGTCGCAGGCCTTCACCGTCTCCGCCCACTTGTCGTCTTCGGGCGCGTGGTCGGTTGGAATGGAAAAGTCGTTGTTGAAATAGTCGCGTGCGGCGGCCAGCCCCTCATCAATGCCCCGGGTGGCATCGCTGGAAAGATCCGTATGCCAGTGCATGTCGCCAAAAGCAGCGATTCGGCCGCGGGAGGCTTCCGGCCAGATTGGATTGGACACAACATTACCCATCGTGCTTTTTGCGGTGAGCCGCACGACGTTAAGGTCGGGAACGTCCAGACAGACCTGCTCCGCAGATTGAACCTCCCCTTCCCAGAGCTGCTCTTCACCCAAACACACAGCCACGGACAAGGGTGTGCTGAATTGAGCCGGATAGCCCAGCGCATCGACCGGCAGCAGCACCACGCGGACACGCCCGTCACTTTGCAGGCCGGGCCGCGCAATGATTTGCAATCCATTCGCCGGCCCCGGATGCATTGTGAGCCCCACCAGCCCCTGCTCTTCGTTGTTGGCAGCCAGCCCTAAAACAGTCGTTACGCCGCTAAAGCGCGACCCCATCGCCGTAATCGCGAAGCGGAATGCATCGCCAGCCTTGACATCCGTGCCGATTCGAAACGCCGCAAGGGTGTCCTCGCTGCCTTTCAACAAGCTCTTAACCAGCTCGGCCTTGCCGTCCGCCGATTCAACTTTCCGCCACCGCATATTGTAATGCACACGGCGAAGATCCAGTTCGACCGGAGCGGCATAGTATTTTGGAGCCGTCCACTGCACGACCCACCGGCTCGGAGCCTCATCCGTGATGCGTGCATGCGGATCTTCGACCACGCCCACGTTCGATGCACCGGCCAAGCCGGCAAAAGCCGCAACGAAAAACATCGGATTGAAAATCTTCTTCCCCGGTCTATTGAAATGCATCCCTACTCCTTGGCCTTCTCTTCCGACCAACCGATCCCCCCTGTCTTGGAGACATCAATGAATTCCACATTGAACCAGACTCTGGAAGCGGGGCGCGGATCGCCGCTGATGGTTTTCACGACGGGTTTTTCGCGGAAGCGTTTCAGATTGGGCTTGAGCGGCCAACTCGCACGCTCCGGACTTGGATAACACCCGATTTCATCCACCGGAATCGCCTTGAACCCAAGCGCCCACGCCGGGGAATCCTCCTTCAGTTCAAACCGCCGGTTGTTGATATCCACGAATCCGGGATCGCCGAAAACGGAACCATCCTCCATGCCGAAGTCCAGCCACTGCTCCCAGCTCAACGCCTTCTTGTCGGCCAACACCACGCCCATGGGCGCATCCGGTTTTTGCAGGTTGTAAAACAGGTTGTTTGAAAAGTAGGCCTTGCGCCTTCCCCAGAATTCAGGCCGGGCAAAGCGATAGGGAATGGTGGCGCCCTTCATGGAAGAGACCATGATATTGTTCCGGGTAATGTTGTTCCTGAAAATGGTCTTCTCTCCGGGACCTCTGGCCCTGGCCTTGGCTTTGGCGGCTTCGCTTTTTGGCGCAATGGGCGAAAATTCCGAAGGGAAGCCCATCGGGTTGTAGACAATGTTGTTTTCGAACAGGACATTGTTGCCGCCGTGAACCATAATCCCGCTGCGGCCGGCATTGACGATGATGTTGCCCTGCACTTTCACATTGGAGGTGTAGTCGTCGAGGTATACTCCATAGGTCATGAAGGTGTCCGGCCGGAGCTGGCCCGCCATGAAACCATAGCCCGGAACATCGAAAATGCGATTGAATCGAATGATGTCGCCGCCGAGATATCTATTGCGGTGCACCGAGCGGATGGCACCCATATCCTTGGTCTCCAGCACCACATTGTGGATGTCGTTGAATTCCATCACATTCTCCATGCCCTTGAAGAAGATCGCGCAGCGCGGCAGGTCGTGGATGGTGTTTTTCCGGGCCACGTTGCGCTCACCCAGCAGGTTGATGCCGGGGCAGTCCTTGGCGTAGAGGCCAATGTCATGGATGTGGTTGTTCTCGGCCAGGTTGTCCGAACCCAGCAGCACGATTCCTTCGCAGCCGGTCTCCCAGATATCGCAGCCCACCACCTGGCAGCTTTTTCCCGGATCATTGGACCAAAGCGACTGGCCACCCGCGCCCGCGCCAACCGTTGCATAGCCCGTTGCCTCTTTGACCCGGGGGGTCCCGACCTCTTCATAGGCCGACGTGATCCCTCCGATATTCACGCCCACGTTGCCCGCGTTGGTGATCCTGCAATTCACCACGCGGCAATGCCTTGCCCCGGTCATCCGGATCGCGTCCTGCCACGCACATTCGATCGTGAACCCCTTAAGCGTGATGAAGGAAACCGGCGCCATCGGCACATCGCTCCGCGGGCAATCCTCGAGCTGCCCCTGGTAGGTTATGCTTAGACCCTTGTGCGGATAAGGAATGGTTCCCTTCAACTCGATTACATGATCCATCACGGGCACGATCACCTGCCCGGCTTCAATCTGCCCGGCGGGCGGATAGAAATATAAATCGCCCTTTTTATAGTCCAGGAACCACTCGCCCGGCGCATCGAGGGCATCCAACACATTTTGAACAAAGAAGCGGTTCATTTTTTCGATGGGCTTGCGGATCGGGCGGAAGCCAACGGTGTTTTCCTCCCGGTTCACATTCCAGACCGGTGTGATGGCAAAATACCAGCCGCCATAGGGCGACACGATTTCGGCCTGCGAAACATCGCCCCAATCACCCCACGGAATATCGCCTTCGGTATAAAGCAGTTGGCGGCACCCCTCTTTCGCCTGCTCCGGCGTATAGAGATAGCCGCCCGTGCGCGGGTGCTTCGGGTCACGATTCGGATGCCGCGCAAGAACCTGGCGCTTTGCGGTCGCCTTTTTGGAGGTTGCGCTTTTATAGAACAGCTGATGGAACCGGAGCCTGCCCAGCCCCTGTTCCTTAAGGTTGGTTTTGTAAATCCCGTCTTTCCATTTTTCCCAGCCGGAAACCACCCTGCCCCCGCGAAGGACCACCTCCTCGTTGTCCGCGGCGCGATAGGTGATGGGATAGATGAAGCTGCCGCTGTCTTCCGGCGACAAAATCAGAGGCTTCTCCAGATAATAGACTCCGCCCCCGACAACCACTTCGAGCGGACTGGGCTGGTCGCTCGCCTGCCGTTCCCGCGCAAGCTCCTTCGCCTTGTGCAACGTTGCCACCGGCTGGGTTTCCGTGCCGGGATTTCCATCGTGGCCATCCACGGCCACATGGATCCGGTTTGGCACTGAACCCTCCGCCCAAACAGCACCACCCGCAAAGGCCAGTATGGCAGTTAAAACCACAAACCTACGATTCATCATTTTTTCTACGCCTTTCCAATCGTTACCCAAGGCAGGGATATCTTTCTTATACGTCATCGGATCACCCGGTCTGCCATTGCGCGAAAATGGCGCATGTTGGCGTTGGAGGTGCCCGGCGTGATTTCACAACCGGCCGAAACAATGCAGCGGCCCAGTGCCTGCGAGTGGCTTTCGCATGAGACCGCGGTAATCTGCTCCGGAGTGCCATCCTGAATATCGGCGACCGGATCGCTCTTCCCACAGAAAACCTGGCCGGGGGCAAGAAGCCTGGCGGCATCGGCCATCGTTGGCACCAGATGATCAATGTCGATGATATCCGCTCCAGTCCGGATCATGTCAGGCAGCAGCGCCGATGTGTTGCCGCAAATATGGAGCTTGGCCAGGGCACCCAGTGCATGGATATGATCCACCATCCGCTTTTCCCGTTCAAAGGCGAGGGATCGATAGAGGCCGGGGCCGATCTGGGAGCAGAAGGCGTCGCCGATGCCGATGCAGTGTGCGCCCGCGTTTACCTGTGCGGTGATGAAAGGCAGGGCGCTCTCGACAATCACATCGAAGGCCGCGGCGACTATGTCGGGATCATCCATCATATCCATTGCCGCGGGCGTCAATCCACGAATGTCCGCATATTCCGCAACAGGCCCCTCCACCCAACCCACGATAAAGAGACGATCGCCGACCTGTTCCTTGAAGGTCTCGATTTCTTTCACGCGACCCACCAGGCGGGCGTGGTCTTCCACCCGGTAGGGTTGCAGGCCAGGCACAGCTTCCTGACTGGCGAGGTGTCCACCCGTATCCTTGGGCAGGTCGTTCTCAGGATACTCGACTTCGATGCCAAAGGCCGATGCCTCTGCATAGGGATCGGACATGACCGTGACCCAGTCGAGGTCGAAATCATCCGCGCAGGCAATCATCGCGTGGCATTTTTCGCGGGGATCCAGGCAGAACGATTTGTACGGCACGGCGGCATACTGCGCGGCCCAGCGCATGATGATCGGATGAAACGGCGGACGATCCACGGGTTCGTTGCGGATAAATCGAAGGGTTCGTTCGAGACCATTCATCGTTAAAGGCTCCATCCTTGCCGATAGTCGGTTTCAACATACCGATTTGCTTCGTCGTTATTGGTGACCCGCATGTTTTCGGCATCCCACCGAATCAACCCGTTCACGCGCTTGGCAAGATTGCCAAGCAGGCAGATTTCGGTGATGCGTGCGCCATATTCAAAATCGGTTCCTGCCTTCTCCTGCCCCTTGCAGGCCTTGGTCCAGTTGAGCACGTGGTCGCCTTCCTCGATTCGTGGAATCGTCTTGGGCGGGCGGTTGGGCATGAACTCGCGCATTTTTTGTTCTGGAATCAACCGCGGGCTCGATGCCGTGTAGTCGGACATCAGCATGCCCTTGCTGCCCTTGAACAGAATTCCGCCCTGCTCGCCCCCGAACAGGCGCCCGTCTTCGAGCTCCGGAGGACGCGGCGGCCGAAGCCCTTCATACCAGGTCAACTTCACCGGTGGCCGCCCCTCGCGGGCGGGGAAACGAAAGGTCACGATCGAGGTCAGCGGATGCGTGTCCGGGTTCAACCCGGTCGAGGTTGCCTCGACGCTCTCGGGCATGCCGAGCTGTAGCGCCCACATGATCGGGTCGATCGTATGTACGCCGCGATCTCCCATCATGCCGGTGCCGAAATCCCACCATGCACGCCAGGAGGCGGGATGGTAAACGCTGTGGTAGGGGCGCATTGCCGCAGGGCCAATCCATGCATCCCAGTCCAGCCCATCCGGAACCGGCGGGGTTTCCGCCGGGCGACGCGGGAACGCGGGCGACCATTTTTTATGCCCGAAGGGATAGTAGGACAGGGTGCTCCAGGCTTCGACCTCGCGAACCTCGCCGATGGCGCCTGCGGCGATCCATTCGTTGAGCAGCCGCGGCCCCTCCATGGCATGCCGCTGGATACCCAGCTGGGTGGCGACGCCGGTCCCTTTGGCCACCTGGGCCACTCGCCGCGCTTCGTGGATCTCGCGCGTCAGCGGCTTTTCGCAATAGACATGTTTTCCGGCCTGCATGGCCGCAACGGAGATCACGGCATGCGTATGATCCGGAGTGCCGATCATGACCGCATCGATATCCTTCTGCTTGTCGAGCATCTCGCGGTAGTCCGCATAGCGCGCCGCCTTGGGGAATTTTTTGAGCAGGCGCGCCGCATAGGCATGATCCACATCGCACAACGCCACAATGTTGCTGTGCGATGCAGCCGACCGGATAATTCTTCCGCCCTGCCCGCCGACGCCGATTCCAGCGATATTGAGCCGGTCGCTGGGCGCGGTGTGGTTCGTCCCGCCCAGCACATGGCGCGGAACAATTTGGAAAAGACCCGTTGCGACCGATGCCGCCATAAACTTGCGCCTGCTATTTGGAAGTTTCATGAAACCACCCCTCTTTTTACCAACCTGCCGATTACATGGCCTTGTGGATCGGTTCAATCTCAACCACTTCCGGGTCGTTCAGTTGCCGGGCTTCCAAGCCCCGGAGGATCTTGCCATCGACCTCAACCGTGTAGGTTCCCTTCTTGAACACCTTGGGCTGGAACGTGTCGCCGTTGATGCGCAGGGCATAGACCCACTCGCCGGTGCCTTCATCAATGACTTTGACAACCGGATTCTTCGCCCCCTTGATTTTCAGGGTGGGCAAATGGGCGACCGCCTTGCGTCCATAGTTGTCGGTTTGGTCGATGGTGATGGGCCAACCGGGATAGGGCTTGTTCGCGGGATCGGAAATGTCGGTATTGCGCGGCCAGCATTCCATCGTGATTTTGCGGGTCTTCTTGTTGAAGCGCACCAGGCCAAAGCCGGCCGCGCGGGTCGTAAGCTTGTCGCCGCCGTTCGGTTCCTTGGACGGGTTGGCCACGGCGTGGCAGGTGACGTGGTTGCCAAACGTGTCGAGGTGCTCGCCGAAGATCGGATCCTGCCCCGGCTTGCGGTTTCCGCCGGGTTCCTCCGGCTCCCACCAGCGCAGGTAGAGGTTGGCGATGGAAGGCACGCAGAAGGAATAGTTGGCATCGCCGAATTCCTCGACGCCATGCTGGAATACGGTGGCCAGATGCTGATCCCCGGCATAGTGGAAGGCATGGGCCTTGCGCAGCGCCTTGACCGCATTGTTGCGCCCGGTCTGCGGCCAGCCATTGGAGTCGAGATCGCCATAGAGGCGCCCGCCCACCTTTCCATGGATATGCGCGCCGCCGCAGAAAATGGTTTGCGACAAGGCGACCTTGAAGTCCGCCCCGTCCCAGTCCTGCCCCCATGCATCGAGGAACTTCAGTTGGCGTTCGCCGAGCAGCGACAGACCGGGTTTGTCGATCTTCTTCACATCGAAGTCCGGCGTCTTGACATGGTCGGCTCGATCCTGCCGCGTTCCCACTCCGGCGCCGGCGCCCAGCGGCCCCGTCTTAAACTTGCGGTCTTCAAGAATCGCAAAGCTGATGCGCCCCCAGCTGAGGTCGGTGTAGTAGACGCCGATCCCCTGCCCGATCGGGGTGGGATCGTATGGATCCGGCAGGTTGGCCGTCTGCGCGCGTTCGACTTCAATGACATATTCAGCGGCCATCCGGTAGCCGCCATCTGCCGCGCCGAACGCGGTTGAAACCTTGCCGCCTTCGCCCCACATGTTCGGCTGGCCCACATCGTGGTCATCGGGGATGGAAACGGTTGGGCGGTCTTTCAGGATCTCGGAAAAATCGAGGCAGAATTTCAGCCAATACTCATAATGCTTGGTATGGTCGTAGACCTGGTCGCCGGAAAAAAACAGCAGGTCGGCATTGGCCTTCTTGACATTATCGACCAGATCCTGGCGGGAAATATCCCCGCCATGAATATCCTTGATCGAATTGCCGGTAAAGCCCGCCACGACGATCTCTTCCTTGTCGACCGGATTCCTGCGGATGGTTCCTTCGAAAAAGGCATCCTTTCCATGCGCAACGCGGTAGCGGACATCCCGGGTGTCGTCCCAGTCCACTACCCGGAAGAGCGCCGTCCAGCTCCGATCCTTGCTCGCGTTTCCATATTCGTTTTCGCAAACCTTGACCCGCTGGATTTCCTCCCAGCCCGTTGGCTCCTTTATTTCCAAACGCACATCGCGCGGTTCGCCCGGCTTGAGCGGAAAGAGCTGCGCGTTCAACTTGAGCGTATTACCATGAACCGTGTAGAGCGCCGCCGCGATCACCTGGTCGCGCGGAACATCGAGCTCGACCGCCCGTTTCGTTGCTTTGTTTTTCTTCGGCGCCGCCTGCGCCCCACACGCCATCCCGACAACCAATGCCATCATGGCCCAAACCATTCTTCTCATATCCATCCCCTATTCAATAACTAATCACGGTAGTTGCCAAACCGGAACCGTTCGAGCTCCGGCTGGTCGCGTTCCCGTAGGATGATCGACTCGATTTTTCCCACGATTTCCGGATGCTGGGCGGCCACATTGATGGCCTCCGAAAGATCGGCCTTCAGGTTGTACAGTTCCAGCGGGGCATCCGGGTTTTTCGCAACCCCTTTCCTGATGCCTTTCCAGTCGCCCATGCGCACGGCGATTTGACCTTTGTAGCCAGCGAAATCCCAGAGCAGGAAATCATGCTTCTTCTGCTTCCCGCCCTTGCCGAACAGTTCGGGGAGAATGCTGATGCCGTCGGTGTTTTCCGGCACTTCCGCCCCGGCCACTTCCGCCAGCGTGGCGAGCATGTCGTAGTGGATGCCGATGTGGTCGGAGACGGCATTCTTCGGGATCCGCCCCGGCCAGCGGGCGATGAACGGTTCGCGTACCCCGCCCTCGTAGACGGAGCCCTTCAATCCTCGCAGTTCGCCGACGCTGTCGAAGAATTCGTAGTCCACCTG
Organism: Pontiella desulfatans; assembly: GCF_900890425.1. NCBI lineage: Bacteria > Pseudomonadati > Kiritimatiellota > Kiritimatiellia > Kiritimatiellales > Pontiellaceae > Pontiella > Pontiella desulfatans. Next base: position 1,166,751 of record NZ_CAAHFG010000001.1, on the reverse strand, counting down.
ATCAAGAAAGGTCGCGCCATTGTCGGAGGTGAATATGACGAGGGTGTTGTCATCGATCCCCAGCTCTTTCAGCTGCGCAAAGAGGCGCCCCACCTGCTTGTCCATGAAGGAAATCATGGCGGCATAGCAGGCGCGCGGCGTCGGATGCGGCAGATACCGCTTGCCCGTGTATGGCGTTTCCTCCCACTCCCCGAGATAGGCGTCGATGTCGGCCTGCGGCGCCTGGAGCGCGAGGTGCGGAAGAACCGTCGGATAATAGACGAAGAAGGGCTGCTCGTGGTTCTCTTCGACAAACTCCAGCATTTCATCGGCAATCCGTTGCGGGCCGTAGGTTTCGCCGGTGAGGCCGCGCGTGTTGCCTTCGAGGAACTCGGGCTTGCCGTCGTTGTCCAAATATTTTGGATAGAGGTTGTGCGCATGGCGCTGGCAGTTGAAGCCGTAGAAACGGTCGAAGCCTTTCTTGAGCGGATCGCCGGTGGTTCCCGCCGCGCCAAGCCCCCACTTGCCGAAGCAGCCGGTCTTGTATCCCCTGGCCTTAAGGATTTCCGCAATGGTGGTTTCCTCGGCGGCCAAGGGCGTCTGGCCGCCATAGATCGTCGCGCCGTTCAGTTGATACTCGTGCTCCTTGATTTCGCCGTTGTTGCGGATGTAGGCATGGCCGCCGTGCTTGCCGGTCATCAGGTTGCACCGGGCGGGGCCGCAGACCGGCGCGCCGGTGTAGAACTGCGTAAAGCGCATGCCTTCCTCCGCCATTTGGTCGAGATGCGGCGTGCGGATTTTTGTCTGCCCATAGCTGCCGAGCTCCTTCCAACCGAGGTCGTCGGCCATCACCAGGACAATGTTTGGAAGGCTCGGCCCCTTGGTGCCGGCAAGAGCCGGAGCCGCCGCGAGGGCGGCGGCCGCGGAAACGATAAAGTTGCGGCGGTTTTTCATCCAACCGCCCTAGCTTCCAACCACGGGCAGTTTGGACGGATCGACGTTCACGATGCCCAACGGCGCGTTGCTTTTCCAATTGCCGCGGGTAAAGTCCGGCACGTCGACTGTGCGGCCATTTTTGGCGACAGAATCGATGCTCAGCGGGAAAATGCTGCTCCATGCGGCGGCGTCGTAGACATCCTGGTCGAGCGACATGCCGTGCTTGAGGCAGTAGATCAAGCGGTAGTCCATGATGAAGTCCATGCCGCCGTGCCCGCCGACCTTGCGGGCGATTTCGCCCATGGTGCGGCAGAGCGGATGCTCGTACTTTTCCTCCAGCTCTTTCATTTGATCCTCGTTGAACCAGGGGTGCCGTTTCGCCTTCCCGCCCCGGTCAATGAAGATCCGGGGTTCTGGATATTTGCGCGCGACGCCTTTGCTGCCCTGCAGCAGATGGATGCGGCTGTAAGGGCGCGGCGTGCTGACATCGTGCTGCAGCATGATCGTCTCGCCCCGGGCGCATTTGATGGTGGTGGTGTTCATGTCGCCGCGATAGTGCTCGAGGTTGGCATATTTATCCTTGCCGTGCGCCCTCGACCATTCCGAGAAGGCCGCTTCCTGGCTGGACATCGAAACCAGATGCGAGAAGCGGTTGCCCCGGTTGATCTCCATGCACTGCGATATCGGCCCCAGCCCGTGGGTCGGATAGAGGTTTCCGTTTTTTGTGTTGTTCTGGTTGAAGCGCCATTGGCCCTGATATCCATTTTTTTCGTTCGTGATAAGATGGCACAAGGCATGAATGTACGCGCCTTCCGCATGGGTCAGCTCGCCAAAAAGCCCCTGCCGCACCATGTTGAGCGTCTGCATTTCGAAAAAGTCGTAGCAGGTGTTTTCGAGCATCATGCAGTGCTTGCCGGTTTTCTCGGAGGTTTCCACCAGCTCCCAGCATTCGTCCAATGTCGTGGCGGCGGGCACCTCGGTGGCGGCGTGCTTTCCGTTCTTCATGGCATGGACCGCCATCGGCGTGTGCCAGCGCCACGGCGTCGCGATGTAGACCAGATCGAGATCGAGCGCCACCAGTTCCTTCCAAATCTCCTCGGAACCAAAATAAGCCTTCGCCGCGGGACGTCCCGCTTTTTCCAGAGTTTGCTGTGAAAGATTCACCTCCGCCTCTCCCAAGTCGCACAGCGCAACGATTTCCACATCCTGGATGTTCGCGAGCCGCTTGACCGCGCCCTTGCCACGCGATCCCACGCCAATGATGCCCACGCGAACCTTTTCCAGCGGGAGTGCCCCGTAGCCGCACATGTTTCGGCGACCCTTGCCAAACAAACCTGCTGTTCCAACCATGGGGGCAGACATGGCCGCAACGGCGGATGAGATCATAAAATTCTTTCGGCTAGTATTCATTGTTCCATCTCCTTGTATCTCCAAGTTCCATTCAGGGTTGTTTCTTTTTTCGCTGTTGATTCTTCAGGAATTTCTGTTTGTCGAAAGCCGGAGGAACCTTCTCCAGATAGGCTTTCACATCGGTCTTCGCCACGCGCCGCCGTTGATCGAGCAACGCCCGCATTTCTTTTAGCTTGGCGGCATATTCCGGATTGTCGGCAAGGTTGGTGAATTCGCCGGGATCCTTTTCATGGTTGTAGAGTTCGGTACCGCTCTTTCCGTCGTGCCAGACGATTAGGCGGAAGCGATCGTTGCGCACGGTTTCCCCGCCCTTGCTGTTGAGGGTGTATGCCGCGGTTTTATTCCACGAACCCCGCTCCGGATCCTTGAGCAGGTTCTGCATCGACTCTCCCGGCAAGTCGGCAGGTGCCTCAATGCCGCAAAGATCGGTGAGGGTCGGAAACAAGTCGATATGCTCCGCAATGCGGTCGCAGCCCTTTCCGTGCGCATCCGCCAGCCATGGAACAGAAACGATGAAGGGAACGCGGGAGGAATTTTCGAACAGGGACTGCTTTTGCCACATGTGGTGCTCGCCCAGGTGGTAGCCGTGGTCGGAGGTGAAAACGACGATGGTGTCGTCGTGCAAACCCAACCGCTCCAGCTCGTCCAACAGGCGCCCGACCTGGGCATCCATGTAGGAAATGGAGGCATAGTAGGCGCGAAGCGCCTTGAGCTGCTGCTCTTCGGACATGCCATACTTGACTTCGTTGACATCGAACTGGTGCGCTTCGGGGATATCCGCGAGATCGTTTTCCGGAACCTGTTGCAGCTCGATGCCGTCCAGCAGGTAGGGTTCGAAAAATTCCGGCGGCGCGACCAACGGGACGTGCGGCCGCACAAAGCCCACCGCCAGAAAAAACGGCTTGTCCCCATGCTCCCTGAGTAGCCCAATGGCCTGGGTGGCCGCCTTGCCATCGGCCAGTTCCAACGCACCCGCTTCGGTCTCGACCACCTTGAACGCCATGCCGGAACTCTTCATCTTCGGGGTAAGGTGCTCGTATTTCCCCGGCTGGTTTTGTTCAAGATCCTTGATATTGACCGCCACATCCCACGATGCGGCATGATCCGCTCCGGCTCCGCCCCTGGCGATGTCGCCGGGAATGCCCATGTGATAAACCTTGCTGACCCGTGCGACAAACCAGCCCTCCCGACGGAACGGCTCGGTCATGCTGGTGACGGACGGGTCCTGAAACAGTGTTTTTGAATCGCGGTTGCTGTAGCAGTCCAGATCCCCCGGGTAGCGTCCTGTCATGAGCGACGCGCGGGAGGGGCCGCAGACCGGGTTCATGCAATACACGTTGTCGAAGCGCACGCCGCGCGCCGCGATCCGGTCAATGTTCGGGGTTTTGCATTGAGGATGTCCATAGCAACCCAGCGCCGCAGTCAGGTCGTCGGAAATAATGAACAGAATATTGGGTTTATCGACATCTGCCCCGCATACGGATAGCGCAACAAAAACCATGGCTGCTGCATAGCGAATGTTTCTTTTCATAGACTGTGCTCCCTTCCGGATGAAGCGACATGGAAATACTATATCCCACAATAATTCCACGAGACTACAGCAATCATGCACACAGCGTCTTGTACAGACCAAGCATGGTAGTGTAATATATTACGTTCAACCATGGCTTAGCCATTCCAAGAACATCAACCAAATAACGAAGGTGGAATATGAAAACAGTGTGGATTCTGGGAATAATGGCCGTTGCAACTGCTTCGGTGGCGGATATCGGGGAGTTGATGGAGCAGGCAGCAAACGACAAAGGCTACGCTCCCTTGTTCGCGAAGGATCTGTCCAACGCGCAACTGACCGAAAAGATGTGGCAGTTCAAAGGCGACATTCTCCAGCCGACACCGGAACGGGTCACCAAACCACTACCTCCGAAAACGGGGAAGAAAAAACCCCGGCACCCGCGCGATATCTGGAGCACAAAACGCTACTCGAATTTTATCATCGATCTCGAATTTAAAAATGCAAAGGACACAAATAGCGGAATATTTATCCGCTGTGGTGATATTGCAAACTGGCTCCAAACCACCATGGAAGTGCAGATTATGCAGGAGGATGGAAAAACGCCGCGTAATTCCATCGGTTCCATCTATGACTGCAAAGCCGCCGACGCTAAACCCAAACTCAACCCCGTTGGCGAATGGAACCACTATACCGTCATTGCCAATGATAACTGGATCCATGTGGTGCTGAACGGGAAACTGATTAACTCCATGGACCTGAACCTGTGGACGGAGGTCGGGAAAAATCCGGACGGCAGTACGAATAAATTTAAAACCGCCTACACGGATATGCCCCGCGAGGGCCACGTCGGGCTCCAGTACCACGGTCAGCCGGTCTGGTTCCGCAATGTTCGTATCAAAACATTGTAAGGGAAAAGACATGAGCAAGAAATCTAACGGAATCGCCATCATTTTGGTGATGGCATTCGCGACCGCGGCCATGGCCGCGGAAAAACCAAATATTCTTTTCATTTTTTCAGACGACCATGCAGTCAAGTCGATCAGCGCCTATGGCCTCAACGAGATCACCCAGCTCGCCCCCACCCCGAACATAGACCGGATTGCCGAAGGCGGAGCGCTATTTGAAAACAATTTTTGCGCCAACAGCATCTGTGCACCCAGCCGCGCCTGTGTGCTGACCGGAAAGCACAGCCACATCAACGGCCAGCGCGGCAATAGGGATACCTTCGACGGCACGCAGCAAACCTTCCCCAAGCTCCTGCAGCAGGCGGGATACTCCACCGCCATTTTCGGCAAGTGGCACCTAAAATCGGACCCGACCGGCTTCAACCAATGGAACGTTTTGGAAGGACAGGGAACCTACTATGCCCCCGATTTCCTGACCGCCAACGGCACCCAGGAAACCACCGGCTATTCCACTGAAATCGTCACGGATTTGGCCATGGACTACCTCAAGAAGAACAAGGATTCGGACAAACCGTTTATGGTGATGTGCCAATACAAAGCCCCGCATCGTAACTGGATGCCGGCACCAGCCTACCTGAATAAGTTCGACGATGTAACGTTCCCCGAGCCGGATACCCTGTTCGACGACTATACCGGTCGAACCCGCTCCGCTTCCGAACATAAAATGGGCATTGATGAACACATGAGCATGTTCTACGACCTCAAAGTGGCGGAGCAGCCTGGCCGGTATAATAAGGCGATGACTCTGTTCATGAAACGCATGACGCCTGAAGAACGCACGGCCTGGGATGCCGCGTATGATCCGAAGAACAAAAAGTTTATTGAATCCAACCTGAGCGGCAAGGCGTTGGTTCGCTGGAAATACCAACGCTACATCAAAGACTACCTCCGATGCGTCGCCGCGGTGGACGACAACATTGGGCGGCTGCTCGACTACCTGAAAAAAAACGGACTCGAAGAAAACACCATCGTGGTCTACAGCTCCGATCAGGGTTTCTATCTCGGTGAGCACGGCTGGTTCGATAAGCGATGGATGTACGAGGAGTCGCTCCGCCAGCCGCTGGCGATGCGCTGGCCGGGCGTAATCAACCCCGGAACCCGGATCCGTCAGCTGACCCAGAACATTGACATTGCTCCCACATTCATCGAAGCGGCAGGCCAGAAAATTCCTGAAGAGATCCAGGGAGAAAGCCTGCTTCCCTTGTTTCAGGAGTCCTCTCCACAATGGCGCGACGCCATCTACTACCAGTACTACGACGGCGGCGGTCACGGCGTGGCCCGACACTATGGGGTGCGCGACGACCGCTATAAACTGATCCACCTCTACGACACGGACGACTGGGAACTTTTCGACCTCCAGAACGATCCGAACGAAATGAACAGCGAATACAATAATCCCGAATACAGCATGACCGTGGAACGCATGAAGAAAAAACTCGCGGCATTGCAGACTCAATACAAAACGCCTCCCCCCGAAGAAGGAAAATAAAATGATGAAAAAGGCCATCCAACGCGCGACCATTCGTTTCCTGATCTTGTTTTCAGCAACCGTGATGGCCGCGCAACCCCCCAACATCATCGTCATCCTTGCGGACGACATGGGCATGGACTCGGTATCCGCCTTCAATGACCAGCTCGGTTTTAAAACGCCGCATATCGATGCCTTCGTAAAAGAAGGCATGGTATTTACCGACGGGCACTCCGGCTCGGCGGTATGCTCCCCGACGCGCTATGGCCTGCTTACGGGGCGCTACGCATGGCGTTCCCGGCTCAAGAAGACCATCGTGGTCAACTGGGAAGCGCTGCTCATCGAAAAAGATCGCCTCACCATCGCTTCGATGCTCAAGACCGAAGGCTACGATACCGCGGCCATCGGCAAATGGCACCTGGGCTGGAGCTGGCCGTTTAAACACGGCAAGGCCAACCACACGGCAAGAGCTAAAACCATGGCCCAGTGGGCCCGCGATGGAATCGACTGGAAAGCTCCGGTCGGCGGTGGCCCCACCAGTTGCGGCTTTGATTATTATTTTGGTGACGATGTCATCAACAAACCACCGCGAGTCTATATTGAAAACGACCGGGTGCTGGGCACCCCGGATCCCAAGAACGACTGGTATACCTCCGACAGCGACTGGAAGGTCGATGAGGTGCTCCCGACCATCACCGAAAAAGCGGTTGCCTACATCGAGGAAAAGGCCAAAATGGACGCACCGTTTTTTCTCTATTTCCCCATGACCTCCCCGCACGGCCCGATTGCCCCTTCCGATGCGTTTAAGGGCAAAAGCGGGATCTCCCCCTATATCGACTTTGTGATCGAAACCGACCATCGGATCGGCCAGGTGATCGACGCCGTGGATCGCAGCGGCATTACTGAAAACACCCTGATCCTCTTCAGCGCCGATAATGGCACCTCGCTCAAGTTTCCCCGCGAAGACGGCTCCTTGGAAAAAGGCATCAACTTCAACACCCATGTGCGTGGCGGGAAATCGGATATCTGGGAAGGTGGACACAAAGTTCCCTTCGTCGCTCGCTGGCCGAAAACAGTAGCCGCCGGCTCACAAAACAACACCCCGGTCTGCCTGACCGACCTCATGGCAACTGCCGCTGATCTCGTTGGATTCGATCTGCCGGACAGCGCGGCGGTAGACAGCGTTAGTCTATTGCCCGCTCTACAGGGAAAACCATTCGTTCGCGGCTCGATCATCAACCACTCGATCTCCGGAAAATTCGCCATTCGCGACGGCCGGTGGAAGCTGGCCTTCTGCCCGGGGTCCGGCGGTTGGTCGTCCCCCACCGACGATGAGGCCGTCGAACTCAACCTCCCCGCATTACAACTTTACGACATGGTCAATGATCCAATGGAAACCACCAATATTGCCAACAGACATCCCGAAACCGTCCAGCAACTAACCAAGGAATTGCATAAAATAATCAGTCAGGGGCGCTCTACCGAGGGAGCGCCACAGAAGAACGCCGGAAAAACATGGCTCCCTGAGATTTAACAAAAAAGGTGAATATATAAAGTCGCTGCGCCAAATGGATACTGATTAGAATTATTTAAACGAAAAACAGGAGCATGAAATGAACAGGGTTGATCGTAGATTTTTTATAGGAGCAGGGGCGCATTGGTAACCCTCTCAGGTTGCGCAAACCAACACCACAGAACATCGCGCATACCAAAATAAATTATTTCATATCTCTCATTCCATTTCGTTTATACATCATCTTCGGGGAACATCAGCGGGCGCACCTCCGCCCACCACGCGTCATAGGCTTTCGCCATGCGTTCAACCACCTCGGGATGTTGGCCGGCGAGGTTGCTGCTTTCTGAAACGTCGTGTTCCAGATCGTACAACCCCCAGCCCTGCTCCGGCGTCAATGCATAATGTTTGTCAGCATCTTCGGTATAGATCGACTTGTAGCTTCCATCAGCAACGCCTCTTGCCTGTTTGCACTTGGCATGCCGGCACTTCGCGTCAGCGCAGCAACGGTTATTCACCAAATGGTATTTGCCCATCCGGACTGCGGCAAAATTATGGGCATGGGTATCCGCGGCGACTTTTCCCCAGCGGCCGACATTGGTAAAGAGCATGCGATCTGCGGGCCACGGCGCGGCGGGGTTGTTCAGGAGCGGAAGCAGGCTAAGCCCGTCGAGTTGCGACCGGTGTTTTTCCGTTAGCGGCGCTTTGCTGATTTCCGCCAGCGTGGGCAACACATCGATATGCGCGGTCAACGATCCAACATCCCGGGGCTTGAAGACGCCCGGCCACCGCCAGAAAGACATCGCGCGGGTTCCTCCGATCCAAGGGGTGGCCTTGCAGCCGCGCATCCCGGCATTCCATGCATCGACTCCCTTAGTGCCGCCGTTGTCGCTGATCAGCACGATCAGTGTTTCTTGATCGATTTTCAACTCCACCAGCTTCGCGAGAAGCAGTCCAATGTTTTGGTCGACATTGGCGACCTGCCCGAAAAACGCGGCCTGGGGATGGTCTTTGTACGGTTCAACATATTCTTCTGGAGCAATGTTCGGCGTGTGCGGCGCATAGGTGGGGATATAGCAGAAAAACTTCCCGTCCTTGTTCTTCTCGATGAACGCCATCGCCTCGGCGAAGAGAATGTCCTCCCGATAACCTTTGTATTTTTTCTCAACCCCGTCGCGCGAAAGCACCGGATCAAAATGGCTTTTCTGGACATCCCCCTTGGCATGGAGCGCCTCGTCGAATCCGCGGTTATTGGGTCGGTACGCGTCATCAAGACCGAGGTGCCACTTCCCAAAAATACCCGTCGCGTATCCGGCCGTTTTCAATGTCTGGGCAACGGTGGTCGATCGGGGATTCATTTCCCGCCACGGCTTGATCGTATGCGTGACGCCAGACTTGAATTCGTGCATGCCCGTCAAAAGGGCGCACCTCGTCGGAGCGCAGCAGGGGCTTACCTGAAAATCGGTAAAGCGAACACTCTCGTCATGGAGCCGGTCAAAGTTCGGCGTTTTCAGGATTGGATTGCCATGCCGGCCGACGTCGCCGTATCCTTGGTCATCGGTCAAAATGACGATGATGTTGGGTCGGGCATCCCGCCGCGCCCCGGCAGCCATCGCAATCATAAACACGGCCACCAATACGCCAAAGGGCTTGCTTGCATGCATCTGCATTTTTTTCATCGCGCTCATACAAAATCTCCATCGTTCATGCCATTCTACTTTTCCACGGTTATGAATATCGGCGAAGTATAAATTAACGCACCGTCTTACTTAGACGACAGATTGTTTTCCTGCAGTCTGGATGTTCATCACTGCTTCTCGCTGATCCGTTTCTGGTTATTCCGTTATTTCTCTTTCGCGAAGGCGGGGCGGGCCTTTTTCAGGTAGGCGTTGACATCGGTTTTCGCCGCGCGGCGACGTTCATCAAGCAAGCCGCGCATGGTTTCGAGTTGGGTGGCATATTCGGGATTGAGCGCGTGGTTGGTGAATTCACCGGGATCCTTTTTGAGATCGTAGAGCTCGATGCCGCTTTTACCGTCGTGCCAGACCGTGAGACGGAAGTCTTCACCGCGCAGGGATTCACCGCCCCAACTATTCAGCGTGTAGGCCGCGTTTTTAGTCCAGCCCTCCTGCCGGGGATCTTTCAGGAGGGTCTTCAAGGATTGTCCCGGCAGGTCGGCAGGGGTTTCAATCCCGCAGAGATCGGTCAGGGTCGGAAACAGATCGATGTGCTCGGCGATACGGTCGCAGCCTTGACCCTGGGCGTCCGCGAGCCAAGGAACGGAAACGATGAACGGAACACGGGTGGTGTTTTCGAACAACGTCTGTTTTTCCCACATGTGGTGTTCGCCAAGGAGGTAACCGTGGTCGGAGGTGAAAACGACGATGGTGTTGTCGTCCAAGCCCAGTTTATCCAGCTCGTCCAACAGGCGGCCGACCTGGGCATCCATGTAGGAAACGGAGGCGTAGTAGCCGCGAATGGCCTTGCGTTGCTGCTCTTCGGACATGCCGTATTTGACTTCGTTGACATCAAAGTGATGCGCTTCGGGAATATCGTCGAGATCGTTGTCCGGCACCTTCAGAAGCTCGATGCTTTCCAGTGGATAGGGTTCGAAAAATTCCGGTGGCGCTACAAGCGGGACATGCGGACGCACAAGGCCCACCGCGAGGAAAAAGGGCTGATCTTTGTGCTCTCTGATCAAATCGATGGCTTGGGTTACCGCCTTGCCATCCGCGAGCTCCAATGCGCCCGCTTCGGTCTCGACCACCTTGAAGCCCATGCCGGAGCTCTTCATCCTCGGGGAGAGCAGCTCGTATTTCCCCGGCTGCTTTTGTTCCAGATCCTTGATATTGACCGCCACGTCCCACGACGCGGCATGATCCGCCCCGGCGGTGCCTCTCGTGATGTCGCCGGGAATACCCATATGGTAGACCTTGCTGACCCGTGCGGCAAACCAGCCTTGCTGCCGGAACGGTTCGGTCATACTGCCCAGTGAGGGGTCATCGAACACGCTTTTCGAGTCTTTGTTGCTATAGCAGTCCAGCTCTCCGGGATAGCGCCCCGTCATGATCGACACGCGGGAAGGTCCACACACCGGATTCATGCAGTGCATGTTGTCGAAGCGCACCCCGCGCTCCGCAATCCGATCGATGTTCGGAGTTTGGCAAACCTTGTTTTCATAACACGAAAGTGCCGACGCCGTAAGGTCGTCGGAGATGATAAACAGCACGTTGGGCTTTTCCGCGGACGCTCCCGACGCGAATAATACTCCACAGAATGCAACAACTAGAGCGCCTAAGCCCATGCGAGTGGTATTCTTCATAAACGATCCCCAGATTTTTCCAGCCTACCCTATTAGCCAAAGGTAGCAGGCGGGAGATGCCCCGTCTTGTATAAATAGATCGCACCGGTGTAGATTTCGCCATCTAACGTACGAAATCATCGGCGTTTTGGAATCACCGCGCCCATCTCTTGGAGCCAGCTTTCCAGCGCCTTCCGCATGATGGCAGTTCGTTCGGGTTGTTCCTTGGCTAGGTCGCTGGATTCGGCGAGATCTTCGTTCAGGTTGTAGAGTTCCCACGCATCGTTTTCATAAAGGTGGATCAGCTTGTAATCCCCGCGACGAATGACCGAACCGGGCTTGCCGCCGGAGTTTGCATAGTGCGGGTAGTGCCAAAAGAGGTCGCGTTCGGGAATCTTTCCGGCGCCTTCGAGGATGGGACGAAGGTCGACACCGTCGCCCGCTGGGGCTTCCAGTCCAGCGATACCGGCGAGAGTCGGCATGAAGTCGATGTGGTTAATCGGTATGTCGCTCACGCGTCCGCCTTTGACGCCCTTGCCGGCAAGGATGCAGGGCACCCGGATGCCGCCTTCGAAGACATGACCCTTCTTTTCCCGCAGCGCCTCACAGGTTTCATCAAAGACTCCGCCATTGTCGGAGGTGAAAACGATGAGGGTGTTTTGATCGATCTCCAGCTCTTTGAGTTTCGCGCGCACGGCCCCCACGAACTGATCCACGCCCTCGGTCATGGCGCAATAGTCCGCCTTCTTTTTGTCGTCAGGGAACCGTCGGTCATACTTGGCCTGCAACGCCTTGTTGCCACCAAAGGGCGTATGGACGGAATAGAACGGCATATAGAAGAAAAACGGCTCGTCCGCGTGTTGCTCGATAAAGGTCAAAGCGTTGCGTTGCAAGCAGTGCGTGATGTGTTCATCCGGATCGCCTTTCAACGCATCCGGATCTTTCAAATACGGAGGAAAGACCTTGCTGTGATGCCCCTCGTCCGTACCGCCGACCACCACGTCGAACCCTTGTTTTTCCGGAGAGTAATTTTCTCCTCCCAAATGCCATTTTCCCATGCTGGCGGTGGCATAGTCTCCAGCCTTAAAGACATCGGCGAGGGTGGTGAATTTTGGATCGAGCCCTGGCGGAAGATCGGCTTGCTCCATCGGCCTTTTCTTGTAGTTTTGCTTGGCCTTGTTACCGGGGAGATATTGCGTGATGCCATGTCGCGGCGGATAGAGCCCGGTCAGCATGCTTGCGCGGCTGGGGGAACAGTTGGGCGCCGGGGAATAGGCATTCGTGAAACGAACGCCGTCCGATGCCAGCCGGTCGATTTCGGGCGTATCGATAAAACCGCACCCATAGCTGCCAACGCCGGCCCAGCCCATGTCATCGACATAGAAAATAATCACGTTGGGTTTCCGCTCAACCGCCAAGACGGAACAGACAAAACCCGCACACAGAATAACACTCAACAATCTATTCATTTATTATTGGCCCTTACTTTTTTCGTCATCTAAAAATCAGCGAGAGATAACTCCGCGGATCCGCCGGGATCTACATGGACGATATGTTTTGCGTCGCCATAGGACACCGAGATTCTGCCCATCGAGTTTTTCCCGCCATGGATGATCGCGCGCTTGAGCTTTCCGCCGGCCCATTCGATATCCACGGTAAAGTCGCCCCTCGCCCGCACCCCCCGAACGCTACCGTCTTTCCAGTCCGCCGGAAGCGCAGGCAGTAGCTTGATCTCGTCGTTATGACTGTGCATCAGCATTTCGGCAATCGCGGCGGTCGAGCCAAAGTTACCATCGATCTGGAAGGGAGGATGCCGATCCCACAAGTTATCGAATGTTGACTTCCGCAGGATGGCCAACAGGTTTTCATAGGCGCGCTCCGCATCGGAAAAGCGAGCGAACATACCAATGGTCCACGCCCGGCTCCAGCCTGTTCCAGCTCCGCCGCTGGCAAGGCGAAACTCGATCGATTTCAGAACGGCGTCCCGCATCGCGGGATCACGATCGAGGTTGATCTGGTTTCCGGGATACGCGCCTATGACGTGCGACATATGCCGGTGACCAGGCTCAGGCTCACCGAATGGAAGACGCCATTCCTGCAGGCGCCCGTCCTCGCCGATTTGCGGGCGCTGAACCTTTGGTAGGGTCTCCTCAATCTTCTTCACAAACGGATCGGCCTCCTTCCCCAGCGCCTTCGCCGCTTCGAGATAATCGTTGAAGACCTGGAGGATCATATACTGGTCAAACGTATTTCCCGCCGAAAGCGCGGCTTTCCCCGTTGTCCCGTCTTCCTTACCATAGGAGAACCGGTTTTCCGGCGAGCAGCTGGGGCGCGATATAAGCTTCCCGGTCTCGGAGTCGGGAATGAGCCACGACTCGGCAAACGCGGTGGATGCGGTCAAGAGATCCCAGTTTTTTTCAAGGAACGCCTTGTCGCGGTTGAAGCGGTAATGCTCCAGAATATGGAAGGTCATCCATTGCCCGCCAAAGAAGGAACCGCCCCAATAGGCGCGCGGACTCATGATCCGGGCGTGGCCCCAGATATCGGTTGCGTGCCCCATGCACCAGCCCTTCATGCCCAACTTTTCGGCCATGGCCTTGCCGGTCGGCTGAAAGTAGCGGATGAGATCGAAAAACGGTTCGTGCATTTCGCCCAAGTGGGTTGTTTCGGCCGGCCAATAGTTCATTTGAATATTAATGTTCAAGTGATAGTCCGAACCCCAGGGCGCTTTTTCGTGCGGATTCCAAAGCCCCTGGAGGTTGGCCGGAAAGGTGCCGGGACGGGAGGAGGCCACCAGCAGGTAGCGCCCATACTGGAAATAGGTTTCGATCAGGTCGGGATCGTCGCGTTCGCCCTTCTTGATTCGCTTGAGCCGTTCCCGAGTGGGCAGCGCGAGCACGGCGTCCGGCGTTTTTCCGAAATCGACCGCCATGCGGCTGAAATAGTTTCGATGGTCTTCAATGGCAGACTTCTCGACCGCCAATCCACCGCGACATGTCCCGACTCGATGGCACGTTTCCAAACCGACTTTGTTGCCGCATAGGGCGAAGAACCATAAGACCAGATCAGCAGCGGAAGATCCCCCTTGATCCGTTGCGTTCCAAAGCTTCCCGCCTTGAGAAGGATCTTTCCTTGCTCGACAAAAAACTGGCAATAGACATCGCGAGATGCCATAGGAAGCAGCGCGATATATTTTGAGTCCTTGATCTTCAGCAGGATAAATTGCCCCTGTTGAATGAAATCATGATCTTTTCTGGTCAGGGATGGCTGATAGCTTTGCAGACTGCGGATCGAATCGAATGCCACCGCTTCCACTTTGTTCCCCTGCGATTTTCTGTCATCGACGTAAGGGCGATAATACGCTCCCTGCTCAAAAGTCGGCAGTTCTACTTCCCGCGACACAACAAATCCTTTTTCATCCGGCGCCGCATCAACGCCCTTTTCGACCACGAAATTTTCCAGCCGGTCCGTGATCGTGATGGGCTTCGCATGGACAGAAATCAGCCCGCCAAATGCAATAAACAGTACAACAGCTATCTTCTTCATCATCATCTTACCTTTCTCCTTCTTACGACTTATAGTCGTAGAATGCATATCGTGACCATACCCTGTTGCATAGCGCGAGATGACCGTTTCAACTTTTTACCTTTAGAGGAAAACTCTAACTGCTACTTCCCAACCGCATGATTGAAGTGCGGGAGGAGGCGAGAGACGAACTCGGGCATACTGCCAGCGCAGTTCTTCGTTTCGCCGGGATCCGCTGCTAGGTCGTAGAGCTCGTATTTGGGGCTCTTGTTCTTCGTAGGCCGAATCAATTTCCACTTACCGACACGAACAGCCTCTTTGCTACCCCATCGGTAATAGAGATACGGGGCGCGTGCCTGTTCTTTCCCGAGTAACTCCGAAAGGTAACTGATGCCGGTCGTAGTCGCCGAGGGGGTGGTGCCGGCTAATTCGCAGAGCGTCGGCATCACATCCGGGAACCCGCACTGGTGATCAGATATAGCGCCGGCCTTGATTTTGTCGGGCCAGCGGGCAATCAGGGGAACGCGCGTGCCACCTTCGTAGATACTGCGCTTATAACCGCGAAGGGCGCCCTGACTCTTGAAGAACTCAAGGCTCTGCCCGCCCTCGCCCGAGGGGCCGTTGTCACTGCTAAATATGACCAACGTGTTGTCATCGAGGTTCAGTTCCTTGATCAATGCCATGAGCCGACCGACGCTGCGGTCCATGCGACTGATCATGGCCGCGTAGGTTGCATGTGGATAGTCCTGAGCACAATAGCCTTTGTGATACTTGGTGCCGTAACCGGCGTCGCCCTTTCGACCGCCTCCGCCTTCAGGCTTCACCGTTTCAGTCCAGCCCAAGGACTTGTAGTAGGCGAGATCCGGATCATCGCTGGGCACGATCAATTCCGCGTGAGGAATGGCAAAAGGAATATAAAGGAAAAAGGGGCGATCTTTGTTATCACGAATGAACCATTCGGCTTCGGACGCAAAGAGATTGTGGGCGTGTTTGCCTTTTCCCTTTTTGTAGTAGCCGTTTTCGCGGACGTCGACGTTTTCCGGATACTCCACCTTTGTGGTGTTTCGCCAGAGAAACTCCGGATAGAAAAAATGCGCCATGCCTTGGGAATGAAAACCGAACCAATGATCAAAGCCCTTGTTGTTTGGACTTCCCGAATGATTCGGCGCACCGTCCAACCCCCATTTGCCGATCATACCTGTGCGATAACCCGCCCGCTGCATCAGTTGCGCGATGGTCGTATCGTTTTCTTTCAGCTGTTGTCCGCCGTTTCCTTTGATTCGACAGCGTCCCATGTGTTGCCCCAGCATTAGCGAGGCCCGTGACGGGGTACAGACCGTTTGCCCGGAATAATGATCCGTAAAGCGCATGCCTTCGGCGGCCAATTGATCGATATTCGGCGTCCGGATCTTCGTCTGGCCATAGCAACCCAAATCTCCATAACCTAAATCGTCCGCCAAAATGAACACGATATTGGGTTTTGCTTCAGCTAAGGGTACGGCTGCAGCAATGGCAAAAAAAACGCACAAGACAAGGCGTGGCATCTGTATAAAAACGCTCATTTGACTCAGCAGATCGCGTTCACATTCCGTTTTCGGGAATGGCGACAGTCTATTAGCATGTAATCGAATCATATAGTGTTACTCCGTAGAACATCGCCATCACGGGCGGCGGTACGCCGTGCCGTGCATGGGCTGGGTACGCCTGGCATGAACACAAACTAATGGGGTTCGAGTCCCCTGCGCGTTGCCCGGCTGTCCGCTGTTCCTTTCATTGGGAACGACGGTAGCCGAAGCGCTAGATGAAATCAACTGCGGTCTCGCGAGGGATCGTGGGGAGGAAGATGGAGATCAAAACTGTGAGCCGACGAACAGAAATCGCATATAAGGCTGAGGAGGTGGATGAGGTTGCCCAGCATGCCGAAGTCCGGGGCAATACCTCTACGGTAAATGCGGCGGTTGTGCAGCGGAAGTCTGTGTTCTTATCCGGGGAGGCCTGCGGGATATGCGTTCCGGCAACGGAAAGCGGCGGCGGCAGCAATGTCGTCGTTACTCCCGAAGGAGTCAGCAGAGGCCATAGTACCGTTGACCTGACGGGAAGGGCTGAACGCAAGGAGCGTGGACGCCCCCGTCGCGAAAGGAGCCTTCGATGAAGCCGTATGGCGGAGAAGTTGCACCCTGCGCGGCGGACCAAGCGACCCCGCATGATGAACTATTGGAACGGGTGCTCGACTTGGAGAACATGCGCAAGGCATGGAAGCGGGTTAAGGCAAACAAGGGCGCGGCGGGCGTGGACGGGTTGTCCATCGATGCCGCGTTCGGGTTTATCCGCCAGCACTGGGAGGGTATCCGTTCATCGTTGGCCAGCGGCAGGTACAAGCCTGCGGCGGTGCGCCGCGTCGAGATACCGAAACCGGACGGGAGTAAACGTCCGCTAGGGATTCCGACCGTGCTGGATCGTGTGATCCAGCAGGCCATCGCACAGGTTTTAACGCCGCTGTTCGATCCGCACTTTTCGGAATCGAGTTATGGCTTTAGACCCGGACGCTCCGCGCACGACGCGGTGCGGCAGGTAAAGAAGCTGTTCCGCTCATATTATCCGATCGCGGTCGATGCCGACCTCTCTAAGTTCTTCGACACCGTGAACCACGACCCGCTGATGCGGTGTGTGGCGAAGCGGGTGAAGGACGAACGAGTGCTGAAACTGATCAGGAAATATCTAAAGGCGGAGATAATCGCGGATGGGCTGTCCATACACCCGGGCAGAGGAGTCCCGCAGGGCGGCCCGCTCTCGCCGTTGCTCGCCAATATCCTGCTCGATGAGCTGGATAAGGAACTCGAAAGAAGGGGACTCAAGTTCGTGCGCTATGCCGACGACTTCATCATCATGGTGAAGACCAAGCAGGCGGGCGAACGGGTGTTTTCCAGTATTCGGAAATTTCTGGAGCGCGAACTTTTGCTGGAGGTCAATGAGACCAAGAGCAAGGTCGCACGCCTCGACGAATGCACCTTCCTCGGGTTTCACATCATACGCGGAAAGATCCGCTGGAGCCAAAAGTCCGAAAAGGAATTCAAACGGCGCATCAAGGAACTCACCGGTAGAAGCTGGGGCGTCTCCATGCAATACCGTTTGAGGAAGCTGCGCGAATACATGCGCGGCTGGATGGGCTACTTTGGCATCAGCGAATACTACAAACCCATTCCACCGCTCGACCAATGGATACGCCGGAGATTACGGCTGTGCTATTGGAAGATGTGGAAACGCCCGAAAATGCGTCGGCGACAACTGCGCAAGCTCGGCATTGACGAGCGGCAGATCAACATGGTGGTCAGTAGCCGCAAAGGCTATTGGAAACTATCGCGCACGCTGGCAACGAACATGGGCTTGGGCAACGCGTGGCTCAAGGAGCAAGGACTGGTCAGTCTGAAGGAACAATGGTCTCGGATGCACTACCCGGACTCGGTTCGCCGCTAGCACAGGGCGGAACGGAAACGGACGGTGCCTTGCGAACCGCCAAGTGCGGACCCGCATGCTTGGTGGTGTGGGGAGAGGGAGCTAGTCACTCCCTCTTACCCGATTTCGGTCATTTCTTCTTTTTCTTCTTCTTGTCCCAAGGCCAAGGTTTGACCATCGCGCGATTGGCCCAGTCTTCCCATTGCTCGGACAGTTGCGTGACAAGCTGAGGATTCTGGCCGGCAAGTGTTTTTCTTCTCCGCGAAAAGTCTGGTATGCATCTGTTTTCGGGTAAAAAACTACGGTGTGGTTTCAGCGTCTGTTTTTAAAGCCCTTCTTTATCGGCCAAGGCCTTTACCTTTCGCAAAATCTCGAAATTAATCTCCGGGATGCTGCCGTCGCCTCTAGGGCCTCCGATGGCCAGCAGGAAGTTCCCGCCTTTCCGCCGGACTTCTTTCAGCTCCTTGAAAATCTCTTCGGGGGAGCGGAACGGCTGAAACTGGTCGTAGCTGTAGGTATGTTTCTGCATGCCGGGCAGGCTCTCCCAATAGGTCTCGGCAATCTCTCCCTCGGGAATTTTATAATCGCCCATGGTGAGAAAATCCCGAAGCTCTTCCGACTGATGCAACCGAGATCCCGCCAGGCAATGGGGATTGTTCTTCCGAATAATCGCCAAAAGCTCCAACGCATCAATGATGTTGATTTCAGTGGGCACATCAAACCAGATCACTTCCGGGTCGTACTTTTCCATCAGTTCAAGCAACTGTGGTTTGCTTTTATTCTCTAAATAATTACGGGGCAGATCAAACGGAGCGATGTCCATTTCATACAGGCGCGCCTTACCCTTGATATCTTCCGGGTAGTCACCGAACGCATAATGATCCCTGGAGAATCCGCCGGGGGTATACCATTCCTGAGATTGGGAGTAATAAAAACCGTAATGGAGCCCCGCCTTTCGACAAGCGTCTTTCAACTCCATTAAAATATCCCGGTCAAAACCGCTGCAATCCTTGATGTTGAACTTGTCGCACTGGGTATCCCACATGGCGAAACCATCGTGATACTTCGCGGTAATCACGATGTGCCCCATGCCAGCCTCTTTGGCCAGGCGGACATACTCATCCGCGTCAAAGGCGTCAGGACGGAATACTTCGGCCAAAGCCTTGAGCTCGCCATGCGGGACTTGTTGCCGGAACGTCATCCATTCGGCATATTTGTTAGGTTCATACCTGCCCTTCCAAACCCCGCCGTGGATTGAATAAATCCCAAAGATAGGAAACATTCCGTAGCCCGATTCCTTCCACCACCCGATCCGCTCATCGCGTGCTTCCGGCGACTCGAACATGCGGAGGAAATCATTGGGGTTGTCGATTTTTCGCAACGATAGATCGTCAAAAAACACCGTTCCCTCATCCTCTTCCAAGCCGCAAGAGAGTTGGAGGGATTTTGTGTCCTTGTTTGTTTTCACCAAGCCCCTGAGCTGGATCCAGGAACCGTAGGTGGCGTGAGCCAGATCCAACTGGTTTTTTCCCACCAGCGCCTCGCCGCACCGGGTTCCATTTACGTCGAGGAGATCCCCTCTAAGGAAAGCCCCGAACATGGACATCTTGTCCGGCTTCAAGAAGGCCGACCTTTTCCTGTCCGGGGTCGTAATGATCTCAGGAATATGAACCCAGACTTCGAGTTTGTAGAGCTGCTCCGGTTCCACCGCGACGGGATCCAGCGTGGCGACACGGTTCTCTTTTTTCAGGATTTGCTCGTTTAAAAGGGACATCCGAAGAGCACTGGATCCGCTGCGGGCCATACTGGCGTCAACAAACTTCCCAACCTCTGGATTCGAAACATTTTCAAAAGAGGGATCGGTCAGCATATTCGATCCATACGTCAAATACCCGCCATTGCCCGGTTGATTCTTCGGGTTTGAAAAATCGTTTGTTGCACAGCCGGTGAGCAGCGCGGCCATAGTCATTGTAATGAATTTTTTCATTCCGGGTTTCCTTTCTGGATCCATGTGAATTAGTTTCATTTCTTATTCCCCCGGCCCTTCTTCTTGGCCATTTCCTTTTCATAGTAACCGGGGCGCTTCGAGTGTTCATACGCGTCGAACACGTCGCCTTGGCCGAGCACGCGGGGATCGCCCTGCTTTTTCAACTCCGCGAAAAGCTTGGCGCGCATCCGATTCTTGAGCGCATCGTATTCCGGCGAAAGCGCGAGGTTTTCGAGACATTCCGGATCCTTTTCCAAATCATAGAGTTCCTCGCCGGGGCGTTTTCCGTATGACTTGTCGTATTCAAGCGACCCCGCCTCTTGGGAGAGCGTATAGGTTTTCGTCGGACTGCTGTCGGTATCGCGGTAGCCGGTTTCGGGATTGCCGCAAGGCCAGCGGTCGGGTTTGAAATTACGCATGTAGACCAAGGTTCCTTCGTGGAGACTGCGTACGGGATAACTCTGGTCGTGGGGACGTCCGATATCATTGCGCTCGCGCCCGGTCAGCACGGAACCGCGGCCTTTCGGCGCGTCCGCAAACACATCAAACAGGCTCCGCCCCTGGATCGGCTGAAGCCCTGAGTCAGCCCGCGAAATACCTGCGGCTTTCAGAAAGGTCGGAGCGAGGTCAGTAAAACTGATAAAGTCACTGCTGACGCGCCCGGGGTTTTTGATGTGGCCCGGCCAGCGGACGACGAATGGGAGATGGGTGGAATGCTCATAGGGATGTCCCTTGAACCGCGGAAACGGCATGCCGTTGTCGGAGGTCGCGATAATGAGCGTATTCTCCAACTCACCGGCCGCTTCCAGCATTTGGAGAATTCGCCCCAGATGCATGTCGTAGTGTTCCACTTCGACGGCGTAGTCGAGAATATCGTGTTTCACCGCGTTGTCCGTTCCCCAGAACGTGGGCAGGAAATCCAGTTCCGCGAGTTTTTTTCCGCTTTTGACCCCGGACTTGAATGCATACTTCCGGTGCGGTTCCTTGCATCCATACCAGAAGAAAAAGGGTTCATCGGCGGGTTTGGCCTTCAGGAAGAGTTCGAAGTTTCCCGCATAATCGGTGGGATTAATCTGATTGGTTGGTCGGTTTTTATTTTGCGATTCCTGAAACGCGGTACCGGTCAGCTCTCGTCCTCCATCATCGCCCGGTCCCCAGCCCTTTCCCGTGAAACCAGTAAAGTAACCATGCTCGCCCAGCGCCTCGACGACGCTTTTGAACTTTTTCGGGAAATAGGGTTGGTGATTTGCGGCGTCTTCGAGTTGCCAGGGATTGCGCCCGGTAATGATCACGGAGCGAGACGGTGCGCATTTGCTGCTGGGCGTATAGGCGCGGTCGAAGCGGATACCCTCTTTTGCAATGCGGTCAAAGTTGGGCGTGTCGAGAAAGGCGTAGCCATAGCAGCTCGCGTGTGACATATCATCCGCGATCGCGAAAAGAATATTCGGGCGTTTGGCATCAGCCCGCGTACTCAGTCCCAAGACCATGAACAACATAATGAATAACCACTTCATTCTCGTCTCCATTCCCTACAGCCGGCTTTAAGCGCGTCAAACCACCATTTATAGCGCATTTCGTGCGCGGCTGCTTGTACATAACCCGCCAACGTACGTACAAAACCAACATGCCGCGCCCTCGGAGGAAACCGCGTGGAACAAATGGTTATAGGGTCTTCGCTCACTCCAAATGCCAGTCGGGACCGTCGGCCATGACGCTGGCGTTGATTTCGAGTAGTTTCTTTTTCATCCGCTCCAGCCGTTCAGGCTGAGCGGTCGACAGATCGTTTTCCTGCGCCGGATCGTCTTTCAGGTTGAAGAGCTGATAGTTGGTGTAGCCCCCCGTTTTGATGGCCGGGATCCACGCCTCCTGCAAGGTGTTGTTTCGCGACAGCTCATAGTCGGGTTCGGCGAGTAGAGAATAGTCGCCGTCGCGGATCGCGACGATCGGACGGGCTTTCTGAAGATGCCAGAACAATGGTTGGTGGCGATTGAACTCTTTCGGCTTGCCCGTCAGCAACCCCGTCAGATCGGAGCCGTCGAGATGGACGTCCGGTTTTTCAAGCCCCAACAATCCACACACCGTGGGCAGCACGTCCGTCAAACCCGCGGGCGCGGATTCGACGGCGCCCGCCTGAATGATTCCCGGCCAGCAGAAGATGCCGGGCACGCGGATTCCGCCCTCCCAGTTTTGCCCCTTCTTGCTACGCAGTCCGCCGGTTCGCTCGGGCATGTAGCACCCGTTGTCCGAGCCATAAATAATCAGGGTCTGTTCCGGAGGCGCGACCTCCCGCAACTTGGCGAGCAACCGGGCGATCGCCCGGTCGGTGTTGTCGATCGTCGCGGAATAGGTCGCCAGATCCAGACGCGCGTTCTTTTTCGCGGGCTTGAACCGGCTGTATTCCTCAACGATTCCCGCGGGCGCGGCAACCTTCATGTGCGGTTCGTGGAACCAGACGTTGAGGAAGAACGGCGCGGCAGGATCGCGATGCTCTTCCAACCATTGGATGGCCTCGTCGACGACGAGCTGGCAGGAATAGCCCTCCATTTTTCCGAGCGCCTTGCCGTTGCGATAGAAGTTCGTCGGGTTGTGATGCGTGGGCAGAGCGTTGTTGTCGGTCGCGAACCAGTAGTCGAAACCATGCTCGGCGGGCGTCGGTTTATCGAACGTCCCGTACGGAAGGCCGAGGTGCCATTTCCCGACGTGCGCGGTTTCATACCCCTCCTTCTTGAGAACTTCCGCGAGCGTGATCTCGCGCTCCAGCAGGTGCGTGCGATGCACCTCGTCGTTGATCCAATTATAAACCCCCGCGCGGATATGGTTCCGCCCCGTCAGCAGCGTCGCCCGCGAAGGCGAGCAGACCGCGCAACCGGAATAGAAATCGGTAAAACGAACGCCCCCCGCCGCGAGGCCGTCCAACGCCGGGGTTTTGACGGGCCCACCATAGCAGCCGAGATCGCCGTAGCCCAGATCGTCCGCGAGCAACATCACCACGTTGGGCGCGCGCGGCGCGGCTAAAGCGGCCAACGCGACGCCCGCGCAAAGAATCATCATCCATAGCTTTTTCATTTCTTCTTTCGCTTTTTCTTGCTGTTTTTTTCGATGTATCCCGCTTCAAGCCGTTTGGCGTCGAGCTGTTTCCGAAGTTGCTCCAACCGCTCCGCATATTCGGGATTCTCGGCCAAGTTGGTGAATTCGCCGGGGTCGTTCTTGAGGTCGTACAACTCCATGCCGCCCCGCCCGTAGTTCCACTGATTGAATCGCCAGTCATGGGTGCGAATGGATTCCCCGCCGCTGCGGCTGATGGTGAAGGCGACCTCCTTTTTCCAATCCTTGGAGGCGGGATCGTTGAGCAGCGGAAGCAGGCTTTCGCCGTGCAGGCCATCGGGCGCCTCCAGCCCGGCCAGCTCGGCCAGGGAGGGATAGAGATCGATCAGTTCGGTGATATGCCGGGAGGCTTCCCCATGGCGGTCTTTCATCCACGGAACGCTGACAATGAATGGAACGCGGGTGGACTCTTCGAAAAGATGCTGTTTTTGGAACTTGTTATGGTGGCCCAACAGATAGCCATGGTCGCTGGTAAAGACCACGATGGTGTTTTCCTTCAACCCCAGCTCTTCGAGGCAATCCAGCACGCGGCCGACCTGCGCATCCATGTAGGAGACGCTCGCGTAGTACGCTTCGAGCAGTCCTTTGTGCAGTTCCGGTGTCACGTCGTAGGTGCTGCTGTTTCTTTTATAGCCGCGGATGATCTGCGGCACATCCTCCAGGTCGCCCTCGGGAACCACCGGGGCAATCATCGCCGCCCGGTCGTAGCGGTCGAAATATTTGGCGGGCGCAACCAGCGGCACGTGCGGGCGAACGAAGCCGCAGGCCAGAAAGAAGGGCTGGTCTTGGTTGCGCTTCAGGAAATCGATCGCGTGGTCGGCGGCCATGCCATCGGCATGCACCAGGTCGTCGCCTTCGGCCTCAACCCCGACAAACGCCTGCGAGCCTTTGTCCTTGGGCGACCAGTTGGTTTTTATGCCCGGCGCGTTTTGCTCCGGCGCCTTAATGTTGACCACTTCGTCCCAGGAGTGCGGATCGTCGCGCTCCGCGGTTCCGGCGATGATTTCCCCGGGGATGCCCATGTGGTAGATCTTGCTGACGCGGCCGACATGGTAGCCGTTCTGGCGGAACAGCTGCGACATCGTGACGACGTCCGGCATGTTGCCCCGCAGCGTCCCCGCGTTCCCCAGCGTTCCGTTGGTGTAGGGATAAAGCCCCGACATGATGGACGAGCGTGAAGCGCCGCAGACCGGATATTGGCAATGCATGTTTTCAAAGCGCACTCCATCGGCGGCCAGCCGGTCGAGCATCGGCGTTTGGCACTGCGGATGTCCAAAGCCGCTCAGTGCGGTATTCAGGTCGTCCGACATGAAAAACAACACATTGGGTTTCCGCGCCCCCGCCATTCCGGTTAGCGAGACCGCCAGAACGAAGCAGGCCGTCAGCGCTCGGAAATTATTTGTTAAGCCATTCGTCATTATAAGCTCCACCCTTCGCGATACCCGGTGTTGATATATTGGTTCGCCTTCTCATTATTCGTGATCCGCATGTTCTCCGCGTCCCACCGTATCAAACCATTCACGCGTTTCGCTACATTTCCTAGCAGACAAATCTCGGTGAGGCGCGCGCCATAGTCGAAATCGGTTCCGGCTTTCTCCAGCCCCTTGCAGACGCGAACCCAGTTTTGGATGTGATCGAAACTCTGCAGGTCGATGACCGCGACGCCGTTGACGTCGAGCACCCCGAAATCGTTATCGTAACCGCCGGTTTTTAATGTTCCGTCGCCCATATTAAGTCTCGATTTGGTATTAAGAGCTTGGCTTACTCCAAGTTGGATGGTGCTACCGGCACCAATCTTTGTCTGGCCTGTCCATCCAGCCGTTCCGTTGAGTACCAGCAGGCCATCACCAGAAAGAAATACGTCTGCTGCAGATGCGCCGCCACTTAATTCTTCGGAATTAGAATTAATGGTTACTGTTCTCCCGGTGTCTGTCTCGATATAGAGATTAAGATTTTGTTCAAGCACAAATCTGGCAGTGCTAACGGTCAGGTCGCCGCTACCGGTGATAGCCCAGTAATGTGAGTTTGCATCGTTGTTGCGCTCAACCAACTTTCCCCCGCCTACGATGGTCAGGTTCTTACTCGCCGCTGACATGTCGATTGAACGCTTAGAGGATGCAGTAGTGCCACCAAGCCTATCAAGGTTTATTGCACCGCCGGTACCACCCGCTCCGTCATCAGCAGTAATCGTAACATCTTGTGCAGGATTAGTCACGCGAATCTGCTCGAGGACAGCTCCGTTATCCGCCTGCGTGCCAATAGCCGGCTGATGGGCGTCTAATATAAATTCGTCATCGAATTTTGCAACAAAATCTCCGTCCGGCATATCTCCATTCCAGTTTTGTCCATTCACCCAGCTTGTACTTACATCACCTTGCCATTTACTTGTCGAAGCTGCTGTTGCAACCATGGTGGATAGCGTGACTGCTACCAAGACCAGCCCGAACATTTTCATCATTTTTTTCATATCCCGATTCCCTTTTCTTTTGACTGCCGAATGGTGCTGGCCGCGGGAACATCCGCGAAGTACAGCTCTCCCAAGTACGAGTTTAAGGTAGCAAGAGCGGTTTGTCGGGTCTTGTAGAATAAAAGCATTGTGGTGTATATAAGCACGCCAATGCCTAATCGCAGGAACGAGACGCCGTGGGGCGGATATCCGATCCGCCGTCCCCGGCACACGGGCCGTTCCTCCGCCAACTCGCATCGGATATGCGAGCTACCCCGTGGGGCGGATATCCGATCCGCTGTCCCCCGCACGCGAGCTGTTCCACCGCATACTCGCATCGGATATGCGAGCTACGTTGCTTGCACACCCTATGCGGATCTACACCATGATGCTTTTATTCTACAAGACGTGAATGCGCTCGGATGGTACCCTTTTCGTCCTTAATTTAGAGAAGCGTCGTACCCGTTGATCAACGTGGCTCGTCCGCGAACAGGAAGTGGAATAGATGAAAACAAGCACCCGTTTAGTTCAAACCGGAATGATCGCGGCGATCTGCGTCCTCATGGCATGGCCGAGCATCGGCCACGCGGCGAAGAGCAAGGGCACCATCAAAGTGCTGGGGGTTCGTGTCGTTTTCAAGGATGCGGGGGGCCCCAGTGAGAAAACGATCGAGCAAAGGCTCAATTCGGCAAGACTCAACTACGGAAGGTTTTCCTACGGGAAACTCGATATTATCGTCAGAACAGCAACCGTTAAATTGCCCAACAACCGGACAAGCTACAGCGGCACTGCGATGAAAGCCGCAGCCAGAGCCAAGCTCAAAGCCCAAGGGATCCTGATCGGCGGCGTCGAGATTTTTGGCTTCTATCCCGGCGGAACACATTTCGGCAGCCACGCCACCGTCGGTGGCAACGAATTTATCTCCAGTAGTACCGGTGGCTCCACCATGCACGAGATGGGCCACAACTTTGGCTGGGGACACCAAAGCCGATGGGCATCCAATAACTCCGACCCGATCGGGTCAGGTAAACTCGTTACTCCCGATGTTTTCCACTTCATGAAAACCGCCTCCATGGATCCGGAACCCTCCGAAAAATGGGGGCATGGCTGGATCACCGATCGCCATACCGTCTACAACAATGGAAGCTACACCAAACGCCTCTATACCTTCGACCAGAAGAATATCGCCTCGGCCAACCGAGAACGCACCATTCGCGTAACCCGAAACACGTTGACCAAGAAAGCTTTCTGGCTCGGTTATCGTTCCAGATTGCTCAACAACGTCAGTGGAGCAGGAAAAAACACCGAACTGCGTCAGGGTCTCTGTTTCTGGTGGGAACGCAGTTCCGCGGCATCCACCACGTGGCTGGACATGCACACCGGCGGCGGGCTCGACAATCACTCCATCCAACCCGGCGAAACCTATTCCGATACGGCTGGCGATGTGTATATCACCAACCTCGGTCGCGGCGGAAGCGAGCCCAATGAATATCTGGATGTCCGCATCAACCGGGGAACCTTTGCCGGAAACGGTGCTCCCGTGCCGACCTGGGATGCGCCCGCCATGTGGAAAAAGGGCGCAAAGCTCACCATCACCATCGAAGGCAACGATCCGGACGGCGACGAAGTCGCCTGCATGTGGACCACGCCCGAACGCGACATCGTATACAATACCAGTGCGCCCACCTTGACGGTGACCCCCTCAAAACTAGGCAACTGGCAGGTCAAGGCCGTGGTCTCGGACATGAAGGGCAAAACCAAAACCATCAGCAAAACCATTACCATTGTCAGCGCATGGCCGGTTTCAGACTGGGATGGATCGGACAGCGCCGGATGGAACACCGCCGCAAACTGGACTCCGGAAGAAATTCCGAACGACCGCTCGGAAAGCGCCCGTTGGAACAGCAACTTTACCGGGGCCTTCCAGCTCGCCACTACGGCGGCCAAGACCTTGCGCGGACTAGAACTGGAAGAAAGCCTGACTAGGGATGTGACCGTTGATATGACGGACTCCGAAAGCGATCTCTTCCTGTGGGAAAACGGCATTAAAATGCTTGCCTCGGACCACGACCTGACCATCACCGGTTCAGGAAGTGTCATTCCCGCAGTCAACCAGACCTGGTTCATCGGCACCGGCGGCGGCGCCGGCGAACTTAATGTGCTCACAGAGATCGACCTCGAAGACCGGAATCTTACAATCAACACGGTGACGGATGCGGAAGTATCATCGATTGCCGGCGAAGGAACGTTCACCAAGAAGGGTGTCGGCGCCCTGACCCTCAGCGGAACCAGTAGTCATTCCGGCAGTACACAAGTTACAGGAACGGGAAGCCTGCTGATTGATGGCACTCTTGCCGGTGGGGGCACCGTCGGTGCCATTTCTGCTGCGACCCTGGGCGGAACAGGAACCATCGCGAACAATGTGACGGTAGAATCTGAAGCCACCCTCTCTCCGGGACCCGGCTACGGTTCGCTGGCCATCAGTGGCGGCCTGACGCTTAATGGCGATCTGCTCATGGATGTGGATCGCAGTGGGCCGACCAACGATCAGCTGAATCTGACCGGCACCCTGACCTTGGCCGGCTCGGCCCGTCTACGGATTAACAATCAGGGAGAAGCCCTGCAAAACGGCGATACGTTCCAGCTTTCCGATACGGCTGTAGCCGGTGCCGAACTGCTGGATATTACCCCGACTCCGGGCTACCCCCTTGCATGGGGAAACCATCTGGCTTCGAATGGAACCGTCGAGGTGTATTTACCGGGCACCCTGCTCAGCAACTCCAACGGAGCATCGAACGTAGCCTACGATTCTGCCACGTTGACCGGGGAGCTCAACACCAACGATGCGCCGACCGAAGTGCGCGTCTATTGGGGCACGAGCGATGGCGGGATCAATACCAACGCCTGGGACCATATGGCCTCATTTGGTTCGGTTTCCTCTGCGCAGTCCTTTAGCACAAACGTAACCGGCTTAAGCGAGCTGACCCCTTATTACTATCGCTTCTATGGAGTGAACTCCAACCGCACCGCATGGGCCGAAACCGAGGCAGAATTCCGGACCCCGGCAGCCCCGCTTGTTCCTGCGAATTTCCAGTACAGCATGGAAATCACCTTCCCGAATGCAACTGGAAGTCTGACCAACTTCCCGGCATTGGTCATTCTGGATGAAGCAAAAAGTCTCTTCCGTTATGCGCAGATGGCATCCAGTGCAGGCGACGACCTGCGCTTTACGGCCATCGACGGCACCACGATTCTTAACTATGAAATCGAAAACTGGAATACCGAGAGCAACTCGCAGGTCTGGGTACAGGTACCGTTGCTCACCAATAACACCACCATCGTGGCTCACTGGGGCAACACCAACGGGGTAGCCTCTCCTGCGTATACCACCGACGGCTCCACTTGGACCGAAGGGTTTGAAGGCGTCTGGCACATGACCGGAGATGAGGCCACCGATTCATCGCCCAATGCGCGCGATACCATCGCCCTCAACGACGTGGATTCCACCGACGGCGTCATCGCCGACGCCCGAACCTTCGATGGAACGGACGACAGCCTGGTGACCTCCGAATATCCCGGCGTAACCGACGGCGGCCGCACCGTCACCGCCTGGATCAAATCCACCGCCACCAACGCGGCGATCACCGGCTGGGGCAACGAAGCGCCCGGCGAACATCTTGAAGTCGGCCTTCGAGACGGCGTTCTATACGCCGACGTCAACAGCGGCCACATCGCGCACGGCGCGGTCGCCAACGACGACCAGTGGCATCACGCCGCGGTCGTGATCCCCGACGATGGAACCCCCAATATCGACGAAGGCCTGCTCTATCTCGATGGCGCGGTCGGCCAAAGCGCCGTGCTTAGCCAACCCATTCAAACCGCCTCTGGGCCCAACCTGCGTCTGGGCGAAACCGAAACCGGAAACCTCGACTGGAACGGCGAACTCGACGAAGTCCGCGTTTCCAGCATCGCCCGCTCCGCGAACTGGGTCGGCGCCGCCTATCTCAACATGGCGTCGAACGATGCCTTCAACAGCTTATACGACGTTGCGGGAATCGAAGTTCCGATGATCAGCGATGCCGGCAGTGTTTCGGCCCTGATGCCTTATACGGTTACGCTGAACGCCGAGCTGCTCACGACCGGTGCCGCATCGACCACCGTGTTCGTCTGCTACGGACAGGAAGACGGCGGTACCGTGGCCAGCACCAGTGCATGGGAGGTGGTTGAAAACCTGGGAATCGCATCTGCGGGTCCGATCAGTTTCGATGCCACCAACCTGTATGCAAACACGGAATATTTCTTCCGCTTTGCCGCAACCAATTCCTTCGCCGAAGCCTGGACGAAGATGGGCGCTTTCCAGACCCCCGAAGATATTCCGGTGATCGAAAACAACGGAATCTCCGGTATTCAGGAAACGTCGGTTTCCCTGGGAGGAAACCTTACCTCGACCGGTTTTGCCGCCACGACCGTGCATGTTTACTGGGGCGACGAAGATGCTGCCGAAGAGCTTGATGAGTGGGATCTCAGTGCAAATCTAGGCACCCAGTCCACAGGAACTCTCAGCACCAACATCACCGGACTCACAGCGGATACGACCTACTATTACCGGTACTATGCCACCAACGCGTATGGCGATGCATGGGCTTCGGAAACAACGGCGTTTACTACGCCGAGCTCCACGCTGGACACCAACCGCTACGGCTTCAAAATGAAGATCGAATTTCCCGGCTACGACGGCACGGAAACCCTGACCAATTTCCCGGCTCTGGTGGTATTCAACGAAGCGCTGTCAAACTTCCACTACGGGGCCTTCGCCTCGCTGGACGGCGGCGACCTTCGCTTTACGGCGGAGGACGGCACCACCGTCCTCAACTATGAGACCGAAAACTGGAGCACCAATGGCGATTCGGCCGTATGGGTCCAAATCCCCGCGCTCTCCAGCAACACCTTCGTCTGGGCCTACGGAGGCAACCCCGGCGCGGTGGTCGCGCCGCCCTACACCACCGACGGCTCCACCTGGAGCGAGGGCTTCGAAGGCGTATGGCATCTCAGCGACGCGCTGGGCCTGGATTCCACCGCGAACGGGCACGATGCCACCGTGCTCGGCGGCCCCACGAATATCGCGGGCCAAGCGGGCGACGCCCTGTTCTTTGATGGCGTGGACGACACGCTACAGGTCCCCTACTCCGCGGATCTGAATCCGAGCAACCTGACGGTCTCCCTCTGGGGCCGGGTCGATGGAAAACAGAATGACCTTCGCGCGCCGTTCAGCAACAGAAGAGATGGGCCTAATGAAGGATTTATCTGCTTCGCCAATAGCGCCAACAACTGGCAATTCCAGATGGGAAATGGATCTACATGGGCTTATACGGTCGGACCGGCCGTATCGGTTGGATCGTGGACCCACCTCACAGGCACCTATGATCAACGTTCAAGCAACCAAACCCTCTACGTCGACGGATCCAATACCGCGGAGAGTGTCACATCCGGGTATATTCCAAACCCCGATACCCCATTGAATATCGGCAGTGGTTCACCTGATGGCTCCGACCATTATTTCAAGGGACCGCTCGACGAAATGCGGATTTCCAGCGTGGTCCGCAGCGCAGACTGGGTCGATGCCGTGCATTTCAACATGGGTTCAAACAGCGCGTTCAACAGCTATGGAGCAGCAGCGCACGAGGTGCCGGTTGTCTCAAATGACGGTGGCCCGACCAACCTCACACCGACTTCGGCCACCTTGCAAGGCGCATTGCTGGACTCCGGCTCGGACCCTGCGGAAGTGATCGTGTTCCACGGCGAATTCGACGGCGGGAAAAACATCAATGCATGGGATGCCGCCGTGCCGCTCGGAGTGGTCTCCGAAGGTCCATTAAGCATCAACGTGACGAACCTTTCCCCGGAAACGGAACACTACTACCGCTTCTATGCCAGCAATGCCAGCGGTGCAAACTGGGCTCTCGCGACCACGGAAGTGGTTCCTCCATCCGGACGACCTGTGCTCGACGAGCTTCCTGAATCCACGAATGTGACCGGCGTTTCGGCCACCATCATAAGCGATCTGGTATCCACCGGAAATGCTCCCACCACGGTATGGGCATACTGGGGAACCACCGATGCAGGAATCACGAACACGGCCTGGCAAAACTCGGAAAACCTTGGCGTGCATTCAGCATCATTTATAAGCAATACCGTGGCCGGACTCATTCCCGGAGAAACCTATTACTACCGCTTCCAGGCCACCAACCACTGGGGCGAAAGCTGGACCGAGGCATCGTATTTCACGACGGAGGCAATGACGCCCAACCTCGTCGCGACCCATGCGGGATCCACTCTGGATATCAATACCGATGCCAAGACGTTGACCTACGATGCCGATGGCGCCGGCCCCATCGCGGCGGTCGTACACACGGCGTCTATCGAAGCAAACACCGCCACCTGGACCTTTGGCGAGATTCATATCGGAGCCGATACAACGTTAACTTTCGGCGGAAACGATTCCCGCGCCATCCGCTTGATCGCCGACGGAACGGGTTATCTGTCCGAAGGTAATATCATCATCGAAAAGGACTTTAATCTGAATGGCGACAATGGTGGACAGAACGGCGCGAACGGAGGAAGCCGCACCTTTGGCAGCGGCGCGGGCGGCGATGATAAAACCGGCGCAGACGTCCGCGGAGGCGAAAGCGCTGCGTCCGATGCCTATACCACCGTGGGCGGAAAAGGCGGCGGACGGAACACCGACAGCTCAACTGCAAGCAAAGGCGGCGGGGGCGGTGCCTTTGGTGGCGACGGGGGCGACAGCAACACGGGAACTCCCGCTGGCGGCAGCTGGTATGGACGCCTTGACCTCGCCAAGCTTGGAACCTCGGGCGGCCCGCGTGCCGGAAGCGGCGGTGGGGCCGGAAACCGCGGGGCCGGCGGAGCCGGCGGCGGGGCCATACAACTATTGGCCATCAACGACATCACTATTTCCGCAGGAACCAGCATCACGGCCAAGGGCGGCAGAGGCAATTCGTCCGGAACGACCACCGCGGACAAACGGCGCACAGGCGGCGGCGGATCCGGAGGCGGCATCCGTATCGTGGCCGATTCCGACGGTGACGGCTTTGGCACCCTCGATTGTTCCGGCGCGACCCTTAGCGCGCCCGGCGGAGTTTCCGACAGCGGAACCACAAGCAATGAATACGGCGGTGACGGCGGAGGAGGACGCGTTGTCCTTCGTGGCGCCACCGTTATTCAGGGCGTGATTGACGTGGCGGGGGGAGATCATGTTGGAAGCAACGGCAAACCCGGCGAGGACGGCAGCATTTTCCGGGACGGGAAAAACGGCGAGCTCTATCTTTCAGGAAACGGGCGGGCGGCCAATACCTATTCCTCCTACACCAACCTGAATGTCACGGAAAAATCGACATGGGAATTTGGCGGCGACGAAAACGTCATGAGCGTCGTGATCAGCAACAGCACGCCCGCCATCATCGACGGAAAACTCGAGCTGGA
Organism: Pontiella desulfatans; assembly: GCF_900890425.1. NCBI lineage: Bacteria > Pseudomonadati > Kiritimatiellota > Kiritimatiellia > Kiritimatiellales > Pontiellaceae > Pontiella > Pontiella desulfatans. Next base: position 1,133,650 of record NZ_CAAHFG010000001.1, on the reverse strand, counting down.
GATCGATGGAACCAATTCGGTCAGCGACCAGTTGATCGTGACTTCGGATCTGGATATCACCGGCGCCACACTCCAACTCAACGAGTTGAGTTCCCTGATCAACGAGGTCTATGTCCTTGCGGAATACGGCGCGATAACCGGCGCATTTGCCAGTGTAACGGGACTGCCGGCCGACTACACGCTCCAGTACAACTACGGCACCAACGGCAACCAGATTGCCCTGGTCACGACCAGTATCGACGGGGACGGGGACGGAATCATCGACGCATGGGAGATCGACCAGCTTGGCAGCACCACCCTCTCGGACGGAACCGGCAACCAGGATGGCGACGCATTCACGGACTTACAGGAATACATTGCCGACACGGATCCCGACGATACCAATTCCTTCCTCTGGATCGCCATCGCGCAATCCACGAATACGGGAATCCACGAACTCTCCTTCCCATCTTCGGCGGAGCGCGAATACTGGATTGAAAGCACGACCAACCTGGTTATCCCCTTCTCTCCGACCTCGCCTGCCTTCCCCGGAGAAGGAGGAATCATGTTGCGGGACACAACCAACTCGCTCAGCCCGAACCGGCATTACCGCGTCCGCGTCACCCTGCCATGACAGATGGATTGAGGAAGAAAAGCCGATTTGCAGGCAAGAGGACGTGGCCTCTTATGGTCTCTATCGGATTCCTATGCATGGTTTCATGCGTAGCTTCCGGGACAAATAAACGAGGCCGGCCTTCAGGCCGGACGCTGAATTTCCCAAACAACACCTCCCTTGGTGTTCTGGTGGATATGGATCAACCAGCCAACAGCGAGCCCTCGCACTGGTGGTGGGGAGGGATTGCGGGGAAATGGGTGCAGGTCGGCGAAGCCAAGGGAGACGTTGCCGTTCCCCTAAACATGAGATTGGGCTTTGCCGTCGAACCCGAAGGTTGGATCGATCTCTCGACCTTGGCCAACCTTGCGCCCGACGCCATCGAGGCCTTGGAGTTCCATGGCAGCCCGAAAGACGAGTACATCGACGACATCGGCACCCTGACGGAGCTCAAAACGCTGGTGCTCGGCAGCGGCGCAGCCACCCATAAGGGACTCGCTTCGCTGAAGAAACTTGAATCATTGGAGCGACTGCATATCGACCCGATCGACGAGGACGGCATGGCCATCGTTGGCGAATTAACATCGCTGAAAGGCCTTCGCCTATCCTCGGAATCCGTGATTACCTGCAAGGGGTTTTCCCACCTTGCACGGCTGTCGGCATTGGAGGAGTTAATGATTGGATGGAAAGGCTATGAAGGGAACGGCCTGGTTCATCTCTCACAGCTGCCATCGCTTGAGTATCTATATCTGAGCGGTTTCGAAACCGGATCTGAAGGATTGGTTTACCTCGGCAATATCCCATCGCTCCAGCGGTTGGAATTTAGCGATATCAGAGGCGAGGCCATCGCAGCCTTGCCCGACATGCCTTCGTTAAAGACATTGGCGATAAAAAGTAAAAACCCGGAATTCATCCCAACGTCCCAACTGGTGAATTTTACGGGTCTCGAATCCCTGTCGTTGAGTGGCTGCTTCACGGACGATGGGCTTGCCCCGTTGAAGGAACTTCCCGCTCTTCAGGATATCTCCTTGTTGCACAAGCTTTTCTCAGGCAGGAATGTCATCACCGACGAAGGGCTGGCCCACCTCGGAAAGATTCAATCCCTTGAGTCTGTTAGGATCTATACCGGGCACTTTACAGATAAAGGACTCGAACACCTTTCCGGGCTGAAAAAACTCAAGAAACTGCAAATGCCCAACGCCCGGCACGTTACGGATTCAGGCATGCAGTCTGTAGCCAGTATCGGCCATCTGGAAACCCTTTACCTAAACGGCTCCTTACTGACCCATGAAGGTATGCGCCAGCTTGCCAAGCTAACCAACCTGAAATCACTTCGATTTCTTTCACCGAGCCAGTTAACCAACCAAGCGCTTGCCGAACTCGCGCCCTTGCAGAAGCTGGAACAGCTTGAACTCGGCTATGCGCCCAACGTAACCGTTTCCGGACTGAATGGACTCAATAGGCTTGCCCATTTGAGAGCACTGACCGTCCGAGGGATTTCGAACAACGACGCCGTGCTGGATCTTTCGGGACTGCCCCGGCTCGAACAGCTTGAGCTTCCAGGCATTGGCGACGACGACCTCGCCTGCCTTGCACAATTGAAGCATTTGAAGAAATTGACTATCCGCAGCGGGAACACCATCACCGATGCAGGTCTGGCGCATCTTGAGGGAATTTCATCGCTTAGGGAGCTTGAGATCCGGCTCCGAAAGGATGAGGAATCAAGGATTAGCCAGGAGGCCATAACCCGTCTCAAAAAGAACCTCCCCAACTTGGTGTATTATTCAAGATGATCAAGTGATATGCTCACATCCATCAAAAAAACCAATCGAGGAAAACCAATGATTAAAAGACTACTCGCCCTACTCCTGCTCACAAGTTTTGGATGCCAAACACCGGTGCCACCTGCCGAGCCCACCGAAGAAATGGCCAGCCTCCCCGAAACTCCCGTGGCGGCAGACGACTGGCGGCTCAAGGGCAAGGAGGACCTCGACGAATACCTGATGGGCGTGACGCTCATCCACCGCAGCTACCGCCCCCATCCGGAAGAGGAATGGGATCACGACCACTGCAAATTCTGCGATGCGCCGTTCTCCCAGGCGGAAGCACATGAGAATCCCTTACGGGTCGGCTACGTGACCGAGAACCACTACCACTGGGTCTGTGAAAGATGCTTCGGCGATTTCAAGGTCCGGTTCAAATGGACAGTCGCCGAAGCCCAGGACTAGTTTCCTAGACCGCTGCCGTTGAGCCCCGGCCCCGCCGCTCCTGCAGCTGAGAAGAGAGTCAACCCCGCACACATGCAATTTGTTTGATCCTAGATTCGGATCTAGGCTGATTCCTCACAGCTCCTGTACTTCAAGAATCTCAACAATGGCTCCCCATGCATGAATGCATACTGCGCCCAAGGGGCGGCGCGCCTGGAACATCACCCTAATGCCGTCGACCCTGAGTTCCGGCGGCAACGAACTGTGCGGATCATACCTAATCCCGTCATCCCCCAGGATGCCGTAGAACCCGCCCGCGAGCCCACTGACATGCGAGACGGTTCCCCTCGTGAACTGGGCACCATTGTTGAAGGGATTCCGGGGATCGGCACCACTGAGAAACTCTTTCACGTTCGTATCGCCGTCCCCGTCCACATCGCGCGTCGGGTCGGCATCGGGGCCGGTGAGCCCCAGCCCCGCGGCCCATGCGCCGTAATGCGGCAAGACCACCGCAGGCGACATGCGATCGAGCACCACGAGCCGCCCGAAGAGTTCCCCGCCCGGAGCAAGGCCGTCGCACAGGCAAACCGTAACGCGGTCGATCCCCGCGCCGAAGAAATCGTCATCGATCGTTTCAACAATGCCGTCCTGCCCATCGACGGCGAGAATCCAGTCGGTCAGGTTGGTGGTGTATTCGATGGCGGAATAGATCTGGTTGGTGGCTTCGTCCAGACGGCGGTAGGTCACGGAAAACGCGGCGTTGGTTCCGGGGTTATAATTCCATTGCGGCAGCAAGCCGGTTGAGTCGTTCATGGCCAGGGATGCACCGAGGAAATAGGCCATGCCGTTCTTGATGCCGTCGCCGTTCGGGTCGGCCTCGAATTTTGCACTAGGATCAAGCACACCTGAAACGACTTTTGTCCAGGCGTCGAATGTTCCGGCAGGCGGCGCGGAAACGGCGGCAATCGTTCCGTCAATCGCCAGCCGGTTGGCCCATACGAAGCCCGGCGCGGGAACCGTCGGCTCAATCGCTAGCAAGTTTCCATTCGGGAACGCTTTGTTAAACACCTGAAAGAGCTGGCCATTAGTAAAGGAACCACCGCCCTGAACAGAAACATGAAGCCTTCCGGTTCCGGCCAATTCGCCGGCCACATTAAAATGATCGCAGTTCACCGTTGCCGCCGGATCGGCATCGATCCGCAGGGTTCCGTCCACCCTCAGGTCGCCGGGCAGGGAGCATGATTTAATACTGGAGTTCCCCAGCGAAAGCGATCCTTCATCAACAACAATGCTTTCCGCTTCTACGAGCGAGCCGCCCAGTTCGAGCACCCCCTGCCCCCCCTTCACCAGAGCACCGCCCCCCGTGATTCCGCCGGATAGAACTACCGTTCCGTTGCCGTCGATGCGCAGCCCCTTGTTGTTCATGTTGAGTTCCGCCGCCACGGTCAATGCGGCACCGGTCGCCACCGTCCAGGACTGGAAGGCATTCAGGCGCACTTCGCCATCGCCGACCACATCAAGGGAGCGGGTGGTTGACGACATGTCGATGCCGCCGCCATAGATCCGCAGCAGACTGTTGGTATCGGAAAGCGTGATGGCGACATCCCGATTCAGAACGGGGTCGAGCCGCACCTGCTTGACCAAGCGTTGCACGACACCGGCTCCGTCGATCAACGGCTGGTTGACACCACTGAACAAACCGTTGAACGAAACGATGTCGAGCTTCGTGGAGGGCTCCGCGCCGGAAAGCCAGTTCGAGGTCGTGTTCCAAACGGCATCTTCCCCCTCGCCCGTCCATTGCGAAACGGGATAGGCGTCCACCACTTCGACATTGCGCGTCAGCGTGGCGGTCTTGCCCTTCATGTCGGAAACCACAACACTCACCTTTTTCGTTCCGGTGCTGTCCCACGACTTGGTGATGGAGTTGGAGCTGGTGTTCACCGGAATGGCCGACGACGCGGTCTTCCACATGCAGGCGACGGGATCACCGTCGGGATCGTTGGGTGTCACCACAAACGTGTAGGGTTCGCCTTTCAATACGGAATAGGGCGCGTTCCACGTTGGCACCGGCGCCTGGTTGCCGGGGAACTCGCCGCGCTTGACTTGGACATCGACATATTCGTTGGGCGACGTCCCCCCACGGCCCAAGTTGGTGATGTAGACATCGCCGACCTTGTCGGCATACGTCTCGCCGGGCTGGAGGGAATGGTCGTTGACCCCTCCCGTATTCGGATGCATGTCCAGCAGCACCGGACTGGCGTTGCTGCGCTCCCAATAGAAGACTACGCCTTGGCGGAGATGGTTGTTCTTTACATTCGAATCATAGTTGTTGAGTTGCGTGGCGCGGAAGCCGAGCCAGAAGAATTTTTTGGTTCCGGTGGTGCGCTGAACCCGTATGGTGCGCTTGCTGTTGGCCGGATCCATGTTTTTCTGGTCGAAGGCATAGAGCCGCACGGTTCGATCCAGATCTGCGGTGGCGGTAAAGTTGTAGCGGTCGGAGATCCATTTGGCACCCCACTTCCTAGCCGGGCCCGGATCGATCGTTCCGGTCTTCATAAACTGGTAGACATCATTGTCGAGCTTGCCGCCATCGCTGATCGGATTGGAGTTGCTCGACGTCCAACGGCTTTGGTGCCCCCATCCGAAGCAGTGCCCCATCTCGTGGATCAGCGAACCGCCATTGGTCGTCCATACCCGGCTTCCGCCGACAATAGCCTTGTTTCCCGACGCATGGCCGCCATGGAAAAATACGACAATGTCGTAGTTCCCACTGCCGGGCACCTTGTTTTCGGCGGCGGAGGCGAGCGCTCCCGCAGTATAGGTACCGCGGTTGTTGGGCAAGGTGACGGTCACCGTGTCGTAGGTGACATCCATCTTGCCGAAGGAAAACTTCTCGAACTGGGTTTCCGCACCCCGGATTCGGTTGGTTATGGTCGAAAGCGAGGGGGGATTCTTGTAGTCCTTGAACAAGACGCGGACGCAGAGCACCTTCACGTTCCCCGTCGTCTTGGCGGCCTTACTGACGCCCGCCAACAAAATGGCGGCACACAACAACATACTGCATACACAGTTTCTCATCTTGCCCCCTTTTTAGCCGCCGGGCTTGTTATTCGCCTAATACAACGCCGACTGGTCCAATGGCCGCTCCGTTTCCTCCTCAAGAAACGGACGCGTATATTCGGGCAGTTCGAATTCGCGGGAGCGACTCTTGCGGGTGCGGCGCCGACGAGCCAGAAGACTCCCGAAAAATCCGAGTCCCATCAGCGAAATGGTTCCGGGTTCCGGAACCGCATGGATCTCCATGGCCATGGATGAACCGCTGTAATTGGCCCAGGAGGTTCCATCGGTGCCGTTGGCATAAGCCAACGGCATTCCAGTCCCGGCAAAATCGGATTCAAACGCGGCGGAGTCCGTCTGGTTCCACTTATAGGTCGTGCTTCCCAACGTTTGGTCAACCGAGGCCACAAGCCAATAGGCGGTATTGGCGTCAAGCGCCAACGAGGCCCCGGGGGCCAGCACGTTCCCAATGGTTGCCGACGTCGCCGAAAAGAGGTTGAGTCCTCCAGCGACAAGACTACCCGGTTGACTGGTGCTGTCGGTGTATATCGAAAAACTGATTCCGCCCAAACCGCTCTCGTGGTATAGGTTTGCCCCGAAAAACAGTCCCGTCAAACTGCACGCCGCCCCGGTGGAGAAAGAGCGTGCCTGAAGGATCGGATAATCCGCCCCAAGCCCGAAATCTCCGATTGCGACAGGTGCCGTAATCGTGGTATTGGTCGTCGTTCCAACCAACAGTTCGGCCGGCACCTGCCCGGCTGCCATTCCAAAGAGCGCCACTGCAATAATCGTTTGCTTTTTCATTGATCCTGCTTTCCTCGTTCAGCTATTCGGCCGGACTGCTTCCGTCTAAAAACTCTTCCACATTGGTTCGTCCGTCCCCATCCACATCCTTTGATGGGTCGGCATCGGCACCGGTTAAGCCATGGCCAGCCGCCCAGGCATCATAATGCGGCATCACCACCTCGGGCGACATGCGGTCAAGCACCACCAAGCGGCCGTATAGCATTCCGCCGGGGGCGAGCTCTTCGTAGAGCGAAACGTTCACGCGATCAATACCGCGTCCATAATAATCGTCCTCAACGGTTTCAACAATCCCATCCTGGCCATCGACCGCAAGGATCCACTCCGTCAGGTTGGTGGTGTACTCAATGGCATGGTAGACTTGGTTCGTTGCTTCGTCCAGACGGCGGTAGTAGACACTGAACGCCACATTGGAACCGGGGTAAACCTCCCAGACCGGCATGTATCCCGAGGCCTCTTCCCGCGCAACGGGCGCCCCGAGGAAATAGGCCAGCCCGTTTTTCAGGCCATCGGAATTCGGGTCGGCCTCAAAAGCGGCGTTGGGCCCGAACATGCCCGACTCCATGGTCGCCCAATGGTCGAACGTTCCTTCCGAAGGTGCGGGAACAACGGCAATGCTGCCATCGATCGCCAAGCGGTTGACCCAAACCCAACCGGGGCCCGGCTGAGCCGGTTCGATCGCCATGGTTGCGCCGGCCGGATACGGCTGGTCGAAGACCTGAAAAATCTGCCCGGAAGAGAAGGTTGCGGCCCCCAGGTTGGAAACCTTCAGCGCCCCGCCGCCGGTTCCCCCCAAGGTTCCGAGCACCTGGAGCCGGTCGCAATTGGGGGTGGCTGCCGGATCGATATCGATCATCAACCCGCCGCCGTTCAGGATCAGGTTGTTGGTGATCGTGATGGCATCGATGGATGCGGCCGATCCGAGCGACAGGCCGCCGGCGTCGAGGATCATGTTTTGAACATCCAGGGAGCCGCCACGAAGGGCCAGCGTACCTGAACCGCTCTTCACCAACGTCCCGCCGCCCGAAACATCGCCGGACAGCTCGACGGCCCCATCTGATTCCACCGTCAATTGGTTGGCTTTCATGTTCAGGTCGGCTTCCAGCCTCAAGGAGGAATTGCTCGAAACGACCCAAGGCTGCCAGGCCTGTATCCACACCGATCCATCCCCCACGATGGACAACTTTTGGTCGGCCGCCGACATGTCGATGCCGCCATAGACCTTGAGTGCGTTGTTGGTCTCCTGCAACGTCAGGGTAACATCCTTGTCGAGGCTGGATTCCACACTCAATTGATACACCAAACGGCTCAGGACGTTGGAATTGAGCACCGGCTGGTTCGCGCCGGCAAAGGCTTCGCTCCAGGACGCAATATCGAGTTTGGTCGATGGTTCTGCGGCGGACACCCAGTTCGAAGCGGTGTTCCACACCGTGTTGGACCCCACGCCCTGCCACTGCGAAACCGGATAGGCATCCACCACCTCAATCGTGCGCGAGAGCTTGACAACCTCGCCCTTCATGTCCGACACCCAGACATATTGCTTTTTCGATCCTGTACTATTCCAGGACTTTCGAAGCACATTGGAGCTGGTATTGACCGAAACGCCTGCCGTCGTCGTCTTCCACATGCAGGAGACGGGATCGCCGTCGGGTTCGTGGGGATTCACGACAAAGTCGTACGACTCCCCCTTGAGCAGGGAATACGGCGCGTTCCAAGTGGGTTCCGGCGCCTGGTTTCCGGGGAAGCTCCCGGTGTTGACCTGAACATCGATGTATTCGTTGGGAGCGGAACCGCCGCGCCCAAGGTTGGTGATGTGCACATCGCCTGCCGAATCGGAAAAGGTTTCGCCCGGCTGGAGCGTTTGGTCGTTGGTGTTCTTGTCAGCGCCGTAATGCAAATCCAACGCCACGGGACTCGTCCCGGACATCCGCGCATCGGTGGCGTCATCCGCCCGCTCCCAGTGAAACACCAGCCCTTGGCGGAAATATTTGTTGTCCTTGTCCGTCGGATCTCCCCCCGAATCAACCTCTTTGAGCTGGCGAGCCCGATATCCCAGCCAAAAATATTTTTTATTGCCGGAAGAACGCTTCACGCGCATGGCACGCCTGAACCCTTCGGGCACGGTGGCATTGAATTCGTCATAGTTATAGAGGCGCACCGTGGCATTGGTGTTTTGCTTCAGGAAATAGTAGTTTGGAATCCATTTGGCCCGCACCTTTTCAGCCACCTCCGTATCCACGGTGCCGGTGGTCATGAACGACCAGACATCGATCACGTCGCTGTTGCCGTTGGAATGGATCGGGTCGTACGGTTCATCCGTCTCAGGTTTTGCAGCCCATCTTTTTTGATGCCCCCACCCGAACGCATGCCCCATTTCGTGGATCATGGCGCCACCGTTGCCGCTCAGCCAGATCTTTCCGCCACCGACCACCCCCTTGTTTCCCGAGGGGTGGGACCCGTGGAAGTAGGCAATGATATCAAAGTCGGCCAGCCGGTAGCCCTGCTTTACCAATTCATTATTGACCGCGTCGTCCAACGCACCGCCCAGATATTGATTGCGATCCAGCGGCAGTTGCACAAAACCGGTTTCGTAGGTCATGTTCATCGCGCCTAGTGAAAATTTCTCGTACTGGAGCTTTGCGCTTCGGAACTTGTTGCTCATGATCGAAGCGGGCGGCGCATCGTTGTAGTTGGCGAAAAAGACCTGAACGCCTATGCAATGGACATTCCCGGTGGTCTTGGCCGCGTGACAGGAAATCCCGCACACCAGTACGCCGCACATCAAAACAACAACCTTCATGATTTTCATACCATCCTCTTCCGCCCATAGGGCCAATCACTCGCGGAACACACCGACAAAACCGTTTCGTTTTAACCTGATTAAAAGATGATGTCCAGCGCACCGCTGCGGCATATCGCCGCAGCACCGTGCGTCGGGCATTGGTCTAATCCGAGATCACGCGATAATATTCATTGCCCTTATCCGCTGACACCGGGACGGTCATCATATTCGTCCCACCGATCCCGATCACATTCGTGTAAACCGTCCATGTCCCGGTAATCAAATCATCCCGGCATTCGATATCATAGCTTTGAAATTCCTGACACTCCCACGTCAACGCAATGCCCTCAACATTGACCGGCGCAACAGCCCCCACTTTTCCGATCGCCTGCGGGACAGGGTTGGTGGTTACCAGATAACCCTCGTAATTGAGCGCATAACCCGACATTCCATTTACCGTAATGTTTGTCACCTGCGCCTCCGTCAACCCGGCACGGTCGGTGCCGAAGCGAATGGAGTCGGCGCCCTCTGTAAAGTTGGCCAGGTTCAAGATGGTAGAGCTGCTCCATATCACCTCGTTCGTATCGGAACAGTCGGCAAATGTGAGTTGGCTCGTTCCCAGCCCCTCGAAATCGATCACAGCCGCGCCGGTCGTCGCGATGTCCAAGAGGCCGAAGTCGCCGTCGAATCCGCCCGTTTTCACGACTGCATCGCGGGTGATCATCAACAACGACGAACTGCTGATGGCATTGTTTGTCGCAAACTGCAAAATGCCGTCCTGAGCCCAGGTCTGTCCGGTCCATTGATTTTGCTCATGGAGGGTCAATGTACCGTCGCCCTCTTTCTTGACCCAAGCAGTAGTTGGTTCACAGGGGGTCTTGAAATGCCAGGTTTGGCCTTCACGGATTTCCACTTCCAGCTTGGTGCCGTCGCCGATTTCAAAAGCACCGGTATCAATGGTCAGGTCGGCGGCGGAACCGGCTAGGTTACCGACCCACCGCTTTCGGGTAATGACGTCACCCGAGGCATTGGTTGTGAAATTCTGCCGAAAAGTTCCGGGACCGGAGAGGTTCATGTTTTTGTCCCCTTGGAAGCGCATGGATATATTGCCGCTGGAGCTGCTTTCGCTGATCGTCATATCACCTTCGAGTGTGATCACAATATCCTGCAGCGCATCGGCTGAAACGCGCAACTCACCAAACACGGCATTGGTGCCGGCGGCAACCGTCGGAGCCGATCTTCCCACTTTGTAATTCGTGGCAAAATCAGCGATGTCATTGTTGCGAGGAACCCGGTTGTTATCGCCCGACCAGTTGGCGTTGGTATGCCAGGTCGTTCCCGCGGTACCATTCCAGTTTTCATTGGCCGCCAGGGCCGTTCCCGCAAATGTGAATACCACCAGTCCCGCTAAAATCCATCCTATTGCTTTCTTCATCGTTGTTTCTCCAGACTCGCTTTTGTTTTTCACCGCCCCTGTACGCCGAAAACCCGCATATGGGAACACTCCTGCTTCCAGATGATTAATAAAGTATCAGCCTCGGTAAGAGCCTGTCTTGTAAAAAAAAAGCACGCTGGTGTAGATCACCGCGTGCTTTTATGCTTTTAGCGATTGAAAGGAGCTACTCGGAAAATGCCGATTCAATCCGGTAGAACTCCGCGGCATTCACGACGGAGGAGGTGACCGACAGCTCCCCGCCGGTTCCCGCGAGGTTGGTGTATGACATCCAAACCGCATCCAGTAGATTGGTCTTGTACTGCACCTCATAACCCTGGCCAACCACGCTGCCCCACGCAAGGGATACGCCAACGCCGGAAACGGTTCCCAACGCAACATCCCCGACCGGCACCGGCCCAACCACCAGATAGCCGCTTTCATCCAGAACCAGGTTTCCTTCCCCGTTGAGGGTGATGTCCGCCAGCTGGGCTTCGGTTAGTGCCGTGCTGTTGGTGCCGAAGCGGATCGAATCCACGCCATCGGTATAGTTGGTGATAACCAGGGTCGAGCCCCATGCAACGCCGGAACTGTCGGCGAACGCAAGGGCATTGGTTCCGGCTCCATCCAGATCGAAGGTCACGCTTCCGTTGATTTCGAGCGTCGAGAAGGAACCGGATACCCCTTCGGCTTCAAGTGTGGTTCCATCGCTGAAAACAACCGCCGAATCTGAACTGAGGGCATTATCCGCTGTCAGCTGAAGCGTTCCCCCGCTGATCGTCGTGTCGCCGCTCCATCCATTGGAACCGCCGAGGATCAGGAGGCCTTCGCCCGTCTTGGTGACGCTGGCCGTGGAAACGTCGGCACTAGTCTGGATATCCACCGTGCGCAATGCATCCACATTGATCGTCAGGGCCACGCCGTTCGAGATTACGAACGAATCCGTATCGATGGCCAAATCGCCGCCATTGGTGCTGGCGACGTCCCAAAGCGGATCGGACTCGGTGCCGGGCAACTGCACGAATGCGCCTTCGCCGAAGATCGTCAGGTTGCTTGCAGCGTTTGCCATGTTAATGGATGCCTGGGCAACGCCAAGCGTGGCGCTGGAAGCCACCGTGATTTCCACATCCTGTTCGGGAGCGAGCACCCGCAGCTCATCGACAACCGCGTTCGATGTAACCGTGGGCTGAGAATTGCTCGAAGCAAAAGCGGCATCGAAGATGGCGACGCCGGCCGCACCCGGCACGCTGTTGCTTGCCCAGTTTGCTGCGATGTGCCAATCGGTATTCGTTCCGCCGACCCACTCCTGTTCGTCTGCCGGGACAGGCAACGCAAGATAGCCATCGCTATCGAGGGCATAGCCCGAAACACCGTTTACCGTGATGCCCGCCAGCTGGGTGGGTGTCAAACCGTTGGCATCGGTACCGAAGCGAACAGAATCGACTCCATCCGTAAAGTTGGTGATGTTCAGGGCTGGAGTGCCCCAGGCAACGGCTGAGCTGTCTTTAAACGAAATCTGGCTGGTTCCCACGTTTTCAAAATCGACTATCACGGTTCCGCTGACGTCCACTTTATCGAAATCGCCGTCGTAGCCACCTGTTTTCAGGGTGGTGCCATCGGCAAAAACCAGATCCGAATTTCCGCCAATGGGTTGGTTTGCCCCCAACTGAAGCGTTCCTTGGGAAATAGTCGTATAGCCGGTCAAAATACTCGATCCGCTGAGGGTCAGGGTGCCGGTTCCTATTTTTGTGATATCCCAACCTTTGGCAGTAGCGTAACCACTTATAGAGCTCCCGATCTCCATGGATGAGATTCCGTCAACGTCCAGCAAAAGATCGCACTCCAGCGTGATGCTGCCGGGAGTTACCTTAAGCACACTATTCGAACCAGCAGTCCGCCACGTTACCTCGGAAGCATTGACTGAAGTGCTGAAAATATCGTTGTCCTGCCGCAAACTCCCGCTAAAATCGATCCATAACAGCTGTCCACTGTTGTTTTCAATCGCAAGCCCACTTGTCGAGCGAAGGCGCAGATTATTAGAAGCACCGCCTTCCATGGTGATATCCTGAGCCAACGACGTTCTGGCCCGGAGAAGCTCCGTCAGAAAATCATCGTTCATATTCGGTTTGTTCCATCCAATCGATGCTGAGGTGAATGAAATATAATCTCCTGCGATCGGTCGCACACCGACCCAGTTCTGATTCCGGGTCATCAGTTTGTTATTCGTCGTATCTGTGCCCGTCCATTGCCGATCGAGTCCGTATGCCACCGTTTGCGCACATACGCATGCCAGCATGCCCAGCCCTATCATTCGCATTGTTTTTTTCATCTTCCTAATCCTCCGGTTCAATTTCGGTTTTGCTACGAAACTACGAACAAACACCCATCCCAGCAATGTCTCTGCTTTGGAGAGCTTGAGCTTGAGTTAATCTAGCAAAGAAGGGAATTTGGCGTCTTGTAGAAAAAAAGCATGCTGGTGTAGATAAATGCTAATTGCAACCATCCCCTTCCCGTTCGTTTGCCGATGAGAATGTACACCGACACGCTTTTTTTCTACAAGACAAGCCGGGTTGCACATTGCTACAAAACAACATTGCCTACAAGTAGACCAAACCATCTGGTTTGCGGAGTCTGCGGGCGGGGGCGAAAAGTTGCCCTGCACCGAGTGAAGGCTTTTTTGAAGAAACCAGCGGGAAAAACCCCGACAACCAAAGGAAAAAAGAAATGAAGAAATTATTCATCTTGGCACTGATCGCATGCATCGGCATCACCGTACAGGCTGGAGAAAAGAAAAAGGACGAAGGCAAAGGCAAGCCGAAGGTCACCACCAAGGAATCGTATGTGGCCTGGCGCAAGGCTGAAGCCGAGAAAGCCGGCAAGAAATTCGACCAAGCCGCGGCCGAAGCCCACTTCGACAAGCGCGACAAAAACAAAGACGGCAAGTTGACCGGCGACGAAAAAGGGAAACCCAAAGGCAAAAAGAAAAAGGGCGCTGAAAAAGAAGAAGTAGCCGAGAAGAAATAAGTCAAGAAGAAAAAAGCTAAAAAGAAAGAAGTCGAAAAGAAATAGGCGGATCGTCTATCTGCAATACGGAAACCGGGTCAAGCGCCCGGTTTTTTTGTGCCCCACGCGCCTCACGCGCTACAGCCCGTCCTGTTTAACGAACGTATCTACATACACCAGCACAAGATGCCACCCTCCACCTTCTGATAGGTTGTGATCCAGATCGGCGGACGGGCTCTGCGCATGGGCTTTGCGGACGCCCGCCATGCCGGGGACATGGCCTACACGCATTTTCCAAGGGCTGGACGCAATTCGCAAAAATGTACACCAGCATGCTTTTATACTACAAGACGCTCCCTCCCCCACCTGTTAGCTTATACCCTCAATAAAGCAGATAACTGTGTATTGAACTACGTCCGCTGGAGTCATCCAACGAGCAACGGGAAAAGAGAGAACAGGAGAAAAAGAACATGAAAAAAACAATGGGAATGATGGGATTGGCCCTGGTGGCGATTCTGGCCGTACAATCGGCCGTTTACGGTACCACCAGGTCCTGGAAGGGTACCGATAGCGTCAACAATAGACTTATGTCCCGTGACGGGAACTGGGTGGGTGTCAAACCGGGGTCGGGCGACATTATGCAATTCAATTCAAGCTCTACTGGTAGCGGTGCACCGAACATGAATGCCAACTTCCTTGTTGAGAAGATCAAGGTAGCGAGCAACCTGCCGAAAAACGTCAAAATGACCGGCAGTGCCGCCAACAGCCTGCGTGTTCGCTCGGTTAGTAGCGTCGGCCTCCAACAAGACAGCGCTTACGATTATTGGCTTAATATCGGTGGAGAATTCTGGCAGGACAACGCCGTTCACGCCGACAACGGCGGAGGCACTGTGTCTGAAGTGACATGGTCAGCCACCGGCGCCGGTGATCTTATCATCGAGAGCGGTTCAGTATTACTGGATCAGGATATGAACATGGAAGTCACAGGGGCCGGAGTTATTGATATCAGAACCGCTATGGCTGGTGGCACCCGGGATGTCAGAAAGACAGGCGCCGGCACCTTGATTTACGGTGCAGCGATGGCCATTGACGGCACCGTGACCGTCGAAGGCGGAACGTTACAATTGGGTGCGGCACAGGCCGTCAACAGTGCTTCAGCCATGGCCTTCAACGACGGAACCACACTGGTAACCGGCGGTTTCGGCGGCGACTTCAACACCCTCGAAGTCAACGGTACCGTGACCTTTGATTTAGGTGGACTGGGATCAAGTGTTCTCTCCTTCGATGACAGCTCAGCCGTCGCCTGGGGAACCACGCTGGATATCATCAACTACACCGCAGGCGATTCGATTCAGTTCGGCATCGATGGCAATGGATTGTCGGAAACCCAACTGGCCGGTATCACGATCAACGGCTCATCGGAAGGCATCGCCCTCGACAGCCAAGGCTACCTGATCCCGGAACCGGCCAGCGTCGGTCTGGCCCTCTTCAGCGGCCTGGGCATGCTCTTCATCCGCCGCCGTTTCATGATCTAGTTCGTTTAGCACTCTTTCGCAGCCCCGGCCCACCCGCCGGGGCTTTTTTTGTTCATGATCCGCGTACACCAGCGTGCTTAATTTCTACAAGACATGCCCTGCCCCTTTTCGTTAGCTTGGCCATGTTGCTACAAATATCCAGTCCATACAAAACCGCTGGAACCGGATGGTATTCTTTATGACTAGAAACTCCCTTATCCACTGGGCGAGGAGCGTGTGCAACCATGCGTTGTTCCTCCCAACCCTGCTCCTTGCGTTTGCTTGCTCCGGTGCGCATGCCGTCACGATTTCGACCACCAAATGGCAGGGCGACACCAGTGCCAATTGGTTCACCGGATCGAACTGGTCGGTGGGGGTGCCAAGCGAAGATGTCGTGGCCATTTTCACCACCGATTTCACTTCAGGAAACAGTCAACCGACCGTGACCGCCGCCGACATCATCGACGAAATTCGAATCATCCAGCCCGCCAAAGACGTGACCATCACCATTCCCGCCGGAACCTCGCTCAGCGTGGACAACAACACGGGACTGGATGGACGATCCATCTCCATGAACGCCGCGCGGAAAAACCTGACCATCATCGGCGACGGCACTTTCGTCCAGCGCAACGCCAATGGCGATTCGACCTGGCTGATTACCAGCGGGCAGCCCATTGGCGATCTAACCATTGAAACCGCCGCACTGGAGATCGAAAGCCAGACCCTCACCATCAGTGCCGGCTCGGCGCGCACCGTCAACATTGTCCCCGCCGTATCCCCCACCACCGCCGGCATCAAGAAGACCGGCTCCGGCCGGCTGATCCTGCACGGGCAGAATCAATGGAGCGGGCCAACCACCATTTCAAACGGCACGCTGGAATTCGGCACCAACCAGGCCGTCTCCAGCTCCTCCCCCGTGGTCTTCAACAACAATGCCGTGCTCGAACCCGGCGGGCACGACGGCCAGTTTTCCACCCTGGCGGTCAACAGCCACGTAGTCTTCGATTTTGAAAGCACCGGCGCAAGCCATCTCGCATTCGCCGACTCTTCCAGCATTGCCTGGACTACACCGAACCTGATCATTACCAACTTCACGCCCGGCACCGACTCCATCCGTTTCGGCACTACCGCCGGCGGACTTTCGCCCGCCCAATTGGCGGGCATCACCCTCAACGGCAGCTCCAACCTCGCCCTGCTCTCCAGCGGCTACCTTGCCTTCGCCCCGGACTTTGCAACGGTCGGCGAATACCACTGGGACGGCGATTCGGGCCATGCATGGGAGACCGCCTCGAACTGGATCAGCAACGCGGTGCCCCCCGACAATGCCGTTGCGCTGTTCGACACCCCCTTTTCGGCACCGAACGCACAGCCGACGATCCATGCAGGCACCGGCGTGGATGAGCTACGGGTGCTCGCTCCTGAAAAGGATGTCGTTCTCACAATCGTCTCCAACACCCTGTTCAACATCGGCCACAACACCGAAGGCAACCACCACGCCATCGAGATGGCATCCGCAACCCGGGCCCTCACTATTCTGGGACAAGGGCACCTGGCACAAGGTTGCGGTGAATATGCCGATCCCCTTTGGAACATTACCGGAGCGGGCGACCTGACCATCAGCCCCGCGCAGTTCAGCATTTCCAACAACGTTGCCCTCACCATCAACACGGGAGCAGAACGAACCGTCGGCATCAATACCGCCTGCAATCCCACCTTGGCCAGTGTCCGAAAAACCGGCGCCGGCCGGCTCATTCTGAGCGGACAAAACCAATGGCAGGGTAAGACCACCGTCGATGCCGGCACGCTCCGGTTCGCGACCCACCAACCGCTGGATGCCTCCTCCGCACTCATCCTCAATGCCGGTTCGATCCTTGAAACCGGCGGACATGGCGGCACTTTTTCCACACTGGAAGTCAACGGCCCGGCCACCCTCGACTTCGGCAACGCCGGCACCTCCCAACTGGCCTTCTTGGATAGCTCCGCCGAAACCTGGTCGCTCCCGACCCTGACCATCACCAACTTTACACAGGGCACCGATTCCATCCGCTTCGGCACCGACCAGCTCACCCTCGACGCCGACGGTTATCTTGTGGTGGAACAGCCCGAGCCCATTCAGGAATACTACATCGACCCCGCCCTCGGGGACGAGACCCATCCGGGCACCGAGACCGAACCCTTCCGCACCATTGAACAGGCGCGCGATGCCGTGCGTCTGATTAACGGCGCCATGACCAAGGATATTGTCGTCTACCTGCGCGGTGGCACCTATGCGGTTGAACAAACCATCGAACTGGACGAACGCGACTCCGGCACCAACGGGTTCAACATCATCTACCGCAACTATCCCAACGAAGCGCCGATTCTCGAAGGCGGAGTTCCAATCACTGGATGGACGCCGCTCAGCAACGGAATCTGGCAGGCCGGCGTCGGCGATTTCGAATTTCTCCAGCTCTATGTCAACAACAGGCTGGCCCAGCGCGCCCGCTTCCCGGAGTCTGGACAGGAAAACGAAATCCTCAATAACGACAAAATCAACAAGAAGGTCAAAATCAACAAGGGGCAAATCAGCAACTGGTCGAACCTCAACCGCGTCCAGATGGTTATCGGCCGTTCCTTCACCCTCGCCCGCCTGCGCATCGACTCCATCGAGGAATACGCCACCTTCGACAAGGTGATCCCCATGGAGCCCGAGCGCACCAACTTCTTCAACGCCGACGGCCCGCTCGACGGATCGCCCTCGTTCTACTACGAAAACCACTTCTCCTTCCTCGACACCCCCGGCGAGTGGTTCCTCGATGTCGACACCGGCACCGTCTACTACATGCCGCGCCCCGGCGAAGACCTTTCCGTAATGGAAGCGATTGCCCCGGCCACCGAACGGCTGCTCTCCATCGAGAATGCGGAAAACATCACCCTCTTCGGCCTCACCTTCCAGCACAGCGCCTGGAACGCCCCGGCGACCGAGGGCATGGCCCAGCGGCAGGCCGGCATGCGCATCACGCTAGCCAGCAAATTCACCGTCAACCCCTCGGCCGTCTACTTCAAGCGAATAAACGACGTGCGCGTCGAACGCTGCATCTTCCGCCAAATGGGCGTCAATGCCGTCAACTTCGATGTCGGCACCCGCGACAACGTGATGGTCGGCAATGTGTTTTCAGAAATCGCCGACACCGGCATCGTCTACGACATCGACAACAAGCGCGGCCAAAGCGGAGCGGATCTCAGCCTCGACGACACCTTCGACTCCAACTATTTCTTCCACATGGGCAACATCTACTATGGCGGCGGCGCCATGTTCACCTTCTGGCCGGACTCGATCAGCATCGTCCACAACGAAATCGCCTATACCGGCGGGCTGGGCCTCAACCTCGGCTGGGGCGCCACCCACGCAACCACCTGCTTCCAGGCGCCCTACGTGGCCTACAACCGCATCCACGATGCCGCCGTATGGTGCCGCGACAGCGGCGCCATCCACACCAAGAGCGACTCCAGCGGCGGCGTCATCTACAAAAACTGGATCTACAACGTCAACACCGTGGACTGGTGGAAGACCGGCCCAAGCCGCACCATCAACGGCATCCACCTCGACGACAACACCGAAAACTACACCATCCAGGACAATGTCTTCATGAACTGCGAGTCCTACGACATCCGCACGAAAGAGGGCGTCAACGACATCACCATGCTCAACAACGGCGGGCAGAGCCAGGCCACCAAGGACGAATCGGGGCTGCGCATGGGCTACCGCGACATCAAAAACTTCCACCAAGGCGGCGCCATCGGCCGCGACCTGATGCCCGGCGAACTCTACACTGGCGCACCATCCGCCCCGCTCTCCCTCCTTTTCGAGGATCTCTTCGACAGCGAGGCCACGGGCGCCGCACCGGCCGGATATTCCGTAGCAACGGCCTCCGGCTGCACCGCAAGCATCAGCGATGTTCCTGGCGGCGGAAACCGCAGCCTGCGCATGGACGATGGCAACAGCGGCGACGTCGGCGTTGATATATCCAAATCCTTCATTCCGCAAAGCGAGCGGGTTTCCTGCGAGTTTCGGGTCAAGCCGGGGCAGACCGGCAACAACCTTTTCTTCTCCTTCCGCGATGCCGAAGACCGCGAAGCCTGCCAAGTTGGCTTTAGTGCAAGCGCCCTGCTCCGCTACTACTACCGCACCGACAACTACGAAAACCTGGGAGGCTATTCCACCGACACCTGGTACACGATCCGGGTCGAGGCCGATGTGGAACAACAGCTCTACAGCGTCTGGGTCAACGGCAACCTCGCCATGGGCGACGCCCTTTTCATGAACGACCAGCGCACCGGAAACCTTGCCGAACGCGTTGAATCGATTGATGCCGTCAATCTGTACAACAGCTACGGCACCGGACATTTCGACATCGATTACATTCGGGTCGAAGGCGACGCCCCCTACGGCCTCTCCACGGAACAGGGCACGCCCCGGAGCTGGCTCGACACGCATCATGACACCTCCGGATGGACTGCCGCCGACTTTGAATTGTTCGACTTCGCCGACGTTGATGGCGATGGGAAGAAAGGCTGGGAAGAGTGGACCGCCGGCACCGACCCCAACAACAGCGGCAGCATTTTCAAGATCTCCGACACAGCGGCAAATTCGGGACTCAGCCTTTCCTGGAACTCCGTTGCCGGGCGTTACTACACGGTGCAATCCGCCGAAAACCCGGACGGTCCGTGGAACAATGTTGCCGATGCCGCATATGTCAACAAGCCGGGTACCGGCTCGACCATTCACTATTTCGAAGGCACCCTGCCCGACAACCACCGCTTCTTCCGGATTGTGGCTTCACCTACCGAGTAATCGACTATGAAATACACCATGAGATGGCTAGGCTTGGCCCTGATAGCATTCCTGCTTGCGGAACCAGCAGCCTACGGAGCCTACCGTTCATGGAAGGGCAACCAGATCAACGGCAACATGACCCAGGTTGCAAACTGGACCACCGGCCAGCCGCCCGGAGCGGGCGACGTTATGGTGTTCAATAAATATTTCACCGGCAACAAGCAGCCGCACATGAACAAAAGCTTCTTGGTCGAACAGGTCAAGGCCAGCGCAAACCTCTCCAAAAACATCACAATGAGCGGCGGAACCCAGTGGCAATTCCGCATCCGCTCGCTCGAAGGCATCGGCATTCTCCAACAAAGCGGGAAACGGCTCTGGCTCGGCAACGGCGGACAGCTATGGCAGGACAACGACATTAATCCCGGCACTTCCTCAAACACCGTAATGTGGAAAGTCACGGGTTCGAACAGCACCTTGATCGTCGATTCCGCAAGCATCCGGTTCGATCCCCACATGATCCTTCACGCCGATGCGGACAGCAACACCATCGATCTGCGGTGCGGAGTGATCCCAACAACCAAGAGCGTCACAAAAACCGGCGACGGCCTCTTGATCCTCAGGGCAGCGAACGAATGGGCCGGTGAAACCGTTATCGAAAAAGGCACCCTCCAGCTAGCAGTGGACCAGCCCGTTTCTTCGCTCTCTCCCATGGCTTTCAACCATGGAACCTCCCTCAAGACGGGCGGCTATGGCGGCGATTTCTCCACGCTGGAAATCGCGGGCGCGACGACCTTCGATTTCGAAAACCTTGGCACAAGCCAGCTCTCTTTTTCCGACTCCTCGGGCATCCTCTGGACCAACGCAAGCCTGGCCATCACCAACTTCACCGAGGGGAGCGACCTTATCCGGTTCGGCACCGACGGCAATGGACTGGCCGCCGCCCAGCTGGCGGCAATCTCCTTGAACGGCGCAACCAACGCCAGCCTCAACAGCAGCGGCTATCTGATTGCCGAAGCAAGCACCCCGACCGGCACAGAGCGCAGCTGGCAGGGCGATGCCGACCCCCTATGGTTCACCGCCGCAAACTGGGCAGGCAACACCGTTGCGGGCAGCAACGAGGTTGCGGCCTTCCAGTCCAGCTTCGCGTCGAACAACTTTCAACCAACGGTCACAGCAGATGCTTTCATCGCCGAGCTTCGGGTTGTGGATCCAGGGCAGGATGTCGCGGTTTCGGTGGACTCCAACGCAACCTTGAGCCTGGCCCACAATACGGAAGGTTCGCATGATTCAATCCAAATGGAGGCGGCTTCGCGAAACCTGGTCTTGGCTGGAGAAGGCGCATTCATGCAGCAATCCGGCCACGCCGCGGATCCCCGATGGAACATTACCGGCAGCGGCGACCTGACGATCGACACCGGCTGGTTCGGCTTGGCATCCAATATAAACCTCACCATCGATGTCGGCCCCTTGCGCACCGTCGACATTAAATCAGGCGCCGGCACCACTACCGCCAGCATCCGGAAAACCGGAGAGGGCCTATTGATCCTTGGCGGCGAAAATGGATGGCAAGGCGCCACGACCATCGATGCGGGAACCCTCCGGCTGGCAACCAACAATGCAATCGACGCCAACTCGCCTCTGGTTTTCAATGATGGAACGATCTTGGAGACCGGCGGATGTGACGGCGGTTTCCAATCGTTGGAAGTCAACGGCTCCGTCATCATTGATTTCCAAAACATGAGTTCAAGCCAGCTCTCCTTCCCCAACCTTTCCGGCACGGCGTGGACTGCGCCCAACTTGGCCATTGCCAACTTTACCGAAAGCAGCGACTCCATCCGGTTCGGCACCGATGAAAACGGACTGACGGAAGAGCAACTGGAAGGCATCACCCTCAACGGCAGCGGCGAGATCGCCCTCGACCGCGAAGGGTATCTCATCATACCAGGGCCCTACAACCCGCAGGCGGAATTCTTCATTGATCCTGCCGTCGGCGACGACGCCAATCCCGGCACCGAAGCCGCGCCCTTCCGTACCATCGAAGCGGCGCGCGACGCCGTGCGGCTGATCAACGGCGCCATGACCAACGACATCGTTGTCTACCTTCGCGGCGGCACCTATCCGATCGAGCAAACCATCGAATTCGACGAGCGCGATTCCGGAACCAACTATTTCAACGTGGTCTACCGCAACTATCCCAACGAAGCCCCGGTGCTCGAAGGCGGCGAACCCATCATCGGATGGACGCCGCTGAGCAACGGCATCTGGCAGGCCGGTGTCGGCGGCTTTGAATTCATCCAGCTCTACGTCAACAACAAGCCGGCCCAGCGCGCCCGCTATCCCGAAGCCGGGCAGGAAAACCGAATCGAGGCCAACAACAACACGACCGACAAGATCCAGATTGAACACGCCTATGTGGACGGCGTCCGCAACCTGTCCAACCTGAGCCGCGTCCAGTTGGTGCTGGCCCGTTCCTTCACCCTTTCGCGCGTCCGGATCGCCAGCATCAGCACCAGCGGCACCTATGCCAATGTGACGCCGATGGAGCCCGACCGCACCAACCATTTCGACGTTCAGGACAAGCCTTCAAGCTCCATCAGCGGCAAGCCGTCGTTCTACTTCGAAAACCACTTCTCGTTCCTCGACACCCCCGGCGAATGGTTCCTCGATGTGGATGCCGACACCGTGTACTACATGCCCCGCCCCGGCGAAGATCTTTCCGTAATGCAGGCCGTGGCGCCAAAAACCGAACGGCTGCTTTCCATGGTGAAGACCACCAACACGACCCTGTTCGGGCTTACCTTCCAGCATAGCTCATGGAACGCTCCGCAAACCGAAGGCATGGTGCAGCGGCAGGCGGGACTGCACATCACCCCCGCAGACAAAGACACGATCAATCCGGCGGCGCTCTACTTCAAGAAAATCCGCAACGTGCGGATCGAGCGCTGCATCTTCCGCCAGATGGGCGGCAACGGGATCAACTTCGACACCGGAACCCAGGACAACATGATCGTCGGAAATGTGTTTTCCGAGATCGCCGACACCGCCATCGGATACGACATCGACGAAGCCAGGAGCAAGACCCAAAACCCCAACAACCTCAGCAAGAACGACACCTTCGACTCCAACTATTTCTTCCACATGGGCGCCATCTATTCCGGCGGCGGAGCCATGTTCGCCTTCTGGCCGGATTCGATCCAAATCGTCCACAACGAAATTGCCTACACCGGCGGACTTGGAATAAACATCGGATGGGGAGCCGAGTCCGCGGCAACCGCCCTCAAGGCGCCCAACATCTCATACAACCGCATCCACGACGCGGCGGTGTGGTGCCGCGACAGCGGCGGCATCCATACCAAGAGCGACTCCAGCGGCGGCATCATCTACAAAAACTGGATCTACAACATGAACACCGTGAACTGGTGGGCAACAGGCCCCTCCCGCACGGTCAACGGCGCACACCTCGACGACAACACCGAAAACTACACCCTCCAAGACAACGTGTTCATGAACTGCGAGTCGCACGACATCCGCACCAAGTCCGGCGTCTACGTCGTGCAAATCGACAACGGCGGGCAGAGCCAAACCACCAAGGACGATTCCGGAATCCGCCCCGGCTACCGCGACATCAAAAACTTCCACCAAGGCGGCGCCATCGGCCGCGGCCTGATGCCCGGCGAACTCTACGAGGGCTCCGAAAGCCAGCCGCTGGCCGTGCTTTTCAACAACACGTCCGTCACCGGAAGCGTAGTGGAAGCGACCTTCGCACCCCAGGCAGGCAGCGTGGCGTGCGAGTTCCGGGTAAAACCGAACCAGGTCTCCAACAGCTTCTACATCCAACTCTTCGACGGCAACGGCCGCGACGCTTGCAAGGTCGGCTTCGCAGCGAACGGGAAGCTCCGCTACTACTACCGTTCGGACAACGCAGCCGACTTCAAAAACTACACGTCCAACACCTGGTGCACGATCCGCATCGAAGCAAACGTCGTCAAGCAGGTCTACAGCCTCTGGATCGACGGAAACCTCGCCATGGGCGACGCCCTCTTTATGCAAAACAAGATCGGCGGCTTGGCCAAGCGCGTTGGCTCCATCGAGCGAATCTTGCTCGACAGCGGTGCCGGCTCGTTCGACATCGACTATATCCAGGTTGAAGGCGACGCCCCCGCCGGCCTATCCACCAGCAGCGGCACGCCGCGCGCCTGGTTGGAAGAGCACCACGACACCACCGGCTGGACCGCCGCCGACTTCGAGCTGTTCGACCTCGCCGACCGCGACGGCGACGGCGAACCTGCCTGGAAGGAATGGATTGCCGGCACCGACCCGGCCGACTCCGCGAGCATCTTTAAAATCGCCGATACAGCTTCCGTTGCAGGCCTTAGCATTTCATGGAACTCCCTTGCCGGGCGCTGCTACACCGTGCAATCGGCGGAGTCGCCCGCCGGGCCATGGAGCGATGTCGGCGATTCCGAATTTGTGTCCAAACCCGGAACCGGATCAACCATCCACTATTTCGAGGGCACCCTGCCGGAAAGCCACCGGTTCTTCCGGATCATGGTTTCGAATATAGATTGGAATGAATAATGGAGAATCGAGCATGATGAACAAACACCTCATCCTAGGCCTGGCATTGGCCTGGTCGTCAGGTGCCTGCGGAAAAGTTACCGGCCACGGCCCCATGAGAGCCTCGCAACGGGTAGCGGAAAATGCCGAAAGCGAAGATGCCTACCACGCCCGCATGCAGTGGTGGGACGACGCCCGCTTCGGACTCTTCATCCACTGGGGACTCTACGCCGTCGCCGGGGGCGAGTGGCAGGGTGTCGACCACGGGAAGGAACATGGGAAAGCCAGTGCTGAGTGGGTGATGCTCCAGGCGAACCTTGACGCGGAAACATATGGGAGCGCCCTTGCCCCGCAGTTCAACCCCGTTGAGTTCGATGCCGCAAAATGGGTGTCCCACGCGCTTGGAGCGGGAATGAAGTATATGGTCATCACCGCCAAGCACCATGACGGATTCAGCATGTACGGCTCGGAGCACACGGAATACGACATCATCGACGCCACCCCGTTTACGCGCGATCCCATCAAGGAGCTTGCGCAGGAATGCAAAAAACAGGGACTGCGATTTGGGGTCTACTATTCCCACCGCATCGACTGGAAACGCCGGCCAACGACCTGGGAAACCCGCAGCAAGATGCCCAAGGCCTCGCCGGAATACATTGACTTCACCAAGAGACAACTGACCGAGCTGTTGACTAAATATCCGGAAATCGAAATCCTCTGGTTCGACCTTGGTAAAGACGAACCCCAGAATCGCGACTATGTCGAGATTGTGCGTCAACATGCGCCGGACTGCATCGTGGCCGGACGCATCGGCAAAGCCAACGGCGACATCCTTGGCGACTACCTGAGCCTGGGCGACCGCCGGATTCCGCCCCGCAGCCTCAAGGGCTATGCCGAAACCTGCATGACCATACGGCTGAACTGGGGCTATGACCGCAACGACGAAAACTGGAAATCCCCCAAGATGCTGCTCGACATGTTCGTCCTCACCGCGGCGCGCGGTGCCAACATGATTCTCAACGTGGGGCCCCGCCCGGACGGGGAATGGACCGACGAAGAGATCCATGGCCTGGAAAGCCTTGGCAAGTGGATGCGGCGCAATGGAGAAGCGTTCCATGGCACCAAGGCCTCCCCCTTCAACTGGGACTTCCACTGGGGAACCATCACTACGCGCGACAACACACTCTATCTCCACGTCATGAACAGACCCGCCAACGGACGTATCGAAGTGACGGGCTTGCAGAGCAAACCCTTGAAGGCATCGCTGGTGGGCGACGCGGCATTGAACCTCTGGATAGACACCGGAGAAAACAGCTTTGCCGTCGACATGGCACCGGTCAAGAAAGGACAGTTGATTGATGTGATCCGCGTGGAAATCGAAGAGCAGACTGCCACGGTCTCGCCCGGTGCGAACGGCAAATACCATTTCAAGCACTACGAAGAGCCGCTCATCCTCATACCCAGGAAATAGGAGACAACGATGAACCATAGAACTGTACTAGCCTGCATCGCCCTTGCGGCAACAACCCTTGCCAGCGCCTCCAACCCCAACATTATCTACATCCTCTGCGACGACCTCGGCTATGGTGACGTCGGCATCTGCAACCCCGACGGAAAGATTTCCACGCCGTACATGGATCGCCTTGGCCACGAAGGCATGGTCTTCACCGACGCCCACTCCGGCTCCGCGGTCTGCACGCCCACCCGCTACGGCGTGCTGACGGGTCGCTACTGCTGGCGCTCGCGCCTCAAGCGAAGCGTGCTAAAGGGCTACTCGAAGCACCTGATCGAGGAAGGCCGCACAACGGTCGCCTCCCTGCTCAAAGACCAAGGCTACCATACCGCCTTTATTGGCAAGTGGCACATGGGGTGGGACTGGAGCCTGCCCAAAGGATTCGACGTCCGCTCCATTAGCTACGAGACTAATCCGCCCGTCGATTATTCCAAGCCGGTCAAAAACGGCCCCAAGGAAAATGGATTCATCTATTCCTACGGCCACTGCGGCTCGCTCGACATGCCGCCTTACGTCTATGTTGAAAACGGCATGCCCACTGCCATTCCCGAAAAGGACACGGTGGTCACGCGGGAAGAATCGAAAAACGGCTGGTGGCGCAAAGGCCCTACCTCTCCCGACTTCGACCATTGGGACGTGCTGCCCAACTTTACCCGCCGCGCAGTCAAGTATGTCGAGGAGCAGGCAAAAACCGATGCGCCGTTTTTCCTCTACCTCCCTCTGCCCTCGCCGCACACCCCGGTTTTGCCCACAAAGGAATTCGTGGGGAAGAGCGGCATCGACAGCATCTATGCCGACTTCACCCTGATGACTGACAACTGCATCGGCCAAGTGATGAAAGCCGTTGAAAAGGCCGGGGTATCCGACAACACGCTGATCATCGTCACCAGCGATAACGGATGCTCGCCGCAGGCCGACTTTGAAGAGCTGCTCACGCAGGGGCACAACCCCAGCCACATCTACCGGGGCTCCAAGGCCGACATCTTCGAAGGCGGCCACCGCGTGCCCTTCATTGTCCGCTGGCCGGCCAAGGTGAAGGCCGGGTCGGTTTGCGCCGACACCACATGCCTGACCGACCTCATGGCCACCTGCGCCGAGATCGCCGGCACCAAGCTTCCCACCAACGCTGGCGAAGATTCTACCAGCATGCTACCCAACCTCCTGGGGACAGCGAAAAAACCGGTGCGAGAAGCCACCGTCCACCATTCCATCGACGGCACGTTCGCCATCCGTCAAGGCAAGTGGAAATTCATTGCCGCCCCACATTCCGGCGGATGGTCCAGCCCCCGCCAGAAGGAGAAGGAGTTATGGAAGGATCTGCCAAACGTCCAACTCTACAACCTCGAAGTCGACCCCGGGGAAACCACCAATTTACAAGATCAACATCCCGAAGTCGTCGAGCGATTGAAGGTGCTGATCAAGAAATACAAGAGCGAAGGCCGCAGCACACCCGCCCTTTAAAAGGAACCGATCAATGATTTGAATTAGGCTCTTCGCTACTTTGAATGGATAGGCTCATCCACAGCAGGTAGTTTCAGCTTACTGCCGACGAAGTAAATCATCATAATGAAGTTCTCATCGTTTCGATATCCGCGCGCACGGCGCTTGACCATCTGGAACATATTGTTGATCCCTTCCATATAAGCATTGGTAATTCGGTGTTCCCAGTGTTTCAGGATTCCCGCAAGATGCTTTTCAATGCACATAGCTACCTTGACCATAATCGATAAAAGACCGTAGCGGGCATGCTTCGCTTTCTGCCGAACCCATCGGCACCAGGCCAGAAGACGGCTTTCTGCGCGTTCTACACGGGGGAGCTGGTAGATGTCTTGCAGGCATAGACGCATTTGATAAGCCTGCGCCGTGATTAAGTTTTCCTGGTCGATCCGTTTCAGGCGATCGGCTTGTTGCTCGGTAAGGTTTTCCGGATTCTTCAGCCAGATCCAGCGGGTGAGCTTCAAATCGTTGTAGCAACCGCCCCGGCGGATCTCTGCGCGTCGAATATCCCCGACGGCCTTGTTCGTCTTGGCGATGAGATGATACTTGTCGAATACCACTTCGGCTTGTGGGCAGGTTTCGGCAACGCCTTTTTTGAATGCCACCGACATATCCATGCTCACACACTCTATTTGTTCTGCTTTTGCGGAGTGTTTCTCCAGCTCTTTGACGAAGGCCTTCCAGGTAGAGGAGTCCTTCCCCGGGACGGAATACAGCACCCGCTTGGCTACCAAATCGGCAAAGATGGTCACATAGTTATGGCCCTTGCGGCAGGCGAGTTCATCCACCCCGACACACGTCGTTTCGCTGAAGTCGAGTTGCCTGTAGGCCACCGCAACATGCCGAGCCAGGATGCGCCACAGCCGCGTGTCTGTTTCCTGGATAAACTCCGCCGCCTTTTTAACCGGCATTTCGCGCATCAGCAACAAGCTCATGGATTCGAATGCAGCCGTAAAGTGAAGGTTCAACCCTTCCCATGGGGCTTTCGCCTGAAAAATCTTCCCGCATGATTTACAGCGCATTCTCGGCAGCCGTGATTGGATGTAGCACTTGTGCTCAAAGACATTCAAATGCCGCCACTCCCGCTCGCGGCCATGGTCATACAGATCGGTTTCACCATCATCGTCAGGGCAACGTTGTTGCGGTAGAAGGCATGGGAGTTCATGGATCCGCAACCGTACTTCGCCAGAGTCTTTATCGAATTCGAGTTCGGTGATTTCCCAGTCATCACCAAGCCCCAACAGCGTATGGAACAGTTTCTCAGGAGTATTCATGCCTCAGAGGATAGCATGCCTATCCATTCAAAGTAGCGAAGAGCCTTGAATTATCATGGTACTGGCCGCGCTAGAGAGATTTAGAACAACAAAATTCCAGAGCATTGAAATCCATCTCCCACCACCCCACTCAACGCACAAGCCTCTTCTAGGGTGTGCCAATGGTGAGCTTATTATGGCCAATGACAATTCTTTCAGAAGTAAACTGTTTGCAACAGTTCGTTTCACGGCCTTCACCTGAAATATAGACAAAACCGCTATTTAACCGCAGTTTCTATGGGGTTTTCGCTAAATTCGTTTCGGCGAAATGGATATTGTAGAAGAGGTTTTCGATCTCTTGCACTACCAAAGCCGAACAGGACTTAGCGTCCTCGAAATATATTGATGTATTTCAGATGTACTTCAGGAGGTTTGACAGTTTGATCTGTTAGAAACAGAAGTGATCTATTTACAACATCGAATCAGGATACCACCCAACGATAACAGCACGAAAGGTAATGGTGCCGGAGGTGGGACTCGAACCCACACAGATTTCTCCGCGGGATTTTGAATCCCGTGCGTCTACCGATTTCGCCACTCCGGCATGGGGTGGAAAGCCAAGGAAGATACCAAAACCTTCAGGTTTAGCAATAGCTTTTGAAAGCAGAATTTATTTGCGAGTTGCCTCAAATTAAATGACACCAAGGCTGGAACCGTGGTCTTGTCGTTTCTATAGGAGTTCGTCGTAGGAGCCTTTTTCGCGAAGGGCGACGACCATCTTCTTGATATCCTGCGCGCGCTCCTTGGGGCAGACCAGCGTCACACCTTCAGCCTGCACCACAATGAGATCCCTGACGCCGATCACGGCGGTGAGGTGATCCTTGGAGAGAATAATGTTGCCGGAGGCATCGAGGGTTTCGACCTGTCCAATTGGCGTGTTGCCGCTTTCGTCCTGCTCGAAGTGGCTTTCGAGGGCCGGCCATGCACCAACGTCGTCCCAGTGGAAGGTGCCGCAGGCCATGACAATGTTGTCGGCCTTTTCCATGAGGGCATAGTCCACGGAAATCTTTCCGAGGTTTGGATAGGTGGCGTCCATGCCTTCGATGATTTTCCCGTCCTTGGCGTAGCCGGTCAGCGTGTCCATCAGTTCGAGCATTTCGGGGCAATGGGCGCCAAAGGCTTTTTCGAGCACGGCGACCGACCAGATAAACATGCCGGAGTTCCAATAAAACCTGCCGGTGGAGAGATATTCGGTTGCGGTGTCTTCGTCGGGTTTTTCGACAAAGCGCACGGCCTTGCGGAATTCGATGTTTTCAGCGTCTGCAAACTTGTCGCCGGATTCTATGTAGCCAAAGCCGGTTGAAGGAAAGGTGGGTTCGATGCCGATGGTCACGAGGATATCGTTTTGCCCGGCGAGCTCCATGCCGCCCCTGAGCGTGGCGGAAAAGACATCGAGGTCGCCCATCACCTGGTCGGCGGTCAGCACGGCGAATACGCCGTTTTCATCCTTGGCCTTAACCAAGGCCCCGCCGCAAGCAACGGCGGCGGCGGTATCGCGCCCGATCGGTTCGCCGACAATGTTTTCCGGCGGGAGCAGTGGCGCGGCTTCGCGCGTGGCTTCGACCAAGTCGGCGTTGGTGACCACGAAAACATTTTCCGGAGGAACGAGGCCTTCGAGGCGATCAACGGCCTGGGCAATGAGTGGCTTATCGCCAACGAGAGCGAGCAGCTGCTTGGGATGCTTTGAAGTGCTGAGCGGCCAGAAGCGCTCCCCTTTTCCACCCGCCATGATTACTGCGTAACGTCCTGCCATCAGATTCTCCTATTGCTTCGGTTTCAGGGACTGAATTATTCTGTCGCAAAAAATAGTGTGTCTAAACGGCCTTCACCGCATCCACCATCTGTTTCACGAACGCTGCGGCGGTGGCGCGGCCTTCGGCGGTGTGCGGATTGTTGTGGAACGCGTTTACAATGGCGCTGCCCACCACAACGGCGTCGGACAGCCCGGCGGCGTCGCGTGCCTGATCCGGCGTACCGATGCCGAAGCCAAGGGCCACGGTTTGGGCCGAATGATCCTTGATACGCTGAACGAGTGCCCCGGCTCCTTCGGCAATCTCGTCCTGAACCCCGGTCACCCCTTCGCGCGACACGCAATAGATAAACCCGTTGGCGCGCTTGACGATCTTTTCAATGCGCTCGTCGGGTGTTGTTGGAGTAATGAGTTTAATGGAGTTGAGTCCATTATCGCTGAGCGCCTTGCGATATGGAGCCTCTTCCTCCAACGGCAAATCCAGCAACAGGAAACCATCGATGCCCGCCTCGGCGGCCGCGCGAATCGATGCCTCATACCCGCGGGAGAGCAGCGGATTCATGTAGGCGTAGAAAATCATGGGGATTTCGGACTGCTCGCGGATCTTGGCAACACACGCCATCACACCGTCAAACGTAGACCCGGCATCAAGCGCCCGGGTGGCCGCTTCCTGGTTGACGCGGCCATCGGCCAGCGGATCGGAAAACGGCAGGCCGAGTTCAATCAGATCAACCCCGGCTTCTTCAAGGCGTAATACGATATCCACGGTATCTTCAAGGTTTGGATCCCCGGCGGAGAGATAGGCAATGAAGCCCTTCTTTCCCTGCTTTTTCAAATCGGCAAACTTGCGATCGATTCTGGTCTTTTTCATTGGCGTTCCCACGTTGAAATTAAGTCGCGAATTCTACGGATATTTCAGCCCATTGGAAGCACAACAACAAAAAAGGCCGCGCCCGGGGGCACGGCCTTGTCACGCGGGGCAGACATTCCTGTCAGCCCGGGCAGGCAGGAAAGCCTGCCCCACCTGTTTTCCTAGCCAACGAGTGCGAGGAGCACACCGGCCGCAACAGCGGAGCCGATCACGCCAGCCACGTTCGGGCCCATGGCATGCATGAGCAGGAAGTTCTGCGGGTTGGCTTCGAGACCGACCTTGTTGGAAACGCGGGCGGCCATCGGAACCGCGGAAACCCCGGCGGAACCGATCAACGGGTTGATCTGGTCCTTGCTCAGTTTGTTCATCAGCTTGGCCAGCAGCACGCCGGCAGCGGTACCGATCACGAAGGCGCCGAGGCCGAGAGCCAGAATCCCGAGCGTCTGGACGTTCAGGAATTTGTCGGCGGCCAGCTTGGAGCCAACGGCCAGGCCGAGCATGATGGTTACGATGTTGATGAGGGCGTTCTGCGCGGTGTCGGACAGGCGATCCACCACGGTGGATTCCTTCATCAGGTTACCGAGCATGAGCATACCGATCAGCGGGGTGGCCGAAGGCAGCAGCAGCAGGCAGAGCACGAGCACGAGCAACGGGAAGACAATCTTCTCGGTCTTGGAAACGTGGCGTAGCTGCTTCATTTCGATGGCGCGTTCTTCCTTGGTGGTCAGCAGACGCATGATCGGCGGCTGAATGATCGGAACCAACGCCATGTAGGAGTAGGCCGCAACGGCGATTGCCCCCAAGAGGTTTGGCGATAGCCGCGACGCCAGGAAGATGGCGGTCGGTCCGTCGGCCCCACCGATGATGCCGATGGCGGCGGCGTCTTCAAGCGTGAACAGGCCACCCATGAACGTTGCACCCAGCAGGGCGATGAAGATACCGAACTGGGCGGCGGCGCCGAGCAGTGCGGTCTTCGGGTTGGCCAGCAGCGGACCGAAGTCGGTCATGGCCCCCACACCCATGAAGATGAGCAACGGGAACACGCCCGACTCAACACCCACGGTGTAGAAATAATAGAGGAAACCGGCCGGCTGCCCCGGCATCGGCCCGGCGGAAATGCCCGCCATGGGGATGTTGGTCAGGATGGCGCCGAAACCGATCGGCAGCAGCAGCAAAGGCTCGAAGCCTTTCTTGATGGCCAGGAAGATCAGTAGCAGACCGACAAGGATCATCACGAACTGACCCAACCCCGGCGGCAGGGACAGCGGCGGCTCATAGCCAGCGGCCTCTGCTTCTTCCACCTGGTGCGTCAGCTGGTCCCGCAACGCCT
The DNA here is from genome assembly GCF_900890425.1 of Pontiella desulfatans. Lineage (NCBI taxonomy): Bacteria > Pseudomonadati > Kiritimatiellota > Kiritimatiellia > Kiritimatiellales > Pontiellaceae > Pontiella > Pontiella desulfatans. The sequence continues at coordinate 1,100,612 of NZ_CAAHFG010000001.1, read as the reverse complement.
GGTCGATGCCGTGCGCCTTGTGGATCTGATCCATTGCGCCGTGGAAATGACCGGCGGAAATTTCCGCCTCGACGGTCTTCACCAACGCGGCTTCATAGGCCGCGGCTTTTTCTTCCTGCGTCTGCGGGTTGAAGAAGCGGTAGATACCGGTTTCCTTGCCCAGCTTCTGGAAGCCCTTGGCAATGGAAATATGACTCTCGGCCTTCGCGCCATCCGCCGGGCAGCAGGCTTCTTCGGCCTGCACCTGGACGGCTCCGCCGATCACGGCGGCAGCGAGAAGTCCCATGGTTATGAATTTCTTCATTGTTTAAATTCTCCGTTCGCGATTGCGCTCTTAGTTGATGGATGCCATGGCTTCGCCGGCGGTAACCTGCGCGCCGGCTTCGGCCGCGATGGAGGAAATGGTTCCGCCTGCGGCGGCTTTCACTTCGACTTCCATCTTCATGGCTTCAACGATGAAGAGCACGTCGCCTTCGTTGACGTGGTCGCCCACATTGACGAGCACCTTGATGACCTTGGCGTTCATCGGGGCAGCCACTTCAACCGAGTCGGCGGACTCGTGGGCCACCGTTGCGGTGCCGGACGTCTCGATGCCGTCTTCAACGCCGATGTCGTAGGACTTGCCGTTGACGGTTGCCTTGTCGCCCTTGACGTCGATGGCGAACTTTTTGCCGTTAACGGTTACGGTGTAGCCACCGTCGCCACCGGCGGAAGCTGCGGCAGCCGGAGCGGCCGGAGTCAGCGCGCCCTTGCGAACACCGTTGATTTCCATCTTGCCGAGCAGGAAGTCGATGCCCTTCTGTTTGCAGGCACCGGCGATGAAGATGTTTTCTTCGGTTTCTTCAAGGTTGTTTTCCTTGAGCATGGCTTTCGCCGGCTCGATCCCCTTCTTGGGATCGGCATCGTTGAGGTCGACCGGATTCGCGGTGGTCGGCTCGAGCTCAAGCTTTTCGGCCGCGATCTTGACGATTTCGGGATCGGGGGCGACGGGGGTCTTGCCGAAGTAGCCGAGCACCATCTTGCCGTAACCTTCGGCAATCTTTTCCCACGGTCCGAAGATGACGTTGTTGAACGCCTGCTGGAAGTAGAACTGGGAAACGGGAGTCACGGACGTGCCGAAGCCGCCGCGGCGAACCACTTCGCCCATGGCGTGGATGCAGTCTTCGTATTTATCCATCATGTTGTTGTCGCGCATCATCTGCGTGTTGGCGGTCAGCGCGCCGCCGGGCATCGGCGACCACGGGATCATCGGCTCAACGGCCTTGGCTTCCGGAGGCAGCATGTAGTCGGCCATGCAGTCCTTGAAGACGGTCTCGGCGTGCATCATCTTGTCGATGTCGATGTCGAGTTCATAGTCTTCGCCGCGGAGCGCGTGCCAGAGGGTGGCGACGTCGGGCTGGCAGGTGCCGCCGGAGGCCGGAGCCATGGAGCAGTCGACCTGGTCGGCGCCGGCCTTGATGGCGGCGAGGTAGCCCACGGTGCCGACACCGGCGGTTTCATGGGAGTGGAAGACGATCTTGCAGTCGCCCGGCAGGAGCTTGCGCGCCATGGCGATGGTTTCGTATACCTTTTTCGGGGCGGACGTGCCGGAAGCATCCTTGAAGCAGACGCTGGTGAACGGGATGCCCGCGTCGAGAATGTCCTGCAGGGTCTTCTGGTAGAACTCGACGGTGTGTGCGCCTTCGCATCCGGGAGGAAGTTCCATCATGGTCACGCAGACTTCGTGGTTGAGGCCATGGTTGGTGATGGATTTGCCGGAGTCGATCAAGTTGTTGAAGTCGTTCAACGCATCGAAGTTACGAATGGTGGTGATGCCGTGCTTCTTGAACATCTTCGCGTGCAGGTCGATCATGTCGCGCGACTGGGAATCGAGGCCCACCACGTTGATGCCACGGGCGAGGGTCTGCAGGTCGGCGTCGGGGCCGGCCGCTTCGCGGAATTTGTCCATCATGTCGAATGCGGACTCGTTGCAGTAGAAGAAGGGAGCCTGGAAGCGTGCGCCGCCGCCGGCTTCGAAGTGGGTTTGGCCTGCTTCAACGCAAGCCTTGACGGCCGGCAGGAAATCTTCGGTCAATACGCGAGCGCCGTAAACGGACTGGAAGCCGTCGCGGAACGCGGTGTTCATGATATGGATTGTTTTTTTAGCCACGATTATTCTCCTAGTTAATTTATAAAATGATTATCCACGCTTGGCCTTGATGGCCGCCAATGCAACCGCGATATCCGCAACGGGGTCTGTTGCCTGAGCAGCTTTGGGAGCCGCTTTTTGCTCTTCCGGGAAGAGGTGCGCGAATTTACTGAAAAATGCCGCCGAGCCGTTCATGGCAAGGATCAGCAGAACGAGGAAGGCAAATACGGTAGCCATACCGATTACCATCAGAGTTACGCCTTGCATCAGAAGTTCCATCTTTTCCATCTCCTTGATTTTGGTAAAATGAGCGGCATGTATACGGAATTTGTTATGGCATGCCTAGCGTAAAAAGGCGTTTTTATTAGCGTTTTACTATTTGAATCGAGTCTAAACAGCAGGGAAAAATCGAATGCATTTCAACATTGAGTGGCATGATCGCCTCGGATCGACAAACGCCTACATGAAGGACTGTTTTTTCAGTGGAAGCCGAATAGAGAACGGAAACATTGTTGCGGCCCGCGAACAAACGGCGGGCCGGGGCCGCTCCGAGCGGAAATGGCTTTCGGGGCCGGATACCAACCTATGCTTTTCCCTCTATGTGGAGACGGACGCCGAATTGCTGGCCGTCCCCTCCCTCACCATGGCAACCGCCCTGGCGGTGACCGACCACCTCAACTCGTTAAGAATTCCCGCCGCGCCCAAATGGCCGAACGATGTGCTGGTCGGCGAAAAAAAGATTTGCGGCATCCTCTCCGAACGGGTCAACCGCCCGGACCGAACCGGAATAATTATCGGCATCGGGTTCAACATAAACATGTCGTCCGGGGAGGCCGGGGCGATCGACCGCCCCGCCACCTCGCTGCTCATCGAAAGCGGCCAGGCCCACAACCTGCAACAAACGCTCGAACAGCTCCTACCCCTGCTCCACCACTGGATCGGCGAATGGGAAAAAGGCGGATTCGCCGCCATCCGCGAAACCTGGACGCAAAAGGCCGGCCCCATTGGAAAACCGCTCTCCGTACACGATGGAGATGTTCGAAAGAGCGGCACCCTCGCCGGCTTCGGGGAATATGGCGAACTTTTACTCAACACTGAAAACGGACTGGAAACCATCTGGTCGGGAGATGTTTCATGAACTGCCTAATCCCATTTCTTCCTTGCAGAGGCGCAGAGGACGCAGAGCAAATCAACCTGATACTCCGCGTCCTCTGCGCCTCTGCGAGGATTTCCTTCCTGTTGTTGAGTGTGATCACTTTAAGTGGATGCGTGACGGGGAGCGGAAAACGCTACCGCTTGCCGCGCGACCAAAAGCCGGAGGTGGTCAGCATGGAAACCACCGGATACTGCAAATGCGGCAAGTGCTGCGGGTGGAAGAAAAACTGGAAATTCCAACCGGTCGTTGCCTACGGCCCCAACAAGGGCGCACCCAAGGCGGTCGGCGTCACCGCGGCCGGAACGCAGGCCGACTGGGGCACCATCGCCGCCGACACCCGCTACTATCCCTTCGGCACCATCATGTTTATCCCCGACTATGGATGGGGGCGCGTCGAGGATATCGGCGGCGCCATCAAGGGCATGCACATCGACCTCTATTTCCCCTCCCACCGCCAAGCGCTGAAATGGGGCCGCGAACAGAAACAGGTCAAGATCTGGACGCCGCAGAAGAACAGGCACTAGGCGGCCGGCAGCTTCCGTTGCGACGACCGACCTTTTGATAAATCAACCACTTGGCGCTTGTTCTCTTTCTGACGTGAGATCAAATCCTCAACAATCGCATCAAGATCATAATTGAACTTCCGCGCATGTTCATCGCGGTATTTTCGGACTTCCTCTACAATCGGATCATTCATTTTCGTCACCTAAGAATTCATCGGGCGAGCAAATCTCCGGGCACCCGTATCCATTCGCTTCCAGCACCCGCCTAATTTTCCCCCGCGTTTCCGGGTTGTTGATATGTTTGAAATTCCAAGTGGCAATCACATCAATGCCGTGTACAGCCGCCAAAGCGATATGCAATGCATCCTCAGGGAATGGATCGGGGATGGCTCCATCCAAAACGAGCTTTTTTGCAAGTTCCTTGCATTCAATTGTAATATCGAGGGAGGAAAATCCAGCCAAGGCATCAACCCTCTTCTTGGAAGCATCTTCGTCTCCGCTTGCTGCCTCAAGTAAAACAAGCTCAGACACATACACATCGTACCGCCCCAAAGCATCCCAAAAATCGCGGGTAGCCATCTGGTGACCGGCCACGATGATATTCTTGGCCGGACGGGCGGTCAAATAGCTAACAACGCTGGTCTCAATGTAAACCCTCTGTTTCATATATGTGACGTTACCCGCCCAACGCATGGATGACAACATTCATTCTCAAAGGGAAATTATATTCAATTTTTTGCGGAAATTATTGGAGGCTGGCCTATAGTAGCGCGTTTTCTGAGGAATTTCTTATGGGAACACCACGTTTAATTAGAGTGAACGAATTATTGAAGCGCGAGATTGCGGAAGACCTTTACCGCAACTTTGCCGGATCGGATTTCGATGCGGCGGCCATCACGGTTACGCGCGTCGAGTGCGCGCCGGACCTGCGCGATGCCAATGTCTTTGTCTCGATCTTCGGGCACGAGGACAACCGCGACGGCATGATTTCATACCTCAACCGCCACCGGCAGGAGATCATCCGCCTGATGGTGAAGCGCGTGAAACTGAAATACACGCCGCGCCTGCACTTCGTCCACGATGAATCGCTTGAAGGCGGCGACCACATCCTCTCCATGCTCGCCGAAATGGAACGCGAAAACCCCGAGGTGTTCAAGGACGATGGGAAGACCGATGAGAAATCGTAGACGCCGCGAACCCGACCCGTTCGACGGCATCCTGCTGGTTGATAAGCCCTCCGAATGGACGTCGCACGATGTGGTTGCAAAGATCCGCAACCATTTCAAACTCAGCAAGGTTGGCCATGGCGGCACGCTCGACCCGCTTGCGACCGGTCTCCTCGTGGTGCTCATCGGGAAAGGCACCAAGCTTTCCGACCGCATCATGGGTGGCGACAAGGTCTACGAGGGCACCATCCATCTGGGCATCACAACCAACTCGCAGGATGCCGACGGGGAAGTGCTGGAGGAAAAGGACGCCTCCCACATCACCCGCGAACAGGTCGAAGAGGCCATTGCCCAAAACCTGATGGGCGACATCGAGCAAATTCCCCCCATGGTTTCGGCCATCAAGAAGAATGGCGTGCCCCTTTACAAGATGGCTCGCAAAGGGCAGGAAATCGAACGCGAACCGCGCAAGATCACCATCTTCGATTTCGATGTGCTGGAGTTTGAAAACCCGCTCGTGAAATTCCGCGTCAAGAGTACCAAGGGCACCTATGTCCGCACCCTCGCCCACGACCTGGGCAACATCCTCGGCGTTGGCGGAAGCCTCGACGCCCTGCGGCGCACCGGCTCCGGCCCCCTGTCGATCGACAAGGCCCATACCATGGAAGAGATTCTGGAATGCGACCGGGAGACGCTGCAGGAAAAAGCCATCCTGTTGACCGATATGATGAGAGACTAAAGTCTCCGTATTTCGTACTGCGTATTACGTATTGCGAATGCGGAACAACCAGCAATACGGAGTACGCAGTACGTAATACTTGTTGCCATGAAAATCATTCACGCACTTGAAGAGTTCCACGAATCGAAGACCCCCGTCATTCTTGCGGCGGGTTGTTTCGATGGCTTGCATATCGGCCACACCGCCGTTATCCAAAAAGCGATCGACCGCGCCCGGGCCATCGGCGGTGAAGCATGGGTGTTCACGTTCGACCCGCATCCTGCCAAGGTACTGATGCCCGACCGCGCGCCGCCGCTGATTTTCACGACTGAACAGCAGTCGCGCCAGCTCCAGCAGATGGGCGTGGACGGCTGCATCCTCCAGCCCTTCACGATTGAGTTCATGAAGCAGGAGCCGCTGGACTTTTTCGACAACCTCTGCACCTGCATCCCGAAGCTGGCCGGCATCTCGGTTGGCGAAGACTGGTCGTTCGGCCGCAACCGGGCGGGCAACGCCGCATTGTTGACCAAACTTTGCAACGAACGCGGCATGTGGTTCAACGCCCACGAAGCCGTTTGCTGGCAAGCTGAACGGGTTTCAAGCACCCGCATCCGCGAGGCCATCAAGCTGGGCCACATGAACGATGCCATCAGCATGCTCGGCCGCCCCATCAGCACCATCGGCATCGTCGAACATGGCGAAAAGATTGGCCGTAAGCTGGGCTACCCGACTGCCAATATCGCCCCTGAAAACGATATGCTACCCCCGCGCGGAATCTATGCCGCCAAGCTGCGCGTTGGCCAGGAAACCTATACCGCCGCCGCCTACATCGGCCACCGGGGAACCTTCCACGAAAACGAGCCCCAAGTGCTCGAAGTCTACCTGCTCGACACAACGGATATCGACCTCTACGGCCAACACGTCGAAGTCAGCTACATCGAATACATCCGTGGGGACGAGGTCTTCGAGGATGCCGACAAGCTCAAAGACCAGATCGTACGGGATATCGAAGCCATCCGCCGCACACTCTCCTAGTGCGTTGTATCGTCTTAATATTCGGGGTTTGACCGCAAAGACACTAAGACGCAAAGGAACGAGAGTGATGAAAACCTTAGCGCCTTAGTGTCTTTGCGGTCATTACTCGTCTAAGTTTCGGCTGCATCCGTCTGAAGCTTTAATGTATTCAGTGTACTAGCGCCCCTCCCGGAAACACGGAAATTGCCTAACGCATCCCCATCATACTTGCATAAGTATGATAATCCGATTCGCGCTACTATAACTGAACATCCAGCAATATCATACTTATGCAAGTATGATAATACCCCGCCCTCAGCTGTCACATGGCCCGCCGTCCCTTGGAGCGCTACGCCGGAATTCCATCGCTATATCCCGGCAAATCCCAGGGTTGTGGAAGCCCGGCCGGAATCCCCATGGCGACCTTGTCGGAAAAATTCCTGAGTTCATTGCCTTTGAGCGGCTTAAAATTGGTGGCCATCCTGGCGTTGCTTTCAAGGTGGTCGATGTCGCCGGTTCCAACAATGGCGACGCAAATGCCCGGAAGGCTGAGCGCATACCGGACCAGCTCGCGCGGTGGTTCATCGGAATTCTTCACGTGTTTCACCGTCTTCATGGCAATGACGCCTATGTTGCGTTCCCGGGCCAGCGGCAGCAATTCGTCTTCATACCGCCCGTTATCGGGACGGTTGGCCGGAAAAATCGACAGGAGCGCATCGGGATCGTAGGCCTTGATGCATTCCATCAGGATGTCGGGGCCGCTATGGCCGGTGACGCCGAAGGCTTTGATCATGCCCTGTTCGCGTGCCTTGAGCGCAGCTTTGCAGGCGCCTTCGCGGGCCTTCGGCGAGGTGTCGCCTTGCTTCGGTTGCCAATTATGCATGTGGTAGAGATCGAGATGGTCGGTGCGGAGGTTTTTCAGACTGGCATCGAGTTCCTTCATGAAATCGTCGTAGGACTTGGCGTTGCTTTTGGAAACCATGAACACCTCGGAGCGCCGTTTTTCGAGCACAGGGCCAATCAGAGCCTCGCTCCCTTCGTAGCTACGGGCGGTATCCCAATAGTTGATGCCATAGTCGAGCGCCCTTTCCAGCATCCGATGCGCTTCCTCGGGTTTCCCGGCGAATGGCTTGAAAAAGGCACTGCCCAGGCCGAGTCCATAGATGGAGACCTCGGCACCGGTTCTCCCCAGCACCCTGCGATCCACCTGTTGTTCCTTTGGCTTGGCTTCGGCGACCGTTGCCGCCAACCCCGCCAAACCGCCACCCACCGATGTTGCAACAAAACCTCTCCTTGATCCATTCATGGGAACACCTCTCGTTGAAGTTGTTAGAACACTACTATTTAGATCGCGTTGCAACAACGCATTTATGGGCACAAAAAAAAGGCCAGCCCCGTAGGCCGGCCTTCATACGCTTCCACCGGGGAATCTAGATCCGGGCAATTTTCGTTGACTTTGCCGCCGTCATCAGGCGTCCGACCAAATCATCGTAGCTGCCGGCCGCCAAAAGGATTTCGCCATTGGGCATAACGAGTTCCGCGCGATCGTCGAATTGCTCGGACGTCCGAATGCGCACGCCGGTCATTTCGATCAAGCGACGGTTTTCCGGTTTCTTGGAGTCGGCGGTATCATTGGTGTAGTTTTCGAGGTTAACTGCATATACTTCGAGGAACATAGGTTTCTCCTTACTGGTCTGTTTAACCGGATCCACCCCGAAATTTTCCATTCCAGAAAAGGGCGAATCCGTCAAAGGGCGGGTCTTATATAGGCGGATTCCCGCCATGTCCACCCCCAAAACACAATACTTTGCGGCCATGCCGGACCGCCATGACTTGCGGGATATTGGCAAAACCTGCAAGCCGGACACGGTTCGGTGCCATTTAATTTGAGGCAACCCGGCCTCCCGATTCATGGGGCTGAATACTTGACGCGAGCAATGCGTTTCCCTAATTTCCCCGCTTCATAAGCCCCCTTGTGAAAGCGGGCTTTTTTAATGGTTGTCAGAAAAAAGGCGGACAAGTGCGGATCTTCCGATAACCGATAATTACTAATAGGAGTGTACCAACATGTCGAAAACAGTACTTATCGGGTCGCAGTGGGGCGACGAAGGCAAAGGGAAGATCATTGACGTACTAACCGCCAATGCGGACTGGGTGGTCCGTTACCAGGGCGGAAACAACGCCGGCCACACCGTGGAAATCGGCGACCAGAAATATGTGCTCCACCTCACCCCCTCCGGCATTCTCCGCGAAGCGTGCAAATGCGTAATCGGCAACGGCCTCGTGGTTGACATCTACGGCCTTATGACCGAGCTGACCGAGCTCGTTGAGCGTGGGATCAAACTGGAGGGCCGCCTCTTCATTTCCGACCGCGCCCACATTGTCCTGCCCTACCACAAGGCCCTCGACGGCACCAAGGAAGGAAACCTTGAAGAAGGCAAGAAGATCGGCACCACCAAGCGCGGCATTGGCCCGGCATACATGGATAAAGCCGACCGGATCGGCCTGCGCATGGGCGACATCCTTGAATCCGATTTCTTCGATCGCGTTCGCGCCCTGACCGCAGACAAAAACAAGATCATCGAAGCCATGGGCGGCGCTGCCCTCGACGTGGAAGAAGTGATTGCCGACATGACCGAAGCGGCCAACTATTTGAAGCCGTTCATCTGCGACACCATTCCAATCCTGCACAAAGCCGTTCAGGACGACGATGAAATCCTGTTCGAAGGCGCACAGGGCGTGATGCTCGACGTCGACTTCGGCACCTACCCCTTCGTCACCTCGTCGAGCACGGGCGCCGGCGGCGCCCCGGCCGGTTCCGGCATTCCGCCGAATGCGATCGACCGTTGCGTCGGCATCGTCAAGGCCTACACCACCCGTGTTGGCGAAGGCCCCTTCCCGACGGAACTGTTCGACGACATGGGCATGCATATTGCCAAAGTCGGCCACGAGTTCGGTGCCACCACCGGACGGCCGCGCCGATGCGGCTGGTTCGATGCGGTGATCGCGAAATATTCCGCCATGGTCGGCGGAATCAACGAATGGTCGCTGATGAAACTCGACGTGCTCGACGCGGTCGAAACCATCAAGGTCTGCGTGGCCTACGAATGCGACGGCGAACGCATTGACCATGTTCCGGCCTCCATCAGCAAACTGGCGCGCTGCACGCCGATCTATGAAGAGTTCAAAGGCTGGAACACCCCGACCACCGAATGCACCTGCTGGGAAGAGCTACCGGAGCAGGCGCAGAAGTATGTCGAATACATCGAAAAAATCACCGGCGTCAAGGTGAGCATTCTTTCCGTTGGCCCGAAACGCGCCAGCACCATGCTCCTTGACAGGTAACTCCCAAATCCGAATATCGAAATTCTAAACAAATTCAAAACTACAATGGACAACTGTCAAAACAGCCAATTTGGAACCGTGGGATTTTCCAATTGGAATGTGTTTAGAATTTCGAATTTAGAGATTGGGATTTTCGAATGACACCGCCATTCGACAAAGTTCCTCGCCACGTTGCCCTGATCATGGACGGCAACGGGCGGTGGGCCCAGGAGCGCGGTCTTTCGCGCATCGAAGGCCATAAGGAGGGGGCGCAATCGGTTCGCGCCGTCCTGCGCGCCGCCGCGCAGGCCGGGGTCGAGTTCATCACCGTCTACGCCTTCAGCACCGAAAACTGGAAGCGTCCGCCACAGGAGATCGACGGCTTGATGAAACTGCTCGTCAGCTCGCTCGAAGCCTATGAGCAGGAGCTGCACGAAAACCGCATCCGCCTGCGGGTGATGGGCCAGTTCGAACGGCTTCCCCTGCCCGTCCGCATGCGCCTGCAAAAGACGATCGATGCGACGGCGCACTATGCCGACCACACGTTCATTATTGCCTTGAGCTATGGCTCGCGCACCGAAATCGCCAACGCGGCAAAGCAGCTCGCCGAAAAGGTGGTCGCCGGGGAAATGAGGATAAAGGATATCGATGAACAGGCGGTCGCCAACCACCTCTATCTTCCGGACATCCCCGATCCGGAACTCATGATCCGCACCAGCGGCGAGCTACGACTGAGCAATTTCATGCTCTGGCAACTCTCCTATTGCGAGTTCCACATCACCGACACCTACTGGCCGGACTTCCGCGAAGAACAGTTTTTCCAAGCATTGGAAGCTTTCAACGGGCGAAATCGTCGGTATGGTGGTGTAAATCAAAAGTAGCGAAAGCCCTGTATGGACAAAAAACGGATCCTCATAGCCCTCAGCATCGCGGCGGTTCTCATCCCCGCCTTCAGCCTGGTGCCCTGCAGCTGGCCCATCGGGCTGGTCGGAATGCTTCTTTTTGCAGGGGTCGGCACGTGGGAGTTCTTTGGTTTGCTCAATGCCGGCGGCGTGAAAACCTCGACCAAGTGGGGCATCGGAAGCGGGCTGGTCTTTGTCGCCGCCACCTGGTTCCACATGACGGGCCACCTTTCCAACAGCCTGCTTTGGTGCATCCTGTTGCTGGTGATCGTTTCCAACTTTTTCCGGATCCTGGCCTATACCGACCTGCGCAAGGGACTCGACAGCTGCATGGGAACCATTCTCGGCGTGGTCTATGTTCCCCTGCTCTGGAGCTTTGTTGTTCGCCTCTTCCTCTGCGGCGATCTTTCAAAACCCGGCTGGGCGGCCTTCTATGTGATCCTCTGCATGAAACTGGCCGACTCCGGTGGCTATTTCTTCGGCACGCGCTTTGGCAAACACAAACTGGCCCCAACCATCTCCCCGAAAAAAAGCTGGGAGGGCCTCCTGGGCGGCATTGTTTTCTGCGTTGCCGTGAACGTGCTCTGGGTGTTCATCTCCAAAGGCAAGCTCAACAGCACCATCCCCCTGCCCATCGGCCACGCCCTCGTTCTCGGCGTCCTGTTCCCCATTGTTGGAACATTGGGCGACCTCGTTGAATCGCTCTTCAAACGCGCAGTCGACGTCAAGGATTCCAACACCATGGTCTACGGACTCGGCGGCATCCTGGACATGGTCGACAGCATCCTGTTCGCCGCGCCCATGCTCTACATCTACATCGAACTCTTCCTCAAATAAAACTCCACCAAGGCTTTCCCCATGCTCGAAACACTCTTCTTCATCGCCATGATGCTATTCCTTTTCGGCATCACCATTTTCGTCCACGAATTCGGTCATTTCATCGTCGCCAAGAAATGCGGACTGGTGATCGAGGCCTTCTCGATCGGCATGGGCCCCGCCCTTTGGAAAAAGGAAGTCGACGGCATCGTCTACAAGATCGGCGCCTTCCCCATCGGCGGCTATGTCTCCCTGCCCCAGCTCGACCCGGAAGGCATGGAAAAGATGCAGGGCGACAACGAGAACGACCGCGCAACCCTGCCCGAGGTCTCCCCCTGGAAAAAGATTGCCGTCGCCGTTGCCGGCCCCCTCTGCAACATTCTCTTCGCCATCCCGCTGGCCCTGATTGTATCCACCGCCGAAAAGGCCCCCGACACCACCGTGGTCGGCGGGGTTTCAACCAACAGCGTCTGCCATGCCAAAGGGCTCAAGGCCGGAGATGAAATCATTGCCATCAACGGCAACGAAGTCACCAGCTGGTACGACATCATGGTGGAAAAAATGCTACTGCAGGATACCGGGCGCATTTCGATCGACTATGTCTCCGCCGGCACCACCAACCAGCTTGAACTTGTTGGCGAGGAAATCGACCAGGAAGTCATCGGCTTCAGCGGCGTGGGCCAGGCCCTGCGGCCCTTGCTGGCCGACATTCGCTCCGGCGAACCCGCAGGCGATGGCGGGCTCAAGACCGGCGACCTCGTCACACAGATCGACGGCAAACCGATCCACTATTGGCACGAGCTGCCCGAAGCCGTCCAGGCCCGCCGCGACCAACCGACGGAGTTCACCGTGCTGCGCAAGGACGAAACCCTCACGCTCACCGTCACCCCCAAATATATCGAGGAATACGACAAGGTGATGATCGGCGTCACCCCGGGCGACCCGAACGCCCTGCCATGGTCGATGTCCGGCAACCCGATCACGCAGATCAAGAGCGACGCCATGAAGATTTTCCGCCTGCTCAAGGCGCTCACCACCAAGGGCGAAGCCAAGCAGGCCGCCGGCGGCCTCGGTGGCCCCGTAGCCATCTTCACCATGATCTGGTTCGCGCTGAAGCTCGGCCTCCCCTACGCCATCGGCCTGATCCGCTTCATCAACATCAACCTGGCCGTACTCAACCTGCTGCCGCTGCCCGTGCTCGACGGCGGCCACATCTGCTTCGCGCTGTGGGAAGGCATCACCAAACGCAAGGTGCATCCCAAGGTGGTCGGCACGCTGGTGAACATTTTCGCCATCCTGCTCATCTCCGCCATGCTCTTCCTCTCCTGGCGCGATGTCGACCGCAACTGGAACGTCAGCCGCTTCTTCAAGAAGGCCCCGGCGGAACAGGTCGATGAACCGGCACCGACGGAATAGCCGAAACAGAAAAAAGCATTCGCGATTTATCCATTTAGGTTTTCGGGGTTGGCAGCCAATTTCAGACGTTGTGGATGTTGCATCGGGACTGATCGAATGGCATTATTCCTCCATGCAAAGGCAACACACCTCTAAAGGCCGGTTAGGCAACCATGAAGACGACAACTATGTCGAAGGCTCGGTGAGCTATCGCTTGGGCCTGGTATGGCCTCTTACCCGTGAAGTTGCCGCATTGAGTCCCTCCCATGATCCTGAACGACGATTACAGAGACATATTACAAGCGTTAAACGACGAGCGGGTTGAGTTCATCCTGGTCGGTGCCTACGCCTTGGCGGCACACGGATATCCTCGGGCCACGATGGATATCGATCTCTGGGTGTGTCCCTCCGAAACAAATGCCCTAGCCGTGTTGCGGGCGCTCAACCGATTCGGGGCACCGCTACATGGTCTGACCGCCGAGGATCTCTGCAAAGACGATACGGTTTTCCAAATAGGAATCGCCCCTTGCCGGATTGACATCATTACGGGAGCAACGGGCTTGGCATTCAAGGCGGCTTCCGCAAATTGCAAACCATGCGAGATCGACGGTATCCCTCTTAAAATTCTTTCACTCGATGATCTCATTGCCAATAAATCCGCAACAGGGCGTCCCAAAGATGCCGTCGATGTGATTGAGCTGAAAAAGCTCAAGGCCGAATAGCGCCCATCTCCACATGCTCTTCCTCTCCTGGCGCGACGTCGACCGCAACTGGAACGTCAGCCGCTTCTTCAAGAAGGCCCCGGCGGAGCAAGTCAAAGAGCCGACCGCCCCATACTGCCAAGTTGCTAGAATGCGTAATGCAAACCTCCCCAGAGACTATGGGATTGATAACTGCTGCGCATTGCGGCCTCGTACTCCAAACCAATGCTATCCGGGTCTGCTTCATCGCCGCCCGCTGGGAACATTTCTCCCAGTCACTGATCATGTCTGACGCACAAAACACGCACGTTCCGAAAGGAAACGTGCGCGTGGAATTGCAGTGCACTAGCTCAAGACTCTATAATTTTTTGGCACTCCAGGTAAAGGCGATAGATATTTCCACTGCAACCTGTTGATCAAGCGGAAAGGAAACATCCGATGGGTAATATGTGCCGGTACCGCTCATGGACGTACTACTATGAATATCACCGTCTAGCTCCGCCCGATCACCATCCGCTAGATCCATGTCTAAACGAATTTTCTTTCCTCCTCCGTAAATTTCGAGTTCAAACACATTTCCATCGTAGGGAATAGTCGTTTTTAAATCCACGACTTTACTCAGCTCAGCAGGAAAGGGGACTAAATATGTGTCAGTAGCACTAATCCCTGCGGCTGTTAGCTTATATTCCCAAGTACCTTCAAGATTTATCCCCTCATCGCCGCCGCCATCATCACCACCACACCCCATCATTCCGGCCATGCAGACCACACCAAATGCCACGATCAGTGTTTGCTTTAATATGCTCGACCACTTTGTTCTAGTTTTCATAGTTGGCTCCTTGTAGTTTGCTTGTGAATGGCGGCCCGACCACCCGTCGCATCGACCTCCGGGAGCACCGTTGCCCCCGAACCCTTTCTGTCGAATGAGTATACTCTGCCCGACACCACTCAGCATAGGGTGCATAAGTTTGGTTTAGAGGACGTTTGTTTAGATCCTCAAGAGGGAACTTCTTGCGAGGTGCCTATCTCGAAGGCCGCATGGCTTCGCTCCAAGCCCGGGGAGGCAAGCCGGTCAGCTTCTTGAAGGCAAGGCGAAAGCGATGCGCGCTTGCATAGCCGACTGCCTGCGCAATCTCGTTCACGTTCTTGTCCGGATGGCCAAGCAACTCCTTGGCTTTTTCCAGGCGAAGCTCGGTGAGGTAGGCCTTGAAGGGCAAGCCTACCGTATGGGAGAACAGATCGGATAGATATGCTGAGTTTCGCCGCAAGTCGCGGGCACATTTCTGGAGCGTGATCGGTTCGGCATAATGCTGGTGCACCATCTCAAGCAAACGTTGCACGAGAGGTGGCGGTGGAAGGAACTGCTCAGACTGCCGGTGTTCCTCCGGCATTAGACGATGGATGTGCTCTTTCAACCGATCCTGTTCCTGTTGCAGGGCGCCCATCGCCTGTCGGGCCTGTGCCACATCCGTCTGGTTCAGCTCGGCCAGAACGGAAGTTTCCGCACTTTGGGCAATGAACTGCAGTAGGCGCGCCGCGTCGTCGAACTCAGACCGGCTAAGGAAGCGGGCCTCGGCACTCGCGGGGTTCTTCAAGAGCTGATTGCGAAGAATGTGGTTGGCCTTGTCGAGCGCCTGCACGAACGCGGTTCCGACCACCACATCCCGAACCGTGATCGTAAACCAATAGTTGCTTACGCCCATCCCGCACGTGAACCGGTGGCCATTCTGGCCCGCGCGCCCGGCAAGCTCATGTTGATGCCGACTGCAAGCGGAGCATATCGGCGGAGGGGGTGTGCCTGATAGCTGGCTACAGACATTGCATGCCGTGGAGGACAAGGGCTCCTCGGATGTCGGATGTAGCGGTGCCCAGGCAATATGAAAATGAAGCCCCGTGAATTCGGAAAAGAGATTCTGGCGCAACTCGCCAAGGTGCTGGCATGCAAGATCCTGATATTGCTTTTGGAGCAAAGACCGATCAATGGCTTGGGTAGCAGGCACAACCGGAATCGCAGGTATGGAAAGGCCCGGGGAACCTTGCCGGTTTGCTGGCTCCCCAGACCCGCAGCACTCATCTTTCGATTGTTTGTCAAAATGCATATTATTTCACATCGCCCAAACCAATACTCAAACTCGCTCCCCTCTTTTATTAATTACAACATGCTTTGTCAAACCCATCCACTCATCATCAATTAACTAGTTTCTTAACACCTTCACTCCTCTGCGAGTCATTTATGAAACCAACAAAAAAATGAGAAACAAGGTGACCTTGGAAGGAGTTGCCTTCGGGATTCGACATTCCCGGTTCGATATTCGATATTCGCTTCCATGAAACGTAGCTACAAAAAGCGAACGGTGTTAGATTTTTCCAAGATCGGGCAGATCGCTTTTGTTTTTTTCGTGGTGTTCATCGCCTACCGGATCCTGACACCGCCGAGCAATGAAACAGGTCCGCTTAAAGCCCCCGACGGCAGCAAGACCGCGCGGCTAAAGACGTTTTATTACTACGACAACCAGCCCTCCTATAAAATCTACTACCGCGAGGCCGGGAAACGGGCCTGGCTCAACCTGCTCTATCTGCCCGCCCACACCAACGCCCCTGCCAATGCGAAGGCCGACATTGCCTGGAGCAGGGATTCCGACCGGCTGGACTTCCTGATCGACGGAACCTCCATCTGGCACCATGTGTTCAGTCCATAGCGGACTTTCTTCGGCCCACCGGAAAATAAAAAACCTCCTTGTCCGTTATTCGACCGAACCGGGGAAGCAACCGATAGGAGGCACCAAAATGAAGACAGGATTAAAAACAGCGGCCATCGTCACCGCAACCATCGCAACGGCCATCGTTGCCGGAGCGCACCCTCACCCAGAGTGGCAAAACGAGCAACAGATTCCACAGCAACCGTTCCAAGGCCATCAACGCCAAGGATGGATGCAACACCAGTATGCCCCGCAACAGCTTGCCCCACAGCAGCCATTCCAAGGCCGTCGGCAAGGTCCATGGGCACCGCAGCAGAGACCGCTGTTCCAGAACCAGCAGCAGCCGCAAGTCCCGCAATTCCATGGCCGCCGGCAGCAAGGTCGCCGGGCTCTGCAGCAAAGACCGCAGTTCCAGAACCAGCAACAGCGTCCGCGGGCTCCGAAGTTCCAGGGCCGCCGGCATCCACAAGCGATGCAGCAGTTCCAGAACCAGCAGCAACGCCCGCAGGCTCCGCAATTCCAGGGCCGCCAACGCCTGGGCCACGTACAAGGCCAAGTGACTCCGCAACAGCGGAAGCAGGCCTGGCAACGCAGGCAGCAGTTGCAGAACCAGGGCAACCAACCGCAGTCCCAGCAGTTCGAAGGCCGCCGAGGACAAGGGCAGCAGAAACCGCAGCAGGGGCAGCTGCTCCAGCAGCGAAAACAAAAAATCATCGAAAAATTCGATGCGGATAGCGATGGAAAGCTCTCTGAGGAAGAGCGCCAAAAAGCCCGCGAAGCCTATAAAAAGCATCGTTCAGGCCCCAAAGGCAACCCTGCCCAGAAACCGACCACCCCCGAAGCTGGCATATCCGAGGAATAAAGATGTCCAAAACCCCACACGACCTGCGTCGTGTGGGTATGAATGTTCCCGCGGGAACATGAGAAACGGCGCAAGGTTTTCCTCCTCTTTTCCTTGCGCCGTTTTTTTTTGCGCCCAGTCGGAGGGGCATTGGCCTCAATGCCCGGACGGCGAGGCCGCCGTCCCTCCGCAACACGGGCTATTCAAGAAAATAGTTGTAGTCGCGGGCTTCTTCGCTTTCGATAACTTCCATCGCGTCTTCGGGACTGATGGCGGCCATGAGGCGGGTGCGAATGGCATCGTTGCGAACCATCGAGGAGAGGCTGGAGAGCACCTTGAGGTGCATGTCCTTCTTATCCTTCGGCGTAACGATCAGCATGATCAGCTTCACGGGCTCCCCGTCGGGGGCATCGAATTCGATTCCATTCCGGCAAATGCCCATCACGCCCTGAATGGCGGGGCCTTTTTCGATGTGCCCATGCGGAATGGCAATGCCCCGCCCCATGGCGGTCGACATATCCTTTTCCCGATCCACCACGGACTGATACAGCTCGTCCTGGCTGATATGCTCAACCCGGTGCGTACGCATCATAAACGTGACGAGTTGCCGGATGGCATCCCACTTGTCGAGCGCCTTGAGATCGACCACGATGAATTCCTCGGCTAGGAATTCCACCAGGCGCTGCCGGTCGCGGTTGGCCTCGCCGGAACGCGCCAACGCGGCTTTGGTGGCAAATGGGCCAATGATTTCCGCCACGGTTACACCGGCAAGAATAATGGCACCAACCGCACTCTTGATCTCTCCCGGAACAAATGCATCGTCGTTCAACAACACCACCAAACCGATGGCAATGCCGGATTGGGGATACAGGGCGTAGGACATGTTTTGCCACATCCGTTTGGAACACTTTCCAACCATACCACCCATCGCCGCACCCAGTGTTTTACCCAGAACACGGGCACCGATATACACCGTGGCGGCAACCCCGACCGCCGCGAGTTCATCCAGGTGGAGCGAAACCCCGGCCAACGTGAAAAAGATGACGTAGAGGGTCGGCTCCAACGGCGTTAGTGTGTTGAGTTGCTTTTCTGCCACCTCGGAACTGTTGCCCAGATAAACCCCGAAAAAGAGGCACACCAGCAATGGGCTCAGGGTGAGGTAGGCCGCCAATCCGTCGAGCAGCATGATCGCCAGCAGGATGGTCGTGAAATCGTGGAACTTTGGCTTTGAAACCAAAATTTTGGTGATCCACCCCATGCCCAGCCCCAGTATCAGGGCACCCAGCAAATGATAGCCGGATAACAATAGGGCGTCGTCGATCTTGCCGGTGGTCTCCCCACTTTCAAAATAGGCCGACACAAAGGTGCGCATCATCACGAAAATGAGGATGCAGAGGATATTGTTCAGGGCTACGGCGGAAATGAGCGTTTTCACAAACGGCCCCTTTGCACGAGATTCCCGGATGAGGGCAATGGTGGTGGCCGGAGCCGTGGACGCGGCGATCCCGCCCAACAGCAACGTAGTCGGCCAGTCCATACCGAAAAGTTTGCAGGCAACGACCACCGTGATGACGGAAAGGAAAACCTCGAACATCGAAATGGATATAATGCGGCGCAGGGAGTTGTGGATCCGGCGGTAGGACAGATGGCCGCCGATACTCACCGCAACCAGGCTCATGGCGAATGTGGCGATCGGCTGGAGATCATGCAATTGATCGTGGCCGCCGATCAATCCAAGGCAGTAGGGCCCGACCACAATCCCGCCGAGAATATTCCCTGTTACGTGGGGCAACTTGAAAAATTTACCGACCCAGTCGCCGGCAAACCCAGCCAGGATCAATATGCCAACCACCAGAAACGGGCTCATGTGCCCGGCATGCATAATTGAATCAAAGATTTGTTTTAATGCTTCCACAAACGCCCTTTCAGAATCAGATGCACCCTGATGGATTGCTTTTTAGTGTGGCAGAGCCTAAAGCCAATGGCAAGTAATCAGGATGGAATCTAAATAATCCATTTCCAATGCCTTTGCAAAACCCCTCGACTTTCAGTGGTAAGCGCATAAACTTCTTCAAATTCAAAGGCACCGCACAGTGCGGAGTCCGGAACCAGGAGGCACCCATGAAACGAGTACTATCCATTGCAGCCGTTGCGCTGCTGCTTGCATCCACCACCATGGCCATGGGCCGCGCGAAGAAATGCTGCGGCGAAGATGATGCATGTTGCAAGGAAAAGGCCAAATGCGAATGCCCGGAAGGCAAGTGCACCTGTGCCAAGGAAGAAGCCAAGAAGGAATGCTGCGGCACCTGCCAAACGGAAGCGGAAAAGAAATAACGGCAACTCCGTGAATACAGAAAGCCCGTCCACCACCGTGGGCGGGTTTTCCTTTGAAGTCATCCAACCTCATCCGACTTTTACAATCCGTGCTCGATTTTATAGTCTACGATTTATAAAAGCATCCCCTATAAAGCGTCCATGCGGCAGAGGAGTTGAGCAGAATCATTAAATGCAAAATGAGGAACATTCAACATGCCTTGTCGTAGCCAACATTTTGCATTAAATGATTTTGCTTAAACCCTTGTAGAACGGCAGTACCGATAAAGCGGCCCAATGGGAATGGATACGATGAACCTGATTGAAGAACTGGAAAAACTCGAGGCCCTCCACCGGAACGGTGCCCTCTCGGATGCTGAATTCCGCGAAGCAAAGCATGCGCTGCTGACCCAACACCAGGGCTTCGCGCAAAGCCCAAGCCGCGGGATGGCCTCCTCCGACGATGAACTTTGGGGCGTGTTGCTCCACCTGTCGCAGTTTGGCGGCTATCTGATTCCCCTTGGCGGATGGATTATTCCGATCGTCCTCTGGCTCATCAAGCGCAACGACTCGCCGGTGATCGACCGGCATGGACGGATCGTCATCAACTGGATCCTCACGGAAATCATCTACGGCATTATCTTCGCCCTGCTCAGCATTTTCGTCATCGGCATCCCCTTGCTCATCATCCTCGGCATCCTCGCCTTCGTCTATCCCATCATCGGCGCCGTCAAGGCCAGTGGAGGAAAAACCTGGGACTATCCCGGCAACATCCATTTCCTTTAATTCGACGTTTACCCATAGGCAAGGCCCATCCTTGTATCCCTAGCCCGGAACCCCTACCATCGGCGCCATGTTTATCATCAACAGCATAGCGCCGATCTTTTTGCTGATCGCCTTGGGCAAGGTTTTGCAGAAGACCGGCTTTTTTCCGGACGCCTTTTTCAAGGGACTGAACAAGTTTGTTTTTTGGTTTGCGCTGCCGGCCTTGCTCATTGGCAACATCAGCCAGGCCACGCTGGAACTCGACACCATCTACAAGATTGTTCTGTTGTTCAGCGCAGGCACTTTGCTCAGCCTATTGTTTGCCTGGTGTGTTGCCAAAGTCCTCAAGCTGCCAGCGCCGACGACCGGCTCGTTCATTCAGGGATCGTTCCGGGGCAACGGCGCTTTTATTGGATTGCCCGTCATCATCTACACGCTATCCGGCCTTGATGCTTCGGCAGAAGCCCTGGGTACGGTGGTGCTGGCGCCGGTGGTCGTGTTGTTCAACGTTCTCGGGGTTACGGTGCTGCTCCACTATGGCAAGGGCAAGCATAGTGCGGGCGACTCGATTGCGACGTTTTTCATCCAAATGGTTAAAAACCCGTTGCTGATGTCGTGCGTGGTGGGCATTGCCCTCAACGTGCTAGGCATCCGACTCCCCCTCTTTCTCCATCGTTCGCTGGAAGCCCTTGGCAAAACGGCGCTTCCGCTGGTTCTGCTGAGCATCGGATCGGGACTCGCCTTTGAGCGCGTGAAGGGAGTGGCATCCCCGTCCCTAATTGCCTCGTTGATCAAGGTGGTCGTCACGCCGGCCATCGGCTTCCTGTTGGCGGGGCTGTTCGACCTATCGACGACGGAACGAATGATTGCCATTTTCTACCTGGCCTGCCCCGCCGCCGGCATGTCGTATGTGATGGCGGATGTGATGGGCAACGATGCCACCCTGGCCAGCCGGATTATTGCACTGAGCACCTTGCTCTCCGCCATCACCCTGCCTATCATCATCGCTATCGGACTCTAAAATGAAATTAACCGCGAAAGAACGCATAGAACGCAAAATCCCACCCCAATTACTTTTGCGATCCTTGCGTTCCTTTGCGGTTTAAAAAAACATCCATGATTGAATTTAGAAACATTACATTAAAGGTGCACCGGCAGACGCTGCTGGAGAGCGTGAGCCTGCAGATTGCGGATGGCGACAAGGTTGTGATTCGCGGGGCATCCGGTTGCGGCAAAAGCTCGCTGCTGAAGAGTGCCATCGGGGCAATTCCCCTGGGCCAGGGTTCAATCCGGATCCATTCATTGGAATTATCGCCCGCCACCGTTGCCGAGATACGGGCGCGGATTGCCTTCATTGGCCAGGAGCCCACGCTTGGAGCGGATCAAGTTCGCGATGCCCTTTTGTTGCCGTTCAATTTCAAGGCCCACCGGGGAAACCAACCTCCGGAAAAGGAGATTATCGAGACCCTTGGGCGGTTGCACCTCTCGACCGATATACTGGACAAACCCTCCAAGCGCATCTCCGGGGGCGAAAAACAGCGCATTGCCATTGCCCGCGCCCTGCTGCTGGGGAAAACCGTATTCCTCGCGGACGAAGTTACATCCGCACTCGATCCGGAAAGCAAGGCGGCTGTCATGGAGGAACTGTTCCGCCCCGGGATCACATTGCTCTCGGTATCGCACGATCCCGACTGGATTGCCGCCTGCAACAGGATCATCGCCATTGAAAACCGGCAGCTTGAGGAGACCTCGAAATGATCGCCGAGATGTCCATTCCCGCCACGGTGTCGATGTTCGCGTTGTTGCTCATCCCGATCGGCATCTTTCTCTATCTCCGCATCGGGGTCGTCCGCGAAACCATCGTTTCGGCCATCCGGATGGCGGTACAGCTGGTGCTGGTTGGCCTCTACCTGAAATATATTTTCCAGCTGAACAATGGATGGGTCAACCTGGCCTGGGTCGTGTTGATGATGGTGGCGGCCAACATGAGTATTCTCGGGAAGTCCGGTTTGAAGCGGCGGTTCTTTTTCTGGCGCACCCTCACCGGCGTGGCCGCCAGCACGTTGATCGTCAGCGGCTGGTTCATCCTCGTGGCCATCCGCCCCGAGCCGTTCTACGACGCGCGCTACATGATCCCGATCATCGGCATGATCCTCGGCAACTGCCAGCGCAGCAACGTGCTAAGCCTGGAACGGTTCTATAGCGGCATTCGCAAGAACGAACACGAATTCATGACCTACCTGATGCTGGGCGCCACCCTGCGCGAGGCCACCTTCCCCTACCTGCGCACCGCCATCAAGGGTTGCGTCAATCCCTCCATCTCCACGATGGCCACCATGGGCATCGTTTCGTTGCCCGGCATGATGACCGGCCAAATCCTCGGCGGGGCCATGCCGATGGCCGCGATCAAATACCAGATCGGCATCATGATCTGCATTTTCACGGCCATGGTGATTGCCGCCATGGTCAACATCCTGCTCAGCCTGCCCGTGGCGTTCGACGACTACCAGCGCCTCAAAACCGACATTTTCCAGTAGTGGGCAAAAAACATGCAACATTTTACGGAACGTGCCGTTATTCGCTGAAGAATGGAGAAAAACATGAATAAAAACCTTCCCTCATACATTGCGGGGGCATCGCTCGTTGTTGCCGTCGCATGCATTGCTGCGACCGTTTCGACGTTAGGAAAAGCCAGCAAAGCCGAAAACGACGCCATGGAACTACGCGCCCAAATTGCCCGGATGAAGGCGATTGTCCCGGACATGGACATTGACGCGGCCATGGGCGGGGCGCCACTTGCCACCAACGATGTCGCCGAACTGCTCTCCCTGCTCGCCAAGAAGGATGCGGAGGTCGAAAACCTGCTCATCGAGCTGGCCCGCAACCAGATGCCCAAGGAGGAACAGGAGCAGGAAAACGAACGCCCGAAGCGCGAATCGTTCGAGGAGCGCATGGCCAAGATGAAGGCCGAGGATCCCGAGGGCTATGCAAAAATGATCAAGGAGCGCGAGGAGCGCCAGCAAAGCATGCGCTACAACCTGGCCGAACGAACCGCAACCTTCATGGATCTAGACACCTCAACCATGACCGAAGAGGAACGGGCAAACCACGATCTGCTCGTGTCGAAAATGGCCAATGTCTGGGCGCTGACCGAACAATTCCAGGATCCCGAAGCAGCCCCCGACCGCGATGCCATGCGTGAACTCTTCACGCAAATGCGGGATGTCCGCCCCCTGATGGACCAGGAGCGAACGGTCATGTTCAAGCAACTGGGAACCGACCTCGGCTATGAAGGCGAAGATGCACAGGCATTCGCCGCCCATGTCGAAGACATTATTTCCGCCACCTCCCTGCAAGTGCCCGGTGGGCGCGGCGGCTCCGGTGGCGGACGCGGAGGAAACCGTGGCGGCGGAGGCGGCGACGGGGGAGGCGGACGCTAAGGAGCGAAAAGAGGTTCATGATAGCCTAACCCTTTGCAACGGCACCCTTTTTCTTCCTTGCCCATTTTCATATCGCGAGTACGCTATTCGCAGGTGGCGAGATGTCCACCCGTAGCCGAAACCCAGAGGTATGAAATGAAGAAAGCCGCATTGATACTCCTGTTTGCCTTCATCGCACTGTCTTCTTCCGGACAATTCTTTTCCAAGGAGGAAAAGGCCGCACGGAAAACGGAAAAGAAGGAGGTCGTAAAAACGGCCCTTCCCGAAGCCGAACAAAAGGCGGTCTATATGGAACTCTGCGCCGCCCGGGTCACGGCGGAAAAGAAGGCGATGAATATTTTCCCAATCAAAATACACCAGACCCCGGCACAGCGCGAACAACGCAGGAAAAAAGCCAAACGGGCGGAGGGAAAATTGATGGAGCAATACCGCAACGAGATTGCCAAGAAACACAACGTGACCGAACAACTACTTTCCGAAATCCTGACCACCGGCGATGAGCAGCAGTGGCCAACGCAGGCCGCCGGGGAGTAGGCTCAACTTCGCAATACCATCAATGGCAACGGGTGCCGGAAAAGGCACCCGTTTTTTTGCGGTTGCATTCCCCCGTACCTCTGGCAAAATCCGCGCTTCATTTTAAAAAACAAAGGAAGAATCATGTCCAAAACCTATAAAATCACCCTGCTTCCGGGCGACGGCATCGGCCCCGAAGTGATCGCCGAGTCCGTCAAGGTGCTCGACGCCGTCTCCGAAAAAGCCGGCTTTGCCCTCGAATACACGCAACAGAATGCGGGCGGAGCGGCGATCGATGCCCATAACGACCCGATGCCCGATTCCGTGGTTGAAACCTGCAAGGCGTCCGACGCCGTGCTGCTCGGCGCCGTTGGCGGCCCGAAATGGGATGCTCTCACCGGCGCCATGCGCCCGGAAAGCGGCCTGCTTAAAATCCGCAAGGAACTGGGTGCGTTTGCCAACCTGCGTCCGGTCACCGTTCCTGCGTCGCTGGCCGAAAACTCGCCGCTGCGCCCCGAAACCGTAGCCGGCCTCGACCTCTTCACCGTCCGCGAACTGACCGGCGGCATCTACTTCGGCCAGCCTGTCGGCACCGAAGGCGAAGGCGACGACAAGAAAGCCTGGAACACGATGGTCTACTCCGTCGGCGAAATCAAACGTGTTGCCCGTGTGGCCTTCGAATGGGCCCGCAAGCGCCGCAACAAAGTGACCAGCGTCGACAAAGCCAACGTCCTCGAAGTTTCCCGCCTCTGGCGCGATACCGTCATCGAGTTGCACCAGGCCGAATATTCCGACGTGGAACTCGACCACCTCTACATCGACAACGCCGCCATGCAGATGGTGGTTAATCCACGCCAGTTCGATGTGATCCTGACCGGAAACATCTTCGGCGACATTTTGTCGGATGCCTCCGCAACACTCGGCGGCTCGCTCGGCCTGCTGCCGTCGGCATCCGTCGGCGGCCCGGTTGGCATCTTCGAGCCGGTTCACGGTTCCGCTCCGGACATTGCCGGACAGGGCAAGGCAAACCCGATCGCGATGATCCTTTCCGCGGCCATGATGCTCGACACCCTCGGCGAAGAGGCCGCAGCCAACGCGATCCGCGCCGGTGTTGAAAAAGTGCTCAACGATGGCTATCGCTCCGGCGACCTGTGGCGCGAAGGCAACACCCTCGCCTCGACCACCGAACTCGGCGACCTGGTTAAAGAAGCGGCCCTGGCCGCAATGTAACCCATCGCATCAAGAGGCACAAAAAGCACAAAGACCGTTCGTCGGGCTTTGTGCTTTTTTATTGGGAGCGCAGCGCAGTGGAGCTGATGTCCTCCCGGAACAGCTCTTCCGGGATGGGGATGAACAGGTCTTCGAAGCCTGCGGGGATTTCGATGTTGCCCAACCCTTGGAAGCGCCCGCCGTGCAACCGGCCGGCCACGGCGAAACGGACATCCAGTTCACGGAAGCGCGAGAGCATCGCGGGAACATCGTCGTGGTATTCGGGACTGAGCAACCGGATGGCGGTGTCGTAGCCCATGGCGAACCAGACGCCTGGCAAGAGGTCTGCTTTTTCGGCAAAGGTGGGCGCACAGGTCAACACGGCGGTGTAGCGCCCCTTCAACTGAAGCAAGCGACGCTCCACCTCGACGATGTTGAGCGGAGGCTTGTCGACGTTGAGCACGGACAGCTCGAGCACCCCCTCGCGTTCCGCCACCTTTTCTGCCGCAAGCAACAAGCCCTCGTGCCCCGCGTGCAGTGGATTGAATGAACCGGAGAGCAGAATGGCTTTTTCGGGAAAGTCATCCCGCCCAACAAGGATGAAGGGCAGCTCGCCGGCA
Organism: Pontiella desulfatans; assembly: GCF_900890425.1. Taxonomy (NCBI): domain Bacteria; kingdom Pseudomonadati; phylum Kiritimatiellota; class Kiritimatiellia; order Kiritimatiellales; family Pontiellaceae; genus Pontiella; species Pontiella desulfatans. Next base: position 1,074,389 of record NZ_CAAHFG010000001.1, on the reverse strand, counting down.
ATGAGTCGGTCCAGGGCATCCTTCATTGATCCGCTCCAACGAATTCCGCAATCCGGTCCAGCAGCACCCCGCTCAGGAAAGCATCCTGTTGCGAACGGGATCCGGGGGCAACATCCACTTTTTCACATACGGTTTGCCCGGCCGACTGGATGCAGATGTGGGCGCGATCGGCTCCCCGGCGCGTCCGCTTCGTTTGCAAGGCGGCGGTGCAGGCAATGCCCAGGGCGTGATGCGTGAGACTTGAGGCGTGATCGAATGCAACCTGGGCCATGGCCCGGGCGGCATCCTCCGAGCACGATGACGCCGGAGTCTTGCCCAGGAAACCGGCCAGTGCATCCGGACTGTAGGGAATCCGGATGTCGAGAACGAAGCGGGAAGCTCCCGGGTGGGCCAACATGGCGTGCACGGCCCCGACACCGCCACCCGTCACAGCCCAAACGGATTGGAATCCACTCGACTGTATGGCCTCGATCAAGCTTTCGCGCCCCTTGTCCATGGTTCGTTAATCGACAACGACCACCTCGTTGATCACAACCGCCTCTGTCGGCACATTCTGATGAGGGCCGGCGTTGCCGGTGGCAACGCCCTTGATGTCGTTGACCACCTCCATGCCTTCAACAACCTGGCCAAAAACACAGTAGCCCCATCCATCCTGACCGGGATGGTCGAGGAAGTTGTTGTCGTTAACGTTGATGAAGAATTGGGCGCCAGCGCTATGCGGATCGGATGTGCGCGCCATGGCAATGCTGCCGACCTTGTTCGAAAGACCGTTGGCTGCTTCGTTTTCAACGGTGTCGGGTGCCGGTTTCTGGTTCATGGCTTCGTCGAAACCTCCCCCCTGGATCATGAAACCGTCCATTACGCGATGGAAGATGGTTCCGCCATAGTGGCCGGATGCAACATAGCTCATGAAGTTGGCAACCGTCTTGGGCGCCTTCTCCGAATCGAGTTCGATTTTAATGTCCCCTTTGGACGTTTTCATCAAGATCATCGTCTTTCACCTTTTCTTTATCGTTGTTCGCCAACCGCTTCCACAGGAGGTGCCGGGTTGCACCAGGGTTATCAGCACAAAATACATAAACCTATTCCCTCCGGCCTACGTTTACACATGGCAGAAAAATATTGGTCTGCACCGAGGTTGTCGATAAAGTTTGAGGTTCATTTTTGGAAATCGGCATGGCGAATTGGAAACAAACAAGAAGAACGCTGCGGCGCCCGTTCGAAACGGGCCTGTTCATGGCAACCAAGGCACTGGTCCCCCTGCTGCCCCGCCGGGCAATCGTCGGTCTGGCGAAAGCTCTGGGCCATCTGGGCATGGTGCTTCCGATCCGTGAAAAATCCATCGGGATGAAGAACCTGGATGCCGTCTTCGGAAACACGAAGTCGGTTCGGGAAAAACGTAGGATTCTCGCCTCCTCGTTTGCCACCTTCAGCCAAACCATGCTGGACGTGCTCTGGTTTTCGGTGAACCCGGAAAAGCGCATCGGGGAATATGTCGAGTTCAAGAACGGGCCGCTCAAGGATCGGTTTCTGGAAGACCGACCGCTGATTTGCATCACGGCCCATATGGGCAGCTGGGAACTCATGGGGCAGACCTGTGCGTTGCTGGGAGCGGATTTGGCCAGTATTGCCGCCCCGATCAAAAACAAAATGGTGGATCGGCTCCTGATCGGAATGCGCGAACGCACCGGGCAAACGATCATCCCGCGCAAAGGGGCGTTGCGGGCGTTGATTGCCCGGCTCCGCAAGAACGGCAAGGCGGCCTTTGTCTTGGATCAAAACACGTCCCCGGAAAATGGAGGCATCAAGGTCGACTTCCTCGGGTTGCCCATGATGGTTTCTTCCGCTCCGGCGGCGCTGGCCTACCGCACCGGAACGGAAATCATGCTGGGTTTCTGCCGACCCTGCCCCGGCGGGAAATACCTTATCGAGATCGCCTGCTGCATTCAGCCCCCGCCCTTCGACAAGGCGGAGGATCCAGACAACATGGCGCTTGAACTGACCCGGCTGATCGAGGACAACGTGTCGGAGCAAATCCGGAAATACCCGGAATACTGGCTGTGGTCATACAAACACTGGCGGCGCTACGAAGGAAACACCTACCCCTCCAACTACCCGCACTACTAAAGGCAATTCCAGACTTCAACATGCACGCTGATTACAGTACGTTTCCCCTAATTTCACATACTCAACCAAGAAGGTAACCATGAAAAAATCTTTCATCCTCGCAACCGCCATCGCCGCGGCATCCTTTGCCGGCGCAGAAAACGCGCCCAAGCAGCCTGGCCTCTACGCCAAGTTCGACACTTCGAAAGGCGAAATCCTCTGCATGCTTGAATTCGAAAAGACCCCGCTCACCGTCGCCAACTTTGTTGGTTTGGCCGAAGGCACAATGAAGAACGACAAAAAGGCCGCCGGGGAACCGTACTACGACGGACTCGTTTTCCACCGGGTCATCCCCGACTTCATGATCCAGGGCGGTTGCCCCGAAGGCAGCGGTCGCAGTGGCCCCGGCTACAAGTTCCCGGACGAGATCGACTCCTCCCTGAAACACACGGGCCCGGGCATCCTGAGCATGGCGAACGCCGGCCCGGGTACCAACGGCAGCCAGTTTTTCATTACCCACAAGGAAACACCTTGGCTCGATGGCAAGCACACGGTCTTCGGGCACGTGGTCAAGGGACAGGATGTGGTCGATGCCATCGCCAAAGGCGACAAGATCAAGAAACTGACCATTCTCCGTGTGGGTGAAAAAGCCATGGCCTTCAAATCCGACCAGGCCACCTTCGACAACCTGCTGGCCAATTTTGAAAAAATCAAAAAGGAAAAAGCCACCAAGGCCGCCGCCGAACAGGAAGCCAAGATCAAGGAAATGTTCCCGAACGTCGAAAAGACCGCTTCCGGCCTGATGTACACCATCGAAAAAGCCGGCGAAGGGGCATCCCCGGAAAAAGGGACCACGGTCAGCGTCCACTACACCGGCAAACTCTTGACCGGCGAGGTGTTCGATAGCTCCGTGGAGCGTGGCGACCCCATCCAGTTCCCCGTTGGCGCGGGCCGTGTTATTCCGGGCTGGGACGAAGGCATCATGCTGATGAAGGAAGGTGGAAAACGCACACTCGTGATTCCCCCGAACCTCGGCTACGGCGCGCGCGGCGCGGGCGGGGTCATCCCGCCAAACGCCTGGCTGATCTTCGAAGTCGAACTGGTCAGCGCCGGGAAATAACCAGGTAATTGGATTCCCCATGTCGGACATCAACCGGATCAAGGAGCGGATTAATTTCTGCATCAAAGGCGAGCTTTGGGAACAGATCCCAAAGTTCTTCGAGGAATTGCACCCGGCCGATATTGCGGAAATCATAAACCACGCCTCGGGCAGCGTACACACCAAGCTGTTCGAGTTAATCGAAGACGAGATCAAGCCGGACGTACTCGCCGAGCTGGATGACCAGACCGAAGCCGACATCCTGGAAGATCTTTCCGACGAGGAAATCTCGGACATCGTCGAAGAGATGGCACCGGACGATGCCGCCGACGTCTTGGGTGAGTTGGAAGAGCGCAGCAAAGAGATTCTTGACCTGATGGAGTCGGAGGATTCCGAAGAAGTCCGCGAACTCCTGCAATACCACGAAGACACCGCCGGCGGTATCATGACCCCCGACTTTGTCGCCGCGAGCGCCAACATGACCGCCGGCGAATCAATCGACTACATCGGTTCACTTGATCTGGATGAGCCGTTCTACTATCTCTACGTCGTTGACGCAGAGGGGCGCTTGACGGGCTGGATCCAGCTCTGGGAGCTGCTCAAGCAAGCCAACCGGAATCAGACCCTGGACGTACTGGCCGACAAGGAAACCATTTCCGTCCATACCGATGCCGACCAGGAAGAAGTGGCTCGCCTGGCCACCAAATACGACCTCAGCTCGTTGCCGGTTCTTGATTGGCAAAACAAGCTGGTCGGCCGGATTACGATGGACGACATCATGGACGTCATCGAGGAAGAGGCCTCGGAAGACATTTTCAAACTGGCCGGTTCCGACGATTCGGAACTCGACTATTCCTCCCCGCTGCATGCCGTCAAGACCCGTCTTCCCTGGTTGATGATCACCCTTTTTGCGGGGTTCGTCAGCAGCGTCATTCTCAAGCGCTTCATCGACCACCATATTGTGGCGCTCAGTTTTTTTGTCCCGATCATCATGGCCATGGGCGGCAATACGGGGATCCAGTCCTCCACGCTGATCATTCGCGGCCTGGCGGTTGGTTCGTTTTCCGACCAGGAACTCTTCAAACTCCTCGGCAGGGAACTGGCCACAGGAGCCTTGATGGGATTGATTTGCGGGATGATCATCGGAGTTTGGTCGCATTTCATGGTTGGAAGCTCCAGTGAAATTCCGGCCATCTTCCTCGCCTTCACCGTCGGCGTTTCCCTCTTCAGCGCCATGATGTTCGCCGCCGTATTCGGTGCCTTTGCGCCCTTGCTGCTCAACCGCGCCAACGCCGACCCGGCCGTTGCATCCGGCCCCTTCGTGACGGCATCGATCGATATTCTCGCCCTACTGATTTACTATGGCGTAACGGTCACCCTAATCGCGTTGCGCTCAAACCTGCTCGGAGGTTGAATGATCGTCCGGGCAACAGCCATCCCCCTCGCCATCTACCCCTACTCCAGCACCTCGCGGATTGTGCACTGGCTAACGCGCCACCACGGGAAAATATCGACGTTGCTGAAGGGGGCGTTGCGCCCGAAGAGCCCGTTCCTGGGGGAATACGAATTGTTCAGCACCAGCGAACTGCTCTATTACGGCAACCGCACCCATTCCCTGCACACCGGAAAGGAATGCGCCCTGATCCACCGCCGGGAAGCCTTCCGCAACGACTGGCGGGCCATGCAGACGGCATCGTATCTTTCCGCCCTCTTCAACCGCTCCACCCCGGAAGATGCGCCACACCCCGAACAGTTCGAACTCTTCGAGGAGCTGCTCGACCTAGCCGGAACCTACGGTAGGCGGCCCCAGTTCCTGCTGTGGGCGGAACTCCACTTCTGCACCCACCACGGGCACAGCCCGAACCTTGGCCACTGCGTGCTCTGCTCCTCGGATAAGGAGTTGCGCTTCTGTGCATCGCAAGGCGGCGTGGCCTGCGCCCGGTGCGCCAAGGAACACAAGCTCCCCACCCTGGAAATCCCGCCCGACGTGCTCGCCATCCTGCGCGCCTGGCAAAGGGCCGCCCATCCGGACGCCGTTGTCAACACCCAGTTGGCCGGGCGGCAACTCACCCAGCTCAACGCCATTGCCGGCACCTTCATGATGTACCACTTCAATCTCAACCCCGAACACCGCAACGCCGTGGTGCTGGCCGCATGAGGCAGGAGAAAAAAATCGCCTTCATCCACCGCTATGGGCTGGAAGGCTGGACCTGCTGCGGCGGCCACGCCGTTCCGGCCATGGTGGACCAGCTTTCGCCTGTTGCCGAAGTCCACTTCATTGGCCCCGAATCGTCGGAACCCGAAAACGAGAAGCTACGGGGCAAACTGCACATGCATCTGTTGCCCTGGACGTTCGACCGCTCCAACCCGAAGCACAAGTGGACGAAAACCCTCCGCTTCTACCTCGCCCTCCCGGGCATCGGGCGGCGATGCAGGAAAATGGGCATCGACTTTATCTATTGGGAGGAAACCCTGCCGCTCGGCACGATGATTCTCCGGAAATTCTACGGCCCGAACATCGGCGTCATGGTGATGGACTTTTTCGCCCGGATTTATACGGAGGGAAAGCCCGGCCTGCACGGGCTACGCAACTGGGTGGAGCGGATGGACTGCAAGAGCTGGCAAAAGCTGCCCGTGGTCTATACGCATGTTGAATTCGCCAAAAAGTTTTTGGTTGAACGCGGCGTGCAGGCCGACCGTATCCACGTTGTCCCCAATCCCTGCGACCATTCGAAGTTCCATCCGGTCGACGATGAAACCCGGAAGACCACCCGCAACAAGTTTGGCTTCAGCGATGACGACCTCGTTTTGAGCCACCACGGCATCCTGCACCCCAACAAAGGCAACGATTGGATCCTGAGGCGGATGGCCGAACTGAGAGACGATCTGCCCAACCTGAAATATCTACTGATCGGCGACGGCCCCGAAATGGCCCACCTCAAAAAACTCGCCGAACAGCTCCACCTATCCGACCGGATCGTGTTTACCGGTTGGCTCCCCTCGGAAAAGGCGCTCAACCAAGCCCTCGCCTCCTCCGACATCGGCCTGGTCATGCGCATCGGGCAGGAAACCGACCATTTCCACATGACCGACACCCTCAACCACGAAATGGCCTGCGGCAAACCCATCCTCGCCGTCCAGCTCGAAGGCATCGCCGAATTCATCGACAACCAAACCAACGGCTATCTCTTCCCTCCGGAACAACCGGAGATCTTTTGCGACAAGCTAAAGCAACTCGCTGCATCTCCAGCCAAACGCATGCAGTTTGGAGCAGCAGCCTTGGAACTCAGCAAGCGCATCTGCAACTACGAAACCTGCGCAAAAAAAACCATAGACCCGATTTTGCGACATGTTCAGGAAGGAACCGGAGGGGCATGAGCTATCTTGGGAAATACAAGGTTGGCTCAACGCTCTTTCGAACCCTGTCCGAAGGGCGGATGCAATGGAATGCATTGCGCAACGGCTTTCGCCATTCCCACCCCGCACCAGCATCCATTATCAGCTGCCGCGATGGCCATGGATCGTATCAAAAGCGCTCCGAGGCCATCGCGTTCTCTCTTCCGCCAACCATCGTTGAGCCGGAGAATGCCCGTCCCCTGCTCGGAAAGGACAAACGCGTGGAGTTTCCCGAAACCTTCGTACTGCGCCTGCCCCATGGACGTGTGCTGGGTGACGGCACGGTGATCTCCCCGCAAAATGCGATCCTTTCGGAATCCACCATCGACTTCCACCGTAAACAGGAACACCACCACCTGCTCAGCGAACGCCGGGTGCCGGACCCCGAACACTTCGAAGGCCGACTTGCCGTGATTACATCGCCGGGTAGCGACAACTACTTCCATTGGACGCTCGACTCCGTCCCGCGCCTTAGCCTGCTGCAGGGAATGGCGAACGAAATCGACGGCTACTACATCGACAACCAAAGCCGCTTCCACCTCGAATGGCTCGGCATGCTGGGCATTCCTCAAGAAAAGATAGTTGAGGCCTCCCCTGAATGCCACATCGAGGCGAAGGAGTTGTTCGTTCCATCCTTCGCAGGCCTCCCCGGTCTCCCGTCGCCAGAAGGCCTGGACTTTGTGCGTAGCTTTATGCCGCCGACCTCCGGCGAAGGGCGACGACTCTACATTTCGCGTTCCGGGGCCCGGCGCCGGCGGATCCTGAATGAAAACGAAATCCTGCCCCTGCTGGAAAAATATGGTTTCGAAACCGTGCATCCCGGAAAATTGACCGTAGCGGAGCAAATGAAGCTGTTCGCTTCAGCTTCGGTAATCGTATCGCCCCACGGCGCGGAACTCACCAACCTCGCATTCTGCCCGTCGGGAGCAAAGGTGATCGAGCTGTTCTCCCCCTACTACCTCAACCCCTGCTTCAAGCAACTCGCGGCCGTCCGCGGCCTGCACCACACCGCCCTCGTCGGCCAGGGCGGCGAACGCATGTTGCACAGGCAAATCGACGCCCATCACGTTTGGGCGAACATCAAGGTGGACGTTGCTTCGCTGAATAAGGCACTATCGGAACTTTAATGAGCAAGGGACTGAACATTGCATTGGTGGGCGGATCGCTGTCGGGCTATGCCGGCGGCGCGCCGCGCTCGCTGGCGGTGCATGCCAAGGCATTGCATGGCCAGGGCACCGGCGTGACGATCTTTGCCGGATTCAGCAAAAAATATCCGCTTACACCGGAACAGTTTGGTTTGGATGGCATAGAGGTCGTGGCATCCCGCCTTTGGGGGCCGAGTGTGCTTGGCCTGAACGTGAAGGCCCTTGGCATGCTGTTCAAACGGGCCCGAGAGTTCGACGTAATCCACCTGAATGGCCATTGGAACTTCACCACCTTCATCGGCGCAACAATCGCCAAGATTCGCAAGGTGCCCTACGTCATCACCGTTCGCGGGCACCTGGGGAAATATGACTTCGAACACCTGCGCCCCCTGAAGAAAATCCTGTTCCCAACCATGGAAATGCCGAACATAAAAGGAGCCGCGCTGATGCATGTCTGCTCCGAGTGGGAAAAGACCGATTCCATGCGGGCGCTGAAATTTGCCAAGCGCATTGAAAAAATACCGAATGCGGTCGATGTCTCCAAACTGCTTCCCATGCTTGAGAGGAGTGACGCCCGCAAGCAGCTCGACCTTCCAATCGATGTTCCGGTCTACCTCTACCTCGCCCGGGTTTCGCCGGACAAGTCCCCGGAAATGCTGATCAATGCATGGGCGGCTTCAACGCGAAAAACCGACGGTTCCATGCTGGTTATCGCCGGCCCCTACGATCCCGAATACGGAAAAAAGCTTTTCGATCTCGTCGATGACCTTGGGGTCAAAGAGAGCATCCGCTTTCCGGGCTACGCCGACAACGAAGCCAAGCGCAAGTGGCTCTCCGCTTCGGACGTCTTTGTGCTGCCCTCGACCGACGATAGCTTCAGCGTGGCCGTAATCGAGGCCGCCCGCTTCGGCCTGCATTGCATATTGTCGCCCTATGTCGGCGCAGCGGAATATATTCCCTCAGCACTATTGACCACCGCCGAACTCCATGAAGAGGCGTGGGCAAAAGCCCTTTCCGCGGCGCACCCGCGCACCGGCGATGCCCCAACGGATTGGATGGACTTGTTCACCCTCGAAGGTCTCGGGCAACACTGGATGATGCTCTATGGGGAAATCGCCGACCAAAAAATCGGTTGCCATGGCACACCGGCGTAGCCATCATGTATTGCTTGGAGAAAGCCCTGTAGGATGAAGCCCACAAGCCAACATTTGAAAGAAGTCGCCGGGGAATACGACCGGTTCCTAAAGGATATCGCCCACCTTGCGTCGGACTATGGCGAAAGCGACATCCGCAAATACCTTGTCCAGCACCGCGCACGCATCTCATCGCAAATCGCCATCCAGCTCGGAATCATAGAGAAAGAAGGCTTTGGGGAAGGGAAAATGCTCTCGATGGGTGGTTGGCCGGGAATCGCCTTGGTCATCCTCAACCGGCTGACGGGCATCAAAGGGACCCTGCTCGACCATCCTGCCTTGCTGACCGGAACCATGGCCGGCTTTTATGAAGCCCAAGGCTTGGAAACGGTTGCCTTCGACTTTGCCAAGGCCGCCGAACAACCCCTACCTGTCGACGGGACGTTCGAGGTGATCGAATGTTGCCAATGCATCGAACATTGGAACTTCAGCCCGATCCCCGTCTTCCGACAAATCTTCTCCGAACAGCTTTCGCCGCAGGGCCGCCTATTGGTCACAGTACCGAACGCGGCAAGCCTCTATCGGCGGCTTGCTGCCATGGCGGGACAGAACCCCTACCCCTCCATGCAGTCCTTCATCGATGTGGACGGGGAAAAACCGGGGGCCGAGGTCTCGCCGCACTGGAGGGAATATACCCGCACGGATCTTGCGATGCTGATTGCGCATTGCGGCGGTTCCTGCATAAAACTCCGTACAGCATCCTATCCTCCAGCCCACTACAACTCACCCGCCCAGCGACTCTATTCCCTCTTCAACAACCTTCATCCCTGTCTCAAGGAAAATGTAGAAGCCGTTTGCAGGAAAGCATGAACCCCGCCGCATCCATGAACCCAAACGGAATCGCGCCCATCCTCATTTCGGTCTACGACCGCAAGGAGCATCTGCAACGTTGCATCGAAGCTCTCCTTTTGAACAAGGAAGCCAGCCAAACCGTGCTATATATCGTTTCCGACGGTGCGAAGGATGAAGACCGCAAGAGAATCATCAGGGAGATCCGTACATACATCCTGGGCATCGAGGGCTTCAAGGAAGTCCGCACCCGCTTTCGCGAAGAAAACTGGGGCATGCGGGCGTCGGCCATGGACGCCATTGCATGGGTTTTCTCGGAACACGCCAGCCTTATCCGCATGGAGGACGATATTGTCTGCTCCCCGCACTACCTGGAGTTCCTGAACCAAGGGCTGCAAACCTACCGGAATGACGAGCGGGTGTTCTGCATCTGCGCCCACACCCATCCGCAATACAAGCCGCCGGCCAACTATCCACACGATGTTTTCCTCTGGCGCTCGTTCTCCCCATGGGGCTTTGCGATGTGGAAGGATCGCTGGGAGGATCTCCTCGAAGCCACGGAAATGGAACGTAAGCGGCTGGACGACCCGACCGTGTGGAAAGCCTATTGCCGCAACCGCCCGATCCTCTCGTCACGCAAGAACTATCTTGAAGGCGTTCTGCACAACGATGCGCGCATCAACCTCCATATGTTTCTGGAGGACAAATATGCGATCTACCCGAACAAGGCCTTGAGCATCAACAGCGGGATGGATGGTTCCGGCACCCATTGCGGTCTCGGATGGACCTATCCCAAACAGCTATTGAACGACGCACCGGTGCAACTGCCGGGCAACCTCGAACCCTCCAGGAAGATCCATCGCAAACTATACCGCCTCCAATATTCGCTGCTGAACCATGGCGTTGGCGGCATGTTGCGCTCGATGGGTTGTTTCGATACAGTGTATGCCATGGTGCGCGGTCTATTCGGTTCCGCACCGAAACGGAAGAAGGCTTGATGAAAGAAGAACAGACATTGCATGTTGGTGCCCCGAATATTGGGAGCCGTGAGCGGTTTTTTGAAAGGGCGAACAAAATGTTCGACCGGCGCTGGCTAACCAATCGTGGCGAGTTGGTCCAGGAGTTCGAGCAAGCGGTGGCGGACTACCTGGGCGTCAGGCATTGCATCTCGATGTGCAACGGCACCGTGGCTCTGGAAATCGCGATCCGGGCGCTCGGTCTCTCCGGCGAAGTCATCATTCCCTCGCTCACCTTCATCGCCACCGCCCATGCGCTGCAGTGGCAGGAAATCACGCCCGTATTTTGCGACATCGACAGAAATACCTATTGCATCGATCCTGCGGAAATCGAAAAGCACATCACCCCGAAAACCACGGCCATCATGGGCGTCCACCTCTACAGCCGCCCGTGTGATATCGAAGCCTTGCAATCCATCGCCGACAAGAACGGACTCAAGCTTCTGTTCGATGCCGCCCACGCCTTCGGTTGTTCGCATAACGGCCGGATGATCGGTAACTTTGGCGAATGCGAAGTGCTCAGCTTTCATGCCACCAAGTTTTTCAACACCTTTGAAGGCGGCGCCATCACCACCAACAACGACGAACTGGCCGAAAAGATCCGGCTCATGCAAAACTTTGGGTTCCAGGGCATGGACAATGTTGGTTACATCGGAACCAACGGAAAGATGAGCGAAATCTGCGCCGCCATGGGACTGGTCAATCTAGAGGAAATCGGAACCTTCCTCGAAACCAACCGAATCAACTACACCGCCTACCGCAAAGGACTGGCCGGAATCCCCGGACTCAAGCTCATCGAATTCAACGACGCCGAAAAATGCAACCGGCAATACATCGTGGTCGAGGTGGGGAAAGAATACCCCCTCTCCCGAGACGAACTGATGGAAAAACTGCATGCCCAAAACATCCGCGCCCGCCGCTATTTTTGGCCGGGTTGCCACCGCATGGAACCCTACCGATCCCTCCAACCCAATGCCGGCATGATGCTCCCAGCCACCGAGGAAGTCGCCGAACGCATTCTCGTGCTTCCAACCGGAAGTGCCGTGAGCGAAGAAACCGTTTCGAATATCTGCCGACTGGTGACCCCGAATGGGTAGGGACAGAATGCGATCCAAAACATGCTTCATTGTTTTTTCGGGATTCAACGAACGTTCCGTCATCTGTCTTTGCAGAACGCTGAAAGAACTGGGGGTTCCCTTTTGCATCATTGCCTTGTCCAATAACGATCCCATCTACCAAACGGACTATGCTGGCAACATTGCCACCCATCGGCAACATCCCCAGCTTGATCTTCCGGGAATTGACGCATGCCTTAGGAAGGCGATGCAATCGATCCCCGCAACAAAATATATCATTGCACCGTCCTCGGAATTCCTGAACATCTTCCTGTTGGACAACCGCAGGCATTTCGAGGCCATGGGACTGGAAATTCCGCTTCCGGAAAGAGCCGTCTACAAACAACTCTCGGACAAACAAGCATTCGCCACACTTTGCCAAACCAACGGAATTCCAATTCCCGAGGAAATTCCCAGAAATAATATTGGGGACAACCTGCCGATAGTGGCGAAACCCATATGTGACATTACCAACGAGGGAATCCGCGTCGTTCCCGAAATTCTAGAAACTGCAGCCGATCTTCGGCGATTTCGTGAAACGTGTGACGAAACTTTTTATTTCTACCAACGCTACATCAAAGGGGCATCGTATTATTTCCTGATTTACCGTCATGCCAATGGCGAAACAAACACGTATTCTCAACGCAACCTGCTACAACAACCCAACGGGAAGTCCATGGTTCTGGCCACGGGTTCAGACCTATATCTGACTTCATGGATAACACCTTACCTTGAACTCTTGGAAAACCTGGACTACCGGGGACTGGCCATGATCGAGGTCAAGGAACAGGGGGGAAAATACTATATGATTGAAGCCAACCCCCGGATGTGGGGCCCCGCCCAGCTCATGGCCGATGCCGGCAGCAACCTCTTCATCAGCTTCATCAACGATTACACAGGCACCTCATTCCCGTGGCAAAGGGAGGGCGGGCATAACCTCTATTCATGGCAAGGAGGCATAATGGAAGTCATCGAACGCGGGGAAAAACTGGACGCCCATGCGGAAATTAAGGAAGTGCTTGAAACCTTGCGATCGGAAAGTTTGCAGGATATATATGGACGTTCCGACACAGCAAAGGCCTTTAAATCGGGCAATGTCGCAATCAACAGCAACAACATCAGGAAAGTCGTTTAATGGACATCATTGAAAAACTCCGGGCACTATATGCCGACGAATCCAAGCATTCCATCTATCAAAACACACCTCAGTTCATCCGTGAAAAGCTTGGTTATACCGAAACCATCGATGAAAACTGGCGCGGCGACTCCGCCCGTTGGGACTACCTACGAAAGAATATGAATTTTTCGGGGAAAACCGTCCTAGATGTCGGGGCGAATACCGGTTTCTTCGCGTTAAGCATTGCCCACGGCACTCCGAAAGCCAAGGTAACCGCGTTGGAGGGAAATGAAAACCACTCCCGCTACATCGAAACGATCGCCGACTACTTTGAAATACCGAACATGCATGTTTTGCATCAATACCTCGGGATGACGGAGCTCCCCTCCCTTGGCAAATACGACACACTACTGCTGTTCAATGTACTTCACCATGCGGGTGTGGACTTTGACCAGGATCATATGGGATCAGAGGAAGGCCTTTTCGACTACTGTGTGTGCTACATGGAGCAACTCGCGAAAAAATGTAACCAGGTGATTTTTCAGATGGGATACAACTGGGGCGGCAACAAGCAGCATCCGGTCATTGAACTTGACGATGATGCAGGAAAAGTTTTCTACACGGCTAAATTCATGCGGCAAGCTAGATGGAAAATCGAGTGCGTACTGATGCCAAGGAAATGCGTAGGGAAGTCTTACCCTGCGGAGCTGAACAAGCTTGATGCATCCATTTTGACAGCACTGAACTCAGGTGAACTTGACGCAGCGCAAACAGAAATATCCAAAGCACTCGACCCTAATACGGCGAACTTCAGCGAGTTCTACCGCCGCCCCCTCTTCATCTGCAACAGCCCGTCCGCATAATCAACCGGCTCGCCTGCATACCACCAATATGCCAATTGAAACAGCCGATGCCACCAGCCCCGCCAATTGCAGGACGGAACCCATTTTCTTGGCCGTGCATTTGAAGACGACTTCCTTTGTTCCAGCGGGGACGTGGATGCCCATGGAAAGGGCGTTGCTCCGGAAGACCGGTGTTTCCTGGCCATCGACGTAGGCCTTCCACTGTGGCTGGAAGCGCTGGGTGAACAGCAGGACGGAATCGTGCTTGGCATCCACCTGCACCTTGACCGAGCTGGTTTTCCATTCAACGGAGACGGGTTCAACAAAGCCGGTTCCGGTTGCCGCCGGAAGGTCGGCATCGACCAGTACCTGTTCCATCAAGTTGTTCTGTTTTGAAAAGAGCTCGCCCATCATCTGCTCCGGTGCGACCTTCTTCCAACCACTGAATAGCGATAGGCGCGGCAGCGTTTGCTGCAGCTCGAGGATCACCTGGTCCTGCGCACGTTCCGGCCTGGCCATGGATTGCACGATCAGTTTTCCGTCCGCCCCCATGCCGAAGCGATAGAACATGACCGGCTTGAAGACATCCTTTGGCAACTGGTTGACCGCGCCGACCGGCGCCAGGGCATATTTAACCGAGGTGGATTGCAACAGGGCAACGATGTTTTGGTTAGCCCCGGCCAGGTAGTCCTTGTATTCCTGACTCAGGCGCGGCGCCTGCCAAAACCAGAAGCCCTTGATTCCGTGCAAGGGGAAATCGACACCAATCCAACGGTTGTAAATGCCGTTTCGGTCGAAGGTGAAGACCCGGTTCTGCCCGTTGTTTTCCTTCAGATAGTTGATAACAAGGTTGCCCCGCCGCATTTCGGCAAGATCGTCGGCGTGGAAATAGTGCTTTGTAAGGTAGAGTGAATCAACCACAGGAAACAGGCAGGCCAACCCACAGAACAAGGCGGCGGTTTTTCCGGCGCCCTTGGCGGCAAGCAGCGAGAAGAGGCCGGCGGCGACGGCCGCATAGAACGAGCTGGCCATCATACGCTTCAAAATCAACGGCGAGGAATCGCCCCACGCAGTCAGTTTGCCCTCGAATCCCGAAGCCCCGAGCATGAGCGCCAAACCGCTCAACAGGAAACAGCCCCCCACGGTCGCGGCGCAAATCCAGACGCGCTTCCTGGCCTTTTCCGATTCCAGCATGGCATCGATCCCATAGGCGGAGAGAATGCCCAGCACAATGCCGAGGTTGTGCAGGAACTTGATTGGTGCGCGGATGCTGCCGAAAAGCGGCAGCTTGATGACCAGCTTGTACAACGGCGTGAACTTGCCGAATGCCAGCACCAGCAACACCAGCGCCATGATCCACCAAAAGATCAAGGTAGCCCGCTCCCCGCGTCCTTCCTTGCGGCCACCAACCGAAAAGAGCGCGGCCAAGGCAAGGATGAATGGAACGAGGCCGAGGTAGACACTGTCGAGCCGGAAATTCTGGAAGCCCTGCTTGGTTCCCGGCCACTCGGCCGACTGGCCGGTCTTGCCCCAGTAGGGCGCATCCGGGTCGCCGCTCTTCCAGCCCATGAAGCCGGGGGCGAGCAAATCCGGGAACTCCTGGGGCGGCTGGCTCCATTGCGTAATGAAATTCCAGGTGCCGTCCGTCGACTCGTTGACGGAAGAGGCCTGAACCACACTGGTCTTGTAGGCAGAGAGGGCCGTACCGACCGAAAGAACCAGCCCGATCAACGCAATGGGTAGCAGCGTGGACGCCCAGTCGAGTGGCTTCTTCGGCGAGGTTTGCACAAGGCGGAACAGGGCATAGGGAGCGAGGACTACGCCGAACAGCAAACCAATGTCCTGTTGCGAAAGCAGCATGAACCCGACCGCCGTTCCGCAAAGCACGGCCCAGCAAAGGCGTCGCAGCCCCTGCGCGGCAAGGCTCTTTTCGAGTAGCACCAGGGAGGCGGTAAAGAAGCAGGCAACACCGAGCTTGCCATAGTGCCCGGCCGCGGCCAGTGTGGCCGACCCTAGCCAGAAGGCCGAAACCGCTCCGAAGAACGACGCCCCCCAGCTCCGTTCCCGCAACCGCAGGAAGACCAAGAGCAGGAACGACGACACCACTAGCGTGAGCGGTGCGTAAAGATCGTTAAACAGGAACGGTGGCAGCGCGGCGTGCAGGAAGCCATAGGGAGAAAAGCGCGGGTTGCGGACGGCCCCCAGGATGAAGCCCCCATAGCTAGGCGCAAACATTTCCCCCATCTCCGGCCGGCCACCGGCGATCTGGCCTATGTTTGCATCCGATGCGGCAAAGGCGTTGTCCGCCCCCAGCGCACAGCGGAAGACCACTACCGCCAGCAGAACCAGCAGAACCAGTGCGGCGGCATAGCCCGCCCACGCCTTTTTCATGAACCCATTTTCCTTCACTCAACCGTCCTCTGTCTTTTGTTTCAGAATAAACCAGGTCGTAACCACCAGCCCCAACATGTTGGCGCCCCCCGCAACGGCAATGATCTCGAAGGAGTTGCCGTGGAAAAGTTGCACTCCGCCATAGTAAAGCAGTGCCGAAACCACCACGATGGCCGCCGCCTTGAAGCGCCGTTGCGCCAGCAGTAGCGAGGAGTTAATCCCGAGCAAGACCGAAATGCCCATCACGACCGCCATCCAGCGCGTCTGGGCAATCAAGTCTGGACTGGGCTCCAGCACCCGGAACAGGAAGCCCAGCAGGAAGCGCGGAAAAAACACGCAAAAAAGGAACGACCCGGTCAGGAAAAACGAGGTGTAGGCCACCCCCCGCAGATAGATCCGCCGGTGCTCCTTCGTGAACTCCCCGGAGGAGGACACTTTCGGAAACATCGCCATCGTGACCGATGCGGTCAGGAACACCACCATGCGGCCAAGCGTGGCCGCCTTGGCGAAATCGGTTTCAGCCGGCAGGAAATGTTTCACGAAAACCACATCCCCGTTCATCAGCAGCGCCATGCCGAACTGGATGAAAAAACACTGGAAAAGGTAGAGCCGGAAGCTCGGAAGCTTTTTGCTATCGGCCGGAAAGCGGACAACCAGGAGCAGGAGCACCACCATCGTAATCAGCAGGTTGATGTATGCGCCGCCCACGTGCCCGACCAACGCCCAGCCGCAGGCCGGGAAAAGCAGCAGCACCAAGGCCGCACCAATGGCGACACGCCCGATCGCCCCGGCAACCGAGGCCACCGCGGACCAGCCGAACTGCTGCATGCCGCGCAGCGTCCCGCCAACGACCGGGGTCAGGAACAAGGCCGGCAAGGCCGCCGCCGAAACGACGACCGGGGCAATGCGCTCCAAATCGAACAATGCGGCAATCTGCCTGGCAAACAAAATACAGACGGCCGCACTGAGGATCGATGGAACTCCCGCAATCAGCATCCATTTCCGCACCAAGCGTTTGACCGTCCCCGAACGTCCCTCCTTCAGCAGAAGGCTGGTATAGTGCGTGGTCGCCGTCGCCAGCGTCCCCAGCGGACGCGAAACGATTGCAAACAGCGAAAGGAAGGTTGCAAGCAAGGCATAGTCGACCGGGGAAAGCGCCCGCACCACCACCATTTGGAACGCCACGTTGCACACGTTCGCCACCATCGATGCCATGAAAAGCATCATGGCATGGCAGAACAGGGAATCGCGCCGGAGGAATTCGACGATGCGGGCAAGGAACTGATCGTAAAGCCGCACGGTGAACTTCAGCGGCGAATACAGCAACCGCATGCGTACGATGGCCAGGAACATATCGAGCGAGGAGTTGAAGAAGCGGACCTTCGAGCCTTCGATGTCGCGCCAGACGGTGGGTTCCTCGGCGACGGTGTAATTGTGGCGCTTGAGCTGGTAGAGGATGTCGACGTCGAAGGCGAAGCGGGTGGTGCCGATGTTCGGCAGGATCGCGTTCCAGGCCTCGGCCTTGAAGATTTTGGCGCCGCACTGGGTGTCTTTGTATTTGAGGCCGAGCAGGATGCGGGTAATCCAATTGAACGTTCGGGAGGAAAGCAGACGCATCGCCCGTTGCGGAATAACCACATCGGCCCCTTTCATCCAGCGCGAGGCAATCACGCCATCCTTGCCGGCGGCGATGGTGTAGAGCCGGAAAAACTCCTCTGGCGAGGTGGCGCCGTCGGCATCCACAAATCCGATATAATCCCCAACCGCTGCCTTGGCGCCAAGAATGACCGCCCCGCCCTTGCCAATACGATTCGGTTCGTCGATGACGCGGATGTTGGAATGGTTCCTGGCGATATCCTTGGCCACCACGGCGGTGGCATCGGTGCAGCCGTTGGCAACAAGAATAATCTCGGCTTCTTCGCCCAGCTCATGGGCGAAGAACTGCGCATAGGCATCGAGCACCGGCGGCAGCCGCTGCTCTTCGTTGTGCGCGGGGATAACGATGGAAAACTTCACTCGGAATCCTTCAGTTTATAAATGGAAAGCGTGGTGTGGGCTTGCCCGAAGCTAGCCAGTTCCTCGACCTTTTCAAAGCGGGCTTCAACGATTTCGGCAAACTCGGCGGCATCGTTTTCCGCCACGGGAGCGACGGCCGGGCATTCGATGGCGAGGCCGTAGCCGCTGAAGGCGGCCAGGGGGGCATCGGTTTGATTTAGGAGTTGGATGAGCATTTCGCGATTGAGCAGGTGGAACTGTTCGGCCTGCTCGCGCGGCATGTCCGGATAATAGCAAAAAGGGCCCAGCTCCATACCGGATGGAACCGAGACCCCCGCCTCGACGGCTAAATAGGTGTCCTGTGTCAACAATACGTCCTTTTCAGGCATGTTTTGGCGAACAACGCCCGCCGCCTCGCGCAGGGTTTGCAGATCGTTCTGCTCTTTGAACTGCCACCAGATGCGGTCGCGGCCGCGCACGAACCAGTCCATGTTGACCGGCGAGGAAAAGGCGGCGGCGGTGGTGGATAGCAGCAGCAGCACCAACCCCGGGGCAATCCATTTTTCCTTGAGCTGCGGCAGCAAACTTGTTGCAACGGCGGTGGCCAGAATGGGATAGGCGATGGCTTGGTAGTCGTCGTACGGAAAGTTGGCGGAGAGGTGGACGAGGCTGATGCCCGCACCGCACAGCCACAGCAGCAGGGCAAACGGATTGCGGAAGCTCTCTCTGGGGGAAAAGCAGAATGTGGCGAGCGCCAGGAGGGTGAAGATGAAATAGGCCTGCACAAAGCGGGAGACAAAACCGGTTTTGAGCACCAGCAGTTTGCCTAGCCCGCCGCCATCGCGACCGGCGTGGTATTCAAGCAAACCAAATTTGGTTTGTTCGAAGGCGGAAACGAAGAATGGAAGATAGACGGCCAGCAACACCAGTCCGCCGCCGACACCGAACCAAAACCAATCGAGCCGCCGTTCGCGCTGGAAAAGCAGCCAAACACCGGCGACCGGCAACACGACCCCCGCCGAAAGCCGTGTTCCGGCGGCGAGCGCCAGCAACGCACCGCATACCAGCGCCCCCCACCGGTTTTTGAACGAAAGGGCAAAAAAGCCGACCGAAAGGAAAAAGGCGCAGAGCCCATAGGTTTTCACCACGGTCGTGAAATAGCTTTGGTAGACGTTGCAGGCGACCAGCAAGAAGACCGCAACACCAGCCGCGCTTTTGTTTTTTTCCGAGAGTCGCCACGCCGTGGCAGCGGCGAACAGTGCGGCCAGCAGCCCCATAATAGTTGTGACCAAACGTCCTCCGGCAACGCCCAGCGCATCCACCACCGGATAAAAGATGGCGTAGACATGCGGAAGAACCGGCCCCTGGGTAAATGCGAAGTCGGCGTAGGGCGCGTGGCCATCGCGCACCATTTTGGCGGCATAGAGGTACCACCCCTCGTCCTGGTTCAGGTTGCCATGTTGCATATTGAGCGCAGCCAGCAGCACGGCCAGGGCAGCGGCGGCAATCCCAATGGCTGGAATAAGCTTCCGGTTCAAGCCATCACCCCTTGAAGACAAACTTTTTTCGCATGGTGAAGTTGGTCACCATGGCGCACGCAAACACGAAAAAATAGCTCCACGAAACCTGCCAACCGAACTGGCTGATCAGCAGACGGCTCAACCAAGTGAAAACCACGAACGAGATCGTCGAGAACAGATAGAAGAGGCCAACCTCCTTGAAGCGCTGGTGGCGCCCGCCCTGGAAAACGAACATCGCGTTGGTCACATAGGCCGCCGTATTGGAGGCGAGGAAGGCCACCACCTTGTTGATCACGAAGTTTCGGAGCAGCACCTCCTCCGGCACCGCCCCGATTTTCCAACCAAACACCCCGATCACCATGCCGAACGGATCGCCCTCGCGCAGGCTCGGCAGCAACAACCAGGCCATCAGGTAGAACACGGCCACATCCACCACGAAGGTGATCCCGCCGCAGAACAGGTATTTGATGAACTGCATGGAAAGCTTGTCCTTGCTTCGGAGGAATTCGGCCAGATTGGATAGGATCGTCTTCATAATATGGAATAAACGGGACAAGAGTAAGCCGCCCCGCTCCCTCAATGCGAGTATTTTTCGTATTTGATGCACCGGGGCAAAATACCCATCAACTTCATTGTAACGTGGGTGCACACTTGACCTGAAGGCTGTTTAATCTATCCTGTAGGTTCATTTTGCAAATGGAGAGAATCGCTTTGAGTACTGATAAGTTTTTCCGCAAATCGGACTGGATCGCCTGCTGGGCCACCTTCGCCATCTCGTTGATCGTCTACACCCTGACCCTCCAACCCACGCTCGGCCTTGAGGATTCCGGCGAGCTGGTGGTTGCCTCCGACTATCTCGGCGTGCCGCATCCGCCGGGTTATCCGATTTGGTCGTTGCTCACCTGGTTCTTCCAATGGGTCTTCCACGGCGTTAAGTTCCACGGGCATCCGAACCCGGCCTGGGGCGTCAACTTTTTCTCGGCCTTCGCCGGTGCCGCCGCCTGTGGCGCACTCGCCCTGCTCATCAGCCGCTCCGGCATGGACCTGCTGCGCAGCCTTAAAAAGGAATCGAGCATGCTGGGCGAAGGCACGGAAAGCCTGTTCTGCTCCGTGGCCGGCATTGCCGGTGGCCTCTTGCTGGCGTTTGGCCAGGGCATGTGGTCGCAGGCGGTGATTGCCGAAGTGTATACCTTCAACATTTTTTTCCAGTCGCTGGTGCTGGTTTTCCTTTACCGCTGGATGTCGCAACCCGGCCAATCCAAGTGGCTCCTACTCTGCGCATTCGCTTTCGGCCTGGGCATCACCAACCACCAAACCCTCATGTTCATGGGGCTGGCCATTGCCGCCGCCGTCCTTTTCAACGAGCTTGAAATCTTCCAGCTCAAGCATCTGGGCTTCATCCTCGGCGCCTTTGGCGCCCTGGTGCTCTCCCTGATTGGCGTCTATTTTGGCAACCTCTTCATCCAGATTCTCGGCATTGTGGCCTGCATCGCCTGCTGCATGCTGATCAGGCATCCGTTCCTGGTGCGCGATTTCATCGTTACCGGCTCGATGTATATTTTGCTGGTGGGCTTCAACAAATGGGCCGCCACCTCGCCGGAGCATGCCAAGTGGATGTGGGTCGCCGGCCCCGCCGAAGCCGGATTCTGGATCTGGACGCTCTACGGCTTGCTCGTCCCGGTCGTCGCCACCTTCGTGCTGCCCAAGGGCAAAATTGTTGGCCCCACCTTCCTGGTGATGTTCATCGGCCTCGCGTTCTACCTCTACATGCCGCTCTCGTCCGACCAGAACCCGCCGATCAACTGGGGCTATCCGCGCACCTGGCAGGGCTTCATGCACGCCATCACCCGCGGCCAGTACGAACGCGTCAAACTCGCGCACGTCTTCACCCCGCGCTTCCTGGAGCAGGTCGGCACCTACCTCATGGACCTGCGTTCCCAGTTCTACTGGCCGATCGCCATTCTGGCCGCCATCCCGTTCGGCTTCGGCTGGAAGACCGGGAAAAAGAACATTGGCTGGCTGGTCACGACCTTTATTGCGTTCCTCTCCGTCGGCATCGTGTTCATGATCCTGCAGAACCCGAAGACCGACATCCAGAGCCTGTTCATCGGGCGCGTGCAATACATCCAGTCGCACGCCATCTTCGTCATCTGGCTCGGCTACGGCATCCTATTCCTCATGGCCTTCCTTGAAACGATGGCCAAGAACAACAAGATCACCAAAATAGTCGGTGTGCTCCTCGTGCTGCTCCTGCCGTTTGCGCTGATCTACAAAAACTACAACAACGAGGCCCAACTCAAGGTGGTCGGCGGCGCCGAGCAGGACGGCCACGACTTTGGTTGGCAGTTCGGCAACTGGCAGCTCGAAGGCGTCAAGGGCATCGAGGAAGACATGCGCGCGTGGTATTCCGAGGCGGAGTTCGAAAGGCTGTGGGACGAATACCCCAACAAGGCCTATCCCCCGCCCATGGGCACCAACGCCATCTTCTTCGGCGGCACCGACCCGGGACGCTTCGTGCCGACCTACATGATCTATTCCGCCAAGGTGCGTCAGGACGTCTACCTCATCACCCAGAACGCGCTGGCCGACAACACCTACATGAACGTCATGCGCGACCTCTACGGTGACCAGATCTGGATTCCCTCGCCCATCGACTCCAACCGCGCCTTCCAGCTCTACGTCCAAGGGGTCCAGAACGGAACCATCCAGGCCGGGGCCGACGTCAAGACCGAAGGCGGCAAGGTACAGGTGCAGGGCGTCGCCGGCGTCATGCAGATCAATGGGTTCCTCAGCCGCATGATCTTCGACCACAACCAATACCGCACCGAAACCAAGACCAACGAGAAAACCCGGCCGGTCGGCGCGGCCCTCGTCCCATCCGATCCCCCGCTCGGCCAGGATGGCAAGCCGCCGCTACGCACCTTCTATGTTGAGGAAAGCTATGTCCTGCCTTGGATGTACCCCTATCTTACGCCGCACGGACTGATCATGAAGATCAACAACAAGCCCACCCCGCTCTCGGCGGAAATGGTCAAGAACGACACCGACTTCTGGAACTGGTATTGCGACCGCCTGCTCAACGATCAAAAATTCATTCGCGACATCGTTGCGCGAAAGTCGTTCTCCAAGCTCCGCAGCGCCCTGGCCGGGCTCTACGCCGCCCGTGGCAAGCCCAAGGAAGCCGAAGCCGCCTTCCGCCAGGCCGTCGCCCTATACGACCTCAGCCCCGAAGCCAACTTCCGCCTGGCCGACCTCATCTCCAGGCAAGGCCGCTTCGACGAGGCCATCGCCCTGTTCGATGAGTTCCTTGAAAAGGATCCGAACAATGACAAGGGCGCAGCCTTCCGCGAAAACCTCAAACGGATGAAAACCATGACCGCCCGCCGCGAGGAACTGGAGAAAAAGATCCAGGAAGATTTCAAGGCCAACCAGTTCGTCTTTCCCGAAATAATGGAGCTGATCGCCATCCAGTTCAATTCCGGCCTGGCGCGCAACGGCGATGCGCTTGGCCGCCAGATTATCGCCAGCAACAAGCTGAAGCCGGAGGAAATGATGGCGCTCGCGCAGTTCATGGCCGAGAAGCGCCAGTTCCAGACCGTCGAACTCGCACTGAAGAAATACACCGCCGCCGTACCCCAGGATCCAAACGGATGGATCAACCTGGCCGGCCTTCAGCTGGCCCTCAACAAACGCGGCGAAATGTATGTTTCGCTCAAGAAAGCCATCGAAGTGGGAGGCGAACCCGTCCGTAGCCGTATCCGCAAAGACCAGCGCTTCGATTCGGTTCGCAACACCAAGGAATTCCAGCAGCTCGTCCCGCCGCAAGCCAAAACAACCATGGGACTCGCCCCGTTGCCGGGTTTATAGGCCCTCCTTTCCATTTCCCTCTAAAACCATGCTGATCCAATTAACCGCGAAAGAACGCAGAGAACGCAAAAACAGTGGGAGAATATTGAATTTCCTCTTTGCGTTCCTTGAGTTCTTTTGCGGTTACAACCTCCCGTTCCATAGCCGCGTTTAGAATGTGAAGATCCTCATATACGACGACAATCCCGACTTTGGCGGCCATCAGGTCATGGCCTGCCACGGGATCGAGGCGCTGGCCGCCGAACCCTCGGCCGAAGTCGTCTGCCTGATCAACCCCGCCAACCAAAAACTGGCGGAACGGCTTCGCGGGGCAGGCATCCCTGCCTGCCCGGCGCAGGAAAAGATGCCTCCGGCCGACCTCGTGCTCTGCATCCAGGGCGACATTGCCCAATCCACCAAGGGCATAAAAACCGCGAAACAGGCCGGTATCGAATGCGCCAGCTATATCGCCATCCCGCACCGCATGGCCGACATGGGCGCCAAACTCGGCGCACTCCGCGACCGCCTGAACCAACACCGCTTCAACACCCCCGACCGCTTCATCACCATCTCCAAAAGCATGAAGCAAATCATGCTCGAACGTGGCTGCGCCAAACCAATCTCCATCGTTCCCAACGGGATTCCCGCTCCCGGCATCCAACACCAACCATCGGAGCCAACAACGCTGGGCGTCATCGGGCGCATCGAGTTCAACCAAAAACAACAGGACTTCATGGTGCGCGCATTCCTGAACGAGTCCGCTTTCAAGGGTTGCCACCTCCTCCTCGTCGGCGGCGGACCGGATGAAGCCAAACTGCGCACCCTGGTTGCCGGGCAACGAAACATTACCCTGATGCCCTGGCAGGAGGACATGGAAGCCATCTACGAAAAAATCGATTTCCTCATGATTCCTTCGCGCTATGAAGGCGTTCCGCTGGTCATGCTCGAAGCCCTCGCCCGCGGCATCCCGGTCATCGCCAGCGCCCGTGATGGCATGAAAGACCTCCTGCCGCAAAACTGGACGTTCGATCCGGGCCATGCGGATGCCCTCGCCCGCACCCTGCAGGAGGTGCGGGCCAGCTGGCCAAACCAAATCGAACCCCTTCGGCAACACGTCCTATCCGCCCATTCCATGGAAGCCTTCAAACGCAACTTCATCCGCAAGGTTGCCGGAATCAACCCCGAATAAGAATTGCCTCAAAACCACATGGCTCCTAGAGTATCCCCACCAAAACGAGGTATTCCATGGGAACCGAACTCTGCTTTTCCAGCAACAAATCCCGTGCCGACATCACCTGCACCGGGAACCTTGACGGCAAAGGGATGCGCAAGATTGTCGAGCGCCTCACCGCTCCCGACATGCTCCCCCGCCTCAAACAGGTTTTCCTGGATTACACCGCGGTCGAGCACTTTGAGATTAATCTTGCCGACATCCAATACATGGCCGAAAAATGCAATGAGTCAACGCAGGAAAGGCCACAAGTAATTGCCATTGCGGTGGTCACCCGTCGCCTGCTCGCCATCCGCCTGACCCGCATGTGGCAGGCGTTCACCCCCCGCGCCAACGTCGAATTGGAAATATTCCCCAGGGCGGAAGATGCCGAAAGCTGGTTGGAAAAACAGTAGAAGGGCCCACCAAACAAAAAGGCGCCCCGCGAGGGACGCCTTTTGCAGTTTCCTATGGAGGGGAAACTTATTCCGCAGCGGCAGCTTCGTCGTTCAGCGCGGCCTTGCGGCTGAGACGTACGCGGCCCTGGTTGTCGATGTCGATGCACTTCACGCGCATGGCATCGCCCGGCTTGCAGATTGAATCAACACTGTCGATCCGCTCGTTGGCCATTTCGGAAATATGAACCAGCCCTTCTTTACCCGGCATGCATTCGACAAACGCGCCGAAGTCCTTAACCGCAATAACCTTGCCGTCGTAGGTGGTGCCAATTTCGATTTCGGCGGTCAGGGCGTTCACTTCGCGAACCGCCGCCTGCATGGCTTCGGCATCGGCCGCGAAGATGTTGACGGTACCGTCTTCTTCGATGTCGATCTGCGCGCCGGTTCCATCGGTGATGGCACGGATGTGCTTGCCGCCCGGGCCAATCAGGGCACCGATCTTATCCGGATCGATCTTGACGGTGGTGATGCGCGGCGCACAAGCGGCGAGATCTTCGCGCGGTGCCGGCAGCACGCTTTCCATGTAGTCCAGGATATCGCAACGTCCCTTGCGGGCGATTTCGAAGGCTTCCTCGACCTGGTCCCAGTTCATGCCATGCACCTTGAGGTCGACCTGGAAGCCGGTGATGCCCTTGCGGGTACCGACAACCTTGAAGTCCATGTCGCCGCAATGGTCTTCGATTCCGAGGATGTCGATCACTTCAACAGAAGCGCCGTTATCGTCGGTGAAGAGGCCCACGGAGATCCCGGCAACCGGTGCCTTCAGCGGAACGCCGGCATCCATCAGCGCCATGCAGCCGCCGCAGGCGGAGGCCATGGAGGAGGAGCCATTGGAGCCCATCACTTCGGAAACCACGCGCACGGTGTACGGGAAGTCTTCCGGCATGACCGGGGCAATGGAGCGTTCGGCCAGGTTGCCGTGTCCGATTTCGCGGCGTCCGGTCATTCCCAGACGGCCGACTTCCCCCACCGAGTAGGGCGGGAAGTTGTAGTGCAGGATGAAGTTCTTTTCGTCCACACCGCCGGTAACGGCATCGAAGCGCTGGGCTTCTTTCTTGGTGCCGAGGGTCACGGTGCAGATGGTCTGCGTTTCGCCACGGCCGAAGATGGCCGATCCGTGCGTGCGGGGCAGCACGCCGACCTGGCCTTCGAGGTCGCGGAGCTCGAGCATGCCGCGTCCGCCGATGCGGGTTCCGCCTTCGGTGACGTTCTTCCGGACGGTTTCCACTTCGAGATCGTGGAAGGCATGGAAATATTCATCTTCGGTCATTTCCGCGAAGAGTTCCTGCATCTGGGGTTTGAGCTCTTCCTTCAGGGCCGATACGGCGTCCTGACGCTCCAGCTTGCCACCAATCTTCATCAGTTCCTTGAACTTTTCACCAACGAGTTCGCGGGCCTTGTCGACCAGCGTGGTATCCTTGGGTTCCGGAGCGTAGGTTTTTTCCGGCATGCCGAGCGCCTTGCGGAGTTCGAGCTGGCCGTCGATGATTTTGACCACTTCAACGTGGGCCGTCTTCATGGCTTCGATGAAATCGGCTTCCGGGATTTCCTGGGCGCTGCCTTCGATCATCATGACCTTGTCGCGGGATCCGCAGTAGGTCAGGTCGATGTCGCTGGCGGCGAGCTGGTCGTGGTTCGGGTTGATGATCCACTGTCCGTCGTTGCGCACAATGCGGACGGCGCCGATCGGGCCGTTGAACGGCAGGTCGGTGAGGGTCAGCGCGGCCGAAGCGGCGTTCACGCTGAGCACGTCGGTGTCGAGCGTGCCATCGCAGCTCATCAGCATGTTGTTGATCTGGACTTCGCGGTGGAAGTTGTCCGGAAACAGCGTGCGGATCGGACGGTCGGTAACGCGCATGGTGAGGATTTCCTTCTCGGAAGGACGCGCCTCGCGCTTGATGTATCCGCCCGGGAAACGACCGGCCGCGTAAAACTTTTCGCGGTATTCGACCTGGAGCGGGAAGAAGTCGCACCCTTCGCGCGCTTCTTTTGCAGCGGTAACGGCGGAGAAAACAATGTTGTCGCCAATTCCGCAGGTTACGGAGCCGTGTGCTTGCTTGGCCAAAAGGCCGGTTTCGAGAACCATCGACTTGCCGCCGACTTCGAATTCTACTTTGGTTGTACCCTTCATACTAAAATTGCGCCCTTGCCATAAATTTTATTCCGAAGAGCGCACCTTTCTATTGTTTAGCCCCTGCGGGCTGGATTATTGGAAGGCTGGAAGACGGGATGGATGCTTGTTTCGCTCCCCGATCTTCCATGAATCCAACCTTCCCTTATTGCGCCGCCCAACGGGCGGACTTTAAACGACGCAAGCCCTTTAGAAATAAAGGGCTTGCGAACGAATACGGATTTCAGAGCATCCGGATAGACGATTATTTACGCAGGCCGAGCTTACCAATCAGCTCTTTGTAGCGTGCATCGTCTTTCTTCTGTAGGTAGCTCAGCAACTTGCGGCGCTTGTTGACCATCATAATGAGGCCGCGACGCGAACTGTGATCCTTGGAATGGCCCTTAAGATGCTCTGTCAATTCCTTGATGCGCGAGGTGAGAAGCGCAACCTGAACCTCGACGGAACCGGTGTCTTGCTCGCTGCGCTTGAATTCGTTTTTAACTTCAGCTTTGACTGCTTGATCCACGTGTGGACTCCTTAATTAGTTTCTTTCTTTTCCAAAAGTAAGAGCGGGACTATACGGATCGCCCCCCCCTATGTAAAGCACTGTTTCCCCGCCTTTTTTCATGCTTTTTCCAAGCAGCAAGAGCCGCTTCCGAATGGGCCCAACAGACTAGAGATCCAGGAAATTCTGGAGGAGCTGCTTGCCTTCCATCGTCAGGATGGATTCGGGGTGGAACTGGACGCCATGCACCGGGTGCTCCTTGTGTTTCACTCCCATGATTTCGCCCTCGGCCGTCCAGGCGGTGATCTCCAGACAATCCGGCAGGGATGCGCGCTCGATGATCAGGGAATGGTAGCGGGTGGCGTCGAACGGGCTCGGCAGCCCTTTGAAGACGCTCTTGCCTTCATGGATCATGGGCGAGGTTTTGCCGTGCATCAGGCGGTCGGCGCGGATGACGTTGCCGCCATACACATCGCCAATCGACTGGTGGCCGAGGCAAACGCCGAAGAGTGGCAGGCGAGGGCCGAACTCGCGGATGATATCGCACGAGATGCCGGCCTCCTTCGGTGTGCAAGGGCCGGGACTGACCAGCACCTTTTCCGGATTGAGGGCAACGGCTTGCTCGACGGTGATTTCGTCGTTGCGGAAGACCCGCATTTCCGCGCCCAGCTCGCCGAGGTATTGCACGAGGTTGTAGGTAAAGGAATCGTAGTTATCTATTACTAAAATCATATCTTATCTCTCGCAAAGGCGCAAAGACGCCAAGGTTACAGACCATTAACCACCCGTGTAATGCCGTTTTTTATCAGGCTTTCACCAAAGTTAATCAACAAACCCAGCTTTCTGCCAGAAAGCTTTAAATATGTAAGCAACTGTTTTTTATGAACATCCTTTACATGCTCAATGGACTTGAGTTCTATAATGACCTTTTCATCAATAATCAAATCCGCACGGAACCCCTCACCCAATACCCTGCCCTTATATTTGATCGGAATCGGAACCTGACGATGAACGGATAAGCCTCGCCTCTCCAGCTCATCCGCCAAAATCACTTCATAAACACTTTCCAACAGTCCCGGCCCGGTTTCCTTGTGGATATGCAACGCGACATCCACCACTATCCGAGCTATATCGTTTTCACTCATCTCTTTGCGCCTTTGCGTCTTGGCGAGAGGTTATTTCCCTATCCGGGCGGCGTGGTAGTGCTTGGCGAGGGCGAGGGCCTTCATCATGCCGCGTGCCTTGTTGCGCGTTTCCTCGTATTCGTTGATCGGCACGGAGTCGGCGACGATGCCGGCGCCAGCCTGCACATAGGCTTTGTTTTTGTCGAGGATGACGGTGCGGATGGTGATGGCCGAATCGAAGTTGCCGTTATAGTTGAAATAGCCCACCGCGCCGGCATAGGGCCCGCGCTTGCTCTTTTCAAACTCGGCAATGATTTCCATCGCCCGGATCTTCGGCGCCCCGCTCACCGTGCCCGCCGGGAAGCTGGCGCGAACCACGTCATATTCGTCGTGCGCGTCGGAAAGCCGGCCGGTTACATCGGACACAATATGCATCACATGGCTATAGCGCTCGATGACCATCAGGTCGGGCACCTCGACGGTATTGAAGTCGCAAACGCGGCCGATGTCGTTCCGGCCCAGATCGACCAGCATGATGTGTTCGGCGCGTTCCTTCGGATCGGCCAGCAAATCTTGTTCGAGGGCCAGATCCTCCGCCGGGGTTTCACCGCGCGGGCGGGTGCCGGCAATCGGGCGGACTTCCACGTTGCGGTCTTCGCAGCGCACGAGGATTTCCGGGGAGGTGCCGACAATGGCGCTCTCGCCCATGTCGAGGCAATACATGTAGGGAGAGGGATTGATCGAACGAAGCGCCCGGTAGACATCCAACGAATCGGCTTCGTTTTCCACCTCGAAGCGCTGCGAGAGCACGGTCTGGATCACATCACCGGCGCGGATGTATTCCTGGGTCTTTTCGACCATCTCCAGGAATTCCTCCTTCGTGGTGTTCGACTTCGGCTCAAGCGGTTCCACTTCGTCGTGCGTATCGATCAGCACGCGTTCGATCGGCGTCTGCAAGGCCTCGCAAAGTTCATCGATCTGCGCCAGCGCCTTGTCGTAGGCGGCGTTGGGATCATCTTCGACATGCGCATTCGCCACGATCTTCAGGTTATGGTTCACCCGGTCGAAGGCAATCAGGCCATCCGTAACCATGAACACCATATCGGGGTTTCCGATCTCGTCGTTCCCAATGATGGGAACGCGCGGCTCGAACTGCGAAACCACATCGTAGCCCAGAAAACCCACCGCCCCGCCGATGAAGCGCGGCAAGGCCGGATCGTCCACCACGGGCGCGAACTGCCGCATGTGGTTTTTCAGCGCCTCCAGCGGATCGATATCCTCGATCACCACCGGTTCGCCGCCATTCGTGGCGATTTCCACCCGGCGCCCATAGGCGCGCAGGATCGTGCGCGGGGTGCCGCCAATGAAGGAATAGCGGCCAATGTTCTCGCCCCCCTCCACCGACTCCAGCAGATAGGTGTGCGACGCATGGTCGCGCTCGCGCAAAAACTTGCGCACCCGTTCATAGGCCGAAACCGGCGTCTCCTGGTCGGCGAGGACTTCCTTCCACACCGGCACCAGGTTCCCCTGCTTCGCCTTTTCCAAAAATGTTGCTCTATCCGGAACGATTGCCATGGTTTTTCTCTTGGTTAAAAGAGTGGATGGTAACTTTTGCGATTTTCGAAGCAACCAAAAACGTGATGAGTGAAGCGTGAGACGAGAGGAGCATCACCGATCACGCATCACTTTTCATGCGAAGAAGAATCTGCATCGACTGATTTTGCATCTCCTGCACGCGCTCCTCGGAGTCGGCCTCGTTGTAGCAGCGGAACTCGGGCGCGTTGCCGGAAGGACGCATGTGCAGCACCTCGGAAGACTCGAAGGTCACGCGCAATCCGTCGGTGAGATCGATGGAGCCCACCTTGCCGAACACTTCGCCAAAGGCGTCTTCGATCGCGGAAACCTCGTTGAACCGCTCAATGATCTTGCGGCTGTCCTCGGTCGGGAAATCCTGGATACGGTCGCTGGCGGTGAAGCGTTGCGGCAATTCGGCCAGCAAGGCGGAGATGGGTTTGCGTTCCTGAATCGAAAGCAGGATGATGCACAGCACAGGAAGCACAGCATCGCGCGTCGGCAACGCCCGCAGCTCCTTTCCATTGATCGGGAAATCGGAATTGGTCAGGAAGCCGCCGTTGGCTTCGTAGCCAATAACACCCTTGCAACCGGCGAACGAGGCTTCGATCATCGAGGCCACCACGAACGGCGAGCCGATCATCGTGCGGCGGATATCCTTGAACCAACCGCACTTTTCCACCGCAGTGTTGCAGCTGACGGGGGTGCTTACGGAATCGGCGCCGAGATATTTCGCCGCCAGGATGCAGGACACATCGCCGCGCAACCAGTTGCCGTTCTCGTCGGAGATCAGCGGCCGATCGCTGTCGCCATCGGTGGAAAGAATGGCATCGAACCCGTTTTCGGCCGACCACTCCTTTGCCAGTTCGACGTCCTCCGGCCGGATGGCCTCGGTATCGACGGGGACAAACGTGCTGGAAAATCCGAGCGGGGTAACCTTTGCCCCGAGGCCGGAAAAGATTTCGATCAGCACATCGCGCCCCACGGCCGAATGCTGGTAGATGCCCAGCTTTGCGCCTTGGAGACAATCCTTCGGGAAGGTGCGGAGATAGCGTTGGATATAGTTGATCCGCGCATCGATGTTTTCCTCGGGCAGCCCAAAGCCTTCTCCGCCGAAAACGGATTCATCCACATCGACAACCTGTTCACGGATCTGCTCCTCGTCGAATTTAAGGATTTCGCCGGTGGGCTTGTTGAACTTGATGCCATTGCGGTCGGCCGGAATGTGGCTGCCGGTCACCATGATGGCGGGGCAGACGTTTTCCAGACCGTAGAGCGCCACCGCCGGGGACGGAATCCGGCCGCAGTTCACCGGGTGGTAGCCCATGTCGGACGCCGCCTTCGCCACCGCCCCCATGATCCGCCCGGTGCTCGGGCGCAGGTCGCCGGCAATGGCCACCGGCTCGCCGGCCTTCTTCAGCTCGCCGGTCTCCTCCAGATATTGCAGGAAGCCCTTCGTGTAGGTGTAGCAGACCTGGTCGGTCATCTCGGCCGCCAGGCCGCGTGCGCCGCTGGTACCGAACTTCACGCCGCTCTGTTGCATCAGGTCGTTGATTTTGATTTCCATGATTCCTCATCTCTCTGATTGCGTAATGCGTAATGCGTAATGCGTAATGCGTAATGCGTAATGCGTAATGCGTAATGCGTAAAATGAAAGCGCGCCCCACCCTGCTAGAGCAAGAGAAAATTACGCATTACGAATTACTCGTCATTCTTTACTCGTCGATGTTTTCGAGCTGGGTCGGGTTGGCGAGGTCGATCTTGCGGTAGTAGCAGTTGCGCGGCTCGCCCTTGGCGTTCTTGGTGTGGCAGATGCCGCCGCGGTTCGGGCGCACGACGAAGAGCAGCGAATTCTGCTCGCAGTTCACATAGGCTTCGAGCAGCTCGAAGGTTTCGCCGGAGGTCAGGCCTTTCACCCACAATTCCTGGCGGGAGCTGCTCCAGAGCACCAGCATCTTGCGCTTGAGCGATTCCTCGAACGCAATCTGGTTGATGTAGGCCACGAGGATGACTTCCTTCGTGTCGGCATGCTGCACGGCCACGGGGATGATGCCCTTCGTGCCTTCAACGGCCTTCTCCAACTTGTTCCAATCCAGCGCCAGTTCCAATCCTTCTTCAAGTTCCTTGCTCATAGTCTCACCTCTATACCCTTTGATTTCATATATTCCTTCAGCTCACCCACCGTGAGCTCCCCAAAGTGGAACAGCGATGCGGCCAGGACAGCGTCCGCCTTCCCCTCCGTTACTGCGTCCACAAAATGATCCTTCGTCCCGGCCCCACCCGATGCAATGACCGGCACGTTGACCGCTTCGGATATCGTGCGGGTCAGCTCCAGGTCGTAGCCGTCGCGGCATCCATCGCAATCCATGCTGGTGAGCAGGATTTCCCCCGCCCCGCGCCGGGTTCCTTCGATCGCCCATTCGATGGCGTCTAGCTCGGTCGGGTTGCGCCCGCCGTGCGTGAATACGCCCCAGGTGCCGTCGCCGTTGCGTCGAGCATCGATGGCGAGCACGGTGCACTGCGACCCGAACGATTCGGAGCATTCGTTGAGAATGTCGGGATTGTTGATGGCCGCCGTATTGAACGAAACCTTGTCGGCACCGGCGTTGAGCATGCGGCGCACATCGGCTGCCGTGCGGATTCCGCCGCCGACGGTCAGCGGCATGAACACCTGCTCGGCGCAACGGCGGACAATATCCACCATCGTGTCGCGCCCGTCGCTCGATGCGGTGATGTCGAGGAACGTCAGTTCGTCCGCGCCCTGGGCCTCGTAGGCCTTGGCGCATTCCACCGGATCGCCCGCATCGCGCAAGTCCACAAAATTCACGCCCTTAACGACGCGCCCGCCCGTTACATCCAGGCAGGGTATGATTCGTTTTGCCAACATAAGTCCATTCCCCAAATCTCAAAAGGTCGTGACGATATTGGAGGAAGGGGAAAAACGCAAACGGGTTTTCGGGCTATTCCCCGGTGGATGGCCAATCGTCGGTGCGGAAGGGCGAAGCCGGGAAACCTTCCTTGTTGAACAGGTTGCAACCCACCGGATTATCCGCCCAGGCATAGC
Source organism: Pontiella desulfatans (assembly GCF_900890425.1). Lineage (NCBI taxonomy): Bacteria > Pseudomonadati > Kiritimatiellota > Kiritimatiellia > Kiritimatiellales > Pontiellaceae > Pontiella > Pontiella desulfatans. The sequence goes on along the minus strand of NZ_CAAHFG010000001.1, from coordinate 1,040,773 downwards.
GAACCGCTACCGGATCGGAAACCTCGGGGGAACCGACCACGACCGTTTGGCCCACAATGGCGGCCTGCGCCGCAACAAATTGCTTGTCCGCGCCGGCAATGGCAAAGGTTTTCAGCGGCGCGGCGCCCTGCTCCACCAGGCCGGATCCAACATCGTCGAACGTGATGACGATCTTGCCGCCTTCCTTTTTCATCGATTCATAGATCGGGCCACCGGCCACCACCTCCATTTTGTAGGTTTTTGCCAGGGCCTGCCGGGCCAAGCGGTAGCCTACGGCCTGCTTGTCGGTCGGATGGATGTTTTTCTCCATGCCCACGTCGATCGTGACGGCGATTCCAACGTTTGGAACTTCTTTATGAAAGTTCAGGAAGCTTTCGCGGATGAATGCCCAGGCGGTGTCTTCGACCGGCAACTCCTGCGGTTTTTTATAGTTCACCAGCTGCACGGCGTAGAACGGGAATTCGCTGTTCCAATCCTTGCGCCACTGCACCACCATGTTTTCGAGCAGGTCGCGGTAGAGCATCGCCCCTTCGGAGGTTTTCGCATTGCGCTCGCCCTGATACCAGATGGCGCCGCGCATCCCATAGGGAACCAGCGGGTGGATCATGGCATTGTAGAGATTGGCGGGATAGTTCTGCGATTGCTTCGGATCGGTCTTCGGCTGCGGGCGGCGCGGCGCCTTCTTGCCCTCCGCCTTGGCCTGCTTCACCTTTTCCACCCACTGCTCCAACGCCCTGGCCTGCTTCGCCTGTTCCGCAGCCGGATCAAACCTGCCGGCTTGTGCATCCAGGCCGGCCTTGTATTCCATGACGGACGGGAATTGCTCCATGGAGGCGATGGGCGTCCAGGCCTCGACACAGGTGCCCCCCCAGGAGGAATGCAGCAACCCCACCGGCACGCCCAGCTCCTTATGGATTTCGCGGCCAAAGAAATAGGCGGTGGCGGAATAGCCGCCGACGGTTTCCGGCGCGCAGACCTGCCAGCTTCCGGAACAATCCGCCAGCGGTTCGGTGCTGGTCGTGCGGGCCGTCGTAAACATGCGGATCAGCGGGAAATTGGCCGCAGCCTGCTCCTTTTCAAACTGATCGGCCCCCTTGACGGACATCGCCATGTTCGACTGCCCGGAACAAAGCCAAACCTCCCCGACGACAACATTCCCGACTTCCACCACATCGGCACCGGCCTTGACCACCAGCACCTGCGGCTTGGCGGACGCCTCCATTTTTTTGAGGCGAACCATGAACTTACCATCGGCACCGGCTGTGGCGTTTCTTTCCTGCCCGGCAAAAGAAACGGTCACTTCCGCCCCCGGATCGGCCCAGCCCCAAACGGCCACCTTTTGATCGCGTTGCAGCACCATTCCATCCGCAAACACGGTTGCGAGCTTGAGCTCGGCAAAACTTGAACATCCCATGGCCCATACGGCCAGCAACACCATCCATCCACGCATTAGATTTCCCCCTGGTTCACATCTTCATTGCAAAGCTTGCCATCCACATCGTAGTGGCGCGCCGTTAAAACCGGTTTCCCGTCGCGACGGTCAACGCCGATCGTCATGAATCCACCCTGCACATTCAAATAGCGGTGTTCCGGCAGCACGTTGCTGTTTTTCCATCCACCCGCATGTTTGTTGGAGGTAGGCCCGCACGAAAACTCCTTCACGCCGATTTCGGCATCGACGGAGACATATTGCCAATGCCGGTCGCCACAGGCCACGAACATGTTTTTCTGCGACGCGATAAACGCGCGAATTTCGTCGCCCTCGTGCTTGAAACCAACATTCGCATGGTTGTCGTTCTTGTTGCCGCGGTCGGGGCCGACGACCGGTGTCGGGCTGATCAGCACCTTGAACGTCGCATCGGATTCCTTGACCGTGCGGAAGAACCATTCCTTCTGCTCCTTGCCCCAAATACTTTTGGCCGGCCCGTCCTTCATCGTGTTGGGGCTGCGGAAATCACGCCCCTCCATCAACCAGACCTGTAGATCCTTGCCCCAGCGAATGGTGCGGTAGTTTTTATCGAGCACCGGGAAATGCTCGCGGAACAGCTCAAGCCCCTGGTTCCAGGTCAGCTCTCCGTAGGCCTGCTCCGGCCACGCATCGTTTTTGGTGGTATCGTGGTCGTCCTTGATGAAATAGCTGGGCATGGAAGAATGGAACGCCACTTGGTTGGGCAGGCCATACATGCGCGCCATCTTGAAACGGGCGTATTCCAGGCTCGTGGCGTAGGGTTGCGACTTGTCGTAGTATTCGATGTCGCCGGTATGCACGAAGAAATCCAAGCCAAGCTTTTGCATGTGTGGATAGATCTTGTGCCCCTTCTTCGCGTCATCACGCCGGTTAAAGTCCTGCCCGGTCACGACAGCAAACGAAACATCCGCACCCTCACCGACGGGCGGGGCGGTCTTGAACATTCCATTGAAATGAGTTCCTGAGTCCGACTCCATTCGAAGCGAATACTCCGTTGCCGCTTTCAATCCGGCCAACTCAAACTTGGCGGTGAAATCAGTGGTGGCATCCACTGATTTCCAATCGCTGGCAACCTGCTTGCCATCTTTCTTCTGCCAGACCAACCGAACCTTGCCGGGAGCCCCGGAAACCGCGCCCTCCATATCGGCGAGCGCTTTGCCTTCGGGCAGCTGCTTCGAGGCCGGAACCACATGGGCTTTGCTCTCGATAAACTTCGCTCCGACAATATTCAGCGCCGGTTCCTGGGTCAACCGCGTCCAGATGATCGCCGAATCCTGATCCACCTCGCCAATCTTGATGCCGTTGGCAAAATAGGTTTCCGCCGAAGCCCCGGCAACAGCCAATAAACATAATGCAATCGATATCAATTTCATCTGATTTCCTTTTTAGCCGCCTCGTAAACTTCCCTGACTGATACACCGTTGATTGATGCCCGTGCCCGGCAATCGTCGATCTCCGGCGAAGCCGTAACCACCTCACCATGGCGTCTGCCAACTTTTATCCGAACAGCACCAAACGGGGTTTCCACGGTTTGGAAACTACGCTCCAGCACCGTCCGCCTGGACAGATGCTCGCGAATACCGAAGGTAGTCGACTCCGCAAAAACCAGATCCAGCATCGCCTCACGATCCGATGGCAGACACAGCACCGTCAGCAGAATTCCCTGCCGCTGCTTCTTCATGAAGACCGGCGTGGTGTAGACATCCAGCGCACCGGCCTCGAGCAGTCGATCGAACAGGCAGCCGACCAGCTCCGGCGTGGTATCGTCCAAATTGCACTCCAGCACCAAAACCTCATCCACGGTTTGATCCTCCGCCGACTCGTAAAGCGTTGCGCGCAGCAGGTTGGGCCGGCCATTCAGTTTCCTGTGCCCAAAGCTGTAGGCGATTTTTGCAGCCTTGCTTCCGGAGATAGGAGCCGCCGCCGTCCGCCAGCTGGAGATCAGCGCCGCCCCGGTCGGGGTGACCAGCTCGAACGGTTCATCGACATCCTGCACCGGAAATCCTTCCAGAAGACGCAATGTGGCCGGTGCAGGATTCGGATAGGTTCCATGGGCGCATTCGATCGTTCCGTGCCCCTGCGGCAGGCTTCGGATGGACACTTCATCAACGCCCAACTTATGAAGGGCAAGGCAGCAACCGACAATATCGACAATCGAGTCCATCGCGCCAACCTCATGGAAGTGGATCTTTTCAATATCCACGCCGTGGATCGCCGCCTCGGCCTCGCCGATACGCTGAAACACCTTCGCGGCGTTGGTCTTCACCGGTTCCGGCAACGCGCTATCCCCAATCAGTTTCAGGATCGTACTCAAATGGCGGCCATGATGGTGGTCGTGATCATGCCCATGGTCATGATGGTGATGATGGTGGTGCCCATGGAGCTCCACCTTTGCGCGGATGCCGCTCATTCCCTGCTCGACGATTTCATCCGCCACGATCTCGAACGGATCAACCTTCAGCGACTTCAGCTCATCGTTCAGTTCCCCGACCGGAACGCCCAGTCCAACCAGCGCACCAAGGATCATATCCCCGCTCGCCCCGCCAATGCTTTCAAAATGGAGTGTTTTCATAATGCCCGGGAGCATGGCAGGTTTTGAGTTTATCGCCAAGCCTCTAGCAGACCATCAGCAGGCTTGCACGATCCTCGATGATCCGAACCGGCGGGGTATCGGCCCCCGCCCTACACCCGCTCGTGTAGCCGCGATCCTCGATCGCGGACCATCCGCACCGGCGGGGTCTCGGCCCCCGCCCTACATCGTCCTGTGTAGCCGCGATCCCCGATCGCGGAGCATCCGCACCGGCTGGGTCGCGGCCCCCGCCCTACAGGAATCGTGATCGGTGATCGCGGATTATCCAAACCGAACCAGCCCGGCCTCGCGCAGGCTGAGGAAATCGGTCGAGTTGTGGTATTTGCGGTGGCCGATCACGATGTGGTCGAGCACCTTGATGCCCATCACCTCTCCCGCGCCGATCAATTGCTTGGTGATTTTAATATCCTCGGACGACGGCGCCGGATCCCCGGAGGGATGGTTGTGGGCGAGAATGATCGATACGCAGGAGTGTTCCAACGCTTTCTTAAACAGTTCGCGCGGATGGACGAGGCTGCTCGTCAGGGTGCCTTCACTAATCTTTTGAGGTTCGCCGATGAGCCGGTTCTTGGCATCGAGCATCAGCGCCCAAAAGACTTCCTTTTGTAAAACGCGCGCGCGTTCGCGCAGTACGGCGGCAGCCTGCTCGGGCGTAACCACCATCGGGCTCTCGCCAACACTCTCGCGGGTCAGCCGCTGCGCCAGTTCCATCGCCGCCTTGATCATTTGTGCCTTCACCGGTCCGATGCTGTTGATTGCCTGGATATCCTTCACCGACGCCTTGGCCAGCGCCGTCAGCGAGCCAAAGGCCGAAAGCAACCGCTGGGCAACCTCCACCACGTTCATGCCCCGGGTCCCCGTGCGGAGAATCAACGCCAGCAACACGGCATCGGAAACATTTTCCGCCCCGACACGCTCGAACTCCTCGCGCGGACGCAGTTGCGCCGGCATGTCGCAGACACGAAAGTTATCTTCGATTACGGTGTATTTAAGATGTTCGTTTTTATCAGGCATTGGGTTTTCGTGATGCGTGACGATTGAGCCTTGATTCTTTTCTCACGTCTCAACCGTCACTTTCCTGCCTTATTTCCCGGTGGAACCAAACCCCCCGGCTCCGCGCGTGGTTTCGGAGAGTTCCTCCACCATTTCGTAAAAGATCGGGGTGCAGTCGCAGGCGACGACCTGGAAAAGGCGTTGTCCTTTTTCAGCGGTATAGGTAAAATCCTTGATGTTGTCGCACATGGCCATGAGCTCGCCGCGATAGCCGCCGTCGATCAGGCCGAGGGAGTTGGCCATGCGCAGCGGAGTTTTGGAAATGCTCGAACGAGGCATCAGGAAATAGGCGCGGCCATCCTCTGGCTCGCAGGCGATGCCCAGCTTGATCGGTTTGGTTTCGCCGGGTTCAATGGTGATGTCTTCCAAAACATAGAGGTCGAGTCCGGCATCGCCTTCGTGGAAGTGGCCATGGTCGGAATAGATTTCGCGTGCGGTGTCATTAAGCGGTTTGATTTTCAAATGCATGTATACCCTCTGATTTTCATAGTTAACAAATTCGACGCATATTATCTTTGCTTCCGAATTTCATAAACCACTAATCTCCACTAATTCACACTAATCCCATACACAATTAGTGCAGATTAGTGATAATTAGTGGTTTAAGTTATCTGGAGTTTAGCATGTTGAAATTGGCGATATTCGGATCGGGATCGGGCACCAACTGCCAGGCGATTATTGATGCCATCGAAGCGGGAACGCTGGATGCGGAGATCAAGTGCGTGCTGGCCGACAAGAAGGATGCCTACATTCTCGAACGCGCCCGTAAACACAATATTCCGGCGATCTATTTCGACTGCGCCCCGTTCAAGACCAAGCTCGACGGCGAGGCCGAACAGAACGTGCTGAAGATTCTTGAGGAGCACAATGTCGACTTCATTGCCCTCGCCGGCTTTATGCGGATTGTGAAAGACGGCCTGCTCAACGCATTCGCCGGGCGGATGATCAACATCCACCCCTCCCTGCTACCCAGTTTCCCTGGCCTCGACGGCGGAAAGCAGGCCTTCGACTATGGCGTCAAGTTTACCGGCTGCACCGTCCATTTCGTCGATGCCGGCGTGGACACCGGTGCCGTCATCAACCAAAGGATGATCGCCATCGAAAACGACGACACGCTCGAAACGATGATGGAAAAGCTCCACGCCCAGGAGCACATCGCCTACCCCGAAGCCCTCCAGTGGATCGCCGAGGGGCGGATTCAGTTGGATGGGCGACGGATTACGCTGAAATAATCCTATACAACGCGAGCGAGCTTTGTTGCCAGGCTCCTCCCGGTAGCGGATAAAGCGAAGCGAACAACGCCGTTATCGGGAAACGCTCGATAGTAAGGATGGCTTCTAAAATTGAAGTAACGGCTGACATTATCCTTTTCTGTTTGGAATCGATTCTCTGTAAATACTCGATTTATTCCCTTGGATATCTCTGTGGTTGAATATGCCTCGCGCTCATCAGCCACAAGCTCATCGATCAGAAAGAACAACAGAATACGCCCCTCCAAGTTGTGCTCATACTTGGTTATGAATTTCGCTTTCTCCAGGTCCAATGGGGTTAGGCGCAAAGAAAAAACCGTCTCAAACTGTCTGTAGAATGCCTCGAAACGGCCATTGTTTTCCACACGGTATTGGCTTTCACCCTCGACTACCCCCAGCCCCATGTCTGTCTGCAATCCATCGCGCTTTTCAAATTCACTCAGAGAACGGAGGGCATCCTCACGTCCTCGTTTATCGCTTCGTTCATACCGAATGGCCGTATCTGCCTCAAGAAACACAGTCCGAACATCACCGGCACCGCTATACTGTTCCTTGAAAATCCTGATCTCATCAGGCGAACGTAACCCAGTAATAACAACATCCGGAAGATCTGTTCGGTCAATTTCAGATAAAACACCATCCACCACCGTTTCCGGAAATTGTTCCAGTATTCTACAAGCAAAAAGCTCCAGTGGCACCGATGACGTATACCCATGGCGCTGGTGATATGCATGCCGCATGAAATCACTCGCTTCAATGTGGTGGAATCCCATATTCCGGCTTAAATATTCACCAATGGTGGTTTTCCCTGAACATGGATACCCCGACACCAGAAACAGATGGTTTCGGGCGAACGAAAAAAGTGCTTGTTTGCCCCGCCGCACCTTCCGGGCTTTCTTTTTCTGAACCAAGCCTGTTTCTAACAACCACTCAAACATGTTGCCTATGGATTGCTGACGGAAATCGGCAGTTGTGGCCTCGTCAATTGGAAGCATACTGATTGGAACCTGACTGCCATTGGGAACAAACCACTTATTAAACGTCTTGTTATCGAGCCAAGGGAATATGGGGTTGATTTCAAATTCATATTCCTTATCAACAATGCTTCCCGACGATTCGCCCATGAAACGAATAAAGGATTCCCCAACCCCAACCTTCAAGCCCTCTGGCCGGGGTATATGCAGACAGACATCCGAACGAACGGTAACCCTTCGATCATTACCCGCCTGTTTCAGCAAAGCGTCTAATTGATCGAAAGAGGTTTCCTTCATCCAATATTTAACATCCGTACCGGGGAACTCGTTTTCGGAAGAACTCAAGGCATGGATGATGACCGACGTGTCTTCAATGAAGAACAGTGAGTCGTAATAACTGGCTCCCAGAGGCATTTGATCGAACAAAAATGACTCATCGTCCTTTTGGGAATTCATCGGCACACCGGCCATTCGCCGAATGCCGTCTTTAAGGCTCTGGTCAAGCAGTTCTTCACGCCCGTCAATGCGGGGTTCCGAATAGGCCGCACCGTAATAATCCTGCTTCCTGATGTGGACATCCAGATTACGGGCTATGTGCCGGGCATGACTAAGCTTCACCAGATTGGAGGTCAGAAAATAGATGTCAGCCATCCTCAACCTCCCGGCCTGAGTTCCGCACAGAGGTTGAAAGCCATTCGCAGGTGGGCAGCTGCTTGCGTAATGCTTCTATCTTCGTTGGAACATCATCCCCAAGGAAAAAGAGTCCCGGCCCCAAGCTGCTCATGCCAACAGCCAAAGCACCGGCATCATAAATCGCATCTTCGACCTGCTGCAGCCGCTCGCCATAAAGCGTACGCTCCCCTTTTTTCCATGCCGTGCGCTGTAGGGCACGAACGGCACCGCAAAAGCGGCCAAAGTCCCGTTCTTTTACAGAAGCCGTGATCCCATATACCGAATGATACAGGATTTCATGGATGTCGCAGGCCGGAAGCGGACAATGGCTACGGAAAAAATGCTGTTCTTCCAACTGGGTCTTAAGCGGAATCTGCCTGGGAATACAAACACCGATTTCCCATTGGGGCATTGGCATCTGAATCAATGCAAGTGAGGGATCATGCCCGGTTCTCGAATGCGACGGGGCAAAATCCGACCCTTCCGCCGCATGCCCCACATCAAAAACAAACCCGCCATCAAAGTAAGTATTGATCCCAATACCCGATGTGCCTCCTCGCCCTGATGCCACAACAAGTTCTTCACGCGATGCTTCCAAATTGAACAGATGGGACATTCCCTCAAGACAAGCCAAACGAATCGCCGTACTCGAACCAAACCCTCCGTGTGTCGGGGTGGAACCGCCGACATGAATGCGGACACCTTGCGCAATCTTGTTGTTGCTTATGAAGCCGCCAAGCAAGGCCTGCAGTTGCTGGATCTGTATCGTCTCAAACGGAAACTCGCGAACATCTTGAATATCGATTCCCGGCTCGGAAGAAATGGAGAACTGAATATCCAACGAAGGCGCATTCAACGCAAAACCAATCCCCCCATTCACCCGGTATCCAGCATGGCCCATTCCGATCAGGGAAAGGTGTAGACGGGAAGGACATATCACACTAAATGCTGTTTGCATTACCCCATTCACTCTCGAAATATTCTATATAAGGTTTAGCAAAACTACTTTTCTTAAGAGTATGAACAGCCGGAGAATCTTTGCTTACTACATCGGGGAATACCGGACCCAAAAGACAATCATCATCTGATATGAATATGCTATGTGCAGGTGAATGATTGAAGACGCGCATCTCTATTGTTCCAGTTCTTGTCTCTGCTGCTATTTGGGTTATTCGTTCTATAGATTTTGAAGCTCGTACTTTATCTGCTTCGGATAAATAGTTTTCATGTGGAACCAAAAAGCGCACGTTTACACCGCGTTCAAGAGCTTGCAATAAAGCCTGGGAATCTCCTCTGCGAGGATGAGCAAAATCATCAACAAACCTCGACATCGTTATGCCCGCACAATCAATCGAATGATTTGCCTCAGCCACCAGTGACTCGTAAAAACCCTTTCCCTCACGATAAGGAAGGATTCGCTTAATCCTCAACTGCTTAAGCTTTAACAACTCCTTGCTCTTCCGCAAATCAAAGCACAGTTGTAGCAAAAGAATTACGCACCCCGTGAGAAACCCTGACAGCAATGGAGCAGATGTTTCGTCACTCTGACGGTAAAGAATAAATAATATTAGAGCAGTTACTAACACCACCCCCAGAACGACAGATTCCCAATATATATTCAAGAATCCAGATATTAAACTATACGTTTTCTTAAACACCATCATGCTTCCCCTTCTCCATGCACAAACTTATTCGGCGATAAACAATACTTCCCTATTTTTTGAGGCATTTCCGTTCTGATGATTTAATGCATATTTATAGTGGCATGTTTTCGTACTAACCCTCCGCCCATGCCTTTTCAGTTGCTTGCGCAGGAATTCGACGGATGGTATCCCGCCTTTTTTATACGAGATGGCAATTATGCTATCCCGGAACTTCTCAAAGAGCAAATCATAGGATTCATAGATGCTCTCCTTGTCAATCCATCGATTTTTCTGTTCAGGTGCCATCCGGAAATTAATCGTCTCGCGATCAATCAGTGATTCCCATTCCGAAAACCGCGCCAGCCCCTCTAGAAAATGGTAGCAACGGAGATAGTCTGACGTTTCATTGCCTCTCGTGTTAAACAGGTACGGGGGATCAATATATACGAGATCTACATTCACAGGGGCATCCAGAGCGTCAAAACAAGTTGATCGGCACTTCTCCTTGCCAACAAAAACGGCGCTGTTGATTTCCTTAATGTATCGTGTCATCAACTCCTCGAAGGGCCGCTCCCAAGTGGTCTTGTTTCCGAAATTTCGATCCACCTTGGCCAAGCGGATGCTAAGGTTTGCGCGATGAAAAAGATTGAAAGGTCGCTTAACAAGACACGCCTGGAAAAGAGCATAATAGGCGAGCGCTTGTTTATAAGATCCCGCCCTAAGCTTACGGATATTTCCAGCAACGACCTCTAATTCGCAGTTTTCATCCTCCGTGTAATAGATGCCCTTGAAGTTATTGCGGATGAAATCCGTTTCCGGAACCCCGGTAAAAAGATTGTTGATTTCTGCCTCGGGGAAATGGACGTTGTCATTTTCAATCAGGGCTTTTCCTATCAAATGGTTGAACTGTAAATGGTCATTATAGACCACCCTTTTCCCCATTTGCTTAAACATAAAGCTAACACTTCCCGTACCACCAAACAGATCAAGCACACTGCCATACTCCAACCCTGAAAGATGGTTCTGCATCCAAGGAAGCATTTTCCGCTTGCTCCCACGATAACGAGTCGTTGGGAAATCTTTAAGGTCTATGGTTGGAGCAGCGTTATTCATTCGTAATCCCAAGAAAATTCAGGTTCATGTCCTCAAGCTCTATTGCGAGTTCCGGCCTCAGCAGGTTTCGGATGTCTGCGAGGAAGTCGGGGTGGTTGACCTTCTCCTCGAGATTGAGCTGTAGCTGGCGGTTGGTGACGGGGGTGCCGTCGTTCGTCATGATCGTACGGAATGCATCCATGACACGCGGCCAGTCGATGTCGGCCTTTTGATCTGCGTACCAGAGATCGAACAAGTCGCGCCCCTTTCGGCGCTGGTAGAGCGCGCGAACCTTGGTGGCGAGCAGTTCCTCCAGCTCAAACGTGGTTAGCTCCGCCATCCCGGAAAACCACGGTGAGTCCACGTCATAGTCTTTTTTGATGGATCCAAATACAAAGTCGTGTTCCCGGCAGTTAATCTCGACCTTCAACCGCATTCGGATCACCGGTTCCACCTCGGTTTCAAAACGAAAGATGAGTGTTGTATTTCGATCCTTCTGCTTGATATTAGGAGGTTCTAAATAGTTAAGCACTTCACGTAAGCGGTCTATGACAGCTCCGATGGGTTCGGGACGGATCTGAACCAGATCGATGTCCTCCGAATATCGCGGTGCGGGAGAAAAATAGAGCTTGTGTAGTGCCGTTCCGCCACGAAAGGCCAAGGAGTTTGACAGCAGCTTATCGGAATATATATCAACTAGTGCGCGGGAGATGACGAGATCCTGCTCAACCTGTGCATCGCTGATCCAAGGCGCATGCTGTTTCCAATGGGTTATATAGGCGCGGGGAATCAAAGTTCATCCTCCAGATCGGCATTGACGTTTATCTTCCACTTGGAATCAATCGGGCAATTGCCGTTTTTCACTCCAGGAACGAGGGGAATGTGGAAATAATCCCGTTTTTCCAACACACTCATCACCGCCGCTCCCAATTCACCTTCTCCAAGGACCACATCCAGAATAAAACCCAGACGCTGAACGGGAGCGGTATGGATATCTACCCCGATCATCCTTGCAAGCCGCACCCCGTCCATCAGTTCAATGAGTTCTTCAAGCACAGGAACAACAGCCGCAACTCCGCCGCATTGGCGATAATAGATGAGTAGGTCTATTGCGGTCAGCTCCGGAGAAGAGAGCTCGAAATAGCCCGAGGGCGACTTTCTCTTTTCAATGCCCATTGATGGAAGGACCGACTTAACAGGAAAAACCAGATTGAGTCCCTGAACCTGTATGGAACGGATCGATGGCTTTGAAATGATGGTTGCAAAGCTCTGAGGTTGCTGATGCGCAGCACCGTGCAATGCCGAGGCTGATAGAAGGCCAACATAATATGTGCGACCGATATGACGCATTAAGTCATCAATTATCATCTCAGGCGGCAACATGCCCCGACTTTTGTACTCAGGCGGGACAATGACATAGAAACCACCCCGAAGAGGCTGGATCTTTCCCGCCCGTGCCAAGCGATGAAGGGATTGCCGCAACGCATCGTCGCCAACATCGAAACGGGCACTGATTTCGGAGCGCGAAAAACTGTACCGACCGGTGGATAACAGCTCTTCAACAAAATGGTCTATATACGCCTTCATTAGTTTTCGTTTGCAATATGTATTACTTAACAATCTATTTTGCAAACGAATACTAGCCCTGGATCGCCATGAATCCGGTCAACCGTCCGGGGTGCTCCAAACGAGCGGGATGCTCGTTCTACACCACCAGGTGGTCCTCTTCGGGTTCGTGGGTGCGGGCGCGTTTTTCGCTGCTTCACGAGCGCACGAAAATGAAGGAGATGATGCTTCCGCCAGAAACCCACCGAGGTTCATGACAAGCAAAGCCAGTCCAGCCCATCAGGATGGAGAGTCGATGGTGCCCATCAGATGATGTTCATCCGCCGCAGTCCCCCGACCACCAGGCCGAAGACGTCAAAGAGGACAATAACGGAGACGGGGAGAAGCCTAGACCAACAGGTGGTCTTCCTCGGGCTCGTGCTCGCGGCCGAGTTTGGCGCCGCTCCAAGGATAGCGCATGAGGATGAAGGAAATGATCAGGGCGGCGATCAGCCAGCCCAGGCCGATGACGAGAAGCGCGATGGTGGAATAGCCGCCATAGTTTTCGGAAAATTCGCTGTAGAGCGCAAAGCCGATTACCAAAATCAGAATGGCCGGAGTGACGAACTTGACCAGGATTTCCCAGCCTTTGTTCAATTTGACGCCCCCCGCCTGGTCCACATGTTTCCGTGCGATGGCGGCCTTGAGCACCCATCCGACCAACAGGCATTCGAAGATGCCGCCGGTGACGAGGCCATAGTTGTTGACGAAGTGATCGACGATATCGAGGATCCACAAGCCGGCGCGGGTGGTGAAGACCACGCTGCCGAGGCAACCCAGCACACAAACCCACGTGACGGTCTTTTTGCGGTCAAAATCAAATTTATCAATCAGGGAGCAGCAGAAGGCCTCGACCAACGAAATGGCGGAGGAGAGGCCGGCCATGATCAGCACCAGGAAAAAGAGCATGCCGAAGATGGTTTGCCCGGTGGGCAGCTGGTTGATGGCCTCGGGATAGACCACGAACGCGAGGCCGGGGCCGCTCGTGATGGCCTCGGCGAACGGTACGCCCTTGGAGGCGGCCATGAAGCCGATGGTGCCGAAGACGGCGAAGCCCGTCAGGAAAGAATAGAGGCAGTTGAGCACCGACGTGATCAGGGCGTTGCCGACAATGTCGGTCTTTTTGGGCAGATAGCTGGCGTAGGCAATCATGATGCCGAAACCGAGCGAAAGCGTGAAAAAGATTTGCCCGAACGCCTCCACCCAGACCTTGCTGCCGGAGGCGGTGAATGGATTGATCTTGTCCCACCGGGCGGTGAGATAGTGCTCCTTGATGGCGGGCCAGGCCCCTTCCAAACGCAACGCCCAACCGATGAGCACCAGCGTGAGCACCACCAGCAACGGCATGAAGATCATCGAGGCTTTCTCGATGCCATGGTTCACCTCGCGAAAGCAGATGGCCCAGCTAATGACCCACGTCAGGACGGTGCCGGCCAGGATCGGCCAGCGGATGCCGCCGAGCTCGAACGGCGAATCGGACACCTGCAGGAAGGTGTTCATGAAAAAGTCGCCCGTATCCGCGCCCCACGCCTGGTTCACGGAAAAACAGAAATAGTTCATGCACCAGCCGATGACGGCGGCATAGAAGAGGTTGATGCCGAAGAAGGCGATGGTGGGCATCCACCACCCGATCGTTTCCCAGCGGCGGTCGATGCGGGCGAAGGCCAGGGGCGGTGCCGCCTTTTCGCGGTGCCCCAGGGTGTATTCGAGGATCATCAGCGGAATGCCGGCGAGCAGGAGGGCGACCACGTAGGGAACCAGGAAGGCGCCGCCTCCGTTTTCGTAGGCCATGTAGCCGAAACGCCAGATGTTCCCGAGCCCGACCGCCGATCCAATGGCGGCCAGCAGGAAACCGACCTTGCTTCCCCACAGACTCCGCTGAGACATGATGGAATTCCTCCGCTAGTTGCGGTGGCGGAACGTGATGCGTCCCTTTTCCAAATCGTAGGGGGAAATTTCGACGGTCACGCGGTCGCCGACGGCAATACGGATGAAATGCTTGCGCATTTTCCCGGAAATGTGCGCGAGAATTTCGTGCCCGTTTTCCAATTCGACACGGTACATGGTGGCGGGCAGTACTTTTTTAACCACGCCTTCTGCTTCGATTGCTTCTTCTTTCGCCATAAATGCTCCTTCTGAAAATTGACAGGTGGAGCATGCTACACAGTTAAAACGGCTTTGCAACCTTTACCCTTTGCGCTTTTACGAAATCATAGCCCCTTTCGCTTCTCGATCAAAAGTTCGACGACGGATGGATCGGCCAGCGTCGAGATATCGCCCAGCTCCCCGGTTTCCTGGCTGGCGATCTTGCGCAGAATGCGGCGCATGATTTTGCCGGAACGCGTTTTCGGCAGGCCGGGTGTGATCAGGATCTGGTCGGGAACGGCGATGGGGCCAATGTGGGTCCGCACCTCGTTGCGCAGCTCGCCGATCAGCTCGGCATCGGCATCGAAGCCCTCCTTGAGGATGACGTAGGCAAAAATGCCCTGCCCCTTGATCTCGTGGGGGAAGCCAACCACGGCGGCCTCGGCGCAGCCAGGATGGCTGACGAGCGCGCTTTCAACTTCGGCCGTCCCCATGCGGTGCCCGGACACATTGATGACATCGTCCACGCGGCCGGTAATCCAATAGTAGCCATCCTCATCGCGCCGGCAACCATCGCCGGTCAGATAATAGCCGGGGAATGGATCGAGGTAGGTTTGGGCAAAGCGCCGGTGGTCGCCCTGGATGGTGCGCGCCATGGAGGGCCACGGACTCTTGATGGCCAAGAGGCCGGACACCCCGTTGCCCTCGATCTCGTTGCCTTGGTCGTCCAGCAGCACCGGCACGATGCCGAAGAACGGGAAGGTCGCCGACCCCGGCTTGGTGTGCGTGGCCCCGGGCAAGGGCGTGATCATGATGCCGCCGGTTTCCGTCTGCCACCAGGTATCCACAATATTGCAGCGCCCCTCCCCAACCACGTTGTAATACCAGTTCCAGCTCTCGGGGTTGATCGGCTCGCCCACGCTGCCGAGCACGCGCAGGCTGGAGCGGTCGTACCGTTTCACGAATTCGTCGCCGAGGCGGGCGATGGCGCGGATGGCGGTCGGGGCGGTATAGAACTGGGTAATCCTGTGCCGTTCAACCATGTCCCAGTAGCGGCCGGCATCGGGATAGGTTGGAATCGATTCAAACATGACCGTCGTTGCCCCATTCGCCAACGGGCCGTAGACCACATAGCTGTGCCCGGTGATCCACCCAATGTCGGCCACACAGGCAAAAACATCGTCCTCGCGATAGTCGAAAACATAGCGATGGGTCAGCATGGCATAGAGCAGATATCCCGCGCTCGTATGGGAGATGCCCTTCGGCTTTCCGGTTGATCCGGACGTATAGAGCAGGAAGAGGGTATCCTCCGAATCCATGTGCTCGACCGGGCAATAGGGGCGCTCGTTTTTCATGGCTTCGCCGAGGTCGATATCGCGTGGCTCATAGAACGGAACCTTGCTTTCGGTGTGGCGAACCATGAACACATGCTCGACGGTCGGGCAGGCCATCACCGCTTCGTCCACCGGACGCTTCAGGGGAATGGTCTTTTTGCCGCGCCGCCCTTCGTCGGCCGTGATGACCGCCTTGCAGCGCGCATCCTGGATGCGGTCGCGAAGCGCCTCTGCGCTGAAGCCGGCAAAGACCACGCTATGCACCGCCCCGATCCGGGCGCAGGCCAGCATGGCGAAGGCCGCCTCCGGAATCATCGGCATATAGATCGCCACGCGGTCACCTTTACGGATGCCATTGTGACGCAGCACATTGGCCAGCCGGCAAACCTCCCGGTGCAGCTCGCGATAGGTGATTTTCCGCACGTCGCCGGGTTCGTCGCCTTCCCAAAGAATGGCCACCTTGTCGCCGCGGATGGAAAGGTGCCGATCCACGCAGTTGTGGCAGACGTTGAGCTTTCCACCGAGAAACCAAGCCACCATGCCGCTGGCCAGGTCGCAATCGCTCACCTGCGTGAATTGGTGGAACCAATCAATCTGGACTTCGGCCTGGCTTCCCCAGAACGCTTCCGGGTTTTCCAGGCTCTGGGCATACATTTTTTCGTAGCTGCCGTGGGAGGGATAGAAGGAGCCGTCACTTACCCGGGCCGGCGGAGCAAAGAGTTGCGAAACGCTGGATCGATCTGCCATCAATATACCTCCGTGGTTGGAAACGAAGATACATTATTAACATGATCATATTTAAGGTAAATAAAAAATTCGGCTAATAACCGGCCGGTCTAGGCCGATTCGCCGCGGAGCGGAATCCCGCGCTTGAAGAGGTTCATATAGCGCAGGATACGGGCCGACAAATCCTTTTGCTTATTGGCCTTGGCCACCTTCAACGCCTTTTTCGCCCACTCGCTGGCTTCGCCAAAATGCTGCAACTCGGCATACGACGCCGCAATGAGCATCAGGGTCAAGGCATCGTTCTGCCCGGTGAGGTCGAGCAACTTCTGGGCATATTCCAAGGATTCATGCCCATTGCGTTCGTCCGGATTCTCATCCGTGGCGAGGATCAGGACCAGCTCGCGCAGGGCGGCCGTATCGCGGGGATTGATGTGCAGCTTTTTGCGGGCCTTTTCGCTTTTGGAGACGTTTTCGGACTCTTCCTGATGCATGTCGATATCGTCGAGGGCCGAACGCGACAGATCGAGTGCGATCTTTTCCTCTTGAAACTTTTTCTGGAGGAACGGTTTGTCGATGGCGTTGCTGTAGGCTTCCTCCGGACTGATAATCCCTCGCTTCACGAGACTCAGCAGGTCGTCGGCAAACGTGCACATGCCGACGTTTTTGCCGGTCTGCATAATGGATGGGATCTGGTGGGTCTTTCCTTCGCGGATGTTGGCCGCGACGGCCGGGGTGACCACGAGGATTTCGCAGGAGGCGATCCGCCCCCCGCCAATCCGCTTGCAGAGGGTCTGGGCAATGACCCCCTGGAGGGAATCGGCCAGCATGGTGCGAATCTGGTTTTGGCGGTCGGCGGGAAACTTATCGATGATTCGATCAACCGTTGTTGCGGCGGTGTTGGTATGCAAGGTGCCAAACACCAAGTGTCCGGTTTCGGCGGTTTCGATGGCAATTTCCATGGTTTCGAGGTCGCGCAGCTCCCCCACCAGAACAATGTCGGGGTCTTCGCGGAGCGCGGCACGAAGGGCATTGGAAAAACTCTTCGTATGCACGTGGACTTCGCGTTGGTTGACCAGGCAACCGAGGGAGCGGTGCTTGAATTCCACCGGATCCTCAACGGTGATCAGGTGCATGCGGCGTGTGCGGTTGATCAAATCAACCATGGCCGCGAGCGTAGTGGACTTGCCACTGCCCGTCGGGCCCGTAACGATGACGAGGCCTTTGTTCAGGAAGCAGAAGGAGCGGACGCCTTCTGGAATGTTCAACTCCTCAAACGTGGGAACGCGCGACGGAATCTGGCGCATCACGCTGCCGATCCCTTCGTGATCCATGAAAATATTCACGCGGAAACGGGCGGTTCCGGGGAGCTCGTAGGCAAAGTCGGTATCCCACACCTCCTCCAACTCCTGGATATTGCGCTCGGGTGCAAATTCGTAGAGCAGCTCGCGCAGCTCTTCATCGGTGAACTTTTCGGTTCCGCGCTGGAATTGCATTTCACCATCAATGCGGTAGCAGGGCTGGTGGTTCGTTGAAAGATGGATATCGCTGGCGCCCTTTTCGAGCATTTCTTCAAGATACTGATCGATTCTTTTCATCTGGGACCCCTACTAAACAGATCATATCTTAAGCAACTTCGGTGCCAGAGCCTGAAGTAAACGGGAAAAAGAAGCTATCCTTGCTTGCCGATCTCGCGTTGGATGGTGCGGCTCAGCTCGCGCCAGTCGATGGGCTTGGCCATGTAGGCGGCATGACCGAGGTTCTTGAGGTCTTCGCCATCCACCTTTTCCATGTAGCCACTGCAGAGGATGGCAGGAATGTCCTGCCGAACGTCCAGCACCTTCTTGATCAGCTCATGGCCATTGGCCTCTGGCATGCTGTAGTCGGTTACCAGGGCATCGAACCCATTGGGATTCTGCATGAACGTCTCGAACCCGCGCTTGCCGTTGGTGGCCGTGACGACCGAATAGCCGAAGGATTCGAGAATCTCGCGCCCCATCGAGAGCACGGCTTCGTCGTCGTCGACAAACAAAATGTGGCCATAGCCCTCGGGCGTGGAAAGATCCAAGGCTTGCTTTTCCTGTTCGACCGTTTCCAAAAGCAGCGGGAAGTAAAGCGTGAACGTGGTGCCCACCCCCTCTTCGCTATCGACCGTGATGGTGCCACGGTGCTTCCGGACAATGCCGTGGACGATCGAAAGACCGAACCCCGTCCCCTCACCCTTTTTCTTGGTGGTGAAGTAGGGTTCGAAGATCCGTTCGAGCACCTCGGGGGGCATGCCGCAACCGGTATCCTTCACCATGATGCACGCATAGAACCCAGGATCAAGATCAATGGCCTGGTCGTCGGCCCTGCGGCCATGCAGCTCAACCTGCTTGAGTTTCACGCTCAGGGTACCCTGGCCTTCCTTGCCCAGCGCATGCGCAGCATTGGTGCAGAGGTTGATCATCACCTGTTGCAATTGCGTCGGATCGCCGTGGATGGCGCCGCATTTGGGATCGATATCCAACTTGAGCGCAATGCTCTTCTTCATGGTGGTCTGCACCATGCTGAGCGAATCCTCGATGATCGACTGGAGTTCGAGCGAAGTGAACTCCTGTTCCTCCTGGCGGCTGAAGGTCAGGATCTGGCGCACCAGCTTGGTTGCCCGGTCGCCGGCCTTCACGATTTCCTTGAGATAGCCATAGACCTTGCCGTCTTCCTCGACCGAGTTCATGCAGAGTGCAACATAGCCAAGGATGGCGGTGAGGATATTGTTGAAGTCGTGCGACACACCACCGGCGAGTTCACCGATGGCGTTCATTTTCTGCTGCTGGCGCAGGTGTTTTTCGATTTCGCGCTCCTGGGTGATGTCGCGGCTGATCGCGACATAGTTGACCACTTTCCCTGAATCGTTTCGAATCGGATAGATCACCGCCTCCTCGACATAGAGGTTTCCATCCTTTTTCCTGTTGGTTAGCTCGCCCCCCCAGGTGTTTCCGGAGGAAATGGTTTCCCAAAGCTTCTCGAAAAAGGCGTCGTCGTGCTTTCCGCTTTTCAAGATGTCGAGATGCTGGCCCAAGACTTCGTC
Organism: Pontiella desulfatans; assembly: GCF_900890425.1. Taxonomy (NCBI): domain Bacteria; kingdom Pseudomonadati; phylum Kiritimatiellota; class Kiritimatiellia; order Kiritimatiellales; family Pontiellaceae; genus Pontiella; species Pontiella desulfatans. Next base: position 1,021,214 of record NZ_CAAHFG010000001.1, on the reverse strand, counting down.
AAGACGATAGCCCGTTGTAGTTTCGAACGCCGCATTGGCATAAAGGATGGTGCCGTCAACCCCCGTGATCATGATCGATTCGGTGGACTGCTCGACCGCGACGGCGAGGCGGCGCATCTCCTGCTCCATTTCGATGCGCTTGGTGAGGTCGCGGCAGATTCCGATCATGCCGGTGGATCCGGCGGAGGATTCCAGATAGGGAATCTTGATGGTGCTGTGGTAGACGTCGTGCCCCTCGGCGCTGTTCACCCAACCTTCGGTTTCGAAAATTTCGCCATTGGCCAGGACGCGCAGGTCTTCCATATGCGACTGCTGCGCCTGGGCCGGCGGCAGAACATCGGATGCCGTACGGGCAAAAATATCGTCGAAATCGGTACCGACGAAGCGCGCGTAGGCGGCGTTGCAACCGAGGTAGAGGCCGCGGCTGTCCTTCATGTAGATCGGGTCGGGAATGGAATCAATCAAGCAGTGCATCAAGGCTTGCTGCTCGACCAAGCGGCGCCCAACCTGGATGCGGGCCAGCAATTCGCCACTGTCGAACGGCTTCTTGATGAAATCGTCGGCCCCCGCCGAGAACCCTTCGAGCACGTCCTCCTTGTCGCTCTTGGCGGTGAGCAGAATCACGTAGATGGGAATCGCCGAATCGATTTCGCGGATCTTGCGGCACACCTCGATGCCGCTGAGGCCGGGCATCATCCAGTCGATCAGCGCAAGCTTGGGCGGATCGTCCTGCTGGAGCACCTCCCAGGCCACGTCGCCGTTTTCGGCGGCAATCACATCGTAGCCCGCCTTCGTGAGTGTTTTTTTTAGCAGGGTACGGGAGAACGCGTTGTCTTCGGCAATCAGAATTTTCATCTACAGGTCTCCATGCATGGCCGAACCCCTCTTGAGCAAGGCGTAAATCCAGCTACATGGACGCAGATAGTTGCAAATCGCCGACAGCGGTTCAATTGTTTTCACCTTTTTACATGACCAAAGAAAAACGCACCGGCAAAACGTATTGCCGATGCGCAAAAGTATACAGCCGAATACCGGTCCGACTACATGTGGACGGTATCGTCGATCACTTCCTTCACTTCCGGAACGCGTTCCTTAAGGAGGGTCTCGATTCCGTTCTTCATGGTCATGCGTGCGCCGGGGCACCCTTTGCAACCGCCTTCAAGCTCCACGAACACCACGCCGTTTTCAACCTTGGTTACCAGTGCGCCACCGCCGTGCGATGCAAGGGCAGGTGCAACTTCCTCTGCCATGATGACATTGACTGCGTCCATAATTTCCTGATCTGTCATGATTGATTCCTTTCTTGGATGAAATTGACTTCAAGTTGCTTAATCCCTACTACTTTCCTCCGACTTTAACAAGACAGGGGTTCGACTTTCATGATCGACTACATTTCCAACATGCTCAAGGGCGCGCTGATGGGCGCGGCCAACGTGATTCCGGGCGTCTCCGGCGGTACCATGGCCCTGCTGACCGGTATCTTTGAAAAACTCATAAACACCATTAAATCCTTCGACACGAAAGCCATCAAGCTCGGATGCACCTTCAAGTTCAAGGAGTTGTTCGAGCATATCGACATCAAGTTCCTCTCCGCCATCGGCATCGGTGTGGTGGCCAGCATCCTCAGCGTGGCCAGGCTGCTGGAATACCTGTTTGAAAGCCACGCCCTCTATGTGTGGTCGTTCTTTTTCGGTCTCATCCTCGCCTCCGTCTACTTCGTTGGCCTCAGGATCGGCAAGCGCAGCGGGTCCGTGGTTGCCCTGTTCATTCTCGGCACCGCCGTGGCTGCGGCCCTCGCCTTCCTGGAACCGGCCGAACAGAATGCCTCCATCCCCTACCTGCTCATCTGCGGCGCAGTGGCCATGTGCAGCATGATCCTGCCCGGCCTCTCCGGCTCGTATGTCCTGCTGCTGATGGGCAACTACCAACTGGTGATGATCGACGCGATCAACAATTTCGACTTCAAGGTCCTGATCCCCGTTGGCATTGGCGCCGTCGGCGGTCTCGTCGTCTTCGCCCGCCTGCTCTCCTGGATCTTCAAGAAGTTCCACGACCAAACCATTGCGCTGCTCACCGGCTTCATCTTCGGTTCCCTGGCCATTCTCTGGCCCTGGAAAACACCGGATATCAAAACCTTCCAGGATGGGGATGCCATCAAGGAAAAAGTGGTCGGCTATTTCTATCAGCTTCCCGAACTCAATGCCGAAACCGGCATCGCCATCGCCATCATGCTCGCCGGCATCGTTATCATTGCCCTCGTCGAAACCATGGCCGGCAAGCTCAAGACCACCTAAGCGCCAAGCCAGAATCCAGAAGGAGTAGCGGCACTTTTTGAATGACGACTCAAGACGCTTTGAGTTGCCTCTGCCGCATAGAAACACCCGAAAACAGAAGGAAGACAAGATGAACGTTGTTGGATTCAATGGAAGCCCCCATGAAAACGGGAATACGGCACTCGCAATGAAACTCGTTTTCGGCGAACTGGAAAAAGCCGGCATCGAGACCGAGCTGATCCACGTCGGCAAGGAAAAGCTGCGCGGATGCATGTCCTGCCACGCGTGTTTGAAAAGCCAGGACGGAACCTGTGTTTTCGACGACGACCCGGTGAATGGGTGGATCCAGAAGATGGCCGAAGCCGATGGCATTCTGCTCGGATCCCCGGTTCATTTCTCCGGTGTTGGCGGCACGATGAAATCGTTCCTCGACCGGGCCTTCTATGTTGCGGGTGTTAATGGAAACCTATTCCGCCACAAGGTAGGCGCCTCCGTTGCCGCAGTCCGGCGCTCGGGCGGACTTCCCACGGTTGATGCCATGAATAAATTCATCAACTACGCCGAAATGATCATGCCCGCCTCCAACTACTGGAACGTCGCCCACGGATTGAGGGGCGGAGAAGTCGAACAGGATGAAGAGGGCGTGCAGATCATGGAGGTTCTGGGGAAAAACATGGCTTGGATCATGAAGCTGATGGAATACGGAAAAGAGCACATTCCTGCGCCCGAGCCGGTGGCCAAAGCCTGGACCCATTTTATCCGCTAGGGCTAATCCGGAACAGGAAAGCAATGACCTTCAAACAAACGAAAACCAAAATCGGCATGCTCGCGGCACTCCTGATCAACGTGATGGCGATCGGCGCCGAGACGTCCAACGAGGGATGGATACAGCTATTCAACGGCACGGACATCGATGATTGGATCGTGAAACTGAACCATCACGAGATGGGCGATAATTTTGGGGATACGTTTCGCGTCGAGGACGGCCTTCTCAAGGTGCGATACGACAAATACGAAGAATTTGGCGAGCGCTTCGGGCATCTCTACTACAAGCAGCCATTCTCCAACTACCATCTGGTGGTCGAGTACCGCTTTGTCGGGAAACTGCATGAGGGAGCTCCCCAATATGCCGACCTCAACAGTGGAGTGATGCTGCATGCCCAAAACCCGAAAACAATCCTGAAAGACCAGAACTGGCCCATCGCCGTCGAATTGCAGTTCCTTGCCGGGCAACCGAACAACAAACCGAGGGCAACCGGCAATGTCTGCACACCGGGAACCCATATCGTCTACAAGGGTGCACTGACCGAAAAGCACGTTGTTCAGTCGACGGCCGAAACCTATCCCCCCGGGGAATGGGTACGTGCCGAAGCGATTGTTGACGGTAGCAACCGCATTGTCCACATCATCAACGGGAAGAAGGTGCTCGAGTATTCGCAACCCCAAATCGGCGGAGGCGTCATTGCCGGCTATGATCCGGATCTGTTTGTGCTAGGCAAGCTGTTGACGGAAGGATTCATCGGCCTTCAGGCCGAGGGCCAGCCGATCGACTTCCGCAAGGTGGAACTGAAGTTGCTCCAACCAGACCGGCGGGATAAGCCCTTGCCAACCACTACCGATCAATAAAAGACCCCGAGCCGTCACTACTTCCGTGAGTTGCAAATGGACGTTCTCCACATCGTCCGGACGTGCGATAAAAGTCTAATTAGAATTCACGGCCGTCAATTCTAATTAGACGGTAGCGGGATCGATTCGCTCTTTTATGGAGTAAATCGGGTGTTTTGCGTTTTAATCCGCCAGCGGCCTGACCCAGATGTTCCGATAGCGAACGGGGTTTCCGTGATCCTGCAGCGAAATCGGAAGCGCGTCGGCGTGCGCCTGGTAATCGGAGGCCGAATGCGCCCCTTTCCAGCCCGTGCCGCCCGACAGGAATACATGATCCTGAACCAGCACCCCGTTATGCAAAACGGTAAAGGTCGCTTTCCGGAGCACGTTTCCGGATCCATCGAAGATCGGACGGTGGAAAACAATGTCGTAGGTCTGCCACTCGCCGGGCTTGCGCGAGGCATTCACCAAAGGCTTTTTCCGCCCATACAGCGCCGCCGCCTGCCCATCCGGATAGGTTTTGTTATCGTAGCAATCCAGCACCTGCACCTCGTAGGTTCCCATCAGGAAAACCCCGCTGTTGCCGCGCCCCTGCCCACTGCCCTTGACCGTTGACGGCGAAGCCCATTCGACATGCAGCTGGCAGGAGCCAAATTTTTCCTTGGTTTGGATATACCCGGCTTTTTTCACCGACTCCAAGGCGCCGTCAACGAACACCCATTTGGTCTTGTTCCCCTTGGTGTCCGTCCAATTTTCCAGCGACTCCGGAGTTCCGTCAAATAAAACGATGGCGTCCGACGGCGCCGTGCCGACCTTTTCCCCGCAGCTCGCCGTGCCGGGAACCACAATCGGCGGTTGGGGTTGTTTGGCCTCATCGGTTTCATGCACCATCACACCGTCGATGGTCATGAACTCGACCGTCTTCCCCTTTTCCCCGGGCTCAGTCCATTTCTTGATGACCGGCTCACTGAGTGGCGTCCCCGGTTCGGCAACGCAAACGGCAGACCAAACACATAACGTGATTATAGCGGCGATCTTCCCATGCTTCATTCGGTATTCTCCTGGTTAGAAATTATCCAACCAGCCTATACGACCACCGGGAAAATACAAACATCCATCTATTACTGGACGGACATAAAGTGGATGCCCTTCAGGCTGGAGGTTTTGAAGTCGCCTTCCAGGCAAGAGACGGTAACCTTGTATTTCCCAGGCTTCGGAAAGTTCATCCATCCGATCGGGAATTTCTGGTAGTTGTGCGAAGAATTCTGCTGGTTCTGGATATGCTCGCCCCCCACGACATCCACGCCCCAGACCAGGCGCCCCTCGCCGGCATAGGTCAGGCTAACGTTGTAGTCGCCCGGCTTGAGCACATTGATTTCGAACATCGCCTTTCCATCCGCAGTCCAGTTGTGGGCATGCATCACCGCTTTCCACTCCCCGAATTTTTCCATCCAGCGTTTATGGGAAAGATCAGCGCCCTCCACAGTGCTGAATTCGGCAAGGACTTCCGTTTCCATTTCCGGATCGAGACCGAAGGTCGGATCCACTTCCGGCGCACCGGCCAGATCCACTTCGAGGACCGACACCAGCTTTTCCGGAGCAACCGGCGGAAGTTCGAAAATCGTCCAGCCATTAGCGGATGAAAATTTAACCGTCTCCCCTTCATTGCCCTTCAGTAGCTTGGCGGAAGTGATTGGGGTTTTGAGGCCCGGCAGGTGGAGCTTGCCGGAGGCCGGCCAGTCGAAGACGGAAAGGTAAAGCTTGTTGCCCTTGACGGTGACATCGCCCCACGGAAGCGCGTGCTCCCACGGCGATGCTTCCGTGGCATACACCACCTGCGGGTAGGAACGGATCCATTCGCCGGATTCGCGCAGGGCGCGGGCGGCGCGCTCCGGCACGGAACCGTCGCCCCGGGGGCCGATATTGAGCATGTAGGTTCCGCCGCGGCCGACGCAGGCGATGAGGCGGCGCAGGATTTCCTTGGGGGTTTTCCAATATTCGTCGTACCAGGCATAGGCCCACGAATCGTTGGTGGTGTCGACCGCTTCCCACATGCCCTTCACGTTCTTGTGCGGCACTTCCATGTCGCCGAGCGACTGGTAGTCGCCCAAGCCATGTCCGGCACGGCCGGAAACGAGCGCGTTGGGCTGGTTCTTGCGAACCACATCGACGAGCTGCTGCACATATTCCTTGGGCATCTTGCCGGGCGTATCGAACCAGACCAGCTCGATCGGCCCATAGTTGCTGGTGATCTCCTCGACCTGCGGCAAGCATTTTTTCACGAAGTAGTCATCGAACGTCGCCGATTTCCCATCCGCATCGACCTTCGGGCCACCATTGCCGCCCGGGAAGGTCCAGTCCTGGTTGTGGGAATAGTAGAAGCCGAAGCCGAGGCCTTCCGCCCGGCAGGCGGCGGCGAGTTCGTGCATCGGGTCCTTTGCCCACGGCGTGGTTTTGGTGATGTTGAAATCGCAGGCCTTGGAATCGTACATCGCGAAGCCGTCGTGGTGCTTGCTGGTGATGATGATGTATTTCATCCCGGCATCCTTCGCCAGCTTGGCAATGAACTTGGCATCGAACTGCTGCGGGTTGAAGGTTCCCGCCAGCTTCCTGTATTCGGCCACGGGGATGCCGGCCATACGCGGATTCATGATCCACTCGCCAATGCCGTAGTAGGTTTTATCCCCCACCTGGTTGCCGAGCTGGGAATAGAGGCCCCAATGGATGAACATGGCATAGTTGCCATCGTTGAAAAGCTGCCCCCGTTCGGCATTTTCGGCACGGAGCTTGACGGTGCTTTCTCCCCACATTTCATTCATGCCCTGCTCGGCGGCGATACCTTGCAGCAGCAAGGCTCCCATAATTGCCACGATTACTTTGCTTTTCATATTCAACCTCATCGAGTTACCCATTGTTTCCTAAATCATCCTTTAAAGGCAGTACGCCCGGTCTCATTCAACCTATCATGAGCCAGGCGCCTGCCCATCCCGTATATGGGGGATGCGCCTAACTTTCTTTCTTGTGGTGGATGCTGAAGGTGCGCCAGCCGTAGAGGGCGATCACGACGAAGCAGATCAAAGGCAGCGCGAACGACGCGCGCACGCTGGCGAGCTCCATGAACCCGAGGTCGATCGCCGGCAGGTCGATGATGCGCCCTTGCAGCGGCGTCATGATGCAGCCGCCGCCGATGGCGAGGATCAGCCCGGCGGAGCCGAGCTTGGCGTCGTCGCCGAGGCCGTCGAGCGCGATGCCGTAGATGGTCGGGAACATCAGCGACATGCAGGCGCTGACGCCGATCAGGCAGTAGAGCCCGGCGTAGCCTTCCACGAAGATCGTGCCGGTGGTCAGCAGGATCGCGCCGGAGGCGAGGATGGTGAGCAGCGCGCCGGAGCTGATGTAGTGCATCAGGAAGGTGCAGACGAAGCGGCTGGAGACGAAGATGACCATCGCGAGGATGTTGCAGTTCTGCGCGGTGGCCTTGGAGAGGCCGAGCTCCATCGAGCCGTATTGCACGATGAACGTCCAGCACATGATCTGCGCGCCGACGTAGAAGGTCTGCGCAACGACGCCTTCGATGTAGGTGGCGTTCTTGAAGAGGCGCTTGACGGTGCCGCCGACGTCCATGCCGCCCTGGTCGTCCTCGTGTTCGCCCTGGGTCTTGGCCGGCAGTTTCCAGGCGAAGAGCGCCACGACGAGGATCAGGAAGCCGCCCATCAGCGCATACGGCGTGGAGACGATGCCGAGGTCGGCCTTCTGGATGGTGGAGAGGCCGGTGCCGGCGGCGGCGAAATAGTCCTTGAGCCCGTCGGTCGGGATGCCTTCGAGCGCACCCTGGGCGGCGGCGAGCTCCTGGCGGACCTGGGCGACGAGGGCGGTGGCCTTGGCGGCGTCCACCGTGGCGGCGGGGCCGAACATGGCGGCGAGCCCGGCGGCGGGCGCAACGGCCTCGGCGAAGTGCTGGTCGATGTTTTCCCACTCGCCGGCCTGGGCCAGCAGCGGCTGCTCCCGGTTCAGCGCGAGCGTCAGCTCCAGCCCGCGGTCGCCGACGAATAGATCGTTGCGCTGGGCTTCGGCCGGGGTCGGCTGGGGCTTGCCCTTGATCTGCAGCACGACGGCCACGGCATCGGCGGCGGCCTTGAACTTGTTGCCCTTGGGCTGGGCGGCGAGGGCGGCGGCGACCTCGTCGGCCTGCGCGGCGTTGGCGTTGTCGAGCAGGAAGGTGCCGTCTTTCAACGACGCCGAGAGTTCCCCGGCCTTCTTGTAGAGCTTCTTGCTGTCCTGCCAGTCGGCGGTGGCGACCACCGCGGCCAGGGCGTCGGCGGTGCCGATCTGTCCGGCAAGTTCCTGCAGGTGGACGGGCGTGCCTTCCTTGGCCAGCGTCTCCATCTGGCGGCGGGCGGTCTCGCTGGTGCCGTCGAGGCTGGCGAGGATGAACATGCTGGCCACGAACATGCCGACGATCGAGCCCATCGGGTTGAACGCCTGGGCGAGGTTGAGCCGGCGTGTGGCGGTGGCTTCGTCGCCCATCGAAAGGATGTAGGGGTTGGCGGTGGTTTCCAGGAAGGAGAGGCCGCTGGTCATGATCAGGTAGGAGAGCAGGAACAGCGGGTACGACATCGCCAGGCCGCTGGGAATGAACATCAGGCAGGCGAACGAGTAGAGCGCCAGGCCGAGCACAACGCCCTTCTTATAGGAAAACTTCTTGATGAACAGCGCCGCCGGGATCGCCATGAGCGCATAGCCGCCGTAGAACGCCGCCTGCACCAGCGAGCTCTCGAAGTTGGAGAGCAGCAGGATGTTCTTGAACGCCGCCACCATCGGGTTCGTGATGTCGTTGGCGAACCCCCACAGCGGGAACAGGATCGTTACCAAAACAAACGTCAACAGCAGTTCCGGCGGAACCACCGGTGTTTTCTTCCCTGAATTATCCATCTCTTCTCCTTATGTATCTATCTGATTACTATGCTTCCTAAAACGGCCCATTATGCCCCGTCCGAATAAAAGCGCCATCCCTTAAATATACTATGCCAACAAAAAACTCAGGGGATGGCCTTGAAATCCGAGCTGGCCGTCAGCGGCCCGCTTTTGACGTTGATGAACCATGCCGTTGTTCCGGATGGCAAGGGGGCGGAAGCCATCCACGAATTCCCGGATTGCTTCAGCGTTGCCGGGGATTCCACCCAGTTGCGGGAGCCGGTTACCCCGGCATCGGACGTCGAAACCAACATGGCGCAATCCAAGGCCTTGGTGGAGGCAAACGCAACCATGGCCGAGCCATCCTTGACCCGGGCGTTGGTTGGTCGGCACCACGGAGCCCCCGATTCAACGACGTCCCGGGCAAAGGCATAGCTGTCCGGTGGATTCCATCCGGCGCCATGGCCATGCTTCATGCCCGGAATCAGCGATACCATATAATCTCCGGCCATGGCCTCATAACACGAGGCCTGCTTATCGAGCGGGAAATGCTGATCGCCGGGCCACGAAAACCAAAGGGCGGGCATTGTTGCTTTTTCGAGGCGAAGGATCGGATCCCACACCTGCTTGTAGAGCTCATTGTTTCCCAGCGCCCGACCATACTGGTTTTCAGCCGCCGACAGGTTTCCACACCCATAGGTGGGAATGGCGAAGGCGAAGCGACTGTCGATCCCCATCACCGTACTGGTGATCACCCCGCCCCACGAAATGCCCATCACCCCCACCCGGTCCGGATCCACGTCCGGCAACGAGCGCAGCAGCGAATTGGCGAGGACCGTATCGGCCACGGCGTGATACATCCACTGGTCTTTCAGCGGCTCGGCCGAGTCGCCATAAATACCGGAACGCCGCGGCCCCGGCCAGCGATGCTGTTTCCATGACTTGCCCCGGTCCGTCGCATCCGGATCCTTCACATCGATCTGCCCCTCCACCGCAATCGAGATGGCGGCAAAGCCTTGGTCGTTCCATTTCTTCACCCAATCCTTGAACGCCGTTCCACCGCCGCCGTGCACCAGCACGATTCCCGGAACCTTGCCGTCGCGCTTTTCCGGAAGCCCCAACCAGGCGAAAACCTTGGTGGGTTGCCCCTTCCAATCGAGCGCATCGAAAAAGACCGCCTTCAAGTTTTCCGAAACCTCGAAGCCCTCGGCCGCCTGCATTGCAGGAGCTTTCACAAGTTTTCCCAGCGCCAGCACATCGCCGCATTCTTCTTGGAAATCCCCAGAAGGAGCAGCCTGCGAAATGTTTATGGCCAAAAAAATGCACAAGAGGCAGAAGGCGCCAGGAAGCTTCCATCGTAGTGCATTTTTACGGCGCCCCCCTTCCGCGGATGTATTGCGAATCATTTAGGGTTCCTGAGCCTGGAAACACAGTCGGCTGGCGGTTCGGTGGGCAGCGTCTTTTTCCACGCCTTGATTTGAAGGGTGAGTTTTTCGACGGTTTCCGGATGCTCCTTCGAGACATCGGAGGCTTCCGCCCAATCTTCTTCCAGGTTGTAAAGCTCCGCCTTCCCGAGTTTTTCATTGTAGAGCAGCTTCCACTTGCCCTCGCAGATCCCCTGGTGCGGCCACACTTCGGGATGGTTCCGCGCCGGCGCCCATTCCCAGAAGATCGGCTTGCTACGTTCAAAACCTTTCCCCTTCAGGGCGGAGACCATGCTCTGGCCATCGGGTTCATAGCCGTTGGGCAGCTTCTCCCCGGCCAGCTCCATGAAGGTGGGCAGCAGATCAACGGCGGTAAGCACGGAATCGCGGTCGGTTTTTCCGACCGGCACCACGCCGGGCCAGCGCGCGATGAAGGGCACGCGGATACCACCGGCATAGAGCGACCGCTTTTGTCCCTTCAGTTCGCCTTTTTCGCCAACGGAATAATACGAACCGAGGCCCGGCCCCGTGGAGGTATCGTCGGTCTGCTTTTTCGAGCCCGTCCATTCCGGGCCATTGTCGGAGGAAAAGACGACCAGCGTATTTTCATCCAGCCCGAGCTCCTTCAAGGTGTCGAGCACGAGCCCGACCCCGGCATCGCCCTCGGCCACCACGGCCGCATAGACCTGCTTTTGCTCGTCCAGACTTTCGAACTGGCTCAGGTATTTCTCCAGCGGATAGTGCGGCGTATGGGTTTCGTGCAGCCAGAGGTTGATGAAGAACGGCTGGTCCTTGTGGCGTTTGATGAAGTCGACCGCACGCGGGCAGGTTGCAACGGTCGGCATTTGCTCCGGGGCTTCGTTCGGAAGGTTGAACGCACCAAACTCATCGTAGCCATATTCCGGCGGCATCGGCCCGTCGGGAATATGGTCGTTGCAAAGGTGCCACTTGCCGAAGTGGGCGGTGGCGTAGCCCGCCTCCTTGAGCATACGCGGCAGCATCGGTGCCTTCGGATCCAGCCAGTCGGGCATGCCTGCCCTAACGTGATGCTCCGTGGAGGCAAAATGCTGATGCACCGAATGCCGCGCGGGAAACTGCCCCGTCATCACCGCCGTCCGGCTCGGCGAGCAGACGGGATGATTGACCGTGAAGTTTTGGAAGTCGATGCCTTCGCTGGCCATCCGGTCCAGCCGCGGCGTCTTGCAGAACGTACTGCCATGGATCCCCAGATCGCCATAGCCCCAGTCATCCGCGAAGATAAAGATCAGGTTCGGTTTCTCTGGCTTGGCAACAGCACCGATGGCCACAACCAGACCCAAGAGACACCAGACGTTCGACCTTAGACCGGTGCGAAGCCACATTAATTTTTCAACCATTGGATTTTCCCTTCCCGTGTTTCGAGATCAACCACCACGATGGCATGCTTGAATTCCCGTTTAAACTTCCATCCTTTGCGGATCGCATCCCCCTTCGGAGCACCGAGCTGGCGGCGGTATTCCGGATAGTCAACCAACTGACCATCATCAATGCCGTACCCCCAGCCATAACAAAAATAACTGTTTTCCCGAGCGCCGATCAAGTAGAGAGCCAACGGATATTCCAGCTTCCGCCGGGCAATCGTCTCCTTCTCGTCCGCGCTCTTTTTCATGAACTCCGCATTCAACCAATTGATGTCGTGGTCCGGCCAACCTTTGTAAAGCACGATCTTCCCGGCCTTCGCCGCTTCATCCGCCATCTGCCAGTAGAGCAGGATATCCTCCTTGCTCTTCGAGGAGAGTCCATCGAAGTGCTCGATCTGGGCGCCGTCGCCATAGGGCAAGAACTCCGTACCGGCCGCCGCCCCGCCATCCGCCTTCGCCGCGTGGGCGCGGAAGCCGTTGTAGATAAGCATTTTTCCGGAGCCCATCTTCGCCTTGGTTCGTTTCATCAAATCGATGGCCGCCGCATCCAGCTCGTCCTCCCGACCCATCCCCCACCCCTTGCGGAGCCAAAGCGGACGCTTGGATTGCGAAATGGCATCCATGAAGAGACCGTCGAAACCGAATTCATTCACCGCGCCACTGACGGTGTCCACCCACCAATCGCGCACCTTGGGATTGAGCAGGTTATACTGGGCCACCTGGAAATTGGGTCGATCCACTTTATACAACGGCTCGCCCGTCCCCATATCCCGCAAGATCCAGTCCTGGGGGTGGGTGGAGGCAAAGTCGCGGTTATAGGACGCGAACGGCCAAGCAATCAGCGTGTTCCAATACATCAGCACCTTGGCATCCGGGTTGGCCTTCTTGAGCCGTCGCGCATCCTCTGCGGCAATCCGTTCCGGATGCGCCTGGTCGGTTCGTGTTCCATGCGCCTTTTCCAGGCAGATGAAGTCCGACATGCCCGCCGCCGTTTCAATCTGCCCATCGGTCATGCGGGTGGAGCTTCCGAAATGGAGGTACACCGGCACCGTGTCCCACGAAAAGACCGGGTAGCCCGTGGCCGCAATGCCCGCCTGGCAAATCAGGGAAACCAAAACACATGGATATGCATATTTTTTCATGGAAGCAATCTACATGCATGACGTTGAATTCCCATCGTGCGTTTACAGGATGGTTGCGGTACCTTATGGCTCAATGCTTTCATGGAGGTTCATTATGACGATAAACATCAAGCCGCTACTCTGCCTGGCATGCCTGGCCATCGCGTTCAATGCTGCCGCAAAGGAACGGTGGTTGTTCCTGGGCGACAGCATCACCCAGGGCGGGCACTACACCGACCATATCGAAACCTGGCTCCTGCTCAACCAGGCCGACGCCCCCGAGGTCATCAACCTCGGCCTAAGCAGCGAAACGGTTTCCGGACTCTCGGAACCGGACCATCCCTTCCCCCGCCCCGATCTGCACACCCGGCTCGACCGCGTGCTGGAGCGGACAAACCCCGATGTGGTGATCGCCTGCTACGGCATGAATTGCGCCATCTACCACCCGTTCTCCAACGAGCGCCTTGCGGCCTACCAAACCGGCATCAACAAACTCGTTGCCGATGCGCAGGCGATCGGCGCAAAGGTGATCCTGCTCACCCCGCCGCCCTTTGCCGGACGGATCAAGCCCAAGGCACCGCCCGGCGAAGGCGAAAGCTTTGGCTTCAAACACCCGGCCTCCGACTACAACGAGGTGCTGGCGAAGTATGGCGAATGGATCATGACGCTCAACGGCAAGAACGGCGTCCGCGCCTTCTCCATCCGCCCGCCCATCGAAAAGTTCATGGAAAAGTGCTACCCCAGGGAACCCATCCATCCCAACACCTACGGCCATGAGCTGATGGCCGAGGCCTTCCTGCAAGCGTTGGGCTACCAGACCGGCTCCGACCTGCTCGAGACCGGCTCCAGCCCGCATGCCACCGACCCGCAATGGAACACGGTCATCGGCCTCGTTAAGGAGCAGCGACTCGCCTACGACCGCGCCCTGCTCAACGACATTGGCCATGGCAACCCCGGCGTAATGAAAAAGAAAACCCTCCCCCTTCCCGAAGCCGAAGCGAAGGCGAAGGCCCTGGATGCGGAAATCCAGAAGGCGATTAATGCGGCCATGCGGGAATAGTCCGCCCTCCGCATTGCGAAGGAATCCCGATCCGCCTACCGCCCCTTCCAGTTGTTAATCTTCAGATAGTATCCGGCGGTTGGATCCTTATCGTGGCAGGCCAGGAAGAGATATTCAGGTTGACCATCCTTCCACAGGATACTGGGGCGTTCGCTACGCGCCAGTGGTGCGCCAAAATAGATTTCGTTGGTCAAATAGCCGACCTCCGGGATTCCCCAGTCGATTCCATCCTTGGAGGTATAGATGAGACCGGGGCGTAATCCGCCCGACTTCCTGTGGTTCACCGGCAGCGGATTGCCCTCGAGCATATCCTTCACGCCCCGGCGATCCTCCACGATCATGTAGTACATTCCGTTGTAATAAAACGCGTAGGGATCTTCGATGTCCAGTTGCTGGTCGGCATAGCTGATCACCGGGTTTCCTTCATGGTTCTTGTACGGGCCTTCAAGGGTGTCGCTGACCGCCATCGAGATTTCCCGCAACCGATGCTTGGTCGTCATCGATTTGTAATAGATGCGGAACGTGCCATCGGGTGCCGCAACAAACGTCGGGTTCGAAGCATGGTTGATCGTGGCGCCGTTCATTTCGCCGGAAGCCGGAATGATCGGGTTCAATGGGCTTTCCTTCCAGGGACCATCCAACGATGTGGCCGTGGCAATCCCGACCTCCTGCATGGAACCATTCTCATCGTTATGCTTGTTATACAGGTAAACCAAGACGTAGGTATCGCCCACCTTTGAAATCTGCGGGTTATGGTAACCGATGTCATCGCTCGAAAACAGATCGCCCACCAGCGTATAGGGGCCCTCAACCGAATCGGCGGTCCAATGGACGATCTTGCTGTTTTCCACCCATCGGCCGGAATTGGGAATAACGGAATTAAAGATGTGCAGCTTTCCGGCCTCGTCGTACATCGGCGCCATCCCCCACGTCCAGGACTCCTCGTCCGACGGCAAGATAAACGCGCCCGGCACAAGCGACTTCGAGAACGACGACTCCTCAATGGCCTGCGCCGTTCCAGAGGACAGCCCCACCAGAAGAGCGGGGAACACCATCAACATCAATTTTGTTTTCTTCATAAACCTACCTTTGATTTCCAATACACGCTTGCCCATCCAACCCATACCCTTTCCAGGAAGAACGACTATAAATGATCGACCAAAAAACGGACGGTTCGATCAATGATTTGATTCCGCGAGGGATCGATCTCCGCATCCACCATTCGCCAGTTATGTCCGGCGTTCTTTACGATCAGGATCTCAACGGGCGCCCCCACGGCTTTCGCCTTTTCCTGCATATGGTAGGCGTGCTTGACCGGAATGGTGGTGTCCTTGTCGCCCTGGATCATGAGGAGCGGCGGACTCTCCTTCGTCAAATAGTTGACCGGGCCCATCTCCCGATATAGTGCGAGCTTGTCTTCCGGCTTGGTGTCCGGCTTGAGAATGCGCGGGCCGAAGCGGTCGCGGAAGTTTTCGCGGTCGTCGTGGTTGAACAAGTCGGTCTTCTCGAAATCGCACGGGCCGTACCAGGAGACGCCCGCCACGGTTTTGTAGGGATATTTCGCCAGCTCCGGATCGCCCTTCAGGCTATCGGGCGGCGACAGCAGCACCATTTGCGAAAGGTGCCCTCCGGCGGAGTCGCCAAAGGTGTAGATGCGCATCGGATCGATGCCCAGTTCCTTGCGGTACGCCGAGATGAAGCAAAGCGCGTCCTTGGCATCAATCACGCAGTCGCGCATTGCGGTTTCCCCGTCCTTCTTGACCAGGCGATATCCAACGGAGACCACGCAAAAGCCCTTCTTAAGGAGAGCGCCATGAACCACATTGAACGAAGCGTTCCCGGCCCCGTGCCGACTCCCTGCGGCCCAACCGCCCCCGTGGGTATAGATGACAACCGGCTTGCCGTTGCTTTCATCCACATCCGGATAATAGAAGTCCAGATAGACATCCTCCGTCTCGGTGCGCTTGAAACGGACGTTGCGCAGTTGCTTGCCGGGGCTGTCGACATACGTCAGCCCAAGCCCCGCCAGCTCCTCCCTGTCCAGTTTCCCGTCCTTGTTTTTGTCGAGCTTTCCGTTGCGACTCCAGGTCTTCCCGTCCTCCGCTTTCTCGAACGTGCCGTTGCCGTCCTTGTCGTATCTCGACAGGAAGCGGTTGATGGCATCCTTCTGGTTCCCCTCGTTCGATTCCTTCAGCGGTTCGAGGCCATGGGCCCTTCCGCACCAGCCCAGCGACGCGGCGGCGACCAACAGGATTAGGTTTAACTTTTTCATATCCCTCATGACACACATTCCTATTTACGTTCCTTCAAGGCATTGCCCTTGCTATTTTTTCTTTTTCGGTGCCTTCGGAAAGTCAGCGGCGGCAATGGAGGACATTGGATCGTCCTGGGCATCCATCTCCTTTTCCAGTTCGATGGATAGCTGTTTCAGCTTGGTGGCATATTCGGGACTGGCGGCCAGGTCATTCATTTCCTGCGGATCCTTATCCAGATGATAGAGGCGCTTGATTCCAATATTGGGGTAGGCAATCAGTTTCCAGCCCTCCTTGATGACCATGCGCTGGTTTCCCATGTATGCCCCGTAGATGGCATCATAGTGTTTCGAGGTTTTCCCCTTCACCAGCGGAAGCAGGCTTTGGAAGTCGATGCCCTCCGTTCCGGCATCCGCCAGGTCGAGCGCGGTGGGCATGACGTCCTGCAGGTAGATCGGCGCATCGATTCGCGAACCCGCCTTCACCCCCGGCCCCACCATCAGGAACGGCGGGCGCATGCTGTGCTCATACATGTTTTGCTTGCCGATGAAACCATGGTGCCCAACGGCCAGGCCGTGATCGGCCGAGAAGAAAATGTAGGTATTTTCGGCCTGCCCCGTTTTTTCCAAGGCTTCCAGGATTTTCCCGATCTGGTCATCCATGTGCGTGATCAAGGCGAAATATTCCTGACGGTTCACCTTTACCGCATATTCCGTGCGCGGATAGGGAGCCAGCTTTTCATCCCTCAACCCTTTGCCGCAGGCCTCCTCCGCATAGGGATATTCCGGCAACATGTTTTCCGGCACCTTGATGCGGTCGAGCGGATAGCGGTCGATGTATTCCTTCGGCGCCTGCCGCGGATCGTGGGGCGCGTTGAAGGCGAGGTACATGAAGAAGGGCTGGTCGTCCTTCGCGGCCTGTTCCAGAAATTCAACGCTGTCGTCAGCGAGCACTTCGCTCCAGTGTTTACCGCCCTTCCAATAGCCGTTGTGCGTGGTGTCCCACGGTTTCCAGCCTTGTTCATAATCGGCCTCGTCCTTGGGGCGGTTGTAGCCGGAAGGCACCTGGTTCGGCATGCCGGGCCGCACATTTTTCGCCACGTCGAAGATCTTGGGAGCACTCGTGGGCACATGCCACTTGCCGGACATGTATGTTCGATATCCCGCCTTGCCCATCCGTTGCGACCACATGCCGCCATCTCCGACGCACTGTCCAAGGTCGGCGTTTTGCGAGCGCCAAACAAAGAGCCCCGTGTTCAGCATCTTTCGACTGGCAACACAAACCGCGCCGCCCCAGGCGCCCATGTTGTAGGCATGGGTGAAGCTGGCTCCGCCTTCCACCAGGGTGTCGAGATGCGGGGTATCGATATCCAGCAACCCATGCGCCCCGATGGTTTCGTAGCTCATATCATCTGCAAAGATGAAAAGGATATTGGGCTTCTTTGTTTCGGCCAGGGTTGCCGCACCGGCCATGCCTAGTCCGGCGACCACTAAAACCACGATCTTGTATTTCTTCATTTTATTCCTTACTTTTGCCTAACCCAACGGCCCCGCGATTGCACCGCCCCCTACTCTTCAATCGTTGCTTCCACCACGAAGCCGTTATCGTCCGTCTTAATTCCGGAAAAATTGATTTCCAGCGCCTGGTCGGTCTGCGTCCATTCCAGCGTTGCATCGCTGCCCAGCAAGCGCAGGGCGGTGACCTTGCCAACCGAGGCGTTGAGCGATCCAACCCGAACGGTGCCGGGGGCCGGGGCAAGCGACATGGCATAAACCTTGTTGCTTTTGGCGCTGAACCAGAATTCGCCGGGAACCGATTCGGCTCCTTTTTCGGGATTCACGTTTTCATTGAAGCGGATCCAGCGGGTCGTCCCGAATATGGCGTCGGCATTGGTTTTCACCCACGCGCCCATTTCCACAAAGTGCTCCACGCACGGCCCGGGCACCGTGCCCTTTCCATCGGGACCGATATTCAGGAGATAGTTCCCGCCCTTGGAAATGATGTCCACAAAGTTTCGGAGCAGTTGGTTGGTGCTTTTCCAATGGTGGTCGTGCGCCTTGAAGCCCCACGAATGGTTCGCGGTTCCGCAGGTTTCAAAATATTTGGCCACCAACTCACCGGCCTTGGGCGTTGTGTTGTCGCCCGCATCCATGTAGTCGCCATACTCATAGCCGACGCGACGGTTCACCACAATATTCGGATTCAGGTCATAGATCATCCGGTAGAACCGCAGCGCCTGCGCTTCCGTAATCAGCCCCTCGCCATCGAACCAGATCAGACGAAGGTCCGGCATCAGCTTGATCAGCTCGGCAATCTGCGGATAGGCCTTGCCTTCCAGATAATCGTTGTATCCATTCGGGCTCGGGTCCCACATGTTTTTCCCGTTCGGGCGGGTCGGGACGTTATATTCATCCCGTACTTTTTTCACATGGGCATAATTGGCGTCGCACCCCTCCATCCAGTCGTGGCCGTGGGAATAGTAGACCCCGAAATCAATCCCCTGCGCCCGGCAGGCCTCATACAGCTCCTTGATCAGATCTCCGTCGTACGGCGTGGCATCCGCGATGTCCCAATCGGAGCTGGCCGAATCGAACAACGCGAATCCATCATGATGCTTCGCGGTGATCACCACATATTTCATGCCGGTGTCGCTGGCCAGCCTGGCAATGTTTACGGCGAAGGATTCGTCGGGATTAAACTGTTGGGCAAACGCACGGTATTCCTCGCGCGGAATATTGAAGGTATACATCAGCCACTCCGCCACCCGCGGCCCCTTGATCCCCGAATCTTCAATCCTGGTCCCCTTCCAGCTCCCGGCGGCCTGGGAATAGACGCCCCAGTGGATAAACATGCCGAAGCGCGCGTTTTTGTACCACTCCATCGCCGCCTGCTTTTCCGGCGACTGGTGCATCTTGATCCACTCGTCGTAATGCTTCCCGGAACCGACCATGATGCGGCTCCTCCAGTAAACGCTTGGGATCAGCCGAACCTTCAACGGCTTGGCCCCGCACTCGACGCTTACCGCATGGGTTCCGGCCTCGGCAAGTTCGACCGCCTCGGTAAAGGTGGAAACAATTCCGTCCTCGATCCAATAGTCGCGCTTCAGCTCCCCGCCCACCGGCTCGCCATCGACCCTGGCCAATGCCGAAAGCGTCTTGCCGGCCACTGCGGGCTCATGCACCAACTGCACGACATAGGCTCCGGGTTCCTTCAGCTGAAAATCAACGGTAATTGACCCATCCACAGCCTTTGCCGCTGCCAAATCGATGACGACGCAACTATCCTCCCGCTGCACCGCCGCGTTTCCCGAACTCAACAGCCCGCATAGACCGACTGCCAAAACAAGCTTCACCTGATTAGTACACATCATTCAAATCCTTCACGTTCACCGGGTTTCCGTACGACACCAAAGCACACCATGGAACACCAAATACCGACCACCGACCATCCCTATTTTGCGGGATGCGCGAACCGTGGCGCTCCAGTCAGTCGGAAATCCTGAACCCGATGACCGGCGAATCCGGCAGCTTCGTGGGTAGCTTGATGATCAATCCATCGGCAGAACGCTTCCACTGGATGGGCTCCTTGCTTCCAAGCATCTTGATTTTTTCGATAGAGCCCTCGTAGATCCCGTCCTTCCTCAGCGTCTTGATCACGATATCCTCGGTCGGCACGGCCAGCACAAAGGCATAGAGCGAGCCCCCCTTGGTGGTGAAGCGGATATCCTGCGGGCACCACGGCTTCAAGTTTTCGCTGCCGCGCCCGTCCTTGATAACCAACGGGCCTTCGCCGAAAACCTTCCAGGGTCTGGAACCGTAGATGCCCTCGCCATTGAACTTCATCAGCTTGCGGAAGGCATTCAGGTATTCCATCTGATACTCCGGAATCGAGCCGTCGCCTTTTAGCGCAATGTTCAGCATGATCACGCCGTTTTTGCTGACCGAGTCGATCGCGTTCCCCACCATCACGGGAATACTCATGCGGTTTCGCGCACCGTCGCGGTAGAACCAGGTGCCCGAGAGGTCGGTCGCCCACATCCACGGCTCCGGCTCGATCTCGGCGGCGCTGCCGCGTTCCATGTTGTAGGTGAAGGCCTTCTTGTTCTCGTTCGGGTTTTTGAAAGAGAGCACGCAGTCCTGCTTACCGCCGTTCTGCGCCTGATCCTTCTTCACAAACTCCGTAAACAGCTTAAGCCCCAGCCCGTTTCCATCCTTGATGGTTGGATACGGCGAATCGTTGTTGAACATGTCCGGATCATATTTCTCGATGATTTCCCAACAGCGGTCGTACCAGTGCTGGTTCCAGGCATCGGAAGCGTGATAATTCTTCGGCGGATACTCCATATTGAACAGTTTTGCTTCCAGCGTTCCCTCGGTCTGGCACTTGCGCGCGGAGTTAAAAAAGCGCGGAGACCAATACAGGTGCGTCGAGACGCCGAACTTCAAACCTTCCTTCTGCGCGGCCGCTTTCCATTCCTTCAACGTATCGCGCCGGGGCCCCATGTCCACCGAGTTCCAGGGATGGGACGAAGCATACATGTCGAAGTTATCATGGTGGCAGGCGACCGGCATAATAAACTTTGCACCGACATCCTTGACCTCCCTGACCAACGCATCGGGATCCCACTTTTCGGCTTTGAA
Source organism: Pontiella desulfatans (assembly GCF_900890425.1). Taxonomy (NCBI): domain Bacteria; kingdom Pseudomonadati; phylum Kiritimatiellota; class Kiritimatiellia; order Kiritimatiellales; family Pontiellaceae; genus Pontiella; species Pontiella desulfatans. The sequence goes on along the minus strand of NZ_CAAHFG010000001.1, from coordinate 1,000,525 downwards.
GCGCGGAATCAGATCCTCATAGCCAAACTCGGAATAGTGGCCGTAGTGGTTGTTGTGCCAGTCGGTCAGCTTCTGCACCGCCTCCGGGTGCTTCGCGGCACTCAGTTGCCCCTCGGTTCCATACATCCACGCGCCATAGTGCGAACCATCATGCGGCCGGCCGTCGTCGATCGAAGAAGGGATGCCCCAGTGGAACCAGACGCCGAGCTTACCATCCACAAACCAGTCCGGCACCCGATAGTTCGCCGCCAGCGATTCCCACGTCGGTTCAATCTGCGCCCCACACGAAGTCCCCATCCAAAATATCATCGCCGCGTACGCAACGCGTTTAAGCTTCATGTTCTTCATTTCCATATCCTACCCACTTATGTTCCAACGGAACGTACCAGTTCTCGTTTTAGAATGGTAGCGTGCCTGCAAATCCCGTCCATCACGTGTTTAGGGGATACCCCCCATCCCCACAACATCCACACCTTGTACCCCTCAGCGTAGCATCAACAGAAACGCCGCGTGTCGCCTAAACAGAGGATAGGAGAGTCCTGCCAGATATAAAATGGGTACACATTCATCCCATAGGTGGTGCTGACGGAGAGTAAAACCCCGTTTTTGTTAAGGTTTCTGATGTCCGATTCATTTAGTCAATTCCGATTTTTTGTTGAAGGTTAACCATGGTTCCGCGCTTTGTGCATATGGCTGTCCCACAGCTCTTAGACAAACCCCGGCAGATACGCCTGTTCCGGCGCACCCCGTATGCGGCCGGGCGGTTTGGCTGTCCCATAGGAATCCAGCAAGGCGGGCAGGTTCCACCGGCGCCAAAGCACCGCGCGCACAACAGTGAACTGCCGCTTGAAGCTGTGCTCCCATCCGTGCATGAACGCGAGGCAGCGCATCAGCAGGTGGACCAGCAGCCCCATCCAGATCTGCCAGCGCACGGCGTTGGCGCTGTAGCCCAGGAAGTCGGAGAGTTGGAGCGTCTGCTTGATCTCCTTGAAGAACACCTCGATGTCCCAGCGGCAACGGTAGAGTTCGGCGACCGTCCACGCGCTCCACTCCAGGTGATTGGTGATGAAGGCGATTTCGACATCCTTGCCGTTAATCTCGACCAGCGCCACGACCCGGCGCAACTCGCACGGATAGGCTTTCTTCGATGCTTCGACCACCATCTCGATGACCTCGTCGCGCAGGATGCGCTTGTGCCCGGTGGTTTCGAGGGTGCGCACCACCTTGTACTGCATGTTGTCCTTCGCCCGGCCAACCCACCAGACACCGCGCACCGTCAGCTCGAAAAGATGCTTGAACTTGTTGTAGGCCTTGTCGAACACGGCGATTTCACCGGGTTTGAGCTCGGCGCACAGGCTTTGGGTCATCGTGCTGTCATGGTGCTTCGCCGTGTCGATGATGGCGCACCGGGGCAGGAAGCTTTGCAGGTCGAGGCGCAGGTGGCACTTGGCCGCAGCCTTGCGGCGGCGATGCTTCGCCCAGTCCATGCAGTTGGCGACGAGCTGGATCGTGGTCGAGTCCAGCGCATGGATCGTCTTGCTGAAGCGCCGGAGGTATCCGCGCCGAACCTTGCCCTTCGCGAAGCCCGGGACTGTATCCATCAGATGCTTCATCATGCACCAGTAGAGCTCTTCGGCCATGTCCGCGTTGCGGATCTTGTTCGCGTGGCTCAGGTTGTTACGCGACGGAGGAACCGCGCCGCGGATGGTAGAGAGCGCCGCCGCGTTCATCTGGAGCGCGTCGCACACATCGTTGAGTCCGAGTGCATGGGAGAAGTGGGCGTACAGCAAAGAAACCACATGGCTCCACGGCGTGTACGTCCGGCTTTGAATGTCCACGCCATGCTTCTGCGCAAGGCTCGACACCATGTGTCCGGGAATCAGATTGCACAATTGTTTCAAGGTTGTATACCTATGTCCGGCTGGCTTGTGTTTATGTTGTTTTTTCATACCCTCCGAGTGGAGGATTTCAACGGCACATGCCAGCCTTTTTTTTCAATATCTATGGGATGACAATGAAATGGGTAAGCAAAGGCGCACGCCGCGGTTCATGCACATGCACACGAGGGAGTTCCAATGAAGCCATCCATTCTAATCGTCCTGTCCATTCCCGCCCTGGTACTGGCAGCCCCAAAACCCACGCTGGTTGAATACTCCGTCCGAACGCCGATCCAGCGGCGCAATCTCAAACTCGCGGTTTCCGGGCAGCACTATTACATCGCCACCAACGGCAACGACGCGAATCCGGGGACGAAAGCCGAACCCTTCCGCACCATCCAGCGGCGGTCAGACCTTGTGAGCTGAAGGCCGGAACCAGCGCAATGGAATCAAGAGCAGGCCTCCATTGAAAGGTGATGTCGATTTGGTGGGGCGCTGCACGTTCCGCGGCCAACGGATCTGTGATCCCCGAGTGGTAGCCCAATCGGTCAGACAGGTATTTAGGGTTGTGCTGCGGCAACCCTGAAATGATCTCCAAAAGTTGATCCCGCTCGGCCTCCAGCTGTCCGATACGCAGCCACGGCCGGCGAGACCAATTATCAGCAACGACAGGTCGCAGCTCGGAAGGGAAACGTGGATCCACCGATTCAACTGCAGCAAAACCGGCCCCGGCCAGAGCCAATCCCATGAAAAACAACCCGCTCCGCTTACACCTCTTCAGGCGATTCGAACAGGTACGATGCGCGGGCGTTTTAAAAGGCCGATTCATTCAAAACATGTAGTAAAGGAAGAACGGACTGTCAAGGCCGCCAGTGAGTTTAAGGATCACCGTTTACAAGATCCTGCAGCTCCTCCATGCGGTTCAAATAAATACCGCGCGGCGTAGTGTCATACTTTTTACACAGCGCGGCAGCATATCCCGTGGCGATTCCCATCTGCCCGGTTGTATTCATCACCCGCGGGCCGCCGAGACCGATATGGGATCAGCTGAAGCAGCGCCCCGCCATCATCTAAATGCTGTTGGGACCGCTGCCCGTCGACACAGCGGGACCAGGCATGCCCGCACCAGGCGTTCCCGTTTTGTCCGCAGCGCCAAGCTCTTCGGCGATCAGGGCGGCAACCTGTTTCGCAAGCGCCTCTGAACCGATAGGCTTGAAATGACAGTTCCTTGGAAGCTGCCACTCGTTGAGGTTAGGTTCGCAGAGAGCATGCAGATCATTCACTCGAACCTTGTTCGCTTCCATGATTTCCAACGCGGCGGCGTTGTAGCGCACCGGGGCTTCCGGTGTGCGCAAGGGATTGAGCGTTCCCTGAACGATGGGGGTCGTTGTGGCAAAAACCAAGCGGGCACCGGTGGCTTTGAGCTTCTCGACGATGGTCTCCATGTTTTTTACATACTCTTCAAGCGTCGCCTGAGTGGGGTCGTCGGGATCGTTCGACTTGTCGTTCGACCCAGCCGTTTTGACGTGCTTGAGATCGTGCAGCCCCCAATTAAAATGAATGACGTCCCACCGCTGCCCCGCCAGCCATGTGTCCAGGTTCGCAACGCCAAATCCCGTCCCGTTGCAATTTAACCGGCGGTTCCCTCGCATTGGACGAAACACATTGGCCTTGCCCTGCAAAAGTTCGCGCACCTGCAGGGTGTAGCCGATCGAAATCGAGTCGCCAAGAATCAGAACGTTGGGCAGGTTGGGATCCGGCGTAAACGACCACACTGCATTTTTATCCGTTTCTGCATGGGAACCCTTTTCGGGAGCGGCCTCCTGCGAAACGATAGTAGGCTTCGGCGAACTCGCCGCAGTGGTGCTCGAATGCGCTACGTGTGCCGCACCCATCAACGCGAGGATGCTCAAAAGGAAGGATCTGCGATGTCTGCCATTTTTCATCATTCAAGCCTCATATCGTGTCTTGTATACTCTCAAAAACCTGTTTCACCGCAGGGATGCCAGCGTCCGTTCTTTACGGTGCGAGTTCAACCGAGATTCTGTAGAAGCCGGCTGGATTGGCCGTGCGCCCCGCATCGATGAAGGCTCCGCCAGGGGCGTTGCTGTGGATCAGCGAGAACCCGTCCACCAAATTGCTCGACCAATAGACGTTGTAGACACGGCCGCTGGCGGCATCCCATTCCAGGCGTTCACCATCGGTGAGACCACTGATTAAAAAAGCATCCGCAACCTCCGGATTGAGCCCGGCGATATATTCTTCGTAGTTCGTATACCGATCCCCGTCCGGATTGGCACTTTCTGTGGCGTTCGTGCCGCTCAGGCTGTACCCGCTCATCCAGGCTTCAAAACCATCCAATGCAATAACGGTTCCATTAAGCGTCACATTATCGAGCCCGAATCCGCCAAAACCGCCGACGGTATTGTCCATTACAATCCATACCGTCAGGTTTGATCCTGTTCCTGCAACCGACATGGTGTACGTTTGAAATTCATCGGTTAAATGAAGTGCAGCCACGCCATTGGTTGTAACAGATGCACTCCGATTACGGTCAATCACCGTTCCATTATCGAATGTTTCATTCCAATTAACACCGGATGTACCCACATCAAAAACGGTTTGCGTTGCACCGCCATCGATCGAGCAGGAAACCGACGTATTCTTATCGGCCATATCGCCGGAACAGGCCCAGTCCATTTCAAGCGTCAACTCTTCCGCCCCGGAAATATCAAACGTATAAACCAGCGTTCGCGAAGCACCCGCCCGATACATGCCGAAGATGTTGTCCGTTTTGTTGGTGCCGAGGAAACCCAATGTATCCCCCGAGTTTAGGGCCACCGCGCCGCCGGCCTCCACAGAGGTATCAATCACCTCGTCGGTCGCAACGGTTTCGCGGTTCACGATCTGCCAGAGCGTGTTGTCGCTGTTATTCGCACCGGTAATCGTCCGGCTCTCATACCGGGTGTCACCATCAAAGTCATCCCGGCCGATCAACTGCACCTCTCTGGGCTGGGCTGTTATGATAAGTCGAACTTCATCCAGATCTGTATCCTGAACCACGGAGGCGGTGAACGCGTTTTCTTCAAAGCCGGTCATGGAAATATTATTCGGATCGGCCAATGTTTGAATGTTCGAGGCAGAAAATAACACCGAGGTACTGGAACCTCCCATGTAGGCCGATCCATCCACGATAATCGTGGCTTCAGCCAGGTGCATATAGGAGCTCATCTCAATCGGGCTGACGCCGCTCTCATCAAGCACAAACCGGAAGGTGCCTTGGGAACCCGTGGCATTCTGCTGGTTTAAAATCGCCATGGAAATGGAGGCATCATCACCGATCACCCGAACTTCACACGGTCCGCCCTTACCGAACTGGCAGTGCCCGGTTCCGAAATTAACGGCACCTCCGCTGATTTCAATCAGCTCCAGACTTGAAATCGTACTGCCGCCCACGCTCAGACTTCCGGATTCCACGATCAGGTTGCCCGCTCCGTTCAGCGAAAGCCCGGCAACGGTCGCTAAACTGTGAACCCCATTTATCAGAAGGCTTCCGTCATCAATCGTAAGCTGATTCACCTCGGAATCGGCATCCAATGAAACCACGGCATTACTGCGAATGAGTACATCATCGATGACGAACGGCGTTTGCGAAGCCCAGTTGGTGGTGACTTCATAAATAATGGTCAGCGCATCCCGTGTGGTGACCGCATAGGGCAGTTCAACCTGCTCCCGACTGCCGTCCATATTTTCCCGGACAAACACCAGCGTACCCGTCGCCGATTGACCTTCCGTCAGACCCGCCACGCTGTTATCAAACTGAAGCTCCAGCAGCTCCGGTTCACGGAGCTGCCACGGAAAGTCGACCGTGTAGGTCAATGCCCCGGGGTGCGACTCGTTGGTTGCCACAATATCTACAATTTCCAGCGTGGAAGGGGCGAAAAAACCAATCTCTATCGTCCCCGTGGACAGCGTATCGCCCAAAGGGTGCAAATGCGAAAACCCACCTGAAGGGAGTTCAAACTCAATGATTTCCTGATAATCAGAACCGGCCACCACGTCCTCACCCCGATAGCCGGAAACGTTTGCCGCGGCCGTGGTTTTGATATACCACCCGGTCGTGCCTTCGGGCAGTTGCGCCATGATGGTCCAGATGCCCGCCGGACTTTCCACCATGGAAGTCACATTGGTTTCGGTCCAGTCCAAGGAGGTCGTCGCGCCCGTTTCGGTTGCAAACAGCAGCGTTGCCGTTTTCAGAGATCGCGTAGTTGCAAAAACCGCTTCGACATCCGAACCGGTCAGGCTGAGACTCTGCTGCACACACCATCCAGTACCATCACTGATGATACTGTCTGCAAAATCATAACTTTCCGGACGGAACCAGGCGGAACCGTGCGAATGATTCATTCCGGGCACCAGAGAAACCATGCGCTCCCCGGCAGCGGCCATATAGCTGGCTCCCTGACTGTCCAGCGGGAAATGATAATCCCCCGGCCAGGAATACCAGAGCACCGGCATGGTTGCCTGATCCAACCGAAGGAAGGGATCCCATACGGTCTTATACGTTTCATTATCAATAAGGGCTCCTCCCCAATGGCTCATTGCATCATACAAATGACCGCATCCATAGGTTGGAATCGCAAATGCAAAGCGGTCATCCAGCCCAATCGTTGTGCTGGTGATCACCCCGCCCCAGGAGACACCCATGATTCCGATTTTATCCGCATCTACTTCAGGCAGTGAACGTATCAGCGAGTTGGCGACAATGGCAGATGCGGTTGCGTGATACATAAAGTGATCCCCGATCGGCTTCGCCATATCGTCATAGATGCCGGTGCGTTGCGGCCCGCCCCAGGGTTGCACAAACTTTTCGCCTGTAGCCGGATCGACCATCCGCCCTTCGTTATCCATGGCAATCGCGGCATACCCCCGATCGTTCCAGTGCTGAACCCAGTCAGAAAACGCCGTACCGCCACCCCCATGAACCAGCACAACCGCAGGCACTGGATTCTCCGCACTGGCGCCGGCCGGCATTCCGATATACGCCCAAACCCGTGTCGTTTTACCGGTATACTCCACGCTCTCATACATCATCGACTGGATCGAACCGACGCAGTTAACATTTGTGACCACACCGTTGGTGGTATACACGGACGGCGCATTCGTCAGATCGCCCAGTGCCACAACGGCATCCCAATCTGGGTCTGCATAGACTCCAATGGCCAAGGCGGCACAAAAAGCAGCCACTACTGATTTTTTCTTCATTCTAATTTTTTCCTAATCAAAGTTACAGCTCACGTTCCACCGTGATTTTATAGAAGGCCTGAACATCCCGATCCGTGGTTGTATCGACAAATGAGCCCTCCACAAGATTGCTCCCGATCAACGTAAATCCGTGCACCAAGTTGCTCGACCAATAGACATTGTAAACGCGCCCGCTGACGGCGTTCCAATCCATGGAATTGGTTTCGCCGGTAAGGAAGCCGGTCAGAGCAAATTCATCAGCAATCTCCGGGTTCAGACCGGCGATATATTCTTCGTAGTTCGTATACCGATCTCCGTCCGGATTGGCACTTTCTGTGGCGTTCGTTCCACTCAGATCATAATTGGCAATCCAGAGTTCAAAATCAATGGGATCAAGAGCCGCGCCATAGAGTTTCAGATTATCCAGTCCGAATCCTCCGAAGCCGCCGACCGTAGAATCCATCACGATGGTTACGGTCAGAAGTGATCCGGCTCCATCAATCGACGTGGCGTAGGTCTGGAACTCATCGGTTAAATGGTTCGCTGAAACAGCATTGGTTAAAACGTTTGCGCGACGGTTCCGATCCAGCACCGTTCCATTGTCCAATGTTTCGTTCCAGTTTACACCGGATGTGCCCACATCAAAAACGGTTTGCGTAGCCCCCCCATCAATCGAATACGAAACCGATGTATTTTTGTCGGCAATGTCGCCGGAACACGCCCAGTCCATCTCCAGCTTCAGATCATAATATCCGGAAACATCAAACGTATAGACCAGCGTTCGCGAAGCGCCCGATCGATACATGCCGAAGACGTTGTCCGTCTTATTTGTGCCGAGAAACCCTAATGTATCCCCTGCGTTCAGCGCCACAACGCCACCGGCCTCCACTGAGGTATCGATCACCTCGTCGGTCGCGACCGTTGCCCGGCTCACAATGTTCCACAGGTTATTATCGCCATTAATTCCGCCGTTGATCGTTCGACTCTCATACTCGTTGACCCCATCAAAATTATCCGAGCCAATCATCTTAGACAGACCACGTTCTGGATCCCAATCCAATACCGCCTCCAGTGTTTCCACATTCACCCACACATCCACATGCTCATAGGATCGGGTATAGACATAGCCGTCTTTGACGGGATCGCCTAACGGTTTACCCAATGGACGGTTCAGCTCTTCGATAAAACTTGAATCCCACTTCCAATCATCATCGAGGGCGTTCACAGTGTTTTGATAACTGAAATAAGCATTCTCTTCTGCCGCGATCAAAAATATCGCCAGTGCCACATCTACCGCTGCCGCAAAAGCCTCCTGATCCGTGAAGAGTTCCCCGTCATCATTTTCGACCTCTGTAAAGCCAATGGGGCCGGACTGCAGCATGATAATTTTACCGAGCGAAAGGGCTTCCCGCATCAGCTGAATCGTTACACAGGTTGCATCCGCAACGGTTTGTGCCGGATTGCTGGAAGCATCAGGAAGCCGCCAGCGCTCAAGATAGGAACCCTGCATAATGCTCATCATTTCCCGGTCGCCGTTCTTATTCTCATTCCGGAGCGTATTTCCGGTCAGCAACTTATTCGCCGGCATCTGTTGGCGGAGGGTATAGAGCATCTCCACATAATCAGATGCAAAGTTTCCTTCGCCGTCAATCAGAGGCGCTCCACCGCCCCCGACCTTATCGAGAAAAATGCCGTCCACATTCGCCATCCCGTCCGGGTCGTCAAATATACTCAACGCCGCATCCAGCCACCATTCCCTCAACTCAGGAATACTGGCATTATACATCCTGTAAATATTCCGAATCAACGTGTAGTTGGTGGTCCCGTCGTCACCGATCGTATATTGGCTCCAGGCATCGGAATCATAGCCGGCGTCCGATTCGTATCCACCGTAATGCACAACGGTATTCCGGTAGAACAGGGTTCTGATGTTTGGATTCAGCGCCTTGAGCCGTGTTGACACATTCACGATGCCATCCTCGATATAGGTAAAGCCCTGCTTATTCGCTTTCTCAAGCATCACAATCTGGTAGTGGTCGGCGACCGATTCGACCTTATATTCCTCCAGCGCGGTCGTACTTCTAAGGGCCAGCCAGCGCGGCACCGTATCCCAGGAAAACTCCGGGTAGCTGGCAAAATTCGTTTGAGCCGGATAGGGATCGATATACTGCGGACCGGTGGGATCTTCCGAATAATCCGAGACATCCCAAACCACCGAATTGGATGGATTCGACACCGTGAACTTAAAGCCGACCTTAGAAACCGCCCACTCCCGGCTTCCCAGATAAAAACTGCCCGCGCCGGTTACGACAAAAGGATCCATTCCGGAAAATGCATAGCTTGCGGTTGGAGCCGAAAAAATTGAAGCATTGAGATTGGTTCCTTCCCCACGAATCAACGCGTGATCGCGCCCTCCGTTCGACTCCATCGCCACCATAGAAATGGCCCCATTGAATTCAGCCATAAAACCCGGAACTGAAACCGAAAAATTCTCCACCGTAAAGCGGAGGCTTTCGCCGGCATCCACATCAAAATCACCCCCCACGCCCCACGTGTTGTTAATCGCCGTCACATCCGTTGATGATCCAAGCAGCGTCATGGAAGATTCTCCGGCATTGGTGCTGTAGGAGTAGGTGGATCCGGAAAAACCTTCAACCCGCAAATCGAACGAAAATGTGTCATTCGTCGCATCGCCATTAAAATCATCCCCTGTCCAGGTGATGGAGTACACCAGATCATCGCCATCGCTGACCCGGGAACAGGAAAGTCCAGTTTGGTTCAGGTTGGTGATCACATGACCGTTATTCATCAAAAGATCGTCTGCCACCTCCTCAGGCGATCCCGCTCCGGCTTTCTGCACAAACCAGAAGGTTCCAATCTGGTTCGATGCACCTGCTCCGACCGCCATTAACATGCAGGCCATCCATCCAAAAGCGATTTTTTTCATTGTTCCCTCCATTTAAAAAAAATAACCATGCCACAACGGCATGGCTATAAACTTTTAAGAACCCCAACGGGGCCCGCGCGTTAGATCTGCAATAAGCGCCGGATAAACAAGATTCCGCCGCCAAAGGCTGCGATCAAACCGAGCGTGGCCGGTTCCGGGATGACCGTGCCGTTCAGAACCAAATTATCCAGTCCTATGCCGCCATAACCGCCGACCGTGTCATTCATAATGAAGGTCAGGGTCAGCACCGATCCGGATCCATCGAGTACGGGATTGTAGGTTTGAAACTCATCGGTCAGGCTCGTTGCAGATACACCGTTCACCAATACTGTTCCCCTGCGGTTTCGGTCAAGGACGGTTCCATTATCCATGGTCTCGTTCCAGTTAGCGCCCGAGGTGCCGATATCGAAAACCGTGGTGGCAGCGGCCCCATCGATGGAGTAACTCATTGAGGTGTTTTTATCGGCAATATCACCTGAAATGGCCCAATCCATCGCCACATTCAAGTTGGTGTAGTTCGAGATATTGAACGTGTAGACCAGCGTTTTGGCCGCACCAGCGCGGTACATCCCGAAAACGTTGTCCGTTTTGTTCGTTCCCAAAAAGCCCAGCGTATCTGACGCATTGTAAGCAATGTTCCCCCCGGCCGCCACGGAGGTATCAATCATCGCCGCATTGTTTACGTTTGCACGGCTGACAATGTTAAAAGTGATGTTTGCAGAGTTATTACCTCCAGTAATTGTCCGGTTCACATAGGTTCCCGCATCATCAAAATTGTCCGAACCAATCACATCTGCATGGACAGATCCTATTGCCAGCAAAGCAACGAGCATTGCATATCTCATTTTCGTCATTTCATTTCTCCTTTTCAAAAACAGAGCCATGCCTGCGCAAAGGCGCAGGCATGGTTGGCCTCGGCTCTATCCCGCGGCTATTTCTCGACCTTCAGCGAAATAAACTTCGCATCGGTGGTCATCTCGGTGCGGTTGGTCTGCGTCCGGAAGCCATCAACTTCATCCGACTGGCCGACAAACGAAACGTCGTTGGTGTCCGCCGGGGTGCCGACCAGGTTGTCCGTTGCCCCCAGGGAGAAGGTCAAGGCGGCATCATCCACCCGCTGGTCGTAGACGTGGTAGAACCAGTCCGTTCCACCGTCATCCATGATGTAGGCGGCTGGAGCGACTGCTGCCGCATCATCGACGTTCGGGTCTCCGCCAAGGGCATATTCCATCAGGTTGTCGAGTCCGTCCGGTTCAACGTCGGCTCCAGGCAACGCATCGTCGCCCTCCAGGCCATAGCCGGCCGCCCAGGTGTCATATCCCACCACAGGTGCAGGAGGCCCGGAGAGCGTTCCGATCAACTCAAGGTTATCCATGCCCATGCCGCCAAAACCGCCGACACTCGACTCCATAACGATAATCAGCGTGAGGTTGGAGCCCGTTCCGGCGATGGCCGGGTTATAGGTCTGGAATTCATCCGTCAGGCTGTTGGTGACCACGCCATTCACAGAAACACCGAAACCGCTGGCTCGCGATAAAACGGTGCCGTTATCCATGGTTTCATCCCAGCCGGAGCCGGAAAACCCGAGGTCGAGAATCGTATTCGTGGCTCCCCCATCGATGGAGTAGGACATGGAGACATCTTTGCTGCCGTTATAGGCGCCCGATGTCGCCCAATCCACCAGCAGGTTGAGATCTTCATAATCCGTGATATCGAAGGTGTAGGTCAACGACCTTGCTGATGTTCCGGCACGATACATCCCAAAAATATTGTCCGTCTTGTTGGTACCAAGGAACCCAAGCGTATCGGTTGCGTTCGTATCCACGACTCCGCCTGCTTCCACGGACGTATCAATCATTCCCGGATACTCGATATTATCACGGCTGACAATCGCCCAGGTCACTCCGGGAGCCGAGTTTATTCCTGCGACAATCGAACGGCTGGCATAGATTCCCGCATCGTCAAAGTTATCTCTTCCGATGGCCAGGGTGTCGCCCGGCTTGGGAGCCACATCGCCGTAGAGCTTCAGGTTATCCAGGCCATAAGTCTGGAAATTAACCTGCGAAGCCATGCTTACGGTTACGGTCAACACCGATCCTGTGCCGGAGATGGTGGGCGTATAGGTCTTGAACACCTCGGAAAGCGTGCCTGCGCCGACTCCATTCACCGTGATCGTACCGCTGTTGGCATTGGTTACCGAGCGGCCATCATCCATGATCTGGATCCAGTCCACCCCTGATGAGCCCACTGCCAGGTTGGTCACGGCCGCACCTCCGTCGAAGGAATACGCCATTTTAATATTGGGGGTACTTCCACTACCTGACATCGCCCAATCTGTCGCCAGATTTAAGTTGTTGTATCCGGCAACATTGAAGGTATAGGTCAGGGTTCGCGTCCCGCTCAGTCCGGCGCGAAGCATCGCGAAAACCTTGTCCGTTTTATTCGTTCCCAGAAAACCGTACACATCCATTGCGTTCGTGGCTATAACCCCGCCGGCTTCCACACTTGTGTCAATGACAACTGCAGCGGCAACGGTATCGCGGTTTACGGAGCTCCAAACCAGGTTGGCACTGTTTTCCGAAGAAGAATTTACCTTGGTCAAATAGGCCGTTGTTCCGTCAAAATCATCCTGGCCGAGCAGCACGGTTTCACCTGCGCCATATGGAACGAGGTCGATGTACATGCTGTCGGCATCGTAACCGACCGACCAGCTCTGGAACCTGCCCTCTCCGGAAACCGTGATGTTGCTCGTGGCAAACTGCGTATCGTTGGTGCCGAACGTCACCAGGTCAATCTGTGTTTCGTCGCCCGTATAGGCGGAAACATCGACGATTAAGACGGAGTTGCTCGGATCGACGATCAATGCGTCTTTAACATCAATGGTTCCGACCCCGTCGGTATCCAGGATGAATTCCAGGGTGGCCGTGGTCAACATCGTGAGGTCTTCATCCGAGCCATTGCCCACGGTGACCGACGCATCGCTGCCGGCAATGGAAAATTTTCCGGACTGTCCGACCGTTAAATCGTTAAGCAGCACCAGCGCTCCGGTTCCTGAAATTGCATACAACCCGCCATTTGCCGCCACCGTACCGAGTGTCACTTGACTGGCACTCACCGTGCCGGCATCCTGCTTAATAAACGTTCCGAAACCGGACGTTCCACCGTTTATTCCAATATCGATGTTGCGGAGGGAGTCCATATCGGCGCTAATGGTTAGCTTTCCATTATTCCGCATCATGATATCCACTTTGTTGGATGAAGTAACCGCCGAACTAACCGTCCCGATGTCGGCACTAGAGAAAAAATCGCCTCGATCGGCTACGCCATTCGTATTATTGCCGGGAACATAGTCAGTCGCCCAGTTATCAACATTATCCCATTCCGTGTCGATACCGCCACCGACCCAATTAATGGCCGTTCCCTGCGCGCCGACCGCCGCCAGCATGCAAACCGCGAATAGTTTTGTGATGTTCCTCTTCATCATATTCCTCCGTTTCCGTTGATTTCTCCCGTGGGGCCGGCCATCGCCTTCCCCGATTCACTATCCAATATACCCCCCCTTGCAAATTTGTCTATCGCACGTATGCGGGATGCCCACCGCAGCCCCCGCATTGCATTATTTCCTGAGATTGGAAGAAGAGGTTTGTAGTTCCGCCTTTAGGCGGCCTGTTAAACCGTGATACAATGTAAACATGTGCAGAATATTCACCATTTGCATCGCAGCCCTGCTGGCCGGAATCCTTCCGGGCAGGGCCACCCCGCTTGCAACACGCTCCCTGAGCCAGCTCGAACAGCGGCTCGTGGAGATCGATGCCGAGCTCGGGCAGCTGGCCCACTACAGCCTGCGCAGCGGCATCGGCTCCATTGGCTTCCGCTCCATCCCGCACGAAACCGCCAACCAGACCGAGTGGATTGAAATCCAACTGGACCAGGAAACCCCGCTCGACGAAATCGTGCTAGTGCCTACCATACGGCGCGATACACAGGAAGGATTCCAGGCGGACGGCTTTCCCGATGAATTTCGCATTCTAGCCGGAACCGCCGACCATCTCTCCGGAACCGTGCTTGGGGAATACCGCTCCGCCGACGGCATCCTGCCTCGCGAGGCTCCCTTGGTCATTCCTGCCAAGGGCATCCTGGCATCATGGATCCGGATCGAAGCGACCCGCCTCTCCCAACGCGCTTTTGACGGAAAACATGTGTTCCAGCTCTCGGAAGTCCTGCTCTTCAGCGGCGGGGAAAACATGGCACTGCGCCAACCGGTCAAGGTTTCCTCCAACCACCCGGAACGAGCCGACAGCGCATGGAATGTCCGCTATCTTGTCGATGGACATACGCCCTATCTGATGGATGCCGCCCAAGGCCTCCAAAGCGTCGCCTATGCCAGCCCGTCCGGCAAACAGCCGGTACTGGCGCTCGATCTGGGGGAATCCGTTCCCCTCTCCCGCATCCACCTGCACGCACTGGAGCAGAGCGACACCGTTCCCCAGGCCTTTGCCGGCGACCTGGGCATTCCCAAAAACCTGCGCATCGAGGGCGCCAACCAGCCCGACTTTTCGGACGCAATCCCTCTGCTCGAAACCCGGCAGGAAAGCGTCAACGACACGGGGCCGATCATGATGTGGCGCATCCCCGAAACCCCCTGCCGCCATATCCGGATTTTCGATGCAACCCCCAACACCCTGGATCCTGCATCCAACACCTCCCGCATCGGCTTTGCCGAAATCGAGCTTTTTTCCAAGGGCCGGAACGTGGCGCTGGGCAAAACCGTCAAGAACGACCTGCCACCCAGAGGCCGGGCGCTTTCCGCGCTAACGGATGGCCGCAACTTCTATGGCAACATCCTGCCCGTCCGAGACTGGCTGAACGAACTGGCCCGGCGGCATGCCCTTGAAACCGAGCGCCCGCTCGTGGTTGAGCAGTTGAATCTCCGGTATGCGCGGCAAAAAGCCACCTTGCATCGGATGAGCTGGTTGGCCGCCCTGCTCGTCGCCGCCGTCGCCTTCACCATCCTCATCGACCGCATGCTCCGGCTCCACCAGATCGCCCGTATCCGCGAGCGCTTCGCCGCCGACCTGCACGACGAACTCGGCGCCAACCTCCACGCCATCGGCCTCCTCGGCGACCTGGCCAAGGATGCCGTGCATTCGCCCGACGAGCTCATTGAAACCGTCGATGAAATCCGCGCGCTCACCGAACGCAGCGGCGCCGCCGCGCGCCATTGCGCCGACATGCAGCAGGCCGACATCTTCGGCAAACTGCCCGACGACATGCGGCGCACCGCCCGCCGCATCATGGCCGATGTTGAATACACGATTTCCATCGAAGGCGAAGCGATGCTGGAAAAGCTTAAGCCGCGCACCAAGGCCGACCTTTTCCTGTTCTACAAGGAAAGCCTCGTCAACATCAGCCGCCATTCCGGCGCCACAAAAGTTGCCATTGAACTGAACGCGAACCGGGAGGCAATCCATTTAACCATCACCGACAACGGGCTTGGCCTTGAGGGGGATATCCCCTCGTCATTGAAACGCCGCGCCCGCCTGTTGGGTGGCCATGTAACCACATCAACATCGGAATCGGGCGGCACCTGCATTGCCCTAAAACTAAAACCGATAAAATTCAGGTTCAGGAATTGAAAATCAACCACAAAGGCACCAAGTACACGAAGAACCTCCAAGAAGAGCTTTGAGAGCCTTCGTGTCCTTCGAGTCTTCGTGTTAAAAAATCACCACTCCTGAAGGAAGAAGGATTATGAACCGCAAAATAAAAATCATGCTGGTCGAGGATAATCCCGAATACCGCCGCGTGATCGAAATCGCACTCAAACGGGACGATGGGCTGGAACTGGTTAACCAATCCGGCACCGCCGAACGCGCGTTGCGCAGCCTCCAGGACATGTCGACCCGCAACGTGCCCGACCTGATCTTGCTCGATCTTAACCTTCCGGGCATGTCTGGCCTCGAAGCGCTGCCCCACTTTGCGAAGGCCGTTCCCGACTCCAGCATCATCGTGCTGACCCAGTCGGACAACGAAGCCGACGTCCTGAAAGCCATATCGCTCGGCGCCAAGGGCTACCTGCTCAAATCGGCCACCGTGCAACAGATCAAGGACGGCATCAAAACCGTGGTGGAAGGAGGCTCTTCGCTCTCCCCGGCCGTGGCGTGTTTCATCCTAAACAAGCTGAAGACCAAACTTTCGCAGAACCAAAAGGGCGATCTGCTCTCTGAGCGTGAACTCGAAACACTCAAGCTGCTCGGCGACGGGCTTCAGAAAAAGGAGATCGCCGACCAGCTCGGCATCAGCACGTTCACCGTGGCCACCCACATCCGGCACATCTATGAAAAGCTCGAAGTCCCCAACGCCCCCGCCGCCGTCAACCGCGCCCACCGCCTCGGCCTCTTCCCGAAAGACGACTGACAAGCAACTAACCAGAAGAGACTCTCACTTCAGAGAGTCCGGTGCGGTCTACTCACAACCAAGGGGATTTACAGGACGATTGATAACTGGACTATCGTTTAAACCATGACCTTCAACTGCCAAATCGTCCTGACATCAATGGTTCTGTGAAATAAAACGAATCAGTTTAATGCGGTATACGGCACCGGCGCGCCTATTGGGCCAGCTCCACGACCAACTCCTGGCAGCGCTTGCGATGGGCGTTGAGCACGTTGGCATATTCGGGATTCGCCGCGAGGTTCCGCAGCTCGTGCGGATCGTCCTTCAGATTGAAGAGCTCCTCATGGATCGGCTCTTCGCCGTTGATCGACGCATCGGGCAAATATTGTTTCCGGTCGTTCTCCTTCGAGAAATAACGGATATATTTCCATTCGGTTCCGCGCACGGCTTCCATGCGCGGATAGCCCTGGTCGGTGAAGAGGTTTTCGCAGAATACCTCCTTGCGCCACTCGGTTTTCTGGCCGGCCATCAGCGGCACCATGCTCCGCCCCTGGTAGGTGTCGGGCACCGGCAGACGGCACAGCTCCAGGATGGTGGCCGGAACATCCTGCCCCACCACCAGCTCGCTGACGGTTTTCCCGCGAAGGGTTCCGGGAAAATGCGGGGAATAAAAAACCAGCGGGATACGGATCGACTCCTCATATAGGAAGGTTTTGCCGCCGAGCCCGTGTTCGCCCAGCAGCAACCCGTGGTCCGAGGCCAAAACCAGGATCGTGTTATCGGCCACGCCCAAGGCCTCCAGGTCGGCGCGGAGTTTCCCGACGAAGCTGTCGATGGCCGTCACCGCGCGCGACATGCGGGTTTTCTTCTCGACGAGGTTCTTCTCATTCAGGTTCTGGTAGTAGCCCATCAACTCGTCCTGCCTGAAGACCTCCTTCGGAAGCGAGACGGGATTGGGATAGTTGATCGGCAGCGGCTGTTGATCCCGCACCTCGTTGTAGAGCTCCCGATACATGTCGGGATCCGTCTCCTTCTTCCCCATCCCCCCGATGCTGGCTTCGTGCGGCAGGTTGAAGTTGATCGAAAGGCAGAACGGGCGGGCGGGGTCGCGCAGGTGGAGAAAGTCCTTCATCGAAGCATCCGCATTCTCGAAAAAATAGTCCTTCCCCTTGCCGGAACGCATGAAAACCTCGGTGGCCTCATAGAGGCCTTCCACCTGGCTGGAGTTCTTGAGGTTCTGGAACTCCTTCTTGCTATGCAGGTCGAAGCCCAGATGGCCGGAGCGCATGTAGCAGAAATCGATGTTCTCCATCATGTAGCGGTTTTTTTCTTTATTCTCGCCCACCGTCACATGGTTCTTGCCGATGTAGCCGGTGAAGTAGCCGGCGGCTTTCAGGCGCATGAGCCAGCTGTTATCAAACACCTCATACGCCATGGCATTTTTGGATGTATAATAAAATCCCAGCCGGTTCTTGCGCTCCCACTGCCCCGTCATGAAATTCGCCCGGCTCGGCCCGCAGATCGGGCTGGTGATGAAGGCATTTTCGAAAAAGACCCCCTCCTTCGCGAGCTGGTCGATATGCGGCGTCTTCGTGACGGGATGGCCTGTCATGCCCAGCGAATCGAACCGCTGGTCGTCGGTCTTGATGAAGATCACGTTGGGCTTCGCCCGTTCCGCAAACGCGGAACCCACCAGGGCCAAGAGGCCAGCCGCCAAAACCGTTTCCTTCAAATGAGCCGTCACGTTCCGCCTCCAAATCATTTCGTCTTCCATAGCTTGATCGTTTCCACATCATTCTTCGAGGGAACGCCCTTCGTGCTTCGCCCCTGCTGCACGTCCGCTTCCAACTGCTTCAGCAACCGCTCCACCACTTCCGGATGGCTTGCGTATAGATTCGTCGTCTCGCCGGGATCCTTTTCCAAATCGTAGAGCTGCATCTTTGGTGCATCGGCCGGGGCATTTTTTTCGTTCGGGGCCGTCCAGCCACCGGACGCCTTGGCCAGGCACAGTTTCCATTTCCCCTGGCGATAGGCGAAATGTCCGCTGATCGAATGGTGGATCACCCCGGCGCGGGAGGACACGACCGGCTTCCCGGACAAGGCGGGGAGGAAACTAACACTGTCCTCCGCACCACCTTCGGGCAGCGGGGTTTCGGTCAGGGCGCCCAGCGTCGCAAAAAAATCGGTCAGGCAGATCAGCTGGTCGCTCGTCGAGCCCGGGGCCACCTTGCCCGGCCAGCGCACAATGAACGGAACGCGGTGGCCGCCATCCCAGATATCCGCCTTGGATCCGCGCAGGTGCGCACTGGCATAGTGCCCGGCCTTTTCCAGCGCGTTGAAGTTGGCCGCCTTGGAGCAGCCATTGTCGCTGCTGAAAATCACAAGCGTGTTTTCGCTCAAGCCGTTTCGTTCCAGCGCATCCAGAATGGAACCGAAGGCCGCATCGGTCTGCATCACGAAATCGGCATAGGCATTGATCCCGCTTTTGCCCTGCCATTCCGCAGTCGGAAGAATCGGGGTGTGCGGCGAGCCGAACGGGACATAGAGAAAGAAGGGTTGGTCTTTGGTTTTGGCGCGTTCATCGAGATAGGCCACCGCTACCCGCTCCAAACGCGGCAGCATGTTGATCTCGTCGTCGTGCTCGATCACGGTGTCGTTTTCGATCACCCCCTTCATGTCGCCCGCATGGTGGAACCCGTGGTAAAAATCAAAGCCACGGCTCACCGGGCCATCCGGAATTTTGCTTCCGACCGGAGCCAGCGATTTTTTCTTTGCGCGTTTGATCTCGTCCCCCGTTTCCGCGTCGGTATACAGGAAATCAAGATGCCATTTGCCAACGATCGCCGTGTGGTATCCCTGTGCCTTCAGGAAGCTCGCCACCGTTGGCCGATCCTCGGCAATCAGGCACGGATCAAACCCCTGGACCACCCCGCTTTGGAGGTGGGTGCGCCAGCTGTAGCGCCCCGTCATCAGCCCGTAGCGCGTTGGGGAGCACACCGAAGAACCGGAATGCGCATCGGTGAACACCATGCCTTCCGCTGCGAACCGGTCGATACCCGGTGTAAGGATTTTCCCGCGTTCCGGGTTCAGGCACTGCACATCGCCATAGCCCAGATCGTCGCACAGCACAAAAACAACATTGGGTTGGCCGGCCGTGGCGGCAAACGAAGAGAGCAGTAGCGCGGCGCCTGCCAAGGCAACTTTTGAAGCGAAGGTCATAATTGGAACTCCTATTTCTTATAATAATGTTGATGGCCCGGAAGCCGGCCCGTTTTTTCGCTCAGCCCAAATAGATTATGGCCCGAAGCATCGACCGCAATAGGTTGGATGTTCAGATCCGTTTTTTCCAGCGAAACCGGAGTGAATATAACTCGCTCCCCCTGCTGGAGCGCGATCTGAAACAGGCCGTCGCCAAGCACCCGCACCTGCTGCTTCTTCGCCGGCTGGCCATCGATGTATATCTTCGGCTTCGGAATGTCGGTTTGAACAAGGCATGGCGAACCCGCCAGGCTTTCAACGGCAACAAACTGCGTCGCGCCGGCGTTCTTTTTGGCGCTGACCAGGAACGCGCCCTGGGTCCGGAAATCCTTGAAGGCAACATCGCCCCACCGCTGCGGCGCGGCCGGGAACACGCGGATCTTCCCGCCCCAGCTCTGCAGCAGCATATCGTGGATGCAGGTGGCGAACGAGAGCGGGCTTTCGATCACCGGATTGCCCTCGGCATACATCGTGGTCGGGGAAACCCGGTCGTGCTTAATCAGGAAATCCAGATAGTGGTAGGCTTGGTCCGAATCGCCCAGCCAGGCATACATGGAGGCCGCCCCCGTGGCCGTATAGCCGGTAACCGACATGGCCGTATCCTTCTTTTCCCGGTTAAACGTCACGTCCAGCCAATGATCCAGCGTCGTCCGCATCAGCTTCGCCCCCTCCTCCGTGTCCGGCGTCAGGACGGCCAGCGGATAAAACGGCAAGAGGTGCGAATAGTGCCGGTGCGGCTTCTCGAACGGAATATCCTTCCCGATGCGCAGCCCATCCTCATCGATCTGGAATTCAACCAGGTTGTCGAGCATCTCCTTCCATTCGGAGGCCAGCGGATCGTTCAGCCGATGCTCGTCGTTGAGGTCGAGCAAGGTTTGGAGGCTCCAGCGCATCAGGCCGATCGTGAAGTTGATGTCCTGCCCGCGGCCGCCCGGATATTCCGGCGACCAGCTGTTCTTGATATGGATCGTCCCGTCATCGGACTTCACCGGATGGTCTTTCAGATAGTTGCGGTAGCTGTTCACGACGCCGCGCAGCTTGGGGAACAGCCCGTCGCGCATGCGACCGCGGTCGCCGGCAAACTCGCAATGCAGCCAATAGTTGTGCATGATCCAGCACAGCATGTCCGGCACGCTCCCGCCCTGGTGCGCCACCAGATCCTGCGGGAACAAGGTGGCCAGCCCGGCGCTGTTTTCCCAATGATCCGGCACATTCTTGAAAAGCTGCTCCTCATGCTTGTCGAACCAGTTGCACAGGGAGGAGCCCACATCCAGCCGGTTCGCCGTCAGATGCGTCCAATACTGCAGCTCCACATTCAGATCGCCCCAAACCATCGGCCAGAAGGTCTTGTGATACCACGGCCCCATCAGATCCATCACCGGCCCGTTGCCGCGGGTGGCCGACGCAAACTTATACATCTGGATCCAGTAGAAGGCCTCCTTTTCCGGATCGTTGATCGTCAGGAAGCTCAGCGGGTAATAGGCGTTCCACCATTGGCGGTGCGAGGCGAAGAAGCTGCCGTCCTCCAGCAGCGCCCGGGCGTTGCGCAGATTCTTCTTCACGACATCCAAGCTGTCATGCCCGGGAAAACTGTGGTGAATGCTCGCAAACAGCAACTGCTTCCCGTTCGCCTTGCCCGCAACCTCCCAGCCCGTCGTGGTCTCGCCCCGGTTTTCATGCAGGGGCTGGAAACAAAACCGCATGCCGTCTTCTTCACTCAGGGTCGGCTCCGGCGGCAACGCATACGGCGCCTTGCGCATTCGGTCCCAGCTGCCCCCCTTCGGCCCGCCGCCACCCTCCAGCGTGGTGCGCACAGGCGCCTTCGGAACCTCCGGATGCCACGAAACCTTCACCGATTCGTTCTCCGCATCGGTCTCGAAATAGATCACATCATGCAGGCTGTGCGTGAAGCCCCGCACGGCATAGGACCCCTTCGAGGTTCTAACCGTCCCCCTCAACTCCGCGTTCCATAGATCCAACCGCAGGTCGGCTTCCTGAATCTCACCCGCCGACTCCAGCTTAAAGTGCCCCAGCGGCAAGCGGCTGCGATAGATCCACAACAGTTCGTTGCCCTCATGCGGCTCGCGGTGGTCATAATAGTCGTGCCGGCCCGCATGGATCGAGATCACATTCTTCGCTTCGCCCTTGTCCTGGTAGAAGAGGAACCCGACATTCCCGTTGCCGGTATACGGCGAAACCTCCCAGCGATTCGGCACCCGATCCCACACCATGTCGTGCCGCCCCAGAAACGAGGCATAATCGATCTCCTCAGAAAACCCCTGCACCGCAAACATCATCGCCAACATCGTGGCCATCCATCCAAGTCTCATCGTAACTCCCGTTTAAAATTGACGCATGAATCTACCACATGCGGAAAGGATTCATATCCTGTAGATAGGGGACGCCGTGCATGCTTAAAATCCCAGACCAACACCACAAACCTCCTTCGCCAAGGCTACGGCGGTCAAGCATCGCGCAGGGAAACGCAAGAACGGGGCGGGAATAAATTCTGGTGCGGCGGGAACTGAAAGGCCACGCCGCTTTAAAAACCGGTGCGGGCGGTTTTGCTACAGGACAATTGAACGACAAGACTATTTCGGTGCGGGTGGATTTTTTGAACCACTGCGCCCGCACCGGAAATAGTCCTGTTATAAATCGTCCTGTAAAATCTCTCCGTCCGCACCGAGAATCATTTTGCTCCAAATCAATTTGCCAGAATCCTGCCCAGCCCGGCCATGAGCAGGCAAGAAAGCCCGCTCCACATATTGGAGGGCGAGGTTCCATCCGAGCCGCCGCACGGTTCTTTCGTGGAGGGGCGGACGCCGTCCGCCCAGGCGCACGGCGTGCGCCCAGCAAGGCATCGCAGGTGTTGGATGGCCACACAATTGAGCAGCAATTGCGCGCAAAATTCACAAGACAGGATAATGGAATGACAGGATCATTGGATGACAGGATGATTTTACTTGCCCGCACCGAAAATCGTCTTGTCATCAATCGTCCCGTAAAAAATCGGCATCCTCATATGGTTCTCATTTTCGTCCACTCGCGTGCATTCGCGGTTCTATTATATGCGGTTGCCGAGGTTGATGTTGGGCGTTTAAAAACATAGGATTTATCCATGTTACCCATATTAATTATCTTCTGTTTGCTGGTTGGGATTGTTGCTGCGGTGGCAGTGATGAAAACGTTGAAGCAGCGTAGGCGGGCCAAGCTGCGTTCTATTCCCGCCCCCGATTCGTGGCTGAAGATTTTGCATAAGACGCTCCCGATGGTGGACAAGCTTTCGATAGCGGAGAAAAAGCGGATCGCGGGATATATGAAAGTTTTCCTTGCGGAGAAACACTTCGAGGGTTGCGGCGGGCTGGAGGTGACCGAGGAGATGAAGGTGACGGTGGCGGCGCAGGCCTGCATGTTGCTGCTGGGCCGGGAAGACAAGGTCTACCCTCGCCTAAAGACGATCCTACTCTATCCCCACACCTACACCGACGGGGAGCAAGCACGCCTAGGGGAATCGTGGAACAGCGGCGTGGTGGTGCTTTCGTGGAACAGCGTGGTCGGCGGTGCGCGCAACTTTGCCGACGGACACAATGTGACGTTCCACGAGTTTGCGCACCAGCTCGACCAGGAAAGTGGCGCGGCCGACGGGGCGCCGATTCTCGGGGATCGGTCGGCCTATTCGACCTGGGCACACGTGTTCGGCGATGAATACAAGCATCTGGTCGATACGACCAACCACGGTCGCAAGAGCACGATGGATCAGTATGGAGCCACCAATCCGGCTGAGTTCTTCGCCGTGGCCACCGAGACGTTTTTCGAGAAGCCCCGGCAGATGAAGGAGAAACATCCGGAGCTTTACGAGGAGTTGCAGCAGTACTACAAGCTTGATCCTCTACAGTGGATATAAAGGATAAACGGGATGGTTTAGGCGAAATGGATGGGAATAGTAAATACCCTCGCTGGGTGGGCGTCGTCCTTTCCCTCTTTGTGCCGGGTTCCGCGCAGTTCCTTTCGGGAAGAAAGGGGGGTGGATTCTTATGGTTCGTTGTCCTGTCGCTAGTTCCCTTCGCGGGTTACGGAGTCGCGATCGTTCCTCGGGAAGCGTCCGTGCATGCCATGTATGCCATCAACTTCATTCTGCTTCCGTTACTTTTCATCACCATGTTGTGCGCATCCTACCGCCCGGTTCGGCGGCTCCGGCTTCGAGGAAGGATCGGCTTCGTTGCCGTTTTCCTGTCCTTGACCGTCGGCACGGCACTTCTTCGCGGTTTTCTCCCCTCCAGCCCCTTCCGCGTCCCGGCCGGTGCAATGGAACCAACACTTCGCGGAACCACCACCTCAAGGGAAAAGACCCAGGGTTCGTCCATGGAGTGGTTTTGGCACGGCAAAAAACAGGTGGAGTTCCGGGCCTCGGCCTCGGGCAGCGTGAGCCAATTGCGAATGAGCCGGAACGACATTAAGTTTTCCGTTGGTGATGTCCCGCACAAGTTGCCGGCCTACTGCATGGGAAGCTTTTGGCCGACACAAGAGCTGAAGGAAGGCGACGTCATCTGGTCGGGCACGGTGCAAGCCGGCGACCTGATCCTGGTTGACCGGCTGTCCTATCTGTTCCGCGATCCGCGCCGAGGCGACATTGTTGTGTTCAGTACGGACGGCATATCCCACAAACAGGTGCGACCGGGTTCGGTTTATGTGAAACGCATTGTTGGCCTCCCGGGGGAAACCATTCGAATCAATCCGCCCCACCTGGTGGTTGATGGCAGGACGATTCGCAAGCCCATCCCGTTCCGAACGCTCGACTATGAAAACGCCGGCCAGCTTGCCACGCCAGACGATTACATTGAGCTGGGCAAACACGACTATCTGGTATTCGGCGACAACACCGGAAAAAACCAGAGCCTGGATGGCCGCTATTTTGGGGCGATTCCACGCAGTTGCATCATTGGGCGCGTAAACACGATCTATTGGCCATTCAGCCGCATCCGCGTGGTGGAATAGTTGGCAAAAGCCAACTGACATGGCTGAGCCCGACCTGAACCATAGTCCGCAAACCATGAAGCACCCTGAATACTCCTTGAACTTCTTTTCTTTTTACTATCACAGTTCGCGAACTATGATAGCCTTTGCGCATGGAACCCCTTCGCCCTACCTTATGGAGAACCTGCCGGGTGATTGCCCAGCCAACGCGATTGACCTTGCTACGAGCCCTGATCTCCCACCCCGAGTGCACCGTGTCCGGCCTCGCCGAAGCGATCCATGTTTCCAAGGGAGTTGCCAGCACCAATTTACGCGCCATCAATGCACGCGGACTCATCACCTCCCGGCAAGCGGGCAAATATGTTTTTTATTCCGCGCAAGCCAACCCCCATGTGGATAACGCACCGGAAATCCTGGAGGCGCTTGAGGCCGCCTTTTCCGCCGGCATGAGCAACGGGCAAATCATCCATTGCGCAACGGCTTTCACCAACCGGCGGCGTATTGAGATTGTTCGTGTTCTTAGGCACGGCGTCCGGTCGCTGCGAGGACTGCTCATCGAGACGGACATCCCGCATCCGGCTCTCCATCGCCATTTACGGAAACTCACCAGACGCGATGTGGTTTTCCAGGAAGACTCCCTTTACAGCCTGAAAACGCCAGCCCATCCGTTCGCCGGGGTTTTACTCGAAATTGCCACCGCATAGCCGCACCACCCTTTCGCGAAATGGTTCGGAGAGGCCTTCCATCAACCGCGCCGTTCGATCTGCTTGATGAGGTCTTCAAAAATGAAGTGGTGGAACGGCAGGAAAATATACCAATAGGTGCGCCCCCAAAGTCCCTTGGTCTTGTAGTAGGCATTCACGGAGAGCCGGTTCTTTTCCCCCGACACGGGATCAACACGAAACTCCAGCCATGCATAGCCGGGCACCTTCATTTCGGCTCGCAGAAGCAATTGCCTATGGTAATGGATCTCTTCGACGCGCCAAAAATCAACCACGTCGTTCACGCGCAGTCCCGAGGCGCTGCGCCGGCCGCGCGTGGTGCCCACGCCCCGGAGCAACCGGTCGATCGCTCCGCGGATGCGCCACAGGAATGTGCTGTGGAACCAGCCATTGCGCCCGCCAATGTGGGTAATGGATTTAAAGAGTGCCTCGGCGGTTTTGCTCGTGACGAGTGAATAGGAGCTGGTGTAGGTCGGCACCCCCTCGATTTCGCTTAACTTGATGGCCAGCTCGTAGTCCGGCGGATAGCTATCCGACCACCGCGTTGAAACGGAATCCTGCTCCTCGCGCGAAAGCGCCAGCACGAGCGCCTCTTTGCAGGAAATGCGACGAAACGGGATGAGATCGACGATATCATTTTCCCCACAGACCACATCGTGGGTCACGCTTTCCATCAGGCACCAGGTGATGGCCGCCGGCACCGGGGTGAGCAAACTGGTTATGTAGGAATAGAAACCGATGCTAGAAATTGGGGACGGGACGAACGCCCGTTTTTTCCCAAGGATGCCGGCATGCATCTTCAGCATTTCCTCATAGGTCAGGATATCGGAGCCCCCGATGTCGTATGAATGCCCTGCTGTTTCCGTCAACTCGAGCACGCCGACCAAATATTTGATTACATCGCGCAGGCCGATGGGTTGGCACCGGGTCTTGGCCCAGGCCGGCACCAGAAAAACGGGGATCCTGCGAACCAGGTGGTTGATCATTTCATAGGAGGCGCTTCCGGAACCAATGATGATGGCGGCACGCAGGATGGTGGTCGGCACCTGGCCCTTGCTGAACTCCTCGGCCACTTGCGACCGACTGGCGAGGTGGGGCGAGAGCGTGGTTTGCGTGTCGCCTAGTCCGCCGAGGTAGATGATGCGATTCACGCCCTGCCGCTCGGCCGCCATCCGGAAATTCCGGGCGGCCCGGATATCGGCATCCTCGAACTTGTGAAGGCCAATCAACATGGAATGGATTAGGTAGTAGGCGGTGTCCACGCCTTCCAACGCCTCGGAGACCTCGTCCTCGATAAGGGCATCCGCCACGGCGACCTCGGCATCCGGCCAGCGGTCTTCATGCTCCGGCGACTCGGCGCGCACCATCACACGCACCTTGTAGCCCCGGCCGATCAGTTCGGGAACCAGGCGCCCGCCGATATAGCCGGTTGCCCCGGCCACCAGCACCCGGCCCATGTCCGGGCAAGGTTCCGTCGGCAGCTCGGCGGACACCAACTCTTCCAAATTTTCAGCCATCTATTTGCATTCCCATGTCCACAAATACTAATCATCCTGCAACAAAGCGCAAGCTCCACAAACACCGACAAATGAGCGCGGATTAGTAGTCTTTTCAAAACCTAAAAGACTGCTCGACAGGCGGCCCTCCTGTTTGCAACGCTTGTATCCAGTTATGGAAAAAAACCGTCTAGATGAACTAATTGAAAAGAGCATCGCGCTCGAACTCAACGCCGCAGGGCTCTACAAGCTTTTCTCGGAAGCCTTGCCGGACGACGCCGATTTTTGGTGGAAGCTTCACTTGGAGGAAAAGAGCCATGCCTCGCTGATACGCGCGGCCAAGGAATCCTTCCTAAAGCGCGGAAAGTTCCCCTACGACATCGTGGCCGACTCCATCGACGAGTTGAAGAAATCCAATGCCAAGACCTTGGAAACGATTGAAAAATACAAGGCCGTCAAACCGACTCGCCAGGAGGCCTGCAAAGTGGCCATTGCACTGGAGAACGAGTCCGGCGAATGCCACTACATGAAGTTCATGGAAAAGGATGCCGAAACGGTGGTCGAAACGGTTTTCCAGCAGCTCAACCGCGGCGACAAGGATCATGAACGCCGGATTCGCGAACATCTCGATTCGCTTGCGATCGAATCCTAACGGAATTCGATGAGCAAACCCGGACTCCTCCGGCTCAATCTGTTGGCAATTTTTGCGTGCCTGCTTTGGTCGACGTCGTTCGTCACCTCAAAGCATGCACTCGACTTCCAGGAACCGCTCAATCTGGCCGGCCTACGCTTCGTGCTGGCGGGCCTGATCCAGATCCCGTTGTGCGGGAGCCTCGCCGCTCCCATCCGCATGCTCCGCAAGGAATTCACCACGGTCTTGCTGGTGAGCCTTTTTCACACGATCTTCCTCTACGGCACCTTCTTCATCGGCCTCAACTGGGTGCGCGGCGCGGAAGGAGCTATCATGATCGGGGTGGGTCCATTGGCCTCTGCATTGATGGCGCACCTGCTCATGCACGACGACAAAATGCAACGGCGCACCTTGGTCAGCATCGTGTTTGGCATGGTGGGCGTGGCACTGATCAGCCTGGCAACCAAGCCCTGGAGTCCGGTCGGGCTGAAGGAATTCTTCGGCTTGATGCTCCTGCTCAGCGGCGCGGTGGTCTCGGCCATCGGCAACATTGTGGTGGCCAAGCGCAAGGGCGGCCTGCACCCGATTGCCCTCAACAGTGCGCAGATGCTACTGGGAGGGATCGTGCTGCTGCTCATTGCGCTGCCCTTCGAAGGCCCCCCGCAAATGAACCAACCCGCATCGTTCTTCGGCGCATTGGCCTGGCTTTCCATCATCTCCGCCACGGCCTTCGCCATCTGGTTCCACTTGCTCAGCAAAATCAAGGTTTCCAAGCTAAACCTCTGGAAATTCCTAATCCCGCTCAGCGGCGCGGCCTTGAGCTGGTTGCTCCTTCCGGATGAATCGCCAACCCTGCCCAGCCTGATCGGCATGGCGTTCATCATCGCCGGCATCGTGATCGGGCAGGTTGAAGGAAAAAGGGTAAAGGCTAAGTCGACTCAGACCGCTTAATCTCATCCACATCCACCTTATCCTTAAGGCGATCAGTCGAAGATTTATTCAGCAGCAAATCCTCACGGCCGATCACCCGAATCCGCACATCCCCATACTTCGCAAAAATCGTATGCGCGGCGGCGTTGGCGTACTCAACTCCACTGATTTGATTCAGCAAGTCAATTTGGCACGGTGGAACACCGAACTGGATCACAGTACCCTCTTCGGAAAATAGCTCGTGCTTAAGTTGTTCCGCCGGGAAGCCGAAATAAAGCATGGCCCTTTTCAAGAGACGTCATATTTTTCTAACAGCCGTAAGAACTCGCAGAAGTCTAGCTGGATATTCATATATGAACTTTCCGGCTTCGAGACGCAATCTCTCCACCTCATCCAAGCGCTCTTCGGGAGTCGTGGCCTTGAAAAGAGGCCGCATGTCGTCGAATCCCTTCGATACGTTGACAATCATCTTTTGCATATGAACAGCCTAGGCAACAGGTGCCACCGTCTAAATAGATTATGCAGGGAAACGCGGGGCAATGAATACCGGCGGGTGCATGTAGAGCGGCTCAAAGGGTTCGGATTGGGTCCCGCGCTCCAACCGCCCGGCAACCAGTCCACCCAGCTTGCCCGCCGTCGGGAAAACAGGCACGGGTTTCTCCATCGTCCTAAAGCCGGCCAGCAGTTCCTCCAACCGGTCATGGTCGGGACTGACAACCAGTGCGTCTTCGGGCACGAAGGCGCGGAGTTCTTCAAGTTCCATCAACTTGAATTCCTTTACCAGCTCGGATCCGTCGAAGACCCCCGCCCAAACCTTGTTGCGGCGGGCATCGCCGACCACGGCGGTTTTGGGCGCCCCCACCTGCGCGGCCAAGGCCGCGCCGCTGTTCAGGGCATAGACCGGCTTCTTCAACGGAGCGGCCAGGGCGTTGACCACGGAGAAACCGATCCGCATGCCGGAAAAGGCACCCGGCCCGCGGCCCACCGCGAAGAGATCCACGCCATTCCAGTCGATTTCCATATCCGCCATGGCATCGAACAACTGCTGGCGGTTCTTGAAATTTTCCTCCCAGCTTTTTTCGGCGACAACCTTGCCGTCTTCCACCAGGGCAACACTCCCGAAGCGGGAACTGAGTTCAATGGCAAAAATCCTCATGCGTCGGTCTCCCTGAAAATGCGGAACGCACGGGTTCCGGTATGTTCGTCGGCCTTGATTTCAACATGCAGCAAATCGGGGGGCAGCAGACCTTCGGCGCGCTCCGCCCATTCGATGGCCGTAATGCCGTTGACGTCGAAATATTCCTCGAGCCCCAGGCCCAATGCTTCCTCCGGCCCCGATAGGCGGTAGAGATCGATGTGGTGCAACGGCAGGCGCCCTTCGTATTCGCCGATCAACGTATAGGTCGGACTGGTGATGGGTTCGTCGATGCCCAGCGCGGCGGCAAAGCCCTGGATGAAGCAGGTCTTTCCCGCGCCCAGGTCACCGTGCAGGGCAATCACCGTTCCGGGCCCGATCTCGCCGGCCAATTCGGCGGCCAATTCCCAGGTTTCCTCTGGACTGTTAGTTTCAACTATCCGCACGGCTTCAACTCCTTTTCTAAAATCGCGGCCACTTCATCCATGCTTTCGACATGGAACTCGGCCTTGGTTCCTTCATCCAACGGACACACCCGGATCGTTTTACAACCGGCAAGGCGCCCGGCCTCCACATCCTTCTCGCTGTCGCCAATCATCCACGACCGCAAAAGATCCAGCCCGTGTTTTTTCGCGGCATCGTGGAACATGCCGGCCTTGGGTTTGCGGCAGTGGCAGTTGTCGGAAGCAAAATGGGTGCACTGGAAAATGTCCAGCACATCGACCCCGTGGGCCCGCAGCTGCGCGCGCATGTTGCCATGGATTCCGGCCAGCTCCTCTTCGGAATAGAGCCCCTTGGCCACGCCCTGCTGGTTGGTGATGATGACGGCGGGGTATCCCTTGGCTGCGACCGTCCTGAGCGCTGCCACAAAGCCGGGCTGAAGATGGAAATCCTCCCACCTTTCGACATAACCGGGCCCCGGCGATTCGTTCACGATGCCGTCCCGGTCAAAGAATATGCATGGTTTGTCCATTGGTTTTTCCTTAAATGCGCGGCACAACGTACCGTTCCGCACCGGCCATTTAAAGGTTTATTTATTCCCCGGAACCGCGTCCCCTGTCGCAAGGATTATGAATCGGTACTGAAGGTGATTCCGAAACTAACCGGCGGGCTGGAAACCTCCATGCCATCGGCGTAGATGGCGATGGCGCGCACCTGGTTTGGGCCTTCGCCAACCATCAGTTCATCGAGCACCAGCTCCGCATCGGCATCATAGATCTGCTCATCGAGCACCCGTTCCCCGGAAACCAGCCGAATCTTTTGGGGCATTTGCTGGCCGCCAATCTGCACCTTGATTCCGTGTTCGTGCTTACCGAGCCGGGCAAGGTTTGGACGAATGGTCACCGACCGCCCCATTTTATTGACCATGATGGGCTTATCGAACGAGGCGTTGAATTCAACCATATGCTTGATGCGCGCCACGGCCCGCAGCTCGTGGTAGCCATCGGCGAGTCTCAGCAAGCGGATATGCACGGAATTATCCTCGGAAACTTCGCGGATCTCCTTCCCGTCCAGCAGGAAGGAGTAGAGAAACTGGGCATTCTGCACTTGGCACGCGGCATTGGCAAGGTAGGTGAAGTCGTTCTCAATGTTATCCGCCCCGAGAATGTTCACGGAAAGCGGCAGTGCATAGGGCTTGGCCATCGGATCACCGAGCAGGAGCGACTGCAACGGGCAGGCGATCGACTGGTAGAAGCTTTCGAGCATCGAACACCCCGCGGCATAATGTGCATAGAAACGCGCCGAAGGAAACTTGTTGGGGTTGGAATAGGGTTCCACCACCGCTCCGGCGGAACCGGTTGCCCCGGCCTCGATCCATGCCGTGAGCTTCGTCTGCGGCTTCTGGAATTCCGCGCTCCAACTGGTCAGGTGCTCCGCCATGGCGCCCGGCCAGAACGATTTGACCTGGGACGGATCCACCTTTTCCGCCCCCATCAGGATACCCATCACATTTTCGGCACCGGCCGGAAAGTTGGTGGTCACCGTTGCGGTGATCCCCCGGTTCTTCAGTTCGTTGACGGCGGGGTAGTATTGATATTCGCGGCATTTGGAACGGACATCGTCGGATACCACGAAGTTGATCCCGCTGCGCATGCCCCGGTGGTCGGAGCGTTGGCCGCGGACGAGGGAATCGATTACGGTCTGGACGTCGTTTCCATTTTCACCGGTATAGCCCAGCATCATGCTGGGGAGCGGCATGCGCTCCCCCAGCCCCCGTTGCAGCCAGGCGGCTTCCGGCGGAACCTTGGCATCCATCCCCAATCCCTTTTTCTGCATGCCAAGCGACATGGAGTTGAGGTTGAGCTTGATCCGCTGGTTCGGGCCCGCAAAGAGCTTCGAAAGGTATTTGCCCTCCTCCACCAGGCTCAATCCGGGCATCTTGTTGCGCATGAAGGTCATGCCGCCAACGGACATTTGCTTGCGGTCGTAGGAGTCGGTCTTGACGCGGATCGGGAAGTCGACGGAATAGACCCAGGCCAGGATTTGCTGGTCGATCCCCCGCTCCTTCGCCACGGCGTTGGCCGGGGCCCAGATCAGCTCCGTGAATTGCTCCGGCGTGATGGTGGCGCTGCCGCCATAGGCACTTTCCGGAATATCGAGATAGACGACATTGCGCCGTGGAACCTGCCGCGCCGCTAGGAACGAGTTGGCCACCTTCAGCGAATCCTGCGACTGCTGGTTCACCAGCAACAGCACCTCGTGCGGCATCTGCGCCCAAGCGAAGACGGAAAACATTATAGACAGAATGATTTGGTGACAGAATAATTTCATGACTGACATGACAACTCCCGGTTAAACAGGGACAAACTATGAAGACTTGCCCTTCGGATTTCAACCCACATGCGGAAAAAGAGAGGAACCACGAAAGACTTAGCGCGGCCTAGCCGCAACCAAACCTGAACAAATCTTATTGGCAACGAATGAATGTAAAGCAACGAATATTTCTACCTGCTTCTCGATTCGTTGCTTTACATTCATTCGTTGCTACTCCTTTTCCTATGAATCCGTTGCAGATTCCAAAATTCAAAACGTGCATAAAAAACAAGAAATGCGCGGATAGTCGTACGAAACGGTGCGTACGGATTTTGGACAGAATATTTACCGGCGGAACTGTTCTCGCTTTCGTGTATTTAGTGTATTTCGTGGTTTGCCCCTACTCTTTTATCTTCACATCCACCTTGTAGAAGCCGGACTGTTCGACGGCATGGACGGTATCGGTGTAGCTGTTTTGCGGGTGGTCGATGCCCGACTCCAGTACTGAATAAGCACCTGCGGGAACGGATGACCAGAGTACGCTGTAGGTGCGCCCCGTCACCGACACCCATTCCACCACGGTTCCGAAAGGAGCACTCCAAACGTGAGCGGCCTTGAACAGCGATGCCGCATTGGTCGGATTGGTTCCGGCAATGAATTCCTCGGCATTGCTCTGCCCGTCGCCATCAAAATCGTAGGCGGCGACGGCGGCCACCGCATCGGTGAAATATTCCGCCTCCCAGACATCCGGCAAACCATCCCCGTCCGTGTCGCCGTTCATGCCCGGCAACCGAACCGCCACCATATAATACCCGCACGACTGCACCGCATGCACCCTGTCCGTGTAGCTGTTGCCAGGATAAGGAATCCCCGCCTCCAGCAGCTGGAATCCACGATCCAAATCAGGCGTCCAAAGCACATCATAAACCCGATCCTCGACCGCCGTCCACCGCACCACGAATCCTTCAGCAATCCGCTCCACTGGCTCAACACTGAAACATGACGCCGCATTCGTCGGATCCATCCCCGCAATATATTCATCGAAGTTGCTGCTGCCGTCGCCATCCGAGTCGATGTCGGCCAGACAATTGGTTGGATGCCCGAAGTAGGCGGTTTCCCACAAATCCCAAACGCCATCCGCATCATCATCCAGCATGACGACATGCACGGTTTGAGTGATGGAGAATCCACCTGAATAATCATCGTTGAACGCTGTCAGCACTACGGGATACTTACCGAAAAACCGCCACTCGTTCGTTGCAGAATAGCCATCCGCAACCATATGGCCATTGCCGAAGTCCAGTTCGAATCCGGAAACCCTGCCTATGACAACGCTGGAACAGATAAGATTCGTATGGATGGTCGTTTCCGACGGAAGGCCAAGCAACTCCAACTGGATCGAGCCGGATAGTGTCGCGGCACCATTATTCTCGTCTACCCCCATGGACGGTGGATTGAGCCAAGGCTCCCCGTCAATATCCAATCCCGACGCATAGGCGGAACTGCCCATGCCTCGGCAGGGAGAACCGTTGGCAATGTGGGAAGAGGAAATCATCATTGGATTATTGGTGATATTTCCATCAACACCATGTTCCAGATCCGGCGAACAGGAATATGAAGCACCTGCATTGTGCAGGTTTTCCCCTTCGATCCCGGCTGTGTTATGCCAAACAATACAATTGGCCGTGGTTCCTTTTATCTTTCCGCCACCTCTGGCACCTGCTGAATTCCATGTAATCGTACAGTTATGAGCCGTTCCGAGGAACATTCCGCCACCTTCATTCCCCGCCTCGTTGCCAGCCAGTAAACAGTTGAAAAGATCCGACCTGTTCGCACCGCCGCCGTCACTGGTCGCTTTGTTGCCTATGAAAAGACAGTTGTGCGCAATCCCACCACTCAAAGCGCCGCCATGTCTGTCTGCCGTGTTTTCTTTCAGAATGCAGTTATGCAGAGTCCCTTGATCAACTCCGCCGCCATTGCCCACGGCCTTGTTCCCGACAATAATGCAATTGGCGACAACCGAATTCTTGTCGCCACATGTTATGCCGCCCCCTTGATCATCCGCGTAGCCATTAGTAATGGTTAATCCATTCAACGTAGACGAACCAATCGGAAGCCTGAAGCAGCGGTTGTTGCCATCGCCAACAACCGTAGTCGATTCGGCACCACTGACGCCAACAATGGTTCGATCCTTATCCAGATAGATTTCGGATTTCACCAGATGGGTTCCGTTGGAGACATAGATGACGCCCCCCACGCATTTCTGCGCCCGAACGCCCCACCAAAGGGTTTGCTTGGCCGTTTCCCAGCTTTGGCCATCGTTGGAATCGTTTCCATCGGCCGCCACATAGGTCGCGGACTCGTGCAGTTCAGCCACCTGTACTTGCTGGGTAATGGAGAAACCAGATGGATAGTCGTTGTTGTAGGCGGTTGCAACCACGTCGTACAGACCGGTTGACCCCCACGAAACCGACATCCGGTAGTCGTTGTGAATGATGGCACCATTATCGAAATCCACCTTGAAGCCGGATACCCTGCCGACCACGGCGAGGATGCATTCGACCTCCTTGCCGACCACCACATGCGCAGGCAGTGTCATTACCAAGCGAATATCGCCATCCACGCCCGCCATACCGTTGTTTTCGTCACATCCCATCGAAGGCGGATTGAGCCACGGCTCCCCGTCAACATCCGTGCCCGACGCAGAGGCAATGCTTCCCGCGCTGCGGCAAAGCGAGCCGTTGGAAATATGCGAGGAAGAGATGAGCAAAGGATTAACAGCAATGTTGCCGTCCACCCCTGGAACCAAATCGGAGGAGCAGGAAGACACCGCTTCGACATCGTACAGGTCGCTCCCATCGCTGGCCGCGTTGCCCCATGCAATGCAGTTGGCGGCTGAGCAATCGAACATGCCCCCTCCATCGTTGAGCGCAATGTTTTCGGTAAAGGTGCAATTATATGCGTCGATCCAACGGGCACCACCACCATTGCTTCCTGCCCAGTTCCCGCTAAAAACACAATTTCTTGCACTGCCCTTATGGATGCCGCCCCCTGTCAGCCCGGCAGAGTTGCCACTGACCACGCAGTTATACGCCTTCACGTTATGCATTGCACCGCCATAGAAAACCGCGGAGTTCCCCTCAAATACGCAATTGCTGGCCACGCCGTTCATCATGCCACCTCCATGGGTGGTGGAATTATCATGAAAACTGCAATCAACGGCAGTTCCGTGGTACATCCCTCCTCCCCAATGGACTGCTGTATTGCCCGAGATTACGCAGTTGGAAACCAGCGGGATAGAGCTACTGCATTTGACGCCGCCACCGCCACCGGGAGCATGGCCATTGGTTATGGTAAAACCACTAATCCGGCACTTCCTGCTACGCAGAACGAAACAATGGCTGGTTCCGTCGGAATTGACCTCGACTGCCGATGGTTCCTTCCCTACGCCAACAAGATCAAGATCCTTCAAGAGCCCAATCTCCGATGTCAGCCTGTATATCCCATTCGAAACATACACCACGCCGCCGACATACGCCTGCGCCTCCACACCGGACGCAATGCTCGCCTTGGCCGTTACCCAGCTCTGCCCGTTGTTTGTGTTGTTTCCATCGGGTGAGACAAAGATGGCCGTATCCTCGTACTCCGCCACATGAACCTGCTGTGTCACGTAGACTCCAAGCGGGTGCTCATCATTATAGGCCATGGCAACCACATCATGGTATCCGGGGACATCCCAGAAAACCGTGGATGAGAATCGGTTTGAAACCACCTCACTATTGCCCAGATCAATCTCAAACCTCGTGGCGCGCCCCACCACGGCGAGAAGGCATTCCACTTCCCGACCGACCACCACTTTGCTTGGCACATTCAACCCAATCCACAATGCTCCGTTGTTTGTAACCGAGCCATTGTTTTCATCGCAACCGATCGAGGGCGGATTGAGCCACTCCTCCCCGTCGATGTCCGTTCCCGAAACGTGCGCACTACTGCCCGCCCCCCGACAAGGCGAGTTGGTTGAAATGTGGGACGACGACACCTGCCATGGCACATTGGTCATGTTTCCATTTGAACCATGCCCCACATCCGGGGAACAGGAATGCGCAGTCTTGCAATCATAGATATTGCTTCCCCCGACCGTAGCCCCGTTGTGCCAGGCAATGCAGTTGGTTGCCGTTCCGAACGAAAGCGCACCGCCATATCTACCAGCCCAATTCCCACTTAACGTACAACGGTTTGCCGCACCAGAATTCATTCCGCCGCCATCTTCCCCGGCACAGTTGCCCCCGAAGACACAGTTATTGGCCGTTCCGTGCTGCATGCCCCCGCCAGACAGGGCGGCCGAGTTACAGACAATGATGCAATTGTCAATTTGAGGATTCGCATTATCGCAATAAACGCCGCCGCCATTCGCCCACGAATGCCCATTCGCAATGGTGAAACCTTCGAGCACACAGTCGTTCGTTCCCAGATTGAAGCACCGCCCGCTTCCACCTCCATCGATGATCGTTGCCTGCGCCCCGTTGATGCTCTTGATGGCCACATCTTTCCTGACGAGGATTTCCGCCCCCACGGCATAGGTGCCGTTGGAAACAAACACCGTTCCCCCGGTCTCAACGACCGCATCCACGGCTGACTGGATCGACGCCTTGGCCGAAGCCCAGCCGAGGCCGTCGTTTTCATCACTACCGCTTTTGGTGACATAGATCGTTTCCGGCATCGCCACATGGACGGATTGTGTTATGGCCAAGCCATGGGGAAAATCCAAGTTGAATGCTGAGAGTACCACTTCGTAGTCACCGGGCACCATCCATACATGGGAATTAAACAGACTGTTCGAAACCACATGGCCATCTCCGAAATCGACATGGAAGCTGGAAGCTTCGCCAATCATGATTGCCAGGCATTCGATCTTCTTGCCGACCCAGGTATTCGTCGGCACACCGTCCAGTTCCAACCAAATATTCCCCGAACGCGAAGGCGTTCCATCGTTTTCGTCGCATCCCATCGATGGCGGATTGAGCCAAGGCTCCCCGTCAATGTCCGTACCCGAGGCATATGTGGAGTTGCCCGTCCCCCGGCACGGCGAGTTGGTTGAAATATGCATTGAAGAAGCCAGCATGGGTTCGTTGGTGATGCAGTTGATCACTCCATGCGGCAGATCCGGTGAACAGGAATGGGAAGCTGTATTGCCATGAAGGTCGTTTCCACTTCCGCCCGCCTTGTTATACCAGGCAATACAGTTGTCGGCAGATCCTTGGCTCTTTCCCCCGCCCGTCGAGGCTGCGGAATTCCCGATAAAGGTGCAATTGCGCGCGTCGCCATGGTATGCACCCCCACCGTCTTCACTGGAAACGTTGCTTAGCAGGAGACAGTTGTATAAATCCGACCATTCGGCACCACCACCATCCCGCCCGGCTTCATTGCCCAGGAACATGCAGTTGTGCGCGATGCCGTTGTTCAAGGCACCTCCATGCGAAACAGCGGCATTGTCCTTCAGGACACAGTTGTACAACGTGCCCCGGTCAACCCCGCCGCCTTCGTCGCCTGCCGAGTTGCCAACAATGATGCAGTTGGAAATGACCGAAGACGTGTTGCCGCAAGATATACCGCCGCCATCTGCCGCTGCATAACCATTCGTGATGGTGATTCCACTTAGGATGCATTTTCCGATTAGCCAGAAACAGCGGGAAGATCCAATTCCGTCCACAATAGTTTTTTCATGGGAACCAAATCCCACAACTGAAATGTCAGGAAATACTACAACTTCCGAATCAACCACGTAGGTGCCATTGGATACATAAACCAACCCTCCGACATATTCCTGCGCGTCCACTCCGGCCTGAATGGTTGCCTTCGCCGTAGCCCAGCTCAAGCCGTCATTGAAATCATTTCCGAATGGTGCAACGTGGATTTCTGTGTCAGTAACTTCCGCCACGTGTATAGCTTGGGTAATGGAATGTCCATGAGCGTAGTCTTCATTGAAAGCTGTTACCACCACATTGTATAAGCCTGTAGTGCTCCATGCATGGGACACGTTGTACTGATTGGAAACGACAACGCCATCACCGAAATCCACATGGAAGCCAGTCACCCTGCCGATCACCGCAATAGCACAATCGACCTCCCGTCCCAATACAACACCTGTAGGTAGACAGAGTAGCAAGTCAATCTCGCCATTGATCGCGGCAACTCCATCATTTTCATCGCAACCAATCGACGGCGGACTCAACCAAGCGTCACCATCAATATCTGCTCCAAAAGCCGAGATCGAGCTCCCCGTGCCACGGCAAGGTGACTCTTCTGCAATGTGTGCAGAAGAAACCAACAAGGGATTATTCGTTATGTTCCCATCTACTCCGTGCATTAAATCAGGTGAGCAGGTATAGGCCACCTTACTGTAATGGATGTCTTTCCAAGCATTATTAGCCGTGTTATCCCAAACGATACAGTTGGTCGTTGCGCCACCAAAGATCCCCCCGCCGTTCAGGTCAGCCGAATTCCAGGAGAGCGTGCAGTTATACACCTTTCCCCCATGCATCCCGCCGCCGTTCCGGGCTCTGTTTCCTTGAAAGACACTATTATATGCTACACCCCCACTTAACCCTCCTCCATTGTAAACAGCTGAATT
This sequence comes from Pontiella desulfatans, assembly GCF_900890425.1. Taxonomy (NCBI): domain Bacteria; kingdom Pseudomonadati; phylum Kiritimatiellota; class Kiritimatiellia; order Kiritimatiellales; family Pontiellaceae; genus Pontiella; species Pontiella desulfatans. Next base: position 961,530 of record NZ_CAAHFG010000001.1, on the reverse strand, counting down.
TCCGACAAAGATACAATTGGACGCCACTCCACTAACCATCCCCCCGCCATATTTAGCGGCGGAATTGTTGAAGAATGTGCACCCGATGGCCATCCCCTGCTTCATGCCGCCGCCAATTTCAGCCGACGAATTTCCGATAAACGAGCAATCAATAGCCGTGCCATGATACAATCCACCACCGGCATAATCATATGCCGTATTGCCGATGAATACGCAGTTGGAGATAACCGGAACAACCCCCTCGCAATTAATACCGCCGCCCCGGTGGGCATACCCATTGGAGAAGGTGAAACCACCAACGAAGCTACGGGAACTTCGTAGGTTCATGCAGCGGGTGGTTCCATCAGATACAACCAGCGGGCCATCGGGACCGCCAACCCCTACAAGGTCAACATCCCGAACAAAATCCACTTGATTACCCACGAGATAAGTTCCGTTGGAAACATATACCACACCACCAATATAGTCCTGCGCATCGATTCCTGCTTGGATCGTTGCCTTCGAAGACAACCAGCTCCCCCCGTCATTTAAATCATCCCCGGCCGGCGAAACAAAAAGAGCCGTCGATTCACGTTCAGCAACATGCACCTGTTGCGTCACGGATATGCCCAGTGGATAAGTCCCGTTAAACGCCGTTGCAATAATTTCATGCCATCCTGGCGCGCTCCATGACGCGGCAATGGCATATCGGTTCGAGACCATTTGCCCGTTGTTAAAATCGATTTCGAACCCGTCCACTCTCCCAATCACTCTCAACAGACAAGGCACCTCCATACCGACCACCACCTTTTCCGGGACATGGATCGAGAGCAGGATCGTTCCATCATTCGCAATGGAACCATCGTTTTCATCGCAGCCCATCGAAGGAGGATTGAGCCACGTTTCCCCATCAATATCCGTTCCCGAAACCAACAATGCACTGCCCGCACTCCGGCAGGGCGAATTTGTTGAATAGGGGTATTCACTTCGCTGGACTAAGTCTGTATCTTGTGGTTTCTTCCCCTGACCGACAGGGATATTTCCTTGAACCGAACGGGTTCCATAGCGACTGCATTTTGTAGCAGACGGTAAAGCAGCATTCCCCGCGAGCGGGAAGTGCGCCGGTTGAAGCGGAACGTGTATTCGTCGAGATAGTATGCCAAATGCTCGTGACTTACTGCGCCCTGATGTGTTCCGCCAAGCCACCGCTTAAGCAAACTGGCGACTCGATGGCAAAGGGGGAGCAGGTTCGCGCCAACATCCTCGGATTTCCGAACGACTTTATGGTCGTAGCCCAAAGCTCCCAAACCATTGTACCCCTTCCACCCGTCCGTCTTCACCTGCGTACCCGGATCAACCGTTTCTCGGATGGCCCCTTCAAGGCTTTTGGATGAGGCATCGGGTATTTTTACAAGGCGAATGCGACCGACGGCCTTACCATTCTCCTTCGCCACGATTAGCACAAGGGTCTTGCCTTCGGCTCCGCGCCCCCGTTTCCCGGGCCTTGTGCCGCCTATGAAGGTTTCATCCACCTGCACGGTTCCGGCCAGTCTTTCCCGTCCCGGACGTACCATCGCCCGGCGGAGCTTGTGCAGCCACGTCCATGCGGTCTTGTAGCTTCCGAGGCCGAGAACGCGCATCAGTCCCAAGGCGCTGGCTCCGTTCTTCTGGCTTGTCACCCACCAGATCGCCCTGAACCAGGACGCCAGCGGTTTGCGGGTGCCCTCAAAGATCGTACCCGAGGTTACAGATGTTTAACGACTGCACGTCTTGCACTTGAAAAGGCCGTCTGACAGTCGCCACGACTCCCCATGGCCACAGGCCGGGCAAAGGAAGCCGTTCGGCCATCGCAATGATGCAAGATAGTCGCGACATGCTTCTTCACTTGAAAAGTTCAGTTCCAATTCTTCCAGATCCTTTGGATACGCTTCCATGAAACGTGTGTACCACAACATGTGGGTCTAGTCCATCGAAGTGAATACCCCTATTGTTGAAATATGAAAAGACGAAGCCATCAATGGTGCATTGGTGATATTGCCACTTGCACCATGCTCCAACTCCGGCGAACAGGAATGCTCGGCAGTGCAATCGTAGAGATCCGAAGAAACTTCGAAGGCTATGTTGTCCCAGACAATGCAGTTCGCAAGGAAGCTATTGATCGCCCCGCCACCGTGGCGCAACGCCCAATTGCCGACAAACGAGCAATTGGTTGCTGTGCCGAAGCTCAAGCCGCCTCCCCCCGATCTCGCCATGTTGCCTGAAAAAGCGCAGTTCCGGGCAGTTCCCCCGCGCATTCCGCCACCCGCCATGCAGCTCCAATTATCCGTGAAGATACAGTTTTCCACCAAGGGGATTCCATCATCGCAAAACACACCGCCCCCATTCCCGGAGGTATGGCCATGCGTAATCGTAAAACCTTTGACAACACACGCGCTTGCTCCCAAATCAAAACACCGGACTGTTCCCCCGCCATCAACAATAGTGCTTGCCCACCCGTTAGAGCTCACAATTACGATATCTTTGGCAACGCTAATCTCAGCCGAGAGAATATAGTGCCCATCACCCACCAAAACCGTGTCACCATCAATCGTAGCGTTCACCGCGCTCTGGATAGTGGTGGCGGCGGTTTCCCAGCTGTCGAACGGCGGGGTGTGACTGCCGCCGGGCGAAACATGGAGGGTTGCGGCTTGGCTCAAGATTGCATACATGCTCCCCATTGCAACCAAACTTTTTGTTGCGACAACGGACTGAACGATTCTCTGGCTACCCCACATGGCATTCTCCTTATTTAGAAAAAAATGGAACCAATGGCAGCACAACCCAATGGATGCCTATAAACCGATTACGCATGCACTGCGGATTTCTTTCATGGGCGCGGTGTTTTTTTTCCCGAAACCACGGCCCATACACGACCTGCACGACAGTAATAGCTTACGTAAAGTACGTAATTTAACAAGTATTTTGTGCCGATTAACTTTCGGGGCAAGAAAGGGTAAGAAATGCTGAATTTACCAACAACGGGACACGGCGAAGAACCGTGCGCCGCGCTAATGGAGGCACTAACTTAAGCAGGAATGGCTCTTCATGGAGCAGGCGGGCCGCCTGCGGTACAATTCTCCTGGCGGATACGCGGAGCCCGCAAGACGCGGGCGTTACGGCAAACGTACCGCAGGCCGCTGGCCTGCCCTAGTATCCGACAGCTTCCCTACTCGGACTTTTCGCTGAAGACAATAGCCTCGAAGACGTGGAATTCGCAACCGGATTCCCAATCATTGGCGCCGAGGCCGGCTTTCATGGCGAGGTGCGACAAAGTGGTTTCGAGATCCCAGCCCTGCTCGGGGGCGACCTGCGGGAGAAAAACGGCGGTGTGCATGCCTTTGTAGAGCACCACGCCATGCCTGCCGATTTCGATGTCTTCGTGCGACTCGACGCTGTGCGGGGCGGTGAGGGCGGAGATTTCGATATCGATCTCTCCGAGTTCATCTTCACGGAGACGGGGAAAACGCGGATCGTGGAAGGCGGCGTTGACGGCCTGTTCGGCGACGGCTTCGAAAAGCGCGCGGCGCGGGAAGATTTCGCCAATGCACCCGCGCAGCTGGCCCTGTTTATGGAGGGTCACGAACGCCCCCATGACCTCCTGCATGGCCGGGGAAATTTCGAGGCTCAGATCTGGTTCGTCCTTCCTGATCCGCTCGGCAATCTTGTGGCGGGCAAGCGCGAGCAGTTGGATCTTGTCGGAGCTGGAGAGCTGTTCTTGCGCAACGGAGCTGGAAGCCCCGTCTACATTTTTCCACCGGCCGGAGACGGCGGCCGAAAGATAGCTGACGCAATGCGACCAGTCGCCGGTGAGGTTGCCGGAGGTGTCGTATTTGAGCAGCTCCACGTTCACCCCGTCGGGCAACATGGCCAGCAAAACGGCAATGGGGCTCCGTCCGCAAATGGTGGCGCCGGTGTTTTCGATATATTGAAGGAAGTCGGGAAGCTTTTTCTCTTTGATCAACCGGAACGCCCCCAGATCCAGGCTTTCAAGATTCTGCTTGATGTCGTCCTTGAACGGCAGATAGCCGAAGGATCTTCCATAGTGCGTGAAATCGGAACTGACAACCACCAGGGTTTCGGAATCCAGGTTTTCAAGCAGTGTTTTGGCGATCCCCTTTGCCCCCGAAACACCGAGTTCGCCGCAGACCACCGGCACCAGCTTGAACTCGCCCAACGCCCGTTGCAGAAAAGGCAGCTCGATCTGAACGCTGTGTTCGCCCATATGCGCATGGATGTGCGATTGGAACGCCTCGTCCCCCCTTAGGCCGGCAACGAATTCGCGGTCGATTTCAATGCGCCCCAAGGGGGTTTCGATATGGGAAACGTCGGGAATGCTTACCGCTCCGAGCATGGGCATCCGATGGCTGGGCCCCATCACGATGACGCGGGAATAGGTCCGGGCCACCAGCTGCTTCACGCCGTGCGCGGCAACCATGCCGGAATATCGGTAGCCCGCATGCGGCAGGATGAGCGCCATTAGGTTTTCGATGGGCCTTGCCTCGGCCACTTCAAGATAGGCATCGATTTCATGCGCCAGGCGATCGGGATTGTCCGTGTACCAGGTTCCCGCCAGCTCGGATTTAAGTACTTGCGCTTCCATGGGTTGCTTCTCCGTTTCATGGAAATCTACACGCCTTCCCATGCCTGGGCAATCTCCTCGCGATGGAATCTTTCCGTTGCACCGAATGGAAATGGATTCTATGTTTCCCCCATGACCACCGGAATTTTCATTCGAATCGCAGTCTACGGGGGAGGCGTTTATCTCTTCCTGAACCTTCTTGCCTTGTTCGTCTCGGACAAGCTGCTCTTCCAACCGCGGAGCCGGGGCTATTCCCACTTGCCCAACGAGGTGAAAATCAGAACCGCGGACGGGGAACTAATCAATGCCGTCTACCACGGGAATCCTTCGGCGGAATACACCCTGCTCTTCAGCCACGGGAACGCCGAGGATCTGGGGAATGTGGAACCCTTCATGCGACAATTCCACGCGCTTGGCTATTCGGTGTTAATGTACGACTACCGCGGCTATGGAACCAGCGAAGGACGCCCTTCCTACCGGAAAATCCTGGACGATGCCGCCTCCGCCTACCGCTGGCTGGTGGAGGAAAAGAAAACCGCGCCGCAACGCATCATTGCCCATGGCCGCTCGCTCGGCGGAGCGGTCGCGGTCTGGACGGCGGCCCACCACGAGGTGGGGGGCTTGATTGTCGAAAGCTCGTTTACCTCCGCCTTCCGGGTGAAAACCATCGTCCCCCTATTGCCGTGGGATAAATTCAACAGCGTGAAATCGATGCGCAAGGTCGATTGCCCCGTATTGGTTATGCACGGCACCCACGATGCCGTCCTCCCGTTCTGGCACGGCAAGGCGCTCTATGAAGCCGCCCCCGAACCCAAGCAGCACCTGTGGATTGATTACGGCGAACACAACAACTATGCCTATGTTGCCGAGGACGCCTACTTTACTTCCTTCCACTCCTTCATGGAACGCGTGTCGGAATACCACAGCACCAGGGCGGAATAATCCATCGTTCCCGCCCCCATGCCATGCGCCTCGAATTCGAAACGGGCGCGGTTTTGGAACGGGAGGGTGTCGAGGAGGTGATAGCGATACATGGCTGCCGTGCGCGTTTGCCCGCGGAGCGGATGGCTGAACTTCGTTTCCGAACACCAGGCAAACCCGAAATAATCCTCGGTGCCCGTACCCCGCCACGCCGGGCTCCCATCCAGTTCCACGATCGGATCGCCCTCGCCCCACCACGCGTCGCTTCGGTTCTCGACCTGCACCATGCAACCGGCAATCGCCCCCCCTCCGGAAACATCGAGCAGCGTCAGCACGTTGGACTCGTCCGTCCGCAAATCCGCATGTTCCGAGAAATTCGCGTGGAAGCGGTATGGGGAAACGCAGACCGGGTCTACCGCAACAGCGGTTTTCAGATGTGCATTCCCCTCCCCATTGTTAAACAGGGAAATCCACGCACTCTCGGAAAAAGGCATAGGCCACCGAATTGAAACGCTTGCCCCCTCCACGGTTACCGGGATGGAGTCGACATCCTCGAAGCGGTCCGACACCCCGCAAAGCAAATGAAGAGGGCATGCCACGGCCTCGCCGCGTTCGTGGTCCCACCCCATTTCAATGAACAGCCCTGCCAGCTCCTTTTTTGAACGCGCTTCGATCTCCAAACACCGGATCGTTCCGGAACCATTTGTAGAGAACGCCAGACTGTCCTGCCACCTGGAAGCTATCGCTTCGCAGGTCGCGATGGAGCCCAACCGCCGAGGATCCGTCCACAGTCGGGCCAACCGCTTCAGCGCGTTTCGATTGATTGAATGGATATCGAACGATTCGATGACGGCCGAGGAATCCATGGCGTTCCAGGCAATCTGGTAGAACAATGCCCCGAGTTCGGAACGGGACTTGGCGCGGATGGAAACCTTGCAGTGTTCCTTGTGGATGATGGGAAAATGAAGGTTCCAGCCACCGGCGGTACGAGCGGCAAACGGAGAGCGAACCGGCAGCCACTTTCCGGAGAGGAATGCGGAAAAGGGATAGACGGTTTCCGTGCCATCGATCTCCAGCACCATGTCGCCGACGGGATTGGCTGAATTCATCCAGGTGATGGCCCCGGCCCCATCCACCTCCGCCAACACGGCCTCGACGCCCCCGGGAATGTCGCGGAAAGAAAGGAAAGAACCGTGGTCGATGTCCCCGTAGGTTTGCGGCGAAAACCCGGTCAGCGCCACCGAACCCGACGAGCTGGAAAACAGGCGGGTTTCGCCCTGGGAAGAGAGCCGCATTCCAGCGGCATCGGCCAGCATCGAGCGCCACGAAACAAGGTGGGCTGGCTCGGGAGAAGGTGGTTGCCTGCCGCATCCGGCAAGCATCAAGAGCAGACTGGCCAGCAAAAGGCGCATCAGCCGGCAAGAACACCCATGTAGGTTACGACCAGATCGGCGCGTCCCGTGTTGATGATTTCGTGCACCTCGCCCGGCTCAACCACAACCGTTGTGCCAGACGAGAATACATAGCCCACATCGTTCACCCGGATTTCGCCGGCGCCCGACTCGCAGGTGAAGATTTCGGTCATGTCTTCGTGCCGATGGCTTCCGGTCTTCTCGCCGGGCGGAAAGATGGCCCGGGCATGGTTGACGAGATTCTTCACAGCGCCATTCGCCACCATCACTCGCTTTTTGATTTTCGCGTTGTGCGACACTCCTTGACTGGGCAGCCCGTTGATCTTGGTCAGTTTCATTGCCTAAAGCAGAGCATAGTTGATCGGCTTTGAAAAGACTGCAAGCGGCTTAAGAATCATCGCGCAGCAGGCGCTCTTCCCCGATTCGCGCTGCGGGATCGAAGATGGTTGTCTTGCGATAGACGGTGGTTTCCGACCCCAGTTCGGCCATGAAATCGAAAGGGATCGTCTCGCCGATCTCGCCCGACTCCCCGTGTTTCGACGTCAGCAGGATTCCACGTGCGTGGAAACGCCCTTCTCCGGCGGGTTCGACTTTTACGGTAAAGTTTTTTCCGGGCATGCCGGATACCTTGGCCACTTCCTCGCCCATCAGGCATTCGGTGAACGCGGTATAGCCAATGACCGTGGCACTGGCATTGATCTGCGCCCATTGGCCCGCCTTGACGACAATCCCCATGATGGTCTCGTTCTTTTCCTCAACCGTCTTGTCCCCTTCGAGGACCGTCTTGCGGGGATGAAGGCTCACATGATAGTCGCCGTTTTTTTCGTATGGGGCGGTCTTGTTGATTTTAACCACCAACTCCTCGATTCTTGTGCAGGATTCCGGGATGGCTGCCGGCGGCGCCGGTGTTTTGCATCCGGAAAGGGCGATGAGCATTACAAACGGAATGTATTTAACCATTACAACCTCCTTTAATGGATTTGGGATCAAAAGCGGCTCAGTTCCCGAGGGACTCGACGATGGTTTCGAGCCACAGGATTTTTTTCTTCTGCAGCATGGGGCTCGGATGGGCGTTGAGCAAGGGGTGGACATCGGAGGCCACGGTACAGGTCGGCTCACCCTCGATCCGCCCCAGGCACTGTTCCACCAGGGGAAGCAAGCCCAGGTCCTGCCCCCACCCCAGCAGGATCGGGGTGCGGTTTTTCCGTTTGAGCGAGTGGGCGCACTCCTCATTCCGCTCGGGACAAAACAGGCTATGCACATGGCCGCCGATGATTCCGGCCAAGGCGTCCACCTTCTGCAGGAACTTGCCGGACTTGGGATCGCGCAGGTCTGAAAGATTGAGTACCCGGATATGCCTCCACCCCTGCGAAACCGCAACGCGCATCACTTGATACTGCGTGTTGTCGGGTTGCGTCAGTACCAGCTCCTTGCGGTTACCGCCGCCAGGCCGGGGATATTCGATCCGCCCAACCACATGCGCATCGTCCTTCGGGTGCGACGATCCCGGATTCATCATGATCACCACCACATCCGGCTCCATTTCCGATATGTCGGAGGGGGTTTCCTGGGGGATGGAGGTATCGACAATCTCGAGCACACTGCGGCATTTGGCCGTTTCCCCGTTCATGAGCACGAGCTCATAGAAATGGCCATAGCAGGTGAACTGCTTCTTCAGTTCGGCGGCATATTTAAATTCCATGCGTGGCGTACTCCGTTTTGCGTGATGCGTATTGCGTAATGCGTATTGCGTATTGCGTATTGCGTATTGCGTATTGCTAAAAGGGAACCTCATCCTCCAAGGGACTTGCAACCTGATATTCTTCCATTTCCTCATGCAGCACCCATCCGCGTTCCTCCGGAACGATGGTCAGGAGCATCTTGATGATTTCCGTTAACAACCATGCCCGATGTTCGAATACTTTTTCGCCGAGGATATGGCGTCCCCGATAATACCAGCCCCGGCTTTCCCGGGCTGAACCAAGGGAGTATTCATAGAAACGAGCACGATCTTTTGAGCTGTGTTTCGAATATCCTTCCTCAAGATTGGCCGCCACCGATCCCACGGCCCGATAGAGTTGGTTGGAAAGCGATTTCGTTCTGCCATCCTTCGAAAGCTTCGACACATCCTTCCAGGCGACGTTCGACAAAAAGAGCGAAAGTCGATAGACCTTCATCTTCCACAGCACGTCTTCCTTAATAATTGCAGGAACATTGGCCTCCCACTCCACATAATGCATCCCAGTCCCCCAATCAGAGTAATACGAAATACGCAGTACGTAATAAAGAGCTACCATTTTAGGCTTTCGGCGTTGGATATAACAAACTATCTTTTACTAGAGATCAATTTATCGGGGGTTCGTATGCATTTTGTAATCGATATCGTTGCGGCGATCGTTCTTCTTTTTTTCCTGCTGGCTGGCTGGCAGAAGGGCTTCCTTCTTTCCCTGCTGGGGATCGTTCGCGTTGTACTCGCCTACGGCATGGCCTTCCTGGCGGGGCGCTACCTGGGAGCCTGGCTGGGCGAAGTGGCCCACCGTCCGCGAATCGTTACCATCCCCGTCATTGCAGGATTAACGTTCATCGTCATCACCTTTGTCTTTCACGTCATCATGACGAACATGCGCGATGAGCAGAAGCACAAGGAAGAGAAGGAGGATTATAAACATCCGTGGCACATCGCCCTCGGCGGGAGCGCCATCAACCTCGGCATCGGCCTGTTCTCGCTGGTGTTCCTGTTCTGGCTCGGCGACCTTTTCCTGGTCGGCATGACCGGCACCTCCATCCCCGGAACTGAAAAGGCCGTTTTCGGCCGTTTTTCGCGCCGGGCGGTCTATGAAACCGCCTACGTGGTTGCGAAGCGCGATGGCAGGGAATCGCAAGCAGCGGCGACGGCGCGGGTGGTCAGCAATCCGGCCAAAGGGATGCAACACCTTGAAAACGTGATCTCCGCCGACTCGGTTCAGCAGCTCATGACCGATAAGCAGTTTGCCGAAGACCTGATCAGCGGCGATGCACGGCGCATTGAACAGAATGCTTCGCTCCAGCAACTCTTCAACGACAGGGACACCCTGGGTGAACTGCGCGAAATGGGCATTGTCTGGGAAGGCGATAAAAAGTCCGAACTCTGCCAGAAGTTGTCCCAGTTCGGAAGCAATGAAAACATCCAGAAGAGCATCCAGAGCCTGAAGAAAAAGAAGCTGTTCAGCACCGACAAGATCACCCTCCTGATCCGGGACCCGGACTTCGACGTGATCATTGGCGAGCTTTTGAAGTAGCCAGCTTGCGGTTGACCTCCCCCGTGGCAATCTATACTCTTTTGATGAGTTTCAGGACCATGCAACCCAAGGAGAGTCTGCCATGAAAAGAAGTAAACTGTTGTTCGTATTCGCGCTTGTTTCCCTTGTTGCCCTCACCGGCTGCAAAACCAAGGTAAAGCGCGTTGCCACCGACGAAGCCATTGATCTTTCAGGACGATGGAACGACACCGACTCCCAGCTCGTTTCGGAGCAGATGATCGCCGACATCGCCACCCGCCCCTGGATCGAGGAATACACGGCCAAGAACGGCAAGAAACCGGTCGTCATCGTTGGCACCATCCGCAACCTGAGTTCCGAGCACATCGAAACCGGCACCTTCGTGAAGGATCTCGAACGAGAACTGATCAACAACGGACGTGTCACCTTCGTGGCCAACAAGACCGAACGCTCCGAGTTACGCGAGGAGCGGAAGGAACAGCAGACCTGGTCGCGGGAGGAAACGCAGAAGCGACTCGCCGCCGAAACCGGCGCCGACTACATGCTGCAGGGAAGCATCAAGACCATCATCGACCAGGAAGGAAAAACCTCCGTCAAGTTCTACCAGGTCGACATGGAAATGGTTCACCTCGAATCCAACGAAAAGGTTTGGATGGGCGACAAGAAGATCAAGAAGGTCGTGAAAAAAGCCAAGATGAAGTGGTAGCGCGAAGCACGGCTCGGAGTGCGGCACTTCCTGTGCCGCTTTCCAAAGCGTTCCGCCTATTCCAAAACAATGCCCACCCATCCCAAAGATTGGCACCACGCCCCCCACCATGTCTTCGTCCCGAATACGACATACATGGTGACGGCAGGTACGCTTCACAAGCAACATCTGTTCAGAGGTAATGAACGACTCAAGCTTCTGGAAAAAACCTTATTCGACGTCATCAAATACCGGGGCTGGAAAATCCGAGCATGGGCACTCTTCTCCAACCATTACCACTGGATTGGAATTTCCCCGCAAACCGGCTCCATCCGCAAACTCATCCAGCACCTTCATTCGGAATCCGCCAAATTGCTAAACCAACTTGATGGATATCCCGGGAGGAAAGTCTGGTTCCAGTATTGGGACAAATGCCTGACCTTTGAAAAAAGCTATTTCTCCCGGTTGAACTATGTAACGAACAATCCGGTTCACCACGGTTTGGTTCCGGTTGCCAACTTGTATCCGTTTTGCTCCGCGGGCTGGAACGAACGCAACCTTGCCACGCCGGAACAAAGGAAGATTGCATCGTTCAAGTTCGACCAACTGAACGAACCTGATGAATTCAAGCCCACATGGGAGGAAAGCGGCACAGAAGTGCCGCACTCCGAAAGATAACATGCGCGCCCTCCACTCCACCGCCCTAATCTGCGTACTCCTGCTGTCCGGGTGCGCAAACATGCGTACCAGCAAATCGCACTATGCGGGAATGGATTCGATGCTGGCGAAAGCGGACTATCCCGCCGCGATCTCGCAGATCGAGAACGCCAAGGAAACCTCCTACAGCGCCAAGGACCGGGTGGTCTACTATCTCGACATCGGGATGCTCTACCACTGGAACAAGGAGTATGAAAAAAGCAACGAGTTCCTGGAGCAGGCCGAACGCGCCATCGACGACAACTTCACCAAGAGCCTGACCCGGAAAGCCTCCACGCTCATCCTAAACGACAACGCGCAGGCCTATGGGGGTGAGGACTACGAAGACATCTACGTGAATGCCTTCAAGGCGCTCAACTATCTGGCGCTTGGCCGCAACGACGAAGCCTTCGTGGAAGTCCGGCGCATCAACAACAAGCTTCTGCAGCTCGAAGACAAGCATGCGAAGATGGCAAGGAAACTTAGCGAAGCCGAGGAGGCCCACGAGGAGTTCAAACCGGGCAAAAGCCACTTCCAGGAATCCGCCCTTGGCCGCTATCTCAGCATGCTGCTCTACCGCAACGAACTCAAGTGGGACGATGTCCGGATCGACCTGGAGAAAATCGATAAGGGCTGGAAGCTGCAACCCGACATCTACACCTTCGACAAGCCCGACTTCTCCCGCTCGACCGACCGGGTTTTCACTCCCAAGGCCCGTCTTAATGTGATTGCCTTCAGCGGCCTTGCGCCCGACAAGAAAGCCAGCACGTTCAGCGTATACACGGAAGAAAACGTGATCATCCTTGCCGGCACATCCGAGAACTATCTCGGGAAGCAAAACCTTTCCGGACTCAGCATTCTTCCATGGCCTGGCGTGGAACCGGGCTACAATTTCAAATTCCAACTCCCCCACATGCACAAGCGCCCCTCGAAGGTCGGCCGCATGGAGGTGGAGATTTCCAACGGACCAACCGAAAACCTGCAGCAACTCGACAGCCTCGCAAACGTGGCCCTCGAAACCTTCAGCATCAAGAAACCACTGATCTATCTGAAAACCGTGACCCGTGCGGTGGTGAAAGGCCTTGCCGCCCAGCAAGCCACCGACCACATGACAAAGAGCATGGATGGAGGCATGGCCTTCCTCACCCGACTGGCAACGACAGTGGTGGTTAGCCAAACCGAAAACGCCGACCTGCGCATGTCGCGCTTTTTTCCGGCCGAGTCTGCCATTCGCGAAATCCACCTCGACGAAGGCATCTACGACATCAAGGTCAACTACTATTCCGCCAACGGCGCCCTGCTCCACTCCGATAACCGGCCCGGCGTTCATGTGGAAGCCGGCAAACTCAACCTGGTTGAATCCTCATACCTAAACTAGGAACCTCCAATGAAAGCAAACCCACGCCAATCGGATTCAAGCAAACACCCCCGGGTGCATCTGTGCCTATCCATGGTTCTCATGCTGCTGGCCGGATGCAAAACCTTCACCGGCGGCACCCCGAAATGGGTGGAGAACCCCAAGACCGTCTACCCCGAAAACCAATTCCTCGTTGCGGTTGGCGAAGGCGATACCCGCCGTACCGCGGAAAATGCAGCCGCCGCAAACCTATCGCGCATTTTCGAAGCGCATATCGAGTCGGATGAAAGGCTGGTCGATCAAACAACGGAAACCGCGAAGTCCCTTATACGCACCACCGATTTCACCTCCGACGTCAACATCCTCTCCGCCCAAACGCTGTTCAACATCCAGCATGCCGAGGCATGGAAAGACAGCAAAGGGCGCTACCATGCCGTTGCCTACCTCAACCGCCGCGACACGGCCGCCATCTACCGCGACAAGATCGAAGAGCAAACCTCGCGTGTCAACTTCCTGCTGGCCAGCGCAGAAAACACCGATAAGGTTTTGAAAAAATATGCCACGTTGCGCGCAGCCAATACCCATGCCAACGAAGCATCCTACCTTTTGCGGCAGCTCAAGGTGATCCACCCCCCATCCGTGGCCGACTCCACGCCCAGCTATTCCGCAAACAACCTACGCAAGGCCCTGGCCGATACCGCCAAACGAATCAAGGTACGGATCAATCTCAGCGGCGATGAAGACAAACGCATGGAAGGCACGCTTGAAGAATTCATCACCCAATACGGCTTCGTCGTTGGAAACTCCTTCGTGCTCGATTTTTCAGGAAGCGTCTCCGTCAAGGATACGGGCGAACGCAACCAAGGCCTGGTCTTTGTCCGCTATGAGCTGGCCCTTCAGATTAAGGATGACGACGGCGATGTCCTCGTTTCGGTCGGCGACAAGGGGCGCGAGGCACACAAAACGTTGGAACAGGCGCGCATTCGCTCCTTCCGAACACTCGAAAACGCCATCAAATCCAGCGGCACCCAACGGCTCGACGCCTATTTCGATTCCCTCATCGACCAGCAGTAAAACCACACAAAAAAAACGGCGCATAGGTGGGGAAGATTACCCATGCGCCGCCGGACATCCCTGGATGTCTCGTAGATTCTATTTGGCTCCCTTGCCCTGCCCTTTCTTTTTCTGGAAGGCCTCGCGGGCAGCGGCGCGCTCTTCTTCACTCAACTCGCCATCGCCATCGGCGTCGAATTTCTTGAGCATTTCCTCGCGATCCACACCCTTGCCAGGTCCGCCACGGCCACCCATTTCCTCACGGAGCGCGGAACGTTCTTCCTCGCTCAACTGGCCGTCGCCATCCTTATCGTATTTAGTCATGATTTCTTCACGGGACGGTCTCTCACCACCACGTCCACCGCGTTTTTCCATTTCCTCACGCATGGCAGCGCGTTCTTCTTCATTCAACTCGCCATCGCCATCGGCATCGAACTTCTTGATGATTTCTTCCCGGGAAGGCCGCTGTCCCTGCCCCGCACCTGCCGAGCCGCGCTCTTCCTTGAGCTTCTTGAGTTCGTCCTCGCTCAGCTTCCCGTCGCCATCGGCATCGTATTTTTCGAGCATTTCTTCGCGGCTGGGGCGCTGCCCCCCGCCTTTTTTTCCCTTACCTTCACCCGAAGCGGCTTCCGCGATCGTGAAGGATCCAATTACTGCCAAGGCCAATCCGGCCAGCTTCCATGTGTTCGTGTCCATGCCTTACCTCCTGGGGTTGCGTTTGATGGATGTTAAACGACAGGTCGGAAATAATATTGCATCAAAAGATTTCGAGGCAGGAATCGTCGGGCTCCGGGTGAAATCCTTCGACGCCCGACATCCGGGCGAAACACCGTCCACCGCAAAGGCGCGCAAATTTCAAGGTGCTGCTTGCCTGCCGCAAGCGACTAAATCAGGGATAACTCCGGATTACCGATCGTTGTGCACCCGCGTCAAAGACGCATTTTCAGAAGCCGGAACATCATACTTGCATAAGTAAGAAACTTAGTTTCATGAATGTATGCATGAACAATATAGGATTTCCTACTTATGCAAGTATGATAAAGCCACCCTGCGTCCATCCCTTTTCAAGCAGAAACGGAGGTTCAATCCTAGGCGGGGCGGGGAGAGGGCATTTGGCGAACACGCAGCGGGAGGGCGGCCAGGGCAACGTCGTCGATGGCGAGGTTGATCTGGTAGTCCGCATATTCATCAAACTTGACGTGTTGGAAGTTGAGGATCAGGTTGACGGCAACCGAGCCAACATCGGCGCCCATGCGAGGATGCACCTCGCCCTCCATGGGCTGGAACACCGGAATGCCGTCGGGATTGACTAGCTGAAGGTTCACCTTATGGACGCCCTCCTCCATCTTGTCGAACCGAAGGCGCATTGCGATGGCGCAGGCGGGATGGACAACCGGCACCTTGGCGGAATAGATCTGGTCGAATGTACCAAGGATATTCAATTTACCGTGGTTGTCGGTGGCGGCATCGCAAAGGGCAAAAACTTCAATCTTCATAGTCAATCTCCATCGACTACGGTAGGCGATGCCCCTCCAGGAAAAAAGCGAATAAGTTCCAAAGCTTTGATGTTAGCAAGTCACGGCCCCCTCGGAAGCCGGTCCCACGAGCTTGGCATATTTTGCCAGTGCGCCCGTCTTCACCTTGGGGCGAGGGGCTTTCCATGAGGACAACCGGCGAGTGATTTCGGCCTTCGGCACCCCCAATTCGATGGATCGTCTCCTGGCATCGATCAAGATCGGATCGCCATTCCTGACAATGGCCAACGGTCCGCCAACGTAAGCTTCCGGAGTAATGTGGCCAATCACGAAGCCGTGGCTGCCGCCGGAGAACCGGCCATCGGTGATCAGCGCAACATCCTGCCCCAATCCCCGGCCCATGATGGCCGATGTTGGCGCAAGCATTTCACGCATGCCGGGCCCGCCCTGGGGGCCCTCGTGGCGAATCACCACCACGTGGCCTTGCTTGACGGTTCCATCAAGAATCTTCCCGAGCGCCTGTTCCTCGGAATTGAAGACAATGGCCTTCCCGGAAAAAGAGAGTCCTTCCTTACCGGATATCTTGGCGACCGCCCCACCGGGAGCAAGGTTTCCCTTGAGCACCACCAGATGTCCCTCCTTCTTGATGGGGCGACTGAATGGACGGATGATATCCTGCTTCCGGGGGTAGGGCTTAACATGTACAAGGTTTTGCTTAAGGGTCTTGCCTGTTACCGTCATGCAGTCCCCGTCGATCAATCCCTCCTTCATCAAACGGGCCATCAGCGGGGCAACGCCTCCTATCGCGGCAAGATCCGCCATGGAATATCTACCGCTTGGCTTTAAATCAGCAACAACGGGCACTTTTTTACCTACCGCAGTGAAATCGGATAGGTTGAGCCTGACGCCCGCCGTTTTGGCCATGGCCAACAGGTGGAGCACTGCATTGGTGGATCCCCCCAACGCCATCACAACCGCAATGGCATTGAGGAACGACTGGCGCGTCATGATGTCGGATGGCTTGATTCCTTTCTCGATCAGCTGCATGACCGCGCGCCCGGCGGCGTGGGCCTCCTGCATCTTCTCGTTCTCCGCCGCCATTCGTGAAGAGCTGTTCGGCAAACTCATCCCCATCGCCTCAATGGCCGAGGCCATCGTATTGGCCGTGTACATGCCTCCGCAGGCACCCTCCCCGGGAATGGCCGCCCGCTCGATTTCCGACAGCTCGCGGGAACTGATCTCCCCCTTGGCATGCTGGCCGACCGCCTCGAATACAGAGACAATATCGACATCCTTCCCGCAGTAGCACCCGGGTTTGATGCTGCCCCCATAAACAAACACCGACGGACGATTCAACCGGGCCAAGGCCATCAGACACCCCGGCATGTTTTTATCGCACCCTCCAAAAGCAACGACTCCGTCGAATCCTTCGCAAGCAACCACCGCTTCAATCGAATCGGCAATCACCTCTCGCGAAACAAGCGAATATTTCATGCCTTCGGTGCCCATTGAAATACCATCTGAAATTGAAATGGTATTAAACAGAACCCCCTTCCCACTGGAGACCTCGACGCCCTTTTCGGCCTCCTTGGCCAGCCGATCAATATGCATGTTGCACGGGGTAACCATGCTCCAAGTGGAAGCGATGCCTATTTGCGGTTTCCTGAAGTCGGAATCGCTGAAACCAACCGCGCGCAGCATGGCTCGGCTCGGGGCTCGTTCGACTCCATCAACAACAACAGACGAATATGGACGCTGATCCTTGCGGAACGATTTCGGACTCATACACAACTCCTTCGTTGTTGGACGGCAGTTTAGGCGGCTTTCAAGGGGTTTCAATCCAATTTAAGATAATTCCTTCATAACCGGGAGGTGATTCCCCGTTAGCCCGCAAGCATCAACAGGAAGGGTTCATGAAAGAAACATTGGAAGATCACACTTATGCAAGTAAGATATCCAACCATCCGCATCTATTATTGACCAAATCGGCATTTCATACTTATGCAAGTATGATCATAGCGTTTGTAAACGCAGGACAGCATATCGACAAGGCATCCGCGCCCTTTCATCCGCAACAAATTTCTGACTGTTTGGTACGCCCGTCCTCATTCTTGGAATTGCGCGGTGATCGGTTGAAATATTCTCAATTATGGAGCACGGGATTCCGCCCTGAAGCCCGGCTTGCGGAAAATAAGGGCGTTTTTAAAGGGAAAACCATCCTTCAACAGAACTGGCCCAAACATTGCTATATATCCGAGGTAACGTAGATGAGGTAGCAATGAAAGTATGGTCCATAGTAGCAGTTGAAGTGTCGATGGCACTTACAGGAATCGCCATGATCGGCCTAATGATCGTTGTTGCCCTCTATTAACCGATCATCTCCCCGGTTCCAATGGTTGGAATATCCACTCCTCCCGGAATTCCAATCATTGGAACCTTTTTTTGACCAAATCGTCCAGGAATTCCGCCAGCTCGTCCTTCATGTCGGGATGCTTGAGCGCATATCGAATGTTGGTCTTGATGAAATCCAGCTTGTTGCCGATGTCGTGGCGCTTGCCCTCGATCCGAGTCCCGAACATGGGACGGCTCTGCGCCATGGTACGCATGGCATCGGTCAATTGGATTTCGTTATGCTTGCCGCGCCCCGTCTGCATTAGGAAATCGAATATGTCGGGCATGAAGACATAGCGCCCGGCAAATGCCAGATTTGAGGGGGCTTCGGATGGATGGGGTTTTTCGATGAAATCGTTCACCCGGAAGACGCCGTCGTCCATTTCGGTTCCATCCAGAATACCGTATCGGTTGACCTTTTCCACCGGCACCTCTTCCAAGGCAACCACCGAACCCTGGTGTTTTACAGCCACATCCATCAGCTGTCGGGTCACGGGCACACCCGAATAGGATTCGAGTATGGTGTCGCCCAGCAACAACGCAAACGGTTCGTTGCCGACGTGGTTCCGCGCATAGGATACCGCGTCGCCGAGACCATTGAGTTCCTTTTGCCAGACAAAGTGAATATTGGCCATGCTCGACACCTGCCGGACTTGGTCGAGCAGATCGTTCTTTCCCTTTTCGGCCAGCTCGTGCTCCAGTTCGAAGTTGCGGTCGAAATGCTCCTCGATCGCACGCTTGGATTTTCCGATGACCATGAGGATGTCGGTGATGCCCGACTCGACGGCCTCCTCCACCACCAGCTGGATGGTTGGTGTATCGACGATGGGCAGCATCTCCTTGGGTTGCGCCTTGGTGAGGGGCAGGAAGCGGGTGCCGAATCCGGCGGCAGGTATGACGGCTTTACGAATCATGGTTGTCCTTTCAATGAAGATTTAGGAATTCAGAATGTAGCATTGTTCCGTGGCCTTTGTGATTTTTAGGTGACACAGCTTCGTTAGACAATGTTGGGTTTGAGGATGGAGATGCGGAGTGGTTCCAGCACGCTTTTCAATTGATCAAACATGGCGTCGTCGGCATAGGTGCCGACAATCGCCCCGCCCGATCCCGTAAATTTTGCGCTCGCCCCGACCGAACGGGCCGCTTCGACCATGGCAATATTGTCTGGGTGAATGTTGTATATCCTGCGGCGGAGATCGAAATTGGCATTGAGCAATTCCCCAACGACACCGGAGTTGCCCGATAGCAGGGCATCGCGCACTTGATCCGCCAATCCTGCCCATGTTTCCATGGCATCGACCACCTGCTGGTCACCCATGTTATACCTTGCGCGGATGTCGTTGTGGAACACCTCGGAGCCTTCGCTCAGTTCGCGCTTGTAGGCGATGTATATATTGGGAAGCAAGGAAGGGTCGAGTGGCTCATAGTTCCCGAAACCCTGGGCTTTCATTGCAGCTTTGTCGAAATCCATATAGGTCAGGCCCTGGTAGACCTGCGCAACCCGGTCCTGCAAGCCTGCGCCGATGCCGAGTTCATCCGTTTCGACCGAAAGAATGATATTGGCCATTTCAGGTTTGGGGATATCCACTCCGTAAAACTGCATAAGCCCGCGGAAACACGCCGTGATGATGGCGCTCGATCCCGCCATGCCGACATGATGCGGAATGTTCGAGAAATAGCGCATGGCAAAACCTTTGCCAGACACATCGATGCCCTTGCTCCTGCAATATTCATGGAACCGCTTGAGCGAGGCCTGAAGCAAACGGATGCCGCCATAGTATCCGCACTCCCGGACGTTTTGCTCGAGATCGTCCAAGGTTCGGTAGATGGAGCGGTCGCGCCGGTTGGGCAGCAGCTCGATGTAGGGAGCCTCATACATCACCGTCTCGGCATAGAAATTGTCGAAGGTGAAGGAAATGGTCTTCCCGTTGTAGCCATCCGATGGATTGCCGATAAAACCAGCCCGGGAATATGCCCTGCTTCTAATGATGCCATTGTTTTCCATGCTACGGAGTATCTGTTTTTTGCAAACGAATGATCAAGCGTTTTTCACCATTGAAGGCCGCGAGAAGAGGGCCATCCATTATCACACCTCACAAGGTGTGATAATTCCGGGAGCAAATCTTCGGTTCATTGCGCATGTAATCACTGCGATTGGAAGCGCGACACATAGGCCTTAGCGTCTGCAACGATTTCTTCCTCCCCCTCGACACGCCCGTTCTCCATCAGGATTTCCCCGTCGCAAATCACGGTGTCGATGCAGGAGGAATCGGCGCTGTAGACGAGGTCGTCGATGAGTTGATAACCGGGGACCAGCCGTGGATTGTCCAGGTCAACGAGCATGCAGTCGGCCAGCAACCCTTCGGCAATCCGGCCGCAGTCCAAACCGAGGGCCTCCGCCCCCCTGGTGGTGGCCATGTCGAACGCTTCCGCGGCGGGAAGCACGGTGGGATCGTTGTGGACCAGCTTGGCATTGAGGGCGGCAAACTTCATCTCCTCCAGCATGCACAGGTTGTTGTTCGAAGAGCATCCATCGGTACCGAGGGAAACATGCACTCCGGCATCGCGCAGACGGGCATAGGGAAAGCGGCCGGAAGCCAGCTTCATGTTGGAAGCCGGGTTGTGCACCACCTTCACCTGGTTACGGGCAAGGATGCCGATCTCTTCGTCATCGACGTGAATGACATGCGCGGCAACCACGTTGGCTCCGAGCAACCCGATCTTTTCGAGCCATTGCACGGGCCGCAGGCCATGCAGGGCGCGGCAGTCCACCACCTCCTTTTCCGTTTCCGAAACATGGATATGGATCAGCAGCCCATGCTCATCGGCGAACGACTTCACCCAACGAAGCGACTCTTCCGAAACGGTGTAGATGGCATGTGGTCCCAGGGTGAACCCAATGCGGTCGGAGTAGCGCCCCTGCTGCTCGAACAGCTTCGCGGCCTGCTCCCGCTCGGTTGCCGCGCGGGCTTCATCGTTGAAATCGATGAACACCGAGGAGAGCATGGCACGCATGCCCATTTCCTCCACGGCGCGGGCGACACCGTGGTAATGCCAATACATGTCGTTGAAACAGGTTGTTCCCGACTTGATCATTTCCAGGCAGGCCAGGCGTGCACCGGTATAAATATCCTCCTCGCCCATCTTTGCTTCGAGCGGCCAGATATAGTTGGTGAGCCAGTCGTGCAGCTCGAGATCGTCGGCGTAGCCGCGCAACAGCGCCATGGAAGCATGCGTATGCATGTTGACGAAGGTCGGCACGATCGCCTTCCCCCGCCCGGCCACAACCCGCGCACCGTCGGCATCGAGGTTGGGCCCGATGCGCTTGAAGCGGTTGCCCTCGATCAGCACATCGGTTTCCAGTCCGCCGAGTTCAACATCCTTTATCAACAATCCCATAGCTTTAACCCGATTTGATTTTTTAATCCTTTTCCATTTATCCGCTATTCAGGATGGGAAATGCAATCCTGGTCGGAACACAACAGAACATAGCGGAACACAATTTCATTCTTTTGCCCCTATTCTTGGTTCTTCGTGGAATTTTGTGGGGGTAAATGTGCCAACGGCACAACACAATTTAGCATGGGGCGAAGCCCTATGGTTCGGGGCATCCCCTGTTTCTGCCCTGTAGGGGCACAACTGCCGTTTTGTGTTGCCCATTCAGGGCAAATATTTCTCTTTCGCCAGCCCCCTTGGACTACGTCCAAGGCTAAGTTGTGTTGTGCCGTTGGCACATGCGCTATGGATTGCTCCCATAAAAATCTACGTAGACCCCCTATTCTTTCCGCTCCCGTTTGATTTTTCTCCTTGGATTGTAGACGGAACAGAATCCGTGCCTGCACCATAAAATGGAAAATCAAACGAAGGAATCGAAATGGAGACGGGACAATCGAAAAAGACAAACCTGACGCCCCGGCAGGAGCGCCTGCTGGTTGAATTGGTCAAGACGCCGGATATTCAAGCGGCGGCCAAAGCGGCCGAGGTCGGGCGAACCACGGTGTATCGCTGGCTGGAGCAGCCGGAGTTCGCCGCCGAACTCGATCGTTGCAGGAACCAGGCGATGAACGAGGCGTTGTGCAATATAAAATCCCTAAGTTCAAAGGCGGTGCAGGTCATGCAGGAACTGCTGGACTCGGAAAACCATAGTGTCCGGCGGATGGTCTGCAAGGATGTCCTGAGGCATGCCCTCCAGCTGCGGGAGATGGAAGAGATCGAGCAGCGCCTTTCGCGGATCGAAAGGGAAATGGAAAAACTAAACCCCGGAGGACGATCATGAAAAACTACGACAAACGAATCGATAAGCTGGAGGGGCACTTGCCCGACGAGGATAACGAACCCCTGTTTGTCCAACTAGTCGGCGCCCCGTGGACGGAGACGGAAAAACAGGCGGCGCTCGCCAAATATCCGGACTGCGACTGCTTCATAAAGCCGCTCTCGATGCAGCGACCCTATGAAGAGATCGAGGAGCGGCGCCAGGCTGGCCGACCGTTCGACATGCCGGCGGAAGACTTCCGCGCCTTCCACGGATCGAGCGCATACCGGGACGCAATCCGCAGGATGGAACGGTTTCGGAATTCGGCTTTCCCTGACGAAGGGGAAATGCAATAAATATTGGGATAACAATTAGGGGATAAAGATGAAGATTTTCGTGCCAGGAAGAATCTGCCTGTTTGGCGAGCACTCGGATTGGGCCGGCGGCTACCGCCGCATCAACGCCGATATCGAGAAAGGCTATGCCCTGATCGTCGGAACCAACCAGGGCCTCTACGCCGAGGTCAAGCCCCACCCCGACAAGCTGATCATCAAGGCCTCGTTCGAGGATGGCCGCCGCAAGGGCCCCTTTGAGTTGCCGATGGATCGCGAGGCCTTGCTGGAGGAAGCCATGAAGGGCGGCTTCATGAGCTATGCGGCCGGCGTGGCCTACCAGATCGTGACGCACTACCGCGTGCGCGGCCTGGAGATCGACAACTACCTGACCGACCTGCCGGTGCAAAAGGGTTTGTCATCCTCCGCCGCCATCTGCGTGCTGGTGGCCCGCGCGTTCAACCGCATCTACGACCTGAAGATGACCGTGCGGGGGGAAATGGAATATGCCTACCTCGGCGAGATCACAACCCCCTCCCGCTGCGGACGGCTCGACCAAGGATGCGCCTATGGCAACCGACCGGTCAAGATGACGTTCGACGGGGACCGGCTGGATGTGGAGGAACTCAATGTTCCCGAAACGCTTCACTATGTCATCGTCGACCTCAAGGCCCACAAGGACACGGTTGAAATCCTCTCCAAACTGAACCGCTGCTATCCCTTCGCCGAAGACGACATCCAAAACAAGGTGCAGGACTACCTGGGGCCGATCAACCGGGACATCAACCGGCGCGCCGCAGAAACGATCCGCGATGGCGATGCCGTCGCCCTGGGCCAACTCATGAACGAGGCCCAGGCCAAGTTCGACGAACACCTGCAACCGGCCTGCCCCTCGCAACTCACCTCCCCCGTGCTGCACCGGTTGCTGGCCTACGAGCCGATCCAACCGCTGATCCTGGGCGGAAAGGGCGTTGGCTCGCAAGGCGACGGCACCGCGCAGTTTCTCGTGAAGGACAAGGAGGCGCAGCAGAAGGTCATCGAAATCATCGAGCGCGACCTGAAGATGCCGTGCATGAAACTCGACATTGAATCGCTCAATCCGCTGCGGAAAGCCGTCATCCCCGCCGCCGGCTTCGGCAACCAGCTATTCCCGGCAACCAAGACGCTGAAAAAGGAAATGTTCCCGATCATCGACCGCGACGGGCGCACCAAGCCGGTCATCATGGCCATTGTCGAGCAAGTATTGAGCACCGGGATCGAGGAAGTCGGCATCATCATCCAGGAAGCCGACCGCGAACTGTTCGAGGATTTCTTCCACCAGCGCCTGCCGGTCGAACATGCCAACAAGCTCTCGAAGGAAGACCAGCACTACATGCAGCACATCATGGATATCGGCAACAAGGTGACGCTGCTGGTGCAGGAGTCGCAGGAAGGCTTTGGCCATGCGGTGCATTGCGCGAAGGAATGGGTTGGCCACGAGCCCTTCATCCTGATGCTGGGCGACCACCTGTTTGCCTCCGACACCGACACGTCCTGCATCGACCAGCTGATCGACCTCTATGAACGCACCGGCCGCAGCGTGGTGGGCTTGCAGGAAACCCCGGAAGAAGACGTGAAGCATTTCGGCTGCGCCACAGGGGTTTGGGAAGAAGGGGGGCAGATGCTCTCGATCACCGAATTCGCGGAAAAACCGCCCGTGCAATATGCGCGGGAGCATCTCGCGACACAGAACGTGAAGGAGGGGCACTTCCTGACCATTTTCGGACAGTATATCCTCACCCCGCGCATCTTCCAGCTGCTGGAAGAAAACATTAGCCGGAACATGCGCGAAAAGGGCGAGTTCCAGCTCACGTCGTGCCTCGACAAGCTTCGGCAGGAGGAGGGTTTTGTGGGCTGCCCCGTCAAAGGGCGGCGGTTCGACATCGGCATGCCCGAAGCCTACCGCCAAACCATCATCGACTACCCCAAAAGCTAGAGCGAATCCAGCAGGTCGTGCAGCTCGTCCAAGGAAACGCGTTTCCGATCCGGCCTAACATCCATCGAAGGATCCGCCGAGGCGGGGGCCTTCGCCTCAACAACCGGGTTGAGTTGCTTTTCCAGCCACTGGATGTTCTTTCGGATGGATTGGGTGTTCCTGATGGTTGCGGCGGTCTGGAAGATCCCGAGCGCTTTTTCATATTGGCCCGCCTTGCGCAGCTCGACGCCATATCGCCACCAGACATTGTCGTTGAAAGGTCGTAGCACCGTCGCCTGCCTCAGCAGCTCCAGGCCCTGCTCCCGGTCTCCAAGAAACAAGGTGACCAGCCCCAGCAACATCGCCAGCTCGGCATCCATGGGATTGTGGAGGTATCCCTCGGCCAGCACCTCGTGCTCCACCTTGGCCACCTCCACCTTCACCTCGCGCTCCAGTATCAGGCGCCGATCCTTTGCATGCAGGTTGCCCAGATTCTTGTACGCCCGCCAGTTCATGGCATCCATCCTGATGGCATTTCCGTAGAGCGACTTGGCGGATTCCACCCGGCCGGCCGCGGCCACCCGGTCGGCCAGCGCTCGCGTGAAAGCCGATGCATGGGTTTTAACTGAAATTGCAAGGCCGGTGATCGCGACCAGCATAAGGGCAACAGCCCCCACCCGCCGAACCATGGATGGCTTTGCGGCCAGTTGCTCCTGCCGCCGTCCGCACATCGGCCCGACGGCAATACCGGCAAGCAAGCTGAACACCAGGGCATTCTGGAACACATGCATCTGGAAATCGAAGAAAGAGTGCAGCATCGTCCCCGCTGCGGTTCCCAGGAACGCCATCGCCATGAAGGCATGGTGCTCGTTCTGCGTCTTGAGCGAAAAGACCAGGATACGAATCAATCCCCAGCACCAGGCCACGGCAAACAGCCCGAACCCAACCCATCCATATTCGACAGCCAGTTCAAGATATTCATTGTGCGGATGGCCCGTTACCATACGCACAGCTTCGCACCGCTTGCGGAATTCGGGAAAGGCATAGCGGTAGCTGCCCGGGCCGAAACCGGCGACCGGCTTGGCGGCCACCATGTCCATGGAGTCCAGCCACGTGAGCGGGCGGAAATCCGTGGTCGTCGTATTCGCGAACCCCTCGGTTTTGGCCTCGACCAGGAAATCGACAACGGGTGCCATGCGCCGTTTGAACATTTCCGAAGAGTTCCATGCCGCGACTAGCAGAATGATTGCAGAAAGCGGAACCACGACAACCAGGGCCCAAAACAGTTTTTTGTTTTTCCGCAATGCCACCAACAGGGTCGTGACACCGATGGCGGCAATGGAACCGAGCATACCGGCGCGCGACTCGGTCAGCGTGATCGTAGGAACGAAAACGAGTATGCAGTAGCCGGAAAGGATGCGCAGGAACAGTCCGGCCTGGGGAATGAACAGCAGGACAAAACAGAACGGCAGGAGCATCTGCAACAGGTGCGCAAAATGGTTTGGGCAAATGTAGGTGGAGGCCAATCGCCCCGTGTAGTCGTAATACCGTTCGGTCCAGAGCACCATGTCCGGTTGCTTGAAAAAGTTGACCAGCCCATAGAAGCACCCCAGCAAGGTAAAGACGAGCAACCAGCCCAGCACCGTCCGGCTATCTCGGAACAGAACGAGGGAATTGCTGCAAAGATAAAAAACGCCCATGCATAGTCCAACCACCAACATGCGCAGCTTGGCTTCATAGGTAATGGGACAACTAAACACCAGGGCCACACCGAAGGCCACAAACAGCAGCCAGAGGTAAAACGATGGTGGAGCAACCGCGGTTTTCCATTTTGAAAAAGCAACCGACACCAACCAGCCGGATAGCAAGACATACCCGGCAATCATCAAGGGTGACAGCAGCAGGAACTTATCCTCCCCCACCACCCCATAGAAGAATGCGGCGACAAGCGGAATTGCCACCAGCCATTGCGCCAGCAGCTGGCCGTTGGGTTTCCACTCCAATTCTTTGTCGTTTTCAGCCATATCGCTTCAATCCAGTTCCATGCGTTGAACAATAGTGATAGAGGAGTTGTCTCTCAATTCAAGCCCCATCTTCCTTGCCCAGTTCCCCTGTTCGGGATAGCGGAGCATTAGGCTGGAGGGCGGATTGCCTAAATCATCGAATCCATATACCTGCCCCTGCACACCGGCTATCCGGCATTCCAGGTCGGCGGAAGCATCCACCGCGAAGAGGTAGACGACGTCGCACGGGCAGTGGTAGCGAAGATACTGGTAAAAGATCCAACTGCCGCTGGAAAGCACAAGATCGTCCGCTTCCACCCGAGCCAACAGCGGACTCGCCTTAACGGCATTGTAGTCGGCATCGGCCCTTTTCAACGGCAACATGCCAACCAGCCCATTGTGCAGCAGCATGCAGACGAGGAATAGCACAAAGGCCGCGCGCAGGTGGGGGAACCGCCCGCCCATGGACTGCAGGGAAAAAATAAACAGGAAGATTGCGGGAATGGCCTGGATCCAGAACTCAGGCGCAGCGGGATCGTAGCGGAAAACGATGAGCGCATACAGCAACAGCCAAAGCCCTGCCACCGCCGCCAAGGTTGCCGACGAACCGTGCTTTTCCGGCAAGCGCCAGCCCTTGATGGATTTAAACGCCAACCCTATTGCCGAAACGAAACAGGCAACCAGCGTTGCCGTCCCTATTACCGCGAGGCGCATCCCCAGCACTTTTCCGAAAAACATTTCCTCGGCAATCCCCATGCCGGGAAACGCCTGGGCAATCCAATGCCCAACGGTTTCCCAGGCAAAGACAAACTGGGAGGAGAGCACCCCGCTTCCAATACCCACCACCGCCCGGGGATAGCTCCTGGGAGAGAACAGGCTACCCTCATAGGCAAATTGCGAAACGTCGTGCATCCCCTCCGCATCCCAGCCCAACGCCACGAGGACGCCAACAACCGCAAGCAACACGATAACGTATGCCATCCCGTAGACCACCGCCCCCCGCCACTGCTTACGGCAAAGGCACACCACCCCCACCGCAAAAGCCGGAAGGACATTCATGATATGGATACAGGAGCCCATTGCGGCAATGATGGCCGAGACCACAGGACTCCCGATCCGACCATCGCTCTTTATGGCAACCGCAAGCAACCAAACCGCGAACATGCCGCTGAGTGCATAGATTTCGGCCTCTGCCGCGTAGCGCCAAACGCCGTAGCTCACCCCGGGAACCAGGGAGGCAACGAGAGCATCCCTTGGGCGAACCCCCAGTTGGCTATGAAGCACCCGATAGAAACAATAGAGCATAAGGGCGGTGGCCACGGAGCCGATGAAGCCGAGCACGCCCAACGCACGCGCATGCGGCACGACTGTGGAAACAACCTTCGCCAGCGGCAGGAAGAGCAGGTGATGGGCATCCAGCAAGGCCATGCCCGATTCATTTTCCAGGCGCCAGGCATACTCGTAGGCATCTTCAGCCTCCGTTCGGTTGACGGGACCGGATGCGAAATAAAAAAGAGCCAGGAGACCAACCATCCCCACGGCACGAAACCAATGCCGCCCCTCCTTGCCCTGTAGGATATTTCGACTCATGCCTTCTCCCAAACCGCCATGTAGTGGGCACTATAGGCGTTCCAGCGCGAACGTTCCAGCCAAGCCTCCAACGGGCGAAGCAACTTCCACAACCCCATCGGAACAAAGTCGGGAACAAAAGTGAAATAGTGCTTCTCCTGTTTCCATTTACCGCCATCGATCCCGGGAAGCCGACCGGGGTCGATCCACCACTCCGTCCCCTCATCGATGGCGTTCAGCACCGGGAACAGGTATCCCATGTAGAAGCGGAAAAGCGGATTGAACGGGTTCATCTCATGCACAAAGATTCTACCTCCGGAACGGAGCACCCGCCCCATCTCCCGAAGAGCTTGCAGCTGCGCCTCTTCGCTTTCCATATGGTGGAGCATGTTCACGCAATAGACAAAATCGAACCGGGCATCGGGGAATGGGAGCTTGTCTGCCGAAGCCTGCTCCCACCCGGCCTTCAGTTCCGCAGCACCGGCATTTTTCCGAGCCCACTCCAACTGGTTCCTTGACAGGTCAACGCCCACCATTCGTGCGCCCTTTTCCGCAAATTGCAACGCATAGGCTCCTTGTCCGCACCCCACGTCAAGCCCGTCCTTGCCCCCGACGCCGCCCATGCCGTCGAGAATGGCATCGATTTTTCGGTGCAGCAAATGATCGCGGATATGCCCTGGGATTTCGTCCACATATTGATCGGCAATCGCATCGAAATGGTTTCCGGATCGAGTCGCAGAACGCAACCGGGCCACCAGCACAATCAAGGCCGCCAATCCGACCGCCAAGGCAAACCATGTCGTGGCCATCCGGAACCCGGTGGTCATCCATACCGCATCCGGTCGCGCAATTCCAGCGTCCAAGAATCCACCGAGCAGGGACGACCCCGTCACCCCGGCCCCCATCGGAAGCCCGGTCAAACCACCCAGCAACGTGCTTCGGCTAAAAAGTTGCGCCATATCACGGATGCCAATTCCTCCGTCAACCATGGCATCGAACACGGCCAGCGAAACAACCGGGAGGCTCCAGGCAAGGATGGACAGCAGCACGGCAACGCTCCAGCCAGCCCGGCGCCCTCCCCGAAGGAAAAACGGCACGGCAATACACACGATGGCCAATGCCGCCAACACCGGTAGGTTGCCGAGGGAAAGAAGGCAGACCAAAGCAAGGGCGTCCGCACCGCGCTCCAGCAGAAAAATACGAACCAGGCGATGGAAGGTCGGACGGACAGGAAGCCCCAGCATCGGAATCCGCATCAGCTCCCCGATATAGAACGGGGTCAGGATGGCTGGCAACGTGGCCAGATAAACCCCCAGCCCTTTTCTGGCGGGCATGCGTATTCCATTCCGCCGGCAAAGAAAGCGCCACTTCACCCAACGAACCAGGATGTTCGCGAAGGTCAGACAAGAGGAAACCAAAACCGTGCCGAACCACCGCACGAAAGGCAGGTCGGCGCCGACGCCATCCGACCGCCACCATGCAAACGTGGCCATGCCACCAACAGCAACCGCCAAAATGAGCAGAATCAATAAAAGCCTATACAAACGCATATACAAAAAAACCAGCCATTCAAATGGACTGGAACCTTTACACGAACCTTCGGTTTGAGCAACCCATCATTCACTAGGCTTGACCTTGCCACGACTGGTCAACACCCGCCAATAAAACAGGGGGATGCCGACCACATAGCGCCGGAAATGCCGGCGGGGTTGCGCAACCAACCGGGCCAGCCATTCCAGCCCACAGTCCGTAATCCATCTGGGGGCGCGGCGTTCCATGCCCGTGTACCAGCGGAACAAGGCACCGGTCGCAATGAACACCCCCTTGTCAACATGATCCTTGGCCTGCCATGCCCAAAGCTCCTGCCGCGGCATGCCCATGCCGGTGATAATGATATCCGCGTTGGCATCCGAAACCTCGGCCACGACGCCCTTGTCCTCTAAATCAAAAAAACCATTTCGCCATCCCGCCACCTTCAGTTGAGGATGCCGTGCCACAACCGTCTTCACGAACGCTCCAACCACTTCGTCTTCATCGCCGATGAAATAAACGGAAAAACCATCCCTTTCGCACATCGAAAACAGGTCGTCGATCCAATCCGGCGGCGTCATCCGCGGCCCAAGCCGGTTGCCCGTCAGCACCCCGGCCAGTTTGACCCCGAATCCATCGCAAAAAACAATCTCGGAATGGTTCAGCACATCGCGGAATTCCGGGTGTTCATAGGCCAGGTTGCAGGCATGGACATTGACGTTGTTGACCAAGGCCGGAGTGCCGCCCCTCGCCAGCTCGGCGATGGCTGCAAGCAATTGCAACTGATCCACGACCGACACACCAATCCCCAGAACGCTCTTCTTTTCAAAACAAGGACTCATGCTAGAACACTCTTCCCCATCACAACTTTATTCCATCAACAATAAGCGAGTCGATCCGTTGAATATATGTTGTGCTAAACGCCAGTTCCTCTTCTGGACAATCCTTGTAGAACGCCTGGTTATCTTCGGGATTGGATTTTATATATTGACCATGCCGATCGCAATATCTTAGCGGATAAGTAGCGAAACCGGCATGCTCCAGGGCTTCGCACAATGAATATACCGACCATCGGCTCTTATGCTTGTCAGGGTGGGAATAGGGCAGGCACTGATTCGGATACCCCACGCTTTCCACCGGTTCGTAGGTTCTCAAGTCGGCATCTGGAACACAGGTTCTTATGAGCCCATTTGGCTTGAGCACACGATGACATTCCCGAAATAGATCAACCGCTTCATCCAGGAACAAATGTTCGAAAAAATGTTCCGAAAAAATAAAATCCACCGTTTCATCGTCAAATGGAAGACGCCCGCCTTTTTCAAAATAGAATTCTGAAAAATTGGTTTTTTCATAAAGCGCTTTCCTCGAAAAACCATGCGGCCGCCTTTCGGCTCCTCGCCGAGCAAATCGACGTTTAATAATTTCGTTAAGCTCTGCGAGGCTTAAAGCATAGAGTCTGGCCACCACCATTTCCCAAGCCAAACCGCCCTTCTGATCACTACCACTCCCCTGGCATGGTTCTCCAAGATGGATCCATGATTTATCCAGAAAGGTGTCTAGCGCCTGGGCTTCCAGATTTTCCAATCGTGAGGTACCAATCTGAACTCGCGTTACCATATGCAATCCATCCAATTTCCGATCCGATATGCTTCAGATTTCCTAAGCAATCGACTCATGCCGTTGTTTCCCCAACCAGAATGTATGATTTTGCAAAACCGCATATCCACTCCACATGAATTTGGGCATCATCGAACAACAATTCCAATTCCCTACGCGTCAGTAGACGAATCTGGTCGCAATCAATTCGAGCTTGCAGGGGATCGGATTCGGCCATCAACCATCCGAGCTTGAATCGCTGGTGCAACCACGAACGGATTCCTAAAGGAATATAAGGGAAGAAAGGGACATAAAAATGGGGCTCGATCGGGAAGCGCCGGTTCGGGGTCTGCATGATATAGCGCCGGGAAATCCGGCGGATTTCTTTAGCAAAAAGGGATTGGGAATGCAGATTACCCACATGCTCGATCACGCTGTTCGAAAAGGCAATATCGTATTCCGTTTTCCCAATCTCAAGAAGGTCGGTCACATCGGCATTGAACTCCCGGATCTCGACATCCCCGATTCGCAACACCCTGCCGGAAGAGGATTCCAGATTAAACACATCAATTTTGCCAATACGTCCCTCTTCGGCAAGATGTTCCAGGTTCATTTCCCAAAAGGAAAGCGTCCCTCCGAGATCGGCAATCGACAACGG
The DNA here is from genome assembly GCF_900890425.1 of Pontiella desulfatans. Lineage (NCBI taxonomy): Bacteria > Pseudomonadati > Kiritimatiellota > Kiritimatiellia > Kiritimatiellales > Pontiellaceae > Pontiella > Pontiella desulfatans. The sequence goes on along the minus strand of NZ_CAAHFG010000001.1, from coordinate 929,792 downwards.
TTTCCCGTTGGATGCGGAAATGACATCATCCAGAAAACGCATTCTTCTTTTACGCATTCGGGCGGATATGCTGCCTTTATTTGTGTGGGAAGAAACCATCTACCACCCCATTGCCATAACAGTTATATTCATAGCCGGAAAAACCCGTTGCCAACTCATCAATCACGGTCATTTTCCAGCGTTATCCTTAGCTCACCAATCAAATCAATCCATCTCCCAATGTAGCGCCCCTCAGTGAAACAAGATTGATAGTGCTGATAACCGGCATGCCCCATTGCTTTACGTAACCGGGAATCCTTGCATAACTTAACCAAGGCACCCACATAATCATCGATGCAACCGGCACGACACAATATGCCGGTTTCACCATCCTTGACAATATCGCACGGGCCACGCCAGTCGCTGGAAACAACAGGAAGGGAAAAGGCCATGGCTTCAACAACAACCATGCCTTGTGTCTCATATACATAATGGGTAGGAAAGAAGAGCACATCTGCGTGGAGATACTCAAGCCACAAGTCTTCCCCCTCCAAATGTCCGCAGAACTCTATGATCTGCTGCAGATTACAACGCTCAACCCTTGCCACCACCTCTTCTTTTTCCTTTTCAGAGCGCCAAACACCTACGCAACGAACCGCCACCTCCATACCTAAAGCGACCAAACGAGCAACGGTTTCCACCAATTCAAATATTCCCTTGCCTTCGGTGAGGATGCCGACAAATAGAATTCTATAGGTTCCCCCTCCCCTTTTTTTATGCTGGCTAGTGGTGCCAGGCAGGTCACGTCCATAGGGCACAGCCTCTATCCTGCGGGGGAAAAAGATCCGGGGTTCTTCAGCACAGGAAGGCGTGGGTACCACAGCCAAATCAGCACGGGCGTACGCCTTTCGAGCCAACCAAAGAAGAAGTGGCCGGTTTTCAAGGAAACCTGCCATACCGTAGGCATGATAGTGAAAGACCACGGCTCCGGCCAATGACCGCACGCTTAGCAAAAAAACAATATCACGGACCAAAGGAACCAGCGAGGGCGAGGCGGGCGGATAGTAAAGCACAGAATCGGGATATCGACGGAGAAGCGAACGCGTCTGCAAAATGAGCGAAACCAGCGTTTTTACCTTCCTCAAACTGAACGTCCCCATCTCCTGAACGGAAGCACTGAAATCCATCCGGACAAATTCAACATGCAAGCGCCTCTTCAATCCATCCAGCAAAACCTGAATCATAACCGATTGACCGGTTGTCGGAGGAGGAGTCTGCCCCACGAAGACAATTGTTGGATCGGTATTTATTTTGTTTGCCATGAAAAATTACCCATGATTTCTACCTGCGGAAAGAAAAGGGTATCTGAGTTGTGGGGTATGGGAGTAGCACCGAAATATCTCTAATCCAACAAGCCCCGACCCGCAAACACCATCACTCCCATACTCCCCAACTTATTACGCTCCTACTAATACGCTCCGAGAGGAAAGAAAACGACGCGGACGGTGCGGGCCATGATGTAGATATCCATCCAGACCGACCAGTTGCGCACGTAGAAATTATCCCACAATTCCATTTCCGCAAGACTGCAGTCGCTACGCCCCGAAACCTGCCACTGGCCGGTCATGCCCGGCCGCACCTTCCCCCGCAACAACCGGGCTTTTTCCGGGAGCTCCTCTTGATGGTAGTCCGGTAACGGGCGCGGCCCCACCAACGCCATTTCGCCAGCCAGCACATTGAAGAGTTGAGGCAGCTCATCCAATGAGAACCGGCGGAGGAAACGACCAACCGGGGTAATGCGCGGATCGGTCTTCAACTTGAAATAGGTCTCCCATTCCCGCCGCGCACCCTCATCCTGATCCAGGACATCCTGCAACACCTGGTCGGCCTTCGGAACCATGGTTCTCAACTTGATGGCCTTGAACGACTGTCCGGTTTTTCCAATGCGGGATTGGGAATAGAACGGGTTCTTTCCATCGGTACAGAACAAAACAAGAGCCAACACCCCCACAAGGGGAAGCCAGACTGGCAGGAAAAGAAGCACCAACATGGTTTCATAGATCCGCTTGACCAGGGTTGCAATGGGAACGAGCAGGTTGCGGGAAACCTCCAGCCCCACCAATCCATTGAAGTCGCGCGGCGTCACCCAGGCAAAGACCCGTTCATTGATATCGGGAAACAGAACGACCTTGCGGTATCCGGCGAGATCATGGTCGACAAAATCGACCAAGTCATGCTTGCGCAGATGGGCGATGGATGCCACGGCCACACCGATGTGCGACGAAGCTTCATGCAAACCGCCCAGCACCGGGATTTTCCCCACCCGGGCACCCCGCTCCAGGTCGTCCGAGAAGATGCCTGCCGGACGGTATCCAATGTTCGCTTCGGCCTTGAATACCTGAACCATCCGCTCGATGGCCTGGGTGTCGCCATAGAGCGCCACATTGCATCCCCACAAGTGCAGGCGGCCGAGAAGACGGCGGCAGGCAATGCGCCCGAACGGGAGCAGGAAGGCGGAAAACGCATAGGAACTCAGGTAGACGATACGGCTGGGCAGCATGCGGTCCTGCCCAAGCACGTAGGCCACACCGGCAATACCGAAAACGGTGATCAGCAACAATTCGATGCGCCGAAGCTCTTCGATCATTCCCAGCCCCCAACCGGGAGCTTGCCCGGAAACCAGGGCACCCACCCACCAAACCGGAACAATCAGGGCGGAATATTGAATGGAAACGGGAATCCCCTGAATATGCAATAGGAGAATATTACCCAACAGCAATCCAGCAAACAGGATGACACTATCGGTCACCAACAACCAGAATGAGTTCCAGAACTGGTGGAACGCCATTGACCGGCCTTTGAGAACGTTATTCATGTGTGTGAGCCGGAGGGGTAAGGGGGTGAAAGAGTATAGGGGTCAGGGAGTTGCGGTGTATTTGAATGTGGGGGCAAGGGAGTATGGGCGTTATGGCGTATGGGTGTAATCGTGTGAGAATGCGCAGGAACCTCTACCCCCATAAACCACAACATGCATACCCCACTACTCATCGGCACCATTTATCAGCTCCATCAATCATGGTCACTATTTGTGATATGATCCTTTCGTATCGTCGATCAAAATCCGAATACTTTGTCTGATCCATATAATTCGCTTTCAAAGAGAAATCCAGCCAGCATTGCATCTCTGCGGCTTCAGTCTCCGCATCACTCAGTTTTGCGATGAATGCAGCTTTATAGCGCCGCTTACGCTCTCCAAGCTGTATGCGAACTATATTTTGTGTTGTTGCAACCATTTTAAACGTCGCCCAAGTGATCTCTTCAGCAAAGTCTCGCACCAGCGAGCTTGATCTCTCGTTTCAAAGCTTTCCAGTGCTACAAGATGCCACACTCCACCTTTAGATGTTGATTTAACGCGCCCGAGATTATGAAGCCTAAGGCGAGCATCAATATCTTGCGTCTGGCCAATGTATACTCGCCCTGTCGAATAACTTTCAATTGCATACACAACAAACATACATATCTCTACGAGCAGGAAGCCAAGCCTCGGAAATATTGGCAGGCACGGAGCGAGAAGCTCGACGCATTTGATCCGCGAGAACGTACCGCTCTTCAGACGGGAGGGTTTTGGCAAATTCATGGATTTCCAAAGTAAGAGCCAAAGACTCCTGATACACGTCCAAATCCCGAAAACTTTTCGCAAACTCACCCATGGCTTATCTCCTACCGTCGATGTATGAGGGTAGCTGAGTATCGGGGTATGGGGGTAGCAACCGCTCGCACGTTGCCAGTACCCAAGCACTCCCACACCCCCTCACGCCCTGACCCCCACACACCCTTACACCAAACACGCCCCTAATCAAAGAACGCCCTTACCGCGTCCACGACGCCACCTACCTGCTCTTCCGTCATGGTCGGGAAGATGGGCAACGAGAGGATTTCCTTCGCGGCTTGCTCTGCAGCGGGGAAATCCCCTTCTTTCCAGTCCATGAACGCATAGGCCTCCTGCAGGTGGATCGGGATCGGATAGTGGATAATGCAGCCAATGCCCTGCGATTCAAGGTGCGCCTTCAATCCATCACGCCGGGCTGAGCGAATCACATATAGGTGGTGGACATGGCCCGCCGGGTCGTCGGAGCGCGGAAGTCGAAGGTCTCCAACCCCGGATAGACCTGCCGCATACTGCTCCACGACACGGCGGCGGCCGGCATTCCATCGGTCCAGATGCTTCAGTTTGGCCGACAACACCGCCGCCTGTACGGTGTCGAGCCGGCTGTTTTCCCCCAAGAGTTCGTGGTGGTATCGCCGTGGAGAACCATAGTTCCGGAGCGACAACAGTTTTTCGGCCAAGGCATCGTCGTTGGTGGTGACCGCCCCACCGTCGCCAAAGGCCCCCAGGTTTTTTCCGGGATAGAAGCTAAACGCAGCGGCGTCGCCCAGCGAACCGCACTTGCGCCCGTTGTAGAGCGCACCGTGCGCCTGGGCAGCATCCTCGATCACCTTGAGGCCATGCTGGCGGGCGACCGCCATGATGGGATCCATGGCGGCGGACTGGCCATAGAGATGAACGGGGATGATCGCCTTGGTCCGGGGTGTAATGGCGGCCTCCAGCAGTTGGACATCGATCAGGAAATCCGTGTCGTCCATGTCCACCAATACGGGTTGAGCGCCAACCGAAGAAACGGCCAGTGCTGTTGCAATGAACGAATTGGCCACCGTAACAACTTCGTCTCCCGCCCCGATGTCCATTGCCCGGAGAATCAGTTTCAGGGCATCCAATCCCGACGCCACGCCAATGGCGTGCCTGCAATCGCAATATGCCGCAAACTCCTTTTCGAACATCTCGACCTGATGGCCGAGGATAAAATTGGAGTCCTCGACAATCGTTTGCCACACATCCGCCACTTCGTCCGCCACCTCGGCCGACGCCGCCTTCAAATCCAAAAAAGGTACGTTCATAGTTTTCTTCCAATAAAGATGGATCCCATCTTCAGGTTTAAGGTTTTAGGTTTTCGGTTTTCATACCCAATTAAACCGATTTGTTTATTACCACAGAGGTCACCGAGACACAGGGCAATTGAACATTCCCGCTCCTCTGTGCCTCCGTACTACTATCCGTCAATTTCTTGTTTTCCTGGCAAATTTTTTTACCACCCGCTGCGCTAGAGGACTCTGAGGCACAGAGGGTTAGGATGCTCTGTGTCTCTGAGATCTCTGTGGTAAAAAATCCGTGTCTTCGGTGTTCATCTGTAGCTTCAAATAATTTGGTTGCGGCACCGCTGCTCCAAGTCCTCTGTGGTGAAACCATTCAAGTTAAGTTCATATCAGTCAATTAAATGCGGGAACCATCTGTATTAAAAAGTTTTAATGAGTCGCTAGACAACCTACTTGAATGATTTCACCCAGGTGGGGTTTATGGGTTGAAGGCGGACAGGAATGATACAGGATCCATGGCCTTGACCGGGGAATTCCGGAAGTCTTTTGTATTCCGCGTAACCACAGTCGTTGCGCCAACCAGATGTGCCGCATGAGCCAAAACAGCATCTTCAAAACCATCCATGCGCCCCCGTAGCGCTTCCTCGATTACCGGGCGGTTAACGGGAGCGATTTCAAAGAGTACCATGAGGCGTTGCAACGCTTTCTTCGCGGCCGGGCGGGGCATGGATTGGGTCAACAAATAGTCGATGGTTGTTATCGTCGTCGCGCAGAGAAACGCCTCTACCTCAGATTTTTCGATCAAAGAAAAAACATGAGCGGCGGATTCCGAAAAAGGAACGCGATCCAGTAGCAAATCCAAAACCACATTGGTATCGACCAAAATGATCACCCGTATTTTTCCCTCAGGTGCTTTTTATGCGACTCTTCCGAAACATCTGATCCCTTGAGCACACCGCGCAGCGAGGACGTCACCGGCGGAAGTTTTCCTTTCGATTTCTCTGCATGGCCAAGCACATCAATAAACTCCCCAATCATCTGCGATACCGATTTTCCGCGTTGCGCCGCCTCGGCCTTGGCCAAGGCAATCAACCCCTCATCCATGCGTAATGTAAGCTTTGAGTTCATGTGACGTACAATATGCCCACCCAATACGTCTGTCAATATGCATAACATGTCCGCTATCCTCCGTCCGCAGTCCGCAGTCCTCCGTCCTCAGTCCGCAGTCCTCAGTCCTCAGTCCTCCGTCCGCAGTCCGCAGTCCTCCGTCCTCCGTCCTCCGCCCCCTGACCTTTGATTTCCTCACAACGCCCTTACTCCACAACCCCCTCACACTCATACACCGTAGACCTCCGATTTCCATCCACAACCCCCTCACACTCATACACCGTAGACCTCCGATTTCCATCCACAGCCCACTTTACTTTTAGTATTTTTTACTACACCATGTTTTCCGTTTTTTGAACCACAGATTCACGCGGATGGACGCAGCATGCGAGGCAGTTAACAGGACTAGTTTTTGAACAGGACGAAAAAGAGAAGCGCCTATTCGTTAGTGATTAGTGAAGATTAGTGGTTTGTTCAGCCCAGAGGTAGGTTGGAGAAAAGAAACAATAGTCTTGTTATCAATTGTCCTGTGAAATACATGAATGAAACTAGGCAAAAGCGAGGGAAGGCAGAATAATTTGGAGGCAGAACCATTTCTCTCCGGCCAGCTAAGATCATTTTGTCCTACGATTTTAAAATGGAACCACTAATGGGCACTAATACTCACTAATTGATAACATGCTAGGAAAGATCGTTGTCTCACCCGGCAAGGAAGCGGCGGAATAAAGATGCTTTCAAAGGCATGTCCTGCAGTTCGTAGAGATTAGTGCCCATTAGTGAAGATTAGAGGTTTGTTCAGCCCAGAGGTAGGTTGGAGAAAAGAAACAATAGTCTTGTTATCAATAGTCCTGTGAATACTATCCACGGGGTTTATTAAGGGGATGCACCACCGATGAAGCGAAGCCGCACATTTCTATACCTGATGGCCACCGACTGGATAATTCTGGTCGGAACATTCGCCGTCGCGCTCTATTTCCGCCCCTATGACCCGGGCATGAACATTGTTTCGCGCCACCACATTGTTCCGGAAATGGTGCTGGTGTTCATCCATTCCTTCGTGATGCTCGGGGTTTTCAGCGCCCTGGGGCTCTATAAGCGCAAAACACAGCTGGTTCCGCTTCAGCACTTTGTCGCCATCATCAAGGCCATCGCAATTACATTGGCGGTCTATATTTTAGCCAAGGGATTCTCCAAATCCGACCTGTTCATCCATTCCCGCTGGGTCATGATCTATTGGGGAAGCCTGCTGCTCCCGGCCCTTGCGCTCCACCGCTTGCTCATTCTACGCATCCTTTGCACCGTTCTTTCCAGAACCGACATGCGCCGCAGGGTGGTCGTGATTGGCGACACGGCGCTTTCCGAAGAGTTTATAACCGGATGTTGCAAAAAACACGACTGCGGAATGAAGGTCGTTGGAATGATGGACGATGTTGAAAAAGCGGCCAACGTATCATCCGTGCCCTTCATTGGAAGCCCCAGCGAAATGCCCGATGTCACCGATCTCTACAACCTTGAAGGTGCGGTCATCTGCAACCCCGAACTATCGCACCAGAAGCTGATGGATCTAATCGAAAACTGCATCCGCCTATTCGGCTGGGTGGATGTCCATTCCGACAAATCAGCAGCCCTGCAACGCTCCGATAGCGCCGACGCCCACTTCGATATCCCCTTCATCCGCATGCATGGCATCCCGGGGGGATTCCTGCTCAAATCGTGGAAGCGGATTTTCGATTTTATCGCCTCGCTGATTGGGATCATCCTGCTGTCCCCGCTCCTCATCGGCACGGCCATTGCCATCAAGCTCACCTCCCCTGGCCCCGTGTTTTATACCAAGGATCGCATTGGCCGGAACGGGAAACCCTTCCCCTTCTACAAATTCCGTTCCATGGCCGTCGGCGCCGACCAGGACCAAAACCGCAACGACCAGATCAAGAATTTTATCCAGAACCAACAGGAAGGGGAAACGCTCAGCAAGGTCGTCAACACCGCCTATGTCACTCCCGTTGGAAAGTTTATCCGGAAATGGGCGATCGACGAGCTCCCCCAGCTGTTCAATGTGCTCAAGGGCGATATGGCCTTGGTCGGCCCCCGCCCCGTACCGCCGGGTGAATATGAGATGGAAGACGAATGGCACCAGCGCCGCTTTGCCATCAGCCCCGGTTGCACCGGACTCTGGAAGCTCTATGCCGCCAAAACCGGCGTCACCTTCAACGATACCGTGCTCTACGACATCTACTATGCCCGGAACATGAATCCCGCCATGGACCTGATGGTCATCTTTGGCACCGTCTGGATCATCCTTGCGGGACGCGCGGATGGCTAGCGACTGAAAGGCGCTACGCCGAAGATCAGACCCCAGAAGTCAGCGAGCAGGACTTTTTTAGCCACTAAAAGGCACAACATCCACAAAGAAACAGAAAGTGCTAGGCGTTAGGTTTTAGGTTTTATACTAAATTAAACTGATTTGAATTTTTTACCACAGAGTTCACAGAGACGCAGAGGGTGGCAGATATATTGGTTGCTCTGTGCCTCCGTGCGCTCTGTGGTGAGACTCTTCAAGTTAATTGCCTATTAGGTGCTAGAAGCGTCTGGTTCCGAGGGTCGCTCGTCAACCCGTCTGCCCAGCTTATCGACAAATCCAATCTGGCGCGCTGGGTTCCCCACCACCAAGGCAAACGGAGGCACATCCTTTGTGACCACGCTTCCCGCACCGACCAAGCAATATCTCCCAAGGGTCACGCCAGCCAGGATGGTGGAATTCGCACCGATCGACGCACCTTCTTCCAGGTGGGTTTCGACGAGCCAGTCTTCTTCAGCCAATGCCAGCTCTTTCATGAGCGGCATGCGGGGGCTACGGGGACGGAGATCGTTGGTGAAAACCACATTGGGCCCAAGAAAAGCATAGTCGGCAACGTGAACCCCCTTCCAAACCAAAACATTGTTCTTGATGGTTACACCATTGCCGATCCTCACTCCGGACTCGATAAATGCGTGGTCGCCAATGTTGCAGTCTTTTCCAATGGAAGAGCCGGACATCACATGCGCAAAAGCCCAAATGCGAGAGCCCTCGCCAATGGTCTCCGTTTCAACCAATGCTTTTTCGTGGATATAGACGTTGTTCATAAAATCGCTCCCTACCACAGCAATATTTCAGGCAAAATAATTTAGAGGCACAATTAGTATTCCTATGCCTGTTTTACAGGACGATTGATAACAAGACTATTTACTAGCGATGAAAGCAGCAGTGCCAGAATTATTTTGCCCCAATCATTTTGCCAAAACCTCATCCTTCATCGACCAACCGTTGTCCTTCAACCCCTGAGTTCTATGCGTTCTCTCGCGGCCAAATACAAATCAACCGAAAGAAAAGCGGTATCGAGCTACCGCACCAAAGCGGCTGCGCCGCATACTATAGATCCGGCGACTTAATATTGGGATTAACCGCGAAAGAACGCAAGGAACACAAAGATGCCTATTGCCAAGTTTTCTGCGTTCTATGCGTTCTTTCGCGGTTAAAAAAAAACCTGTTCAGTCACAACATTTAGTTGCCGGAGCAATATGCTGACTTCTGTCATCTGTCCTCAGTCCGCTGCATACCGCCTACGGCGATGCGCTCCCACCCAGCCCGGCCCAAGTCTTCGCGATGCGCTCAAACTCAGCCCGGTCACGAATATAGTCTTTTTCATCGTAGGTGATATTAGCCACCACCAGCAAGACCGTCCCCGGTTCGAAATCATAGAACGTGCGCCAGACGTGGGGATAAAGCAGCAAAGCTGGTTGTGTGTCGGAGTGGTTGGGTATGGGTGTTTCGGGGTTTGGGCGTATGGGGGCTAAGGCAGCGGCGTCTTTACTCCCACACTCCACTACTCCCTTACACCCACACGCAGCAAGGCGTACGCGTTCCCGCGTGCCCTTGCCATCATCCAGCTCAAAGGTGCAACCACCGCTGAGGGCAACCACGATCTCCTCGGTTTCGTGGTGGGCATGGTTGCCACGCACGTCACCGGGCTGCATGTCGGAGGAGACCAGAACCTTGCCAATGCTGAACGGCAACGCGTTTTCCGCGTCCTCACCCTGCTGGAACTGCACCAGCGATCCGCCGCAATTTCCGTGTTTTATGTCGAACGGAATTATTTTGTATAAAGTGTTCATAAATTCACGTCTGGGGGTTGTGGGGTATGGGAGTACCGGGGAAGTTGCGTAAGGGAGTATGAGTATACGTGTTTATGGGAGTGGCCGTTCTTCCATCAGACATCTCTGCACGCACAACGGTTCGAGTCGAGAGCTTCACACCTAACGACACCATTTTTCGGCTCCGTCGATCATCGTCACAAGTTGACCGATAATGCGTTCATATCGCTTATCAAAACCTTCATACACGGCCTGACCCATAAACTTGGCTTTTAAAGAAAAGTCCAGCCAGCACTGCATTTCAGATGCCTCTGTTTCAGAATCACTCAATTTAGCAATAAATGCGGCTTTATATCTACGTTTGCGCTCTCCAAGCTGTATGCGAACTATATTTTGTGTTGTTGCAACCATTTTAAACGTCGCCCAAGTGATCTCTTCAGCAAAGTCTCGCACCAGCGAGCTTGATCTCTCGTTTCAAAGCTTTCCAGTGCTACAAGATGCCACACTCCACCTTTAGATGTTGATTTAACGCGCCCGAGATTATGAAGCCTAAGGCGAGCATCAATATCTTGCGTCTGGCCAATGTATACTCGCCCTGTCGAATAACTTTCAATTGCATACACAACAAACATACATATCTCTACGAGCAGGAAGCCACGCCTCGGAAATATTAGCTGGCACGGAGCGAGAAGCTCGACGCATTTGATCCGCGAGAACGTACCGCTCTTCTATTGGAAGGGATTTAGCAAACTCATGAATATCCAAGGACAAGTTTAATGCATCTTGATACACATCCAGATCTCGGAAACTATTAGCAAATTCACCCATGTTTCACTCCGTTTCTTTTTGTATCGGAGCAATGGTGTAACATCCAAAACTCCTTACTCACTACGAGCCAGAGGAAAAAAACCGACACCTTTACTCCACAACTCCCTTACCCAAAACTCCCGTACACCCACACTCCACAACTCCCTTACTCGGCGATGCCGAGCTTCTCCTTATAAAGCCGAATGTACTCCGGAATATATTCCTTCAGCGTCGTCTTCGGTGCCCAGCCCAGGGCGCGGGCTTTTGAGCAATCGACGGAATAACGCAGATCCTGTCCGGGACGATTGGGAATGTGCACCACGGCATCCTCTTCTTTCATGCCCATGGCCTCCACCACCATGCGGACGGCATCCATCACGGAATGTTCCTCGCCGGATGAAATATTGTAAACCTGCCCCTCTTCGCCCTTTTCCAGCACGGCCAGCAAGCCTTCGCAGTTATCCTCGGCATAGATCCACTCGCGCAGATAGGTTCCGTCGCCATGCACCGTCATTTTCTTGCCGTTGAGCAGGAACTCGATCGTCTTGGCCAGCAGTTTTTCCGGATATTGGCCAAAGCCATAGTTGTTGCAGCTGCGGCAAATGATCGCCTTGATGCCATGGGTGTGGCGCCAGCCAAAAATCAACTGCTCCGCCGCCGCCTTGGTGGCGGAATAGGGATTGGACGGCAGCAGCTTGTCCTCTTCCGTGAACGAGCCGGCGTGCGCCGTTCCGTAGACTTCATCCGTCGAAATATGGAACAGAATCGGACGGTCGGTTTCATCCTTGGCACGGATCAGCTCCAGAATATTGTACACCCCGCCAATGTTGCTGTTGTAGAACGCCTCGTTGGCATGGATCGAGTTGTCCACATGCGACTCCGCCGCAAAGTTCACCACATAATCCACGCCCGGCGGAATATGGGTCATGGTCGAAATATCTTCTTCGATAAATTCATAATGATCCCGACCATCAAAATCGACATCCGTCCGCGCCGCATAGGTCTTTTTATCCACGTTAATCACGTAAAACCCACGCTTGAGCGCCAGATCCACGAAATAGGAACCGATAAATCCCAGACCGCCTGTTACCAATAATTTTTTCATATATCCCCTTCCTTTCAGCTAATTCCAGAACCACAGATCAACACCGATTTACTCAGATTGTTAACCACATAATTTAAAGTAATAACGAGCCTCTTGCAAAACCCTTCGAGTTTGCGAGGCGGTTTTTTGTTAAAAGTTATTGGTTATTGGACTAACCCGCTGGTTGCGTATGACTTGTCCTGATAACCAATAACCAGTACCTGATAACTGGAACGGCAAAACCAGAGGTTTTGCAAGTTCCTCATAACGACTTATATTTTAAAAGCATTCGAATAGTTAAAGCGGTGTCGAGCCACCGCACTCCAAAGCGGCATTGCCGCAAACTGCACTCAATCCTCTGTCAGCTGTCTTCCGACCTCGCTCAGCCCCCGTCTCTCGGGGTGTATTCTGGAACAAAGTCCCCCCGGTACCAATAGCTTTTTCATTCTCTCACTCTCCTGTTTATAACCGTTCAAAGTTGAATCGTTAAAACGATGAAGTCGACACCCGTTCAACCCCCATACGCCCTCACACCTAATCTCCCAACAACAGCCCAACGCCCATACCCAATGTTCGTTTATCTCCATGCCAACCCGGCAGAGCCAGAACCAAAATGGATTTTCTACCACAGAGACACAGAGGAACGGAGCAATACAAAACTCTGTGCCTCCGTACTACTATCCGTCAATTTCTTGTTTTCCTGACAAGTTTTCACCACCCGCTGCGCTAGAGGACACTGAGGCTCAGAGGATTAGGGTGCTCTGTGTCTCTGAGTTCTCTGTGGTAAAAAAAAATCTGTGTCTTCGGTGTTCATCAGTGGTTCTAAACAATTTGGTTGCGGCTATGCCGCGCTAGGTCCTCTGTGGTAAAAAATCCGTCGCATACTTGATAGGATTCGAATAAAGAGGGACTAAAACCAGATTATCAACCACGAAATACACTAACCACACGAAAACCAAAAGAACAGCGAATCCGTTGCACTATGGACAATTTACAATGTAAAACGGAAACGTCAGCCCCTTTTATCAAAAAACCCAGCCCTGTCATTAGGACGGTTCTGGAAGACCTGAGCCCCGTATATTGAGGCCTTGGAGCAACCCGCCTCAGTCCCCCTTTAGCAGATCTGTCCCGCGGAGGCCTTAAGGCCGTGCGATTGGGCGTGTTATTGCACGGGGCATCTTCACCTTCTGCCAAGTCGCCACAGGCCATTATGGTTCATCCAGACTGACTTGGCGTGCCTTTTCGGCGCACCCGACCAGTTCCTGTCCGAACAGCCCCATGATGTCATCATACATGATTTTTATTTCATGCGGCAGATAGTCATGCACGATCCGGTTTCTCACATCCCGCATTCTGAACCAGACCTCGACCGAGCTGATCATCTCAAGCTTTTCCATCCGATTGAGTAAATCGCGCAACGCGTCCGAATTTTCGGCGAACTGCAACCGCTCATAACTCCGGAAAAATTTGATGCCCACCTCAACCGCCCGGATAAAGCGGTCGCTGAGCGCATCATACGGCTCGCTCTCGTCGGCACTATATGCATGCTTCTCGTCGTAAGGCTTCAGCTTATTTAAAGACGCCTGAACCAGCGCAACCGCATCATTCATTTTTTGCCGGCCGTGGCGGGTAATCTCAGCTTGTTTATTCGCACTCATTGTATTGCAACGGCATCCTCCTGGATCAGCGAGATAAAACTCTTCTGTGATTCAGGGATGGAATCGGGGTTGACCACTAAAACGTCGATTTTTTCATCGCACTCCATTCGGAACCGGACAGAAATGTCTTGGGAAAGACGATATGGCGAGTCAACGCGGGCGAAAACAAGCACATCAATGTCCCCGCCTTTTTTGCTGTCATCCGTGCGCGACCCGTACAAATACACCTCTCCATTGACTCCAGCAAGCGCATGGGCTAACGCCTTCTTTTCCTGTTTCAACAGTCTCATTTCCGAGTATGTTTATTGCTTTTCAACACAAAAGCAAGCGTTTCACGCCACAGTGGCAGTTTTATATCTCCATCCCAACCCGGCAGAGCCAGAACCAAATGGATTTTCTACCACAGAGACACAGAGGAACGGAGCAATACAAAACTCTGTGTCTCCGTACTACTATCCGTCAATTTCTTGTTTTCCTGGCAAGTTTTCACCACCCGCTGCGCTAGAGGACACTGAGGCTCAGAGGATTAGGATGCTCTGTGTCTCCGAGTTCTCTGTGGTAAAAAAATCCGTGTCTTCGGTGTTAATCAGTGGTTCTAAACAATTTGGTTGCGGCTATACCGCGCTAGGTCCTCTGTAGTAAAAATCCGTCGCATACATGATGGGATTTGAATAGAGAGGGACTAAAACCAGATTATCAACCACGAAATACACCAACCACACGAAAATTAAGCGAACAACTGATCCCAGACATCTGTCTTCAGACTTCTCCTGTTTAAATCCCGTTCAACCCCCATACGCCCACACTCATACACGCCCTTCACCCAGCTTCTAGTCTCTAGTGTCCAGAACCCAGCCCCACAACTTTTTGATGTTTCTTCATGGCATACCCATACGCATGTTCAAGTTCATCCAAGATTCCATCCCATGCAAGTTCATTTTCAGCCACATGGCGGGCATTCTGCCCCATGCTCCGGGATTGATCCAAATCTTCGAGCACGTTTTTGATTCCTTCGGCAAATTTGTCTGAATCAAAATCCGTCAATATCCCAACCTGATGCTTCTGCATAAGCTCCCGCACCTCACCGACTGGATTGGAAACAATGGGACGGCCCGCCGCTAGATAATCCCCAATCTTGCAGGGCCAACGACCGCGATTATAAATCTCGTCCGCAAAGGGAAGCAGGAATACATCCGCACAGGTCAATGCCTCGACAAATTGTTCCTGCGGCAGGCGCCCCAAATGAACAAAAAAGTCTCCAATACCAAACGCCTTGGCCTGCTGCGTTAACCGCTCGGCACCATTGCCTGTCATCACCAGCTTGAACTCCGGACACACGGCATGGACTCGTTTTGCCGCACTGAAAACCAGCTCCACATCCATCACGGCATCCATCGCGGAAAACAGAGCAATTCGATCCGTTTCCAAAAAGTCGAATGCGGAACGGTGCGTAGCAGGATCGACAAAAGGTATGGCTTCCGTGTCTGCACCGATGGGAACCTTGAAGATGGAATCCGGATGCACTCCAAGCCCCTCGGCCCGATGCCCCAACGCCGTGCAAATCACGGTTGTTGCGTTGGCCAGCGTTCGGTAATGCTCCTCATAGAACGTTTCGAACGGACCAAACAGGACTTGGTACCATTTAGGGCGATTGGTGGTGATGATGCCGCCCCGCCCCCACCAGTCGATCCAGTCGATGACCAAAGGAGCAGGATGCTTTTTTAGAAATCTCAGAACAGGATATATCGTTGCCGGCCGTGTTTCAAAAACATGGACGAGGTCGAATACACCAAGCTTGCCGAGCATTGTACGGCGACGCAACACGCTTGCCGGATCCCATCCCGACCGCAAACTACCAAATAACAAATCGGGCGTTTCAATGAAACAAACACCGTCTTGCATATATTTTTTCATGCGAAACTTGGCGTGGTCGGCGATGCACAGCAGAGTCACATGATGACCCCGCTCCGCTAAAAACCGGGCCAATCGCCCTGGCCGCAGATCCGCCTTGAAACGCCTTTGGTGGCAGACGAAAAGCAAATTCATGAGCCCCCCTGCAACGTTGCCTTTTCGTAGACCTCGATTAAATTCCGATACCCCACGTTTTCACTATACCTTTGTTGATAGCACTTCCGCGCGCACTCACCCATGGATTTAGCCAGCACCTCATCCCGCATTAAACCAACACAACGAATCAAATCAGTAGCGTCACCAGGATTGAAGAGCAATCCGTTCACGCCGTCTTCCACAAGTCTCCCCAACGCCCCGATGTTCGCCGCGACAACCGGTTTTCCAGCGGAAAAAGCTTCAACCACAATCAAGCCAAACGTCTCATACCATTCGGAAGGAACAACAAGAAAAGAGCATTGCCGAATTTCCTTCATGACTTCCGCCGGATTGAGGTATCCCCGGAACTCGATATGGGTCAAATCTTTTGAGCGGCATAACTCCATTAAGCCATCCTTTAGTTCCCCATCACCAACCACAACGAGTTCGATGTCGGGAATGCGCCCCCAGGCGTCCAGAAGCGTTCGAATTCCCTTATGAGTCATCAGGCTTCCAATAAAGAGCGCACGAGGCTTGGATGGTAGGTTTGTGATTCCAGCAAAATGGTCGGCAACAAAGTTGTTTTTCACCCAAACCCGGTCCGAGGGGAAACCGGAACGCACAAAAATGTCACGGCTATGCTCGGTCAAAGCCAAATAATAGGCCGGCACATTGATTAGTTTCCTAAACCCCCGTTGCATTCGATACACAAACCATCCATGAATTCTGGAACCGTGATAACACCGTTTCAGCACCCCCTTGAGCGCGGTTCTCCCCACGCAATCCTCACAAGGCTTGCCGTCTCGCAACAACAAGGCGTTAACACAGATTGTACGGAAGTTATGAAGGGATTGCACAACAGGTACGCCCGAATCAAGGCATGCAGCATAAACCGATGGAGAGATGCTAAACCAAAAATTGTGTACGTGAACCACATCCGGTTTTTCTATTTCGCAGAGTCGCCTAAGCTCATGATAAACAGTTCGATTGAACCTGGATTGGAACAGCATTTTTATTGTCGCGAGCCTACCACGCTCCAAAACATCCAGATTGCTTTGGGCATAGGTGAGCACTTCATGGCCGTGGCGGCGGAGTAGCTCGGTCTCGGCCATGAACACCTGATGCTCTCCTCCGCCCTTCTGGCCATATTCATTATGAATCACCAAAACTTTCATGAGGTCGCCTTCTCTCCGATCCCCAATGCCACAGCAATGCCACCGGCAAAGTTTTTTGCCATGCTTGCCGTTGTATATTTTTCGCCGTCCTTGGTTGCGGCCTGCTTCATGGCGCTCAAATGTCCGGCATCCAGACAAACCTCCACCACCGAAGCAGCAAACTCCTTCGGGTCATTCCCGCACAGCCCTCCGTTGCGGCCATCCTGAAGATAAGCGATCTCAGGGGAATGGATACCGCTGTCGACTGTAAAGAAGGGCATACCCATGGCAAAGGCATCCAGGATGGACAATCCCGTCATTCCCGGATTCAGCCAAACGTCTCCCAGGGCAAGAAGCTCCACCCGCTTGGTGCCATGCACCGCCCCCGCCCAATGGCACCAGGGATGTTCCGTGCAAAAGTTTTTCACCTCATCCGCGTAGGGGCCATCACCGATAATGATCATGGTAAATCCGGGCACCCTTGCCTTAATCAGCAACAAAGCCTCCAACAAAAAAGGAATCCATTTCAGCTCGGTCAACCGGGCACAAAAGATGCCGGTAATTTCTTTTCCTTTTGGGAGCCCAAACAGCTTTTGATAGGTTGCATCCAAATCCCCATCGGAGAGCGCATTCCGTGCAACGCGCAGCTCATCGGTATCGATGGCATTGTTCACCACGGTCATTTTTTCCATAGGGAAACCGTCATTCAACACAATATCCGCTGAAAGCTGCGTATAGGCGAACCACCAATCAACCCGGGTGCTCCAGAACCTGCGCCAAGCATCCCTCATAGGGTGTGGCTTGCTTTTGTTGAGATGCGCCCCATGTCCATAAAATGCAATCTTTTGCCCCCGGTGGTGAATCCCCAACAGCAAGGGATATAGATGCAACGCCGCGTTGGCCTGCTCGAATATGACCAGATCCGCATTCTTGCACGCAGCAAGCGCGCCCTCTTCCCAATATACGTTCTTGAATAGCCTGATGTTCCGTAGTCGCGTCCCGAACGGCAACTGATCGAGAACATCAACGAAACCTTCCCCTTCCCACGGCAAACCGGCCACCAGCTCGAAGGCAATGCCCTTCTCCTGCAACCCGGCATGCAGCTGCTGGAAAAAAGCAAGGCGGTAGTCGCACGCCACCCGCTGAATCATTACAACTTTTTTCATAGTGCTCACTGGTTTTCCATCCGTGTAGAAAAGAGAATCCGGATGTAGGGTCTTGGCCAATAGAAGACCCATCTGATCCCCGCATGCTGCCGGAGGAAACGATAATAATCCCCCGGGGGAAGTCGCGTCATCATGGTTTTCCAGCGCTTATCCAACGGCATGCGCTCCATGCTATGCGCATTCTTACTACAGGTTGCCACAAATCCAGGTGCCACATAAATTGCGCATCCCGCTTTTTGCGCCCGATATCCATAATCCGTATCCCCAATGGCATGCTTAAACGACTGCAGGTTCCCGGCCTTTTGATAAGTTCCCCTGGAAACCAGCACGATATTACCCTGGAAGGTATCGCAGACCACGGGTTCTTCCCCCGGTTCAACAGGCACCAGCTTCGAGGGATGCGCTCCCGACCGCCTCTGCCCTCCATAGGTAAAACCACCCGTCGATGCATCGCAGCAAGATCCCACCACAATGCCGGCATCATCTGCACTTGAAGCGGTTTCAAGCAGGATGGATACGGCGTGGGGCTCCAGCATGGAATCATCGTTCAACCACAAGTAAAAATCAGGATCTTCCTTTGCGGCCACATCCCACGCCAATCGCATTCCGTTGCACCAAAACAGGGAACCATCGCCCTGGAGTACAGTAATATCGGGATAAGCCTTTTTAACCGCCTCGCCGGTTCCATCCGTACAGCCATCATCAACCAGATATACGTTGAAAGAGACTTCTTCAGGCAACAATTGGGCATAAAGCAATTCCAGGCACCGCAACGTCGTTTCCTTGCGGTTATGGCAAGTCATCAGTACTGCAATCTTCAAGTCAGCTCCCATACATCTCATCGCACCCCATACACATTGCCCTAATCGTCATAAACAAATTGATAACCATTTTTTTTATCGAGTCGGAAATCACCCAACGTTTATCTTCCGAATCAGACGCGCAGGATTACCTCCCCATATTTCATCGGGCGGGATAGATCCGGATACGATTGATCCCGCCGCAATAATCGAACGATCCCCAATCGTAGCCCCCTTCAGAATGATGCTGTTCGTCCCAACAAACACGTCATTCCCTATTTTGATTGGGGAAGATTTGGTGCCGTTCACATCCAATGCCCCGTCCCGACGATCCATGTAATTAAGTGAATGATAATCATGATCGAAGATGCGAACATTGCCTCCTATATTTACGTGTTGCCCGATATCAATCGAAGACCGAGAAGAAAGTATGGCAAACGAAACCCCGCTATTATTTCCAATCGTTATCCTCCCATTCTCCGTGCATTGAAGAACGACAGGATTCATTCTCCCTACGAGGTTTGCCCCAAATCGCGAATTGATCTTGCAGTTATCCCCCAAAACTATCTGACCTCGTCTCCGACAACGAACCCAAACGAATCCATCGACCTGTAGATTTCGTCCATAGCTTCCATGATGCACTCTCAGCATGATCTTGGCCCACAAGGTTCCAGCAAGGCAGAACAACTGCGACATCAGCCGATCCCAGGCCACCACAAAATGAATCGGAAAATCATATTTCCTATTAAAGCCGCTCAATTTTCCCTCACTCTCCCGCCATATTACCTTCAATAGATATCGAGACCCAAATCCTCAATCAGGGATGTTACCATTGGTCATCCAAAATTTTCTGGTAAGCCTCGAGATAACCTTCCGCCATTTTATCAAGGGTAAAGTTGCTCAAGACAAACTCTCGCCCGGCCTTTGACAACTCCCCACGTTTCGCGCCATCGTTCAAAAGTTGCAATAGAGCCCGGGCAATCGCGTCGGGTGACTGAACATCAACAAGTAAACCCGCCTGCCCATCATTCAGGACATAAGGGACTGCACCGCATCGCTCTCCAGCAACGACAGGCACGCCTAACGCCATGGCCTCGGCTATACTCATTCCAAAGGACTCCTCGAGTGCCGGATGCAAAAAAACAGAACTCCCAGCAATTTCCTCCATCAATGCAGCAAAAAGAACCTTTCCGCAGAATTCAACCCCTTCGGAGAGGCCTTGAGTAGTCGCCCAAGTACAAGCAGCACCTCCAACCTCATATCCGGTGCCGAAAATACGATATTTTGCTGTTGGAAATTGTTGCCGAACAAGTGCGAATGCCTTCAAGGCAGGCTGAGCATTCTTAAGTTTACCCCAACCGGTCATCACACTACAAATTACCGGCGGCGCCATATCTTCCTTCCTCGCACACCTTGCTATAGATGGGTCTACTCCGTTGGGAACAACCATGATCTTTTTTCTTGGCCTAAAAAACCGCTCAATGTGTTGTGCAACATATGGAGATACGGCGGTAAGATAGTTGGCGCAATGCATCACTTTTATGCCTAACATAATACGCATAATCCAATGCAAAGAACCCCGATCTCCTAGATAATATGGAAGAATGTTCAAAGGTGCATCATGTGCAGTAATCAAAGTAGGCTTTTGAGACTGCATGGCTGCTGCGGCAAACTCATATGTCCAATGCGCATGGATCAAGTCGCAGTCCGACTCTCTCATGGCCTCAGCAATGAAACGCCGCTCAGTCCGGTAAAAATCCAAGGCCATCCGTTTATGACGCCTTGGAGTTATGCACAAGAGAATTCCATCACCTTGAATCCATTGCGTCGATTCGATTTCATCACTTCCGCAAAACACTGTTACTGCATGCCCTAGCTCTATTAATTTCAAAACATAATTAGAAAGAAGAGGAAATGAATATACGTTAGGCAATACTTGACCTCTAAAGAAACCAACAAGAGGGTCTATTGCAACGGGGCCAGCGACACCAACTTTCATCATATGCTCCAATATTTGTATTGCGTATTACTTCAATGAACATACTAAGTATTCCATCGACTGGCATTCATGCATCTTCATCATTTCTTTGGTTCTACGATAATCAAGATGAATTGAGAACTCTTTGTCTACAGCCTCTCTAAAGCTACCGACTACCGCTACGTCGATTGCATAGCGGTTTGCCAAATCAATAAGGCGAGGAGCCCTTACTGGATCGGTGTAATATGCCAACAAGGGCTTCTCATACTTCAACGCCAGGACGGCCGCATGAAATGAGTCTGTATAGACATATTTAGAATTAACTAGTAAATCAAGCCACTCTCCCGGATCAGCATCCCAGATCACTATATCCGCCCAGGGGCATTTTCTAGGATGTGTAGCAGAAGGAACCACGGCAAGTACTGGTATATCGCCAAAACGTGTTCGCAGTTGCTTAATGACTTTTTCATGGCCACCTATAATTTCATCTCCTAAGCTATACATAAAAATGTAATCTTTAGGTACCTCCAAGACCTGTCTCCGGACAAAATCCAAATCACTCAACAATACTGGGTCTGCCACAACATCAACTGCTCGTCCAGATGCTCGCTCAATCCACTTCCGGGAAAATTCGTTGCGAACCGACAAACAATCAACTTGCCTAATCCACGGAGCAACGATATCCAACCTTTCCTCTGATTGCAGATCACTACCACAACAAGTGGCATAACTTATCCGCTTCCCATCAAATTTGCGTCCCCATTCCATAAAATACACAGCATCACGATTCAGATGCCAAATCTGGTCACTCCCCGCGACAATCGCATCATAGCATTCAACCATGTCGGCGACATCGGACGCTCCATAACAGCGAGAAGTTAACTGCATGAAATCGCCCCGAAAGTCATCAAACTTACGCATCATAGCAGGCCCCTTTAAAAACTGAAGCACTCGTCTTTGTGCGGTACCAGCAAATGATCCGTCTCTTAATCCCCATCCTTTCCAAAAAGGCGGCGGTTCCATGCCCTGCGGATAAAAATGTATAACCTCGACTTCGGCTCCCAGTCCCTTTATTGCTTCCTGCAGCGCAATGCATTGAAGCACTGCCCCAAAATTATAGGCATATTGATAAGTTAAAATCCCAACACGCATGATCCATATTCCCCACTATAAACGACAATAACTCGCTTGCTCCATACAACAAAAAGTGATGCCGACACTGCTACAACAGCAACGCCTCAATCTATCTCCACAAGTGTTTCAAACCAACCAATTGTCGCCACCCCAACGCCAACGCCTTGGTTTGAACCGTAAAAAGATAGCGATAGGGCCGAATAATCAAATGTGAAAAATAACCAGCAAAAATCATGGCTACGATCGTCGCGATGGCCGATCCGGCAATCCCCCAAACCGGGATGAGATAATAATTGAGCACCACACTAAAAACACACCCCGCCAGATTACGCAACACGACATACTTGTGTAGATTTTCAATAACAATCAACTGTCCCGATGCGCCAAAGAGAGCCGTTGCAAGGGCTTTCCAGGACATAATCTGCAATACCGGAATAGCCTCCAAATATTTTTCGCCAAACAGGATTCGAATCCCCGGGGCCGCTAGCAGGGCCATCGCAACCGAAATAGCAATGGAGCTCCAAACCATAATATCGACAAAATACTGTTTTTTTTCCAAATACTTTTGAGGATCCGCCTCGTGGGCCTTAACCAGAAGCGGCGTTATGGACTGGGCTATAACCATGGGAATAAAAATCGCGATTTCCGATATTTTTGCCGCTGCTGAAAACTGTCCAACCGATGCATTATCGATCATATTCCGAATCATCACTGCATTGATCCGCTGGTAGATAATTACGGCGGCTCCGGAAAGTAAGAGCGGGAACGAGGCTCGGATCAGCATTTTTGCCACACCCCAGTCAACATTCCATTCCAGAATCGTACCGACTTTCCGCCGATAGGAAAACAAATACCCCGCTCCGACCAGGAAAAAGTCAAACATACTTGCAACGATAAACCAGCCCACCGAACAATTATTTATCAGCAACACTATTTTGATCAACGCACCCAAAACCGTGCGCGATATTTCTGTCTTCACCACATATTCGTTAAGAATAATTGAGGTAAAATAGTTGCGAATAACATTGAGCGAACTAAACACCAATGAGAGCGAATAGACCATCACCATCACGAACGTAAAGTGATCTGATTCAAACGACAGCAACGTCCCCAATATCAGCAGAAGCGCCACCAGAGCAAATCCAATACGCAGAACAAACGCAGTACCCATCAGCGTATTCCGGTCAGCCCCGGTTCTGGACAGCTCCCGAACCTCAATATTGTCTAGCCCAAAAGCGGCCAATACCGAGAAGAGGGTCACATAACTGATGACATAGTTCATCAGCCCGAAATTTTCAGGCCCGAGATTCCGTGCCACCAACACGCCGACTAGCAGTCCGCTGGCAATGTTAACCAGCTTCCCGACAACGGCCCAGTAGACATTTTTGACAACTTTGCGCCGATTACCCGACAAATTAGTCCGAAGGAGGAGCTTATCAAGTATCTTCATAATGCCGATCCGTCTCCGCGCAGGCCTCAGCCTTTTTCGCCAAGCAGCAAAAGCTTAATTTTGCGAGCCAAACGACGGGGGAAGGAAACATAGAGTCGGCTATACCGATTCAGCAGATTTCGCATTCCCTTTCTAAAGTAGTTAAAATCGCCCTGAGCAACCGCATCTCTCCACAACTCGTGGCTACGAACACGAAGATCTTCACGCAGCGCATAAATCTTCCGCCGATGCTTGCCGACTGCATTGCAATTAACGGGCACTCGCTTTAATGGAGCCCATTCCCCAGCATCCCTCTTCATTGCCAGTCGAAAAGAAAGCCCATCCCGCCTATGCCTCAAACCACCGGACTGAGACTCAACAGCATCCTCAACCGAACACTCGACAAAATTTAAGCGGGTTTCTTTAAGCGCAATTTGAATAAGGTTATCAAGATCTCCCGTACGGCTAATAACAACACTGTTCCCTAGTGGATCATCCATGTATTTTGCGAGCCATGCATCACCCACCGCAACATCCGCTGTTTCGGCAAATACATCATCACAATACTCGCATGCCGAGTATTTAAAGAAACCCAGCCCCCAGTCAGTTCCGTAATAGCTTGCGACGGGAGCGGTTTTTTCAACTCCATCTCCGCACACCTTGATCCCATACTCGGAAACACGCCCCGCAGGTAGCTTAACCCGGAAATCAACCGACTCCAACTTTCCAGGTTCAATGCCTGCCTGCCAAGCCACACAATCCGCAAAGGCCTTGCTCTTAAGATGTCCGCATACCAAACCAACATAATAGCGAATCCGTTTATTTATCTCAGGATCGAGACACGCGAGATTCCGAGCGGCTTTAATAAAGCAAGGAATCCCCACAAAAACAAAACGTCCTTCTCGGGTTCGAATTTCATCCATTACCCGTGACATCTCAATTGGATAATACTTTGACTTCGCTCCCGCCAGCACCTCTTCGACAGAAGTGGAAATCGTGTACTCAAACAAGCGATCTGTTGGCGACGGACCTGCTTTTACATGAATGACTCCATCAACCAATCCCTGTTTAAGTAGTTCGGCTAATATCCATGATACGACTCCTCCCGACGAACCTCGGCTACGGTAATCCCCTTCCGTTACATGCCCTGTATATATTGATTCATAATGACCGAGATGGACATCTTTCTTGCCTTTTGGGAAAAACAATTCTGCGAGTTGATCCTCATTGGAACCTTCGTCGGCGAACGGACACACATTGAGTAATTCTTCCTCATCCAACTGTTCTGGCAACACAGGCTTAAACAATCCATACCCGTCAAATTCCATCGAAATTTTGGAAGGAATAACGGATGCACAGGCCCCACAGCCGATGCAAAAGCCCCCTTTAACAATTTGTGCTAGCATTCCCGACCCCATAGCTTTTTTCATAACAGCGTTGATCCATTACTCAATTTTCACTCGCAAAACACAGTAAGCCAGAGAACTTCTCATCAATCATAATCAGTCCGACGAGCGGCATCTGAGATAATTATAATAAAAAGGCCCTAAATTCGCCGCTCCTCAGACGCCGTAATGATATGCGAAGCCAACACGCAACCCTGCAAATAGAAGAAAATATTTAAAAGACAATCAAAAGAATCAAAATAAAACCAGATCACATAGATCAAGAAACAAGTGATTCGCCATCAACCCTATCGACATCAAGAAAGTTCTTCTTTAGTATTCGCATTTGAGCTGCAATCAAAAGCAAATCCAATAGTTGTGAATCCACGTCTCCAAAAATCAAATAGAAAGCAACGAGGTTATAGGTCATGAGCAAGGTAAGAAAGACATAGTATCGCGCTGCGAAGGAATCCAGATGCATGGCATATTGCTTAACCGTCTTCCACCCATCAACGACAACCATGATAAAGAATACCGTAAAGGAAACCGTACCTAACAAACCATAGTCCAATAACAAACTAAACGGCCCGCTATGGTAACGCCCCATATGGTAATAGAATTCATAGGTCCCATACCACGAACTACTCAACCAAGCGAAACTAGTGATATCCCTAGACAACCCGCGACCAACAAAAAAATATTTTGGTACGTTGGGAATACAATATTCCTTCCACATATCAAAGCGCCAAGTGGCTGAGCCCGTCGCGGTTCGCGCGACATCGAAATCGATCTCAAGGAAGGGAAGAAACGAAACCGCTCGCTGCATGGCTGGCGGCAGATAGGGTGCCGCAATGACCAGGACGACCAATCCTGCCACGCCGACCAGAACCCATCCCATGAATGTTTTCATCCGGTTTTTTGAATAATACATGCTGGCGAAGAAGATGAGAGTCCCAACCTTCAAAACCCGGTTGCGAAATCCCGTCATGCCTACCAACAGGACTGCCAGCACAATCAATATAAAGCGAAGCTTCGCGTTGCGACAGAGCACATAGATGATCGGAATCAGCGCGAAAGCGAAGTTGGAAAATGTTCCCCAGCGTTCGACGCCACCCTCCATACCCTTTTGCCCCAACGCATATTCAGGAGCCACGTCAAAATAAGAGGTTAGCCACCAAGACTGCCCCGGAAAATGGTACACCAGAATCTCGACGGCCATGGGCAAAATCGATGCAATAACGATTCCCATTAGAACCAGTTTAACGTGTTGATCAGACAACCGGATTCGCACCACAGAATAATAGAACAGTATTGCGGCAATCAATCCAACATAGGTCGCTCCTCCATAACTTGAGCCTCCGAGCATGCGGAATCCGGCCCCCCGAACCGCCATGATGAGAAAGATATCCAACAGGAAAACGCCCATCCAAAAATCCATCCCCGGTACATATGAGTTTTTAGCCTTCTCTTGGCGAAGTGCACTTTCCACCATTGCCCAGCCAATCATCATAAGCAGCATAAGGCGTGCAAGTGTAAGCGTACCGGGCAACCCAGGAACCATAAAGTTGCCCGAACGAATAAAAAGAATCAGAATAAACAAGGCGGCAGGACGGCTTATCAGGGCGGTAACAACGCCCAAAGCAGGAATCAACAATCCCATCCATGGCAGGTTTTTTGAAAGACCAAACCAGGAAAGATAAACCGAGACCGCAATGAGGAACAATACCAGCAAACTTCGCTTAATTCTTTCCGCATCTACCGATTGACTTGTCATTTAAACCAAAATCCTACGTTAAACATCTTATTGCTCGCGATAAGCCGTAACCTTTTCACCATGCCGCTCGAAGCGGTTGAACGACCGGGTCGCCAAATAAAAGGCGCGGTCGCACCCCATGCATATATAATCGTGGAGCTCAACCGTCATTACCTGAACGCGATCGATCCATGCACTGGAGTTTTCCAAAACATCCTTTTCGCCGCCCTCGATATCCATTTTCAGGATATCGATGGTCTCTATGCCATATTCCTTCATTAAATGCGGCATGGTGATGCATTTTGTCGCTTGTCCCATGCTTTCCGCTCCATCGACGCCATCGGCGATGGTGTAGCCCCAGGCTCCGGTTGCACGGTTTTGGATAAACTTCTCCCCCTCCGCGCCCCAGATGGCCGCCTTGATTGGAACCACATTGCCATAGCTTTCCGTATTTTTCACAAGCAGGCCATAGTTCCCGTTTTCGGGTTCGATGGCAAATACCTTTGCATGCGGATATTTCCGGGCAAAGGAGATCGCGGATGTCCCAATGTTGGCCCCGGCATCGACGATAATCCGGGGATTGGGGCAATCCAAATGGCCGTATTCATCCTCTACCAGACTACTGATGACCACGTCCAGATCCGATGATCCCGACCGAACCTGCAGATCCACGCCGTTGATGGATATGTTGCGAATCCTTTCACGACCTGCCCATTCGTCAAAAAAGAAGGTCATTCCCTCCCAAAACTTCAGCAATCGACACAGCACCACGGCCCGGTGCGCCTTAGCCAAAAATCCGTATGCCAATCTCAAAACCATTTAACCAAAAAGAAATAAGGTCTAACCACTAATATACGCTAATGAACACTAATCCTAATTGACCGCGATGATACAAAGTTGCGAAGATCTATTTTCTTTGTTTCTTAGCGTCTTTGCGGTCAAACATTCCGCTCGAGCAGAAATCGTATGCAGGACAGTTATTTGATGACTATGTACCTATGTGCCCAGTACCACTTAAACTTTCGCAAACTCAGGCTTCCGAGTTTTGGAACCACTAATCTTCACTAATCAACAGTAGTCGGTTCGTATCCTGCAAAAATTAGTGACGATTAGTGCGAATTAGTGGTTTGCATATCCGAATGTTTAAGGTTTTCTGTGTACTAGCTCACGAAAAATATGCCCACGCTTTCCTGCAAAACCTTGCCATTTTCAGGGAAAATGCTTTGAACATCCCTACGACACCAAGGGCAGAAAAACCATATCGCCACCAGTCCATGGCCAGATATCCCGTTCCCCGCACCCCGGCATCGATCCAAGCCATGCCCCTCAACAGACCGACATCCGAATCGTTAAACCGCGAAATTGCCTTAAGCTGATCAAGCCGTTCCATTTTCAGTTGCCATCCTTTGGAACCAAAGGAACCATCATCCAGAACCATCTGTTCCAATTCCGCGGAAGTTAAAGCCCCATCGCCAAACAGACTGCAATTCATTTGAACAACGGCACGTAAGGCATATTCCTGTTGCGACGCAGCCTTTGCCTGGGAAATGCTGTTTGCATGTGTTCGATATTTCAACAATACCTTCGATATGACGGTTCC
Source organism: Pontiella desulfatans (assembly GCF_900890425.1). NCBI lineage: Bacteria > Pseudomonadati > Kiritimatiellota > Kiritimatiellia > Kiritimatiellales > Pontiellaceae > Pontiella > Pontiella desulfatans. The sequence continues at coordinate 901,649 of NZ_CAAHFG010000001.1, read as the reverse complement.
CTTGGAATGCAGCAGGAATCGCCCCCACAGCTCCTTGTCCTGAGAGTGGGGATATTCGGGATTGTAGTGCAGATTGTACTGCCGAACCAAGGATCTCCGAAACATTACCGATGGATGCACCATGGAGGAGGAAAGCTGGGTTAATTCCCGCCAAACGATCTCGGGGGCCGAGGCCGCATATCCCCCAATCATGCCCAAACGCTTGCCGTTTCCATCAATCATGCGCACCAGCGATGCCACAACCCCAATCTCCGAATGGTTCTTTAAATATTCAACCTGCGTTTTCAAACGATGGGGATAGGCGACATCATCCGCATCCATGATCGCGATAAACTCACCGGTTGCCTGTTCGATCGCCGCATTCCGGCTTTGGGGTTGCCCCTGGTTCTTTTCATTGCAGATGAAGACAATGCGATCATCACGCGCGGCAAATTCCTCGATGATTCCACGGGTTCCATCGTCCGACCCATCATCAACAATGATGAACTCAAAATCCGTCCATGTTTGCTTGAGTATGCTTTCTATCGCATCGCCCACATGGGCATCGGCATTAAACGCCGTCAGTACTACGGAGACAATCGGATTCATGGCTTAACCGAATCACGCATTACCCCAAAAATCCAGACGGGTGACAAAGCGCGCCATGCCGACAGGCTGTTGATCCGATATCGGCTAAAGGCCAAGTCCTGGAAGAGGACAATCCACACCACGGTTACAACCTGGGCCCCGATGGCCCCCCAAACCCCAAACAGTTGAATCCCAAGATAGGTAAGCCCCAAACTCATCAGTGCCGACGCAACGCCTACCCACATGTTATATTGGTAGGCCCGTTGCGTGATGATGAACCAAACCCGGCCTTGACCAACACTGTAAAAAGGAAACGTGGCAGCCATCCCCATTAGATAGAAACCGGCCTTGGGGTATTCATGGCCATATAGAACCGGCACCACAAGCCATCCGACAAGCGCCAGAAGAAGGCCCAGTCCCAAACCCAGCAGCATTAGATAGCGGTAGAGCCGAACCAACTGCCTTTCATATTCTCCAGCGTCCCCTGATTCCTTGGCCTTCACCAACGAAGGAGCCAAGGATTGGGTTATAATTCCCGGAGCAAACAAAAGAAAAAACAATAGGCGCTTGGCCACCGAAAATTCACCCAAAATCTGTGAGGCCAGAAGGTTTCCCACGAAGATCGTGGATAGATTATTGATCGCGGACGTAGACATTCCACTGATGATTCGAGGCCAGCAATCGCCCAGCAATTTTCTCGCCCAACGACCGCTCCACGTCCAGCGATGCCGAAGTTGCCTGTTTTTTCTGAAGTACAGAAAAAACAATATTCCACCGGCCAACACCACCTGGGCAACGGACGCAACAACAAAATAGACCACATCCTGCTGATAGCGCACCATCAACAGTTTTGCCACCGAAGCAATGCACAAACCAACCAGGGTCGCTATCGTGACATATTTGGCTAGAAGTTGGGAAGCGAACCACTGCTGCACCATCAAAAAGAGCTGCCCGACATACATGCCACAGGCGATCAAAACCAGGATAACGGACACAGCATCGTCTGGCCGCGAAAGATATACACTCAACAACGCAACAACCGAGGCAACAACAACGCCGCAGCAGCGCAGAATGAAGGCCGTGCAAAGAATCCTTCCTTCCTCTCCTTCCGCCGCAAGCAGTTCGCGCACGAGAATTTCCTGACTCCCAAGCGTTCCGATCATTTCGAACATGGCAACAAAGGCCAAGGCATAGCACATCAAGCCATATTTTTCAGGGCCAAGGTAGCGGGCAACAACCAGGCTAACGAGAAACGCGATCGCGACCGTGCCCAGTTTTTCACCCAGCAACCATCCCATGTTTCCAACAATACGCCGAGCGGAAGGCCCAGTTTCAAGCCTGCTTTTCAGCCTCTTTGGAATGATTGTACTTAGCTTGGCCATCAGGCTAGTTTTCGATCCATGCATTTACACGTAACGAAGAAAGAAAACTCCCCCTGTAATTGCGCACCATCCGTCCGACGCGGAAGTTATCCTCGAAATGCTTTCTGGCATCATTCCCCATACGGGAACGGAGATCCGCATGATCGAGTTTTTTGAGTGCAACCAAACCCTCATCTGGATGGGCTGGATTAAAAACAAAGCCGCTCGCATCCTCCCGAACAATTTCCCAAGCGCCTCCATTCGATGACGCAACACATGGAATGCCAGCCCTGGCCGCCTCGATCAGGACGGTCGGAAGGGAATCGAAACCCGGTGTGGCATGAACAAGGATATCGATGTTCTCGAATATTTCCTCTCGCGGGCATTGCCCGCAGCATTCAACATCGGCGTAGGCCTTCAATCTTTCAACCCGACGGAGGGAACGAGCGGAGGCATTGCCATAGAGCTTCCATTCCGCCTTATCCCCAAGTTCTTTTATCCATTTTTCCACAATTGGAAACCCCTTGGCCCCCGGCATGGACATTCCCAGAAAACCGATCCTCAGCCGTTCACTGGGTGCCCTCTCGGGGACAGGGATGTCAGCAAGACCATTTCGAATCACGGTCATTTCACATTCATAGCCTTTTCGGATGCAGTCTTTCCGCACGGCTTCACTGACACATATCAACATTGAAAACCGATTCGCCACCCGATGCGCCCACTGCCATTGCCATCCCATGCGGAAAACAAATTCACCACTGCACCAAAGCATATCCGCCCATGCACTCATATTGCGAAAGTCCAGGCCTCGCAGGTCCCACAGAACCGGCCCAAGAATTTTCTTGGGAAAGGGATTATCATGCAATACGCCCATCGATGGCACCTGCCACTTTGCAGCCAACCACTCGACTGCGGGATAGGTTCGAATCGTCCAGCCAACGACTTTGTCGCATTTTTCAATGCCGGCCACAGCGGTCTTCACCGCCTTCAAGATATCGCGCATGTAGTTTCCGTTCCTTCTGATCGGAAGCTTATGCCACTCAAATCCAACAGCCTTGGCCACGGAGTGCATACGGCTATCTTCCGGTGCCAGCAGAACAAGTTGCAGCTCCTCGGATTCCCATGCCCGCAGCAGCTCTTCGAGAACCACCTCGGCCCCTCCGCCCAATCCGGGACACGGGGAAATAAGAAGTATTCGCTTCATTACAACTATTTTCTCTCACAAAGGCACAAAGAACACTAAGTATAAATTCCGTTAAGCCATTCCTCTGTGCTCTTAGTGAACTCTGTGAGATAGATTGCTCTCACGAAGGCACGGAGGACACCAAGTTTCCTAATTTATATGTTTCTTATCCAGCGGAGACCATTCCTCTGTGTTCTCGGTGAACTCTGTGAGGTAGATTGCTCTCACGAAGGCACGGAGGACACCAAGTTTCCTAATTTATATGTTTCTTATCCAGCGGAGGCCATTCCTCTGTGCTCTTAGTGAACTCTGTGAGGTAGATTGCTCTCACGAAGGCACGGAGGACACCAAGTTTCCTAATTTATATGTTTCTTATCCAGCGGAGGCCATTCCTCTGTGCTCTTAGTGAACTCCGTGAGACAAATCCGTATGGGGGGGTTCTCACAAAGGCACGGAGGACACGAAGTTAGTTTGCTATGCGGGTAATTCCATCCTTTAGCAGAACTTCATTAAAGTTAATCAGCAATCCGAGTCGACAGTCGGTCAACTTTAAATATGTCAGTAACTGTTTCTTATGAACCGGCTTCACCGCCTCAACTGATTTCAGCTCGACAATCAAACATTCCTCAACAAGTAAATCCAACCGATAGCCCATGTCATTAACAGTCTGTCCACGGTACTCGACCTGCACTGGCACCTCCACCTCCACTTTGATCCCCATTAACTTAAGCTCCAGCGCGAGGCAGCTCTGATAAACTGACTCAAGCAATCCGGGCCCGAGTTCCCGATGAACACGTATCGCAGCTCCGATTACTTTTTCCGAAAGTTCATTCAGCTTCTCGTCCATTTAGCACCTCTTTGTGCACTTTGTGACCTCCGTGAGATCACACCTATATTTCTCGCCACCCCGGAAAGCTTCTCCCACTCTTTCATCAAAATATCCACGTGCTGCTTCCACGTGAAGCGCTGGGCGTTACGGAATCCCTTCTCGCGCATGCCAGAGCGCAAATCCTCATCGCCATAGACTCGTTCCAGCTGATCGGCCAACATGTCCACATCCAACGGATCGTGGTAGAGCGCGGCATCACCGCCGACTTCGGGCAATGATGATGCATTCGAGATTACACACGGTAATCCACATCGCTGTGCCTCAACCACCGGCATCCCGAAACCCTCGTAGAGCGAGGGGAAGGCCAGTACATCGCAGAGGTTGTAGAGGGAAATCAACTCGTCTTGGTTCACGAACCCGAGATTGATCACTTCTAGGTTCTGGACACTGGATGCTGGATGCTTGGCGTTGGGTGCCGGGCTTTGAGCAGAGGGTATTAGGCTATCGGGCACCGCCTCACCAACCTTAACCAAGGTAATCGGGACTCCCCTACGCCCCAGCTCCTCCACCGCTTTGATGAGCGTTGGCAGATTTTTCCGATGAATGTTGCTTCCCACGGCCAATATCCTGAATCGCTCCTCCTGCGCTTCCCCTCTTGTCCGCCATAGGCTTGCCGAAGGAGGAAGTGCCTCAGTTCCTTTCAAGACCTCATCTTCAGATAGCTTCCGAAAAGCTGGATCCACCCCATTGTAATTAACAACAATCTTGTCCGCAGGGACACCCGCCTTTTCAACAAGGTCTTTTTTGGTATGCCCCGAAACCGCAAACACAAGGTCGGCCTGCTTTACCAGATCGATCCGCTTCTTCCATCGCTTAAACTGTGCAGGGGTATACCCCTCGGGATAGTAAAACTCCGCCACGTCATGGACGGTGATGGAAACCAGAGGCGCTGGATACTGGATACTGGATACCGGGGATTGAGTGCAGGACGGCCTGGCTGTAAGTGCTGCGGGGATTAGGTGGGCATAGCATTGGGAGCTAATGTGTACAACAGGTGGCAGGTGGCAGGTGGCAGGTGACAGGTGCTTTTTTGCTGGGTGTATTGCTTTCGAGATCAGACGGGGATAGAAGAGATTGCGGTTAAGTTTTCGGAATACCTTCCCTTTAGGCAACTCCTTATGCAACTCCCTTACTCCCGCACTCCCACACTCAAACTCCCCTACACCTCTACTCCTCAACTCCCTTACAACAAACCCGTCGCACTGCTTCAGACAAAACCAGGGATCGGAGTCTAGGCAGCCACTGAATAATAGTTTGGTAAACACCCGCCTGTCCCCAACCTACAACCGGGCATCGACTAGGTTGCGGGGCAAAATGTTCTTAATATCGAAGATGACACTCTTTTCAGCGCAAAGCATCTTGAGTTCGGGCTCCCCCATCTTCTTGAATTCGTCGTGGGCGACGGCGAGGACGACGGCGTCGTATTGGCTGGTTGCTAATTGCTGGTTGCTGGTTGCTATGGAGAGCCCATATTCATGCTTGACCTCGCCGGGATCGGCCCATGGATCGTAGACGGTGACGTTCGAGCCGTACTCTTCAAAGGCGCGGACAATATCGACGACTCGGGTGTTGCGGACATCGGGACAGTTTTCCTTGAAGGTGATTCCCAGCACCAGCACGTTGGCCTTATCGACATGGATTCGCTTCTTCAACATCAGCTTGACGGTTTCATCGACCACAAACTGCCCCATCCGGTCGTTGATGCGGCGTTGGGCGGAAATCAGTTCGGGATAGTAGCCGGCCTGCTGCGCCTTGAAGCTGAGATAGTACGGATCGACCCCGATGCAGTGCCCTCCGACCAAGCCCGGGCGGAACGGAAGAAAGTTCCATTTCGACCCTGCCGCCTCCAACACATCGATGGTATCGATGCCGACTTTGCTGAAAATCATGGCCAGCTCGTTGACCAGGGCAATATTGACATCGCGCTGCGTGTTTTCGATGACCTTTGCCGCCTCGGCAACCTTCAAGGACGGGGCTTTGTGGGTTCCAACGGTCAAGATGCTGCGATAGAGCGAATCGACATAGTCGGCCACTTCCGGCGTAGAGCCGGAGGTGATTTTTACAATATTGGTCAATCGGCGAACCTTGTCACCGGGATTGATGCGTTCGGGGCTGTAGCCGGCGAAGAAGTCCTCGTTGAATGTGAGACCGGAAACCTTTTCCACAACGGGGATGCAATCCTCTTCGGTGGCACCGGGATAGACCGTTGATTCATAGATGACGACATTGCCTTCGGATATAACCTTACCGACGGTTTCACTGGCTTTGATGAGCGGTGTTAGGTCGGGGCGGTTGGAGTTGTCGACGGGGGTTGGGACGGTGACGATAAAACAGTTACAGGTTGATAGTTGCTGAATGTTGGTGGAGTAAGTGAGGGAAACGGCTTCAGAGAGCTCCTCGGGGGAGCATTCGAGGGTGGAGTCGGTTCCGCCTTTTAGTTCATCGACACGCGCCTGATTGATATCGAATCCGATGGTTGGAAACTTTTTGCCAAACTCGACGGCCAGCGGCAGGCCGACATAGCCGAGTCCGATAATTCCAACTTTTGTATCTTCTAATTTCATACCGGCCTCTTGAGTTGTTTAACCAGGTAATTTCTAAAGCGGAAAAGCCGCAAAAAAATGCTGAATATTTTACAGGACGATTTATCGACAGGACGATTCTCCTGTTCAGGATCTGTTCAACCGAAAATTTCCAGCAAGAGTCGTTTTCATGACCGCGAAGACGCTAAGAAACAAAGGATTCTATTCTGCGAACGGGATGACACTAAGTTAACAGTTTTTTCATGGTTTTTCTGTTCGGCGGGGCAGGCGGGGCGCCTGCGATACCATTGCCGAAAAAGGGAAAAGAAAAGGGGGTCCCGCCGGCGCGTAAAGCTCTGGCGGACAAGCTGTCCTTGTGTGTTGGTGTTAGTTTCTTTGGACAAGTTGATCGCGTATCCACGCCGGATTACTGCGCATGTCGAGAATGGCTACTACCCTCGCAATCCGTCCATCGTATCCATAGTATATCGCAAAGGGGAAGCGACTGGCGAGCATACGATGGAATCCAAAATGAATCGCATGCACCCCGGCAGAGAGTCTAAGGGATTCCATATCTGAAAGCAGTGAATCGAAGAAGTAGGTTCCCAGTTCGTTCTTCCGGGCTTCGTAGAAATCGATTCCCTGATCAAGGTCGGCGGCGGCTTCCTCCAGAACGAGCAACTGTTCTGCCATCATGGACGAATCCTATTCTTGAGGTCCTCGATGGTTAAGTATTCGGCATTCCCCTCGGCGATCCGGGCCTGCCTTTTGTCCAGTATATCCTTGTGCCACTGTGGAGATTCCGGTTCCTGACCATGATGACAAAGTTCGTCCCACAGCATTTCCATAGCGAGGAGTTGTTCGTCTCGCGACATGGACTTTATTTCGGTAATGCTCATGGTTTTTTTAATAGCACAGGGTCGTGGCGGCATCCAATCTTAAAACGGGGTCAAAAAGGGGGCAAACCTTCGCCAAGGCTACGGCTCGCAAGCAAAAAAAAGGGTCAGGTCCCGTAATATAGTAATCAAAAAAAAGGTCCCGCCGTTGCTGAAGCTATGGCGGACAAGCGGAGGTCAGAGATCAGATTTTTTGTCCATTCCTATTCGCCATCGAGGAACTGTTGTGGATTCCGTATCTTGATTCCGTGGTATGGATGCAGGACCAACAGATCTTTATCGCCGGAAAGAATACAGTTTGCACCGGCTTCGAGGGCGAGTTCCAGGTATTTGTTATCTTTGGGATCGCGACAATCTTCGACAACACGGTTACCACGCACGATCCGGGATTCACGCAGCAACATCATTAGGAACTGGATTCGTTCTTCTTCATGGACATAGTTATTGAGCTTTGGACGACGCAGAACTTCGTCGAGCTCATTGACCACGGCTTCAGAAACCACAATTTCCCCATCACGAAGGACTTTATCGAATGCTTTGCGGGTCAGGGATCGAGGCAGCAACACAGCACTTACAATAATGTTGGCGTCGAGGACAAAAACCTGTTTATCCGGCATGGAGGATGGACTCCAGCTCTTCAGCAGTTAGGCCGCGTTCTTCGGCTTTATTTCCGATTTCGTCCATCAGTTTGCCAAGGGAGGAGGGGGCCGCCTGATATTCACGAATGAGCACGCCCCAGAGCACGGACAGTCGGTTTCGATCCTCAGCCGGTGCTGCTGTGTAGATGTTCGCAGTCGTTTCGTCTATTTCCATATTGATGGTCGTTGTCATGCTTTTTCCTCGGTATGTTCCGCCTTTATACGCTTTTTTTACTGATTCTGAAGCCTTTTCAGCGGCAGAAAAGGAAAAGGGTCAAGAAAAGGGTCAAGACGCTTTTCTCGTCATTTTCGGCCAAAGCCTACGGATGAATAAACCAAATAAGAGGGCAAAGTTTCATTCATCGGTTTCACTATCTGGATAATCCTCGACGGGGGTTTCGTTCCCGGTGCGGCGCTCCGTGCAGACGCCGACGATTTCGGGGACGGCGCCGCCGGCCCGTATGACCTGGATCCAATCGCCGATGCGCAAATCGAGGGCGCGGAGATGGTCGGCATTGTGCAACGTGGCGGAACGGACGGTTGCCCCGGCCATCTCAATCGGGGCAAAGTGCGCCACCGGAGTCCATTTTCCCGTTGACCCTTGCGACCACTCAACGCGCAGCAGTTGCGTGACCACGGGATGCCCCTTGTATTTCCGGGCCAATGCGCCCCGGGGATGGTGTGCGGTGGCCCCCAGCTCCGTAAAACGGTTCCGGTTGTCCACTTTGATTACAATGCCATCGGTTTCAAAAGGTAAACCACCGAGGCGTCCATTCAAGCGGGCGATTTCCCCAACAACCCGGTCGGACGGAACCTGGAGGGATTGAATCGTTGGCAACCCGAGCTCCCATAGCAGCGCCAGCGACTCCGCATGCGACTCGGGTTGCAAATCCCCATCGATCCATTCGAAGACCCGCGCGTCCAGCCCCCGGCGGGAAATCTCGGCATAATCGGTGAGCCGCACCGTTCCGGAAGCCGAGTTGCGGGCGCTCTTCAACACGGGCATCCCCTTCTCTTTCCTGCGGGCATTCAATGCCGAGAACGCTTTCTTGCCCAAAAACAGCTCGCCGCGCACGGAGAGATTGGCGGCGGCTCCGGTCAGGGCCGGCGGCACGCAACCGGCCGCCAAAACCGCCTTGGTGATATCCTGCCCGGTCGCCCCATCCCCTCGGGTCAATGCCCGCACCAGCACCCCGGACTCATACTGAAGCACCACGGTCAAGCCATCGATCTTCGGTTCAATGCAATACGTTTGGTTTGTCCCGCACGCCGCAATGAATTTTTCCACATCCTCATCGGAATAGGCCTTCTTTAAACTCAATACGGGCTGCGCATGGGGAATCCCGTTGCCTTCATCGACCGCACCGACAACCGTGTTTACCGACAATTCGGGATAGTGCTGCACCAGCTCTTCGTGGCGGCGGCGCAGAGCGTCGTAGGCTTCGTTGCCCATGATCGACTCATGCTTGTTGTAGTAGGCATCGTCGGCCTGGGCGAGGATGGCCCGGAGGCATTCGGCCTGCCGGGCGATCTCTGCCGGAACCGCAAGGCCGGGCAGCGGCAACAACAGGAGACCTCCCATCAAGAGCAGTTTATTCAGATGGAGAGACAGCGGTTTCATGTGGCAATAAGAGATGGGTGCAAGGCGTTGAAGACAATAGGCATTGAAACCGTTAAAGGCGAAAACTCCCGACCGGCTTATTCTTTCGTCAACTCAAGGGCGGTTACGACAAGCCCCGTAAATATTCAAAAACCATTGGCCTTAACTTTTCCCCAGAACAACGATCATCGGTTTTTCCAATAAGGGGCAGCACAACAGCCGTCTTGTGTTGCCCATTCAGGGCAAATAGTTCTTTTTCTCCATGCCCCTTGGACTGCGTCCAAGGCTAAGTTGTGTTGTGCCGTTGGCACATGCGCTGCGGATCACTCCACAAATCTGCGTGCAACCAGCGCCCCGATGCCAACCAAGCCGATGAATCCCATCACCGCCGGTTCGGGGATGGCCTTGAGCGTGCCGTTGACGACGAGGTCGTCGCCGGACAGGTTGCGGATGTAGGTGACTCCACTGCCGGAGGTGCTGTTCCATCCGTAGATGCGGAAGGTTACCGTACTTAGATCCTGATACCCGGAAGCCGTTAGATCAATGGGACTCCCCCATCCACTACCATCCGTATCGAAGCCGCCCGTCACACCTTGACGATTGGCCAACTCCATCATTGCATCGGCGTCACTGAATCCATCCACACTCGACAGGATGGCGACATTATCGCACCCACTTCCAGTGGATTCGCCATTCAGGTCGATGGAAAACAGATCGAATCGATAACCGGAATCGGCCACAAGCGTAAACTGGATATAGTGGTTTTCCGCGATTGCCCCGGACAGTGTCGTCTGCTCGTTGGCTTCAGACACCTTGAAGCCGTACTGCCCAGCCGTGGTGCTGGGATTGACTCCCCCTCCAAGACTCAGCATTCCCGAGATCTTTCCGGAGACGTGCGGGGTTGTTGCACCCAATCCATAGGAATCCCCCGGAATAAGACCGGCTTCAACATCGATCCCATCGACATTCCAAGCCACCAGCTGATCCGCCACCCCGGCCATGGGCAACAAAACCAGCAAAACCATGAATCCCCAGGCTCTCATGGCTAGTCGATGATGGCGCGATAGTATTCAACGTCGTTCGTGGCATTGAACACCCAGTTGGTGTCGCCGACAAAAGACGATACATTTACCCAGGCATTCGAAACCATGTTCGTGCAGGATTGCAGTATATAGTTCGTGGTGGCGGCTCCATCAAAGTGGGCAGTCACATGGGTCATATGATTCGATGGGATCAGGGACAGGAGCAATTCCCCCGATCCTCCAAGAACCGTTAAGTCGATGCCATCCAACCCTACCACGCTGGAACCGGTCGTATAGAATTCAATCTCGGCACCAGCGGCAACCACCAGGTTGGTATCGAGATAGTCGCTACCTCTATGGGTCAATTCTAGATCGTGGATCTCAAAAACGTCACCTGCAACTGAGACCGTAATGGATTCCCCTGCGGTAAACTGGTTAAAGTCCAGCCTATTAACTTGAATATCCTTGCTAAAAGAAATGATCATTCGTTCGCCAACATCAAAAGCATCCGCCACATCATTCGTGGTCAACGTATCGTTGATGCCAAAGTATGAATTATTGGCATTCAGTTGCTGATTGGTCTCACCCGAACGCGCAGAAATCAACAAACCCATTATTTCCTGGACATTGGTTGTAATCCCCAGGTTCCGAACCCCTTCCAAAAGGTCTCCCGTTGTAATGGTCGATGCATCAATCCCTTTAAAATAGACCATTTCCGCATTCACACCTAAACCCAACCCAACAACAAACAACACAACGACCAACTTATTCATGATGTTTCCCCTTCAGTGATTAGATTCAACAACCAACATTCGCAACCGCGAACAGGTAAACCTAATAGCCCAAAGTCAAAACCATCACAAACAAATTCTTACATTTTTACGAAACTCGTTGTTAGTATTTTTTACTAGATGGAAGGAAAAAGAAGCCGACCGACAGGGAACGCGGTTAATCCAACAAATCAGATCCTTCCCGAACGGTTCCATCAACGGCAGACCCGAGCAACAGGCAGAATGCCACATCGCCATAACGCGCTTGGATGACATCCGCGAGTCGCTGGACATCAAACCCGACATCGCCCGTGTGTGTATTCAAATGTGCCTTGGATATTCCCATGGAACGTAAATAGCTGTTTTACAAAGACTATTACAGATATCTCTGTTTAAAATCCTCATAGGCGCGGGCGATGCCTTCCCGCATGTCGATCTTGGGCGACCAGCCGAGGCTCATGAGCTTGGAGGAGTCCATCAATTTGCGCGGGGTGCCGTCGGGTTTGGAGGTATCCCACTCGATTTCGCCTTTGTAGCCAACAACAGAAGCAACAGTTTCGGCGAGCTCCTTGATGGAGGTCTCCTTGCCGGAACCAACATTGACGTGCGACTGCACCGTGCCGGTTTCGTCCTCGAACGCCACATCGGAATAGTCGATCTTCTCAAGCAGGAAGACACACGCTTCAGCCAGGTCGTCACTATAGAGGAATTCCCGGAATGGCGATCCACTGCCCCAGCAACTCACCTTTTCCACCCCTTGTTCTTTCGCCTCATGGAAACGGCGGATGAAGGCCGGGAGCACGTGCGAGTTTTCCGGGTGGTAGTTGTCGCCCGGGCCATACATGTTGGTCGGCATGGCGGAAATAAAGTTCGTGCCGTACTGCCGGTTGTAGGCATCGCACAACCGGATGCCGGCGATCTTGGCAATGGCGTACGGTTCGTTGGTCGGCTCCAGGGGCCCGGTCAAGAGATGCTCCTCCTTCATCGGCTGCGGCGCGAGCTTGGGATAGATGCAGCTCGACCCCAGGAACAGCAGCTTTTTCACGCCATGCTTTTTTGCTGCATGGATGACGTTCATCTCGATCATCATGTTTTCATAGATGAACTGTCCTCGGTAGGTGTTGTTGGCGACAATGCCCCCCACCTTGGCGGCGACCAGCACGACATACTCCGGCTTTTCCGAAGCAAAGAAATCATCGACCGCCTGCTGGTTGATCAGATCGACTTCATCGACCGACTTGCCAATCAAATTGGTGTAGCCATGCCGTTCCAGCGCGCGCCAGATGCCGGAACCAACGAGCCCCAAATGGCCGGCGACGTAGATCCGCGCATCGCGCGGGATGCTGGTTGTTGGTTGTTGGTTGTTGGTTGCTGAGTTCATGTCTAAGAATCCAAGTTGCTGAGTTGTTGACTTGCTGTTCAATTATCGGGAACACCATTAGCAGCACAACGCTTGAGATAGGAAATGTACCCATTAAGCACCTTCCATGCATCTTCAAGCAACACCCTTAGGGTGCCATATACTTCTGCCGTTAGATATTCTTCGTCCAAAGCTACATTCAGGTGTTCCAACGTCTCAGTTAGGGAACCACGCGCGGTACGGCAGAACTGAATATTTTCCTGATGATGGTGACGCCCATAGCCTTCGGCGATATTCGCGGTAATGGAACGGGAAGACCTGATGATCTGATCCTTGAGCCGATATTCCTCTTCTCGCGGAAGGGTTTTGCAGAACAAAGACACCTCTTTGCGGAGCTTCCTTGCCAACATATAGCACTCCAAATCCTCAAACGTATTCATTCCGAGGAACCTCCCCAGCAACCATCAACAGAACAACCGACGACTAAAAGCCCACCTCATACTTTGGATCATCCAGCAGTCGAAGATCGCCGTCGGTCATGATCTGGACGAGTTCAGCAAACTTGACCTTGGGTTCCCAACCCAGCTGGCGCTTGGCTTTCGAGGGATCCCCGAGGAGCTGCTCAACTTCGCAGGGGCGGTAGTAGCGCGGGTCGATGCGGACCACGGTCTTGCCGGTCGAGGTGTCGATGCCCTCTTCGTCCACCTCGGAGCCCTTCCATTCGATCTTCCGGCCCACGTGCTCGAAGGATTTTTCAATGAATTCGCGCACGGTATGCATTTCACCGGTGGCCACCACATAGTCGTCGGGCGTGTCTTGCTGAAGCATCATCCACATCATCTCGACATAGTCGGGCGCATAGCCCCAGTCGCGCAGGGCATCGATGTTGCCCATGTAGAGACAGTCCTGGAGACCGCGATGGATACGGGCCACGGCCATGGTGATCTTGCGGGTTACGAAGGTTTCGCCACGGCGCGGGGACTCGTGATTGAACAGGATGCCGTTGCTGGCGTGAAGATTGTACGACTCCCGGTAGTTCTTGGTGATCCAGTAGCCATACTGCTTGGCCACGGCATAGGGTGAGCGCGGGTAGAACGGCGTGGTTTCCGTCTGCGGAACCTCCATTACCTTCCCGTAAAGCTCCGAAGTCGAAGCCTGGTAGAAACGGGCATTGATCCCGGTCTCCTTGATCGCGTCGAGAAAGCGTAGCACGCCCAGCGCGTCGGCCTCGGCGGTGTATTCCGGCACCTCGAACGAAACCTGCACGTGCGATTGCGCCGCAAGGTTGTAGATTTCGGCTGGCCCGATCTGCTCGATCATGCGGTTGAGGTTGCTTGAGTCGGTAAGATCGCCATGGTGCAGGATCATCTGCGGGTTTCCTTCGTGCTGATCCTGGTAGAGGTGATCGATGCGAAGCGTGTTGAACGTACTCGCCCGACGGATGATGCCGTGCACCTCATAGCCCTTGCCGATCAAGAATTCGGTCAAGTACGATCCATCCTGCCCGGTGATCCCGGTAATCAATGCCTTTTTCATGTGTTCCCTTTTTTTTACCTAATAACGTCGTTTAACCAAGCCCAACAGGTATTGGCCATAGCTATTGTTCTTCATCGCCAGTCCCAAAGCCTTCAACTGGCCGACTTCTATGTACCCTCGACGAAACGCGATTTCCTCGATGCAGGAAATCTTCAAACCCTGCCGCTTCTCAATCGTTTCAACATAACTTGCCGCATCGTGCAAAGCATCATGCGTACCGGTATCGAGCCAGGCAAATCCTCGCCCAAGGTTGACCATATCCAGCTCACCCCATTCCATGTACCGGCGGATCAGATCCGTTACCTCCAATTCGCCGCGCGCGGAAGGTGTCAACTGTTCGGCAAGAGCCACCACACGACCATCGAAGAAATAGAGGCCGGTAACGGCCATGTTTGATTTTGGCGCCGCAGGCTTTTCCTCAATCGAAATCGGTTGCCCGGTTGCATCGAGTTCCACAACCCCATAGCGTTCCGGATCCCGAACGGGGTAAGTAAAGATGGTTGCCCCGCACTTCCTCCCGGCAGCCTCTGCCAACATTCCGGGGAAACCGTGTCCATAAAAAATATTGTCGCCCAGCACCAAGGCCACCGAGTCATCACCAATGAACTCCTTGCCGATAATGAAGGCCTGCGCCAAACCATCCGGACTCGGTTGCTCGGCGTAGCTAAACTTCATGCCGATCTTTGAACCATCCCCCAATAGCGTTTTAAACAAGGGAAGGTCGTGCGGTGTGCTGATGATCAACACATCACGGATCCCCGCCAGCATCAGGGTCGACAGCGGATAATAGATCATCGGCTTGTCGTAGACCGGCAGCATCTGCTTGCTCACCACCTGGGTCAGAGGATAGAGCCGGGTCCCCGATCCGCCCGCAAGTATAATTCCCTTCATCCCATTTCCCCCTTTATGCCTTCCCCAAACGTTCGCCCGAGTAGCGTCCCTCGCGGATCGGGCGCCACCACCAGTCGTTGTCGAGATACCATTGGATCGTGCGACGAATACCGGTATCGAAGTTTTCCTGCGCCTTCCAACCCAGCTCGGTTTCAAGCTTGGTGGCGTCAATCGCATAGCGAGCATCGTGCCCGGGGCGGTCGGCAACGAAGGTGATCAAATCCTTGTAGGAACCTTCGGTGCGCGGGCGGAGCTCGTCGAGAATGGAGCAGATGGTTTCCACGACTTCAAGGTTGGTGCGTTCGTTGCGGCCCCCGACGTTGTAGGTTTCGCCCAACTCGCCGGACGCGACCACGGCCACCAGGGCTTTTGCGTGGTCTTCAACGTAGAGCCAGTCGCGAATGTTGTCGCCCTTGCCATAGATCGGCAACGGTTTTTCATCCAGTGCGTTCAGGATCACGAGCGGGATCAGTTTTTCGGGAAAATGGTACGGGCCATAGTTATTCGAGCAATTGGTGATCACGACCGGTAGTCCATAGGTGTGGAACCAGGCCTTTACCAAATGATCGCTCGAGGCCTTGCTCGCCGAATAGGGTGAACGCGGATCATAGGGTGTGGTTTCCTCGAACAAGCCATCGTCCCCAAGCGAGCCATAGACCTCGTCGGTTGAAATGTGGTGGAAACGGAACCTCTCTTTCTTTCCTTCCGAAAGCCCATTCCAATAGTCGCGGGCACATTCCAGCATCGTGTAGGTGCCGACAATATTGGTTTCAATGAATGTCGCCGGGCCATCGATCGACCGGTCTACGTGCGATTCCGCCGCTAGGTGCATCACCGCGTCGGGTTGGTAATCCGCAAAAATTGCCGCAACGGCGGTTTTGTCGCAAACATCCGCTTTCTCAAAGCGGTAGAGCGGGCTGTCCTCGATTTCCTTCAACGACTCCGGAACCCCGGCATAGGTCAGCTTGTCGAGGTTCAGCACCTCGCATGCCTTGTCCTTCACCAGGTGGCGGCAAACCGCCGACCCAATGAAGCCAGCTCCTCCAGTTACCACTACTTTCAACACGACGGCTTGTTTCCCCTACCCTATTCCACCGTAACGGATTTTGCGAGGTTGCGGGGTTGGTCGATCTCGCAGCCGCGTGCGGCGGCGATGTGGTAGGAAAGCAACTGGAGCGCCACCACGGTCGGGATGGGGGTGATGCAGGGCGGGCAGTTGGGGACAACAATCACATCATCGAATTCATCGGCGATTGCTTCGTCGCCTTCGCTAACGACGGCAATGACCGGCGCATTGCGCGCCTTGCACTCCTCGGCGTTTCCAAGCGTCTTGTCCTTGCCGGGAATATTGTTGAGCAACGCCACAACCGGGGTGTTTTCCTGAAGCAGGGCAATCGGGCCGTGCTTGAGCTCGGCGGCGTGGTAGCCCTCGGCATGCACATAGCTGATTTCCTTGAGCTTGAGCGCCCCTTCGAGCGCCACCGGGAAGAGATACCCACGCCCGATGAAGAATGCGTTTTCGCACTGGGCATATTTTTGCGCAACCACCTTGATGGCTTCGTTCTGCTCCAGCACCTTTTCGACCAGCTCCGGCAACTTTTCGATCCAACGGGAAAGCTCTTCGCCCTCGTGCCGGGGCAGTCGACGCGTCCGGGCAATCTTAAGCGCCATCATCAGCATGACCGAAACCTGGCAGGTGAAGGCCTTGGTGGAGGCAACGCCGATTTCGGGGCCGGCATGCAGGTAGACGCCCCGCCCGGTTTCGCGCGCAATGGTGGAACCGACCACATTGCAGATGCCGGCGACAATCGCGCCCTTGTGCTTGGCCTCGCGCACGGCGGCGAGGGTGTCGGCGGTTTCGCCCGACTGGCTGATGGCCAGCACGAGGTCGTGCGGGGTGACGATCGGGTTGCGGTAGCGGAATTCGGCGGCCTGCTCCACTTCTGCGGGAATGCCGGCCATTTCCTCGAAGGCATACTCGCCCACCATGCCCGCGTGCATCGAGGTGCCGCAACCGACCACGAGAACGCGCCCGATTTGCGCGGCGTCGCGCGGGGAAAAATCGAGCCCGGAAAGGATGGCCGTTCCCATGTCGAAATCGAGGCGACCGCGGATGGCGTTACGGATGGCATCGGGCTGCTCGAACATTTCCTTGAGCATGAAGTGGTCGTATTCCCCCTTTTCGGCGGCGCCGTCTTCCCAATCCATTTTCGTGGTTTCGCGGTTGATCGGAGCGTGCTGGAGATCGAACATTTGCACGCCGTCCGCGGTGATCACCGCCATATCGAAGTCTTCGAGATAGACCGCATCGCGGGTGTGCGGGATAATGGCGGAGGCATCGCTGGCAATAACGGTTTCCTCCTTGCCCAAACCAAGGACAATCGGACTGCCGCAACGGGCCGTCACCAGCTTGCCCGGCTCCTTGTCGGTCATAACAACAATGCCATAGGTGCCCTTGACCTTCTTCAGCGCTTCGCTAACCGCCTTCTCGAGGTTGTCCTTGTAGCAATAGGCAATCAGTTGGATGAGGGTTTCGGAATCGGTGTCGGAAATGCATTCGATCCCGTTTTGCGCGAGCTTGGCGCGGATCTGCTTGTAGTTCTCGATGATCCCGTTGTGCACCATGGCGAAATGGCCGGAGGCATCGAGGTGCGGGTGTGCGTTGACCTCGTTGGGCGGGCCGTGCGTGGCCCAGCGCGTATGGCCGATGCCCAGCGTTGCTGCCCGAAGCGTCTCCACCCCGGAGGCATCCACCTTTTCCCTAAGCGCCTTGATCTTCCCGGGGTTCTTTACAACACCGATTTTCCCGCCGTGCAAACAGGCCACTCCAGCCGAGTCATACCCCCGGTATTCCATCCGCCGCAGACCGTCGACCAGAATATCCGATGCATTGCGTTTTCCAAAATACCCTACGATTCCACACATGACATAACTCCATTTGTACAGGCTTCCGCCCTCGGTCGTTCAGCCCTTTTGGCTGAAACCTTCCATGCATCCTCAAATTGTTTTGAATACCCAACCATGGGATATCCGGTGTGGCGGAATCAGTCTTCCGTCGCCACCCTGTGCTTGGGGCGGTGCTCCAAGGCTTCCGACGGGAACTCGGCTTCCACCAGTGTGCCGAGCATCTCCAGCAGAACCGCAACTCGATCCTCCGCCGGCATAACCTTGATCACCTTCACCTTAAGGCCGCGCATCGACCCTTCCAAAATCGTGGTTTCGTCGCCCACTTCGAGCGGAACACCGCCGTCCACCACATCGCCTTCGTCGAGATCGCTTTTCAGGGCTTCGATCATGGGGTCGGGAACGGGCACATATCGGTTGTTGAACTGGGGAATGTTCATGACGCCGACCGCGTAGGAAACGGCGCGCTTCATGTCGAACATGTCGAACCGCGCAAACAGATAGCCGGGGAACATCGCCTCCTGGAACCAAACGGGGCCGCGTACGGTTTTGCGGCGGAAGCGGATCTGCGGGCAGAAAACCTCCAGCCCATGCATCGAAGCCAGGTTGGCCGCCGCCATCCGCTCCTTCTTGGGCTTCGCGCGCACGCAATACCAATGCTCGCCCTTTTCAAACTGGAAGGTCTCTTCCATGGCCTAGCTACCGCCTATCAACTTCAACACGAGCGGCAGCGTCTTCCCGGCCCGGCGCTGCCAGTTTTCCAGCAGATCGATTTTTTCCAGCAAATCCTCGCGCTCTTCGCCCACATGCCGATCAAGCAATGCGCGAATGCGGTCGATGCGGTCCGCGCCGCTGGCGACATGCGGCTGGATCTGCTCGCTGGCGAAACCCGACGCAATTTTGCGCAACGAGGTTTCGGCCACATAGTAATCCTTGCGGTCGCCCGGAATATAGACCGTCCGGATGGCCCCGAACGAACGCAGGATCTTTAGCCCCTGGCTCGTCGACCCCTTGCTGATGTTCAATCTCAGCCGGCAATCGTCGAGACAGAGCGGATCGGTGGAAATGAACAGGATGCCGTAGAGCTCCCCCACCGAGCGCGGCAGGTTCAGCACATCGGCCATACGGACAAACAGAGCAATCACTTCGCTCTCGAGTTCGTTCAACGTTCGTAGGCTGTCGGTCGCACCATTCATGATGTTCAAAATTTACTGAACAAATCGGGCTTTGCAAACACAATTCCCCGACTTTTCCGCCAACCGCCTCCGAAACGGCATCAAATACCATTAATACACACTATACATTATAATTTTACTCACTTTTTACTTTACTATTCCGATCATCTATTTAGGTTATTGCCCTGTTGACACGAAAAGGACCCGAAACCGATCATGGAAAAAATTACCGAAAACCTAATCGAATCCCTGCAAAACGAGCTTTCCGAAGCATCTGCGCAGGAGATCGTCGCTTTTGCCGCCACCCACCTCGAATTCCCTGTTTTCGCGACCTCGCTCGGGGAGGAAGACCAGGTCATCACCGATATCATTGCAAAAGGCGGGTTGAATATTCCTGTTTTCACCCTCGATACTGGCCGGCTCTTCCCCGAAACCTACGAGCTGATCGCCACCACCGAGTCAACGTATGGCCTGAAGATCAAAACCACATTCCCCGATGCAAACGAGGTGGAGCGAATGGTGGCCGAGGAAGGCATCAACCTTTTCCGCAAGAGCATCGAGTCGCGCAAGCGCTGCTGCGGCGTGCGCAAGATGCAGCCGCTCCGGCGCATGCTCGGCCAATCCAGCGGCTGGATCTGCGGGCTGCGTCGCGACCAGTCGCCCACCCGCACCGGGATGCACGCAATCGAGTGGGATGCCGCCAACAACCTTCCCAAATTCAACCCGCTCATCGATTGGTCGCTCGACGATGTGCGCGCCTATATCCAGCAAAACGGCGTGCCCTGCAATCCGCTGCACGCCCAGGGCTTCGTGAGCATCGGCTGCGCCTGCTGCACCCGGGCCATCCAGCCCGGCGAGGATATCCGTGCCGGCCGCTGGTGGTGGGAAGCGCCGGAACAGAAGGAATGCGGCCTGCATGTGGCCGATGGAAAAATTGTTAGAACCAAGGATTTAAACCAATAGGAAACCATCCATGAAATATCAGCTCAGCCAGTTGAAACAGTTGGAAGCGGAGAGCATCCGCATCATCCGCGATGCCTACAGCCAGTTCGAGAATCCGGTCATGCTCTATTCGATCGGCAAGGATTCGGGCGTCATGGTGCGCCTTGCGCAAAAGGCGTTCTATCCGGGCAAAGTGCCCTTCCCGCTCATGCACATCGACTCCACCTTCAAGTTCAAGGAGATGATCCAGTTCCGCGACCAGTTCTGCAAAGACGAGGGTCTGGACCTGATTGTTCACCAGAACGCTGAAGGCAAAGCGGCGGGCGCCAACCCCTTCGAGCTGGGAAGCCGCAAATATACCGACCTCATGAAAACGCAGGCGCTGCTGGCGGGTCTGGATAAATACAAGTTCGACTGCGCCTTCGGCGGCGCCCGCCGCGACGAGGAAAAGTCGCGCGCCAAGGAGCGCATCTTTTCCTTCCGCGACCAGCATCACCAATGGGACCCGAAAAACCAGCGCCCCGAGCTCTGGGCAAACTACAACGCCCGCATCAATCCCGGCGAAAGCGTCCGCGTCTTCCCGCTCTCCAACTGGACGGAGCTCGACATCTGGCAATACATCCGACTCGAAAACCTTCCGATCGTGCCGCTCTACTTCGCCAAGAAGCGCACGGTGGTCGAATACAACGGCATGACCGTCATGGTCGACGACGACCGCCTGCCGCTCGACGGCCAAACGCCCCGCGAAGAGATGATCCGCTTCCGAACCCTCGGTTGCTACCCCCTCACCGGCGCCATTGCCTCCGAGGCCGACACCGTCGAAAAAATCGTGGAGGAAATGATGACCACCCGCCTCAGCGAACGCTCCACCCGCGCCATCGACAAAGACTCCGACTCCTCGATGGAACAGAAAAAACGCGAAGGCTACTTCTAAACCCAAATTACGCATCACTCGTTACGAATTACGTAAGGACAAAACCATGGATATCGATAATTTCTTGAACCAACACGAAAACAAAAGCCTGCTGCGCCTGCTGACCTGCGGATCGGTGGACGACGGGAAATCAACCCTGATCGGCCGCCTGCTCTACGACAGCAAGCTGATATTCGACGACCAGCTCAGCGCCCTGCACGCCGACTCCGAAAAAGTCGGCAACGCCGGCGAAGGCGAGATCGACTACGCCCTGCTCCTCGACGGCCTCAAGGCCGAGCGCGAGCAAGGCATCACCATCGATGTCGCCTACCGCTACTTCGCCACGCCCAAGCGCAAGTTCATCATTGCCGACACCCCCGGCCACGAGCAGTACACCCGCAACATGGCCACCGGAGCCTCCACCGCCGACCTGGCGCTCATCCTTATCGATGCGCGCTACGGCGTCATCACCCAGACCAAGCGCCACACCTTCCTCGTCTCGTTGCTTGGCCTCAAGCACATCGTCGTGGTCGTGAACAAGATGGACTTGAAGGATTACGACGAAGCCGTCTTCCACTCCATCAAAGCCGATTTCGAGGAATTCAGCGCCGACCTCAATCTGCCGAACGTCAGTTTCATTCCCATTTCCGCGCTCAAGGGCGACAACGTGGTGGAGAAATCCGATAAGACGGCGTGGTACAAAGGCGAGCCGCTGCTGCCCATCCTCGAGGAGGTCGATGTGGCCGCCGGACTCAACCTCGACGACTTCCGCTTCCCGGTGCAGCTCGTCAGCCGCCCGAACCTCGACTTCCGCGGCTTCGCCGGCACCGTGGCCTCGGGCACCGTCCGCCCCGGCGACAAGATCAAGGCGTTGCCCTCGCTCAAGGAATCCACCATCAAGCGCATCGTCACGGCCGACGGCGACCTCGAGGAAGCGTTTGCGTCGCAGGCGGTCACGCTCGAACTCAACGACGAGATCGACATTTCCAACGGCGAGATGATCGTGCATGCGGAAAACGTCCCGCACATTTCCAGCCATCTCGAAGCCTCCATTGTCTGGATGACCGAAACCCCGCTCAAGGAGGGTAAGACCTATGTGATCCGGCATACCAGCCGCACCACCAAGGCCAGCATTTCCGAACTCAAGTTCAGCGTCGATGTCAACACCTTGGAAAAGAATCCGACCACCGAGCTGAAGCTCAACGAGATCGGCCGCATTGTGCTGGCCACCCACCTGCCGCTCTTCTTCGACCCCTATGCGAAAAACCGCGAAACCGGCAGCTTCATCCTCATCGACCCGATCTCCAACACCACCGCCGGAGCAGGCATGATCGAAGGCCGCCTCACGGTGGACAAACCCGGCGCCGACGTCGGAGGCGAATCCGCAACCGTGGGCAGCGTCGACCGCCGCGAGTTCCTCTGGGAAAAGAGCCAGATCGATGCCGGGGTGCGCGCCAACCGCAACGGACACAAGGGCAAGGCCGTACTCTTCATCGGAAATGCCGCGAAGAAAAACGACCTGGCAAAATTCCTGGAACTCAAGTTGTTCAACAATCGCAACCAATCCTTCTACCTCGGCGTCAACAGCCTGATGGAAGGTCTCGACGCCGACCTGGAAAACAACTTCCAGAACCGGGAGGAGCACATCCGCCGCATCGGCGAGCTCGGCCGCATCCTGACCGATGCCGGCCTGATCTTCATCAGCGCACTGGATCGGATCGATGCCTATGAGTTGTCGTTGCTCAAACACCTCAACTCCCCCAACGAACTGCTGGTGATCAGCGTCGGCCAAAGCCCGGTCGATGACCACTTCATCGACCTGAAGCTTGGGGAAGAGATCGACCGCAACGACGCCATTGCACAGATCACCACCGAGCTCAACCGCCAAAACGTCTTCCCGGAATACACCATCTAGGAGACCGCGTTGAAACTCTCCACCAAGCCAAGATACGGCTTGCGCATCCTTGCGCAGATTGCCGCCGACGGGGGCGATGCCTCCCCCGTCAGCGGCAAGGAGGTGGCGCGCAAGCAAGGGATTTCGATCGCCTACATCGAGCAGATCCTGATCCCGATGCGCAACGCCGGGCTGGTGAGAACCGTGCGCGGGCGCAATGGCGGCTATATGCTCGACCGTCCCTCCGCGGAAATCACGTTGCTCGAAATCATCGAGCTGTTCGAAGGCAAACTCGAACTCGTTTCCGACCACGACACAAACACGGCCACCGAGATCTGGAACCGGCTGACCCACTCCCTGCGCAAACAGACCGGGGCCATCACCGTGGCCGATCTCGCCGAGCTCATCTCCGCCGAAAACCCGCCCATCATCGACTTCATGATCTAGCCGAAACACGGAAAATGTCATTGTTTCTTGCGGATTAATCCACATTCCCCTAAAACTCCAACTACAAAACAAAGGAGAAGCAGCATGTCGTTAATGAATGAACTGAAAACGGAAATCGGCCGCCTGGCCCGCAAGGAAATCAAAAAGGAACTCGAGCCCATCAAGCGAGTCAACGCGGCCCAACGAAAATTGATCGCCAACCTCCGGCGCGATGTTACCGAATTGCAAAGTGAAATCGCATGGCTACAAAAGGCGAGCGACAAGCCGCTTCCCGTTCAAGCCGACGATGAGTCCGCGCAAAATTTCTGGATCTCCGGCAAAGGCGTCCTCTCGTTGCGCAAGCGCCTCGGCATCACACAAATGGAATTGGCCAAGCTCGCCGACGTCTCCCACCAGACCGTGGTGCGCTGGGAAAAAACCTCGGGAAAGATTCCCTTCCGCAACAAACTCACCCCGCCGCGCATGCAGCAAATCCGCGCCATGGACAAACGCTCCGCCTGGGCCGAGCTGGAAAAAGAGCCGAAGAAAAAATAATCCAGCCCATCGAAGCGTGCCGTATTAGCAAGGGAGACCCTCGGGTCTCCCTTTTTATTGCGAACCCCAGGGTTAATCTATCCGTCAATTTCTTGTTTTCCTAACAAGTTTTCACCACCCGCAACGCTAGAGGACACTGAGTCGCAGAGGGGCTGGATGCTCTGTGGTTTAAAAAAAATGGTTGCGGCCTTTGCCGCGGCTACGTATTTCGAGGTTCATTACCGGTTTAAGGTTCACGGGTAATACGGAACTTTGCTGATAGGCAATTAACCTGAAGAGTCTCACCACAGAGCGCACGGAGGCACAGAGCAACCAATATATCTGCCACCCTCTGCGTCTCAGTGAACTCTGTGGTAAAAAATTCAAATCAGTTTAATTTGGTATGATTCCTTTTTTTACCCCAGGGGGTTCGAACACCCAGCAGCCGAAGGTTTCCAGCAGAATGGACTTGCGTTGAAAGCACCGGTCTTTATACATTCCGCCTCTTCCAAACGGAGAGATGTCTGAGTGCAGACGGCCGCGTTTGGCTCGAAGAGCCATCACGCGGGTTTAAGGCACCGCCCGATGAGCGCTTAAAATCGCACAATGCGGGCCGAGTAAAATCGACCAAGGCTTTCCGCCCTTGGGAGCGGGTTTTTCTGGAGGAACATCCAGACAGGAACACAGCGGAAAAGAGAGAGCGGTATCTCAAGTCAGGTTGGGGACGCCGTTGGCTCAAAAACAGATTTAGGAGAGATGTCTGAGTGGTTTAAGGTACCGGTCTTGAAAACCGGAGAGGCGCAAGCTTCCGGGGGTTCGAATCCCTCTCTCTCCGCCACCTTCCCTTTTTCTCTAGGAAATACCTAAAAACCTAGAGAAAAATGCGTTTTGCTACAAATTTATGCTACAAAATTTGGAGCAATTATGGTTATTACTATTACCATGAAAAACGTCATCCCACGGGGCAAGACCCTATACTTCCGACTAGCCGTTCCGGCAGACTGCCGTGAGGCGATTGGAAAGCGGGAAATCCTCCAGCCCCTGAAAACGTCAGATGAGTTAGAAGCTGCGGTAGGAGGAGGTGAAGGGAATGCTCCACCCTTCTTTTTTGCTCCAAGAAACCCAATGTCAGTCATTAGTCAAGTTTCTTATTTTTAACAATACACTTTAGCTGGTTGGTCTAATGGGCTAAATTAGAAACGAGTAGGTTTGACGCCTTGTGATTTCACTGGTGAAGGGTTGTTCGATAATTTAGTTAGGGGGAAATGTGAGGAATTTGGTATACTATTACGCACTCATGAGTGCTGAAGAGGTTCGTGAGCTGCTCATGGATATGGCCGAAGATGTTGCTGTTAGAAAGAGTGCTAGAACGGCATCCGAGAGTGAGCTGCCTACGATATTCTTTAAAGAATTGCAGACAGCTGCAAACATTTCCGACCCCACTGCTGAGCAGAGCACCATCCTGCGAGCCAGCACAGAACTTCTCATGAAGAAATTAAGGGTGCCATTTACCAGCAACCTGGATGATGAAGCCTTGTTTCGGTTGTTTCGGCGACATATTGGGGAAAAGATTATCAAGCAGGTTAAGCCCATGCTTACGGCCGGATACTTCATGACCAGATGTGATGACGAAGTTGACCAAGAGGAAGAGCGCATCCTTACGTTTTTCATTAAGAATCTGGATGTGCTCGAAGAGGTTAAGAAGGAGTTCTTAGCCGTTTTCTTTTCCGAGGCGGAAGCTTTGTATAAGAAAGCTGAGTCAAGCTCCATGGAAAAGGTTCTGGGCAAGATATGTGCATCGCAAGATGCAGGTGGCAAGGATCAGATTCTTCGGTTTACCTATTCAATGGCTTTGGCCAGCGATACTGTTAAGCGCAAGGAGTTGGCATTACACGAAACCCTTGCTCGGGTGATGAAGGTTGCACCGGATCGTGTGCTTGAAATTCGGGATGATGTTGAGGCGGAGCATGCACAGGATGAGGACGACAAACAATTAGGGAAAATCCTGGGATGCCGACACTTTAATGAACTTATTGTTTTTTCCGAAGTAACGAAGTTTTCACGGGGAGCAGTGGTTACGGGAGTGGCGGCTCTAACTGGTGTTGTCGGGATGGTGATTGCCTCAGGAGTCTTGTCTAAAGTGGATTACAAGAAGCTGAATGCAATTCTGTCCACACTCGCCCTGAAGGCCGAGGACGAGGTAAGGGAGGAGCGCATTATAGAGGTACGTAATATTTTCGAGAAACTCGCGGCGGAAACGGGTGAGATGTTGACGTTATGCTCGAACATTCACCTTTATCTGCAGAACATGAATAAAGCCTATTCTGAGGTTGCCGAGCAGGCTTGGCTCAAGGGGCTTTGGAATCAGATTTCTTCGGAGAATCGTCAAAATCTCACGGCAGGCGGTGCAATGTTGACTGTTGTAGCTCACGACGTTGGTAATCTTTTGTCGAAGATTGTTCAGCACCAGCAGACACTGACGACAGCTATCGATGAGCACTTCCGTTTGATTTCGTTGTCAGAAGAGCTTCAAGGGGCCGTTAAGCAGTTGGCCACACAAAATAAGCAGTTGGTAGAAATCGTGAAGGAAGCAGAATCCGCTGGAGTGACAGCCAACGCAGCATAAGGGGCACGCATGAGTATCGACACACGTGGAGCAGAGGGCATTGCCCCTGCTGTTTATTTCGCACACGACGCCGGGATATGGCGACATGTATCAGATCTGTTTAAACCCGAGTGGTTTCAGTTGCTCATGAAGGGCAATGGGGCTGGTTCAATCCAGACTGTTGAAGAATGGGGTAAGTGGTTGGGTGACTCCAAGAACTATGGTTCCTATCAGGGCCAAAATACCGGCCGTGTCGTCTTCGAGAAGTTAGTGTCTGAAGGGCATGCTCCTAACCTGTCAGGAGGAACTCTTTCAACGAGTGGCATTGATCAATACGTAGACTATGTTTCCAAGACGGGCGAGAATATTCAGCTAAAGCACTCTATTGGCGCTCATGTCGATCCCCAGATCCTTACAGGGAAATATAGTATCGCCAACGGAGTTGATGGGGTTGGAGTGAACTCCGAGACCTATCAGGCAATCTTAAATAAACCCGGTTTTATTGAATCATCTCCCGGCTCTGGAATCGCGGTTAACAGTGATACCGGAACCACGGTGATTGACAGTGGGATGAACAGCGATACATCGCGTGACATCCTCCTCAAGGCGCAAGATCATGCTCGCGACAATCTAGAAGCTTTCGATCTTACAGAGCACTTGGCGATCAACGCACTCAAGGCTGCGGGCATTGCTGCAGTGCTATCTTTTGCTATCAAGGGCTCGATCAACCTCTACAAGTGTTCGAAGGGAACCATGCGGAGCGATGACGCGGTGGATAATACTGTCAGTTGCTCTGTTCGTGCAGCTGTTACAGGCGGTGTCACCTCATTTGCAGTAGGTGCAACCATGGCGGCCATAGGTATCCCAACCGCAGGCCTTGGTTTGGCGGTAGCCATACCAGTCGGTGTCGCGACCGGTGCCGTAGTGGGAAAAACCGTCAATACGGCTTTTGACGCAGTGTATAACAACCTCATGGGAGGTGAGTTCATAACCATGGCTCGTAAGCAGAACGATGTATTGAACGCCATGTTTGGGAACTTAGAGCAACACTTCAGCATAGCAGAAGCCTACCAGGCTGAGCTTGATCGTAAGGCCGCGGAGTTGCCGGATGTGCCGTGGAATGAGCTTGAGTCAACAGTATTCATGGCCAAGAGCCAACTCAGTGAGACCCAAAGGTTTCTATCAAGTAGAGTTTGAGGTCATAATATGTCTCGTTTCCCAATACATGAGCTAACAGATGCAGAGTTTGAAGATTTGGTCACTCTTATATGCAGGGAGCTGCTCGGGGCAGGAGTTACCTCTTTTGCACCAGGGAAGGACGGGGGTAAGGATGCAAAGTTTGTTGGCAAAGCCTCATGCTTTCCCAGCGATACAGAGCCAGCGGAGGGTAAGTTTATTATTCAGGCAAAGCATACTTCATTTCCCTCTTCTTGTTCGGAATACGACTTTTCGACAACGATTATTAACAAAGAAATACCAAAGATAAAACGGCAGCATGAAGACGGGTTGCTAACCCATTATCTTATATTTACCAACCGCCGAAAGACTGGCGGTGCAGAGGATAAAATACCTCAGCGGATTAAAGATGAGACCGGTGTTGAGCATGTGTGGTTAAGAGGGTTGGAGGACATCGAACGCGAGTTGCTTGTTCACTCTCATATCGTAAGAATATCCGGCCTAGATAAACTCCGTTCTTCTATTCAGTTCACGCCTGAAGACATACGTGATGTGATTGTGCAGTTTCACGAACAACGGGACAACATCCCCACCTCGTTCGATAGTCAGCATGACTTTGAATATCCCGGTATGGCCAAGAAGAATGAGATCAACGGTGTTAGCGAGGAATACTACAAATACATCTGCGATGACTCGATGATGCACTTCTCAGATATACGGGCCTTTCTTAAAAACCCACGGAATCAAACAGAGGCTGACCAGTATCATGCAGTAGCTGATGAACTCAAGGGGCAGCTCATATTACACAAAGAACGTTACCCTAATTTTGATCATGCCCTCGAAGAGGTTGCCAAGCTCGTCCATCAACGCAGTCCCGAGTTGCAACCTGCTTCGAGGAGACGGTTGTCTAAAGTGTTGGTTCACTACATGTATGTCGACTGTGACATTGGAGAGAAAGAGTGATCCGGGCCGCTAAACATTTGAACTTGAATTCGTGTGTGCTACGGGCCGCCAGTATTCTACTGAAGAGCCTGCAGCGACACCGCATATGCAGTTACTCAGAGTTAAAGCAATCTCTCGAGCCGTTGGGCAACGATGGTGATGTTGTCTTTCTGCCGACGATTCACTTTCTCTATCTCCTGGGGCGCATAGAATACCACTCCCAAACCGACTGCTTTGAATACATTCACCCTAAAGGGAAGAAATGAAACTAAGTCGCCTATATACAAATCTACCAGAGTTGTTTGAACCCATCGACTTTGGGGACGGACTGAATGCGATACTTGCTCGTGTCCAATATCCTAAAGATCCGAATAAGCATTCTCACTGCCTAGGTAAGTCACTGCTGATCGAGGTAATAGACTTTGGACTGCTCTGCAATATGGGAAAGAACCACTTCTTAAAGACGCAAAGAACGCGGTTTGGAAAGTTCACGTTTTACCTGGAATTGCGTACGCATGTCGGGGGCTATATAACAATTCGCCGTTCTGTTTCAGAGCCGACGAAGATATCATTTAAACGCCACTCGTCCTCTCATCAGGACTTCTCCTGCCTAGACGATCTTCAGTGGGATCATGCCCGTATTACCTTTAAGCGTGCTCGCGTAATGCTGGATGGATTCCTAGGGCTGACATCGATTAAGCCCTGGGAGTATCGCAAGGGGGTTACGTATTTTTTAAGAAGTCAGAAAGACTACGGTGATGTCTTTCAGCTGGCCAAATTCAGTCGGGGTAAACATGCCGACTGGAAGCCTTACCTTGCGGATATACTAGGATTCAACGGAAAGCTGGTCAAAGCAAAATACAAAGCGGACGATTTTGTCTTGGAGCTTGAACAAAAGCAGGAGCAACTCCAGGCAGAAGTAACGGTCTCCGCACCTGAGTTTGAGAAACTGAAGGCTAATGTGGCCGTACTTCGTGATGGTGTTAAGGCTAAGGTCGAAGCCCTAGATCGATTTGATTTTCACTCGCAGGAAGCGGACCTTGCTAAATCTACTGCAGAGCAGGTAGAGGCCGACCTCGCAGAGGTTAACACTCTCGTTTACAACGCTCGCCACGATCTTGCTCAAATCGATCGCGGACTGCAGGAAAATGTTGAGTTCAATCTAGCTGATGTAAAGCGCGTGTTTGCTGAGGCAGAACTCGCCTTTCCTGGCCAGCTCTCTAAGGATTATGATGAACTGGTAGAGTTTAATCATCGTATCCTTCAGGAGAGGAAGACCAACTTAAAGCGTCGTGCCTCTGATCTCCGGCAGACTGTTCGCGACTATGAGGCAACTTCCAGTAAACTGTCGGAACAGCGCAGGAAGGCATTGGCGGTACTTGGTGGGACCGACAGCCTAAGAAAATATAAAGACCTGCAAAAACGGTTGGATGAAGACCGTGCTGCCCTAGCCCTTATGGAGCAAAAACTTAAGAAGGTTGCCGAGATTTCCTCGTTAAGTGAGAAGATACATAACGCTAAGATAGCCAGAGACAACCTGGCTTTCGATATTGAAAGAATGGTTGGAATGGCTCGGGGTGGCATACCGATCTACGAAGAGATCTCGCGAAACTTCAGCCGTATAGTAGAGGAAGTGCTACATCGAACAGCGGTGTTCTATGTGCAGTTGAATGGTAAGGGCAATCTGGACTTTATCGCACAGTTTACAGATCCACGATCCGAGACCACGGAAGAGCATCGGGGAAATACCTTTAAACAGATATTGTGCATGGCCTTTGATCTGGCAGTGCTCATTGCTTACAGGGAAGATCCTTTTTACCATTTCGTATACCATGATGGTGGGTTGGAGCAGAAGCAGGACAAGGTTAAACGGGCACTGCTTAAGATTGTGCGTGATACCGTGGAGAAGCATGGAATCCAGTATATTTTCAGTACACTCGATGAAGATCTACCAACGGAAGTGGGTGAAGAGGAGCTTAACCCACAGGCCTCCGAGCTGGTGCTAGAGCTACACGATGGTGGTCCCGATGGACGACTCTTTAAAATGGAAAGGTTTTAGGCTGTGTTAGGGTTCGGTAAAGAGCATGTGCGGAGAGCGGGATCTAGTCTTCATCGTGGCGGGTAACAGATCAAGCCCTTCACCGGATTCTGGAGGAGAGTGGTTCATCCCTATCCCGGGAACAGGTTGAAGAGGAATGGGACGGAGTAATTCGCGAGCGGATCGCGCGCTATCGCTGTTCCGGTCATCCATCAATCCAAACATCCACTCATCCATTTTCCATCGGTACGGTTGCGTCAAGTGTTTGTGCTTTTGGTTTGAGGGGGTTATTGCAACGTGGTAGGTATTTGCCCCATGTTTTTGCAAAATAGATATCGATGCGTCCTCGTTGCGGTGGCTGGCCTGCTGGTTGCCACTGCGTCCCATGCCAAAACCAACTATGTTGACGGTGCGGCCAAGGCCTCGATCGCGACGGGGGAATCGTGGAAAACGGCGTTCCCTTCCCTGCAACAGGCGATCGACGATGTGGCGGCGCTGGGGGGCGGCGAGGTGTGGGTTAAGGCGGGAACCTACAAGCCGGATGGCGACAACCGCCACACGACCTTTGCCTTGAAGCCGGGCGTTGCGGTCTACGGCGGTTTCCGGGGCAGTGAAACGGCCCTGGACCAGCGCAACCCCAAGGGGATCCGGACGATCCTTAGCGGCGACATCGGGCGCGCCGGTAGCAGCTCGGATAACTGCCACCATGTGGTCACCGGCGCATCGAACACGCGCCTGGATGGATTCACCGTATCGCGCGGCAACGCCAACTCGGGCGAAAACAACCAATACGGCGGCGGCCTGTTGCTTCCGGCGGGGACCGTGAACGCCACGGTGGCCAACTGCATCTTCGAAAAGAACGCCGCCATTTCGGGGGGGGCCATCCATTGCGAATCCTCGGCACTCACGGCCACCAACTGCACGTTTTTCTCCAACTCCGGCAAAACGGGGGGCGCGGTTTCGTTGTCGAAGGGTAGCTGGTTCGATTCGACCGACTGCGTATTCACCTCCAACTTTGCCCCGAAGGGTGGCGGCGCCATCGTGCTACCGACGGATTCGGAAGCCCGGATCAGCGGGGCCAGCTTTGCCTACAACTCCACCGACGCCAGCGGCGGCGCCATTCTGGCATCAACCGGCAAGAAGGCAGGCATTGCCCTGGAGCTGCATAAAACGAAATTCAGCGACAACAGCGCAAAGCTCAACGGCGGCGCCATTGCGCTCAAGGGCGAGTTTGTCCCGATCATCGCCAACTGCAGCTTTAGCAAGAACCTCTGCAGCAAGGGGGCGGGCGCCATCGGCATCGAGGCCGGCACCTCCGTCGTCGTCACCGACACCAGCTTCTTCAAGAATGCCGGAGCGGCCGGGCAGGACGACATCGGTAAGGACGATGCTTCGCGCGTCCTCCGCTCCGCCGACCGGGCGGACAAATATGCCGCCGCCAAAATAAGCGCCTCCATCCCCCGCTCAAGCTCGGCATCGCCGGCGGCCGCGCCAGCGGAATCGAAGCCCAAGCGACAGCTGGCCGATGTCTATGTGCACGATGCGCAAAACATTAAGGTGAAACTCCGTAGCATCGTGGCGGATGCCGGCCATACCGCCATTGCCCTGGGCGACCTGACCGACCCGGACTTTATTGGCCACTACCGGAATGTGGAGGCCGCCGCGCGCGACTACACGGCAAAGGGTGTCAACTTTTTCTACCTCTACCGCTTCCTGCGCCATCCCGAAAGCAATGGCTACATCGAACCCTTCATGCAACAGGAACGAGCGCGCCACGCCAAGGTGGCCGAAGAACTCCTTTTCACGGCGGTGCCGTGGTTGTACGACCTGATGGACAACCAGGCCGCCGAAGCGCTGGCCCCAGCGAACAAGAGCAACCTTTTCATCTTTTCGAATGCCGGAGAGGAAGTCTATGCCGGTGCCATTTCCGACGAAGCCGGCCTGCGCAAGGCGCTGGCGGAAATCGCCGGCGAAGTCGAGATCCCGACCACCGCGAGCGCCTTGCCCAACACCGAGCTGGGCGCCGGCTCCCCGGACAGCAAACTGGTCGAGCGCGCGAAGGTATTGATCGCCAGTGGCTTCCTGCCGCTGGAAACCACCCCGCTCGATCCCAATTCGCCCCACTATGTGAAGCTCCGCTTCGAGGGCGACAAGGAGCTGCTCGCAAGCGGCAATGGCAAGATCTACCTCGGCTTCCACATCGACCCGCTCTACGGCGTGGCCTGGAACAACCTGGGCGAACCGATGAAATATGCCCTGAAGACCCCGGTCGGGGTGGTTGCCCCGTCCATGAACAGCGCGCCCCGCGTGTCCGACCAAGCCACCGATGCCGAACCCCGCGAGTTCCTGCTGGAAGCACGCAAACTCGACCCCTCCAAACCGCTCATCCTGCAGGTCAACTATTCCGTGCACTCCCTCTCCGCGCGAAAGAACATCGAAGCCACGCAGCAATACCACATCTATCTCCAACCGGATCCGTTCGGCGGGCAGGTCATTGGACGCCAAGTTTCGGCGTCCAAGCCGGTGACCGGAGCCACCAAGACCGCCCAACCGAAAGGCAGCGCATTCGATGCCATGCTCCGGCGGTTCGATCTCGACCGCAACGGCAAGCTCTCCACCGACGAAGCCCTCGGGACGTTGCTTGAAAAATTCGGGACCATCGACGCCAATGGCGACGGGTTCATCATGGAAAACGAGTTCCTGCACTACCTCGAAACACGGCAATGACACGCTGCGGGGTTTTTTAAATCTTCGTTACGCCTTGCGCCCGGGGAGCGCCATGCCATGCATGGAGTTCCAGATGACGACGAGGTTGGAGAAGACCATCCCGACGGCGCAATATTTGGGCGAAAGCCAACCCACCCCCGCGAGGAACATGCCGACGATGTTGTAGAGAAAGGCCCAGCCATAGTTGAGGCGGATCTTGTGGCGCACCTTGCGCTGCATGAAGGGGAGATCGCACAGCTTGCCGATTTCGGGGACCATGAAGACGCCGTCGGCACTCATCTTGGCGGGGATTTGCCCGGAGAACACCGCGAGGCCGAAGTCGGCCGCGGCCAGGGCCTGGGCGTCGTTGATGCCGTCTCCCACCATCAACACGGCCTTGCCCTGCGCCTGAAGCGCGGCAATCTCGCGTTGCTTGTCGGTACTGCCCATTTCGCCATGGAAGTCGGCAATGCCCAGCTCGCCGGCCACCTGTTCGACCACCGCCTTGCGGTCGCCCGAGAAAATGTACGATTTCACCCCCTGCGCCTTGAGATCGGCCACCAATTGCTTCGACTCATCGCGCACGGTGTCCTTGAGGCCAACAATGCAATGGCAGCGCTCGGCATCGCCAAACATGACGATGGTCGACTCCTTCAGATCGGGAGGAATGCCGACATCCGGAAACAGGTCGGCACTGCCGGCCAGCCAGTGCTTTCCGTCCACCTTGGCGGAAACCACGGTACGGGCGATGGTGCGGTCGGCCACCGGGTACGGCGTTCCAACCAGCGCCAACGCACGGGCAATCGGATGCTCGATGCCGTTTTCGAGCGAGGCCAGGATGTCGAGCTGCTTCTGGTTCTTTTCAACCAGCCAAACCACCTTGTGCACTTCGGGTGCGCCGCGCGTGAGCGTACCGGTTTTATCGAAGACCGCCACCGCCGGCTTGAGCGCCAGCACGGTGCCATTGAAGATCTGGATGCCTAAGCCGCGCACCTTTTCGATGGCGGCGGTGAGCACCAGCGGCTCGGCGATCCCGAATGCGCAGGGACAGGCGACGATCAACACGCTCAGCATGCGGATGATCGCGTCGCCGCGGTCGCCAATGACGAGGTTGCCGAACAACACCACCAGGGCAACGCCGACCACGATGGGGACGAAGTATTGGCTGATGCGGTCGCCGAACGAAAGTTGCTCCTTGCGGGTATTGAAGGCTTCGATGGTGCTTTCGACAATCTTTTTGATGAGGTTGCTCTGGCCGGATGCCGGAACGGAAAGACGCGCATCCTCGGAAAGCAGCTTGGCCCCGGCGCCGACATAGTGCCCCTGCTCCAGCGAAACGCCGTGCGACTCGCCGGTGATCAGGCTGAAATCGAACTCGGCCGGAGCCATCAGGATGCCGTCGGTCGGAACAAACTCGCCGCGCTTCACGAGGAACTCCTGCCCCGGGCTCAGATCCTCAACCGCCGCATAATCCTCATCAACATCGATGCTTTCAACCCGCGCCTTTTTCGGCAACTGCCACGAGAGGGAGCTGACGCGGCGGCTGAGCTTTTTATAGAACGAGCCGGAGATCAGGTTGCCGGTTTCGATGAGCATCAACAGGAGCGTCACGACATCGAAATAGAGCCGGTGGAAATCGCCGGTGACCATGGAATAGACCGAATAGATCCACGCCGCCGTGGTGGAGAGCACCACGAGGCTCTCCATGCGGTATTGGCGCATCATGATTTGGCGGAAGCCATAGATCATGGTGGTGCGGGCGGCATAGAGCGGAACGAGTGTGCCGAAGACGGCGAGCAGGATCGAGCAGACCAGCTGCATGGCAAAGGGGACATCCCAGGTCTCGGCGGAATAGACCACGAACGAGATCATCATGTTGTTGAGCGCAAAGAACCAGCCGGCGCCGAAGCGGAAATAGTCGAAACCATCGCGCCTGGCATCCTCGCCCTCGTAGTATTTATAGCCGAGTCTTTCGACGTTCGAATGGATGTCGTCCTTGCCGATCTTCATCGGGTCGTAGGTGAGCGTGCAGGTTTCGGCGATAAAGTTGAGGTTGACGTTCCCCACGCCGTTGAGCTTCCCGAGGCTGTTGTGCACCAGCCACGAGCAGGCGGGGCACACCATGCCGCCGACGAGGAAACAGAGTTCCTGTCCATTTTCGATTTCGGCTTGCTCGGCATCGGCTTCCTCCCCTCCGGGAAAGACGCCCTCGAGCAGCTGGGCAATGCGCTCGTCGCGCTCGGAGCCATCCAGCCCCATCTTGCCGACGATCGTGTAGACCGCCGCGCAGCCCGGGCAGCAAAACTCGCCTTCCCCGCCGGGAACACTCCGATTACAAACTATGCAACGATCCGCCATTTTTTCTAACCACAAAGACACGAAGGTCACCAAGTTGCACAAAGCTGAATTCTTCGTGTACTTAGAGCCTTCGTGGTGTAAATTATCCCGTCGCCTCGGCAGGAATGAGCTTGAGGACAAACAAGACGCAATAGACAACACCGATAACCAAACAGATCCAGGGGAAGGCCTTTTCGAAGCGGGCGCCCCATTTCTTGTCGACCAAGCGACCGAGGGAAATGCCGAGCTGCATGACGAAGGTCTGGGTGACGACGAAGGCGAACATGAAGCCGCCGCCTTTCCACCAGCTCCCCTGTCCGACCGCCATGGCATAGGCGGCGTAGAGCATGCCGCAAGGGATCAGCGACGAACAGACGCCGCCGACCGTCAGCTTGCCCAAACTGCCGCTAAAGAGCTTCGACATCCAGTTGGTCTTGGGGGCCTTCAGTCCCTTTTTCCGGAAGGCATAGAACGCGATGAAAAACATCATGACACCGGGAAACAGCAACGAAAGCAATGCGCCGCGCAATGGATACTGGCCTTGCTGGCAACAAAAGTGCGCCGGGCCAATGTTGACGAATTCGCCAAAGGCGCCAAACAGGAACCCGGCCAGCGTATAGCCAACAATCCGACCAAGGTTGAACAGCGACAACGCCTTAAAGCTTTTCTCTCGATGAAGCGCACAGACGGAAATATGCAGGGGTCCGCACATGGCGTAGCAATGTGGAATGGCGACCCAGCCCAAACCGGCTCCTAGCATGATGGCGGCAATGAGTTCTTTCATAATTGCGTGTTACCCTATCACCTATCAGAGCAATTGCAATTCGAACCCGCACAAAAAGGACTATTCAGGTACTGAATGGCAAAATCAACGCCCGGCTTCCCCACTCTCAACCTGTGGATCGGTGAGGAGGAAGAGGGTGTTTCCTTCGCCGAGCTCGGAGGTGCAGGCCTCGGCGCAGAGGTTGCAGTTGGTGCAGTCGGTGCCTTTGCTCTCGAAACGGGCGCGCAACAGCATTGGGCAGACATCGTCGCAGCCCCGGCAATTGGTGCAGGTTTTTTCGGGGTTGGCGAATTCCATGTAGCGCGTGGTGTCGGACTGCAGCAGCATCTGGATCAGTGCGTAGGGGCAGCCCTTCTTGCAGAAGTGCTCCTGGTAGTGCACAAACAGGCCCAGGAAGCCGAGGAACAGCGCGGATGCAATCCCGATGATGGGCAAGTGCCCGGAGGCGATCAGCCGGAGCTGGTTATCCAACGGTTGGAAAAACGACAGGATGACCTCGACGGAGAGCACCGCAAAAAAGACCGACCAGCCCCAAACCTTTGCCGGACGCGAAGCCGCCGTTTTGTTTTTCGGGCTATTGACGATCTCCAAAAAGAGATGCATCGGGCAGAGGTGCGAGCAGAAGATCCGACCCTTGCTCATCCCCCGGAACACAACGAAAAGGATCAGCGCCACGATCGTGAACAACGGATAGAACATGGTGGAGAGACCAAAGCGCGCGCCGAAGACGCGGATGCATTCATTCTCCAAATCAAAGCAAACCAAGCGGAGCGGGATGCTCAGGAGCATGATCATCGCCACTGCCTGGATGATCCGTCTCCGGTTCGTGTATTTGGACTTAGCCATATTGATTGCAACGCATGAATGGAAAGCAACGAATCTCAACGAACGAACATTCGCGGCCTTCCATGCATGCGTTGCCAAATCTTAAGGATTGAAGTTGAGGATCAGATAGACGATGCAGACAATCGTCAGGACCACCTCGACGGCAATGTTGAACTTGCCGATATCGGCATGGCCTTGCTTGATCTCGGTGGTGGACTCGAGTTCGTATTGTTTCTCTCCCATTGCAAACCTCCATACGTGGATTTCTATTAACCGCGAAAGAACGCAGAGAACGCAAAAGCAGAGCAAGAAATAATTCCAGATGGTTTCTTTGCGTTCCTTGCGTTCTTTCGCGGTTTCATCACATTCGCCTGTTTATTACTGCTCGTAGTCGTTGAGCGGGTTGCCGTCTTTATCGACACGCCAATCCTTGTTGCGGCCGAGCGTCTGGATGTAGGCGGTGAGATCCTTGATCTCCTCGTCGCTGAGATAGTCGAACGCGGGCATGATGGAAACCTTTTCATAGATCCCTTTGCGGTCGGGAAACTTTTCGCCCATGTCGCGCGGGTTCTTGAAGTGGGCCCAGTGCCACTCGGACGAATATTTCCCCCCCACGCGCGCCAGGTCGGGCCCGCTGCGCTTGGTGCCGAGGAAAT
The DNA here is from genome assembly GCF_900890425.1 of Pontiella desulfatans. NCBI lineage: Bacteria > Pseudomonadati > Kiritimatiellota > Kiritimatiellia > Kiritimatiellales > Pontiellaceae > Pontiella > Pontiella desulfatans. The sequence continues at coordinate 863,557 of NZ_CAAHFG010000001.1, read as the reverse complement.
GGTATTTATCGTTCACATATTCCCAGGCCTCGGAGTCGGGCGCCTCCACCAGCCGCCAGCCATAGCGGCGGCGGTCGGAATCGAGCTGGCGAATCTGCTGGGTGTGGCAATAGACGCACCCCTCGCGCTTGTAGATTTCGATCCCGCGCTGCTCCTGCTCGGTGTATTCATGCACATCGTATTCGGACGTCCACAGCGTCTTGTCGACGATCGGCGGAACAATGGTGGTGAGCACCGCGCCGATGGCAAAGAGGATGAACGCGCCTGCGGCCGTCCAGATCAGGCTTTTTTCGACATCGATTTTCATTATTCCGCCCCCTCTTCAGCAGGATATTTCCCGAAGAATGTCATTAGGATGTTGTACAGGAACAGGAAGTAGGCAATGAAAATAACACTGCCGGTCGAGAAGCGCATCCAGTGCGCATGCTTGAGCGCTTCCAACGTTTCCACAAACGTGTTTTCCGGGTTGAGCCAGGCATAGCCCTGGATCACCCCACCAATCCAAAGGACGGCGAAGAACGGAATGCTGGCGAGCGTCATCAGCCAGAACTGGAGATCGCCGAGCTTTTCGGAATAGAGCTTGCGGCCGGCCATTTTCGGGGCCACGTAGCAGATGCCCGCCATGGCATAGTATGAAAATGCGCCGAACAACGCCATGTGCGCGTGGCCGACCACCCAGTCGGTCTTGCTCACGATTTCGCTCACCGAGCGGATCGACTGGAAGGGCCCCTGGAGGCAGGTGAAGATATAGTAGACCGTGCCCATCATCAACAGCTTGGGGATCGGCCCCTTCATGCGCGTATGGCGCGGCGCCGTGGCAAAGGTTCCGAAAAAGTTGGTCACCACCGCCATCACCGGAATGATGAGGCTGAACGAAAAGACGCTGGCCACGGTTTGCAACCAGTTCGAGATGGGGCCGTTGAGCATGTGGTGCGCCCCCGTCCAAACATAGACGAAGGAGATCACCCAGAAGCCGACCATCGAAAGCTTGTGCGAATAGATCGGGGTGTCGAGCTGCTTCGGGATCATGTAGTAGGCGATCGCCACACCCAGCGGGGTAAAGATGAGACCGACGGCGTTGTGCACGTAGAACCAGATCAGGTTGGCCTGGTTGATGCCGGTGACCATCGGCATCTGGCTGAGCATGTTGCCCGTGATGTAGACGAACGTCGTCCAGATCACCGCGCCCAGCGTGTACCAAACCGTGACGTAGAGGTATTTCACCTTCCGGATGGCCACCGTACCGAACACGTTGATGGCGAACATCACCCAGCAGACCGCGATCAGGTAGTCGAACGGTGCCGGGATTTCGCCATACTCGACGTTCTTCACGTTGCCCATCACAATGGCGGCGAAACCACCGAGCACCGTCAGGTTGTAGAGCACGCCCATGGCCATCCCAAGCTTTTCGGAGAAGAGCCGGGTGTGCAGGATGCGCGGCAGGATCCAGAACAGGATGCCCATGTTGGCCTGCAGCAGCCAACCGAACAGGTTGATGTTCGTGTGCAACATGCGCAGGCGCGGCATCGATAGGTATTCGATCTCCCCGACCGTCGGCACCACGAACTTCAGCGCCGTCAGGATTCCCATCGTGAGCGCCAAACCGAAGTAGACGCACGATGCAATGACCATCGTTTTTGCAGCAGTATCTTGTTTCATTATTCGGCTTCCTCGGTGTTGGCCCGGATAAAGGCGATGATATCCAGAATGGTCTGGTCTTTCAGGTGGTCGTGCGGCGGCATCGAGGTATCCGGCACGCCCAGCAGGATCGACTGGTAGAGGCGCTCATCCGAGACGGCCACTTGGTTCATGAAATCCTGGTTGATCAGGTTGCGCGGCAACGGATGAACCAACGTGTAGGCGTTCGGCCCCTTGCCGTTGGCGAGCTTGCCATGGCAGGAGGTGCAATATTTCTGGAAGGCCTCGAAGCCCTCTTCCGGATCGCCCGCTTCCAGCAGCGTTCCCTTGCCCTTGAAGTCGAGCCGTTCCAGGTCGCCGGTCTTCGGCAACGCGACCTGCATGCGCGTGTAGGATTTCTCGGCGGCATGGCTCTTTTCCTTGATGAAGGCCACCAGCGTTCCAACCTGTTCATCGCTCAGGATGTTTTTCCAGGCGGGCATCGAGGTTCCGCCCACACCTTCCATGATCGAATCCGTGAAGCGCGTTTCATAGGAGCTGACGAACCGGCCCTTGCTGAAGTCGCGCGGCAATGGGTCGAGCATGGGGGCCAGCTTTCCGCGTCCGTTCAGGTCGTCGCCGTGGCAGGAGACGCAATAGGTGTCGTAGAGCTTTTGCCCGTCGGCCTCGCCCAGCTCATAGTCGAGCGTGGAGAGATACGAAACCACGCTTTCGAGTTCGGCATCGTTGTAGTCCTTGAAGGTCGGCATGATTGAATCGGCCACGTGCGAACGCGAATTGACGATGTGCTCCTTGACATAGTCGCGCCCGCGCTGGCGGATCGTCCACGTCAGCTCCGGGCCGATGTTGCCGCCGGCCAGGTTGCCATCGGAATTGCGGATGGCATGGCAGTTGACGCAGCCGCCCTTGGCCACGGAACCCTCGAAGGGCGCGCCCGCGAAGAGGCTCATGCCGGCCGCCACGCTGGGCTCGGTGATCCGGGCCAGCTCGGACTTCGGCTTGATGTAGCCGATCGGAGCGCTCTCGGCGGAACGAAGGCGTTCTTTCTGCTGCCCTTTCAAATAGGTTGCAATGGCGGCAACGGTCTCTTCGTCGTGCGCCCAGTCGAACAACGGCATCTTCGAGTTTACGTCGTTGGCCTTAGGGTCGACGATCGACTCGACCAGGTATCCATACGAAAACTTGCCGCCCGCATCGGTCAGCTCGGGGGCCTGCGACGAGGAGGAGATCCCTTCGATCGTATGGCAGCCCCAGCAGGCCTTTTCAAGGAAGAGGGTGCGGCCCTTTTCGTAGAGCTCGGCGCCGGCCAGATGGCCGCTCTCCATGGCATGGCACCGGACGCAGTTGGCCTGCGACAGCTGCCCGGAAAGCAACGGGGCCGGCCAGCCATGGTATTCGCCATGGGCATCGTGGATCTCCACGGCGCGACCGTTTCCATCGTGGCAGACGGTGCAGCCGATCTTGGCAAAGTCGTGCGGATCCTCTTCCGCTCCGGGCACGATCGGCGGATGTGTGGTCAAGGGTTGCGCAAATCCGGAGGCATCCGGATTCGATGCCCCGACGTGGCACGTCTGGCAACGGTCGATCATGATGCCTCCCGACGTCTTGACGTTGATCTGCTTGTATTCCATCCCCGGAAACTCTTCGCCCAGCTCGGCATAGTAGGCCTTCTGGTGCTTCACGAATTCCAGATCCATCGACTTCATCATCGAAAGGGCGAAGAAGATGAAGCCGGCGAAAGCCAATGCGGCAAGTATGCGATAGTCCTTAATCATTAGTGACCTCCCCCCGACACGTCATGCACCCACGGATAGATTACGTCCCAGTTTTCGCCGCGGAAATAGACCCCGATAATGATCAGCGTCAACATGAACAGATACATGCCGATAAAGAGCACGTTGAGCAATCCACGCTCGCGGGCGAACCAAACGCCCGGAACGTTGGTTTTCCAGGTTTTGGTGAACGTCTCGAAAAACATTTCAATGTAGGGAAGCACCATCACGCCGCCGGCCAGGATGCCGGGGATGACAATGCCGCCGATGAAGCCGTGGTAGGAAACCAGCTCTTGCAGGCCGAGGAAATACCACGGGGCCTTCGACGGGTTGGTCGGGTGGTTCGGGTCGGCCGGCCCTTCGAGCGGCGCATCGAATAAAACCGAGATGGCGCTTAGCACAGCCACCACGCCAAGCAGCACGATCAATTCGCGCACGATCAGCTTGGGCCAGGCAAACATCATTTGATCGACCTCCTCGTTCACCTTGGGCTCCTTGCCCTTGACGATCTCCACCAGCTTGTAGCTGCGGGCCGTCTTGAAAACGGAGTTGTTTTTCACATCGCCGAACTCCTCATCGGGAATCTGTTTTTCCTTCGAGGTATCCGCCGGCTTGGCCAGGCCGCCATCCTTGCGGATGCGGAAAAAGTGGACGGCGATCAGGAAGCCCATCACGGCCGGCAAAACGGCGACGTGCAAAACGTAGAAGCGGATGAGCGCCTCGCCGCCGACATCGGTGTCGCCCAGCAGGATGCCGCGGATCAACGCGCCGCCAGGTGCGATCTTGGCGATCTCGGTGCCGACCTTGACGCCCCAGAAGGCCAGCTGGTCCCACGGCAGCAGATAGCCGGTATAGGACAGGAAGACGGTCAAGAGGCCGAGGATGCAGCCGATCACCCAGTTGAATTCGCGGCCGCCGCGGTGCGCGCCGGCGAGATAGACGCGCAACATGTGCAGCGCCACGAAGGCCACCATGCCGTGCGCCGCCCAGCGGTGCATGTTGCGGATGAAGCCGCCCCAGAAGACGTTCGAGCGCAGGTTGAGCATGCGGCTGTAGGCGTCCGGCAACCCGTCGGGGCCGATGGCGGTCGATGGCACATAGTGGAACATCAGCAAAATCCCGGTCAGGGCCAGGATCAGGAACAGATAGAAGGTAATCAGCCCCAGGCCCATCGTGGTTTTGAACTTGACCGTGCGCTTATGGATTTTCACGGGCTGGATATGCAGCAGCACATTGCTGAACATGATCTTGGACTTGGTCAGCCCCGTGTTGTCGAATCGATGCCGGAAGATCGAGTAGTAGAGCTTGTTCCCGAACTCCTTGGCCTGTTGAATTAGTTCATTCATCCACTTCCCCTTGTTAAGCGACTTCGAAGAAACTGTTTTCCGGCAGCGAGGTGCCCGTATCGATCTCGATCTGCCCGCCGGGAACGATCTTGATATCCAGCCAAGGCAGCGTTTTCGGGGCGGGGCCACCGACCACGATGCCGTCGGAATCGTATTGCGAACCGTGGCACGGGCACAGGAAACCGGTCTCCACGCGGTTGACCGTGCAGCCTAGGTGCGTGCAGACCAAGGAGATGGCGGCAACTTCCTTATCGGTCTGCCGACGGACCACAACCTTCATGTCGTCGAAAATCATCTCATCCCCGACATCCGGCAGATCTTCGACCGGAACCAGGAATTTTTGCGGTGTACCATAGGAAACCACGGGCATCATGTATTTAAACAACGCCCCGGCCGATCCCAAACCCGCAATCCCCATCAAGCCGAAGGCCGATCCCAATGTAATCAGCTCGCGGCGACTCCTACCGTCTTTCTTTTCCTTATTCGCCATATCCTATCCTCCAAATTGAACCCCGGCTTAGTGCCGTTAGTGCCTTTGTGGCTTAACGCCCTTCCCTGCTTCATCTTCCCGGAAAATCACATACTTCGCCTCTTCGGGATCGTCGAACTGGCCATCCTTCACCGCCCAGCGGAACAACACGAAAAAGATGCCGCCCAGCAGGGTTGTCGTGATTAACAGAATGATCGTCAGCCAAATCATGCAAAGCAGTCCTCGAAACTATTCACCGACATTTTGCAGGCACCCGTCGGGCACTTTTGCGCGCACATGCCGCAACGAATGCACTTGAGCGGATCGAACAGCATGACCGACCCTTCCGCTTCCGCCACTTCCATGCTGCCAAATTCCATTTCGGCCAGCACCTTCAACTCTTCGCCGCCATCGACGCGATCGACCGTCTTCATGGAAAGGCAATAGGACGGGCAGACATCCACGCAACCGCCGCAGAGGATGCAGATGTCGCCCTCGAACGTCGGGTGGATGTGGCATTCGAGGCAGCGTGCGGACTGCTCTTTCGCCTCTTTTTCGGGATATTCGACCGTCGTGTTCAACTCGGGCTGTTCGGCGGTCTTGACGGGAAGCTCTTCGCGCTCCTCGCGTTCTTCGTCCACATAGACGGAACCGCGTCCATAGTCCGGTAGATCGGTAAAGGTGAGCTTGCGTTTGAGCGACAAGGGCTTGCTTCCGGAAATGTAGGCGTGGATGCCCTGCGCCGCCTTGCTACCGGAGGCCACCGCATCGATGAACAGCTTCGGCCCATGGGCAATGTCGCCGCCGACAAAAACGTTCGGTTTGCTGGTCTGCAGCGTTTCCTCGTTTTCAACCTTCACCCAGCCCTGCGGCGTCATTTCAACGCCTGAGTTTTCGAGGAAGGCGAGGTCGGATCCCTGCCCCACGGCGAAGAAAACGGCATCGCCTTCGATCAGGCGGGTTTCCTCTTCCATCTGCGGGGAAAACTTTCCGTCTTCATCAAAAACGCGGATCACCTTGCTGACGACCAACCCCTTGATCTTGCCGTTTTCAACGACAATCTCGCGCGGTCCCCAGCCATCGTTGATCACCACGCCTTCGCGGCGGCCGCCTTCGCGTTCATCAACCGAACCGGTCATTTCGTTGAGATGCTCCCGCTCCAAGCAGGCCAGCTGCACTTCCGGCGAACCGCAGCGCAAGGCCGAACGGGCAACGTCGAACGCCACGTCGCCGCCACCAATCACGATCGATCGCCGGGTGCTCAGATCCCACTTTTCACGCATGTTGAAATCAAACAGGAAGGCCAGGCCGATGTGGACCTCGTCGTGATCGGCTCCCGGCAACGGGATTTTCTTCCCTTTTGCAAGGCCAACACCAACGAAGACCGCATCGTGTTTTTTCTCCAACTCGGCGAACGTGATATCCTTGCCGACATCGACGCCATTCTTGACTTCGATATTGTCGAACAGCTCGATGGAGGCGAGTTCGTCGGCCACCACCTTGCGGGAGAGTCGGTTGATGGGAACGCCCTGCACCAGCTGCCCGCCGGATTTTTCCCAGCGCTCATAAACCGTAACGCTGTAGCCCAGCCGGGCGAGGTCGTGCGCGGCGGTGTAGCCCGCGCATCCACCGCCAATGATGCCAACGGATTTTCCGTTCAGTTCCGGCTCAAGCGAACCGGGGGCGATGGAATAGGTCAGCGGGGTTTTAAGATCCCCGGCTTCCGGGCCGTGCTTGTCGGTCAGGTATCCTTTGATGTTGCGGATGACGACAGCTTCGTCCACATCCGAACGGCGGCAGCCCTTTTCGCAGGGGGCGCCGCAGACCTTGCCGCAGATGGAGGCGAACGGGTTCGTGGCGCGGGAAATGGCGTACGCTTCTTCATACTTTCCGGCGACGGTGGCCATCAAATAGCCTCGTGCATCCGTCCTAACCGGACATGAATTACGGCATTTCACCTCGGCTTCATAGTAGTCGGCGGTGGGTAATTCGACCTTGATCCTCTCTAATGCCATGGTGCGCGCCTCCTTGGTTGCAGAATACCCTAATAAACGTGCGCACTTTAATCACGTCTTTATTGGTGCGTTTTATCGCACCACTTCGGTTCAACATCAATCTTAATTTGGTATTTATATACCGATTTGATGGCCCGGACCGTTTCCAACCGGATGCCCAGGGCCGATCCCACGGCTACGCGCGGCCTTTCCCGAAAGGAAACCCTAACAAAATAAAGCAAAAACAGTTCTCGCAATTCGTCTTTTGCCTCTTTAGCCTTTTATTTGTATTAAATACAATACGCCCCTCCGGGGATGAGTAATGAACGACCGGTTCTTTAAGGGGGATTGGTCAAAGAAGAAAGAATGGCCGGCAACGGCCCGTTTAGGAGCAAAGCAAGTTATGTCAGACCAGCTAGAGACCGGTACCGTAAAATGGTTCAACGACGAAAAAGGATATGGATTCATTGCCCGCGAAAGCGGTGAAGACGTATTCGTTCATTTCACAGCAATCCAGGCCGAAGGCCGCCGCACGCTGCTCGAAGGCCAGAGCGTCCGCTTTGAAGTTGAAAGCGGACAGAAGGGCCCGCAGGCGAGCAACGTCAGCATCATCGGCTAACCACCGCTGATCCCCATTCTCAATGTTCCAAGGGCTGAGGCCATGCGCCTTCAGCCTTGGAATTTTTAGTGCCCTTCAAATACGCAGCTGGCACTAAAACTCCAGCGCTTATTCAGGAGTAGGCGGCGGATCCGGCGGTACTGGATCCGGTGGAGGTGTTGGCCCTCCACCATCATCACCCCCGCTACCGCTGGCCAGCGCAGCCGCCACCACAACGCCAACCACTACCGCTTCGCCCAGCAGCACACGTCCGGTTCGGCCGGCATCCTCGTTCCAGGCCGCCGGATTCATCCATGAAAGGCTTCCGCCGGTTTGGGTCGGTTTTTTCCAACGGGTTGGAGCGAATAGCGCAACAAAGTCGCCCCCGGTCGAAAACTCAACCCCCACTTCCGCATAATGCGCGCCGGACGGGGTGCTTCGGCCCGATCCAACCAGCCTGGGGCCGTTCGCCCCGCCTTTCGGCCCGGTGGAGGCGCACCCCGTGAGCATTGCAATCGATATGATAAAGCTTGTTGCCTTGATAAGCGTCATGTGAATTTCCTCCCAAATCAACCAAACCCTACTATTCCCTGCCGACAAGACAATCCATTTCAACGGGTATCAAGAGAAAGATTGCCCTCAAACAGGTATTGTGTTACCTATTTGATGCGTTCAAGCACATGCATCCGAGGTTTTAATGAAAACAACCCTTCCTGTAATTGCGGCACTATCGCTCCTCGCCCCCCTCTGCCAATCGGAAAACGAGCTGGGCCAGACGGTTTCAAACGGCCAATTCGCGGTCATCCTCCCTTCGGCGGCAACCTCCAACCAGCTCCGGATGGTCGAATGGTCGACGGACTTGGTCAACTGGGAACCGGTTGCCCGCGACTATGGCTTCGACTGGGGCAACGCCTTCCCCCACGCCCTGCCCATTTCAACCGGTGGCGTCCACCAGGTGCTGTCCGATCCTACCAGCGGGATGAGCCGGTTCTACCGCGTGGTCAGCTCCGCCACCAGCGGCCTGGACAACACGAACTCGGTATCGCGCTTCCTTCAGCAAGCGACCTTCGGCCCCACGCGCTCATCGATCGCCGGCTTCCCTGGGCTCGATGATCCGAATCTCAATGATCCGCCCTACACCAACTACCTGGCCTGGATCGACGACCAAATGGCCCTGCCCACCAACTCCCACCGCGCGTTTTGGCGGGAACGGAGCAACCCGGCCTTCACCAACAATCCGGCCAATGCCCCCCTTTATGAAATCGGGCACAACACCAGCATCGGCCAACAGTTGACCTACTATTGGAACAACGACGATGGCAACGGATCCATTCCCTACAAGGCGGACACAAACGATGCCATTGCCGTTGGACGAAAATACAACGACGTTGAGTTCAACACCGAAAACACCAAAAAGATCGTCTGGTACCAGATGGCGATCACCGCCGAGGACCAGCTGCGCCAGCGCATGGCCTGGGCGCTGAGCCAAATCTTCGTGGTCGGGGAAAACGGGTCTAACCAGGCCAGCTACACGGGACGCTGGGTGACCTATTACGACATCTTCGTGCGGAACGCGTTCGGCAACTTCCGGGACATCCTGGGGGAAGTGACCTACAGCCCGCACATGGGGCGCTACCTCACCTTCGATAGCAACAAGAAAGCCGACGAGTCGGCCGGAACCTTCCCCGACGAAAACTATGCCCGCGAAATCATGCAATTGTTCACCATCGGCCTCTGGGAGCTGAACCAGGACGGCACCCCGGTTCTGGACGCCGGCGGCAACCTGATCCCCACCTACGACAACGACGACATCACCGAGTTCGCAAAAATATTCACCGGACTGAAGCGGCACCCCAAACGCGGCAACACCGAGAATGCCGACAACTACATCGACCCGTCGTTGATCCGTCCGGACTGGCACGACCTCTCACAAAAAACGTTGCTCGACGGAAGCGTCCAGGGCCCCTTCCCCGAAACCGAGCAAGGCGTGCGCGACGACATCGACGGCTTGCTCGACCACCTGCACAACCATCCCAACACACCGCCGTTCATTGCGCGGATCCTCATCCAGCGCTTCACCATTTCCAACCCGTCGCCCCAATATATCTTCGATGTGGCGCAGGCCTTCATCGACGGAACCTACACCGGGGAAGGTTCCGGAATCCGAGGCGACCTGGGAGCGGTGGCCAAGGCCATCCTGCTTCATCCGGAGGCGCGCGAAACCGCGCTGGCCAACGATGCCGCCCACGGCAAATTGCACGAACCGCTCATCCGCCTCATGAACTATGCGCGCGCGTTCGAGATCACCTCCCCGCAAACCTATGGGTTCTTCCCCTTCCACGACTTGGCCGAGGTCTTCGCCCAATCCCCCTACGACTATCCATCGGTCTTCAGCTTCTACCTGCCCGACTACCAGCCCATCGGCCCCCTTCTCGACCGCAACCTGAACGCCCCCGAATTCCAGATCCACAACGACGTCACGGCACTCAGCCTACCCAATGCCCTTTGGTGGCTGGTCCATGAAGGCATAACCCGCGACCTGGAGGTGGGAATCGGGCAACGGTGGTATAGCCAGGGCGACCTCGACCTGACCCACGAAACCGCACTGGCCGCCGATGCCGCCGCATTGATCGACCATCTGGACACCATGCTAACCGCCGGCCGGCTGCGTGCATCCAACCGCGCAACGCTCATCGGGGTTGTCGATGCCATGCCCGGTGGAACGGAAGCCGAACGGGCGGAACGCGCCCGGCGGGCGCTGTGGCTCTTTTCAATGTTGCCTGAATTCAATGTGCTTTACTGAGGACTCCCCATGAACACACGACGACACTTCTTCAAGCAAGCCGGCTACGCCGCCTCCAGTACGGCCATGGCCTCCGCCCTGTTCTCGCTTAAAATGACCGCGGGCGCCGCATCCGGCGAATCGTTCCCCGATCATAAGGCACTGGTCTGCCTCTTCTTCCTGGGCGGCAACGATTCGTTCAACATGCTGGTCCCAACCGACACCGAGGCCTACGGCGAATACACCACCGTCCGGGGAGGTCTTTACGACATCAACACCAACCCGACCGGACTGGCGCTGGACACAACCGGCGAGCTGCTCCCGATCCTCGACACCGCGCAACCCTACTCCGGGGGCTACGGCATCCACCACAAGCTTCCCATCCTTCAAAGCCTATACCACTCCGGCAACTGCGCCTTTGTCAGCAACGTCGGAACATTGATCGAACCCACCACCCTCGCGCAATACCAAGCCAAAAGCACCGCCTTGCCCGTGGGCCTGTTTTCCCACGCCGACGAACAGGTGCACTGGCAAACCGTGGTGCCCCAGGTGCGCGGCGCCAGCCCGAAAGGCTGGGCCGGCCGCATGGCCGACTGCCTCACCCAGGCCAACCTCAACAGCACGGTCGGCATGAACATTTCCGTCTCCGGCAACAACACCATGCAGATCGGCCCCGCATCCATCCCCTACATCACCGACCCCGCCGGCGTCGTGTTGCTCAAGACCAAGTTCAACGAAACCGCTTCGGTCACCAACGCCATCGACTCCCTCCTCGCCCAGCCATACGGCAACCTCTACCAATCCAAGCTGGCCACCAGCAACCGAAGCGCAATCGACACCTCGGTCGCGTTTGCCGACGCCGTTTCCCCCTTCGATTTTGCTGCCGACTTCCCGGACACCCAAACCGGGAAAAAGCTACGGAACGTGGCCGAAATTCTCGCCGCCAAAGACAATCTCTCCATGAACCGGCAGGTCTTCTTTGTCAGCCGCGGGGGATGGGATCATCACAACGAAGTCATCCTGGCCCAGGAAGGCCTGTTCACCGAAATCAACGCGGCCATCGAAGCCTTCTGGAACAAGCTGGTGGCACTCGGCATCGAGAACGACGTTGTCCTGTTCAGCGCCACCGACTTTGGCCGCACGCTAACCTCCAATGGCCGCGGCTCCGACCACGCCTGGGGCGGCAACGCCTTTGTAATCGGCGGCGATGTCAACGGCGGGAAGATCTATGGCGAATATCCGGTGCTGGCGAGCAATGGCCCGCTGGACGTCGGACGCGCCCGCTTGCTTCCCACCACCTCGATCGATGAATATTGCGCCGACCTCGCATCCTGGTTCGGGGTTCCGCCGAGCGAGATCGGCACCATCTTCCCCAACGCCGAAAACTTTTTCGACCCCGTTGCAACCCCCCACCCGCTCGGCATACTGCAACCAAGCGCATAGGCTCCGGGATAGAGGCCACCTAGGCATCGGCGATCGCGCAACGGGTCATGGCGACCGAGTTCAATTCAACATCGAACTCCGTCCCCGCCGTATAGCGGATCAATTGCTTATCGGTGTAGCCGGGTTTCGAAAAGCGCCACGCCACCGGTTCCCCAATGCGATAGTACACCGTGGACAATTGGCAATAATTCCGCGAACTCTTGAACCTTTTCCGGCTTCGCCCGCACGGAATCCACTCCGAATGCCCCACCCGGTAGCTCACCTCGACCCCGCCCAACGGATTTCCATCCACGTCCGTAATCCGGAACTGCCCGCGGCATTCGCCATATCCGGCCAAAGCGGCATCGAACCGCCTCACCACATCCTTAATCACCTGAATCACCATGGCCCGTCTCCCTCGCATCTACAAACAAGTACGCACCACATCCGGGAATCTTACACGGGAGATGAAAAAAAACAGGAAACGCGGATCGGATATCCACGCTACGGGCCGGCTTCCACGGTGCAGTTTTGTGCGTCGTTGCCGGATTCGCCCGCGCGGTTGCCCTTGAAGAGCGTGTTGGTCACCAGGCAGTCCGAGCCGTTGGCGTTCGCCCAGATGCCGCCGCCCTCCTTGGCGGCGGAACACCTCCCTTGCTTCGACAACAAGGTACGCACCCATCCGAGAATCTTATGTGGAATTCTGTTTAATTTTGGACATTCGGCAAATGGATCGCCATTCGGAATGCAATGGTTCTTATGGTGCTTCCGGCATCTGCATGCAATAGAGCTTTCCGTCGGACAGCAGGTAGAGACGGGTGGCGTCGGTGCTGAGCACAGCACGTTCGATCTTTGGAGCCAATGCGCGGGGGTCGAAGACAGGGTAGAGGTCTTGCTTCAGTGCCACCTGCATTCGGCCGTCCTCCATGGGGAACACAACCCGTGGATCCGATGCGGTGAATTCCGGGTGGCGGAGCCCTGTACGGACCCAATGCGTCTGGAAACGCGATGCCTCCCCGGTGCCGGCATCGTATTGCTGGAATTGCTTGAACCAAAGTTGGCACCAGTAGCTTTGCTCTCCGGTGCGGGGATCCAAGAAGGGAATGATTGCAGTAGGTGTGCTCCCCGTATCCACACTCCAGTTCTCGACCGGGGCTTGCCCGTCCACGCCGATGGAATAGGAACCGAATATTTTAGGGGAGGGATGTAGAAACAGGAACCGCGTCGATCCGCCACACCGGTCGAACACAATGTCGTTGAACTGCGACCGGGCTTTGCCCCCGTGGGGGCGCGCGAGTATTTCTTCCCACGTTGCGGTGGAGAAGAGCCGCATTCCCTTGCGCCAGCCGGCATCAATTCCCGCGCCAATGTAAAAATAGCGACCGGTAGCGTCGAAACCGGCTTCCGAGGGCGGCTCGCCGCTCTCGACCCTGAACCGATGCAACAGCTTATGGGATTCGACCTCGAAAACGGCGGTGGTCTGGCCTTCCAGGCAGGCCAGGTATTTTTCATTGGAATCCACGCAAATAAAGGAGCAATCCCAATCGATCAGGGGATCGGTGGACCACGCACCGCTGTCCCGAAGCGTTACATTGCGAACCGTCTTTTTTTGCCCATCGTTTTCCAGCACATACACCCGCCCCGCCTCGGGAGTTCGGCACAACGCCTCGACATCCCCGCCAAGGTCAACGGCGGATAATGCATAGTCCTGCATGTCGTACACGTGGACTTGCCCATCGGATGAGAGCAGAGCCACCTTCCGCCGTTCCATAAGGAGGCAAGCTGCCGGATCGTGATCCACAATGCGCCGGACCAATTCAAAGCCAGGTTCCCCTCCCGCGCCGCCGACATACAGCAGTCCGTCTTCGGTGAGCGTGCAACACTGGCCGCCCTGGGGCGAAAACGATGCAAACGCGATATCGGACTGGTGCAACTCCCGAACATCGGCACGCTCCCTCCCCCACCGCACGTGGTTTTTCGCGTCGGGGCCTTTAAAGAAGGTTGAAAAGGCCGCCCGGTATTCATCATCGGGTGAGAACACGAAGCCATCCATGGTAATCCCGCGTACGTCGTCGTCCCCGCCGGCGAACGCAATCGACTGGATCGGATAGTCCCGATTATAGACGTAGCAATCTCTCCGCATGGAAGGCAGTTCAAAGGAGAACACAAATGATTCGCCCCTGACGGGAGGCTTGTAGGCCAGCCGGGTTTCGTCCGGGGAGAGGGCGAGTTCCACATCCCCCGGCTCGCCGCCATCCAGCAATTCGCCATAGCGGGTACCATGCCCAACCGCCAACCACCCGAGGCACCGTTTGTTCTCCAGGTCAAACCATCCGACGGTGTTGTTGCCCAAGGCAACCGCAGCGTGGGTCTGGCCATGATTCAACACTATGCCGGTGATGGGCTGCAACCGGCCGGCCGACCCCATCCATTCCTCGACCTGCTTCCGTTCGATGTTGTAGGTGGCCGGAAGCGGCGGGTAGTCGATCTTGCCGGCATCCAGGACGACCTTCCATCCATTGCCTATCCGGTGGTAAATACATGAACCGCTGGCGAGCCATAGGGTTCCGTCAGCGCCCTCATGCATGGCAGCGCTGCCTGCAGGAGGAAACGGCAACCCAACTTCGTCAACCACCACACCGGGAGCCATCCTCTTGCCGAAACAGTATTCATGGATGCCAACCATGCTCTTCGGTTCATAGCCCTGCGCCGGTTGAATTCGGACTTTCGCCATACGGTCTCCCCCGACAACCCACACGCAATCCATCTCCGCAGCGCGGGCCAATCCGACGGGTTCATTGATCCCCGTTACAATGGAGCCGCACCACGGATTCATGGCGGCGGCAACGCGGACATCGAGCAGGGCTTCGGGATCGAGCGTGTCCATGCCGTATTGGTCGTGCAGTTCCCAGAAGGTGGCCACGGTGGCTTCATGGTTTTGTTCGCCATAATAGGCGGAGATCAGGTTGGCCAGCCCCTGTCGGTGCTGGTCGGCGGTTCTGCGTTGCTCGACGCGGATGAGCAGGAAGGCCAAAAGGAACAATAGCAGGAGGAAGCCGCCCAGAATCTGGGCAATCAGCAGGAAACGTTTGCTGCGTCGCTTGTGGGCGTCGCGGTCGCGAATGGCCTTGGCGATCAGCTCCAGCAGTTCGCGGTGCGTCGCATTGCCGGAATCGAGCAGCGACTGGGCGAGTTCGAAATCGGCGTTGCCGAACGCGCAGCGGGCATAGCCCAGCACCGCTTCCAGGCGCAGGGTTTCGGCCTCCTCGTTTTCCGGCCACAGCTCCAGCGCCTCGCGGAAGGCGTAGATGGCGCGGTTGAACAAATCGTAGTCCTGCTCCTGCCGGGCCCTTGCCAAGCTGACCTTTGCGTTTTCAAGCAGCAGCAGGCTTTCGGAGTGCGAGCGGTAGTTGCGGATGGCTTGCTGGAAGTCGCGGACGTGGGGAAAGCGTTCGGTCGGGAGGGTGGCCATGGCCTTGAGGGCAATGCGCACCAGCTCGCCCTCCTGCCCGAGCGGATCGATATGGTTTTCCGAAGCGAGGTTGATGCAGAGCACGGCATCTTTTTCGAGGCGCGGCGGATGGCCGGAAATGATTTGGTAAAGCATGGCGCCGAGCAGGTAGACATCGGTGCCCTCCCCCTGCCGGTTCAGGTCGCCGCGCGCCATTTCGGGCGGCATGTAGGCGGGCGTGCCGCAGAACGAGGAATCGGATGCCTGTGCCCCCGTCCCGATTTCGGTGGAACAGGATGCACCCCAGTCCATCACCATCACCTCGCCAAACTCGCCGAGCATGATGTTGTGCGGCTTGAGGTCGCGGTGGAGGATGCCGCGCGAATGGGCGAACGAAATCGTGTCGGCCACGCGCAGCAGGATGTCGAGGTTTTCATCGAGGCTTCTTGTGGCCATCCGCTTCGACCACGGGGCGCCGTGCACCTCCTTCATGGCATAGAACAGGTTGCCCTCGGCATCGACGCCGAGGTCATAGACCGGAATCACGTTGGGGTGCTCCAGGTGGCCGGTCACGACCGCCTCGGCCATCAGCGCGTCGGCCGCCGCGGCCGATGCCTGTCGATCCGGCTTGAGCATCTTGACGGCCACCTCGCGGTTGAAGGCGGTCTGGTTGGCGGAATAGACCACGCCCATGCCGCCGGAGCCGAGCTTTTCGCCCAGCTCGAAATCGGGTTCATCCTCGGCCCGCGGCTCAAGCGTCCGGAGCCGGGGTTTGGTTTTGCCAACCGAGGAAAAGGTATCGTAGCCGGTGCGGATCGAATCTTCGGAAGAGGCACCGGCGGGAACCGATTTTTGCCACAGGGTCACTGTTGCATCCGCATCCCATTTCTGATCACTTCCATCCATATTCAAACCTTAGAAAAAGAAAACTGCAAATGAACGTCAATAACTACAGATTCGTTATGAGCCTAACCCGACAGAACCGGAACCATTTTTTAACAGAAGGACGCAAAGTTCGCGAAGCATGGTATTTGTTTCCTTTGCGCACTTTGCGTCCTTCTGTAGAATAAATCCTTCGCAAGCATGATAGCATTTGAATAGAGAGGGACTAAAAGAAATGTTTCCGATCATGCGCGCCGGATTCGCAGGAGAACGGAGCCGAGCTGGAGTTCGTCGCCGTCGCACAGATCCTCGAAATCAATCTTTTTTCCGTTGAGGATCGTTCCGTTCTTCGAACCGGCATCGCAAATGCGCACCAGGTTGCCAACCCGCTCCAACCGGCAATGCAGGCGGGATACCCCTCCGAAATCGAGCTTGCAGTCGGCCTTCTCCCCGCGTCCGATGGTGGCCGGCATGCTGCTCAATTCAACACGCAACGCCTCGTTGCCATCCCGCTCGAAAGAAACCAGACCCTGCCGGTCGAAATAGTCGCCGCGCGAATGGATCGAAAGGCGCATCTTTTCCAGGCTCCACTCCCGCGTTGCCGAGAACACATCCTCCGCCTCGGCGGCATCCTGCAACCGCTCAATGATCTGGTTGTCCGAAAGATTCCTGCACTGTGCATCCGCATTCATTCCATCACCTCTCAATCCTTCGAACAGCGAAGCCGAACTCCGCCTTCAAACAGGACTATTGATAACAGGACTATTCCCGCAATCGCCATTGTTAAATAGTCCTGTCATCCATCGTCCTGTAAAAATCACTCGTCTTCGAGAATATCCGCCACCTCCTGGCGGATGAATTTCAGTACGCGGTGCTTCACGGCATAGATGGCGTTGGCATCCAACGTGGTCTCCTCCGAAACCTCCACCGCCGACTGGTCGTCGAGCACATAGCGCTTGAACACGTCGAAGGTCGCCTCGCCCACGCGCTTGCGCACCCGTTCAAGCGCGGTTTCATAGACCGCCTTCTCCCATTCCAACCGCCAGATTTCCTCATCCACCGCCGCCTTGGCATCCAGCTCCTGCTCCAACCGCGTCCAGTATTCCTTCGAGGTTTTCTGACGACTGTTCTTGCGGCGGAGGTAGTCCACCACCGCATGGCGCGTAATGGTCTTGAGCCAGCCACGGAACCGGCCGCGCTCCGGCGAATAGTCGAACCGGATAATCTGGCGGAACACCTTGATGCACACCTCCTGCACAATATCCTCCGCCTCGGAATGGCTGATGTCGTAGTGGAGCGAATACCCGAAAATCAGGCGACCGTAGATTTCGTAGAACTCCCGCCACGCCACGCCGTCCTCCCCCTGCTTCAAGCGCAGCAGCAGGCTTTCCCGCGTGTGGTAGGCCGATAACAGTTCGCTGGTTTCCGTCGTTTCCATAACGTATGTAAAACCCCTATACGCACGCCATGCGAGAATCTTACACGAGTTTCCAGAAAAACTTCGCCGCTTACCGGAATTGCCCACAGCCACAGATGAACACCGACCCACACGGATTCCTTCCTTCTGTGTTATTCCGTACTACAATCCGACATTTTCTTGTTTTCCAGAATGTTTTAAACACCCGGTGAACCGTGGCTCCGCCACTATTTGCTCCGCAAATTATCTTCGCTTCGCTCGGCGCTCAAGACACCAAGAACACTAAACTTGGTGTGCTTTGTGTCTTCGGGTTTAAATTCGGTTGCTGAGAATCTGCGCTGGGATTATCCGTGGCTACTGTTTTTGGTGCCTTGCCCTAGAACCCAGCGAAGTAACGAATCATAGGGCCGCCAAAGTTGTAGTCGTCGATTATCCCGGACTCAGTTGCCTCGACATTGACCGGCAAATAAAAGTAGCCAATCTCAACCTTTTGCCTTCCATCAAGGAATGCCACCCCGAGGCCTCCTCCGGCGCCAAAACCACCGGTGGAATAGTCGAAATAATCGCTATTGGTAAACGGAAACGCAATGCTCGCGCCAACCGAGAGATACAGCAACCTGTCCCCGGCAAAAAACCACTGTCCGTAAATCGATGGAACCACCATGGTATTCATGTAGGAGCCATCGGCATAATCGTAGTCGTCACCACTGAAAAGAACGTCGCAACTCCCGCGCACCGAGATGTTCCGACCCACCCAATGTTCAAAGCCCAAGCTAACCCCTAGCCAGCCATAGTCGTTGAATATCTCGTCGGAATCGGCGAAGAAGTCCTTGGAAACAAAACTCGCCCCAACCACGAAATCCCATTGGTTTTCCTCCTCCGCACCATACCCCGAGGCAACCACCAGCATTGCCATCAACAGACCAATCCATGCTTTCATTCTCATCCCCGTATCCTTTCCCTGTTCGACCGCCATTATGCCATTTCATCCGGAGCGGCGGCTTGCACCGGAACGTGACTGACAGCCTAACGATTCAACAAAGCCCGTCAAGAAAATCAACATCCTTGCTCATACGGAAGTATTCTTATCCTAATTGACATATTTTGGATTAATCGCATAACCGGCCTTGGGCAAAGGCTCCAGCAACTCGATCATTAAGAGCGGATCCGGCTTGGCGGGAACGGTCTGCAACCACATTCCCGACTGCCAGAGAACCTCGCCGGTTGCCACCTCCATGCATACTACAATGGCCTCGGTGGTTTCCTTGGGAGTGGATGAGTTATACGATCCCAACGCAGCGGCAGCCACGCCCAACATGGCGACACCCACCTTGCGTTCAGCCGTGTACTCGATTCCTCGCATGCGTACCAGCGCCACGGTGTCCGCGCCGGTGTATTTCCGGACAACCGCAAGGTCGTCCACCGAGGGTTCGAACCGATGCCCGTCGTTCAGCCCACGATAAAGCTTGCGCAGCGCCTGCTCCAAATCCGGGCGGGTTTTTACATAGGGATAGACATAAACCGGAACCTCCGTATCATGACGCACCTTTGGGCTGTTCCCTTCCAAATCGCTATAGGCCCAATAATCCCTATGCGCTGTATCGAAGAACCCGATGCCCGCCGGTTGCGCGAGGACAACGCTGTAGCCCTTCATCTGGAACGCCGTGGTCGTCTGCGCCAGCAAGGCCTTGATCGCCCGGTCGGTCTGCGTTGAGCACAACAACACCCCCATGCCCATCTGTCTCGGATAGAACACCCGCCCCCCGCCGAAAATCGCAATATTCCGCATCGGGTTTGAACTCTTCATTTTTTCCGCCGACCGCACCTTCCGCCCGCTCACGCATCCCGACGACAGCACTGCCATCCCCAACAACAGAACCATCCATCCGCACTTTTTCATCGCTCCGCCCTTTCCTGTTAATTGGAAATCCTGGTGGCCGTCCATGTGCCGCCGTTGTTTCCACCTTTAAGTTCAACCGTCCCCGACATGGTTCCACCACTAACAACACCCGTCATGAGCGTGTCGTAGTTATAGTAAATTCCTATCTGGTCTCCGGTCAGGTGGTATTCGGCCTGCCCCGAACCTCCTTCGGGAAACTCCAAACCAACCAAATCCCCGTTGGTGAAATTGAGGACAAAATAATCGACTTGCGTGCTGAACTTCCATTCGACCTGCCACCTTCCGGCAACACGCTCATCAACAGGGTCGTGGTGTTCCTCGTCGCCGCATCCCGAAAACAGTTCCACAAAGCAAACCACCAGCAACATGGCCAGCCATCTTGTCCATTTACCAGAATTACTCATCATACCTTCTCTCCCTTGCGTCGTATCTCTCGGATGAGGAAACGGTGCCCTCGCAACACACCACCCGCCCTACACTACCCAATACGCACACCCTGTGATTTCCTTTTATGATGCATGCTATTTTATTCCATTTTTTTGCATATCCAAAGTTATCACCATTCACACATTAACCCAGTTCTTCGCTTAACAGGCCATTGCGCCCGAATGCCGGCAACCGATACATGGATGTGGACTCCACCGGCGGCTTGGACTCGTCCTGTTACGTCGACGCGGTGCCCTCACCGCTTGGCCGATGGAACGGCATCCAGAAGATGGGAAATTGGACAGGATCATGGGATGACAGGATTATTGTGTAGGAAGAAAAAAATATTGAGTGCGGCGTCACACGATAAAAAGGTAATCCACAAACAAGCCCTCCGGACTAGCAGAAAGTCGGGAGGGCGCAACCTAGCGATCTACTGTCGGATGCCCGTAAAGGTGCCACCATCCATATCCGTTCCCCGAAGGGTGTCGCCATCAATGGAGATGGTAGTGGTATAGGTATCTCCGCCTCCCCAGTCCAGATGCAGCTTGTTGCCAGACACGGTGAAGGTTCCTTGATAGATTTCCACCGGATCACCGGGGATATGCTCTTCCGATAGCGTCGTTCCATCGTCATGGTAGGTGTTGATATAATAGAATCCCGTTGGATTGTTGTCGGGCATTACTTTCCACGTTCCAATCAAGTCCGCCCTCAATTCTCCGTTGTCCCCACCACCACCGTCATCGCCACCGCACCCCGACAGGGCAAATACACTGATGATCGCCGCCGCCCATACCATTCGTCTTGTCCACTTGTTCATCTGCTGTCTCCTTTGTTGGGTTTCGTTACCGCATATAGGTTGCAATCCACGAAGCAACGGGCCTCCCCCCGAAGGGAAAGACCCGCGCTTTGGGGAAGATGAATTCCTGCTTTCTCACGACCTACCATTTTACGTTTAAAAACAAACCATCCGTGACCTGCTGAGCGACAGTAAGGTTTGCAAAGCAAATAACGAAGTGGGTCAAATGCTGGCTTCGACTGAAATGATTGAGAGTTCAACATTTTGCTCATAATCATTTTGCTTAACTCCCCGTTGCTCCTTCGAGGTTGTGACCGCAAGACGCAAAGAAGCAAAGTTGCCTGTCCTTCACGCCTTCGCGTTGCTTAGCTGCCAATTTCCGCGCGGGTGCTGGGCAGGCAGGAATGCCTGCACCACATGGCTTCTACGGTTGCGATTTCACCTGGTAGAATTTCGACGCCTGGTTCGCCGGTTCCGGATCGAACCAGACTTCGTTGTCGAACGCCGCTTCGAAGTTGTCGATCTCGACCCAGTTGGTGGCGGTCAGCGAATAGACGCATTGCACGGAATAGTTGGTGCCCACCACCAGGTTGGTCATGTGCAGCCCAGCGTGCATCATGATGTCCAGCCCGATCTCCGTCACCCGCAGGTTGGCGGTCGCGCTGTTCACCACGTCATACACATTCGATACCGTACAATAATAGTTGCCCGCATCGTCATAATCGACCGACAGCAACTCCAGCGTATCGCTCGTTTCGCCCGCCAACTCGGAACCGCCAAAATACCACTGGTAGTAGAGGTCATAACCAACCGCCTCAACCGCAAATGTTACATCCTGCCCAATGAACACCGACAGACTCTGCGGTTGCGCAATAATCACCGGCGGCGACGGCGGAACTCCTGCCCCAGGTTCTTCTCCGCCATACGCCCCCATGTCGGATATTTCGCCACCTAGGATCGGGTCATAATAATCCAAGATTGAAGGATCGCCAGCATCGATGCAGGGGGAATCAGCTCCTAGATGGAATGGATCATTTACTCCGTCATAAACAACATTGGTAAACTGCGGATCGAGAAAGATGTTGAACAACAGGTCGCATGGATCGCCGTTGTAATTCGTGATCAAGATTTGTCCGTACGTGGAAGGATAGTTAACAAAGTCTGTTAGATTGCCGAAAAAGCAATTGTAGTAAACTGCTTGGTTATTAACATTTCCGGTGGATGGCCCAGGACGAGAAACAGCATTTGAACACGCTACAAAGATGTTGTTAATCACTTCCGTATCGAAATTATTATGCCGAATATTCACTCCACCACCACAATCAATAATCACATTGTTTCGGATTGTTGGAGTTCCCTGTGCATTCGGATGGCTGGGATGGTAATCAACACATATTGCATCAGAATAAATATTACTGAATAGGGGTATTCACTTCGCTGGACTAAGTCTGTATCTTGTGGTTTCTTCCCCTGACCGACAGGGATATTTCCTTGAACCGAACGGGTTCCATAGCGACTGCATTTTGTAGCAGACGGTAAAACAGCATTCCCCGCGAGCGGGAAGTGCGCCGGTTGAAGCGGAACGTGTATTCGTCGAGATAGTATGCCAAATGCTCGTGACTTACTGCGCCCTGATGTGTTCCGCCAAGCCACCGCTTAAGCAAACTGGCGACTCGATGGCAAAGGGGGAGCAGGTTCGCGCCAACATCCTCGGATTTCCGAACGACTTTATGGTCGTAGCCCAAAGCTCCCAAACCATTGTACCCCTTCCACCCGTCCGTCTTCACCTGCGTACCCGGATCAACTGTTTCTCGGATGGCCCCTTCAAGACTTTTGGATGAGGCATCGGGTATTTTTACAAGGCGAATGCGACCGACGGCCTTACCATTCTCCTGCGCCACGATCAGCACAAGGGTCTTACCTTCGGCTCCGCGCCCCCGTTTCCCGGGCCTTGTGCCGCCTATGAAGGTTTCATCCACCTGCACGGTTCCGGTCAGTCTTTCCCGTCCCGGACGTACCATCGCCCGGCGGAGCTTGTGCAGCCACGTCCATGCGGTCTTGTAGCTTCCGAGGCCGAGAACGCGCATCAGTCCCAGGGCGCTGGCTCCGTTCTTCTGGCTTGTCACCCACCAGATCGCCCTGAACCAGGACGCCAGCGGTTTGCGGGTGCCCTCAAAGATCGTACCCGAGGTTACAGATGTTTTACGACTGCACTTCTTGCACTTGAAAAGGCCGTCTGCCAGTCGCCACGACTCCCCATGGCCACAGGCCGGGCAAAGGAAGCCGTTCGGCCATCGCAATGATGCAAGATAGTCGCGACATGCTTCTTCACTTGAAAAGTTCAGTTCCAATTCTTCCAGATCCTTTGGATACGCTTCCATGAAACGTGTGTACCACAACATGTGGGTCTAGTCCAGCGAAGTGAATACCCCTATTACTGAATATATTGCCTTCAACAACCGAACTCTGAAATGCCACGTGATAGTAATGTTCGGAAATCAAGTAACAACCATAATTCAGCTCTTCGAACCTACAGTTTCTTATCTTCGCAATACAATGAGGTGGCTGTGTAGAACTATTGCCAACTATGTATGAATAAACCCCACTACCTATTATGTTTTTGAAGGTACAATTTTGGATTTCCATTTCGGAAACTCCAATACTATCGACGTGTAGAAATATCGCATTCGATGAATCGGAAAAGTTGCAATACTCAATTTTACTTTCGGATCGTGTCTGGTTGTAGTTTATTCGGATAGTGTTCCAATAGTTCGAATCAGTGACCCCCCTAAAAGTAATAGGAACATCATAAGTTCCGACAGCATTAAGTTGCCCATTCACAAGCATTTGAACCCCAGGGCCCATAACTACTTCTACTCCAGGCTCTATGACTAGGGTCTTGCCTACCTGTATCTCAATATCCGAACTCACATAATATGGATTCCCCGCCGATGTCCACGTTCCCTCAGGATATGGAGGAGGAATCGTGGCCGCCTGAACGACCACAGATGATGCGATAACCGCCAGCAATGCGGCACCCAAGACCACCGCTGATTTATTCCAATGATGTTTTCCCCACATGGCAATACTCCCTTCGGTTTTGGTTTTCGGGCGGGGGTTGCGGCTCTCCCGGATGGCATCCCACTGGCCCTATACCCCCTATACGCAGCCATCTGGAATTCCTTTCACGGGTTGTGATATTTTTTATTTATTTATTTTTGTTGAGCAAAGATATCACCATTAACACATTTATCATGTTCGTATATGAAAGGGGTATACTGACGGGGGTTCGCCAAAATGATGTAGAGTAAGCGTCCCGCTTGCTTTTCCAGTGCGGGAAACAAGCGGGACGCTTGTTCTACCTTCCGAACAACCGCCTGGCGCAGCGAATCAAACCGCAACTTCGGTTTAACTTGTCGCATTGGACTGATAGGAACTTAACTTGAATGGTCTCACCACAGAGGACACCGAGGCACAGAGAACTATAGCAACCCCGCTCCTCTGCGCCTCAGTGCCCTCCGTGGTAAAAAACGAATCAGTTTAATTTGGTATGACGGGTCTACGTAGATTTTTATGGGAGCAATCCATGGCTCATGTGCCAACGGCACAACACAACTTAGCCTTGGACGCAGTCCAAGGGGTCTGGCGAAAGATAAATATTTGCCCTGAATGGGCAACACAAGACGGCTGTTGTGCTGCCCCTACAGGGCAGAAATAGGGGATGCCCCGAACCATAGGGCTTCGCCCCATGCTAAATTGTGTTGTACCGTTGGCACATTTATCCCCACAAAATTCCACGAAGAACCCAAATTTAAACAAAAGATACCCTACCGAAAACCATGCGTCACTGCTTTTGGATGGTTCCCCAGGCGTCCCAATCGTGATTGCCTTCGCTTGGTCGACAGAAGGTTACCCTGCTAAAGGTGATCGTTTTCTTATCCGAAGAGAGCGTGCCATAAATGGTACCGGTTTCCGTCTCGTCGTACTCATCGTCATAATACGAATAGTTGATCTGAATCTCGGAACCGGAAACAGTGATCGTTGCATTCCAGTTATCGGGCCCATTTTGTAAATCGACATTGCCGGAACCCGAAAAGGTTGCATCGAAGGAATGGGAAGCTTCCTTGTTGTTAAAGTCGCCAACCCATCTTCCGGCAATACCGTTGGAGTCGCCACCACCGTCATCGCCACCGCACCCCGACAGGGCAAATACACTGATGATCGCCGCCGCCCATACCATTCGTCGTGTCCACTTGTTCATCTGTTGTCTCCTTTGCTGGGTTTAGTTACCGCCGGGTGGCTTGCCACGTGCCGGATCTCCCGTTCGTGCACGTCCACGTTCCTTTCATGGTATTGCCGGAAATGGTTCCGGTAAATTCGCAGTCGTTTCCATCGGCATCCAGGAACATAAAGGTGATCTTTTCGCCGGAAAGCGTGTAGGTTCCACTTCCACTGCGCCCCGAGTCGTTCATCACCAGCTTAAAGCTGCTACCATCCTCGATCGTGAAATCGGCCGACTGACCATTTTCATCGGTAACCCTCCAGGTCGATCCGACAAACTCCCCGTCGCCACCGCCATCGTCGCCCCCGCATCCCGATAGCATCACGGAAGAGCCAATCAAAACCAATGCCACCGCCAACCGTCTCGTCCATCCATTACTATTCTTTTTCATGATCGCTCTCCTGGTTATTGCCGTTTCCAGACCATCGAATCGCCGCTATCGGAATAGACGATGGTCAACGTGTCGCCGCTGATCGAGTAGGTTGCTTCGTCAAAGCCATCCAAAATCAACTTGTTCCCGTTCACAACCCAGGTGCCGCTACCACCCATGATCAAGTTATGATAAGCATAGGCTTCATAGTCATACGAACCACCGGAATTGAAGGTAAACACGGCATACCGTCCCTCTGACGCATCTTCCGTATACTTCCAAGTCCCGACCAATGCCGAACCGTCGCCACTGCTGCCACCCCCGCCGCCATCGTCGTCGCCCCCGCAGCCGGCCAACAACCCCAGCAGGCAAAATCCAACAAGCATGAGCAATATACGTTTACTGATTCCCCGGATCTTCATAGTCCAACTCCCATTCATGGATTCACGGGCGGAGGAGGCGGCTCTCCCGGATGGCATCCCACCTGCCCTATACCACCCCATACGCACGCGCGCTGAATTCCTTTCACACTATACGTGATTTTGTGCGTTTTTTGGCTCTTCGAATATTTTCATGGTGCGGCTTTGCAACGACTGGAACCATGAAGACTGTTGGCAACGAATGTAGGAAAAGCAACGAATCCAATGGACTGGGATGATTCCGGTTTTCCAAAACGGAGGCTAAAGACAGGAAAAATGCTGGTCTATGCCCGGGAACCGTATCCATAGCGAATCCATTCCGCCGAATCATTCGTTGCTTTTCCTACATTCGTTGCCAAAAAATTCCAGATGAGCGGATTCTGAGCCGCTTGAAAGGGATCTTTCACCACAAAATTATACGGAGAACCGTTTTTTTTAGCTGGAGGGCGAGGCTCCGTCCGAGCCAGTGCTTGGAACGGCTCCGACAAAGCGTCGCCCTCCAAGGATTGGAGGGTTCAGGGAGAAAAGGTGCAGTCGATCAGTTTCGCGCCAACCACATTCTTCCCTTTGCCGGAGCTGTTTCCTGTGAAAACGGTGTTGCTGATGGATGTGTTCCCCTTGAAACCCGTAACGCACACGCCACCCCCTGATTTTGCGGTGTTGCCGGAAATCCGACAATCGACCACCTCCACCCGTCCTCCAGCGCTTTTATGGTCGGCGCGGATCCCACCGCCACCCGCACCAGCGGAATTACCTGAAATCTCCGAATCGACGATCAGGAGCCGGCTGTTCACATGGGCCTCGTCAACAAAATTGATCCCTCCCCCCGGATAAACCGCGTGGTTTCCGCGGATAACACAGTTCGAGATGATCATGAGCCCGAAGTCGTCCTGAACGGCTTTTCCCGCAGCCAGCAAATCGTTGTCCGAAACGCCGGCTTTGAGAGACGTCTCCATGACCACATCGATCGCCCCACCATTTCCGGCCGTGTTGGTTGCGAACACACAGCCGCTCACCACGAAATCCCGGCAATTCCGGAAAAGAAGCCCGCCACCGCCCCAGCTGCTGCCGCCCGTCAGGGTGAGTCCCTCAATGCGGCATGGCCCGTCAATCCACATCAATTCAAAGACCGGAGCGCTTCCGCCCGCATCGATTACAGTCGATTCCGCCCCGTCGCGACCGCGCAAGGTCAACGGCTTGCACACGTCGATCTTTTGGTTGATTTGGAACACCCCCCGGTCAAAAACCACCTCGTCGCCCTGGTCTGCCGCAGCCACTGCGGCGTGGGGGCTTCGGGCGGCGGTTGCCCACGAAGCATAGGGCCAGAGTCCTAATCCGTTAGGGGAAACATAGTGCACCGGCGTCTCTTCCGTTGCCCGAGGCCATAGCGCTCCGTCGAGATTCATGAGCACCAAGCTGCTGCCGTTTGCCATAACCGCCGTGGATGCATCGGAATTCATCACCGTTTTCTCCACCTTGACCGTCTCGGAATCCATCGCCGTTCTCTCCACCTCGTGCTTCAAGAAACTGGAATCAAACAGCGGATACAGATCCGATTTAAGGATGATTTCCAGCTGTCCGGTTTCCAGGGGAAGCAATGCGTGTTTGTCTTTCGCGTTGGAAACCGGAACACGGGAACCCTTCATCCGCCAATACTCCTGTCTGCCGGGATGGAATTCACCGGTTGATGCATCAAAGTTCTCGAAACGATCATATCCGTCCTGGTGCCAATACCGCAGTTGCCCCGTTTCCGGATCGGTGTAAGGCAGGATCCATTTTGACGAACGACCGCCCGGAACCTTCCACACCAAGTTGGTTTGCCCGATGGGCCGGCACCTTAAACGATACTTATGGATTTCCAGGATGGTTCCACCATGAACCTCAACGTGCTCTTTTGCTTCATGCGTTGTGGCCTGATCGACAATCTTCCACGAACCGGTCTTGAGGATGCGTGAACTACTCCAGTCCCCACCCACGACAAGGTATTCACCCGCCTCATCAAACCGAACCGGACACACCGAGCTGACACCGCTATCCAACGAAACGACGGATGCCCCGGTTTTCAAATCGAGGACCTGCAACCCATGGGGTTCCAATGCAACCAACCACCGGCCTTGGGGGTCGCAGCATATCCTGGCGGCCGCGCTGTTGGTGGCCATGATCCGCGCCTGCGGTGCAGCAGACCTGATTCCCGTAATTTCGACCACATCGTTCTTCCCGTGCGGCTTTTCCACAATGGCAAAGCAATGATCCGGATGGTATCCGCTGCTAACATCCACCACAAAGCCCCCCAATTCCAGCTCCGCCACGGCATGGCGGTGAAGATGGTAGACGTGCAGCGAGCCGTCGGTTGCCAGGCAAAGGCCTTGCCCGCCCGGTTCAATTGCACTGTCCGCCCACTCCCGCTTTAAGATTTTGGCGCCAAGATCAAACCCCGTTCCCTCGATGGTTGATCCAGCAAACAGGGAACCCTTTTTATCGATGGTCAAACATTCCGAACCATCGGCAGCGAGCGCCACCGTACTCCAGTTCAGGGATGGCAGCTTTCGCTTTTCAAACAAATCGCATACGCGCCATTGGATCGGGAACCAGGGCGTATAGGTGCCCCAATATTTGGACAGGGCCGAAACCGTGGGCGAAAAAACCGAACGTCCGTGGGAGAGCACCCCCCAGCACCGCCGTTCGTTCGGAAACACCAGATCAAGACATTCAGTCCCGCCTTGCAGAAAATATTTTTTCCGAAGGAATTGCGGAAGTTCCATGGCGTAAACATTTCTCTGCCAATATCCTTCGCGATACAGCAACCACTGCTCTTCCGGGGAAAACACCAACAGCGGATTGTTGCGAAGCGGCTCGGCTTTGTTGAGTTCGGATTCCCGATAGTCCAACCACTCTTCCCCATACTCCATACCAACAAAAAACCACCCTAGGCACTTCTTGTTTTCAACATCGATCCAGCATAGTGCCCCCCGGCCGAGCGCCACAGCAGCCCTGTCCTGGCTTCGGTTCGCGATAATCCCCGTAACGGATAGCGTTCGCCCCTCGCGTTCCATCCATTCGCGATACGCGTCGCGCTTGGAATCATCGGCGGTTTCAAAGTCCGGCGACAGCGGTGAAATGTCCAGTTCGGCAATATTCAACGCTTCCTCCCACCCACCGGAACTCCGTCGCCAAACCAGCGATCCACTGCCCGCCCAGAGCGTGCCGTCGGGGCTCTCGTGGATGGCCTGACCGGTGGCGAGGGCGAAGGGGAGTTGGATGGATTCGACCACCTGGCCCGGCGGGAGGTGTTTGCCGAATTTGTAGTGGTGGATGGCAACGGTCGTTTGAGAATCGTAGCCGGTTTCAGGATGTAATCTGATTTTCTTCAGCTCTCTTTCGCCAACGACCCAGACGCAGTTGGATTCGGCAGCAGGCATGATGCGGAGCGGGTTTTCGATGCCGGTCTCAATTTCACCACGCCACGGGTTCATGTTGGCGGCGATGCGGACATCGAGCAGGGTTTCGTGGTCGAGCGAATCCATGCCATAGCGGTCGTGGTATTCCCAGAAGGCGGCGACGGTGGCTTCGTAGTTTTGTTCGCCATAGTGCGCGCCGATGAGGGTGGCGAGGTTTTTGCGGTGCTCGTTGCGAACGATGAAGAAGGCGATGGCGAAAAGAACCAGGAACAAGACGATGAATAGACGGACTGCAAACAGCAGCCTTCGGTTGCGCCGCTTGTGGGCATCGCGGTCGTGGATGGCGTTGCCGACCAGATCAAGCAACTGCCGGTGGACGGGATCCGCGGGATCAAGCAGGGACTGGGCGAGCTCGTAGTCGTTGTTATCGAACGCGCAACGGGCATAGTCGAGTTCGGCCGCAGTGCGACCGCTCGGGGCATCGGGATTTTCCGGCCACAGCTCCAAGGCCTCGCGGAACCCATGAATGGCTCGGCTGAACAGGTCGTAGTCCTGGTTGGCTTTCGCCTGTTTCAGGTTGGCCTTGGCATTTTCGAGCACGCGCAGGCTTTCGGAATGGGAGCGATAGTCGAGGATTGACTGCTGGAAGCCCCGCACATCCGGGTAGCGGTCATAGGGCGCAGTGGCCATTGCCTTCAATGAGATCTGAAGCAGCTCGCCGCCAGCCTCCACGGGTTCGATATGGTTTTCAGCGGCCAGCGACAGGCAGAGCAACGGATCCGGCTCGGTGCGCGGCGGGTGGCCGGCGATAATCTGGTAGAGCATGGCACCGAGCAGATAGACATCGCTCCCCGTCCCCATTCGGTTCACATCGGCCCGGGCGACTTCCGGCGGCATGTAGGCCGGCGTACCGCAATAGGAAGAATCCGCCGGGCAGACGCCATGGGCTCCGGAGTCCGGCACGGCGCACGATGCGCCCCAGTCCATCACCATCACCTCGCCGAACTCGCCGAGCATAATGTTGTGGGGTTTGAGGTCGCGGTGAAGAATGCCGCGGGAATGGGAAAACGAAATCGTGTCGGCCACCCGCAGCAAGATATCGAGGTTCTCATCGAGGCTCTTTCCCGGCATCCGGTCCGACCATGGGAATCCCTGCATCTCCTTCATGGCGTAAAAAAGGTTGCCGTCTTCATCGATCCCCAGATCGTAGATGGGCACCACGTTCGGATGCTCTAGCTGACTGGTCACCACGGCCTCGGCCATCAGCGCATCGGCGGCGGCTTGCCCGCGCCGCCCCGGCTTGGCCATTTTCACGGCCACCTGTCGATCGAAGAGGGTTTGTTTGGCGGTATAGACCACCCCCATCCCGCCGGAACCCAGCCGTTCCCCCAACAGGAAATCAACATTCCGTCCGGCGGAATCCTTCCTAAGGCTACGGCTGCCGGGCATGCGGCCATCTAACAAAGCAACGGACTTTCGCGGTGCGCGGAGGGAGGTCTCGGAGGTGGCATCCACTGGAATATTTTCCTGCCAGAGGGTAAGCGTTGCTTCCCAATCCCCCAAGTCCCCCTGTCGCCATTCAGCCATGGACAGACCCTAAGAAAAACCAAGCCCAAAGAAACGAAAAATATTCAATCGATTTCTTTCTCAACCATAAAAGATTCAGACGCGGCCAACCCGGAGTTGCACGGTGCCGAGCTGGAGCACATCGCCATCGCACAAATCTTCGGCTTCAATGCTTTTCCCATTCAACCGCACGCCGTTCTTGGAATGGTCGTCGGAAATGCGCACCAAATTCCCAACCGCCACCAACCGGCAATGCACCCGGGAAATCCCGGCATAATCGAGGCGGAAGTCGGCGTATTCGCCACTGCCAATGGTGACCGGCAGGCTGTTCACGCTGATTCGGAAAACCTCCCGGCCCTCCAGTTCAAACACCACGGCTCCGTTGCGGTCGAAATAGTCGCCACGGGAATTGATGGACTCACGCATTTTTTCAAGGCTCCACTCGCGGGTGGAGGCAAACACATCCCCGGAGTCGGCGGCATCCTGAAGGGTTTTGATGATCTGCGTGTCCGAAAGTTCGTCGTTGTTGGTTTCATGTTGCTTCATCGCA
The DNA here is from genome assembly GCF_900890425.1 of Pontiella desulfatans. Classification (NCBI taxonomy): domain Bacteria; kingdom Pseudomonadati; phylum Kiritimatiellota; class Kiritimatiellia; order Kiritimatiellales; family Pontiellaceae; genus Pontiella; species Pontiella desulfatans. The sequence continues at coordinate 832,076 of NZ_CAAHFG010000001.1, read as the reverse complement.
CCACCTCACTCGTTTTCCAGGATATTCTTCACCTCTTGCTTGATGTACTTCAGGACGCGGTGTTTCACCGAATAGATGGAACCCACATCCATCGAGGTGTCATCGGCCAATTCATCCGCGGGGCGCTGCCCCAACACATGCTCGTTGAAAATCCGGAAGGTTTGCTCCCCCACCCTTTTGCGCACCCGCTCCATCGCGGTTTCATAAAGCGCCTTGCGCCATTCCATTCGCCAGAGTTCCTCGTCGGCTTCCGCACTGGATTCGGCTTCCAGCTCGCTCAACTCGCGAAACTCGCGGCTGGTGTTCGTTCGGCTTCGGCGGCGACGCAGATAGTCCACAACCGTATTCCGCGTGATGGTCTTCAACCATCCCCGGAACCGGCCGCGCTCCGGCGCGTAGTCGAACTGGAGGATCTGGCGGAACACCTTGATGCACACCTCCTGCACAATATCCTCCGCCTCGGCATAGCCAATGCCGTAGTGGAGGGAATAGCCGAAGATCAAGCGCCCATAGATGGCGTGGAACTCGCGCCACGCATATTCATCGGCCTTGTCCTTCAAACGCAACAGCAGGCTTTCGCGCGTCTGGTAGCGGGCAAGCGTTTCGCTGGAATCAAGATTTCGCATCGGTACCTTTGAAACCATATACGCAGAACCTGCGGGAATCTTGCACGCATTCCCTAAAAAGATGCGGCACCCCCCGCCAAGCACACTTGCGCAAGTGTGCTTGGAAGCCTTCCGGCGCACGACAAAAACCGGCGTTAAATGGTATTTTGAGGGCTGATCCCGGATTGCCCATGCTCACACCCCTGCGCAGGTGTGAAACTAGAGCAGGTCGATGACGGCGTCGAGCATGCGGTCGCCGTCGAAGATGTAGCGGGCGGAAAAGGGGCGGCCTTCGAGCATGTGGGGGAACCAGGTGGAGTCGTCTTCCCACATGTGCTCGAACGGCAGCTCGTCGATCGAGCACCAGAGGGGATCGGCTTCGTCGGTTTCGGTGGGTTCGCCCTCGTAACCGGTTGCGGTGTAGACATAGCCATGGATGGAGTTGTTGTCGGTGAACTGGAAATGGAGCTCGCCGGCGAATTCGACGCCGGTCGGGGTGATGCAGAGTTCCTCCTGCGTTTCGCGGATGGCGCACTCTTCCGTGGTTTCACCGGGTTCGAGTTTGCCGCCGGGGCCGTTGATCTTGCCCTTGCCAAACCCCCGTTTCTTATGGATGAGCAGGATCTGGCCGTCTTTGATCACAAACATCAAGGTGGCCACCGTGACCGGATCCCAGTTGGCCCAATCGACATCGTTTACCGTTTTGTACATGGGAGCCTACCCTTCCTTATGTTCGTGAGATGCACACCGCGCTGCGGGAACGGAATGGTGACGCCGGACCTGACTGTGAAATAGTCGGCTGGCTTGCACCAGGGACGCACCTTGAAGGTGACGCTGCCATCGGCCATTTCGGGACTGAATTCCACTCCTGCGATTGTATTTGTTTCCATCGATTGTCCGCCTATGACTTAAAACAGTCCGGCGGAGTATACGGATGGGGAACTGTGAAACAAGGCTTTAGCGAAATCCTTGGAAGCGGCGGTTGTTTCGCAACGGGGTATGGGTTATGTTGCCGCAACCATTGGAACAGAGGAACCTCATTATGCACACGACCGTTGAAAAACTACTGAACGAACGGCCCGTCCTGATCGACGGTGCCTGGGGCACCGAACTACAGAAGCAGGGGTTGAAGCCAGGGGAATCGCCCGAAGCGCTGAACCTGGAAAAACCGGAGATCGTGGAGGCCGTCGCAAAGGCCTACGTCGAGGCTGGAAGCCGCATCATCATCACCAATACGTTCGGCGGCACGTCGTTCACCCTCCAGCGCCATGGCTTGGCCGACCAGGTGGCGGAGGTCAACCGCCTTGGCGCGGAGATTTCGAAACGGGCCGCCGGCGACCAGGCGCTGGTCTTCGCTTCGATGGGCCCCACGGGCAAGATTCTCATGATGGGCGACGTCGAAGAAGACGAACTGTTCGCCGCGTTCTCGGAACAAGCCCAGGCGCTGGCCGCCGGCGGAGCCGACGGACTGGTGGTGGAAACCATGGCCGACCTTGAGGAGGCAATCCTTGCGCTCAAGGCCGCCAAGGAAACCGGCCTGCCGGTTTGTGTTTCGATGATCTACGACTCGGGGGCCGACCTCGACCGCACCATGATGGGCACCACCGTTGAACAGGCGGCCGAGGAGCTGACCGCGGCGGGCGCCGACATCATTGGCTCCAACTGCGGCCAGGGCATCGAGGGTTTCGTTAAGCTGGCCGCGCGCATGAAGGCCGCGACCCACCTGCCGATCTGGATCAAGGGCAATGCGGGCTTGCCGCAAATGGTGAACGGCCAAACGGTCTACAAGACCACGGCTGCGGATTTCGCGGTTTATGCAACGCCCCTGCTCGACGCCGGCGCCGACTTTATCGGCGGGTGCTGCGGTACAAGCCCGGACTTCATCCGGGCGCTGAAAGCGGCCCTTTAACTCCGCCGAAAGAGGCACCGGCGCGGACGCCGGGCGCACCCATGAAAAAAGCCGGAGCGCATGGCCCCGGCTTTTTTCATCCATTCGCGTGGAACGGCTAGCCCTTGATGGCTGCCTGCGCGGCGGCCAGACGGGCGATCGGAACACGGTACGGCGAGCAACTCACATAGTTGAGGCCGGCCTTCACGCAGAACTTCACGCTTTCGGGGTCTCCACCGTGCTCGCCGCAGATGCCGCACTTCAGGCCCGGACGGGTTTCGCGACCGCGCTCGACGCCGATCTTGACCAACTGGCCGACGCCGGTTTGGTCGAGATGCTGGAACGGATCCGAAGGCAGGATCTTTTCGCCGAGATAATCCGGCAGGAAGGTGCCGATGTCGTCGCGGCTGTAGCCGAAGGTCATCTGCGTCAGGTCGTTGGTGCCGAAGCTGAAGAACTCGGCGGTTTCGGCAATCTCGTCGGCCGTCAGGGCGGCCCGCGGGATTTCGATCATGGTACCGACCAGGTAGGTTACCTTGGAGCCGGTCTTGGCGATGATCTCTTCCGCATTCTCGCGGACGATCTTTTCGAGGAAGTCCAGCTCGGCCTTGGTGCCGATGAGCGGAATCATGATTTCCGGAAGCACCTTGACCGCCTTCTTCAGCTTGGCCACCTTGCAGGCGGCGCCGATGATGGCCTTGGTTTGCATGACGCAGAGTTCCGGAAAGGTGATCGACAGGCGGCAACCGCGGTGGCCGAGCATCGGGTTGAATTCGTGCAGTTCCTGCACGCGTTCGGTCACCTTTTTCAGCGGAACGCCGAGGCGCTTGGCCATTTCCTGCTGGTCCTTCTTGGTGTGCGGCACAAACTCGTGCAACGGGGGATCGAGCAGGCGCACGGTGACCGGCAGGCCGTCCATGGCCTTGAAGATGCCTTCGAAGTCCTTCTGCTGGTGCTTGAGCAACTTGGCCAAAGCGGACTTGCGGGATATTTCGTCCTCGGCCAGGATGAACTCGCGGATCGCCCAGATGCGGTCGCCCTCGAAGAACATATGCTCGGTCCGGCAGAGGCCGATACCCTCGGCGCCGAATGAACGGGCGGCCTTGGAATCCTTCGGCGTATCGGCGTTGGTGCGCACGTTGATGGTGCGGTTGGAATCCGACCATTTGGAGACTTGTTCGTACATTTTGTAGATCGGGTCGTTCTTGGCGGAGGCCTTGCCGTCGACGACGGCGGATACCACCGGGCTGACCTGGGTCGGGATTTGGCCGTCGTAGACGATACCGGTGGATCCGTTCAGGCTGATCCAGTCGCCCTGCTTGTAGAGCTTGCCACCAATGCCGACCGTCTTTTTCGCATAGTCGATCTTGAGGTCGCCCGCACCGCAGATGCAGCACTTGCCCCAGCCACGCGCAACCACCGCTGCGTGGGAGGTCATTCCGCCGGTGGAGGTCAGGACGCCCTGCGCCGCCCACATGCCGCCCACGTCTTCCGGGCTGGTTTCGTGGCGGACGAGGATCACTTTCTCGTCGGGGTTCTTTGCCACGGCCGCTTCGGCCTCGGCGGCTTCGAAGACGATTTTACCCACGGCGGCGCCGGGGCCCGCAGGCAATGCGGTGGTGAGCACCTTGCCCTTCTTCTCCGCCGCAATGTCGAAGATCGGGAACAGCAGCTGTTCGAGGTCGTCGCCGGAAAGCGTCATGAGCGCTTCCTTCTGGTTGAGGATCTTCGCTTGTTTTTCGCCGGTGAAGAAATCCATTCCGGTCGCCATTTCAACCGCCCAGCGAACGCCGGCCAGGCCGGTGCGTTTTGCATTGCGGGTCTGCAGCATGAAGAGCTTGCCTTCCTGCACGGTGAACTCGACGTCCTGCGGATACTTGTAGTGCTTTTCGAGGCGCGCCATGATTTTCTGGAGGTCGGCATAGGCCTTTTTCCAGATGGGCGATTCCTCGTTGGGCATGTCGTCGAGGTGCTTCGGCGTACGTATGCCGGCCACCACGTCTTCGCCCTGGGCATCGACCAAATATTCGCCCATCGGCTTGCTGTGGCCGGTGCCGCCATCGCGGGTGAAGGCCACGCCGGTGCCGGATTGGGAGCCCATGTTGCCGAAGACCATCACCTGGACATTCACGGCGGTGCCGAGCAGGCCGCTGATCTTGTTGATCTGGCGATATTTCTCGGCGCGCTCGGACCCCCACGAACCAAAGACGGCACGGATGGAGAGATCGAGCTGTTCAACCGGATCCTGCGGGAAGGGTTTCTTGACCTTGTTTTGGTAGACCTTCTTATAGACCTCGGTCAGCTCCTTGAGCTGTTCCGCGGTCAGGTCGGTGTCTTCGGCGGCCTTGTATTTTTTCTTGATGGCTTCGAGCTCGACTTCGAAGTCGTGGTGGGTCAGGCCGGTGTAGGGGCCCATGACCACATCGCCGAACATGTCGATGAAGCGGCGGTAGCAGTCCCACCCGGTGCGTTCGTTGCCGGTCTGCTCGATGAAGCCGAGGACGGACTTATCGGTCAGGCCGAGGTTGAGGACGGTGTCCATCATGCCGGGCATGGAGACGGCTGCGCCGGAGCGGACGGAAACGAGCAGCGGGTCCTTGGGATCGCCGAGTTTCTTGCCCATGTTGTCTTCAAGTTTTTTGAGTTGCGCCTTGAGTTGCTTTTCCATTTCGGGGGCATATTTGCCGCCGGTCTTGGAGTAGTATGCGCAGGCTTCGGTTGAAATGGTGAGACCCGGCGGTACGGGGAGGTTTGCGTTTGCCATCTCGGCCAGGTTGGCACCCTTGCCGCCGAGAATTGCCTTCATGCTGCTATCGCCTTCCGTGAGTTCTTTCGAAACACCATAGAAGTAGACATATTTTTTCTGAGCCATTTGAATTTCTCCTTTGTTTTACAACGCCAATTAGAGCAAAAAACGTCCTATATTTAACAGAGCGCAAAACAGAGTCAAGGCCACCCCATGTTTAAAACAAATTACGGGTGGAAACCCGCGTAATTCCATCGGCTTGAAATTACGCAAAAAAACATACGCACAGCGGCTGGTTTTGGGATATGTTTCATTCCCCATGGAGATGAAGGAACAAAACAGGGCCAGTGCAGGGTTCACGCTCGCCGAGTTGCTGGTGGTGATTGCCATCATCGCGATCATGTTCCTGGTCGCCCTCCCGGCCGTCACCAACATTGCCGGACAATCCAAGCTCGAAGCCGCCGCCAACGCCGTGCATGCGGCGGCCAAGATGGCGCGCCAACACGCCCTTGCCAACAACCAGCCCACCTACCTGGTTTTCAACGATGCCCTCTCAACGGCCGACCCCAACCTGCAATTCCGTTCCTTCGCCGTCTTCACCATCAACACCCACCGCGACATCAACAACGTCCGGCAATCCGACGGCCTGTTCCTCACCGACTGGGAGGTGTTGCCGGAGGGCGTGGTGTTCAACGCCACCGCGAAAGAAGACGACGACGACAAACAAAACGTGTTTTATGTGGGCGGAGGAAGTTGGGGCGGCGGTTTTAGCCGGAACCGCCAGCTGAAAATCGGTAGCCAAAACCACATTGCCCTAGGCTTCAAACCAAGGGGGACGCAACGGCAAGACTGGGAACACGACATTTTTCTGGCGGAAGGCTTCTTCACGGAAACCGGCGCATTGGTGAATGCTTCGGAACAAGGGATGCGCATCCGTTTCCAAAGCAATGGCGACAGCCGGATTACCGCCGTCGTCTTCGACGATGACGGCGGATACGGGGAGGTTGCCCAATGACCCCCCTCCAGAAGAAAGGCGGCTTCACGCTGATTGAGATCCTGCTGGCGCTCTTGGTCATTACGATCGGCGTTGTGGCCATTACGGGTGTGCTGGGCAGCTCGCTCGATGCCACCGCCAAAACCCACAGCGACCTGGACGCGGTCTGCTTTGCCGACCTGGTGCTCAACTATTGCCAGGCCGCGGACTTCGATGCCATCCCGACCAGCGGAAGCCTCAGCCTGCCCGACCACGAACAATCCGACGTGAGCCTGTCGCTGGGCGCCGTGGCACAATTCCCCGGACGCCTGCCCCGATCCACCATCACCTTCGGCGGCCAGGCGCAGGAATATACGGTGACCTACCGGCTCGACATCGTGGCCGACGGCAATGTTAAAGCGGTCACGCTCCAGGTGTGGCCGGGCTTCAGCGCCAACGGAACCTCCCGCACCTTCTATACGGAACTCTACAACTGGGACAGGCTCTGATGGCGAACGCAAACAACAGGTCAGGTTTCACGCTGATGGAGCTCGTGGTTTCGATCTCGATCCTCGCGCTGATGGCCCTGATGCTCGCGCATATCTTTTCCGCCAGCGACCGCGCCGTCAACCAGGGCAAGGACCAAGCGATGCTCGACGATGCCGCGCGCCGGCTGCTCGACTATGTGGAGCAGGACATTGGCCAGGCGCTCATCCGCAGCAACGTTGCGTTCCGGGTTCATCAGGACGACGCTGCCCTCGAGCTCGATTCCCTCTATTTTGTCTCCACCGGCGCGCGCCGCCAGCTCGAAGGCATCCTGCGCGACACCGCGCCCATGCGCTGGAAGGCGGATGCCGCTGGAACCTGGCACCATTGGCTAACCATCGAAGCCCCATACGAGGGCGTGGATGCGAACACCATCGACAATGTGGTTCGCATGTCGGACTACTATCACAGCGCCCCCGGCCAGAAGTCCATCGACTTCCGCGCCGCCCACGCGATGGGGGGCGAAAACGGCGAAATCACAAGCACTTCAATCGACTACACCCAACCGCTCCTGGGCAATATTGCCGACCACGCCGTGCTTACCACGTTCCAGATTGCCGTGAACGGCGACGATGCGTGGACGGGCGGAAGCCCGGACGGGCTGCCCGACCCCGACGACTTGCCGCGCTTCGTCGATGTTACCATCGGCCTCGTGCCCTCGACCACCATGGAGAAGGCGATGCAATTGTTCAACGCGGCGACCCCCCTGCGGGGGCGCGACCTGGTTGCCGAAAACGAACGGGTCTATTCCCGCCGGATTTTCATGCCCAACCGAGGGGTTGAACGGCTTTCCTATTAAAATGAAAAAACAACAACCATCCAAAAGCGGGGCGGCTCTGGTGATCGCCCTCGGGTTCCTGGCGATCCTGACCATCATGATTATTGCGTTCGCCGTGCAGACCCGGACCGAACGCATTTCCGGACGTTCGTTCCTCACCTCGGCCCACAACAACCACCTGCTTCAAACCGCATTGGCCCGCGCCATGGAGGATATCGACCAATCCATCGGAACCGCCCCCCCCTCTTCCACCAACCTGGTGCTGGGCACCGTGGGCGACACGTCCGAACCGATTGCCGACACGGTGGACTTCACCATGGAGAAGGCTTTTTTCCAGTCGGGCAACGCGGCCATTGCAAGCGCCTTCCGCAGCGAGCAGGATGTCGCCACATGGGAAACGGTACAGGCCGGAAACGGGGACGTGGTCGGGCGCATCGGCTATTTCATCATCAACTCCTCGGGCTTCCTCGATGCCAACCAGGTGGGCGGAACCGATGGCGCCGGCGACTACATTGCACGCGAAGCCGGCCTGTCCCCGAAAGAGATCCAGCTCTCCAACTCGGCCAACATCATCCCCGAATTCTCAACGGGATCGTCTTTCAACCACTATGGCATGGACCACCAGGACGGTAATCCAGGCCAATCCGCATCCGTTGCCGAGCTCTCCCCCGGACTGGCCTTCGCCCACAACCGCAACAATGCCTGGCGGCGCTTTGAATCGCTGCGCGACGTGCAAGCCCTGAACGATACAACCGGGAACAGGATCATCCCCTCCAGCGTCGCCTCCTTCTCCACCTTCTCGTTCACCCGGCCGGGATGGGACGACGGGCGCACGTTCATGGGCACGAACCAAAGCACTCTTGCGGAAAAAACCATCGAAGATGAACTTGTAAAAATCCCCGGAGTCGACAGCCAATATGTCATGAACCAGCTCACGGACTATCTCGACACCGACACGGAACCCACGGACATCGACTATTCGGTCGAACCTGTTCCACTGATCAACGAGTTCGCACTCACCAGCACCTTTATTTTCACGAACGAAACCGAGGTGGTGGACAACGGCGACGGCTCCTTCGACACGAATATAACCGTCTATGTGACCAACAACTATGTCCTCGAAATCGAGGTCTGGTATCCGTTCGCAGGCTATACCAACCCGGACGACTTTTCCATCCGCAGCACCATGGCCCCGATTGAAACCGGAGCGTTGCCCACCGACTTGTTCGGCGATATTGGCGAATGGATGAATGCCGAGGTTGCACTAGGCAATGGCTGGGAACCCAACTCCGCCCCGATCGACTTCATCTTCTTCGAGAACGAAGAACCCTACAGCGTCTCCTTCGATAACCCCGAAGATCTCATTGATATCTTCGAAGAGATGCGCAGCGACATCCAGTTTCCGCTGATCGAATGCTGGAACGACTCCAAGAACTTCCTGGCCGACCGCGTGGTGGCTCTCGAATTCCCGATCGACGAGGCCATCGACAAAAGCGGGTTCATGGACTCGGTCGATGACTATGCCGCCTACCTGTTCAATGCGAACAACCCGGAGACGATCACCTCGCTGGTCTTCAACATCAGCATGTCGGTCAACGATCCCCGCCTCAACTGGGATGGCGATGGCAATGAATTCTCCGACCACCAGTGGGTGGATGAGTCCAGCGCCTACCCCTCCAACGAAACCGCCAGTGTCGCCGACACCCTCGGCGCCGTGAACTCAACCATCTCGAACCAAACCACCGTCATATTTGTCCGCAACGAAGACCGGATCGACACCCCGTGGGAATTCACCTATTTCCTCTACGACACCGCCCAGCCTTGGCAAACCAAGCAAATGCTCAAGGCCAATGATGGCAACGGCTCCCGGATGATCATGGAAAGCCTCTCCCCGCATCCCTCGGGCACCAGGCCGCGGCACGGCTTGGTGAACCCCTATTCCCCGCACACCAATGTCATTGCATCGGTGTTCATGGGCATCCCTCTCGACGAGTTCAACATGCCGGCCAAACGCCACCTCAGCTCGGCCCAAGCATCGCAGGCCGCAGGAATGTTCATGGACTATGTCGCCGAACATGGCTGGCCCGACCATGCCGCCGACCTGTTCGAGAACGACGAACCCATGGACGCCGGCTTCATGGAAAAACTACTCAATCTGGCCAAGGACCCCGACTCCGACACGGCCAACCCATGGGAAATGGAGGCCTTTTTCCGCAACACCTTCGAGCTGTTCAATCCGCACGACACGCTCTACACGATCCTGCTCGCGGCCCAGACCGGAACCGATGTCGACGGCGACGGCACCATTTCCGACGACGAGGTGCGCGGCACGCAAAAGGCCGTGGCCTATGTCTGGCGCGATCCTGTGGAGGAAAAAGCCGCCGTCGTTTTCTGGGGATTGGGCGACACCCTGCAAAAATTTGAAACCGGCGAAAGCTGGGGCACCATCCTCGACCAATTCAAGCCCGACTAACGCTTTTCCCCGTTTGAACATTTCCAACCTCCGCGAATTTCCCTATACACACGGGACTCAACCAGGAAAAAACATGCCGATATTCGAATACCAATGCAAAAAATGCGGCACCCGCTACGAGGCGCTGGTGCCAACCGCCGATGCCAAGGCCGCCTGTGAATCGTGTGGTTCCAGGCAGGTTGAAAAACAGCTCTCCACCTTCAGCGCCACCACAGCCGCGCCCACCGCCTCGCCCTGCGCCGAAATGGGATGCGGCAAAGCCGGCACCGGCTGCGCCGGCAGCTGCCCGGTTGGTGGTTAGCATTACGAAATACGGATTACGTGCCCATGAACATCGCAAACTACCTCAAGCAAAAACAGGCCATCATTGAGACGGCCCTGAATGACTGCCTTCCCCCCGCAAGCACCCGGCCGGCCCTGCTGCACGAAGCCATGCGCTACAGCGTACTCAACGGCGGCAAGCGCATCCGCCCCATCCTTTGCATGGCCGCAGCCGAACCGTTCCGGGTTCCTTCCCAAACCGTCATTTCCGCCGCCATTGCCGTCGAACTGTTCCATTGCTCCACGCTCGTGCACGACGACCTGCCCTGCATGGACGACGACGACCTGCGCCGCGGCATGCCCACCTGCCACATCAAGTTCGGCGAAGCCAACGCCGTGCTGGCCGGCGATGCCCTGATGATCCATGCCTTCCAAATGCTGGCGGAAACCGGCCAGTCCAGGCTGTCGCTCGAACTGGCCAAAGCCGCCGGCTCACTGGGCGTGATTGCCGGCCAAGTGGAAGACCTCGCGGCCGAAGGCCGGGCTCCCAACGCCTCCCTGATCGATTTCATTCACATGAACAAAACCGCCGTCCTCATCCGCGCGGCCGTTCGCATGGGCGCCATCGCCGGAGGAGCCAAGGAAGACGAGCTGGAAAACCTCAGCAGCTTTGGTGAAAAAACCGGCATGGTCTTCCAAATCATCGACGACATCCTGGACGAAACCTCATCCGACGAAGTGCTGGGAAAACCCACGGGGTCCGACCTGGAGCTCCATAAAATGACCTACCCCGCCGTGCATGGAATGAAGGCCGCACACGCCGAAGTGAAAAAACTCACCCGCGAGGCCATCGCTGCGCTCGACATGCTGCGGCGCGAAACCTCCGCCCTGCGCGCCATTGCCGAATACCTGATGGATCGGGAATTCTAGACCGCCAAAGCGCCCCCAACGCATGCACGTCCGCGCTCACGATCGTGAGCATGGACGGACGCCACAACCTGGCATGGGGATTGCTCTAAACATGTACATCTCCTCCTCATCGGGCGGCAAGCTGGTCAAGGACCAGTTTGCTGCCCGAATTCTTTTCCACCCAATCGAGCAGCTCCCGGGCGCGAGGCGTCTTCCTCTTCTTTAGCACCACCACGGCATTTTTGCGCAACTGCGTCACACCGGCATAGGAAACCGCATTGCCTTTGAGCAATCTACGCAACGCCCCGGCCGGGGTTTTCAGCAACCATTCGAGATCGACCGGGATGCGGGTATCGATCTTGTCGCGGGGTGGACAGACCTTCGTGCAATCATCGCAACCAAACAGCCAGTCGCCGATCATTTCGCTTTCTTCGCGATTCAAGACGCTTCGCTTCTCAATTGTGAGATAGCTGATGCACTTGCGCGCATCGATGGGCTTTCCAGATTCAATGGCGTTGGTCGGGCATTTCTTAATGCAGGCCAGGCAGTCATCGCACGTGAACGGCATGCGGGTTTCGTGGATCACCTCCGGTAGTTCGGCATCGATAAACAGGCAGCCGATGAATACGCGGACATTGGTACGGTCGGGCACCCGCAGCAAATCGTTGCCGCCGATGATCCCCAAGCCGCCAACGGTCGCAAACAACCGCTCATAGACCGCCTTGGTGTCCACCGCCGCCTCGGCCTCGCCCCCCCCGCCCAGCAACGCTTTCAGCTCGGCCAGCATCGCCTGACCGGTCGAATGGTAGTCGACCTCCTTGGCATAGGCCGAGATGTAGCCCAGCAGGGCATCGTCGGCCGGCGCAGGAAACGGGTGTTTGGCCTCCGGGTCGCCCCACCGGTTGGTGAAGGCCAGCACAATCACCGACTTGGCGAACGGGAAGGTTTTCCACGGATCTGCCTTTTCCGGAAACATGCGCTCGAGATAGTCCATCTCCCCGTGTAGCCCGGCTTCCAGCCAACGGGCCATCAGAGCATTGTTTTCCTCAATCCGTTGCCTGAGCAACGGGTTGTCCATACGGATACAAGCCGCCGAATGGGCCCCGCCCCGCATCGACGTTTCCTGCAACCACTCCTGAAAGTTTCCAAAATTCATTTTGCGTCCAGCACTGAAAATCGCTAGCAAAGTACCCAACATGACCGATGATTTGAAGATCATATTCATTTTCGTGGACGGGGTCGGGCTGGGTTCCGATGATCCGGCCATCAATCCCTTGCGCGACCCGCGCTATCCGGATCTCGCAAAACTCCTGGATTCCGCCATTCCGCTCGATGCAAACCTTGGCGTTGAAGGCAAACCCCAAAGCGCCACGGGGCAGGCCGCGTTGCTGACCGGCGTGAATGCGGCCAAGGCCATGGGCCGGCACATCGAAGGCTTCCCACCGCCGACCTTGAAAAAACTGATCGAGCACGAAAACCTGTTTGGCAAGCTTCGGAAGATGGGAAAAAAACCCACCTTTGCCAATTCCTACTGGATCGACGATCCTCACAAGATTCCGTTGCGCCGTCAGTCCGTTACCACCGTCATGACGCTTTCGGCACTTGGAGGAGTACGGCATAAGGAAGAATTACTCACGGGCATGGCCGTTAACCACGACATCACGCGATGGACCATGCACACACGCGGCTACGATGGAGAACTGGTCTCGCCGGAAACCGCGGCCGGCCATCTACTGGCCGTGGCAGAGGAACACGACTTTACCCTCTTCGAATATTTCCTGACCGACCGTGCCGGTCATTCAGGCAACCCGGAACTGGTCGGCCAATGCCTTGAAACGCTCGAACGTTTCCTGCCCAAGGTGGCGTCTTTCGCCGCACAACCAGACCACCTGTTTCTCCTATCAAGCGACCACGGGAACATTGAAGACCTCTCCACTTTCACCCACACCCGCAATCCCGTCCCGCTCATCGCCTTGGGAGCAGGTGCGGAACGCTTCCGAAACCTGGAAAGCATCACCGACGTCACCCCGGCCATCCTTGAACGGTTCATGGAACCATGAAAAAGGGAGCCGAACGGCTCCCTTCAAAAAAATAGCCAGACGGTTTTTCTAGAACTGGATACCGCCCTGCAGCAAAAGGCCTTGCATGGAGAGATCCTTCTTGCTGACGGTGCTGCCATCTTTCGCATCAAACCAGACATCGACATAGTCGATCGAAACCACACCGCGGATCTTTTCGCTGCCCCAGGTGGCCTTCAGGCCAACCATCCAGCCCGGTTCCAAATTCTCAAACTCGACGTAGGCATCATTGTCGCCCGTCCAAGTCGGAAACAAATACCAATTATAGCCGGCATGCGGCCCGATGGCCAAAGAACCCGTCTTTTCACTGACCTTGAAACGGAAAGAGGCATCGGCACCAACATTCACACCAACGACCGGTCCAATGTACGGACCAACGAGTCCGGCAATATCGGCAACATAAAGGTCATCCTCAAACTCCAAGCCCACCTTAAAGTCAATATTGTAGGCCAGGTCGGGGCTGTAGTTTTCCCCGTTCACGAAAAATTGCTCGGCATCGGGAACAAACCAGACGCCGCCCACGGTCTCCAGCAACAGATTCGGCTTTGGCCAAAGCCCTTCGGCTTGCGCAAAAATTCCAGACAACACAAAAACAGATGCCACAATGGCTACACGATTCATTTTCATTGAACTCTCCCTTGGTTAAATCCTTTTCCCCTCAACATGCACAATGCCGACGTATGGAGCGAGTGTTTCAAATCCGAATGATGACTTCAACAAGAATATATGCCGCTTGAACACTCGCAAATCCGGAAGTATGGTATGCGCCCTATGACTCAGGAACCAACCAAACGTCCGGACTGGGACGAATATTTCATGGATATCGCACATGTGGTCTCCAAGCGGGGGAACTGCTGCCGGCGCAAGGTGGCGGCGCTGATCGTGCGCGACCGGCGGATTATTTCCACCGGCTACAACGGCACGCCGCGCGGCATCGACAACTGCTACGAGGGGGGCTGCCCGCGTTGCGCGTCCGACGCCCCCTCGGGCAAGAGCCTCGGGGAATGCATCTGCGCCCATGCTGAGGAAAACGCCATTGTCCAGGCGGCCTACCATGGCATCAGCGTGAAAGATGGTTCGCTCTATTGCACATTGAGCCCGTGCCTGATGTGCACCAAGATGATCATCAATGCCGGCATCAAGGAAGTGGTCTACGAAACCGAATACCACTTCACCCTGCAGGCGCGCGACCTCTTCGCCGCCGCCGGCGTCCTTTGCCGACAGTTCAAACGGAAGCAGGAACCATGTTGAAGTATGGGAGAAGAGGCGACCGGGCGAACAAGACCGCCCCGCATACCCGTATGCGTCCAACCGCTCTGGGATTCATGTTCACCCTGGCCGTTGCCTTGTCTTCCTGCGCGCCAAGCGCCCTTGGAAAGACCGCCAACTTCGCCAACTGCTTCATCCCCGGCGAAGTAACGGAATACAAGGTTTCCTGGATGGGCATCCCGCTGGCCTGGTCAAAATCATCCACGGAAACCATCACCGAAAACGGACGGGAGCTGATCCGCATCCGGATGGTCTCGCAAACCTATAAAGCCTATACGCACATCTACAAGGTGGATGATGTAACCGAAGTGATCGTTGACCCTGAAACCGCACTCCCGTTGCGCCTAGACCTCGTCCTCAACGAAGGTAGCCGTCAAAAAAGCCACCTGACCCTGTTCGACCATGCCAACAAAACGGCTACCTTCCACGACCGGATTGCCGGAACGACCCATGTTGTGGCCATCGAAAGCCGGACACAGGATATCCTCTCGTTCATCTATTCCATCCGCAACGACAACCTCGAGATCCTGGCCGAAAACGTTCACACGGTCTTTGTTGATGGAAAGATCCATGAAATGGGCCTGGCCATCCGCAAGGATGGGCAGATCAAACTTCCAGACTATGGAAAAATCGACTGCAGCCAGGTTGAACCCATTGCCGAATTCGATGCCCTGTTCCTGCGGGAGGGGAAAATCTTCTTTTGGATTTCAAAGCAAAACCGCCGTATGGTTACATGTGTCCATGCCAAGGTAGCCGTCGGGAAAATCAGCGTCAAACTGCAGCAGGTTTCGGGGCCCGGCAACGATTTCTGGGTGAGGAGAAAAGAATAAGATGAAGATAACCATTCAACGCGCAAAGGACTTGCTTTGCTGCGCACAAAAAAAACGGATCCTGGTGGTGGGCGATCTCATGATGGATCGCTTTGTTTATGGATCCGTCTCACGGATTTCCCCCGAAGCCCCGGTGCCCGTCGTGCATGTCTCCCACGAAAAGGCCATGCCCGGCGGTGCCTGCAACGTCGCCTCCAACCTGCTCGCCCTCGGCGGCAAGGCCGCCATGGCCGGCGTGGTTGGCCACGACGCGGTTGGCGCCGAGTTGAAAAGCCAGCTCACCGAATCCGGCGTATCGCTCCACGCCGTCATCGACACCGAAAACCACCCCACCTGCGTCAAAACCCGCATCGTCGCCGAGCGCCAGCAGGTTGTGCGCGTCGATCGCGAGGAATACCTCCGTATTTCCGAGGAAGAGATGGCCCGCTTCTGCAAACTGATCAAAGAGGAAATGGCCAAGGCCGATGGTGCGATCATCGAAGACTACGGCAAAGGCTCCGTCCAGCAGCAGGTCGTCGATACCGTACTCGCTGCCGCCGAACAATCAGGCATCCCCGTTGGCTACGACCCCAAGGACGACCACATCCTGAAAATGGAAGGCGTCTCCGTCGTTACCCCCAACCGCAAGGAAGCCTTCGGCTCCGCCGGAATCAGCGAAGGCAAGCCCTGCGACAACCCGCTCGTAGACACCGCCCTGCTCGAAGTTGGCCGCATCCTCGACGAAAAATGGAAAGCGCGCCACACCCTCATCACCCTCGGGCCGCACGGCATGCTCCTGCTCAATCAGGGCGACGAACCAAAGCACATTCCCACCCGCGCCCGCGAGGTGTTCGATGTCAGCGGCGCCGGCGACACCGTCATCGCCACCTATGTCCTCGCCCTCGCCTGCGGTGCCACCTATCTCGAAGCCGCCGAGCTCTCCAACTTTGCCGCCGGCGTCGTCGTCGGCAAACTCGGCACCGCCACCTGCTCCCAAAAAGAGCTCATCGACTACATGACCACCCATACGGAAGAGTTGTAACCATGCCAACCATCAGGACGAACTTAAAGCGGACTGGGAACTTGCCTCGAAGGGCGAGCTTCCCTTTAAAATCGAACCGTTGAAGTAGAGGAACGCCCGTGCAACCCACCCTTACCAAAGTCCATCCCATCTCGAACCACCGATTATTGCTCACCTACGATAATGGTGAAGAGCGCGAGTTCGATGTCGCCCCCTATCTAGATACCGGGATTTTCAAGGAATTAAAGGATGACACCCTTTTCAATAGCGCGCGGGTCAGCTTCGACACCATCGAATGGAACAACGGGGCCGACCTATGCCCGGAAGTGCTCTATGACGAGAGTGTTCCGGCCGGAAACCATGGACGAATGGTCGCCGAGAGCTCTCCGACATACATTGCCAAAGATAGAAAAATGAAAATAGTTGGCGTAATTCCGTCGCGGTGGGGCTCGACGCGGTTTCCGGGCAAGAGTCTGGCGATGATTTCGGGCAAGCCGATGGTGCAATGGGTGGTGGAGCGCGTGAAGCAGGCGCAGAAGCTGGATGCCGTGATTGTGGCGACGGACGATGAACGGATTGCCGATTGCGTGAACGGCCTGAACATGGATGGCGTGACCGTGGCCATGACGCGCCCCGACCATCCATCGGGCACCGACCGCATTGCGGAGGCGGTGCAGGACATGGATATCGATGCGGTGATCAATGTGCAGGGCGACGAGCCGCTGATCGACCCGGCGTTGATCGATGACTTGGCCGATGTCATCTCGAGCGGCGAATGGGACATGGCGACCGCCGCCACACCGATCGACAACGAAGACCAGATCGAGGATCCCTCCGTGGTGAAGGCGGTCTTCAACCGCCATGGGCAGGCCCTCTATTTTTCGCGCTCCTCCATCCCCCACATCCGCGATGTAACCGGAGAGCCGGAACCAGGCATCTATTGGCGGCACATCGGCATCTACGCCTACCGCCGCGACTACCTGCTCAAGCTGGTGGCCGAGCCCCCCTGCGCGCTGGAAAACCTCGAAAAGCTCGAACAGTTGCGCGCCCTCGACATGGGGTGCCGCATGAAGGTGATCCAAACGCAGGATTTCGGCATTGGCGTCGATACCCCGGAAGACGTGGTAAAGGCCGAGGTGCTTTTGAACAACCTGTAGAAAACCCCGGAGGGGTTGCCCCATGTCAACGTATACACAGATCCTGTACCACATCGTCTTTGCCACGAAAAACCGCGAACCGGTTTTACGGAAAAACCATCGCGCCGATCTCTATACCTATATTGGGGACATCGTGCAGAAACGGGATGGCCACCTTTGTTGCATCGGTGGCGCGGAGGATCATGTGCACATCCTATGCTCCCTTCACCCAGCGCTCGCCTTGGCGGACCTTGTGAAGGAAATCAAAACGGCGTCTTCGAGCTGGATCAAATCGGAAAACGTCTTCCCCGACTTCCGTTATTGGCAAAGCGGCTATGGCGCATTCACCTGTTCTCCCGAAACGAAGGAACGGATCGCTGAATACATCTTGAACCAGGAACAACACCATGCCACGGAATCCTCGGCGGACGAACTGAAACGATTGCTCGCCGAAACCGGCGTGGAATATGATGTGGAATATTTTGAATGATGTTGGGAGACCCTCCGGGGTCTGGTATCAATGTCGTTCGGTTCGTTGGCTGTAACAACACATGAATATCAAAATGGAATTTGACCATGACTAAGACAATAAACGTTAATGGGGTGAAGTTTGGTGGCAAGAATCCGCTGGCGATGATTGCGGGGCCCTGCGTGATCGAAAGCCGCGAGGGCTGCATGGCGATTGCCGACAAGCTCGTGAAGCTATCGAAGAAGCAGAACATCCCCTTCGTCTTCAAGGCTTCGTACGACAAGGCGAACCGCACCTCGATCCATTCCTACCGCGGCCCCGGCATCGAACAGGGTCTCGAAATCCTCGCCGAGATCCGGGAAAAATACAACGTGCCGGTACTGACCGACGTGCATAGCGTCGAGGAGATCAAGATAGCCTCGAAGGTGGTCGACATTATCCAGCTGCCCGCGTTCCTGATCCGCCAAACCGACATCGTGGTGGCGGCGGGTGAAAGCGGCGCGGTGGTGAACGTGAAGAAGGCGCAGTTTGCCGCCCCGTGGGACATGGCCAACGTCGTGAAAAAAATCGAATCGACCGGCAACACAAAAATCATGCTGACGGAACGCGGTGCATCGTTCGGCTACAACACCCTCGTGGCCGACATGCGCAGCCTGATCATCATGGGCGAGATGGGCTATCCGGTCATCTTCGATGCCACCCACTCGGTGCAGTCGCCCGGCGGCCAAGGCGACACCTCCGGCGGCGACGGGCGCTATGCGCCCTACCTCGCGAAGGCGGCTGCGGCAGTGGGCGTGGACGGCATGTTCATCGAAACCCACCCGAATCCGGCGGAAGCCCTCTCCGACGGCCCCAACATGATTCCGACGAAGGACTTGCCGAAGCTTTGGAAAAAGCTGGATGCGATTGATCGGATTCGGTAGGGACGGCTGCCCCAGCCTCCCGGCGGCGAAAGGACACACCGCCCACCCTTTATAGGCTCAACAGCTCCTGCACGTCTTCCCAGGTGAGCTTTTGCATGACCTGTTCGTCGGTCGTGAGGGTGGCATCGATAACCATCTTCTTGCGCTGCTGCATGGCGACGACCTTTTCCTCGACGGTGCCCTTGGTGATGAGCTTGACCGAGTAGACCGTACGCTTCTGGCCAATGCGGTGCGCGCGGTCGGTGGCCTGGTCTTCCACGGCCGGGTTCCACCACGGGTCGAAATGGATCACCATGTCGGCGCCGGTAAGGTTGAGACCGGTTCCGCCGGCCTTGAGGCTCATGAGGAAGATCGGGATGGAGTGGTCCTTGTTGAACCGACGGACGACCTCCTGGCGATCCTTGGTGCTGCCGTCGAGGTAGCAGTATTTAATGCCGCGTTCATCCATTTCCTTTTTAAGGATGGCCAGCATGGAGGTGAACTGGCTGAAGACAAGCACACGGTGCTTGCTGTCCAACGCCTCGTTCATGAGTTCGAAGAACAGCTCCATCTTGGCGGACGGGTGCTTGCTCTTGACCCCTTCGAGCTTGAGCAGGTCAATGTGGTTGCAGGTCTGGCGCAAGCGCAGCAGCGTCTTGAGGATTTCCATGCGGCTCTTGTTGAAGCCTTCCTTCTCGACCATTTCGTTGATCTTGGCCTTCGACTCCTCGAGCAGCGACTTGTAGACCTTGTGCTGATCCTGCGTGAGCTTGCACGGGGCGATGCGCTCGATCTTGGCCGGCAGATCCTTGGCAACGTGTTTTTTCAGGCGGCGCAAAAGGAACGGATGCAACTTGCGCCGCAACTTGAACTGGGCGTGGTCGCCATCGGCCCCGCCGTTGAGGATCGGCAGCTCGTAGTATTCGCGGAAGTCCTTGTGGTGCCCGAGGTAGCCCGGCATTAAATAATCCATGATCGACCAGAGGTCGGTCACGCCATTTTCAATCGGCGTTCCCGTGAGCACCAGCCGGTGGTCGGCCTTGATCTTCTTTGCGGCGAGCGCATTCTGCGTGGCGCGGTTCTTGATGTGCTGCGCCTCATCGAGAATGGCGATGGAATAGACGTATTCCAAGTGCTTATCAATATCGCGTCGCATCAGGGCATAGGACGTGATGACAAGATCGACCTTTTCAACCTTTTTCCATTTGCGATGGCGGTCGGTGCCGTGGAGGGTCAACACCTTGAGATTGGGCGTGAACTTGGCCGCTTCCTCCCGCCAGTTTTCCACAAGGCTGGTCGGGCAGATGATCAGGGCGGGCTTGCCCTGGTGGTCTTCGTCGGTACGGCCGAGCTGGATCCAGGCCAGGGTTTGGAGGGTTTTACCCAATCCCATTTCGTCGGCAAGGATGCCGCAGAAGCCGCGGTTTTCGAGGAAGCGCAACCAGTTGACGCCTTCCTGCTGATAGGAACGCAACGTCGCCTTCATCTGCGGATGCAATTGTACATCCTCTACCGATTCCTGCTCGTTCTGCTGCTTGGCCCGCTCCATCCAGTTTGGCGTGGCTTCGATGCCGATGCCTTCGAGCGCACCGAGCGACGATTGGACATAGCTACCATAGATTCCGCTCATGCGGAACGATCCGGGCTTGTCGCCGGTGCCGACCGCGCAGTCCTCGAACACCTCGCGCGCCTGCAGGATGGCATCGCCATCGAGCAGTATGGTGCGTCCGTTGCGCTCGATGAACGAGTCGCCTTTCATCAACGCGCGTTGGATGTCGCGCTCGGAAATGCTGCCGGTTCCAATGTCGTATTCGTAGCTGACATCGAAATAGTCGCCGCCCTCGGACTCATCCACATGGACGATGGGCATCACATAGTCGGCCTTTTCTGCAAAGGGCTTGACGCGGCCTTCAAGTTCGACCCGCCAACCGAAGCGGCGCACCTGCGGCACCCCCGTTCCGAGGAAGTTAAGCACTTCGCGCGGCCCGACGATGTTCTTGAGCGTATCCCCGGCCCGGCCATCGAAACCGACCGCATGGAGCTTTTCAACGGCCTCCTTTTCGGCGGCCATGTTGCGGATACGGTAGCGCAGCAGGTCGCGCGGGTCGGGGATGGCGAAGTTGCCCTTCATGTCGGCCCGGCCCGCAACCAGCTCGACTTCGTCGTTGTATTCGGCGTAGAGCGTGGCGGCCAGCGATGCGGGACTCCCCCGCACCACAAGCCGGAAGGTGGGTTTGGCGGGCTTCATGTGGAACAGGTCGGGAGTGATGTCGGTACGGACCGCCATCAGCTTTTCGACCTGTGCGAGTTCGGTCATCAGGAAGGCGGGAACGCTTTCGCGCGGGATGACCAACCGGTTGCGATAGACCTCCTGCAGTGGTTTGGGCAAAATGCTGCTGATCGGCCAAAACTGCCCGGCGCTGAAGATCCATCCGGTGCTTTGCCCGATGATGTAGGTGGGGAACATGTCCACCAAACCATCCGGGAGTTGGGTTGCAACATTGAGCAGCAGCTCGCCATTTTCCCGGTCCATATCCATTTCGACCACGGAATCGAGCATGCCGTTATTGACCGGGTAGCCCTTCTTTTTCCCTTTGTGGTGGATCGACTTCCCGTGGTGCAGACGGAGGATGTTGATGAGGTCGTAGACCGAAATCTGCATCTCGCTCTTGATGGCGCCGCCGCAAACATCCTCTAGCACATAGAGCAGGTTTTCATCGCGGTAGGTGAAGGAGAACGGGACATCGGTCGGCACATCGGCGGCCGGCTTCCGGGCGCCTTCGTATTCCACCGAAACATGGATTCCAATGCGTTGCCCCTGCAGCTGCTCCTGCCACTGCTCGTCCAATTCAATGATCAGGAGGGCCTTGACCGCGCCGGGGGCTGTTTTTTTGACGCGCTGGATGCGGGTACCTTCCGCCGCCTTGGCAATGCGGTCGATACGCTGTTTTTCGGCGGTTGCCCGTTCGTTCCGTGCGGGGTCGGTGTGGCGGCGGATCACCTCAAGCCCCATGGCAACGAGATGCGAACAGATCAAACCGCGCTCCTGGTTGTCGCGGCAGGGGCAGTGGTTTTCCACCAACCCGTTCTTGAGAATCTCGAATTTGCTGCGCATGCCGCGCGGCCCGAGGTTCAGGATGCCGGTGATGTACGGGTGCTCAAAGGTCACTTTTTCCACAACGCCGCGCTCGAACAGGGCCTTTCCGTCGCGGTATGCCCGCCAACCGGCCCAATCCTTTAGCTTTTTTTCGGTATATGGAAGTGTATCACTCATTGTCTACATTGATTTCTAACTAGCGGGAAATAGGCTCCATTCTCGCCACTTTCGGGTAGAAATCCACAAAAATTTATCTTTTTTACACTAACAAATCCCTAACATTGTTTTTTGCAGGCGTTTTTGTTGAGCATTCCGGGGGAAATCGACTCAAACTAGTTATTGACGCAGGGCGCAGGGTGGGCACATTATGCGCGCCGTTTTTGAACCAGAGGATTTGTCCATGCAGCGAATCATGAAAAAATCGAAAATACACACGGCCACCATCACGGGACTGGAGTTGTATTACGAAGGCAGCGTTACGATCGACCGCGATCTGATGGACCTGGCCGACATGCTGCCGGGCGAACAAGTCCAAATCGTCAATCTCAACAATGGCCAGCGCTTTGTCACCTACACCATTTCGGGCGAACGCGGCTCCGGTGCCATCGAACTCAACGGCCCCGCCGCCCGCCTGGCGGCCCGGGGCGACAGGATCATCATTATTTCCTACGGGAACTATGACGACGAGGAAGCCCGCAAGCTGGAGCCGATCGTGGTCTTCGTTGATGAAAACAACCGCCCCGTTCAGAAAGATTAAACAGGACTATTTAATGACAGGACAATTTACCGGTTTGGAGAAAAATAGTCCTGTCATTCAATTGTCCTGTGAAATAAATCCCTCATGAGTGAATACCTTTACCAAAAGACCCAACAATATTTCGGGCAGCTCGCGGGCGGGGCCGAAGCCTGCGGCGAAGCCGAACTCAAGCAGCTGGGTGCCACCAAGATCAGCAAGGGCTATCTGGGCTACTATTTTTACGCCGACCAGCGAACCCTCTACACCATCGTCTACCGCACCCGGATCTTTTCGCGCATCCTCGCCCCTTTGCTGGCGTTCGACTGCCATTCCGAGAAATATCTCTACAAGACCGCGCAGAACATCGACTGGTCGGAGTTCCTGACCCTCACCAAGACGTTCGCCATCACCTCCAATGTCGCCGATAGCAACATCCGCAACTCGCAGTATGCCGGGCAGATCCTCAAGGATGCCATCGTCGACCAGTTCCGCACAAAAACCACTAAGCGCCCGGATGTCGACACCCGCTTCCCCGACCTGCTGCTCAACCTCTACATCCACGAAAACAAGGCGCGCATCAGCGTCGATCTCGGCGGCGGCTCGCTGCACAAGCGCGGCTACCGCACCGAATCGGTCGAAGCCCCCATGCAGGAAACCCTCGCCGCCACCATCCTGCGGCTCTCCGAATGGAACGGTGAGCGCCCGCTCTACGACCCGTTCTGCGGTTCCGGCACCATTCTTTGCGAAGCCTTCATGAAAGCCGGCAACATTCCCGCCGCCTATTTGCGCCGCAAATTCGGATTCCTGCGCCTGCCCGACTTCGATGCCGCCGTCTGGAACCAGGTCAAAACCAAGGCCAACCATGAGACGGTCGAAATTGCGGAAGAATTGATCAAAGGGAGCGACCTCAGCGCCGACGCCGTCAAGGCCGTCCGCGCCAACCGCAACGAGCTTCCGGAGATTGGAACCATCAAGGTGCGCCGCGCCGACTTCCGCGACCTCGAAGGCTTCAACAACACCACCATAGTCACCAACCCGCCCTACGGCATCCGTTTGGGCAATACGGCCGAGGTGGCACACCTGCTCAAGGAATTCGGCGATTTCCTGAAACAAAAATGCACCGGCTCCACCGCCTTCATCTACTACGGCGACAAAACCCTCGTCAAAAAACTCGGCCTCAAACCCGAATGGCGCCACGAGCTCCGCGCCGGCGGCCTCGACGGCGTGCTCTGCAAATACGAGCTGTATTGAGCCCTCCTGCGGCACAAAGAAAAAAGGCGCTGACTCGTAAGAATCAGCGCCTTTTTAAGGTGGTGGGCGATAGAGGACTCGAACCTCCGACTTCCACCATGTCAAGGTGACACTCTAGCCAACTGAGTTAATCGCCCAATGAAAGAAGCACGGAATATACGCATGGCCCCGGGGTGTGTCAACCGGAGGATGGAGAAATTTTTCATCCCGGTTCCCCTCCCCGGAAAGCCCCCGGAAGCCGTGCGTTTCCACCCCGGCATTCTACTCGGACGGAGCGACCTTCCCGTCCTCAAAATTCACACTTCTGGTTTTAAAGCGATTGATCCAGTAGACCCAGACATCGTCGTCGAGATCCGGCGTGCGGTGCGAGGGCGGATAGCCATAGGACGCCAGCACGGCTTCGCGCGCCATGCCATCCTCAACCTTGCCTTTCTGGATGGCGGAAAGGGTCTTCTCGTCCAGCTTCTTGGCCAGCTCGGAAAACGTGTTGGTCTTGGAAAACAGGCGGGCGAATTCCTTTTCGAAATCCAGCGAGCTGTGCTTCACAAAGAACGTCCACAGATACTCCGCATCATTGCCCTTCACCTTGAACGCGACTCGGTTCCGGCTGATGGAGGAAACCTCGATCTCGGAACCGGCGGGAATAATCCGCCCCACGTGGTAGTTGGTGGAATAGATTTTTTGCGGCACCTCGTACCAAATGTTGGCCGTCGTGAAATAGGTGCCTTTCTCAGCGGCAAAGGCACCCAGACCTGGCAAACAGGAAACCGCACCAAGAGCAACCATCCGCCTTCTACTTAATGTCATTGATCTTCTCCTAACTATTTTAGTTTTCACTCATCAACGACGCCGCGCAGGCCAGCGCCGAACCCGTAAGCATGTTTCCGAAGAGCGGAGTCCAGGCCTCGTCCGCACCCGCCAGTAGATTTCCATCGCCTTTCCCCACCAGGAAAAAGGCGGCGCCCTCGCCCGGCACATAGGCATCCGCCGTAATCCGGCCATCGGTGGCGATCAATAGCTTTTGGGAACAAATATATTCCATGACCGTACCGCACTCGTCGCCGCCTCCCAGCAGCACCTGGTCGCACCGGCCTTCCTCGAGCCAGGCCTGCGCAAGCAGCACCGCTTCCTCGAAAGGGTTTTCGAATCCGGTCACCGTCCAGGTGGGACCCTTGATCTTCAACGTACGCGAAATGTAGGAAACCGCGGCATTGTGCACCGAGTTGGAAAAAATGGTGGGCGAAACGCCGGCATCGCCATAGTCGATGATGTCGTCCTGGAACTTGAACGTCGTGTTGTGCGGCCCCAGCGCCGTTGCAAAAATGATCCCGACCCGATCGGAATCCTCGACCGCCTGCCCGCTATCGGCCACGGCATCGCAAGCCGCCAACGTCGCCATCTTGGAAAAGCGATCGGCGCGGCGCATGCCCTTCAACACCGGATCCTTCAGCGTTTCCGCATCGATGACGTAAGCCGGGAACGGCTCGTCCTGGAACGGCACCTCAAGAAACGTCGGCTCCCGCCACTCCCGCGAAGCGGCCTCCGCTCCCCGCCCCCGCGCACAAACCAAACCTGTTCCTAAAACCTTCATGAGTCGTCCCGTCCCAGCACCAACGCCGCATTGTTGCCGCCGAAGGCGAGCGAGGTGGAGAGCGCATAGTTTCCGGTGATCTCGGTTTTACCGGTTGTTGGAACCAAACCGATTTCCTCATCGACCGTCTCGAAGCCGGCACTTCCGGGAATCCAGCCTTCGGCGAGTCCGGCGGCGGAAAAGACGGCCTCGATCCCGCCGGCCCCGCCCAGCGTGTGGCCGGTGTAGCCTTTGGTGGACAGCACCTTGATGCCGGCGCCGAACAGTTTCAGCAACGTGCGGCCCTCGACCTTGTCGTTGTCCGGGGTCGATGTTCCATGGGCATTCACGAAGGCGATTTCATCCTTCGAAATACCCGCCTGGCCCAGCGCCATTTCGATGGCGCGCACCAGCCCCTCCCCTTCGGGATGCGGCGCGGTGAGATGGTAGGCATCGGCATAGGAGCCGTAGCCGCAAACCCGCAGGTTGGCTTCAGCACCGCGCCGGGCGGCGCTTTCGGCGGTCTCGAGAATCAACACGCCGGCCCCTTCCCCGAGGTTCAGGCCCGTGCGGTTGCCGTCGAACGGCATGCAGGGTTTATCGCTGGCGACACCGAGGGCGTTGAATCCACAGAGCGGAATGCGGTTCATCTCGTCGGAACCGCCGGCAAAGGCGATATCGCACAGGCCGGCCTTGAGCCAGCTCAGGGCCGCGCCGATGGAGTCGGTTCCGGAAGAACAGGCGTTGGCCACCACCAGCTTGGGGCCGATGGCCCCCAACCGCCGGGCGGTTGCTTCGGCCAGATTCCCCTCCAGGAAACCATCCACCGAATCCATCGCGGCGGAACGCTTGGCGCGGAACGTGGAATAGAAACCAAGATCGTTGAGCTGGCAAGCGACGGTGGTTCCCATCGCAACGCCCACTCGCAGCCCCTCGAGCGAGCCGAGTCCGGCCTGGGCCATTGCTTCATCGACCGCCATTTCCAGCAGATCGAGGGTACGCATCTTTCCGGGTTCGGTGCGCGGCGGCAGGCTTTTGACCTCGAACACCGGCAGGTCGATCGGCGAATCGAACACCGAAACCGGGCCAACGTTGCGCTCGCCGGCCGCCATCGATGCAACCGATTCGGCCACCCCGACCCCGGCGGCCGAAACCACGCCCATTCCTGTTATTAGAATGTTCCCCATTGGCCCCCGTTCCCTTCAGGTTATTCAATGGCCACAAACGAACGCAAAGAACACATGGATTGTTTGTTCTGTGTTCTTTGCGCTCCTTCGTGGCCAAATAACGAAGTTATGCTTCTTCGGTCTTTTCGTAGACATAGTCGGCGAGCGTGCCGATGGTGCGGAAGACCTCGCGGTTCTTCTCCATGTCCTTGACTTCGAGGTTGAAGTTGCGCTGGAGCATCACGACGATTTCCACGGCGTCGAGCGAGTCCAGGCCAAGCCCTTCGCCAAAGAGTTCGCTATCGTCCTCGATCTCTTCGGGCGTTACATCCTCAAGCGCCAGTTGATCGACCAACAACA
Organism: Pontiella desulfatans; assembly: GCF_900890425.1. Taxonomy (NCBI): domain Bacteria; kingdom Pseudomonadati; phylum Kiritimatiellota; class Kiritimatiellia; order Kiritimatiellales; family Pontiellaceae; genus Pontiella; species Pontiella desulfatans. The sequence goes on along the minus strand of NZ_CAAHFG010000001.1, from coordinate 805,033 downwards.
CTTTGAGCTTTTCGCGAATCTCCGCCAGTTTCGTTTCCTTATCCATTCGATCTTCCTTCCTGTTTAAATCAATAAGGACGCAGTCTAGTCCGCATCCATCCATATGTCGTGAAAAATAAAATATTGAAGCGGGTGAGCCAACAAATAGTTTTCGAGAATGTCGGCATATTTCTGCACCCATTCCGCCAACTGCGCCCGGCGGTCGAGCCCGCGCTGCAGGTTGGGCCAGAGCACCTCGGCCATGTTGACCGAATAGGCGTTCACGCCCTCCTTGCTTGAAAGAAGCACCACCACCGGGCACTTGGCCGCGGCGGCGATATGGAATGCGCTGTAGGGAAAATGCACCTTCGCCCCCATGAAATCGACCTGCACGCTGTCGGCCCCATAGGCGCGGTCGCCCATGATCGAGACAATATCGCCCTGCTCCAGGGCATCCATCACCTGGAGCACGCCGCCCATCTGCTGATCCGGCGAAATAATCCGGATGCGCGACTCCTCGGCATCGACCTGCACCGCGTCGCGCACCGCCACGTTCATTTCCGGCTTCATCAGCAGATGCACGGTCCGGTTCAGCTTCCGGAGCGAATCCATCACCGTTTGCCAGTTTCCAACGTGCGAGGTCAGCAGAATGAACCCTTGCCTGCCGTCGCTGAGGGCTTTCACCTGTTCATAACCTTCGATGGCGGTATCGAACTCAACCGCCCCGGCCACCAGCGCATGGCGGTCGATCAGATTCTTGCCCTGCGAGATAAACAGCCGGTAGGCCATCCCCCACTTTCGGAACGCCGACATTTCCGGAAAGCGGCGCGAAAGGTAGGGCAAGGCCGACCGCACGGCGGAACGGTCGAAAATGGCATAGTGGAGACAGACCGGATAGAGCAGTGCATAGGCGCCACGCAATCCGGAAATCCGCATCAGGGTTTTGAAAAACCAGATGCCCAAACGGTTGCCACGTTGCCGCGGTGGGTTTGCTTCAGGCATGGCCAACCGCCCCCTTCCGTTGCAATCCATTTGCAATGAAGAACACGATCAATCCGCCAACAATCGCCAATACAGGAGCCAGCACCAGCGATCCGACCAACCAATTCAGCAGATGCTGGTGCAGGTTGGAGGCGAACGTTTTCAGCTCCTCCATGCCCAGCCAATGCCCGTTGCGCATGTAGAATCCCAAGGCGATGCAGGCCATCGGCACCAACGGCGGCGCGCAAAGATGCTGGATGTTCAGTGCCAGCAGCCGGTTGAGGTTGAGTTTGGTCGAGACATAGAGAATTGCGATGGTGTGGCAGGCAATCAACGGAAGCGTCGCCAAAAGAATCCCAACTCCGGCAGCGACTCCAAGCTCAACCGGCGTTGAGTTTTCCTTCAGCAGCATTGCGAGAAACTTGCCGGGGTGCTTGAGCAAATATTTCCAATCCGTGGAGTCCGGCTTCACCAGTTTCTTGTGCGGCCACGGCACCAGGCGACGTGCAACCAGCAACGTATGCCGCCCCGACAAACGCACATTGTCCTTCCACTGGTCGAAGTGGGAAATGCGCTCGTCTTTCGGTGGATAGTGGACGCCGATCGGCACGTCCACCAATTTGAGTCCGTGCCAAACCGCCTTGGTCAGCACCTCCACCTCGAAATCGTAGCGGCTCCCCTTCAGCTTCATTTGGGTGAGCAGCTCCACCGGATAGACCCGGAAGCCGCTTTGCGAATCCGAAACGGTCGTCCCGCACTCCAGCTTGATCCAGAAGTTGGAAAACTTGCGGCCAAACCGGCTGCCCCCCGGAATGTTCTCGCCCGAAAAATCGCGCGCGCCGATCATGATGCTGTCCGGATGTGCCTGCATGGCCGGAAAAAACTTTGGGATATCGCCCGGATCGTGCTGCCCATCCGCATCGACGGTGACCATCCATTTCCCGCCACGCCCATGGACAAACTCCAGCGCCGACAGAATCGCCTGCCCCTTGCCCATGTTGGACTCGTGCCGAAGCACCTCGATATCCGAACCTTCGAACAGCGCGCCCACATCCACGTCCGTGCAGCCGTCGTCCACCACCAGCACGTGGTCGAGCTGCTCCCGGCACGCGCGCGCAACGGCCTCAACCGTCCCGCCGTTGTTATAAACGGGAACCACGCACCATACGGAATCTGATAGAACTTCGTTCAAGATACTAATCCAATGAAACCTAGGTTGTACGCTTGCGCCGCTTGCGTTTTCCGGCGCCGATGAGCATGTCGTAGGCGGTGCCGCCGTAGCCTAGCTTGTGCAGGAGGTGCAACTTGTCGTCGAGCGCGTCGGGCGGGAAAACGCAGTTAAACTTATCGGCAAAGCCCTCGGTCAGCGTGGTTTCGAGCCAATCGCGATCGACCTCCTTCGAGATGTAGTAGATCGGTTCAACGATGTCGGTCTTATCCGTCACCAGCCCTTCGCGCTGCGCAATCTTCATCAGCCCGGTGCCCGGCAGGATGCGGATGCCCATGAACATGAAGTTGGCGGTCTGTTCCAGGTTGCGAATGTTTTCAATGCCTTCGAGCACCGTCTCCTTCGTTTCGCCCGGCCCGCCGAACATGTAGTAATGCGCGGTCGTGATGCCATGGCGCCGGAATAGGTCGTTGCAATCGATGACATCCTGCCAGGTAAAATCCTTGCCGATGCCTTTGAGCGCGATATCGCTAGCGGCGTCCGCGCCGATCTCGGCGGCATCGAATCCGGTCGCTTTCATCAGCGCGAACATTTCGTCGTCGAGCTCCCCGCCCGGCGAGATATAGGCCGTCCACGGAATGCAAAGTTCCCGCCGGTGCATTTCATGAACGATGTCGCGATAGTTCCCCCCGTTGTCATTGAACACCGAATCGACAAAAAAGATATAGCTGTCCTCGCGGTCCGCCACCAACCGCTCAATATCGTCAACCACATCCACCGCGTTACGCATCCGGAAATTCCGTCCCTCCAGAAAGGGATAGGAGCAGTAGATGCAGTGCTTATCGCAGCCGCGCTTGGTCTGGATCGAAATCGTCTTCCCGTGCGCCATGTAGTAATCGACCATGGCGGGTTCATAATACGCCGACGGAATCGCATCCTTCTCAAGATTCTGGGGGGCGCGCAGAATGCGTTCCGCCGGCAGCTGCCCGGCCTCCAGCAATTCCATGAAGCTGCACATCAGCACTTCGCCCTCGCCGACCACGCCATAATCCGCTCCGACCTTCGCCAGGATTTCCTCGGGCATGATGGAAAAGGCGGAGCCTCCAAGAATGATGGGGGCCGGGCTGGTTTGGCGCACGCTTTCGGCAATCTGTTTCACACTATCGATGTAGCGGTGCTCGTTGACGGCATTCACATTGTCGATGTTGCGCAGCGAAAGCCCCACCACATCCGGCCGCACGGCGGCAACACGCTCCTTCAGCGCATCGAAGGAGCACCCGCTTTGCAGGAAGTCGAACAGTTCCACCTGGTGGCCGGCCCGCTTCAGCGCGGCGGCCACCATGCCCATCCCGATCGGATAGACCGGATACGGCGATGTTTCCCAGTTGGTGGAGATCAATAGTATTTTCGAGTTGTCACTCATCCATCATCCTCCATAACTTCCCAGCGCCCAGCCTTCGTCGGCCCGACATGCCTGATCAATCCCGCCACCCGAAGCTTGGTCAGATGATATTTGATGCCATCAGGCGTAATGCCGATCCGGGATGCGAGTTCGTTCCTCGTGGTTTCGGGGTTCTCTTTCAGAATCGCAACGATCTTTTCTTGGGTAGTTTCTTGGGTAGTTTCTTGGGTAGCCTCCAGAGCACTTCCCTTCGGATCATTCACTGGCGCGCACTCTACTTCTGCTGGCAGTTCAGCGGGAGCAAAAGGTAATTCAACGCATATCCCCCCCGCATCGCCGCGTATCTTCGGTCTGGGCAATCCCGCAGCTTGGCAGGAATCCATAATCATCTCGATGCCACGCCCCCATGCCTCAATCATGCCCGCCCGAAAAAACACATTGGCAATGTCGGGATTAAAAGGGTGTGACGCATGTTTTTCAAGAAGCTGGTCGATACTCCAATCGACCGGAAGCCCCCCCGGATTCCAGATGGTTATTTTATCCGTGTAAACCCTGATCTGGACCGGCGCCCCACTGGAATAATCCTTGTGAACAACTGCATTGTGGAGGGCTTCCCGTAGAGCTTCTGCGGGCACAGGATAACGCTCTACACGCTGGGCGCCCCTGTATGAAATGGTCGCTTCTGTGTACTTTGTCAGCAGAAAATCAAGCGCTTTGCCTACTTGCGAGAACAGGTCTCCATGAACTTCATCCTGAAAACGCAAATCCGAATCGGTGCGGAAAAATCCAATCTTAAGAAAAGCCCCTGTAACAAATTTTTCTGGATCCGGATAGAACAGCAGGATTGCGGCTTTTTTGAGATAATCCCCTTCTTGAAGCTTCAATCTTTCGACCAGCAGCTCCCCACTGCCGACAAGATCCGCCGCCTCCATGCGTTTGCTTTCCGCAGCACGGAGACGAAACCCGTCAAGAGCCTCCTTAGAGAGATCTTCGGCCTTCAAAAAGGGTACGGGAACGCCGTCCCAATGCCTGCCCTGCTTTTGAAGGAGAAATTTATCAAGTGCAGCCCCCTTCAGTTCCTGCTTGGTGCTGCCGCTTCGAAAATAATAACGCCCCCGCAAACTGACGGGAGCCGGATAAGCTTCGACGTCCAACTCCAGATAGTCTCTGCCTCCCGACGTCTTCAGGTTCACAGCAACCATAATACCTAGCAGGTCACGGATTTTATTGGGAAGATCCTCGAGCAGTTTCCTTGCATTAGGGAGACCGACCACCGAACCATCGTCACCCATTCCGATAACAAGCCGCCCCCCCTTGGCGTTGGCAAAACCACATATCCATTTCAGATATTCATCATGCCATGATTCCTTCCACTCCATGTTCTGGTGTTCTTTCATTCAGCTATCCATCTTCACAGCCGCCTCGTCGGACTGCCACTGCTTGCGGCGCAGGCGCGGCGACTTGTAGGTTCCATCGGCGACCTCGCGCTGGATCACGTCCATATAGAGCTTGCCCATCGCCAGCTCCTTGCCGCCGGGACCATAGAACGTGTCCCACGCATACTGGTGCATCTCGTCGAGCTTTTCGGGCGACATCTTCGCCGGCTTGAAGACCGTCTCCGCGCCGGTATATTTTTTCCAATCGTTGTGCAGGATGCGGCCATCCTTCTCCATTTCGTCGCGGATCGGCGTGTGCGGGAACGGGGTCATCACCGTGAATTCGGCCAGGTCGAGTTCGACCTCCAGCAGGAAATCCACCAGGCGTTTGATGCCATCCTCGTCGTGGTCGTCGGTGCCGAGGATGATCGTGCCCTCCACCCCGATGCCGCGATCCTTCAAACGCTTGATGCGGTTGCGGATGACGTCCGAGGTGTCGAAGACGGCCTGGTAGACATACCAGCAACCAGCCTCCGCCGCGAGGTCGAGGATTTCGTCGTTGTCCTTGATCGGGTGCGACACCCACTTTTTCTTGAGCGGGATCATCGCCTTGAACAATTCCTTTTCCCACTCGTCGTCCTGCGCGAGCGAGTTATCGACCACGAAGAAGCGGTTGTTGTCGACGCCGGCCATCTCCTCGATCACCTTGTCGATCGGGCGCGGGCGGAACTGGCATCCACCGAGATACGGCGTGCAGCACGGGAAACATTTGAAACGGCAACCGCGCGAGGCGTGGATCAGGTCGACCATCTGGACGCCGCGGAAATTGTAGAGCTCGCGGTCGAGGATGTCGCGCCGGGCGGGGCCGATAAGCGCGGTGTCCGGATAGTTGTTGCGGTAGTCGTAGACGGGCTTCAGCGCGCCGCTCTCGAAATCCTTGAGCACCTGTTCGGTGCGGCCTTCGGCTTCGCCCAGGAACACCGAGTCGGCGTGGGTCATCGATTCCTCGGCATGCAGATGGGTGGCGATCCCGCCCATCACCACCTTCTTGCCCATTGCCCGGAATTGGTCGGCAATTTCCCAACCGCGCGGGATCTGGCAGGTGAGCATGCAGGAGATGAAAACCAGGTCGCACGCTTCGTTGAAGTCCAGCGTTTGCACATGCTCGTCGGTGAACGAGATTTCGACGTCATCCGGAATGGTGGCGGCAAAAACCACCGGGCCATGGGGCGGCAGGTGGAACTGGGGTTGGTTCGGCATTTTCGGCCATTTGGGGTAGATCAGCTTAATCTTCATGGTTTCATCCTTTGTTCAATTTCCAGAGCGTATCTATTTTAAAGTTTAAAAGCACGTCGCTTCCTCTCGCTTGATTTTTCCGCTCGCCGTCCGTTCGAGGTGCTCGACGATTTCAATGTTCTTGGGCACCTTGTAGCTTTCGAGATGCTCGTAGCAAAAGCGCCGCAGCGCCTCCTCCGCCAGACCGGGGGCCACCACCTTGGCGCAAGGCAGCTGGCCGTAGTGCGGATGCGGGCGGGCATAGACGAGCGAGGCCTCCACGCCTGCGCACCGGGCCAGCACCGCCTCGACCTCGTACGGAAACACCTTCATCCCGGCAAAATTGATCAGGTTCTTGGTGCGTCCCAGCAGATGCAGCGCCCCGACCGCATCGAGCATGCCCACATCGCCCGTTGCGAACCACTCGTCCGGCCGGCGAACGCGCCACGGATGCAGATAGGCCGAATACATGCCCGGCCCGCGCAGCCAAACTTCGCCCACCTGGTTTTCATCGGCATCGCGGATTTCCACTTCGAAGCCCGGCAACGGGCAGCCCACGGAATCCCCTTCCCCTCCCGTGTTCACGAACGGCAGGCCGGCCTCGATCAGGCCATAGGCTTCCTTCAAGGCGACTCCGAATTTTTCCAGAAAGGCCGACGCGGTTTCGGCCGGCAGTTTCATGGCGGTGGAAACAGCCATGCGGATGCCGGCCAGGGCTTCCGCACCAATCGACCCGTTTTCCGCCAACGCACGGAAATGGAACGGTGTGCCGTAGATAAAGGTGCCACCCCGTTGCACCGCCGCGAGGAGCGAACACGGGAAGGTTTCGTTGCACAGATTAATCGTTGCGCCACGCCGCAGGAACAGCAGGATCGTCACCACGAAATGGAAACTCATCGAAAGCAGCCAAACCACCGTGTCGGCGGGAGTGATCCGCAACGCCTGGTCGGCCACGCGGGTGCGCTCGGCAATTTCCGGGTGGCTCAGCAATACGCCTTTGCTAGTGCTTGTCGTGCCCGAGGAAAACCGGATGAAGGCCGGTTGCAGGGTCTGGAACTCATCCGGAAGCGCAACGGCCGGCTCCCGCTTGTCCAAGCGGAAGCCGTTGCCTTCCGGAACCAATAGCCAGGAAGAGGAGGTCTTTTCCAGAATGTCCTCGACCACCTCGGTTGCAACCCCATGCGGGACGGGAACGATCACCGCACCGACCGAAAGAATGGCCAGGCTTAAAACGATGTAGTCCACGCCATCCGGGAAGGCCAGGCCAACCACATCGAATGCATCCACGCCCCGCAGCTTCAGGGCGGCGGCGGTTTCATCCACGGCTTCAAAAAGGCCGCGGTAGGACAGGTCGCCGCCATCGGTGCGGACCGCAATTTTGTTTTCGGGCAATCCGGCGGTCTCGGAACGGATCAGGTCGACGATATTCATGCCGCCTCCCTTGCCGCCGCGCGCCCGGCGGCCTCGCCGGTGGCGATGCAGGTGCCGATCACCCGCGCAGACGAGAGCGCCATTGAATCGGCCGAAATGGCGCGGCCCGCCGCCCAGAGGTTTGCGATGTTTTCCGACTTCAGCGCGCCCATCGGAATGTCGTACGAGCCGCCCCCCTCGACATAGGCATATCGAACGCCGCGTTCGGCATCCCAGAACTCCATCGGCCAGCAACCGCGCGCCGCACTGTTTGCGAAGCCGCGGCCCGTTCGGACATCCTCTTCCGAAAGTACGGTTTTGCCCTTCAGGCGAATGCCTTCGCGTTGCAGTGCCACGCCGGAGGTTTGTTCGATTTCCACTTTTTGGAATTCCGGCAGTTCGGCTTTTAATTCCCGCAGGATTTCGGAGGCCAACCATTCGGCGGACGCTCCTTTCCCGACGCTGATCTTAAGAACCCCTTCATCGAAAACCGTGTAGCGAGCAGCCAACGGAAGTCGCTCCGTGTCGACGGCACGCCAGAGTGTGTGCGGCACTTTGATGGGTAGCATATCGTTAAATTCTACGTCCCGAAGCCGGACGAGGAAACCCGCCAGCGCCGGTTCTTCGGGGACGATGGTTAAAGCGGAACTGTTGCGCACAACAGCCGCGCAGCCTGTGCAGTCGACAACGGCACCAACTTCAATCTCGATGTCACCAAAACCCAGCCTTGAGATTCGGCCTTCGGCTTCTCCAACGCGAAGATCTCCAGCGTCGGCATAGAGCCGGATGCTGGACTCCGCCTTAATCCAGCGCTCATAGGTTTCCGCGAATTTCCTGGCGCCGCAACGGAACAAATGTACCCGCCCCCGGCGTTCAACCTTGGCCGATGCTGACTGGATAAACTCGCTGGCCAAGCCTTCGTTGGTTGCTTGCGGCTCTTCGGTATCGGCGAGGAACAGGCCGCAAACCGGGAACCCGAGTCCGGCACACATGGCCCCGCCAACGGAAGACGTTTTTTCGAGCAGGGCAACCCGCGCGCCTTCGCGCGCAGCGGCAACGGCGGCCGGCACGCCACTCGCGCCGGCCCCTACCACTGCAACATCGAAAACCTCTACCGCCATTACCCGTCCTCTCCCTATGCCGATTTCATCCGTTCGATCGAGCGCGCCAACGCGGCGATGGAGGCGATGTCTTCGCGCTGCATCCCCGACTTCATCAGATCGATTCCATAGTGCGTTTCGATGAACACCAGGATTTCAACCATGCGCATCGAGTCGAGCCCCAGCGTGTGCAACGGCGCCTCCATATCCAGCCCGTCGGTTTCCAATGAAAGGATGCCGGCGATCCGTTCCCTTAGTTCGGTCTCAATTTTTTCCATCGTGCATATATCCTTTAAAAAGCGAGGAAGGCGGCTTCCACGTCCTTGATTTCCCGATCGGTGAGCGCGCCATCGCGCCAGGCCATGCCTAAGGTGAGCCGCCCGTTGATCTGGCTAAAGAAAAAGCCCAGCCCCACCTGGGGCGGAATGAGGGGCATGTGGTAGAGCTTTTTAATTGCATGGCCACAAAAGGTTTCGCCTTCGAACAGGCTTTTGCCCACCGAGCCAAGGCTGAACGAAGCGTGGTTCCACGCGTTCAACCCTTCGAACAGCGGGAGCGGCACCAGGCGCATCAACGCCATGAAGCGCTCGAACTGGCGGGGGAAGCCGGCCTTGGTCTGGTTGAAAAACTGGCTCTTGAACCGGGCAATCAGTTCCGCCCGGTCGTTGGCCACCGCGGCATCGACCTTGAAAAAGAAGATCGAGCAGTGGTTGAAAAAGGTGTTTTTCCACGAGAGCCCCGTCGGGCGCAGGTCGGTTGTGCAAGGGACGATGAAGCTGCCGCTTCTTTTTTTCAGCGCTGCAATCTTCCCGAACGCCGTGCTGGCCGCTGCCAGGGCGTAGGGCATGAACATGAGGTAGCCGGCGTCGCGGTCAACCCGGCCCAGCCAGTCCGAAGTTTCCTGCTCGGTGAGCGTATGCAGCAGGAAGCGCCCACGGTTTCCCTTGGCCTTGCCGCCTTCGTCGAGCCGGATCATGCCCGAACCAATCACGTTCCGGTGCACCGTCTCGCCCACGCAACGCGCGCTTGAAATCCCTTCCTTGATCGGGGCAACAAGCCCTTGCGGCGAAGGGTCGGGCATGGCATCGATCGCGCCCAGCGCAACCTCCCCGGAAAAAAAACGGCTAAGCAGCAGCAAGAACTGCTCCGCTCCGCGGGCATCGAGCAGGCGATGGTCGAAGGTGAGGGCAACGAGGCAACCGCCTTCGGAGGGATAAAGCAGGTGGAACACGACATATTCATTGCGACTGCGGAACGGTGTGTTGACCAGAGCCTCCAGCGTTTGGAACACCGCGGTGGCTTTGATGCGGTGGACGTCCACGCGGATCTGCGGGGGCTCCGGCTTCCGCGGCATCCGCCAAAAGGGCAACACCGACCCCATGCGCGACTCGCGGCCGTCCAGGACGGGGAAGGCCTTGGCGAACTCGCGCACCGCAGCGGAGAACAACCCCTCATCCAGCATACCCGAGAGCTGCAACACAATCTGGGAGGCGTTGCCAACCCCGCCCGTGTGGCGCATGGTGGCGCGCCACATGGTCTGGATCATCCAGTCCAATCCCCCCAGATAATATTTCCCCGTCTTTGTCAATCCACCGTTCCCATCACGTCTTTTCGACGAATAATATTGAAGTATATTTAGAAGATAGTGATCTCAAAAAAGGTAAGCCATGCAAATGAGAAGGAAACCGTAATCCTTGCGGAACCCGAGAAGCATTTGAACAATACAACTTAAGCTTCATTATGCCTCAGAGAGTACCACAAGATTAAAATGAACATCATGAAGGCACACCGGATCAAACCTCCCAAGAGAACAGTGAACTATATATCCAGTTCTGTTAACACATCGACAGTTCCGCTTGCCGACAGAAAAGCCAACTCTTCCTCAAACTTCTTACGCTCCTCATACGGGATTGACTTATTGGAAACCAACTTTTCTAAACACATTTTGCGGTGATGCCTATATTGTATACATTGCTTATCCACAAATTTATCAAGCAGGTCATAGGCAGCTTTCGCCTTACTTTGGGTTAATAGAAAGTTGACTTTTAGCGACAACCGAACATCCAAGTTTCTATTATTAAAATCCGAATCCAAACGTTCAATTTCAACATTAGTGAGTTCAGGTCTGGCATTTATCCGAATCATGCATTTAACCAGTTGAACTCGAGCCGCAAAAAAGCGTTCACCACCATACCTCAGAGCCTCTTTTGCAGCAGTTTCAGACTCTAGATATAATCCCTGAGCAAAAAGAAATGTTGATAGGCGCAAGTTATAATGATCGCCTTTATCCAGTACACTAAGCTTATCCAGCACCTCTCGTGCTTTTTCCTCATTCCCACTCTTAATGTAAATATTTGCAGCGATGTCGAGTACAACATTATTTTCGGGTCTTGCCTTAATCGCTTTATCTATGTACCTCTCCGCTTCTGAAAAATTGCGTTCGACCATATGGCAATGAGCCAATTCACGATTTAATGCAGCCCCTTTCTTTCCATACTCGGATGACATCTTGTAACTCTCTATCGCATTACGAATCCGACCTCTTTTTCTGTTATAGAAACCTTCAAGAAAATAAACATCACGAGGTCGCGCAATTCGCTTCATCTCGGATAGCTGAACTTCAGCTTCATTCCAGCTTCCCAACTGAACAAATGCCCGAACTGTGAATTCCCGAAGTCTTATGTTATCCGGCAACTCTTTCAATGCCTCGAACGCATACTCGATTGATTTACCATAGTCTCGTTGGTGGTACGCATCTTCAACCAATCTAATATAATCACTACGTAATTTTACGCCTTGCCTTATAGATTCACTATCCTTCACTTCCATTCCTATCCGGAATAGGATTCGAGAAAGATCCAGTAATTGATGATTTTTTGCGTCTTCCACAATCTCGAGGATTGCAGCGCCAACCTTTCTCAAATCATCTTTACTAGGCCACCCAAACAGCTTAACAGCAGCATCCCTAACGGGCTGGGCGATGGAATAGCACCCATTTTTATCACAATAAACTAAGGAATGATCCATAAGAGAGTAAAGAGCATCATGACCAGCTTCCATGTTGTCTTGATAGAGAGCTGAGATCACCGATAGAGGAAGAGGGGAATACATTGCGAGAACACTCAATAGAGCTTCTTCGACTTTTCCCATTTTTTTATCCTGTAAATGCTGAATAAACTTTCTTGTACTAAACTGTACTAAGCTATGCTTATCAGACAGGAGTAATTCAGCGCCATACTCCTCAGCTTGCTTAATCGCAAAGTATGCAGCCGGTGGATATCCACCAATATATTCAGACAACTCATTTATTTGCTCAGCATTATAGGAAACATCGTAATCGTTCGCGAGACTGAGGAGAAGTTGCTTTGTTGCCTTGTCCGATAGTTGAATTATGGAAAGACTTGGCACATCGAACTTAGAGTTAAAACGCAACTTTCTCGTTAATATCAATATTACATAAATATCTGCAGAATCAGGAATATTGAAAAAGAGCCTCAAATACTCTGGACAAAGGTTCCCGTCGTCATCCAACAGTCCTCCAGCATCAACGAAAACAGGCAATTCTCGAGAAGTCACCAATCTTTCAAGGTTATCAACAATACGCTGTCTTAAACCTTCTTCATCCAAAAGAGAGAGTGTGCTTAGGATTTCCTTCAATTCTTCAACACACGAGTAAGGCTCAACTTTATCCACCAATTTTGCACACAACTCAAATAACGAGTCACCGTTTTCAATATAAATCTCAGTAATAGCATCCAAGGTATATATCTCATTCACACTCCTCTTAATCAGCGTTCGTCGTCCATAACCAGGCAATCCTGTAATCGAAATAACTTTGGGAGGATCCATACCAATCGGAACAGCAAGATCTTCTAGACGCTCGCGATCCTGAGCTCTACCGAAAAAATACTTATCGGTGTACTTTGAAGATAGCGATTCTAAGTGACGTTCGATATTCCGCGCAATTACACTCGGGGAATTCTCGGTTGTAACAAGTGCGCGCCGCATCCAATCAGGTATGTCCAAAGGATCGATTTCTTCATCAATTATAAATACCAAACATTTCTTAATCCGCCCCTGTAACTTACGATAAAAAGCTTCATCAATTTCATACTTACACCAAAATGACTGCAAAGAAGATGAACTGGCAAAAAAAACAAATATTGAACTTCTATCAAGATGCTCAAGAATACTTGCCTCGAACTCCTTCCCATTATCAAAACATGTTTTATCAAATATGCTCTTAGTCCGAGTTAGCCTTTTCTCAACACTTCCAACAAATTCCTTATCAATTGACGAATGCGACAAAAACGCCTTCATAATTCAACTCCCATGGTTTTTAACCTTTATCTCCCACAACAAAGCAACGATCGATTTCGCTTCCGAGTTCATAGACGAGCACCTGCTGGGCCTGGCCGTCCTCAATCATTCTGCGCGCGGTCACCATCAACTCCCCGACCGAGGCCTGCTGGTTGCGGTAGTAGAAGAGCGGCCCCTGCAAACCGAAATGCACGGCGGCTTCGGCCAGCGGGCTTGAGGGGAGCGTGTAGATGAACAGATTGGCGCGCGCCATGGAGCGGCCGCCGTCCACATAGTCGTTGAAATAGTCGAAGTTGGCCTGCTCGCAGCCATATTCATCCATGCCCAGCAAACCGATGTCCTGCTTCTCGCCCTTGGCATATTCCAGCCCCGCATCCTGCAGCGCCAGCGCCGTCACATAGCAGACGCGCTGGGCAATCGCCGGGAAGCGCCCGAAGTTTTTCACCGGATAGGCAAAGAGCCCATCCTCCTTGCCGATCCCGCGCAACGCGGTGCGGGAAGCCCACTCCACCGAGCGGTTCAGCTTGTCCGAACCATAGGAATCCTGGGTCAGCCATCCACACCCGATCACCTCGATGCTCATTGGGCACCTCCCCTCTTCAAAACCAGCGAGGCATTCACGCCGCCAAATCCGGCATTGGTTGAAAGCACATAATCGGCCTCCAGCTCCATCGGTCGGTCAAGCACCCAGCCGGCCGCCGAGGCTTCCGGATTCTTCATCCGGACCGAAGGGGGAACCATCCCGGTTTCAAAGGTTTTCAACGCCAGCATGGCTTCCACCAGCCCGGCGGCCCCCATGGTGTGGCCAATGCCGCCTTTCACCGAATAGGTCGGGCGGGGCGAGGAAAAGACGGTATGGAACGCCGACATTTCCATCAAGTCGTTATAGATCGTACCGGTGCCGTGCGCGGCGATGAAGTCGATTTGCGCTTCATCGATGCCGGCGACCTTCAGCGCGATATGGATCGAACGCGCCAGGCCGGAACCGTCGCGCAACGGGCCGGTCATGTGGTTGGCATCGTTGCTCATGCCCCACCCGAGCAGCTCGCCGAGGTTGGCGCAGCCTTCCTCTCTCGCGCGCACATCGCTCATCAGCACGGCATAGCCCGCCGCCTCGCCAATGGTCAACCCGTCGTGCTTTTCATCGAACGGACTGGAGGCCCCCGAATCGAGCGCCATCAGCGAAGAAAAACCGGAATAGAGGAATTCGGTGACCGGATCGCAGGAAACCACCACCGCGCAATCGATTTCGCCCGAGCGGATGGCCGAGGCCGCCAGGCCCAAGGCAACGGTCGAGGAGGCGCATGCCGAAGAAACCACCACCCCTTCGTCCTCCACGCCCGTGAGTTGCCGGGCGGCCTCCAGCAGCACCGTCATGCAGCTATCGTGCGGCTCGCCGCGGTCGTGGAGCACCTTTTCCTCCACCTTGTCCATCTCGCCGTTGAGCGTGGCGATGGAGAGTTTGGCATCCTTCGGAATCCGCTTCCCCTCCAGCACTTTTTCGAGCATCTGCACTACCAACGACTGGCCGGCGTGGTAGGAAAGCCCGGGGACAATCCCGCCCATGCTGCTTTTGAACTCGGAGGTATCGAACCGGTCGAGTTCGGCCAGTGCGCTCACGCCGCTGAGCAGCCCCTGCCAGCAGACATGGGCACCGAGGCCATAGGGTGTAATCAGATCATAGTCCGTAATAACCACCTTGTTCATTCCCCACCTCCCAGCCGGCCGCCCTTCCAAAGCTCCTGCTGTTTTTCGAGCAACGGCGGCACCGTGAAACACGGCTCCCCCGTCGTCGCCGAACTGAAGAGCTGAACCGTGAATCCCGTCGCGGCCAGGCTCCCGTCTTCCTTGTGCACTTCATACTCGATATTGATGCGGGCGGCATCCGTCCACAGCATGCGCGCCTTGACGGTGAAGAGTTCGTCGAGCAGCAAGGAGCTGAAATAATCGACGTGCAGCTGGACGATCGGCGCATAGACCTCCGCCGCAAAGAAATCCTCATAGCCCAGGCCGCTGAGGCGCCGCAGCTCGGAAGAGGCCTCTTCGAACAGGGTCGCATAGTGGCCATGCCACATCACCGCCATGGCATCCACTTCCCCGAAACGGGCACGCCGCTGGAAGGAAAACTCCAGCGGATCGGGAGCGCCCGGCTCGCGCTTGAAATAGTGCTTTTTCCTACGCATGTTCCACCTTCAACTTAAACTGGCCCACCCGCTCGCCCTTCGAGGTCAGGCTGGCGCTGAGCGTGCCATCGGCCAACGTACACTTGATTTCCAACGGCTGATCCGGAACCACCATCGCAACAAACTTGGCATTGGTTGCGGCCCCCATTTTCATGCGTTTGCCGCACATGCGGTCCGCCATCACCATGGCCAGCGTCAGTTGGCAGACGCCCGGCAGCACCGGCTGTTCCGGGAAGTGCCCCTGGAAACCGGAAAAGCCAGCGGGGAACGCCAGCTCGGCCGAGGCGGCATCGCCGTCCGAAACGAAGTTTTTCAATAAAGCGTCTATTTCTTTTCTCACCTAACTACCTACTTTGTTTTGCAAAATCATTTGATGCAAAATGTTGCCTTCGAAGATGCACGCAGGGCGTTCAACTTTTTGAATCCAATCATTTTGCCTCCTTATCGTCCTTAAACGGATAAATCTCCTTCACGCGGAAAACCATTCGGTAGTGGAAACGCTTGTTATACAGAACCACGCCCATCGGATACAACTTTCCGCCGTGCTCTTCATAGTCGTAGTAGCGCACGACGGCATCCGTCCTCCAGCCCCGGGCAAAGCGTTTTTCAGTCAACCGTTGCCGTTGTCCGGAAAAAACCCACTCGATGGTTTCGCCGTCCGCCTTATGCACGAAAACCATGCTCCGCTTGCGGTGTTTCACCGCTGCGTTTTCGGGAGGCACCCAGTTCAAATAGATTCGCCGCAGATCCTGCCCGATGGCGGCGAAGATTTTGTCCTGGTGTTTTTCCATCTGCGGCGGAACAAAGAGCGGCTCCACCACCTCGCCCTTGCCTTGCAAACCGAACAGCGAAATCCCCGCCGGCGTCATGCACGAGAGCGCGTAGGCTTCGTTGGCCGGTTCGATGGAAAGGTAGCCGAGCCCGGTGAAGCCCTGGGTGAAAAACCGAAAGACCACGCTTTCGAGCAGTTCGAACTCCTGGGCAACCGCCGCGCCGAACGTTTCCACAACGCCGGAGGGTTCCGCCTCCCGGAAATCGCCCTTGGGCGCCGCCTCGAACGGCACCGTGGCGCACCCGGTCAAGAACATCAGAATTAGTCCGACAGAAGATCGCAAAGTACGCAAAGACAGGCAGGCCCTATCCCCCTTTGCGTACTTTGCGGCCTTCTGTTTAAGAAACCTCATGCCTGCTTCTCCTGTAAAAAGAGGGAGCAGAGGGCGGGGACGACGAGCATCGAGGTGGCATAGCCGGCCGAGATGCCACCGACGAGCGTGAGGCCCACCGCAAACAGCGCCGGGTGCATCGTGAAGAGCAGCGCCCCCGCCCCGATCAGCGTGGTGCCGGCGGAAAGCGAGATGGCGGTACGGGTGCCGAGGTTGAGCGAATGGGTGAAGGCGTGCACCTTGAAAATGCCATAATCGACGCAGAGGCCAATGACGATGATGCCCGAAACCAGGTTCATCACGTTCAACTCCGTTCCGACCAGCCGCACCAGCGCCGCCACACTTGCCACCCCCGCCGCGGCCGGTGCCAGCACGATCAACACCTTGCGGACGTTCTTCAGCAGAATGGCACTCATCAGCAACACCAACCCGAGCGCCACCAAGGTGATGCGCCCAAACTCGCGGGTATAGTCCTCCGCCAGCGACTCCGAGATCGCGGTGCGGGAAATCAGCAGCACATCCTCCAGGCCGGCCAGCGCCTGAATCAGTTCGGGCTCATCGGGGAAAAAGGAAAAGACCCGCGTTTCGCCATCGACCGTCGCCACGAAGCGCTGCTTCAGCTGCCCGAACAGCACATTGTCCTTCGGATCGGCGGGATCGACTTCCGGAAGCTCCAGCGATTGGAAGAACGGTTCAAAGGCATCGACGGCGAACCCATACGGCTCGCCCTCTTCGGCAAAGAGCGTCTTTAGGTTGGCCACCTTGGCTTCGCTCCAGAAGGCGTTCCAGTTTTCGGCGTTGGCCCGGCGGTTCGCATGCGATTTCCAGATGGCGCTGAAGCTGGCGAGCCGATCGGGCAGCGCATCGTAGACCCGGTCGTTTTTCGCCAAGGCTTTTTCATAGTCGGCATCGGCCACCACCGCGACCGCCTGCCCGGCGCTACCGCCGCCGAAGGATTCCGCGAAGCGTTGCTCGGTCTCGATGATGTGCCGTTCGGTGCCATCGAGCCCCATGATGTCGGAATCGAATTCAACTTGAAGCGCCACCGGAACCGCCGCCGCCAAAAGCACAATGAAAGCAGCGAGTATGACGTACGGATTATTTAACCGCGAAAGAGCGCAAGGAACACAAAGATTGCTTTGCGACTGTGTGTGTTTTGCGTTCCCTGCGTTCTTTCGCGGTTTCAAATAGACCGGCAGGATGAAGAGCGCGCCGAGGACGGAAAAGACGACGCTGAGCAGGGCGAAGGTGGCGAGCTGGTGGTAGCCGGGAATCGTGCTGGAATAAAAGGCGGCGAAGACCCCTGCCGTGGTGAGCGCACCGAGCATGATCGGCTTGGCCACCGAACGGACGGCTTCCAGGGCGGAGCTGGAACGGCGGACGGCGACATAGACATGGATGCCATAGTCGACCGCAATCCCGCTGACCACCGAGCCGAAGCCGAGCATCATCGGCGATAGGGTTCCGAGCAGGAGTGCGGCAAGGTTGACGGCAACGAGCAAGGCCGCGAACGGAACGATGAAGATGAGGTTGGCGCGGAGATCGCGGAAGAACAAGAGGAAGAGCAGCACGAAGGCAACGGAGGCAATGGTGACGGTTAGGCTGATGTCGTGGCGGATCACCTTTTCGTTGCTGATGGTGTGCAGGTGGCCGCAGACCATCTCGGCATCGATCGCAGGCGGCAGGGCCTCCATGCGTTCGGTCAGATATCCGACCAACGCGTGCGAGCCACCGGCATCGGTGAAGGGAATGTCGGTTTCGAGCACCAGCAGGACCTGCTTGCCGTCGGCGCTGACGAGGTGGCCTTTTTCGATGCGCATGTCGTAGCCGAACGACGAGGAGAGCGCGCGGATCTTTTCGATCATCGCCATTTGGATATCGAGCGGGTCGCGCTGGATCATGGCGGCCATGAACGACCCCTCGGGCTTGAGCAACTGCACATATTTTTTGCGCAGGCTTTTGGCGACCCCCTCGCGGGTGGTGTTCTTCTCCAGTTCGGCCAGCCCGCCCGGCCCCAGCAGCTCGGGGGCGCGTTCGAGGAACACGCCGATGTCGCGGATCATCTGTTGTTCATCGACCGTGCTGAGCACCTGGGTGATCATCGGCGGTTCGAGCGAGTCGACAAATCCATCGACCGCCGCAAAGAGTCCGGCCGGGTCGGCCCCGCCCTCTTTCAGCGAAAAGGAAACGGCCACCTTGGCCGAGAAATCGATATCCTGCAAAAAGCCGACGGCCTTCTGCGTGTCGCTGCCGGAGGGCAGCATGACTTCCATGGAATGGCGGAAGGGAATGAAGAGCAGACCGGCGGCGGAGAGCAACACCAGCAGGGCAACACCCGCGGCAACCCGGCGCGGGTGTGAAAGAAAATGATTGAACAAGGCTGGAAAACGCCCCTCACCCATCCTGGCCAACCTCCCACTCCTTTTCGGGAACCGGGGCGTTGAGCACCGTGTCGATGAAGGTGATGGAGGTGGTGTCGCCCCCCATGTCCTCGATCACGATTTGCTCAACGTAGGTGCGGTCGTCGCGCACGTTGATGGTCAGGCTCTTGATCACCTTGCCCACCATGCCGTCGGCCTTTGGAACAAATTGAAGCACGGGCGGTTGCCGGCTTTTCACGGTCAGGTCGTAGTCGTCCAGCAGCGAGGCAAACTCGCCGGAGAACCATTTTTCAATTTGGCCGATCACTTCTTCGAAGACGGGATCGCCGGAGGTTTTCTGCTTCTGGATCTGGTTGCTGTCTTCGTCCCACTGGATGGCGTGCTCGCCGTTGAGGATCAGCACATAGCGGATGGGCGAGTTGATGCGCCACGCCATCTTGCCCGGGTTTTCGAGCACCAGCCGCCCATCCATCCGGATGGTGCGCTTGAAGATCTTGAGCGCCTTTTCCTGCTTAAAGTTGGTCTGCACCGTTTGGATCGAGGAAAAGCTTTTTTCCAGGTCCTGCAGCAGCGCCGCCTGCCCCTCCTCCGCAATGCAAGTGATTGAGATGAACCACGGAATACACAGAATACACGGAATGATTAGACTTTTTCTCTTCCGTGTGTTCTGTGTGTTCCGTGGTTTAAACATGGTGTTCATGCGGAGGCCTCTTCGTGGTAGATTTTGATCTGGCCTTCGGCCATGCACTCTTCCCCCCGCAAGACCCGGCCATTCACAATGCTGAACGCACCGAAGCCGGTGTCCTTGGTGGCCTCGACCACCAGCCGGTCCCCTGCCTGCACGTTGCCATGGAACGTGAAACCCTTGGCGCCAAGCAGGAAGCCGGCGGGATCTTCGTCGCGGTGCCGGGTACGGAACCCGTTGAACAGCGCGGCCGCCTGGGCCACCATCTCGATATAAGCCACTTCCTCCAGGTTACCGTCCTCATCCAGGAAGAGGTTCGATTCTCCAACAACCGTTTGGACCAAGGCCCGTCGCTCGCCCAGGAAAAGAAGCGACTCCACCATCTGCATCGGCGCTTGCTGCGGGATCAGGCCTTCGGCGGCGATCGGCAAACGGTCGATCTCGTGCTGCTTGTCGATGTTTTTCCAGCAGAGCGGATCGGACGCGAGATAGTCGCCGGTCATTTGGTAGGCCGCGCCGCGGCACCCGTAGCATCCCTCCTTTTCCGGGCATTCGGCGCATGGCCCCTTGATTTCCTGGAGGTGGTTGCGCAGATCCTGGATGACTTCGCTTTCGGCAAGCACCTGCTTGAGCGGCTTTTCGCGAATGTTCCCGACCGGGATGTCGACACCGACGCAGGGCATGACGTTCCCGACGGCATCGACGTAGCACGAAAACTGGTGGCGCATGCAGCGCTCGCCCGCAAGCGGCGGCTGCGGTTTCCAGTCCACCCCGAACCGCTTCCGGTCGGACTCGGCAAACTTTTCGAACAGCTCCTCGACCTTCTTGGGATCCTCGTAGACCCAATCGTTTTCGACCGCCCCGCCCTGCGGGGTGATCATTTCGAAGTAGGGGTCGATCCGCTGGTCGCGCAACCAGTTCCACATTTCCTCCAGTTCGTCATAGTTCAGCGCACTGATGATCGAGCTGGCGGCCATGGGCTTTCCACCGTCGCCATAGCCGGCGCTCTTCAGATTCCCAAAAGCCGAACTGATGATGGCGTGGGCGTTGGGAATGCCGCAGAGCTTGTTCTGCACCTCGGGATTGCGCGAGTTGAGCTTCAGCACCACCTTCACGTCGAGATCGGCAAGACGCTGCGCGTTTTCGGCGGTGATGTTCGAGCCGTTGGTGAAGAGTTCGACCTTCATGCCGCTTTCGCAGATGTATTCGATGACCTCGAAGATGTGCGGATAGATCATCGGCTCGCCACCGAGGATAATGATGCCCTGCGCCCCAAGGTCGCGCGCCTGGAGCACCAGCGCCTTGATTTCGTCGAGGGTCAACTCGTTGTGGGTTTCGGCATCCTGGTAGCAGTAGGGGCATCGGAAGTTGCAGACACGGCTGCATTCGATTTCCATGGTCAGGAGCCGGCCGTCCGCGGCGGCCGCCTTGATTTCCTCCAGGCTGAACCCGGCTTCATCGCAAAATGCATGGCACGACATGGCTATCCTCTCAAATCAATGAACCGGACGGGCTTGCGCGACTCCGGTGTAAACACAACGCGGCGGATATCCGCCATGGGCTCGATAATCACTTCGGGCTTCACCCGCAAACGCGCCTGCAGGCGGCGCAGCACAACATCAACCTCGACCGGGCGGGCGCTGAACGCGAGGTGCACCACCAAGCGATCCGAAAGCGGACCGTCCGATAAAACCTCCAGGTAATATTCGCTCACCTCCGGCATCTCGTCGAGCGCGGTAAAGACGGATTGCGGATAAAGACTCGTTCCCTGCACTTTCAGCAGCTGCAGCTTGCGCCCGATGATCGGCCCCAGGCGCGCCGAGGTTCGCCCGCAGGCGCAGGGGGCGAGGTTGATAAAACTGATGTCGCCGGTGCGGTAGCGCACCAGCGGCATGCCCTGCACTCCGAGGGGGGTGACGACCACTTCGCCGGGTTCGCCATCGGGCACTTCGTTGCCCGCCTCATCGAGGATTTCCACCAGCCCCAACGCGGGATGCAGGTGGCCGCCCGCCTGCTCGGTGCATTCGCAGAAGGTGGTTACGGTTTCCGACGAAGCATAGGTGGAATAGACCTTTGCGCCCCAGATGCGCTCAAGATCGGTCGCCACGGAGAGCGCCGCCATGGCGGCATCGCGCAGCGGCTCGCCGATGCAGACGAGCTTCTCAACGGAAGAGCCGGGCAAATCGATTCCCTTTGCCGACAGGTGTTCCCCCAGCTTTCGCAGGAACGAGGGCACGCCGACAATCACGGTCGGGCTGGCGTGCTTGAGCACCTCGCCATGCCCCTCCATCGTGCCGTGGCCATTGCGGATGGCGGCGGCGCCGACCGCGCGGGCGCCCAGGAAATAGGCCAGTCCCGCAATGAAGCAGCGATCCATTGTGCAGGTGAGCAGGACAATGTCGGAGGAGGTTATGCCGCAGGCATTGAACGCGCGCTCTTCGTTATAGGCGAGTCGCTCCAGATCCCCCTGCGTATACATGATTTTCGTTGGCCACCCCGTGGTTCCGGATGAAAAAACGATGTCCGCCACCTTTTCGGGGTCCACGGCAACAAACTCCGAATTGCGAATCGAAACCGCCATTTTATCGGTGAGTGGCAGCTCCTCCAGGGAGACCGCTCCGAGATCCAGCCCGGCGAGCTGCTCCCGGTAGAACGGGGACGCTTCAACACAATATTCCAAATGCCGCCGAAGCAGTTGCTCCTGCGCCGCCCGGACATCATCCGGAGAGGCAAACTCGAGGGCATCGTTTCGGGCAAAGGAAGTCATCCGGCCAGCTCCATTCGATCCAGTTCTTCGGCAATGAGCCCGCGCACCAGGTTTTTCAGCTTGAACGGGGACATGTCGCGATAGGTTTCCTGCATAACGGGTTTGAGCGGCCGCACCCGGATGGTGGTGGGTTGCAAGACCAACGTCCCCTTGGGCGGCGACTTTTCGGTGCCGGAAAGACAAACGGGAACAATCGGAGCCCCGGTTCTCAAGGCCAACCGGAACAAGGCGCCATGGAACGAGCCCATCTGGCGGGAGGTGGCGCGCGTGCCTTCCGGGAAGGCCGCAATGGAAACCCCCTGCTCCAGGAATTTTTCACCGCGCCGCATGAATTCCTCCGGCGGCATTTCGCGGATGCTCATGTAGCCCGCAAACTTTGCAAAGAACCCGAGCACGGGCAGCTTGAACGGCCAGACATTCACCACCTGAACGATTTCGCCCGGTAGCATGGCCATGGTGAAGGCATCGCAGGCGGAGCGGTGGTTGCAGATGTAGATGCACGGTTGCGGCGGCTTGCCATGCATCCGCTCGCCCTTCACGCGCAGCAGGGGAACGCCCATCACCATCATCACGTGGCCATAGACCTTGATGAGGAAACGGGTGCGCCCCATGGTCCTGCGCCACGGGCCGAACGGAACAAACACAACTCCGATCACAATAAGAACAGGAATGAGCAGGGCCGAAACGGCGAGGAAAAGGAAATAGAACGAAAGGTTCAGCCAAACAGTCTGGAGGCGGAGCAGCATGCCGGCCGGATTATTCGGAATCCATTTCCGTGCCGAGGGTCTCGATAAAGTCGTAGAGGTCATTCAGGGTCCGGATATCGCGGATGCGTTCGTCGTCGCGGATGGACACATCGAATTTTTTCTGCAAGGCCACCACCAGGTCCACCACATCCAGGCTATCGAGCCCGAGTTCGGTGAACAGGTGGACTTCCGGAACCAGCTGGTTCGGTTCCATTTCAAAATCTTCCAGGAATACCTCGTTAACGAGTTCAATGATTCTATCACGTTGCATTCCAAATCTCCTTTATTGCGCATGGCATAAATAACCTTTAAAAATAAAGAACGAATAATATATAGCCGGTGATTTCATTACAACTGAAAACACCCTGAACCCCAGATGGAAAACATGAAAACACGCCCCGCAATTCTATTGATTTACCTGGCATCAACCTTCGCGAGCTTGGCCGAGGAGGCCAAAACCCACTACAACCAGCTATTTCTGGGGGGCGGGACGTCCATCAAGGGATTCGGCGACACCGACCAGGAAGTCCGCACCGTCGATATTCTCTTCCGGCATGCGCGGGTTTTCTACGAAAAGGATGCCGGATGGATCCGCGGCAGGCATGAATTCTGGATGGAAACCCCGCTTTCGATCATCGTCGAAGATTCAGACAACCAGGACTCGAACGATTTCGGCATTATCGGGCTCAACTTCCTGGCCGCGTGGATCTTCCCGCAAACCGCCATCGGCGAGCCCTACTTCATGATTGGCGGGGGGCCGGAATATGTGATGGCCGACATCGAGGGAGTCGGCTCGGACATCTGCGGGAACTACCAGGTCGGCCTCGGCACCAAGTTCATGGTTTCCGGCACGCACGAGGTCAACCTAGAAATCCGCTACCACCACATTTCCAACCTCGGCATGGCCGAACCCAACGTCCCGCTCAACTCGGTTAAATTCTTCGTCGGCACCACCCTGCCCTTTTAGCCGCAAGGCCTGCCCCGGACGACGCCCAAGGCCCCCGTGATCCCCTCAAGCCTCACTCATCACGCCAACGGATATCCGACCCCCAGCAATTTGGTGACGGCCCGGTTGAATACCTTGCGCTCCTCGCGGACGGTTTCCTTGACGGCCGCAGTCCGATCCGTGAAATAGTCCCAGTCGAGGCCGAACGGCGCGCCGAGGTGGGTCTTGAGCTGGATCGCCTCAACCGGATCGATGCTTTCGAGCTCGTGGAGGTTTTCCTTGATATAGTGGTAGGCATCGCGGAAGGGCATCCCCTCGCCCACCAGCTCAAGCGCGCGGTCGGTGGCGAAAACATCCGGCGAGAAGCCGTCGATCAATGCCTTTGCATTCACCTTGGTGGCCTTGATCATCGGGGTAACGATACGCAGGCAGGCGCGCGTGGTGGCCATGCCTTCCATGAACAGTTCCTTGGCTTCCTGCAGATCGCGGTTATAGCCCGTGGGCGAGCCCTTGATGAGGTCGTAGACGCCCAGCTCGGCGGCCTTGACCCGCGAGGCCTTGGCGCGAACCAGTTCGCACACATCGGGATTCTGCTTTTGAGGCATGATGGAGCTCCCCGTGCAAAACTCGGCAGGTAGCAGGAAATAGTTGAATTCAGGCATGGTGAAGAGCATGAAATCCTGCGCCAGCCGCGAGAGCGTCAGCATCACCTGACTCATGGCACTCAAGACAATGTTTTCCATCTTGCCGCGCCCGTTGTTGGCATAGAGCACATTGTGGGTTGGGCGGCTGAAGCCGAGCAGGTCGGAGGTCAGTTGGCGATCGATCGGCAGCGGAACGCCGTAGGAGGCGGCGGAACCCAGCGGACATTGGTCGTTCAGTTCGTAGGCGTTGACGAGCGAAACGCAGTCGTCGAGCAGGCTCTCGGCATGGGCGGTCGCCCACAGCCCCACGCTCGAGGGCATGCCCGGCTGCATGTGGGTGCGCCCCACCATCGGAACCGCTTCGTGCTTCTTCCCGAACGAAACCAGCGCGGCCACCAACGCGGCGGCCTCCTCCAAGGTTGCAAGAATCTGCTCCTTGGCATAGAGGCGGAGATCGACGGCCACCTGATCGTTGCGGCTGCGGCAGGTGTGGATTTTCTTGCCGAGGTCGCCCAGCTTTTTCGTGAGCGTTCGCTCAACGGCCAGATGCACATCCTGGTCGGCCAGCTTGATCTTGAACTTGTTATCCTGAGCCAGGCCAATGATCTCCACCAACCCTTCGATCACCTGCTTGCGCTCGGCCTCGGTAATGAGCGCCGGCTTGAGCGGCATCTTCGAGAGCATCGTCACGTGTGCGGCGGTACCAATGCAATCAACCGTGATCAACGCTTGATCCAGCTCCACATCCCGCCCGGCGGTAAACGCCAGCGTTTCATTATTAATTGTTCCTACCGTCGTCTTTTGTTTTGCCATAACCTTAAACCCTTCCGCCGGACTCCCGGACCATCCACCTCTTTATTTCAACAACTCGAAACAGGCATCCTTCGCCGCCTTGCGGTCGAAGGTCACCGTTGCCGAAGCTCCGGCTCGGCGATTTTGAATTCCAATGAGACCATCCGCAAATCCGGCCGTACCCTGCTCATACACCTTCAATGCCTGCCATGCCGCTTCATCGCCCTCAACGCGCAACTCCGGCGAAGAAAGAATACCGCGCAACACGGCTGCAACGGTATCACGCCCATAGCCATAGCCCCTTGCCAGCACCCAGGTCAACTCGCACAACACCACCAGATTCACAAAACCCGGGGATTCAGAAGTACACCGTTGCTCAATGCACTCGGTGGCCAGCTTGGATTGCTTCGGATCGTCCTGGACAATGTAGCGCACCAGAACATTGGTATCCAGACCAGTCACGAAGCGCTCCCGCCAGCAATCGCCTGTTCCATTTCCTCAAGGGACAATGGTTTTTCCGGCTTCGGCACCATGCCCTTGAGCCCCTTCACGGAATCCGTTAGAGGAATCAGCTCCAACCGCCCGTCCTCGGTGGTAACCAGATCAACCTTCGTGCCGGCCTTCAGTCCCAGCCTACGCCGAGCCTCGACCGGTATGGTCAGCTGCCCCTTGGATGTCATCGTCGCAACCATTCTTACCTCCAAACCAATTCCTTACCTTCGCTCCTTACAATAGGAACGCGTCCAGCTTTGTCAAGGATTCCGCGTAGGTCACGCCCTCGTCCGCCCGGTCGACTCGACAATGATCGTGACGGGGCCATCGTTGAGGAGTTCGACCTTCATGTCGGCGCCGAACTGCCCGGTGTGCGGCTTGAAGCCGAGGGCATCGAGCGCCAGAACATACTCACTGAACAGCGCCGCCCCCTTCTCCGGCCGGGCGGCATGGATGAAGCTGGGGCGATTGCCCTTGTTGCAGTCTCCATAGAGCGTGAACTGGCTAACGGAAAGGATTTCGCCACCGACGTCGCCAACGGAAAGGTTCATCTTCCCCTCGTCATCCTCAAAGATACGCAGGTTGGCGGTTTTCTTGGCCAGGAACCGGGCATCGAAAGATGTGTCGTCGTGCGACACCCCGACCAACACCAGCAGCCCCTGCCCAATTTCAGAGATCCGCTCCCCGTCCACGGAAACCGAGGCCTGCCTAACCCGTTGAACCACCAGTTTCATCAACCATCCCCCAAAATAAAAAGGCCGAACACCGCAAGCGACATTCGACCTTCGGACTTTTGCCCTTCGACCGAATTATTCGGTCACGTGCGAGACGCGGAAGGCCGGCAGGCGGTTGAGCGCGGCGGCAACTTCGTAGCGGCGCGGGCGCGCCAGGTCGCCGCGCGGATCGCGAATGAGGGCGTTGAGGCCCTCGTTCGAGAGGTCGCGGTCGACGAGGTCGAGGATTTCGCGCAACGGATAGCCTTCGTCCATGTAGCGGAGTTTGGCGTAGTAGAGGACGAATCCAATGGCGCGCGCCTGGTCGGCGTCGGCAATCTGGCGGACGGCATCGAGATCCACAATGGAACGTCCGAACTGGAGGTAGTCCCCTTCGTCGGACTCGATCACGAGGTCATCGCGGCCCACGCTCGGATCGATCGAGCTCGGCATGATCCAGCGCGAACGGCTGAGCATGGTGCCAAGGTTCACGGTGCTGTCGGCCACGGTGGACGGAACGATATCGAGCGCCTTGGCTACCTCGGTGATATCGGAGACACAGAAGTTTTCAACCTTGAGCACCTTGTCGGCGATCGGAATGAATTCGGCCACCAGGCTGCTGCCGGCCACAACGATCGAAATACCCAGTTCGTCCACCATCTGGCGTGCGCGGGCGGCCAGCGTATTGCGGCTGGACTCGCCAATCAGCGAACTAACGCGGGTATCGGACGAAAGGAAGGTGGACGAGGAGCTGTGCTCGTCAAACAGCAGAACACGGGCACCGGCCTCGAGGGCCTCGACGGTGGAAGCGGCCTGCGAGGAGAAGGAACCGGACGACTTGCTGGAATAGGATGCCGGGTTTCCGCCATCCGGGAGCGCTTTTGCGAAGGCGGAAATATCCACCTGCTGGATGGAACGACCGACTTCCGAGCGGATGTTCACGGCATCGGCAACGGTAACGACGTGCTCACGCCCATCGCCGGGAACATGGTTGTAAATGCCCTGCGCAATGGCATCCATCAGGTCAACGCGACCGCTATTGGACTCGCCAAGGATGAGGGTAAGGCCGTTCGGAATCCCAAGACCGCTTACCGTGCCGGCATGCGGAACTTCCACTTCCTCGACCAGGGAAGCATCCACCTCGACCGGGGAGAGGCGTTCGTAGTCCGGAATGTCCTGCCCAGGCAGGCGGGTAACGAGCGCTCCTTCGGCAACGAAGGCCACCTGGCCACTGGCGCCGAGGTACTGGCGCAGACGGTCGGCATCTTCCATGTTGTTCACGTGTTCATCGGCATCGGCGGCTTCGATGTTGCAATAGAGCAGACTGTTGCTAACGACTTCCGGCAGGTCTTCAAAGAAAATCTGCTGGGCCATTTCGCCATCGATCGAAAGAATATGCTCTCCATCAACCACGACCGACTGAACCGGCAGGGACACCTCGAGGCGCACCTCGATGTACTCCTTGGTCAGGAGCAGCGCGTTGCGGGGAAGAATCTTCTGGTTCGGTGCCGAAACCCCGACGTGACGGCGGGCAACGCCGTTATGGTCGTAGTTGGCGATCTTGTTGATATTGGAGGCCAGGCGGCGGAGGAGCAGGTCTTCCATCGCTGTGCGGCGCACCGGGCTATCGAACAGGTATTCGGGAATCTCGGCAATGGTCTGCGGAATGCGGATGCTGAAAACCGGACTCGCGAGCTCTTCAGACTCGAAGTCGATACCGGTACATTTGATGACGTAGCGCGAGAAATCGAAATCGCCGACCAGCTGTTGGTATTCGGAATAGGGCTGCCCATCAAGTCCCGACAGCAAATTGTAGAATTCCTTCTTATCCTTCATAGTCCAATAATCCTTCGTTTATTCAGTTACACAAACCATCCCAACCAGAAATCGCAATTGGTGGGTTACTGTGCCTTTTTCACATCTTTTTTGGAAGCGGTCTTTTTATCCTTTTTAGGGGCGTCGGCTTTGGGCTTGTCGGCGGCGGCCTCCTTTTGGTATCCGGAACTGCGATAGTCGGTTTGATAGAAGCCGGAACCTTTGAACAAAAAGCCTGCGCCACCGCCGATCAGGCGGTTCACCTGCCCGTCGCACTTCGGACACTCTGTCAACGGATCGGCCGACATGCTCTGGAAAGCCTCGAAATGGTGGCCGCACGCATTGCACTCATAGTCGTATGTAGGCATGAAATACTCCTGCATTCAAAGAAAGAGGCGGAATGTAGCGCATTCGCCCCTATTGTCAAAATCATTCTTGGCAGGGCCGTGAAACCTCTTCAGTCACGTCCGCGCTCACGATCGTGAGCGCGGACGTGACTCCTCTGGGACCAATTCGTTTGACACGCAAACCATGGCAAGGCGAAGATACGCGGAACTAAAGGAGTATTTGCATGGACTTTGAATTCGCCACCGCCCAACGCATTGTTTTCGGGGCGGGCAAGCTGCAGGAACTTCCAGCCCTGGCCGCCGGACTCGGCAAAAAAACAGCCTTTATCACTGGCCGGAACGCCGAGCGCATCGGGCCGGTCTTCCAACTATTGAAGGAAGCCGGAACCTGCCCGGCGGCGTTCTCGATCTCTGGCGAGCCCACCTCCGGCCGCATCGCCACCCTCGCCGCCCAGGCCCGCGAACAGGGTTGCGACCACGTTGTCGCCTTCGGCGGCGGCAGCGTGATCGATGCCGGCAAGGCCATCGCCGCCCTGCTCACCAATACGCGCGACCTGATGGACTATCTCGAAGTTATCGGCAAGGGCGAGCCCCTCACCGAAGATCCCGCCCCTTGCATCGCCATCCCGACCACCGCCGGAACCGGTGCGGAAGTTACGCGCAACTCGGTGTTGCTGTCCCCGGAGCACAAGGTCAAGGTCAGCATGCGCCACCCCCGGATGCTGCCCACCGTCGCGCTGGTCGATCCGGAGCTCACGCTCTCCATGCCTCCGGAAGTCACCGCCAGCACCGGTCTCGACGCCTTCATCCAACTCTTTGAGGCCTTTGTATCGAAAAAAGCCAATCCACTCACGGACGGCATCTGCCGCGAAGGGCTCAGGCGGGTCTCCCGCTCACTCTACCGGTGCTACATCCATGGCGACGACATTGCCGCGCGAACCGACATGGCATTCGGAAGCCTCTGCGGCGGCCTTGCGCTGGCCAATGCCGGCCTCGGGGCCATCCACGGTTTCGCCGGCCCCCTTGGCGGCATGTTCAATGTACCCCACGGCATGGTCTGCGCCGCCCTACTACAGGCCACCACCAGAACAAATTACGATGCGATGATCCAACGCGACCCGCAAAACCCCGCCCTGGACAAATTCCATGAAGCCGCCCGAATCATGATGCAGGATGAAAACGCGACCATCGAACAGGCGCTCGAACATCTCAAAGGAATCGCCGCACAAATGTTTGTGCCCGGCCTCAGCGAATACGGCGTGTCCGAATCCGACATTCCGGCTATCGTGGAAAAGGCGAGGAATGCGAGCAGCATGAAAGGCAATCCCATTGTTCTCACCGACGAGGAACTCGCCTCCATTCTCGAAGAATCCCTTGCACCACCGGTCGATGGCGACGCAACGCTCTACCTCTAGCCCATGCAAACGGTGCAATTCGGAACGCTGAATTATCTCGTGCTGGCGATTTATCTCGCCGGCATGCTGGGCATTGGAGTATTCTTCGCTAGGAAGCAGGAGAGCGGGGAAATGTTTTTCCTTGGCGGGCGCAAGCTTCCATGGCTGGCCGTGGCCATGAGCATGTATGCCTCGCTCACCAGCGCCGTCACCTATCTCGGCCTGCCGGGCACGGCCTACTCCGAAAATATTGCGCTCATCATCGTCTGCATCATGAGCCCGGTCGTGGCGCCGTTCATCCTTTTGCTCTTCTACCCGATCTACCACCGGCTCCAGGTCACCACGTCCTATGAGTATATTGAAAAACGCTTCGGCCAACCCGCCCGCTATGGCGTGGCGGGACTGTTCGTGCTCGCTCGCCTCGGCTGGCTCGGCACGGTGGTCTACGCCCCGGCCATGGCGATGTCGATCGTCACCGGCATCCCGCTCTGGGGTTGCATCTGCATGATGGGCATCCTCGCCACCGCCTACACCGCGCTAGGCGGGCTCGCCGCCGTGGTGTGGACGGACGTCATCCAATTCGTCATCCTCATCGGCGGCGCCATCTGGGTGGCGGTCAGCCTGGGCAATGGCGTCGAGGGCGGGACGGCGGAAATCTTCGCCCTCGCCAAGGAGGCCGGACGGCTGCACATTGCCGACTGGAAGTTCAACCTCTTCGCCATGTCCGGTCCGGTGGTCGCCATCTCCTTCTTTTTCCAGCTCATGCAGGACTATGGCACCGACCAGGTCACCGTCCAGCGACTCATGGCCACCGGATCGCTAAAAAAGACCGTCAAGTCCGTCGCCTTCAATGCCTGCACCGACTTCTTCATTATCGGCCTGTTGCTCTTCATTGGACTCGGCCTGTTCGCCTTTTTCCATGGAACAGAAATAGTGAACGGCATCGGATCCGACAAAGTGATGCCCTACTACATTATCCACTATCTTCCCCAGGGCATCTCCGGCCTGCTCATCACCGCCGTCTTCGCCGCCGCCATGTCGTCGATGGACTCCGGCATCAACTCCATTGCCACTGTCTTGATCAATGATTTTAAAATCACGCCTCACGATTCACGAATCACGGATGTTGCCCTCGCACGAATCATAACTGTCGGCTTGGGCGTTGCGGCAACATCCTTAGCCTTCTACGTTTCAACCATCGGCGGCATCATCAAGGCGTTCGCCTCGTTCATGAGCCTGTTCAGCGCACCGGTGCTGGCCCTGTTCCTGATGGGCGTACTGACGCGCAAGGGCAACTTCCAAGGATGGCTTGTGGGCCTCGCGGTTTCCGTTCCGGCAACCCTCTGGCTCCAGAAGATGGTCGAGGCGCACTGGGTCTATTATTTCCCCGTTTCGTTCCTCGTCGCCTTCGGGACTGCCCTGCTCGCCAGCCGGTTCTTCAATTCGGCACCGGCACCGAACGAACTGACCGTGTGGAAAAAATAACCGACTACAGAGAGGAACAGTAGGCCTCTTCCGCCTGCTTGCGCAGGTCGGCGATGGCTGCCGCCATGTCGTCCTGCTTAAAGAGATAGGATCCGGCGACATACAGATTGCACCCCACCGCGGCCGCACGGGCCACCGTCTGGTCATCGATGCCCCCGTCGATCGCAAGATCCACCCAATCGGCCATGCGCCGGATGGTGGCGCACTTTTCCTCGACGTAGGCGATATAGCTCTGCCCACCGAACCCCGGATGCACCGACATCACCAACACCTCGTCCACCCAACGGTTTTCCAAGCACTCGAAAATACTCTCCACCGGGGTTTCCGGATTCAGGGTAATGGCCGGGCGCCTGCCCATGGCGCGGATGGCGGCCAGGGTTTCGGGAACATCGCACTTGGCCTCAATGTGGATCTGGATCGTATCCGACCCCGCCGTCACGAATTTCTCCAGATGATCCTGCGGACGCTGCACCATCAGATGCACATTCTGGGGAATCTTCACATTCGCCGCCGACATCCTCACCACATCCGGGCCGAAGGAAATGTTCGGAACAAACACTCCGTCCATCACATCCACATGAATCTGGTCGGCACCGGCCTCCTCCGCGCGTTTGCACCCCTCGGCCAAACGGCCGAAATCAGCGGCTAGAATGGATGGCATAATCTGGATCTTTGGCATGGGACACTCCTTGAAAATGAACGCGAAACGTAAACAACCTAACCCGCCCCGTCAAGAATCCCCGCAAAAATCAGGCAAATCACCCACCCAACCAACCGGAATCAAAAAAAAATCACTTTCCCACTTGCATCGCCCCAGAAAACCGCTACTTTCTACCGCCTCTTAACGAGAAAAGATTGCGGGGTAGAGCAGCCCGGTAGCTCGTCAGGCTCATAACCTGAAGGTCATTGGTTCAAATCCAATCCCCGCTACCAATTTCAAGGCCGGAACACACGTTCCGGCCTTTATTTTTAGGGGTTTTGTGGGATTATGGTGTTTTAAAGAAATTGATGCGACCGTTTGAAAAAGTCCTGAAAACCACCAACAAAAACAAACACAAGTACAAACACACCAACGCGAACTTAGGGGTACAACACCCCGAATTTGCGGGCTCAAGAAGCATTCTCGCAGAAAAAAAAGTTTTTCAGGTGCCCGTGTGTTGGCCCTGGAAATCGATTGGTTGGTACCAACCACCCACAAACACGGTACAAACACACGAAAAAGGGAGCGCGTGAACGCTCCCCTCCCTGCCGATTCTGAATCCCTCTATGGAAGTTGGGCTTCGAGTTCTTTGGCGGATTTGCCTTTGCTCCAGGTCTGGAGAATTTCAAGGCGCGTCTGGTTGACGTGGTCGTACATGGAACGGGCCTCGTCGCCGGTGACGGCCTGGTCGTCGAGCATGGGCTCGATGAGGGCGGTCAGCTCGTTGAGGTGGGTTACGGTCTTGCGGACCCGGGCGACCAACTTGGTGGCCCGGCGGGACGCCAGCAGCTTCTGGATGACGGATGTGAGCAGCTTGGCCACGATCTGCTCCAACGGCAGATAGCGGAACAGGCTGATTCCGATTTTTGCGAGTATGACTTTAAGC
Source organism: Pontiella desulfatans (assembly GCF_900890425.1). Lineage (NCBI taxonomy): Bacteria > Pseudomonadati > Kiritimatiellota > Kiritimatiellia > Kiritimatiellales > Pontiellaceae > Pontiella > Pontiella desulfatans. The sequence goes on along the minus strand of NZ_CAAHFG010000001.1, from coordinate 771,883 downwards.
ATGGTTTTTACCTCCTACTTAAAGCCGGGAAATCAAATGGTGATGCTACCAAGTGATGGTTTCGAGGTTGGTGGGTGATCGGATTTCACCGTGGAAAATGACGAGAAAAGCGTTCTGACCCCCGCATGGTATTGACTCCTTATTTGAAGGAGGGAAATCACGTGGCACCGCGAATGGACGCCAATGAACGCGGATACCCTTTTTAGAACTTCACCACATAGGTCGCAGAGTATACGGAGGCAACATCATTTCATAGGACTCAGCCCGTATTATGTCCTTGCATACATCTAAAGACAGGAGTAGTGAAAGCGAAGCGGTTTGAGGGTCGAATGTGAGATAGAGGTTTCAAGAAGCTTTCTGCGCTACCGATTTCACCAACCATTCAGGCCGCTTCTACAAACTCAATGTGCCATAGAAAAAATTGCATATACAGGAGGTGCTAGATGAAAACGGCATGGAAAACAGTTACAAGGCGATCTTCAATGATCGCGCTGAGCATTGGCCTTGTCTTCATGTTGACTGGCTGTGGCGGCGATGATGACGGGGGCGAAAGAGATCTTTCTGGAACCTTCTGGGTTAACAATGATGATCCGTATTTCGAGGTCGCCTTCAATGGGTATGGAGATAGAATACTGATTGATTTTTTCACGCAAAAATTCACCGTATCCGGAGTCTGCACTAAGGTATCAGGAGGGGTTTCTTTTTATTACAGCCAAATATGGAGCGGAATGGACTATTATAGTGAGGGAAGCGCCACCGTCAACGGTGACACCCTGACACTAAATATCACCACGACTGCCGACGGCGTAATTGATGAAAGGTTTACTGGAACATTTATTTTCAAATTTCGAGGTGAATACGAACATTATTAGTCCGACTGCGACAACTGATTGCAGAGTCCTCGACTTGCTCTTGAAGCAAACTTGACCGTTACCACAATAGCGTGGACAACAGAGGGCGGAGATGTGGAAAGCATTATTTCATAGGACTAACCCCTGCCCCGTGCCCCTGCCCCTGCCCCTATTTCAGCCATGAGAGATTGGGCCTCAAAACCTAATCGATCCTCAACCATGTCGAAGGAGCATGGGAAGACGTTTGCTTTACACCATCCCTCCAAGATTCCGTATCGGCACACCCATCCATAAATCCACGATCTAGATCAACCACTGACATTGTGTAGGTGACCTTATAGTGATAAACATAAGAAGACACATCATAGTCATATTCATAAACAACCACGACATTGTCTCCTGCCATTTCCCACCGCCATGATTCGTTTGTATAGTAGTACTCATGGTCGCATGCCCGCAGGTTCTCAATCACCCCACCATCCTCAAATCTGATTCTTCCCGACCAGTACCACTCCGACCCAATAAGACTTCCGGAATCCACCTCTTGAGAGCTGCCGGCGCCAGCGGAGCCGCTGCTTCCTCCATCATCGTCTCCTCCGCAACCCGTTGTTCCGAGCACAGCGCCCCCTACCAACAGCGCAAAAGTTGCCAGCTTGATTCCTTTAACGATATCGTTTCCCATATTTCCCCATCCGGTTTAGTTGTTAACACCAAGTCACCTTCCTGCACAAATCCAGAAATGGCGAAGCCCCACCCCAGGGCCTATGCTGTCCGCACACAGTACAGACAATATTCCAGTTTATACAGAATATGATGGGGATCAAGTGCAATGGGAGTCCGCATGTAAATCGGAGGCGGGTGGGACGCATAAGACGGATTGGACGGATCGGATACTGACTACCGAAACCAGGTGGGTGACGGTCTTGCGGACACGATCCACCACCTTGGTGGCCTTGCGGGTCTTCAGCAGTTTCTGTATTGCCCCGGTCATCAGCTTGGCCACGATCTGCTCCAGCGGCAGGCAGCGGAACAGGCTGATTCCGATTTTTGCGAGTATGACTTTAAGCATGGTTACTACCTCCTACTTAAAGTCGGGAAATCAAATGGTGATACTACAAAGTGATGGTTTCGAGGTTGGTGGGTGATCGGATTTCACCGTGGATAATGACGAGAAAAGCGTTCTGACCCCTGCGCTGACCCCTGCGCTGTGGAAGGGTATTTTGTGTTTGACCGGAACCTCTAATGGGTGACCCCTGCGCTGACCCCTGCGCGGATGCTTGAGTCTGTCTTTGCGGCCAAGCCCGGACATGGCCTCACGAAAAGGGTCGACACTAATATGTATAGAAATATTCGCAACCCGCTTCTTTTAAAAATCTGAGCGTTTCTGAGTAGCTTAAGCTCTCTGACAAGGCATTCATGTCAAGGGTTCCTTCAAATTTAAGATTTGCAGTAAGCGCCTCGAGGTGGGTTAGTTTTGAGCAGTTCTGTATCACTTCGCTCAGCTCGGAATCGATTTTTTCATTTTTAGGCTGGGCTCCCCGTGCAACGCCAACCGCTCCGGAATACCAGAACATGTTTCGGAATGAGGATGATTCAAACGCCAGTTCAGCAACTTTCAGGTGTAGATCCTTTGGAACCGTTGTCGGAGGCAGACCCTCGGGCGTATCCTTGCCGGTAGCGGCACGCACAATGCCGGCTCTTAACCTCAGCAGGTTGATGGCCAACAAACTCAATGAAAATTCCTCGTATGTGGCCTTATAGTTGCCGCAAGCTTTTGCTCCAGCATTAATCAGTTGAGATACGACATCAGGCACGCCGCGAAGGACGGCATACAGCAACGCATCATATCCAGACTTATCCTTTTTCGACACATCTGAGCCGGCCTCAATAAGGATTTCCGAAATTTTCGAATGCCCGTAGTATGCCGCCAACATTAATGGTGTCGTTCCATTGTGCAGATCCCCGTTAACATCCGCTCCTTCCTCTATGAGAAAAGAGAGGGTTTCTTGTTTGTCTGCAAGAACGCAGATTCTGAGAAGCTGGCAGCAATCGATCTCTTCATTCTGTTCTTTCAGTGCATTAACCAAAGTTCGGGCAATTTGCATGTGATCATCGTATATTGCCATTGAAAGTGCGGTTGATCCATCTTTATTGGCTGGGGCAATGGATGCGCCCTTTTTCATCAACAGATCCACGGTCTGTTCATCTCCGAGGCCTGCCGCTGCCATCAGCAGGGTGGTTCCGCTGTCATCCGCCTGGTTAACGTCTGTCCCTGCATCAATGAGCACCTCCAGCAGTGCGGTGTCCTGCAGCAGCAGAGCCGTTGTAAGCGGTGTAGCCCCCTCGTTATCATGGACATCAACATTAGCTCCCAGGCTCAGTAATGCCTGAGCAGCAGGCAGATTACTTATCATTGCCGCAAAATGAATGGCACGTTTTCCTTTATTGTCGGCAGCCTCAAGGTTGGCACCGGCTTCTGCCAGAATGCGGATAACAGTTTCTGATTTAGTTATTACTGCGAGCATCAGCGCGGTTTCTCCGCTTGCATTAACGGCATCCAAGTTTACCCCTGCAAAGACCAGAAACCGAACCACATCTTCAAGCTCCATTGTGGCAGCCTTGATTAAGGCCGTTGTCCCTCCGGAAGGCGCTGCATTGATGTCTGCGCCGGCTTCAATAAGTCTCCGGGCTTCACCTTCAAACCTGGCATCCATATTCAGGATGAGATCTTTAAATTCGCGGGTTGCCGCATTTCTCGTAAAGGGAAAAAGTTTTTCCCAGAAGCCCAGAGGTTTCGGCATTTTAATGGGCTCAAAAGTATGCGTTCCCGCTGAGTCTGCGACCGGTTCCCCGGACGGTTTTGTTGGTGCAGCATCATGTGAATCCAGGGGCAGAATGGGGTTTGTCCCCATCGGCATGCAATCATATATCAACTGTGCCGAGCTGTAATAATCGCGTTCATACGCAGGAAGGCTGTTGTGATATTCGAGCAGCGATTCCATTTCCCCCATGAGTTTTGACCGACATTCTTCCGATAATTGTAAGTTTATATCATAGCACCCCATAGGAGCTACAGCCTCGCATGACTCTCCCGTGGCCGGGTCATACCAAGAGCTCGTACTGCTGCTTTCATCTGCGAGTGTGATGGTCATTTCTTTCTGTGAAATCGCATCCTGAATCAGCTTCACAGTGGTGTCCACCTCATCTAGGCCGTGAAGCATTTCCAGAAAAGGACATTCATTCTCCAATGCGCGTTTGAGGGAATCTGACATCATGCTGACATAGATGCCGAACACTCCTCCGGTTGCTGTGCGGTAAAAGGAGAATCCGATCCGGATTTCAGCGTCGATTAACTCATTAACGAAGCCGTCGAGCCGTATCATCAGACAGGGATTCGGGTCGGAATCCAGCCTGAAAAATCCGGTTCCGTGAACCGCCTGTGTTAAATAACGAAATTTATCTGAAAAAAGAAGAGTTCCGAATTTTGTATCACCGATAGAGCATTTAGGAATCGGTATAACAACCTGCCGTCTATTTGTGGCGATATCTTCGGCAAAGTACCATGAATTATCTGATGCGCTACAGGACATATAACCCCCCCATTAGAGATGCAACTGTTATGCTGTAGATATAATAACTGAATTACCGGAAGTCAATTATACGGATATTCTGCTAAGATGCAAAAAGGTATCGAATCGAAAACAAGCACCCTTTCTTAAAATCCTGAAACTGCCCGAAGGCATTCTCGGTGCCGGCATGACCATCCACACCATCGGTGAACACCTCGGTTTTCATCCGCATCTGAACGCACTCGTGGCCGACGGCTCTTTCAACGCGACCGCCGATTCCATAATCGACCCGAATCAGGTAGGCGGGAACCGAAAAAAGCGTTTTGATCCTTCGATTTAAAGCCGGGAAATCAAACCGACGGACAAGAATGGGATGACACTCAAAGCTTCCTGCACGTTCGTTCCGGGGCGCGACACAGGACTATTTCAGCCAAGGGATGAACTTTAGGGCTCTCAACACCCCATCTGGATTCGTCGAAAGAAAGACCACAAGTGCGGTGATGAATACCAAAGACCAACGCTCCAATTTGGTGACGCGGCCGTTGGTTTTGACGGCGTGGGTGTGGATATCTTCGAGCTTTTCGTCGATACGATCGAAGCGTTGTTGGCAGCCGTCGGGGAGGTCGTAGCGGATTGACCCTAAGCCCTACCCAGCCAAGGACGAAATCAACACCAAGGGAAGGATGAGTACCGCGACGACCAACAGCGTCTGAACCAAAACCACCCCCATTCCTTTGCCGAAGCCGATGGACTCGCTGTCCGTATTCTTGAGCATCCCACCCACGATGCCAGACGAAATGAAAAAGCCGATTACCAACGGAACGATTACCGCGGCCTCTTCCGATTCCGCAGCCAAGGCAAAACCAAGGATCAACCCGACAAATCCACCCGCAATGGATGACCAGAAACAGGCCCCGTAGGCCGTGCCGTACGGCGGCGAAAACTTACAGACCATCTTCGATGCGCCCTGAAGAAACAAGGCCCCGATCAACGAACCGACCACGGCCGAAAACACAATTTTCACCCCGGCAACCACCATTATAATCCCCATATCATCCATCGACTTCTCCACTGTTAACAGGAAATCGCTACTTCAGGCGACATGGGCATTCGCCCAGAAACGTCGTTCTGGAGAACGGTTTCACCCTGAAAGGTGTACTGTATTACAGGGTTTTTGTCAACGTGAACAGCCCGATAAAACAAGGGTGGTAATTTCCGGAACAGGTTATTTAATCCAAAAGCCGACCAGCTTCAGAACCGAGATAAAACCCTCGGGGTTGGTCGATAAGAAAATGACAAGGGAAGTGACCAAAATCAACGTTGTGCGTTCGAGCTTGGTTACGCGGCCATTGGTTTTGACGGCGTGGGTGTGGATTTCCTCCAGCTTTTCGTCGATGCGGTCGAAGCGTTGTTGGCAACCGTCGGAAAGAGATTCGCAGGATTTCATGAATTGGCTCCTTCCGGTTCCGGGATGCGGTGGTGTTGGATGTAGCTGCGGAGCCGGTTCTTTAGTGTCCGGTTGTTTTGTTTGCGGGCGGCGGATTCGCCGAGTTGCTCATCGCGCAGGATGGCGGAGAGGGTGCGCGCGGAGATGAGCGATAAATCGGAGGGGGCCACGGACAAACACGGACGGAAACGGGCAGGCTGCGCGGACGTGGCAGGCGGGCCGCCTGCGGTACGTTGCAGTGCGGGTGAAGACAATCTGGAAGCATGTCCTACATTCGATGGGTTCACGGGGTGGCCTCGGTTTCGAAGAGGACGCGGAAGAATTTGTAGTCGGTGCGGGATTTGAATACGACGGGCTCAAACCAGTCGCCGGAGTCGAGGCGGTCGCGGACCTGGATCCGGATGACGGTGTTGGAGGGAATGATGTAGACGGTGTTGGTGACGTAGACGACGGGTGTTGGTGAGGCCAGGATTAGGCCGTCGGCTTCGTTGGTTTCCACGATGGATGTTGGGAACGGCGGTGGCGTGATGCCTTGCTCGACGGGTGTTGGGGGCGCGGTTGTTGAGGCCGGGGCCACTACAGGAATGATGATTGCCACGAAGAGGCAGAGAGCGGAGAGGAGCTGGATGCTGGATACTGGATGCTTGGATGCTGCTTTCTTTACCACGGAGGGCACGGAGAGACGGAGGCGGTGCGGGATATTTTTGATGGCCACAAAGAGGCGCAAGAAGCACGAAGACAAGAGCCGGTGCGGGCGAGGGCTTGAACCACGAAAAACACTAAGTACACGAAAACGGTGCAGGCGGGTATTTTTATTTGCCACAAAGGAGCGCAAGGAGAACAAGGGCCGGTGCGGGCGGGATTTGATGGCCACTAAGAGGCTCAAGAAGCACGAAGACAAAACATGGGAACGATGCGGGCGGGATTTATTTGCCGCGAAGGAACGCATAGACCTCAAAGAGAAAAGATTCATTGGGCGAACTCCTGGAATTCGTGCGGGCCGGCATAGGACGGGGTCTGAGTAACGGCGGCTGAACCGGCGGGGATGGATTCCATCCAGATGCCGCGCAGGAAGACGTCGGCGCGGATGGCGGCAGCGTTTTCGGCCTCGGTGAGCGTCTGCTCCATCTCCCCTTTCAACTGGAAGATGATGATATTGGATGCGTGGCGCAGGCAGGACGGGGGTAAAGTGCCGGCAGTCGTATCCATCACGGTTTCCGGGTTGGATTCAAGCGCGGCACGGAACTCCCCCACCACCATATCAACGATCTCATCCAACCGCCCGACCTTGCCGGGATTATCAACGAGCCATTGTTGATAGTCCGCAGTCAGGGAGGGGCTGAAGGCGGATAGGATGGAGGATGCTGTCACTTCGTTCCACATAGGCACTAGGTTTTAGGGGTTAGGTATTAGGGTAAAAGCGTCCGGGGTCATGGGCCCCGGCTACAGGGCAAGGCCGGCTGCACAAATGACCGGGGTCAGCGACCCCGGCTACAGCAACTAGGCCGATGCGATGTTGAGGCGGTGGGCGGCGGCGTTGTTGCACACCTTGACGTCCTCGGACCAGTCGAACTTGGCGACTTCGACGCGGCCGTCGTCACGCATGTAGGATCCCGGCACCATGAACTGGTTCATGAGGCGGAAGGTTTTCATGAACGACGGGTCACGCCGGGAAGGCTGCGCCTTGCGGGCGAACACAAGGACGGCGGAGTCGAGCAGGAAGTTGATATCCTCGTCGATGCCTTCGGGCGCGTCGTCGTACACCATGTAACTGGTGCGGACTTCCGGCGAGCCGATGAACATCTGGCCGGCATTGGCCTGGGTGGGCACGGCGAGACCGACGCCGGTACGGGCACCGGAACCGACGACGAAACGTCCGCGTACCTTGGCCTGGTTTTTGAACACGTTCCATGCGCTGGCACCGAACAGTACGCCGACGCCCATGAGCGAACCATACTTACAGGTTTTGATGACATCGAGGATGGCGTCGTCGATATCGGCCACGGGATCGGCGGCGTCGTTCCACGTGAGGTCGCTGCCGGGCCCCACGGCTTCGACCGCGAGATCGATGACCGATTTTTCATGGGCCAGCGCGGCGACTTCGGCCACGGCGACGGCGCCTTCGCGCAGCATGTTTTCCAGCCCCTGGGACTCGAGCTGCTCCAGGTTGTCGACCGGGTAGTCGAGGGCATGCGGTTCACAGTTGTAGGTTTCGTCGGACACTTCAAAGCGCAGCTCGGACGCACGGCCACCGAGGGTGCGAAGCGTCTTCGGAATGTGGAAGCGGTTCTTTTCGGTGTATTTCTTATACCGCCCGGTCGAGGTGGGCACCTCGATGGTCGGGGCGATGAAGTCGGCCACGGGCATGATGGCGCTTTGCGCGGCACCCTGGGCGAACTGGCGAAGCATGGGATTGGTACTGATTTCAGAAAGGCGGGACATGATTTACTCCTTACTTGTTTAAATGGAACCACTGAAAAACACCGAGGCGGTGCGGACTGATTTTGTTTAACCGCAAAGAGCGCAAAGAAAACAAAGTGCTCTGCGGAGCGGGATTTGGATTATTGAAATTTGGGTTCATAGCGGCTGGGCAGGCGGGACGCCCGCGATACGTTAGGTGACGATGTAGCGCGGGCTGATCGGGCGAACAAGGACGAGCTGGCCGTCCACTCCGCTCTCCTCCGCGATACCAACTTCGGTAAAGTCTGCTTCGGCATCGATCACCTTTACGGCCCCGGAAGATTCGCTCAAGATGAGGGTTTGACCGGCAACGCAGGTTCCTACGAGAGGGACGCGAATATTCTGCAGCGGTGACAGCGGCAGGAAGGAACCCGTTTCCCCCGCAGCTGCGCCTTCTAAAACCAAATAGTGCGGAAGGTCATCGTATTGAGGCAGGGCCATCCCTGTCGTAGTCAGCTTTACCAGCCGATCTTTTGCTGCGGACAGGTCGGTGGCGCAAACATGTTTGATAGGGCCGGTTTTTACATTGGTTTGGGACATGGGGGAAACCTCCGGTTTCTATTTGGTTGATGATTGATGAGTGAGGGTTGATTGGTTCATGGCTGCAGGACGGCGCGCTCGGAGAGCACGCCCTACCCTTCGGACATCTCCTGTTCGGCGCGGCGGAAGGCATCGGTGTAGCCCACGCCTTCGGTCTTCTGGATTTCGCTGGCGCGGTTGCGGATCTTGACGGCCCGGGCCTCGCCGCTGGGCTGGGCGTCGCGATTATGCGTCGCCTTGATTTTGGAATCGCGGTTGTGGAGGGGCTTCCGCGTAGCGGAATCTCGATGCTGGATACTTGATGCTGAATCCTGGGGCGTGGGGGTTTTCAGGTTTTTGAAGAGGGCTTCGGTTACGGTGCGGTTGGCGACAAACTGCTCGCGGACTTCGGCGCGGTTTTCGATGACGTCGGTATATTCGTCGAGAAAGGCATCGGCATCTGCTTCGAGCTGCGCCTTTTCGAGATCGGTAATTTTAGTTTCAGCGGTTTCGGCGCGGTTAAGCAACGCTTCGACTTCGGCGGGCGGAGTGATGTTTTCAATGGCGGACTGAATCACTTCAGCATCGGCCTCCGGCGGGAGATCCAGCTTCTTGAGCAAGGCATCGACAATGGCTTTCATTAATTCCTCCTGTGTTAAATCGGGTTTCTTATTAGAAGAAGCGTTTTCAAATCCGCCGTCGCCCAAAGGGCTATGGCGGACAAGCGGGGAACGATTGGAAAGGGGCAAAATTCCCTTCAAATTGGGGTCGTTGGTAACGGCGGCATTGAGCAGGCGAACCGGGCGAAGGCGGTTGTCGCCAAGATCCTCACAATCCGCTTTGGCCCATACGGGCGAAAGGAAGCGATAGCGCCCGCCCTTTACGGCGGCCTCGCCGATGTCGCTCCAGCGGATGTTGGCATACAGGCCAGCGGAGTCCCCGCCTTCGCGGAACTGTAGATCCGTAATCCAGCCGGCAGCTTCGGAATGCTTTTCGGCATCGAGGGAAAAGTGATCAAAGTCGATCAGCAGGCCGGGAAAGTTTTCCGACTGGCCGCGCGCGTTTTCAAACGCGGCTACCATGCGGGTGCAGGCGTCGGAATCGATCAGCTGGGTGATCCCGGCACCGTTGTGCGGGAATTCGCCCAGCGGCGCGAGCTGATACCAGTCGTCGGCGGGCAGTTCAAAGTTACGATTTAGAATCAAGTTCATATGCTCACGTCAAAAAAGAGAGATGCTCCTACTTATAGATGTTTTTTCAAACGGGGGTGGATTCACCACGAAGAATCGAAGGACACAAAGGGTGATTTTCCACAGAGAAATGGAGAAAACCGGAGGGATTATTTCGCGCAAAGGCGCTGAGGCGCAAAGGGGTGTTTAACCACGAAGATGGGAAGAACACGAAGGGAAGAATTTCACCACAGAGGGCTCAGAGGATCACAGAGGACGGAGGGCAGCGGACAGAAAACAGCAGGATTATTTTGCACAAAGGCGCAAAGACGCGGAGAGGGAGTTTAAACCGCTGATCACGCTGATTTCGCAGAAAGAAGATTCGGATCAGGGAGAATTCCCTGCCCACGGAGGGCAGAGAAAATGGAACAAGGGATTTATGAAATGGGACAGGGTGCGAGGAAAGGGGGAGACCGCATCTAGAACATTAAATTACTGGTTCCTGCTCCACTCCCCCGCGCTGAGAAATGATGAAATAATAGAACTGGTATCTTTCTCGAAATCCAGTAGAAGCTTTTTCAAAGATTGGAAGAATGGCGGGAACGGAGCAGCGTCACAAATGGCAGGGGTGGCAGTAAAATACTTAAATCCGAGGACTGACCCCTTTTTTTTCTATTCACCATCGCCTCCTCAAAACATTCCATCGAGAGTGCCTTTCCCCTACCTCCCGGAGTATTAAATCCAGTCGGAGTTCAGACTGGGATATATAGTGACAGAGAATGCCGGAAATGACATCTATCAGAATTAATAGGAGGCTTCTTCCGGCCAGCGGATTTCAACAACCCATAAACCAACGGATCGGGATGAATATTCCATCATACTCCAGACATGTTTCAGGCCGTTCGGTTATATGAAACGGCCCGAATCAATCTTCTTTAACCCGCAAGCGAATAAATGTCTGCGGTTCCCCGTCCTGCACTTCATTCGTGACCGCTTCAAAATCCATATCATATGTCCCGACATCCGGAATCTCGCTGTATCCAGCATTGGTCCATGAACCGGAAACCAGGTTCGTGCTGGTCTCCAGCCAGTAGGTCAATCCGGCATCTTTGCGGCGCGGATAGACATAGACCATATTGGACATCCCTTTTCCAAATACTGGAACATAGCCGTTCTCAGACGGGTTCGTCGGATTACCGCCCAGCGCAAACTCGGCGAGGTTATTCAGACCATCCCCGTCATCATCAGTTCCGGTAAGCTGATACCCCGACATCCAGATTTGATACGGTGAAAGACTGAAGTTCGCAACATCATTAAAATTCGTACCATAAAGCAGCATGTCTATTCCGACTGCATTTACCCCGGTGAATTGCGTATTTCGGAAATACGGCGCAGCAACCGAGGCCGCAGCAATGCTCAACGCGGTATCGGCATAAAGAAGCATGTACGTTCCGTTTCGCCCGTCATCCCACCACAACGAAAAGGTATCTGCATCCAGATTAACTCCCAGAATAAGGCTCATTCCGTCAGCCGAATTCCCTGAGATACCCTGATCGTTGGCATTACCCACGCCGAAGAAGGCATTATTCGCCCGGCCTCGAAGCCGCACATACACCTCCTGGTTATCCAGTTCAAACCCGGCGCGGATCTGGCAGTCGCCATCAAAGTTCCACACGGCATAGTCAATCCGCATGAAGACATTCCCATTTGTTACCGCTGTAAAAGGTGCGGCATGACGCTCATTCACCACGCCTGAAACCTCGGCCTGTCCATTACCATTCAACATCCAGTCCGCCTCGTCAGTCCACACCGCCAACCCGGCCGCGTTGTGTGCTGTAGAAATGGCTCCGGCCGCCTCGTCAAACTGCCAATTGGCCAATAGAGGCGAAACTTCCGGGGGGGTGTAAACAGAGTCCGCATAGCGATAATCATACATCGTCGCACTGACCGTGCGGATAGCATCCACCATCGACTGATGCGGCGTGTCACAGCCGTCGACCAGGCCCTTGGCGGCATTCTCGGAATCCTTAGGTCGCCCGGCCAGCGGCCCATCTATATAGGAGAACCAGTGCGCGCCGACACATCGCGGATCCTCAAGTCCACTGCGGACATAATGCCTATACGCCTCGCCGCGGTTGCGCTGATCCGCCGCATATTCAATGCCCGTCCAGAATTTCCCTCGGTCCAGTGCCCCGAAGTTGAATTCGCCCACAAAAAACGGCTTATCTTCCGGGAAAAACGGCTTATTCTCCGCCGTTACCCCCTGAAATTCATAGAGGTCCTTTTGGTAGATATTGAAACTGACCACATCACAATGCGCAGCCGCTGCTGATGCAACTTCCTTCAGCATGGTCGATCCTTTAATCCGGCTTCCAACATAAAGCTTCTGAGGAGCCACCGACTTCATTGCGGCCCGGAATTCACGGTAATAGGTATCCGTCAGATGCGCATAAAAAGCCTTCATATCCCCGCCGGCACCAGACCAGTTAAAGCTTCCGCTACCCAGCGCGGGCAGCAGGTCGTTAAAGCTTCCATAGGAAGAGCCCCAGGCCGCGTTTGCGGCTGAGATAGAGCCGTAGGCCGTCTCCATGAAATCGACCATGGCCACTTTGGCGGCGAGGCCGGAGCCGCACTGTTCCATGATATCGCGTGCTTCCTGTTCCGCATCATTGCCCCATTCGATTTCATTCTGGTCAAAGAACCCAATACAATAGGGATCGTCTTTGGCATCGCCGGTCCACCCGATCGCAGTAATCACATCATTACGGAAATCAGCATCAAACGGATCATTCAGCTTGTCCATAGTCGGTATCGTAACGCCCGGAGTCCAAATAATTTTTACGTAGGGCGTTTCCAGTCCGGCCGGCTGGCCATTCGATCCACCAGACCAGGCGCCCAGTGTATTCAGCCCCCAGTTGCGGGCGCGCTCAAGTGAGCGTTCGTGAAAGTCGGTTTCAAAATCAGCACCGTATTTTTTGTAGAGGATGGGATAGAACGATTTAAAATAGTCCCCGGAAGGAAGGCCTGAACCCGTAGGGGTATAAAATGCGCCATACACCGGATCGCTCCGTGCAGGAAGCGCCTCATAGAAATGGTTTTTCAGGCTGGATACATCTATCAACTCCTCGGTCAGTCCGACATCCGTGCAGCCCAGCGACCAGAACAACTTACCGGCCGGATCAACAAACCACCATTTTCCATCAATTTTTTCAGTCCGGAAATGACCGGTAGCCGGTAGCGTCGGCCCATTGGCCCAACCGCCGTACTCATTATATTCCATCGTTCTTGGATGGGCGGCCATGTCGGCATCTTCGGCCGCTTTCGCCGCTGTCAGATCAGCATCGGATGAAATTTTTCCCGGCCAGTCTTCATGCTTATACTGGAAGTATTCATCGATAAACGGAAAGAAGGTACTGTTCGTTGTAGGATCTGATTCCAGTGCCAGTGGCGCAGCACGGCGCTTTCCGCGCAGGTTATCAATCTGCACCGTCTGCGCATACTCCTGCGGTTCGAGCTGCAGGACCACTTCTGTGATCTGCGAGACATCCACACCATACCAGACGAGCGGCTGGGCATGCGGCAGACCATTCATATTAGGAAACAGGTCAGTATATCCTGGCACTTGGCCGGGACCCTTGAACTTGTGTCTCGGCATCATCGCATTAAAGATACGCGTTTCGGCCGGTTGCACCCAGGCATTGTGCGAACAGCTGGGCATATAAAAGATATCGTTTGCACCTGTACTGGAATCTTTAATCAGAATACGAACCCAGACTTCATTATTGCCTGGATTTTGGAAATCCATCGTCATATTGACATAATCCATCAAGTCCCAGCTCCCCGATGCCGGGCGAAGTCGAACCTTAACCCGTTCCCCCACGGCAGCGGTCAATTGCAATGCACTGGTGCCGTTCGATGAAACCACGGTCGCGCCCCCCTCTTCTACCACCAACTGCCCGGGGCTGAGCGGGCTGTCAAAATCGATTAACGACAGATCGGAAAGAGTCGGTTCAACAATGGGAACGGATGACGCTTCGATGAGCTGTACACCACTGATAAAGGCCGAACCGCCCATCGCGCTATCCAGCGTAAGGGTTACCACATCGTTCGTGAGCGGATTGGCCGCACTGCCGAATACCGCATAGCTGGCTTCATCGATTCCATCCGCGTCTGTTATATCGAAGGTTCGTGTAAGTATTCCCGATGCCGGGGTCGCCGTTTTATACCAGAAGGTCGAGGTACCGTCGCTAATTCGCGCACCGGCATTGGCCTCTTCACCGCTCAGATACACAATCGCGGCATAGCCGTTGGTAAAATTGGCATTAAGATTATTCAGGGTGACGGTTGCCGACCCATTGGTCCAGGCCACGACACCGGCCCGCAAAGGCGTGTCATTGTGAGCGGCTTTCCAGGTCGCATAGGTACTTGCCGATTTGGAGAAACTTACCGAGCTTGGATTACCATCCTCCCATACGAGGTTGGACATCGCGGCATTGGTGTTATTCCAGTTTCCCACAACCGTGCCCAGTGATGAGATACCATACGTTTCATTGGTTTCGAGCGTTTCTTTATCAAAGTTCCAGCCCGGCCCCGCATTGTGAAAGACATTCACACTGATGATATTGCCGGTATTGGTGGAAGACGGCGGTTCAGGCGGTGCAATCGATTCAGCGGTTAACACCACATCATCCACATTGATCAGGTATTTAATTCCACCGGCAGGGCGTGAAATTCGGAATTGAAGAAACTCTCCTTCAAAACCGGCCAGTGCAGCTTCATCAATCGTACCGGAGAACTGTTCCCATGTATTCGACGTACTGTTCTGACCCACCACAAAGGATCCTCTATGCGAGTAGGTTCCATCAACCGTCGGACAACTGAACAGCTCAAGTTCAATGGTGGATGACCCATTGAGCGCTCCGGGACTATGGCTGAGCATCCAGAATGAGGCATGATACGTTGTGTTGGAGGCCAGAGGCACCGGGAGATTCTGTGCGACCGACCCGACATCCCACACCTGCTTAAAGGTCAAAGACTGCGTATCGGAATGTTTATAGGCTCCGTCCTGACGATAGGACCACACATTATCTTCATTAATGCTAAACCAGGGGGCAGTTCCCGCATCGGGCTCTGAGACGGAAATACTTTCAAAACCGGGATCGTTTAACAGGTTATCGTTTGTTGAAAGAAACCCGGGAACCAATGTAAAGAGTTCTGCCTCCATTTCATCACGCTTGGCCTGCACGGCCGAATCGGCCGAATCGACCACATTCGTCCATTCGTGCGGGTCATTCGTCGTGTCGTAGAGTTCTTCCTGCCCGTCTTCATAGCGGATGTAGCGCCAGTTTTTCGAGCGAACGGAATAGTTCTGCTGTTCCGGCAATCCGCCGTAGCTCGTGACCATGGAAAGGGCCACATCGGGACCGGTCCAGATACCGGCATCCGGATCCACCAGCAACGGCTTCATGCTGTGCCCATCCAGATCGGCACCGGAGGCATTCTTTTTGGTATCGCCGGTAAGGCCGCACAGATCCATAATCGTTGGATAGAGATCAATCAAAGCGACGGGTTCATCCACCGTCTTTCCAGCCTGGGCTTCAAGGCCGGGAACGCGGAAGACCATCGGCACACGGGTGCTGTTTTCCCACAGCGTGTCTTTGGCAATGCTTTCCTTTTCTCCGAAATCATAGCCGTGATCGCTGGTAAGAATCACCATCGTATTGGATGCAAAGCGACTGCTGTCGAGGGCATTCATTACGACGCCGACCTGGTCATCAACAAATGCTACACAGGCCAGATAGGCCTGAAGATACACTTTCAGCCCCGCTTCAAAGGTCGGCCAGGAATCCTGCATGGCCCGGTATGCAACCTGACCGCCGGTATTGGTACCGAAATTATCTGTAAAATAACAGTCGGCCAAATCGTTTGAAATACGCGGCGGCAGCACCAGCGTATTGGTCGGAAACAGATCAAAATATTTCTGGGGTGCAACGAGCGGGGTGTGCGGATTTGAAAAACCAATCGTAAGGAAAAAATTAGTGTCCGTACCCTGCGCATCGAGCTGTGCAATTTTGTTCGTCGCCCAGATAGCCGACTCTTCGTCCTGCATGGGATCACGATTCGTATCATCAATGTAGTGATAGGGTCCCGAACCGGCCCAGTTGGAATTATACCAACCCGTATAACCGTTGACACTCGGAACATTGGTCAGCGAACAGACCGTTCCATTCAGAATGCCGATTTCATTAAACGGTGACGGTACGCCCGGATGAGCCGCGACATCGGTCCCGTCAAACGCCACCGGCCCGGCTCGGCCAAAACTACCGTATTCCGTCCATTCACTATTCAGGCGGTGATGCATTATTTTTCCGGTACCGTAAGCGCCATAGCCGTTATCGCGGAAATAATGCATCAGGGTTTTTGAATTGCTCAGCACCTCATTTTCATACCATGTGCCAAAGGCATAGTTGCCGGATGTGTGCGGGTATATGCCCGTCATAAAGGATGAACGGCTGGGGGCGCAAATGGGTGCGCTGCTGTGGGCATTGATGAAGGTGATGCCGGAAGCCGCCAGCGCATCCATATTCGGCGTCAGCGCCTGCGGATGCCCGCCGAAAAAGCCTTCATAATCATTCAGATCATCGCAGATAATCAGAACGACATTCAGGTCGCTGGAAACCTGTCCATATCCGGCAACCGCAATGAATAAGGCTGCAGACAATGCTGCAATTCTTTTCCACATCTTCTCTCTCCACTCTTTTACATAGTTCTTAAAAAAAACACTGCCCGTTTCCAGACAGTGCTTTCTCTCGACTGATCAAACCATTCTACTGTTCTGCATTTACCCGCAGGAATTCAGTCGTTTTTCCATCCGTCGGAATCCAGTTGGTAACCGATTCAAACTGGTTGGAAACCACGATACCCGTTCCCATTTCAATAGCATCTGTGCTGTTGGTCCAGTCCCCTAAGGACAGATCGAACCGCTGTTCTATTTTATAGTTAACCGAGCTGCCGTCAGTTACCCGTTTGGTATAGACATATTCAATATAGTTGGTCATGCCATCCGTTGCCTGACCTGCGGCATAGGGAAGATAACCCACGTTGTTTCCATTAGTCGGATTTCCTCCGAAGGCATATTCGCCAAAGTTATTCAGATCGTCGCCATCCGGATCGTCAGTATCCGAACCGATATCCCCATAAGTATAAGCCCAGCCTTCATAATGACTGATCGGTTCCCCGAAGAAGGCGGTATTATCCAGATAAATATTAGCATCATTGGATACCGCGCCGGATCCCACCAACAGGAACCGCAGGTTTTGGCCGTCGGCCAGCACATTGTCGGAAATATTGGTCAGCATAATATCAATATCATTAAAGTTACCCGTTGAACCCGTAACCGGAAGACCGCTTGCGGTGTAGATCAGGTTCGTAACAGCATTCGTGGTCGGCCCGGTGAGTTCATAGAGCGTTACCGTATCGAATGCATTTGATTGTCGGCCAATGTCAAAATGAAGAGAATCAATGCGCACCGGAACTGCATCTTCATAGCTGACCGTGATATTTATTGTTTCGTTCCCGTTTGTCACGTTATTGAGCACAGTCGACATGGTGAACAGATCCGTGGCACCGGCCTGGGTTCCAAAGGTGCCGTCCAGTGATCCTGCAAAGGCATTGGCCGGCCAGGGGCCGCCCCACATATTACCGACCGCGTCGGGCAGTTTATAACTGAGTGTAGCTCCGGCATCCCAGCCGGCAACAACACCGGCCGGAGGCGGCACTTCGAAGGATCCCTTTTCACCGATAATCTGGAAGCCTCCGATGGAGGTCCCATTAGCAACACCACTCAGCGTAAATTGAAGTGCATTTGCACTGAGGTTTTTAAAGACGGCATAGGTCGCCTGAGGAACAGTTACCCCTGTCGTGTTCGTGGTCTCAATCAAGTTGGTGGCGTACGTATTGGGAGTATTATAGTAGTACGTAGTCGTACCGTCGCTGATCGTCGCATCCCCTGACCAGCTCTTACCGGTCAAATAGACGATAACGCTGTACCCGTTTGAGAAATTATTGGCCATCCCGAAAATGGTAAATGAGGGATCGTTCCCTCCCCAACGCGTAGGCCCGGCATACAGGACGGTATTGGCCATATTGGTGTTAGTTCCATGATGCGTCGACATCCCGCCGGGTGCACTCACTACAGCACCTACGGTGCTGGTTGAGCCATCATCCCAGATTGCATCACCCACCGCATTGTATCCAACATTATGCCAGTTACTCACCACCGTACCCAGGGCCGAAATTCCATAGGTTTCTCCGGCATCGATGGTTTGGTCAGCATTAGCAGTATTCGCCGCATAGTTGACGCTGATAATTCCCTGTTCCGCCATTGCGGACCCCGTAGATACTGCCACGACTGCACTTACAATATACTTCCATTTCATCATCTCATTTCTCCTCGTTGTTTAGAGCGCGATTTTGCGACGGATAAAAAGAACCGCTCCACCGAACGCGGTCACCAAACCAAGCGTGGTTGGCTCCGGAATTGCGGTCAATGCGATATTGTCGTACGTGACAGACTTGTGCCAGGTCGGATCGGCGGGGGCCGTTGAGCCATCCCAGGTCACCACCATGGTAAATGTCGCGGTGGCTCCATTCGCAATGGAATAACCGGACAGATCGATATCAACACCCTGGCTGAAATAATTAGGGGTACCGATATCTCTGGAATGCAAGGTCGATCCGTCTGTCGCACCCGTGATTCCTGAAACAGCGATCAGATCAATATCGCCCCAATCCGTGGTATCCGATGTACCGGCACCTGCCGCGGTTTTTTTGTAATCATAGAAAAAGTTCTCCAAATCAACATCCGCGCCGGTGCTGTTCAGGAACGTAAAGGTTGTGGTCGCATTGCCTGTATTGGCTATGTTGGCCTGCAGGCCGGATATGTCACCCAACCCCGGATCAACGACCGGGCCGGTCGCCCCGGCATCCAGCGTGGCCGACTGAGTGGCCGCAACCTGTTGCGAACCTCTCTCACTGGTTGTCAAATTTGCGGTCCAGCCTGATGCGGTCGAGTCCGCTGCTTCCGTGTGCTGGGAGTTGTTGGCAGCATCAAATGCATACCAGGATCCCACTATATCCGCCTGCACCGCACCTGCAACCGTTAATGCCGCAATTATCATTCCTATATTTCTCATTATATACCTCTTCTATTTTATCATTTCCACGATTCACTGGACCTACATCCTCAACCTCATGAAAACAGCTGATTGATGTTGGATATAGGTATACAGATGCTGACAGTTTTCGCGCAACTATCAGAATTAATAGGAGGTAAGCAAAGGTGCTCTCTATGGAACAGAACACCATTTAAAATGATATTCGTTAACAAAAAGCCCGAAGGAAAAATCGGTAACCGTATGAATTCACCGTTATAACTGGAGCTCGACTGCCCGATGGAACAAAGCCCAATCAGCAGCAAAGACGTTTACGGAAAAGGGCTAAATAATATTTGAGCGAAGCGCTTTGGCTACGGCGCCGGACTGAGACGGCACATCCAGTTTCTTGTAGATGTTCTTGAGATGAAAATTTACCGTGGGGGTGCTGATGCCGAGTAATCCGGCAATTTCTTTGGATGCCAGGCCGTCAGCAAGCTTTTCGAGTACCTGGATTTCGCGCTCGGAAAGATCAAACTGTTTTTCCGGAACCGGCTGCTGCATGGAATCCAGCACAATTTTTGCAACCGCCGGGCTGAGGGAGGCCTTGCCCATAAATATATCATTGATGCCTTTGACGATATCTTCATCAGAAGCGGTTTTCAGCAGGTACCCGCTTGCCCCGGCCTCCAGCGCCTGCAATACGTTTTCTTTATCCTGAAAAACGCTCAGCACCATTACCGTAATGTCGGGCGCTACCTGGGCCAGCTTTTTAATGCCTTCCACGCCCCCCATTTCAGGCAGCCCGAGATCCATCAGCACCATATCCGGATGTTTTTCGCTTTTCAGCGCATCGAAAAACTCAATGCAGGAAGGAAAAATCTCTTCACAGGTAATATGGTCGGTCCAGTTTAAAATCTGCTGCAGCATACGCCGGTAACCGGCATCATCTTCAACAATCCACAGGGTGATGGGGATCATAGCGTCTCCTTTATTCACACATTCAGTTCGATGTTTTATACGCTTTAGCGGGTTCTTTCGAGAGTTTACTCAGCGGCACACGTAAAATCACAGACGTACCTTCTCCAAGGGCCGAGATCAAGGAGACATCGCCCCCCAACTCTTCCCCCCTTTTTTTCATACTCTCAAGACCCCAGCCCTTATTCTTTTCAGCCGGGTCAAACCCGCAGCCATAGTCCCGAATGGAAATCTGAAGCTCCACGTTGTCTGCACATACCGAAATCTCCGCCCTGTCCGCATTTGAATGCCGGGCGCAATTATGAATGGCCTCACGGAAAAACATGATCAGATGCCGTTTGACATTCCATCCCACTTCCACCTCCGGAATGTTTGAACCGATATCAACCGTAAGATCCATCCCGTACAACGTACGTTGAGCCCGTTCCATCATTTTCTCCAGCAGGGCCGGCAGAAGAATCACCTCCTGGTCGGTGAGCCAAACCACCTCACGCAGGGATGAGCAGGCCTCGCGCGCCATTAGGGCCAGGCCCCCAAGCTCTTCTTTAACCGTTTGATTAACAGCCATCGTCTCAAGCTTGGTGGACATCAGCGAAATACCACCGAGACTGCTGCCCACATCATCATGCAGATCCCGGGTGATGCGCTGCCTTAATGTGCTCAATTCCTTTTTACGTTTCCGCTGCTGACTGCGCCATACCAGAAACAACACCAACAGGAGCAGAACACCGCCGGCTATACTGAGCCGAAGCTGCAGAACGCGCCATGCATTTTCAGCAAGGACCAGTTCCCGTTCCACTTCCTTCAGACGCATGTCTAACGGGCGGCGCATAGCCAGGCCTTTGATCCGTTCCGATTCCGACAGAATTCGACGGCCCCGGCTGAACCCATCGACAAGCCGGGGAAGCTGGTCCAAGGCCCATTCGGGCAGGCCGGTTCCCGATATCGCGCAGCCCGTCGACCAAACCGTATTGTATTCTCCAACCCGTATTTCACCCAATCCGAGAATTTTACGGTTCTGGTACATCGTAAAATCATCCAGCGTCACCCTGACATATCGGGCTTCGTAGGCGCGCGTAGCCATTATCAGGAGATTGTCCCGATACATCTGCTGGCGGGCATTGCTGACTTCCGCCATGCGGACTTCTTTAAAATTCCGATCCGCAGAAAACTCCACCTTCACCTTTCCCGGGAAACCAAACAGTGGAACCTCCATCCCATGCGGAGCCTCCGCCGGCCAAATGTGCAACCCTCCAACCTGCCGCACCTCACCCAGATCCAACATTATCTCGACGGGAGCACAGGGTTCTCCATCATCCCAGTAAATCATGAGGTCATCCACAGCGGCAATTTCTTCGCTGAGAGGAAGCCCAAGACCGGCAAAACCATCTTTTAGATACTGCACATCCCACAACGGAGGTTTAGATAGAGAATTGGATGCATTAACTTTCACATCAGCTCCCCATCCCATCATGTTGTCACTCATTCGCTCCTTCATGTCGCGGCGGAAAAGGTAGAGTTCACCGAGCGCGTGAAAATCCCCCATAGATGCAGCACTTCCCTTCGGGAACGATATGCGGACCTGATATACTTTCTGACCCGAACATTCGAAAAAAACCGGATAAGGGCCAGGATCAGGAAAGTCCCGGTTCATCCAGTTGACCACTTCGACCCACTCGGCCTCATCAGGACGCTCTTCCCACCGACCAGGATCTCCACCAATCCACACCCCGCGATTTTCCAGCACCTCAATTTTAAAGCGTTTGGGAAAGGCATATGATTCAAGCCCGGTATCTGCAGCAACCAGCGCCGGCATAAGAGCAATTGAATCCAGTTTAGAATGAAATGCAAACTGTATGTCAATTCGTTGCACATCATCCGACGGGATCTCGATCGGCACGGAATGATATCCACGCCGGTCGGACAGCGGTTTCGGGGTATGCTGAGGAAGTGCAGAAATTTGTTTCCGCAGCATTTCCTGCTCCGCCTTCAGGCCCCGGATCCGCCCCGGCAGAAACCTTCTGCTGTAGGATTCTTTCTGTACTGACGTTTCACCGGCCTCATCAGAAAAACTGAGATCAACTGCACCCGTCACCTGACTGATTGCCGGAGTCAGACCTGATAACAACAGGACCAGGATCCAAAACACTATTTTCCTTTTTCTTCGCATATCAAATAACGTAACCAAATGTCCGACTAAAGAAAAGAAGATCGACGGACACGATCTCAAGACAGGACAACTCCCGCCCAGCTTCAGATGAAGAAAGAAATTTCCTTTTATAATCGATAGCCTATGGCCCTTGGAGTCCGCAGCGGAGAACCATTAGAACGAAACCGGGCTCCACGTTTGACTGAATACACCAAATTTTCAGCGTTCACCCTTGGCACAGGCCCAAGCGTAATACCACTCATTCCGTTACCAATTTGCAATCTCTGCGATACGGATACATCTCCGGAGCAAAACCGCGAATCGCTTCGATCAGTTCCGGATAGGGCGAATCCGTGGAGTCAATCAATCCGCAGTTTGCATTCTCCGCATCCTGATAGCGGCTTCCCGTTGCAGAATCAACATAGCTGAACCAATGCGCACCGACACAGCGCGGATTCCTCAACCCGCTCTTCATAAAATGAACATAGTTTTCACCACGATTGCGCTGGTCCGCCGCAAAACCGATACCGGCAAAAAACTTACCGCGATCCAGTGACCCGAAATCGAATTCGCCTACGATGAACGGTTTATCTTCCGGAAAGAACGGAACATCACGCGGATTCCGGATATTGAACTGATCCAGATCTTTTTCATACACATTGATACTCACAACGTCACAATGCCGGGCCGCCGCACTGGCCACTTCTTTGCGCATGGCTCCATCATGAATGCGGCTGCCTAGATAAAGTTTATCGGGTGCAACTGATTTGATGGCTGATCGCGCACGGCGGTAATAGGTATCCAGCAAGTGGCGGTAGAATGAGAGTAAATCCTCATCACCGGGTTCCGATGGTTCCCCGCCCCGTTCGCGGATATGGCGTATAGCCGCCTGTTTTGCATGAACGCCATCATCACAGGCCAGGATATTTCGAACCACCTCCTGCGGGTCTTCGCCCCAATGAATTTCATTGTTGCAGAAATATCCGATGCAGTACGGGTCGTTAATGGTTTCTGCATGGTACCGAACCGCTTTTATCAGCCTGACTTCAAATTCAGGATCAAACGGATCATACAGCTTATGCACCGGCTTCAGGGTTTCAGGAACCCAGAGGATCCAGGTATACGGCATCTTCAGTTCGGCCGGCTGGACTGCAGCAACCTTAGACCAGGCCCCGAGGGTATTCATTCCCCAGGACCGCATACGGCGGAGGGATATTTCGTCGGCATCCGTTTTAAAGTTATCGCCGTATTTTTTATAGAGCACCGTGCTCATCGATTCATAATCCATGCCGTTCCGGGAATAGAATACACCCAATACCGGATCGGACGGATCCGGCAATCCATCGTAAAAATGCCGCTTCAGGCTCAAGTCCAGCTTCATCACCGGACGGCCGACGCTTGTGCTGCCCGCGGACCAGAACAGCTTTCCTTCCGGATCGATGAACCACCATTTTCCGTCAATTTTCTCCACACGAAAATGTCCGGTTGCCTTAAACGTCGGCCCATCTTTCCAGCCGCCATACCGGTTATACGACATAGGACGGGGATGGGCCGCCAAATCCTTTTTCTCCGCCAGACGCGCTTTGACCAGATCTTCATCGGAATGGATCTTACCCGGCCACTCTTCATGCATATACTGCCCATACACATCAATGAAGGGAAAAAACGCCTCGGGATCATTTTCCAGTAGTTCAGGTGAAGCGCGACGACTCCCCCGGAGATTATCAATACGCAGCGTCTGGTGAACCTCCTTCGGTTCAAGACTAATCACCACTTCGCTCACCTGCGTGACATCAACGCCAAACCAGACCAGCATCTGGGCATGCGGCAAACCATGCATTTTGGGGAAACGATCCATATAATCAGGGCGCACGGCCTTATTCTTATATTTATGCCGCACCAGCAACGCGGGAAATACACGGATCTCCCCCGGCTTAACCCATCCATTGTGGGAAAGGTTAGGGCGATACCACGAATCATCTTTCGTGCCCGCATCCTTGATCAGCATTCGGAACCAGGCCTCATGATCACCGGGATTTTCAAAATCAACCGCAAGGTTGACATAATCCTTCAGGTTCCATGTTCCGGATTCCGGCCGGAGCCGCACCTTTACACGTTTATTGGGAGCCGCGTCGAGCTGAAGTGCGAAGCCTCCATTAAC
The DNA here is from genome assembly GCF_900890425.1 of Pontiella desulfatans. Taxonomy (NCBI): domain Bacteria; kingdom Pseudomonadati; phylum Kiritimatiellota; class Kiritimatiellia; order Kiritimatiellales; family Pontiellaceae; genus Pontiella; species Pontiella desulfatans. The sequence continues at coordinate 747,428 of NZ_CAAHFG010000001.1, read as the reverse complement.
CTCAACAATTCGGGCGCGTCCTTCATCCACGCTCATTCGGGATTCATCAAAACCCTGCTCAAAATCAATCAGCATTTGCTCCGGCATCGGAGTCACTGCGCATACACGCCCCGCCATAATGAGGGCCATACTCATAACGATACTATTTCGAATCATCTCTTCTCCCAACAACCAGTACAGCATGAGCTCAACCACCCATCGTCGTCTGAACGAGATAAGTACATGGCGTCTGCCGGTCCTCTTCAGGGTCAAACCGCAGCTCCTCCATAGTCGGATTCCGGTTAAACACGCGTTTCTTGTCACCGAAAAACGATGAAAGAGGACAAATCCGGCAATCTTCCCGTGAAATCTGCGTTGATCCCCATGATGGATCAGAAGAATAGGTTTGTCAGAACGTTTGCGTCAACTATCAGTTCTGATAGTGAGATCAAAATAGCTTCCCCCACTAAAGGAAGCAGGTTTCGATTCTTGAACACATCCCCCGCCGACATGCGTCGGCAGGAGACATCACAGAACCATCAGGAATCAGTTCTCTATAAACAACCGGATAAATTTTTGAGGATCTGCTGTGGGGATTGAATTGGTCACTTCATCAAACGTTCCGCCGGTGACGTTGGTCCCCTCGACCGTATATCCGCTGTTGGTCCAGCCCGGTTCTGCAACAAGATCATCATCAGTTCCCAAATAATAGGTCAATGTGGGATCATCACTGCGCTGGGCATAAACGTAGCCAAAATCAGCTCCGTCTTTTCCAAAGGTTGGAAGATTTCCATTCACAAATCCGTTAGTGGGATTTCCTCCGAGGCCGTATTCATACAGATTAATCAAACCGTCATGATCATAGTCTTCCGATTCTGCTCCGATATCAACGCCCCAATCCGATGCCCAGGAGGCATAGCTATTGGTCACGACCGGCGTCTGCTTGAACGAGGCGTCATCAATGACAATGCGATGCGTTGCATTTTCATTGGCTTTGGCAATACGTATCTGCATGTAATCGCCTACCTCGGCCCCGTTGTCGATCAGGTCGGCCGTGGAGAATGGAAATACAAACTGCTGGTATTCATTTTCGTTGGTCACGAGATTGCCGAAGGAACCGATTCGGTACACATAATTGGACTCTGCATTATCGCTGGTCCAGACCGTCAGGTTCACCGAACTCGCGTTGACATGAACCCCGGTATTTGAACTCGGCTCGGTGATCAGCTTTGCGACCGACAGTTCAAAAAACTCACCGGGAGCAATTTGTAAACCGGTATTCTGTACGACGGCAACCTTATCGAAGTAATAGTTAAATTTCACGGCAGTTGAACCGGTAAGAACATTGGACGACACTGTTTCCGTGATGACTGAAAAGTTCGGATTCCCCCCTTCCTCACCAATGGTGAACCAAGGCACTGAATTTGAATTGGGCTCACTGCCGACCAGGCTTTCAAAACTCGGATCCTCCAACAGCTCCGGATAAGGGTTATCGATGATCGTGAGGGTCAATTCCTTATTCACAAAGGATAACGACGGAATGTAATCATTAAAATTCAGGAACGTAACAGTCACGGAATTGGACTGCGATGCAAAGAAGTTACCAGCAGTCAAAAGCGTAATACTGTTCTCGCCTCCCGTGTAGTTGGCTCCATCGATGATATATTCCGACTGTTCATCCGCAAAAATGCTGCCGGTAATTTGAAGCGGGGTAATTCCGGTCGGTCCAAGATTGAAGCGTATATTCTGATACGCGATGCCGGTTCCTGCTCCGAGGAAAACATCCCCTCCAACCGTTATACTTGAAGCACCCTGCCCATCAATCTCGAGGGTATGTTCCTGATTTTCCTGTCCGTCGGTAAAGTTGATGGATCCTGTAACATTGAGTATCCCACCGGCAACCGTGTAGGTGGCTTCGCCTGATGTATTCAACCCGATATTCAGCACGCCAATGTTTGCCGTCCCTCCCAGCTGTGTGAGCGTACAGGCATCCGCAATCGCTCCTGTATTCTGGTTTATCCTCACATTTTCTGCCGTAAAAGTTCCATTTGAGATTACGAGGTGGCCACCTCTTGTATTGCTAGTGGCACCGAGCGAAAAATTATTAAATGTGGCAAAATCAGAGAGAAGGTACATGATTCGATCACCACCAATGAGATCTTCATTATCTCCGGTAGAGGTTACAGTCACCGGATTTTCCGTTGGATCAAAAACACCTTTACTCCAATTGTTGGACTCGGTGACCGAACCTCCGCCTGGCCCACTGACAAAATCGGCATAAACGGGTCCGATTGCACAAATTCCCGTTAATAATATACACGACTTAATTACCGCTGATTTTTTCATTTTTCCTCCTGCTGTTTTCAATCGTTCGTATAAATCTCCCTATTCCTTACATTGATTTATATATTCCTACCTTTACTGAGAGGTAATATTTAAACGGATGAATTTTTGAGAAACATCAGTCGGCACCGCATTCGTGACTTCATCAAAGTCTTCTCCAAACAGGGTATTGGTTCCTGAAATTTCATAACCCGCATTGGTCCATGTCCCGGAAATCAGATCAACCGACGTTTCCAGTTCATAGACCAGATTCGTATCGTCGTTGCGCTGAACGTGAATAAACTGCATCCCCGACTCAGCTTTTCCAAACACTGGAATATGCCCATCCACAAATCCGTTGGTCGGATTACCACCCAGACCATATTCATAGAGGTTCAGCAGCCCATCATCGTCATCATCCCCATTCTCATCTTCCAGCAGGCCGTACTCTGCCGCCCAGGAGGAATATCCCGGCTCACCGGGATTCACCGCAAAACCGGAAATGGCCACGTTATCCACGAACCATGTTGGGTCACCGGTTGCGGCGGGATCGGCCCAGTCGATCTCAATACGGAACGAGGCGGTTTCGCCGGTTTCCAGAATCACATCAGCCATAGCATCCGTCGTATAGTCAATATGCTGCCAGGCAAAGTTATACAAATTTGACTCGCCGATTGTCCGCCACGCGAAAGCATCGTTCAAATCGCTGACCGGGGTAAAATGAATCACTTTAACCGTTCCGTAGTTGGTCACAGCCTGACCACCTTTGAAGTTCGTCTTAATGTCAAAATGAATACCGTTCACTTCAATATCATCGCCGGTAGTGTTGGTGACCTTCAAATCAAGACGTTCTCTATGGTTGTTCCCGTCAAAATCGCGAGTCAGCTGAACGCCGGAAGCCTCGGCATCATCCGATCCGGTTCCAACCAGGCCACCGAATGCGAACCCGATCTGGTCATAAGCGGGTGCGGAACGAGAACCACCTCCTGTCGAAGAAAATTCGGGATTCACTTCCCCTCCGATTAAGCCGAAAATCCCGGGTCTCGCGACATCAGGCGTGGAGTCATCCACATAATCATTCACCACATTATTGTTCGGCGCGAAATAGTTCCAGCCAGCCAGTATGCCTTCCTGTTCCAATGGAAGCGCCATTTCAATCGCCCCCATGTCGGGAGCACCAGTGATCGGATTTCCAAAAAAGTCCTCCGTCATCTCAAGTCCCCCGACAATCCCAATAACATCTCCGGGAATGTTAGTGATCACGATGCCCTTATCATCCACATAGATCGACGAATCCGGAACATAGTCCACGGCATTAAAACCGCCGGCCTGAGCAAACCTGGGATCGCCAATCGTTTGATCGACTTCTTCAAACGGGAAACCGGGTGGAATTATGCCGGAACGGGAATACAGATTATTGGTCCAGAATACGCCCGCAATCATCTCCGGCGTGTAGTCGTCAGCAAAGTCGCCGGTGATGTTGGTGGTAGCGCCGTCCACATGAAAAATATTGTTCGCGATTAATACCCCTTCGCTCCATTCCTGGAAACTGAAGGTGCTGGTAATATTGGTGTTCACATAAATCGTATTGTTGTAGATGTAACTGTTGTAGGGTCCAAACGGATCATTCCCCGATCCCACAAATCCGCTCAACCAGAAAATGTGACCGTCCTGATTGTTGGGAATGGTGCCCTGATCAACAACACCCTTCACCCGGGTCCCATCATCAACACTAATGTTATACCGATAGGTGCAATTGCTGTTGTTCCCCAGAATTTCCAGAAACCCTCCCGCATTATCGATGCTGAGGTTACGCTGTACAATCACGTCCCGGTTACCGAAGTCAATATGCACGCCGCACGAGTCCGCCCGACCCCGGGCATGCATGAAGGTATTTTCTTCGATGAGGACATCATCGCAGGTCCACGGCCAGATCCCGCTGCCGCGTCCATGCATGCGCGGGTCAGAAAACGAACCCGATTTATCCACCAGATTTCCGCGAACAACCACATTGCTGCAGCGCCCCGGCTGAAGGGCCGGCCCGCCGATATCCCACATCATATTATGTTCAAGCAGTATCCGGTTACTGCGGTTCATGGATATCGCCTTATACCCCACGTTGGAGATGGTGCAATCCACCACCAGAATATCATTAACCCGATAACTCACACTGGTATTGCCGCTGCCTTGAAATGAGATCGCGGTTCCAATATAGGTCGTCGGGTTGGCGCCCTCACTTGCGGTATCTGTCTCCGGATAAATATCGCGAATATGCAGATTGGTCAGGGTGATAAAATCACTGCTGTTTCCCCAGGTGGCATTGACATAAACCCCGTACTGATCCCCGGAATCGCTCCCGTCCACGGTATTCGTGCTGTCGCCCGTAATTTCAAGATCACGCACCAGAATATGTTCGCAGTCTTCAATATGAACCCCGGCTAAATATCCTCCGGCATCTACAACCGGTCGCTCACCCGTACCATACGCACCAATGACCAAGGGAGCATTGGAGGATCCGCCCTGTCCGGATAAATAAATTTTTCCAAAATGCGTTTGATTCCGTTTCAACAGAATCTCAGACCCCTCGCCATACGCTTCACTGTTTACGCGATCCAAGGACTGCCAGGCCGTCGCCATACTGGTTCCATTGTTGGTATCACTGCCGCTAACCGCATCGATATAGAATGTTGCTGCAACAGGGATCGATGTGGTCAGGCTTGCATCATCAATCCAGATTCTGTGGCTGGCATCCGGATTATCCCGGGTGAAACGGATCTGAATATATTCCCCATCGCGATCGTTTAAAATACTCGCCGGAACCGTCCCGACAAACTGCTCCCAGGTACCATAGGAAATGTTCAGGATTTCCGCATTAAATGTTCCGGCCTTCGTATAACCGGATCCCTGAGTCACACTCGTAAATAATTCAACCGACACAGAAGGTGCATTGACATGGTTCGTACTGCTGCTCTGTTCATCGGTCAGCATCCAGATCGATGCCGTATAATCCATCGTCGAATCAACCTGGTTTGTCAGGTTCTGAACGATAGCACCATCATCAAAATAAAAGGTAAACTTGGCCGATTGGCTTCCTCCGGGCCGGTATTTATCCGTCCCGGTGACAAAGCTGCCGTTCTGGTTTTCATTTACGGTTGACCAGGGCGATGTGCCGTCATTCGGCTCCGTACCGCTGATCGCCTCAAACCCCGGATCCAACAACAGATTTGCACTGCCGCTTGACGCTGCCGCACAGATCAGCAATAGACCGAATACGTTCATTCCTATTTGTCTATGCATAAAATTACCTTATGAGGGCCATACCGCACTGCATACCCGGTTCTGCTTCATCAGATATTACAGCAAGCGGTTGCACCCGTTCATTCCTCTTATTGGCCAATCACAGTTACGAATTTAGAGCATCTTTTTTCTCTTATCGTTCAAAATTACCCCAGAATTCTGGATACGTATACCTATAGGAATTAATAGGTGCCTCATTATTACGGGCTAATAATAAGGCTTTTATGCCTTTTCCCGCCGTACGCGCTAAGTCTGTTCTGCAAGCTTTGCAACGCGGCACTTTTCGAGCTAATAGAGGCCTAATTAGCAGGCCCTAGATGCTCCCGAAAAAAAGCATCCATGATCGGTTGATAGGTTTTTCGCTCTTTAAAGAAAAACATGTGCCCGCCCCCGGGCTCGGTGATCAGCTTAAAATTCTCGACGCCGGCTTCACTGCAGCGGATTTTAAAATGTTCGTAATGGAACGACGGGACCAGTTCATCGTTCGTTCCATGTACCATCAGGATCGGGACCTGGTCCGCAACGACATGCTCAACCGGTGAAACGCGTCGTAAAAATTCCGAATCGCCTCTTTGCTGCTCGTGGAGCTGCGTTAAGGCTTCGCCCCTGTTCTTCCGCTCCGGAAAATCTGTAGGAGCAGAGATTACAAAGGCACATTTCACTGAGGAGTCATATTCAGCATAAGCGCCGGAATGAAACGTCTCTTCATCGGAGGCCAGCGCAATCATGAGAGCCAAATGGGCCCCGGCGGAATATCCCTGCAAACCGATATTATCCGGATCGCCTGAAATTTCCGGGCAGATGGATTTGATATATCGGATCGCCTCCATCACATCCTGAATGCAGGCAGGAAAAGGGGCCTCATCAATCAGGCGATACGAAACTGTTGCCGCAACATACCCTTTCTGAGCATAGCGAATACATTGCCAGGCCAACTGATCTTTGTCACCTTTCGCCCAGCCTCCGCCATGAATAAATACGACGACCGGAAGTGTATTATCTTTATCCAAATGCTCCTTTGCAACGGCAATACCCACCTGCCCCGCGCGGGGAAACGCCCCTTCACGGTATTGATGAACGGTATAACTGACATCAACCGGAACATCAATGGCCGCCATAGGAGGCCTGCCACGAGATTTACCTGCGGCAAGTGCCGAAAAGATGGTCAATCCCAACATAGTAATCAAAGCAATCTTCATAGTCATTTAACTATACCATAGCCTTCAAATTTCAGAAAAATACGGTGCCTATGAAATGGTCCGAACTATTTAACCCGTCCAGACGAAAGCATCGGCCAATCATCGGTACGAAAAGGGGTAAGCGGTAGTCCATTGCGATCAAACAGGTTCACCTTCGGGTTTTGCGCCCAGCCGTAACGGACTGCGACAGGTTTTTCCACCGTATCGCTCCAGATTTCGACTGTTGACCCATCGATGATTCTCGCTTTGGCCCAGACAAATTCCTTGTCCGCGCCCGAGATGCTGAAACCGATCACTTCATGGGTATCAAAGCTCCAGAGTCCCTCTGCACTGACATGATCGAGTGTAATGCGCACCTTGCTGCCGACGATTTCCATCGCCTTGTACCTCGGGCTCTGGCACGCCATATCGAACCCGTAGTCATTGGCCAGCGGCCAGCGCGCCAGACGGCTGGCGACGGTTTTTTTATTGCGGGGATGGATATCGCGCCCTTCCCCCAGATCAATGATCACGGTCTGGCCCGCATTCGACAGCTCATCAAAAGCGATGGTTTGTGCTTCACGAAGCTCAGCCCACTCGTCATCGGCCGGTTCGTCTATTTCTTTCCCGAAATCGGCCAGCTGCACCCAATAGAACGGGAAGTCGCCCTGATTCCATTCCTTGCGCCACTGTTCCACCAGGGTTGGAAAAAGCTGTCTGTACTGTTCAGCCCGCGCCCGGTTGGATTCCCCCTGATACCAGATCACACCACGGATCCCATAACCTTTCAAGGGATGCACCATTCCGTTGTATATATTAGCCGGCGTGATCTGCCCGTTGACGGGATGAACCGTTCGGTACCATTCCATGGCCGGGCCCTTGTATCCCCCCTTTGCCCACGCCTGGTATCTCTTTTTATAAGCTTCAAATTCCGCCGGATCAAAATTTTCGACCTGCTCATCCCAGAGTTCCAGCATCTCGTCATAGTCGCCGGAAGCCTCAAGCGCACTGCGCGGAAGCCATGCTTCTGCCGTTGACCCGCCCCACGAATTATCAATCAACCCCACCGGCACCCCCAGGGCCTGGTGCAGGAATTGGCCATAATAATATCCCACCGCCGAAAATTCCGACACCGTTTGCGGAGAGCACACCTGCCATTGACCTTTTATATCATCCTGGGGAATACTCGTTCCGTGCTGCGTCACACTTAGCAGGCGGATTTTCGGTTGATTTGCCGCAGCAATTTCAACGTCCGCCCCATACGTTTTTTCGACCGGCCATTGCATATTGGATTGTCCCGAGCAGAACCACACCTCTCCAACCAGGACGTCTTTAATCGTCGTGGTACTGCTCCCCGCAACCTTAATGGCATGGGGGCCACCCGCAGGAAGCGCCGGAAGCCGGACGCGCCATTTCCCTTCAGCATCCGCAACCGTCGAAACAGATTCTCCCGCGATGGACACCTCTATTTTTTGGTTGGGCCGATCCGTTCCCCAAACAGGATTTTCCTGCTCCCGTTGCAGTATCATATGATCGCTAAACATATTGGGGAGATGGACCTCGGCAAAAGCCTGCATGGATAAGCAGGTCAAAAGCATCACTGTAATTCGCACAAAAACGATCAACTGCCGGCTTGGCGTAACCCTCTTCATCTTGCTGCTCCTATAGTTGGCGACCCTTGCGGAAGATCAATGGGATTTCGGTTCGTGTACGCCGATCGAAGGCTTTCCACCATCCAGCTTGTTCCCCCAGAAATCCAGCACGCCGGATTCGGCGATGGCTTTGCCGGTCGCGATGCACGGCGAGCCGGCTTTCAATTTATAACCGTCCAGGGAATCGAGTCCGTTTCCACCGCTGCCGGGATTTACCAGCATCGGATCGTCCGTGATCGCATGTTTATCTTCAGGCCGGTTCTCGTGGTTACCAAAGTAGGCGTTGTTGGAGAAGATCACATCCATTTTGGCCAGACCCGGCGCATGGCGGTGCAACCCTTTTGGAAGCCATTTTGTTGAGTGCGAATAACGCATAGTTCCATCGGTGTAGAAAATATTGTTATAGAAGCTCAGATTCTGGGCGTAGTCCCCGTCAATATTAACCGCCAGCACGAGAGGAACATTCAGTTCCTTTCTGGTGTAGATAATATTATTGTAAACCTGCGTGTCTTTTACGCGCCCGTTGATCTGGAAGATGCGCTGCATATCATTCTGGCTGATGTTATAGCGTACAACCGTTCCGTTGCATCCAATATTATCTTCATCCGGCGTCGGGGTGCACATGAGCATAAACCCGCCATCGTTATCATGGCTGTAGTTATACTGGAAGGTCGTGTTGTTGCAGTTGTAGTCCGAGTCAAATCCCTGCCCGTCAACCGCGCCTTTGGTGTGCGATACTTCATTATATTGAATCAGGGTGTTATCCGCACTCCACGGCCAGATGCCCACCGCGTATCCGTCGCAGCGCTGTCTTGCATAGTGCACGGTATTATATTCGACCACACAGCCAACTGTTCCCCACGGCTTGATACCGTCGCCGCCGCAGTCCTCGACCAGATTGCCGCGCATCACGACATTATAACTCGGGAACCAGTTTTTCGATCGATTCGTAAAGTCGCTGCTCATGCAGATGCCGTTTCGATCCGTACGGACCACATGGCAGTCTTCAACAAGAAGCCCATCAAAATTTGAGAATTTATCTCCTGAAGCCTGAGCAAAGATCCCGCAGCCTTCGACATCTTTCTTTAGATGCCCGTTCACATCATGAACATACAGGTTTTTAAACTGGATATGATGGATCGTTCCATAGCTGTTGGCCCAGGCCTTGATACCCGTCTGCCATTCCCGGCGTTCGGGACCCAGGTTGGTAATTTCGAGATTATTGACTTCCCAGTACTCAACGTTTTCCAGCAAAACGGTATCGAGCACCTTGCCTTCCCCATCAATGCGCGGCTTGCCACCGACGCCGTACATATCGATCACGATCGGACTGCCTTCTGCTCCCGAACCCTTCAGCTTCAACTGCCCCTTATACACCGACCCGGCCTGGAACAGAATCCGGTCGCCGGGCTCAAACGTCACGGAGTTCACCTTCTCCAGGCTGGCCCAGGGGTTCGCACGGGAGGTTCCGGGGTTTGCATCATTCCCGATATCGCTATTCACATAATAGGTTTGGTTTTCGGCGTAAACAGAGACCGAAAACAAAGAGAAAATGGCGGCATAAAACAGATTTTTCATCGTGAATTCCTTTTTATTGTTACGTTCATAAATTAACAGCAAATTACTTTCCAGCGGCTTCCTTCGTCCGCGTACCCGGTTCCTCTTGCGATGGCATAAATGCATTCAGTTTCTTTTTAACAGAAGCATATTCAGGATTTCCAGCAAGGTTGTGCCACTCGCGCGGATCATTCTCATGATCATAGAGCTCTTCCACTCCGTCGTTGTAGCGAATGTAGCGCCAGCGTTCGGTTCGATATGTCCAGACCTGGCTCTCAAGATCATCGTCTTTACCGGCAGGAATACTGTTGTTCAACTCACCGTAGATCATCGAAAGTGCGCCTTCCGGGCCCTCCCATTTTCCACTGACGGGATCTTCCAGAAACGAACGTACGCTGTACCCATCTAGCTTGGCGCCCCGATTGTTCTTACTGGTATCCCCCTCCAATCCACACAGATCAACCAGCGTGGGATATAGATCAATCAGCGAAATTGGATGCTCTGCTATGCCGCCGGGCTTTGCAATCCCCGGCGCACGTACAATAAAGGGAATGCGCAGGCTCTCTTCCCATGGCGAATTTTTAAAGAGATATTCCTTCTGCCCCATCTGCCAGCCATGATCGCTGGTGACCACAATGATGGTGTTGTCTTTGAGCGGACTGTTATCTATTGCACCGACCACCTGGCCGATGCAGTCATCCACTGCAGCGACACATGCCAGATAGGCCTGTGTAAACTTTTTCAGCGCCTGTTCTTTATCGCCATCATACGATTCAAGCAAGGTGCGGTAGTAGCGCAATCCTTTCTGCTCCGGATCAAATATGTCCTTATAATGCGTATCGGCTGCATCATTCTCCTTGATTTCCGGCAGGTTGATTTCATCCATCGGAAACCGGTCAAAATATTCCTGAGGCACATGCAACGGAGTATGCGGACGGACAAATCCCACGGCGAGGAAGAATGGGTCGGATCCCTTCTGCCGCCCGAACTCGCCGATCTTTTTAACCGCCCATGCCGCATTCAGTTCATCAGGAGTCAGCGCACGTGATTCAGAGTCAGAAAAATCAAGAGGTTGCTCTTTGCCCCAGCCATATTTCCAGCCGGCATTCTCCGGCACTCCGTCCGGTTTCGGACCCAGCGGGGCAAACGAACCGTCGATAGGACCGATGCCGGCAAAGGGTTCCGGAACCGATGGGTGCGACCACCGCTTCTCACCGTTAAACCAGTAGGGGCCATAGTCGGTCTTGTTTTTGTACTCCCCGCCGCTCCACGATTCAGGCCAGTGATGGTGCATCAGTTTCCCCGTTCCGGCCACGTGATATCCGTTGTTCCTGAAATGCTCCATCAAGGTATTGGAATTTTTCAGCACATCGTTTTCATACCACTTGCTCCAGAACAGATTGCCGGACGTATGCGGATAGATCCCCGTCAGGAAGCTCGACCTCGACGGTGCACAGACCGGATTGTTGCTGTAGGCCCGGCGGAAGGCCACGCCCGATCTCGCCAGCTTTTCCACATTCGGGGTCAAACTCTGCGAATGCCCCGTCTGCCCGGGAATTCCGGTGATATAATCATTCAGGTCGTCGCAGACAATCAGCACCACATTCGGACGCGGTTTTGCCTCGGCAGAAGCCAAAATACTTACTGCCAAAACAACGCATAAATTAATCCGGTTCATTATTTTCATTTCTTCTTTTTTGCTTTGGGTTTTCGAGGCACATAGTTCACGTCGTTCAATGCACATGCGGCCTTTGCATTATAGAGCGGACGGTTGTCTTTGTCCCAGAACGGGCTCGGCTCGTGGGCTTCCAGCATGGCTTCGCGAATGCGCTCCACCACTTCCGGATGTTCATGCGCCACATTCACCTGTTCGGTTTCATCCGCCTCCAGATCATACAGCTCGATATTCATGCCCTTCCGACGATCCAGAGCAATCCCCTTCCACTTGCCCATGCGCACCCCGCAATTGGGGCGCCCTTCATACAGTTCCCAATAGAGATAGTTATGCTTCTGCTGTTTTTCCGGTTTTCCCAACAGTTCAGGCAGCATGGATATTCCATCGGTGCGGCCCGAAATCTTTTCTCCGGTCAGCTCCGCCAGGGTTGGAAGAATATCCCAGAAGGCCGAAATATGGTCCGAGCTGGTGCCGGCGGGAACGTTACCCGGCCAGTAGGCCAACATCGGGGAACGCACGCCACCCTCGGTCATTTGGCGCTTTTTACCCTTCAGCCCAGCTGTGGTATCGAAAAACTCGCGCGTACCGCCCTGGCCATGCGCTCCATTATCGGAGTTGAACATGATCAGCGTATTTTCCGCGATGCCCAACTCCTCCAGCAGCCGTTTGATCCGGCCGATATCGCGGTCCATACGCGACACCATCGCCGCCTGGATTTTAAATTTTTCTTCCGGCCAATCTTTATCTTCATACTGACCCAGTTCAGGCACCTGCCAATGGGTATGCGGAATGCAATAGGCCAGATACAGGAACATCGGTTTGTCCTTATTGGTCGTGATCCAGTTGACCGCCTCTTCCGTCATCAGGTCGTGGCTGTAGTCTTTGTTGCCTTTTCCCCAGGCCCCACCCGGATTATCCAGCTTCACAAACTCGCTGTTACGCCAGAGATGATCCGGATAATAGTTGTGCGCCTTGCGCTGGTCGAGATAGCCGAAAAAGTGATCGAAGCCCTGCTTGTTGGGATGGCCGCTGTTCAGCACTGGGTTCGGCACATCCTCGAGCACGCCGCCCAGCCCCCACTTACCGATGATCGCCGTGGTATACCCCGCACGTTTCGCCAGTGTGGCCACCGTTTCCATTCCCTCCGGCAACGGCGTCTGACCGTTCGGATAACCCGGACTGTTCGCGCGAATGTAGGCATGGCCCGGATGCAGCCCGGTCATCAATGAGCAGCGCGTCGGCGCGCAGACCGCATTGCCGCAATAATGGGCCGTAAACTTCATTCCGGCCGCCGCCATCGCATCCAGTTCCGGCGTTTGTATCATTTTCTGGCCGTTGTAGCCGACCTCTCCATACCCAAGATCATCCGCCAGGATATAAATCACATTCGGCTTTTCTGAGGCCATACCGAACGTTACCAAAGCGCCCAGCACCGAACCCATCGCCAGATGTTTAGCTAGTTTATTGTTCATTCTCTTTCCACCTTAATCGAATCAATCTCAACCGCTGCTCCGGCAGCACCAGTAAACATAATTTCCAGCGTCTGGATGGAACCACTCCAGGTGGATGGGTCCAAACCGATTTTCACGGAACCGAATTCGTTATTCCCCTGAAGTGTTCCGCCGCCGATTTCTCTACCATTGGCGGAAGCGCTGATTTCAAGATCGGCATCGGTGCGGAGTTTTATTACAAGCGCCTCATCACTCTCTGATGCAGTAATTTTCAGGCCCTTTCTCCGGATGGTTCCATGGTTTTCATCCAACGCAAATTCAAGATAGCCGAGATAACCAGCCAGGTTTGACTTTATGTCATCCGAGTCCCAGCCTTCAGTCTGCCAGCCTCCGCAATCAAATTCAAAAAGCAGCAGGCCATCGTTCGGATCGCGGTTGTTCAGCTTTTCCCACTTGTCCGAGAGCCCGTCTCCATCGCTGTCTGGGCGAACCGTTTCATATTCAACATTAACGCCCTCGCCCCACTTCTGATTCTCGCCATTGAATTTCAGGGTTTCAACCGACTCTTCTCCTGCTCCGAGATCCCCCACGGCCAACCATGTGTCCATCAGGTTTCGGTGGCGTATCAGTTCACCGGCAAAGGCCGGATCTCCGGCGAGGTCCTGCATCATGCAGGGATCGATGGACACCTCATAGAGCTCCTCGGCCGGGCGCTCCCCGAAATAGATCGCTTTATGCCGGGCCGAGAGTTTCCCTTCCCGGTAGAGCTGATGCAGATTCTGCGTATAGTTTTTACGATCCCGGTACTGCGGCTGAAGGAAGATGCGGTCCAGCTTATAATTCCGGACGTAGCGGTATTGGTCGGTGCGAATGGAACGAACCCGGTCAATCGTGTGATCCAGCCGGTCTTTCTGCGCACCGACGAAGGAACGTTCCTCAAAATCGTCCGCAAACAGATTCTGCCCTTCATACCAGGACGGTTGCTCGATTCCCGCCCACGCCAATGTGGTGGCCGTCAGATCCAGCATATCCACCAGATCGTTCCGCACCGTTTTCTTCGGCACATAGTTTTCCGGCCCCAGAACAACAAACGGTACATGCAAACCGCCTTCCGTCGTCATCTGTTTATGCCGCAGCAGATTATTGGCTCCGTGATCGGAAAAATAGACGACAATCGTTTTTTCGGCCAGCCCGGCCTCTTTCAGGCCGTTGAGGATTGCACCGATCAGGTCATCATCCATCCGGATGGCGTCATAATGCTGCGCAACGACATCGCGGAAGATCGTATTATCCGGATAATCGGCCGGAACCGTGACCCCGGAGGACTTTACCTTCCTTGCCTCCGGAAACTTTGACGTATTGTTTTTACCGCCCTTCGTTTGAATCTGCCCGAAAAAGGGCTGACGGTTAATCAGGTCCGAGAAGTCGGCTTTACTTTTGGATGTGTAGCTGTAGGCACCCTGATCCCAGATATAGTTATAATCCGTTTTCCCGTTATTGAAGGTGGTGTATCCATGCTCCTGCATAATCTGCGGCAGCAGCTTATATCCGTCCGGAAGGTGGATTTTGGTACCGCCCCGCGAAGAGCGATGTTCGTGCCCCCCGAAGCGGATGGAATTTTGCCCGACCATCAGAGCCGAACGCGTTGCGGAACAGACCGGTGCCGGAACAAACGCCCGCGTGAAAAGAACGCCGGCATCGGCCATGGAATCAATATTCGGTGTTTTCCCAGCATTGATTTCATCGCCATAACATCCTATCCACGGCGATGTATCTTCAGCATAAATCCACAGGATATTGGGTTTTTCGGCGGCCAGCGAACCGAGCACTAAAACCGACAAGGTCACGTACATCATAACAATTATCTTCATTCGAATCCTCTCGATAGCCATGGTAGCTTTTCCATTCACTTCTTTTTCTTTTTCGGTTTTCCTTCAGGCGTCAATGGCCCGGGCATTTGCTGATCCCAATTGCGATACTGTTCCCTCATTTCAGCAACGACTTCGGGGTATTGATCGATCAGGTTGGCGGTTTCACCGATATCGTTTTCCAGGTTGAACAACTGCGGCTCATTCGAGTAGGTGAAATCCTTTGCGGCCCCAACCACATCGCCCTGCTCATTAAACTCGAAATCACGGTGCCGCCAGCCAGCCCCGTTGGTCAGCTTCCATGGGCCCATCCGCAGCACCCAGCGGTCACGGTTCAGCGCCCAGGCCAGATACGGGTGATGATCTTCCCTTTCCCCCATAAGGACCGGCAGCAGGCTCCTGCCATCCAGATTTCCGGGAATGTCTTCCCCGGCTAAATCAAGAATGGTCGGGAAGATATCCATCGTAGAGATGATCGCTTTTTCATTCACCACATTCTGAGGCAGGGATCCAGGCATGGAAACGATGAAGGGCACCCGGATGCCGCCTTCGCCCAGCATATATTTATAACCACGCAGCGGAGCATTATTGGCATAGGTGTTGATGGTTCCGCCATTGTCCGAGATAAAGAAGACGATGGTGTTTTCCCGTTGTCCGGTCTGCTCCAGGGCCGTCAGGATTTGAGACACTCCAAAGTCGAGCGCGAGCAGATTCGAAAGATAAGCACGGCGGCCATCTTTATCAATCTCACCCATGTGCCCCCATTTCTTATGAAACAACTGATGGGTTTCACGATTAGGCTCCCAATACGGATAGCCCCATTCTTCGGCATCACGGTTCCATTCCACATAACGTGCGCCAACCTTCTCCGCCCATTTTTTATCGACAACATAAGTCGGCATATGGACGGCGTTGTAGGCGATGTGAAGATAAAAAGGGCGGCCCGACTTTTTCTTCCTGATGTATTCAACCGCCTTATCGGTGAAGATCTTTGTGCTGAAACTGTTTTCAAAAGAAACCTTTTCATACGCTTCCGGCTTCGTTCCCAAGGCTGTTGCCTTCAGTAGCGGTCCAACGACCTGACAACCGAAATTACCCTTAAACCCGTCTCGCTGCTGATAGGCCTCAACATCTTTCTGGCTCAGCCGGATGTAATCCCATGTATGGAACATAAATCCCAGCGACTCTTCAAACCCGTGCCGGGTTGGATATTTCTTAGGTCCGCCGTTTAAATGCGTCTTGCCGTATTTTGCCGTTGTATATCCCGCCTTCAACAGTGCTTCAGGTATGGTCTGCTCCGCTAAAGGCAAGCCGCCCTCGTTATAGGAATAATTGCCCCACCGTTGCTGATAGCGCCCCGTAATCAGACCGGCACGCGACGGACTGCAGATCGGAGAGGTGCCATAGCCGTTTTTAAAGTAGGTTCCCGTTCGAGCCAGCTTATCCAGCCCGGGCGTGCCGAACCGTTTCACATCGGCCGGAGCCTGAGGCAGAAACGACATATCGGCATACCCCAAATCGTCGGCGATAATCACCACAACATTCGGTTTTTCCGCGGCAACTATCCCCAAGGACAGGCCGACAAAAATAATAGGGGAAATAAAAAATCTCATCACTTAATCCGCATGCCGCTTATTGTATAAAATCCTGTTGCTGCCGGCCGACTTCATTCAGCCGGTATTCCTGCAACTGCTTCTGTGTGTTGCGCAACTGTTCTCGTAGTTTCTTCAACTCCGCGCTTTCGTCGATAAAGACAGAAGCCTTGGCCTGGCCATTGTCCGGCAGCTCCTGGTAAAGCAGCGGTTGTGCGGACACGGTGGTACTGAACTCAATCTCAGCGCTGTCTGGCCCATTGATGCCATCCTTCAGCACGTCGGCTCTGATCCTAATGGTTCCGGGATTAATCCCCGAACGAACCAGCGCCACGGCTTCGCCCCAGAGCAGCTTTTGCGGGTTGATTCCATGTTCCGCTCCGCCAACCAGCTCCCCTTCTCCTTCAATACTGAAACGGATATATTCATCACTCAGGCGTTTTACAGCACCGCCTGCGTCGACCAGATAGGCCACCACCGGGGTAATGTCACTGCCGTCCGCAACCGGTTGGATCTCGGAGTCGTCCACCTTCAATACCAACCTGCGTTTTCGACCGACCGGCCAGCGTATGTGCTCGGCGGCAATCTTTCCGTCAATCAGCCCCTCGGCCTTCATCATGGCACCATCAACAAATTCCTGGTCGATTTTTCCATACCCTTTCTTGTTTTTGTTTCTGGCATCCACATGGCGGAAAACGTTTTCAAAAACCACGGGCACGCGCGGCACCGGGCTGTTCTCGGCGGTAGCCTTCTTCACCCCGACCTCTTTTCCATACAGGGTCAGTTTAACCTCTTCGCAATTGGTAAAAACGATCACATCCTCAGGAGAGAAAGGGGTCATCAAATGCGCGATGTAAACAAACGGCTCGGCCTGAACCAGCGGAACATGCTCAAGCCCGCTGGTCGGCAGCAGGCTTTTAAACAGGTAATACGAAAACTTCGGCTGGCGGTAAGCATCCATAATCCCGCCCCAGAAGGGATCGGGGTGATATCCACGCTGGTGATCAAAGGAGTGCCAGAGCGTCGCTCCGAACATCGACGGACTTGAACCATACACCATGGTCATGGAGGGCCACTCGTTCTCTTGCCCGTCATCCACCCACTCTTCGCTGAAGTAGTGCATCGACTGGCGGATCTGCGGCACTTCGCCCCACTGCTTGGCCACGCGGCTAATGGAATTGTGGTCGACCCAGTTATCCACAAAGTCACCCCACTCGCGTTTAAAGATGCTCTTGTCCGGGTGCTCCGGAACCATATCGTTGGCATACAGCACATCAAAATAATGCTGCGATTTCGTCCGGTGGGTCCGCGCATCCGTGGCGGTATAGCAGCCGGGATAGGGATACTCCTCCGCAGTCGCCTCCGCAGAGCGGCTGGCAAATTCATCGGGGAAATGCGTCTCGTTGGGAATCATCTCCCACAAAAGCACCGAAGGGCGGTTGCGCTCCAGGCGGACGAGATTGCGTACATCTTTCAGCATCCGCTCCATGAATATGGGTTTTTCATTCCAGAACTGCCAGCCGGGGATGGCGGTCACAATAAAAAGACCCAGCTCGTCACAGGCATCCATAAACGCAGGATCCTGGATGTAGTGCGCCGAACGCATCACGCGCATTCCGGTTTGTCGCAGCTTCAGCGCATCGCGCCAGTGCAGGTTGTTAGGCAGGGCATGACCGATGTGGGCAAAGTCCTGATGGCGGTTGGCTCCGATCAATTTTTGCGGATACGGTTTCCCATTGAGGAACAATCCCTCCGGGCCGCGCATCTCGATGGTTCGGATGCCGATGCGGTTACGGAAGGTGTCGAGCACGTTGCCGGAAGGATCTTTGATCGTCACAAAAAGGTTATAAAGATGCGGTTGATCCGGCTTCCAAAGCCGGGGTTTTTCCACATTAAATGCCATGGATGTTTTTTTCGACCCCTGGAATGCAAGTGCGAGCTCCGTTTTTCCGGATGCGGCGGTTTTTCCATTTTTATCTTTCAGCTCCAACTGAACCTGGACGTTTTGTTCCGGTCCGTCGTTAGCCACATCAACATCCACAAAAACCTGCGCGGATTTTTCCGACACATCCTCGTAATGCACAAAGACCCCTCCGCCCGCAACCTTGTCCACGGCCAGCGGGTGCGTGACATAAACATCGTTATGGGTAATGAACCAGACGTCACGGTAAATCCCGCCAAAGTAGGTAAAGTCCAGTGATTCCTGCGGCTTTCCCGGCGGATAATCCGAGTCGTTGCTGTTGTCCGCACGCACGGCGATCACATTGTCCTGCCCGTATTTCAAATGCCCGGTCACGTCCAGATGGACAGGGAAATAGCCTCCGAAATTTTCCTTAACCAGATGGCCGTTGACCCAGATTTTCGCTTTACCCATGATTCCCTCAAAATGAATCATGACCTTTTTCCCTTCAAGCGCCGCATCGACCTTGAAGTGCTTGCGGTACCACGACGGCCCCTGATAGTTGACGCCACCGCTTGCCGCCAACGGCAGCAGCTCCATGCCATCGGGCAGATTTACCACCGCCCAATCCTTATCATCAAACCCGGCGGCTTCCGCGCCCGGAACATCGTGCTTGATAAAGCGCCAACCGACATTGAAATTAATCGCTTCCCGCACCGTTGCGTCGGTCTGGAAAAAACCGGCGGTCGAGAATTCCGGGCGAAACTCCTCGGCCCTTAATCCAACTGTTAATACCAGCAAGTAAAAAATTATTCTGCGCATAATCCTATCTCCTTAAAAAAGCCCGCACCTTCACCTACTCAGCCATGGATCACTGATAGACCTCGATATAGTCGATCTGTAACCTGTTCGGCCAGGTGGTCGTGGTGTCGGGCGACGCGGTTCGCACGCCGTTGTTGAGGATGATGTACATCTCTTCATCCGGCCAGGCAGCAGGATCGATCGATGAGCTTCTGTCCAGGGTCCGGACAAGGTTTCCGTCGATATACCACTTGGCATCGGTATCGGTCCACTCCCAGCCGTAGATGTGCCATGCTTCGGCATCATAAAGGGTATCGAACGGCTTACTCCACCCTGTATTCCACCTGGCAGGATCCTGGTCCGGCCACAAATTGCCCTGCTGTTCATAGCCCGTCATCAGATGCATGCCCATGTTGTCGTATCCGACGTCTTCGCGGTAGCCGAAATATTCCCACAGATCCCATTCCGGGCCCCACACGAGATCTTCAGCCACCAGCCAGATGGCCGGCCAGACCTTATCGCCCGCCGGAAATTTAGCCCGGACTTCGATATAGCCTTTATTGAGGTGGCCGCGGTGCATCGACGCAACCCACCCCGAGGTATACTGATAGGTTCCGGCAGGGCTGGTCCCGGAATAGCTGCGCTTCTGGTTTCGGAGGATCAGCGAACCCTCTTCCACAAACGAGTCTTCCTCGGTTACATAGCCGGCATATTTATTATTCAACAGATAGTCGCCGTCCGCACCCGGGATAAGGTTTCCCGAAACCGGATCGCGCATTCCGACAAACCATTTATCCGGATCCAGGGCATTGTTTCCGAAGTGGTCCCCCCAGACAAAGGAATAGCCGCCCGGTACATACCGGGCGGATGGATCTTCGAAACGTGCTTCAGAAACCTGCACCCTTCCGAAAAGGCTGTCGGGATCACCGGACACCTTGCTGCCCACCATGGCAAGATTGTCGAATTTCGCATTCCTGCCCCAACCAGGCTTTGTTCCACTGTTTGCGATCGTCAGAGTCAGGTACAGCTCGAAGCTTGCGGTGGCGCCATTCGCAATCGACAGCCCCGCCAAAGAAGCATCTACATCAAGCCATGCATAATTGCCCGTTCCGATGGCACGGGAATGTACGATGGAACCGTCGGCAGCTCCTGTAACATTGGATATCGCGATGAGATCAATGTTGGCCCAATCTTCGGTCTGATTTGACAAATCCTCGCCAAATGCCTCTTTCCTGTAGTCGTAGTGGAATGCACTCAGAGCGATATCCATGCCGCTGGTGTTGGTAAACGTAAATGTTATGGTCTTGTTGTTCTCATTGGCGGCATTGGAACGCAGGCCGGAATCCCCCGTGTCCGGAACAACCGGGCCGGTATCGCCGGCTATTAAGTCGTTAGACTGCCACGTATTCGTTGTATCGGATCCCAACGTGCTGGTGATCAGGCTTGCAGCCCACCCCGTTGCATTGGTGTCCGCCGCTTCAGTGTGCCGGGAGGTGTTGGCATCAAATGCATACCAGGATCCGATCACGGTCTGAGCCTGAGTTATTCCAGGAGCTTCACCGCTGAGTGTTACGGTACGATTGCTCAAGATGGGCCCAATCGATTCCGAATAGGTCCAGTCGTTTGAGGGGGAGAGCTCGTCGCTGACTTCCAGCACATAGGTGCGGTTGGAAACAGTGTCTATGGACACATCAAAGGTTCCGCTGCCGGTAAGGGTCAACGGTGTATGGAAAAACGATGCAGGATTGGTTGCACTGGTTCCGGCTGCACACTCTTCCAGATCGGAACTGGGATCGCCGTCATAGTTATCGTTGCCCCCGTCACTGGCGGTCAGGTTCCCGAACTGCTCCACCTCCCACGTATCCGGCAGCCCATCCGCATCTGAATCACCGACATCAGCGGAGAGAACCACGTTATCAATAAAGACATCTTTATTGTTGCCACCGGCATCGCAGCGGATGCGGATGTTCACATTGGAGGTAAAGTTATACGTTGTATCCGTAATGGTCAGAACCGGGTTTTCGCGGACCCCGTTGCTGAAGTCCGTTCCATGTACATAATCCCCGGCGATCTCCCAGGAGGAACCGCCGTCCTCACTGAATTCCACCAGAAAATTCTCCACCCCGCTGAAATCGACCGTCACACAGGTGAACTCGACCTTCAGCCGGGCATAGGTCTGCAGATCCAGACTGCTGCTCAACCATGCTGAGGAAGCGGCGCCTGAATTATCCTGCAGATTCAGGCACTGCGTCCCGATGGCATGCGTGGCTGATAAAGCAGCATCGTTACCTCCGTCCACCCAGCTACCGAAACCCGATTCAAAATCGTCATTGGTCAGTTCAGTCCATCCGCCATGCGCCCTTAATCCGACTGTTAGCACCATCAAGCATAAAAATATCCCGCGCATCATCCTGCCTCCATAAAATTAGATCATCGAAAATCCATTCTTCCGATGTTCTGGGACCTATATAATTTCATCCTGCTTCTTCATCCTGCTGCTCCGGCGATTAAACACTGCCTGCTGGAGGGACAGCGTCCCCGCTGTCTGCGGACGATGAGAACATCGTCCCTCCACCTTGAGTTAATTCAAAATCGTTCCTTCGGGACATTCCGGCGCGAGCTGAACATCAATTCCATGCGGAGCCGATACCGTCACCTCCGAACCGTTCCATTCCACTTCCAGCAATCCGGACGGAGTCGGAATCGCCCCCTTGCAATTGAGCCCGGCGGGTACCGGATGAATCAGCACCTTCCGCATGCCCGGGGCGACCGGCTCTATGCCCAACAGGTAGCGGACAAACAAAGCCGGTGGAAATGCACTTTCCGTCTGAGCATCGCTTCGGCCGGCAGGAAACGGCCTTAGCGTGCCCGAGCGCCCGGTGGCATCCAGCCACCACTCTTCCCACAAGGTGCCGTTTGTTCCGGGCTCCAGCATATGCTTGAACCGCTCCTGCAGTAAGGCCATAGATTCTACCGTTTTCCCGGCTTCGCACAGCCCGGTGTGCAGGAAATAGGACATGGCGGGAGTCACCATGGTGGTCCCGTCGGTATGTTTTACAAAATCACTCTTCCCGGCCTGCAGGATGCGGGAAGCAACAGCAACGGACTGTTCCGGTGTTGCAATTTTCATAGCCAGCGCCATTGCATCGGCATGTTCGCTGAACAACGTAGAGCGTTCACCATTTATCGACGCATCGGCGAACGCCTGCCGCTCGGCGTCCCAGAATTCTTTCAACCCCTCACGCATCTGCACCGCGCGATCGGTATAGAGCCCGGCATCCGGTTCAGCCAGCCAATTCAGCACCTGTGCAAAATCCTCAACCGCACCCAGATAATGCGCATTAAGGCAGAAATTCGCACCGCGCCGGTCCTGTACCGCATGGTCCAGCCAATAAGGGTATGGAGGGCTCTCGATCAATTCGGATTCATGGGAATAACTGCTGAGCAGCCCCATCAATCGGCGGGCGGCCGGCAATAGATCACGCACCGTCTGATCATCTCCCGAATAAAGCAGATACTGATGCAGTCCCCGAATCCAGAAACAGTTGGAATCCAGAATCACCATAAAGTCGCCGCCATGGTACGGGGCATAGGCCGGCATAATCCCATTCGGCAGTTGCTCCTGAGCAATCTGAACCAGATACCGGCGTTGCAGCGCGGTGTCACCAAAGACAGCATAGTTCCCCAAACACGCATACCAGGCGGTCTGTGCATACTGACGCCGCTCCCGGTAGTTATCGGTATAGGCATCCGACGTGCAGACCTTCACCGTTTTTGCCGACGCCTTCCATATTGCCTCGAGTTCCGGTTTTTCCGGACATTGGAAAGTTCCTTGCTCTTCGAAAGGATAATCTGCGCAGCGAACGCCGGCATAATGAACCTCAACGTCGCCCACCACCGCCAGCCAGCGAACCGGTTTCGCATAAAACGCTGTCCACTGATCCCGCTCTCCGGAACAGATGATCCGGTCAATGTATCTGGAGGCCGCAATCGGCGACTTGATTTTGCCATCGAGAAGATACGGTGCGCATATCACTTCAACCTCCGTTCCCGCTTTGGCCCGGAGCTCCAGCATCGGATTGCCATAACAGACTTCACCCAGATCATAGACTTTTACCGGACGTCCTTTGGCCGAGGGAACCGGCACCGGCTCGGCCAGCGGCGTACCGCCATCGACGATGCGGGTTTTCAAATACGGAAGTTCCCGTTCCTCCAAGGAGGTCCAAGGCGGTATCAGATGGCCGGGTTGCTCGTTCGCCTGCGGGCTCGGCCAACCGGTCTCACGTTGCAGCACGCGTGCAGTTTCCCACCCGCTGTCATCAAACTCGGCGGTGTTCCAGTCATTGGGAATATTCCGCAGGTCGACATCGTCACAAACTTCATAATGAAACCGGGCCATGACCGGCGATGAACGGTTCCAGCTATTATCCGCGGAAACCCGCCAGCTCGAATCCGTCTGCACCTCCAGTCCGTCCAGCTGTGCCAACAGCCCTCCCCGGGTTGCATTATAGTATGAAACGGTATCGCGCTGATGATGCACCCGCACCGCAATCACATTTTTTCCGACCTGAAGAACATGGGATAGCGCATGCACGTCGTACGACTGATCGTGCGGAGCGCATCGGGCCGGCCCCTGCGCAACGGAGTTTCCATTCACAAACAGTTCATACCTCGACCCAGCCGTAATGGACAGTGACGCATTGCCCGGAACCTCTGAAAGGTCGAAGGTCTTTCGCGCCAGCATCATGTCGGAGGTTTCCGCCTCCGGCATCCAGATCCACTGCGCCTTCCAATCTGTTGTTGCAACAGCGGATAATGCGCAGCAGAGAAACAGTAAACAGGCTTGCAACTTCATTTATCTGGCCGTCCAGTTAATCAGGTTGAAGAGAATCTTGTCGGCCACCGGATCGGAGCCGAGGTTTTCAATCAGGCGCAGGGTGCTGAGCACATAGCGCCCGTCACCATGCTTTACGATCCCCATGTCCATGCC
Source organism: Pontiella desulfatans (assembly GCF_900890425.1). NCBI lineage: Bacteria > Pseudomonadati > Kiritimatiellota > Kiritimatiellia > Kiritimatiellales > Pontiellaceae > Pontiella > Pontiella desulfatans. The sequence continues at coordinate 723,166 of NZ_CAAHFG010000001.1, read as the reverse complement.
GTAGAAGGCCGGCTCCGGACCGATATAACTCTGCATATGGGTTTTATCGCCGGCATAGAATCCATAACTGACGGAACCGACAATCAGGTCATTGCCCATATCACTGAGTACATAAGGCGACCAGACATTTTCATATTCCTGCCCCATCATCGTATTCACGGGAAGGCCGGCAAAAACGGGATGGTCCGTTACGATATGCGAAACGCCGACCCATAAACCGAGCGCATGCTTCTTGCCCTTTTTGATCGGCAGCACTTCGTCTGACGGCAGCTTTCCGCTCCAGTAGATATTTCCCGGACGGAGCATCGCCTGCAGATACACGGCCGTACCGCCCTGCTTTACAAAATTTTCCAACGCCCGGAAGGTTGCCTTCAACGGCTTGGTATTCGCCACATTGTCCACGACATAAACCGGCATCGACTTCGGCGTTGTTTCATCAAATTCAACAAATGCAATGCCCCGACCTTTCAGGAAGGGGGTCAGTGCATCCGTCGAATCCAGCACCGCAATTTTTGCGGAGGGAACTTGAAGATCCGCCGCTCCGAACACATTAAACCCGAAGGTGTTCTGCGCCATCACGCCGCTCTTTCCGGTCAGTTTGACTTCCGCTTTATAAGCCCCCGAAAGCTTCGAAGCATCCAGCGCTTCTTCCAGCAGGCCGGATATGCCGCCGGCCAGCTCCACCTTGTGTTTCCATTTTTTAACCACCTTGCCATCGGCATCCAGCAACCTGACTTCCAACTTACCGTCCACGGCATCCAGATCGTTGATTCCGGTCACGGTCACCTTGGCAGGCTGCCCTGCATAGATATTACGAGGCATCACACGAACCGCAAGATAACGGGGCGCATTGGCCTCTTTGGTTCCATAGTAGGACGCCTTCGGATTGCGCCAAAGATCCAGCAGACCGGCGCCCAGCACCCAGTCCCCACCGGTCAGCGCGTGTACACAGTAGCCCCGCACCATTGGATTGGAACGAATCGCTTCCACCATCCGTTTATTAACATCGGAATGGATCTTCTGCTGCTCAATGCAGAACTGCTGCACATCAGGATAAATCGCATCGAGTCCGCTCTCTTTCAAAACGGCAGCGGTGGTTTCTTCCAGCATCTGATGATAGCGGTACGGCGGAACCAGTGGATTCCCCTTCTCGCGGAACCGACGGTTATTGTCCACCACATCCGGAATGCTGCCGTAACCAATTTCCGAAACCAGCGACATCAGACCCGCGTGGGCATGCTTATTTTTCAACTCATCCGGTTCATAGCCCAGCGCCTGCATTTCAGCGTCCGTCATACCCAGTGCCAGAATCTGGGCATAGGTTTTGTCGTTGAGCGGAGCACCCAGATACATGTGAATGTCGTTAAACTTTACCGGCTCCACTTCGTAGGGAAGATAAATGTTTGCACCGTCCGCGAATCCGCCCGACTCGTCCAGGATCATACGCGAAGGATCCAGCTCGCGCGCCAGCATCGACATCGGATGCTTCATGCGCTTGAGTTCCTTGCGCCAGATTTCATTAAAGATTTCCCACTGCACAATGCAGGCGCGGTTGCGGTCGCGCAGGATCGCGGTGCGCACTTCGTTTTCAATGCGGCGCGGCATTTCCGGCGTCACCGTCGGCCACTGGCGCATGCATTCGATCGGCAGTCCGCCGATGACCAGCACCCCCATTTCATCGCATAGATCGAGCCATTCCGGCGGGGGCGGCTTGCGCCACGGACGGATCATGTTAAAGCCGGCATCCTTCGCCAGCTGGATTTCCCGAATCGCCATTTCGCGATTGTCCGGCAACGCCAGCCTGGTCGGATAGAGCCCTTCAAAGAAAGCGGCCTTGATATAGATCGGCTTGCCGTTCAGTACAAACTCCTTGTCCTTGACCGTCAGCTCACGCATACCAAACCGGACCGTCTCCGCATCAGAGCCCTCTACCGTTACCGAAACGGTGTAAAGGTTCGGCGCATCGGGCGACCAGTATTTTGCATCCGGAATCTGCAGCGTCCAGTCCGCTTTATTTTTTCCAGGCAGCAGTTTGAGCTTCTTGCTTTTTTCGGCAACCACGCCGTTTTCATCGGAAACGCTTACCGAAACCCGGGCATCCCCGCGTTTCGTATCCGTGTTCTCCAGTTGCAGCTGCACCCGGGCCGTATCATCCTTAAGTTGAGGAATCACAAAGAGATCGTCGACCGTTACCGAGCCGGAAGCCACCAGGCGCACTGACTGCCAGATGCCGCCGACAATGGCACCTCGCCAATGCGGGGCATCGTTCTTCCCCAGACCGTCGATCACCAGATCTTCCCGCGTCACAATGGGTCCCACCACACGCAGCGAGAGAAAGTTCTCTTGCCCGAATTTCAGCAGGTCATCCACCTGAAACTCGAACGGACCATAGCCGCCTTCATGGCGACCGACACAATGATCATTCAGCCAGACTTCAGCGATATAGTTCACGGCATCGAACTGCAGGCGAACGGTCTTTCCTTTCCAGTCCCTGGAAACCTTGAAGGTTTTACCATAGGTGGCGACCCCTTCATAATCCTGCTCAATTTCTTCCCAGCAGCTCGGCACCTGAATCGGGCGGGATTCCAGCTCGTTGAAGGTCTCCTGCACATGCCACGCAGCTTGACGTCCTTCATTGGCTTCATCAAAAACAATATTCCACTCCCCGTCCAGAGACTGAACATCACGCAAGCCGGCATGCCCCGCCATCGAGAAAGCCAGTAGAACCACCATTGTAATTATCACTTTCATATCTCGTTCCTTTCTTAAAAACTAATTGGCCGGACGTGCTGCAAACCCGATGAGGTTAAACAGGATTTTATCCGCCACAGGATCCTTATCCAGATTATTCACCAAACGGAGAGCAGAGAGGATCAAACGCCCCTCGCCCTGCTGAATTATGCCCAGATCCGTTCCCCACCAGGCCGGTTCCGGCCCCAGATAATTGGGTATATTACGTTTCATGGGATAAAAATCATGGGTCACCGATCCCACGATGGGCTGCGTTTTGAGTCCCGTCAGCGTTTTCATGGCCCAGACATTTTCATAGGTCTGGTCCATCAGCCCGTCCGAGGGTAATCCCTCAAAAACAGGATGATCTGTCACCACATGCCCGACACCGACCCACAGCCCTTTCACCCCGCGTTTCCCTCCACGCACCGGCAAGGGATATTCTCCGCATTCCAGAAAAACCACGGTACCGCCTTTTTCCGCAAATGCCTTTAGTTTGGCGCTCTTTTTTGCGGACACCGATCCGACAACCAATACCGGCAGTGTCACCGGGGTTTCAGGATTAAAATCGGAACAGCGGATTCCTCTGCCCATAAGAAAAGGATGCAGCACATCATGGGAATCAACCACGGCAAGTTTCTCCTCCGGCACCTTCAGCACGTCGGCACTGAATACTTCCAGTTCAAACTCATTCCGGGCAGTCTCTTTGCCGTTCGGTTCAACCAGCTGAACCTTTACGGTATATCGGCCTGACCAGTCCGCCGTGTCCAGCTGCAGTTCATCAAGCTGGCCAATGCCCGGCTTCAGTACAACATCCTGTTCTTTCTTAAATACAATCGCTCCATCGGCGTCCACCACTTCGATACTGAGCCGCCCGCCCACGGCCGACAAATCGTTGATACCCGTAAGTCTAAGCGTTGCGCCCTTTTCAGCATACACATTCCGAGGCTGCACATTCACCGCAATATAGCGTTCCGCGTTGGCGTCCCTGGTGGCTTCATAAACTGCGGGTTTTGGATTACGAAACAAATCCAGCAGGCCGGCCCCCACTACCCAGTCACCATCGGTCAGTGCGTGGACGGCATAACCGCAGGTGCTGGAATTCAGGCGGATGGCTTCGATCATGCGTTTGTTCGCTTCGCCATGGATCTGCTGCTGATCCATGCAGAAATCGCGGAGATCCGGATAGACCGCATCGAGTCCGCTTTCCTGCAGCGCAGCACGATAGGTTTGTGCTAATTCCCGATGGTAGCGGTACGCCGGCACCAGCGGATTACCATTCTGTTCAAAACGTTTATTGTTGTTCTCCAGATCCGGCAGGCTGCCATAGCCGATCTCGGACACATACGTCAGTAACCCCGGTTGGATTACACTGCGGGAGGAAATCGCGGGAACCTTCAGGTCGAGCGCCTGGATTTCCTCTTCGGTTTTGGCCAGCGTCAGGAACCCGTCATAACCCGCCTGACTCAGCGGAGCTCCGGGATAGCTGTGCACATCATTGAAAACTTCGGGTTCTAGCTGGTACGGAAGATAGATATTCGATCCCCCGGCAAAGCCACCCGACTCGTCGAGAATCAATCGTGAGGGATCCAGCTTGCGCGCCAGCAACGATGTACTGTGTTTAAAGCGATGGAGGTCTTCCCTGTAGATTTCATTAAAGATTTCCCACTGCACGATGCAGGCGCGGTTGCGGTCGCGCTGGATCGCTGAGCGCACCTCATGCTCTATGCGGTCGCGCAGATGCGGCGTAACCGACGGCCAGTTATTCATGCATTCGATCGGAAATCCACCGACCACCATGACGCCCATTTCATCGCACAGATCCAGCCATTCAGGCGGTGGCGGCTTGCGCCATGGCCGGATCATATTAAACCCGGCCTCCTTTGCCAGTCGGATTTCAAGCCGGGCCATTTCAATGCTGTCCGGCAGCGCCAGCCTGTTCGGGTAAAGTCCTTCAAAAAATGCGGCCTTGATGGTTACCGGTTCGCCGTTGAGTTCAAAGCGGTTGTTGCGGATCGTCAGCTCCCGCATGCCGAAGCGAACCGTTTCTTCATCCGAGTTGCCCAGCTTTACTGTAAGTGTGTAAAGGTTGGGCTCGTTCGGAGACCAGGTTTTTGTATCCGGTATCGCCAGCGCCCATTCGACACCGTTTTTTCCAGGCTTGAGGCGGATGGTTTCACACTGTTCGGAGACCACCCGGCCCTCATTGGAAACCGAAAGAACAACATCCTGCCTGCTGCTATTCAGATTCGTATTCTCCAGTTGCAGCTGTACCGTGGCCGTATCATCCTTCAGCTGAGGAATAATAAAAATGTCATCCACAAAAACCGGTCCTGTTGCAACCAGCTGGACCGACTGCCAGATCCCGCCGGCAATCGCCCCGCGCCAATGCGGCATGTCATTCGGGCCGATGCCGTCAATTATCTTATCTTCATGAAGAATGGGGCCCAGCACACGGAGACTCAGAAAATTATCGTCCTCGAAATTCAACAGGTCATCGACCCGAAACTCAAAGGGACCATACCCCCCCTCATGGCGGCCCACGCAGGTTTCATTCAGCCAGACTTCGGCAATATAATTCACTGCTCCGAACTGCAGCCGCACGGTCTGGTTTTTCCAATCACTGGAAACCCGGAAGGTGGTTCCATAGAACGCCACGCCTTCATAGTCCTGCTCAATTTCTTCCCAGCAGCTCGGCACCTGAATGTCCCGCACCTCTTCCAAGGTCTGGAAAATTTCGCGTGTATGCCACGCCGCTGCACGACCTTCATTAGAACCATCGAAGGCAATCCGCCACGTGCCATCCAGCGATTGCACATCACGCGCATACGCCCCGCCCGTAAGCAGCAGCGTAGTCACAGCCGCAGTCAGGAGCGTTGATACAGTCATTATTTCCCGGCCTTCTTTGCGTCGAGCGCATCTTTGTGCTTCCGATATTCCGCCCAGGTCAACTCGCCATCCTTGTCGGTATCGGCATCGGGATGCCACCCGAAATATTTATCTTTCCACTGCTCATCACTCGTCTTTACTTTGGCGGACTTTACCGCAGCCTTCTTTTTCGGTTCGGTTTTCGGCGTGGTTTCGGGAACCATTGCATTCATCTGTTTACCAAGCTTTGCCTTAATTTCAGCATGCTCAGGACTGGAGGCCAGATTATTCCATTCAAACGGATCGTTGCGATGATCATACAGCTCTTCGCCACCACCATAATACCGGGTGTAACGATGATCCTTGGTGCGTATTGAAAGGTGCTGATCGATGGGCCGCTTCGATTTCCAACTCGCGATCACGGACAACGCGGCGTCCGGCCCATCCCACTCCGTGGCAGCCGGATTTTCTAAAAACGGCCGAAGAGAATGTCCGTCAACCGGTGCGCCACCGGGCCCTTTCACCGTTTCACCGGTCATTCCGCACAAGTCAGTAATGGTCGGAAAAACATCAATCAAGCTCACGGGATGATCGACGGTTTTTCCGGCATTCACCGCATAGCGTGTATCGCGGATAATCAGCGGTACGCGGGTGCTCTCCTCCCAGAGGTTGTATTTCCAGAGATATTCCTTTTCACCGATATTGTAGCCGTGATCGCTGAACAGTATGACGGTCGTATTTTCTTTAAACCGACTGTTGTCGAGAATCCCGAGCGCCTGCCCGACGATATCATCGGCAAAGGCGACGGAGGCCAGGTAGGCTTGTACATATTTGCGGAATTCCGCGACCGGATCGGCCGCCCCGGCGCGCAGTGCTTCAATCGTCTGTCTTCCGCGGGAATCCTCTCCCCACGGCAGATCAGCGATATCGTCTTCCTTTATTTCGGGAAACTCGACCGTATCGAGCGGGAATAGTTCGAAATATTTCTGCGGCACCACCAGCGGCGTGTGCGGGCGCATGATCCCGAACGCCATCATAAACGGTTCGGCATTGTTGTTGCGTTCCAGCGCGACCATCTTTTCGCGGAACCACTGCACACTTTTTTCATCCGTCATCCGGTCGCGGTCATCCTCGGAAACATAGCGAAACGGCACATTGCTGCTGGAATCCCACCAACCGGTATACCCTGAAGTTGAAGGAACATCCGCCAAAGAGGCATAGGTGGAATCCAATGCGCCGAGCTCAGCCATCGTTGCCGGACACGACGGATGAAACGCCACCTTTTTGCCATCCCATGCCATCGGACCGTGATATTTTTTTATCCCCTTCTGCGTCCAGGCATCCTTAGGGACATGGTGAAAGATCTTTCCGGTCTGGTATGTTTTAAATCCGTTTTCGCGCGCATATTCCGGCAGGTTTTTTGAGTTGTTGACCACGTTGTTTTTCAGCGGATTATTAAATCCCCAGCATCCGCTTGTGAGCGGATGGATGCCCGACATAAAACTGGCGCGCGACGGTGAACAGACGCCGACGTTGGCGTGCGCGTTAAGGAACAGTACCCCTTCCCCGGCCAGCCGATCCATATTCGGAGTCTGTGCCTGCGGATGGCCTCCCATTAAGCCTAACCAATCATTCATATCATCAAGGACAATCATCATGACATTCTGCTTTTCTGCAGAAACGGTCTGGATGGACAAAGCAGCCAACAGCACTATGACACTATTGATCTTCATCAATCTATTCCCCATCCTTATGCGCTTTCAGCTCGGCCCAGCTCAGGGAGCCATCCCCATTCGTATCAGCCTCGGGATGTTTCTTGAAATAGCTGCTTTTCCATTTTTCATTATCGCCCGCAGTCGGTGCCGGACGCGGCTTCGACTCGGGAATTCGCGTCATCAGTTTTGCACGGAAACCGGCAAGCTGTTCGGCATATTCCGGATTCAGGGCCAGGTTGGTCCATTCCTTTGGATCCTGCGCGGTATGATACAGCTCTTCTTTCCCATTTTGATACCGGATATACCGCCAGTCCTTGAAACGCAGGGAATAGCTCTGCTTTGCCGGATCATAATAACTGTCCCATTTATACAACGCGGTCAGCGCCGCATCCGGTCCATCCCACGTTCCAGTCATTGGATTTTCCAGTAGCGGCTTCAGGCTGTATCCATCCAGCCGTCGCCCCTTTTCATTCTTGCGGGTATCCCCTTCCAATCCGCAAAGATCGATCAGGGAGGGATATAGATCCACCAGCGAGACCGGCACAACAGCCGATTGCCCGGCTTTGGAAACGCCCGGCGCCCGGATCACCAGCGGCACGCGGGTACTCTCCTGCCAGAGCGAATTCTTATACAGATAATCTTTTTCTCCGTTCCCCCAACCATGATCGCTCGTAAGAATTACGATCGTGTTGTCTTTCAGCGGAGAGGAATCAACCACATCTAAAATATCGCCAACCAGATCATCCACCGAAGCCACGCTGGCCAGATAAGCCTGAACAAATTTCTTCAACGCCAGTTCACGGTCGCCATCAAACGACGCAATCAGACTGTCATAAATTTTGGTTCCACGATCACCACTCCGATCATCTTCACTGGAAGTAATCGTATGCTTGAAAGTATCAGCAGCATCGTTCTCCAGAATGCTCGGCAGTTCGATGGATTCGAGCGGAAATCGATCAAAATATTCCTGCGGCACAATCAAAGGCGTATGAGGCCGAAGAAAACCTACGCCCATGAAGAAGGGTTTATCTTTCGGTTTCTTTGCGTATGCATTCAGGTGCTCAACAGCCCACCGGGCATTTAATTCGTCGCCGGTCGGATCCCGGTCAGCGTCCGATTCATACCGCAGTTCGCGCATCTTTTTCCAGTTGCCGGTCCGCCAGGTAAATGGCTTTCCGTTCTCCGGCGAAATTTCACCCTGCAATTTAAAGAGCGGACCGAAAGAACCATCGATTGCCCCGAAATCATCACGGAACGGCGCTTTATTCCAGGGATGCGCCACCGTCTTTTCTTCGTTATACGCAAATGGGCCATAGTCGGACGGATGACCGAATTGCGTCCATTCCTGCTCGCCCCGGTTATGCATCATTTTACCCGTACCGAGAGAGACGTAGCCATTCTTACGGAAATGATCCATCAGGGTACGTGAATTTTTCAGCACCTCATAACCATCCCAGTTATCAAAGCCATAACACTGCGAGGTATGCGGATACAGCCCGGTCAGGAAACTCGCACGCGAAGGATTACAGATCGGAATGGTGCAGTGCGCCTGCTGAAACGAAACCCCGCTCGCCGCCAATCGGTCCATATTCGGCGTTTTAGCCTGCGGATGACCACCGAAAACCCCGACATAGTCATTCAGATCATCGCAGATAATAAGAATCACATTCGGTTTGACTGCATGGGATAAACTTCCGCACAGCACGAACAGGGCAATATATCCTGCTTGAATCCATATTTTCATACCGTTCCTCAAAACTGATCATTCAGCGCACAACCCGACCGGATGCAGAACCGCCCATCAGCGCCTCGACTTCCGCCCGGGTTGAATAGTTAAAGTCGCCCTTGATTGAATGCTTCAGACACGAGGCGGCCACCGCATACTTCACCGCCTTATGCGGCTCGGCCAGCTCGGGGGTAACCAAAGCAAAGATCAGACCGCCGGCAAAGGAATCGCCGCCACCGACCCGGTCGACAATGTTTTTAATGGGATAAGACTGGTAGCCGCCATCCGCATCAAGCGGCGCAAAACACGGCGTGTCCGACGCAGCATCATACAGCATAGCACCCCAGTTATTATGGGTGGCCGACAGGCTTTCACGTAGCGTGATGGCCACCAGCGAAACATTCGGAAACTGTTTAACCACCTGGCGGGCGACATCCGGATACCGCGCGGTATCGAGTTCACCGGAATGCACGTCGGTTTCACCCGCACAAATCCCAAGCACATCGTGGCAGTCTTCTTCATTGGCAATGACCACATCGATGAGGGGCAGCACACCGCACATAGTTTCCCGGGCCAGCTCGCGGGCGGTTTTTGATGCGTCCCACTTCCAGAGCTTACCGCGAAAATTCAGATCAATTGAAACCCGGCAACCGGCGGCTTTCGCCTTTTGCGCGGCCACCAGTGTTGCATCCGCGGCCGTCTTTGAAAGTGCCGGCGTGATCCCGCTTAAATGTAGCCACTGCGCTCCATCAAAAATGGAATCCCAGTCATAGGCCTCAACCGGAGTGATGGCCACTGCGGAATCCGCGCGGTCATAGATAACATTGCTCGGTCGCTGATTAGCGCCTGTTTCCAGAAAATAGAGCCCAAGTCGTCCCTCGTCTGTCCGCAGAATGAACTGGGTGTCGATACCCACGGCGCGTACCGAATCCATCGTGGCTTCGGCCATCGCATGCTTTGGCAGTGCTGTGACGTAACGCGCCTTACCGCCAAAATTGCAGATCGATGCCGCCACACTGGCTTCCGCCCCTGCATAGGTCACATCAAACGTACGCGTCTGCCGCAGGCGCAAATTCTCGGGCGCCGCAATACGCGCCATGATTTCTCCAAAGGTTACAACAGATTTCATACGGTATAATCCACAATTTCTTCAGCTATAGTAACCGATTGAATATAGGCAACCACGGCATCGTGTGCGGGATAGACGCAGTATTTTTTGAACGCTTCCTCATCCGGATAGGCGGCGATCAGACTGACATCAAAAAAGGAAGCACCATAGTCGCCGATATTGATGGCCGTTTCATAATCGCTGATCTCGGGGATGATCCCCGGAAGTTCGTCCAACCGGCGTTTGACTTCAATAGCCAGCTCGGCCTTGTTCAATCCATTCGCTTCATCTTTCAACTTCCATAAAACCACATGTTTATACATTGCATGCTCCTTTATTAATCATTTCCCGCACTTCGGCGGCACGAGCGCTCAATCCGTTCCAGTCACCGGATTCAACAAGGCCCTTCTCCACGATCCACGAGCCTCCGATGGTGGGAACATTATCCAACTCGAGGTAGTCCTTCATGTTACCCGCATTCAGGCCGCCCAACGGGAAGTACTGAATCCCAAGATGCCGATACGGGGCCGCCATGCTTTTTAGATAGTTCACGCCTCCACTCGCCTCGGCCGGAAAGAATTTCACAAACCGGCACCCCAGCTCGATAGCCGCTTCAAGATCGGAAGGTGTACAAATCCCCGGCGCAAAGGGCAGCCCATGTTCAACAGCAGCCTGGACGACACGCGGATTCATGCCCGGCGACACCCCGAAATGGGCTCCGGCCTCCTTCACCTGAACGAGCTGTTCCGGTGTGAGAATCGTACCGACCCCCAGCAGGATATCAGGCAAACCGTCAGCAATGGCCTTTACCGCATCGAGCGCAACATCTGTGCGAAGCGTCAACTCAATGGCGTCAATACCCGCGGCCAACAGGGCCTCGGCGGTCGGAACGGCATGCTCAACCTGATCGACTGCAAAACCAGCCACAACACCCGAGCGTTTCAGACGCCCCATTAATTCCTTTGAAAACATTTCTATTTCCCGGTTAATCGACCAATACGGATACACGCTTGAGAGTCAGGTATTCTTCCAGACTGTAACGCGAGCAATCTTTTCCCACCCCGCTCTGCTTCAGACCTCCATGCGGCAATTGTACGGAATAATGAGGCTCATTGACACACACGCTGCCGGCCTGAATATCGCGAGCGGCACGCAACCCGTTTTTCAGGTTAGTAGTGAAAACATAGGCCGCCAACCCGTATTGCGTATCGTTTGCCAACGCAATTTCATCATCAGAATCAGAATACTTAATAATAGGCAGTACGGGACCAAAGATTTCTTCATAGGCCACGTTCATTTTTCTTACCACGTTGGCAAGGATGGTCGGTTCCATGAAGAATCCTTCGCCATCTTTCGCCTGTCCGCCACAAACCACATCTGCGCCATCAGCGACGGCTGATTCGACCAAACCCAGAATATAAGCCCGCGCCTTTTCAGAAATCAGCGGCCCCATTTCCACTTCCATGGCACGGGCTTTAGCGGCTTCGACAAACTCATCGTAGACTGATTCATGGACAAAACAACGGTTGGGAGAAACACAAACCTGGCCGCAGTTGGCAAATTTCAGATCAACTACTTTAGTTGCGGCATCGGCCACATCGGCATCCGGATAAACCACAACCGGCGCATTGCCGCCCAGTTCTACTGAGAAATGTTTGATGCTGGTACAGGCCGCATTCATGACTTCCAACCCGCCGCGCGTGGAACCGATCATGGTCACCATGGAGGGGATATCACTTTTCAGCATGTTTTTCATCATCTCATGGTCTCGGCCGGTGACCATATTGATCACCCCGTCCGGCAATCCCGCCTCTTTCGCCAAATACGCCACTTCCAACGAGGCAAGCGGCGTCTCGGTTGACGGCTTGAGAATAACCGAGCATCCTGCGGCCAAGGCCGGTCCGATCTTATAGGCCACGTTCAGTAACGGAAAGTTCCAGGCAAGCATACCGACACAGACACCCAGAGGCTGACGCAGCATATAGTGCATAAAACGGCCATCGGGATCATGCAGCACCGGCTGATCAAGGCGCTCCATTTCCTCCACAAAAAAGCGGAGACAATTTCCCAGCATACCGAAATCATATTCAGCATTATCCTGCGGCTTGCCCGTTTCCGCACGTAGTAGCGCAATGATCCGTTTGCTGTTTTGCTCCAGCACTTCCGCATAACGGAGAATCACAGTTTTTCGCTCTGCAGGCGTTTTAGCCGACCAGGCTTTGAAGCCCGCATCGGCTGATTTAAGCGTCAACTGAATGCTGTCCGCATCAATTTCCGGCACCTGTCCGAGCACTTCACCCGTAGATGGATTGACGACGTTAAACGACTGTTTCGTGCTGATCTTCTCGCCGTTAATCAGCATCGGGTATTTTTTTTCCGACATGGGTTTTCTCCGTTTTCTGAACACAATATTTTTCCATTTCCATACGATCCGGCTCGACCCCTAATCCCGGCCCGACAGGAACCTTCGCCACACCGTTTTCAATGGCAATTCCCATGGAATACATAGCGTCGCGCATGGGGTTGGGAGTCAGGTCCCTTTCCAAAAGCGGCTCGGTGGGCGTGGCTCTTCCGGGCTCAATATAGGTCGTGGCGAGGTAGTGCAAAGCACAGGCAAGATTGAGCTGGGTGCCCCAGCAGTGGGCGATGGTGTTGATACCCATGGATGATGCAACAGCACGGATTTTAAGCGCTTCGGTTGGTCCACCGCAATAAGCCAGATCGGGCTGCGCAATCTGCACGCCACCTTTGGAAAGCAGCGCCTGGAAACCATACCGGGTTTGCTCGCACTCTCCTGCAGCAATCGGAACATCAACTTTATCGGCCAACTGCCGGAAAAGGTCAGGATGTGTCGGGGAGAGCGGCTCCTCAAACCATTTGTAATCATGCTCGCTGAGCAGGCGGCCGATCTCTACCGCTTCCGAAAGATCATAAGCATGATTCGAATCGGCCATCAATCGGACATCGGGAAAGGTATTGCGCATCGCAACAATCAGCCTTTTATCAAAAGGCATATTTTTCCCGATCTTAATTTTAAGCGCACCGAATCCCTGCCCAACATAGTCCGTTGCTTCTTCGAGAATCGTCTGCAGTAATTCTTCTTCCGGTTGCTTGCGAAAATACATACCCGTGGCATAGCACGCTACTTCATCGCGCAGCCGCCCTCCCATCAGCTCAGAGACGGATATACCCAACAATTTTCCTTTAAGGTCAAGTAGAGCCATATCCAGCCCTGAAATTGCCCCCATCATTGGGCCTTTCATCGCGAAATCGAGCGAAGCACGCCAGCAGTGCTGCCAAGCCGCTTCATTTTTCAGCGGATCCCTGCCCAATAGAAGCGGAGCATAAAAGGTATCGACCGCATTCTGCGTCACCGTGGCCGGGCCGTAGCACTCCCCGTATCCCACCGTGCCGGAATCATCAATAATTTCAACGATCAGGTTATTGCGCGTATCGTAGTGCCACTGTGAAAAACCAAAAGATTCTTCAAGTTTATGCTGCAGACGATAGGTTTTAATCGATGAAATCATATTATACCGTCTTCAACGTAGAGGCATAGGCCATCACGACGGTAGCCAGAATAATCACCGTCACCCCGAGCAGCATGATTTTGAACGGCCCGGCAACGCCTTTCCATTCGCCGGTGATCATTCCGGCAACGTTACTTACAATCAGCGAGAGCCCCAGCATTACGGGCCAACAGATCATGGTGCCGATTTCACCCATTAGTGCAACGCCCTGGCCGTAGGTTCCAAGCGCCGCAAACCAAAGCAGACCGGCAATGATCGACCACTTTAGCGCCTTAATCATCCCGGGAGTCTTGAATGAACCGAATGATTTATTCTTAAAGAGGAGGAACAGTGCATAGGCCACATTCATCAGATAGGCGCCGGCCAGCACCACCACCCATCGGGCCAGTGCGGTATTACGTTCCAACGCACCCGCCTCACGAGCCAGTTTTCCGATTTCGATGGTATTATCAAACCCCACTGCCAACAATGCGGAGAGAATTCCGCAGACCGACGCAATCAACAGTCCCTTTTTAAAGGCGGCTCCTTTCTGGATCCCCTGAATGTCCTTGCCTTCTTCAGCCAGAAGCTTGTCCCGCTTCAAACCGGCAACAGTTACGATATAAACCGCAACGGCTAACAGAACCAAACCGATAATAATAAAGGGAATGCTTGCTTTGTTGACGGAATCGAAACGCAGGAAAAAAGGGATCAATGCACCGGCAATCGAGCACAGTCCCATCACAATACCATAGGTCAGCGACATGCCGATGTATCCCACCGATACCCCGAACATAATCCCGCCGATCCCCCAAACAAATCCCATAACTGCTCCGCCGACCACCTCATTCATCGGAGCCTGCGCCAATACGCCACCCAGATCCGGCACCACCAGCGAGGCCCATATCAGAGGGAAGATCACCATCGCCACCGTGGCATGAACTATCCACCAGGCCTCCCAGGCCATCGGCTTAATATATTTCATCCCCAGCCCGAACGTGCCCTGAAAGACACTGGCCAGGATCACAATAAAAATCGGCACCATTAATTCATTCATATGTTTTTTCTCCTATAACTGGATCAAACAAATAACCCGCTTTAGCCAACGGACATTGCACTTCTCCAACTCGACAGTTCAGCGGAAAACCCACGTTGTTTAATACCGTATTCTGAATATCAGGAACAGGTATAACGCTGAACCACGATGTGGTTCAACTAGCAGTATTAATAGGTGCATAAAATCAGGGCCAATTCTGTTGGCGGCCGACCCAATGCACAAAATAGAAAAATGTGGTCGGCCCGGTTGGATAGCGATACAAACTTCTCTAAATCGACTCTCCATCCGACCAGGTACCGATTAGGATAGCGATGCGAACTTGGGCTTCGAAAAGTTAAGTTTCGTGACGACAACTAGTTGCATCAAGAAAGTGCGAAACTGAGCCAAATCGACCCTGTTTTCGCTTTTTGAATCACCATCTAACCAGCTACTCCTGACAGGATGGGAAAGCGAACTTAGGTCCTTCCACAACCCCAGTTTCTCGAACAGCATTTCGAACCATTCACGACCATTTCATTTTGGCCTCAAGTGTGTCGGCAGACAGATCTGCCCCACAGGTCCATTCCACGTAATACTTCCCATTCCTAATCTGAACAAAGGCATCCCAGTTCTTCAAAGGAGCAAACGCAGGAGAATCAAGATACGGGCTAACATCGACTGTTCCTGAACGACCATCTTCAGCTACTACTTGGAGTACTCCAGCCTCTAGGGGTTTTACTTCCTGAATAATCATTGATCCAACCCCCGGATTGGTAAAGGGTTTTGACCATTAACAGCGAGTTCCCAGTCGGCCATGAGATCTTCTTTATGAATTTCGATCCACGCGACAACCAACTTGTTCTTTTTAGGCGGTAGCTTACCGGCCAGCACGTCTCCATTCTCGATAGAATACACTGCCATATCATCCTGATACTCCGCATGGATATGCGGCACATGATGTTTTTCCGTGTCATAGAAAAACATCTTAATCAAAATCCCGTAAAATATGGAAATAGTCGGCATAGATAAAACCTCTCTAACAAATTAACGGTCCAGAGATTCCCATAAACCCGACGACAAATCCAGCTTTTCGGTGGCTCGACTCACTCTTCTTCGGTAAATTTTCACGTTTAGTTGATTTCTTAGGGGTGCGGAAAGGTATCGCTTCCTGCAAGCTCATGGGTAGCAACGAATTTGAGAGGGATTGATTTTGGAGAAGAGCAACGGGGATTCTTGGTTTTTGCAGGTGGTATTCATTCTCATCTCGCGGTTTTTCATGCCGCGCTACGATGCGCGTCTTCAGATACTGAAGTACCAGATCGAAATGCTGCGCGACCGAATTGACGACCCGCGGATCATTACGGAGGAAAGGGAGCGTACGGAACTTATGCGGCTGGGGGCTTTGATCGATCATGACATTTCCGATGTCATGCTGGTGGTAAAGCCCCGCACCTATCGTGATTGGTTGCGGAAGAAGGCGGGTAAAAAGCCGAAGCGCAAGGGCGGTCGCCCGGAAACGGATGAGGGAACCATCCAATTGATTATCAGACTCGCCTCCGAAAACCTTGGATGGGGATATAAGCGAATCTTTGGGGAACTGAAAAAGTTGGGAATCAAAATTGGACTGACGACTATCCGCGACATTATGAAACGCAACGGCCTCAATCCGGTTCCGGATAAAGCGCTGAAGAACCCGGACAGTACATGGTCGAAGTTTATCAGCTCGCATATTGAAACGCTCGTCGCGATCGACTTTTTTACGAAGCCGGTCTATACGCTCATGGGGAAAATTGACGCGTATGTGCTGGTGTTTATCCATCTCGGCAGCCGCCGCGTCTTCATGAGTCCGGCCACGTTTCATCCCGATGAAAAATGGGTGCTTCAACAAGCGCGGAACGCCTCCATGTGGCTGGATGATATTGGAGTCGGAGCAAGTCACCTCATCCGTGACCGCGATACGAAATTCGCGGCGAGCTTCGATGCCTTCTGGAAAGGTTCGGGAACGACAATAATCCGAACTCCACCACGCACCCCACAAGCGAATGGATACGCGGAGAGCTATATTTCTACCATTAAAGCGCAGTGCCTCGATCACTTTGTTTGCCTGAGTCTTGAACACCTTGACTACATCAACCGAGAGTGGTTGGCGCATTACAATTTCACACGGCCTCACCAAGGAAAAGAGATCAGCAATACGGTTCTTAACGTTGATTTCACACCCACGACTGAAGGTGAAATTAAACGGGAAAAGAGGCTCGGCGGAATCATTTCGCACTATTACCGCGCCGCCGCGTAGTTGCCTGGTTGTCAGCATCAAAACACCCCTGCCCGTTCATTATGAACGGTCGCTATCGTGCGCCCTGATTGTGTAACTTCAGTTGATGCCCACCTTCCCATACTTCTTTCTATGTGTTTCCGCGTTGTGTTTCCAAATTTTTCAGCTCAATTTCGTTCGTCCAACTCTTGCTTCCCTGTCACTTCTGGACGCGACACCCAACCGCACCCTCCAAACTCGCCCATGCTTTATAGATGGCGTTACAGATTGACTCCACATCTAGAATTGTGGACATTTTGTGGACAAACGGTGCCCGGCATGCCGGGCATGTTGGTAGATACGGAATCAATTAAGCATCTACTGGAGAACGGGTTATTTATAAATTACAGAATGATAAAAGGTTATGAAAATGGCCACAATCATTCTCATAACCTGAAGGTCATTGGTTCAAATCCAATCCCCGCTACCAACTTCAAGGCCGGAACACACGTTCCGGCCTTTATTTTTGGGGTTCTCCACCAAAGACGGGGCGAGGGCGGTTTTCTTTACCCACGCAGGACAATGACTCGCAACCTGTAATTCACTTATTTTTGGCTTTTTCGAGTTCCTGACGGGTCAGCCACCCGTCGCCGTTGGTATCACGCTCGGCAAAGTAGGTTTTCTGCTGTGTTTCATTGAAGGCCTCGCCCTTTTTAACGGCAGATTTTTTATTCCAGGTCAGCCACTCGCCTTCCGTTACCCTATCGTCCTTGTTCGAATCCAGGGCAGTAAACCAATCCCATTTTTTTTTCGGGGTCACAGGTTTCGTTTGGGGTTGCTGCCTTATGGCCGTCTCGTTAACGAGGCTGAAGACCTGCTGGTTGAGCTGCTTCCTAATGGCTTGATGTTCGGGCGAGTTTGCCAGATTCTTCCACTCGCGCGGATCGTTTTCATGATCGTATAGCTCTTCCACGCCGTCGTTATAGCGGATGTACCGCCACCGTTCAGTGCGGTAGCTCCAATGCTGGTTTTCAATCCTGTTTTTTTCTTCCGCTGTATATCCTTTATTGAGTTCTCCAATATAAATCATGGAAAGAGCCCCTTCCGGCCCCGCCCAACTGCGGCTTTCCGGATTCACGAGGAACGGGCGAATACTGTGGCCATCCAGCGCGGCGCCGTTTTCATTCTTACGCGTCTCTTTCGGCAAACCGCACAAGTCCACCAAGGTCGGATAGAGATCGACCAGTGAAACCGGATGCTCAGCAACCGCACCAGCCTGGGCGATTCCGGGAGCCCGCACGACAAACGGAATACGGGTACTCTCTTCCCATGGGGAATTTTTGAAAAGGTAGTCTTTCTGCCCCATCTGCCATCCATGGTCGGACGTCACCACAATAATCGTATTGTCTTTGAAGGGGCTGTTATCGATGGCATCGACCACGGTGCCGATACATTCGTCCACGGCCGTCACACAGGCCAGATAGGCCTGGGCAAAGACCTTAACGGCCTTTTCCTCATCTCCATTAAAAGCTTCAACCAGAGTCCGGTAATACCGCAACCCTTTGTGGTTCGGGTCAAAGATTTCCCTGTAGTGCGTATCCGCCGCATCATCGGTTTTAATTATCGGAAGTTCCAACTGATCGAGCGGATACATGTCGAAATATTTCTGCGAGACATGCAGCGGCGTATGCGGACGGATAAAACCGACTCCAAGGAAAAAGGGCTTCCCGTTTTTCTGTTTTGAAAAATCAGCGATTTTGCCCGCAGCCCAATCCGCATTGCGTTCATCCGGAGTCGGGTCGCCCGGCTTCATCGACTTCAGCTTGCTCCAGTCACCATAAATCCATCCCGATTCCGGATTACCGTCATTGGCATAGGGCACATCTTCCAGCGCGCCCCAGGAGCCATCCACCGAGCCGATATCGCTGAACGGTTTCGGCACGCCCGGATGCGCCACCCGCTTTTCACCATCATAGGCCATCGGGCCATAGTCGGCTTTATATTTGAATTCGCTCCACTCATCGGGTTTGTCGTGGTGCATCAGCTTGCCGGAACCAGCCACGTGGTAGCCATTCTGCTTGAAATGATCCATCAACGAGCGGGAGTTTTTCAGCACGGGGTTCTGGAACCACTTGTTCCAAAACAGATTGCCGGATGTATGGCCATAGATGCCCGTCAGGAAGCTGGAGCGCGATGGCGCACAGACCGGATGGTTCGAATAGGCGCGGCGGAAAGCGACGCCCGACGTTGCCAGCTTTTCCAGGTTCGGCGTAATTGCCTGCGGATGCCCCGTCGCTCCGGGAATGCCGGTGATGTAATCATTAAGATCGTCGCAGACAATCAGCACCACATTGGGGGGCTGTGCGGCAAAAACGCCGCCAACCAGCAACGCAGCCACAGCGGCGGCAGTCAGCTTCTTATCCATTTCTGTTCTCCATTTTCGGCAACCTGCGGCCTGTCGCAAGGTTCCTGCGCATACGTCAACATACCGTCGGAATCCGTTATTACCTTCACGCCATGCCACGAAGGAGTCCACTCCTCCAGAGCCTCAGGCAACAGGCCCGATGGACTTTCCCGGGCGGCCATAAAGAGGCCGGGCCAAAGCAAATGCGACAGCCACTTGCCTCCTCATTCTTCACCCTTATTCGTTTTTTCCAGCGGTTTGTCAGCGCTGTAAGGAATACTCCAGCCCTCCAGCCCATCCAACACGATGGGAGCCTCCTGCCGCGGAAGCTTGGAGGACAAACGGTTTTTCACCTCGGTATATTCAGGATTCTTCGCGAGGTTGGTCCATTCGTCGGGATCCTTGGTATGGTCGTACAGTTCTTCCCCGCCGTTGTAGTAGCGGGTGTAGCGCCAGTCGCGGGTGCGCACGGTATAGTTGCCCCTGCCCCACGAACAGATCGCCTGCCCCTCCACCGGAGCCTCATGATCTCTCAATTGAGGCACCAAACTGAATCCATCCACATACTCCGGAGAATCGAGATTCGAGAGTTCAGCCAGCGTACGGTAAATGTTGATGAGCGAAACACCCTCCTTCACCTCTCGCCCGGCAACCGGCTTGCCCTCACGTGCATCCCAGATAATGAACGGAACACGGGTCGTCTCCTCCCACAGGGCAAATTTGCGGAAATGCTTTTTCTCGCCCAAACCGTAGCCGTGGTCCGACCATAGGACTACCACTGTGTTTCCGGCATACGGGCTGGCATCGAGCGCATCGAGCAGACGACCGACGTTGTAGTCCGCCCATGAAATGCAGGCAAGATAGGCACGCCTCACTTTGTTCCAGGCCTCGTCTTGTTTAAAACGGCGGTCGTCGCTCACCTTCGCCATTGCCTTGCCAACCGCCGGAATGTCGGAATGATCGGTCGGGTTGATCCGGGGAGGTTCCACCTCCTTGGGATAGAGGTCGAAGAACTGCTTAGGGCAGGTAAACGGAAGATGCGGTCTCACGATACCGACCGCCAGAAAGAACGGCTTGTCGTGTTCGCGCGACAACACATCCACACCGAACGCGGTGTTTTTGTAGTCGGTATGGTCTTCCAGCGGACTGAGCGTCGGCGAAAAACGCATTTTGTTCGATTTGCCCTGGCGGTAGCCCTCGACGTCGTCGAACTTCAGAGGATTGGACTTTTCCAATTCATAAAACTCCGTCCACTCCACGTCAGTTGGAACTCGCCGGTGGTGGATCTTGCCCGAACCATAGGTGCGGTAGCCCTTGTTTTTAAAAAACTGTGGAATCGATGCATAATCCTCGAGCACTTTATCCGAGAAGCCTTCCTGGTCATAAAAGGCATAGAGCCCGGAATTGAACGGCTCCACTCCGTAGAGCAATGCGTTTCGGCTCGGCGAGCAACCGGGTGCGGAACAATGCGCATTGGTGAAATTGATCCCCTTCTTTGCCAACTTATCCATGTTGGGTGTCTGCGCCTGCGGATGCCCGCCGAGAAAGCCCGTCCAGTCGTTCATATCGTCGATCGCAATAAACAGAATGTTCGGCCTATTGCCTGCCGAGGCAACAGTGAGTGCCAGGCCTATCCCCACGATTAAAGCCAGTTGCTTCATATCAATTCTCCATATCTTCAAACGAGGAAATCGACCACGCGCTCTTCCAAGGCACGTAGAAACCTTCATCGGCGAATTCAATGGGCAGCCAGACATAGCGTCCATCAATCGCGTTTCCCGGGCTCCAGATATCGAACATCGCGATATAGGCATCTTTTTTTCCGGTGACCGGCAAAACAAAGGTACTCTGGGCACCAAAGGTTTTTTCGGGGCCCATGTTGTTGCCCGGATTAATGCCCACGCAGGGATTCCCCAGTTCAGTCCATTCCCCCATGATGTCGTCGGCAACCGCCGAGCGTGCCGCATTGGGAGCCCAACCGGTGCACCCGCTGGAAATCAGATAATATTTGCCCTCCCGCTTGAAAACCGCCGGAGCTTCATGATAGCGCCCCGGGAAAATGCGGATATATTTTCCGGTATAACCGGTGTAGCTCTCGTTCAGTTCGCGGATATGCAACGTCGCGTTATGTTCCGAAGCCGCGATGTGATAAGCTGTGCCATCGTCATCCACGAAAACCGTCTGGTCGCGGCTCATCTGCCCTTCGTGAAAACAGGTATTCACCGCAAGCCCGCGCTGATGGGTCTCCGCTTTTTCCTCCCAGGATGCAGAGCCGTGGTAATAGTCGTCTTTCACGTCGAACTGGTTCCTCATCTCTTCCGGAAAATTGATCGGCCAGTTTTCCGGAGTGCCGCGCAGGCTGTGAAGGAACGTGTAGGGGCCCGTCACCTCGTCCGCGACGGCGACGGCGGAGCGGGCCGTCGAATAGGGTTGCGGCTTGGCATCTTTATGTTCCAGATGAAACCACATTACAAATTTTCGGGTCTTCTCGTTGAACACCACCTTCGGCCGTTCGAGAATGCAACCTTTCGTAATTTCCGATTTAGGATCGTTCGAAACGTTCAGCGCGATACCGCAGTCCGACCAGTCCTGCAGATTCTTCGATGAATAGACATGCACACCGACATGCGCACGGTTGCCCGCCTTCCCTTCGATTTTATGCTCACCAAACCAATAGTAGGTATTCTTGTGGCGGAGAATTCCACCTCCATGAGCATTGATATGAACGCCGCGATCATCGCGCCAAATTTCCCCGGACGCAATCGATGCATAAGCGTGTTCCGCCGCGAAAGAGCCGGCAAACAGCGTCAGAACGATAAGTTTTAAGTATTGTTTCATAGAAACCTTTTAGTTGGATTTATTCTTCAATGAGCAAGCGAAGGAACATCTGGCTGGTGGAGACGGGAAGCTCATTGGTAACCGATTCGAAATCAGCGTCGAGCATCCCGGCAACCGGCAGTTCGATGTGCTCCCCCGTTTTCCAATCGTTGGAAAGAAGGTTCGAGGTTGCTTCCAGGGCATAGTTCAGGCCGGAATCGGCGCGGCGCGGATAAACATAGCGGAACACATTCGATTCCGTTCCTAATTCCGGCGCATGACCAGTGGATCCCGGGTTCGTCGGATTCCCGCCCAATGCAAATTCATGAAGGTTGCCCACCCCGTCGCCATCCGGATCGGCCATTTGACCGGTAATGCCATAGTTGACCAACCACTGCCCAAACATTCCATCGATGTCGGCAGACAGCAATATGTCATCCACCAGATAAACATCGCCCTTTTCCGAACCATGTTCACTGTAGAGTACGCCGTCGTCGTCATGATGGAAAAAGATGCCGAGGGTGTTGCCGGGAGCAATCCCGGCATCGGCCATGTCGACGGGCGAAAGAACAATCTCGAACGTGCCGGTATCGCCGAGAGTTGGGGCATTGGTGTTGCCGAAGACGTGGAAGTCGGGCGTAAGCCGCTGCACCAGCACCCCGTCTGCCGCACTGAATTCAGCCAGCCCGGCAATGAAGCCCAACGGCAGGAACGGAGTGCTGTCCATTTCCCAGCTACCGCTCAGCGTGTAGGTGCGGTTGGTATCAATCGCAACCGTAGTGGAGACCATCGTAACCACTTCGTCATAGCCCCAGCCCAAACGAAGCTCTTTTCCGGCGAGGTTGCCGTAGTCTCCGATGTGCACCGAGGTGTCGGCCGCAGATTCATCCCACGCCCAATCCTCCGTGGCCTGATGGTGCCAGATGCCCGAGGGATAGGGTGCGGCGGCGATATCGCCCGCGTCGGAAGAATTCTCAAAGTCATCGGCAAAGATCGCGCTATTCGTGTCCGTGGTGACGTGAAAAACGGAGCTCACCGCTCCGACATGACCGAGTGCATCACGCATTTGCACGGAATAGGAATAGGTCAGGCCGGGTAACAACCGATCATCGATAAAAGACGAAGAGGTTTGCCACCCCGACGACGTACCGCCCTCATGACCACTGTTTTCTGTGAAGCGATACTCCACCGGCCTACTGACGTCAGCGCCTGAATAGGACTTCATGGATATCGCAGAAGATCCAATCGCCTTGGGCACAAGCGAAAAACCGGCAGGATTCGGCAGCGGCGGATGCACATCGGGGGCCATATAGGCGGTCGTTGTCCGAGGGTCGTTCATCTGGTCATGCTGAAGATAGAGGGTATGCAGTTGGTTGCTCAAAGAAACGTGTTCCGGCAAGCCCCCCCCTTCCAGCAGATTGGTGGATTGCCCCAGATCGTCTGCTAGATTATAGAGCGGCCCGCCCCCTTTAGCCTGGTCGAAAAACATCACATAGTCGCCCTGCCGGATGGCATAGGGATATAGTTTTGAATTCTGGCTCTGGTGAAGCATGAACTCGTGCACCGGCACATTTTCATCCTGTTCACCGAGCAGGATGGGGAGAATATTCGCACAGTCCATGGCCTGATCGGCAGCCATGCTGTTCGTGGTCAACGCATACATGATGCCCACCCAGTCATGGCCGCAAATGAGCTGGTCGCTCACGGAATTGGTTTCGATCATTCCCGGCCACATCGCAACAAAAGGAACGCGGTGGCCTCCCTCCTCCATTTGGGCTTTCCATCCACGCAACACCCCCGTTGAATCATAATCCGGCAAACCGCGGTCGGTTCCCAGTCCGCCGTTGTCGGAAGTGAACATAACCAGTGTTTTGGTTAGAATACTGTCCGAGATATCGCCATCGCCATTGGGGTCGTCCAACGCGCTCAGAATATGCCCCACTTGCAGATCGAGTTCATAAATGACATCGGCAATGCTCGAGCCTCCCGTCGCCCCGGCCACAGGAACATTCGGAGGCACCCCCGGAGTTCCGTCCGCATTCGGTTCGAAATCAACCGGCGGAGTATGTGGCAAATGAACCTGGGGAGCACAATAATACATCATAAAGGGAGAATCCGGGTGGCGGTCCAAATGATCGTTGATGAATGCCGCAGCCTTCTTCGAGTTGATGATCCCGTTCTGGCTGGAGTTCCAATACACGTCCCCAATGCCTTCATGCTGGTTCGGATTATCAGCCTTGCCCGTCTGGATGATCCCAGTACCGTTCGGGATCGTATAGTTTCCTTTAGTCCAGAAGACGGTGTTCGAGTTCACCCCTGGCTGCGATGGATTCAGCGGATCCGAGGGATCAATCCTTACAAACCGGTCATTTTCAAAATAGAGATAGGGCGAGTCCTGAATACCGCCGTGCGTGCAGAAGGTGTAGTCGAATCCATAACTTGTTGGGAAATTCGGCATCGTTATTTCATAGTTTTCGATCCCACCCCCGAAATGCATCTTACCGAAAAAGGCGGTTCGATATCCTGCGGTTTTGGCAATTTCCCCTACTGTCACATGTTTGCGCCCAGTGGAAAACGCACTGGTGGCAGTGAAACCCCAAGTACCCCACTGCATGCCGTTCCGGTAGGGATTGGATCCGGTCATCATCGAAAAGCGCGTCGGAGCGCACAATGCCGCAGGCGAATGGGCATCCGTAAACATCATGCCCTGCTCCACCATACGGTCGAGATTTGGAGTCGGGATCGGATCATCCAGCCCCTGATGACGTCGATAGGCGGCGATATCCGACCAACCCCAGTCATCCGCCATGATCATGACGACATTCGGCAGATCGGCAACGGCCGCGCACCCAACCATAACAATGATTCCGATCCATTTCATTGTTCTACCTTTTTATCCCGGCTTCGAGTTCTTCACGTGTAATGATTTCATCGCCATCCAAATCCCGCCCTGCAAAAAATTTGCGCTGGCGCGCTTCGGTGGAGCTGCGGCCCTTTCTCTTTGCCTCACTCATCGTCCAGTTAAGCCACTCTACTTCTGTTACGCCACCATCCTTGTTTTTGTCCAGAGCAGAAAACCAATCCCATTGGGGGTTATCGGTTTGTGATTTTTTCGTATTCTGTTTTTTGAGTTTATCCTGCCACTCCGGGGTATGAATCAACCCCAGGAAAATCGGTTCGATCAACTCTGCGTCCCACCGCTTGCGAAGTTTTTCCAGGTGCTGGATCTTTTCAGGATGATCCCCGGCGACATTGTTCTGTTCGCCGACATCCTCATCTAGGTTATAAAGCTCCGGCTTAGCCCCCTGCCATGGGCCGAGATGCATTTTATAGGCTCCACTTCGAACCGTATATTTTCCCCCATCGAACTTGCGCAGATAAATGGCCTCATGCGGAATCCCTTTTTTTTTACCCGCCAAATAGGGAATCAGATTAATGCCGTCCAGCGGACGTTTGGGATCAACCGGAGCATCGGCGAGATCCACGATGGTACCCATAATATCCAACGCACTGACCGGATGGTGGTATTCTGTCCCAGCCGGCAGCGTCCCCTTCCACTGCACGGCAAAGGGGACGCGGAAGCCGCCTTCCCAGGAATCGCCCTTCCCGCCACGCAGAGGTCCATTATCCGATGCATTCTTTGGTTCGGGCCCACCATTGTCCGAGAGGAATACAAGAATTGTTTTTTCCAGCAGCTTGTACTCTTCCAGTTTATCAAAAACCTGACCGACCCCGTCGTCGATAGCACTGACCATCGCGGCATAGATTTTCCGATCCCCTTCCAGCTTCGGGAAACGGGCAAGATATTCATCCGTTGCCTGCAAAGGCAAATGCGGAGCATTGTATGAAAGGAAGAGAAAAAACGGCCGGTCTTTGCTTCGATCAATAAACTCCACGGCCGCATCGGAAAATTCATCCGTCAGGTATTTTGCAGGAGGGATCGCCTCATGGTTTTTCATAATCCAGGTACGATAGCTTTCCTCCTCATTCGTTGCGGTGTAGCCATCCTGAATGGTCAGCTCTTCCGGCATAAAGCGGTGGCCACCGCCCAGATGGCCATAAAAATAGTCAAACCCGCGGTTCAGCGGATGATTGCTCGGATGGGCACCCAAATGCCACTTGCCAACCACGCCGGTCGCATACCCCACCGGCCCCAGCGCTTCGCCGAAAGTTTTTTCCTCCTTCGGCAACCCCATGTTCGGATCATCGGTTCTATACTGCGGATTGCGCTCAAATCCAAACCGTTGCCCATAGCGTCCCGTCATAAAACCCGCGCGGCTCGGCCCACAGACCGAATACGACGTGTAGCCGCTGGTGCACCGCACGCCGTTTTCAGCAATGCGGTCAATGTTCGGTGTCGGGATGTCCTTGCAGCCGTTAAAGCCGACATCCGCATAACCAAGATCGTCGCACATAATGACGATCATGTTGGGCTTGCGGGCACCGTGCGCCAAAGCAACCGCTAAAATAAAAAATACAAACATTAGGTTTTTCATTGTACTCCCACCTGACAAAGCAGCCTGGCCCGACTGATCAATCCGCCTTCTTAACCTTCAAACTTTTCACCAGAATCTCACCGACATCGCGAACTCCAACGTGCAAAGTCCACCCCTTGGTATTTGTGGTCTTGAGCGTTTTCCCGACAACGCCTGTTTCCCCGGAAACAGTCGTCCAGAGTTCGGTTTGTTTGTCTTTTTTATTTTTCGGGTCGAGGAAATTAGCGAAAAACGCCGCTCCGTCGTCGAGACCCCTGGATTCCCACTCCAGCTCGAGTTCATACCTGCAGTTCGGCTCAAACCGGTCTGCCGGAACCGTTACCGCACGACTCCATGCCCCTTTTTTGGTTCCTTTCATCGCATGGCCGCCACTATCAATCAGATACCCGTCCGTGGTCGGCAATGCGGTTTGAACTTCCCGAGTTCCGGCTCCACCGGTTTTATAGATGAGCCCGCCTTTTTCCAACGCCGGCTCTTCATAGCGTTCCATCTGGGCCACCAGTTCGTCCTGCAGCTTTTCGGCAATCTGCCTGTACTCTGGATGAGTATGGAAGTTGATGAGTTCATCCGGATCATTTTTCAGATCGAACAGCCATGGATCATCCATCGTCGAAAGCACCAGTTTGTACCGACGGTCGATAGCGGCCACCCATTTACTGGCCGCATGGGTTAGATAGACGATGCGGTCTTCGGCAACGTCGCCCCGACTTCCAAGGTAATCAGAGGAAGTATCCGTTCCATGAAACTCCGGCAGACCGTTCGTGACGCCCATCATTGAAAGCGCCATGGGCGCAAAGTCGACATTGCACTGCGCCGAACGTACCACCTTGCCGGCAGGAATGTGTCCCGGCCAGCGAATCAGGAACGGAATTTTTGCAGAGGCTTCATAGGGATTGCCTTTGTTATGCTTCCTATGTT
The DNA here is from genome assembly GCF_900890425.1 of Pontiella desulfatans. Taxonomy (NCBI): domain Bacteria; kingdom Pseudomonadati; phylum Kiritimatiellota; class Kiritimatiellia; order Kiritimatiellales; family Pontiellaceae; genus Pontiella; species Pontiella desulfatans. The sequence continues at coordinate 695,585 of NZ_CAAHFG010000001.1, read as the reverse complement.
CCCCCATCAGGTCACCGTGATCCGAAGAAAAGACGACAATCGTATTTCCATCCAGCCCCTGTGACTCCAGGTAGTTGAGGATTTTACCGACATTGTCGTCGATGCACTTGACCATGCCGAAATACCACTGCATTTGCTCCTGCTTCAGCTCGTCTGCAGCCGCATTCTTGCCTTTGATGCCAACCCACCCCGGTGCGGTCTCCTCGGTCATGGCATCCATGGTGCGCGGATTCAGGAAATGCATATCCTTGAACATGGAGGCATAGGGTTCGCGAACATGGTTCGGCCCATGCGGATCCGGTATGGAGACCATCACACAGAACGGTTTGGTTTTATCCCGCTCCATAATCTCTATCGCCCGGTCGCACAGAAAATCGGTGGTAAAGGATTGCTCATCGGCTTCGCCGATATTGAATTCATACTGATTCCTGCTCGCATTGAAGCTCCCGATGAAGTTCGCCGTGTTCCCCTCTTTCTTCAGCAACTTCCAATGGCCACGGTTAATCATATAGCGATTGTCGTCGAACCCAAACTTCCGCGCCGGAGCAAACCCCGGTTTGGCATCGCCGTCCAAATGCCATTTCCCGACATACGAGGTTGCATAGCCGTTGCGTCGCAACACGTCGGCAAAGGTAACCAGACCATCATGCATCGGCATGTCGTTCGAAGGTGATCCGGCATGCACGGGATAGAGACCGGAAACCAGTGCGGCACGCGATGGTGTGCAAACCGGCGAGGCGGCATAATAACTCGTGGCAATTGCTCCCTCACGGGCCAGCGAATCAATATGCGGCGTATCGACCTTCACGCCCTTCCCCCAGACATACGCCTGATCCTCACCCATCAGGTCGCGGTAGCAACCGAGGGTGCGAAAATTGTGCTCATCGGTATGGATGATCAAAAGGTTCGGTTGCTTTGCTTTCCCCGCCAGTGCCTTTTGTCCGATGGCGGCAATGCCTGCGGCACTCACGATCCGGTTGAAGCTTCGCCTTTTCATCGTTGTTGCGCTCCTTTGAAACCCATAGCGACCTTAATCTCTTCCGGGGTCAATCCACGCGTCCAGACCGAAACCTCATCCATACATCCGACAAAGGGTTTAACCGGCAAAACATCAAAGGCTTTATTGCTGTAGTTGAGCCCCCCGATCCCAAGACGAACAGCCTGATTGAAGTGTAGTTTAACATCGTTTCCACTGAGCCGGGTCTCCACGGGTTTCCCATCCACGTGGATTTCAACTTCGGACAACCTGCATCCGTTGGACGGCATGCCTGCAACAATGTGATGCCATTCGCCGTCGTTCAGCTTTTCAACGTCTTCCGCCGTCACAGTTTGATGCTCGGAAACCATGACCTGCGGCACTCCGTCATCGAGATTCAGGTTGAAAAAGTTTTTCAACTCAGTGCCCCAGATGGATCCCGTGTTGATCAGGATCTGATTTTCCAGCGAAGTTGTTTTCACCCACAAGGCATACGATACGGCACGATCGCCATGCAGCGGCCCCATGGCAAAAACACCCAAGCGGCTTTGTTCTGAAAAAAGCCCAGCCATACCCTGCATTCCCGGAACCAAATCAACATGGGTCGTCAATGCGCTGTAATGGGGGCCGAAGCTTCCACGGTTTGGGACGATGCGGGCACACTTGATCCCTCGCAATTTGAACGGATCCTCTTTCTTGCGGTTTGCCGTTCCCATGATGGGTTGTTCGACGAGAGGAACGGTTTCCTCGAAATCGAAATGCAAATGGCGCGCACCAGGATCCAGAACGGCCAATTCGCCCTCGCCTTCAATGCGCACCCCGGCACCCGATTTATCAATCAGCAGACGCCCGGAGACTTCATACTCCCCATCGGAAGCTTTGCCTCCCAGCTGGTTGTAGCAGGTTACTTCAATACGGTTATCCGAAATATCCAAGGTCTGGAAGTTGTTGAAAAAATTGCCCCGACTGACCAGTTGCACCACATTGGATTCCGGATCTTTCGTCACGGTATTCGCATGAACTTCACCAGCAAAATAGATATCGACGCCATGCTTCCTCAATGTTTTCCAAAAGGCACTTTCGATTCCATCATCCATCAGCATGCCGCTGCTGTTCACCTTGCGCACCGGATAGATCACCGGCAGGTGCGACTGTACCAGGATATGTTTGATACCCGAATCTTTACGCGCCTCGGCCAGCACCTCTTCCAACCATTGAAGATGCGGGCCGATCACGGTGCCGGTCACGGAACCTTCATCGCCGATCTTCTCGTCGGGATTCTCCTGATGGAATGCATCAATCGTGATGAACAACACATTTTTATGGCGATAGGCGTAGGACGTGTTTTCATACGTTGTGCCCAGCGGCCGCGAGGATGCCTTGCCAACCGGCTGTTCATAAAGAAAGCGCCCACCGTCGGGGTTCCTGTTGAATTCCTTCGCAAACGCTTCCCGGAACTGCGGTTGGCACCTTGACACCACCGAGCCCGCCGGCCAGGGGTTATCACCTATTTCATGGTCGCCCACCGCCATGATCAGCCGGGAATAGCCCCCCTTGCGAAAGGAGTCAACCATGCCCGAATAACAGAAATGTCCCGCCTTCAGGATGGCCTCTTCAGGAGTCGCGCCCGGATAATTGTTCTTAATAAAATTCGGGGTATCCCAGTGCCCGCCATTGCTGTCGCCCGGCATCAGGATCAAATCGCCGCCAAACTTGTTTTTAAGCATCGCCACGGTAGCAATATCCTCCGCGATCGTCTCGTCCAACCACGAGGGATTCTTTTCGGTCTGCGTATATTTTTCCGCCGAATGCCAGTCGGCCAGCAACAGAAAGCGCCACGAGCCCTCCGCTTGTACGCTCAGCGCGACGAATATGATGGGCAGCATCGACTTCATTACTTAGCCTCCAACTCGATACGACCCGCAATTAGTTCTTTTGATTTTGCGGATACTACAATGGTTCCAGGATCGCCCGTCATCGATCGTACAACCACCAGGGCCAGGCCGTTAAACACCTTGTGCTCCAGCGCCTGGAACGACTCATGACTGGTCGGATCGCCATTGCCCACGGCAATGATTTCGCCAGGGCCCTCAATCGAGAACGTGACCAGGTTGTGCGTGCGCGGCACCAGCCGGCCATCCTCATCCGACACCTGGACCGTAATGAACGAAAGATCCTGCCCATCCGCAGCAATCACCTTGCGGTCGGCGCTCAGCTCGATCTTGGCGGCCTCTCCGGTGGTTTTGGTCATATTTTCCGCCCAGCGCTTCCCGTTTTTATACGCCACAACCTTCAACTCACCCGGCTGATAAACGACATCATCCCAGCGCAGGCGATAGGTGTATTCCCCTTTCACTTTCTTTCCAAGTGACTTCCCGTTCAAAAACAACTCCGCTTCGTCGCCCGATGTATAGACATGCACCGGCGTACCTTCTCCGATACGCTCCGGCCAGTTCCAATGCGGAAGAATATGCGCCATGGGCAGCTCCGGACGCCAGCGGGCCTGATAGATGTAAAAACGGTCTTTTTTGAATCCACAGAGATCCACAATCCCAAAATAGGAACTGCGCGGGGGAATATTCCCGCCTAGCTTCTCCAGTTCTTCTTCCATGCGTTTCCGCTCCGCCGGATCGGAAAAGTTGAGCAGGTTGGTCTTGTCCTTGTTATAGGGCGTCGGCTCGCCGACATAGTCGAAGCCCGTCCAGACAAATTCGCCGAACACCCATGGATATTCGTCCTGTGCGGCAAACTCGACATCGGGATTGTTCGCCCATGGCGGTGCAGTGAGATCGAAGGAACTCACCTGGAAATGGCCGCCCTGTCCCAAGTGTTTTTCATCTGAAACCGGGAAAAAATATTCCCCGCGCGAGCTGACGGTCGAGGCCGTCTCGCTACCGTAGAACGGCTGTTTTGGATTTTTCTGCCGGAATTCGCCATAGAGATGCGGTTTGTAGTTGTAGCCGAACAGATCGACTGTTTTCTGGAAACCGTTGAATCCCGCCTTGATATTATTGCACCCGGCCGTAACCAGGCGGGTTGGATCCTCATCGTGGGCAATATCCGTAAGCCGCTGCGAAATGGCGTGGCCCGCCTTGTTGCCCTGCTCGCGGATCTCGTTTCCCGTGCTCCACATCACGACGCACGGGTGGTTGCGGTCGCGCTTGATCATGGCGCGCAAATCCTTTTCGTGCCATTCGGGAAAGTGACGGGAATAGTCGTTGGATGCCTTGCCTTTTCCCCAGCAATCGAACGCCTCCACCTGCACCAGCATGCCCATGCGGTCGCAGAGGTCGAGCAATTCCGGCGACGGCGGATTGTGCGCGGTGCGGATGGCGTTGCACCCCATCTCCTGCAGGATCTCGATCTGCCGCTCCAGCGCGCGGGTGTTGACCGCCGCCCCAAGCGGCCCGAGGTCGTGATGCTGGCAGACGCCGTTCATTCGCACCTTTTTTCCATTCAGGAAAAATCCGTCCGCGGAGTACGAAAGGGTGCGGATGCCGAACGGGGTTTCGACTTCATCGACCGCCTCTCCTCCGCTAAATACCGTGGTCTTGAGCGTATAGAGATTAGGGGAATCCAGATCCCAGCGCCTGGGGAAATCGATGGACAACCGACACGTCGTGCCCTGGCCTGTTTTGCCCGTCTCGACGATCTCATGCACCACCTTGTCGTATGCCCCGTCAATCTCGGCTCGCACCTGCACGGTGGCGCAGTCGGACGACACCACGGGGGTAGAGACGAACACGCCCCAATGCGCAACATGCGTCTTAGCCGTTTTGACCAAACGCACGTTGCGGTAGATGCCGCCGCCCGGATACCAACGCGAAGATTCGGGTTTGTTGTCCAATCGAACGGCAAGCGTATTTTCCTGCCCCGGCTTCAGGAATGGGGTCAGCTCCAGCCGGAACGAGGAATAGCCGTAGGGCCACTCGCCAACATACTCGCCATTGAGCCAAACCGTTGAATCAGACATTGCACCGTCGAAATCGATAAACACCTTTTTGCCGGAGTCCGAAGCGGGCACATCGAAGGTTTTGCGGTACCAGCCGATACCCGCCCAAGGCAACTTGCCGGTCTGGTTGGGCAATTCCGCGCGGAACGGCCCCTCGATGCCCCAATCGTGCGGTACGTTTAACATGCGCCAGGCCGAATCATCGAACGCCGCTTTTTCCACCCCCTGCGGTTCAGCCTTTTCCGTACCGTCCGGCATCGCACCAAAGCGCGCAAAGCTCCAGCCCTCGTTAAAACGCAACGTTTCACGTTCCGCGGTCGCACAAACCGCGACCAGCGTTGCCATTGCCATCATCCATACTTTCATAGCTTCCATCATGATTCCTTACACATCGGATGAACGGTCATTCAATCCATTAAAAACAAACCGATGCCTTCTATTTAATTTCACCGGAGCAATTTCAGCAGCACATTTTCCTGTAAGATGGCCAAGTGCTCCAAACCAGGTCGATTTCAAAGTGAACATACTATCTGCAACCACCTTAATGGACTACTGGAGAAATCTCTAGGTAGGCAGGCTGAATAGTTAACCCAAAAGCCACAGAGGATGAAAAGGATCACCGGGCGGACGGCCCAGCGAACCGTCTGCCATTTTTCATTCCACCCGCAGTCGGATATATTGTTCCGGATGGACTTTGGCAGAGACGCGGTTGGTGACGGAATCGATTTCGGGGTCGATGGAGCCATAGCCGGCGCCTTGCACACCGGAGGAACTCCACAAACCGGAAACAAGATTGGTTGTTGCCTCTACCGAATAGTCCAAGCCACGGACAAGATAATCGCTGCGACGACGGTAGACATATTCCAGCCAATTGGCACCCGCCTCCATGGCGAACCGGGCTGTGGGACGAATGGTTGAGGCATCGTCGATGGTTGGATCACCGCCAAGCCAATATTCGGTTTGGTTATCCACTCCATCACCGTCCGAGTCCATCAACGCGTTGGCGACTTTGTTGGAAACCATCCATTGATCGAGTAGAGAAATCGAACCACTGACTTCAAGAGACACGTTGTCGATGTAATAGACATCGTTTCTCAGCGAGTTCGAGTCGCCATAAAGTTGGTCGTCGCCGTTGTTGTGATGGAAAAAGACGCCGATCCGATTCCCCGGGAAGGTCCCGGCCGCGGCAAGCTCCTCCGCTCCAAGCGTTACTTCGAACATGCCGGCGTCTCCGGTCACAGGGGCGTTCGTTTTTCCGAACACCAGTGAGTCGGGCGTCAACCGCTGAACCAGGGCGCCGTCGTCGGCCGAAAACTCGGCGACGCCCGCGATGAAGCCCCGCTGCACATCAACCACACTTCCGATCTCCCATCGTCCCCGGAAGGTGTAGGACTGGCCGGTATGGATCGGGACCGGCGTTGAGTAGAGCGCGACGACTTCGTCGTATCCCCAACCGATCCTTAGTTCATTGCCCTCGACCCCGTTAAACTCGCCGATATCGACGGACGCATCCGAGCCTTCCGCACTCCAACCATCCGTTCCCTGATGATGCCAACGGCTGACTGGATAAGGGGCCTCAGCAATGTTGCCCATATCATCCGACGTTTCAAAGTTATCTGAAAACAGGTCATAGCACGCGTGATGGTCCGGCAACCGGCATCGGACATGGGTGAAACTGGTACCCCCCACACTGAGCGGCAGCACGCGGAGGTCACCGACGATCTGCGCTTCGCCCACATTAACATCCTCCACGGTCGCCCCCTGGGCAAAGTTCATTACCACGGCTTCTACGATAGGTACGGGCAGTGCAATATCCAGTTCGACCGTTTCCGTGGATTTATTTAAAAAATAGAGATCAATGAAACCCTCATCCGCGGATTTTACGGCCAGGCTTCTGAACACCCCTGCCGTAACGGGTTCGTTAAGACCCAGCATCGTCCCCCCGGCGGCATTTGCGAATGCACGGTGAATATAGAATGCGGGCGATACATACGTTGCGGAACCATCGGTAAGATCACGGAAGCCGCCTCCGTCCGCCCCATCGTTCCACGTTAATGGCCAAATGCTTCCCATATGGATATTGCCGTCCATCATGACCATCAGCATGTCCGCCTGCACGAGCCCCTGATAGAGCGCAGTACCCGGGGTAGACCCGTCTGCCCCCTCGGCCGGGCCTAGGTTCCACTCCAGAAAGCCGATCTTCAGATGCGGTTTATCATAGGTATCGATCCATCCGTTAAACTGGTTGATATAACCCACCCGCCCATTCATGTCCCCGTCGTCCACGCGCCATTCATCGAGCCAGAACTGCCCCCAGGTGATGTTGTTGTAATACCAATGATGATCAATGAGATCCACATGGTCGCCATAATCGCGAATGATATCCTGAACCCTGTTGTTTCCCATGATATTCACCGCAATCCGGCCCAGCGGATCGGCGGCCTTGATTGCTGTGGAGTAGCCCGGAATGAGCAGGAGATAATCGTCGACGGGAACGTGGTTGTTCTTCTCGGGCTGGTGCCCAGCCTCGTTATCCAGATAGTAATACCGGGGGCCGTCAATCTGGTTTTTAACATAGTTCACCAGGCGAACAGCCTTATCAATGGAGTCCTGATCGCGGTTGAATTTGTAGCCTTGCAGCATGTTGATGCCGATTATGGGAGCCGCACCCGTCTCCCGGCATTCATCCAGATAATCATCGAGCGACAGCCGATGCTGGTTTGCCGCGAACAATGCATTGCTTTCGGCTGCAGTCGGGGCGTAGGACGCATTCCAGAAATCCCTGTAGCCCTCATGGTAGGGCCATTCCCAATCCCAGTAGGATACCACATGCCCCCCGGGGTATCGCAGATTACTCATCCCCGCACGCTTGAGCACCTCGGTCTTGTAGCCGTCTTCCCAGTCCGGCCCCACCTCCTTCGTGTAGACCACATTTGCCCCGACCAGATAGCGACCGATGGTTTCCGGAGCAACCACCGAACCCGACTCTATCACTGACGCGTTGTCGATGAAGATGCGGTGGGTCGCCTTTTCATTGGCCTTGATGATCCGGACCTGAATGTACTCCCCTGCATGGGTGCTCAGGTTGGCACCGTTAATGGTTCCTTCCAGCTTTTCCCAGCCACCGCCGGGGCGGGTGGTCGCGTTCCAGAAAAATCCCATCCTATAGCTATACGGGCCCTGCGGTGTTGCACCGGTATAGATCGAGGCATGCAGCGCCGGGACATTGGTACATGAAGAATTATCGGTGGGCTCATCGACCCGCATCATGACTGATAGCCGATAGTGTTTGGCCGGATTCACTTGCACGCCCAGGTTTTGAACCACAGCTCCCCGCTCCCAATAATTCGCGAACACGACGGATTGGCGCCCCGTATACGCCCGGTTGGTCGATACCCTCAACTGCCAATCGTCTTTTTCTCCGGACGAAAACCATGGGCTGGTTCCCTCGGCCGGTTCGCTTCCGCCCAGGGTTTCGAAACCCGGGTCGTTCAGGAGATTCCACGCTCCGGCCACATCGACCGTCATTGTGTGCACTGCGGCTCGGGAAGCGCCAACCAGCATAAGAAGGGCAACCGCCATTCGCATTCCCGGCATGATGCCTTGATGGTTCGTATATTTATGTTTTTTCATACAATACAGACCTTCTTACTTCAGGAGAACATGGCCGGACAGCATGCCCGGCCATGGCCAATCGATGCAGGGTGCTTCCAGTGCGGCTATTGCTCAACGACCAGTCTTGCAAACTTCCTGATCTCGTCAATTGGAATCGAGTTGGTCACAAAGTCAAACGATCCGCCAGTGACGTTGGTCGTCATAACCATGGTTCCGCTGTTGGTCCACGTGGAGGAAACAAGGTCGTCTGAAACCTCAATCCGGTACGTCAGCGCAGCATCGTCCGTGCGCATTGCATAGACATATTCAAGCACGGAACCGATATTGGCATAAACAGGAATATGGCCGTTAATAAAACCGTTGACCGGGTTTCCACCCAAAGCGTATTCCATCAGGTTGTCCCATCCGTCCCCGTCGAAATCATGATCCGGGTCGGCGTCCGGGCTGCCGCTCATGGAGGGATAGTCGGTCACCCAGGTTTCGTAGGAGGCATTGATAACTTCCCCGAAGATCGCAATATTGTCGAAGGCGCCTTTATCCCAGGGACCAACGGCATTATCAATGGAAAGACGGAAGGTCGCTTTTTCACCGTCTGCCAGCACGCGATCGGTCAGATTGCTGAGCGAAATGTCAAAATCATGGTAGTCGCCAGACGAGCCGGTCACGGCCAGATTGGTTGCGGTGAAAAGAACATCTTCATTGGCAATTCCAGAAAGATCGCCATAGGCATAGGCCAAGGCCACATCCTGCGGGCCGGCAGCCAACCAGCGTCCGTAATCAAAGCTGACTGAATCGAGCCGGAGCGGGCTCCCGGTATTGTTTAAAATCTGCACATCCACCCGTTGGTTTTTGTTCGTGGTGCCCATATGAACCTTGTAGCCCGTTGGTAGAATGGTAGCTCCGGAAAATGTGCCGTAGGTTCCGTCGGAAGAACCCGCCGTGGTATCAACTCCAATTCCATCCGCCGTACTGGTGTAAAGGCTTCCGCCAATTCCGGGTGCATGGAAATCGGGATTAGCCAATCTGGAACCGTAAAAACCCAGCAACAGATCCGCAGGAGGCGGGCCGGTCGTATACTCCCCGAACACAACATCGTCCACAAAAACCTCATATTCCGAATTCTTGGCATTGTTGAACTTCTTGAGCGTGAGCTGGAGGTATTCACCATGGTTGTCGACCAGAGCCGCATCCGAGCCATCGACCGTAAGCGTGATTGTCTCCCAGACGCCCGTTGTGGAAGGGGCCAGTTCGTAGAATGATTTCCCCGTCCAGGAATATGCACCTCCCAACACCGGACTACTCCCCAATGCAACACCGATAATGGTGGCATTGGTCTGGCTTGGGTTGGTCGACAGATTGTCCAACCGCATGGCGAAACTGATTTCATAGACCGTGTTCGAGTCAAGGGTGACTCCGAGGTTCTGGAGGGCGGCCGCATTGCCGGCCCATGTTGAAAACTTGAGCCCCTGCGCTCCGCTTTTTACAATGACCAGTTCCCGCGACACCCATCCAGCCTGATTCCCTTCCCCCGTAGAAAACCACGGGGCGGTATCCGCATTGGGATAGCTCCACACCGTCGACGTCTCAAACCCCGCATCAGCGACCAGATTACTGACCACCGCGCCATAACTAACGGCTGTAACTCCAACCACCAGTACCGCCAGGCCAACTCCTGACATTCTCATCATTCGCTCCTTGTTTCAGTTTCATTTTTTCGTACTGCAGTATTAAACTCTTCTAAATCTCTCTTGCCGGAGAAGCCCAGAGATCAACCCTGTTTTAAACTACTGTAAGTTCATCATCGCCCTCTCCATCCGGGTCATGACATGCGACAGTCGATGGCAGCACCACGATGGTGTAGGAAGGGTGAAGCGGAGACCGCCGAACGTAGCGAAGCTGCCGTAAGCAATTGAAGCTGTTATAGCATCACAAGGCGCCTTATCCAAAGCAGGCCGATTCCTCCCGCAGCGATTATCCCCAATGTAGCCGGTTCAGGGATGGTTTCGATCGCCAGCGAATCGAAGGCCATATTTTCACCGCTGCCGATATTGCTGAGCACGAAAAACCCGATGTCTTTGCCGAGAACCAAATCGTTGTTTGCCGTTTTGGTCGTAGCGGTGATGTTGTATGTGTCGACCCATTCCTCCCAGCCATCTACCGGATCCGTACGATCTGTCGTTACGGCAGAATTGATGCGTTCAGTCCATGCGTAAAGGCCATCGCCATTGACATCTGCAAACAGAAAGGCCGTTACGTCACCGGTCCAGGCCAAATCGTTTCGGTCTCCAACAGAATAGGTTACCTTAAGGCTCTCTTCCACAAATGTGTCAGAAAACAACTTCCATGTTCCCCGGGTATTGACCGCATTTGCCGCCGTCCAGAATTGAGTTCCAGAAACCGGGGCTAAACCACCAATGCTGGCCGTGTAAAATCCTCCACCGAGATTCGCCCAGCCATCGGTATTATCAACCGTATCCGTAATCAATGTGGCCGCAGCCAGCAGTGGAAAAACCGCCCCCAACGTGAAAACCGCCATTATCTGCTTTGACTTCCTCATTTCTTTTCCTTTCCTTGCCTGCTCGGGTGCTACTCATCAACGTGGACATCAAGATACCCCCACATACCGTATCCAATATAACATCAGAGTAAGTTATCACGAATAGCCGTGTCGTCTACTAGAGGAATCTCTAGGTGGGAAAAGACGGGTTGAGGTCGAACATCGGGAGGGTTTGAGCTTTGCAGGGCTGAAAGGAGTCCTGATTGACCATACAGGTATTCAGTTTGGCTGCGTTATCAAGCGGAGAAACTGTTCGGGAAATCCTTCGGTGGAGACACGGTTTGTGACGGAGTCGACTTCGGCGCTAATGGCCCCGGAACCGGCATCGAGCACCCCGTTGGTGCTCCAGGCTCCCGAAACAAGATTGGTTGTTGTTTTCACGGTGTAGGTCAGCCCGCGGGCGAGATAGTCGCTGCGACGGCGGTAGACATATTCCAACGTCTGGGAAGCTCCATCCATCTTGACACCAAACATTGGAAAAATGGAGTCGGCATCATCGACCATCGGATGCCCGCCAAAAAGATATTCGCCCCAGTTATCCACACCATCCGGTTCCAGATCGGCGGTTTTCCAGGCATTGGAACTGTAGAGTCCAAAGCGAGCGGCCCAGGATTCATAGTTTGCAAGGCCGGAAATCGAAATCGCCACATTATCAATTCCGCCACCCGAGTATTGACCTACAGCGTTAGAACCCTCCAGCCGGAAAACAGCATATTCGCTGTTCGCCAATGTGAAGTCGGGGAGATTGGTTAATGTGACTTCAAAGTCGTCATAATCAGCCACCCATCCCAAGATATTGTTTCCGGAGATCGTTGCCAGCAGAGTGTTCTCCGCGACCGCGAGATCGCCCGACAGATAGCTGACAGAAATCTTGGAAGGCGACAGATCGTACCAGCGGCAATAGTCGAACAGCATGGACTCGAGCTGGATGGCCGACCCGGTGTTGTTGGTGATCGACACGCTGATGCGGCTTTTATCGGCACTGTGCTCCACTCCCCGGACTTCATAGGAACCGTTAACCGTCGTTTCCACCCCGCTGAATGCCGACCCGAATGTTCCATCGGTGGACGATGCCCCCGCCCGAATCCCCTGCCCGCCCGGAACAATGATTCCGCCTATGCCGGTGATCGCCAGGGCCGGTTCCTTGCTGCCATCCCAGGCTATACCCATGACCGGGACTGTGATCGGCTGGAGTTTTTTGAGTACCAGCAGGCGAACGGAACCGGCAGGAATATCAACAGCCACTTCATCGCCGGGATCTGCCAGTATGCCGAGCGGGATCAACTGCGAGCCGAATTGATCGAAGACTTCCCATACACCGTCCGCGCTTCCGGATTTAAGGTTAACAGAACGGTTTGCCGGGGAAAGCGTGTTTGAATCCATAAAAACCCCGAACAGGGTATCCGGATCATCCTTCTGCTGGGTCACCTGCCAGAAGCATTCGTTCTCAACATAGAAAAGCTGATTGAATTTCTGGGCCACCAGCTCGGCGGCAATCGTGTCGCGGGCCGTCGCCAGGCTCCCGAACTCGTCCCAGCTGTCGCCATCGGTCTGAAATGCACGATTGCACCAGGCGTTGGATTCCAATGCCGCGCGATCTGAATACGGAACCACCGGCACAAATCCGCTCGGCGAAGTGGGCAGCAGGTTGTCCCACCGCCGCGTGTTGTTCAGCATGATCACGGTTAGATCGACATCAGGCGTATCCCTGTAGGCATCCCAGCAGGCCAGATGATTGATTACATAATCCTGCGGCGGGGCGGAATAGTTCTTGTAGTTATGGTTATAGGTCAGCTCCCGCAACCGGGTATGGTTCGGTTGGTACAGCGCGGCCGCCACGGGAGAAACCCCCTTGAGCCGGCTTCGGTCGGGGGTGTTGGGGTAGATGCCAGCCTCGACCATCTTCAGAAAGTTGAAGATCCCCTGCCGATAGGCGCTGCTGTATTCTGGCCCGGTTCCATCGCGGAGGAAAAGTGGATTCTCCTTGCCCTGGATTGAGGTGATACGGAAGACATCGGCCCCGAGGGCATATTGCGAAAGCAGGTGCCGCAGCACCACGTGTCCGTTGCGCATGCCGCCGAATTCCGTCACCCGGTTAGGTGTCAAATTGTCCCCGATGGAATTGCATCCCCAGCTTTCGACATCGCCGTTGAGCCAGAGCCCCACCCGCTCGGCGAAACTCCAATCCAGATCGCTGACGTTCGAGTTTTCCACTCCGGGAACAAAGACATCCTTGTAGGCCGGGAAATAAGTCGAGGCCTGCGAGGGCGTCATGACCGAAAAAACAGCACCCTTGGTGCAGATCATGATTTTCGGTGGTGCGACGCCCAGGCTGACGGCCCGCGCAATCACCGCGTCCATGTGCGGTTTATAGGAATCGATATCGTGCGCTTCGGCAAGTTCCTTCGTGCGCGCCATCATGTAGCAATGACCATTATGGATTGAGGCCTCGAAGATATCCGCCAGATGGCCAGGACTGATGTAGAGGTTGTTGCCCTTCCCGATAATCATGCAAAAGTGCGCCCCGCGTTCGGCCAGTGCGGCCGCGACATTTTCAAGGCCATTGGTGGCGGCGTGCTGAACCGTGGTGCCGTTGGATGCCGGGCTTAAACTTGCCGTCCAATAGATGCGCTGCGGCTCGTATCCGTTTCCGAACAACTCTTCGTTCCATTCGCCCATTGCGGCCACAACCTCATCCGCCCGCTCCGCAACCAATGAAGGATCGGTTTTATCCCAGAGGCCTAGGTAGCCCGCGAAATAGTCGATGTACCAGATGGGTTCGCCTCCCTCGGCAATGGTTCCTGCAAACGAATCGATGTCCCGAGCTAGATCATCCAGCGAACCGCGCACGTCGCCGAGCACACCGTTTCCGTCAATGGTCTTCGCATCTTCCTTCCACTGGTTGCTGTTCAACCCGACCACATAGAAATGGTCGTCGCCGTTTGCCGGGCCGGCGAGCACAACCTTATCCAGGCCGCCCGAGCGATCCTCGAGGCGCGCTGCATCGGTAAAGTGATACAGCGTGTGGGCATAACCATAATCCTTCACACGAAACCGCGTATTGGCCGATTCATTTACGGTGTCATAATCCAAAATGTAGAGATCGTCGCCATAGATCGTGAGCATTTCCGGCCCCGGGTAGGCCGCCCAGTTTCTGAAGTTGCCCGGAATCCCCTGTTGGAGAAGGTATTTTCCGGTATCCGTATCTTCATACACATCCGCGTATTCCTCCTGAAACCGCAACCGCTCACCCGTGGACAGCATCGTGGAAAGCAGCTGGGAGCCCGCCCCGTTTTCCGGATGCAGCACGCCCCAGTGGCCGACCAGTTCCTCATCGCCATCGCCATCCATGTCATAGGCGTGGGGCAATTGCTTGTCGGTCCATCCCATCGATTCCTGCACATCGTTGGTGTTCAACCCCGTCGCCCCCCAGTAGGCTGGCCGGGAAAGCGTATCGAGATCGGTTATTTCAAAATAGTTTCCACCGGAGAACGCATTGTCGTCGTAGAACGAAATAACCTCGTCGCCCCCGGCCCCATCATAGTTGCCCGCCACAACGCGGCGAACAACGCCCCATGACTGCGGACGGCTGCTGGAAAGCACCGCGCCGGTTTCATCGAGGATATAGATCCGCCCATCCACCCCGCCGGTCACAATGCGGATTGCTCCACTGCTGGAGACGCCGACATCGACACTATACAGCGCGCCTGCGCTGACCGCCCAATCTTCAAGCAACACCCCCGTTGAAGAAAGAATCCGCAAATGCCCATCCGTTCCCGGAACCAGCACCTCGTCGCCGGGGCTGTTCGTGATGGCCTCGCCCGCATCGATCATGATGTTAAACGAACAAGGTGTCTGGTATTCCCACAACCGGTTGGTGGTGGATGCTGGATCAACAATGAGCGCCGGACGTTGGAAAGCGATCACCTTGCCTTCAATGCTCATGCCGACGACATAATCCTTCGCCCCGACGCCATCGAAATCGGCCGTCGTCACATGGATCAGGTTATCGCCCTGTGCGCTGTAGGGCTGGAACGCGGTCTGCGATAAGGTATCATGCGCCAGCAAACCGGCAGAAAGCCCAATGCATAAACCGACCTTGTCCATATACGACATTTTCGAATCCCTCAAAAGCAACACCTGTCTTGCTTAGGTGATCACAAGACAGGTGCCGATTCCTTACCGCACTAAGCGGGATTTAGTTCTGCTCGACGCTAAGGCCGATAAATTTTGCGGCCGCGCCCATATCGGTTCGGTTGGTGACGGTCTTCCAGAGTCCGGGACCTGTTGTTGCACCGACTTGCTCAACATCGCCACTATTCCAGGACGGCTCGTACTGAAGGTTCCCTTTGGTGCCCACGCCATACGTAAGACTCGTGTCATCCTGACGTTCCGCATGCACATGGTACAACCAGTTGGTTCCGCTGTCTTCGGCCTGCCACATTGCGGCGGCAGATTCATCGGCTACCAGTGGATTACCGCCGGTGGCGTATTCCATCAGGTTGTCTTTGGAGTCGAAGTCCGGGTTGTCGTGCAGGGCGTCATTGACACCGACCGTCAGGCCTTCGCTGGCTGCCCATCCGCCAAACGCATCGGCCGTGCCCATCAGAGCAATATTATCGATCCACGTCCCGATGTTCTCCTGCCCCGCACTAATCGCGCCCAGGGTGTAGGTGAATATAACAGACTCGCCCGCCGCGAGGGTGTGGTCGGCCAGACCGGTCAGGTCCACGTCATAATCCTGGAAGTCATTATTCCTCCAGCCCAACGACACCAGACTACCTTCCAGCAACGCCGGAACCGAAGTTACGTCCCCTGAAATGGAAACCATGAAGTTGGTCGCACCATCATACCAACGGCCGATATCAAAATGGAAGCCGGTGAGTTCAATGGCGGCCACCGTTCGATTGGTGATGGTCAGCGTGGCCACGGGGTTCACTCCTTCAAATCTCCATGTCGTGGCACTATTGGTCGAAGCGAATGGGGCCGTTAGCGAACCATACGTTCCGTCCAGCGATCCCTTATCGGTAGTACTTTCAAGTCCGAAACCACCCTCAAACCTGCCCATCACGCCATTATAGGCAGCGTCCGGGGTCAGGAATTCGGTATGGAACAGGGCAACAATACCGTTGGTGGGCACGTCATCCGGACGGGTTCCGTAGGCATCGAAGGAATAGGTTCTGGGTCCGCCGCCCGGCTCTTCAAATTCCACAACGACTTCAGAGTACGCCCAGGTTCCGGGAGCGAGATTGGCCACGGAATTATCGAACACCAACGAGAAGACTGCGCTGTTGGTCACACCAGGCGTCGGCAGGGCCAGCGGGAACGATCCGATAGCACTGAAAGCACCCGGAACATCTTCATTCGCAAAGCTGACTCCGGTCACTACGATATTGGTATTCAGGTCACCCACGGCATACATCAGGTCGATCGTCTGACTCACGGTCGTATCCAAACCTGAAGCACCCAGGCTTTCCCATGGATAAGGGGAAATACGGCTCATGGTTGCCGGAGCAAAACCGCTTCCGATGATTGCAATATTGTCCAGCACCGCATATCCGGTGCCCAATCCCCCGTCAGCGAAGGCGAAAGTAAACGCAACACTCTCGCCATCCGACAACTTACGGTCGGCCAATCCGGTCAGGTCGATATCAAAGTCGCTGTAATTTCCAATATTACTTACCTGAACGAGTCCGGTGTGAGACAGCAACGTCGCACTGCCGAGATCGCCTGACATTGAGACCGTGACCGCATCCATAGAGGCGGCCCACTTTCTGGCGGCGTCAAAATTCAAGGAATCAAGTTCGAGTTCACCGCCCGTGTTGTTGGTGATGATTACCGTTGGATCCGGATTCCCATTGATCACGATGAACGTACCGCCACGGGTTTGCGCTCCGCCCAGCAGTGTTCCATAGCTGGTATCGTCGCTGCCAGAGTCACTGTTGCCCCAAGGGATTCCGGTAATCAGCGCATCAACGCCGGAAAAAGAAACATCGGCCCAACCACCATTTGCCGGACTTCTGAATGGCCCGTCCTCAAAAATGGCAATGACTTTGTTCGCAGCGAAACCAAGCCGGGTTGCACTGACCGCCACCGTCGAGGTTGAGCTTGAGGCCGATCCCATTTCATTCCAGATAACCTGAACGGTTCCGGTTGCTGATTCATTGGCCGAGAGCCCGGCGACACCATTGTCGAAGACCACCGATACCATCCGGTTGGAAGGATCCGGATCGGTGAGCATGAAGGAGCCCGGCGACACGGCAAAACCAGCATGGGACGGATTGATCAATGAAACCGATGAAACATTCACATTGGTCGGCGGGACGCCTTCTGAGTAGGATACTGCAATGCTATTCGAGACAACTGCGGCAGCATCGCTGAAATCCATCGTTATTTGGTCGGACGGATTCAGGAACAGCGTCGTCACCGGTTCATAGACCGCCAAGGACCAGAGGTAATGGCTGAGCACACCGAGGCCATTGTCATAAACATTCGCATAGTACCCTGCTTCGTCAAACGTTCCGCCAGTGATGATCGATACATCAACCACGGAACCGATGGTTCCGAGCGGAACCGTACCATTAACGGTGGATGGAGTGAACGTGTACCACGTGGCATCCGCAACTTCCACGGTATATTCAAATGTGCTGACCGTCGTTCTCGAGTGCAGCAGGGTGGCGTACCACCCATCCGCGGGGCCTTGCGTGCTGTCATGAAGGATCAGGTAGGTATCATCTCCCGCAACCCCGGCACCGTATGTAGACCCTTGCGTCGTGATCGTTTTCACCTTGGATGCCGGAAAATCAAACGCGACCATATAGTGGAAATTGGTGTTATCGTTGATTTGCATCCGATCATTAGCCAAAAATCTGGCCGTTGCAGGTTTGGCTGACTCGGAATTCACGCCGGCATACGAAAACGAAGGTCCCGTATAGCCGCTTGCCGGTGCGGATTCATAATTCTGCCAGGAGGTTGGTGTGGCAACAAAATTCTTATTCGCAGTGACATAATCATTGTTCTCCGAGTCATACACGAACACCTGCCCTCGGGCGGTTCCAGCACCGACTAGGAATACAGCAGCTAGTAAAGCAACAAAGCCTCTTTTCATCTCATCTCTCCCATCTTACTTGTGTTTAAACTCCCCACCACCTGGCGGAAGTTTCCAACCAGCCCCGGCACCCGCCGAACCAGTCCTGCATCGCAATTCCTTTTTTAAGCAATTACCCGTAGAAGATAGCGCAAAGCGATCCGACGTGTCACCTAGAGGAATCTCTAGGTTGTGATCAGGTGGCAAAAAAACCTCCCGTCTACGGGCTTCCCCGGCAGGATAACAGATGGACGCCTATCACAATCGTGCACCAGCCCCGCATGCCAATTTCCACCCGCTTCCTGCGTAAGCAACGGAAGCAGGTTTCCCGAATCATCCATCACCTGATCACGCAAGATTTCCTGTCCGGCAGATTCGGCAGCACCTGGTCAAACTCTCTTATCATATCAGCACACATATCCACGTGCTTCAAGGATGTGGCGAGGTTTCGTGTCTCCTGTGGATCGCTTTGATAATCGTATAGTTCGCGTCCGATCACTTCGCCAGAATGGGTATAGTGCAGGTTTTCCACCGTAGTCCTCCGCCATTCCACATAACGAAAGCGGCGGGTACGGACAGACCACCCCATCACCAGGCCTTCATCATCGATTTTCCGTAAATACTGACTTACGGCAGCGTTGTTCTCTTCGGGTCGCCTGCCCTGCATGAGGTCGACCAGGCTTTCGCCATCCAGCCCTGCCGGAGGCTCCAGCCCGACCAGTTCACACAGAGTTGGAAATACGTCAACCAGCTCGGTGAGCGCTTCATCCTCAACCCTGTTTCCTCGAATCGATGGCGATGCAATGATCAAGGGCGCGCGGGTGGCTTCTTCAAAATTGGTATGCTTGCCCCAGACCTGTTTATCGCCGAGATGGAAACCATGATCCCCCCAGAGACAAATCACGGTATCATCGATCAACCTGGACTCTTCCAATGCTTGGAGAAGTTTACCCACTTGGGCATCAACATAGGAAACGCAAGCCGCATATCCATGCATCATGTGGCGCTGGAGCTCTTCGGGTATCGGCCCCTTGCCCGGCACCGGATGAAAACCGCGTCCCTCATTATACGGCGTCTCAGCATACTTACTGCCCCCCTCAGGATAATCGGGAAAAGCGAGCCGGAAATCTTCCGGAGAATAAAGGTCCCAATATTTTTTCGGTGCCACAAACGGGAGGTGCGGCTTATAAAACCCAACCGCCAAAAAAAACGGTTTCCTGTTTTCACCGAACTGCTTAATGGCTTCGATTGCCGGTGCAGCCATGACGTTACCTTCGGCATAGGCCTCATCGGGAAGATCCATGGCCTCGCAGACCGGCCGAGCCCCTTCAACGGTCGATAGAAAAGCAGTACGATCCGGTTTTGTATCAATACCCAGTCGCTTCATATCAGCCATCGCTTTTCCGAGTATTCTCCGGGTAGCCGGATCCTGATAACCACCACCGGCGGGTTTAACCGGATAAAGGGAAGTATCCCACTCCCATCGAACGCCTTTCGGCCCGCTCCAACTTCGCGAATCCTGCCCCTTGTCGGTATTCCGGCTGTCCATGACTTTGCCGAATCCCATTGTGATATATCCATTCGCCTTGAAATATTCGGGGATCGTCCAGAGCTGAGGTGCGCGTTTACGGGCGGTGTCGATATGCCAGAGTTCCCCGCCCATATTGTAGACCTGCGTTGTATCGGGGCGCAGACCGGTCATGATACTCATACGCGTCGGGCCGCATAGCGCCACCTGGCAGTAGTTCCGGCGGAAAACCGTGCCCATCTCGGCCAAACGATCGATATTCGGGGTTTTCACCACCGGGTGGTCATAACACCCCAGCCAGGGCTTTAAATCATCGACCGCAATAAAGAGTACATTGTGCCGTTGCGCGTGAATATGCAAAGACAGCCCCGAAAAGAGGACAAGCAATACGTTCCTGACCATGATTTCCTTCATATTTTTAACCGACATGGATGAATCGCCAAGGCCCTTCCCCAATGATAAACAACCAGGATCGCGGAATAATTCAGGGCAAACCACGGGTGGAATCTCTAGGTCGGAAACACGTTGAACCCGGAACAGAACCGCTTCCCATTGTACCGACCGTACGCCCTCCGGCACTGATCGAAGCAACATCCATAGGAAACCTAAACCGGAGATGCGCTGGATGCTTAAACCATCTCCACCAGCCCCAAGAACCGGTAGCCCCTAGACCTTCGCGATTCCCGTTGCATAACGACTCAGGGAATCACCGAGGGAACGGGCAATTTCCGTAGCATCCGATTCTTTCAACAGATAGCCTGCGGCTCCGGCCTTCAGTGCTTTGGCAACCTTTTTCTTCTCGCTGAAAACCGTAAGCACCATCACCGCCAGCTCCGGCGTCTGAACCGATAATTTGCGGATGGCCTCGATGCCACCCATGCCCGGCAACCCCAAATCCATCAGGACAACATCAGGCACTTCGGAGGTCTCCAGCGCCACAAACAGATCCTCGCACGACGGAAACACCTGCCCCACCGAGATGCCGTCTTCCAATTCCAGCGACATCCGCAGATTCCGTCGATATCCGGGGTCATCTTCCACAATCCATACATTCATGGGCTTACCCATCCCAAATCCTTATTAATCCAGAAAGGACTATTCCGGTTCATGCGAGACCCGTCTACTGGAGAAATCTCTAGGTGGGATTCATGGATCAAATGTAGATTTCAAGCGCGCACAGCCCGAGGCAGAGGTAACATCCAGGCTTCCGGCATGCCGTTTTTCGATACATCCCAATACTCAGATCACCCCGGCACGAAGGGCCTTGGCAACCGCTCCGGTCTGAGACTGAACCTGAAGTTTCTTATAGATATTGGAGAGATGGAAACCAGCCGTGCTTATGCTGATCTCCAGATCGCTTGCGATCTCTTTCACCGCCAGTCCATCCGCCAGTTTTTCCAGAACTTCTATTTCCCTTTTAGACAACATGAAAACTTCTTCAGCAGAAGGTTTTCTCAGCTCCTGCACCACAATTTTAGCGACTGAAGGACTCAGGGGCGATCCCCCCATGAAAACCTGTTCGAGCGCTTTAATGATCTCCGTCTCATCGGACTCTTTAAGCAGATATCCTGCAGCACCGGCATCCAGGGCCTCCAGCACTTTTTCCTTATCCTTGAAAACCGTTAGAACCATCACCGCGAGATCGGGCGCGAAGTCGGACAGTTTCCGTATCGCATCAAGTCCACTCATTCCCGGAAGCCCCAAGTCCATGAGGACCACATCCGGCGCCTGCTCTGTTTCCAGTGCATCAAAGAATTCAATACAGGAAGGAAAAACCCGTTCAACGGAGATATGCTTCTCTTGCTCAAGTGACTTGCGCAGATTCCGCCGGTACCCGGCATCATCTTCCACAATCCATATATTTATCGAAATCATAAGATCTAGTTTGAAGTTTTATATGAATGGTCTGTTTTATCGGTTATTGCACGTAACGGCAATGTCAGAACGATGGTTGTTCCTTTCCCCGGAGCCGTCTGCAGATCCATTTTACCGCCGAGTTCTTCCGCCCGTTTGCGCATGCTATCCACCCCCCAACCTTCTCGATGAGCTTCCGGATCAAAGCCGCATCCATTATCCTGCAGGCGTAATTCCATGATCCCATCGTTTATTGAAGTGGATAAATCAACACGGGTCGCTCCGGAGTGCCGGGCGCAGTTATGAACCGCTTCCTTAAAAAACATAAGCAGGTGGCGTTTAAACGTCAGAGGCACTATGAGGTCTGGACAGTTTTCGGGCAGTTCCACTTCCAGAGCAATCCCGCTGAGAACGCGCGCGGCCCGCCCTCCCAACTTGTTCAACAGCTCCGGCAGGCGGATCTTGGCCTGATCAATAACCCAAACCACATCCTTTAACGAAGCGGAGGCCTCCCGGGCCATCAGAGAAAGTTCTGATAGGTCATCCTTCGTGGCTCCTTTATTTTCCATGCGCCGGGCCGCCAGATTGATACTGCCCAGACTACTCCCGACCTCATCGTGCAGATCCCGGGTAATTCGATTCTTCAGTTTCTTCAAGACCTTCCGGCGTTGCAGGCGCTGAAGTCCCATTGCCCCAATCAAGCAAAAACAAAGCAGGGCTCCTCCCCAAATGGCCGCACGAAGTTTCATATCACTCCAGGCCTTACGGGCCAGATTCAATTCATGCGCAACGACGACCAATCGCCGGTCTACCGGACGGCGCATCGCTAGGCCGCGGATCCACTCCACCTCACGCAAAATACGACGATTACGACTGAATCCATCCACCAGACGCGAAAGCTGGCCCTGGCCCGATTGAGGAATTCCCTCCGCAGATATTTCGCAGTTGAGAGACCACACTTCATCAAATTCTGATACACGGATCTCTCCGAGCCCCAGAATCTTCTGCTCCATATAGGTATCAAGATCACTGGCAACAATCCGGATATAGCGGGCTTTTTCTGCAGCAGTGATAACATTCAATACATTATCCGTATACAAACGGTCCCTGATTTTCTCCACCTCAAAACGGGTTGCATCTTTAAAGTGAGGATGAACGGAGATTTCGACGGTCACTTGATCAGGAAACCCAAAATGCGAAACCGCCATGCCATGGGGGGCCTTGGCCGGCCAGAGCTGCACCCGGCCAATAGGAAGAATCCGTCCCAGGTCCAACACAATCTGAACGGCCTCTCCGCCGGACGCATTTGCATCCCAGGCGACCATGAAATCATCAACCTTTGTAATCTCTTCGCTCAAAGGCATCCCTAACCCGACGATACCGTCATTCAGGTAGGCCACATCCCACAAGGGGGGTTTCGACAGGGCGCTCTGCGCATGCACCGAGACCGTATCCCAGGCCATCATATTATCCCCCAGTATCGGGCTGTGGTCGGGATCACGAAATAAATAGAGTTCCCCAAGGGCATGGAATGAGGAATCTCCCCCCCCCGTTGGCATCGTTAGCCGCAAGCGATTGATCCTGACCCGCTCCTGAATAGTAAAAAAAACCGGATAGGGGCCGGGATCTGGAAAATCGTCCTCCATCCAGTTGACTATTTCTTTCCATGAGTATGGAGGGGGCGGAACTTCCCATCGCCCGCCCTTGCCGCCGACCCACTTCCCGCCCCGATCCAACACCTCCATTTTAAAGCGTTTTGGAAACGCATACCCCCCCGACTCCCCCGGAACCAACGCGGGAACCATGGCAATCGCTCCCAGACCGGGATCAAAATCGAACTGAACTTCAATCGTATTGATCTTGCCCTCCCGACGAGA
This sequence comes from Pontiella desulfatans, assembly GCF_900890425.1. Taxonomy (NCBI): domain Bacteria; kingdom Pseudomonadati; phylum Kiritimatiellota; class Kiritimatiellia; order Kiritimatiellales; family Pontiellaceae; genus Pontiella; species Pontiella desulfatans. The sequence goes on along the minus strand of NZ_CAAHFG010000001.1, from coordinate 672,139 downwards.
ATCTTTCCAGGGCAAGGAATGATAGCCGAGATGATCGGATAGAGCCCGGGGTGCATGATGAGGCAGACGGGCAATTTTTTCCAGAAGCTCGCGGCGTTCCTGCTCCAGATTCCGAATGCGGTGCGGCAAAGAAAGCGCAGATACGTCCAGCTGGTTCTCGGCCTGCTGGTGTTTTTCGAGCGGATAAGGGGGATCCACGGGTGTTTTCTGCGCAACGGCTCGCGTAGCAAGCAACCACACCAGCACCATTCCTCTGCACGCCCAATATCTCATCTTCAGAACGATAACATCTTACGGATGCTTGTCGACACAGGAAAGGGAGGCGGAACATTCCGCAGATAAGATCCTGCAGGAATAGCGAATAGACACTGCTGATTAAAAGAAGGAGCAGCCCATGATTTGATTCCGCCAACGCCACGTTGATTCCGCGGGATCGCAACCGCCATCCCGGCAACCCAAAACGGTTGCATAGCCCTACTCTTTTTCCAGAGCATTTCTAAGGGTGTACATTTCATCCGAAACCGCCCGGCAAGCCTTGACCATTTCCGGATACGGGGTATCGGTTACATCAACAAATCCGATACGATAGTTTTCGCCGTCGGCTCGGCCAGTTAGCGGTTGATCCGAGAACTTAAACCAGTGCGAGCCTACGATCAGCCGATTCTTCACTGCCTCTCGGGTATAATTCCGGAACAGGTCGGAGGCTTGTTGAATATCCATTCCGGAACAGAGACCGCTACCCCACAGACCTCGTTCTGACACCGTGCCGAAATGATATTCCCCAATGATCACCGGAGCGTTGAACCCTTCAGGCGGCTCAAACCGGTTCGGCGTATAGTCATAGAAGTTAATGCTGACCACATCGGCATATTCACTGCAGATATTCAGCGCGCTTGAATTTTCCGTATGATTAATCCGGCTGCCCAGATAGAGCTTATCCGGTGCGCCCGCGCGCATGGCATCGCGACAGATCGAATAGTATTTCCGATACCACGCTTCACTGAATCCCACTAGGTCTGCATTGCGTTCCTCACTCCACTTTCCTTTAACAGGTGCGACAGCATCCCATCGCGCAAAGTCCGACTTCCAAACCTTGTTCAGCGCCCCAATCGTCGCATATTTTTCTTTAAGCTGAGCAATGAATACCATTCGGGAGGCATTATCCGCACCGGATTGCAGGGCCTTCTGCGCCGGGGTTACCGGTTGCTGAAACGGCAGTTCATTATCGATGAAGAAACCGATGCACCAGGGGTCTACCGCTTCTTTAGGAAATTTTTCCACAGCCTTGAACACCGCTTCCCGATAACCGGGATGAAAAACATCCGGCAAACTGCTGTGCGCATTATCGTCCGGCTCATGCAGCGACGGGCGGCGGAAATGGACTGCAACCACATACGGGGTCTTCTGTATCCGGTAAAAATCCGGACTACTCCAGTTTCCCAATGTATTCATGCCCCACGCCCGGATCCGGTCGTGGGTAAAGCGGGAATATTCTTCCTGCCAAGCCTCACCAAATTTCAACTTAAGATTACTTTGTCTCGGATTCCAGCTTCCGATTCCGGGCGTTTTTGTCCTTCCAAGGTTCAGATTGAAGCCGGTGGCACCGAGCGACCAGAACGGATGTCCCTCAGGATCCACCAGCCACCAGACGCCATTTTTTTCCACCGTCCGGAAATGCCCCGTGGCCTCGAACTGTACGTTGCCGGTCCACCCCCCATACCGGGTGCGGTCTTCCAAGGTCTTGAACTGTTCAAGCCACTGCAGCTCTGCGGCATGCGTAGCCGCAAGATCTTCATTCGATTTAATCTTAAACTTCCAGTCAGCATGACGGTTCTGGCCATATTGATCCGTCGCCGGAACATAATATTTTTTCAGTTCAGCCATTGTTGGAAGTTGAAAATCCACAGCACCGCGCAGGTTGGATACTTTACAATCCACCGACTCGGCATCCGTAAAAAACTCTAGTTTCACCCGGTTCAATAACGAGGCATTAATCACACGCCAGCTCGTTTGCTGATGTCCTCCGGGGTAGCCGCGCATACGATCGAACAGCCCCGTCAGCTCTTCCGTTCGCTCTCCGACTTCCCCCCGGATAATTAAAACCGGCAACGTTTTAGTCTGCCCAACCGGAACCACAACCGCCCCCTTATTCGACCCCCATCCTTGATTTTTCTCCGAGGATACCTCTGCGCGCACCAGCACCTGCCCGTTGCCCCGGTTTTCCACATCCAGTAAAAGCCACAGCTTCCTGGAACAGTCCCAAGGGGTTCCCGCGGGCCGGATCGCCGCCAGAAGGGGCCCTCCATCGTTCGGTCGTTCGCCCTGAATGATTCCATCTTCAAAATCCATAACTCGCATTGGCAGTTTTAGCGGAGCTGGATCCTCCAGCGGCGGGATCATTTTTTCCGCAACGCAAACCGCTACGCTACCTGCTGTAAAAACCCACCATACGGCAACATTTCGAAGCATGATCTTATTCACTCTAATTTTCATTTCATCCATCTTCTACTTGAGGCTGCGTATTCCCTTCGCCTCCACCCATTTTTTGAGTTGTTGCTCCAGTTCACCGGCCACTTCAGGATAGTCCGCAATCACGTTGGTCGTCTCCGAAGGATCCGTTGAAAGATTATAAAGGGATCGCTCTATAGCCGGTCGGCCCGGCGGCCATTTCGGCAGAGAAGGCTCGATGTACTTCCACTCGCCTTTGCGTAAGGCCAAGCCGAATGATTCTTCGATCATATATTCCTGCCCGTCGGGATCATCTCCAAGGAACGCCGCCAACGAACTGCGGCTGTCCGAACCGTCTCCATCACCCAACGAAACATCCAACAACTCGGCGAATGAAGCCAGCAGGTCAATCTGGCTCACCAATGCATCCGATGTGCCCGGCAGGACTCGTGCCGGCCAGCGAACAATAAACGGCACCCGCGTTCCACCTTCATAAATCTGGTATTTTCCGCCGCGCCAGACACCGGAGCCGTCATGCCCCTTTTCCCCTTCCTCTTGGGAGCAGAGCACGGTGGTTCCGTCGGCGTAGCCATCGTCATAAACCGGCCCGTTATCGCTGGAGAATATGACGATCGTATTTTCAGCCAGACCATGTTTATCGAGCGCCTTCATGATTTCCCCGACCGACCAGTCGAACTGCACCATGGCATCACCGCGATAACCCAGCTTGGTCTTCCCCCGGAAACGCGGGTGCGGCACACGCGGCACATGAATATCCTGCGAGGCAAAGTACAGGAAGAAGGGCGTCTCTTTATGATCCGCGATATAGCGTTCCATCTCTTCCACAAATACATCCGAGAGGGTCGCATCGTCCCACAGCGCTGACTTTCCGCCTGACTGGTAGCCGATACGGCCGACCCCATTGATAATGCTGTTATCATGATCGTGTGTGCTCGGATAAAAGGTCATGGCCTCACGGTGGGTCTTTCCATCCGGATACTGTGTACTGCCAAGTTTCTGAACCTCTTTCAGTTTATTCCCGACATAGAGCGGATCCTTCGGGTCCTGGCCGATCACCCGATGATTGCGCATCAGTACGCAAGGTACACGGTCATTGGTGGAGGGCAGCAGGAAGGAATAATCAAATCCGACTTCCAACGGACCGGGTTTCACATCCCCGTTCCAATCCACAGGTTTTCCCTTTTCACCGATACCTAGGTGCCATTTACCTATCACCGCGGTCTGATAGCCCGATTTTTTAAAAAGCTTCGGAAGGGTCAGCTTATCGGTCGGAACAATCAGCGGTGCATTCGGAGGCAGAACACGTGCATTGTGGCGGAAGCCATGAATGCCGGTCAGCATGGAAAAACGCGACGGAGTGCAGGTGGCGGCAGAACAATGACCATCCGTGAAACGCAACCCCTGAGCCGCCAACCGGTCAATGTTCGGTGTAGGAATCATTTCAGAGCCATATGCCCCAACATCGCCGTACCCGACATCATCACCGTAAATAATAACCACATTCGGTTGATCGGCTGCCTGAGCCAAAACCGCCAGCGTTCCCGCAAGCCCGATACCCATTATAGATCTATTTCTCATAAAAAAACTCAAGTTATTCATATAGAACAATATATGCACGAATACAGTTGTTCCATGATTACAATTACCTCTAAGCGTACCTCTGCCCTGTGAAAAAAGCATCTGGTGAAACCTACAGGTCAGCCAACTTGACCCCCTGGCCCGACTCATTCCTCAAAACGTCATCTTAAAACTCTCAAAAACTCTAATCCAAAACGACCCGCTTGTAGGGAGAAGAAATAGCGGTTTGCAGCGTTCTTAACGGCGCTTCAACATGCTTCCAATGACAGGAAAAAAGATCAATGCTTGTTGATCCATCCCGGACCGGAATCCTTCCAGACCAGCCTGTTTTTTCCTCATCCCATTTCATTTCCATCCAATTGTCATCGGGTATCAAGAGCTTCAGGTATGCATCCGACCCTTCCGGCGGACGATCAAACATCCAATACAAGCGCCCTCCTTCCGCCGGATCGTTTTCAGCAAACTTCACGGTCACGACTACTTCGTCATTTTCACGATGTATTTCCATTTCCGGCACCGAAAGCAATGAATCGGTCTCACCGGGGAAGAAGTGATACAGTAACAGCGCATCATGATTCTGCACCCCTTGTATGGCTCCGGGATGTTTAGACTTTTTTCCATGCCCGGAATTGGGCTGATAAAATACCGGGATTCCCGGATAATGCTCTCCGCCCCAGGCCACATCAAAACAGACAAAATCATGAGTCCCCGGCTCAAACAGCATTGCAGCGCCGCGTTTTTTCAATGCCTGGAAATTTTTGGAGATAAAAACCGCATCGGCCATCTCGCCTGCTAATTGCTGCAAATCCTCCCAGCTTCTTCCCATCCGGAGCGCATCCTCGTTATACACCGGGCCATAGGTTCCACCGAGGAAATGGTGCGGGCGTTTGACACCGGCCTCTTTATTGTAGTCCCGCAATCTATTCCAAGCCTTGGAATCACAAAGACGCAATGGAGATTCCCATAAGGGTGAAACCGTTGCATGCTGCGCGGTGATGCGATCATCATGAATCAGGGCCACTGAGGGGGATGCCCCGTTTTTAGAGCCGCCGGAAACCACGACGTTTCCAACTTCAAAATATTCCTCTTCCGCATACGCCGCCGTAACCGCCCGCATCAACGAAGCCGGCCATCCCCAATACTGAATGGAATATCGGGGATTCAGGGTTTTCAGAAAACGGGTACCCATCTCATTCCCCAGCGTCTTCTGTCCCCAGGTGCCCGGCTCCTGCACAATCGTATGCACGACACCGACGCCTCCCTCCAGCAGCTCTGTCGCTAAACGATTGAGCGCGGCATCGCCCTCAAATCCTTTCAGCTGATGTCCACCCGTCAGCCAGAAGCCTTTTGCTTTCGCCTCAGCAGGAACAATCAAGCGCACCGGCACCCGATAGTCCTGACCCGGCCAAAGTTCGCCGACGCTGATCGTCATTACTTTTTGCCGGGTTTTCAGTTTTCCGGAAACGGTATGCCAATCCCGCTGGATGTCCTCTTTCAATGTGGAGGCATCACGGATTTCGGTCATATTGAAAAGAGCAGGTGCTGCAAATCCAGCCACCACGCTCAATGCGCACCAGAACGATAACATGTATGCCGTCAATCCCATCCGTTTATTCCGCCGTCCATTGGATTATATTGAACAGGATCTTATCGGCCACCGGATCGGAACCCAGATTTTCCACCAGGCGCAGCGTATTAAGCACATATCGTCCGTTACCATGCGGCACGACTCCCATATCCATACCAAAGAACGCAGGTTCAGGACCGATGTAACTCTGCATATGCGTTTTTTCGCCGGCATAAAAACCATAGCTGATAGAACCCACAATCAGATCGTTCCCCATGTCTTTAAGGACATAGGGCGACCAGACATTTTCATATTCCTGCCCCATCATGCAATTGACCGGGAGTCCGTCAAATACCGGATGATCCGTCACGATGTGCGACACGCCGACCCACAGGCCCAGCGCATGCTCTTTATCTTTTTCGATCGGCAGGACCTCATCGGATGGGAGCTGCGCGCCCCAATAGACATTCCCCGGGCGGCGCAGAGCCTGAAGGTATACCGCCGTTCCGCCATCCTTCACAAATTGTTCCAGCGTCTGGAACCGGGTTTTGAGAGCCGAAGTCTTCGCTTCATTATCCACCACATAAACCGGCATCGACTCCGGGGTATCCTTATTGAATTCCACGAAGGGAATACCCGATTTTTCCAGGAAAGGTTTCAACTTATTATTCGAATCCAGCACCGCAATTTTTGCAGAAGGAGTTAGTAGATCCTTTGAACCGAAAACATCAAAGCCGAACGTGTTCTGGGCAACCAAAGCACCCGAGGCATCTTTCAGGGAAACCTCTGCCTTGAATGCGCCCGATAGCTTAGAGGCATCGAGAGCTTCTTCCAACAAGTTGGATACGCCTTTGCCTAGTTCAACGTTGCGCGACCACTTTTTCACCGGCTTACCCGATTCATTGACAAGCTGAACCGTAAGCGACCCGCCGATCATCCCTAAATCATTAATCCCGGTCACACGAACTTTCGCATCCTGTCCGGCATAAATATTACGAGGCATTACCCGAACCGCAAGATAACGCGGGGCGTTGGCTTCTTTGGTTCCATAGTAGGACTGCTTTGGATTACGCCACAGATCGAGCAGTCCCGCCCCGAGCACCCAATCACCACCGGTTAGCGCATGCACACAATACCCGCGAACCAAGGGGTTGGAACGTATCGCCTCGATCATGCGTTTATTGGCATCGGAATGAATCTGCTGTTGCTCAATACAAAACTCCTGCACACTTGGATAAATGGCATCCAGACCACTCTCTTTCAGCACCTGGGCCGTGGTCTCCTCAAGCATCTGGTGATATCGGTATGGCGGCACGAGCGGATTGCCCTTTTCACGGAACCGCTTATTATTCTCCACCACGTCCGGAATACTACCGTAACCAATCTCTGAAACCAGCGACATCAGCCCCGGATGAGCATGTTTATTTCTCACCCTTTTCGGATCAAAACCGACCGCGTTCATCTCCTGCGGGGTCATACCCAATGAAAGAAATGAGTTATAAGTATCGTCGTTAATCGGTGCGCCGCAATAAATATGAATGTCATTAAATTTCGTTGGTTCCACCTTATAGGGCAGATAGATATTCGCTCCGTCCGCAAAGCCCCCGGATTCATCAAGAATCATCCGCGATGGATCCAGCTCGCGGGCCAGCATCGACATCGGATGTTTCATCCGCTTGAGCTCGGCCCGCCAGATTTCATTAAAGATTTCCCACTGCACGATGCATGCACGGTTCCGGTCGCGCATGATGGCAGCACGCACTTCATGTTCAATGCGGCGCGGCATATCCGGCGTCACGGTCGGCCACTGTTTCATGCATTCAATCGGCAGCCCGCCAATGACGAGCACACCCATTTCATCACAAAGGTCAAGCCATGCCGGCGGCGGTGGTTTACGCCATGGGCGGATCATATTGAACCCGGCATCTTTCGCCAACTGGATTTCGCGATGTGCCATTTCCATATTATCCGGCAGGGCCAGTTTTGTCGGATAAAGGCCTTCAAAAAATGCCGCTTTGATATAAACCGGCTCACCGTTCAGTAAAAATTCCTTGTCTTTAATCGTCAGTTCACGCATCCCGAAGCGGGCGGACTCCTCATCGGAACCGTCCACCGAGACCGAAACGGTGTAGAGGTTCGGCGCATCGGGCAACCAGTATTGGGCATCAGGAATCTTAACCGTCCAATCGCCTTTGTTTGTCCCCGGATCCAGCAGCATTGACTCCTTATGTTCAGCTACGATCTGTCCCTCATGGGAGATCGAAACATGGACTTTTTTTCCCAGCCGCTTTGTACCGGTATTATTGAGCGTAAGTTCTACCTTGGCTGAATCGTCGGCCAATCGGGGGATCACAAATACATCGTCAATGGTGACGGGGCCGGCCGCCACCAATCGTACGGACTGCCAGATACCGCCGACAATGGCCCCACGCCAATGCGGCGCATCGTTTTTGCCCAGTCCATCAATCACCAGATCTTCGCGTGTCACAATCGGGCCCACTACGCGCAGGGAAAGAAAGTTTTCACGATCATAGTCCAGCAGGTCATCGACGCGGAACTCAAACGGACTGTATCCACCTTCATGACGTCCAACGCAATGATCATTCAGCCAAACTTCGGAAATATAGTTTACCGCATCAAACTGAAGCCGGACGGTCTTCCCTTTCCAATCCTTGGGAATACTGAAGGTTTTGCCATAGGTGACCACCCCTTCATAATCCTGTACAATCTCTTCCCAGCAGCTGGGCACTGGAATCGGCCGGCTTTCCAATGCCTGGAAAACGTCATGCGTATGCCATTCCGCAGCCCGTCCTTCATTGGCGGCATCAAAAACAATGTTCCATTCTCCGTCCAGCGATTGAGATTCACGCAACTCCGCATTTCCAATCATTGCAACCACCAGCGCCGCGAGGGCAAACATTAGTTTTTTCATTATATCGTCCTTTCAAAAAACGCTGCCGGAAATTAGTTCGAGCCGGCTTTCTTTGCATCCAACGCCGTCTTATGCGTCTTGTATTCCTCCCAGCTTAATTCACCATCGTTGTCTGTATCCGCATCAGGATGCCAGCCGAAATATTTATCCTTCCACAACTCATCCGCCGTCTTTGCAGCAGTCTCCTGTTTGGGCACATTTGCTTTCGGCGTTGTTTTTGGAACCATCGCATTCATTTGGGCAGCCAGTTTTACTTTGATGGCATCGTACTCCGGATGATGAGCCAGATTGTTCCATTCATTCGGATCATTGCGATGATCATACAACTCTTCGCCCCCGCCTTCATACCGGGTATATCGCCAGTCTTTTGTCCGGATAGAAAGATGCTGATCAACAGGCTTTTGCGATTTCCAACTGGCAATAACTGAAAGGGCGGCATCCGGCCCATCCCACTCGGTCGTTTGCGGATGCTCCAGGAATGGCCGAAGGCTGTGCCCATCGACCGGCGCACCACGGGAACCCTTCACCGTCTCCCCCGTAATACCGCAAAGATCGGTGATCGTGGGAAAAACATCAATCAGGCTGACCGGATGGCCGACCGTTTTCCCGGCACTTGCCGCGTAGCGCGAATCACGGATGATGAGCGGCACACGCGTGCTCTCTTCCCATAGATTATATTTCCAGAGATATTCTTTTTCCCCGATATTATAACCATGGTCACTGAACAGCACGACAACCGTGTTTTCCTTAAAACGGCTGCCGTCCAGAATCGCGAGCGTCTGCCCCACGATGTCGTCGGCAAAGGCCACCGAAGCCAGATAGGCCTGAACGTATTTTTTAAACTCCAGCTCGGGATCGTCCGCGCCGGCGCGCAACGCCTCTATGGTTTGTCGCCCACGCGAACCTTCGCCCCATGGAAGATCATCGATATCGTCTTTTTTCATGACGGGAAGCTGGACATCTTCGAGCGTGAATTGATCAAAAAAGGTTTGAGGAACCACCAGCGGCGTGTGCGGTCGCATGATGCCGAACGCCATCATAAACGGTTCGGCATTCTTGTTCCGCTCCAGCGCAACCATCTTTTTCCGGAACCATTCAACGCTCTGTTCATCGGTCATCAGATCGCGATCATCCTCAGATACATAACGAAACGGTTTTCTTGAATTGGAATCCCACCAACCGGTGTAGCCACCGACAGAAGGAACATCCGACAGAGAAGCATAGGTGGAATCCAGAGCGCCGAGTTCGGCCATGGTTTCAGGACAAGACGGATGCAAGGCTACCTTTTGGCCGTCCCATGCCATCGGCCCGTGATATTTTTTTATCCCTTTCTGTGTCCAGGCCGTTTGGGGAACATGGTGGAAGACCTTCCCCGTTTGATAGGCCTTGAATCCATTTTCGCGCGCTAGTTCCGGCAAGTTCTTCGAGTCATTCAGCACCTCGTTCTGCAACGGATTATTGAACCCCCAACACCCGCTTGAAAGCGGATGCACACCGGACATAAAGCTCGCACGCGAAGGCGAACAGACCCCGACATTCGCATGGGCATTCAGAAACAGCACTCCTTCACTCGCCAAACGGTCCATGTTCGGGGTCTTCGCCTGCGGATGTCCACCCATCACTCCTAGCCAGTCATTCATATCGTCTAACACGATCATCATGACGTTCTGCTTATCCGCAGAAGCCGAATGGAATGCCACCCCTAACAATATAGCTATAATACAGATTTTTTTCACAGATCTATTTCCCATCCTTATGCGCTTTCAGCTCCGCCCAGCTCAATACACCATCCCCGTTGCTATCCGCTGCGGGATTCTCTTCAAAATAGGTGTTCTTCCACTTTTCATTATCCGCCGCGGTAGGCGCAGGAAGCGGCTTCGATTTCGGAATGCGGGCCATCAGCTGGTCGCGGAAATTGGCTAACTGTTCTGCATACTCGGGATTCAGCGCCAGGTTGGTCCACTCTTTCGGATCCCGCGCGGTGTGGTACAATTCCTCTTTACTATTTTGATACCGGATATAGCGCCAGTCCTTAAAGCGCAACGAATAGCTCTGCTTCGCCGGATCATAGTAGGTATCCCATTTATAAAGGGCGGTCAATGCGGCATCGGGGCCGTCCCATCTTCCGGACACGGGATCCTCAAGCAACGGCTTCAGGCTGTGCCCATCCAGCGGACGGCCTTTTTCATTTTTCATCGTATCCGATGGAAGGCCGCAAAGATCAATCAGGGTCGGAAATAAATCAATCAGCGACACCGGCAGCGCCGTTGCCCCGCCGGCTTTAGCGATGCCGGGAGCACGAATCACCAGCGGAACACGGGTACTCTCCTGCCACAGGGAGTTTTTATACAGATAATCCTTCTCCCCCATGCCCCAGCCATGGTCGCTGGTGAGGACAATGATCGTGTTGTCTTTCAGCGGGGAGTTGTCAACCACCCCCAGAATGTCACCGATAAGATCATCCACCGAGGCCACGCTGGCCAGATAGGCCTGGATAAATTTCTTCAGCGCCAGCTCCCGATCCCCATCAAAGGAGGTGATCAGACTGTCATAGATTTTTGTTCCCCGGTCGCCGCCACGGTCATCTTCAGCAGATGTAACCGTTTTTTTATAGGTATCCGCGGCATCGTTTTCCTTGATCTGAGGTAGCTCAATAGACTCCAGCGGGAAACGATCAAAGTATTTCTGCGGAACAATCAGCGGTGTGTGCGGACGTAGAAAGCCCACCCCCATGAAAAATGGTTTTCCGCTCGGATCCTGCGCAATTTTTTTAAGATGCTCCACGGCCCAGATGCCGTTCAATTCATCGCCCGTCGAGTCCCGGTCGCTTTCCGACTCATAACGAAACACCCGCTGCTTCGCCCAGTTTCCAGTCCGCCAGGTAAATGGCCTGCCGTTCTCCGGAGAAATTTCACCCTGCAATTTAAAGAGCGGGCCGAAAGAACCATCGATCGCCCCGAAATCATCACGGAACGGCGCTTTATTCCAGGGATGCGCCACCGTCTTTTCTTCATTATACGCAAATGGACCATAGTCGGACGGGTGACCGAATTGCGTCCATTCCTGCTCGCCCCGGTTATGCATCATTTTACCCGTACCGAGAGAGACGTAGCCATTCTTACGAAAATGATCCATCAAGGTACGTGAATTTTTCAGCACCTCATAACCATCCCAGTTATCAAAGCCATAACACTGTGAGGTATGTGGATACAGCCCGGTCAGAAAACTTGCGCGCGAAGGGTTGCAGATTGGAATCGTGCAGTGCGCCTGCTTAAACGACACCCCGCTCTGGGCAAGCCGTTTCATATGCGGCGTGCTGATCTGGGGATGATCCCCAAACGACTCGACATAATCATTCAGATCATCGCAGACAATCAGAATCACATTAGGCTGCCGTGCTGCGCCGGTAACGTAGCAAAAGCCCAGTCCCAGTAGAATGCTTAAAACCTTCACACCCGATATTCCCCAATTGCTTCGGCAATGGTCCCCGCCTGGGTATAGGCCACGACATTAACCGCGACTTCAAAGCCCCGGATCCCGGAAATAATTCCGGGCAAAGCATCCACCCGCCTGTCAACCTCCAGGGCCAGATCGGCTTTTTCCATTCCATCCACCTGCGCCATAAGCTTCCACGAACCAACATGTTTATACATATAGCACTCCTTTCAGGCTCATTGAGCAACAGCATGCGCCTGTACCTAACGCAAAATGATTCCGTAATTTCGAATACAGCGTATAGACATAAAGCATAGGCGGCCATTTGGGCAACTGGTAGAATCTACAGGTAGGGAAACAAAAACGATACCGTGGGACTTATCAGGATTCTGGCTTCATCGGTCAACAACCACAGCTTGTCAGAAAAACCAAAAAAGAAACACCCCCCATTCGCAGGGGGAGGGGAAAACACCCCTCCGCCCGAAGTGGAAATCATTCGAGCCACTTGGGTTTCACCGCCATGATGCTGCCCCCCCCCTGCACCACCTTTGCAAACGTACCGGACCCACAAATGGATGCCGCTTTGGATCTACCTGATTTTCAGGGAGGCTATGCCGATGAGGGCGAAGATGATGGAAAGGATCCAGAAGCGGGTAACGATGACCGTTTCAACCAATCCGGGTTCGCGCTTTTCCTCGAGTGCGCGTTCTTTTTCAAGGAATTCAAAGTGGTGGTGCAACGGGGCGCACTTGAAAATGCGGCGCCCTTCCCCAAACCGTTTGCGGGAATATTTGAAATAGGAGCTCTGGAGCACAACGCTGGCGGCTTCGATCACAAACACCCCGCCGACAATGATGAGCAGCAACTCCTGCTTAATGAGGATGGCGAGCATGGCGATGGCGCCGCCCAGCGCGAGCGAACCGGTGTCGCCCATGAAAATCTTGGCCGGGTGGCAATTGTACCAGAGGAACCCGAGCCCGGCCCCCAGCAACGCGCCGCAAAAGACGGTCAGCTCGCCGCTGCCCCTGACAAACGGCACCTGCAGGTATTCGGCAAAGTTAAAGTGGCCGGCCACATAGGTCAGGAACAGGTAGGCTCCCGCAACCGAATTGGAACAGCCGATCGCCAATCCGTCGAGCCCGTCGGTCAGGTTGACGGCATTCGATGCCCCGACCAGCACCAGCACCAGGAAGATGAACGCGCCCACCATCGACATTTGAAACAAGGGGTGCTTGAGGAACGGCACCATGAAATCCGTCACACGATCGCGCATCTCCGGCACCGACCACAGCACCACAAAGGCAATCGCCGCCCAAACGAGCTGGGCCATGAACTTGGCCTTCACGCTCAGCCCGTTCTTGCGCTTGATCTTCCAATAGTCATCCAGAAAGCCAATCGCCCCCATCAGCACAAAGGTTCCGAGCGTGAGCAGCACATAGGTATTCGTGGGAATGGCCCAAAGCAAGGTGGAACCGACGGAAGCCGCAATGATCAACAGGCCGCCCATGGTCGGCGTTTCCACCTTGTCCCGCTTGTCCAGGTATTCCACCCGTTGATCGACTTTTTTTTCTTCGAAGTTGATGGCCCGGAGCCGCTTGATCAGCCAAGGCGCCAAGAGCAGCGAAATCACAAATGCGGTCGAAGCCGCCCCCAGTGTGCGAAACGTGATGTATTGGAAGAGCCGGAGTTCCGACAGGGAACCCTCCAGCAGCGAAAGATAGTATAGCATCCCCTAGTTCTCCTTAAAATAGGTCAGCACCCGTTCCAGCTGTTCGCCGCGCGACGCCTTCAGCAACACGCGATCCCCCGGATTCAGGTTGTTCGTTAAAATGGTTGCGGCCGCTTCGGCATCCGGGCACGGGTAGAACCGACCGGTCGAGTTGCAGACGATTCGCTGCCCCAGCTCGCCGACGGCAACCACGCCGTCGAGGCCGAGGGTATCGATGAACGCTCCCAGCGCCGCGTGTTCCTCTTCGGCCACCGAGCCAAGTTCCCGCATGCCGCCCACAACCGCCCACCGCTGTCCCGCGGTCGGCAACCGCGAAAACGTACGCAGGCTGGCGCGCATGGAAAGCGGGTTGGCGTTGTAGGCATCGTTGATGAACTGGACTCCGCGGATCTCCGACTCCTGCCAACGCATGGGCGGAGCCTTGAACCGGCGAAGCCCGGAGGCGATTTCATCCGGCTCCAGGCGGAGCTCCAGCCCGAGGGCAATGGCGCGCAGGGCGTTGCGCATGATGTGATCGCCGGGTTGCGGCATGATATAGTTGTGGCCGTTCACGTTCATGACACCATCGGCCATCTTGCGGCCCACATAGTCGGCAATCCCTTCGAAGGAGATGGTCCGGACCGTTGCACAGGTGTGGCGGCGCATCAAGGCATACCATTCGCTATCGCGGTCGAGAATCACGGTGCCGGAGCTGGGCACGCGCTCGGCCAGCTTCATTTTTTCCCGCGCAATGGCCTCCAACGAATCGAAGCTTTCGCGGTGTGCATTGCAGATGTCGGTCAGGATGCCAACCTTGGGCTGCAGCAGGTAGGCCAACCCTCCGATTTCGCCGGGCTGGCTCATGCCGACCTCGAAGACGCCGAAACGCGCCATTTGGGGCATGGCCAGCATGGTGAGCGGCAGGCCGATATGGTTGTTATAGTTGCCGGCGGTGCGGTGCACCTCCCCCTTCTGGGCCAGGATATCGGCACACATTTCCTTGACGGTGGTCTTGCCGACGCTTCCGGTGATGCCCACCGGGGAACCGATCCATTTCTTGCGGTAGCCGCGAGCGAGATCCTGCAAGCCCTTGATCGTGTCGGGCACCGCAAGCAACGGGTTTCCAGACCAGAGGAAACCATCGTTCACCAGGGCTCCGGCCGCCCCCTTGTCGAACGCGGCCGGAACAAAGGCATGGCCATCGAAGTTTTCACCGCGGATCGCAACATAGAGATTGCCCGGCTTGATGGTGCGGGTATCGTGCGAGATTCCCGTTACGACCCCTTCGGGCATCCCGTTTTTCCAAAGCCGGGAAACCCACTGCGACAATTCACCTGGACGGAACTGAACCATTATCCAACAAACTCCCTGACCGTCTCGCGGTCGTCGAACGGAATGACGGCCCCCCGGATTTCCTGATAGGTCTCGTGCCCTTTGCCGGCCACGAGCAGGATGTCTTTGCGCCCGACCGAACGTACACCCTTCTCGATTGCCTTGCGGCGGTCAAGCACGACTTCGAACTGCTCTTGGTTTTCGAAACCGGCCATCACCTCGGAAACGATGGCGCCGGGATCCTCGTTGCGGGGATTATCGGAGGTCACAATGCTGTAATCGGCGAGCTCCGCCGCCACACGCCCCATTTTTTCGCGCTTGCCGCTATCGCGGTTTCCACCGCAACCGAAAACCACCACCAACCGCCCCTTGCAGATTTCGCGCAGGGTGGTCAGCACATTCCTAAGCGCGTCGTCGGTGTGGGCATAATCGACGAACACCTTCTTGTTCCTGCGGTTGGGCACCAGTTCCAGCCGACCGGGGATGGCCTTGATGTTGCCCAGCGATTCCGCCATGCGCTTGAGGTCGATCCCGGCCAGGCCGCCAACGGCCAGCGCCGCCAGCGCATTGTGGACATTGAACCGGCCCAGCAGCTGCAACCCGACACGGGCTTCGCCCCATGGCGTGTAGACCTTGAAGGAGGTTCCGTTGGCATCGAGGTGGACATTGGAAGCGCAGACCATGGCGCGTTCGTTGAAACCATAGGTGACGACATTGGCCAACAGCTTGCGCTCCTCGACGAGCTTGCGCCCCCAGGGATCGTCCAGGTTGATGACGGCGGAGCGGTCGTGCCGCTTATCCAGGAGATGGAACAACTCCGCCTTCACATTGAAGTAGGTCTCCATGTCCTTGTGGAAATCGAGGTGGTCTTGCGTAAGGTTGGTGAAGACGCTGGTGTTGAAATCGATGCCATGGACGCGCTGCAGGGCAATCGCATGGGAAGAAACCTCCATCACGACCGAGTCGCAACCGGCCTCCTTCATCTGCTGGAGCATGGAGTGGATGTCCGGCGATTCGGGCGTTGTGCGCGATGCGGGAATGGAGCGCTCGCCGATTTCGTAGGCCACGGTGCCCAGCAATCCCGGCAAAAAGCCGCCGTCGCGCAGGATATCGCGAATCATGTAGGCCGTGGTGGTCTTGCCGTTGGTGCCGGTGATTCCCACCACGTGCATCTTGCGGGAGAGGTCGCCATAATAGGCGTTGGCGATTTCGGCAAGAGCGCGGCGCGCGCGCGGCACCTGGATGTGCACCGCACCGGCACCGAGTTCGAGCGGGTTTTCCGAAACCACGGCCACCGCCCCTTTCGAGAGCGCCTCGGTAATGAAGTCGGCCCCGTCCGCCCGCTGCCCGGATATGGCAACGAACAGCCAACCGGGCTTGACCAGCCGCGAGTCGTAGGCGATGCCCTCGATCCCCCCGTCGGTTTTCCCGGCGATGTCGAGCGTTGTTAAGGTTTCGAGCAGCTTGTTCAGCTTCATTCTTGTGGCCTCGCAACATAGACGCGGTTGCCGCCGGGGGCAATGCGCAGGTATTCCACCGCCATCGTGGCGATTTCCTGGAAGGCGGGGCCGCATACCGTGCCGCCGTAATAATTGATCTTCCGGCCGGAATCCGTGTATTCCCCCGGATCGTCGGCCACCACAATGATGCCGATCTCGGGATTCTCGACCGGCAGGAAGCCGGCGAACGAGGAGGTGAAGTTTTTGGAATAGTATCCGCCGCCCTCCTCCTTCGGGCGGATCTTCTGGGCGGTGCCGGTCTTGCCGGCCACGGTGTAGCCCTCGACCTGCGCCTTGGTGCCGGTGCCGCCTTCTTCCATCACGACCCGCGCCAACAATTGCTGCATGCGCCTTGCCGCCGGCGGGTCCAACGGGCGGCCGATCACCTCGGGCTTGTTTTCGTGCAACACCGTGCCGTCGGGAGTGACCACCCGTTTCACCAGGTAGGGCTGCATCTGCACGCCGTTGTAGGCGATCGCGTTCATCATCGAAAGCACCTGCAGGGCGGTGACACCAATCTCGTGCCCCATGCCGATGCGCGTGATGCTGATCTTCGACCAATGCTTGGGCGAGTAGAAAATGCCGCCCTCCTCCCCGGGCAAGCCGACGTCCAGGCGCTCGCCGAAATGGAATTTCCGGAGGCTGTCGTAGACCATTTGGTTGCCCATCTCCAAAGCGATCTTGGCCGTGCCGATGTTGCTCGAAACCTTGACGATGTCGGCGACGGTCAGGTCTTCTTCGCCGTGGCTGTCGCGCAGCGCCTTGCCGCCATAGACCCAGTAGCCTTTTTCGCAATCGAACACGTCGCCTTCGTCGACCACGTCGTGGTCGAGGGCGGCGGCGATGACGGCGGCCTTCATGGTGGATCCGGGTTCATAGTTGAAGCCGATGGCGCGGTTGCGCCGCCATTCCTCGGGTGCCTTGGAGTAGCGGTTCGGATCGTAGGTCGGGAACGAGGCCATTGCCAGGATTTCGCCGGTGCGCACATGCTGGACAATGGCCCAGACCGCCTTGGCGTTGAAGTCGTGGCAGGTTTTTTCGATGATCTTCTCCACCTGGTACTGGAGCCAGCTATCGAGCGTGAGCTCAACCGTGGCGCCGTCCTCGGGCGGGATATCCATTTCCCGCGTCCGGTAGATTTCGCGCCCGCTGCCATCGACCTGCCCCTTGCGGTAGCCCTCCTTGCCGCGAAGGTATTCGTTCATGCGCAGCTCGACCCCGGCGGAGCCGATGCCTTCAAGATTGGAAAAGCCCACCACGTGCGCCATCAGCGGCCCGTTGGGATATTTCCGGATCGGCGCCTCCTCGAACCACACGCCTTTGAGATAGATGTTGGTTTCAACTCCGCCTACCAGCTCCGCCGGCGTGTAGACGACGCCCATGTTCATGCGCTTGAAGCGCTTGATTTGATGGCCGGAAACATATTTCTTGATGCGGGTGTATTCACGGTGGGTCTGCGCCAAATCCCCGGCAAGGTCGGCCTCGGAAAGACGGAATTCGTCGGATAGATGGCGGGCAACCGCCACCGGATCGCCATGCTCGGATATCCACTTGGGATCGATGCACACGTGGTAGGATGGCGTGTCCATGGCCAGGATCCGCCCGGTTCGGTCGACGATGCGCCCGCGGTTCGCCGCCGGCTTCGATTCGAACGAACGCGCCTCCATGATGGGCCTGACCACCCAATCGACGGGCCGAAGATGGAGCATGGCCAAACGCGAACCAATGGCGGTGAACACCAACAGAACAACTGTTGCGAGCACCACGATCCTCCCTTTGAACCTGACTTCCGCCATGCGTTGGATTCCTACTCTGCATCAAGCCAAAACCCGCAACCTGCCGAGGCAATGTTACGGGCACCGGATTGCTGGCCTTAAGCCTCGCTAACGATGCTCAACCTTTGCCGTTCCCGCCTGGCCATCCCAGTTTGAAATCTTCACCACCTGGTTGCCCTTCGGCATCGTCATGTTGAGCCGGTATTTCTTGATGGCCCGCTCCAGGTTGACCGGGGAGGTGATGCTCGACCAACGATCCTGCTCGTGGGTCAGCCGTTTGTTGGCGGAGCGCAACTCGCGCTCCTTGTTCTTGATCTCCTTGCCAAGGGCATCGCAACGGGAACAGAGCCACATGTAGCTCAGGCCAAGCACGGCCACCATGACCAGCACGTTGGCCAGGACCACCGGGAAGGGAACCTGCACCTGGTTCTTCTTGGTTGGCTTTTTCTTTCTTACGGTTTTTCGTTTCGTTGCCATCTCATACCCCCACTTCCACGGCGCGCAGCTTTGCCGAGCGCGACCGCGGATTCACTGCCTGTTCCTGTGCCGTTGCAACCAACGGCTTTTTCCAAATCCATTTCACCGGCGGCTCCTCATAGATCCGCCGCACCCCGCCCTGCTGCAGCGATTCCTCGCGTGGCACATGGGCCCCGAAGAATTGCTTCACCAAGCGGTCTTCCAAACTATGGAAGGTCAGCACCACGATGCGGCCGCCCTCCTTCACCCGGTCAACCATCGTCTCCAGCACCTGCTCGATACCGGCCAATTCATCGTTCACCGCCATGCGCAACGCCTGGAACGTCTGCGTGGCCGGATGCGTTTTCCTGCCCTTGCGTCCACCCTTCGCGCGCTCGACAATCGCGGCCAACTGGCCCGTCGTCTCGATCCGCAGTTTGGCGCGCGCCTCGACGATGGCCCGGGCGATGCGCCGCGAGGCGCGGTCTTCGCCATAGCGGAAAATCAGATCGGCCAGCTCCTGCTCGCTTGCGGCATTGACCACCTCGGCGGCGGTCTGCCCCTGCGTCCGGTCCATCCGCATGTCCATCGGGGCATCCTGCTGGAAACTGAAGCCGCGTTCCGCCAAATCCAATTGGAAGGAGCTAACGCCAAGATCGAGCAACAGGCCGTCCACCTTATCGATGCCCAACCGGTCGAGTTGAGCGGCCATGTTCGCATAGTTGTCGTGCACCAGTTCCACGCGCCGGCCCTTTTCCGTTTTCAGCTTTTCCTGCACCCGCTCGATCGCATCGGTGTCGCGGTCGAAGCCGATCAGCATGCCGCCCTCTTCGAGGCGCGCCAGAATCGCCGCCGAGTGCCCGCCGTTTCCCAGCGTGCCGTCCACATAGATTCCCTTAGGATCGGTGACCAGCGCTTCAAGGCACTCATCGAGCATGACCGGTATATGCACTATTCTCCCTTGCCAGACTTTGGAAAACGCTCCTCCGGCATGTCGCGCCGACGGTCAGAATAAAGACACGAAAACAACCGGCCTGAATTGGCCATGTTCAGGTTGAAGTGGCGCTCCCGCTCACTCGGCATGTCCACCGACTTTGAATAGCTTAAAAATTTTGCCACATCCAACATGCTCATTCCGTTCCCCTTGCTCCCGTATTAATATCCACCGAAAAACAGATCCTCCGCCGCGGACGAATCCTGCGGCAGGGCCAAATCAAAATTCTCGGCGCTCCAAAGCTCAATGCGTGTGAGCGCCCCAACCAAAACCAACTGTTCCTTCACCTCGATGTGGGCGAGCAGGTTTTCGCCAACCCGAATGCGCCCCTGCGCATCCCACACCAGCATATCCCCGCCCGCCGTGATCGAGCGGATCGCCTGCTGGTCGTTGCGGTCGAGCGAGCCCCCGTTGCGCAGTCCGTCCAGCCGCCGCATCATTTCCGCCGCCGTATAGAGGTAAAGGCACTTTTCCTCCGGGTGCGGGAAGGCGAACAACTGGTTCGACTCCCCGGCCAGGTTGCGCCAGCTCGACGGGAAAATCATACGCCGCTTGGCATCAAGGGAATGCGTGAACGATCCCACGAACAGCGCTGGCATATTTTCTACCGTAGTCATCACTTATTCACCACCTTGCTCCCTTTCATGGGATTTTATGACACTTTGAACCACCGCACGTCAAAGGCTTTCCCTACTTTTTTTCCTGTTTTACAAACGCCCAAAAGCGGGCCAACACGGAATCGGAGGCGGAAATCCGGCATGGTCCCCCCCTCCACCCTCCTCCCCACGCCATCCCGGCAACAAAAAAGGCACCGGATCGCGATCCGGTGCCATGCTCCCCTCACCGTCTTTGCGACGGGAAGGATGCTGGAGGAAATCCTAGTTGGCGAAGTCGGCCAAGGCCGCCTTTTCGTTGGCCTCGTATTCCTTCATTTCCTTATCCAGCTCCTCGAATGCCTTGGAGGCCTGGAAGCGCTGGTAGAGGGAACGGTTGGAGGTGGCCTGCTGGGCAAGCGCCTTGTCGATGATGTTCGGGTCGATGGTCATCAGCACATAGGCCGAGGTGATGCCCTCTTCGGAGGTGCTGAACTTCTGCACCTTTGGCACACTGCCGGCGATCTCCTGGGAGGTGATGCTCTTGGTTGCGGAGCTGAAGAGCGCATTGATTTCGGTGTTGCCGCCCATTCCGACTTCTTCAGCGAAGCTCTTTTCGAGGTTTTCGATCTTCACCTTGATCTGCTGCGCGAGGTTTTTGCGGGCATCGAGCTTGGCTTCCGTAATCGCCAACTGCCGGTTGCGGGATTCGCCCACGCCCACTTCGGCGGGGATGCCATCGTCCGTCAGCTTCTTGACGGCTTCCTGCATATCCTCATAGGGCGTCTTGTTCGAGATTTTCGGAATCTTGCCCGACTTGCAACCTGCGAGCAGCCCCACCGCAACCAGCGCCGCAACCATTCCTGCCGTTTTCACTACCTGTTTCATGCTCTCTCCTTCTCCCGTCCACAAACGGGACTTTCCGGTTCAGGCCTGCTTCCAGGCCACATAACTCAGCGCCTATGGATTCCGGATTTCGGAACCTTCACCGCCACCAAACAAATTCCATCGTCAAGATCCACGGCGCGCCGCACCACCTGCACCCCGCGCAGTTCCAGATTGAACGATTCCTTGACCGCACTCTCCGTCAACGTCCAGCCATATCCGTGGGCCTCGACCTCCTCCGAGCGCTGCAGGCTGCGCACCTCCACCTGGATCCCCTCCGCCAAATCACGTACCGCCAGCTCTTCGGCCAAATGGAACGAACGCAGGGGAAATTCCGGATCGTATTTCCCCGCCACCGTGGTTTCTATCTCCTTTTCGGACTCGCGCCAGCCGATCGTCGGCAGATCATCGCGCCCCGGCTCGAAAAGCTCGACCGTCCGGGAAGTCCCCCGCCCGAAGGCATCCTCGGCCGGACTGAGCGTAAAGAGCGCATAGCGATCCAGCCACAGGCACTGGAGATGGCTAAAGATGATCTCGTTCAACTCGTCTTCGTTTTTCGCCTTCGAACAGGCACGGACGATGCGCATCAGGGTCGCGTGGATATCCTTGTCGGGAACAAAGTAAACCAGCGCATCCTCCTCGGGCAGCTCCGATGACCGGCCATCCACATCGAGGGCGAAGGATTTCACTTCCCCCTGCACGAGCATGCGTTGCATGCCGAGCGCGCGAACGGTTCCATAAATCATCCAGGGCGGGAGCGCATAGCGTTGCTCATAGGAACGCAACGTCTTCGGACACTTCATTTCCAGATCAACCGGCACCCCGTTGCGCTCCCGCGCATCCGGCGCCGTCATCCAGGCCGGCAACTTCAGACGCATCGCGGAAACCTGCCGCACGTCAGGAGCGGAAGCGCCCTGCCTAGTTGTGACGCAACCTGCGACCAAACATGTGGCAAAGGCGAATACTGTGGCAACAAGTAATCCGAAGATCGATTCAGTCAATTCCTGCACCGACATATTTCCGAGCCACCGCCAATATCATTTCCTAAAACAAAGGACGCATCATGCCATCAGACTTGGGCATGTAGGCTACTTATCTGGAACCCCATTGCTTGTTGAAGTCGAAGATTTATCAATGATATCAAAAAGTTCCTTCAACTCCTCTTCAAGCTTGGGCTCTTTACCGAAATAGACAATAAACTTTTTCTCCTCCTTGCCCTTTGTGTAAATGTCAAAAAGCTTCTTTGTGGCCGCCAAATAGAGTTCATATGCATCGCTTTCCCAATGGCGAGGCATCTTATATTCCTTGCCAGCCTGATCAAGTTGATGCTGGAGAGCTTTCCATTCATCAGGATAATATTCTTCAAGGTCTTCCTTGATCGAATCAGCGATATCATTATCCATTTCGGTATAGGTCTGAAGCGCTTTATTGGATATCCCCTTCAGCAAGTCTTCCAGCTTTTGCGAGGCAATCTCGTAGGCATTATAGACCGTCTCCCAGTCGTCCCCCGTTGCGTATGCCTCAGCGGCCGCTTTTTTCTGGACAGACAATGCTTTCCAATCCTCGGGAAACCACTTATCCGCCAAACCGATATCCAGTTTGGAGTAAAGCCGGTCAAACGCCTGTTTGGATTCATCTAATTTATCTTTCTCAGGCATCGACTCCGTCAAGCTGTTCAACATGGCCAGCGCCTCCCGGTAGAGCAGATTCACATCCTCCCACCGATCCCCTCGCTCGTGAGCCCGGTCGGCCTTTTTCTTTTGATCGGACAGCTTCTCCCATTGACCGGAAAACCACTTTTTCGCCAAGACCACATCCAGCTCGCCGTACAGGAGATCGAACTCCACCTTCTTATCGTCTTGATTCAGCTTGCCTATGAGCATCCTCACCTTTTCCGAGGCCGCCTTGTAGGACGTGTACGCCTCCCCCTTCCAGCGCTCCGGCTTGTCGTATTCGGTTTCCGCTTTTTCCTTCTGGTCGGACAAAGCCTGCCAATCGTCGGGCAAGCGCTCTTGCGCCATACCGACATCCAGCGCCTTGTACAAGTTAACAAACTCTTCCTTCGCCCGATCCATCTTGACCAGTTCGTCTCCAACCTCCAGCCGCTCTTTTCCAGAATCCTTGATATGCTCGATGGCCTGGATGTAAAGGAGCCGCGCATCATCAAACTCGAACTTCTCTTCTTGTTTCACCGCAGCCCCGGCCAGCCGTTGCGCTTCCTCCAAATTTCTTGAGGTATAGTTAAGCAGTCCCTGAACCTGGATTTTTTCCTCCTTCACCAAGTCTTCATATTGATCCTTGAACGGCTGCATGTTTTTTTCAGCGTCCATCAACACGGCCACCCGGTTGGTTATTTCAACCATCACGTTGTAGCGATCGACAATCAGGTTCAGGTTGGTCTGGGTTACATCCGTATCGCGCAATTGCTGAAGGTGCCCCCATTCCTCGTGGGCATAGTGCGCCGCATCCTTGTGGTTGCATGCACCGTACATTTCCTCGAACTCCTGCTCCATCGCACACAGATCACCACACTCCTGGATCAGGATTCTTGTTGTTCGCGAAGCCTGGCGCAACTGCTGAATCCCCTCGGGAAGGTCTTCGGCGGCCTCGGCCTGGGCAACCCATTCCTGCACCTCCTGCCATTTGATTCCGGCGTACTGGTCGAGGCTGGCCCGGGTTAGTTCCTGGCCGCACAGCTGGTTGAATTCATTTCTTTCATCCAGATAGCAGACCAGGTTGGATATCCCCGCCTCCGTATCGTAGCGCCAGCTAATCTGGATGGCACTTTTCGTTGCCTTTTCATAATCCCGATCCTCCAAGGCCACCAGGAAAGCCTCGATGTTTTTCCGGTACAACACCTGATCCACGCCAATGCCACAGAGAACCAAGACAATGACAACGGCGGCAACCGTCCGCTTTTTTTTCTTTTTGGCCAACGCCACATACTGCTGGCACTCCCGCTTGAGCTGCTCCGCCTCAGCATCCGAAACCTGCGGCCCGAGTTCCTGGAAATATGCGTCGTAGGCCTCGAGCGCCTGGGCATACTCCTTGGCAATATGCAAATCGACGGCCTTCCTTCGGTAGCGCTCCAGCCCGGTCTTGCGTTCGCTAACCTCCCGGCCCAGGGCTTTTTTCTCGTATTTATAATCTTCCAGCAGGGCTTTGACGGTGTAGGGCAGCTCATCCACCACGATCCCGCCCTTGAGGCGCTCAAGGACTTGCTGGCACTCTGCGATCCCCAAACATGCAAACCTGTTTTCCGGTGCCTTGCCTGCTCCGGATTCGTTCTCGATTCCATTCTCTTCCATCAGCCCATCATCCCGTTATCTTATCTATTCACACACCCCGTGTTTTCACCCTCAACCAACTTCAACGATGGCCTTGAGCTCAGTCCGGTTGGACTTTCCGAGGATCAAAAACGACAAAACCCTGGAAACCGAATTACCGCTGACGTTGGCGCAATCGTGGATGGAATTGTTGTAGGCCTCACCTTGCTGCACCGCCACCACCTTGAGATCGACGCTGGACACTTTTTCCGAAAGCCACTTGGCCAGAAGCGAATCGAAGCCCTCGCCCGTCCGCCCCGTCTCGTTGATCCACGCATAGAGCGCTTTCCCAACGGGCGAGATCTGGTTCACAAACGCCTGCAAGTCCCCCAGACGCGAACCCAGGCTAACCAGTTCGGCATAGAGCGCGGCGGCCGAGTTGCTTCCTTCCGCAAACGATTCCTTCACACACGCGCAAAACGCCCCAAGGGCCGGGGCCTCCCGGAACACCTCGGGCCAAAAATGCTTTTGGGAGGTTTCGAATTCGGAAAGCTGCTCCTCGAACCGCTTGCGCACCGCCGCCGCCTTGGTCTCGTATTGCTCCTGCGTGAGACGCAACTCCGCATCGTGCTTTGATTGCAGGGACTCCAGCTCCCGCCGGAGCTTCTCCTCCTCGTCCCGCAGTTTCTTCAACTCATCCTTGGCGCCGTCCAATTCCCGTTCGAAATTCCTTCTTTCCGCCTCAAACTTGGAAGACACCTTTTGCCTTCTATCGCGCTCCTTTTCGAGATCTTTTTCCATGCGCTCGATTTCAATCTCCTTGCGCTCGATCTCCTTGTCCTTGCGGTCGATCTCCTTGTCTTTCAGGTCATAAGGCTCGTTTGGGGATTGCGGCGAGGCTGCCTGCCCATCCGGCACGCCTCCGCCCAAGCCGGACGCCCCCCCCGTGCCGGCCCGGGTTTTACCGCCCGAGGATTTCCGGATCAAGAGCCAGGCCAACACGGCCACGGCCACCAGCAACAGCAGAATCGCCACCGTGGTGGCCATCCTGCTGCGGGCTTCCGCCCGCCTTAAGCGGTACTCCGCGAGGGCATCGGTGGGAACAGAGGTGCTCTGGCTGGAATAATCCGTGGCGGCAGAAAGCGATTTATATGGATTGGAGGCAAAATCCTTGAACCGAAGGTCCAGCCCCAGCCCTCCAAAAACATCGCCCAAGGATATATCGGTTACCGTTGTTTGCGGCATGGCATCCCCCTAGATTAGTTGTCCGATATTTTGTTGTAGTCGATTCCCAGCAAGACCCCTGCATCCAGGAAATGCTGCGCCTCGATCATTCCCCGGGGCACGATCTCGACATGCTCACCCACCACGGCTTCCACCACGGAACCATCCTCTGCCACGACCGAACCCTCGACCCCGGCAAGCACCAGGGATTCATCCGACCCGGCCTCCGCCCCGGCGCCGCGCTGGCAACTGAGCGTGGCCAACAGCCGCCCGTGGGGTTCGTAGCCTTTCGCGTAGCGCACGGCATAGGTAGGAACAGGCTGGCTACCGTCCCAACTGCTCAAACGCCTTGCGATGAAGATCTCGCGCCCGATGATCTCGACCACCTTTTCATCCCCGGCTTCGGCGGATTCGCCGGGTTTGAACAGCGCCTCGCTATTCCTGAAGGTCGTCTTGGTCTTGCTGACCTCTCCCCAGTAGTAGGAATAGAGTTGTTTCTTGTCGTCGTCCACTGTCACCTGCAGGCTCCCCAAGGAACCGTATACCTTGCAGAGGTGTTCGATTGCGCACCCGACCACCACCACGCTTTTCGGATCGCCGATAACCCCGGGGCGTTTGGGATCCGGCAACGGATACCACGACCCCGTGCGGTAGCTGCCCATGGGCACGATGCGCTTGTCCGGCAACGGCAGCATGGCCCGCACGAATTCCTGGATATCGTGCAGGTTGGAAGGCCTTCCCGCCAAGGTTACAATGTCGCAATCAAAACGGCATATCGTATCGCAGAAATTGGTCAGAACGGGGCGGAAAAGCTCCATGACAACACTCCGGAACTCATCGCGGTTGAAGCAGATTTCCTTTTCACCCAGCCCGCCGACAATAATGCTTCCACCCGACATGCTTTTAATCACATCTTCGAAATCATCCAGCGCCCGCTGGCTTTTCACCAGGCCGATCTCATTCAACTTGAATGAACCGCCGTCCTTTCCGTTGGCCATCGCAATATACCGGTTGGCCAGTGGCTTCCAGATTTCCCGCAGGAATCCGCTCTTCTTATTCACGAGCGTCTGGTCGCTCACGCCCTCGAAGAGCTGCCGGGTTGCATCGCGGCTCAACCGGACCTGGTTGGCTAATTGGGGAATAATGATTTTCTGCAGCACCGCCTCCAGCAGGTCGTCCCCGGCACGGTTGGCGCCATCGACGTGGCGGATTTCGCAAACGAGGCCGGTAACGGCCCCGCCGGCGCGATCCATGAAATCGGAGATCACCATGTCCGACGTACCGCCGCCGATATCGATCGTGGCGATCCTGACGCTGTGCTTGCCGTCCTGGCGCGGCCTTCCCACCACCTTCAGCCAGGAATCGGCGGATTCAAATGCGAGGGTTTCCCCGTAGATGAAGGCCAGCTGTCCGGCCGTCCCCTCGTCGATGGCCATGCGCAACTGGGTTCGCTCCTTGCCATCCAGCTTGTGGGTGTGGCAGAAGATCCGCACCGCCTTCTCCACCTGGATCCGGTAGCGCCCGAGCTCCTCGCGGGTCAACCCGGACGGGTAGCTCATAACCAAATGCTTCAGGAGACGCTTGCGGTTGGGATCCGGCGTATTCAGCCGGTACTCTTCGGAATTGATCTGCTGGTAGGCCCGGTTCAGCAATTCGAGCACACAGGCGGTGACCATGCTTCTCCGCGGATAGGCCGGCGCCGGGAGGGCCATGCTTTCATTTATCGGCACGGACTCCCAATCCCGGTCATTTTTGTCCAGGTGCTTGAAATATTCCCCCGCCACCTTTCCCATGGCATCCTGCCCGGGAATGAACTGGTGCCAATAGGATCCCGCCAGCTGGTCATGGGCCCAAAGATATCGTTTGGGGCTGCTCAAGCCCGCTTCCGGCCGACCTTCGCGTTCATAGCAAGATTGGGTGAGATGGAAATCCACTTCCGTCCCCATTCGAACCGGCGAAATATCGCGGAACAGATCCGTCCGGATCGCTTCATAGTATTCGCGCCCCGCCTCCAGCAGAACGGGACCGGACTTTTTCTTGAACACTTTGGCCATGAGCCCCTTGCCCGGATCCTCCTCCTCGTAACGGGGAGGGATCTTTTTCAAGACCTTGACGTCTACCGGAGGAACCGGGTCGGAAACGAAGACGAATCCGGACTCGAACACCTGTTGGCTGTGCTGCTCCTTCGACGTCGGGTTTCTCCAGAGCAGGTGATGGGAAGTCAGTTCAAAAGGCCGGGCGGGTAGCATATGGGTGACGCCCCCTCCCCGCGCGCCTTCGACCAGCAAGCCTACGGAACGGCTATTTCCCAGATCGAGCACCAGGGCCACATCCTTGGGCTGACCGGTTGCGCGGTCTTCCGAGATAATCGCCACCTCGATGCTTTCATCGATCCCCAGCGTCTCCAGCGGAATGCAGACGGGAGCCGGCGGGACGCCCTGCTCGGAACCCGAAACATGGAACGAAGATCCGGTATTCGTATCGACACAGAAAACCACTTCCCCCACATCCCGCGTGGTGCGGCATTGAATCCAAAGCTTATCGCCATCGAGATTGTGCCAACTCAGCCCCTGCTCAGGAGAAAGCAGCCCCGTGTAGATGAACTGCATGCCCGTGTTGGCGAACAGATTGTATTTTTTCGGCATTTCCCAGGTTCCTTTTTGCTATAGCGATGAGATCAGTTCAATCAATTCGTCGTTCCCCGCCGGCGGATCCACCAGCCCCTCCTCACCGAGCCCTTGGGACAACCGCTCCAGCAGGATGCGGCTGTAGCGGCTGGGTATGGTCGATGAGATCAGGTAATTTCCCGCCGCCGATTCCGCCGGCGAATCGCTGAAGCCTTCGCGCGGCCCGGGCGTCAGCAAATAATCGTCGAACACCATGGTGGAATAAATGGCCTGGCGATAGTCTTTCGGGTTTTCCACCAGGCTGCCCGGCGAAACATCGTCCCCAACCATTTCCTTCAAGGAGGCCGCCAGCTCTTTCGAGCAGCACTGGGTAATATAATCCTTCAAATACCCGGCATAATGGGTGAACACATCCACCTTGATGTCCGCTTCCCTGCACAGCAGCAGCATATCCTCCCATTTCCGGGACGACTCCCACTTCATCATGACTTCCGAGACCACCTCTTCGTAGTCCACTTTATTCTGGATGGCCATCGTACCCATCGCATCCGAAATCGTCCCGGCGATGAGGGCAGGGTCGCAACTGATCGCGTCGCGGAAATACTTCGAGCGCCATCCGGTATTGTCGCGCTCAAACCAGTCGATGATCTTCTCCGTGGATTCCTGCATCCGCTTCTTCACCTTGGCCAGGGAGGGATCGACAAACAGCCGTTCCATCTCGGACGACAACGCGCTCCAATGGTTGTCGAGCGAAAGTTTCAGCCGTTTGCGATGCGCTTCCCCATCGATGGATTGCGTCAGTTCCTTCAAGTACAAGGCCACCCCACCGTCATCCGTAAACGCGGCATCCCATTTTTCCCCTGGATTGGCGACATGCTTCCTGACTGCGGAACTATCGAGGAATTCGGCTTTCCAGTTCTTTTCATGGTCGGCATCGGTGAAGGCCGGGTTCCGGTCTGTCTTGCCCGGGTGGCGCAGCAGATAGACATTGTCGAACGGCGTGGAATCGCCGCCGAAACCCACCATGAAATGAAGGTTCGCGGCCAGCTGCCCGTGGATGATCCCGTCGAACACCTCGGTTTTGGGCGCGGCGTTCCACGAACACTCCTTATCGATCTGGGTCATGGCAATATACAAGGCATTCCGCGTCTCCTTACTGGTTCCCATGGCTCGGGGCCAGGCGGGGCCATAGGTGGATTTGCCCCATTTATCAAGCTGGGGGCCGATCTCGGATTTTGCGGTAATGTTTCCCCACCGCTGCATATACGCCAGGGAGACGATCTGTTTTTCCGCCGCATACTTTTCGAACAGGTAGCCCACGCGGCCACGCTTGAGAATTTCATATTCGGGGGGCGTCTGGCTGGTTTCCGCCTTTTTCTGAAGTTGGTCGGCAGAGAGCCGGGCCCGGCCGGCATCCCCCACCGCGCCGGGAATGTCCAGCACGTCGGCGGTTTCGAACAGGTGCCGAACCTGATCGGTCAGGTTTTCGGCATAGAGCGGAACCACCAGTTCGCAGATCAGCCCTTGGAACAGGCGCAAGTCCAGCCGGTTTCCACCGCCTTTCCCGACCAGCACTTTGCCGTCCTTGTGCACGGCCCCGAAATCGTTCCACGATGTATGCGGCAGCCGCTTGTGTTTGAATTCGTCCGGAGCCAGCGAGTCCAGGATGTAGGGAATCACGTCCCATTCCATGAAAACCAGGTCGGAGTCGCCGCCCACTTCATCCCGCAGCCCAAGGAGCTTCACGAACAGATTGTTCAGCAGCTCCATGTCATACCAGAACAAATGGCAGCAGAGTTTAACATAGCCCTGGTGATTCAACGGATATCGCCGCATGAGATCCGCCAGCGCGTCCTCTGAAATGGCAATGCTCCTGTCGCAATATTCCTTAACCAGGAAGTCATGCGCCTCGCAGATGTCCAGCCGCCAATCGGTATCGACCACCTCGGAAGGATAACTCCGATGGAGATCATCCTTCAAAAGACGCTCCACTTGATCGCCGTCCCAAACCTGTTCCTGATCGTCCGATTTGCATTCGCCCTTAAATCCCCGGGCCAGCGACTTGAGCAAATCGCTCCGGTTCAGCATGCGTCCCATAATCGGGTACCCTTCGGCCTTCATGGCATCCGTCAAGCCCTTGCCCAACGTGAACCGCGTCACCACGGCGGTGGCTTCGCCCCCGCCCTGGGGATTGAAATCGTTGAGAAAGTCCAAGTCGGGGATCGGCGCATCCTTGGGATCGAAACCAAGAACCGTTTCGCCCGGTTTGCGGCTTTCGAGCAACCGGCCAACAAACAAGGACTTGCCCGCCTGGCTCGCCCCATACACCGCAACGGCAACCGGCATCGAAGCGGCGAGGTTCAGATTCTTCAGCTCCCGGCACCGCTTCCGGTTCAGGTCGGCCAATTCGGAAGAGAGCTGATGCCGCGTTCCTACGCGTTTGGGAAGATTGCGCGCAATCCAATTATCGAAGTCCTTCGCACGGCAGAGGCACTTCTCCGTCAGTTCCTGCAACTCACTACTCATACTATTTATCTCCATGACTTCCCTTGGCACGCTGAAAACATCCATTGTCTTATGGCCATGCCAAACGCCCCCAAAACACCCCTACCACAATGCCGAAATGCCCCATGAACAACCGCTTGGATTATAAAGAAATCGTTTTTCCTTAACATGTCAATCTTTGGGTCATTGGTTTTATATCTTTCGGCGCTTGGATTCGACCCAGTCCCTACGCCCTTTAATCTGGGTTTCGAATTCCGGAGGCATGGAAACGGCTAGATCCAATATCTCCAGGATTTTCCCGGCTTTATCCACACACGCATCGCGCTCCGGGCCATCCAAAGCCAAACCTTCGGCACACTCCTTTTTCAACCGGTCAACCACGCGCATCAGGCAGTCGTTGCCCACCCGTTCGGCGGTCCGCGTGCTTTCCTCGCGCAGCTTGCTGAACACCTCGTGCTCCAGATACCGATGGCATAGGTTGTAGGCAAGAATCAGTTTTTTGGCATCGCTCAGATCCAGCTCATCCCCGGGTTTGAGACGGTCGGTGATCTGCCGGTATTGATTCAGGCCGGCATCCAAATCCGCCGCGCTTTTCAACGAGGCCTCAACGCACAGCCGATCCACCAGTGGCAGGACCCGATCTATTTCCCCGAAGCCGAGTTGCCGTTGCTCAAGCCCGCTTTTCCAACCACTGCAATGGGTTAGGAACTCAAGATTCGTCCATGTGCTGGAAATCGCCTCCAGCTGGCCGTAAAGATAGCTCGACACAGCGGCCAGCGGCGGAGGTTCCCCATAATAGTTCGGCACGGGGGCATCAATGGTCGTCCTTAGCGGCTGCATGACCCATCGTTCAGGTTCACACACCTTGGACTCGCCAGACTCCGTGTAGTTCGTCAAAACGGTGCCAACCTGATCAATCAAGCCTTGGTAGACGCTCCACATTTGCTCCCGGTAGTTGATGATTCCCCCGATTTTGGCGCACACGTCCGGGGCAATGCCTTCACCGGGATACAGCGCGTCGATGGATAGCTTCATCTCCTTTTCCTTGAACTTGGAAGGGGCGTCAAACGAGCTGTTCTCCAAATCGGTCCAGATATAGGAAATACTCTGGGTCTCATCCTGATACAACCTTGCCTTTTCGACAAGGTCCGCGGCTGCGACCGTCAGTTCAGCCGGGAATTCAGGTGCCTCGAGGCCGATCCCCTGCAACAGGGAGGAAACGGTGGCATACGAGGCCATCAGCTTGTCGCTTTCATTCTTGAGCGCCCCGAAGGAGAGCGAGGTGGAAAAATCAAACTCCAACCGCTCAATCGAGCCTCTTGCCTCCTCCATCCGTTTTTCATATTCCTTCAGCAACTCGACATTCATTTTTTCCAGCTTGCCGCACTGGGAATAGTATTCATCCAACTGCTTGCAGAACGGCACCAGGCTTTTGAACTTCGAATCTTTCGCCAGCCCGGCAAACCGATAGGCTTTCTTATCAAAGGAGGCATCATCCCGAATAATCGCCTGGATCCGATCGATATTCCGCTGACGAGCCGACTCTTCCTCATTCCGTGGTGGTTCGGTTGGGCGCAAGGGCAGATCGGAAACACCGGTTTCCTGAGTGGTTCCGGCAACAGAGGGAGAAGATTCATCCGGCTCTACGGATGGCCCGTCCGAGCCTCCGGGCTTCAACACCAAGAAGAGGGCGGAAGAAATGAGCAGCAATAGCACCACCACCAACACAGCCGGCAGGGCGATCGGCTTCCTGCCTCCGGACTCCTGCCCCTTCTTTTCTAAAACGCATTCGATGTCGCCAATGAGGAATTTTACGCCACACGGGACTTCCATGTCGGGGCTTTCAGGCTGCAACTCCCCCTTCAAGAACAGCCGGACTCCGTTAACGCTTCCCAGATCATGGACGTTCAGGACCTCGCCCGCTTCCAATTGCAATCTGCAATGGCGCCTCGACACCCCCGACGAATCCAGCGTGATATCGCATTCGGGGCTCCTGCCCACGGTATACTTCCGGTCGCGCTCGATCTCGAATTCAGCGCGCCCCCCGGCTCCTTTGGTCTTCAAGCAATAAACCTCGGGGACTTCAACATCGAAACGAAGCTTGCTTTCCCGGAACGTGACTTCCAAACCAGAGTCAATATTGATTTCCGCCCCCGAAGCCAGTTGCTTCCGGCCGCTCTTGTAGACCACGGGATTCCTGCCGGTGTTCTTGAGCGTTGGCGAACCTCCACGAAACGAGACTTCGAACTGGTGCCGGGAAACGGATTGATCACCCTCGCCGAATCGAATGTCCGCCTCGCCGCCTCGGCCAATGGTGATGGTCGATTCCGACATCTTGACCAAAGGAAGCTCCGTGGAATTACCGCCGCCATCGGTTTCCGTTAGTCGCAACACTGCATTAGAGTCCATAACAACACCTGCATTCATACCTAATCGGAGACCGCATCTATCGCCCTTTGCCTGGTTTTGTAGATTTTGCCTTGCTCTTCATGAGCCTTTGGAGTTCCACCGGATCGATGTAGCTGGTCTCATCCCCACGGTCGCCAACGGACGCAACCGTATGTCCGGCATCGCCCCCTTTTAGCGAAGTCCCCGAGCGAGCCGCTCCCTTTTTGCCGAAGGGGCCGGACTTTGCTTTCATGAGCTTCTGGAGCTCCGCCGGGTCGATATAGCTGGTTTCATCTTGCCGACCGGCACCATCCGAAACCGACATGCCCGATTCCCCCGTCAAAATCTTTTGAAGTTCCGCCGGATCAACATAGTTGGTTTCATCCCCTTGGTCTCCAACGGGCAAAGCTTGGTTCCCGGCCTTGCCCTGCGGTTGTTCGTGGAATCCCATCGTCTCAACAACGACCGTGTCATCCTCGATACCGGCTTCCGACGGCCCCGGCATAGCGGCCTCTTCATCCCCCGAAGCCCCGTCATCGCCCACGTTCCGCTCCGCATTTATAATCGTCGGGGATGGCTTGCTTTGCTTTGGAAGGATCAACTTTCCCGACAGGGACTGCCCCAGGATTTTCTCGTGGTCTTGATCAGCTTCATTCTTAGGAACCTGCTCCACTTCGCATGCTTGCCCGTCGGGCCGAGGTTGAGCCTCAGGCCCATCAAAGTCAACAAGGCTGGTTTCATCCGGTCGACCGGACGGCTCGGTTGCGCTTGTCGGAGCCTGCGGGGGCGTATTGCCCCGGCTCTCCTCGCCGGGGTCATCCTCAATAGGCTTCCCTTCGGCATTCCCGGAACGGCCTTTAGCACCCGCATCAATCGGATCTTCGGCCGGCCCCGATCCGACAACCTCGGCCGGAGCGGATTCCTCCAACTCCGTGGTGGGGGTTGCCGAATCCTCATCGGCATCCGGGCCATGCCCCAGCCCGCCTGAAGATTTTTCCCCCATGCAGTCAACCTGTATGAAAGAAGAACGTCCCAAGCAGACCTGGCAGCCGTCCTCGACCGTGGCGGCGCAACCCTCTTCAACGGCGGTTCCGTTCAGCAAGGTTTTATGCCGGGCTCCGAGATCGAACAGCTTCAAGACCCCATCTTCGCCAACGCTGAAAAAGCAGTGCTTGCGGGATACCAACGGATCATTGAGAACAATCTCGCAGGTTCGGGTTCGCCCCACCACAACCTTGTGGCCACGCGACAACATCACCTTGAACGGAGGCCTTGCTCCATCCCTAACCGTGAGCATCCAATGTGTTTGCATCCTCATGTCACGCCCTAGCATCACGACAACACCGATGAACAGGTATGGAATCCCTATTCATCGAATTATTGTTTATCCAACTCAACCCGGAGATCAATCGCCGTCTTGAAAATTTTGGCCAGTTCTTTCTTCACGACAGAGTCCTCGGCCGGCCAACGCTTCGCGTTCCACATCTCAATGTTGCTTTCGATCTGTTTCTTGCGGTGAATCCACTTGAAGTCGCGGTCGTTTTGCAGGTCGCCCTCGGAAAGCTTACCGCAATAAACGAGCACCAGGCCAAGGCGATCGCAACGTTCATCGAGTGAACTCCCCGGATTGCCTTTCATGAGTTGCAGCGGATAGCGCCCCAGCAATTTTTCCAAGCGGCCCATGAGACCTCCCAAAATCAATAGGTCAACCTCCTCGTAGATCGCGCTATCCTTAGCCAATTCCTTTCGGTTGTCGCTCGGGAACGTATCCACCGTCAGCAGGTCGCGGTTGGGATTGAGCCGGGGCTGGGACGATTCCGACGGATCGCCATATTCCTTGCCCTTCGCCCAGATCACGGCTTCCAGGTCATCGTTCACAAAATCCTTCGTCAGGGCAAACAACTCCATCGCCCGCTCGCCGCCATGGTCGCAAGAGACCTTGAGATCGACCGAAACGCGCTTTTGCCGTTCCACTTCCTTGCAGGGGTAAATGTCGACCGCCTGCTCGTGGATGGTCTGGTGTTCGCTAAAGTCCAGGCCTTTGATTCCATAATTCGGGTTCGGCTTGTGCGCGATGCGCTCCGTCCCCCGCTCAAGCGGTTTGACCGGGGTGTAGACGGGGTCTTTTTGCTCTACCGAATAATCCGACACCTCCCCCGAAACCACATAGTCGGTCTCGCCGGGAACCGGTGGAGGGAGCGACTCCTCGTCCAAGGTCTTGCCGCCGGGAACGGTGACGGCCCAGGCATAGGCGTTGCCGGAGCGTTCAAACGATTGCGCGGCCAGCAACCGGAGCTCCCGGCCGAGTTTACGCTCATCGGATTCAAAATCGTAGATGACCAACCGGCGCGACAGGAATTCCCCGACTCTCTTCTCCACATCCACCATAAGGTCGGCGATGTTCTTGCTCCAGGATTTCGCCTGGGTGTTGGGCTCAATGCCGGCTTCCTTGCAGAAATCAATCATTTCCAGCGCCATGCATCCGTAGACATGGGAGATGCCGAAAAAGTCCTCGCTATACTTCGAGTTAGCCCGGTCAAGATAATGCTTCATGGCCTGGTCGAGCACGATCCGATAGCCAACGCCGATCGCCTTCACCAAGTCCGCCCTGCGCGAAGCATATTGTTCCTTCACCACACCGACTTTTTCCCGGGCAAGTTGATAGGCCTCCCAATAGGCCCGGTTCTCCCCCAGCTCGGTAATCCGTTGGCGCCAATTGTTGCCCAGCGTATCGATGGTATCGTCCATAACCGCGTCGAAACGCTTGGGCATACCGCTCTTCACCTTAAAGGAATTGATTGTTGTATAGATCTTGAACAACTCGGGTTCCTGGGCCTCCGGCTCGCGTCGCTTGCAATCGACCAACCACTCGCGCACCAACCCCACCCAATGCACGGTGGCTTCTTCCAAGACGATCTCTTTCAGGCTCCCAATATCGCCATAGGCCATCAGGGCGGGAATTTCATCGAGCGCTTTGAAATAGTCGCGTTTTTGGCGGTAGGAATCCAATCGAAGCCGCGCGTTCTCGCTTTCCTTCTTCAGGTTGGTCAGGAACAATCCCGACTCGGTCAACTCACGTTCCCACGGGGTCGATGCCTTCGCCCCTTCGAATGAAAGCTTATCCTGGGAACGGCTCCAAAAATCCCGGAGCGCCATGAGCTCCTTCTGTTTGAGCACCGAAGCGGCACCCATCCACTGGTCCTCCTGGACAACAATCACCCGCTCCAACTCGTTCACATAGTTTTGCCACTGATCGAGCTTCTTGATGCCTTCGGCGGGCTTGACGACCATGCGCGACTTCAATTCGCTACTGGCAATCTGCTCCTGATAGCTCTCAATCTGCTTGCTGAAGGCATGGTAGTCGGCCTTCTGGCTGGCATCGTCCAGAATGGCCTTGCAACGCACATAGCCCAAATAGGGGTTTTCACTGATCGGCGGCGAAATGGTTCCGCATCCGGCAATCAACAACAGCAACGATGGCACGGCAAGCCGAACCCTTCTCCTTCTCGCATTTTTCATATCCAGCTCCTTGAACGTCTATCCTTAAAAATCATGGAACGGCAACGGGCGCACCACCCGGAAACCATATATGGATTCGCCGCCGATTTGGCCGCCCGACCAAGGCATCACCTGGGCAATGGAACAACGGCTTGCCGAGCCCCCACCCCGGGTAACCAGGTCGACCACCATCTGGCCCTCCGGCTGATCGGCGAGAGAGGCCATGCAGATTTCTTCAACGTTGCCGCACATGTCGTAAACGCCAAGGGGATAGGCATGGGCGGTATCCTTCTCGCGCGGCTCGCTCTTTTCATAGTACCAAACCAACTCGTTCTTCCGGTCTAGCGACGGCGCCATCTCCTGCCAACTCTTCCTGCCCGACTCCGGCCCGAAATCGAAGCCGAACCGGGCGGCATACTCCCATTCGTAGTCGAAGGGCAAACGGTAGCCATCCCTGCGCAAGTCGAGCGCCCACCCGCCGCTTTCCGTGCGGGAATACAGCTCCTCCAGCCCATCGGCCCGGCTTAACCAGTTGCAGAAAAGGATCGCCAGGTCCTCCGCCCCCTCGTCGAAGGGGCCCGACCCAGTAAAGCGCTTCGTCGGGAAAATGCTCGCCCTCTCGCCTGCTTCCAGCGAATCCTTGAAACAGCGTATGACCTGCTTGGAGACCTCGGTCTTCGAGAGGTAGAACGGATTGCGCACCTCCTCGCCGGTAAAGCCATCGTCCCCCATGGGAGATTGCCTGAAGCCATTGGGCACGAGAACAAAATCGAGAACCTCCTCGCGCGTCACCGTCCCTGTTTCCGACGTCAGCTTCAGGCGCCCGTTTTCGGGGAACAGCTTCGCCTTATGGGTGAAGGGCAGGGTTCCAACCACCCTTCTCAGATATTGGCCGGCTGCGTCGTTGGGCATCGTTTTCCAAACCTCGAATCCGGTCGACTTGCGCAAGGGAAGATAATCCGCCACCCCTTGCCCCTCAGGAAGCTCAACATCCATCCTGGCTTCAATGTTCCCCGTCATGGACGCGAAAATGGAGTCCACCTTCGATGTGCCGATGTCGAGCGCATGGCAGGGAAGCGCGGCGAAGAACTGCCCGCGGGCAATGGCCAGCAAATCGGTGGATCCATCCGCAACCGCATCCATCACATAGGCAATCTGCTTTTCCCAGAACACCCTTCGGGCCTTCAGCACCTCCGGCTTGCCGGAACGCTCGTCCTCAATGATTTCAAAATAGGTTTTCAAGCGGGCTTCACACGCTTTGGACAAACCATTGTAGTCGATCACCTCGGGATAGTTGCGGGCCTCGTCCTCGATGTCTTTGACCAGGTCTGAAACATCGACCTCCTTCGCAAAGATACTACCCAGCCCCTTCTTTTCGTCCACGGGCACGACCTGCGGTTCGGCAACGACTTCCGGCACGGGCACGGCCTCCACCACGGGAACAGGTTCCGCCACCGGATCGGCCGGTGCGACCGGCTCCGCGACGGGGGCGGATGCCACGACAGGCACCGTCTTGCCCAGCGCGGGGAATTTATTGTTTATCAGCGCCAGAAGGGCATCGCGTTTCCAGATGCCCACTCCAGCCGCAGCGCCGAGCAGGAAAAGCACCAGCACAAACACGACGCCCCGCCCTTTGCCCTTTCCTTTGGCCACGCGCCCCTTCTTTCCCGGGCGGAGATCGCCGGGATCAATGAACCGGGAGAGGTCGGCCGCTTCGCCCTGAACCAGGGTTGCGCTGCGTAGCTTATCGATTTCGCCTGCGGGGAAGGCGAAGGAACGGCAGAGCACATCCGCAACATCCTCCCACATCGCGGCCGCAGAGGCGTAGCGGGTTTGGGGATCCTGCTGGATGGCCTTTTGGACAATGTTGATCAGGTCGTGGCATTGCTTGAACGATTCATGGCCATAGTTGATCCGGTATTCCTTCTTGCCCTGGGATCGTTCAACCATCTCCACGATGGCATCCTTGTCGTTCTTCGGCAGACGGGGAAAGGCCGGCTGGCCGGTCAATGCCTCGTAGAAAGCCAATCCAAGGGCGTAGATATCGGTCTGCGGCGTGCCGCGGTTGTTGGTGGTGAACATTTCCGGCGCCATATAGTAGTAGGTGCCGGGCAGCTTGCCGGAGGTTTGCGTCCCGCTGACATCCTTGACAATGCCCATGTCCAGGATCTTGGCCGTGAAGGGGTCGTCCTCCGGCACGTGCAGGTTGGAGGGCTTGATGTCGCGGTGGATGATGGGGTTTTCGGCGTTATGCAGGAAATCGAGGGCGGAGAGATATTGCAGGAATAGCTTGAGCGTGAACGCGGTATCCATTCCGCTCTTGTTCTCGGCAACCGCCCGGTTGAGGGTTTCGCCTTCGAGGTATTCGAGCACCAGGATCGAGTTCCGCGAACCCGACGAACTTACCGTTTCAAAATAATCCAGATATTTGACGATCGCCGGATGCGAATATTGGCGCAGCACGCTGGCTTCCTTAATGAAACGCTTGTTTGGCCGGTTCGAATAAAGGCGCTTGACCGCCACCAGTTCCTTGTCCGACTTTTTCCGGCTCAGATACACCTCGCCGAAGCCCCCGGCCCCCAGTCCATCAAGCAACTCGTATTCTTCGACATTCTGGTGATTGATGGTGCGGTTGCGAAGGGTGCCCAGTTCCGAACGAACCTTTGCAAAGGTTTGGTAGCGCTCCTTGTGGTCGGCAGCCAGCCCCTTGCTGAAAAAGCGCGACAAGTGCGATACGACCCGGAAAACGATGTGCTTGTTCGAAAGCCGCGCATCCCCGGCCTTCCAGCGGTTCAGGTATTCCAACTCCTGGCGCTCGCCGAATTTGGGATAGGGCAACGCACCGGTAATCGCTTCGTGGAAGCAGGCGAACAGGCTGAAGATATCCGAAACCATGTCGCCACGGAAATTGGGTTCGTCCCGCAGAACAAAATCGGGGGCCATGTAGTCGAACGACCCCATCATGCCCGAACCGCCGGTATGGGTGCTCTCGGAATCCATGCGGGATATGCCGAAGTCGATCAACTTGGCCGTGCCATCCTCCAGAATGAAGATGTTGGAGGGTTTGATGTCGCGGTGGATGACGTTATGCTCATCATACGCGTGGATCAGGCCATCCAGGCACTGCTCGAAGATATCGCGCGCCTTTTCCCAGGGCATCCCCTTGGGATAGTCGGCAATCATTTCCTTGAGCGTCTTGCCTTTCAGGAATTCCATCACCAAATAGCGCTTGGACTCCCCCCACTCGCCTTCAACCTCGAAGACGCCGCGGTATTCCACAATATTGCGGTGGGACAACCGTTCGAGAATCTTGATTTCCCGCTGGAACCGCGCTTCGGACACATGGTCGCTGATATCGTGGGTGAACAGCTTGAGGGCAACCTCTTCCCCGGACGTCTCGTCGCTCCCGTGAAACAGCATCGCCTGCCCGCTCTGGGCCAGCTTGGAATGGATGGTATAGCGATTCGCCTGCGTATCGCCCTCGGCGGCCTGGGTTTCCATGGTGGCATCGACGGCTTCGAGCTGATCCTGAATGGAATCATGGTCGATGAACATGGTGGCGGCGGTTTCCGGATCGTGGGTTTCATCCTCTTCGCCATACAGGGATTCCGACGAGGCGTCCAGCTCCTCGGCCAAGGTGTACTTTAGCACGGTCTTGCCTAATTGAATTATGTCACCATGTGCAAGTTCGGCGTTTTCAACCTGATCGCCGTTTACGCGGGTCGGATTTGACCCGCTCACGTTTTTCACCTGAACCGCCCCCTCGACCTGCACAATCGAACAATGCGCTTTCGAAACCGTTAGATCGCTTAGGATCGCATCGTTGTCTTCCGTTCGGCCAATGTTTACCGTTTCCTGGGAAAATTCCCAGGACATCCCGGTTTCAGGACCATCGCAAACTTCGATGAAAATTTTTTTCAAATTATCCATAGTACCACTATCTACCTATACCGTTGGCAGTGCCTACTCCTGCTCCAGGCCATCCAAGGCCGCCAAGAATTCCCTTACGGCGGTGGAATCCAATGTTTTTGAATCATAGGCCCTTGTTCTTTGCCGGGGCGCCTGGGCAACTAGCAGATCCCGTGCCTTGTTAAACCGTTCAATGGCCGCACCTTTTTGCTCCAGGGCTTCCGCCGCGACAATCCCTTCCGCCTCAACCGAACGGGCAACCTGCGCAATCTCCATTGAAAGCCCGTTGAGCGTCTCGATGATTGCGGCAACCGTGGAAGCCGACAGCCGCGACATGCTTTCCACCTCAACCGGATAGCGCTCGTTTTTACCGACCCAACGCCGGAAGCCCTTAACCCTTGTCTCCAACGCATCGAAGCGTTCCATAAGGGTCTTGGCATCCCCGGCGGGATCTGCCGAATAGTGGCACAAGTCCTCAAAAACGGAACCGCCATCGGCCTTGAAATAGGCCAGCGAATCGTTCACCTCGGTACTGAAGCGGTCAAGCTCGCCGAACACGCGCAATTGCATGGAATATATTTTCCGGCAATAGGCATTCGCCAAGCCGGCGCCCGGTGCCGGCCAGGCATTGGAAACTTCAATAACAATCCGACCGCGGCCGATCAAGGCAACCAAGT
This sequence comes from Pontiella desulfatans, assembly GCF_900890425.1. Taxonomy (NCBI): domain Bacteria; kingdom Pseudomonadati; phylum Kiritimatiellota; class Kiritimatiellia; order Kiritimatiellales; family Pontiellaceae; genus Pontiella; species Pontiella desulfatans. The sequence goes on along the minus strand of NZ_CAAHFG010000001.1, from coordinate 630,822 downwards.
CCGCATACGCCTGCTGGTAGGCTCCAAATTCACCCGCCGCATCGAACGAGGAACCAGAGGCTGCATCCCAGAAATCCTTCCAAGCCTGGATGGCCTCGAAATCCTGTTCATTCTTGACCGATGCATACCGCTCCGGGGACGCCTTCGCTGCACGATAGGCTCCAGCCCAGTCCCCCGTCTGGACGGCATGGTCCAGAATATCGGCCATGGAACCGCTCGGGATTCCCGAGGCTTGGCTGGACTTCGAAACAGCCCTTTCGGGTACAACCAACCCATTCGGACGCGGCTCCTCGATCGCATTTTTAGCGCGCGGTGTCAGGAAATAGACCACTGCCAGGACAACGACCACCCCCAGCCCCAGCCAAACTCTCCAACGACTGGAAGACGTTGCATCGTCGGCCACGGTATGCAACCCCGTATTCTCCATCCCGGCGGTTTGAATGCTCACCAAATCTGAACTATCGGTCGTTTCGCGCGGAAGCAAGGATTCGGTTGCTGCCGTTTCCGGCGTATCGGTGATGGAAGCATCACGTGGAAGCGGATTTTCAAACGGGATCGCGGCGGCTCCCTCAGGTAATTCGCTGCACTCATCAACCCGAACAACAACCACTGAGATATTGTCCCGCCCGCCCATTTTGTTGGCTTCGTCCACCAAGGTCTGGGCAATGGATTCAGGACTTCCCGCTTTCTTCGCACCAACGATTTCTCCAATCCGACTATCCGAAACCATATTCGAAAGTCCATCGGAGCAAAGAATCCAGATATCCCCGGCCTGCTGGTCGGAATGGGTCACCTCAAGGGAAACCTTTCGTTTCAGCCCCAGCGCATTGGTGATCAATCCCTTGAACTGGCTCGGAATCTCCTTGCCGTCATTGTTCCCGATGGCCTCCTCAATGGAATGGTCGGTCGAAACCTGCCTCAGCCCGCCGCCCCTGTAGAGATAGATGCGGCTGTCGCCCGCATGGAGAATATAGGGTGCCCACGGATAATCCTCCGACAACACCAGTGACACCAACGTGGTGCCCGTCCCCTTAACCTGATTCTGCTGAGCCCAGTTGAAAATCCAATCGCTAGCCTCGTTGGCGGCATCCGCAATGCACCGGATCTTTTCATCGAGCGGCATTTGGGGCGAATGGGTTGAGAGATGCGCCTCGATCAACTCAACGGTCTTTTGACTGGCAAGATCGCCACCGGACGCCCCTCCCATACCATCCGCCACGCAACAAAAACCGTATCGATCCATAATCAAGATCGAATCTTCGTTTTTCTTGCGAACGCGGCCGGCGTCCGTCGCACCACCACAACTCAACCTCAATGAATACATACCACCCCATTGCAACCTGCCACAGACTTTCAGCGGAAGGATTACCCATCTATATATTTATATACTTGCCGGTTATTTTTGCATCCCCGAAGTACTACAACAAGAAAAACATTAGAATTACTCGACCGGCAGATTGTAAATCAAACAGTCCAATATTAGAGAAAGAAAAAACCCATGCCAAAACGACCGATTTCTACAGCGCCTAAACCATAGGAAAAGAATCTCGGCATGGGACAGGAAGAAGGGACGCTCTTCCGGAAAGAACAAAAAAAAACGCCGGCTCCACTTGCTGGATGCCGACGTTTTTCAATGCCTATGGAAGAATCAGGCGTCTTCGAAAAGCCAGGTCGAGAGATAGCGCTCGCCGGTGTCGCAGATGACGGTGACGATCAGCTTCCCAGCGTTTTCAGCCTTTTTCGCAAGCTGAACGGCGGCGAACACATTGCCCCCGGCCGAGATGCCGCAAAGGATACCTTCCTCCTTGGCCAAACGACGCGCCATGTTGCCGGCGTCATCGCCATCGATCTGGATAATCTCATCGATGATGTCGGTATCGAGGTTGTTCGGGATGAACCCCGCCCCGATGCCCTGGATCTTGTGGGGCCCCGGCTTGCCTCCGGAAATGACGGGCGACTGGATCGGCTCGACGGCAACGGCCTTGACGGCCGGATTCTTTTCCTTCAACCCGGCACCAACCCCCGAAATAGTGCCACCGGTTCCAACACCGGCCACGAAGATATCGACCTTCCCGTCCGTATCCGCCCAGATTTCCTCGGCCGTGGTTTTACGATGGATCTCCGGATTCGACGGATTGTCGAACTGCTGGAGCATGATGGCGTCGGGATTCTTTTCGACCAGCTCCTCCGCGGCGGCAATGGCCCCGGGCATGCCTTTTTCAGCCGGCGTCAGCACCAGCTGGGCGCCAAGCACCTGCAACAGGCGCCGCCGTTCGATGCTCATGCTTTCGGGCATGGTGAGGATCAGCTTATATCCTTTGGCCGCGGCGGTGAACGCCAAGGCAATGCCGGTGTTGCCGCTGGTCGGCTCAATCAGTGTGGCCCCGGGCTTGATCAACCCCTTGGCCTCGGCATCCTCGATCATGGCCACTCCAATACGGTCTTTCACGCTGGAAAGCGGATTGCGCGATTCCAGCTTTACAGCCACCGTGCCCGGCAGGCCTTCCGTGATCCGGTTCAGCCTTACCAGCTGGGTATGTCCGACGGTTTTCGTGATGTCATCATAGATAGGCATGGCATATCTCCTGTTATTAAATACTGAAATTGATCGGTTGGTTTGCGGTGCGTTTCACATAGTCGTCGTGCAGCTCCTGCAGGGTGATCTTCGAGAAGTAAACCCGAAGCTGGTCGCTGGCGCCCTGCCAAACGCGCTGAACCACGCAACTGTCGGAATTGCTACAGCCTTCCGCAAGGCAACCCACCAGATTTATATCCCCTTCCGAAGCGGAAAGAATGTCGTAGACGGTGATGTCGGCCGGGTCCTTGGCCAAGCGGAAACCGCCGCGCAGACCGCGCACACTGTTCACCAGTCCGGCGTTTTTCAGCGGAACAATGATCTGCTCGATGTAGTCGGTGGAAATGCCTTCCTGCTCGGAAATACGCTTCTTCGGCACGGGCTGGTCTCCCTGAAGCCGGGAAATGCACAGCAGGATGCGGGTGGCGTAGCGTCCTTTGGTCGAGAGTTTCATGCTTTTTTTCTCCTGTTAAACTGTGAATTGTTTATAGCTTTTATCATCTATAAAGATGATCCCCTTACCCGTCAAGTCGATTGTTGGAAAAACCTGTAAGGGTTTTAGGGAGAAGCCAAGGGAAAGCCCCGAGAAGCCAAAACCGACGCCACACATCTCACGACGGCCGTGGCGAGATGCGTGGCCCCGGATTAGTAGTCGTACCGCCAGTTGGCGCCGATTCCGGGGCGCATCTTGGGGCCGGTGTAGGTTTCCAGGGAAAAGTGGCGGGTCACCTCGAATTCAGCCATGAGGTCGGTCTGTCCGCGGGCGTCGAGCGACCGGCTGACTTCGACATAGAGGCCGGAGGAGATATATTTTCCGGCCACCACCTCGGAGGCCTCCCCGGCGACTTCGGATTCGCGCCACTCGAGGGTATCGACCCCCACGGCCTGGCGCACCTGGTACATGAAGCCCGGGCCATTCAAGCCCCCGGAAAGCTGCCGTGCGGCGGCGGCGATCTGATAGGCCTGGTAGGGCGAGATCGAGCTGGTATCGCGATTGAAAAGCACGTGGGAGAGCACTTCGTCCTCCGGCATGGCGGGCGTCGACTCCAGCCTGAAACGAGGATCGTTCGCCCGGCCATTGAGCACCAGGCGCGCGGTTACATCGCGGCGGGAATATTCCGATGTCAGGTTGTCGAGGATGGCCTCCGTCGGCACCGCCCCGTCAAACACAATGTCGCCATCGGTGAAACGGAACTTCTTGCCGATAAAGTTCACGAATCCGCGGCGGGGCTCGATCTTGCCCTTCACGGAAACCCCGCGCGGGGTATCGGTGATGAGCAGGTTGCCCACCAGCAGCGTCTCGATCATGGATGCATTCACGAACACCTGGGGGAGCTCGACGCGCACATCCAACCCAACCGGAGGCGGCTTCCGCACCTTTTGCCCGGCCACGGCCACGGCATTGGTCGGTTGCTCCTCCAAATTGGTTAGAACCGGCGGAGGTGCGGAAGGAATGTTGTCGAGCAGGATTTCGGCGCGGTCGATAACGAGCGTCCCGCTGATATCCGGATGGAACGGACTGCCCTCCACCTTAAGCAGGCCGGAGACCTTTGCCTCGATTTCGTCGCGCCGGATAATGTTCGCACCATCGAACACCAACTGCAGATCAAGCCCTCCCTTGCCCAGACCGCCTTCCATTCCAACCGCCCCCGAGGCCCCGTCGGTGGCGATGGCATGGCCAACCTCGAAGCCCCCCGGAACAGCATTGAAGCCGGCATCGAAATCGCGGAAAAGGATGCCCCAGTCATAGTGCTCGTAGCGGCCATCCGCGATCCAGAGATATCCATTGGGCGTCTGGTTGGAATAGGTTATTTCGGTGGTGAGCAATCCCCCGATCAACTGGTTCTGGAACATGGCCAGCTGGTTAAAGATGCCCAGATCCAGGTCGGCTTCCACGCGGGCGTCGGCCGCGCGGAGGGATGGTTTGAAGTGGAACGGCGCAATGGAAAAACCACACGGAATGGCAGCGCTTGCGGCAAAGTGCCCGCTGGCATAGTTCGTCAACGTGGTGTCAGCGAACAGCCGGCCATCCTTCACACCGGCGTTGATGCCGAAGTCGAGCTCCGGAAGTTCATCGAGCGCCTCCTGCGCACTGGAAAATCCCTCCACCCGCACGCCGGCAACGACGGAGGGATCTGCCAACGATCCCGTCACCGAAATATCGCCCCGCACCGTTCCGGTAAAGTTGGAGCTACCGGCGATCGGCAGCAGGGCAACATCGAACTCCTTCAAGGCGCCACTTAGCGAGACCTGTTCCGGATCCACGGTGCCGGCCAAGGTAAAGGCCACGGCATTCCACCCCTCGATTTCCAGCGTTCCAACATCCACCCCCCAGGTTCCGTTGCTCGTCGAAACCGCAACCAGGCCGTGGATTCCGTAGTGGTTGGTGCTGGCATCGGTGAACGAGGAATCGAGCGACACATCGATCAGCCCGGGCGAGAACGCCAGCGCCAGCTCGCCGATGGCGGAATAGTCCGTATGGATGAATTCAAACTGCCGGAGGCGCAAGTTGCTGCCGGCAAACTGCAGCATCGTCGAGATTCGCCCGAGCCGGCCGGCCTCGCCCACATCGGCCTCAATCCGCGCCTCGACACCTTGTGCATTGATGGTGGCCGAGCCCTGTCCCGACAATCCATCGAGCCCAAAGGTTGGATTCGACATCTGCTGCAGCGCAACCTTGATCCCCAGGTTGTCCTCCGCACATCCGGTCAGCAGGGCATCGAGTTCCACCCGCCCTTCGGCATCGCCACCGACCATCAGCTCACCATTCAACCGGCCCGAAGAAAGATAGGCAATGCCTCCGGAGTGCACGGTGTATTCCAATGGAATTCCGGCCACGCCGCGTTCCAGCCTGAAGCGCTTGATATTGAGCCCGTCCAAATGCATTTCATACGGCTGGAACTCGGTTCGTTCCCGCGGCCCGGCCACCGGGCGGCCACCGGATTTAGGGAACCGGTGCAGCACGATTTCCTCCGCCCCGAGCCGGGCAAACCGGATGCGCTCGTCCAGCAGCTCGCGGATCATCCAGCGGCAATGCAGGTTGCGGGCGGAAAGCCACACCCCGTGCCCATCGCCGATTTCGAATTCGGCGATGTTCAGATCGCCGGGGATCCATCCGGTGATCCCCCCGATCCGGACATCCAGATGATCCGGCGAACTCAACAGCTTCGACAACGCAGAGGCCACCGCCGTCTTGCCCGGCGGCGTCTGGATCAAGGCGAACAGGAGCACCGGCAACAACGCCAGAAGCAGCAACAGCTTCAATAGCCTGGATATTCGTTTCTTCATCGCACTTCGGAATTCGACATTCCCTGTTCGTTATTCGTCATTCTAAAAGGCCTGCCCCAAACTAATGTAGAACTGTACGCGTTCAACCTGCGAATCGTCGGCATTGAGCGGATAGGCCATGTCGGCGCGCAAGGGGCCGATGGTGGTGAACCAGCGCAAGCCGATTCCGGCACCGTAGCGCAACGACCGGTTTTCGTCGTGCAGCAGATCGTTGTAGACCGTGCCGCCGTCGATGAAGACCACATAGCCCAACCGGTTGCCGGGCTGCATGCGCAGCTCCGCCGAAAACTCCAGCAGCTTGTCGCCGCCGGTCGGGGTGCCGTCCAGCTTGGGACCGACCGCCTGGTATTCGTAGCCGCGGATGGAGCCGCCGCCGCCGGCATAGTAGCGTTCGTCGGCCGGCACCGAATCAATCGCTCCGCCATCGATGCTTCCGAGGGTTAGGCGCAGCGCGCTCGACAGGCGGTATTTGTCCCAGAGCAGGAAGTAGTCGCGGCCCTCGAGATAGGTCTTGAGGAACGAGTCGTTCCCATGGGTGTCCTCGAACCAGGTTGACCGGCCGAACAGCTGGTGGCCGCGCATGGGGTTCAGCCGGTCGTCGCGATAGTCGAACACCGCCTGCAAGGGAAAGAGCACGTAGGCATAGCGATCAACCAAGTCGAACTGCTCCACCTTGGAGAACGAGTATCCCAGGCCAAGACCGCCCTGGATCTTGGCGGTGAAATCGCGCAGCACCATGCCGCCGGCGCGAACCTTTTCGGCATCGTAGGCATCCGGGGTTTCGATGGTTGCCGTGATATCCAGAACCAACGACTGGTTGGCATCGAGAAAGCCGGAACGGGTCAGCTTGCCTTCCAGCTCGGTCTCGATGGGGTTCCAGCCCAGGGACGATTCCAGCCGCTCGCCGCCGCCAAAGACATTGCGGTGCTCCCAATAGATCCGGCCGCCAGGGCCGATATCGGAATAGTTCACGCCCAGCCGGATGGTTCGTTGGTCGCGCTCGTTCACGGCCACCCGGATGGGAATGGCATTGGTCTCGGCGGAGGGCTGTTGCGGGGAAACGCGCGCCGAACCGAACAAGCCGCTACCGAGCAGCTTGGTTTCGAAATCGTGGACATCCTTGTCGTCGTAGCGGCGCCCCTCCCGCCAGGGAACCTGGCGGTGGATATATTTGGGTTCCAGGCTTTCCAACCCCTCAACCACCACCGGGCCGAAATAGGCCAGCAGGCCGGGATCGAACTCCAGCAACAGATCGACCTTTTTGTTTTCACGATCCACCGCGATGGTGCGCCGCGCCAGCTTGGGGAACGGGTAGCCCCGGCGCTTCATCAAATCCAGGATGCGCTGCTGCTCCCCGAACACGTTGGCCGCCACCACCCGGTTTTTCCGGCGCACCATTGGCTTGATCTTCTGCAACAGTTCGTCCGGTTCCCCCGAAAAACGCAACTCGACGTTGCGGAAGCGGTATTGCTCGCCTTGGTCCACCCGGATGTAGACGCGTGGCGGACTCTCCTCCACATCGAGATCCATCGTCACCTTGCCGTCATAGTAGCCGCGCGATTCGAGGATGGTTTCGATGCGGGTAATATCCTTTTCCATGCGGTGGCGCAACTGGCCGACGGTCGAAGGAGGACGCCTGCGCATCGTGACGGTCATGGCGGTTTCCTTGATGGCCTTCTTCACCGTGCCGTCCTTGGCCCCCTTGATCTTGACCTTGTAGACGATCCCTTCGTCGTCCGTTTTCATGGAAGCGCATCCGGCGCATGCCAGCACGCACGCCGCGACAACGATTCTATGGAGGAGCCATCTCATAACCACGCGAACAAGGTATGAAATTCCAGGCGCAAGGTCTACGAATCCCGCAAACTCTTTCCCATCGATTTACTGCGCAGCTGGCCGCATGCGGCGTTGACATCCACGCCCTTCGACCAGCGGACGGTGGTATTGATGCCGGCCCGTTCGAGTTGCTTGATGAAATACTCAACCGTTTCCCGCGCGGAGGTTTTTCCTTCGTATTCCTCGATCTCGCTGAGCGGGATCAGGTTCACGCGGCACGGGAATTTCGTGAGCAATCCGATCAGCTCGCGGCAGTCCTCTTGCGAGTCGTTCACATCGCGGATCATGGTGTATTCGAAGGTGATGATGCGCTTGGTGTTCCGGGTATAGAGGCGGCAAACCTCCATGAGTTCCTCGAGCGGCCACGACTGGTTCACCGGCATGAGCGAATCGCGAACCGTTTCCGATGGCGCATGCAACGAAACCGAGAGCTCCACCTGCAAGCCCTCGTTTTCCAGCCGCTGGATGCCCGGCACCACCCCGCAGGTGCTGATGGTGATGCGGCGCGCACCCAGGCAGAAGCCGTCGGGATCGTTGAGGATGCGGACGGCCCGCATGACTTCGTCGTAGTTATCGAACGGCTCGCCGATCCCCATGAAAACCAGGTTGGTGATGCGGTCGCCATATTCGCGCTGGGCGGCCAGCGCCTCGCCGACGATCTCGCCGGCCTTCAGGTTGCGCTTCACGCCCAGCTGCCCGCTGGCGCAAAAGGCGCAGCCAAACATGCAACCCACCTGGCTCGACACGCAAACCGTGCGGCGGTCGGGCGCGGGAATGAGCACCTCCTCGATCAGCTCGCCATCCACCAGCCGGCTCAAGATCTTGCGGGTGCCGGTGCTCGACTCCTGCACCTCCACCTTTTCCAAGGCCTGGAAGACAAAGGCGGCCTCCAGCCTGTCGCGCAACGCCTGCGGAATGTTCTTCATTTCGCCCCAGCCCTGCACCTCGTGGTGGTAGAGCCACTGCCAGATCTGCTTCGCGCGGAACTTTTTCTCGCCCGCCGCCACGATCCACTCCTCCAGCTCGGAAAGAAAGATGCCGTGGATGAATTGTTTTTCGCCTGTTTCCATAACGCGGCGGAGTAAGGCAGAAACGAAGGAAACTTGAAACCTGAAACTTGAAACAATAAACTGCGTTTTATGAAAATTCACCTTGGAGTGCTGGGGCCGCACACGACCACCGAAGAGCAATACCGGCTGGGCGTGGAGGTCGGCCAGGAAATCGCGAAAGCCGGGGCCATCCTCTTTTGCGGCGGGCTCGACGGCATGATGCGCGCCGCCGCCGAAGGGGCCAAGTCCGCCGGAGGCCAGACCGTCGGCATCCTGCCCGGCACCGACAAAACCACGGCCAACGAATTCATCGACATCGGCATCCCCACCGACCTCGGGGCCTACCGCAACGCCCTGCTCGTTCGCTCCTGCGATGCCGTCATCGCCGTCCACGGCGCCTACGGCACCCTCTCCGAAATCGCCTTCGCCCTGCGCCTCAAAGTCCCCGTCGTCGGGCTCCACACCTGGACGGTCTCCCGCGAAGGCCACCCCGACCCCGGCATCCACGTTGCCGAATCGGCAAAGCAAGCCGTTCAATTGGCGCTTCAGCTCGCGCGCACGCCGTAACGCCTAAACCATGAACCGGCGGCGAATAAACAGAATGGCCGCGCCGCTCAGAACGACGAATCCCAGGGTTGCCGGTTCCGGAATCACCTCGGCGAAGGCCGCGCCGGAAATCCCCCCGCTCTCGGCATTGGCCGCATCGGCGTTGGTGATGTCCCAGATATGCTTGACGTTGACCTCGCCGGAGCGGTCGGAATATCCGGCAAGACGCTTGCCGGATTTATCGATGTCCAGGAAAAAGCCGCCGACCGAATCGGTATTGGAAATCGTTCCCCGCAGCGAGGAGCCAACACCGATGGTTGCAATTCCGTCGTAGTCGCCCGCATTGGCGTTGGACCCCCACCCCATGAAATTGGTGATCGACCGCGACTCTCCGACCGCCATGTTGTAGCTTTTCGCATTGTAGGCCGCGAGTTCGATCAGGCCACTGTCGGCCGACAGCTTGTAGGCCCCCACCGTCGCGGTCATGCCCAGCACATCGGTGGTTCCGATAAAGTCGTAGGTGCCGGCCGTATCGATGACCAAGTAGCTCAGGTAGGAGTTTGGGTTGGCATCGTTGGCCAGCTGGGTGGCCGTATCCAGATCCACGAACGTACCCGCCGATGAGGTGAAGGTGAGCTTGTTCACGCTTTTCTTTTTGTTGGTTGCACCCACCATCACAACCACATCGCCCGCCGCAACGGTCAGCGCATTGGTTAATGCCCCAACGCTTGCGGACATGTTGCCGAGGTTTGAATAGGTTGTGGTAATGGATGCCATTGCGCACTGCGCCCCCATGGCGGCACTCATCAACAACACGGTATTTCTCTTCATTGCTTTTCTCCTGTTCTCTATTGAAATCAAGGGTTGTATTCGACATTCACGCGAATGAAGCCGGCGCCGGCTGCGACCGGCAGCCGATTCGTGACAACATTGAACGCGGCACCGGATCCGCCCGCACCCACGAAGACGAAGCCGCCGTTTGTCCAGGAACCGGAAAGGTCGCCGGTGGTTTCGACAACATAGCCAAGACCGCGCGCCTCGGCATCGTTGCGCTCGTAGTGGACATACTCCAGCCCGCCCTCAACGACCTGGTATTCCGGCCAGTTGCCGGTGGTTGCCGGATTGGTTGGATTGGCGCCGAAGGCATAGAAAAGAAGATTGTCTTCGATGTTGGTGCTTCCAACGGAAGGATAGTCCGCCAGCCAATCTTCATAGAGCGATGCGGGTGTCGCGGTGGCCGTCAGCAACGAGAACACGAGGTTGTCGGTGATGGCCGCATCGCCAAGCGCCCAGGCCGTTCCGCCGTTGGTGGTCTGCACGGCATAGCGCAGCAGGTCGATCCGGAACAAGGGGTGCAGCATGCCGGCCACCGTGCCCGCCATTTCGCCGCCGCCATTCGGTGTGTAGAAGAGCTTGAGAGAACCGGCCGCACCCCGGCTATCGAGATCGAGCACCATGCGAACGCTGAGATTGGTGAGTTGGTTTCCGGCAAAGGTGGCCAGGGTCTGGTTCGCGCCGTTGGCATCGGTGAGCTGCAGCAGGAACTCGTTGGCGGTTCCGTCGTAGCGGAGGCGGAAGGCCGCATCCTGGTTGCCGTCGGCCTCGGAGCGGATGCCGAAGCCGATGTTGGCCGACCCATCGGCGGCATCCGTGTTGGCGAAGTCGGCCGAGACATAGTCCCAGCCCACCTGGAACAAACCGGAGGTGGCGCCTGCCTGGCTCGAAGGCGCGGTGGTCTTGAATGCCGAGGGATCGGCGCCGTCCCACGCCCAGCGCGTGGCATTGTTCGAGATCGAAACAATGGCATCGTCCCCGAAGGCCGCGCCCCCCACGGCCCCCACGCTAAGCGCCTCGGAAAGCCCCGCCCCGTTGGCCAGCCCGTCGAAATACCAGCCGTCGATCACGGTTTCGCTGGGGGGCGGCGGCGGATCGCCGAGCTTGCGGAGCACGAGGTTGTCGGTAAAGAGTTGGTCGCCGGCGGCCCAGTTGGCACCACCATTGTAGGTCTGCACCACGGCACGCAATTGATCAAGCGCGAATCCGGCCACCAGCTGGCCGGTATGCGCCAGCACCTCTGAGGCGCCGTTCTTGCGATAGTAGACCTTGAATGATCCGGCGGAGCCGCTGGCAGCCAGATCGTAGACGGCACGCACCGCCAGATGATCCAGCGTGGTTCCGGAGAAAGAGGCCACGTTCAAATTGTTGTTGAGGGCGTCCTTCACCTCCAGTCGGTATTGGGCATTTGATCCTCCGCCGCTGACAAAGGTCAGGCGGAAGTAGGCATCGTTTCCACTGCCGTCCTTGATCCCATAATTCACCCGTCCGGTTCCGTTGGACAAAGCGGATGTCGCCGTGAAGTCGGCATCGAGGAAATCGACCGACAATTGGAAGAGGCCGTTGCTTGCCCCGTCGTAGGAGGAGCTATCCTTGCCTTGGTACATGCTGTCTGCAACACCATCGGACCGCCAGCGCACCGTCCCGTTCCCGATGGACGCGAGAGCATTGTTGTTGAAGAACACACCACCCACCACGCCGGTGCTGACCCCCTGCGCCAGCCCTGCCCCATTCGTCAGCCCGTCGTAGTGCCAGGCATCGACCACCTCGGAGGTGTTCGGATCGTCAGCTACGGATGAAACCAAACTGAAGACGACCGATTCATCGTTGGTTAGGGACAGGGCAGAGGCATATTCCTGCCCCTGATAGGTCACGGTGATATCGTACTCGCCCTTGAAGGCGCGCAGGCCGGTGCGGCCATCAAGACCCGAAGCGAGGGTGGCATCGGTGTTGAAGCGGATCCGGTGGAGGTAGTACCAAACCAGTCCATGGATGGTGGGTCTTCCAGCGTAGTCGACCAGCGCTTCGGTATCATCGTTGATGGCATTCCAGGCATTGAATCCGGTGACGAGAGGATGACTGAAATATTGCGTCATCATCTCCTCGGTAATCTGTGAGCGCTCTTCCTCGGTGTAGATATATTCCATCCAATCCCCGGGATCGGAATCCACCACTTCGAATTCAGTGCCGGCCATTTCCAGACCGTAGGCGTTGCCCCACTCTTCGAGACGGTCATAAATCAGCTGGGGTTCGCGGCGTTCCAGCTTGATGCGACTTTGGAAGCCGATACGATTAAGCGGCGCATTGTTAGCGATTAGACGGTCAATTTCGGCCATATAGCCATCACGACGGTTAATGTACGAATTCTCACTGCGGTTTGAGCTCATGGCGGAGATAATCTGGTATTCATTGATGAGCAACTTGCAGTCCGCCGAAACCTTGTTGCTTTCGGCAATTTCAAACCAGTCCGCCATGACATCATAGTCGTCCAGCGCATCCTGAACACGGTGGTTGCCCAATGGTTCGTTGATGACATCCCACTCGTAGACATCGTGCTGGGAAGCCCAGGCCTCCATCTCTGTTTTGATGGTCAGTTTCAAGTCATCGCGCAGGCCATCGATCACGGCCTGCGACGATCCGTTGGTCAGTGCAGCTTCCACGGCTTCGACATCGGCCAGCACCGCCGAGGTGAGATGGTTGTTGTTGGTGTTGCCCGGCCAGATCAGCAGGTGGCCGCGGATGGGCAGATCGTTCGCCGCCGCCCAGCTTTTCACGGCTGGCAAATAGGGATGGATTCCGGTCAGGCGCGGCTTGAATCCATTATTCAGGCCAACCGCATTGAACATCGAAAGCAACCGCTCCTTGTAGGTGGATGTCGTCATGGTCGGAGGAAGCGTTACCCCGTCAAAATCCTTGGCGGAAAAGGTGCCACCGAATTTGAAGTCGTTGCGCTTGAGTTTCACGTCAACCTGCGCCCCTTCGACGGGATCGCCGTTCATATCGACCACCTGGATGCCCAGCTCGGCTTTCCGATGGGTGTCAATGCGGCCATAAGCATCGGAACGCCACTGCGCGGAGTTGGTTGGATAAACCACCGCACTCAGTTTTGTGATTTCATTGGAGGAGAGCGTCATTCCGAACTCGGCCTCGATCTGGCCTATTTCAGCCGCGGTCAAAGAACCCGCCCGCGCTGTCAGCGCAAGAAAAATGACGAATGCCAGTGATGCAATGATTTTCATGAAAGCTCTTCCTCTCTTACGAGACCCGACGGGTCTTCACCCAAAAAGCCCCCCGCGCAAACGGGAGGCTTTCGTTTTGGTTGAAACTATGGTTACGGAGTGAACTGCGCTTTCGTGTTAATGAACCGCACACCCGCGCCTGCGTTAACCGCATTGGTGATGGAGCGCCAAGTATCATCGACGTTAGCTGCTCCGTAGATGGTGTAGAGGCTGGTGTCGTTTGTGAATGCCGGATCGAATATCAGATCGGTGTCCAACTCAATCCAGTGGCTAAGCCCCCGGATGGAGTTGTCTTGCCGACGCTGGTAAACGTGCAGGATGTAGTTGGTGCCACCGATATCAACCGTGTCGCCCATATTCGGAACATAACCAATATCATTTGGATCATCCGGATCACCACCAAATGCATATTCACCAAGGTTGTCCAGCGCATCCCCGTCCTTGTTGTCGGTCAGGTTGGTCAGAGCTCCGAGGGTCGGATACTCCGCTAACCAGGCATTATAAAACTCGGCCGCGGTCGGAATAACCGCAGTGGAAGTATACCTTAGGTAATCCACATTGATGTAGTCAGCTGGATCCATTCCGATTGTACCACCCACATTCAGCGTAAGCTTGACTTGCGCAATGTCACTGAGCGCGCCGAGACTCGCACCACTCACTACAGACACAGCATCATCCTCAGTCTGGTTGTCATACCACCATGAGGCACTGTAGGTTCCGGCATCCAGGTTAGCGTCGATACGAAGCACAACACCCGTGGATGCAACATAACCTGCATGATCATAGAAGTCCTGACCGGCTCCACCTCCATTGTTGGCCGCAGCACGGAAGCGCACGGTTCCATTGTTGGTGTTGACATCGATGCCGAACTGAACATTGTTGTTCCCGGTGGAATCGCCGAACCCAAACTTTAATGAGGAACTATCTTCAGAAGCAACAAGGTTCCATTCATCGAATGCAAACTCGAGGCGATGCAATCCATCAACATATGCAAAATCCAGATCGTGGGCGCGATAGACATCATTTGTGCCGTCACCGGAAGCCACGAGACTGCCCAAGCCGTTGGCAGCAATATTGGCATCGGCACCGACGAATTGACCCCCGTCCGTGCCGGTTTGTGCCAGCGCGTTCAGCAGGGTATCAACCGGGTCGTTCATCTCATAAACGACCAAGTTGCCGTAGACCGGTGGAAGTGGCATGGCTGCAACCTTTTCAAATCGAAGGTTGTCGGTTAGAATAGTATCGCCCAACTGCCAGCCGTTTCCGCCATTGACCGTCTGGACAATCATACGGTATTGGCTCAGTTCAAAGTTTGCATGAACCGTACCTTCATACGTTGCTCCAATTTCAACGCCTCCATCCAAGGTGTAAAGCAGTGCTGCCGAACCGGCTGATCCCGAATTGTCCAGATCCATGACCAAGCGGACACTCAGATTGCTTAGGGTACTGCCGGGGAAGGTTGCCATCGTCTGATTGTTTCCGTTGGCATCATCCATTTGCAGCAGGTGGTTGTTTCCATCAAACCGCAGGCGGAAGCCCATGGCAACATTTCCGTTTGCCGTGTCCCGAATGGTCATCCCCGCATTGCCGGTCGTGTTCGATGCGTCGGAGATGGAAAAGTCCGAAGCAACATAGTCCCATGCCAACTCATAAATACCTGTCGTTCCGCTGGCATACAGTGAAGGCGTGGCCGTCCGGAAAATACTGTCCTGGGATTCGTTGGTGCTCGTGTGCTGGAAGAGCAGCATGTTGTTCGTAATCACGGCCACATCGGCATTGCCAAAGCTAACCCCTCCTACATATCCCGTACTCACACCCTCACCCATGCCGGCGCCATTCGTATTGTCGGTATACGTCCATAGATCGATCAGCGCCAGAGCCGGCGGCGGCGCGGCGGATTCGAGCTGCGTGAAGGTTATGTTGTCAACGAAAAGCTCATCACCGACTTCCCAAATGGAGCCGCCGTTCAGAAACTGGGCTGCAATACGATACGTGGATATCGCCCACCCCGAGGGAAGCGTGCCATCGTGCAGCAAGGTTTCACTACCGCCATCAGGCGCGTAGTACGTTGTGAAAGTGGAATTATCGAGATCGTAGACCAGCCTGAGATGCAGATTGGCGATACTGCTCCCCGAAAAAGTCGCCGCCTCTGTCCAGTTGAAATTCGCATCCTTGACCAGCAGGGCTATGTGGTTTGCATCTGCATATATGTTGGTTACGCCCGCAACATTCACGTTTGTTACGTTTAACTGGCCTTCATACTGCAACCGAACCATGGCATCTGAGTTTCCGGCTCCCCGTATACCCAATGCCCACGTTGTTTTTTGATCTAGCAGCGCGGTATTGGCAAAATCAACCGATGTGAAATCCCATTCACACTGGAACTTACCAGTCGTTGCGCCTGCAATGCCAACCACTGAAGGAATAGCATCCTTGAAATAGTTCTGCGTCCCCGCGCGAATGAACTTGGCCTCCCCGCCTTCAATACTGGAGTTATTGTTGTCTGCCCAGGTAGCGCCACCGCCCCCAGCAATATCGGACGTACTTAGCGACGTCGCGATACTCGCATTAGGATCCGGATCCACAGTAAAGCTCCAACTATCTATAATATCCTGACCGTGCGAAATACCCGCATAGGCCACTGCCATTAATATTGCCAACCACTTTTTCATCTCTACCTCCATCGGTCTTTCGCTCTCTCTCCATCGCAGGAAGCACCCGCCCCCATGCACGAACAAGATCCACCTACTCCTTAGGCTGGAATGTGTATATATCATGACTATATCAATGTCAACCGGTTTTTTTACTTTTGATCAGCTGGTGCCCCCGATCGAGGCAACCCATACGGCATAAATAAGATTTTTGCGTTGGACTACAGCGACTTATCCCACCAGCAAGCGCACACAAATGGATGCCTATAAGATATATCACTTCGAACACTCTTGCCACTTTGATATAGCTATGTTCTACTCCACCATATCAAACACTTAGCACTGCGAGGCCGATATGAGAACCACAGCAACACTCCTTTTCGCGCTCCTGGCGGCCACCGGCCGCGCAAACGGACCGCAAAACCTGAAAGACCCCGAACAGATCCATCAACCGGTTATCGTGTTCGACCATTCCACCGAGCTCCTGCACAAGCGCCCGCCCTACCCGCCGGAAACAATCGGCTTCTCCACCGACCCCGTCGCGGGGATGCCCTTCGGCCAGTGCCTCACGCTGGACATCAAAAACCCCGGCTCCAGCCCCTATGCGCTGAACCTCCAGTTTTTCGAGACCAACCGCTGGGAGGTGGGCGACACCGGCCTCATCGCCTTCCACTGCCGCACGCTCGAAACCCGCAGCCGGCATGGCGCCAGCAGCCTCATGATCCAATACAAACCCAACTACGACGACTGGCGCGGGCACGTCCAGACCGACCTCTTCCTCACCCGGGAATGGAAGCAAGTCCTGATCCCGTTCGAGATCAAAATCGCGGCCACCGACACCCCGCAAACCGTGCTGAACCTTTTCCTCGGCGGCGTCGATCCGCATACCTTCCAAATAGCCGGCCTGCGCGTCCATGGCTTCGGGAAAACGGTTCCCCTTGCCAAGCTGCCCCGGTCGCAGATCCACTACCCCGGCATGGAACCCGACGCCCCATGGCGCACCGCCGCGCGCCAACGGATCGAGCAACACCGCAAGGCCAACCTGCAACTGAAGCTGGTCGACCCCACCGGCCAACCCGTGGAAGGTGCAACCATCCACGCAAAGCTCGAACGCCACCAATTCGGATTCGGCGCGGCCGTCCATACGCCGATGCTCGTTTCGCCGAACGTCCCGCAGGAGGAGCGGGAAAAGTATTCGGCGATCCTCACGCGCACCTGCAGCAAGATCACCCCCACCAACGCCATGAAGTGGCGGCTGCACAACCACTTCAAGCAACATGTTCCGGGCCTCGTCGCCTGGTGCGAAACGCACAACATGACCCTGCGCGGACACCTTTTCATCTGGCCCGGATTCGAACGGCTGCCAGACGGATACGATCTCCACAAAACCAACCCCGCCGCCTTCCGGAAAGACCTCACCGACCACATCGAAACGTTCGCCAACCTCTACCCGGATGCCTTCAGCGAGTGGGACGTCATGAACGAACCCTACACCGAACACGACTACATGGACCTGCTGGGTAAGGAGATTGTGCTCGAATGGTTCGAAACCGCGCGCAAGGCAAACCCCAACTACCTCACCTACATCAACGACTACGGCATCCTCTCCGACAACAACCAGGAACATCGGGACAACTACTACGGCTGGATTGAATACCTCATCCAAAACAACGCCCCGCTCGACGGCATCGGCTTCCAAGGCCACTTCACCACCCCCATGCCACCGGAGCTGATCCTCGAGCGCATCGACCGCTACGCCGCGTTCGGCAAAAAAATGCAGATCACCGAGTTCGACTTCGACCACCCCGACCCGGACCTGCAGGCGCGCTTCTTCGAGGACTTCGTCACCTTGATCTACAGCCACCCCCAAATGTCGGCGCTCATCAACTGGATCTTCCTCGAAGACAACTTTCGCCCCTCCGCCGCCCTCTACCGCAAAGACTTCACCCCAACCGCCATGGGCCAGGTTTGGGAGCGGCTGCTAACGAAAGAGTGGCACACCGAAGAACGCCGGAAAACCAACCCCGAAGGCATCGTCGAACTCCGTGGTTTCAAAGGAAGCTATTCCATCACCATTGAACACAACAACCAGACCCGCACGCACCACATCAAACTGGATGCCGACAAAACCATGCAACTGATTGCCAACTAACCCCCGGCGGCAGTCAACCCCGAACCCTCAATCGTTAAACAAAATGATGGCTGTCCGACGAAGGGCCGCTGAACGCTCCCGGCGTTCGGAACGTGGACAAAAACTCCAGTGATCCCTGTAATGTTTTGAATGGAAATTCAGTGTCTTTGGCGGCGGGTGTGGTTTAGCATCGGAAACCAATGAAGGGGATTTCCCATTTTATCTCGGGTGTGGCGGTGGCCTCGTGCTTTCCGTGGGCGGTTGCGGCGGCCCTCGAGAAGAATCCGGCCTACTTTATCCTGGGGGCGGCTTTCGGGATCCTGCCGGACACGATCGACTTCAAGTTCTACCGCTTTTTCTATCGCTACCACCAATCCATCACCCCCGATCCGCGCCGGCCCGATCCGCAGGCCATCGCCGACCGGATTGCCGAAGCCGTTTCCGCCTCGCTCGATCAAAAGGGCATGTTCCGGCTCAAGATCAACACCTTGCGGCTCTCGGCCGACCAGTGGCGGCAGTTCAGGATTCGCTTCGATCCGCAGAGGCAGGGCGTCGAGGTCGAACTCGGACCGGTGGTTACCACCGGCCAGCTCCCCGTCCCCGGCTCCTTCCCGGAAGCCGATGCCGCCAAGGGATGGGCAAGACTGGCGGCCCCCATCGAGGAAACCTACGAAGCCGTGACCACCGTCGATATCTTCGACGGCCCCGCCTTTGGTTTCGAGCAAGACGCCGACGGGCGGGTGAACATCCATTTTTTACCGTGGCACCGCAGCTGGACGCACAGCCTGGTGCTCGGGGCCGCGCTGGCGGCGCCGATGGCGGCATGGCTCGGGTGGCGGGCCGGAATCGTGGCGTTTTGCGCCTATGCCATCCATATCCTGGAAGACCAGCTGGGCTTCATGGGTTCGAACCTCTTTGCGCCATTCACCAAACGCCGGCTCAAGGGGCTGCATTGGATGCGCTCGGGCGATGCACTGCCCAACTTTGCAACCGTCTGGTTTTGCTGCATGCTGGTTTTCTGGAACTGCTACCGCATCATTCCCGATCCAACCTACCATTTTGGCTTCATCCGCCTCATGCTCTACGGTTTCGTTGCTCCGCTCGGCCTCTATGGCCTGTTGCATTTCCTGCTGAACCGGAAGTCGCTTGCCCGCGAGCCCATCGACAGCGCCAATGAATGGGGAGAAGGGTTTTGAGCGGCCTCGGTCGGCATGGCCTGTGGCTCAGCCATCTGCTTTGCGCGGTGGTGGTGCTGGCCACCTCGTGGCCGGCGCTTGAAAACCCGCGCCTGGAGGCCGACGACTACCGCTATCTTCACAACATCCAGCAGGTGAAGGCCGGCAACATGGCCGTCATCGAGGCCATGACCGTCGAAAACCGCTGGGACCATCTCTGGTTCATGGAGGAAGAGGGCCGCATCCGGTTTTTCAGGCCAACGGTTCTCGTGTCGTATGCCATCGATCAAGCGGTTTGGGGCACGGCCTATCCGCTTGGCCTCACCCTGACCAACGTCATGATCCACCTCGCCTGCTGCATGCTGGTGGGTTTCGTGTTGTTCCGGTTGCTGGGTGCGGGCTGGCCCGCGCTGTGGTCGGCCCTGCTCTTCGCCGGCTGGGCCGCGCATGCGGAATGCATCTGGTATATCGCCGGACGAACCGACTCGCTTGCGGCGCTCGGGTTCCTGGCCGCCCTGGCCTTGCACCTTGCCGGAAAACCGTGGTGGGCGCTGCCCTGTTTCATCTTTGGCCTCACAACCAAGGAACTGGTGGTGGTTGCCCCGGTGGTTTTCATCGTCCATGACGCATGGGTCGAAAAGCGCAGGATCGATTGGCTGCTATACATCGCCTACGGGGCCATCGCAATGGCGGTGCTGATTCTAAAAAACCTGGCACTCGGGGGCGAAGGAAGCGACTTCCTCCCTCCCTACCTCGTTTCGCCGCTCAGCCCGGGATTTCCGCAACACCTTTGGCTCCAGCTGCGGAGCTACACCGGCAACCTGCTGGCGGCGGAGGTTACCGTGCCGTTCGCCGATGCCGAAACCGTTGCCCTGCTGCATCGTCCCCTCTTTTTGGCGGTCGGCCTTTCACTGCTCGCGGCCATGGGGTGGTTGCTTCGCCGCGACCGGCGGTTTGGGTTGCTGGTCCTGCTCGGCGTCCTGACCTGGCTGCCCACCAGCTTTGTCTATTTGAGCGAGCGCTATCTCTACCTGCCATCGGTGGCCCTGGCTGGAAGCATCGGGCTCGTGCTGGCCAACCAACCGCTGAAGCGGAGGCTTCCGCTGGGCGTTGCCATGGCTGCATTCGTGGCCTTCCAGGCATGGGCGCTGCGGGCCCGGCAGGCCGAAATCGTCAACCAGCCCGGCTCCGTTCAGGAAATGGTGCGCCAGCTGGAGCCGGTTCGCGACGCAATACGAACAAGCGACCACCTGCTATTGGTCAACCTGCCCGGATTGTTTGTCCGCGCGCAGTTTGTGCTGGATATTCTCCGGGTGGAACTGGATAACCCCGACTTGGCGGTCGATGTGCTGACGATGATGCCCGGCCAAAACGGCACCGAATGGCACCCCGGCGATCCATTGCCGGTGATGGGCGCGGCGGTGCAGGTGCTGCCGAAGGGCCAGCACGGCCTGCTGCTCCAGGGGCGCGCGCTGGCGCCCGGGCAACCACCGCACCGAATTCAGGAATACGGACTCAAACAATTCAACTGGTCGGCCCTCGACGAAAACGAAATCCACTCAACCCCGTCGCTTCAGGCGCGCATTGTGTCGGCGGATCCCATCGGCGCAACGGGGATCGAATTCGAGGTGCCAAAGCCCTTGGGGCGGCATGGCATCCTGGTTTGGCAAGCGGACTGCTCCGATCTCAACGCGCATCCCTGGGCCCGCCGGAAAAATGCCACCGTGAGGTGCATGCGGCTCGATGGATAGGAGCTCCGCACGTCCGCCTTGCGCCGCCGTTCCAACCCTGTGACGGGCATACACAGAGATGCCAAAATCCTACAAGCCGGACCCAGGCGCCCCTGCTACCTTGGCTGCATGAACAGTGTTGCGCATGTGAAAAGAACGGGACGACGAATCAGGAATTCGAAATTATCCGCCTGCGTATTCCTTGGATTCCTTTGCTTCATCCTGCCGACCGGATTGCACGCAGACCATGCGGTGCTGGCGGGCTGGCATGATTTTTCGTCGGCCTTCCAGGCCCACCGCTGGTTGAATTCCGCGAAGGAAGCCGTCAGCGATCTCGACCAGGTTTCCGGTTCCCTGTATGGCGGCGATGGCGCCCGCAATACGTGGGGATCCACCGACGGAACCTATGGACCGGCCGTGGAAACCGGGAGCACGGCCGCCGATGGCGCCATGAGCATCCGCGTCGATAAGAACACCATTCATTTTTCGGTATCGAATGGCACCTCGCGCAATATCCACCTGGACAAGGTGGTGTTCGATTTCGCGAGCATCAACGGTAACTCGCCCCGGAACCTGGAACTCTATTATGACAGCGGCGACCTTGCCGATCCGGACGGAACCCTGCTGATGCGATGGACATCCATCCTGAACGGGCTGGCTTCCGTTTCGGACTACGAGGACAAGGAACTGGATTTAAGCCTGCTTGGCGACCAGATCCTGGGGCCCGGCGAAGAGGCCGTCTTCCGCTTCCAGGTCGATACGGCCAATGTCAACAACCAGGCGCTGGGGCTTGATAACATCGCCATCCTCGGAGGCTACGCCGACTTCGCCATCCTGACCTACAACATCCACGGGGGGTATGGCCCCGATGGCGAAGGAACCCCGCAGGACAACCTGACGGCCTTCCGCAACACGTTCATGAACGGCGAGGATGTCCTCTGCTTGCAGGAGGTCGACAACGGCGACTGCTGGACCGCCGTCCAGTCGGTCTTCCTCGACTATCCCTACCGCTTCCGCACCGTCAACCAGGAGACGGATTACTGGCCCTGGGAAACGCCCAAGCAAACCTCCATCGCCATCCTTTCGAAGCATCCCTTCCTCTCCACCGACGAGGAGTTGATCCAGACCGACCCCCAATACGACCAATGGGAGCGCCATGCCCAGCACGTTGCCATCCAGCTGGGCGCAAGCGAGGTTGATCTCTTCCACTTCCACAACACCTACAACTTTAACGACAACGACTGGGAATATGAAAAATCCGGATTAACCCGTTTCCGCGACTATGTGTACAACGAGCTGGGCATCGGCTCGCTGGGCGAGGCCGAAAACCTGATCATGCTCGGCGACTTCAACCTCCTCCACACCAATGTCGCCGCAATCCTCGACACACCGGACCGGAAATCCGACGGGCGCGACCACATCTGCAGCGTCCCGCATTTCACCTCGTCGGGAAAATATGCCACCGTCTCGGCCGACCTTTCGGATCATCCCGCGCTATGGGCCGCGCTGGACCTGCAGGCACCGGCCCCGGACCCGATGCAGTGGGCCTCCGCCCCTGCGGCCAACGGCGCATCGGCCCTATCGATGGAGGCTGCGGCGGCGTCCGATCCGTACGAAGTGGAATACTATTTCTCGAACACCACCATTGCCGACGGATCCCACGACAGCGGCTGGCAGAACAGCCCCACCTATCTGGACAGCGACCTCACCCAGGGAACCACCTATTCCTACACCGTAACGGCACGCGATAAATCGGCGAATGCCAACGCAACCCAACCCTCGGCGGCCGCATCCGCCGTTGCCATCATCAACTACATCGTGCCTCCCTATGCGGAAAGCTTCGAGGACGGCTCCAGCGGAGACTGGGTGCAAGTCCGCGACGACGACTACGACTGGACGGTCAACAGCGGCGGAACAACCACGGCCGCATCCGGCCCAAGCGGCGCCTCCGATGGATCCTACTATCTCTATGCCGAAGGTCATCATGGCCTGGGTTTATACAAAACCGCTTCCGTGGTCGCCTATTTCGATCTCAGCGGGCTGAGCGCCCCCGTAATGAAATTCGACTACCACATGTATGGCGAATACATCGACCACCTTTCCCTCGATGTTCACGACGGAGCATCCTGGACGTCCAATGTCTGGACGAAAAGCAGGCAGCAACACACCGGCAGTGACGATCCGTGGTCCACGGCAACCGTAGACCTTTCGGCCTATTCCGCCACCGGAAAAATCAAGCTCCGCTTCCGCACTGCGAATTTGCTTTGGAATGCCGCAGACCCGGCCATCGATCATATCCTCGTGGAGGATGCGCTTGGCACCACCTATGCGCTATGGGCAGACGCAGCGTTTTCCAATGCGCCACCCGGAACCGACGAAACCTTCGGCGGCAACCCGGACAGCGACCGCTTCAACAACCGGCAGGAGTGGGCCCTAGCGCTCAATCCGCTGGTGGCCGACCAACCCGCCGTGGAGCTTGCCGCAAGCAACGCCACCTTTGTGGCCATCTATCGCCGCCGCAACAACACCGGGCTGTCCGTCGATACCGTCTGGGCATCGGCCCTCACCTCGGCGGTCTGGCGCGGTGTCGGCGATGGCCTCACCGAGCTGATCCTCGAAACCAATGACCATCTGGAAACCGTCGCCGTGCAGGTTGCAACCGATGAAGACCGCAAATTCATCCAAATTAAAGTCTCCGAATAACGAGTCCCCAAAACCCGTACGGGTTCCCTTCCATGGAGAAAGTTCAAACGCCCCGCTCCGGCCGTCCGGGGCTGACGGAGACCCGATGTGCCGCTTGCTGTACCGCAGGCGTCCCGCCTGCCCCGCCGAGCGACCCCATTCCCATCAACGAATCTTTTTGACCGGATAACCGGATGGAAAGAATCGATGGGTGCTCCCAACGGAGCGGGGGCTTTCCTGCCCCGTCGGGGAAATACCACCGCACGCTTACGCTCCACTTGCTGTACCGCAGGCGTCCCGCCTGCCCCGCCGAACGGGCAACCACCGCGCGCCCCCAAAACCGCTAGTGATCCTTTGCATCCTTAAAGACCGGCTCCTGGTGGTTCCCACGGCACATCACGTGGTAGGTCGCACCTTCAAATTCAGCTCGAGGTTTTCTCGCCATGCCAGGCTCTCAAGCAAAGACATAGGCACTCGTCAACCAAAATGACGATTTAGGCGGCCTGACCCCTTTTCCATGCCTTCAAATTGTTTGTCAGCATGTTCTGCCCATTCCTCAAAGGTGTCTTCAATCACTTCTTTATCAACGGAGTAGGCTTTTAATAATGCCCACTGCTCAGGTTTGTACCATGCAATTGCAATTCTAGCTTTTTTACTCATGATATTTCCTTATTCGAACGTTAATCCTGACCCGCTTGGGAAATAGACGTTGCCTTCAAAATCGGGCGTTGTCCAAGTAGGGTCAAGGATCTGGTTAGGCCTGTTTTTCTTTCCATAGACTAAGTGAATTTACTGTTTTTGTCTCGGCCTTCTATAATCTCTTGCTTTTGAATATCTCTCTTTTTGCCCGCTCTCAAACCAATCTTGTTTCCAGTCCCCACATGATGTTTCCAAAATGAGATCCCTGAGATGGGAGATAGAATTTTTGTGTTTCTCAAAATAATAATCAGATATCAAGTTTGAATGGTATGAGTCTCGAATACAAACCATAAGATGTCCGTCAGAAACAAATACCTTCACAGCGATCTCCACTGATGAAAATTTATTAGCGGTTGTTGCAACGAGGTGATGATTATTCTTATACACCATAAGTTTATTGTCTTTAAGAACGCTTTCTATCACCGGAATCGGATCGCTTTCTATTTTTACTATCTCATGTGTTAGATCACATTTGATAAAGAAAGAAGATCTAAAATCGCTGCAGCTCAACCATCTAACTGCATCTGAACGAACCTTTTTTGCATTGGTAACAATAGACACCAAATAAAAGGTTATAAATGCAATGGATAATGCTATTAATACACTCATATTCATCACTGCCTAACGTTAAACGTGAGCCTGAGTGGATTGTGCTTCAACTTCATCAACGGGCGTTGTCACGATAGGTTCTACGTTCTGGTTAGCAATTATTTTTCTAAGTTCTCGGTAATCCGATCATATGTTGAGTAGTAATATTTGGATGGTTCGGACATCATTTTACTTTTGTAGCTGTTATATGGTTCTGAGTTTTTCTCAAATCCAGATTTGAAATTCAGAGAATAGAAGTATTGGACATCCATGTAGAGGTCTGACTTGGGATGCAAACCTTCTCTCACTCCACCCCGTGCCGCAGCATCTATTTCGATTAATTGCGCAAATGGTGTTCCAAGACTATTAAGACAAATGTGGTTTTGTGATTTTGAAATATGAAGTAATGGGTCGTCATAATACTCATTAGAACCTTGAGTGATGATTGCATATGTCGATAAGCCAAGTGTTTTAGAATAGATCTCGTTAATTTTTATCGATAGTTCAATGAACACCTCGGGAGAGTATGTATATTTTTGCTTAACTCTGAAATTTGCGGTAGTCCAATTGCTTTTTAATATCAGGCTGTCCGCAAATGATATAAACGAAATATTTTTATATTCCGTTGCAAGTTCATCGATTTGGTCTCGCAAAGAAAGTAGGACATCCCTTTTAACGAGACCGTCATCCATTCCCTTTTTAAAATCAGCGACATCTATTAGTGTAAAAATCGAATAATTTCTTCGGTACAGAGTGTTGTGCCAATCTGTTTTAACGAAAAGGTGTGGTTTTTCATCTGTTTGCCATGAACCGACACAGGTAACAAACTGATCCCGAGGGAGAGTTATATTAACGTGGTGATATCTGTCCCAAATATTTACTGCTAATGAAATTTCTACCGACTTGCTGTTAACTGCGCTGACAGACGCATAGCTTATGTAGCCAACGGGGTCGAAGTTTTCTCCATCACTAAAGAATTTTACTAGCTGTGCCTCATATTCTTCGAGGTAGATTTCATCCATGATGTAAATATCTTCGTTAAGAGGGATATCCTCATAATCGTAGACATCAAATTTTTCGTGTTCGAACAATGATCTGTTTTCCTATTTGCTGCTAACGTTACTCATGACCCGCTTGGGGGTTAATCGTTGCCTGACTCGACGGGCGTTGTCCAAGTAGGGTCAATGAGCTTGATACTCATCTAAGTCCTTCAGTTAGGACGATTATTCCTTAAACTAAAATTAGATGCCCCCCTCTGGCCAAGCAATACGGCTGACCACCCGAGGATGGCGTCTCCAATTAGCACTAATCGAAGGAGGCATGAATGAAGTATTACAAAACAACGACGAAATTCAACTGCGGAATCGACCTGCATACCCGACAAATGTACATCTGTGTGATGGATCAGGAGGGAAATATCCTGGTGCATCGAAATATTAGAAACAATGACTTCGCTTTTTTCTTAAAACTGGTGGAGCCGTACCGTCATGATCTGACCGTAACATGCGAGAGCTGCTTTGTATGTTTCTGGCTGGCCGATGCCTGCGAGGATGCCGGAATCAACTTTGTACTGGCCCATGCGTACTATGTGAAATCAATCGCAGCGAATAAGCATAAGAACGACAAAGAGGATTGCCGTGAACTGGCCGAATGCCTGCGCACGAACCGGATCCCGCCGGCTTATGTCTGTCCCCGTGATCTGCGACCTGTGCGTAAGCTGCTCAGGCGTCGAAACAAGTTTGTTAAAAACCGCTCAGAACTCACCGGCCATTCTACCAGCGAAGTCATGGCCGCAGGCAACCAGCCTCTGACGATCAGCTCCAATAGTAAGGAGCGCTGGAGAGAAGGCGTGCGGGCGAGTTTTGATAATCCGGTGGATTCGTTTACGAGTGAAGCTGAACTGTTCATTATTGAAAGCTACGATGAGATTATTCTTAAAATGGAGCAGCGCATCGAAAAGCATGCCCGGGATTTTCAGCAACAGGATTATCGGTTGATTCGCACAGCGTCGGGCATCGGAAAGATTCTGGCTCTCACGATTATTTACGAAACGATCGATATTAAACGTTTTCCTACGGTGAAGGATTACATCAGTTATTGCCGCCTGGTTTGCGGGACTAATGAAAGCGGCGGCAAGGACTTTGGCGGCAAAGGGCGTAAGATGGGTAATCCATATTTAAAGTGGGCTTTCATGCAGGCCGCTATTCTTGGTAAACGTGCCGACCCGAAACTCAATGCCTACTACCAGAAACTCGAGCGCAAGAAGGGCAAGCACACGGCCAACGCTATTATCGCAGCCAAGATTGCCAGGGCGGTTTATTTCATGCTCGATCGCAAAACCGGCTTTAATGTCGACCAGCTGATTAAGGGGCGACGATGATTTAATATACACTTTTATAAGGAGGCGGTGGTGATCCGGATATTCTAACTGGGACAAAGTGGTCATCCGATGCACGGCATAATAAAATGGTTTGAATCCGAATCAGCCGCGCTGGAAAGAACCCGTACCCGATCGTCTTGATTGGAACCGCCGCCTCCGGTTTTTACAGAACCTGATTTAATAAGGAGCCGACCCTGTCGCAAGCCCGCACCAAACTGGACTCTGCCTTCCACTGCATTATCGTTACACCGGAAGACGGTAAGCGATCCGCGAAGCACCCCTTGACAACTATTGATCATAGATTTTGAAAACGTCATAGGTGGCCATCTATGACGTCTATGATGCGAGTTTCATAGACCGGGCCTTGGCCCAGGCGCGGGGTGTGACCGAGGGGATCTGCCGGATGGTCATGTCCGGCAGGCGTTCGAGCACGTCCTTGAGGTAGGCGTAGGGGTCGAGGCCGTGGGTTTTGCAGCTGGCGAGGATGGTGTAGATGACGGCGCTGCGCCAGCCGGCGTCCTTGTCGCCGATGAACAGCCAGTTCTTGCGGCCGAGCGCGGCGGGGCGGATGGCGTTTTCGACGCCGTTGTTGTCGATCTCGACCTGGCCGAGTTCGACGTAGGCCCGCAGTCCTTCGCGCTGGCGCAGGGCGTAGGCGACGGCGGTGCCGGTGAGCGATCTGGGTTTGTAGTATCCGCCTTCGAACATGGCCCCGAAGACTCGGAAGAGGCGGTCGAGGATGGGACGGCTTTCGCTTTCGCGGATGGCGGCGCGCAGGTTGGGCCCGGCGTTTTGTTCGCGAAGCTTTTTTTCGATTTGGTAGAGCTGTCCGATTTGGTGGAGGATCCAGCCGTTGCGCGCCCGGTGTTCGCCCATCTCGTATGCCTTGAAGAAGCGGCGGCGCACGTGTGCCCAGCACGCGGCGTGCGCGGGCAATGCGAGTTCCTTCGTTAGTTTGGCATACGGTTGGTATTCGTCGGTCTGGATGATGCAGTCGAATTGGTCGGGCAGCCATCGCTTCAGGTGTTCGTAGCCGCGGCCCGGCGCCCAGTGGAAGACGGTGTCTTTGTTCCGGGGTGCGTTCGACACCCACAGGTAGCCTTTGGCGGTTTTGCCGCGCCCGGCACTCAGATACTGCACCGGTGTTTCATCGAGCTGGACATAGCCGCCGGCGAGCTGTTCCTTGAACATCTGTTGTGCGACCGGCTTGAGCCATTCGGCAACGAGCTCGACGCCGCGGCAGAGGGTGTTGCGCCCGAGGTGGACGTCGTACCGTTGTTTGAAGATCTGTTCCTGCCGGTAGAGCGGAAGATGGTCGGCGTACTTGCCCACGACCACATGCGCCAGCAGGCCGGGGGCCATCATGCCGCGCTCGAGCAGTTTCGGCGGAAGCGCCGCGGTGGTCGGCACGGCATCGGGATCGTTGCGCTTCACGAAGGTGCGGCGAACCTGCCGTTTGATTTTGAAACGGCCTGGCTCGTAGTCGAGCTGTTCGCTGACCTGCTCGCCGATCTGGCGGAAGAGCGAGGGGTTGGCCTTGACGGGCTCGGGGTCGATGATCTCTTCCTCGACGGGAAGGTTTTCCGGATAGCGGGGCCGGCGGGGCTGGCGCTTGCGCGCGGGTTCCGGGGCTTCCACAGCGGCCGGTTCATCAGCGGAAGCCTCCGGCTGTCCCGGCGTTTCGTCTCCGAAAAGCATCTCGATCTGGTCGGGGGAAAGCTTCTCGCTTTTGCCGCCGCCGAAGATCTGGCGAACGAGCAGATCCACCTTCTGGCGCAGCAACCGGTTCTCCTCGCGGAGGAACTCGATTTCCTGGTTTTGGCGGGCGATGATGTCAGCTTCACTCATGCCTCCCTTAGACAGCAAAGGCCCCGTTGCATTCAGATTTTTCCAGACTTTATTCGCGCTCGTACCACGGGCGCATCTTCGCGCCTTTGAGATCCACCCCGTCGGTCAGCAGCGCCAGCGCCTCCGGCGTGAGCGACAGCCGCTTCTGGCCGGAACGCGACGGCTGCGGCCAGCTGAAGCACCCCTGTTCGAGACGTTTCGCCGCAACCCACAACCCGGTGCCGTCCCAGAACAGGATCTTGAGCCGGTTGCGCCGCTTGTTTGTGAACAGGTAGAGCGCCCCCTGGTATGGATCGCCCCCGAGGTGCTCCTGCACCACCGCCGCCAGCCCGTTGAAACTCTTGCGCATGTCCTGCGGTTCCATCGCCGCATACACCTTCAGCGCCCCCGTGAAACTCAGCATGAGTGCTCCAGGTACTTCAGCAGCGCCGCCACCATCGGGAACTGATCGGCCCGGTCGATAACCAAGCGGGCCCCGCCCGGCAGCTCGATCCCCAACCCACCTGGGCCCGCCGCCGCCCGTTGGATTTCAATCTCCTCGAAAAACGGACCCGAGCGCGCGTCGTCTTCGTTGCGCGCCTCCTCGCGGCGTTTCCGCCAATACGCAAAGGTCGGGTACTTGATTCCATGCAGTTTCGCAAACGCGGCCCCCGACATGCCGCTCTGCTCGAACGCGTCAAGCAGCGCGTTCCGTTGTTCAATGGGGGTTCTCACGCGGCCGGCCGTGTCGGCCTTGAGTATCGTCAGTTCGGTTGGAGGTATTGAATCATTCATAGGTCATAGCCTATGACATTTTCAGAGCCTATGAATAGAGAGGCTTGGCGGAACGCTTGCGGAAGACGAACGCAGACAGCCGCTGTTTTTCTTGAATAGGTAGCGCACAGGGATGTACCGCATGATTTTCTGGGACGTCATGGATCTTAGTAATCCGTGACAGCCGCCACCCCGTTCGTCGGGGAGATCTGGCCGCCTGAGCCCGCACGGTTGTTTGAGGGAGCCTTGCTCCACTCGCCCATGTAGAAATAAAAACGGCACAAGTTGAATCCGGGTTGGATAGTTCAATCGATAGCGAAAGTTGGAAAAACGCAAAAAGATTGGATCAGGGGATTTTTTGTCTTTACTCAAAAGGACTTAATGGTGGTTCGAATCATTTATTCATTTTTTGCTGAAGAGCCTCTTTTGCCTCAAGTACTTTTTCATAAGCAAAATCGGAAAGTGGTTTAGTATCAATTTCCCCACCACAAGCTGAGCAGAATGAATTTTCCTCAAACCAACTTAGGGGCACTGATATCTTTTTTTTACAATAGGGGTATTCACTTCGCTGGACTAGACCCACATGTTGTGGTACACACGTTTCATGGAAGCGTATCCAAAGGATCTGGAAGAATTGGAACTGAACTTTTCAAGTGAAGAAGCATGTCGCGACTATCTTGCATCATTGCGATGGCCGAACGGCTTCCTTTGCCCGGCCTGTGGCCATGGGGAGTCGTGGCGACTGGCAGACGGCCTTTTCAAGTGCAAGAAGTGCAGTCGTAAAACATCTGTAACCTCGGGTACGATCTTTGAGGGCACCCGCAAACCGCTGGCGTCCTGGTTCAGGGCGATCTGGTGGGTGACAAGCCAGAAGAACGGAGCCAGCGCCCTGGGACTGATGCGCGTTCTCGGCCTCGGAAGCTACAAGACCGCATGGACGTGGCTGCACAAGCTCCGCCGGGCGATGGTACGTCCGGGACGGGAAAGACTGACCGGAACCGTGCAGGTGGATGAAACCTTCATAGGCGGCACAAGGCCCGGGAAACGGGGGCGCGGAGCCGAAGGTAAGACCCTTGTGCTGATCGTGGCGCAGGAGAATGGTAAGGCCGTCGGTCGCATTCGCCTTGTAAAAATACCCGATGCCTCATCCAAAAGTCTTGAAGGGGCCATCCGAGAAACAGTTGATCCGGGTACGCAGGTGAAGACGGACGGGTGGAAGGGGTACAATGGTTTGGGAGCTTTGGGCTACGACCATAAAGTCGTTCGGAAATCCGAGGATGTTGGCGCGAACCTGCTCCCCCTTTGCCATCGAGTCGCCAGTTTGCTTAAGCGGTGGCTTGGCGGAACACATCAGGGCGCAGTAAGTCACGAGCATTTGGCATACTATCTCGACGAATACACGTTCCGCTTCAACCGGCGCACTTCCCGCTCGCGGGGAATGCTGTTTTACCGTCTGCTACAAAATGCAGTCGCTATGGAACCCGTTCGGTTCAAGGAAATATCCCTGTCGGTCAGGGGAAGAAACCACAAGATACAGACTTAGTCCAGCGAAGTGAATACCCCTATTTTACAATTTGTGCATGCTGTTTCAATGATTGGTTCTTCACTCATTTTACTTCCTTTCTGTGTGGGTTGAAATGTTGAGTTATAGCTTTACTCCAAATGTTTCATTAACCTTTTTAGAGAATTCACCATATGAAATCGGAATTTGACTTTTTCCTTCACGCACACCAGAAACTCGGATTAACATCCCATCTTTGATCCCATAAATAGCGATGGAATTCATTATGTCTGAACAGGACACTCTCACGACAACGAAGTTGTAGTTTCCTTTTGTTAAAACCCATGATTTGGATTCTAGTGGGATGGGTTTATTGGTTTTTCCATATTTTTCTTCATAGAGGTTCTTGAAGTTCTTTTGCATCCTGTTCTTTATACTTTTCTCCAAAAGACTACAGGCATTCGAGCTGTTTAGACTTTCATTCGTTGCTCCCTGTGCATCTTGCTTTGTAACAGAAAGGACAATGTCATTTTTGGCTGAAACCAATGTCGTCATGGAAAGTAACGATATGATCAACAATAGCATTAATTTTGGTTTCATAATCTTCCTTCTATTTTTTATTCGAACAGTTGCGTCCATGGAAAATATTCCACCTACGTACCCTATGGGCTGGACGGATTCTCCATGTATGACGCTATTTTATGTTAAAACCGGAAAAATCGCTGGCCAATAATCCATAGATGACCTAATCTTACGATCCACTCCAGATATGAATATATTAGTGAGGTTTTTATGGAAGACAAGAAGAAGTTTAAACCCGACAAAAACCATAAACTAATGGATCAAGTGCGCGAAACGATGCGCTATTACCACTATGCCTACCGGACGGAGCAAACGTACTGCGACTGGATCAAGCGTTTCCTGGCGTTCGCGGAGGGATGCCGTCTCATGCCGTAGAACCAGGCTGTGGTCTTTGTACTTTTTGCGCCTCCTCGTGGCCATCCCAACGCCTGCGATGCCTTGCTGGAGGGGCGCACGCCGTGCGCCCGGGCGGACGGCGTCCGCCCCTCCACGAACGGCTCGGATGGAACCTCGCCCTCCAACCCGTTTTTTTCACAAGACGATTAACGACAGGACACTTTCCGGTGCGGCGCAGGGGAAATTCGTGTTCATTGGTGTTCATTCGCGGTTAAGCAAATCGTGCAATTTTTTTGACAGAATAATTAGGACAAAATAATTCATGGTTACGGCATAAAGGAAATCATTCTGTCCTAATTGTTCTGTCATTTTTTCTGCTGCGAAGCCGCTTTGGTGAGAATCATACCCAATTAAACAGGTTTGTTTTTCACCACAGAGGTCACCGAGACACAGAGCAATTGAACATTCCCGCTCCTCTGTGCCTTCGTGTCCTCTGTGGTGAGACCATTCAAGTTAAGTTCATATTAGGGATGAAGAGCCTGGCGGTGGTCTTTGTGCTATGCGCGCAATTGCTTCTCAATTGTGTGGCCATCCCAACGCCTGCGATGCCTTGCTGGAGTGGGCGCACGCCGTGCGCCCGGGCGGACGGCGTCCGCCCCTCCACGAACGGCTCGGATGCAACCTCGCCCTCCAACCCGTTTTTTTCACAAGACGATTAACGACAGGACACTTTCCGGTGCGGACGCAGCGGTTTAAAAAATCCACCCGCACCGAAATAGTCTTGTCGTTCAATTGTCCTGTAGAAATACCATCCGCACCGGTTTTTAAAGCGGCGTGGTCTTTCAGTTCCCGCAGCACTCCAAAAAATCTTTCCGCCCCGTCCTTGCGTTTCCCTGCGCGATACTTGACCGCCGTAGCCTTGGCGAAGGAGGTTCGCGGCGAATAACGATCCGGGGCGGCGGGCGGCTCGGATGGAACCTCGCCCTCCAACCCGTTTTTTTCACAAGACGATTAACAACAGGACTATTTCCGATGCGGACGCAACGGTTTAAAAAATCCACCCGCACCGAAATAGTCTTATCGTTCAATTGTCCTGTAGAAATACCATCCGCACCGGTTTTTAAAGCGGCGTGGCCTTTCCGTTCCCGCCGCACTCCAAGATTTCTTTCCGCCCCTCCACGAAAGGGCCTTACGGTCTAGCGTCCCGGTGCGGTGGGTTGGCCGGATTGCAGGATGTCCATGTATTCCTTGAACATGGTTTCGACGAGCTTCTTGTATTCCGGATTCTTGATCAGGTCTTTCTTTTCGCCGGGATCGTCCTTCAGGTTGTAGAGGGCCTTGGGTTCATACTGGGTGCGTTTGAAGTTGCTCTGGATGATGAGTTTCCACGGCATTTTCCGATACATCAGCTCCTGGTTGGCGCCGGCCTGGTTGACGAAAAAGTCGCGTTGGACAAACCGGCCTTTCCCGGTGAGCAGCGGCAGCAGGTTGTTGGAATCCTGCGCCTGGCCTTTGGGGATCGTGGTGCCGACCAATGCGGCGAAGGTGGCGACCATGTCCTGGTTGACCGCCAGCTCGCCGGTGACGCCGGGCTGGATGTGGCCCGGCCAGACGGCGAAGGTCGGGACGCGGTGGCCGCCTTCCAAGGGCAGGTTCTTGCTGCCGTTCCATCCGCCGCCCGGCTCGTATCCGATTTCCTGCTTGGCCTTGCCATCGGTCAGGCCGCCGTTGTCGGAGGAAAAGACGATCAGCGTGTTTTCGAATTCGCCGGAGGCCTTGAGCGCATCGACGATGCGTTTGACCTGCATGTCGAGATCGGCGGTCATGTCCAGATGGTCGGAGACCGAGCTGCCTTTGATCTTTCGGCCGTCGAACTCGTCGGGCGGGCAATGAGGCAGGTGGACCGTCGGGCTGCAGTAGTAGAGGAAGAAGGGTTCCTTTTTCTGCGCGTTGGCCTTGATGAAGTCCACGGCCTTGGCGGAAAGCAACTTACCGACCTTGCGCGCGTCCCAGTTCGAGTCGCCCGGCCCCGGCCCCTTGTCGCTTACATCCTTGGGGTTGGTGGCATTGTCCTTGTTGAAGAAGACGATCTTCGAATCCTTGGCCAAGGGGGCCCACTGCTGGTTTTCATAAAACAGATACATGGGGCCTTGCACGCCGCACGGGGTGGTGAAGTCGTAGTCGAAGCCGCAATATTTCGGGCCGCCGCCGATCCAGCGGGTCACATCGACCTGGTCGATGATGTCGCCCGACTTGGGGCCGCGGTAAACCTGCTGGGTGCCGGGCACCTGGAAATCGCCGCCCATATGCCACTTGCCGAAAAAGCCGGTGCGGTAGCCGGCGTCGCGCATCAACGTGCCGAGTGTAACCTCTCCTTCCTTGAAGGCCGTCGGCGCGAAGGTGCTCCACACGCCGGCGGGCGCGTAGGAGCGATAGTTGTTGTTGCCGCTCATCACGCAGTAGCGCGTTGGTGCGCAGAGCGCGGTGGCCGAATGGCCGTCGGTGAACCAGAGGCCCTGCTCCGCCAGCGCATCGATGTTCGGCGTTTCAACGAACGGCTCCTTGTTCAAAATCCTGCGCGCATGGTAGCTGACGTCGCCCAGCCCGAGATCATCCGCCAGGATGAAAACAACGTTCGGCTTTTCAGCGACCGCGGCTGAAACAACCGCAAGGAATGTAGTAATAAACAGTTTTTTCATGTATCGGATTCTCCGAATTTATTGACCGCAAAGTCGCAAAGAAACAAAGGTTCTCCCTTCTTCGCGCCTTAGCGTCTTCGCGGTTAAGTCACTCAAGTTAGAGTTTAAGTTTTTTATCGTCCGCGCCGGGGGCGAAGTTGCTGCGGGAGACCTCGGTTCCGTCGCCTTTGGCATTCCAGATTACTTCCACGCGGTTGTCGCCGATCACGATATTGAGCAGCTTATCCTTCATTTTCATCGCAATGCCTTTGTACTCCGGATTGAAGGCGAGGTTGTTGAGTTCGTCCGGATCGCGCTTCATGTCGTAGAGCACCGGTTCGAGGTCTTTGTATGAGGCGGTCATGGCCCACTTCATGTCCTTTCCGCCCATTTTGTTCTTCGGGCGGGACTTGATGGAAAACATGTAGTCCGGGGTGCGCAGCGTTGCGCGCGGCCCGGTTACGGCATGGCTTTCACCAACGATGTAGTCGCGGGGTTCCAGCTCGCCGGAGGTGACCTTGGCGAGGTCGTAGCCATCGAGGTAGGCATACTGCGGCTGTTCCAGGTTGGCGCCGCCGGCCGCCATGATGGTGGGCGCAATATCGACGAATTCGGTCAGGTCGGTGACGACCTTGCCGGCGGGAAACCGCTTCTTGTCGGAGGAGACGACAATGATCGGATCGAGCGCGTCGGTTTTCCACGGGGCGAACTTATAGATGGATCCATGCTCGTTGAGCCGCCATCCATGGTCGCCGCAGACATAGACGATCATCCACGGTTGCTTCTGCTTTTTGCTGTAGGCCAGGAACGCCTCGACCGCCTCGCCAATGAGGTGGTCGCCGTATGCGCAGTAGGCATAATAGTCCTGAACCATCTGCTGCTTGTCTGCATCGGAATAGTGTTCCGACGCCGCCTTTTTGATGAGGCCCTGCAACTGCGGCGGCAGCTTGCCGAACTCATCCTTATCGACCACCGGAATGGTGTATTTCTTTTTGAGGAAGCGATCCCGGAACGATTTTGGCGGCAGCACCGGGGTGTGCGGGAAATCGTAGCCAATGTTGGCGAACAGCGGCTTGCTTGGGTTCACGCCGGTAAAGGTCTGCGAGCCGACGGCCAGTGTTTGGCTGGGGTTTTCCAGGAAGCGGACCAGCTCGGTCGTATAGCGGCCGTCGCGGTTTTTTCCGGCCGGCTGGGAACTGACGCCGCCGATGATCTCGCCATAGCCCGGCTGTTTTTCCTCCGGAGATGCATACTTGCGCAGGATGTCGTATTTTTCATCGACCTGCTTGCTGTGGTTTTCGAGCCCGGCGATTTTGTTGAGTTCATAACCGGTATATTCCCACGTCCCTTCCAGCGTCCGCAACCAGTCGCAATGGGTAGGTTTGTCCAGTTTAATCCCGGCCACCTCGGTTACCTCGCCTTTGCTCCAACCGGTCAGGCCTTCATCGAACATTCTATGGAAGCTGATATCCTGCTGGTAGATTTGGTGGGTCCCGAATTTTCCGTTCCTGTTGGTGGTGCGGACGCGCACGCCCAGCTTGCCCACGTGGAAGGTCTGGTAGCCCAGCGCGGCCATCTGCTCGGGCAGCGAGGGTTTCCAATGCTCGGTATCCTTGTTGAACCACTCGAACTCATAGATCCCGGAGCGGAACGGATAGCGCCCGAGGTGCATCGACGCCCGCGACGGCGCACAGCCCTGCGCATGGCAATAGGTATTGATGAAGGTCGTGCCCATTTCCGCCAGCTTGTCGGTGCTCGGCGACTCCACATAACCCAGCGGGCTCATCTCGTCGCCGGTCATCATTTGATTGAATGCGCGGATCGAGTCGTAGCGGTGGTCGTCGGTCAGAACCCACAGCACATTGGGCTGCGTCTTCGCGAAAGCCGATCCTGCGATCAGCAGTGTCAGGTAAAAACTATGTTTCATCATGCGCCTCTCCTATTTTGCGTAATACGCCTTTTGCTCTTCCTTGGTTGCAAGGCCATCCTGGTTGGCATCGATCTGATCGAACAGCTTTTCGACCTGGGCCTGGACATAGGTTTTGCCCTTCTTCTCCATCTCGGTCTTTTTCCAGCTGCAGAAGGCGTCCTTCGTTTTCCCCTGCCCCTTCGGGGTGGCGGACGGCATGGAACGCGGAGGTTCCTTTTTTGCCGGAGGGGCCGGCTTTGCCACCTCTTCGGGCTTGCGGCCGTAGCGTTTCGGGTTGAAGGTTGACCCTCCGGGAACGCCGGGGGCATTGAACTCCTCATAATACAGATCGAAATCCGGCAGGATGTGCAGCAGCTCCTCGCGCTCCGCGCGGTGGACTTCCGAAACGCCGCCCCACTCCCTGATTTCCGAGAAACTGATCAGGTCGGCCGGGTTATCGGCAACGTTCCACCATTGGTCCCGCCCGTCCTTGAGGACGTGCGTTCCGCGGATCAGCTGCTCGGGGCCGCGCTGGGTATAGAGCCAGTCGCGGTGCTCCTTCCCGTCGGTATAAAGGAACGGCACCAGGCTTTTCCCGTTGACTTCATAATCGGCCGGAATCTCAAACCCGACCAGGTCGGCGATGGTCGGCATGATGTCGGCCAGGCTGACGAGCACATCCTGACCGCCCTGTTTTTTCATGCCCGGCGCGTAGATGATCATCGGCACGTGGCAGCCCTTCTGCTGCTCGCCCTTGTTCTTGCCGTATTCGGCCGAGCCATTGTCGGCACAGAAAACAATGACGGTGTTTTCGGCAATGCCCATTTCCTCCAGCTTCTGCCGATACCGCCAGATCTGGTAGTCGATGTAGTTGATATGGCTGTGCATGCCCGGCTCCGTGATGGTTCCGTGCAGGTCGTAGACCCCGTTGTCGCCGGTCACAACCGGCTCGGTGCGCGTGTATCTTCCCCCCTCCCAGGCAATCTTCGGCGTACCGGGCCAACACTGGCCGTTTGCGGGCGTAAGCCAGTCCCACGCGCCGTGTCCGAGATGGGTGGTGTGGTAGATAAAGAACGGCTTGCCCTGCTGGTGCATGCGTTCCATGAAATCGATGGAAAACGCCTGCTCCACATCCGGGCCGAAGGTGGACAGCCCGAAACGCTTCTTCGCTTCCGGTGTATTCGGCCACCAGACCGTCTTGCCGGGATCGGTCGGATGGTTCATTAGCTTAACGTGGGGGCAAAAGTTCCAGCCATGCTGCAGATAGGTGTCGCAGATTTCGCCGTTGTCCACATTGACCAGCACCTTTTCGCCATTGACCTTTTTATACACGTGCTTGAGGTCGGTATAGGGGTTGTCCGTGTCGCTCAGGCTGCCCGGGGTGAAGCACCCTTCGTCGAAGCCGTGCTCGGCGTATCCCCCCGCCATCTGGGTTTTCCCGGACCAGTAGGTGCCATAGCCCGCTTTTTGCGCAACGTGCCCGATCAGCAGCGGCGAACTCTCGTACACGGGATAGGTGGAAAGCTTCCCCTGCTCGTCGTAGGAAAGCCCCTTGTCCTTGTTGTTCCACCATTTGGTGATGTGTGCGTATCGGCCGGACATCATCATGGCGCGGCTGGGGTTGCAGACGCAGGCCGCCCACGCGGTCTTGATCCAGCAGCCTTCCGTTGCCAGCCGGTCCAGCACGGGGGTCACGGCCCGCAACGCCGGATCCGAGGTATCGCCCCGTTCCGGCTTGCTCCACACCGCCGATCCGTAGACCGGCAGTTCGCGCGCACTGATGTCGTCCGCGAAATAGACGATAATGTTGGGTTTCGACAAGCCCGTCGCCGGCGAATCCGCCTTCGCCCATGCGCTCGCGGCAAGCAACGCACCGCTGAAAAAAATGATCCCTGACGGTTTCACATCAACTCTCCTAAATAACCATTCACTAAAGAGACGGCAAACGTCTCATGTTTCCTCCCCTCGCGAACCTATCTAAAAGGCCTAGGCCTTCAACCTTACGGCAATCCAAGCCAAACGATCCGGCACAAAATGTCCAGATCCTGTCCAAAAGAGCAGTTGTGAACATTTAACCTTCAATGTTAGTCCTCTGAACAAGGATCACATCGGGCCATGAAAAAACCGTTTCAACCACTGAAGTTCCAGACTCCGTTCTATGAGGAAGACCGTCCGGTGTTCCCGGATTCGCCGTCGCGCATCACCCCCTACATCCTCCATAACATGAAAAACTGGACGTGGGAGGTGGAAGTCCAGGTGCTGACGCTTCAGTATGTGATGGGCGGCCGCATCCGCTATGCATTGAACGGCCAAACCCATGAAGCAACCAAGGGGACCTGCTTTCTGTTCCTGCCGGGGCAGCGACTCTCCGGCCATGCCCTCGACGACAAACCGGTCACGATGTTTGCGGCCCATTTTGCGGAACTGCCGGCAACCGAAGCCTCCGGCGAACTCATCCACACCCCGATCCGCGAGGTCAGCCTTTTCGAGGAAGTGGCCGCATACGCGGTCAAACGCAGGCAGAAGGACGATGAACGTTCAACCCGGCACACGGAAACCGCATTGCTACAATTATACCACCTCCTGGAGCAAAACCTGGCCTGCGGGCCGGTGGGCGCAGTCCAGCAGAAGGTGGAGGAGCTGATTGAAAACATCAAACACGATCCCGGCCGCGACTGGCGGGTGGAGGTCATGTGCGATTCAACCGGACTCTCCCGCTCCCAGCTGACCCGCTGGTTCAACCGCATCACCGGCAATGCCCCAAACCGCTACGTGATTGAGCATCGCATCGCCCAGGCCGTCCAGATGCTGGGAACGTCCAACTGCCCGATCACCGAAATCGCCGACTCGCTGGGCTACCGCGACGTCCCGTTCTTCATCCGGCAGTTCAGGAAGGAAACCGGCATGTCCCCCGGATCCCTGCGGAAATGAGCATGCGACAATAGTGCAACTTTTGGAAAAATATTACGCTTAGCAAAGCGAACATTCCCATGGTAGACCGTTCATCATGAAAACAGAAAAAAGCAGATCCACCCTCTCACGTCGCAGTTCCCTCAAGGCGGGGTTGCTGACCGGAAGCGCGCTTGCGTTCCCGGCCATTGTCCCCTCCAAGGTGCTCGGCGCGGAAGCCCCTTCCAACCTCCTTGCGATGGGTTTTATTGGAGTCGGCAACCAAGGCACCCAGGTCAACATGAAGAGCTTCCTTCAGGAAAAGGATTGCCGGGTGGTGGCCGTCTGCGATGTCAAAGCCAAGAACCAGGCCAACGCCCAGAACATCGTCAACGCGCATTATGGAGAGCAAGGCTGCGCCGGCATCCCCGACTTCCGCGATCTGCTCGCCCGCAAAGACATCGATGCCGTCTGCATTTCCACCCCCGACCACTGGCACGTGCCGCTCTCCATTCTCTCCATGAAAGCCGGCAAGCATGTCATCAGCGAAAAGCCAACCCTCACCATTGCCGAAGGCCGCGAACTGGTGAACGTGCAGAAGCAAACCGGTAAGGTCTTCACCGTCGGCCTCGAAGACCGCGCGGTGATTCACTACTACAAACTGGCCGAAGCCGTCCGCAACGGCGCGATCGGCGACCTGATCAAAATCGATGTGGGGCTGCCCTATAAATCCTGGTCCTATCCGAACCTGCCCGAAACCCCTGTTCCGGCAGACATCAACTATCCGATGTGGCTGGGGCCGGCCCCATACAAGCCCTACACGGCGAACCGCACCGACCCCCAGGCCTGGCGCCAGCAGGATGCCTTTGCGGCCGGCGTGCTGACGGACTGGGGCATGCACCTCTGCGATACCGCCCAAGTGGCCAACTTTTCGGAACGCACCAGCGCCGTGAAGGTGGAACCCATCAAACACATCACCCCGAAAGATTCGATGAACGATGTGCCGAACTATTTTGACCTGAAATTCACGTATGCAAACGGGGTCACCATGAATGTGATTTCCTCCCAGCCGCGCATCATGTTCTACGGCACCAAAGGCTGGTGCGGCTGCGATGGATGGCGCGGACAGCTGATGGCGCACGACAAGAAGATCCTGAAGGGCACCTACGAAGACAGCAAAATCTGGAACATGCCGCCGTATGAGCAGCGCAATTTCCTCGATGTAGTCCTGAAGGGTGCGAAGCCGAACTATGATGCCGAAGACCTGCATCGCCTCAGCACCACCCTGCTCACCGGCTCCATCGCGATGAAGCTCGACCGTACCGTCAAATGGGATCCGGCAACCGAAGAGTTCCCCGGCGATGCCGAGGCCAACGCGCTGCGCTCCCGCAAGGCATCCACCGATTGGATGAACGCATAGTTCTTTTTGACAGGATTACAGGAGGAACTGGATGAATATAATCCTTAAGATCCTGTTATCCCGTCTAAACAAAATACAATTGAGGTACGTCATGAAACGATGGATCATCCATACTGCACTGCTGATTTCATCCGCAACATTGGCCGAAGAAGGATTCCATACATACAAAAGTCCGGGCGTGACCTGGACGCCTAAAATTCCCGGACAAAAATGGATCGTCCACCAGGTCGACCGGCCGCAGCCACCGCGCGTCATTCCCGGTGAATACACGGGGATGGCTCCGGCGCCATCCGATGCGATCGTCCTGTTCGGAGGCACCTCGCTGGAAAAGTTTGCTCCGAACAAATGCACGATCGAGCATGGCGCGATCCGGCTCGCCGGCGGCCTTTCAACCCAAGACGCCTTCGGCGACTGCCAGCTGCACATTGAGTGGCGGGCTCCAACGGAGATCAACACAAACAAGATCAACAATTCCGGCAACAGCGGAATTTTCCTGATGGGAAAATATGAACTGCAGGTTTTCGATTCCTACTCCGTTGAACTCTATGCCGACGGTTCCGCGGCGGCGGTCTATGGACAGACCCCGCCCCTGTTCAACGCCTGCCGCAAACCCGGCGAATGGCAGAGCTACGACATCCATTTCACGGCGCCGGTGTTCAACGGCGGTGAGCTGGTTAAGCCGGCTCGCATCTCGGTCATCCACAACGGCGTGTTCGTCCATATCAACACGGAAATCACCGGGCCAACCAAGCACAACCAGGTGCTCCCCTACGAAGTGCACGAAGCTAAACGCCCCTTCTTCCTCCAAGGGCACGGCAGCCCGGTGGAATACCGCAACATCTGGATCCGGGATCTGGCTCCCGCAGGCATATAATTCAACCACAGAGCGCCTGGAGCAGCGGTGCCGCAACCAAATTATTTGAAGCTACAGATGAACACCGAAGACACGGATTTTTTACCACAGAGATCTCAGAGACACAGAGCATCCTAACCCTCTGTGCCTCAGAGTCCTCTAGCGCAGCGGGTGGTAAAAAAAATTGCCAGGAAAACAAGAAATTGACGGATAGTTGTACGGAGACACAGAGAAACCGGAAACTCAGTGCCTCTGTGTCCTCTAGCGCAGCGGGTGGTAAAAAGGGAACTAGAATCCATGACTTAAAGAGAACGATTCTTATGTGTGCTGGACGGAGAAATCCCGGACTGTGTTCCGGTAACGGTCATATAGGCCCCGGAAACCAAAGGCCGGCCACTTCCGGAAGAATAAATTCCTAGCCCGCAGCGTTAAGTGGCAGACTGATTATCCCCTCATTGCCCGAGGAGAAATGCCGAAGGCTTTACGGACGCATTTATTGAAATACTGCAGGTCGGTGAAGCCGCAATCGATGGCGACGGATTTGACGGGTTGATCGGTCTCGGTTAAGAGGTGCCGCGCTTTGGTCATGCGCCGCTGCTGGATATATTCGGTGATCGTGCAGTCCTGATGCTCCTTGAAGAGTCGAACAAGATAGGGATGCGAAACGCCCGCAAGCCCAATCAGCTCCGCAACACTGAGTTTCGCCGCAAGGTTGAGTTCAATATACTGGAGGCATTTTTCCAGCGCAGGATGCAGCGCATTTTCCCGTTGCTGAACCCGTTGTCCCATCCGTTCTGCATCCAGCAATACATCCCAAAGTTTGATGTCCGCCGCAAACGGGCTGGCCGCATGAAGATGAAGTATTTTCCGGAAGGCTTCCGAAAACTCAGGATAGAGCGCTCCGGACGGCA
Source organism: Pontiella desulfatans (assembly GCF_900890425.1). Lineage (NCBI taxonomy): Bacteria > Pseudomonadati > Kiritimatiellota > Kiritimatiellia > Kiritimatiellales > Pontiellaceae > Pontiella > Pontiella desulfatans. Next base: position 587,739 of record NZ_CAAHFG010000001.1, on the reverse strand, counting down.
TCATGGCCGGCAGGGTCCGGGGCGGTCTGCTCCCTCCGCCCATATAAAAATGGCAGGCCAGATGAACGCCGGTTCCATATACGGCATAGGTCACGGTTTTTCCGGGAGGGATGAACCCGATGTCGCCCGGGTGCACATCGAGACACCCCTCCTCCATGGTCAGCGTCCCCTCAAAGTCGTACAGATGAAGGCACCACAGGTTCGGCAGGCAATAGATCCTGTTGTGGTGTTCTTCCGAGATTCCGGTGCCGATGTAATGACAGGTCGGTTTTTCAGCCAGATTGATATGCCAGAATAGATTTTCCATTTCAGTTAATATAAATACCACCTGATTAATGGATATCAACTTCTACATGGGAATTATAAGCGCTATAACCAATCTGACATAATATAAATACCACCCGGCCAAAGGAGTTCCATAATGGGCATGACATCTAAGGAACGCGTTCGCGCGGCATTTGAACACAAGACGCCCGACCGGGTTCCCTGTTTTTTGAAGGGCGTCGATGTGGCCTACGGAAAACTGATGAAGCATTTCGGGGTGGATTCGTATGAAGCGGTTCACGATAAAATGGATATTGATGTCTGGAATCTATGGGCCCCCTATATCGGGCCGGAGCTTCCGGTTCAGAAAACCGCGGACGGGCACGATGAATTTACCCACGAATTCGGTTATCGGTATATCATGCATTGGAACGGCGCTGAGTATAATGCCCACACCACCTACTATCCCCTTCAGGAAACCGAAACCATTGAGCAGCTCGATGCCTGGACCTGGCCGAACCCGGATCATTTTGACTATGAAGCCGTGGCCCGAGAATGCGGAAAGCATGAAAACCGCGCGCTACGCATCGGCTGGCCGGGTGTCTATCAGTTTGTCACCAATCTGGTGGATGCGGAGAAGCTCTACATCGATATGGCCACGGAACCGGAATATGCCCAGCACCTCTTCGACAAGATGGTGGAATTTGAACTGGAATACTATGGCCGCATGTTTGAGGCCGCCGACGGACGGATCGATATCCTCTGCGTCTGCGACGACTACGGCACCCAGAACGGCATGCTCTTCAGCAACGACATGTGGAATCAGTTCTTCGCAAAGAACACCAAACGTTTGGCCGACCTCGCACATCGGCACGGCGCCTTCTATCTGCAACACTCCTGCGGCGCGGTTCGTCCAATCATTGGAAATTTAATCGACTGCGGTGTAGACGGGCTCGATCCCATTCAGAAGGTCGCCGGCATGGAACCCGAAGGGTTGAAGGCCGACTTCGGCGACCAACTCTGCTTCCACGGCGGCATCGACACGCAGGATCTGCTGCCGCACGGCACCCCTGCCGCAGTGACCGCCGAAGCCGAACGCTTCATCGAAACGCTCAACAAAAACGGCGGCTACATCCTCGGCCCGAGCCAGGATTTCGAAGGGGATGTCCCGGTGGAAAATATCCTGGCGCTCTACGCCGCGCGCAGGATCTAATTTCTAGCCCTTGAACTTTAGTCTTCTAAAACCCAACCTCGAATGAGAACATGAACATCATGAATAAGAGAGCGTTTATTAAGGTTTCAGGTGCAGCAGGGGTTTCGCTTCCGCTGTTCAGCATTGGTGCACCCAAGGCAACGGCGATTGAAGAACTGCGGGTGGGTTGCATCGGCATGGGCCGCATGATGTACTGGCATGTGAACGGGCTGATGGCGCGGACCAAGCTGGTTGCGGTGTGCGACGTGGATAAAACCCGCCGTGAAGCCGAGCAGGCTCGTGTGAATGAAAACTATGGCAACAAGGAGTGCGCTGCCTATAACGACTATCGTGAACTATTGGCGCGCGATGATATTGATGCGGTCTGCATCGCCACGCCCGATCACTGGCACGCTCAGATCACGATCGATGCAGCAAGGGCGGGTAAGCATATCTACTGCGAAAAACCGCTCACCCACGATATCGACGAATCGATCCGGGTGATGGAAGAGGTTCAGAAGGCCGGGGTCGTGCTGCAGACCGGATCGCAGCAGCGTGGCATGCAGGAATTCCGCGTGGCGGCCGAGCTGGCACGCAATGAAATTGCAGGAAAGGTGCTCAGCATCAAATCCGATTTCTGGGGGCCGGGGCGTCCGTTTGATTTGCCGGAAGAAGAGATGGAGCCGGGGCTGGACTGGAACATGTGGTGCGGGCCTGCTCCATTGAATCACTATAATTCACAACTGAGCCCGCGTGGTGTCCATGAAAAATTCCCTATGGGCTGGCGTCAGACCATTGAATACGGTGGCGGGGGCATCTGTGACATGGGTGCGCACCATCTCGATATTATTCAGATGGCATTGGGCATGGATAAGTCCGGTCCAATCAAAGCGTTGCCGCCGGAAGGTGGCGGAAATGATTACGGGGCCAAACTGGTTTATCAAGGAGGACTTGAGGTCACTCGCGAAAAAGGATTCATGGTGGACTTCATCTGCGAAAACGGCCGCATTCAGGCCAGCCGCGGACAATTCCAGTTCGAGATCGACGGAAAGGTTGTTCATAAATTTCTGGAACCGTCCGATGGATCGCTGGCCCGCGAAGTGGTGCTGACCGAACGCGAATATTTGGAGCATGCGAAAATCCGTTTCCCGCAACAGAAAAAAGGCGGTCACACCCAGAACTTCCTCGATGCCATCGTCAACGGCACACAGCCGATGGTTCCGGTGGAAGCGGGGGCGCGTTCCGCCATCTGCTGCCATCTGATGAATCTCTCCTACCGACACCAGCAAGAAATCGGTTGGGACCCAAAGGGGTTAATGTTTACTTCCGACGTTCCGTCCGAATGGATGAAAGGGGCGCGGCGAGACTATGAAGCTTAACTTGATGATCAAGGCGATCATAGGAATCGCCTGTTTGTCTGTGCTGAGTAGTCGTGGGACTGGGCCGCCGGTAACGGTGACGGTTCATCTGTTGGACGAACAGGTGCTTGGCGACTCATCGGAGCTGGACCGCAGCAAGTTCTTCAATGTGCACAGCAGCTATACCGGCGGAGCCTTGACCGAGGCGGATCTGGAGCAGCTGAAAGCGCTGCATGTCGGATTCGGGCGCGCGTTCGATGGACCATTCAGCGGACATCAAATGGGAACGCCATATCCGGATACGGAAACGATCAAGGCTCGCGCGCCGGGCGTGATTGCCAGGGCCAAGGCCGATCCCCTATTCGCCTATCGCACCCCCCGCCGCATTGTAACGAGTGAGGCGCGGGCCACCTTTAATATGGAGGATGATCCAGCGGCAATGGCCCGGTATGCGTCCGATGTTCTTGAATACAATTACGAGGATGATTTCCGGCCCGACTTTTATTCCCCCATATCGATTCCCTTTGTGGCCGCCGGGAGATACGGCGAAGATCAGGCCGCCGTTCGGGCCCGCATGACTGAGGTGATTGCCGAGATCGGGAAGGAGATCGACCGACGCGGGCTTTCGACGCAAGTGATCGGCTATACCAGCGCATGGCCAATGATGCATTTCTGGGATTTCGGCCATTGGGAATCGCGCATGAAAATGTTTATGGATGTGGCCGGGCCGCACATCGATGCCATCGACTTTTTATTTATGGATGCAACGCACACGCAGCAGGCCGGCAGCCGGCGCAGCGGCAGCCGGGTTGAGGCGCTGATGGATCTGGTCGAAACCTATGGGTCCATGAAATGGGGAAAACCGAAACCCTTTGCCATCAGCGAATACGGCGATGTTTCATCCGGTTGGCCTGAGGGCGACACCTATTCCCCGGCCCGTGCTTCGGCCGAGTTGAATTCATATAATCATTTTCTATTCTCCCTGCTCGGCCGCCAGGACCGCCTGTTGATTGCGGTGCCATTCATCACCACCAAAAGCCCGTGGTATTACAATAACCCGAAGAACCAGGGACAACCCTTCTCCGCCGATCTCTGGCGGCCGGATCCTGAAAGTATGGTGGACGGCAAACCGACCCGCTTTCTGGAAACCGAAAAAATGGAGTTCTATCGCCTGTGGCGCGACGTCAAGGGGCAGCGGGTACACACCGGTTCAAGCGATCCCGACATCTCGGCCTTCGCTTTCGCCGACGGAGCTGATGCCTTTATCTGTCTGAACAACTTTGAAGATAAACAGCGTGACGTTTCTATCCAGCTACCTGATGGACTTCCGGAAATAAAATCCGTCGAACTCAAACGCATGTATATTCCGAAACAACAGGCCGTATTGTACACCAACAAAAAAGTCGCATCACTCCCGAGCCATTTGGTGATGCAACCGCACGAAACCATTGTGTTGCATGTGACCTATTCCGCGCCGCTGGTTCCTCAGCGCTCGGTGAAGACAACAATCTACTACAGTTCCTCCTATCTTCAGCCGATTGTCGCGGATCAGAATATTTCCTTCCATATTAACGGCGTGAATGCAAATGAATCCTCGACGGGCACCCTGCGCATTGGGCTCGCCCGCGAACACGACTTAAGCAAAACACCCCGGCTGACCATTAACGGACAACCCGTTGAGTTTCCCAATGATTGGATGGGCTCCGATCAGGCCAACCGGAAAGGCGGGTTCTTTGGAGCCATGCCGGTTCCCCTGCCCGCCGGCCTGATTCGGACAGACAACGAAATCAACCTCACCTTCCCCGATGATGGCGGACGGGTGAGCACCGTGGTCTTGGAAGTTTATTCAGCTCCATTCTAAACAGGACTTGAGCCTTATTTTTTTATCCGGATGTTCGGCTTCACGTAGGTGTTGTTTTCGAAAACGGTCGATTCGTGTCCGCCGTGGTCGCGAATGCCTTCGATACTGGAACTTTCAAACATGGCGTTCTGCGCAACCACGCAGCCGGTCAGGTTTTTGACGATGATCCCGTATAGCGGGTCGGCATCCTTGTAGTCATGCTCCCCACGGTCGAACCACCCCCACAAGGTGTTGCCGGTAACGACGGTGCCCTTGCAGTCTTCCAGATGAATCTGGCAGCTCAATTCGCCCTCGCAATCCACTCCGTTGGTGCGGATCTTGGATCCGGTAATGGTGTTGGCCGTCGAATCGATCATCATGATTCCGGGGCCGAAATTATGGTCGATCGAACACCCGTTGATCTGCATGGAGTTTGATTTATTCAGAACAATGCCGCCCGCGCGGTTCCACTCGATCCGGTTGGCCGTCAGCATCACCGATGCGCTTCCAAAAAACCCGATGGCCTTCTTTTCTTTTTCCTCCATGCCTTTCGGCGCCTCGCCTCCAGCATAAAAACCGGCGCCGGCATTGGCCGTCAGCATGGTATCCATCACCCAACCGTCATATCCGCCGGTGCAGTCGATCCCGTGTTCGCCGTTCCACATGACCAGGCAGCGGCGGACGGCGAACACCCAGGCCTTCTCCAGCCGAATGCCGGAACCGGTGAAATGGTTGATCCGGCAATCCTCAACCACCAGGTGCAGCTCGCACCCGGTATGGCGGGCATAGATGCCATGCATCGATTCGCCCTGCTTATTTCCATCCAAGGTCAGGCCGATGATGCGCGTTCCGCGCGTATCGTGGCAATCAAGCAAGGCCCGGGCGTTGCCGGAGAGCGCCTTGAGCGTCGTGCGTCCCTCGAAGTCCGGATCCTTCTTTCCCTTGTTTTCATAGCCCCAGTTGGAGTCGCCCCGCAGCGCAATATGCGAAGGAACCTTGACCGGGTGGATGCAGTAGGTGCCAGTCGGGAACCAGATGGTTCCATTCCCGGACGTTGCCTGCTCCATTGCTTTCAGCAATGCGGGGGTGTCATCGCTCTTGCCATCCCCCTTGGCCCCGAAATCCTTAATGTTCAGATATACAGCAGAAGGAAGTTCCGCGCTCATTTCATGCTCTCCTTTTGAAGCCGCTGACCAACAGGACAAGAGCACGGCCCCGGCTATTACTATGTTTGATTTCCATTTCATCATGCGTGCGGCCTATGGGTTTAATTTAAAAACATATGCATGGGCTGGCGTTATGCTTTGCGGAATGCTCACACGCAGTCCGTCGGCTTCCTGCACCCATTTGATCCCGCCGTCATAACCGAGTAGCGAAACGGTTTTTATTGCGTCTGTACCGCGCACCACCTTCATCAACAGAGACCCCTCCGGCTTGTCCAAAACGATGGCATAAACCGTCCGGTTATCTTTCGTGCGGGTGTAGCGGATATCTTCGGCGGTATAGTGCAGGTTTTTCAGAAAGCCCTTCGATTCCTTGATAACGGTGGGGCCTTCGCCTGCCGTATGCCATGGACGGGTGCCGTATATCGCTTCACCGTTGACCTTCAACCAGGTACCAACCGTGCGCAGAATCTGTTTCTCTTCCTCGGGGATCACGCCATCCGACGTCGGGCCGACATTCAGCAGCAGGCATCCGTTCTTGCTGACAATGTCCGCGAGAATATCGATGACATCGTTGGCGGTCTTCACGCCCGGTCGGCCCGAATGGAACCAACCCGGCGCAACGGTATCATCCGTCAACCAGGGTTTTTCCTGCAGATCCTTTACCCGGCCTTTCTCGTAGTCGACGATCGCGCCGGGCAGATACGGCGAATAGCTTTTGACCGTCGTCGCCACTTCCTTCTCTTCGCTCAGACCGTGGTTGTAGTAATCGGCCAGAAAGGAATACATCATGTCATCCGGAATATCGCGCGTGCCCATGTCCAGCCAGATCATGTCCGGGCTGTATTTTTCGATGTATTCATCCAGCAGACCGCGCCACCATTTCTTGAAACGCGGCGACAACGGATCGCCGTATTGATGCGGTTCAAAATAGAGATCCACAAATTCCGGATCCGCACCGTCGTGGCGGTAGGACGGCAGAAAATAGCGCCAGGTATGGCTGTGGTGGAACGAGGCGATATATTTCATGCCGCGCCTGCGGATTTCACGTTCAAGTTGATTCGACGGATCAAAGCCGGCCTGCTGCTGCGCGCACCACCGCGTCACCTGGCTGTCCCACATCGCATAGCCATCGTGATGAATCGCCACCGGCCCGGCAAAGCGGGCCCCGGCTTCCTGAAACAGCTCCGCCCATTCCGCCGCATCGAACGATTTCGGCTGAAAGGTTTTCAGCAGATCTTTCCAACCGAACGCGGAGGGATCGCCGTATTTTTTAACATGCTCGGTATAGGCCCAGTGCGGGCCGGTGTTGACTTCCGTCGGCTCCCCCTGCCGTTTGCCCTCTCCACTGCTTCGCTCGATCGAGACATCCGCATACATGAAGAAGGGATACCACCCGACGCCGGCGATCTCATTTCCCATCGTGGTCGGCGTCCAGTGGGTATAGATCCCGAACTTGGCATCCTTAAACCACTCCGGTGCCTGATGTTGATCCAGGGATTGGAAGTTTGCCTCAAATGCAGCGGCGGCACTCCCGACCGCCAGTACCCCGGCCCCGATGGCAAATGCTTTTTTCACGAACGTTCTCCCGCATCCCGATGCTCCGGATTTTCTACCGGCATGTTGGCATCCACATCCTTCAGCCATTTTTTAAATTTGCGCTTCAGACGCTCGGCCAGCTCGGGGTTTCGCGCGGCGAGATCCTGTTTTTCACTCGGATCATTTTTCAGGTTATAGAGCTCGACCGAGTCGTCGTCATACCAGTTGAGCAACTTGAAATCCCCTTGAATGATCGCGCCGCCGAGCCGGTTCTTCGCATGCCAGGCATAGTTCGGGTAGTGGAAGTAGACGGCGTCGCGCTGCATGCCGCCCGTGCCGGCCAGAACAGGAACCATGCTCTCGCCGTCGAGGATCTGATCCGGCCCGACCGCAATGCCGGCCGCCTCCATGAAGGTCGGGAAAAAGTCGAGGTGCGTTACGCGCTCCTCGCTGACGCTCCCCGGCTTAACCTTTCCCGGCCAGCGCACGATGAGCGGAATGCGCAGGCCGCCCTCAAAAAGCCAGCTCTTTGTCCCGCGCAGCGGGGGATGGTCGGTGACCCCGTAATTAAAGCCGCCGTTGTCGGAAGTCAGCATCACGAGCGTGTTGTCCCGCAGTCCGAGCTCATCGATTTTTTGCAGCAGGCGACCGAGCACGTTGTCGGCCGCCTCGACCATGCCGGCATAGACCGGATTGCCGACCTTCGCGCCCGCCTGCTTGCGGGCCTTGTATTTATCGGTCAGTTCCTGCGTGGTTTCGATCGGTGAATGGACGGTATAGTTCCACATCGCGATCAGGAAGGGCTTGTCCTTGTTGGCTTCCATGTAGGCCACCGCTTCATTGGCGAGACGCTCGGGCAGGTATTCGCCTTCGGGGCCGTTCGGGAGGTAGGGGTTTTTATACGGCGAAAACCATCCGCCGGGCGGGCCGCCATTGCCATTGCCGCCGACGTTGTTTTCAAACCCCTGGTTATCCGGCTGGGTGCGTTCGTCGACCACCCGGTTGCTGGCGTCGGGCTTCTGGCGCGACAAATGCCACTTGCCAAAAAAGCCGCAGGAGTAGCCGTTGTCGCGCAGCTTCTCGGCAAAGGTGACGGTTTCCGGCGGAAGCGCCGTCACCTCAGGCGCGTTGAGCAGAATGGGATTCTCGGGCGCGAAGTGCTGATTCGAAATATGGTTGGTCAGGTGCAGGCGCGCAGGCGCCTGCCCGCTGATCACCGCTGCGCGCGATGGCGTGCACACCGTCGATCCGGCATAGGCATTGCTGAAGAACATCCCCTCCTCCGCCAGCTTGTTCGCGTTCGGCGTGTCAACCGCCTTGTAGCCGTAGCAGTTGAGGTCGTACAGCCCCAGGTCGTCCACCATCACCATGACGATGTTAGGCTGCCTGATGTCCGATGCATACCCCGCACACCCAATGAAAACTGCCAGCGCCGCAACAATCCATTTCATGATTTTTTCTCCAAATGTTCGAGCATGATATTCCTCATGCGGATTTCAGATTTATATACTCACCTTCTATAGAGTGTCTTTTTACCCATGGTTCCCACCGGCCAGTCGTCGGTGCGGAACGGGGTGACCGGCAGGCTGTTGCGGTCGTAGAGATTGACCACCGGATTGTCCGCCCAGCCATAGCGCACCGCCACCGGTTCCGGAACTTTTTCCGACCAGACCTCGACCGTGTTTTTTCCAACCATCCTTGCTTCGGCCCAAACAAACGTTTTATCCGCACCGGCTATGGCAAAGCCCTTCACCTCGGGAACATCGAAGGCATAGAGGTGCGTGGCGACGTGGTCGAATGTTAAAACCGCTTTGCTCCCCTCGATTTCCATGGATTGGAAACGCGGACTCTCGGTGGCGATCTTGTAGCCATAGTCCTTGGCCAGCGCGTGGCGGACAAGGCGCGCCGCAGTCGTCTGCTTGTTGCGGTAGTGGATGTCGCGCGCTTCGCCGAGATCGATCACCACGGCTTCTCCAGTGTTTGGAAGCTGCAGCGCCATCGTCTGTGCCTCGCGCAGCTCGGCCCAGTAGCTCTCGCCCGGCTCCGGCTTCTCGTCGTTGTGGTCGGCCAGCTGAATCCAGTAAAACGGAAAGTCGCCCTGTCCCCACCATTCACGCCAGGAGTTGATCAGCAGCGGGAAGAGTGCACGGTATTCATAGGCGCGGCCAATGTTGCTCTCGCCCTGGCACCAGATGACGCCCTTCATGCCGTAGCCGATGGTCGGATGCAGCTTGCCGTTGTAGATGTTGGCCGGGCGCTTCTGCGCCGTGCGGACATCCACCGGCGGCCAACGCTTCGCCCCCGGCTTCCCGGCGGCGAGCCACTTTTCATATTCCACCGCATCGTTCGCCAGCGTCGCGTCGGTATACGTTGAAAGATATTCATCCCATTCGGCCAGGTATTCATCCTGTCCGGCCTCTTCGAGCACCTTACGCGGCAGCCACGCCTCCAGATCGGAACCGCCCCAGGCGTTGTAGATCAGCCCGACCGGCACCTTCAGCACCGTGTGCAGCTGCCGCCCGAACAGATAGCCCGGCGCGGTAAAACCCTTCACGTTCTCCGGCGTGCAGAGCTTCCATTGGGCGTCGATGTTGAACTGCGGCTCCTGCGTCCCGACATGCGGAACCTGCAGCAACCGGATATGCGGATAGTCGGCCGTAGCCACCTCCATGTCGGCATCGTTGATGTTGTCGATCGCCCACCCCATATTGGATTGTCCGGAGCACATCCACACCTCGCCGACGAGGACGTCGGTGATGGACACTTGAGACTGGACACTTGAAACCCGAAGAATCTGCGGCTTAGCATTCGCGGGCATGGCGCTCAGCTTTATGCGCCAGTCGCCTTGTGCATCGGCAACCGTTTCGTATTTCTGCCCGGCGAATTCCACCGTCACCCTTTCACCGGGATCGGCCTTGCCCCAGACTGGATTGGGCAGATTGCGCTGCAGCACCATGTGGTTGCTGAATAGATTCGGCAGCACCACTTCGGCCCGAGGCCCGGCCACCCCCGCACCCAGTACAAAGGCAACGACGCCCCATTTGAAAACCATGCTCTTCATCCTAGAAACGTAAATGAACCACAGATGAACGCGGATAAACATAGATACCCAAACAGGAGGTGCATAACCGATATCCAACCCACGGGGAGGTGGAACAAATTTTGTATCTACTTGAATATCAGCGTTCATCCGTGTTCATCCGTGGTTCCATTCCCGAATTAAGGTTCATGGGTTGGTCCCCTGCCTTTAATCCTTCGACATCCGGTAATATTTTTTCATCTTGCGTTGCGGATCATCCGGAACGCCCGGCTCATTGTATTCGTCGAAATAGAGATCGTATTGCGGAAGAATTTCCAACAGCTTTTCCTGCTCGGCGCGATGCACCTCAAGCACCGAACCCCAGTCCTTGATTTCGTCGAAACTGATCAGGTCGTCCTGGTCCGTGGAGACATCGAACCATTTCCCCCGTCCATCCTTAAGCACTTTTCTTCCGCGAATGAACTGTTCCGGCCCGCGGTAGGTGTAGATCCAGTCGCGGTGCTCTTGCTGGTCGGAGAACAGGAACGGAACCATGCTTATTCCATCGATCTTATAATCGTCCGGAATCTTGAAGCCGACCAGGTCGGCAATGGTCGGCATAACGTCCGCCACACTCATCAGCACCTCCTGCTTGCCGTGTTTTTTCATGCCTGGTGCATGGATGATCATGGGAACGTGGCAACCCTTCTGGATTTCCGGGCTGATCTTCCCGTATCCGCTGGTGCCGTTGTCGGCGCAAATAATGATGACCGTATTGTCGGCGATGCCCATCTGCTCGAGCTTCCGCCGATAGAGCCAGATCTGGTAGTCGATATAATTGATGTGGTGATGGATCCCCGGTTCCGTGATGGTGCCGTGCGTCTCATACTCACCCTTGTCGCCGGTGATCTTCGGTTGCGTCCGCGTGTAGTTCCGGCCATCCCATTTCACGATCGGCGCATTCGGCCATTTGCTCTTGGCCCACTTCTTGTATTCGGGATCGAGCCAGTTGAAGGCGTCGTGCCCGAGATGGGAGGTGTGGTAGACGAAGAAGGGTTTTCCCTCCTGGTGCTTCCGTTCCATGAAATCGAAGGCAAAGTCGAGCTCCACATCCGGCCCATAGGTATGCGGCCCGAAATCCTTTTGGCTTTCCGGCGTATTGGGCCACCAAACGGTTTTGCCCGGAGCGGTTGGATGGTTCATCAGTTTAACGTGCGGATACCAATACCAGCCATGCTGCCAGTAGGTTTCAACCGGCCGTCCGGTATCCACATTGGTTACCGCATGTTTTCCGCCGCCCTTGATGGGTTTGTGTTTGAAGTCGGTGTAGGGATTGTCCGTATCGCTCAAGCCGCCGGGCGTAAAACAACCTTCATCGAACCCATGCAGCGCATATTCACCCGCCATCTGCGTCTTGCCGGACCAGAAGGTTCCATAGCCGGCCTGCTGCGCCACATGCCCGATCAGCAACGGGGAGCTTTGGTAGACCGGCCAGGTATGGACCAGCTTGCCGGTTTCATCATGGCCGCGTCCCCGGTCGCCGTTGTTCCACCATTTGGTCCTATAGGCATAGCGCCCCGACATCATCATGGCGCGGCTGGGGTTGCACACCACCGAGGCCCAGGCCGTCTCGATCCAGCACCCCTCTTCGGCCAAGCGGTCGATCACCGGCGTCTTGGCCCGGTATTTCGGGTCGGATGTGGTGGTTGCATCCGGGGCAGTCCACACCGAGCTTCCATACACGGGAAACTCGCGCGCGCTGATGTCGTCCGCGAAATAGATGATAATGTTGGGCTTCGTTGTTGCCACAGCCGCGGAAGCGGCCAACACAACGGTTAAAAACAACACCTGTTTTTTCATTGTTCATTCCCTGTCAGTTTTGAATAGCCGACCACCAGACCGCCATCCTTGGTTTGGCCGATCAGTTTGCCCACAAAATTCTTTGCGGAGATTCCGCAGCCTTCGCCGAAGACCACCACCAGTCCTTCGGCATGTTTCTCTGTTTTCCGAACCAGGGAACCACCCCCGAAGTTTACAGCCTCTGAACCGCCGAAGCGGAGCGATTCCAGATCGAGGTCGGCCCGGGCATCGAAGCCCTCTTCGGAATGGATCAGCACCCGGATTTCGCGGGTATCCCCATTCACCGGCTCCGGGTTGAGCATCGTCAGGCGCTTGGGCACGGCCAGAGGAATAATCACGTGCTTGGCGCTGTGCGCATCGTTGCCGAAGTCGTCTTCCTTCTTCACGTCGATCACCGCCAGCGACAGATGGGTTGCGCGGCCGAACGCATCCTGCAGCACATTCGGGCGCTCCACCTTGTGCCAGAAGGTGCGGGTGCCGTCCTCGTACTGCGTACAGGTCGGCGTATAGGCCAACCCATCCTCATATTTCCAATTCACGCCGTCCGGGGAACGCAGGTAGATGGCGCGGTAGTCGAGAAAGGCATTGATGAGCATGTGGAACTGCACCCCGTCATGCCACAGCGTTGGATCTTCATAATTCGAGTTGCGGTATGTTGGAGGAATCGTTTCGTTTTCGCCGACGACTCCCGAGACCACGTCGTAGGGGCCGAGAATGCCGTTCGTGCTGCGCATCATCGCACCGGCCTTGGTGACGAACAGGAAGCTGCCGTCTTCGCACTGCACGCCGGAGAGGTTGCGCTCAAGCCGGTAGGCATTCGTGTAGTTTTCCGGAACGTTGACCTTCATTTCACCCTGGACTTTCCACGGGCCGTTCATCGTATCCGAGGCCAGAACCATCGCCTTCCAGTTGATCAGCGAATAGAGCGCATACGTCCCGTCGTTCAGCAAAATGATGTTCGGATTATGGCCCAGCCCGTTGGCGAAACCGTAGGCCGTGGCGTCCCGCTCGACATAGGGCCCGGTCGGATTGTCGGACACCACATGCGCAACCGTCGAACCGGGCCAGGCCCAGTGCCCCTTGCGATCGCCTTCCGGCCAGCGGGTCACGCAGATGTGGTATTTGCCGTCCGACGGATCCTTGATCGGTTTGCCGCCCCAATAGGACCAATCGGGATGCTCGACCCCGTTGTCGGGATCGCGCGGCCGCACACTGGCCGCTCCCCACAGATCCGAACGGAGCTTTTGGTGAATCGGCATCGGCAGAATGAGATCGCTGAACGAAGCACCGCGCACGGCCTTCACCTTCGCCATGGCAACCTCGGAAAGCGGGCTTGCATTCCCACTATAATCGACGGCCATCACCGCATAGCTGTTCCGTACGCCTTTGGGCGGCAGCATGTCCTCGAAGTGGTTGCCGGCCACATGCGGCGCAATGCAAATGCCATCCCGGTAAACCTTGAAATATTCAACATCGTTATCGCCGGTCTTCCAACCGAGCTTCACCACCCAATCCTCGCCGGAGGCTTCAACCGCATGCGGCGCGGCCGGCGGAACCGAATCCATTTTGCGGGCCTTGACCACCGGCGAAACCGAAGTCCCCTGCTTCACCGCATAGCAATAGGTCTTGCCGTGGATGATGGAACGGTCGATCCAGTGGTTGCCATCGATTCCATCGGCCATTTTCCCGTATCCCGTGCGCTCTTCGTCGCTGCGGTAAACCGTAACCGTTTTGTTTTCATCGCTGTTCCAGGAGAGTTCGATTCCCGCATCGATGGCATTGGCGGCCAACCCGCAGACTCCCCCCTGCAACACCTTCACATCCACCCAGTAGACGTAGACGATAATCCCGTGGGTCGATTCCAAGGTAAATTTAAGCTTCGGCATACCCCGTTTTGCATCGCGGGCCGTGACCGTATAAAACCCTTCATAGACCTGCGGCTTCGCGGGGCCGTTCGGCACCTTCACGCGCCCGGCCACCATGCGTTCCGAATCGCCGAACACCAGCGCGAGGCTCACGCGCCCGTCGCACGGATATTCCGTATTGGAGGCAAAACGCCAGGCCAACACATCGCCCACCTTCAGCGCCTTGATCCCGGTGTGGTCCAGCACCCTCGATTCAACGGTCGCCTTCGCGGCCCCGCCGTTCATCATCCGCCCCAACGCAAAGCCGACCTTGCCGTTTCCCTCAACCACTTTCGTCGTCCAGTACGGCGACTGCCCGGGATTCCGCCAACCCGCACGGACCTCCTCAAAGTCGCCGTCCAGCAGACTCTTGCCCGGCAGGTTGCTCCCCATCAGGGGAACATCGGCAACGGCGCCTCCCCCCATCAGCAAGGCCAATAGAACGGCACGTCCCTTCGTCATGGCGTCCTCCGCCAAAGAACGAAAGCCATGGGTCTACAGTTCATAATATTGCTCCCAACCCTTGCGCGGGGTGTCCTTGAGCAAACCGTTCGCGAGGTCGTTGTTGCTGAAGCGGTTCTTCGCCCGGTCGAACGCCAGCGTCTCGCCCGGGTTGCCGATGCGCTGGGCAATGGAGCCGAGGATGAGGAACTGCGACAACGGGCCGGCAATTGAAAACGGGGAGCGCGCCTTTTCCACGCCCTTGCAGGCCAGCAGAAAGTTGGCGTAGTGGTCGGAATGGTCCTCCCATTTCCTGGGCAGCTCCCCCGCCTTGAGCATTTCGCGCATCCGGTCGTAGGGAACAACCTGCAGCGGGTCGCCGTGATGCTTGCCGTAGAAGACGAGATCGTCCGTGAAGATGAACTTGCCGGGATCCTTGTGGAAGTCGTGCTCGCGCCCTTCGAACTCCTTCGGAACCGGCGGCAGGTTATTCCAACCGTCGTAGTAGTCCACCGTCATGGCCGGCAGGCCGTTGCGCGCGGGAAACTTGAAACCGAGCGTCGAAGCCTCCGGGAAGATCAGCTCGTGTTTATTTTTAAGGGTCTTCACTTCGATCGACTCCGGCATGCCGAACTCGAGGAAGTGGTGCATGGTGTCGAAGATATGCGCGCCCCAGTCGCCGAACGCACCGGTACCGTACTGTTGCCAGCCGCGCCACTTGTTGCGGGAATAGAGCGTGCTGTACGGATGCTCCGGAGTGGTTCCCATCCAGGCATCCCAGTTGATGTGCTCCGGCATCGGCTCGCCGACCGGCCAGCCGGTGATGGCCTTTTTGGCATCGTAGTGGTGCGGATACCAGGCGAACCCGTTGTTGATGAAGGCATCCACATGGCGGACGTTCTGGATCACGCCGGCTTCCTTCCACGCCTTGAACTGGAAATAGTTGTCGCCGGAAAAGCCCTGGTTGCCCATCTGGTTGACCACGCCGTGGCGTTGCGCGGCCTGGGTCATCAATTCGATTTCCTGGAAGGTGCGGGCCAGCGGCTTTTCGGTGTAGACATGCTTGCCCAGCGCCATGGCCGCCATCGTGACCGGAAAGTGGGAGTGGTCCGGCACCATCACCATCACCGCATCGAACGCGTTGGCCTTTTCGTCGAACAGCTTGCGCCAGTCGTCGTAGAGGTATGCCTTCGGGAAACGGGCTTTCGCCTCGTCGACAAAACTGGACTTCAGATCGACGTCGCACAGGGCCACCACGTTCATCACCCCGGAGCGCTCGAAGTTGCTGAGCAGCCGGTTGCCGCGCCCGCCGACGCCGATCCAGGCAACATTCACCTTTTCGTTTGCGCCCAGCACCTTGCCGGGAATCAGCGAGCAGGCGGAAACCGCGCCGCCCGCAAATAAGCTTGTTCTTCTGGATAGATTCATTTCCGTTCCTTTTTTTACGATTCAAAGGCAATTAACTTGAAGAGTCTCACCACAGAGCGCACGGAGGCACTGAGCAACCAATATACCTGCCACCCTCTGCGTCTCTGCGAACTCTGTGGTAAAAAATTAAAATCAGTTTAATTTGGTATCAGACCCCATGTGGCATGCTCAACCACACCATCGAACAAGGGACGTTCACTCTCCCCTGTTCCAAACGGGAATGCACCTATCCAAAAGGCCGATAAAGCTCAAGGCAGTTCAACCTGCACACGGTAGAAGCGGTTCGACGCCATCCCGGCATCGACGAACTCCAACGGGCCTCCGGTGCCCGCAACCCCGTTGGTCAGCACCGACCACCCCGACCGCAGGTCGCCGGCAACCTCGATGGTGTAGAGCCGGCCCTCGACCGACTCGAATGCAATGCGGTTCCCCTCCGCCAGATCGGCCCGAAGATAGCTGCCGCCATCGTCGGGATCGGTGCCGGCCACGAATTCGGCGGGGCCGTCGAAGCCATCCGCATCCGCATCGGCCAACCTGCCCTTCTGCCCGTTTTCCTCCATCCAATCCCAGAAGAACGGAATCGGCTCCCCGGTTTTCAGCGGCGAAATGTCCGCCCGGAAAAAGCCGGTTCCATGATTGCCCATCCAGAGCACGTCGGGATCGTAGGGATCGGGTTCAACCTTGCGGATACCGTCGGGTTGCCCGTGGCGGTTGTTGATTTTATGCCAATTGGCACCGCCATCGATCGTTACATAGAGCCCGGGATTGCGTTGCCCGACGGTGGTGTTCCTCTCCACGGTGACCGCAATGATGTCGGGATCGGCCATCGAAGGCACGAAGTGGCGCAGGTAGGGCATGTCGAAGAGCAAATGCCAGGAGGCCCCGCCATCCTGGCTGACGTAGCCGCCCCCGGTTGATCCGTTATAGTCGCCACAGGCGATATAGATGCCGCCGTTCGCATGCACCACCACGTGGTTCACGCTCCGGATCCCCGACGGAATCGGGAGCGGGTTCCATTGGCCCCCGCCATCCGTCGTTTGATACAGACCGCCGGGATCGCCGTTGTGCGTTTCGTTCAACGCGGCATAGAGGATCTGCGGATCGGCCTGGTCCATCGCCAGGCGGTAGACGCTGCGGTTCGCCGGAATGCCGTTGGTGGCCATGTCGAAGCTGATGCCGCCATTGGTGGATTTATAAATACCCTGCCCGAACGTTTCCGTATCCCCATCGAACTTGCGCCCGTTGTTGACGAAGTTGCCCGACCAGCGCTCCCACTCCGAAAACGGAATGCAGAAATAGAGGTTGTTCGCATCCTGGTGGTCGATCAAAAGCGAACGGGAATCGAGCACATCGTTTGCTCCGGGAAAAACAATCGGCGTTGAAAGCGTGGTCCACGAGTCGCCGCCGTCGTCCGAGAAGAGCAGCTCGCCGCGCATATCCTGCCGGAACGGAATCATGTAGACGTGGTTCGGGTTCCGGGGATCGGTGGCGATGGTTGAAATGGAGAGCGGGCTGTTGTCTGAAATGCTTTGGCCGGTGAGCTGCTCCACGGCGATGGCGCCCGGATAGACGAGGTTTCCATCGTCGGTGTTGCGCCAAAGACCATGTTCGCCACTGCCCCAGAGGTAGGTGCCGGGAGTTCCGGTTTGCAGGCAGAAGGTTTCGCCGGGCAGGTTGCAGTCGCCCCGCCCCACCCAGTGGCCGCTGCCCGGGAACGTTTCGTCGTCGTCCACCTGGTTCCAGGTTGCGCCGTGGTCGGTGGAGCACATCACCTGCTGGGCAAAGGCGGTGTAGACGTCCCCCAGCGGATTGCAGAAGACGAAACGCGGGCCGGATTGGGTGTTGTCGTTTTCGCGATGCTCCCGATCCACATGGGCGAAATTCGCGTTCATGCCCAGGGGTTGCCCGCGCGACTGCCAGTAGGCCTGGTCCGTCCCGTTCATCCAGTATGGCCCTTCGCGGGCGGCGGCGATCCAGTTCGTTCCGCCGTTTTCGGTCATCCAAATGTTGCCGGGCGGGAAGGCATAGTCGTGCTTGTAGTTGTGCGAAAGATAGACGCGGTCCTTGTTGGTGGGGTCCACCGCAATGCGGGTGAACTGGCTGAAGGTGTTCGTCGGGAAGACGGGATGGTTGGTTTTCACATCGTCCGTAGTCGTCTCGAGCCACTTGCCGACCGCCCAGAAATATTTTTCCCGGTAGCCATAGGACGAGGGGCCGACGATGCCCATGTCGATGCCGAGGTTGCCGGCTAGATCCTCCCAGTTCGCGCCGCCGTCGGCACTGCGGAACACCCCGCCGGAGGTATCGATGGTGCTGCCGTTGGGCGTGTAGTGCGTAACCTCCAGCACGTAGAGCAGGAATTCATCGGCCCCGTCGAAATAGAACCCCATGTCGCGCGGCTGGTTGTGCGGCAGCTGGCCGTGTCCCGGCACCAGCGCCCAGTCGGCCCCTCCATTGGTGCTTTTATAGACGCCATGCTGGTTGGAGGCATAGACGACGTCCGAATTACGCGGGTCCACGATGATTTTGCTGAAGTCCGAATCGGCCGGGAACACGGAAGTAACCTTTGTCCACGATTGGCCCTTGTCGGTGGACTTGAGAATGAACCCGGAGGAATAGTTTCCGTCCGTGGAATAGAACAACCCGCTCTGGGTGAAATGGGTATCCTTGATCATCCAATGCTGGCCGGCCCCGATATACCACACCGCGTCGTTGTTCGGATCGACCGCCAGCACACTGTGCATCTGGGAGTTGGCGGGTTCGATATCCAGCAAAAAAAACCAGCTGCGGCCGCGGTTGGTCGTTGAATAGATCCCCTCCTTCGCCATCATCAGTCCGAAGTCGGGATCCTGGTAGGAAAACTCAATGCCGGTGATGCCCCCCGGCAGCCCGTTGCCATCGATCTCCTTGTAGCTCGTCCAGTATTCGCCGCGGTTCAGGGTGACGTGCCCGTTGCCCATGTCGAGCTGGGTATACATGGCATCCGGATCGCCGTTGTTGATCCAGAACTTGTCGATGTATCCCGACATGCCGGGGCCGAACTGCTTCCACTTCACCAACGGGGTCGATTCCACGCGGTTTGCCTTCAGGTTGGCAAAATAGGCCGTATTGAGCGGAGGCGGGGGTTCTGCTTCCTCGGTGATTTCCAAGTGGATGTTGTCGATGTAGAGATAGTCGGCCAGCAACGCCCCGGCCTGGTCGATGCCGATGAACGGCCGCACCTCATTGACGTCCGTTGCAATGAAATCCGAGATCGGCCCGGCATAGGCAACGTGGTACTGGCCGGCCGCATGTTGTTCTGAGGAAGCATCGGTTGGGCCGTTCCCCCCTGCGCCGTCCAGCGCGAAACGCGGTTGGAAATCCCCGACGGCGACGGCCAGGTTGTCCGGCAGATACATATCGAACGTCAGGGCATAGGTCGCCGTGGGCGGAACCTGGCCAAACGGGATCGGGTTCAGGCTGGAGCGGAGCGCCGTGAATGCATTGGCATCGGTGGAAAGGCGGATGAACTTTCCCGAAGCCAAAGGGAAGGCCGCGGCGGCCGCGGAATCGGTGGTTGCATCGACAATGATTCCGCTCGCCGAGTTCGCCGTTTGCAGCACGGTGCCGGGCAGGGTTTGGTTGTTGCCCGAGGCGGCGTTCAAGGCCGCCCCCTCGAAATCCTCGCTCCAGACCACGGCGGCCGAAGAAGACAACACCCATCCCGCAAGGGAAACCACGCATAATCCCAATCTGTTTCTCATAATACCAAATTAAACTGATTCGTTTTTTTTTACCACAGAGGGCACTGAGGCACAGAGGAGCGGAATTGCTATATTTCTCTGTGCCTCCGTGTCCTCTGTAGTGAGACCATTCAAGCTAAGTTCCTATAAGTCCCCTCTTTTAGCACACAACCCTACAAACGTAAATGAACCACAGATGAACGCGGATAAACACAGAACCCAAGACAGGATATGCACAACCGACACCCAACCCAGCGGGAAAGTGGGGCAAATTTCGTATCGTCTTGAATATCAGCGTCCATCCGTGTTCATCCGTGGTTCCATTCCCGGGTTAAGGATAACAGGAAACCCCCGCCAAAACAGGCCCGGCGCTCAACAGCAACACCATGGCTACGTCTCTTTTTTTCATTGGTTCTCCTAACTTCAACCCCGCGCCACGGGGGCGCGGGTTGTTTTCCCTATAGTTCGTTGACCTTCAGATCGAGGAACTTCGCGGCGGCGTCGGCCGGAATGAAGTTCGTGACCGCCTTGAAGTAATAGTCGATGTTCTCCGTACCGAGTTCTTCCGCGGCCGGATCGTCCGCCCACGACGGGATGGCCAGGTTCAGCGTTCGTTCCAGCGAGTAGCCGACGCCCGGCGCCGGATCGCGCAGCTCGACGTGAACCACCACGAAGCCATCGACTCCATCCAGGTTGGCCGCCGTGAAGCTTGGCAGCGTACCCACATCGGCGCCGTTGTTCGGATCGCCGCCAAAGGCATATTCCTTCAGGTTCGAGAGCAGGTCGCCATCGATGTCCTCGTTGAGGTTCGTGACCCCGTTTTCGCCCGCCCAGTAATCGACCGACGGAACCGATCCCGATGAACTGTAGGACAGCTCGTAAACCTTCATGCGGCTACCGGTTGCGCCGACATACAACCAGCCGATGGCGTCCACGGCCGTGAACGAGTCGTTGTGGGTTTTGTCGAACGCGCCCGGATCGGCCAGCAGCGTCCCCGGATCCACCACGCCGGCCGCACCGATCGCCGCCCAATTTTCGTCGTAGAGGTTGGCCACATCGAGTCGGCCTGCGGGAATGTTCTGGGTTCCGTTCGCAACCGCGGTTTCGTGCGCATACCACAGCCCGTTGTTGCGGATCGCCAAGCGCAGGGTTCCCGTATTCAGCTTGTTGGCCAGCGATACGGAATGGGTGTCGGTGGTAATGTCCACCGTCGCCTCCGCATCGGACCAGTCGGCCGTCTGGATGTAGGCCAGCAGGTTCATTGCCGAACCGTTCGCCCAGAGATCCAGGTCGTCGCTGGCCAGTCCGTTGGATGTCTTGGTCTGGACCTCGAGGCCGGCCGCCCCCTTCCCGTTGGAGATGTCCGGCCCCACCGTGTTGTTCTGCACGATGGCATAGAGCGGCACATTGACATACTTGGCATTCACCGAACCCGAAAGCAGGGGCGCCGAGGTGTAGTCGAGGAACATCATGCCGCCGTTCGTCGACAGGCCGGTCGTCTGGTCCAGCCCGAACTGCCCCGTCGAGATATTGTCCTTGCCGCCGGTTTGGTCGCCGAACCAATCGATCTGCTTGATCGAGGCAAACGGCACGCCGGGCACTTCCGCGGAGTCCGCGGATCCGGCATCGAAGTTTGCGCGAACCGTGTACCAGTTGGTTACGCCGTTAAAGCGCGGCGAGTCGAAATAGGTCTGGTCGGACACACTGGCGATCACACGCTGCGAACCACCGGACTGTTCGGCAAACAGCACGTCGTAGCTGGTTGCCTCCAGGGTGGACGGCCAGCTGACGGTAACGCTTCGATCCCCGCCTAGCGTGGTCACCCCCTCCGGAGCGGTGACTTCCGGCGGATAGTTGGTGTGCGTCAGGCTGAGGGCCTCGAGAACCACGTCCGCCTTGTTCGTGAGGGTGCCGTTGGTCTTCCACGCGTTGCGGTAGTGCCCCAGCGTGAACCTGGAAGCCGCGCTGTCGTACATGTCTTGCTTCGTGGAGGTGTAGTAGGCGAGGCTCGTGTTGGTGGCCGTCGAGGAACCGAGCGTGGCCTTGGCCTGGTAGACCCCCGACTCGCGGGTTTTGCGGATGCTCCAGTCGAGGGTGATGGTTTCCGAGACGAGGTCGTCGGTCGTCACGCCGTCCGCGTCTTCGTCTTCGGGATCCCAGCCGAGGTCTTCGCGCTGGAGCTCCGCCAGCTTCGTCGATGCATCGGAGTTTTCCGTGGTGAAGAGCACGGCGATGTTGCCATCGGCCACCAGGCGCACCAGCATCAAGGCCTTGTCGCCGTCCCACGCAACGTGCGCGCTGTTTGCGTCGGACGTGAGCCCGAACGACAGGATGTCGGCGTTCAGCAGCGTTGCAACGGTCTGCCCGTCGGCCAGATAGGTCTGCACCTGGAACTCCATGGAACCTTCCAGGGTATCGTCGGCCAGGTTGTCCATCAGCTTATCGAGATAAACCGCGTTGCCGATATAGTTGGTGTTCCCGAACCCGTTTCCGAGGGTCGAGGCCTCGCCGGTTGTGGTGGCGTTGGTGATGTTGAAGGCGTTGGGATCGGTTCCGGTTGCCGCTTCCCAGCCCTGCTGGCCGGCGAGGTCGCCATTGGAATAGCCCTCGGCGGAAGTAAAGGAGGTGTCGATGAGGCCGCCGGTGAAGATGGCAACCGGCGTGGCGGAAACTTCCGTGGAGTTGGTCGAGTTCGGGAAACCCGGATAGACCGCTTGAACCACGTAGAAATAGTCCGTGCCGTTGGCCAGCCCCGCATCCACCACCGAAAGGCCGGCCAGGTTGGTGAATGCCGCGGCATAGCCACCGCTGGCCGTGGCCCGGAACACCTCATAGCCCGTGGCTTCCGCCGCGGCTTCCCAGCTGATGGTAACCTGCGAATCGTAGGCAACGGCGGAACCGTTTGCCGGAGCCGTCAGCGCGGGGGCAACAATGGATTTCACGACGGTCAGATCGTTGATATCCATATCGACCAAGCCGTTGCCGGCGACCGTAAACGGTTCCTGGTAGGCACTGCCCAGGCGCCCCATGGCCAAGACCGGACTGGACGAAGCATAGACCGCCGCGGATTTATCTTTCCCGGCCGTGGAAACCACGTTGCCACCAAGGCCGTTCGTGCGGATATCATCGATCCACACCCCGCTACTAAGATTCGAGACGCTGCCCCAGGCGGAATAGGCTCCGTCGGTGGATTTGCGAATCGTCCAGGTTAAACGGAGTTCGTCCGACTGGCAGTCTCCGGTTTGCGGATTCATCCCAAGAAGAACGGCAGGCTCGGCATAGGTGGTTGCATCGGAAGGCGTCTGGAAAATTCTGAGGTCGGCGTCCTGCTCGGTTTGCAACTGCATATCGAGGCGGTTGTTGGCCCGGTAGCGCAGGAACATGCAGACATCGTCTTGCTGGAACTCGCTCAAGCCGTTCGTGGTGGAATCGGTCAACCCTATGGTGAAAAAGTTGGCATTCGGCAGTTCTCCGGCCGCATAGGTGGCTGCCGGAAAGCTGAAGCTGAAGTCCATCGTCCCCGTCCACTCGCTGTAGAGCTCGTTGCCGGCGGATACTTCATCCAGATAGACATAGCTGCCGTTGGTTTCCACCAAGAAGGCGTTGTCGCTGGCCGCGTCGTTTATCAACCAGGCACTGTTATCCACGCTGAACGTCACCCCGCCGAGTTGGTTCGAGACAACCGGCACCCCGTTGGTGTCGTGGTTGAGCAGCTGCGTCCAGTTGTTCTGCCCCGCAAGCTCCTGCCCGCCGGTATAACTCCCGGCGGAACGCTCGAATATCGTTTGCCCCTGGGCCGCTACGGCCAAGCCCGCCAGCACCATTAGGGATCGGGTTTGTTTCCTCATCTTATTTCCTCCTGCGTCAAGCCTGCCGCGCAACCCCGGACTCACCGGCGCCTCCTAACGAGACAGTTAACATGATGAGGTATAACAGACCCAATGAGAACGCCAACCTATCCATTAGGATAGACGGGCGTTTAGGCGAAAATCCCCGGCTATTGGGGCGTATTATTGGGAATTCAGATGAAGGATGCCCCGCTTGAACGCATGGACAACCGCCTGGGTGCGGTCGGCGGCATCGAGTTTTTCGCGAAGGTTAACAATATGCAGCTTCACCGTGGGCATCGAGATCTTGAGCACTTCGGCAATCTCCTTGTTGCTCAAGCCATTGGCCAGCTCGGTCAGCACCTGCATTTCGCGGGGCGTGAGGCTTTCCTTGCCGCGGCGGCGTTCGAGCTTCTGGGCAATGCCCGCCGGGAAATAGGTTCCCCCCGCCGCGATCTCCTGAATGGCCTCGAGCACGTCCTCCACCTCGCCGGCTTTTTTGGTGAGATAGCCCTTCACGCCGGCCTGCACCGCCTTCCAGATATCCTCTTCCGAGTCGAACACGGAGAGCAGCACCACTTTCGTTTCCGGGAATTCGGCCAGGATCTTGCGGGTGCATTCGATCCCGCTTTCGCCGGGCATCTGGTAGTCCATCGTAACGACGTCCGGCTTGAGCTTGCGAACCAGCCGCAACGCCTCCTCGCTGTTCGCCGCCGCCCCCACCGGTTCAAGGCCCGGTTCAATCGAAATGGTTTCCGTCAGCCCCAGCCGCAGCAGGGCGTTGTCGTCCACCACCAACACCGTCGTTGTTTTCCCCTTGGCCATCAATCCAGTTCCCATTCCTTGGTTGAAGGGATATTCAACCCAACGGCCGTCCCCTTGTCCAGCGCGCTCTTGATCTGTATGGAACCGTTTAATTGGTTGATCCTCTCGTGCATGCCCTGCAGGCCGAACCGCCCCGCCTTGGGCAGATGGTCTACCGCAAACCCCTGGCCGTCATCAACTATCCTTAAGGAGAGGACGTCGTCCGCAAAGACCAGCTCAACCGATAGGGTCGAGGGCTTGGCATGGCGCGCCGCATTGGTTGCCGCCTCCTTGGCAATCAACAGCAGGTTGCGTTCGGCCACCTTTTTCAGGCGGCGCGGCTCGCCTTCCACCGAAACCACCAACCGGGCGCCGCACTCTTCGGCCAAGGGTTCGAGCGCCGCGCGCAGGGCCGCCGGCAGATCCATCCGCTCCAGCAATCCCCCGCGCAGATCGAGGATGGACGAGCGCGACTCCTCGCTGCAGTGCGCCAGCATCCCCTGCACCACCTCGATCGCCCGCCGGTTTTTCGCCGCATCCTGCTCCACTTCGGTTGCCGCACCCTCCAAATGGTTCTTCAGCTCCGTATTGCCGCCCGCCAACCGGAGTGCGCACGCGATCGACTCGAGCCGGCGTTTCATATTGAGCTCCAGCAGGCGCTGGCTCCCGCGCAGCTGGATCGCCATCCCGGCCAGCCCCTGCTCCAGGTTGTCGTGTAGCTCGCGCGCAATCCGCTGGCGTTCGTCGAGAATCGCTTCGCGCTCGATCTTGTCGCCGATGATGCCCGTTTGCTTTTCAACCGTTCGGTGCAGCAACCCCACCCAAACCAGCGCCAGCGCCAGAACCCCCAGGCCAATGCCCAGCACCCATAGCAACCGGGCGGCCGTCCACCACGGGGCGGGCACTAGGATTTCAACATCGCCCGCACCGCGCAGCTGGATCCAGAACCAATCGATGTAGAGCCGCCACCGCCGTTCCTCGCTGCGCGTCAGGTTACAGATGCCCGTCAGCCGCAGGGTGGCCCCGGGCTTCAGCCCACCCTCGATTTCAACATGGGCCGGCAGCTTGGCCTCGAACAAATAGGTGTTGTGCCGGCACAGCAACGTGCGCTCCCGCTCCCCCGTCGACAAGCCAAACGATTCCCCCACATCCACCAGCAGGGCTTCGATCTCGACCAGCTCCTGGTTCAAATCCGTCGCCGGGAAATAATCCCACTTGTGCCGCAGCGCCTCGTCCACCTCCATGGCCACCGGAAGCGGAGGCTCCCGATGCCCGACAACCCGCACCTCGCGCGCCAGGAATTCCGGACTAATCGGCAACGGGCGCACAAAGCCCTCAAGCTCCACATAGTCGCCAACCACCACATCCGGAACGGCGCGGGCGGTGACCTTGATGCAGGCCTCCTCGCCACGCAGATAGATATGCTTCCCCTCCACATGCGAAACCAATCCGTGCGTCCCCACCGGCAGCCGGTCGTTTTCCCCGCTGCGCATCAATTCATGGATCGGCAGCACCCGAAGCCCCTTTCGCGGCTTGTAGTCGTCGATCACCTCAAAGTCGTCCACCGAGTTCACAAAAAAAGTACGGCCCACCACCTGGCGATTCATGTTGAACTGGGTGCCGGCCACGGCATTGAACCGAATCCGGCTGAACATGAGTTCCGCCACCTTTTCCTCGGCCCCCTCCGTCTGGGGAATCTGGACATCCAGCATGCTATTGTTGTGCTGCACCGCCAGCGTAATGTTTTCCCCGCCCGTGCCTCCGGAATAAACACGCATGGAAACAATCCGGCCCGCAACCCAGACCCAATCGCAATCGATCGTCGCCGAAAAAAATTCAAAATCGTGGAACGGGCGCGCCTCCGGCAAAGGTTCGCTCCCAACCAACTCCACCGAGTCCGCATAGATCGAGGGAGAAAAGAACCCCTTGTTCGAGACCCCCTCAACACGAACCATCTCCCCCGGCGAAAACCTAGAATAGGCAGGGCCGCCCCTGGGTTGCCGAACATAAATGCTGACCTCGCCCCCGCGCAAAAAAAATCCATTGCCCGTCGGATGCACCCAAAGAACCTGGCCTTCAACCCGCACAGGCTGCCCCTTTTCCGCCATTTCCGGCGCCAGGTCGCGAACAGCCGCAATGCTCGTGATCGGCGCACGGGCAAACGCCGTCCCGGAAATCAACACGGCCAGCAAAACCGGCACGGCAAAGCGTATCCTGCATTTAAGAGCAATCATGATCGATTAGATGTATCCCAATGCGTCCCGTTTGGCAACAGCCATACCCTCTTCCCCCGCCGGATCGTTTGCGGCACAGCCGCCCTGGTGCGGCGGGAACGGAAAGGCCACGCCGCTTTAAAAACCGGTGCGGACGGTTTTGTTGGCCACACAATTGAGAAGCAATTGCGCGCATAGCACAAAGACTACCGCCAGGCTCTTCATGAATCTTAAGCCCCCTGCGTGGAGGGCGAGGTTCCATCCGAGCCGCCCGTGGAGGGGCAGACGCCGTCCGCCCGGGCGCACGGCGTGCGCCCCTCCAGCAAGGCATCGCAGGCGTTGGGAAGAGGTCGGCCGACACCTTTCCCAAAAGCGTCGGCTCTGCTTGGTCGGAAAAAGCAAGCGCAACAACAATTGAGTCTTTGTGAACGTCGATTCCGATGTATAGTTTCTTCATGGCGCGTCCTTTGGGTTGAATGTGAGTATTCAATGTTGGATAGGCTCTTCTTCGGAAGAGCAGCCCGCGATAAACCATCGGGCACGCCTCTAACTTTAACAGGAAAAACCGACCGAGGCTCCTGAAGCGAAGCGCAAATAATTTCGCATGAAAATTAGTGCCGAAGGCACGTTTCATCAACTTCAGCCATAAGGTCTGCAATGAAAGGGATACCTGATGATACGACATCTATCACTGTTCTTCGTGTTTGTATTAATAACGGTCGGCGTTTCAGCTGCCAGCGACAAGAACACACCAACTGACGCTGATAACGGATTCACATGGAAATCTGAAGTTCCTGACGACTGCCCGTTTGAGAGATCGCAAACGTTGACGGCGATCTTCTTCACTGGTCGCCATAGTGATTATCACTGTGGTGACACATGGTACCCATCCTGGGCAAGTGATGGCAATCTGTATTCTCCATGGACTGACGGAAAAACCGATGGAGTCTCTTGCAAGTCCGGGTATGACGGTAAGAAGGCACATACGGGCCACGGAATGATGATTGGTGATGATCCACTCAGATTAATCATCAAGAATACATCTCCTCCAAAAGCTGCCAGCGCCGAGCCTTACAAAGGGCGTTACCCCGCGGGGTCATTGGTTCATAACGGTATCTGGTACTATGGCACTTATTGTCTTGGGCCAGCCGGAAGCACCAAGCACAACGGATTCACCTGGAATTGGCCGGTCCTGGGGCCGATGCCGGGTTTCCAGATCTCGCGGGATATGGGCAAGACATGGGAGCCTTCACCTCTCTCACCCGAAACGCCGTTGTTTCCCGAGCCGAAAGTGCATCTCGGCCCGGTAAAAATGGGTGCACCTCATTTTGTGGATTTCGGCAAGAACATGAAACATTCACCCGATGGAAAGGCCTACATGCTAGGCATGGGCGCAATGGTGGACGATCCTGAACCGCGTCCATGTGTCAAGCCCGCCACGGGAGGAGGATTTGAAGTACAGGATTGCGATACGGACTTTGCGCACGCCAATCTGAGCTGGATTACTGCCGATCAGGTCTACATGGCACGCGTCAAGCCGTCCCCTGAAACAATCAATGACATCAAGGCTTATGAGTTTTTCGGGGGGCACGACGTGAACGGCAAACCTGTCTGGACCGGTGATTTCGAGAAGATCAAGCCATTGATCGAGTGGAACAACAACATGGGTTGTGTCACGGCCACCTGGGTACCCGGGCTAAAGAAATACCTGATGTGCATCACGGACGGCTGGCCAACCGTAGCCAAGATGGACTCATACATCCTGGAAGCCGATACGCTCACGGGTCCATGGAGGATGGTCGTCTACTTGAAAGACTTCGGTGACCAGGCTTACTTCCTCAATTTTCCAAGCAAATTCGTAAGTGAAGACGGGAGGACTCTGTGGTTGTGTTACTCCGCGAACTTCAGTCGTGGCTGGAATGGCGTAAAGCTGGACTTCAACCCTCCGGGAGGGCGGTACGGTTTATGCCTGCATGAGGTAAAGCTTCTGGGACCGAGCGACAGTACATCAACTGCGAACAAGTCGCTGAAGGCGACGTGGTGACCCGCACCTTAGCTGATCGTTCGCTAAGGAAAAAAATGACCAAACAAGAAACATACGAAGTTGGACTTAAGTTACTAGGTGTATATATACTCGTTAAAGCACTATCCATTGTAGCTCTTACCGTGATCAATCTTGCGAAGTTAAGTTTCGAAAGCCATCTTTTCTCAACCGCCCTCTACTCTCTTTTGCATCCGGCAATCCAACTCGGATTTGGCGTATTCCTAGTTAAGAAAACAAAACTGATTGTTAGCAAACTAGATAAATAAACAAAGCGAACCAGCCATCTGAGGTTCTCCGTCAACCCAAAAAAAATCCAAGGGACCGTTCAACCTAATGGCATCAGGGTGTTCGGCTATTGTTTTCCATAATTGTAAACGCCGTCTACAAAGAGTATTGGTCCACCGGAGACGGCGGCATCTTCCCCACCAACACCTGGCTGATCGACTCGGACTGGAGCCTTTTGGTCAACAAGGAGGGCTATCCTGAACTCGTCCTGCCCGCAGCGGTCTCCAACGTTTCCCCCGGCGATGTGATTGATTTGGGCGACTTGGTGCTGGAACCGGTGGATGCCAACACCAACTACGACAACGCCTTCAAGATCCAATGGGAAATGTTCATCAAGCACGTCGTGCTGGATGAAGCGTGGAACTATTCGCTGATGGAAGGCGCCAAGGGCGTCCAGCTCGCCGAACTCGGCATGCAAAGCTGGAAAGAACGCAAGTGGATGGATGTCCCGGAGCTCGGATAATCAAGGCATGACCAAATGGCTCCAGGGTCTTCTGGAGCCATTCCCCACTTCCACGCCCTTTTCAAAAGCAACATCTGGGTAAAAGTACTAGATGAATCCCGCAATTCTAGGTAGCGTATGCGTTGGTTTCTGGATTTAGCATACCTTAAATTAGCGGGATTCAATGAAAAGGATCAAACATAGCGTCCATGGTTGCATCGTTCTAGCCCTCCTGTGCACCCTTCCCGGATGCCAAACCACCGCGCCCCCTCCAGGCAACGCCCCCGAAGAAATCACCCACCACAACTGGTGGAATTATTACGAACGGGGAACGCATTACCTGCAGCAAGGCAAGGTTGCGCTGGCCCGGGAGGATTTCGAGCGAAGCCTCGGCATCCGCACAGGGGCAAAATATGGGTTTCCCCAAGACATGTGGCGGGCAAAAACCTACGGCATGCACTTCCTCGACCACTATTTCCCCAACCGGGAACTGGGCATTTGCCTCTACGAACTGGGTGAAACCGACGAAGCCCGCCGTCTCCTCGAGAAGTCGCTGGAACAGGAACCGTCGGGCCGGGCCAAGTTTTACCTCAACAAGGTCAGGGCGGATCTTAACACAAGCACACAGCTCCCGAACCCAACCGTCACGGCCAAAGCCAATACCCAAGGGGAATGGACGAACAAAAAGTCGGTCAGCCTCTCGGTTTCATCCGAGGCCAAGGGATACATCAAGGACGTGGCCATCAATAAAGAACGCCAATTCATCGAGTTGGCGGCACTAGCCTACCAGACGACCCAGGAAATCAAACTGCGCTCCGGCATGAATGAAATCCCCGTTCAGGTCGCCGACCTGAATGGCCGCAAAACAACCACCACCGTGCGGATCCGCGCCGACTGGGAAGCCCCGGTGATCAGCGTTGACCGGATCATGGTATTCCCCGGCCATTGGGTTGCCCATTGCATCTGTTCCGACAACGGAAGCCTGCAAACCATTACCCTGAACGGGAAAACCCTGCTAACCAATTCAAGAGGGGAAACCAAAACCGCGCATCCGTTCGAAGTCCGTTTCGACCAGGCCAACTCCCCCACCCTTGTTGCCGTCGATATGGCCGGCAACCGCATCGAGGAAACCTTCAGCCCCAAACTGACAAAAACCGCACTTAACAAATATGGAGATCCATCCCACTCCCAAGGCCTGGAATCCGGCTTCCTCTTCGCTTCAACCACTGCCGAAACCGACCGTCAGCCGCCCTACCTGAAGGTTGATGGTGCGGGTAGAACGCATACGGTTTTTGACGAGGAGTTCTACATTGATGGGCTGGCACGCGACGGGAGTGGTATCGCCAGCCTGACCCTGAACGGCGAGGAGCTGCTCTATTCCGAAACGAAGAATCCCCAAAGCAGCCGGTTTGGAAGGCGAGTTTCGCTCAACCCCGGCACCAACACCTATTCCATCGTCGCTATGGATCCTATGGGCAATAAAACCAGCAAGGAGCTGACGGTTGTCAGCAAGGAACCCGAATACGAGCAGGAGGAATACCGCCTGACCGTCGGTCTTCCGCCTCTGGTCTCCGATACGACAAGCCTGGGGCCGCTGGTAAGATCGTATATGCTCGGTGAGTTGCAGCGTAGCCCGATGCGCTTCCAGCTGGTCGCCCGCAACGAGGGCTGGGATTATATCCTTCAGGAGCAAAAGTTGAGCATGTCGGGTCTTTCGGATCCCAACTTTGCACTACGTATTTCGAAAATGCTTCCGGCGGAACTATTGCTCAGGGGGTTCCTGGTGGAACATGGCAACGGAACAACGGTGCAATTGCGGGTGCTCGATTCCGCCAAAGGGAACATCATCCAAGCTCCCGACGTTTATCTCGGCGGAAACGACGACGTGGAATACGAGGTGGCCGGATTGATCATGAAGCTGAAACAACATTTTCCGGTCGTGACCGGCAAGGTGCTGGATGTGGCAGGATCGAAAGTCACCATCGACATCGGAAAAAACCAAGGTGTAAACCAATGGAGCAAATTTGTTGTCCTGCACGCCGACCCGCCCGATGAACCTTTGGCCGAAACCACAGTGCATAAGCATGATCAACAGTTCGTCCAACTGGAGATCGAGCGGCTGACACCCACCATGCTCACCGCGCGAGTCCTCCCCTCGAAAGGATCGTCCATGATCCGGAAAGGCGACCATGTCTACGCCCGATAGAAAAAAAGCATTCATCAGCTACTCATCAAAGAACACCTCCGACGCCGAAGCGTTGTGCCGCCTACTGGAGGATCGCGGCATTCCTTGCTGGATGGCTCCGCGCAACATCCTACCCGGCGACGACTATGGCGAAGCCATCAGCAAGGCTTTGGCCGAAGTCGATGCACTGGTACTGCTGCTCACGGAAAACGCCAATCACTCGACATGGGTCGCCAAGGAAGTGGAAAGCGGCCTATCGAACGACAAACGCATTATTCCCGTATCCCTGGGCGGAGTGAAGCCTTCGGGCAAACTTAAGTTTTACCTCGGGGCGATCCAGTGGAAGTCCATCGATGCAACACAATGGGCTGGCCTGATCGATTCCGGAGGCGAATTAAAGGAAACCAAGGATATTTCCGAACCCTTGGATCAAATCGCCGAGATTATCAGAACAATAACCCCGGCGAATCCGTGGGTTCCTGCCGATAACTGCGACGAACCTCCCGCACCAAATGGAAAAAGACGGATATCGATCAAACTCCACCTCAAACTGATCATCAGCCTAGCTGCTTTGGCGATCGTGGCGTCAACCTACCTACTAAAACCCAACCGCCTCCAAACAACGGGGGAAGGCGTTGTTGCGGCATCCTTTGTGCCGCCTCACAAAAAGACGGCGCAGCTCAAGCACATCCTCGATCTTTCCCGGAAGGGCGATGCAGTTGCGGCCAAACGCCTGATTACCCAACTCTCCACCACCCATTCCGACGACCGCCTGATCCAAGCCGTTTCAGAACATCTCGATTCCGATCGCCGCCACGCATCGCAGGAGAACCTCAACAACCTGATCGACCTTCTGGGCAAACGGACTCCAGCGACAACCGACAGCAACCAGGCAAAGCCTCGGGTCGTGGCCTGCATCGGTCCCGAGGCAAAGCCAGCCGGAGCCAACGACGCGCTGGCTATGCTTTTCCGCATCTGCCTTCGTTCGGAACTCGAAGCCGGTGGTGGCATGCAGGTGGTCGAGCGCGAAGCCCTCGAAGAGGTCATGGACGAAATGAACCTTGGCTCTTCCGATCTCGCCGACCCGCGCGCCCGCAACGCCCTCGGAAAACTGCTACCCGCAGGCATCCTGTTGCTCGGCGATCTGATTGAAAGCGGCGACGACGCCCTGCTGTTCCTGCGTCTGGTCGATACCGAGACCACCCGCATCGTCGCCACACTCAAGGAAACCGTCGCCCCTGACGCCGACATTCGTACCCTCTGTGCCGGCCTCGCCGCCCGGATCAAGGAAAAGGTGCTCGCTGAATTTCCGCTCGAAGCCACCGCCACCGTTTCCAACTCCGGAAAGCTGGAAGCCCCGATCGGCTCTTTCCATGGCGCGATCCTGGCCTCCGCTTACACCATTTTGAATTCTACAGGGGAAAAGCTGGGAATGGCCCGCATCGAACAGCTGGGCCAAACCGAATCCACCCTCGTTGTCGATCCTGTCCTTTCCGGCAATCCGGAAACGGTTCTTGTTAGAGAGTTGCCTTAAAAGTGCCGGATCACGGAAAGGTAGACGGCGTGCTTCCTTACATCCGAAGATAATCCGTCCTGATCCGGCACGAGGCTGCCATACACATCGTCCGCCCACGTGTAGGCGTAGGCCACATCGAGGATCGTCTTACCGATGGCGATGCCCGTGCCTGTAAACGCCGGTTGAAAAGTGCACCGGGCGGCGGGGCGGTCTAAAAGTGTAACACTCCAACTAAAACTTCCGGATTTCCGGACGGATCGGGCAACGTGGTTGCCTAACCGTTTCGGAACCGGGAGGTAAAGGAGTGTACATAGACATGCAATGGTGGATCGACATCAGACGAAAGGTGCTTGTTGAAGGCGTCAGCAAGCGACAGGTTAAGGCCGAGTACAGGATTCATACCAGGACGCTGGAGAAGATTCTGGCGCATCCTAAGCCTCCTGGATACCGGATGGCCCAGCCGAGGCCGAAGCCCATGATCGGGCCGTTTCTCGGCCGGATCGACGAGATTCTCCGGCAGGACCGGGAGTTGCCAAAAAAGCAACGGCATACGGCCAAGCGGATTTTTGATCGCCTGAAAGAGGAAGGATACACCGGCGGGTATACGCAGGTGAAAGATGCCGTGCGCAACGCCCGGGTGCGTCTGAAGGATGTCTACATTCCGCTGGCTCATCGGCCCGGCGAGGCGCAGATGGATTTCGGCTATGCCCTGGCTAAAATAAACGGTCAGCTTCGGAAGGTCGCTTTTTTCGTGATGAGCCTGCCGTATTCGGATGCGGTTTATGTGCAGGCCTACGAAAAGATCTGCACGGAGGTTTTCTGGGATGGGCATGTGAGGGCCTTCACCTTTTTCGATGGCGTACCCTGCCGTATCAGCTACGACAACGAGCGGGTGATGGTGGCCAAGGTGATGAAGCGCCACCAACGCAAGCTCACCGACGGGTTCCTCCAGCTCCAGAGCCACTATCTGTTCAAGGAACACTTCTGCAACGTGGCCCGAGGTAACGAAAAGGGCGTGGTCGAATCGATGGTGCGCTATACTCGTTCCAACTTCATGGTTCCGGTGCCGGAGGTTCGTAGCTTTGATGAGCTCAACCGCATGCTTGAAGAGCGTTGCCGGGAGGAGCTTGGGCGTAAACTGCGGGGCAAGGACGGAACGAAGGGGCAGTTGCTGGCCGATGAGCGTGGCCGTTTTATTGATCTGCCGGTCGTGCCGTTCGAGTCCTGCCGGGTGCGAACGAGTACCGCCAGCTCCTTGTCGCTCGTGCGTTTCGACGGCAACGATTATTCGGTGCCCGTGCGCTACGCCCACTACGAAACGGTGGTCAAGGGCTATATCGACCGGATTGTGGTCTGCCGGGGCGATGAATGCATCGCCGAACATCCCCGGTTGTGGGGCAAGGCCGGCGTCCATTTCAACCCCGTGCACTATCTCGCACTGCTCGAACGCAAGCCCGGCGGGCTCGACCACGCCCGGCCATTGGAAGACTGGAAACTGCCATCCTGCTTTCGGGATCTGCGCAGCAGGCTGGAGGCCGATCTCGATGGCGAAGGAACCCGGGAGTACATCAAGGTGCTGCGTCTGCTCGAAAAGCATTCACCCAAGGAACTGGCCCGGGCCGTTGAGCAGGGGCTGCGTTGCGGGGCCTCCTCCCGAGACGCCATTGCCCAGTTCCTCATTCCCCGGCCGGAATGGCGATGCACCCGGTTCAACCTGGATGGACACGAGCATCTACGCCACGTGCAGGTCGCCAGCGCAGATGTGGCCGATTACAATCGCCTGCTCGGACAGGAGGTGGGCGCATGAGTGCACAGACCTCGTCACACGTACTGCTGGAGCACTACCTCAAAACGCTCAAGCTGCCGAGTATCCTGCGGGAGCACCGCAAGATGGCCTCGGTCTGCCAGGCCGAACGGGCCGATTACTCGACCTATTTGCTGCGGCTCATCGAACAGGAGATCCTCGACCGGGAACAACGGGCCGCCGAACGCCGACTCAAGTCCGCCCGTTTCCCCGTTGTGAAAACCCTCGACAGCTTCCGGTTCGAGGAGCAGCCCTCGATCAACCAGCCTTTGGTGAGGGAACTAGCCCATGGCGAGTTTATCAAGGAGCGGGAGAACGTGCTGCTGATCGGCAACAGCGGAACCGGAAAAACCCACCTCGCCACCGCCCTGGCCTTCGCCGCCTGCCAGATGGGCTTCAAGGTGCGGTTCTTCGGCGTCACCGCCCTGGTCACGCAGTTGCTCGAACGCCGGGAGGAAAGGCAGCTTGACCGGTTCTTCAAGCAACTCGAGCGCTCCGACCTGCTCGTTCTCGATGAACTCGGCTACGTTCCGTTCTCCAAAATGGGGGCCGAACTGCTCTTCGAGGTCGTCAGTCGGGCCTACGAGCGCACCAGCCTCGTGGTGACCACCAACCTGCCCTTCGAATCGTGGACGGAGGTGATGGGCTCCCAGCGGCTTACCGGAGCCTTGCTCGACCGCCTGACCCACCGGGTCCATATCCTCGAGGCCAATGGTGAAAGCTTCAGGTTGCAGGACTCATTGCGCCGCCGGGGACAGCGGCAGAAAACAAAGAAACCGTAGGAGCAATTGACACCCGCAAGGAAGCGGGGTAATTAACGAAAAAGTGTTACACTTTTGGGCCGCCGCCCGGTGCACTTTTCAACCGGCGTTTACATGATAGACGGCTATCCCTACTACTCTACCAACTACAAAGAACAATGGCTTACGCAAGCCGACGGCAGCTTCCCCTCCAACACTTGGCTTGTCCGTTCCGACTGGAACCTCATGCTCAGCTTCGGAACGAACTACGTGGCAGCCAACATCGACAACCGGATTGTCGATCCCGCCGCGGGGGATGTTATCGATCTCGGTGAGATTATGCTGCATCCTGTCGATGATGACGCAAACGGCATTGCCGACTTCTGGGAAACCCAAAACGAGGTGACCGACCCCGACGCCGACCCGGACAAGGATGGGATGGACAACCGCAGCGAGTACCTTGCCGGAACCGACCCGCACGACGGGGCATCCTGTTTCAAGGTCGATGCCGTGCGGCGTGAAACGCAAGGTCATGTGGTTGAGTGGACTCCCATGGAAGGCCGTACCTATGAGGTGTGGTGGACGCCGAGCCTGGATCGCGGATTCCAGCTACTCGAATCCGATCTGGCCTATCCAGTCGGCAGCTACACGGATGCGGTGCACACCGCCTCCGCATCCGGCTACTACAAGGTGGTGCTGCGCTATCCGACCAAAGATGACTCTGACGGCGACGGCCTTCCGAATATTTGGGAGGGGCTCTACTTCGCCTCGCCGGTCTCTGCAATCGCAAGGTACGACGCCGACGGCGATGGGCAAACCAATGCGGAGGAATTCGTTGCGGGTACAGACCCGACAAATGCAACCTCCTACCACCGGGTTGAATCGATCCGGCACGATTCGGCAGGCACGGTGATCGAATGGTCTCCGGCCAGCAACCGTGTCTACAGCGTGCTATGGGCGGACAGGCCGGGCGGAACCTTCAAGGTGCTGGCGACGGATATCGAATATCCTCAGAACAGCTGGACTGACACGGTCGATCACGCCGTAAGCAGCGGGTGCTACAAGCTTGATGTAAAGATCAAGGAAGGCGAATAGTTTAATGATGAATACCCCAGCAAAACTGGTCTTTCTGTTAGTTGCATGCTGTCTACCATTGACTTTGTTCGCTAAGTTGGAGGACTTGAAAAAGAAAGCCATGGCGTTCGAACGGGGCGGCGAGCCGCTCAAGGCGGCACAGATCTATGAACAGATCGCGCTGGACGACGCGTCTTCCCGGAAGGTTTTGGCAATCCGCCTGGTGAAAATCTATGCGTCCGAGGGCCAAAAAGACAATGCCTTGAAGTGGGCGAAATCCGTCATTGAGGATCACCCCGATCCGCAGGCCTATATGGCCGGCGTCTACGCCATGCTTGGCGAATGCTCCAAGGCCATCAACATCCTGGAAAAGGAGATCGCCAAGACAAAGGATCCCGACCGAACCCTTACTCTGTATTGGCAACTGGCAAACGTTCACGAACAGAACAATGACCCCGAGAAAACAGAGAAGGCACTCTCAGCGGCCGTGTTCGCCGCAAAAGGCACCCGCCTCGAAGCAACGGCCCAACGGCAACTGGATCGCTTCAGAAACAAGAAGGCCGAATAGAAAACGAAGTATTCAACAGGACTATTTGACGACAGGACTATTTTTTCCCTTGCTGCGGGAAAATTGGCATATCGACAAATGTTCTAAATACCCTTCAGGCGTTCAGCCGCGAGCTGGATGTCGGCGATGCGGGTGTTGCCGGCTTCGCGTTCGATGGCGAGGGTTCCGGTGTAGCAGCATGATGCCGGCGGACTGCGCGGCATTCCAGCTCGGTCATGCGGGAACAAAAAGTGGCATGGCCTTCAACATCTTCGGGATCGATGAAGCCGGCGTGGAACGAAAGGAACCCCACGCCCATTTCAGCCGTCTTTTCGATGGCATCCGCCACCTGCGCCCCGTTCACGTTCCACCTTAAGTTCACCGATCCGTGGTCTAAGAATGGGGATAGGCGCAA
Organism: Pontiella desulfatans; assembly: GCF_900890425.1. Taxonomy (NCBI): domain Bacteria; kingdom Pseudomonadati; phylum Kiritimatiellota; class Kiritimatiellia; order Kiritimatiellales; family Pontiellaceae; genus Pontiella; species Pontiella desulfatans. The sequence continues at coordinate 550,113 of NZ_CAAHFG010000001.1, read as the reverse complement.
GGTGCCTATCCCATGTTTCATTTCGACGTGGTCTCCAACGCCATGCGCACGGACTCGCGCGCCTGCTCCGGAGTGATTTTTATTTCGTTTGTTTCACCAGACAGGAGGGCGGCGAAATATTCGATCTCGGCCTTGTAGCCGTCGCCTTCGGCCACTTCGGCAACAAATGTCTCTCCTGCGGAAGGGCAAACCTTCAGGGAAGTTCCATCAAAGCTGACCGCCGCCTTTTCGAAGACGATCCGGAAGGACATCCCGAAGCCGAACGGTTCCGGCATCATCCAACTGGCGGTGGCCGAAACGGCGCTATTGTTTTGGTAGTCGAGCTGGGTTGCCACGTGTCCTGGCACCCCGTTTCCGAAACGGACAACCGACGACCGGATCCCCGCCGGCGAACCGAAGAGGTATTGAATGAAGTCGAGGTCGTGGATATGCAGGTCCAGTGCAATGCCGCCGCTCTTGGAAGGATCGGAGTACCAGCTGTCGGCATCCCAGCCCGGCGCATAGGTTAGCCGCGAAAAATCGGCGGCGAGCACCTGGCCATAGTCGCCGCTTCCCACCGCCTGCTTGACCCATGCATATTCCGGCCAGAAGCGGATGCACTGGGCAATCATCAGCTGCTTGCCGGCGGAGTGGGCTGCGGCAATCATGGCATCGCAATCCTCGACCGAGAGCGCCATCGGCTTTTCACAAAGCACGTGCACGCCGGCTTCCAGGCATTGGATGGATAGGGCCTTGTGCAGATGCGTGGGCAGGGCGACGGAAACCGCATCGAGCTCCGTGGAAGCCAGCATGTCGGCCACATCCGTGAAGATCGCGACACGCTCAAGGTTGAGTTCGTCCGATCCGGTCTCAATGTTGCCTTTCTTCGCGGTGATGGGGTTGGCATCGCACACGGCAACCACCTGCGCATCGTCCAGCGCCTGCCAGTTGCGGAAGTGCACACCGCCCATGAAGCCCATGCCGATGATGCCAACGCGAATCACGAAAGCCCCTCGACGTCCCAGCCCTTGCGGTATTCGCGGCGGATGAACTGGTTGGCGGCCTTGTTGTTTTCAAAGCGCAGGTTCTTGGCATCCCACTTCAGCGTTTCGCCGGGGAAGCGCGAGGCCAGTGCGCCAAGCAATACGGTTTCGGTCAATGGTCCGCCATAGTCGTGGAAGTCGGCCAGGGGTTTCACCTGCTCGCCCTTCACCGCCTTCACAAAATCGTCCCAATGGTTGCGTGCCTTGATTTTCGGATAGCGGTACTCGGCGAACTTTTCGCGGGGATACGGAACCGGGAGTTGCGTGTGGGGTTGCAGCAGAATGCCTTCCGTACCGATAAAGATCGAACCCTGCTGCGGCATCTGTTCACCGAACATTTCCAGGAACTCCTGAGGGGGGCGGAGCGCGCCATCGGTCCAGGTCACCTTAACGGTATCTCCGGCGGTGAAGGCATTGCCGGGGAAGATATATTCAAACTTTTCGTCGATCGCCCAGTTGGAGGCATTCGGCACCTGGCCCAGCGATTTAACGGAGAGCGGGGTACGGACGCCCAAGGCCTGGAACATGGGGCTGTAGATATGGCAGCCCATATCCCCCAGCGTGCCGGTCCCGAAGTCGAGGCGGCAGCGCCAATTTCCGGGATGGTAGTATTTATCGAGGTACGGACGCTCCTTCGCAACGCCGAGCCACAAATCCCACTCGAAGCCAGCCGGAACCGGGTCGGTGCGGTCGGGAAGCGGATTGGGGTCGCCCCAGGTTTTATGGCTGAACATATGAACCTCCTTAACCTTGCCGATGACGCCATCCTGGATCATGCGCGCCGTCAGGCGTTCATAGGTGGTGGAGGTGAGCTGCGTGCCCATCTGGGTCACAACGCCGGTTTCCTTCGCGATCTCGGCCATGCGCCGGGTTTCATACAGGTTCTGCGCCAGAGGCTTCTGGCCATAAACCGGGAGCCCCATTTTCATGGCCGTAATCCCGATGGGGCCATGCATATGGTCGGGCGTGGAAACATTCACCGAATCGAGGTTCCCGCCCTCCTTCTCCAGCAGGACGCGCCAATCCTTATAGACGCGGACGTCCGGAAACAATTCCTTCACCTGCACCAGGCGGTTTTCATCCACCTCGGCAACGGCAACCAGGTTCACATCGCCGTTGCGGGTCAGGTTCTTGATATCCGCCATCGCCATGCCCGCCGCGCCGAAACTCGCATGGTTCAGCTTCGCGTTGGGCGACACGCCCCCCTGCCCGATGGAAAACATCGGCAGGCTCGCGCCGGCCACCGCCGTGCGTTGGATGAAAGATCGTCTGTTATTCATGGTTGAGCTCCTTGATTAAAATGTTGCGAAAAACGACCGGATCGCTGTGTCCGGCAAAACCGAAATGGCCACGTTCTAGATCCTTGCCGGGATGCTTGCTGTTGGATTTGAACTCGGTCACCGTCGAGAGGTCGGCATCCAGAATCCGTGTCCCGTTAAGCTCGACCTTGATGGCGGAACCGACCACTTCCACGGTCTGGAAATTCCATTCGCCGACCGGGCGCAGGTAGCCGCGGTGCGCGGCGACCATGCCATAGGCCGAGCCGTGGTACTGGCGGGCATCGAGCTTGGCATAGCACTCGGCGGTGTTGTCGAGCACCTGCAGTTCCGTCATGCCATGGTAGGCGGGATTGCCCTCGCCCGGAAAGCGGATGGCAAGCCCGTTGTTTCCGCGCGGCGGAAGCTTGAACTCGAAACGGACTGCAAAGTCGGCATATTCCTTTTCGCTGTAGACCGTCCCGCCCTTGCCCTTCTTGCACTGGATCTCGCCGCCGTTGAAGGTATAGTTGTCGGCATCGCCGATCCATTTTTCAACCGGGCCGCCATCCTGCCAAGCCTTGGCCGCCAGGATGGCATTCGCTTCGGTGCCGCCGATTTCGCGGATGGCCAGGTTGCGCCAGCTGATTTCCCGGCCGTGCGTCTGCAGCTGGATCGGGCCGGAGCGAGGAATCGGCAACGGAACGGTTTTCTTGTTGTTGAAATAGTTGTGCAGGCGGGCGTGGTCGACCACCAGCTGCCCGTTGAGATGCACCGTCACATATTCGCCGACCATCAGGATGCGAAGCGAGTTCCACTCGCCAAAGGGCTTGTCGGCGAGAACGAGCGGGTCCTTGCCCCTGGTGCCTTTGGGATTGTTCCACAACCCGCCCGACCCCTTGTCGGCGCCTAGGTTGAATTTGCTTTCCTCGGTCGAGTCCCAGATCTGCACCTGCGGAATGCCGCGCAGATAGATCCCGCTGTCGCCCAGCGCCGCGGTTTTATAGTCCAGCATCAGCTCGAAATCCGCGTAGTTCTTTTCGGTCGTCAGGTAGAGCCCTTTGCCATCGTTGACCAGCACGCCATCCTCAACACGCCAATGGGCCTGGATATCCGCGAGGCTCGCCGCCTTTTTCTCCGCCAGCTTTTCCGGCGGAAGCGCCATCCATTGCGCAGGATCCTCGGTTTTCAGCCCCCACCATCCCGACAAATCCTTGCCATTGAAAAGCGGAACAAATCCTTCCGGAGTGGCAACGGCATTCAAAAGAACCCCCGCGCACCCGGCCAACACACCTAGTTTTGGTTTCCAATTCATGGGAAAACGATACTAACAGACCCCATGGGCGGTATTGTAGAAAAACCGCATAGCGGTGTAGATCAGCGCAGGCCCCTTCTTTATTTCGCTCTTTTTCCATCTATTTTCTATTGGCGGGGGTTTTGGCGAATTGGTAGCTTTGGCGTTTTCAGATCAACCCAACCAAAAGGCATACACAAATGAGAGCATATAACTTTTCCGCTGGGCCGGCGATTCTGCCGGAGGAAGTACTCAAGGAAGCCGCCGCCGAGCTGGTCGATTACCAGGGTACCGGCATGTCCATCATGGAAATGAGCCACCGCGGCAAGGACTATTCCGCCGTGCACGACGAGTGCATCGCCAACATCAAGGAACTGCTCAACATTCCCGAAGGCTACAGCGTGCTCTTCATGACCGGCGGCGCCTCCACCCAGTTCCCGCTCATCCCGATGAACCTGCTCGGCGAAGGCGAAACGGCCGACTACACCAACTCCGGTGCCTGGGCGAAAAAGGCCATCCAGGAAGCCCAGATGCTCGGCAACGTCAACATTGCCGCCGACTGCGGCAAGGAAATCCCCACCCGCGTCCCGACCATCGACGAGCTACAATTGACCGACGGCGCGGCCTACCTGCACATCACCTCCAACGAAACCATCTCCGGTGCCCAGTGGAAGGAATTCCCCGAACACGACTGCCTGATCGCCGACATGTCGTCCGACATCCTCAGCCGCCCGCTCGACGTCTCCAAATTCGGCCTCATCTACGCCGGCGCCCAGAAAAACCTTGGCCCGGCCGGCATCACGCTGGTCATCATCAAGGACGAGTTGGCTGAAAAATGCCCCGACACCGTCCCGACCATCTTCCGCTACAAGACGCACATCGAAAACAACTCGCTCTACAACACCGTGCCGACCTTCCCCGTCTACATGCTCTGCCTCGTCACCCGCTGGCTCAAGGCCCAAGGCGGACTCGAAGGCATGCAGAAGATCAACGAAGCCAAAGCCGCCAAGCTCTACGACCTGTTCGACAGCTCCGACTTCTACAACGGCACCGCCGTCAAGGAGTTCCGTTCCACCATGAACGTCACCTGGCGCCTGCCAACCGAAGAGCTCGAAGCCGAGTTCATCGCCGAAGCCGCCAAGCAAAACCTCAAGACGCTCAAGGGGCACCGCTCCGTCGGCGGCATCCGCGCCTCCATCTACAACGCCTTCCCGACGGAAGGCATCGACGCGCTGATCGCCTTCATGAAGGAGTTCGAAGCCAAGCATTCGTGAATGACGAATTTCCGAAACACCCAATGAAGCAGGAAGCCTGAAGCACCCAGGCACGAAACATTGCTCCGTAGTGGAAAATCCATTTGGTTCCGGCTCCGCTGGGTTGGAATTTTGGATTTCCTTCGGGCTTGGGTTTTTCGGCTTTCGATTTTTATTGCGGCCTCGCCGCAATCCCCCTATAAACCTGCCCTTTCGTGCGCCCATAGTTCAATGGATAGAATAGTGGCCTCCGAAGCCATAGATACAGGTTCGACTCCTGTTGGGCGCACCATTATAAATCCTTTATATTCATGTAGTTACGAAGATTTTCGACATCTGCCGCTCCCGTATTTCCCCGGAAAAGGAAGCAGATTATGCAGGTCAAAATACGTAACGTTCAACAGCGGGGAAACTCGTTTTTCTTCCGTCTGAGCATCCCGAAAGAGCTTCAGGTCCACTATAACGGGCAGAAGGAAATCTACAAAACGCTGGAAGCATTCGATTCATTCTGTGCCGTCTCAAAGGCCAGTGAATTGCGGGCAAGATATAAAGAAGAGTTCCGCTTCCTGAAAAACGGAGGCTCGCTTCAACCGGAATTCTCGGCACCAGCAACCATAGCCCAACCCCTTCCTCACGCAGACCCTCTTGCCCCTCTTCTTTCTGAAGTGCTTGAAGAATTGCTGACCGCAAGGCCATGCAAACACAAAACCGTACTGGACCGGAAATCATCCGTCCGTCTGCTGACGGACTGGCATGGCGATCTACCGATCACTCAGTACACACGAAAGATGTTTCTGGATTTCCGTGATATAGGATTGCGCAAACTCCCTCCCAACTTCTACAAGCTCGACAAATTCGAGGGGTTATCCATACATGCGATAGCAAAAAAACAACATCGCAACACGATGCAACCGGCAACCGTAAACCACAAACTCGGCCACATCGGAACTGTTTTCAACTATGCTGTCAAACATGGCTACTTAAGCCGGAATCCCTTGGTTGACCTCGTACTCCCACTGGAAAAACTCCCAAGCAAAGAGCGGGACAGTTATTCAACAGACCAGCTCCAGCGGCTCATCGACACGATGGCCGACCTGACAGCATCGGGGAAAGTTAAACGGCACCAATACTTCTGGGTGACGATGTCGTGCCTGTATTCCGGAGCCAGATTAAATGAAATAGCACAGCTTACGCTCGATGACATCACAACCGTGGACGGCATCCCATGCTTTAACATAACCAGCGAAGGCGAATTGGCTAAGAGCCTCAAGAATCGCAGCTCGTGTAGAGTCATACCCATCCACCCCACTCTGATCGACCTTGGCTTCATGCGCTATTACGAGGAACGGCTCTCTCGCACAACCCGTTATTCCCCAGCTAGCAGAACCAGGCTATGGCACAATATATATGGTGACAAGGATGGAAACACAGGCCGGGGTGTCAGCCGCTGGTTCAACGACACGGCCCGTCCCAAATTCCTCACGAACGAAGAGCACGAAGACCACAAGGCCAAGCGGAAAAGTTACTGCTTCCATTCATTGCGCCACACGTTCATCAGTCAGGCACAGAACCAAGCTCGGATGAACCCTCGCATTGAAATGCGTCTAACAGGCCATTCCGATGCATTCATCAGCGAGGAACACGCCAGATACGGTAAAGACATGCATCCGAAAATCATGCTGGAGGAACTGGAGAAACTGGATTTTGGTTTGGATTTATCGGGGATACGGGGTCGATACTGAGCATCTGAGGCCGCAATATCGCTCTATTACTGGTTGCCCCATGTCCGCCATGACCCCGGTGTAAAGTGGCAAAAACTGATCCAACATGACTATAAATCACTGTTTTGAAAACTTTCCTTGCCATCGTGTTCAGACAGGAGTATCAACGGCTCAACTAACAAGAAAGGAGTTATTTCAGCAAAGGACGAGTTTAATCTGAAACGGCTAATGTTTCGGAACAGGTACATACGACAGAAACGCCTAATGTTTCAATGAATGAAGTAGGTTCCGCTCAAAAGTCCTAACACAACATGATCAAATTACAGTGGTGTTAAAACCCGACACTACATGAGGTAATAAGCAAGTGATCAGCGTTTAAAGCTGCCATCCGCCTCTCATAACGTTTTAAAAAACTAATGAGAAAGGAAGTAGCATGGAAACGCAAAGAAGACAGCACGCTGAAGTAACCGTTAGCATACGGGGATCATATCCCGCAGTTCAGAAAACACTTAAGGAACTGGCGAATCGAGGTCTTCCAGACCTCCCCCTACCAACAGAGCAAAGTTCAACCATAGAGCTAGCTAGTCAACAGGACTGCGCTTCCACGGAAAGCAATCCACCTATGCCGGATCTTGCTGACTTTGTGGACGTAGAATCCCTTGTCGGAACGACGCTGGAAAAGCAGAGAGAACTAAAAAAATTCCTTTTGGAATATGATTTCCTCGTTACCCATCGTTCCGACCTGAAGAGTCAGCTCCAACGCTTCTCAGAAATGCACCCCCAGAAAAACGGAGTGCAACTGAGGGACATCAGCGTTTATTACAAATACCTTAAAGAGCGAAATGAGTGGAAAAAGTTCTACGCCCGATACGATATGCTGCAGAAAGAACATTCTCGCTGGCCTACAGGCAAGCTCTTAGATTCCATCGCAGCGGAGTTCGGAAAGTATTTCCCACACACCATCAAGTACCACGAAGTCCTTCTGCTGGCCCGACCGTATTTTCAGGCCCTTATCGATTCTGGTAGCTGAGCGGAGCAAGGAAGTTGCCAATAGTTAACGTTACCCGATGCGTATTGCGAAATCGGCGTCTTGGCTCAAGAGATACTATGTTTCTACGAGAATGCTGTATTTGACTTCGAACTACTGGAATGGTGCTCTCCTGCGGATTACCACTTTAATGATCGAAATTATTAGATCATGACTGGTCGCTATATTACCCATCCGACAGTGAATATATCCACCCCTGCCCAGACATCAGCACCATCTACATGGATGACTGGAACTAAGACGAGCCGTTCCTTACGGCTGATCCCCTGCCAAGAGCCTGCCAAAACATTAGCGAGACTACCTATTCCCCTTGTTTTCATTGCCCCAAATGGATCTATCCACTCGCCACTCTCTGCCAAACTTTTAAGGGCAAAAATGTGTTCCTATGGGTTCCCGAAAGCAATAAGGCGACTGCAATTCGCAGCCACCAAGAGTTGCTATAAACCCAAAGGAATAAGATGCAAGATACAAATAAAAATACGGATGCAGCAAACGCTGCAGATATCGAAAAGAAGGTCCACGAACTGCCCACCGTGGTGGTCAAGGGCAACACGCACGGCCTCCGTGCGGGAGCTGCCAAACTCATCGCAGGTGAATTGGCCAAGACGGGGCGTTTCTTCATGAACGGCGATGCTCTTATGGAGCTGGTCGTGAAAGGAAAGAAACACGAACTCCGTCCGGCCACTGCTAAACGCCTGGCGTACCTCATTGAGAAGTACACCAAGCCGGTGGCATTGAAAGCGGTGAAGGATTCTGCGGTCACAGTTCCGACTCAGTGCGGACAGGGATTCGCCTCCAGCATCATGGAGACCGATGAATTCCATGAGTTGCTCCACTCCATCCAGATCATCTCCCCCTGCCCGCTGCTGATCAAGCACGAGGGTAAGCTGGAGTTGGTAGCTCAGGATAAAGTGGTCGGCGACGTGTTTGCGCATGGAGAAGCCCCTCCCGAACCGGAAACGGTGAAGGAAGCGAAGCAAATCCTCGACAAAGTCCTGGTGGACTTCGACTTCGTCAGCGATGGCGACCGTTCAAGGGCCTATGCTGCGTTGATTGTTCCCAGTCTGGTGATGGGCGGCCTGCTTGAGGGTCGTGCCACCATCGACCTGATCGAATCGAATGAGTCGCAATCAGGGAAAGGCTACTGGAACAAAATGAAGTCGGCCATCTACAACCAGCAGTCTGCTGTCATCAACTTCGGACAGCGTGGACTGGGCAGTGCGGAGCGGAGCTTTAACTGCGCCGTTGTTGCAGGCCATGGCATGATCCTTTTCGATAATTGCCGTGGACATATCGAGAGTCAGCAGATAGAGAGCTTCCTGACCGAAGACTCCTATCAGGCTGCGGTTCCGCATTGTCCTGACGTAACGATTGATCCAACCCGGACCGTTGTGTCGATGACGACCAACGAGGCATCTTTGAATAAAGACCTCGCTTACCGCACAGCACCGGTGCGCATCAAGAAGCGTGAGAAGGGATATGGTTTCGAGCGTTACGAAAATGACGGGTTTATCCTCGATCACATCCGCTTGAATCAGCCTGTGTTCCTCGGTGCCGTGTTTCGCATTGTACGTGAATGGTACAGCAATGGGGGTCAGGTTGATCCCGTGGCCGCACACGCCCACGACTTCTCTCGCTGGGCAGGTGTCATGAACTACATCGTTAAGGATATCCTTTGCGAGGCTGACATGTTTGCCGGGTATGACGACGTGAAGAAAATGCTCTACACGCCGAATCAGAGCTGGTTGCGGGAAGTTTCCCGTGCCCTTCTGGAGAACAAAGACACCTCCGCATCCATGCAAACAGGTGACATCCTGAAGGAGCTGGAAGAACTGGGGCTTGAAAGGCTCATTCCTGGCCTGAAGGACTACGAAACCCTGGATATGGGCAATTGTCTCCGCAAGTGTTCGACGCTTGCCGGGCGCAAGCTGTCGCCCCTGTTCCGGGGTACGGGTGACATCGTCATCGAAGGCATCCGCATCAAACGTACGGTGGAATCGAAGCCTCGCATCGAAATCGATGCGGAAGGCAAATCGGTAAACCGTGGTGATCGTGAGACTCCGTGCTACTCGTTCGAAGTGGTGAAGGGCTAACCTAATGGGCTTTCCCCTTCTTCGGAAGGGGAGGCTCCATTTGATAGGAAAATATTATGAAATATTATCAGAAAATTGAGTTCGTTCCCTCCATGAAGCTGGATAAGGACAGTTGCCCCGATGAAAAACGGGAAGCATGGCTCGAAGAGGTAGCATGTGCGATTCTCAACCACACGAAGGAAGATTGCTGCCTTAAGGTGCGTCAGGTCCTGGAAATGCTGGTAGAGGCGAACCGTGCAGACCTGCTGACTGGAAGTAAGGACAAGTACTACTCCATCGACCAGTTGGTAGGAGGAGCGACCAAGAAAATGCGTTCGCTTGATGAAGTCGTCCAGATCAACCAGATCACGGTAGTCCGCTGCGAAGCCTGGGTTCCTACGACAAAGCGGGAAAAACCCCGTATTGTAGATCTCTACTACTTCCTTCTTAACCCCGATGAAGTGAGCGACCTGCACAAGAAAGGAACGCTGCCGAAGAGCAAATGGTAATCATCGAACACGCTCCCCTTCGGGGGAGCACCTCTAACGACACAACATTAGAAAAGGCAATCAAATGAAGGCAAAGAAACAGAAAAGACTACGTGACTCTGACCGTAAGAAACGCCATGTCAATTTCGCTGAGATAGCGAGACTTATGGGCAGCTCACGCACATACCGCTAGTCGTTACTAGCAACCCCTCCCCTCCTCGGATTCTTATCTGTGGAGGGGTTTTTCGTGCCCACTGTCAGCGATTAGTTCCCCACGAGGCAAGATCCGACATGGGGCACCCGTAAACCACCTTAAATACGCTACTTACGACAGCCCCGGTAGCCCATCCCCCATATCCCCGGTGAAACAGTGCTGAAATTGATTTTGTTTTGGAACGGCGAGGCAAATAATCATTCATCTGAAATCCGTACAATTACTCCGGTTTATCTTGCTCCGGTCTTAATCCTAATTATCATGCAAGAGTGTGGTGTTTTTATTCATTATGGGGTGAGTGTTATGACAAATGCGGAGAATTCTAACGAGACCAACGCTGGTTTTGTCGATCTATCCCCCTCACCATCTTCATTAATAGAGTCTCTTCGGGATATCGGATATTCTCTTGAAACGGCCGTTGCTGACGTAATCGATAACAGTATTACCGCTCTCTCAACTTCCATTGATGTGCGCTTTTCCTGGAACGACAGCACTCCCTGGCTCGCCATAATTGATGACGGGCATGGCATGAATGGTGCCGAATTAATTTCAGCAATGCGCTTTGGGTCAATGAGTCCACTACTTACCCGCTCTAAAAATGATCTCGGTCGCTTCGGACTTGGACTAAAAACCGCATCTTTCTCCCAATGTCGTTGCTTGACGGTTTTAAGCAAAAAACAGGGAGAGATCAGCTGCTGCCAGTGGGATTTGGACTCAATCCTGAAGTCAGAAGATAATAAATGGTTACTTCGGATTTTGGCAACAGAGGAGCTTAAGCAGTTTGATTTATTGAATAGTCTGTCATCCAAATACCTGGATTCCTACGATTCTGGAACCATTGTTCTATGGAATGCGATAGATCGTATAGATGCTGGAGCTGACCTTGAAATTAAGGAATCAAAATTCAACGAAGTATTATGCTCAGTTCGGTCACACCTAGAACTTGTCTTCCACCGTTTCATTTCACCGGATTCAGGGCAATCTAAGGTGCAATTCCGATTTAACAATGATGAGCTGGAGGCATTTGATCCTTTTAATTCATTTAAATCAACCGAGAGACCCTGCGCTGACTTTAAATGTGAAGGGCAAAATATCCATGTTCAACCATATGTACTTCCTCGCTTCAGCAGAGTCAGTAAATCTGAGTGGAAGAAATACGAGGGTCAACTCGGCTACCTTTCTTAGGAGGAAGTATGTCCTGAAGTATGACCGACACCTCAAAGGGCTTGTCGCCACGTCTAAGTTCAAGGTTCAGCTTCGTCCCGTGCGGCTTAGACCAGAACTGCGATAAAGTAGATATTCCTGAAGCTGAGTTTCCATCCTCAATACCCACCCCATCCACCTTCACAAGAACATCCCCGTTCCTGACACCGGCTTCATAGGCCGCACTATCTTTAATCACATGGGCAATCAGGTCCCCGGCATCAGAATTTGATGATACAAAAACTGCACCAAGACGATTATGTACATATTCACGTGGAGGTCTAGGGTTCGGCTTTATGTACAACGTCCCATTAGGGTAATCCACGATGAGTTCCATCCGGGATATAGCATATAGCCCCAGGACTATATCGTAGAGTTCACTGTTATACTCCAGTCCTCTGTAGAGAGGTCCGACCGGAACACCGGATATAGTAAGATCACCGACTGAAATCTGCTCAGCCCAGCATATCTCATCTACATTCCGTCCACTGTAGGCAGTATGACCGTCATTTACAGCTGCAGGACTTTCAGGATGATTCTTTCTCCAGTCAGCAAACTTGTTTCTCGGCAACGCTACACCTATGTCCGCCCCGGTATCTATCATGACATCAATTGTACTCCCATCTGCAGCATCGATCTCAAAAACAAGCAGTGGAACTGATTTCTTTAGCCTGAAGGCTTTCCAGTCAGCTATATCATCAGGAAGCTCATTCAGCCCATCCATACCGTACTCATGGGAATTAAAATAGAGAATACCCTCCCTGAAGAAGCTCCAAGGAATGAGCCCATCTATCTTGAGATCATCGCTCAACGGTGGATCAAGGACACGACACCGCCCCTTCAGGCTTAACCCTACAATCTCAAGATTAACCTGCTCAGTATAGCCAAGGTTTACCTTCCCAGGGTGAAAAGCCACAGTAGGTTTGGGTTCATCCCACTTGATACCAATCTCCCGAACGGTTGACTCGAACAGAACGAAGGCCTCACATCCGGTATCGTATGCAAGATTCACTTCATGACCGTTGATCTTAGCCGCAAGTTGTATGTAATCCCCGGCTTGCACATCCAGAGTAATGAGCAGAGCAATGGCGATCAATGCACACTTCATCATCTGGCTCTCCGAATGAGCACCATTCGCACCACAGCCATCAGAACAAAGCTACCGATCACCAACATGGTCGCATACTTCTTCACCTCATCATGCATAGACGGGTCGGTGGCAGCGAGAATAGCCCTGATGAGTAGAGCCATCAGAACAGGAATTATGATTATCAGAACCCAACGCTTCATTAGAATGATATCCCCTTGCAAGATCCATTAAAGATTATATTATGACACACAAAAGGCAAGGCAACTAATACTTCACGGGGAAGGTATTCATCTATGGGAATGGGAAAGAAAGATCCGAAGACCGATGGGAACAGTGTACCTAACGACCTTCCCCCACCCTCTGCTGCGGATTTGACATCTCTACATATTGAAACCTTTGCAGCCTTCAACAGACAACTCCGGGAACACAACTGGAAATGGGTAGGTGGTTCTTTCAAGGATAGAGGGTCAAGTGTAGCAATCAGCTGCAATTCCTGCAGTTTCGTGGATACCAAGGAAGCGGGATCTATTATCGAACGTCCCCACCCCTGCCCCAAATGCTCGGACGGCGACGCTTCCAGCTAAGAGCTTATCCCAACCTAAGACCATGCCCATCACCAAAATCATATCCAGCGGGACTGCCGGACCTGAACGGGGAGCCCTTGATGGTGCCCTGGAGTACGGAGTGGATCTAGAAGGATGGTGCCCTAAAAACAAACAGCCTACCGGAGATAATATTCCCGAAGGCTTTAAGCTATGGGAGCTTGATTATGAATCAGAAGAGGCCCGCCCGATACCCAACGTTATCGAATCCGATGCAATCCTGTTATTCACTCATGGCACGATATCAGGCGACACTCTTAAGATCATAGAATACTGCCGGAAAGCCAGAAGACCCTTTGAACGAATCGATCTATTGCGGACGGGTCGGCTCAAGGCCATACAGCTGATATCCAGATGGCTTCTTGGAACCGGAGACAACGACTACGATGATTATGTGGCGACTCCACCCGAAAACTGTATTCTATATGTAACCGGAGACAGGGAATCCAAATCACCCGGCATCCAGCAGGAGGTCTATCTGTTGATGCGGGAACTATTGAATGAAGTAAACGGGTTTTGGCTGTATCCGATTGGGGAAGAGTGAATCATGAGAATAACCATATATTTAAGCTTACTAATTCTGATTTTCCAAAATATCTGCTGTGCAGATCTATCAAATCAATCCAGATCAACCACGGACGCTTTGCTGGTTTACGAATCTGGTTTCAAAGATAACATGAACCGTAACAACGGTGTTTTCAAATCAGTCAACGCTTCTCTGGCCACTTTCCCTGAGACAGGCCCACCGGCAACTTTTAAACAACTCTGGGGAAAGAATGACGTATTCATGATCCACCCGCTCAATCGCAACGACCCAGGCTCAGTAGATTTCTCACAGATTACTGAACAAGGGAAAGGAACGCTCAGACTATTAATTCACAAACATCCTGACGGGAATCATAAACTGGAAATTATGAGAGCCGGCCGGAACGTCTTTTCGGATCATATCTTTCAGGAAAAATGGGTGCCCATTGATATCCCGTTCGACCACCAGCCTATTACATTGAATATCATTCCTACAGGATGGATGTTCGAATGGAGCTTTATCACATATTCCATAGGTCCTTATCAAAATTCACCGACTTTACCCAATATTCCTGTATCGAATGACTATGAGATAGATGCCTCAAAAACCTCAGACAAGGAAAACATACGGGTGAATGGGTTTCAGAAAGCAGAACGTACCGAAATACAAATGAACATATCGTTACGCAGGAAGAATACATCTGCACCAACGGAAAATCTTAAATTACATCTGTTCGTATTTGGGAAGAACCTGGCCAACGAACTGGACACTGTTCACTTCACGCAAACACTTAATAATATCAAACTCAATGATGGAAATAAGTATGCTGCGGCTTCAGAAAATATAGTTTTCCTAGATCGTGCCGGTAACAATATGAGTGATCGTGAATATCGAGGCTTCTATATCTATCTGACCGATGAAGCTCATAACATTCTAGCCGTAAGATCCACACATCCCCACTTTGAGGAGTTGGTAAAAACCTATAACCCGCCGATAAAAAATAAGACTGTCAGGAAAGTATACATAAAGAAAAAATAACCATGTCTAAAGCCTACTGGGAAATGATAGCTGATGAACTGCACGCCGCTGGGTGGAGCTATGGGTTCAGCACGGTTGTAGACACCGAGCATGGTTTGCTGCACTACGCATGGGCGGACAAGGAGACGGGACATCGTTTCAGCGCACAGGCAGAAACCAAAATGGCAGCCTTCATCGAGCTACAGGCAATTTGCTCCAAGCATAATGCGAAGTTGGATAAGGCAACATGACCATCACCGCCCTATCCAAGCAAATTGGCAAAAGCGTCCCCTACATCCTGACGCTCCAGAAGAAATACGGACTACCGGCCACGAAGGATTATTCCGAGGGCTATGCCAGCCAAACTGTACACCTATTTAACTTTACAGGTGACCGTAATCGTTTTCTTTAATGGGTTTTTCCCGATTTTATAAACAGCCTTGCGATTCTTGATGTTGTGACCAGTAACTCCTGCCGCAGCACCTAATCCTGCAGCTACGCACGTTAGACCTGCCACAGCCGCTCCAACTCCAGCCGCAGGTAATGCCACAGGAGCAGCTATCAGAGCAACTCCAGCAACACGACCTTTAGTATAAACTTTGTATTTAACACCAAGCTTATCGAGTTTCGTTTTTAAAGTTTTGACGGTTTCCTTCATATGCTTGACTTCCTTGAGCACAAACGACTGGTTTGAGCTTAGAAGGTTGTGGATTTTTTCGTCTGACACTTCACTTACCTTGTATACATTTATATCCATGAGTTTTCCTAATAGGTTATACCAACAGTCTGATTATACTGGAAGAATTCAATAAGGGCTTCAGTCTGTCAGGCTTACACCTAACCGAGCATATGCACCCCTGAATGGACTCTGTTTATCCAGCAACGACTTCTTCAGTAGGACGTTCCCAGCGAGGCTCAAATGCTTCCTTCTTGAGTTGTACGTCGGTAAATTGAGACTTAACCAATTTCACAGTTCCGTATCCAACTGCAGCAACGCCAAGTGGTATCGCTGCGGCCACAGCAATCCCTGCCGCCATACCACCTCCGACCAAAGCACCAAGAGCGGCAAGGCCAGATGCCATTCCTGCGGCAGATAAACCACCTATAGACCCCAGAACACTAACTGCACCCAGAGATGCTCCAACACCTAAACCACCGCCGCCTACAGCTCCAATTTTTTCACTGATCTTTTCTTTCTGGGCTTCTGACAGCTTCTTGTAATCTTTAAAACCAATTTCCATCATAGTGTGGCACCGCTTTAACATCTCATCTGATGGCCAAGTTATCCCACAAAGAATTCTCCCAATAGCAGGAGAAGGACAACCAACAGTTTTTGCAACTGATTTGACTTCCAACTTCTCAGTTTCAATGAATGCTGCGAGTACATTTTTTAGGTTATAGATAGTTAGTTTTTCTTCACTCATTTCTATTTCTCCTTGTTAGTTATTCACATTCACCCTTACGAATCAGCTTGATCTCAAACCGTCCGTCAACTTCTTCACAATTTAGTTTATTCGCTTCGCATATAGCTTTGATCCCTTTGACCAGTCCGAAACTAGCGAACCCGGCAGCTACAGGAACAGAGGCAATCACTGCAGCTCCCGCAGCGACTGAACCGCCAATAGTTGCCAGACCAGACGCTACACCTGCAGCAGACAAACCTGCAACCGCTCCACTGGCAGAAATAGCAGATATACTAGCTCCAAGTCCTATACCTGCCCCACCCATAGCGGCAACCTGTTCAGCTAAACCCTCCCTCTCCGCTTTTGAGAGAGACTTGTATTTTTCATGACCAATCACTACCAAACCAAACAAACGGTTCATAAAATCACTGGTTGGTTTTGTTTTCTTTGATTCAATGCGACTAATCGTTGCCTCACTGCAGCCGATGACTTTTGCTAACTCTCTTCGGGTCATAATCAAAGATTCACGAACTAGCTTTAGCTTCTCTCCGCAATTATCTGCTGTAATTGCTTCCAGGAACTTTGCCTTTTCTTCATTTGAATCCAGCGTCGGTTTATCAGTCATAATGCCTCCTTGAATGCATGCAATATCCAACACGAATGCCCGACCGTCAACATATATTTTACTTTTTTTGCACTTGTTTGCAGATAGCGCCGCATATGACCAGATTGCTTGCCACAAAAAAAACGCCTTCTCTCAAAACTTCCGCACCCTTGGAGGGGATAGAGGGGGATCAGTGGAGGAGGCGACCAGATAAATATCCGCAACCCTTTAGTAACACCGGGATTACCAATCCCACGACCACACCCCCTCCATAACCCAAAACCTCCTCGACACGGCTCCCTCCATGAAAACAGCCCTCTGCCAGGGGAATCTCTATGGAGGGGATCACGTAAATGCCGGAGTTCCTAGGAGTTGCAGCAGAAGAATCGTAATTCCCCCCTCCATCCCCGGTGATATTCGGGAAACTTACCAACAACCTTCAATTATTCGTGGAAAAGCATAGCGGCAACGCCGAGGAACACCGTTCCATAAGTTTACAGGCCCTTGCGTGGAACGGCGTTCCAATCCAAATCTGTGCCTATTTAGCGGGATTTCAGTACGCTAGGGGCAAAAAAGAGCCCCCATCACCCAACAAACAAAAAACTCCCGACATAAACATCGAGAGCTTTGGCATTCACTACCCGATCAAGGCTACTTCAGCGCATCATGGGCCTTCGTCTTGCTCATGCCACGGATCGCCTGCATACGGTCAGCTGTTGCCTGCTGACGGAACGGAATCTTACCATCAGTGGCTTCCCACTTCACAACGCTCTGAGCACTCACTCCTGCAAGCTTAGCCAATTGAACCTGAGTCAGTGAAAGTTTCTTACGCATCGATGCCACACCCTTGCCGGTGATCCAGAAGCTCTCACGGGCTTCTTCCTTTTCCACGACCGCTTCGAGTTCTTCATCGGGCACGGCTTTCTTGAGCAGATTGATTTCCTTCTGTAGCTCCCCTACCTCCCTACGCAGGTCGGCGATGTAGCCACGCTGGGCAGCATTCACCCGTTTAACAGGATCTAGTTCCTTTTTGATCTCCTTACGGGCCAGGCGGGTGATTTCGGCTTGCAGTGACTTCATTACTGACATGTTGTGCTCCTTGGTTAATACCAAAGAATTACTAGATCACGTTATAACTCTCAACTGTCTACTGGTTGAAAAGATATGCCAGTAGCTCACTCCCACTTCGGATCAGGAGGTTTTACCCCGGTCTCTTCTTCCATTCGCCGGAACCAGCTATGTCCGATTTCGACTACGTGGAATTTCCCAACGGGTTGTTTGCGGGAAAGAACGAGTTCACCCTTCGGTGATGCAGATCCCGGCAGAAAGCGATGGATTAGAACATCCATGTATCCATCGTTGTTGAAATCGTCATACCTGATTGGAACCACTTCCAACTGAAACCGACGATCCGTTTCAGTCGTCACCACCCCGTTAGTGATGCACAGGTGATGCCAAAGCTTCCCATCCACCAAACGGCAGCTATCCGAATCAACGCTGTCGTACTGCGGAACAATATCTGCTGGATCATTGACAACCGTTCCATACTCCAGGTCATCCATCATCTGCCTACCAATATGGTACTGCACATAATTCCAGTCAGAGTGATTGGTGCGGACATAATCAAGATATTCGAATGACGTATTGTTGCCGACAATAGGAGCACCCATCTCCCACGGCAGATCCTCTAATAGAGCTGAACTGAAATCGTATTGGGAGACATAATCATGGTGTGAGGTGCATCCTGAAATGAGGATGGCTATTGAGATTAACGCTATTGCTCGCATTGGGATTCCTTCTGTGGGGTAAAAAAAGAGGGCAAGTGGCCCTCTTTGGTTACTGGCTTACTTTCGATCCAATCATAGTATTCATCGAATCATAATAATAGACCGTGTTCCCTTGTTTGACCGCTCTACCAATCATCATATTCTGATAATTGTAAAAGTAAGTCGTGTCACCTTTTTCGACGGCTCGTAACTGCTGAAGATTGGACTGGTCATAGAACACAGCCGTATCCCCCTCTTGAATAAACCTACCCTTATACTGAGTTTGCGATCCGTACACAGCCATTGAATTTCCTTCAGGTCTAACCGTGCCAATGAAAGCAGTATTGCTTCCATATATATCCCAAGAATCGCCCTGCTGAACCATTTGTCCGGCGTATGCACAATTCGCACCCCAGAACTGTTGTACTTCAGAGTTAAAAGAGTTGGTATACACAGTAGTTGTATCAATTACAATTGGTTCCCAATTTACCATCTGGTCGTATTTATCAAATGAATTCAGCGACAGCTTAGGTTCCTGCACTGGAACACTGAAGCCATTTGTTGACACATATGAGTCCTGGGCAAGCCAAGAAGAATTCGTAAAGGGTTGGGCACAGACAGACATGCCCACCACCAGAATGAAAAACACGTACTTCGCCAGATGCATTACATGCCTCACTAATTGAAATCCATGCTAGAGAGTCTTTTCGTTTGCCGAACAACAACACTAAGTTCCTCATAGTACACGGTAATGAAGACCTCGTACCCTCGGACTGCATCCTTGTAGGTCAATGAATTCTCAAATCGCCGATCTTTCTTCACTTCAGGTACATAGCGGCCATAATTATTAACAAATGCCTGAATAAAAGTTTCAGGAGAAACCCCTTTTGCATTGAACAATTCCATTATGAGTGAATGGTTCAGCCTAAATGCTTTTACCTTCCCATCCTTATCAATCAGAACATCTTCAAACCGATCACTATCAAAGTGATCCTTTCGAATAAGGTCTTCAGAATAGTGACAGAAAAGCTTATGGGCATCATCGCCATCCATTCCTAGGTAAAACCCCTTAATGCATAGTTCAGATTTTTCTGACGCTTCCTTTTTACATCTTGCAATCAAATCAGGGGCTTCCTTGTTTAAATTCTCCAGGAACACCTTCTCTTTCGCCGCCCATTCCTGTCGCTTTCTATCAGCTTTTTCATCTGCGTGCCATTTCTCTTCAGCCTCACGAGTCGCCAATTTTCTTTTATTGATATAAGTATGACCATCAAATTCAATCTTCGTATAACCATCAGAAAACATGAAACTTTTAAGCTGCGTTAGGTCAAAGCCGTTTCGCAAAACCGGCTGGCCCAACTCATCAATTATACCCGTAAATAATGACGGATAGCGTGACGAAGAGTTGAACTCTATTACCTTCATCTTACCCTCAGAATCCACTCCCCCAAATCCAAGCAGGCGAACTCGGTGACTTTTCTTGTCCAGGAAACTGATGACAATTACCTCACCCTTTAAATCGATAGAAATCCGATTATCTCCTGACCGTCCATAAGACCCCATCGCCTCATAAGTCCCCCCAATTTCACCAAGCCAAGGATGACTAGACAAACTCTTGGAATGAAATACCTGGGCAACACTTCTACGAGACTCACGGAAATACTCTAAAAAGGATGGAATTGACTCCACTCCATAACTGTAACTTCTGACATGACTCCATCTATATGAAGATTGACTATGGTAAGCCATATGTATCGACATTTCTCCTAGCGAATAAAGATATACAGCCAGATTGTTTTGATAAGTACCCTGATATGGAACAAGTGCCCTATCTTCCTGTTGCTTATTGATTTTCAATGCTGGATTCAAAAACCCTCTTGTCTTTATCTTGCCATTTTTAATCTCCAAGGGAGTTTCTTCTGGGTGCATTTTGGAAGCGTAGTTCAGCACTGCTTTTTTGAGCATACCCTGCTCAGAAGAAGTATAGAATGATGCCAACTCACTTTTCTTATGATTGCTTGAAGTATTTCGCTGTGAAAATACAGCATCCAATGATTCCTGACACAAAGCTGTTGTCGGAATAATGATACAACATGCGAGAAGCAACGAGTTCATCGAACTTGTTTTATTCATTTCTTTTCCCCTATCTAATTAAACACAGCCACTCACCAGAGCAACCAACAACAGCTCCCACTCATGAACAAAAACTTAACAGATACACCATTATCGTGTGTAGATAATAATGCAGTACGATGGTGTTCTTTTCTTCGTGAGCGCACGTAGAAAACAAACACCACAGGAAATGCTCGGAATCGCTGTCCGTGAAAGACGGCTGGAGCTTGATGTCAGCCAGGAACAACTGGCCGAGATGGTGAGCGTTCACCGAAACTACGTCGGTAAGATCGAACGTGGAGAACAGAACCTCACCATTGAAACGCTGGTAAGGTTCGCCAAGACTTTTCGATGCAAGCCGAGTGAGTTGCTGGGTGAGGCGGGGCTTTAACCTGAGCGATTGACATTTTAATCCAACCGGCTAGTGTGCAAACAAGTCAAGCAACACACCCCGCAGGCTCCGCCTGTCACCCCAACATTCGTTGCTTGTCCAGAACCCCGAACCTAACTTCCCCCCTGGTTCGGGGTTTGTTTTTCTACCCATTCTCAATCTCAAGAAACCCAGGCCCGTTGCCTTCTGGATCACAGTTTACAAAGACCACTTTCTTAAAGGTCTTCTTTCCCTGTTTCCCTTCTGCAACAAAGCCCCAGTATTCTCCAGACTGATCGACTGCCCCTCCGGTGATAGTTAGACCAACCAACTCAGGGATTAACTGTTCTAAACACGCCTTAACGTGTGGTGATTGTTTACTCATTAATTTCTCCTTTAATTAAAAAGGGAGCCGTCATTGGCTCCCTTCCCGTATTTCATCCAACCGCCCCATGAACAGCTCATACTCATTGGCTTCGCTTTCTCCGTCATCCATCTCCATCAATGTCCAATCAACAGCATCAATGATTCTGGAGCGGTGTTCTGGATGCTCATCAATGGCCTTACGTGCCTCCTGAATTACTTCCTCCCTGTAGTCCATCAGGCAGCCTCCTGCAGCTCTACCTGACCTGCATCCTCCATGATCCAATCGAAGGCCTTCTGGGCTTCACCACCGGCTTTTACAAGCATGGTTGGATCAGACTTCAACCGTTTCAACCAGCCCTTGAGATAAGCTGCCTGATTGGTTTCGGTGGACATCAGAATCCCGCAGTAACCACATAGGAATGCCGAGGTCATTTCTGCCACCAGCTCTTCTTGGGAATACGCATGAGAGCCGAATCCAGACGGCTCCATGATAGCCTTTCGACCGACTCTATTGACGTGGCCTGTGCCGTGACTGAGTTCATGACTGAGAGCTGAAAAATACAATTCTCTGGACTCAAACAATTCCGGATCAGGCACCTTCACCACATCCAGTGACGGCGAGTACGACGCATTCCTGCACCCATGCTTAATCGTCGGACGGTTAGCCATCGATGCAACTAGATGATCAGCAACATCTAACGGTTCATGTTCCCGTTTCGGGATCTCCACTACGGGGACTTTACTCGCTGGCAATCCCTCGCATTGCTCTACATTGAACACACGATAGTAGCGGAGCATCGCATAGCCCTTTTCGTCGGGAGCGTCTTCCTTGGCTTCCACAAATCGCCAGAACACGACAGGACAGGACTTCTCTCCCTTACGGACTTTACCACCCATCGCATTGATCTGTTTCATGGAGAGGAAGTACGGGCTAGAAAAACCGAGCATATGTAACAGGAAGACATTCGCCCCTCGGTACGGCTTCTTTGTTACGAGGTTGCGGGGCATCAACGAGAATGATGTCCAGGGTTTCTTCCAAGGAAGCTCATTAGTTTCGGTGATTCGTTCGATCATCCTTTCGGTGATCATGTTGTTTATCTTCTGATATGCGTTCATGGATTCCTTTCATTTGATTTGGTATGGATACAAAAAAACCACCCGCAATGGATGGCCGAACTTGAGATTAAAGGCTGTTTTAAACAGGCATCAATTTACCCATTTAGATTGCCATTTTTCCCCTTGCCAACTCCTAAAAAAAGAGTAAATCCCCGCTTAGGGGTTTGAGAGAAATGGAGGTATGAGATGAAAACTATGACCGTTATTTTTTCGTGCATTGTTGGATTTGTTCAAATAGCAAGTGCAGCTCCGCCTGCCGAGTGGCCACTTACCTCAGAAGGAAATGGGCACTTTTACGAGGTTGTCTATGTTCCAGACAGTATCAGCTGGACGGATGCCAGCAACGCTGCAGTCAACGCTGGAGGATATCTAGCCACCATCACGTCAGGGGCTGAAAATAATTTTGTTCACAACCTGATTGGTAACTCCATTTATTGGGATGGCCCATGCGGCCCATGGATTGGGGGCTTCCAGACAGCAGGTTCTCCTGAGCCGTCGGGCGGATGGCAATGGGTAACCGGCGAACCGTTTGTTTACAGCAACTGGAACAGCGGACAGCCAAATGAATTTAATAACAATAATGAAAACTGTATTCATTTCGGATGGAATCCAGAAACACCGTATTGGAATGATGTTCCTGATAGGAGGAACGTATTCGCATCGAGATATGTACAGTCATATATTATTGAATATGATGATAATCCCAGCCCAATACATTACGTGGATATTGATAACCCAACCCCCCTACCCCCATACACAACCTGGTCCACTGCTGCTAATGAAATTCAGAGCGCAGTAAATGAAGCAAGTAATGGGGACATGGTTCTTGTAAATAGTGGTCATTACGTTATCTCAAGCACGCTCGACCTACTGAAAAGTCTGAACGTGCAAAGTGTAAACGGACCTGAAGACACGATTATTGATGCGCAACATCAATGTCGGGCGGTCCGTATGTCATCTAATCAGGGAATTCTACAGCTATCTGGATTTACCATTACAGGAGGGAATTCCACACCCCCGTTTTCTAGGGGAGGGGCTATTCACGCATATGGTAACAGTATAATAACCGTGACAAACTGTTATATCCAAAACAACTCATCTCCAGGATCGGGTGGGGGTATCGGAATCTTTGCAGGAAGCGGGAAAGCTATCTCTGCAACAGTGACGGGCTGCATAATCACCGAAAATGATGCTGTCGTCCGAGGCGGGGGTATACAGGTGAAAATTGATGGGTCAGGCGACATTAAAATCAGTAATTGTATTGTTGAAAACAATCAAGCTGAACGGTTTGGAGGAGGTATTGACATATGGTTTATCCCCGGTGCCGAAGGAGCAGCTTTTGTTGAATCCTGCAATATATATTCAAACCTTTCTCTGCACCACGGAGGTGGTATAGCTGTTCATGCAGCCGATGCGGTTGCAGGTGTATCCAGAAGCCTAATCCAAAACAATACAGCAGTACGTGGCGGCGGAGTAAGGTTGGGCAAAAACTCAATGCTGTCTGATAGTCTTGTTTCGGGAAACAAGACAACACAGTTTGCAGGAGGGGGCATCAGTGGCAGCGATTCAGCGATAAGCACTGTACTAAACTGCACTATAGTGAACAATCAGGCACAAACGTATGGCGGAGGTGTCAATAAAGCATTTATCGCTAATTCCATCGTAATCGACAATAAAGCACCTAACCAACCCGACATCGCAAATGACTGCCTTCCGACATACTCCTGTTCGCCAAACCTGTTTGCCACCATAAATGGAAACATCAATAGCAACCCGCAATTCGTCAACCCCGCTAATGATGACTATCGCCTCTTAATGACATCCCCCTGCATTGATGCTGGAACAAATGCATTTGTGTATTCAGCATATGACTTGGACGGACTCGACCGAGTCAGGGATGGGGACCTTGACGGCACTCCCATTGTGGACATGGGAGCCTATGAATTAAAGGCATCTACGATTACGATCTACATCAAGCCCGGCTCCGACACCAACCACATCAACCTGAAATCAAAGGGGCGGGTACCCGTTGCCGTGATAACGACAGAGGAAGTAGATGCGATGGGTATTGACCCTGCCACGGTGCGTTTCGCCGGTGCATCTCCAGTGCATACGGCGTATGAAGATGTCGATCAGGATGGGGATACAGATCTTCTACTTCACTTCCTCACACAGGAACTTCAGTTAAGCTATACATCTACTGATGCATACCTGATCGGCCAGACCCATGATGGACAGATTCTGATGGGAGTTGATACAATCACGGTTGTTCCAAAGAAGAAATAGTTCATCGCTCTTGGGTTTGAGAGAAATGGAGGTGTGAGATGAAAAAATTGAAAATAATACTGATTGGAATGATGGTGATACCAGGAGTCACCGTCGCAAAAGTCGAGCTTCCAGATTTCCGGCCATACGGTGGACTGGACTATATGTTTATCGACACAGTTAATTATGGAGGGGAAGCGAATCTTGGAGCAGTCAGGGGAAAACTGGGAGCGGAACTGAATCCCTATCTGGCACTGGAAGGTTCTGTCGGGACAGGGGTAATTTCCGACCATGACGACAGATTCAATGATAAGTTGAAGTTGACGCAAATATGGGGGCTCTACATCCGGGGAATCTTACCGCTTCATGACCGGATAAAAGTTTATGGTCTGCTTGGTGTTACGAGGACAGAATTTGAAGGTACCCCGGCAGATACTGGCCAGACACAAAGTTATCACACAGCTGGCTACTCTTATGGCCTCGGCTTTGAAGTCTTTCCTTTGGATAACCTCGCTATAATTGTTGAGTTTGCCAGCCTGATTGATGAGCTTGAAATAAGCGGCTCACGAGATGAGAACGAGCTTGAAATATCCGGGATCAGCATTGGGGCTAAATATTACTTTTAGGGGTTTGAGGATAATGAAGGTGTGAGATGAAAATCAATATAGCAACCCCAGCAGGTCTGATCATCGCCTGTACCACCGTACTTCATGCTCAGGAAGTCTACATCGATTCCCTTGACGGGAACGGTCAACTTACCGTATCCATCCCCTCGAATTCCCATTACTCTGTAGAATGGACCAGCTCACTTACCCGCACCCCGCAGTGGCATCGTAACTGGGCTGAACTGATCAACATCCCAGGGACAAACATGACCGTCGAAATCCCCATGTTCTACCGAGTTTACTGTTACACGAACGGATTGATTATTAATCCAACGCTGAATCAAACCTACACCTATAACCTCACAAACGCATACGGAGAGTTCTGGAAAGATGAGATCACCTTGCAGGGACTAATCTATCTCCCATCTTTGACCAATACGTATACGCTATATACCGGCATTCTTTCATGGACCAACGATCAACCTGCTGGTTCCGGCGAGCCTCAAGCGGTAGGCTTCATTCGCATCACAGGACAGGAAATGTATATGGCAGACCCATTTAATCAAGTTGAATTCCCTTGGTGGAAATCAGTAGAACCGGGAACGACTTGGACTAATAGTTCATATGAGATAACAACGATGGAAGGATATGAAGACATCTCAGTTCCCGCAGGTGAATTCACTGGTTGCTATAGGTTTCATCGACGTAGAATAGGAACAACAGGATCAGACACGGGAATCAGACAATGGGTTAAGCCCGGATTTATGCATGTAAAAGAAGTGGGCTATTCAGATTATGTTAATCCTCCAGATGCAGCCCCTATTGTCAAAGAACTTCAATCATGGCAAAAAAGGTGATTAATGCCGGTCATACCCCGACCGGAATAATCCTTTCGGACTTCCATACTCATGTTCGGATCATACGACTGCAGCAGGTTTGCGAGTTCTAGTTTCATTGGGTTTCCTTTCTTTGGTTAAAGGGGTGTGGGTATAAAAAAACCACCTCGGTGATGAGATGGTCTGAGATGACTAATATGATCACAACAATGCTCTAGTATATTTTACTACTCATTGATTTTACAATTGTTACAAATCTTCTTCTATCCACCCTTCGTGTCCATTATGATGATCAGTCTTCGCTCTAATAGATAAGCAGGAGATCACTCATGGCCACAAACCCGGCAGGAAAAGGCACCAAGACTATCGGCATTAATATGAAAGCTGATATAGCCCAGGAACTGGAACGCCGGGCCGCTTCTATGCAACTGTCTACTGGAGCCTACTGCAAAATCATTCTTGGTCAGTGGCTTGAATCTGGAAAGAAACTTCAGTTGAAGGAAAACTAGGGGACCGGCATGTACGAGATCAGAAAAAGCAACAGCCACCTGTTCGTGGAGCTTCAGGATGACTTTGACTACCCCATGATCCAGACCATCATCCGTCACGAAACGATGCTGAAAGAGTATCCCCATACAAACGATATCTGGCTTATCGGAAAACACCGTGCAGACATCCGGCTGGGAGAACTAGAAACCATGGTGCGGGAATTCCACTGCTTGTGCCCTACTGATGCCACCCGCACAAAAACCGCAGTTGTCGTGAACGAAGGCCTTACCGGAGCGATATTTGAACTTTGGGTCAAAGGCATTCAAAAGCGTGTGGCATTCGATATCAGGATTTTCCACACGATGGAAGAAGCCGAAGAATGGCTAGGGATTGCTAAAAAGCAAGTGGCTTAGCATTACAGTGTGATGACCAGAGAACGGAGGTTAAAATGAACCGTGCTCTTAATAATAAAACCTGGATCAAAGGGCTGACCATGGAATGCCCACACGCCATACCGGTGAGCGACTGCCCTCTGAACGGATTGCGAAGCCTCCCTATTTCCGAGGCCAACAGAGTGATCAACGAATTGAGCGACGAACAGGTCAATGCCTACATGAAGACCCATCGAAAATGTTATAATCATCGGGTGAAAACGCAGACCGTTTAAACAACACATCACTATTTTCAGCCACCGTGCACACCCTGCACGGACTCTATATACAGCGTATAGCAAACCTATCTTTTCCCAACATTGATTAGGTAGGATAGGTTTCTCATAAGCTAAACTTTCAGCCCGTGCAAGGCGTGCATAGTCATTCTAACAATGCTGATTCAGCATCCCCTTGAAACAGGAACTCATCTAAACATTCCTGTATTGAACAGATATCCGAATCAACCAGATCAGCCACGACCGCTATCGCTGATGGACTGACCTCAATGGTATCGTCACCGCAATGCTTCAGTAGACCCAGCAGATGAGCCACAGCAACAATACGGTCTACCCGTTTTGTAACGGCGTTCCTCGTTTCCAGATACCGCTCTAATACCTCCCTATCGATTTCATCCGCTTTCATAGCCACCTCCTTCGAGCATTAGCGGTTCATTCATAACGAGCTTAGGCTTTCGCAGACCAGCAATCGCCTTCACCCCCGAATAGGCTCCAACGCCCAAACCAGTAGCAACAGCCACACCTCCGGCTCCCATCAAAACGAAGCTGGAGCCATAAACGAGCACTCCCACGGCAGTCATACCTAGGCCGAACGTTGATCCAGTCCCGAACGGGGTGCCGTAGTTGCGGTGATTCACATATCCGCTGACACCTGCGACTAGTAACCCGATGCAGACCAATCCTTGACCAGCGATGGCCATCAATGGAGACACAGCAATCCCTGCTGCACCGACACCGATGGCCCCGACCGAGGACAGAACCGGATGATTCGAGACTACCTCCCCTGCCGCCTGAAGGTGCCTCTCGGCACTCGCAGGCAGAACCGATTCCAGCTTCTCCAAGGGACCATCCCTGACAGGCATAGAGCGTGTATCCTTACAGATCACAGCTCCACACATCCCGCAGTAGTTGGCCCGACTGAATTGCTCCTGGGTCAGACCTTCCCCGCATTGTTCACACCAGCGGTAAGCCATCAGTATTCCTCCGGCAATAGAAGCGTAGTTGCTGAGCGATCCGCTTCTGTGATTACCCAGATTTTGGTGCCGTCTTCCAACCGGTACGCCGACAATATCCTGAGGTCATCCGCAAGGGCTTCATCGTTAGCGGTTTTGTCCTCATCGCAGAGATCGCCCCAGTCACCCAGAGCATGTTTGACAAGGAAGTGGCTGGCCAACTGACCGGCTTTCTCCAATGCCTGTAACGCTCCTGGTGTTGCAACGATCTGTCCCAAAGTAAAAAGCCGAGCCCCATTTGGGACCCGGCCTTCGCCTGCTTTCGTATCCATAACCATTTTATTCTCCTTGGTTGTCTATCCATATGTCGTACTCGTGTTCGGCATCTGCCTTCTGCCAGTTCCAGCCATACGTGGTGTTCACAATGGCAATCTGTTCATCGACGCTATCTGTGTCTTCGTACAGATAGGCTCTAGTGATCCTATCCACCAATTCAGTATCTGGACCTCCTCCGACGAACTTTCCTTCGGGGGTTTTGATAACTACTTTGCTCATTGTGTATCCTCCAGGAATCCCGACACGCCTTCAGTCGGTTCATTGATGTACCAGCTCACTTCAACACCGAGATTGTTGGCCTCGATGTACAGAAGCAGCTTTTCGTAGACACCTTCCGGTGGGCACCATGCAGTCAGGAAGCAATAGACCAATTCACCATTACTAATTAGCGAATCATCCAGCGTACACTGGAAACTGTTCCACTTGGTTCCCCAGTTGGCTCGACGCCAGTCATACCAGTTATCATGACCGAATTGGTTCCGGAGTTCTTCGACTGAAACGATCTTCAGTCGACTCTTCAACAGCTCCTTTGGTTCCGGCACCAATGCATTGAAATCAAATAATGATTCCTTACCCGCCAGGTGATCTTTGATACGGACAGCTGTCTCTTGTGTTCGGCACTTCAGTGTCACCTGATTCATGCAGTGATTAGGCATTTGGTTCTCCTTCCCATTAGCTGAAGTGACATAGGCCTGCTTCCCGTAGCGATAACGCTCGATCCCCGATAACCACGTGATCCAGGATTTTAATCCCCATGATCTCACCAGCTGAAATGAGCTGACGGGTTATTTTGATATCCTCTGCTGATGGTGTTGAATCACCGGAGGGATGGTTATGAGCGAGAATGCACGATGAGGCGCCGCTCAGGATCAGAGGTCTGAAACATTCACGGGGATGGACTAGAGCCGATGAAACTGTTCCCAATGAAACGAGGTGCTTTTCTATGACCTTGTTCTTTGCATTCATTGCTATGACGACAAAGCATTCCTGGGCTGCCTCTTTCAGCTCACTCAGGTATCGCTCCACATGTTCGGGTGTCGTGATGAGCGTCCCATCTATTGCCGCTTCTCTGACGGCCAGTTCAGTTTTCAATTGCAGTACCATGGTATTCCTTTCGATTTTTGGGTTTAGTTGAGTTACGAGTGATGCTTAAAACGCATTGCAAAGTGGTCATTTGTCCCGGTTTTAGATAATGTCGGGATATTTCGGAGGGCGTTGGGGCTATTTGGTTTCAGGAAAAGCAAAGGGGGCAAACACCGGGAAGATGAATTTGCCCCCTCGTACCAGTATGCGGTGGGTATGGGAAATTTAACGAAAACCGTTATGTTCTATATTCGAACACATAAAGGCATGGTTATGCTGCCTTGGATTCAGCCTTCGAATTGCATCCCCACTCCTCACATGCTCCCTTGAATGGACAGTCACCACATGCAAAGGAATCGTGACTGGGATAGTACAGATCATTAGCAACCACGGTTTCAGCCTTCGCTACTAGCGATCCAAGCAGATCCCAGCTTCGTTGCCCCCGTGATGTGGTATGGGATTCAAACACTGGCTTCTTGTTTTTGACGCTAATGTCGAATCTGACCTGCGGATTAAATCCGTGTTTCAAATGATAGGCCCAACTATAAGCTGTTGCTTGCAACGATTTATGAGCCTTAGCGGGATTCCATCGGGTTGCCGATGTTTTCCAATCGATCACTAACGGCTTCCCATCCTTCTCCACCACTAGATCAAATTCACCCACCAACGGTTTGGACAGGAACTTCCCATCATGGATCACAGGTACACAGAAAGCCTCACTGACTTCGATCACCCTCTCGGAGTCATCGATGTTATCCCATGCGATACTGATTAAACCTCGGCCCTGTTCCTCAACGCCATCGGCATCCAGTTTTCCGTATTTGATATTCTCTTCCCCGGATGTCTTGCGCCAGTCTTCGGTGTACAACTGAAGAGCTTCATCAATCGTTAATGGCATTTCCACTTTCCTACAAAGGAAAATCTGGTCCAGCGTTCGGTGGTAAACTGACCCGGCTACTAGATTCACCGATGTATGCGTGGGTTCCAGTTTAGCGATCTTCTGGAAGTACCACTGTAGCGAGCAGATATTCAATAGACTGTTGAGTGAACTGAAACTCCAGTGGGGTCGCTTTCGTAACTCGGATAGGGTTTGCATATTAATTCTCCTTTCGTGAACACAAAAAAGCCCCGCTATCCACGAAGGGACAACGGGGCTACTCGATAACTACTGAGGCAGGTTCTAGGCTGCCTGTTTCAACACATCCACAAAGCGGGATGCATCCGGCTTGGTGAGCTGATATACAGATTCCACTCCATATAACCGACCAACTTCGATATTGAGTTCCGCTAACGGTTTATTCCGGGCTTTACCCAGGCTCAGGATGTACGAAATCTGCTTATTAGACGCAGGGCCAGGATCTCCAGGTTTGCCTTGTGAGCGTTGCTGCGGTTTACCCGAACCGTTAGCCGTCTTACCCGCTATCTCGTCTTCCACGGACTGCTCTACAAGCCTGAAGGTCTCATGGATCTTCTGTTGCAGCTCCTGAGCCGTTGCTCCGGTTGGAAGTTCGACTTCCACACATGCTAAAAACGACCGACTAGAATATTCCTGGTCGGCCGGGA
The DNA here is from genome assembly GCF_900890425.1 of Pontiella desulfatans. NCBI lineage: Bacteria > Pseudomonadati > Kiritimatiellota > Kiritimatiellia > Kiritimatiellales > Pontiellaceae > Pontiella > Pontiella desulfatans. Next base: position 518,773 of record NZ_CAAHFG010000001.1, on the reverse strand, counting down.
CTTTCTTTGAGTATGACGCATTGAGCTTAATCATAGTTGGTCTCCTTTGGTTTGTTGTCTGGACACAAAAAAGGCCACCAACATGAGCTGGAGGCCGTACAATTCTTGATTTCTGAGGGTAATGATTCCCCTGTAACTATTATTCCCTGTTTTTGGGAGAAATTAAGCTGAGAGAGAATATAGGTGCCCAAAACACCCCATTTCAGCCGTTTTTTACACGTAAACAGCGGTATAAACCCTTAATAGAGAAGACCTTTTCTATAGGGTTACGTGCCTAACTATGTATATTTATATATAAATATATAAATCCAGCTTCGTACCTCAGCTTTCAATTTGCCCTTTCTCTTATCTGATTTGGGATGATTGAGGTGGTGATTTATAAGTGAGTCTATTCCGAAGATGGAGTGGTTGTTATCTTCCGGGCCAAAATTACAGCATCCCCTTTGATACCGGGGAAGTCATGACTTTGGAATGCGTTCCAAAACCGAAGCTCATAAACCCACAGAATACCCCCTCTCGCTGTTAGGAATTCCGGGCTACGTCATCACCCACCTCACATGCTCTAATGCCGGAGAAGACAGCATTCTGCTGCGATTAGAACAATGCATTTCCATCCGAACACAAAAAAGCCCCCGTGAGTGACGAGGGCGGTCTAGTTGATGAGTTATGAGGCTAATCCCCTGCTCATTTATTATTTCTAGCAATTGGTTGAGTTGCGGGAACTCAGGTTGCAATTTCCTTCCAGATCACCTTCTGCGTTTCATTACCCATATTAGAAGAATAACTGTGCCGGCAATGATGCACAGAGACCCATCAACAAAACGGTTGAGTGCATAGTTAATACCACCCAATGCAATTGCCACCATGGCAATATAGAGCATTCCTTTTCCGGTTTGTCGTGTTGGTGGTCTCTTTTTCATCGGGAGGAACGTTCGAGGTGAGCTGGTTTGGAATCAGTTGTTACCTTGACGGACAACCTCAGGTGGCTGGTTGGCTGATTTTCTCTTTATGGATTTTTAGTAAATAACGTAACGCTAGAATTGCTCCAACTGTACCTAAAATTAGTGGTATCAGTCTAATGAGCATATCTACTGTGGCGATGGTTAGAATTTGTGCCTCAGTTGAGTGTTCCGTGGTCACCATCGAATTTCCTGTGAAGTATACTCGGTTATTCCAAAACCAATTAATTACTCCGCCAACTTCAGCCCAAATTAATAATTTTATAAATTTAAGTTTATGAAGTTGGTACAGGATGATGAATCCAGCTCCCCAAATGAAACATGAGGCTAGCCACATGACATTTTCTAAGCCTGCGATGACTCTCGCAAATTCAGCAATCTTGTCCCATGTCTCTACTTTGATATTCATTTTTTATCTCTAGCCAACGTTAAACATGAGCCGCTTGGGAATCAAACTCTGACCGAATCGACCGGCGTTGTCCAAGTAGGCTCAATGTTCTGGTTCGCCTGATTTGTTTTTCTTGAATTCTCTAACTACTGAATTGATGAACAAAAAAACGATAAATGGGACTATGGCCCATCCCGTGGCTTTCAGAGGAGTCATTACCATTACGTGAATAGGATAATCCTCACCACTGTTTATCAAATGGTCAGATGGGGGGATAATTTTGTAATGCTTGTGGTGAATTTGAGCTTCATTTTGAACAAAGTAAAATTTCCTTGAATTCGAAAAGCTCAAGATCACCGACAAAACAATGGCAGACGCCAAGGCTGGTAGCATTCCATCTTTATAAATCTGGTTGATAATCTTTGTCATTGGTCTGTTTTTTTAGTGGCGAACGTTCAGGCTGACCTGCCGTGCACATAAACCTTGACCGGATCAGCGGGCGTTTTCACGGTAAGGTCAAGGCTCTGGTTGTGCTGCATTTAAGTTTCCATGAACATGCTCTCGAATATTATCATTTAGTTCATCGAGTGTAGAATTAAGCTTCTCAACTGATTCTGTTAATCTTTTCCAATCAGGCCCTCTGAGTTTTTGGATATAACTTAATTCAAAATCTATTTGAAAATCACTAACGATGTCTTTTAGGGAGAGGCAAGTTTCATAAACAACGGGAGGGATGAATGGTTTGTTTTTATATACGACATCTTTAAATTCATTTGCTGAGTCAATGTAGGTTTTATATCGATCCTCAAACATCTTCTTTTTTTCTTCATCATCCTCTGGAACAAAATCCATCATGGGACGCAGAGAGCGAGCTGCAGCTTGAAATTCCCAAGATGAATTCCAGACGTCTTTTAGGATTTCATACTCCTTTTCAAAAACCCATTTCCATGCATGGGATTGCCGATGGAATTGGGATTTAACATTTTCGACTTCATTGGTTATTTTCCCGGTATCTTCAATGGTCGCTAGATTCTTGGCCTTTTCATCAACATATTTTTGTGCACCATTTTTGAAGATGAAAAATAAGGCGATTGCTATATACCCCGCCCAAGATCCGATTGATTCTAAAAGTTCCATATCCATATTTTCCATGCACAACGTTAATCCTGACCCGCTTGGGAATCAGACGTTGCCTTCAAAACGGGCGTTGTCCAAGTAGGGTCCAGGATCTGATTGGTAATTATTTTTTGTTTGTTGATTCTACGAAAGCTGGCACATCAATTACGTATCGATAACCTCCATCACGAACATTGCCCGTATCGTCAATGTAGAGATATGTTTTTTGAGCGAGAGCGATTGGGATTTCGGGACTAAATTCAAGTTCTTCCATTCCGTATCGACTCCGCTCGGAGGCAGGGGAATATCTACCTCGTGACTCAGTCACATTGATAACGTTTTTAAGTTTCTCATCAATGGCTTCATTAATTTTACCGATCAAATCTGGCTTGTTCTTAATAAAATCAACTTTGGCCAGAACTTCGTCAAACTCTACTTTTTGATGGAGCTTTCTTCCGCTTATATAATAGGGTTCTTCTAGACGATTCTGAAATGTCACCAGCCAACACTTCGACCATTTGGGAACTCCTTCAATTTTCAACGTATACGATGAGTTTGAAGATTGAGAACAAAGCACATCGATATAGATCATCTCATCTTCGTTAATATTTTCTGGTGTTACTATTTTTACTCCCCACATTCCCATTTATCATTCTCCATTAAAGGTCGAGCTTTCCTATAATTTCATTCTTGCCCCTCTTTTTATAAGTGAAGCTTCCGGTCATTTCTAAAACTATCGATTTGGCTATTTCCATGTGATTTTGAACAACTGCGAATTTGGATTTGAGTTTGGGCTCCAACTCGAATGCATGATAAATTTGGCTGTATAAATCTGTTAATACTTCACAGATCCGTTGGTTGTTAAATGAATCATTATTTAGACTCTTCCTGTGAGCTTCAGCGGTTTGTATTAGATCGTTTCTAGTCGTGTTTGATGTGAGCTGTGATTTTGCTATCTCTTCACTGTCTCTAATCAAAAGGGAAATTATCTTTATGGGAGATTTCATGTGCTCTCTCCTAGCTTAATGAGTGGGTTCATCAATTATTTTTGCAAAAATCAGTAGTTTTCTAATTAACGGAAATGGCTTTTTCTCACGACTCTCTAATTCCTTTTTGATTCTCTTTTTTTCTTTTTCCGATTTTCCCCAGAATAAATAGTCACTGGTCGAATTCTCATCAGGTTCTATGCAGATTGTTTCTTTCTTCTGTGACGAGGTTAGCTTGATGTCTAATGGATCTTTTTTCTTCGGAATAATCCGATATGTGTACCATCCGTTATATTCACGTGTCGGAACAACGTATTGATGTCGGTTTGACCTCATCTGGTGAGGTTTCTTTGTTGTGATGAAACGGTGAGGTTTATTTCTTGTCATCATTTATTGTGCATCGAACGTTCAGCCTGACCTGCCGTGCCTTGTTCATTGCCTGACTCGACGGGCGTTTTCACGGTAGGCTCAATGTTCTGGTTGGCTCATTATTTTTAATATTGGATCGCTGTCTTTTACGATGGATAATAGACGAATTGGGTTGGTGTTAATCAGGTTTCGAATTTCTCCAACATCTCCAGATTTTGAAAGCTCTGTGTAATATTTACCTAATTTGTCGGGATGGAGTTGCTTCCCAAAATATGAGTTCATATGTTGGTAACCATCCTCTGGGTTGGATTTTGTTTCGGTAAATAGTGCATACACGTTTTCTTGATAGATCTCTTTTGGGTTTCCGTCAGGAGTGAGTGTTACCGAAAAATCTGCACAAAGAACAATGTCACTGGTTTTGAATAAAACCAAATACTTGAATTCGGTAGTTGTCGACAAAACGTCAGGAGAATCTTTCAGCTCAGAACGGTGGGTTGCAGTTTTAGTGACAAGGTGGGGTAAGTCAGATGGGAAAATTTCGAGTGATGGGCGTTGTGAAAGCAACCATTCCTGGGTTTCAGGGAGTGCTTCGTAAACTATGTCGTTTCCTTTAACCCAATGAGAATTTTCAAACCAGATAATTGCACCAAACAAGGCCAGTATTGAGAGGGGAATGATGAATAGTACTAAAGCTATTATTAATTTCTTCATTTAATTCTCTCTAGCCAACGTTCGGGCTGAGCTGCCGTGAACATAAACTTTGACCGAATTGATCGGCGTTTTCACGGTAAGCTCAAGCCCCTGGTTGGCTGATTTTCTCTTTATGGATTTTTAGTAAATAACGTAACGCTAGAATTGCTCCAACTGTACCTAAAATTAGTGGTATCAGTCTAATGAGCATATCTACTGTGGCGATGGTTAGAATTTGTGCCTCAGTTGAGTGTTCCGTGGTCACCATCGAATTTCCTGTGAAGTATACTCGGTTATTCCAAAACCAATTAATTACTCCGCCAACTTCAGCCCAAATTAATAATTTTATAAATTTAAGTTTATGAAGTTGGTACAGGATGATGAATCCAGCTCCCCAAATGAAACATGAGGCTAGCCACATGACATTTTCTAAGCCTGCGATGACTCTCGCAAATTCAGCAATCTTGTCCCATGTCTCTACTTTGATATTCATTTTTTATCTCTAGCCAACGTTCGGGGTGAGCCGCCGGTGCGCATAAAACGTTGCCTGACTCGACTGGCGTTTTCACCGTAGGCTCCAAGTTCTGGTTGTGAATTATTTTTTCTGTTTAGCACGACTGAACTGATATGCAGGAATCTTTGATTCAAAATCAGACCAATCTGTATTTTGATCAACTCCAACAAATGGTATCCAGATTGTCTTTTCAACGACTTTGCATGCAATAGGGTCAATGAGGTTTTCTGCTCTTGTAACCCCACATTCAATTGAATGCCCATCAGCTACAACATCGGCTCTGATAATTCTTCCATATGCAACTCCTTTGTATTCTTTTGGAAGGATCGATCCTTTTGGTGACCTTCTATCTCCAGTCCGAGGAGGAATTACAATTTCCGTTTCATAATTCCAGAACTCTTGATACATGGATTTCCGTTGTTGTGGGATGACGACACTCAAAAAACGCATAAGTGCAAACCATTTCAAAAATCCATGTTGCCTTGATTCTGATTTATCAAATGCATCTCTGAATATTTCAGAATATACCTTATGATTCGCTCTTGGTGGAGGAACTGGATCAATATTGATTTCCTTAATATTCACGGGAAATTGAGGACATGCTGTTTCAATCCATTGTTTTACAGTTTCAATATCATGTTTATCTATTGGACATAACTTCCGTGCTTCTTGTCGGATTTGTTTAGATTCTTCTGATGATGTAGTTCGTCCAGTTCTCCAAACTCTAAACAAATAATCAGCTATATCTTCTAATCCTTCTTCACGAAGATCCGTTTGATATTCCATCGCCGGTCCAACATTGGCACCAGCCTCCAATAGGATCTGAACTATTTTCTTATTACCCCCTAATGCTGCATCTACAATGAGGGCCACTCCCTCTTCATCAGTAGCGTTTAGGTTTGGGTTGTATTTCAGGAATTCTTCAACGAGACCTAGATTTCCTTTGAGGCATGCTAAGCGCAGTTGTGGATCAATATCTTCAGCAATGTGCTTGGTTTGCATTTTTTATGTCCTCACAACGTTAAACGTGAGCCTTGCTGCACATAAACTTTGCCTTACTCAGCCGACGTTTCCAGCATAGGCTCCATGTTCTGGTTGGGTGCTTATTGTTTAGTCTTCTATAGAGTAGACGAAATCAAAATCGTTTCCGAATGCGACTGCATTTCCTTCTGCATCATACAGATCAACTCCCCAACTATATAATCCATTGGTTAAGGATAAATTTGCTTGATAGGAGTTTGTTCCAAGGTCTGGGACAGTCATGAACTTCGATCCATAATTATCGTCATTTCCTGTTCTTAACCAAAATGTGTGGGATGATGCTTCATCAACAGTTTCCCATGAGAAGGTTACGACATTGGTGGTAATGACTGCATCACGAATTGGGGAGATATAATAAACTCTCTTTTTTGCACGCAAATCTCTGGAAACATCACTGTTTTCCACATTCACGATATACCCAATACCGTTAAATCCATCATGTGATGTTGTTGAAAGTAGATAACGCCCATTCTTGATATTCTCAAATGTAAACCGACCTTGTGAATCAGAGAGAACGTTATGTTCCGGGGAACCATCATCAGGCCAGATTCGCAAACGTATTGGTTCTTGCTCAAGGATGCCTGTTGAGTAGTAAACAGTTCCCGATACTGTAAATCCTTCTTTCCAAACTACCCGATAAAAACGAGGAACTTGGACTGACATTACTTCATTTGTGTTTTCAATATTGTTGTAAGGAAAATCGGTATACCATTCACCATCAAGTGTGGATGCCCACTGAACCTGATAAAATCCATTTGAATAATTACTGCTCCATTCGAGGACACCATTTTCATCAAAGGACGTTATGACAAGATCCTCAGAATGACAGATGGATGTCAGTAAGCTCAGGCATATTGCTAAGCTCAAGATTATGTTTTTGGATATCTTCATTTTTTAGCCCCACCCAACGTTACACGTGACTTCCGGTGCACATAAACTTCAAATTAATCGACAGGCGTTTTCACCGTAAAGTCCATGTGCTGGTTGGCTTTTTTCTAATATGTTTTGAATGTGATGACATATGTTGACATTGGAATTCCTTCTGAACTCCTGAAGCCTGCGCTTAAACCTTCACGATTGAGAACGACGCAATACTGTGTGTTTGATTCCAGCACAAACTCTCTGACACAAGTTTTTCTATCTGGCCATGTAGGATTCCGGAGCCAGTCTGGTCTTTCTCCTAATGCTAGATCTGATGACCATGCTCCTCCTGTAATATCATCTGAAAAATTAATAACCAGATTGGTTGTTGCAGGATCAACATTCGTACTTCCATTGGCTGGAATAGTACTAACAACTAAAGATGGTCTTGGAGTTGAATCTACACGATAGAATAACTTTTCATCCGAAATATCAAAGAAGTGCGTACTTACGTTACCAGTTCCGCCTTCCCATTTAGACCAGACAGGAGTCCAGCTACTTAAATTCGACGATGATTCAAGCATGTAAGCGTTGGTTGAAATAGTAGGGAATTCAATTTTAATAGCCGTATCAATCGTAAGATTGGTTTGTGCCTTGGAACTGATAATGATTGTTGAAACCACTAACAGCATTAACCTGATTGAATGTTTTGATGTCATAATTTTTGTAGCCAGACCTCATGGCTGAAGTTGACTCAGCTTAGATCGGTTTCAAGTTCTAGGTTAGTGGATAGACAAAAGCTACCGCCCTTGGTCGTCCCCCTTGTAGACGATTAATCCCCTGCCCCTGACTGTTCGATGCGTGGTGCATCTAATCACTTGCAGTCTAGTACGGAATATCAAAGCGGGGCAAATTATAAGCTGAGATATTCTTTGTAACGGCTTGTGGGGATTTAATACCAACAAGGAAAACAAGGCCTGCTGGATGCGAGGCCATTGATGCCCACTCAGGGCAACTAGAATGGGCCAGAATCGATTCGGGTTTGAGACAGGCAGTGAAGAACAGCTTAACAATTTCTCTAATGGTGTATGTGCATCCTTATGACAGCAATGACACGACCTAAAGCTATCAGGAACCATGGAAGGTAGACCAAGACAGCAACTCCCGACCCACATAAGTACAACCGAAGTTTACTGTGAACTCCCTTCTTCTGAAAGAGGACAATGAACAAGTAAACGACAACCAGATAAACCAGCCAGCAAGCAACGGCCATCACCCACTCCACCCAATCCGGTGCCCAGTTGAGCGGAAAAGCACAGTCGAGACGCAGACCGACCAAAACAGGAAATAACAGTTCATCTGGATCTGTTGACCAGCCTCCCTCCAGTAGAATCCAGCTTACAACAAATACAACCACCATGCTATAGGCAGTCAAGGCACAGCCCAGGGTCAGAGCAAAGATTCTTTTCTTGCTGCTCATACGCCCTCCCGATGTTCTAAATACTTTTTTAATAGATATCTGAACGGGTAAAAGAGCCAAGCGATCAGCGGGACCAGGAACAGCGACAGGAAAGTGATCCGAAACCAGGTTGGACTAAAGGTTTTTCTATCAAGGAAGAAATAGCCTCCGTGCCTGTGCTCCAGTGTTTCTGCTTGAAATCCAGAATACCAACCTATCGCTCCACCTACCAAGATGATCGTTACCAAAAGCGATACAAGGGTCACCACATATCCGCTCGTTTTATATGCAAGCCACACAATGAAGATTTCAGCCGCAATGGTTGCTGTTACAGCCAGTGCTGTTTCCCAGTTCAGAGTTGGGTTCCAATCAAACATATTACACAAGGCACTTAGAAATAGAGTCGAGATATAAAGTGCATACCCGGCAGCAATCCACAACCCAGCATATAGCGTTGAATGCAATAGCGTTTTCATATAATGCCCAAGGCTCAGCCTACTCCCGATGAGCCTTTTCGCAAGGGTTAACTACCCTCCTTTATCACTGCGAGAATGGCCCACAATCGCTCCGGCTGAGCGGCATGAGTGATGAGTCATTTGAGGCCTAGTTAAGCGGCTGTGGAGGAGATTTGATGGAGGGAATGTGAAGCTTGGTTCCACCCTATGCCGATGCCGTTACTTGATGCCCCAGCGATTTCACTGTCAGGAAACGTTGTTGAGGAGTACTCTACTCGAATGGCAACCGATTCGGGTGCCTGATACCACTCAAAGGAAAGAATATGCCTACTCCAAATGACTCGGGACGCATCAACATCAGGCAGCAGTATGAAGTGCAATACTGGACCAAAGAACTTGACCTCACGGCAGCGCAGCTTTTCGAGATCATTGAAGCAGTCGGGGATTCGATAGACGCTGTCCGGAATCATGTGGGGAGGTAGCGCACCATCTATACGGCTGTAGAGCCTTCCTGATGGAGGGAATGCGGTGATAGCTGGAGGCTAATCCCGATCCACATGACCAGGTTATAGATATGAACCTGATAGTTAATTTATAACCTTAACTCTGTAGAATCGGTTAGAGGTCATAAATGGATCAATCAGGTTTATTTCTGTTCCAGTTCCTTTAAGTCCAACTCTTTCAATCCATTCCCCACTAACCAAAGAATCACGACTTTCCAAATAAAAAGTTTTTCCTGTAATCGTCATAAACGTTAGCTGATAGTTGTTATCGCATACCCCCCTTAAATTTAACCTGGAATGCGGGTCTGCGGGATTAAACCCCATAGCAATTTCATCAGCATCCAACTCACCGTCTGCATCTGAATCTGTTTTCCAAGGATTAATGCCATAGGCATATTCATCTAAGTTCACTATGCCATCAAAGTCTACGTCTCCCATTGCGTCATTAAAAAAGGGATTCAAGCCATAGTTAATTTCCCATACATCAGGCATACTATCACCATCGTTGTCTGGCACTAATGCTAATCCATGAGAGGCGTTTATAGAAATTGCATTCACATTGGAGGAGGCTGATAGTGGAATATCTAATTGATCATTGTCATTTATCCCCCACGCAATCACCCTCTCGTCTAATGAAACAACCCAACTTGAAGATCCATCAGCCCCAATTGCAGCCGCATTGCTAGTAACTGATTGTGGAATATTAAGCTGACCATTCTGATTCCACCCCCACGCAACCACGCTCTCATCAGACAATAATGCCAAGTTATGATTCCCGCCAGCTCCAATCATCACCGCATTATTGGAAATAGATGATGGGATATCGAGCTGCCCATCATCTCTGCCCCATGCAACCACATTCCCATCAGAGCACAATGCTACATTGTGGCGATTGCCACTCGCAACCGCTATAGCATTGGTAATGGAGTCTGGGACATCACATTGTCCAGATGAATTTAATCCCCACGCAACCACACTCCCATCTGATAATAAAGCCGCACTGTGACCAAGTCCGCCTGATATTGCCACAGCATTGTTGGAAATGGATGCTGGAACGTCACATTGTCCAGATGAATTCAACCCCCACGCAACCACGCTCCCATCTGATAATAAAGCCATGCTGTGATCTGATCCACATGATATTGCCACAGTATTATTGGAGATGGATGCTGGAACATCACACTGCCCATGGTCATTTCTTCCCCACGCAACCACACTCCCATCTAATGACATAGCTAGACTAAAATAATACCCAACCTTAATCGCCACAGCATCACCCGAAATGGTTGCCGGAATTTCGCATTCACCAAATTCATTCGCCCCCCATGCAACCACAAGACTTCCTGAAAAGGATGGCACCGCAACACCAACTGATAAAACAAGAAGTAATTTTAACAGCCAATACCTCATAACCCTACTTTCATCGTTTCTCCTACATTCATAACCAGATCTGTTGCTTCTGCGCACATACACGCATCCAACGATGCAACTGTAGCCTTGGCAGTATAGAGTGCCAATAAGATTCAATAGCTGATTACCATTTCCAGGATTGCGAGGATGAGCCAGAATCGCTTTGGGCAAGCGGAAGACTCATCAATCGTCTTAGGGTAAGAAAAGCCGCTGCAGAGCTATTCTGATGGAGGGAATGGGAGGGTTAATTGATCTACCTTGTCCGTAGCGTGACGATCAAGGATCGGAGAGGCATCAATCAGGAACAAGAACACTGTTCCAAAGGAAAATCCCAGATTCCCTAGAACACTGTTCCAAAGCCAAGAATGGTACTCTAGGGGTGGAATCCGGGGTGATGTTGTGTTGATCCTTAGTCGATGCCGTCGCAATCGGAGATTGATTGGATCTCGGATTCTCCGAATCGAAGATCACAAGGGCATCGGCTATGAACTCAAATCAATCATCAACTCATACAGAGCCCTGAAATCCTTGTATGTATTCACAGGATACCACGTGGCCATTTTACCGTGATCTTCCAGCCACTTTATTTCACCCTGCAGCAATTCATCTTCGATCCAGACAAACTCTTCATCGGGATCGATGGCTTCCGTTTTGAATACACTGAAATTGGTTGGCTTGATTCGGCCTAGATCCCTGTACGTTTCGTCGTCAACATAAGGTCGGAGATAGCGAAGGGCGGTCTCGGCATTGCCTTTGCAGTGCGTGGTCAGCCAGTAACAGTCAAACTGGGATAGAGCAAACCTGATGAACTCTTTCGCTTTGTAGGCCAGTTGCACATCACCGTTGTTCTTACCGAGCAGGACACCGTCTACGTCGATGTATATCTTTAGTTTAGGTGTCATAAAAAGCTATCACAGCCGTCAGGATATACTCTTCAGCGATTCTTTGAGGTACGGTACGACAACGTCTCTTAGCTTCATGACATGCTCAATATGCCATTGCCGGATTTCAGACAGCACTTCTTCCGAATCATTTATACTACCGGGGCGGTAAACCGCTATCCTGGACGCCCGTTTATTATCAAGGCGTTCCCAGCTCAAAGGGCATCCATACTTTGCTTCGATCTCTTCGCTAAGAACTTTCAGCTCATCAAAGATCCGTTTCGTTTCATCCTGATCACCTGTATCCATATAAATCTCGGTTCGAGCATTCTTTCCCTGTGCGAAAGATACTGAATAGATGAATCCGGAAACTCCTGTAGAGATGCCGATCCAGTTGTAGGGTTGAGCTTTTTTCAATGATGTAAGCCTGTAGGCATCTCGAAGTTCATCAATAACCTTTTGGAAGTAATCTCGATAGAGTTCAGCTCTGGCAGAGGGTGCAGTCCCTCCTCGTTTGGTGCTCTTCTGCCACTCATTCGGCATCACAACAGGCTTAAAGTTGAACGCAGGCTTAGACTCATCTATCTGAAGAACTTCCAGGACAACAGCAAAGAACTGCGTTTCAGAGTCCGTTCTCTGGTTAAGCCAGTCTAAGGCCTGCCTGTGCTCATCCCGAACTGTTTCTGAAACCCAGATAACTGTAGATGCATCAAAGCCGGCAGCGTACGTGAGAAGCTTCCCTAGATGGTCGTGATCAGTTTGATTGAACTGGTTTTCGATAATAACCGGCTTTGAGCTACTTAGATCTTTCGCTAATAAATCCAGGGAGAAGTCACCCACTGACGCTTCCCGTTCAGTAAGCTCAAGTTCCATGCCTAGCACATCTCCCAGTTCAGCGATGTTATCGGCCAACCACGGTGTAAAGTCGATAGCTTCATGAGGCCAGACATTGCGTAAGGGGACTTTTTTTAATGCACCAAAATTATTCATAGGTTCTGTCTCCGTATTTTTTAATTCCGTAAGTCGTATTAGTAACCGACCAATAGATCCATCTTCAATCATCGCCCCCCAGTGTCCATCACAGAAATGTTCTCCTCTTACACAAAAGGTTAGCATCTCTTTAATTTGATCCATGTTGGCTTCTTTGATTTTCGCATGATCATTAATCATGTTCCCTGCAAGCTCAGGATCGTATGGATACATCCAGCATTCTTTGGATGCTATGTGGAAAAACTCTTCCGTAATCTCGTGGTAATCTGGGTATCCAATTTGGTGAGTCCCATCAGGCTGTTTTCCTCCCAGCCATTGCTTAATTGGATTGAAATCCTTTTCCTGTAAACGGGGAAGAAACCCCACGAGTTCGTTAATTTCTTCAATGGTTGGTTTTGTGGGTTCCATATTTTTTTAACTCAGACCTTATGGCTGAAGTTAACACAGCCTCGGTCGGTTTCATTCATTTCTAGATTAGACTACTCCCCTACTCAGAGGGGCTTAATGGTGGTTAGGGATTTTTTATTGGCTTATCAATCTGGTTCGAAAAAAGGCTGAAGATCCTGCTGTACCAGCACTTCCGGAATATACCGGAGTCCATGTTTCAAGGTCGGTACTTGATTCGATAAGTAATTGTACATCACCATTATTTTCTGGCGGAAGTGTAATAACATTCATGGGACACGTTGTGACTCCGGCTCTTGTAATTTTATATCCAAAATTATGATAATTGCTGGATGGCATGATTTTACAGGGGCCTGGAAATGTGCGTCCAGCAATGTCCGTGGAATTATATATTGTTATGCTGAAGGTTTCTTGAAATGGGGTGTCATATGGGGGCAATACAACCTTGATAGAAATATTATCGTACTTAAGGTTTCCTAGAACGACTAGACTATCACCTTCTGCTAATGTGACTGTATTGGTGCCACTCAGATATCCTTGGTCGGTTGCTTTCGCTGAAATCGTAAAGAACAGCAAAAGAACAATGCCTATCATTTTCATTATTTATCACCTTTCTCTCATTTTGATTCCAGACCTCATGCCTGCAGTTGATTGAGCCCCGGTCGGTTTTTCGTCTACCGTCTTAGCTTCCTACGGAACATCCAGCCTCCCGCACCTGCAACTAGCATGAGGAGAGCTGACGAGGGTTCAGGAATGACATTATGAGTCCCGATTTCAATGCCACCACTCTCATAGGCGACCGCACTTTCCTGCAATGTCAATTCTCCTCCCAACTCATAACCGAATTTAGCCCATCCAAAAGAGTTCCTCGCCCCATAACCTAAATCCAGCGTACTGGCTGTTACGCCAAGATAGAAACTTGGTGCCAGAGGAATTGAAGAACCCATCTCGTAGGGGCTGAACATGTCGAGGGATATGTTTTCGGGAGTGAATTCATCATCAACATTTACAACATACCAGTCCGCCTGATGAGGTAATGCGCCCCCTTCATGCGTCATTGTCATGGCAAGATCAGCGACACTCAGAAATATAACGCTATCCCCGTAACTTTGTGGCTCTAGCCACAGATCATAGCTACCGCCTACTCCGCTTAGCCTGACCGCATCCGTCATAAGGGATGCGTTTACGATATTACATGCGAGTAATGTAGCAATTGTAATAATCTTTCTCATCTCGCTCCTTTCCGCATACAAGCTCAGTTTCGCCTAGCCCTAAAGTACCGCTTATCCTGCCCTTCGATAGAATAAAGCCTCTTCACTTCGCCACCCGGCCCGATGATGTCAGTCTCGATAACCTCCCATGCATTGGCCAGATCATCAGTTGCTTCAATCCTGTAGCTGACTCCAGTAGCTGCATTGAACTGGAATTCAATAGCGGCCTGGATTTCCGAAAGGAGGTCGGGAGTGCTGTTGGTTGAGGTCGGACTAAAACCGGTGCTTATCTCAAAGAGGTCGCCAAACCCATCGGCATCGGAGTCGGCCAGTTTGGGATCGGTATTGTATATCAGGATTTCTTGCCCATCCGATAGACCGTCGCCATCCATATCACGATTGTTGGGGTCTGTTCCGTATATGCCGACCTCATCCTTATCCAACAGACCATCGCCATCCGAATCTGGATAAGGGACTGAGGCGATGGAATGAATTCCGAACCTATCCACAACAACCCTTGAAATCTCCAGCCCTGACAGGGGACTCAGCTCAACAATTAGATTTACAGACCCGGACGTGCGGTCGGTAGCAGAAACCCAGAGACTGCCCCCATAAGCCTCATCCATGTCATGTAGATCACCGGGGCCATTGCCTGTGTGCCATATTGCACTGCTTGGCGACCATACTTCAGCCCCGTCGTTTATGCTGACACGGTATACCTTCCCATCCCACTCATCCGACAACCACATAGTCCCATCGGACGATAAATCTCCACCAAGAACACTCGGATAGCTATTTGCACCTCCAAGCAAGGTAGAGTTACCTGTTGAGAGATCGAAAGAGTACAAATTGCCCTGCTCAAAAGCCGCACCTTCTGCGTACACGTAAGCATCACCTGTGATACTGAATCCCAGTGAAGCAATGAATGTGGATTCCGTTCCAGGCAAAGCATTGCTCCATACCAGGCTTGCCACACCACCCGTTGGTGAAACGCTATATAGTGAATCAGTTTTGTTCTCAACAAAGTAAAGCAACCCGTCAACCGGGTTGTAGTCAAATGCTACCGTCACACCTAGGTCCACGCCCAGTGGAGCAACTGTAGTCGTTGTCCCATTAGTCATATTGATAAGAACAAGTTCATCGGCATCCGAATCAATTCCATACATTTGGAAGTCGTATGCATGGACGCTCAATACGCACCCCACACACAACAGCACTATCCCCAAAACCTTCAACTTCATAAATCCCCCGAATGATTTTGTCTCATGAATATCCGATATTCCAAACAAGACCAAGAAAACACGCCCTAAATCATACGGGTTTTATGAGCTGATAACCGGGAATTTGCGCCCTTGAACCCTCCACAGCCGCCTTTGCTTCCGGGGCAATCAATGAGCCGCAAAAGTTCCATTCATTGGTCCTGAGCCAACTGTGCAGCTCTGACAATTCCTCTTGCATCATTAGAGCATATCCATTACCCATATGCACATCAAAGGGCACATCCTAGTCAGGGTGCGACCTCCCATCCGGCTGCAGTAAGCACGAGGGTCAGGTTAGCGGACATTATATCCGCTAGCGATAAGCGATCACTTTCCGAGGGATTACTCAACAACAGTAAACTCAGGAGAGAACCATGCCCACCAGACAAACAAAGACCATCGAAACCACCCACCAGGCTATGAAGAACACAGCCTACGAGAATATCGTCAAAGGCTGGCTTATGCAGGATGGCTGGCAGGTATTCAGCCCCGAACTAGATCATGGCCATCAGACCGATGTGTTGATTTCGGATGGCGACCGCTATTATCGGATTCAGGTCAAAACGGTAGAGTCGAAAAGCAAGGAACACACCGTCGATAGGATGTGGAAGGATGATAACTCTATCGATGCTGTCGTGTACTTTGCACACAACTCGGACTGGGGATTAGTGGCTCCGGCCTTCAAGGAAAAGAAACGAACTTTAGGCCATCCGGATCATTTCAGTTTTTCCAAGTTCAGTCCTAAAGAGTTTCTAGCTGCGTTTCACAGTATTCCGAATGGATGAAATGAGCTATTTTTTACACGCAAAGCCCGGTGTAACTCCTTAATAGTCAACGGCCCCTCTACAGGGTTAGGCCCCTAAGTATGTATATTTATATATTCTATATAAATCCAGCCTCATTCTTCGGCTCAAATTTATCTCTATATGATGCTGGGTCGGGGGATGGATTCCTTGCGGGACATCTAGGATAAAATCTCAATCTCACTCCTGATATGCCGACCTTGGTTGCTCTATTTTGGAACGTGTACCAAAATGATGTTTGGAATGGATGGTTAAATCTCTATTAGAGCAACCCCGATTGCAGCATCCCCTTTGTTGCCGGGGATTTACTGGATTTAACACCCATTCCTGATATACCTCTAAATCGCACAGAATGGCCCCTCTCGCTGTTAGGAATTCCGGGCTACGTCATCACCCACCTCACATGCTCTAATGCCGGAGAAGACAGCATTCTGCTGCGATTAGAACAATGCATTTCCATCCGAACACAAAAAAGCCCCCGTGAGTGACGAGGGCGGTCTAGTTGATGAGTTATGAGGCTAATCCCCTGCTCATTTATTATTTCTAGCAATTGGTTGAGTTGCGGGAACTCAGGTTGCAATTTCCTTCCAGATCACCTTCTGCGTTTCATTACCCATATTAGAAGAATAACTGTGCCGGCAATGATGCACAGAGACCCATCAACAAAACGGTTGAGTGCATAGTTAATACCACCCAATGCAATTGCCACCATGGCAATATAGAGCATTCCTTTTCCGGTTTGTCGTGTTGGTGGTCTCTTTTTCATCGGGAGGAACGTTCGAGGTGAGCTGGTTTGGAATCAGTTGTTACCTTGACGGACAACCTCAGATGACTGGTTGGCATTTTTTATGGCTTCTACAAGTTTGGTTGCAAATTCCTCATTTATATCATCTTTAAAATCTCCTTGGTCATATCGCTGCACAAAATGATCAAGCCGAGATTGGATTGAAGAATTGACGCTATTAGTATTTCCATTTTCCAAATATTTTTTAATCAGGAGAGATTGTTGAGCCTGCCACAATGTTCTTGAATTTCCATCTGTGGACATCTTCTTTCCCACCTCAACAACAGACTCTAATTGTTCCCTTAATTCTTCTTCTGTCATCGTTGAGCCAAGTGCATAGCTGTCTTTGACAAATTGTTGAAATTCTGGAGACCATGCTTTTTGTATTTTATCCATTGCCTGGCGGGACTGATAAGATGAAATGCTCCATCCAATTCCAATCCCTACTACGAGTGTTAATATTGGGAAAATCTTTTTCATATTTTCTTCATCCGAACGTTAAGGATGACCTGCCGTGCGCACAAACGTTGACCGAATCAACGGGCGTTTTCACGGTAGGCTCATTGTTCTGACCCTGTTTTCTTAGCACTATTCAGGACGAGAATTAATTTAGGGTCTTCCCCCATGGAATGTAGTCCCTGATAAATCAGGAATTCACATATACGTTGTTGGAAATATGGTCTGATGGCTTCACCGAAAACCTCCGTTGCGAGTTCGGTTTCTCCTTTAAGCCGTAAAACTTCGCCGGCGAAGGCGTGTGCATCCACATTGAAGCCTTCGTAACGATAAGAGTTAGAAAATTCCTGAAATTGTGCTTTCAGTTCAGGGGAAAGACCTTCCGTATTTGCTTTAATATATAGGTCAAGAAACTGCCGTAGCCCCTGACGATTATTGGATGGCCTCTCTAAATTTGGGAAACGAACAACCGCTTCCTGTAGAAGTTCATCCCGTTGCTTATACCAATCTTGCTGATCACAAATGATTGCTCCGAAGACACCATACCAGGGATCATTAGATGACTTCAGTGCCTTTGTTAGCAGCACTACGGCATTTTCGCTGTCCTGATCTACTAATGAAATGCAGGCGGCTCTTGATAGAGAAACAGGATTCCCTTTGGACTGCCGTTGATAGGTCTGATTCAGCTTTTTTTGAATAGGGTTGGTTGGTTCAAAATTGAAACAGAGAAGATAGTTGTAGATATCATCGTTTCCAGGTCCTGCGGCCAATTTCTCAAGGCAGCTCACACCTTCGGTGGATTGTCCAGTAAGTCCATAATACCAGGCCGCCTTCATCAGCGGCAGCCAGCTGTTGCTCTCTTTAGAAGGGCCAATGTGGGGCCCTGCTCTATCCCAAGCTCCGACCGAGACAAAATGATCCGCAATTTCCTGGTGGGTTAAAAGAGCGTCTAGGTCGTTCTCCGCCTGGTCCAGAATGGCCAACATTTGATCCAGCCAAGCCTCGGTATCGCCCATTCTTAAATATTGTTTCGCTAAGGCATTCTGCGTCGTTCGACTGGAATCTGTCCGTACTGCCTTCCGGAGCAGTTTGAGGGATTTTTGATGATGACCCTCATGCCCATACCGCTCACCCAAGAGGCAGAGTGCAAGTGCAGAGCGGTCTAACCGGCCGGCATATTTTTTGTGATATACATCGGCAGCCTCCCAGCCATAATCCAGTTCGTGGAGCATTTTATCGAGTTCGGTTTTTGGACTCTTAAAAGGCTTACGTTGGTTTCCGTCGGTCCCATAGATCTGCTGCCAAACGCCCTGGAACCGTGTTTCGCCATTGGGCAGTTTAAATTCCTGACGGTAGACGAGTGTGATGCCTTGCTTTTTCATATCCTGTAGATGTCTCTGAAATGAGCTCTCATCCTGATTAAACCACCAGTACGTCATATACCCCCAACTTGCGGGGACTTTACTTTGTCTCAGGCGAAACTGCAGTTCATCATTTTCCCAGCGTCCTTCGACTGCATCCATCCAGTAGGGAGCATCTTTATGATCATTGCTGAACTCTTTCAAATAAACATCCATTTCAGGACAAGACATCCAGCCGGATTCAATACGCTCTTCCGGTATAGTGGTTACGGTTTCGCTCTGTTTGCGGGAGCAACCTCCTAGCAATAGAGCTGACGCCAAAATAATAATTGGTAATTTCATCTTTTTTCCTATGCAGAATATTATGAGTGTGGCTGAGGGCAATCAATGCCTAGACCCAAGCCACCGCCCTTGGTCGCCCTTCCCCAAAGCGATTAATCCCCTGCCCCTGACTGTTTGATGCCACATGCATCGAATCACTTGCAGTCTAGTACGGAATATCAAAGCGGGGCAAATTATAAGCTGAGATATTCTTTGTAACGGCTTGTGGGGATTTAATACCAACAAGGGCAGTTGGAGCTGCCTATACGGGGATGCTTTGAGAGCTGCGAGGATGGCCCAGAATCGCTCCAGGCAAGCGGCATGAGTAATGAGTCGCCTCTGGGGTAGTTTTTTGACCACAGAACATCCACAGGACACAGGAAAGGGCACTGAATTAAGCCACTCCCTCCCCCAAGAGGGGAATGAGAGAGGGAGCCGAAGATGCTATCCTCGCTGCTTAAATAGTACTCCTATAGCTTCGTACTGCCCTGAAGAATAAAAGGGTTAGCATCAGAATGGACGTCATCGCTTTCATGCCTTACTTCCCATCAAGGTGCCTAGATGAACCAATGACCGCATTCTCTCCCTAAGAGTCACCTCATTCACACCCTCAACACCGGAACCTGATGAATCGGAGCACTCATCAGGGGAAAAGAATTCCCGATCATCCGATGGTTCGTAATAGACTTCGGTCTGGGGCGGCAGTTTTTCCCGGATGCGCTCCGTCAAGGATCGTCCAAGTTCATTGAATAGTTCCCAGTCAAATTCGTAGGGACGTCGCTTAAACTGGCCGTCATAGAGGGTTTGCCATTGCCGGAGATCCCTCTCAAACTCTTCATCCTTGATGCCCAACACATCCTCGGCCCTGACCTGTCCGGAGGTATCCCATAGCCCCGTAGAGAGCACATATGCCATAACCTTATATCGCTTCAACCCATCCCCCCTGTCAGACATTAAAAACCCCTTACGTTCCCTGCTCGCCAACCTTACATAGAAGGCATCATTTTTTACTAATAAATAAACGTAGCCCAAGAACAAAATAGGACATGGAAGGTAATCTGCAGCTGTCGGGAGGTCCTCAGCCACCTCGTAGACCGGGACAAGTAATGAGTCACCTCAGAAGGAGTTTGTTGGCCACGGACGATTGCCAACTATGACAGATGGTGCCGATTGACTTCGCACCAGCTCCTCCCTAAACTTCCCTTATTGAGAGCGACCTAACTACTAGAAGGGAGAGGCAATCATGAGATACAACGGTAAGACCCGCCAACAGTTCCTCAAGGAACTAACTGCTCACACCGCCCTTCTTGGTGCGGCATCTCTTGCTCCGGAACAATCACATGCAGGAGCAATACGCAAACCACCACTGATCCCCCAGCGACCGCTCGGAAATACAGGACGAATGGTGGGTATCTACAGCCTCGGTGCCCAAGCCACGGTAGAACAGGTTGGAATGAAGGACCAGGCCGTCGAGATAGTAAACCGCTGCATTAACCTTGGAATTAACTATATCGACACCTCCGCCGTGTATGGACAGAACGGGACAGCAAAGAAAACTCCTGAGATGCAGGGAACCAGCGAACGTCATGTGGGTGAAGTTATGAAAACCCGGCGTAACGAGGTCTATTTGGCCACGAAAACTCACGACCGAACCTACGATGGCTCCATGCGGTTGCTGGAGAAGTCATTGAAGAATCTCCAGACCGACCACATCGACCTGTGGCAGATCCATAACATCAAAGGAGGAGGAAAAGAAAACATTGATCAGATATTTGCCGACGATGGTGTGCTGAAGGCCTTACAGAAAGCCCGTGATGAAAAGATCGTAACCCATCTCGGCATTACGGGACATGCCGATCCAGATCCTATGCGCACCATCATCGAGCGGTTTCCATTCGACTGTGCGCTGATGGCTCTCAATGCCGCTGACAAACACTACAATCCCTTCATCGAAAAACTGATCCCCACGGCAGTAGAAAAGAACATGGGCATTATCGGCATGAAGATTCCGGCCCGTGACCGCATCTTTTCAAATGGCGGCATTATCACAATGAAAGAGGCCATGAGCTACACACTAACCCTTCCGGTCAGCACGATCATTGTGGGACTGGACAACATAGCTGAGCTGGAAGAGAACATCAGAATTGCACAGGAGTTCAAACCGCTTAGCGAAGAGGAGATGGTGGCGATAGAGGACAAGGTAAAGCCCCATCACGAGCATCTGATGTTCTACAAGGGACTAAGCAAGTGGCCCAAAGGATGGTCGGGTAACAACGTGTGAGCATCTGCAT
This sequence comes from Pontiella desulfatans, assembly GCF_900890425.1. NCBI lineage: Bacteria > Pseudomonadati > Kiritimatiellota > Kiritimatiellia > Kiritimatiellales > Pontiellaceae > Pontiella > Pontiella desulfatans. The sequence continues at coordinate 497,260 of NZ_CAAHFG010000001.1, read as the reverse complement.
CTTTCACTTGTGGAGTATATTTTTGCACATTCAGCGGCTTCTACCTTGATCCCGAAAGGATATACCTATGATTATTCAACTTGCTCACATCTGCATTCATTCCAATGATCTTGATGCCACTGCCCGCTTCTATTTGAATGGACTTAACCTTGAGCGGGGATTCGAGTTCATTAAAGACGGCGAACTCTTTGGCTATTACATTCATCTTGGGGAGAACAGTTTCATTGAGGTCTTTAAAGGCAACCCAGGGGACGTGGGAAACATCAACCATATCGCCATGCAGGTTGATAATATCGATGAAACGATCGCCCTTCTTCGTAATCATGGGTACGAGGCGGGCGATAAGTCTCTGGGAGCTGATCACTCATGGCAGGCATGGACCACTGATCCTAATGGAGTCAGGATTGAATTCCACGAGTACACGGCCAAGAGCCTTCAGCTAACCGGAGGACAATGTATTGTTGACTGGTAATAGGCAGGAGCTATTTCTTCGCCTTTTCCAGGAATGCCATAACGTTGCTCAAATCCTGAACAGCCTTAACCTTGTCATCTCGATAGACGACCTTCCCCTGGGGATCAACGACGAAAGTCCACCGGGAAGCGGTTGCTGTTCTACTAAGCTCAACCTCATCACCGCTGACGGTCCGCTTGAGACTCTTTTCCCCGGTGCGAACAGGCACACCAAAGGCTTCCGCAATCTTTCCATCGGGGTCAGACAGCAGGGTAAAATTAAGTCCTTCTGCTTGTTGAAAATATTTAAGACTTTGAGGTGAGTCTCCGCTGATACCGACGATCTCAACACCCTCATTCGAGCCTTTGCTGACAAAGTCCCTATAGCTGCATGCCTGCTTGGTACAACCGCCTGTCATTGCGGCCGGATAGAAATAGATAATGAGATACTTTCCCCCTACATGATCTTTCAGCATCCATGAGCCACCGTCCTGATCGACCGCTTTAAAATCCGGCACAGAATCCCCGACCTGAAGTCCTTTCTTCAGATCAACCTTGAACTTCTCCTTGGTCCAACCATGGACATTGTCATGAGCCTCAATATACACGGAGGACATGGAATCCGGGATCGTTACATTCTTCAAGTCCCTGGTAAACGGTTGGTCTTTGTGTGGATGTCCGAGTTCACGTGTTCCTATAATCTGCCCATCTTCAGATACGACCCTCCACATGTCGGCAAAGTGCTGCCGGTCGACATCTGCATGGTTCAAGGTAACGGCAACAGTCCAGCCTTCACTGCCTTTGGTTGCTTTGGCATCAACGATTTCTACCTGATTCGCAAAGGAATGGAGAGCGAGAAACAGGGTGAGGGTTAGGAATCCCAATTTAACTAAACGCATAGTGTCTCCTTTGAATATTAGTTGGACTGCGAGTTCACAACGGTAAATGCGACAACCCGGTTGTCAAAAAATGTGGGAATCACGAGCATCTTTTTGTCAGCGAGGTATTCAAAGTCGGCTGAGTTGATATTGGATTCAGTTGTATCCATCAGTATTACAGTCTTCCCTTCAGCCGTAATCAATGTCGTCCGGCCTTTCCAGTTGGAAGTAAAGAAATTCCCATAACCATCCGGTTTAAGACCGTCAATACCGGAGTCCGTGACAGCGATTGGTGATATCGCTTTTGTTTTTGGATCGATTGCGATGAGGTGCCCGTTTCTGGCATCACCGGCCAGCAACCGGCCCTCATGCATATGAAGCCCGTTCGGGCGTTCCATTTTGGAAGACTTCAACCAGGTCTCAAGTTTACCGGCACTCAGCCGGTAGATCCTGCCATTCTCTGCCGAGGAATCGCCCACATAAATATTGCCTGCTGCATCAGCCGCCACGTCATTTAGGAATACGGCCCCTGTAGCGGGATATCGCTTTAAGATCTCACCGCTGTTGAGGTCAACCTGGACCAGCTCATCGATATCAGAAACGTAAAGACTGTCTCCATGAATAATCATGCCCTTTGGGGCGTTCAACCCCGAAGCCCATTTCAGTTCAACAACCCTTCCCTCCAAATCCATCTTTGAAACAAACCCGGCACCGTTTTTCTCTGCCGGCTTTCCCGATACGTTGGATACATAGAAGAGATTATCGGCTGGACGGAACAGAACACATTCCGGAACTTCCAGTACGGGCTCAGAAGCCCATTGCCTACTTAAGGTGTATGAAGGAGCCGCCTCAACCAAGGTTGACGACAGCAGCATGGTTATTCCTAGGGTGATTTTCAACATGATGGTTCTCCTATGATCCCTTAGGTAAGCGCAGGTCTTTGTTTTTATAGTATTCCACCTTACCCTGCTCGGCAAAGCCCCCGACTTTATCAACAAGTACCTTCCTCTGATCGGATGACAACTCTGAAAATCTTCTTACGATCTCTGCCTTCTCTTCCACAAATTCCGGTTTTTCGGCTCCGGTAATCAGCACGCTGATTGGAAGCGACAGGGCGAACATGATGCATTCGTCTATAGATAAGGTATTAGGGATGACCGGGTCTTTCGAAGTCCACCTTACTTTTCCGTTCATCTCCTTGTGAGCAAAGAATCTGCCATCGGCCAGCGTCTTCATGGCCAGCACTCCGACATTGTGTTCGGCCATCTTCGGCAACGTGGTCTGGATAAAGCTGTGCTTTGCCGCAGCATCAACCGGGTTGATCGGGAACTGGCAGGCAGAACAGGCGGCAAGCACTTCTTTGTGCTCGGCCATCCGGATATGGGCATAGGGCGATGCATGGCCGGTAAATCCAATATGCTTCACCTTACCTTCCTGTTGCGCCTTGAGTGCCTCGTCCAGCACGCCTTTGGTCAACCGGTCGTCGGCATCTTCAGGAGTCTTCAGCGAGTGAATCTGCCACAGATCAATGACATCGGTTTTCATCCGCTTAAGCGATCCCTCCAGATGCAGGCGGGCAGTAGCGGCATCTTTTGCCTGGGTTTTTGTCATTAGAAAAATATCATCACGATACTTCGGGATAAGATACTTTCCATATCGCTCTTCGCTACGTCCTTTTCCATAACTTTCAGCATTATCGAAGAAACGGATTCCAACTTCCAAAGCCTTTTCGATGACAGCCTGCACCTGAGCTTCATCTTCCGGCCAACCGACATGAAAGCCGCCTAAACCCAGGCTGGTTACTTTTTCTTTACACTTACCCAGGGTTCTTTGAGGAAGAACAGGACCTAATCGATCCGAGGTGGAACCGCCTGAAAAAGCCACTGGCGGGGCGAGAACGGTCCCTGCAACAACCAGATTCTGAAGTACGTCTCTTCGTTTCATGAAGGAAACGATAATCCGTTCAAGGAAAAGGTTAAAGGGAAATAGGGATAAACATGTTTCCGTAAAATAAAAATTGGACATACATGTTTATTTGAACGGTCAGATCAAACCTTCCGCTTGCAAACCTGTGCGTCGCACCGTATACGACAACCAACTCTCAGCTTTAAGGACACCTATGAACGTACTTGGAAAAACCGGCCTCAATGTCTCCCCCATCGGCTTTGGAGGAATCGTAGTAATGGATTACGAACCAGAGCAAGCTTCAAGGATAGTTGCAGACGCCGTTGAATTCGGCATCAACTATTTTGATGTTGCCCCCTCTTACGGCAATGCCGAGGAAAAACTAGGCCCCGCACTTGAGCCATTCCGTAAAGATATTCACCTGGCCTGCAAGACGCACCTAAGAGACGCCAAAGGAGCCCGTGAGACACTCGACCAGTCACTGGAATACCTGAAGACGGATTATTTCGACGTGTTCCAGCTCCATGCAATTACCGACGTAGAAGAGGATGTGAAGGCGGTCTTTGCAAAGGGCGGTGCTATGGAAACAATCCTTGATGCAAAAAAGGCCGGCATTATCAAACATGTGGGGTTTTCAGCTCACTCGGAAGCGGCCGCCCTGGCTGCATTGAATGAATATGATTTTGATACGGTGATGCTGCCGGTCAGCTTTGTTCTGCACTACCAAAAGCAGTTTGAATCCAAGGTTCTGGAGGAAGCTAAGAAACGGAACTGCGGTATTATTGCCCTAAAGACACTGTCGAGCAACAAACGTCCGGATGGCCAGACACCCATCAAATATAAGAAATGCTGGTACGAGCCAATCGACGATCCCGAAATAGCTGAACTGGCCATGTGCTGGACCCTATCGCAGGGAGTATCACTGGCGGTATCCCCCGGCGAAGAGGTACTGCTGAAAATGATGATGGAGCTGTATCCAAAGCTGCATAAACTCAGTGAATCAGAAATAGAAACGCTGAAAGCTTACGCTGCGTCACAGGTTCCCATATTCTAGGATCGATCTGATCCGTTTAGAGGCTCTTTAGAATTCGAGAAGGTCAACTAGCATTCCCTTCTCCACATTTGGTTTCCATTCATCTTTCACGTACTGGTTGTGAATCGGATGATTCGAATATATATCGGCTCCAGCCTGATCATCGAACACCAACCGCAAACAATACTCATAGTCCATTTTACCCGAACGAACTTTCAACAGTTCAAACCCCTTAACAACCGGGATTTCCTTCAAAATGACTATTTTCTCGAAGAACACTTTTTCTTCATGGGAGCCTGAATCGTGCTTCAGGCTAAAATACAAAAGGCGGGTTACAGTTTCTGCACACGTAAGCGAAACGCATGCAAACAGAACGGTTATCAATACGATGTGTTTATTCATTTTCATCACCTTTACCTCCAGCTTTCCTGCAACTCTTTGTTGACCCTCCCCCGATCAAATACATCGGGATTCCAGCCCGGCTCCATAGACTCCAGCCATTCAAGCAGGGCGTCCTGATCCTCATCGGGGCTTTCATCATTGAAGGCCATAACCAGATCCTCGTATCCCGGAATACTGCCGCAGTCTTCAGGCGGACAGGCACGTGCACCATCAAGGCAATCGGGAAGAGTAGAGTTTGAGTCCACGGGAGAAACCTTTTCGATGGTGATCCAGTGTCGCCAGTCATCGCCAAAGTCATACTCATACAGGAAGCGTTTTATTCCCGACTTGATCAAATCAGACAGATGAACCGTACCTTCATCTTCCATGTCCATCTCAGGCAGTTGATTCGGGAAGGTGTATTTGGTGCCGTCGATGTCAAAGCAATGCAGGTGGCAATCTCTCCATCCCATAGCGGTCTGAATCACTGAATGGAGGTCTCCGAGTGAGCAGCTATCAGGCACCGCCACACGTCGCCAGATTAAGGGCTCGATAAACTCAAGTTCGATCTTCAGCTCTACCGAATTAGTTGCTGCCATGGTTTACGCTCCAATCTTTTTTACAATCCCAGCCCCTTAACCTGAAGCTCAAGATGATCATCGCTTTCATAGAGTTCACGATACTGGTTCTTATTTAAATTTCCCGCTTCATACTGTCTCCGAAGAAAGATCATCAGTCTCCAGGAATCAGGTTCCGGTCTGTCGAAATCAAAGTCTATGCCGTCGGTACCGTCTGTCCTGAAGATATCAACCCCCACGCCATGAGGCCGACAGTGCCAGTTGGTTCCGGGGATTTCCTGCACATCATCCAGGTCAAGGTTGAGCACCTCAAAAGGTTCATCCACCTTGTATGAACGCTTGAGCACTTCCTCGGCCCATGCCCGTTCCGCATACCAAAGGTTAATCAGATTTTGAACCAGTTCCTTGTCAGTCATCACGTAATCCTCGTACACACATGCGATTGTTGAAGATTATCGCTCTGACTATTAAATTCCAATAAGAATCAATTACGGGCTTAGAGGTAAGGGCTGCAAGGATCACCCACAGCCGCACCAGCATCCGACAGAGGTCGTTGATCATCTGAGAGTGCCCGGAGTCGGTGGCGGTGGGTTACCTGTGGGCGAATGCGTCAACCGCCGAGGACTTTGTCAACGTCCTTGAGATGAAGAACAAGTTTAGAGCCCTAAATCATGGTTTCTTAGACAAGCAATCCGGAAAGTAGCTAGAGAAGAGCATCACTAGCCTATCCGGCAGATGCTCCTCTAATGAGCATCGCCTAGAGTAGTCCATAAGTTGATACAGAGCATTTGCAGTATCACAGCGATTATCGATGATGGCTTCATACTCCTCAAAAATCAGGCGGTGTGCAAATATCTGTGCTGGGGAGATAGAAATAGCACTGTCTTTTTCGTTTAGAGAGATCCAGTGTCGGCGATCTTCATCACTAGCCATATCCAGTAGGTGCTTCACATAGGGAACTCCATCCATCACATGGTACTCCAGAACAGGCTCTTGGTAGATCTGCCCCTCTAATGCCCCCGGCCAAGGCGTCCTGTACCCCATACGTTTGCCCATCTCTGACAGCTCATCACCGAACTCTCTACCGCCATTGCAATATCGAATTACCATCTCTTCCCAGAATTCATTGTCATAGCGTTCTGAATCCACCTTGTACTTCGGAGCCACACAGGAGAACTGCTTCGTCGGCCTACTCGCTCCAAAGTCACGAACTGATTCGTAATCCAGAACAAACTGACTGGCCAGCTCCGGCAGGTATTCCCGATAGATCGGTTCCCAGTTGAATTTGTAGGGATTGTCCATAGTGCTCCTTGAAATTGAAGAAGCATATTACTGGATCAACCGACCCAAGTACATTTGATTTGCAGACTGCTGTGACTCATGCCGGAGGCATCCAGGGAATAGAGCCCCGGAAACTCAAAAATCAACACCCCGGAATAAGCCAATCTGAGCCCTCAGGCTTGCGGCCCTGGTCGTCATATTGCTGAATTAACCGGGAGTCAGCACAGGCCATTCTCGCAGCGTTTTGGGGTGGTTAAGAATGATGATTGGTTGATACTTGGTAGGTCTGGTTTTTGGAACGGTGCTTCAAACTGGAAGGTCATAGCTTTCAGGTACTCTCGACACATCGGCTCCCTGTTGAATCTGTAGGGGTTGGTTGACATGTCATCATCATAGTAAGATTCTATCGTCGAGGGACGCTGAGTTCATAATCATACAGTTTACCGTCCTCGTGGACTAAATCCATAGTTATAACTTTCGTTGATGGCATCAGAACAACCTCCATCTGCGTTATAGGCATACCGGGGATAAATGGCGCAAAGGCGAATACTTGATCTTTTAGATCGTATAACTGGCCACTAATTAGGGCGACTTTCTTATCAGGAATAATCTGTGCGAATTTCTCCATGATAGAAACAGAGATAGTATAAGAAGTCAGGAAGCGATTTTCTACGTACTGACTCCCATTTTCAAATGGATCTTTTAGATGAACACCCCTATGCAACCAGAACTCACTTGTTGATATATCATACCCCTGTTCACGACAATGCTCAGCGAAGTTAGAGAAATATAAATTTATTAGTTCAGAGTTCGTGATGAGTAAATGGGTCAGCTCACCCACGGTAAATAGTGGCTCGCCAGTGGTTCTATATGGCTTGCGAATATACTCACACGGATTGTCCTCACGAGTCTTCAGAAACTCAACAACCGAGTCATATAAAGATTTAACCTCACGTGATCTAGTTGCAGATGCTCCCTTCACCCAAACGCCCGACATTATTGTTATGTATTTATCAAATTTATCCTCAGGAACCTTCTTCAAACATCTCTCCCTAAAATTGGCCTCCATGGTAAGCCGATTTCTTTCAAAGAAAGATAGCTCACATGAGATATACTCACAGCTATCGACAACCTTTTCTCCCTTGCCAGCTTCAGAAACCTCCAGACTGCACCCCTCATTATTCGCATTTAAAGCGAAACGCCGGCCTATCTCTGCATTATGAATATATTTACCACTACAGGCTCGACCCAATAGGGTTACATTATCCCTTAGCACCTTTTCGAAAGCCTCTTCGTTCAATTCAATAAGCTCATTCATTCAAAGCCACTCCAACAACTAGTAAAGTTCCACATTCTGGTCATGCCGCTTTGCATCCCAGTCATAACTCGATGCCAGCGACCTAAGAATCGTAGCGGTTCGAGGAAAGACCAGTTGCAGCTTCTCGGCCTCCTCCTGATATTTGTCAGCTAGGTTCCGTTCCTGATCACCACCCTCAAACATTGCTCTGCTAGTCGCTCCCCGTGAGTTGCTTCTACCGACCTGAACCGCAACATCAAGTTCTTTGCTTTTAATTGCTTCGATTACGTGTCGGACATTTTCGTGAGGCCATATACCATCCGCTCCTTCAGGACAGTGTGACAAACAATGCCCAATACGATCATCGCCTATTCCTGTTAAATTCTCTTCAAGAAGCGTTAAACGAACTTGCTCCACCCATCTTGAAAGCCCCTCTCTACTTACCACCTGCTCATCCCCCGCTTCCCATAGATTAATTTTATCAAGCAGTGTGAATGATTTTTCTGCCAGCAGCTTCCTCTGCTCCTGTTCGGCCTCAGCTAGCTCTTCCTTTTTATAAATCCAGCTCACCAATTGTGCAAAAAACGCTGGGTCAGCAGCAACTTTCTTGAATAGATATATTGGTGTGAAGCGATCAAACCGGAACATCCGAAGATAATTCCATTCAATTTCGATCATCATTTGATCATCGATTGAGCCGACGCCTTGCAGCACCTGAATTACTTCTTGGATATGGTATTGAACGGAAGCGAAAGGAACGTCTTCAATGTCAGCAGGATTCCTTATTATAGACAAAAGAATTTCGGAAGCTAATTCACAATCTATCCCTTGCTCAGGGTTGCGAGCATGTTTAGCCATTGCAATTGTATCGATTGCTGCCAACGGCCTATCATTTTCGAGCAATCGGCGAGCTACAATATTAATTGATGGAGCCTTATCCCCCCGAACATAGTAGCGCAACGCTTTACTCCAATACTCTCTCTGGCCAGCCTCATCAAGCTGCTCTATCCGCTCTAGCGTGTCTTCAGTTAGAAGGAAGTTAAGAAGTATTGTGGCCTTCATGACCGAATCCCACTCAGATCGGGAATCAAATAATTCCAAAAGCTCTCCTGTAGACCTACATGCCCACGAAGAGATAAATGATTTGGCCACCTGACTCGTGACCCCATCCCCCTCCACCCATTCAAACATCATTTCAGATACATCCTGGCCCATACTAGAATCATATAACGCTTCGCCAACTAAATAAGGATCAGCACAGGTGTCTGCTAACTGAGTTATGCCAGGCATGTCGTATTCCATATAAATAGCTTCAATTACTTCTCGTCGCTTACCTCTGACCAAAGCATCTCGCTCATCGTAAGAAACGTCCTTTTTGCTAACTGCATCAATTAGTGGAGCGTGCCTTTTATCAAAAAGATAAACATTATCCTCCACTAAATCTTGAAATTTAAAATGATCATGGACGGCCTCTAATCGAACGAGCAGAGCTTCGGGCCAAGCCCATTTAACATCAGAGAACTCCCTGTGACGGGATATGGTTTCTCTAAACTTATTTCGTATTTCATGACGGAGTTCGGGGTCGAGAGATTCGACATCAACAGCCATGAATTTGTCAACAATCGCATCCCTTTGATCAGGCTTATAGGAATCAAACTCCGATATTAGAGTCACGATGTCTCGATTAATATGATTGTTGAACTCCCGTATCAGCAGATCAACCATTGCATATACATAGCCGTAATAAGCAGGAACTGTGGTTGATTGTTCAATCGCCTGCGCCCAATCACGATACTCAGGTTCGTGAATCCCTGATGTAGTGCTATGCTTATCAACAAGTAACTCAACCATCAACTTCCATGCAACGTCAGGGAACTGCGGAATTAAAACTTTGTCAACAATCTCAAGTCGCTCATCATGAGTAGCATTCGTGTTATTTATCCATCCGAGAAACATGTCGCAAAGGGAGCTAAATGGTCTGTTAGAGTAGCTTCCCCCTGGATCAATCTGCGAGAGCTTAGCTAAGCATTGTGCGACTCTAGACAAATACTGCTTATTCCATGAGATCCCTTCCAGTCCCCAAAGCAAATTGGAATGATAGCAACCACCAAAAACGCCTGCCCCTTCTGCTTCAAACAACCCCAAGAGGGCCGGAGGTTCTCCTGTTGATGCATTCTCTACCGCCGTTAAATACTCTTCAGGGGCCGCCTCTGCCAGTAGCTGAGTACAACTACCCAGTGAGTACCAATGCTTTGTTGTTTGATTACTCTCAAACAATGACCTTACAGCATAGTGGATTATGGAAGATGGATTAGTCGCTCCCAACACATCTTCATGGTCATCGATATGAGCGGCAAGAAGTGCCGCAGTGTCTGCAACAGCTTCCTTAAGATTGTTTGAATACTGAGGTGTCTCATTACTAAATGATGCTAAATGCCGTTCTTCCTCCGGCAGATCATAACCAGGGTCTTCATCTGAAAGAATTTGATTCATAACCTCCACAAACCTACCCAGTATCGTCTGTGATGCTAGATGTGCGATCCGCAGAAAAAAATCCATCTTAGAGATCACTTGCCATATGCTACCTATCAGGCGAACGGGAGGGTCGTCAGCCTTTGAAACCTCCAAGACAATTTTTTCAAAGTCTCCATAGGTCATTCCCGACAATGACTCTAATGCATTACGGTCATTTTCATTATCTTTGTTCCATTCCGATGCAAACAGGATTGCAAACAAGGCATCTGCAGATATCTGTTGCGGCCACTCCGGCCCAACATAATCTATTGGCTTCATAAGAGGATGCCTAAGCAATGGCTCAAAATACCCCTTTGTCTTCCGATATAGTTCATGAGAGGTCGCTTCATCGAATCCCAAAGCTGCGAACGCCTTAGTCTTTTCCATCCTCTGTAGCCGACCTAGAATAATCTCAGCCGGGGGATGACTTTTAGTGGTCGCCACAATCACCACGGTATGCCCGGAATTCGTTGCCGCCCCAATCTCATTGGGAATAAAGCCGTATGGGATTAAAATCAACGGGTTCGGTGATGGTGCCATCGCATCCCAGCCATCTTGATTTCTAACGATTAGACTCCGAGCAGACGCATTTTCATCCTGAAGTATTGTGGAAAGAACAAATCCATAAGCCTCGTCAGCAGACTCGGAAGCAACCCGAATCACATTATTCTGTTGTCGCATCTTTCCTGACAGGCAATTCACCTGAGAATCTCTTCCATATAGAAAGAACTCAGGCGTTAGCTTTGTCTCCGTCCTGGAAGAATGTGCCTCCCAGGCCTGACCCACATCTCTGGTATCCGATGTTCGCTTTCCAATCAACTCGGCAAACCAACGATGAACAGCCGGGCACTGCAACAACCACGAGCTTAGCTTCTCAGCGTTAAGCCCAATGACATTACCCCACTCTTTTGCCGACTTCTTGCTAGATACCCATTTATCACACCGAGTCCACAACCGGGATGTTACGAATACAAACGTAGACCGCTTTGGATCAAGGGGGGCTGGCTCCGCCAGCCGCTTAGCATAATCACCATCAGCTTTCCCTTTTACAGATGCGTTTGTCCCGAACTCCCAACCAGAATGCCCAGAAGGAACAAATTCATTACCTTCTTCAACCTCTAAAATTCCATCCCAACCACCAATCGCAATATCATCCCCAGAAGGAAATGATACGTTTTTGGGCTTACATGATGCCCGAATTAACTTATCGACCAACAGAGGAAGAATCTCTTCAGCCCGTCGCTTATTAGTCTCAGTCCAATGCCTGATATCGTTCGTAGTAACATGCCATCCGTCCACAATTCCCCCAGTCTGGATATACTCCATGATATGATTATGGAAAAAATATCGGATTTCCTTCTGTAGCTCAACCTCCAGAGCTAAAACGCAGAAAGAAATCTAATTTAACCACCCTTTCACCGGGGACATGGGGCAAACCGGCCCAAATGACCCTAAAACACCGGTAAACATGGGCTCCCCATGTCAATTCGGGGGTCTTGTTTGAGATGGGGTTGATGTGGGGGACGAGGAGCGGTAAAAGCCGATTTACGCTTCCAAAATAGACTCAAATGACCTCTCAACTGGAAATCCCCCCGTTTTTTTTAGCCCACTTCAACAAAAGCTAATCAGAGCTTGTTGACACGCCCCTAAAGCTACCCCATATTCCCCCGGAAAAGCACTTAAAACTGAAATACGTAGCGATGGAGATCGAGCCCGCTCGAAAACCCAAAACTACTTGAATTTATTAGGAAATATAACGATTTGGTGCCCAATTTGAGGCACAAGCCATAGATACAGGTTCGACTCCTGTTGGGCGCACCATTTCCCAAAAAGACCGCCGATTTTTGTGCGGTCTTTTTTTCTGGCACCCCTATACTTTCCAGATGTTGAAAACATTGATTGGCATCTTCTTCAGCGTCGGTTTGGCTGTGGGCAGTCCGGTTAAGCTCGAATATGCCCCGGCCCCGGCAGACAATCCGCTGAAAGGTTTGGTGCCGTATGTCGGGCAGGGAAAAGGGCTCTTCCCCCATAGCATGGAGTTTTCCTATCTGCCACTCTCCTCGGTGGTGGTCGGGGAAAAGGAATATGACTGGAGCCGGCTGGAAAAGCTGCTGAACGATGTCGCTTCGCGCGGGCACCAAACGGTCTTCCGCTTTTATTCCGAATATCCAAACGGGGCGCCAGGAGTCCCGCAATACCTTTTGGACCAAGGGCTCATCCAGCATGAATGGAAACAGGGCGCTAAAACCCAACTTACTCCCGACTACTCCAATGGAAACCTGCGGAAGTGCATCATCGATTTTATTGCCGAGCTGGGCGCCCACTATGATGGCGACCCGCGCATCGGCTTCATCACCGCCGGGCTCCTCGGGAAATGGGGGGAATGGCATAATTATCCGCAAAACGAATGGTGGGCGGATAAGGAGCTCCAGGCCGAAGTAATTTCCGCGTACGAAGCTGCATTCAAAACAACCCCGATCCTCCTGCGCTACCCGGCCGGCGTGGCCGACGCGCACCAGGTCAGCAATGTTGACAGCAAGCTGGGCTACCACGACGACAGCTTTGCCTGGTCGACGCTATCAACCGGGACCGATGGGAAGCCCTGGCATTTCATGCCGCAAATGAAACGTGCCGGTGCGTTGGATAAATGGAAACGGTTTCCATCGGTGGCGAAATCCGCCCGGAGGCCTGGGGGCAGGTGTTCGATGCCAGCCCCGCCGACACACGCATTCAGGATTTTTCCGCGTGCGTGGAGCAAACGCACGTTACCTGGCTGATGGACAGCGGCATGTTCAACCGTAAAACATGGACCCACGCCCGGAAGGCGCGGGGCATCGAATGCGTACGCAAGATGGGCTATGAATTTCATATTCCCCAAGCGGAATACCATGAGGACGCCGGGCGGCTTACGATTTCTTTCCAGATCGAAAACCGCGGCGTGGCTCCGTTCTACCATGCCTGGCCGATCGAGTTGGCCCTGCTTTCCAACGAGCAGACCGAGGCCGCTCCCCAAAAGACAAACGAAACCCTGTTACACATTCTGCCGGGTGCGCCCCCCAAAGGGATCCAACTCGGGATCGATGTTTCAGCATGCAGCCCCGGAAGCCACAAAATCCTGCTCCGCGTTCCCAACCCGCTGCCGGGCGCCGCGCCGGTGCGCTTCGCCAACCGGTCGCAGGATCAGGATTTGGCTGGATGGATCACACTCGGCACCGTTCAGATCCGTTAATCTTATCTGCACCAAAACCTTGCCCTGCCCCCCAAAACCCGACAGAGTGCGCGCTTTGAATTTTGAACAAAATCTCTGTGATGCACTTCACAGGAAAGGAAAACATGGCAGAAGAACAATCCCTTGAAAACATCCAGATCGACGGCGCGAACCTCTGGAAAGAGGAAAACTATACCGACCTTCAGGTGGGGTCGATCCGCAAGCTGATCCCGATCAAGCTCGATGGCACCGAAGACGAAGCCCGCGAAGCATCCTGGTCCGCCACTACGAATATCATGACCCCCGGCGGCGCGCTTCCGATCTCCGGCGAGATCGATGCCTCCAACCTGGAGGAAGCCGTGGCCAAATTCCCGGAAGCCATCAACGCCGCCATCAAACAGCTGCAGGAAGACATGATCCGCATGCAGCAGGAGCAAGCCAACCAGATCATCACCCCCGACCAGCTCCGCGGCGGCAAGAACGACCTCATCATCTAGTCCGCAGTCCCAGGATCCCGGCAACAGCAAAAGCGCCCCGAAAAGGGCGCTTTTTTTGTGGATAGAAATTCCAATCTCGACCTCTCTACGGGCTGAGCGGCAGCTCGGCCTGCACGCGGTAGAAGCGGTTGGTGCCGACCACACCGACGACCATTTCGCCGATCTCGCCGCTGAACGGCGGCACGAAGCTCGACCCGGCGCTCGTCCATCCGTTGGTCAGCTCCGCGGTGAATTGCAACGTGTAGCGGCGTGTGGGTCGGCACATCCAGAACACGGTGTTCGTGTCGCCATCGACCTCGAAGTCGGTGATCCGCAGGAAGTCACCGGAGTCGAACGGGTCGGTGTCGGCGTAGTATTCCCTGAGATTATCGTGCGGGTCGGCGTCGGGGTTGCCGGAAGCGTCGGCCACGGCGGCATTGAGGCCGTGGTCGGTTTCCCAGCCGTCGGGCATGGTGTCGCCGTCGGAGTCGGCGGTGGCGATGAGGAATTCATAGGCCCCGATGTCGATGGTGGCGGTGCCGTTGGTGTCGCCGTCGAGCGGGCGCGGAATGCCGTCGAAGTCGGATGAAGCCTGGGTGAGGGCATTGCTTCCGGCATCGATGCAGGGCGAGGTGGCCAGGAGATGGAAGTCGGCGGTGGGGGCATCCACAAACTGCGGATCGGTGTATATACAGTCAACATTTGCCCCTGACGGCGGATAGGTCACGCTGTCGGACAGGCAACACCGAACTGGGTCGGTTGCATAGAGGTCGCTCCCCGTCGGCGCGGAGTTCGACCAGATGATGGAGTTGTAGGCCGAGCTTCTTTCCGCCCCGCCACCGACAGAATAAGCGGTGTTGTTGAACACAACGCAGTTGTAGAGATCCGCTTCCGACACCGCGCCGCCGTCACTCGCGGAGTTTCCATAGAAGATGCAGTTGTATAGCTGCCCATCGCGCACCGCACCTCCATCGCCCGCAGTGGAGTTGGAAATGAAAACGCAATCCCGCATAACGTGATTATACCAAGATTTGGCTCCCCCGGTTCCGTTGGCATGGTTACCGATGAAGGTGCAGTTGGACGCACCGTCCTGGTATATCGCGCCGCCGTGTTCGTTTGCCCAGTTGTTAGTGAAGAAACAATCGTATGCATAAGTAGCCACGATCGCGCCGCCACTGTTGTTCGAGGCGATGTTGCCGGAAAATGAGCAGTTGATTACAGCGACACCAGCGTACACCGCTCCGCCGGATCTCACAGCAACGTTGTTCGAAAAAACGCAATCGATTACCGAACCGGCCTCATAGACTCCCCCTCCCAGGTCTGCCGTGTTGCCGATGAAGACGCAATTGCTGGGTATCGCTGTGTTGGAAAAGATACTGAACCCACCACCTTTGCTTGTAGCCTTATTGTTAATGTAGGTGCAATTGTTGGCAGAGGCATTGAAGGTTCCGCCACCGCTGCCAAGAGAGGTATTGTTGGTAAAGACACACGCGCTGGCAGAGCCGGAATAGATCCCGCCCCCTTCATAAGCCGCAATATTACCGGAGAAAAGGCACGCGGTTGCCGAGCCGTCAAAGAAGCCCGCACCGCGGTTTGCTGAATTATCGATAAAGCGGCAATCGTATGCGTCGCCGTTATATAGTCCACCCCCGTCGGCTCCCGCCGAATTTCCCGTTATAACGCAGTTGGTGATCATGACGGAATCGTCGGCACAGTAGATTCCTCCAGCGTTCCCCGAACTGTATCCATTGGTGATGGTGAAGCCGCCGAGGAAAGCCCCGGCTCCGAGGCTAAAGCAACGGTTGCTGTTGACGGCTACCACGAGCGTATCCTCTAAACCGCCCATGCTCTCCAGCCGGATCCCGCCGGGCACCGAAACCTCCGCATCCAGCAGGTAGGTGCCGTTGGTCACGAATACGGTTTCCCCGGCAGATGCCTCATCGACGGCGTCCTGGATGTTCATCGCCGCCATCGCCCAGTTGGTATAGGGGGCGACCGGTATTGCGTTGTTGATGTCCACATAGTACGTGGCCGCAAATGCGGCGGCGCTCCAGAACAGAAGCGCGATGGTAGCGATTTTATTTTTCATGGAACTCTCCTCCGTGAAGGGTTGATGGGTGAAATTTCCAAGGAATGGAAAGCGGGGTTCGGAGGGAGGAAAACGAAGCGGAATGCCTCGTTCCGGCACCGCCTGGATGAATGGAGAATTATCTGCATTCCAACCGCCTCCCGGTAGGTGAACATCCGGCAGGATAAGCCTTTCGGGCGGGCTGTCAACAAAACACCGGAATGAGACCCGCATTTACCGAACCTATTGAAAAACATGCATTTAATGATACCCCTACATACCTATTGGTGTTTTATGGATTTGCACCTTTACACCCCTCGCCAACGGCGTTAAAACCGCCTTGTCGGAACCAAGGAGAGACACAACGGTTAAATTCTAGAAAAGCCCGTGATTGGGCTGGGGAGGAAAGACCTATGAAGGCTCAAGTATTCCGCACCACCGCGCTGCTCATTGCAGCCCTATCCATTGCAGCCGTCTCGCTGCAGGCAGCGCCATCGCTGCCCATCACCAAACCGCCGGTTCAATCCACCGGCATCCTCACCGGCCCGATGCAGGATCCGGCAGCGACCAACGGCCAGTGGTTCCTCGATCTCGCAACCGGCGACGAGGAATACCGCCCGTACGAGTTCCACGACAACCTGCTGGAGTATGGAGGAGGCAACGCCGAGACCTACGCCATCGAGGGGATCGTTCCTCCAGGTGGAATCCAGTATGCCACCGGCGCCAGCGGCGGCTACGGCGATCCCATCATCGGTTTCAAGATCGATGCATGCATATACAACGATACGCTTTCGACCTTCGGGGATGCTTCGGCATCCGACAACAGCCACGGCGAGAGCCGCCAACCCATGGCGGAAGATGAATTTTATGCCGGCACGCTGGTCGATACCAAGCTGACGGCGGACTTTGCCATCGCCGATACCGGCCTGCTGCCAAATGCATTTACCGGCCCGTACAACCAGCCACCGTATCCAAGCTGGATCATCGCCGACAATGAGGACGAGTTGGCCTGGTATTGTTGGAGCCCGGCAGATCCCCCTGCCAATCAGGAGGTCGGAAACTACTATGTGCCGACCTGGGATTTCGGAGACATTCCCGTTTATAATTCGACTTGCAGAACGCTGGACTTCACCGTCGACCCGCCCATGGATCCGACCGACCCGCGCTACGACCTCTTATACGCATCGCAATCGGATGGAATCGACCTTTTCGCCAACCGTACCACCTCGCTCAAGATCAGCACGTGGATCGATCTGCTCGGAGACGACAGCACCTACACCCCCTACCCCGAGCCGCCGGCCCGCAGCTCCGATGTTTCCGTCTTCCACGACGAGCCACCACCCTATGAACCGACCCACAAGATGCACTGGCCGCAGCTCCCCGACCCCAATGGCTGGGACGTGCGCGCAAGCTATCACGAATGGGGCCCCGACCAGCTGCAAAAAGTGCTGGCCGACGATTTCCAATGCTCCGCCAACGGGCCGATCACCAAGATCACCTTTTGGGGTTCCTTCGAGTTCGACGGCTTCAACCCCTCCCACGAATACGGAGGCATCACCAACTTCCACCTCAGCCTGCACAAAGACATCCCCGCCGATCCGCCATGGGTGCCCTACAGCATGCCGGTGATTCCATCGGAATGGGAATTCGATCTCGATCCCTTCAACCTGCCTGCCGGCTGGGCCATTGAGGTCACTGCGGAAGCACCCTCCTCGCAAGGCTGGTACGATCCCAACCACGACACCTTCGAGGAAAACAACCATTCACAATACTTCCGCTACGACGTCACCATCCCGGTCGACGACGCCTTCGTGCAAACTGAAGGCGAAATCTACTGGCTCGACATTTCCGTGATGCTGGGCGAATCGGAAGCCCTGTGGGGATGGAAAACCTCCGGTTCCGAGCACTTCAACGACGATGGTGTCTGGGCCGACCTACCCGTCACCAACCTGGCCCAATGGAAGGAACTGCGCGATCCCCTCACCGGGGAATCGCTCGACCTCGCCTTCGTCATCGACGGCGGCGACCCCGACCCCGATCCATACCCCGACGCCAAGTGGTTCCAGCCGCCCGACCTTTCGAGCAACGGCTTCGATGTGGCGTGCCGCCTGCAAGGCGATCCGCCCATCCTGCTGGCGGATGACTTCCTGTGCACCAACCATTGCGCCATCACCAACATCATCGTCTGGGGTTCCTGGCTGGGAGATGAGTTGCCCATGATCGACGGCATCGCCAACCCGAGCAACGTCAGCTTCACCCTGAGCTTCCACGCCGACCTGCCCGCCGGAACGGCGCGCCCCTGGAGCATCCCCGGATCGAACCTATGGGTGAGGACGTTTAACCCGAGCGAGTTTTCCGCCGAACCGATCACCTTCGACGGCATGCAGGAAGGCTGGTACGACCCGCCCTCCGGCACCTACATACCCAACGCGGACTGGACGTGCTGGCAATACACCTTCCCGGTCGATCTCGCCGACGCTTTCGTGCAGACCGGCACGGTCGATCGCCCGATCATCTACTGGCTGGATGTACAGGCCCATCCGATCGATGAGATGGAAGAGGCCCGCTTCGGCTGGAAAACCACGCCGCCAGACCACCAATGGAACGACGACGCAGCCTGGTCGCCCAACCTCGAACTCTACAACGGCTACGACTGGTTTGACCTGCACTACCCGCCCGGCCACCCCTACCACCAGTGGGAAGACAACTCCTTCGACCTCGCCTTCGCCCTCTTCTGCGGCCCCGAGGAACAGATGGAAAACTACGACTGGGGCGATGCACCCGACGCCGCCGGCGCGGTGGGCTTCAACACCCTGGCCGCCAACACCGGCGCCAACCACGCCATCATCCCCGGCTTTATGCTGGGCAACCAGATTGACGGCGAGCCGGACGGGCAGCCGACACCACCCGCCGATGGGGATGACATAAACATCCTCTATCCCGGCGTTCCCTACCCTGCGGGCGACGAGGACGGCGTGGTCTTCACCTCCGCCATCGTCCCCGGACTCAACGCAACGCTGCAGGTGACCATGAACGGGGCCGCCGCGGCGATGCTGGATGCCTGGATGGATCTCGACGGCTCCGGAACCTGGACAGCCGGCGACCAGATATTCAGCTCCCATGTCCTGAATCCCGGCGCCAACAGCTTGAGCTTCCCGGTTCCAAACACCGCGGTTCCCGGAACCAGCTATGCCCGGTTCCGGCTCAGCACCACCGGGGGTCTGTCGCCGATCGGCTACGCGCCCGACGGCGAGGTCGAGGACTACCAGTTCATCATTGAAGACCCAATCGACTGGGGCGATGCGCCCGACACCCCCTACCCAACGCTCTCCGGCAGCGGTGGCGCAAACCACTATATCCTCGGCGGCGGACTGAACCCGACCCTCGGCGCGTTTGTCGATCCCGAACCGGACGGCCAGCCCACACCCGGGGCCGATGGCGACGACCTTGACGCCCTCTACCCCTCGCTAGGCGACGACGAGGACGGCGTCACCTTCCTGACGCCGCTCATTCCCGGTGCAGTGGCCCAGGTCAATGTCGTGGCCAGCGGCCCGGCCGGCTTCCTCCAGTGCTGGGTCGATGCCAACGGCAACGGTTTCTGGGGCGACCCCGGCGAACAGGTGCTCATGAACGTATCGCTGGCACCTGGAAACAATTTGCTGTCGTTCGTGGTTCCGCCAAACGGAACCGGAGCCTCCGTTCCTGCCGGCATCCGCTTCCGCTACAGTAGCGTCCGCGGACTGCCCTTCAGCGGCACGGCCCCCGACGGCGAGGTCGAGGACTACATGGAGGAGGTCTACCCGGATTCGGATATCGACTGGGGCGATGCCCCCACCGGCTACCCCACCCTCGCAGCCAACAACGGGGCGCATCATCTCCTCGGCTCCCCATTGTTCCTTGGCAAAGCAGTTGATCCTGAACAGGATGGACAGCCAAGCATCAATGCGGACGGCGATGATGCCAACTTGCTGTATCCCGGCATCCCCTATCCCCCCGGCGACGAGGATGGCGTGATTCTGACCTGCCCGCTGCTCATGCCCGGAGGCTATGCTTCGGTGAATGTGATTGCATCGCAACCCGGCATGCTGGACGCGTGGGTGGACTTCAACGCGGACGGTAGCTGGGCACAGGCCGGAGATCAAATCTTCAGCGGCCAACCACTCGCCATGGGCACCAACTCCCTGTTCTTCCCGGTTCCGCTCACTGCCAGCTGGGGCCCCGGCTACAGCCGCTTCCGCCTCAGTGGAGCTCCAAGCGCGTATCCTGCCAGCGTCTCCTATACTGGATTGTGCATGGATGGCGAGGTCGAGGACTATGAATTCCTTATCAAAAACGCCGATCCCGGACGGGACTTCGGCGATGCGCCGAATTCATACCCAACCCTGCTTCCGACAGGAGCCCGCCACACCATCGTGGCCGGCGTTATGCTGGGAGCGGTGATCGACCCCGAACCCGATGGCCAGCCCTCGGCGGCAACCTTGGATGACACCACGGGCCTCGACGACGAAGACGGCATAAGCTTCGGCGGAAAAATCGTGGCCGGATCGAACGCCACCATCATTGCGGTTGCCGGCGTTTCGGGCGGAAATCTCGACGCGTGGATCGACTTCAACAACGATGGTTCCTTCGCCGGCGAGCACTTGTGGCTAGGTTCATCGCAATGGTTGAATCCGGGGGCTAATAGCTTGACGTTCGCGGTTCCGGGACTGCCGGCGCAGGCGCTCGGCCCGAGTATGGCCCGCTTCCGTATCTCCACGGCAGGCGGCCTGGCACCATCCGGCCCGGCGAATGACGGCGAAGTGGAAGACTACGGAGTGAAGCTCTTCCAGCCTGCACCGACCAACCTGGTCATTACCAAGCTGACGTTCAATACAGGCTTAACGGTTTCGACCAACGAATGGACAGTTGAAAACGGCATTCAATACCAGTTGGAAACAAAGACCAACCTGCTGGTCAGCCCTTGGATTCCAACCGGCAGTCCAGTCATCGGCCCGGTCAACTGGCAGACCAACAACATATCGGCCGAACGCGTCAAGTTCTACCGCGTCACCGTGCCGTGGACGCCATAGTTTAAGCGCCGTAGGCAAGGCGCTTCAGATGGGCGGCTTCCCACCGCCCTCCGGGGACTGGAAAAGAGATCCAGTCCCCGGTTTTTCTTTAGATCCTTCCCTCAAAGTAAAGACTTGCACCTTAATAGGGATTTGTTCTTTACGAAAAAGAGATTCCCGACTATTAATTACATTCGCCAGCTGGCGGTCATGCCGGTTGCCAAACCAAGGGGATGAACATGAACGACCAGCTCGGTTCACGATCGGCAATCGCCGCCTTCAACCATCCCGCGCACCCCGCTTTGCCTACAGGAATCCAAGCCCTTCGGGAGGAAGGGTGTTCCCTCGGCATAATGGAAGAAAAGGAGATGGAACCATGAAAGCAAAAGCAGCAATTGCCGGCACCTTGCTGGCTCTGATTCTGGCGGGTAGCGCCGTTGCCCAGGAGGAATTCGACTTCGGGGATGCCCCCGACCCGGGATTCCCGACACTGCTCGCCAACAATGGCGCGCGGCACTTGGTTTCCATTGGTTCCCAGCACATTTTCCTCGGTTTGGCTCCCGTCGATACCGAGCCCGACGGGCAACCCCATATCAACGCCATCGGCGACGACAACGACATTGCCTATCCACCACCGTTCGACGATGAGGATGGCGTTTCCTGGGATACACCGCTGATT
Organism: Pontiella desulfatans; assembly: GCF_900890425.1. Taxonomy (NCBI): domain Bacteria; kingdom Pseudomonadati; phylum Kiritimatiellota; class Kiritimatiellia; order Kiritimatiellales; family Pontiellaceae; genus Pontiella; species Pontiella desulfatans. The sequence goes on along the minus strand of NZ_CAAHFG010000001.1, from coordinate 475,464 downwards.
CCCGGGCAGGTTGCCCAGATCACGGTGACGGCATCGGTCAACGGCGATCTCGACGCCTGGATCGACTTTTCAGGCAATAACGACTGGACGACGGTTGGCGACCAAATCTTCACGACGCAGCCGCTGATCGCCGGTGCCAACACACTGAATTTCAACGTACCCGTCTGGGCGAGTCCCGGCTATACCTACGCCCGTTTCCGCTTCAATGCCAGCGGAGTGGCGCTTCAACACGTCGGCCCGGCACCCGATGGCGAGGTGGAGGATTATTTCATCCAGATCACCCAGGAACTGGAAGACTTCTATGACTGGGGCGATGCCCCCGATTCGGCTTCAAGCCCGAAATATCCAACCCTCGCTGCCAACAACGGTGCCAACCACCTGATCAATGCCAGCGTCTATCTCGGAGCCGTCGTCGACATCGATCTCGACGGACAACCGCATGCGAAGGCACTCGGCGACGACATCAACCAAGCCTATCCCGGCAGCCCCTACCCTCCGGGCGACGAAGACGGCATTGCTTTCACGTCGTTGCTCGTGCAAAACCAGACCGCAACGCTCACCGCGACCGCCTCGACAGCCGGCTACCTCGATGCCTGGATCGACTACAACCAGGATGGCGTATGGAATGCGGCCGAAAAAATCTTCAGTAGCACACCGCTAGGCGCAGGAGCCAATGCGCTTTCCGTAACCATTCCGGGCGGTGCCACCGCAGGCAAAACCTTCGCCCGCTTCCGCTTCAGCCTCAATGGCGGGCTCGCCCCCAACGGGACGGCACCGGACGGCGAGGTGGAGGACTACGAAGTCTGGATTGAGACCACCGAGGAAGACCACAAGATGCACTGGCCGCAATATCCCGACCCCCACGGCTGGGACGTGCGCGCGAGCTATCTCGACGGTAATCCCGACGATCAGTTCCACAAGGTTTTGGCCGACGATTTCCTCTGCACCTCCAACGGCCCGATCACCAAGATCACCTTCTGGGGTTCGTTCCAATACAACGGCTATATTCCAACCAACTTCCACAAGTTCAACGGCATCTCGAAATTCCATTTCAGCTTCCATAAGGATATCCCGGTCGATCTACCGGAAATCCCCTACAGCCGTCCGGTCGTGCCGGCGGAATGGGAAATCGATGTCGATCCCTTCATGCTCCCGGCGGGTTGGGAAATCACGGTGACGACGGAGGAACCCTCGTGGCAGGGCTGGTACGATCCCAACACCGGCAACTGGAACACGAACGACCACAACCATTATTTCCGCTACGACATCACCATTCCGGAGGCGGATGCCTTTGTTCAGGTGGAAAGCAACATCTACTGGCTCGACATTTCGGTCGATCTCGAAGGAACGGAAGGCTACTGGGGCTGGAAAACCTCGCGCTCGCCGCACTGGAACGACGATGCGGTCTGGGCAGACCTGCCGGTTGAATTCCATCAACAATGGGGCGAGCTGATCGACCCGATCTACAGCAACTCCCTCGACCTCGCCTTCATCATCAACGATGAAGTGGAACCGGAGGAAACCTACGACTGGGGCGACGCCCCCGACCAGCCCTACCCGACGCTGGCCGCAAGCTCTGGCGCCAACCATCTCATTGTTCCCGGTGTATTCATGGGAACCCTGATCGATGCGGAAACCGACGGTCAACCCAATGCCACCGCAACGGGCGACGACCTGGCCGGCCCCGCAGCGGACGACGAGGACGGCGTGGTCTTCAACACCCCGCTCTTCCCGGGGCAACCGGCGCTGATCGATGTGACGGTTTCGCAGGCCGGCTGGCTCGATGTCTGGCTCGACGCCGACAACAACGGCGACTGGCTCGGCCCGAACGACCTGGTCTATAGCGCCTACGTTTCGGCAGGCCTCAACCCGCTCTCCATCAACATTCCGCTGAGTGTCCCGCCGGGGCAAAACTTCATGCGCTTCCGCTACAACACCAACGGCCCGCTTCCGCCCACTGGCGGCGCGCAGAATGGCGAGGTGGAAGACTATGAAGTCGATATCGAGCTCGAACCGGAACTCGACTTTGGCGACGCGCCCGATCCGGGCTACCCAACCTGGCTCGCCATGAACGGCGCGCGACACATCATCTACGGCGGCCCCGCCATTGCCCTGCGCATGGGTGCCAAGGTTGACGCCGATCCTGATGGCCAACCCACCGCCGCAAGCGACGGTGACGATACGGACGGCTCCGACGATGAGGAAAGCATCGTCTTCACCACCCCCATCATCCCGGGAACCTGGGCGAAGATGGATCTGACCGTGGGCGTTGGAATTCCGGCCAGCGGCTATGCCTGGCTGCAGGGCTGGGCGGACTTCAACAACGACGGCGACTGGCTGGATGCCGGCGAACAAATCTTCGCCGACGAGCTCGTCACCTTCGGCGCCAGCGGCTCGGGTGTAAACAATCTCAGCTTCCCCGTACCGACCACGGCGTTGCCCGGGGCGCTCCACCTACGCCTGCGCCTCTCCACCTACAAAGGTATTGGCATAACCGGCCTCGCCTATGACGGAGAGGTGGAAGACTACCTCGTCCACGTCGAGGAACCGATGGACATCGACTGGGGCGACGCCTTCGACAACTGGATTACTCCGGTCTACCCGACCATCCTGCTCAACAACGGTGCCCACCACGTAATCGATGGAGTCCACTTCCTCGGCGGGCAGATCGATGCCGAGGCGGATGGGCAACCGGCCATCGCGGTCGACGGCGACGACATTGTCGGGCCATCCCCCGACGACGAGGATGGGGTGTTCTTTACCACCATGATCTTTGCCGGCGGCTATGTGGGCGTGGACGTGGACGCCTCCACCAACGGCGTGCTCGATGCGTGGGTGGACTTCAACAACGACGGCGATTGGGATGATCTGAACGAGCAGATCTTCAGTGGCCAAAACCTGCATCCGGGCATCAACAGCCTCGGCTTCACGGTGCCGGCCTCCGCCGCCACGGTCTATCCGATCACCTCGCGCTTCCGCTTCACCAGCGGCGGTATCTCCACCTATACCGGGCTGGCGATGGACGGCGAAGTGGAAGACCACGCGCTCGACATCCAAGCCGTCGACACCAACGGCCTCGACTTCGGCGATGCGGACATCTTCCCCGAGACCGTGCTGCCCAACGGCGCGCGCCATGCCATCGTGCCCGGCATCGTACTTGGTTCGGCCATCGATTGGGAACCGGATGGACAGCCCTCTGCGGCGGACATGGACGACATGAACGGGTTGGACGACGAGGATGGCGTAGTGTTCAACAACCTGCTCATCGCCGGAAGCAGCGGCTCCATCGACGTCATGGCCGGCAGCGCCGGCGGACAGCTCGATGCATGGATCGACTATGGCAACGACTTCTCGTTCGTGGGCGACCACCTATGGGGAGGCACTTCGCACCCGCTGTTACCGGGGCTGAATGCAGGACTTACTTTCACGATTCCCGCACCTCCCCTGGCAATCGGCCCCGTGTTCGCGCGCTTCCGAATTTCGTCGGGCGGCGGACTTGCGCCAACCGGTCTGGCGACCGACGGCGAGGTGGAGGACTATCTCGTTGAACTCTTCCAGCCCGCACCAACCGTTCCGCTGAAAATCACGAACCTGACGTTCAACGCCTCCTGCACCACCTCAACCGTGGAATGGACGGTGCAGAGCGGCATCACCTATGAGCTGGAATCAACCACCAACCTAGTGACCGGCCCGTGGATGTATGTCCCAGGCAATCCCGTAATCGGCCCGGCCAATTCGCTGACCGACAACATGTCGGCGGAAACCAGCAAGTTCTACCGCGTCAGGGCGCCTTATACGCCATAGTCGCAATCCGGAACCGAATGCAGGGAGGGGCCGCAAACATCGGCCCCTCCTTGCTGTTGCAGAACACCATTCCAAGACCTAAGCCTACATCACACCGCCCTCCAAGCAACCTTCCCCTTGCAAGCCTTGCAGCACACCGTATACAATAGCCAAATCCTCAACCCAACCGAAGGAGACGTATGAACCTGCTTGGAAAAACCGGCCTCAATGTCATGCCCATTGGTTTTGGAGGAATCGTAGTCATGGATTCCGAACCGAAGCAGGCTTCAAGGGCTGTTGCAGATGCCATTGAGTTCGGCATCAACTATTTCGATGTCGCACCATCATATGGCAATGCCGAGGAAAAGCTCGGCCCTGCACTGGAGCCGTTCCGCAAAGATATCCACCTGGCCTGCAAGACGCACCGAAGAGACGCCAAAGGGGCCCGCGAGACACTCGACCAGTCGCTGGAACACCTGAAGACGGATTATTTCGACGTGTTCCAGCTCCATGCCATTACCGACGTAGAAGAGGATGTGAAGGCGGCCTTTGCAAAGGGCGGTGCGATGGAAACGATCCTTGAAGCAAGGAAGGCCGGCATAATCAAGCATGTCGGTTTTTCAGCCCACTCCGAAGCGGCCGCCTTGGCTGCACTGAATGAATATGATTTCGACACGGTCATGCTGCCTGTCAGCTTCGTTCTGCATTACCAGAAGCAGTTTGAATCCAAGGTTCTGAAGGAAGCCAAGAAGCGGAACTGCGGCATTATTGCCCTCAAGACGCTATCGAGCAACAAGCGTCCGGAAGGCCAGGCACCGTTGAAATACAAAAAGTGCTGGTACGAGCCGATCGACGATCCTGGACTGGCCGAACTGGCCATGTGCTGGACGCTATCGCAGGGAGTATCACTGGCTGTATCCCCCGGCGAAGAGGTGTTGCTTAGAATGATGATGGATCTGTATCCGAAACTCCACAAGCTCACGGAGTCGGAAATGGAAACGCTGAAAGCTTACGCTGCGCCACAGGTTCCGATTTTCTAGATCCCTCCCGTTCCCCGAATCGTCTCGTATAGAGATCATCACCGGGTTGCGCTTAACCCGATTTCAGGACTACATACTTAAGTGGAATCTGCGTCCTTAAAATGGCAGAAAAGCCACGAAACAGGACGACGCGCCAACTCTCGCCCAAAACCAAAAAACCCCACAATTGGTCAATAATAGCAGGGTTTTAAGGTGGTGCCCGGAGCCGGACTTGAACCGGCACAGCCGCAATGGCCGAGGGAGTTTAAGTCCCTTGTGTCTACCAATTTCACCATCCGGGCATTCAACGGTACGCGCAAAAAACCAATCTGGGTCCAGTGGGAGATTCCCGCCCCAAAACGCTCGTACCAAATGAAGCGTGATGTTATAGCGAGCGGCGAATTGAATGGCAACCCTGTATCGGCGCGAAGGATGGCCTTGCCGCCGGAATCTGGATCTACGATTGCTGCATGAAGGCCCGAACCAGGCGCAGGTCGGCATAGGTGACCTTGTTGCCGGAGGCCTCGATGATGGATTTCATGGAGGCGCCGGACAGGCGGCTGAAGAGTTCTTCGCACAGCATCCGCTTGCCGGGATCGATCAGGCGATCGAGTTCCAACCCAGTGCCGTTCCCCTCCTCGAGCAGGGTTTCGATATGCTGGCTGATGGTGCCTTCGGAAAGATCGCGCACGGCGGCGATGGCTTCCATCGAAAGGCCATCCTTCGCCATCTTCTGGGTTTCGCGCACGGTCTGCCCGGTCTTCTTTTTCTTCTTCTTGACCTTGAGCGGCACCTGGAGAATGGAGCGTTTCTCGGCCTCCTCGGGATGCATGTGCTTGAACATTTCGATGATGGTCATGAAGGTGTCGCCATATTTCCGGAGCTTGGCGTCGCCGACGCCGGAGATGCCCGACATCTGCTCCGGCGTGTCGGGGAAATAGAGCGCCATTTCGCGCAGGGTGCGGTCGGAGAAAATGACGAAGGGCGGAATGCCCTCCTCCTGCGCCAGGCGCTGGCGCTCGGCGCGGAGCTGATCGAACAACTGGTGGGAATAGTCGCCGGTCATCGCGGTTGCCCGGGCCTTCTTGCCCTCCTTCTGGCGGATCACTTCGAACGTTCTTTTGCCGAACAGGATCTGTTTCCCTTTTGGGGAGAGTTCGAGCGCGGAATAGTGCTCCGTATTCTGGACGATGCAATCCTGCGCCAGCAGGTCGTCGATGACGCGGCGCCAGTATTTTTTATCCTGGTCCTTGCCGACGCCATAGGTCTTGAGCTGGTCGTGGCCGAGCTGTTTGATTTTCTGGGTTTTGGCACCGACCACGATATCGGCAATGTGCACCGCGCCGAACTTTCCACCTGAACGATGGATGGCCGACATGATTTTTTGCGCCGACACGGTGGCATCGACCCGCTCGACGTCGCCCATGCAGACATCGCAGGTTTTGCAATTGTCTTTTTCATAGGTTTCGCCGAAGTAGCCGAGGATGGTTCTGCGGCGGCAGGCGTTGGCCTCGGCAAAGCGTACCATCTGGAACAGCTGCTGTTCGGCAATATCGCGCTCGCGCGGATCCTCGGTCTGCTCAATGAAATAGCGGATGCGCACCATGTCGGAACGGTTGAAAAAGAGGCGGCAGTGCGAGGGCTCGCCATCGCGCCCGGCGCGGCCGGTCTCCTGGTAGTAGCCCTCCATGTTTTTCGGCAGGTCGCCGTGCAGCACGAAGCGGACGTTGGATTTATCGATCCCCATGCCGAAGGCAATGGTGGCCACGACCACTTCGACCTCGTCGCGGTTGAACTTGTCCTGGTTTTCCTTGCGTTGCTTCGGCGTCAGGCCGGCGTGGTAGGCCAGCGCGGGAATTCCCTGCTCCTGCAGGAACTCGGCGGTCGATTCCACGCTCTTGCGGGTGGTGCGGTAGATGATGCCCGAATCGCCCTTGTGGTCGTGCAGGAATTCGAGCAGCTGGATTTCCAGGTTTTCTTTCGGCACCACCTGGTAGAACAGGTTCGGGCGGTCGAACGAAGCGCGCGTCAGGTGCGGGTTGCGCAGGCCGAGCTTGTTGACGATGTCGGCGGAAACCTGGTGCGTCGCCGTGGCCGTGAAGGCGGCAATGCCGGACTTGGGGAAATGCTTTACGATGTTGGAGAGCAACAGGTAGTCGGGGCGGAAGTCGTGCCCCCACTCCGAGATGCAGTGCGCCTCGTCGATCGCGAAAAAAGAGACCTCGGCCTGCTTAAGCGTGGCGATGAAGTCCGGCATGGCGAAGCGTTCGGGCGAGACATAGAGCAGGTCGAGCTGATGGTTTTCCAATGCCGTGTAGACCCGGCGGCGATCCGCCATGCCCAGCGAGCTGTTCAAAAACTCCGCATCGAGGCCGTTGGCCTTCGCCGCATCGACCTGGTCTTTCATCAACGAGATCAACGGACTGATCACCACGCACAGCCCTTCGAGCATGTGCGCCGGCAACTGGTAGCAGAGCGACTTTCCGCCGCCGGTCGGCATTACCGCGAAGACATCGCGCTTTTCCAGGATCGCGGCGACAATCGCCTCCTGGTTCGGACGGAAATCCCGGAAGCCAAAGATACGGTGCAGGGCATCGTGCATCGATTCGCTCATTCCCACACCACCTTGACCTTGGGGTAGGTTGGAATGGTGCGATCCTTGGTGAGGATCGTCATGCCATGCGCCATGGCCGAGGCAATGATGATCCGGTCGAACGGATCGCGGTGGATATGAGGGAGCTGACCGGATTGCCATGCAATCCCGGCATCAATGGGAACCGTTTTCACACAATGATGTTCCAAAGCGCGCTCGAAGCGGGAAAGCGGTCGCTTGCCCCAATCCAGTTTTTCGCATTTCGTGAGCAGGCTGATCTCCAATGCACTAATCGCGGACACATGCAACTCCTGGGCATGGTACCGGATGGCCGACTTTGCGGTTTCGGTCAGTTGAGGTAGATCCGTTGCCAGCCAGATTAGGGCGTGGGTGTCGAGCAGTAGCATTAGCGATATTCCTCCGGCCAAAGCTCTTCGGTCGATTCAAGTGGGTCGGAAAGGTATTTGGCCGATCCCTTCAGTTTCGGATCCTGCTTCAAGGGGTCGAAGCCTGCCGGCACCTCCTGATGCACCACGATATCCACCACCGGCTTGTTGTTTTTGCAGACGGTATAGGGTTCGCCGGTTTCGCAGACCTGCCGGACAATCTCGGAAAAATTGGTTTTGGCTTCGTAGATATTGAGTCTTTTCTTCATGGCCAACCTCCGCGAGCATGATGGTTGACCAACTTGGTCAAGTCAATGGATTTGTTGCGTGAGGCGTGACCAAGGGCTATGCGCCTGATCGGCGCGACAAACATCACGATTCAATCGTCATTTTTCACTTTCGCGCTTGAGCTCTGCAATGCGTTCCATAATGAGCGCGGCGTGCTTGTCGTAGGCCTCGCGCCCGGATCCCAAGGCCTGGAAATCCTCCTGGGTGATCGGTTTACCGTAGGTGATCGTGACTTTGGTGGGCTTGATGAATTTGGCGCCTTTTGCATGGGCTTTGTAGGACCCGTCGATATAGGCCGGCACCACCACGCAGCCGGACTTTTCGATGATGAACCCAATGCCGCCCTTGGCCTCCTGCAACTCGCCATCCTCGGTGCGGGTTCCTTCGGGGAACATGGAAACCACCTTGCCCTCCTTGAGCATCCGCACCGTGGTTTTGAGCGCCTTCATATCGCCGGTTCCACGCGAAACGGGAATGCAGCCGACCGAATCCATCCACCACTTGCCAAAGCCGGGCTTCCACAGCGTGTTGCGCGCCATGAAATGCACCGGGCGGTAGCGGTAGCCCACCCCGACCACGGGCGGATCCAGATAGCTGGCATGGTTCGAGGCAATCATGACCCCGCCCGTTTTCGGAATATTTTCCGCCCCCCGGATCCCCAGACGGTGCCAAACCAAAAGAAACAGCTTAAACAGACGGGTCGACCAACGGTAGACCGGACTATCCTTCATGCTTTCATACTTAACCAAGTCAGTAGACATCACTCCCCCTTTACGGCATCAACCACCGTCTGAACCACTTCTTCGAGCGTCATGGAGGTGCTATCGATCACCTGCGCGCCCGGCGCCACCACCAGCGGATCGGTCTTGCGGGTGGAATCGATCTTGTCGCGCTTCTTCAAACTCTCCATCACCTCGTGCGCCTTTTCGTCCTCGCCGGCCGCGACGAGTTCGCGGTAGCGGCGCATGGCGCGCTCCTCCGGGTCGGCGTCCAGATAAAACTTGTAGGGCGAGTCCGGGAACACGACCGTTCCAATGTCGCGCCCCTCCATCACCAGCGAACCAAAGTTTTCGAGCGACTGCAGGCTCTCGACCACAAACTTGCGGACTTCGGGAATCGAGGCGACATCGGCCACCGATTCACGCACATCCTTGCCACGAAGCTCCTGCACCGGAACATCGCCGTCGATGGAAAAGACCGCCGCCCCGTCCTGGACAAAGAAATCCCACTCGGCATTGAGCATGCAGTCGATCACTTCAGCCGAATCCTTTGCATCCACACCCTTGCGGATCGCCTGCCAGGTCACGCCGCGGTAGAGCGCGCCGGAATCCACATAGATGAACCCCAACTCGGCGGCCACGCCCTTTGAAACCGTAGACTTCCCCGAGGCCGACGGCCCGTCGATTGCTATTGCCTTAACCATTTTCTCTCCATTCAAATCTATTTTAAACACTCGCTCGCAAGCTCGCTAAAGACACAAAGGCAACAAAGCCCGAACCGCTTAGTGTCCTTCGTGCCTTTGTGGTTTAATTATTCCACCGTTCCGCCGAGCTGCTCCATATGCTGCCAGAACTCTGGATAGGAGGTATCCACGCAACCCACATTCTCAATCGTTATTGCCCCGTCGCTGAAGCTGTTCAAAATCGCCACCGACATCGCAATGCGATGGTCGCCGTGGCTATCGATCACCGCGTCGGGGGTTTTCAGCCTTGCCGGCCCGGTGACCACCATGCCGTCCTCCTTTTCGTCCACTTCGATACCGAAGAGCTGCAGGTTTTTCACCATTTCCGCAATCCGGTCGGATTCCTTCACGCGCAGCTCGGCGGCATCGCGAATATCCGTTTGGCCTTCGGCCAGCGCACCGGCCACCGCAATGATCGGCAATTCATCGATCAGGTTCGGGATTTCGTCGCCCTCGACCACCGTCCCCTTCAGTTGCGCACCGCGCACCCTGATGGTTCCATAAGGATCGCCCTTCTCTTCCGTCACGCTCACTTCGATATCCGCGCCCATGCGCTTCATCACATCGAGGAGCGCCGTGCGACGCGGATTGAGGCCCACGTTTTCAATCAGCAGTTCCGCCCCCGGACGCGCGGCTACCGCAACAATCCAGAATGCCGCCGAGGAAAAATCGCCCGGCACAAAAAAGTCGCGCGCCTTGTAACGCGGCCCCTGCTTCCCAAATCCTTCAATCGAAATCTCCAGCCCATTGATCTGAATGGGAATGTCCAGCGCCTGGAACAGTTTTTCGGTGTGGTCGCGCGTCGGGCGCGGTTCGATGACCGTTGTTTTTCCTTCGGCAAAGAGGCCCGCGAGCAGCACGCACGATTTCACCTGCGCCGAAGCCATCGGCAGCAGGTAGCCGATGCCCTGCAGGTTGCCACCGGCAATCATCATGGGCAGCGTGCCCTTCTTGCCGGTTAGGCCAATGCGGGCCCCCATCAGTTCGAGCGGTTGGCGGATGCGGCCCATCGGACGCGACGAGAGCGAGGCATCGCCCACCATCGCGGCTTCGATTCCGGAACCGGCCACAATGCCGGCCAGCAGGCGCGTGCCCGTCCCGGAGTTGCCCATATCGAGCGGCTCCTCGGGTTGCCGGAGCTCGCCGGCCACACCGGTGATGTATAGGGCATCGTCCTTGAATTCGGCCTTGGCCCCCATCTGCTCCATGGCGGAAAGCGTGCTGCGGGCATCCTCGCCATTGAGATAGCCCACCACCCTCGACGTGCCTTCCGCCAACGAGGCCAGCATGGCCACGCGTTGCGAAATACTTTTGTCGCCCGGAACGGTGACCGTTCCGCCCAGCTTTGCCGGAAATATTTTTTTACTGCTCATAGTTTTTTTTCACCACCCGCTTCGCTGAAGAACTCGAAGATAAGGAAGCTTTCCTTCGTGTTCTTCCGGACTTCGTGGTGAATTACCTTTTTAAAAATTTGTTCAGTTTAAGAATTTCGTTGCGATCATCGCGTGCGTCTTCGAGCCATTTGCGGATATCGTCGCCATTGCCGCTGCGCAGGATGCTGATCAACCCCTGCAACTCTTCATGAAAGCGATCAAGCTCGGTTTCAAGCGCCGCGCGGTTGGTATCGATGATGTCCACCCACATATCGGCCGATCCGGAGGCCACCCGGGTGGTATCCTTGAACCCGGTGCCACAAAAGTCGGCCTTTTTCGCCGGATCGCCATCGGCCACGGAGCGCGCCAGCGCGGCGGCCACCATATGCGGCAGGTGGCTGGTCGAGGCCAACAGGGCGTCGTGCTCCTCCGGCGACATTTCCACCACTTCCGAACCGGCCCTTTCCCAGAGGGAGCGAACCGCCCGCTTGGCCTCGGCCGGGGTCTCTTCCGACGGACAGACGACGGTCAACCGGCCCTCGTACAAATCGGGGTTTCCGGCATCGATCCCCGTTTTTTCGGAACCGGCGATGGGATGGGAACCCACAAAATGGGCGGCGGAATCCTTGAAGAGCGGCGCCATCGTCTTCAGCAGCTCGGACTTGGTGCTGCCGACATCGGTCACCACCGCGCCGGGCTTTAACGCCGCAACAATCTGCTCCGCCAACGAGGCAATCGTCCAGATCGGGACGCAGACCACCACGATGTCGGCATCGCGCACGGCATCGGCGGGATCGGCAAAGACCGCGTCCGCCACCCCGCCCTCCATGGCCTGTTCGCGGGTTTCCGCACGCCGCGCATACCCCAGGATTTTCCCCGCATAGCCCCGCTTTTTAAGGCCAAGCGCCAACGAGGCCCCCATGAGGCCTAATCCCAAGATCGCTATATTCGGTGAACGTTCCATGTTGCTTCCATTGATTCAAAGGCCGCCTATTGTCCTTGGATTGGAAATTAATTCAACCCAAAACCCCCTTGCCGGCCCCACCACCCAGGGTCATTCGCTTCTCCGCAGTACGTTGCTGTTCAGCGGGGTTATGGTTAAACCTTAATTCGGGAATGGAACCACGGATGAACACAAATGGACGCTGATATTCAAGAAGATACGAAATTTGTCCCACGCTCCCGAGGGTTAGATATCGGTTATGCATATCCTGTTTTGGGTTCTGTGTTTATCCGTGGTTCATTGACGTTTCCGGGATAAAACATCGTAGGTTTGACTCATACGATTGCTCAAAATTGGAGGGCGAGGCTCTGTCCGAGCCGCTGCCGAGGTTCGGTTCCATCTCGGACAGAGCCTCGCCCTCCAAAAACAACGATCTATAGATGTGGCGGCTAAATATCGGGATTTATTTGCCACAAGAGAACGCAAAGATAACAAGGAATTCTCCATATGGTTCTGAGTTCCATGCGCGCAATTGCTTCTCAATTGTGTGGCCAAACCTCCCTGCTGAGAATTCACAATATTTTATCGCCGGAGCAATAGATGCCTTGCTGGTGGGGCGCACGCCGTCCGCCCCTCCACGAAACAAGCGTACGGCATCTCATATGTTCAATGCTCTTGCGGACAGAGAACATCATACTTGCATAAGTGTGATATATCGAAATAGGCACGTATATATGGATACAAGGCATTATCTTACTTGCATAAGTATGATAGTTCCCCCTTGTCTCCAGGAACCCGGGCATTCCGGAATCGCCTGCACACCTACTCCAAACTCCCCGCAGCAAGCTGCGGGGTATCTAGAGCGGATCGGGCCCCCGAGTCTTGCGTTCGGAAGTCGCCGAGGCCGGCGTCCCTCCACAAATCGCTGTAAGCAGCGGGGTCTTATAGGAACTTAACTTGAATGGTCCCACCACAGAGGACACCGAAACACAGAGAACCAAGGCAATCCCGCTCCTCTGTTGCTCCGTGCCTCCGTGGTAAAAGACGAATCCGTTTGATTTGGTATTATGCCTGGGCTTCGCAATGAATGGGAAACCGAATGGGGAGCGGGGGGCTGAATGCCTCTCCCTCCATCATCCGTTCAAGGGAGCGCCTTTTCGCTGCGGACGACCGGCATGCCGACGTGGTTGATGAGCGTAATGTTCGTGGCTTCTTCCGGAAGGATCGGCGTTGCCATCTCGGCGTGCATGGGCATGCCGTATCCGAGCAGGATCGGCAGACGGGGCGCAACGCCTTCCGCCGCCCAACGCGTCAGCTTGACGCGATGATTGCTTCCGGAAATGGTCGCGAGCGCGTGCACGGTGTAGTCCGATCCCTCGCCCGTCCATTCCAGCTCCACATCGGCATTGCTTCCGCGCCAGAGATAGAGCAACGGCCCATGCACGGTGTTGCCCCGGCAGCGGCGGGTGACAATGTTCCCGTTGATCAGCAGATAACCCCGCTCGGTTCCCAGTGCCGTACAGCCGATGAGCTCGGTTTTTTCCCCATCCGCCGGGCCAACAATCTCGAAACCGGCACGCGTGTTGATGGCCGTGCAGTTGATCAGGGTGGTTTTGCCGGTGGTTTGGTTTCGCGGTCCGCCCTTGCTGTAGGTGCGGAAGCCGTCCTCGGTCAGGCTTTTCCGGTAGCCGGGCGTGATGAGATAACGACCATCGCGGTTTTCGTATACGGATCTAAATTCAAAATCCGCGGCCATCCCGGTGGTATCGCGCAGCATGTCGCTGGTGGCGCGGGTGATGCCTTCGGCATAGCAATCCTGCACCAGCGTATTGCGCGCGCCCTGGATGTAGAAACAGTGGCCGAACGCGCGGCTGATCACCTTGCAGCGTTCGAGCGTGCAGTGGTCGCCACCGATCATCAATCCGCTCTGCTTGCCCAACGGGGCCATGCCCGGGTTCTTTCCTTTGCCTAGCAGGTCGCCATAGCCATAGGGCGAGGAGCCGTGCATGAACAGCGTTACCCCTTCGAGCGTATTATGGTCGCCCCACAACGATAGCGCGTTGCCGTTGGTTCCCTGCTGCGGGCCGACATAGCGCATCGTCAATCCCTTGATCCGGTTTCCGTTTCCGGAAACAAAGAGGAAGCGGTGGTATCCAAACGTTGGAAGGTGGTCATAGATGGACGTATCGACTTCCAGCACCACGCCATCGAGATTGAAGACATTGTCGTTGCCGCTGAAGACCAGCACCGGCACGGGCGGCCGGCTGCCGTTGCCACGATCCACCCCCTTGCCGACCGCCGCCAGCATTTCGGGCGTCAGGTAGTCCTTCGCCGAATACGTCCCCGGCGCCATCGTGATTTCGTTCCCGCTCCGGCTCGCGAATTCCATCAATGCGCCCAGGCTTGAAACCGTATGCGAAGCCGCCATGCCGGATGAAGCAAGCAGTGCGGCAACCACACCAACCATCGAATATCCAAAACCAGTCTTCACCATGTCCTCCTATCTTTCCGGCGCATCAAGCCGGCCAATACCACCACCACGAGCAGACCGCCAACGCCCATGAAGAGTATGTTGCGATCCGTCAACCCGCCTTGCGGTTCCTCGACAGCCTTTTGAACCGGAGCAACGGGTTCCGGTTTCGGCGCGGCTTTCGGTTGAACGGGTTCCGCGGCCTGCACAGCGGGAGGAACCACCGGGGCTGCGGGTGCCACGTTTTCAACGGCAGGCACCGCCGGCTCGGTATTCCAGTTGCGACAGAGGATGATGGTTATCCCTGGTTTCAGGTTCGCGCTCCGGCCGGTGGCCACCTGGCCGGAAACGAGTTCCTTCGCCCCGACAAATTCCGCCGGAATCTCAACGCGGAAGGTCTGGGAAGCGTCGCAGTTCATCGCGATGAAATAGGGATCGTAGTTCATGGTGTAGAGCTGCCCCTTGCCGGCCAGGATATGTTCCTGGCCGACCTCATAGGAATCGTCGCCCGTCACCTTGGCAATCGGTTCCTTAACCCCGGCCATGGCTTGGTATATGCCTTGGTTTGTATACCAGCGCTCTTCCCGGCCGCGGCTGAATTCCATGTTGGTGCGCTCGGGGAAGGTGTAGACTTCGCCGCTGTCCTCGAAAACCGTTTCAATATTCACGATGGCATCGCGTTCGATATATGGCGTCATATAGTGCACCCGCGCCAGGTTGTTGACGGAGTGGCGCGCTCGCCAGTAGAGCGAGGCATAAAAGAAAGTTCCCCGATCCTTGAACGCCAGCACCCCGTCGCCCGGATCGGCAAACACAAAGTCGGGTTGGCCGTCCGTCATCGGCAGGCGATAGGGCTGTTCCGGAAGCGAAGCAACATATTCATACAGCTCCGGCACATTCAGCAAATAGGTCTTGGAATTGGTGTGCCGGCTCTCCATCCGCTCCTTCACCGCCGCAAAGTATTGGTTATCCTCCAGCATTTGCTGGCCATAACCCAACAGCACCTTGTCCCCGGTGGAGACCGCAACCTCGAAGGCACCGCCGTCGCGACCGTTGGTTTGGTCGTAGATCACGTTGCCCGGATATTTCCAGTCGCGCCAGCCGATGAGCGCCTCCTGGTTCATGCTGCGATACCCGTCCTTATCCACCAGCGGATAACGGAACGGCGCGCGGGCCCGGATCATTTTGATCAGCTGTTCCCTGAGACGCTCGTCTGCGCCCTCCGGCGAGGATTTGGTTGCTTCATAAATCGCGAAACCGGAATCCGAAATAATTTCGCCGTATGCGCCCACATACCCAAGCTCCTTCGTCAGCCCCGCCTCCGTGAGCAACATCTTGTTTTTTCCCTGACTCCAGTCCGGCCGCGCATTTTCGTCCCAGCTACCGCTGAACGGTTCCAGCCCCATGGCTTCGTACAGCATCAACCGCGCGATCTCTTCCGGCCAGGCCTTCGAGGGATAGATCAGCCGGACTGCCAGATTACAGTAGTAGGTATTCTGGTCCTTGATCATGCACTGGTTGGTATAGGCGCGGCGGCCCTCGCCCGTTGCCGAACAGTTATGGTTCCGCGAGGCAACCATCATCTCTGCCCAGGCCTTTCTGCGCGGCGTGCTGGTTCCCGGCACGTCTTCATCCAGCCAGGGTTCCAGGTCTTTATGCGTCAATCGGATCGCATCGCCGATGGGCCCTTTAAAGATCCAACGCACCCCTTCAATCTTTCCGTCCTTCTCGCGGAACTCCAGATAGTGGGCATCGATGGCTTCCACCATCCGTTCCAGCGCCTTCCTATTTTTATAGGCGGTGTTCCACGGCGTGTTGTAGGCATGGCCAAGATACTGGATATTGTACTCATGCTTTTTGCCACCCCGCGCCATTTCGCCATCCGAGCGGTCGTTCAGCTCCTTCTTCAGCTTTTCAATCACCTCGGCGCCCGGCGCCTGGCGCACAGGAATATTCGCCGGAGGTGCCCCCTGGATTTCACCTTCAACGGGTTCGAAACAGGGATTCGTATGAACATAGGCGCGGTAGATCCCACGCGACGGCTCCTTCATCATTTTCTGGTAATCCGCGATCTTGGCCGCATAGCCGTTGATCCCCCCCTGCCCCTCGACCGTAAGCTCGATCTCGGTCTTGCCCTGGGTCATGTGGATGGGCAGCGGCCGGGTGGTGTAAAGGAAACGACCCGGATAGCGCGCCAGATCGTATTTCATGATATCCAGCATATCGATGGTACCCAGATGGCGCGTACCCAGCTGCTTACCATTCACATAGAGACAAAGGCGCGATTCATATTGATCTTCGCTGCAGGTATCCCCACCCCAGAACTTGGCCGTGAAATAGTTGGGCTTTTCCGGATCGACCTTCATCGTCACCGTAAACCTGCCGCCGCGCCACTCGCCCTTGGCCAGCAACCGCCGCGCCTTCAGCCCCAGCGCACCGTCGAATACCTCGCTCAGCTCCGCCTCCATTCCATGCGCCATCTCCGAAGCCGGATTCCCCAGCACCACGTGGTCGACCATCTCCGCCGAAGCCCTGCTGGGGCTGCCGAGAAAACCCAATACCGCAATAATGCAGAAAACCAGACTGCGACCGCTCAACTGGAGGGGCGCACGCCGTGCGCCCGGCCAGACAGCGTCTGCCCCTCCAAAGGCACAAGCCATGGCCACCGTTTTTAACATATAGAGCATTTTAAATAATTCTATAGCCATTAGATGAGTCATTGTGTAGAGTTCTTTGCATGAGCACTCTATCACTGGATCTACGCCAGAGAATTCTGGCCACCTACGATGCCGGAGAAGGAACCCGGCAGGACATTGCTGACCGATACAAGGTATCGCTTGGTATGGTAAAGAAGCTCCTCTCGCAACGGAAGCGAACCGGCGATATCGCCCCGCTTCACAGCCATTCAGGAAGAAAACCCTACTTCACCCAAGAGCACCGGAAGCAGATGAAAACGCTGATTGATCGGCAACCTGATATCACGTTGTGGGAGATCCGAGAGCAACTGGAGCTCGATTGCACGCTGCCTGCCATTCACTATGTACTCAAGGACATGGGGATGAGCTTTAAAAAAAACGCTTCACGCCAGCGAGCAAGGGCGCGAAGACGTGAAACTCGCACGGGCTGAGTGGATGGCCATGCAAGGGCAACTTGACATTGCTCGGTTGGTCTTTATTGATGAGGCTGGAGCCAAGACCAATATGACTCGGCTGTACGGACGCTCGCCGAAAAATGAGCGGGCTTACGATCACGCCCCGCATGGCCATTGGTGTACCACCACCATGATCTCCTCCATTCGTTTCAACGGAGAAACAGCCTGCATGGCGATTGATGCCGCCACAAGCGGCGATGTATTCCGTGCCTATGTCGAACAGGTTCTAGCTCCGACTCTTCGAGTGGGCGATATCGTTGTGCTTGATAACCTCTCGGCTCATAAGGACAAGGCTTCGTTACAGTTGATCGAAGAAGCTGGGGCAGAGGTTTGGTTCCTTCCGCCCTACAGTCCTGATCTCAATCCCATCGAAAAGATGTGGAGCAAAGTAAAGCAATTGCTTCGCGGGGAAAAAGCGCGCTCCCTGGAATCTCTGTTTGATGCGATCGGCGCTGCCTTAGGGTGCGTTAGTGCGGCGGATGCTCAAGGTTGGTTTGCCTCATGCGGCTACAGTTTAAATTAAATTGCTCTAGAAATCCTTCTTCATCAAACGCCCCACTCCATCAGTTGGTTGACCCCTACGTTTTTCTTCAGCTCTATCACCCTTTTCCGCCCGTCCCCATAGGGCGCAGCCAGCTCGACCGTCTGGTCGGTCCTCGAACAAAGCAGCACCTCGATCCGGTTTGCGTCGAGGTTCCACCGGATCGAAACCTCAACACCGCCGCGCGCGAGCAACCGCTTCACCGAACCCTGGCTCCATTCCTTCGGAAGCGCGGGGAGCACCCTGATTCTTCCGGGCACGGAAAACAGCAACATTTCCTGAACGGCGGCCGTCCACCCAAAGTTGGCGTCGATCTGGTACGGCGCCAGATGCATCGGCACCCCGATGCCGCTGTTGCGCCAGTCGTTGTGCGTCGTGTAGAAATTATTCATCACGCAGGCGCGAGAGAGCAGGCCCAGGCAGTTGAGCGCATCGTCGCCCTCGCCCATGCGCGCATAGACGTTCGCCATATGCGCCAGCGACCACCCGGTCTGCGAGCCGATGCCGATTTCGAGCCGCTTGCGAATTGCGATCTCAAATCCCTGGAACAGCTGCGGGTCGGACTCGCGCGTGACCTCCAACCCCGGAAAGACCGGGTAGATGTGCGATTGGTGGCGATGGCGATAGTTGTCGTCGAAAAACGGATGCATCCATTCGCAAACCGCGCCGTCCCCATTGATTTGGTAGGGCGGAATCCGGTCGAGCATCGCCTGCCAGCGTTCCACGTCGTCGCCGCTTTCGACCAGATGCATCAGCACCTCCTTGGCCAGTGCAAAGTCCATCGTGGCATTCATCGTGGTTTCCATCGAAAGCATGTCGGCCGCGCCCTCGGCATAGTTGCCCGGATGGTTTTCCGGCGAGTTGGACGGCGAACTCAGATAAAACCCATCTTCATTGATCGTAAAGAAATCCTCGTAGAACTGCGCCACCTCGCGCAGGTAGGGAATGCAGCGCTCCGTCAGAAACACCTCGTCGTTGGTGTGCAGGTAATAGTCGTAAAAATGCTGGCCAATCCATGCCGCCGCGCCCGTCCAGTGCAGGATGTGCGGTTGGATGTCCTTGAACAACCCCGACGGCGGCGTGGTGATGCACGACATCAGGATGCCCCGGCAACCATACAGCTTGCGGGCGTTTTCGCGGAAGTCGTCCATCATGCGCTCGACATAGTCGAAGACCGGCAGCGCCACCTCCGGCATGTTGCCGGACATCGCCTGCCAATAGTTCATCTGCAGGTTTTCGTTGGCCATGTTGAACGTCCAATAGCCGCGGTACGAACCGCACCACTTGCCCTGCAACGGACACGGATGGCTCCCCTCGCGCGAACTCGAAATCAGCAGGTAGCGCCCATAGGCCCACATCTTTTCCACCATCTCCGTCGGCACCGCACCCTGATAGGCCGCCATCAGCAATTCTTCATTGGAACGCCCATGCCCGGTCGCGCCAAGATCGAGCGTCAACCGGTTGAAGATTTCGCCGTGCAGTTCCGCATGCGGAGCCAACAACGATGCGTAGTCCGCATTCAATCCAGCAACGTCGGATTTAAGCCGCGCCCAATCCTTTTCACGCTCGCCCTTCACAAACATTTTTAGAATGACCAGCACCCCGTCACACCGCCCCGGTTGCTTGGCTTGCGGGGAGCCACCACATAGTGGCGGCTCTACCGGTACAGCCTGCACTACGTGCTGGCTTTCCGTTTGAAAGACGCGAGCGACAGCGCCAAAGTCGGTGCCATCGTCGTTTTGCGCCGCATAGAAGATCCAGCCGGGCTCATCCGTTTTCACTTCCCGTTTTCCAGGAAGCTTCGGATCGGGCTGGTCGCAAATGTGGGCATCGAGGCGGTCGTGTAGATCCAGCGCAATGTCAACCTCCAGGGCACCGCCAGCGCTCGCGACCTCCATCACGACGCAATCGTCGGCGCGGGAAACAAACAGCTTGCGGCAATAGTCCACCCCGTTGTCCCTCCACGAAACCAATACCTCGCCGGTCGCCATGTCCAGCTCGCGGCGGTAGTTGGTAAAGCCGTGGCTGACCGGGATCTTGATTTTCAGGTCGCCCAGCGGAAGCGGTGCGCCGATGTCGGCGGTATAGCCCGCTTCCTTCAGCGCATTGGAAAGAATGGGGTCGGCGGCATAGGCATCGCCCTTCGCCAGCAGCTCGCGGATTTCCGGCAGGGTGTGGCTCACGTCCGGCAGCTCGTTCGTCACCACCTCGTGCCACAGGTCGTCATGCGTCAGCAGCACGGTTTCCTCATGCACCGCGCCATACGCCGCCGCACCGATCGTTCCATTCCCGGAAGGCAGCGCCTCCTTCCACATATCCCCCTGCCACCCGGCGGGAAAATTCATCGTCAGTTTGTTCTTCATAAAAAAACCTTAAGGGCGCAGTGCGTCTTTTAGTTCAATGTGGGCGTGGCTTGTTTTCCAAAGCGGCATGCCCGCTTCATCGAGTCCGGCCACTTCCGGCCGGTGCAGATGCTCTGGCGCCTGCCCGTGGTTCATCATTCTTGCCATCAGCCGTTGCGTCAGCTCCCGTGCAACCGGGGCAAGTTCGGGTTTATCATACAGGTTGCACGAATCGGAGGGATCGTTTTCCAGGTCGTACAGCTCCCAGCCATCGAAGCTATGCGTACACAACTTCCAGCGGTCGGTGCGCAGCATGGCACCGGCCCCGAAATGGGTGGGGCCGTGCGGCGCGCGCAGGTTGGCCTTCCTGATGGGCTCCTCCAATGGAGCCATCTGGATTCCGCCCTCGGCAAAAACATCCGCGCGCGGTTCATGGTTTGCACTCAGCAGCGAATAGGCGCGACTGCCCTCCGGCTGGGGGACGCCACAAAGGTCCAGCACCGTGGCGAAAACATCCAACGCCTCAACCAGGTTTGCCTGACGCCCCTTCGGAATGGTTCCCGACGGATCCCACAACACCAGCGGAACGCGCACCAGCGAATCGTAGAAGGCCGCCATCTTGTGCGTGACGCCATAGTCGCCGAGGAACTCGCCGTGGTCGCTCCAAAACAGGACGATGGTTTCGTCGAGGATGCCCCGCTCCTCCAGCTTATCGAGCACACGGCCGAGTTGGTCGTCGACATAGCGGATCTGCCCGCAATACATCGCCATCGCCTTCTTGAAGTCCTCCTCGGTCGCTTCGCCGGAGCGGGAGTTTTCGCGCCAAAGCGTCATGCGCCGCGGCTCGCCCGCCACCGGCCCGCGGCGGAAGTTGGATGGCAAATCAAACTGATCCGGAGAAAACATCGAGGCATACGGTTCCGGGCAGGCGAAGTAGGGATGCGGATCCTGGTAGTTGAGCGTCAGGAAAAACGGTTCGCCGGTTTGGCAACGCCGGTCGATGTAATCCAGCCCGGCCGAGGTGAGCCGCTCCGTCAGGTTCGAAGGGCTGGATGGATCGAGTACGCCGGCGCTCCAGCTGCGGGCATAGTCCGGATGGTCGTCCATGTTGCCGATGCAGATATCCTCGCCCTCGTCGTAGAGCACGCCAATGGCATCTTCGGCCATGATGTGGTCCTTGCCGAAGAGCGCGCGGTGGTAGCCGGCCGCCTTCAGGTTGTGGAACAGGTTGGGGTGCTCCGGATGCATGCGGCCGCCATAGTTGCGGCATCCATGTTCCGAGGGATATTGCCCGGTGACGACCGACACCCGGCTCGGCCCGCACATCGGGCAGGAAACAAAGGCCCGCTCGAAGTTGGTGCCCATTGCCGCCAGGCGCGACAGGTTGGACGTGCCGATGAACGGGTGCCCGTTCGGCGTCATGTAGTCCCACCGCATCTGGTCGGGGTTGACCACCACTATGTTGTACAGCCTTCGATCCATGAAACCCCTACTCGACGACCAGCTCCTGGAAGGCGGAGTTTTCGCCCCGCGAGGTGACCGGGGAAACCTGCCAGACGATCCAGCGGAACGAACCGAAGGTTCCGTTTTGACCGGCGCGGAACGCGACGCCTGAAAATTCGCTCTTTTCCATTTTCGTCGTATCGAACGAGCCCAGCGGCACAAACTTCGAGGCATCGCCCAGATCCCATCCTGGATCCTGCTGCGACGCACTCGCATAGAGGGTGACCTTCTGTGCGCCACGGCTCCCCCCCTGGTTGCAGCTCCAGCTGGTGATGGCCGAAACCGGCACGGCTTTGCCCAGATCCATTTTGTATGCACCGTCGCTGATGCCGTTGCCGAAGACCGGGCCATAGCCTTGGTTCAGCTGGCCATCGACCAGGATCGGCAGCGGATCGTTGTTGGTCTTTTGATTGGCAACGACCTTCTTGGCGGACGGCACCGGCTTGCCTTCGGCCACCACGTCCACAAAAGGAGCACCGCCCACCGCAATCGCCTCACTTTGCTGATTGCGCAACACCTGAACCTGGAGCGCCGCATCCGACAACGCCGTGTAGACCGTCAATAGATCGGCGATATTCCCGACTTTCCGTCCGTTGAGCCCCTGAACCAGGTCATCCTTCCGGAGTCCGGCCTTCGCCGCCGGGGAACCTTCGGGAACCGAAGCCAACACCACGCCGCCATCCTCCTTGCCGGCCCCGTAGGCTGAAAATTCCTCGCCGGAAAGATCGTGCAAACGGGCGCCCAGCCAATACGAACCCAAGGCCACCTTTTTCATCGTTGTCGGCTTCATGCGCAACTTGGTGCGCTCGAATACCAGCTCCGGAATGACGGGCGTTTTTGCGATCGCCTTGAGCGTTGCCTTTTTCACGCCAAACGAATCCATCGGGAAGTTCTTGAAGCCGATTTCCAGCGCGGGCGAACCGTCTTTGACCGAGAAGTCGCCGCCGGCCGGATCAACAAACAACGCGTCGCCGGAGAGGGAGTTCACATCCCAGCCGGAAGCGGTGAAATAATCCTTCTCTTCGGGGAAACCGGTAAAGAAGAGGTTGCCATCGATCCGTTTTCCGCTGGCGCCTTCCTTCGGTACGTTCACGCCGAGCGGCGCGCGCATGACGATGTTGGCGAAGAATTCGTCGCCGCTGTTGTTGTACCAGACGTGCGGGTGGAAGCCATTGTTCACCATCACGTTGTTCCAGGCGCGACGGCGGAACCCCTCGCGGAACTTCAGGCCGCCGTTGAGCATGAGGTTGTTGTAGATATCGTAGTTGGAGGAGCCGTCGTCGAGGTCGATGTCCCAGCCGTGGTCGCAGCGCCAGCGGCTGTTGCGGATGACGGTGGTGTGCATCGCGTCGAGGAACGGCAGGTTGGGTTCCTGGTCGATCACCCGCTGCGATTCCGCACGGTTGCTATGCCAGAAACGGTCGCGCCCCCAGGAATTGAACGAGCCGTGGTCGTGCGTTTCAAGAACGGTATCGAACACGTCGCAACCCTCGATCAAATGGCCGCCCCAGCAACCGTCGCCAATGTTGAGACCGGCGCGCGCGGTGTCGTAGACCGAACAGTCGCGCACCGTGATCTTCATCGCCATTTCAATCTGCACCCCGGCGGGCTGGCGCTCCACGCGGCCAATGCCATGGATGAGGCAGTCTTCGACCGTGCTTTCGGCCGGATAGTTGTCGGTCTTGGGGCCGACCGTGCGGTCGATCTTGTCGAGGTCGTTTTTCTCGCGGTATTCGAAGAGCGGATCGCGTACGGCATCGGGATCGCCGACAAAGCAGACCCCGCTCGCCCCGGCGTCGTGGATGTGGCAGCCCTTGACCAGCGTGCGGCGGTTATAGTTGTTCACGAAAACGGCGTTGCCGCCAACCTGGTCGAATTCGCAATCGAGAATGGACACCTCTTCGGTGCCGGTGAGCATGAACGCACCGCCGCGATAAATCGCCCAGTCGGAACGAAGCATCTGCTCCTTGCAGTCCATGAACGTGCGCGCCGCGTGGCGCACCGTGAAGCCCTGGAGCGTGACGCGCCTGACCGGCTTCTTCGCACTGCCCTTGAACTCAACCAAATGGCGAAGGCGCACGACCTCGACCTGCGCACCTTCCAGATCGGCTCCGGCTTCGGGCATGTAGTAGAGGGTGCCGCTCTTCGCGTTGTGGAACCATTCGCCGGGCGCATCGAGCTCCTCGAAAATATTTTCCACCATGCGGTAATCCTTGTGCATCCCCATCTTGCGGTTGTTTTGCCAGCCGCCTTCATACACCACTTCGCCCTTGGCATCCTTGCCGGTGATCCGGTAGTGGTAGCCGCCCCACCGGTTCTTGTGCATGGCGTGGATGTAGCCGCCCGCCGGATCGGCCCAGCCTGCGGCGCGCTCCTTGGAAAAGGCATCGGCCGCGTAGCCCTGGTAGGCGGCGGTGGGTTGGTTGGCATCATAGTTCGGGTAGCGGGCCATGCGCTGGTTCCTGCCGTTGATGAAGAGCTGGTCGATCTCCAGCCCCTTGGGCGTCTTGGCCTTGAAGATTCCATTTTTGAAGGGCGCCCACTTCAGATCCAGCCGCGATCCTCCGCTCAACACCGCGCCGCCTTCGTTCATCGCCTTAAAGACCACGCCCGAATCCTCCGGCGTGAAGACGAGCGTTTCCGGCAGATAGTAGACGCCGTCGGCCACATGCACCGTGGCATCGTTGTGGCTCCGCGCCAGGTCGCGCGCTTTTGCCAGCGAAGCAACGGGCGCGTCCGCCGTTCCAGGATTGCGATCCGAACCATTCGGGGCCACATGGATGTCCATTGCGTCAACCGACCCACAGGCCACTAAACCCACCATCAAACACATTGTTTTATTCTTCATACCTTCTCCTATTTCATGACTCTAAAGCTTCGCATAGCTTCCCTATATTCCTATCCGGCATTTAGGGGACACGTTTCATTGCTTCGGCCGTTTCCGCCGCGATCACCTTGCCGTCGAGCTCCACCGTCATTTCAACGGAAACCCCGCGGCCACCGAGACCCGCGATTTTAAACCGGTCAACACTACCATCCCTACGCAGAACCACAACTTCGTCGTTGCCGACGGCCTGGATCGATTTGATGACCGGGTTGTCTTCGTGCAGCTCGACGGCACTGAGGAAGCGTGCTTCTTTTCCGGTGCTGCGGGTGGCGATGATTTTACGATGGATATCGTCGCCACCAACCGGATAGTCGCCGCCGAGCGTGGCCTTGAAACGCGCCGCGCCCTTGAGATCGATCTTGAGCATGCCCGGCTTTTTACGGTCGGCGGGTTCGGCGGCGATGGATCTGGAATGGTGTTCGCCGAAGATCGAAACCGTGCCGCCGGCATAGTCGAGGTTTTTGCCGGAAGCTTCCGCCACGTTTTCGGCCTGCACTTCAAACGGAATTTCCTCCCCTGCTGCGTCCAGCAGTTTGGGACTGCCGAGAAAGATGGTTTTCGGCGCTTTGGCTTTTTCGATCCGCGTTTCGATTTCGAGCGTTTGCATTCCGCGGACATCGACATCGATTTCGGCGCTACCGAGAATCCACGGAGCGAGCTTGCCTTCGGCCAGCACGGTTCCATCGGCGCTGACTTTATAGTAGAGGTGCCGTGCCACATCGAGGCTCTCGGCATAGTTGCCCACCATCAGCCCGGCCTTTTTCGGCCAGAGCGAATAGTAGTCCACGTTCATGACCCCCGGTTCGGAGCAGGAATGGCGGCCGCCCATTTCGCCCTTCGCCCCGTCGAGAACGAATCCGGCCTTCACCGTTCCGGCGGTTTCATACCAGTTGCAGTCGGTGATGAACTGCGCACTGCCGTAGGGATCGGGATCGCACTGCGCGGTGTGCTTGACGAAGGTTTTCTTTTCGGCGGCGAGTTCGACGAGCCCCTTGCAGTTGAAGAGGTTGTCGAAGTCGTGCGTTTGCGTGCCCTTGAGATCGTCGGCCATCACCACATAATCGTCGGTGGTGATGATCAGGCGGCGCTGGAGGATGGGCTCCGACGGCGTTCCGGTGCTGCCCTGCGGGCGCGGGTTTTCGGGCGTCGGCAGCCAGCGCGCTTCATCCCAGGTTTTTTCTTCCGGCATTTTCAGCGCGTACGGCGTCTGCCCGCCGTAGGGCGGATCGATCCATTCGGTCTCGATCTCGGTGGCGGAGACCTGCATGAGGTCGCCGGAGTGGAAGAGGATGCGGCGGGTTTCGGCGGGTTTCTGCATGCGGTGGTCGACCACGGTCATGTTATGCGCGTCGGAGGTCTGCACCCACATCTTGAACATGAACGACCAATAGCCGAACCACGAGGCTTCGGTGTTGTAGTGCGAACGACCGAAGCGCGAGAGGGAAACGAGGCTCGTTTTATCGAAATGGCCGTGGTAGCCGCCGTGCGTTCCATACCGTTGCACCACCTGGTAGCGCTCGCGCGGCTCTTCGGCCTTCGAGCGCAGCACGGCAAAGCCGGCGTTGTCGTTTACATACGAAGCCGATCCCAGCCCGCCGTCCACATCGGGAAGCTCGACCGCACCGTAGAGCAGATCGCGCTTCTTCATTTTTTTAAGCAGCGGCACATAGGCGGGATCCGGCCAGAGATGGTAGGCCATCTCGAATCCGAACCCGGCTTCGCTGTGGCCGGTCGTCAGGTCGATGCCCCCCGAATCGTTGGAGGCAAACACGACGCCGCGCCAGTCGGCCATGGGCAGCACGGCATCCCAGATATCCTTCAGCTGGCGGTAGGTTCTTGTGCTCGGGCCCTGCCGTTCGAACGACATGCCCAGGAATTCGCCGGAGAGCGCCCATGGCGAAACCATGATGTGCTTGCCATACTTGGCCGGAATCTTCCAGTCCTTGAGGTTCAGTCCCCAGGGCTCCAGCGCAACCGCCACCGAGTTAAAGAGGTTTCCGGCCAGAATATTATAGTTGGCCGTACCTTCGAAATAGTGGCCGTCGTCGAGCACCCCCTGCCCGATCAGATCCAGCAGGCCGCCGGTGCCGTGGAGAAAGCGTTCCACCTCGGCGAAGTCCTGCAGGGCCAAGCCGTTCATCAGCGCACCGGCCACGAGACCGTCCTGGTGGTTGTTTCCATCGCCGGTCAGGATCTGGTAATCCACCCATCGGTTGTAGAGGCGCATGGCGCTTTCGATGTTGGCGTGATCCTGCTCCGTAAACGACGGATGGTTGTAGAGCAAATCGTAGGCGCGCGCCATATGCAGGAAAAACATGCCGCGGTGCACGAGTGCGCCGCTGTTGCGGATGGTCGTGGGATAGCCGGTTTCAGGATCGCTGAACGCCCGCAGGAATTGGACGACCTTTTGCGCCAGCTTCTCGTCGCCGCTGAGCTTCCACGCGATCGCGCAATCGGCCACATCCTTCCCATCCGTATTCTTGAAACTGTAATCGCCTTTGGTGCGGGCGGCGGGAACGCGCCATTTTTTGGCCTTATCGATATAGTCCTGCCGCGCGGCCTTTGCCCACTCCACCGTTGCGGCCTTTTGCTTTACCTTTTCCCAGCCGGCCTCGGTGTGCAGCAGGTACGGGTGCGGCAATTCCCGCACCGTGATGAGTGCCAGCTCTTCCTTCAGGTCGCCACGACCATCCGGGACGACGGTCACCTTGCGCAGCTCCCGGCCGCCCGGCGCAACGAGGTCATTCATCTGAACTGAAAGCGTGACCTTTTTAGTTTCCCACGGCTGGAGGATCAGCTCATTTTCCGACAGCGTAGCCGGGCAGGCTTCCCAGCCCGTATGCTCAAGAACGAGCGATACATTCCGAGCAGTGGAGCTCTCGTTTTCCAGCTGCAGTTCATAAACTGCCGTTTCACCCGCTTTCGCGGACTTCGATTTTATCGGCGTATCGAGAGCGACCATGCGACTTTTTTTCAGGCGAGGCTGACCGATCACCACCGGATAGGAAATTCCTGAAGTCGAAATTTTCAATCCCTGGATATGTTTCCAGTGGGCACCCTGGTGGCGAACATAGTCGAAGTCGCTAAGCGAAAAGACCACTTTCTGCCAGCCTTCGCCCTGCACGGTCACCTTCGCGGCAAGCGACTTCACATAATCTGGCCGACCAACCGCCAGCGGCAAAACCGAGCACTCCAGCTCCACCGGATCGGCGTGCGGCAACCAGACCCAGCATTCAAGGTAGCGGTAGTCGTACCAGTCTTCGACGCATACCTCGTCGAGCATGTCGGAAAAATCGACCGTTTCGCCGCTCAGAAAGGTTTTGGGCTCTGTATAGGTAAACGTCGCCGTTCCCGGGGGCAGTAATGCTGCAAATTCCCCGCAAGGCGTTTTAAGTGTGGATGCCCCAAGCCCCGTCCAGTTTTCCATCGTCCGGAAATCGCCGATCGGTTTTGCCTCCGCAAAACCCACCCACAAGAGCGGCACCATCAAAAGCATTCGGTTCATCATGCCCTACAGCGCCTCGACTTCGGTGAAGTAGGCGCCGCCGGCTTCGCCTGTTTCATTGTAGAGATAGGTCATGAGCTCGGTCTCGCCGGCCGGGAGCTCCAGCTCGATCACAATGCCCATGGAACCGGGCTCCACGCTCACGTCCTTTGACCGCCCGGCGATCTCGATCTTTGCCCGCACGGTTTGCTCGACCGGCTTGCCGGCGAGCTTGGGATATTGGCGCAGCGTGAAGCGGTAGCGTCCGGCCTTTTTCACTTTGACCATCCACGGCGCGGTGACGCGCGGCAGCTGGCCGATGAGCCGGAAGTTCCAGGGCGGATTGCCCTGCGGCATGTACCAATCCTGCGAGCAGAGCTCGACCGGGTTTTCGGTCGGGTTGCCGAGATCGAGGCGTACCGGAGTCATGCCTTGAACGACCGACTGCCAATAGGGTTCATAGTGCGCCCACAGCTGCTTCACCACCTCCGGGTGCTCGGCGGCGACATCGTTGCGCTGCTTCGGGTCGGCTTCCATGTCGTAGAGTTCGCGCCCGTGCAGCAAGCGCCAGCGCTCGGTCAGGATGTAGGAAAACTCGCGCTTGAGCCGGTCTTCCGGGAAGGCGGCACCGCCGTGGAACTGAAGCACCACGTGGTCGCGGTCCACGGTTTTGCTTTCGCCTTTAAGCAACGGGGCCAGCGAAAGGCCGTCCATTTCGCGATCCGCCGGAACCTTGATTCCGCACAGCTCGGCCAGCGTTGGAAAGAGATCGAACTGCACGGCGAGCGTATCGATTTCACGCCCGCCGTCGAGCCCGCCGGCCGGCCAGCGGATAAAGAACGGGACGCGGTGGCCGCCGTCGAAGATCGATGCCTTTCGGCCGCGCATCCCCGCATTGAAGCCTTCCACGGGCTCCGAATCGTTGTTCGCGAATTTCGCACCCACATAGGTTCCGTTGTCGGTCATGAAGATCAGGATGGTGTTCTCTTCCAGCTTCAGCGCCTTCAGCCGTTGGCGCAACAGCCCGAAGTTGTGGTCGATGTTGGCAATCATGCCGTAGTAGTCGGCCAGGATTTCGCGGTCGACCTTGTCCTTATAGGGCGCAGACCACTCCTCGCCCACGATGATGGGCGTGTGCGGGGCGTTGAGCGGGAGGTAGAGGAAAAAAGGCTTGTCCTTGTTTTCCTCGATGAAGCGGATGCCCTCGCGGAACCAGACGTCGGTGCAGTAGCCTTCGAACTTTTCGAGCGTGCCGTTGCGTTCGTAGGTGTCGTCGAAATAGTCATTGCCCCAATAGTCGGAAACCTGCCCGATACCGCCGCAGCGGTGCCAGACCACATCCTGGAAGCCATAGTCCTGCGGACGGTGCGGGGCGCTGTCGCCCAGATGCCACTTGCCGAACATGCCTGTGGCATAGCCGTTGTCCGCAAAAAGGTTGCCCAGCGTGCGCTCGTTGGTGTGCAGGATCGAGCGGCCGGCGCTGGTGCGGTAGGCCCCGTTGCGCCCGGGGTCGCGCCCGGTCATCAGCGCGCCGCGCGTCGGGGTGCAGAGCGGGCTGACGTGGAAATCGGTAAAGCGCACGGATTGTTCGTGGAAGGCATCGAGTTCCGGCGTCTTCAGGATCGGGTTGCCGTGGCACCCGAGATCGCCATAGCCCTGGTCGTCGGTTAAAACAAAAACCACATTGGGCCGGGCTTGTTCGGTAGGTATTGGTTTTCCACCGGCAAACGCGTTGCCTATTGCAACCAACAACAAACTGAATACGACTCTTTTCATTTTCTTTCCCATCCTGTTCGTGGCGCGGATATCCGATCCGCGTTGTCGCTCGCAAAGCATCCCTGCCGTCGGTCAACTCGCATCGGATATGCGAGCTACTATTTCGGGGGCTTAATCTGCACAATCCGGTTCCGCCGCCCGTTGTCCTCCACGGGGCCAACCGATTTGATATAGCAGTTTTCCACATTCGATGCGAGCACCAGCGTGGCGGTGGTGTGGTTCGTGATTTTGGAATCCTTCAGTCCGCGCTTCCCGCCGCACTGGAGCCGGTTGGCCGAGGCCGGCAGCGGACGGGTGGTGCCATCGTGGAAAATGAATTCGCAATCTTCGCCACAGATGATGCCGAGGCTGGAACGCTCGGTGACGATGGCCCCTTCCGGCGGATCGAGCACGGTCAGTTCAAAAAACGCGTCGGTCGGCTGCGCACCGCGGGTGAGGTTGAAGACCGGGTTGTAGGCGACATCGGACTTGCAGTTTTTCATCACCACCTTTCCGTTGTCGCCCACGCTCAGGTCATAGGCAAAATCGCCACACTCGAGCACCGTGACATTTTCGAGCACGATGTCCCCCTCCGGGCAGAGCAGCTGGAAGCAACCGCGCAGGCGCTCGACGGTGGTGTCGGTCACGGTAATGTTCCGGACATTGTTGTATGCCCGGATGCCGTCCTCCGTGAGCGGGATCATCCAATCGCGCGGAATGGGCTGCTGCTTGCGGTACATCATCTCGAAGTTATAATCGACGGCGCGCCCCACCTTTTCCTTGAAAATATCGTTCGTCGGCCGCAAGGCTCCGGTGAAATAGCAATCCTTCACCGTGACCCCGTCCACGTTATGGAAATGGAGACAGTGCCCGAACGATTGCTGATAGACCTTGCAACCGATCAGCGTCGTGTCGTTCGCATTCAGGATGCTCATGAAGGAGTGCTTGTTCAGGCGGCCGTGAGAACCGCTACCCTTCCCGTAGAAATCGGTGTAGCCGTAGGGGATGGAGCCCTTGATCACAAACGTGCAGTCATAGAACGTATTGCCGTCGCCACAGATTTCAAACTCGCATTCGGTCACGAAAAAATCGGGATAGGGCTTGTCGAGCACGTTGCGGAAATAGCCGCCGATGAAGGTATTGTTCGCCCCGTTGATATGCCAGGAGTCCGCCACATGGACCTTGCGGGAAAGCGTGCTTTGCAAGGAGACCGGTGTTTCGATCACGACGCCGCGCAGATCGAAATAGTTGTTCGATCCGGTGACGGCGAAGATATGATCCTGCTGAACGGTTTGGCGCTCCCCCTTCTCATCGTCGTGCAGCGCCGTGAATTCCATCGGCGGGTCGGTCTTTTCCGCGCGGTAGACGCCCGGCTTCAAGCGGATCTTTTTGCCGCTCAGCTTGATGGCCTGCCGGAACTGATCCAGCGAATCAATGACGACATAGCCGGGGCGAACCTCGAAATCATCGGTGACCGGATCGGGTTCCGGCGGTTCGTGGGCGACCACCTCCATAAGGGGATTTTCAGCGAATTGGAAACCAAACCCCGGTTGCTCCTCCGGCTTCAGGACGACAACCGGTTCGGCCTTCACCGTCGGCTTGAGCTCGGGCAGTTTTTCCTTAACAGCCGGTTCGGGTTTGGGTCTAACCGGTTGAAGGTCCTCGTCTTGACTCTTCTCCTTACACCCTGCCAGCAATACGCCAACCGTCAAAACACTTAAAACAATGCCCTTGTACATTATCGCTCCACCTCTACCTGAATAAATCCCGTGGCATGATCCGTCAGCACCGTGCTCGTACATTCCGGCTCAATGCCGAGGATTCCGCTGTCGCTCAACACCCATGCCGTTTCCATAAGATTCGTTTTAAACCACACATCATAGGTTTTTCCTGTGACGGCCGACCAGTCAAAGAACAATTGATTGCCTACGGATTCGGCATCGGTGATGCGGAATACCGATGCGGCGTTGGTCGGATCGGTTCCTGCCCAATATTCCCTGCCGTTCAGCAAACCATCGCTGTCGGCATCCTGCGCATCGGCCGCGGCATAGTCTCCGCCGGTCACCAGCGCGTGGGCATCCAGCCAGCTGTGCGGTGTGCCCGCATCAGTATAGGCATAGGAACCGTACAGCTGAGTAACTTCGTGCTCCATGAGCTCAACATCGTAAAGCCGCACGTCGTCGATCATGCCTTTATAGTTGGCTGCCCCCCCGATCTGGCTGCCGATAGACGCGGCCGTGATACCCCGCATCTCTTTCTGCAGGAACGCTGCATGGTGCCACATTTCGCCGTTGCGGTAGATGCGCATGTTCCCCGTTTTCGAATTCTTGGTGAAAACCCAGTGCGCCCATGATCCCTCGTAATCGGCGCTAGCCGCATTCGTGGAGATCCGGTCATAGCCCCCGTCGTTTCCGGCATCCCAATAGACCGTTGAATCACTGTAGGGAAGATGAATGTTCAGCACCCGGGTACTGCCGTCTACCGCATAGAACAGGGAGTCCGCCGTTGGCTGGGCGGCATCGCCGAAAGCCCAGCAGGCGATGGTGATTTCTTCCTGAACCGAATCAAACGCATTCGACGGAATGGAAACGGTCGAAGCTCCTGCTCCGAAATCGAGCGCGCCGCCCTTCTTCCCGCTCACCCACGCGGCATTCGCCATGGTGCCGTGGTGTCCGTAGCCCGAGGAGTCGGATGCAACCGTTCCGGCGGTCTCGTCAAATTTCCAATGACCCACCAGCCCCTTGGCCGCTTTCCTGCCGGGAAACTCGACGTAGAAACGGAAGCGATCCAGTCCGGGCAGTGCCCCGGCGGTTCCTTTGAAGACCAGATAGAGATCACGCTTGCCGCGCGGCTCATTCAGCGTGATGGTTTCGGCGACCCATGCTCCTGAACCGGCAGCCACCGGGCAGGTTCCGATGAGTGTTCCTGCCGCCCCATCGAGCCGCAGTTCAATACTTCCGGCAGCGGCACCGCCCATCACAAACGCCTCAAACCGGTTGGGGCCCGAACCCATGAAAAAGTCCTCGAAGCAGATCCAGTCGCCGTCATTTGCGGCGCCCATATGGCGGATGCCATCCCCCCGGGTCTGAATCGACGCGCCGCTCTGCGTTGAAAATTCTTCCGCCTGGATGGTCTGAACCACCCCGTAACCGCCCGCGGTGGTTACCGGAATCTGAGCGAGGCTGTTCCCGGTGCCGTAATCCACGACACTTCCATCCGTCCGGCCGCTGGTTCCCGTGCTCTTCGTATTCATTTCCACCGGATACTGCGTGTGGTTGTATAACTCGACGTCGGTGGTGGAAAAATCGTTGTAAGTCGGATTCACGACATACTCGCGAATGCCCGTACGGATGCCCGCAATCATGATGCGCAGGTTGGGATCGACATAGGCATCCCTGCTCCGGAAGGTCAGGTCGTGGCGGGAACCGCCGGTATAGGCGAGAATCGTATTTCCATATCGGCCCGTATTATCCAGGACGGTCAGATCCACCACGCTGTCCCGGTCGGTCTGGTAGGCATTCCCCAGCAGCTTTCCATAAACGGCATTGCCGGCGCATTCAACAATTTCCCCTTCGGTTCCCACCCAGTAGCCCCCTTCCACTCCAAGGACCACGCAGTTTTCGACATACTTGGTATTGTTGCAGAATCCGATCGTCACCCCGGAACGCATCTGATTCACGGTGCAGTCGATGACCTGGATATTGGCTGTATTCACCGTGTTGGTTCCTTCCAGGCCCACCCCGGTGTTGTAACAACGGATGCCATCCTCCTGGCAGCTGAACATCCAGCCGGGCTGGAGCGTATATCCATTCTCCCCGTTTTCGTCCTCGCCCCAGTTGGTCCGGAAATCCACATTGTCGGCCGACGACCCGGAACCGGCCTCCGCCAGCACATCATCCGACGACCGGACCTCGCCCTCCACATAGCAACCCTCAATCACGGCATTGATGGAACCCTGGCAGAAAATGCCGTGACCATACGCCCGATGGAAGACCTTGCAGTTCAACAGATGGTTATCCTCGCCCCGGACCAGAATGGCGGAGTGCTTGAAGTGCTTGATCACATAGCCGCTGCCCTTGCCGAAAATATCGCCATAGCCATAGGGCTGTGAGCCGCGCACCGTCACGTTGAACCCCTCGACCCGGTTGCCGACACCATCCAGCAGCACACCCAGCGCGGTTTTTGAAGGCCGCGTGTTCCCGATATCCGTCAAGGTCAGGTTTTTCAGCACCTGACCTTCTCCGAAAACAGCAATTTCTTTGACATCGATGCCGCCGAACGACTGAAACACATCCGTTTCGATTTCAAAGGTTACCCCCGTAAAATCATACACGTTGCTCGAACCGATGAATTCAAACAGGTGGGAATCAGGAAACAGTCCGGAGGTCACGTCGGCAGGAGTTATGCGGTAGGTACCCGGCGCCATGGTTACATCATGATCCGTTGCGTTCAGATACAGCTTCAAGCCGGCCAGGCTATTTACCGTTACGGCGGTGCGTCCCGGGGCGGTGCCTGCTGCCGTTACGGTCAACCGCTTGTTCAGCGCATCCACATTAAAGCTCCAGACGTTGGTATCCACCGAAGGGGCAAACGCGAGGCCGTTATTGGTTACAACGCCATCCCATTCCATCACGGTAAAGGTGCCCGGATTGGTTGCAGCCAGATACCCGACATCAAGCAGGGAGCCGGCCTCAAACGTCACGTTGCCATCCCAGGAAACCCCGGTTGTTCCATCGATTTCATCAACAAAAATTTTGCTGACCCCGGTGGGTGTCGTATCAATGCCGACGCACAGCACTCCGCCGGCGGCTTGCATCCATCGGCCATCCAGCAGCCCGTGGCTGCCGATGCCAATGGTTGCCGCCGCACTGCCGGTCACCTTGAAGGTGCTGCCGTTTCCGATAATGACGCCCGTTCGGGTATTCAGGGAACCCCCTGCAATTTCAATCATTCCGGTTCCCCCGGCCCCCACATGAAGACTGTAGTCATTATAGCCGCGAGCAATGGCCATGGTGCCGCCGGCAAGGGTTAGATCGCCGGTGCCGCTGCCTAGCCCCAGTTGAATGGCGTTGATGTTGGCTGTCCCGCCGGTCATTAACCACGAACCGGTTTTCCCGGAGCCGTTTCCGACCCGGCTCACCGCGCCGGGATTTGAGGTAGCCGTGAGCGTACCGCCCGTCTGTTCAAACGCTCCATCCGATCCGTTGTAACCGATTCGAAGCACATCTATGTTTGCAGGGGAACCGCTGCCCAGCACCGCTTTATTGATTCCCGCCAGATCCACCACGGCCGTTTCGGAAGCAAGAAAGGCATCGCCAACCCAGTTTAACGGATTGGCGAAATCGTTGTCCCCTTCGCTGTTATCCCAGACAAAATCCACCGCCGGCGCAGAAACCGCCAAGAGCAGCAGCACGGAAAAAAAACAAATCTTACTGATCGCTATATGTGTCATCCGACGGATCCTCATTTTTTTGGATCCCTAGATATACACGCTATCGGATAAAATTAAGCCCATATGAAGGTTACCTTGTTAATCCAGGAGGCAGGACGCAAAAACCAGGCGCATGGGCGCACCTGCGGTCCGGCCAGCAGGCACCCCTCCCGTTTGCGTTGCGCGAACTATTTCTTGCGCGCTTCCGCTGCGATCCGGTCGCACTCGGCCCGATACTCCGGCGTCTTCGGCGAACAACTCAGGATGTAGGGATCCTCCGGATGGTTCGCCGGCCATTTGTCGCGCTTGCCGGACGGCTGGTTGATGTGCGAGAGCGACCCGAGGTAGCGGGAAACGGTCAGCCACTGGAGCATGTCGGCTTTGAGTTCGAGGATTTCCCGCGCGTAATCCGGATGCTGCGCGAGGTTATGTTCCTCCCACGGATCCTTCTCCATGTTGAAATATTCCTCTTCCGGCTGGCCTGCATAATAGATCAGCTTGCGGTCGTCGGTGCGCACCATCGTCAGATAGTTGTCCTCGCAGAACACCATGTCCGGCACCTCGCTGCGGTCGTTTTCGGTGATGCGTTTCCAATTGCTGGAACCATCGAGCCGCTGCGGCACCTCCAGGCCAAGCGCCGTCAGAACCGTCGGCCCCACATCCATCTGCGTAAACAGACCGTCGTCCACTTCGCCGGCGCGCGCCGCGCCCGGCAGGCGAACCACCATCGGTACCTGCACCGACTGCTCCGTCATCAGCCATTTATAAATCAGCTCGTGATCGCCGAGGTTGTCGCCGTGGTCGGAGGTGAAGATAATCAGGGTGTTGTCCATCAGCCCCTTTGCTTCGAGCATGTCGAGAATCTTGCCGACCTGGTAGTCGATGCCGGTGATCTTGGCATAATAGTGTTTCCGCATCCGGCGGAACGCAGCGTCATCCATGCCCGTCAGGTCGACGGCCCAGACGCCAAAATGCGGCCCCGAATCAAACATCAGCGGATTGCGGCATGCCTCCATAAACCGCGCATACTGCGGCGGACGGGCGGCCAGGCCGCCCACATCGAAACGCGGCAGCGGCACCTCCTTATCGGCATACATGTCCAGAAAACGCTGCGGCGGATCATACGGATCGTGCGGCCCCTGGAAACCGATGTGCAGGAAGAACGGCTGTTCCTTTTCATAGTCCTTAATCCAGCGCGTCGCCATGCGGCCGACAAACTGGTCCACATGGTATTTTTCCTCGAGCGGAAACGCGTTGGACGCATGCTTGTTCATCCAGTCGCCGCCCTGCGTCAGAATCTTGCACGGACTCGGCTGGCCTTCCGCCTTCAGATAGTTCGCATAGTCGTCGTACGATTTCGTCAGGTCCGGAAAGTTTTCCGTATAGAGGCGTTCGTTGTAGCCCATCATGGCGGTGGCCGGATAATGGTGCACCTTGCCCATCGCCGCCGTGTAGTAGCCCGCATCGCGGATCTCCTCCACCCAGCTGCGGTTGTGCGCCCACTCCTGGAACCCATAGCAACCCGTGTTATGCGCAAACTGCCCGGTATAGAACGCCGCGCGGGACGACACGCAGGTGGACCCGCAAACGTAGCTCCGCTTAAAGCTGATCCCCTCGCGCACCAGCCGATCCATGTTGGGCGTAACCATGTGCTCATGGCCCCACGCGCCCACCGCATCCGAGCGCTGCTGATCGGTCGTGATCACCACCACGTTCATCGGCTGCTGTTGAGAACTTTCCGCAAAACCAACCGATGCCGACAACGCGACTACCGCCCCTAAAACCCTATTTTTCATCATTCCGCCTCCAGGTAAAAACAGCCGTCCCGATCAAACGGCCAGGTCGTGCACCCGCGATCCGTGATCGTCTTCCAGCGCATGCCAAAGCTGGCGGCTATAAAAACCCCTGCCCCCGGAATTGAACAGCCCTGTTTTGTTTTACCTGTACAACCGCAGCCCTCGGCGAAACCTACGACGGCCTCTGCAAACTTGCCACCCCCGCCGAAGTCGCCGAACAGGACTATTCCCTCAACCCCGGCCGCTACGTCGGCGTCGTCATCGAAGAAGACGGCAAAACCGAGGAGGAGTTTTTGGAGGAGTTGATTGGGATGAATGAGGAATTCGCCAACCTGAACAAGCAAGCCTCAGATCTGGAAAAAACAATCTCAGCAAACATCAGCGCCCTGGTGAATGAGCAATGAAGAGCTGGAAGCAAATTCCAGCTGATCCCTATCCGTGTATTCTGTACTAGGTGTTCCGTGGTTAAAAAAATCCGCCCTACCCTTCGCGCAGGAGGTGGGCGAGCATGCCGCCCGGCTGCACATACGAGATCCATCGCTGGTCGGCGTGTTCCAACACAAAGCGGTTGCGCGCCTCGGCCGCCGCCAGATTGCCCGCCGTATCGCGCATTTCGAGGATCAGCATCCGATTTTGTTCCTGGGCTTCCCGCACGCCCGGTGCAAATGCGGCCCGTTCCAGCCCCCACGCCGGGCACCAGATCACGGGGCGTTTGTGCTCCAGCAGCTTTTCAAGGATTTCCTTTTCCATCGGCGAATGGAAGCCGCCCAGGTAGACCGCCGCTTTCGGGATGCTTTTGGGGCGCGGCGCATTGCGGCTGCAGAGCACGCCCATCTTTTCGGCATTCCACAGCGCCGGGTTGCCCATGCCGCGCAGGCCACTGCCCAGCTCCTGCACGCACCGCCAGGGATTCATCCGGATATATTCTGCAATCTTCGCCTCCGCTTCCGCCGAGCGCACAATCATTTCATAATAATTGCGGTGCCAGATGCGCATTTCCCGGGGAAGGGCGGGAGCGATCCCGCCCGTACGGGCAAGGCCTGCCTTGCCCGCTTTGCCTGCCTCGTCCCTGCGCCATTCCCGAGAAACGCCAGCCTTGAATCCGCCAATGATATTCCCCAAATCGAGGGAGCCCCCTTTACGGATGCGGATGAGCGCATGGAAATGATCGGGCATGATGATGCTTTCGCCCCATTCCATCTGAGGATTTTTTTCGGCGGTAATGGCCATGCGCTCAGCAATGAGCGCTTTCATAGGTGCGAAGGGCTTGCCTTGCATGGCGGCGATGGCATCCCGATGCGCGCAGAGGGTGATGAAATAAAGCCCGCCGCCCGCATAATCATGCCCCTTCAGCCGGATCGATCGTCGATGATGCTTTTCCGGATCGTATGCGCCCTTTTCCATGGAAGAGGCTTAGCATGAAAACCGCGGAACGGGCAAAAGGGTTTGAAATTATTTTTTGCGCCGCCCGACCCTTTTGTGTTTAATGCGCTTCAACATGCCACCGAACATCATCGGCGAAGACGATATCGAGCAGGCGCTACTTCAGCGCCTGCAGCATCTGCATGGTTTCGACACGCTCAACTGCTACACGGCCAGATCCTCGAGCTCATCCAGCCAGGCCTCGGCAAATGCGCCATAGGTTTTGAGCGCCTTGAGTGCATACTGCTGCGTTTGCGGATGCGGATCGATTACGAACGGATGATGGTATTACCCGGAAGGATTCTGAGTGGTCGAAACCGTATTGCCTGAACCGTGGTCGGTCACCGCACTGGTGCTGGTGATGGTGCTTGAGCGGACGGTGGATCCGATTTCCACCGGCATGCCGGTTTCGTTGTTCAGGGTGATGCCGGACGCCGGCTTCGTCCCCAGCGGCGAAAACGGATTACAGGCCGCGGGCCGGGTGGTCCCCATGCAAATGGGCAGCATCGCCCCGCGGGCCATGTTTCGCCAGCGTTTCAACGTCACGGAATGGTCTTCGCCCGCAATCGTCGCCAGGGCATGAACCGTTGTTTTATTGGTGGCCGGCATCAACGCCAGATCCACCGTAGAAGCTTCGCCGGCATTGAGGTAGAGCAACGGCCCGTTCACCGCATCGCCCCGGCTGTTTTCGATGGTCACGCCTTCAATATTATACCCCGCCTCGCAACCGGTGGCCTCGCAGTCCTTGATGAGAATATCGCCATCGACCTTCGTCATAGCAAAACCGATGCGGCAGTTTTTTGCCCGGCAATTGATCAGCGAAATCGCCCCGGTGGAGCGCCGTTCCGGACCGCCGGATCCATAGTTGCGGAAGCCGCATTCGCTGAGGGATTTCGTGTAGCCCGGCGAGATGATTTTTTCGCCGTCATAATTTTTGTAAACCGCCGCAAAATTGGCGTCAAAGGCCGGGCCCGAGGTTTCCGCCAGCATTTCATCGGTGGTACGGGTTACGGCCTCGGCATAGCAGTTTTCGAAACGGACCTTCCGTCCGCCCTGCACAAAAAAGAGGTGACCAAAAGATCGGGAATAAATGGAGCAGTCGCGGATCACAATATCCTCCCCCGTCACCAGCAGGCCGCTGTGCTTCTGCAGGCGGGCCAGGCTGCCGCCGCCCTTGCCCAGCAGATCGCCATAGCCATAGGGCGCAGAGCCGCTCATGTTCAGCGTCACCTCCATAATGGCATTTCGTTGGCCATCCACCACAAACGACTGTCCGCCCTTGGCCGTCGGGGCATTCCCGACATCGGTAACCGTCAGGCCCGTGATCCGGTTGTTGCTGCCGGTCACAAAAAACTCCATGACGGTCGTTCGGAAATCGTTCAGCAGCTCGGTGTTCACCTCGATGGTTACCCCGGTGAGATCAAAGGTGTTATTGCTTCCGCTGAACGTAATCATGGCCGCCCCCATCACCTCGTGCGGAACGGTATTGCTGATCACTTGCGGCGTCAGATAGTCCTCCATCCGATAGACGCCCGGCTTCATCTTGATGGCATTCCCGCTCTGGCCCGCATAATGAGCCAGCTGCGCCACCGACGTGATGCCTTTTACCTTTGCCGCATAAGCATCGGCAACCGCGATGCCCAAACCGATCGCTAAAACAAATCCTGCTTTATTCATCATTCAGACCCCGCTGATATTCCGGTCAGCTTCGAAAGAATGAATTGGGCCGCCGCCGCATTAATCTCCTCCATGGAGGGCGAAATATTTTTTCCGCCAAAACTATGCCCGGCGTTTTTAACCGACAGCAACTGCACATCCGCCCCTTTTTCCTGGGCGACGTCCATCATGTAGCGTGAGTTTTTGATGGATAGCGTTGTATCCTTTTCACCATGCAGCAGCAGGATTGGCGGGGAATCCTTGGTGAGATATTCGGTCGGGCTGAGCAGGCGGGCCAGTTGCGGTTTTTCCGAAAACAATCCATCCAAAACATGGCGCAGCACTTCCGGATCCTCGAACTTCGATCCCGACAGCACCTCCGGATTCACCAGCGAGGTGAGCGGGAAATAGGAGGCCACACACTTGAACGAGGGTTGGTATTCCGCCAGCGCCGCATCCCCTGGAAAATCTTCATTCCGCCCCAGCGCCGTCATTAAACTGAGATGCCCGCCGGCCGACCCGCCCCACACGCCGTAGCGCTCCGGATCGAGATTATAGGTGGAAGCATTCTTGAGCAGGAAACGCGCCGCATCCTTGCAGTCCACCACCGAATCAAACGCGGTGACATGGTTCTTGGTTAACCGATATTCAATGGTGAAACAGGCAATGCCATTCTCCGTCAACTGCTGCAAGGTCCCGGAGAACGCCGACCGGAGCACATTGAATTTATTTCCTCCGCGCCAGCCGCCGCCATGCACAAAAAGCATCCAGGGCACCTGTTCCCCCGCCTTGGGGTTCCGCGGTTTGAAATAGACCATATCCAGTTTTTGGCCACCGGCCATTTTGTATACGATGCCCTTTTCATACTCGAAGGCATCGAGCACGTCCTGCTCGGCCGCCTTCTGCCCGTATCCGGAGGAAACGCCGCCCAACAACAGAACCGCGAAGATACACCTGAACAACCTGCCCACCATAATCAACATCCTCACCTCTCCTAACCCGTTAAACCAAAAACCTACTGCGACCTAGAAATAGACTTGTCCCGGCAATTTGACAGCCCTATTTTGTTTTACCAGTACAAACCCCGAATTTACGACTTTTCCAAACACAGAAAGAGAGCATGGGCAGCAAGCAA
Source organism: Pontiella desulfatans (assembly GCF_900890425.1). Lineage (NCBI taxonomy): Bacteria > Pseudomonadati > Kiritimatiellota > Kiritimatiellia > Kiritimatiellales > Pontiellaceae > Pontiella > Pontiella desulfatans. Next base: position 434,044 of record NZ_CAAHFG010000001.1, on the reverse strand, counting down.
AGAATTACTTATAGCGATATCGCAAAGGCACTGGGCATATCCAAGATGACGGTCTCCTACAGCCTGCGCAATGATCCGCGCATTTCCGAAGCCACCCGGAAACGCGTTCAGCAAAAAGCCAAGGCAATGGGTTATCAGCCAGACCCCATGCTCTCGGCGCTCTCGAACTATCGCCATGAAACCAAGGAAAAAGCAGCGAAGGCCTCCTTGGCCTGGCTCAACTTCCATCGGCATCCGGACAAGCAACGGGAAAAAGAGGTCTTCAACCTATACTGGAAAGGCGCCTACGAAATGGCCCGCCAGCTGGGGTTCCATCTGGAGGAATTCAGGCTGAGCGAGCTCCCGCTGCATCGCATGCACGGCATCTTTAAAGCGCGCGGCATTCGCGGCCTGCTACTGACCCCGACGCCCCAGGACGAAGAACCCTCGGCCGCCGAGCTGGCAACCTTTCCCTGGAAGGATTATGCCCTGGTGCGGTTCGGCGAAAGCCTGCGGTCGCTGAAGGTGAACGTTGTCTCCGGCGCCCAGGTTTCCAACACCATCCTGGCCTTTGAGGAAATGCAGAAGAAAGGATATCGACGCATCGGCTATGCCGGCGAATATCGCCGCCAGCATCTTTTCAGCGCGGGATACCTATGGGCCCAGCAGGCCCTGCCCCGCTCCCGTCAGCTGGCGCCGCTCTTCCTGAACAACCAAGAGACCGGTCGGCATGGGCAGCTTGAAAAATGGTTGAAGCAACAGCGGCCCGACGCCCTCATCTGCGGCGCCCCATGCCTATTGAATATGCTGAAGGAGCTGGGTTATCGCATCCCGGCCGATCTCGGATTGGCCTCCATGAGCAAACAAGACAATCCCATCGATGCCGGCATCGACCAAAACCCCGTGGAGATCGGGCGCACAGCCATCCTGACGCTGGTCTCCCAACTCAACGAAAACAGTTATGGCATTCCCGCAACCCCGAGGGAGATCCTCGTTGAAGGCCGCTGGACGGAAGGCTCGATGCTGCCGAACCGTTTACTTCCGGATATCAAGCCCTGACAGGAAGAGTCATTCAAACGAAACGACGATCTTATCGAGGATCGGCTTCGAGATGTTCTCGGTGGTATCCGTCAGTTTGACTTCAAACTGGAAACCGTATCCTTCCGGCAGGTCGGACAAGTCCATCTGAGCCGCAGTTTTCGCAATCTGTTTTGCGAAGCCTTCGATATAGTCGTACTGCTCGGAAACCGTCTGCCAATCAGACCATTGGTCCACGTTCCCATCGTTGGACGTATCAACACCGACGCGCACCTGGACGGATTCCACCCACGGGCCGGGGCTAACGTAGTCGGTCTTCATCTGGGTGAGCAGATAGAACCGGCCCTCTGCAAAGAGGATTTCCGGATCGGGATGCCCCTTCCCGATGTTTCCGCAAAATTTAAACGGTTTGTTGATATCGTCGGCCGTGAACCAGGCCGCGCTCATGCTATCGCGTCCATGCCCACCGGCGGGGTCGAAATCCGCGAACAGATAGTATTGCCCGCCGATCGAAATCGCCGCCCAGTCGCCGTAGGCATTCTGTTCCGGCTCGTGGATTTCGTAGGTTCCGTACGCCCGTGTTTGACCTTTTTTGACCCGGTGTTGCGGAACATCTAGCGTGGCCGTCTTGCCCGGATAGTTTGCGGGATCCTCAGAGTGCCAGTGCGGATGAACATATTCGGCAAACCGGCCGGTGGGCTTCGTTCGTTCATCAACCGGCGGCCCGAGAATCTTGAAATCCCCAATCCCATCCGGACTGACCGCGTGAACCGCAAGCGGCGAATCCCACGCATGGGTCGATGCATCGATCGGGCTCCAGTCTTCGGCGATCACGTGGAAATTACCATCGAGGTCCCGAATAAACGCACAATCCGAACCGTGCGTCGGATCCTGAAATGCCATTCCCATATCCTTGCCCGGTTTGCCGTCGAACAGATCGTCATCGATGAAGAGGTGCGGATCCTGATCGTTCGGGAAGTCGTAGTAGAAATAGGCTTTGCCGTCGGCATACTCCGCCGTGGTCATCCATTTGCCTTTGGGATCGGTGATCGCTCCATGATACACCCAGTTCACCATATCCCGACTCTGCCAGGCATGATATCCCCCGTCGCCCGCAGCCACGCCCCCCGGCGCATCGAACTGGTTTTTATGCGGGGAGGTTTTCAGCTCAACATCAAACCCGTCCAACGTTGCCGGTTCGGCCTTGAACGTTCCATCCTTCTGGCTCTTATGTTTGCTGTAGCGCCCGAACATCCAGTAGTTCCCGTCGCCCATTTGCAGGGCAACCGGGGCGTCTCCCAGATTCCCGGGGCCAACGTTTGGAACCGGGTTCCAGTTCAGCCATTCGGGCGACTGCGAGATGCTGATCGTTTGCGCGGAACGCTTTTTGGGGTAGCGCTTCATCACGCTCAGAAACGTGGCTTCAACGTCCGTGGGAATGGCTTTTCCGGCTTCATAGGTCAGGTTCGACTGCGTTGCGGCATTTTCCTTCCAGTCCCCCTGCGATTCAATCGTCCACGTCTCTTGCGCCCATGTGCATCCGCACAGGGAGAGTGCCCCGAGCAACGACGTTCGTATACATGCTTTCATACATTCAGCTCCTAACGGTTAATGCCCATCTTAAGATTGCCCTGCACATTCTACCGAATCGCGTCTGCATGCAACTCATCCGTCCGCTTGCGCAGCTTCTTCAGCAGCTCGGCATGTTCCGGGTTGTTGACCAGGTTGTCCTGCTCGTACGGATCGGCCTTCAAATCGTAGAGTTCCTCGATCACAGGATCGTGCTCGAAGTAGATGAAATATTTGTAGCGCTCCGTCCGTACACCTCGCGAACGATAGGATCGGTTATTCGCGATGATCTCGCTGTTCAACCCAGGGATATCCTCATGTTTTTTCACACCTGCCGAATGAATCTCCTGCAGGAAAAGGTTTTCCATCAGAACCGCATCGCGCCATTGGGCCATATCCTGGGAGCCTGCCAGTATCCCGCACAAGTCGCGCCCCCTCATGCTTTCCGGAACCTTTTCACCGGCAAGGGAAAGGATGGTGGGCGCCACATCGGCAGAGGAAACCATCGCATCCTCCCTGCGTCCCCGACTCTTCTTATCGACTCTTCCATCGAATACAATCAATGGCGCCTTCATGGATTCGTCGTAAAGGATCGCCTTGTCATAAAGCCCCTGCGAACCATGGAAGCGGCCATTGTCGCTGGTGTAGATCACAATGGTGTTGTCCAGCACGTCCATCTCCTCCAGCTTCGCCATCAACCGCCCGACCTGCGTATCGACGGTGTAGCCTTGTGTTGCGAAACGACGCGCGAGCTTTTGATACAGCTCGGGTGTTGAGGTTCGCGCGACATGCAGGTAGGTGCCCCGGCAATGGTCGAGCACCTTCGGCAACCGTTCATTCCTACCCTCCACCCAGTTTTCAGGAACCCACATTTGCTTGTCCTTAAAAATCTCCACATGCGGTGCATACATGTCTTGGTCCCGATCGTTTTTCACCGCATCGAAGCTGATCGAGAGACAGAAAGGCTGCCCCTCCGGTTGGGTTTCAAGGAAACGAATCATCGCGTCCCCCTTCTTCAACGTTCGCTCTTCCCGCGGGCGGTCACGACGATAAATGTGATTCAAGCCCGGATCATCCTCCGGCCAACGCGTCCCTCCGACGACGAAGAAATCGAAGTGCTCGCGGGCTGTATTCGACCAATTTTCCAAGCGGATCCCGAATTTCCCAACAAAGCCGGTGCGGTAGCCCGACGCTCTCAGCCTGGCCGGATAGCTGTCGGAAAACTCCGCTACCGACAGTGTCCGGTTGTAGGGATAGGTAAACCCGGATTGGTGATCCGAAAAGTAGCGCCCGGTAAATATCGTAGCGCGGCTCGGCATGCAGATCGCGACCGCATAATAGGCATTATCAAAAATAACCCCCTGGGTGGCGAGCTTGTCGATATTTGGAGTTATGACGTCGGTCCGGCCGTAGCAACCGAGCGTATCCCAGCGCTGGTCGTCGGTCATCAGGAAGACAATGTTCGGTCTATTCTCCGAACCGGCATGGCTGGCAAGGGGAGCCGCCAAGGCAAATACCACCAGCATGGCAAACGGTTTCAGGGGGAAAGGGCTTTGTTTCATCGGTTTCTCCTCAACTGCTTTTTCGTTCAATCAGTCCGTCACTTATTGGCTTGAAGGACCACGCAGTCGAGGCCGAAGAAAGTCCCGATGCTTTTCGGATTTTTACCGCTCACCTCCACGCGCAGGAGATAGGCGCCATCGACCGGGTCAAACGCTCCCAGCCCGATCGCGCCGGACGGAACCGGCTTGGGGGCATAGAGGTCGACCTCCGCCCCGGCAGGCTTTCCGTTCACCGAAAAACGCACAATACCGAAGTCCCGCGATTTCGTGGCGTGCAGCACGAGCTTTTCCGCCACCGGACTCGATGCCGGAATGCGAACCTCGACCACGTTGCCAACCTGCGCACCTTTGAATAGAACATGATCGGTTTCGTTCCAGTTTCCTTTATAGCTTTTCAGTTTTTGCGACTTTCTTACCAGTCCTTTCGGACCGGATACGATCGACATCTCTTCAAACTCGACAGCTCCCTTCAATGTATCAGCCGAGGTTTCAGGTGCGTCACCCTCCATGTTTGGTAGCGGCGGCACGTTGAGCACCTCTTCCGGTTCCGGTTTGCGGTTCGAGGTCGTGTCCGCAAAACCATACCAATACGCCCCGACGCCATAGCCCATATCGCAATCCGTCCAGGACCAGACTTCCATATCAAGCTGAAGCGAACTCCCGAAAGGCATGGTGTCCAACGAGCGACTCCGGGTCTCTACACTATAGCCCATAGAATTCCGTTCACTTTCGTCCGTTTTACGGTTCAGCTTGTTATATTTATACGACATGGGCTGTGCGTGGAACGGGTGCTCATAAAAATCCGTGCTCTGCCCACCCCATGAATAGGCATAATAGTCCTCCGTTCCCGTACCGAACATGGATGGAAAGTCTTCCCCATCAACCCAAATTTTTTCATCCCCCTCGCCCCACCATTTTTCGACCGGGTTCATGATGGTCAGCGTGTCGCCCACATAAACGCCGCGTCCTTTGAGGTGAACATAGTTCCAATCTGAATACGGACGTGTCGGAACCGGATATTGTCCGCGCCATCCGGCGTGGAAATACATGGAATGGTCATCCCAGATCCAATCGCCCGTTTTAACTTCCAGCTCGGCATCCACCGGCTCACCGCTGAGGTTCTGTAGGGTTACTTTACCCCCTTCTTTGTATGGCATGACCCAGCGGCAACTCATGGTTCCATCTTCTGCAACCGTACGATACCAACCCTGCACAGGATTCAGGCCGATTCCCGAACCGAAAAAATCGCCGATCGGGCACCAGACCGTTTCCTTGCCGTCAAATTCCATTTTAAGAATAACCTGGCGCGTGACATCCGCATTTTCATAACTACCGAGTTTTACTGAAATTTCGCGTACAGCAGTCTCACCAGCCGGAAGTTCAATCGATTGTTCTTCCTTGTTGCCCAGCTTCGCTTTGAAGCTGAGCGGATCACCTGCTCCGGAAGCGACCGGATTCAAAAGCGCCTTGCCTGTAGTTTCAGTCAAGGCCTGAGCAGCTTCAAAATCTTCCATCGTAAAGGTTTTGATCGGCGTACCTTCATCATATTCACGGAACGTACAGATAAAGAAAAACGGCATTTTATCTGTGGTAACCTTACAGCTTTTCGCATAGGGAATCGGAAAAAAGTTTACCGACGAGCGCAGGGACGGATGGGCAAAGGGATATGGGATAACGCCCGTTCCATCAAACATACCCAGCATATTACCCTCAAGCGCCGGTGTATCGGAACCATCCAGGTAGATCTTCATATTAATGTCGGTACCGCCGTTTTTGGGATTCCGCCAAGGCATCCACGTACGCACGATGGCCCCGGGACCTTCATGATCCATCAGGACCCATTCTTTTTGCCCGTTGTTTTCTTCAATACGAATAAAACTGTCATGTTTGTCGCTCGTATTGTTGTCCTTATTGTTAAACCAGCCCTCAGGCTCATCCGGAGTTTTAGATGCCCGGTTATAGCTGCTGTGCTGCTTAAGTCGAAAATCCGCTGCAGGATAACGGGCGACCGAATCACGGTCGATCATTTCCGTCAACAGGGATTCAATCGTAACGGGTTCATTGGCCTGAACAGCAACAGCGGACAACACCGTCCAGGCACACAACAGGCTTAGGGTTTTCGATCGTTTATTCATCATTCATTTCCTTTTTTAATATCTGCGGCTTTATAGTGCTGACTGTCCTTGAGCCAGTCGTAGTCGGCGTATTGAATGTTTTTACCGCCCGTCCACAGCGGAGGCTGTTTGTCCTTATCCCATTCCAACCAGCGGGCCTTCATTGCCTGTGCTTTTTCCGGATAACTTGCCGCGATGTTTTTAGTCTCACCCAGGTCGTCCTTCAAATTATACAGCTCCAGCTTTCCCTTCATTCCAATGATCAATTTAAAGTCCCCTTCACGGATAACGCCTACCGGAGCTATGCTGCGGGCGGTGTGCCAATACAGCACATCGTGCGGTGCTTCAGTTGACTGCTGGGTCATGTACGGCCGAATATCTTTCCCGTGCAGACCTTCCGCTATCGGATCACCGCCGGCCATGGCAACGGAGGTTGCCGTGATATCCAGAGAGGTGACCGGTGCGTCGAGCACTTTTCCTGATGGAGTTTTACCGGGCCACTTCACGAACATGGGTACGCGCAATCCCCCCTCATAAGCGCTACCTTTCGCTCCGTTCAAGGGTCGGTTATCACTCGTACGCTTCATCCCTCCATTATCACTCAGAAACCAAACCACCGTATTCTCCGCAAGCCCCAGCGCATCGAGTTTAGCCAACAGTTGCCCGATGCCCGCATCCATTTCATAGACCATCGCGCCATAGATGGAGCGGGCCGCCGGCTTCACGCCGGGCACCTTGGTCATCTGATCCGCAGGAAACTTGGCAATCGTCTCCTCCGGGGCCTCCAGATCGAGATGCGGAGCGTTGTAGGACATAAACAGGAAAAACGGTTTGTCGGCGTTCTTTTCCAGGAAGCGAATGCCCGCATCCGTCAGTTCCCGGGTCAGGTATTGATCCCATTCCACCGGCTCCCGATTGTGGATCACCGGCAGGGTATGCTGCATATACTTCATACTCAGCGGGCGTTTGATCGGCGTAAAGCGGCCGTTATAGGAAGGATGGTCGAGCGGGAAATACATCAGTCCTCCGCCCAGAAAACCGAACCAGTCATCAAAGCCCATGGCATTGGGATGCTGATCATCGGTGGTGCCCATGTGCCACTTGCCCACCCCGCCGGTGGTGTATCCCTGCTTTTGCAGCAGACTGGCGATCGTCTCGATTTTCGGCAAACCCTGATTCGGATCAAACGGTGCCGACACATTTTCATAATACCCAAATTTGGATTGGTGTTTCCCGGTAAGAAAACCGGCCCGCGACGGACCGCACATCGGCCAGGTCACATAGCCGGAGGTAAAGCGCACACCCTCGCCGGCCAGTTTATCCAAATGCGGCGTCGGGATATCTTTGCAGCCATAGCAGCCCAAATCGTTGTATCCCAGATCATCCGCCATGATGACGATGACATTGGGAGCTCCCGCGCAAGCAACCCCCGCAATCCCCACAGACAGCACGACGACGCCTATGTTTTTTTTGATCAACCGCATTCCAATCCATCCTTAGTTTTTTGAAGGTGCGAAACCATGGCGCACCAGGAACCCGATGCCCTGCTCCATGGTCTTGTTGAATGCTTCGTCTCCGTTTTTCTTGCGGAAGAACGCCCCGTTGAAAAAGCCGTGGCCCTTGCCCTCGAAGGGAACGAGCCGGCATTCGTTCCCGGCCTCTTTCATGAGGCGGTCGAAGCGCTCGGCGTTTTCGAACGGAACCGTCGTATCCGCCGTGCCATGGAACAGCAGCGTCGGAACAATGCCGGGCGTCACATGGTGCGTGAGCGACAAATCCGTTTGCTGCTCCGGTTTAAAGTTTTTTGCGCCATAACCTTTATCCGTCGTATCCAGCACCGGATTATAAAGAATCATCAGGTTGGGCTTCGAGCTGACCTCCAGGTTGTCGCCCGCCTCCTCGCATCCATCGATCACTCCCGTGCAACCGGCAATATGGCCGCCCGCCGAACCACCGGACGCAACGATGCGGTTGGGATCAACGCCCAGCTCGGCCGCATGTTCCCGGATCCACCGGACGGCGGACTTGGCATCCTTGACGCATTCGAACGGGGTGGTCTTGTTGCGGCTCTTCACACGGTAGTCCGCGGAAAAGCAAACCAACCCCTCGTCCGCAAACGCGCGCGCCTGCTGGTAAAACTGTTTCGGATCCCCTCCACTCCAACCGCCGCCGAAAAAGAAGACGATCGCCGGACGCTTGTCGGCGGCCTTGACTCCTTCCGGCTCAAAAACGTGCATCTTGAGTTCAATGCCATCGATCTCTTTGTAGGCCACTTCCCGATCCGGCGTCATCCCATCACCCAATGCCAAAAACGGGCATGCCACCAACAGCCATGTCATCTTCGATAATTTCATACTCCCCAACACCTCATTCCTCGGTCATCCACCGTAGCTCGCATATCCGATGCGAGTTTCCCGACGAAACGGACGCGGATCGGATATCCACGCTACTTCCAAAGTACGATTTCATCGACATCATTCCGCTGAGCCGCCCCGTCGGTGCTGCGGCCGCGCTTCACATCGGCTTCCAGTTGCCTATATAAACGTTCCACAACCTCCGGATGTGACGCGTAGAGGTTGGTTGTTTCGCCGGGATCGGCCTCCATGTCGTAGAGCTGGGCTTTCAGCGCATCGGCTGGAGCTTCCTCTTCCGTGGGCGATGTCCAGCCGCCGGAAGCCTTGGCGAGCAGCAGTTTCCATCGGTCCATGCGATAAGCGAAGTGGCCACTGAAGGAATGGTGCACCACCCCGGCGCGGGAGGAGACGATTGCCTTGCCCGACAAGGCCGGCAGGAAACTGACGCTGTCTTCACCGGCCGTTGCCGGCATGGGAGCGCCCGTCAGCTCCGCGCACGTAGCCATCAGGTCGTTCAGGGAAATCAACTGATCGCACATTGAGCCGGCTTTAACTTTTGCCGGCCAGCGCACAAGGAACGGAACGCGATGGCCGCCCTCCCACAGATCGCCTTTTGAGCCGCGATAGATTCCACTGAAGTGGTGCCCCTGTTCGAGGAGCTTAGCCGTACCGCACCATTTCGAGCAACCGTTGTCGCTGGTGACCACCACGATGGTGTTTTCCCCCAGCCCGGCAGCATCCAGCGCATCGACGATTTCGCCGATGATGGCATCGGTGTGCATCACGAAATCGCCGTAGTCGCCAATACCGCTTTTGCCTTTCCATTCGTCCGTCGGCACCAGCGGCGTGTGCGGCGAGGTCAGGGAGCAGTAGATGAAGAAGGGCGTGGAGGCGTCCTGCCGTTGGATGTATTCGATGGTTTTCCGCGTCAGGATCGGCAGCGTCTGCACGTCGTCGAAATTCTTTTCCTTCGGCCCCTTGCGGCCTTTCTTGTGCATCACGATTTCATCGCCGACAACGCGGTTGTTCTCGATGTAGACATACGGCGGAATATTCAACGAGGCCGAGATTCCGTAGAAATAGTCAAAGCCCAGATCGACCGGCCCGCCCGCGATGGCGCCTTTCCAGTCCACGTTGGTAAGGCCTTCGGTATCCATTGCCTCGCCCCCGATGGTCGGCAGCCCCAGCCCCAGGTGCCACTTGCCGATGCAGGCGGTGCGGTAGCCCTGTTCCTTCAAGAGTCCGGCCACGGTCAATCGATCCGGCGTGATCAGCGGTTGATCAAACCCCATCAACACCTGGGCCTGCAGCTCCGTTCGCCAGTTGTAACGCCCGGTCAGAATGCTGTAGCGCGTCGGGGTGCAGACCGATGAGCTGGTGTGGGCATCCGTAAAGGTCATCCCCTCGCGGGCCAACCGGTCCATGTGCGGCGTGTTGATTTTTCCGAGTTCCGGATTCAGGCACGACACGTCGCCATAGCCCAGATCGTCGGCCAGGATATAGAGGATGTTCGGTTTTTCGTTCGCCGCCAAAGCCAGGCCGGCCGCTCCGAGCCACCCGATGGCAAGTGCTGTTTTCAGTACGTTCATAGGTTCATTCTTCCTAAGGTTCGAAACGATCCGTCCGGAACGGGTAGGCCGGCAGGCCCGCACCGTTCACGAGATTGACTTCGGGTTTTCCCGCAAAGGCATATCGAACATGCAACGGCTTCTTCAGACCGGCCGACTCGAGCACAACGGTTTGCCCGTTGATGGCCGCAGTGGCAGGAACCCATTTCCCGGAATCATCCGTCAGCCAGAATCCTTTCGGCCTTTCGCCGTCCGTGGTTTTCAGTTCCTCGGCATGGTCAAACGAAAGCACCAGCGTTGTTCCTTTTCTTTCCAATCCGCGGAAAACGGGGCCCTGCGCTTCCACATCCATTCCCAGCGTATCGCGCTGCGCGAGCAAAGCCAGGCGCTGCCCGACCGGGAGTTTATCCTTGGGGTGCACGTTCTTGACATCGCCCAGATCGATCGTGTTGGCCACACCGACCCCCGGCAGGTCGAGCGCCTTCAGCTGCGACTCCCGCATCCACGCCCATGAATGGGCCACCGGGCTTTCCGGCCCCTCCTGCGGCCCGGTCGGCAGTTGCTTATAATATCCCGGCAGCATGACCACCAGGAAATGAAACTCATCCTGCCCCCATTCCGAGCGCAGGCGCTTCATCCATTGCTGCAGGGTATCGGCATAGTTGAGCATGCCGGAGTTGCGGGAAAACCAGGGTTCGTCAATCATGCCAAACATCGACTGCGTATTGCGCTCGCCCTGGTACCACACCAGCCCGCGGCAGGCGTACGGTGCCAGCGGATGCATCATGGCGTTATAAAGAATGTTCGATTGGCGCCGCAGAAAAACATCGTCCTGCTTGCTCCAGGGTTTGGGTCCGTCGAGGATGGCCTGAATCTTATCGCGCGTTGCGGTGTCGGCATCGAACTCCGCCATCATCGTCTTGAAGTGCGGCACGGTTTCGGTCATATCGCGCGGCATCCAGGCCTCGATCGACGAGCTGCCCCAGCAGGTCAGGACAATACCCACCGGCACCTCGGCGGCCTGCTCCAGGAAATAGGCGAAGGAAAACGCCACGGCGCTGTTGGGATGCCGCACGACCCACCCGCCTTCGCAGGAATCCTGCCCGGTCAAGGCGACGGTTCGCTTCACCTCGAAACAACGGATGTTTTCCGCCGTGGTTTCCAGCGCCTTGATCTCCGGCACGGAGGCCACCGGGAACTGCATGTTGGATTGCCCGGAACAGATCCACACCTCCCCCACCACCACATTGGAATAGGCGATCGTTGGATGATTGGAACAGGAAATTTCCATCGTCCGGGGCTTGGTCGATGCGGAAAGGGGTTCCAGGGCCACGTTCCATGTTCCGCCGGAGTCGGCCTTCCCCTGTTTGATCTGGCCGGCAAACCCCACCGTAACCGTTGCCCCGGGATCGGCGGTGCCCCAAACCGGAACCGGCCTATCGCGCTGCAGCACCATGTGGTCGGTGAAGAGCGAGGCGGGTTGCAACGCGGCCTGCGCCGCGGCCGACACGAAGGCCGCCGCCACGATTCCTGCTTTCACTACATATCTGGTTCTCTTCTTCATGCATCTCTCCAAGCTAATTGATTCATCGTACCGTGCGAGGCAGACTACCGATGCAATAGTAAGATACGCAAGCACGCAGCGTCACCCGACCACGGCAAAGATTACCAAGTTAACCCTGCCCGCCCGTTCCCCGGGCCTTGCCCTTCTGACTCAAAACGGCCCGGCTGTAGAAATTGTCGTACGTCAAGAGTTCGCGCGGCGAATCGCAGGCAACCAACCGTCCGTTCTCCAACAGCGCAATCCGGTCGGCGTTTTCAACCGTTGAAATGCGATGCGCCACAATCAGGGTCGTGCGGCCTTTCATCAGTTCATCGAGGGCCGATTGGATCACCCGCTCCGATTCCATATCCAGCGCACTGGTTGCTTCGTCGAGGATCAATACCCGGGGGTCCCGCACAATCGCCCTGGCAATCGACAGCCGTTGCATCTGACCGCCCGACAGGCGGGCGCCGCCGACCCCCAGGACGGTATCCAGCCCGTCGGGCAGTTCCTCCACAAACCCACGGGCATGGGCTTTTTCCAAGGCCTGCAAAACCTGTTCCCGGCCTACGTCTTCGCTGCCGTAGGCAATGTTTTCAAAAACGGAGCCCGAAAAAAACACGGGATCCTGCGTCACCACCCCGACCTGCCTGCGGTAGCTGCGCAGATCCATGTTCTGCATATCCTGGCCATCCAGCCGAATCACGCCGGATTCCGGTCGGACGAAGCCCAGGAGCAAAGACAACAAGGTGGATTTCCCGCATCCGCTGGGGCCGACAATGGCCAGCGAGGTTCCGGCATCGATCCGCAGCGACAGATCGCGGAGCGCGGGCGCCTCCGCCCCGGGATAGGTGAAGCGGACCTGCTCCAGGCGGAAGTCGCCGCGCACCGATTCAAATGCCGGCTTGCCGCTGTTTTCCTCCAGATCGGGGGCACTGAGCACTTCGGCGATCGACCCGAGCGACTCGCGGATCTGCAGCAGCTGCGGCACAAAGGTGAGCAGGTTGGCCAGGCTGTTCGACAACGTTCCGAAGAACAGGTTGAACATCACCACATCGCCGACCGAGATGTGGCCCTTGAAGCACGCATACATGGCACCGCCCAGAAACAGCGCCTGCATAACGCCCATGACCACCCAGCTGATCGCCATGAAAAGCTGGGTCAGCTTATCAAAATCGACACCTCGCTCGAAGACGGAGTGAATCCCGCTCTCCACCGTCCGGAGCTGCTGCTCCTCCACCCCGTGGGCGCGGGTGATGGGCATCATGGTGACCATCTCGTTGAGGAACAGGCTCATGCCTTCCATGCTCTTGCGGTAGCGGTTGGCACTGACGTCGAGTCTTTTCCGGAAATGGCTGGAAACCAGCGCGCAGGCCGGAACCGTCAGAAAGAAAAAGACCAGCGCCTCCGGCTTCCGGACCAGGATCGAAACCGTTGCAATGAGCAGCGCCATGAAAAACCCGAACCCCTGCTCCACCACCAGCTTCGGCAGCTGTTCCACCAGTTCGATATCGCGGATCGCCTTGGAATGCAGGGCACCGATGCTGTTACGGCTGTGATAATGGAGCGAAAGCACCTGGAGCTGGCGGCAGATGCGGATGCGCAAGTCCCGCCCGATGCCCCGCGTGAGGTGCACCAGGTTGCCCATGTAGCACACGGCGGCCGGAATATTCTGCACAAACAGGAACACCGACAGGGCGGTATAGAGCACCAGCTTGCCCACATCCGGAACCTCCATGCCTCCGAGGTCGATAATCCTCCCCATCAGAACCGGCCCCAGCCAGACCGGCGCGCCCTTGAGCATGATCCAGAACAGCACCGCGCCGATGCGACGGCCCCGCCCCTCCGGCAGCTCGCGCAAAAGTCCATATTCCCGGCGATTCAAGAAAACCCCCTAGTTGACATCCAGCTCTACCTCGATGCGGTAGAAGCAGCATCCCGGCAGGACAACGTCGGTAAAGGTGCCCGTGGCAAGGCCTCCGGCAATCCGGACGAACGGTTTGCCCAAACAATCGGTCCGATATACCGAAGCGTCAGCCCTCGCCATAGGTATCATCCGTTTTTTCCAGCCAGTCGGCAAACAGCTTGCGGTGGCGCTCCAGCTGCTGGGCATATTCAGGATTGTTGGCCAGGTTCTTGGTTTCGCCGGGATCGTTGGCCATGTCGAACAACTGCTCGCGGTTGTCGCCCTTGCTCCAGAGATGGTATTTGTATTTCGGCGTACGCAGTCCGCGCCCTTCGATGGTGTTGCTTTTTCCAATCCGGACCTCGGCCTCCGAAACCACGAATTCATGCGTCGGCGCCTTGCTGTTTTTATGGAGCACAAAGGGGAGCACGCTCTTCCCGTAATACGGTCCTTCCGGCATATCCACCCCAACCAGCTCGGAAATGGTCGCCATCAAATCGATGCCCACGGAAACCAACCGGTCATCCGTCTCGTTCTGCCGCCCCTTGCCGGGATAGCTGACGATGAACGGGACGCGGCAGGACTCTTCGTAGAGCACCGATTTCTGGTGCCAGCGGTGTGCGCCATAGCCGTCGCCGTGGTCGCTCGTAAAAATGATCACCGTATTGTCCGCCAGCCCGTTTTTTTCCAGTGATTGGAGAACTTCGCCGATATGGCCATCGACCAGTTCCACCAACCGGTTGTAGGCCCATCGGTATTGACGCCATTCGTCGGCCGTAAAATCCATGGCCATTCTTTGCGCGTTCGGGACCCCTTTATCCACCAGGCTGCGCCGGGTTACGACCGCTTCGGATTCATCGGGATTGATTTCATAGTTCTCCGGCAAAGGCGGGCAGTCCGCCAACGCCGGATCGGTTTCGACCTCGCCGTTTTTCATATCAATGCCTTCAGTGCGACCGGCCTTCTTCCGCCCCCACTCACAGATATCGTGCGGGTTGTAATAGGACACCACGGCAAAGAAAGGTTTTTTTCGATCTCCGGAAAGAAACTCGATCGCATTCTTCGTCATCGTTTTATCTTTGCCGCCCGTATGCAGATCAAACCCGTGGTTCGCATGATCCTTCGAGGAAAAGGTTTCATCCTGCACATGCCACTTCCCGAAGTAGGCCGTATCGTAGCCGGCGGTCCTGGCCTGATTGCCCAGCGAAATGGTCGGCTTGTGGTCTTTGTCGGCCAGATGGCGTTGGCAGGGAAGGCGTCCGGTATACATCGTGTAGCGCTCCGGCATGCAGACGGGATAGTTCACATAGGCATTGGGGAAACGGACGCCCCGCTTCGCAATGGAATCCATCGCCGGAGTCTTGACCCACTTCGACCCGGCGCAGCCCATCACATCGGCAAACTGCTGGTCGGTGGTGATGAACAGGATGTTGGGCCTGGTGCTCTTTGCGGCCTTCGCGCTTAAAGCTCCAGCGGCTACGGCCATGGTTGCCGTCTTTAAAAAATTGCGTCTTTCAAAACTTTTCATTTTTCTCGTTCTCCATTTTTTCGTCCGTAGCGCGGATATCCGATCCGCTCCCGCTGCATCGGGAAACTCGCATCAGATATGCGAGCTACTTTTTCTCCTGCAATTCAATCATTTTTTCCGCAAAGCGTTTTCCCAATTCCCGCTGGCTGGCGGAATCGAAGTGGGTGCCGTCCTGGGTCGTCAACCCTTCCGAAGAAGCAACGGCCGTGTTTGGAACCACCTCGGGAAGCTTGAGGAGGATGCCATTGATTGCGCGCGGCTCCTTGCCATCGCGATCATCCATCTCAACCAACCCGGCCACAAAGGGAAGCCCGGGATTCCCGAGCTCCTCACGCAGCGCGGCAATCAACGCCGCAAGCCGCTCCATATACTGGCTGGTTCGCTTGCCGTCCGACTCCCCCTGGTGCCAGAGGATGCCCTTGACCGTCCCGCTTTCCTGCGCAACCTTCAGACGGGCGAGCATATCGTCGTAAAGATGCTTCTTGCTCTTGGCATGTTCAACCCCCGGAACCCAGGCGGTGATGGAGGTTCCACCCACCGCACATGGAACCAGGCCGATCCTGGCCTCGGGATCGTGTTCCGCCATCGCAATCCCGAAGGCCCGGCCCGGCCCGACCCCCGCAATGGATTTATCGAAATGGATCGGATCCACGGCCGGCACCCACGCCTTCTCCTTGTTCAGGGTGAACACCTGCGGATGGGGCTTGCGATCCTGCTCCTCGACCTTTCCGCGCCCGGCCATGTTGGATTGGCCGATCAGCAGATAGAGGTCCATGGTTTTCCGCTCTCCCCCGTGGGTTGCCAATGCCCAAACCACGACATGGCACAACGTCGTTCCTATCCATCTGTTCATCTTGTTCCTCAATAAATAAAAGTGATCATTGGCGATCGAAGTAATCGATGAGCGCATAGACCTGCGTGTTGAGTTCTTTCATTTTCGTCAATAAAGGTTCATACGGTTCATAGTCGTTATTCACGATCCCCTTATTCGCATTCAGGTTGGATGCATCCACTTTCGTGTTCCCGGGGTCATTATCCTGATACCGGAACCAGTGCCAACCGATGCAGACTTTGGATTCAAGCAGGTCCAGTGCAAAATTCTGGTAGAACAGGCCCCGATCCTCCTGCGTCGGCACGCACCACCCGGCGCCGGACTCATTCGACAAACCGTCCACATCCATTCCTTTGGCGTAGAATTCGGTCACCAGCAAAGGCTTCCCGATGGATTCCGCCAAATCCGCGGCTTTCCATGCGGGCGACCATTTTCCATAGAGGTTGTAGGCAAACGCATCGACATATTTTCCAATGGTGCCCATCGAAGCATTCCGGGAGTAGAGACGGGGGCCGAGCAACATGTGGTTTGGATCCACCTTACGGATCGCCCGGGCAATGGTGCCCATGTATTTTTCCATGACGAGGTCATCGAACGCGTCCCGCTCGGCCGCCTTGAGATCGCCAATTGCGGCCCCCTTTCCCTTGCGGGATTCCATAAAGTTGCGGGCCGCCAGATAACCGGCATCCCCCTTCGGCAGTTCCAGGAAGCGCTCGATCATGCCCGGCTTCAGCGGAAGCTCATTGTCAAAAAAATGCCCCACCAGGCAGGGATCGTCCTTAAACCCGGCCACCTTCATTTTTGCATGGCGTTCACAAAAGCTTTCCCAATCCGGATCGAACACCGGAATGCAGTCCGCCGGATAATCAACATGCCCCGACCCCAGCTTGGTACGCCCCCGGGCAAACGTGGACATGAACTTCCAGTTTACGCAATAGTTGATGCGGTTCTTTGCTTCTCTCAACTGCTCATCGTCGGACCAGGCTCCCGTGCCGTTGAATCCATTCTCCCGAAGCAGCTCAACCGTTTTGTTCGCCCACTTTTTTTCCGAACCGAATGCACGAGGGAACGCCTTCTTCTGCGATGGGCCGCTTCCCATATTCACGGACACGACCGAAACATTGATATTCAGATAGCCCTCGGGATCGACCAGCCACCAACGACCGTCTTTCTCGACCGCATGGAAAAAACCCGTCTTCTTCTGCCGACAATCCATCCGGCTTCCGAATGCATTGGTCTTTATCCGCTTCGGTTTAAAGCGGTTCAGCGATTCAACCGTCCGAGTTTCCTCCAGCTTCCAGCCCAGCCCGGGATCGCGTTTGGCTTTCACCCGCAGGGTATCTGCCGATGAAACCGAGACGCCAGCCAGCACATACGCCAGGCCCGCTAAAATGAGACGCTTAATTTTCATATTTATAACTGCTCAGGTCGATCATGTGCCAACGGCACTACACAACTTAGCCTTGGACGCAGTCCAAGGTTGACGAAACCCCATTCTATTTGCCCTGAAGGGGCAACACAATCCGCGATGAAAACAGCTGTTTGTGTTGCCCCTTCAGGGCAAGAAACGCGGCCTTCTCTCAGCCCCATGGCTTTGCCATGGGCTAAATTGTATTGTGCTTTCAGCACATTCCCTGCCTCTGTGTGCCTATCTGCGAAGATCCCCATATTTATTGCAGCCAGTCCGGCACACCTTTTGTTTTAAAATCATCAACGCATCGGTCATAGCTATCCGTCGGGTAGTCCGCAGTTGCATCGGCAGCGGCTTCGTTACTCAGCAGCCACTCCCGTTGAGCTTTCAGCACATCGGCAAACTCGGGGTTTGATGCAAGGTTCTTGTGCTCGCCGGGATCCTTGCGATGATCGTACAGTTCTTCGGTTCCGTCGCGATAGCGAATGTAGCGCCAGTCCCGGCTCCGGACGGCATGGTTTCCGTTATAGCGGGTGGTTACCACCGGAGCCCCCCGTTCGGCCTCGTCATTCTTCAGCATCGGCACAAGGCTTACGCCATCAAGATCCTGTCCAGGCAGTCCGCAGAGTTCGCTGAGGGTCGGGAAAATATCGAGCAGGCTCACCGGCTGGTTCCGGAGCTCGCCGTTCGAGGGCATGCCCGGCACCGAGAAAAACAGCGGCACCCGGGTGGACTCCTCCCACAAGGCCTGTTTTCGCCAATGCCGTTTCTCGCCCAGATGCTGCCCATGATCCGACCACAGAACAACGATCGTATGGTCGGCATACTTGCTCTCATCGAGCGCGTCGAGCACCCTGCCGATCTGGTCATCGACGAAGGTGGTACAGGCGAGATAGGCCCGGACGAGCTCCTTCCAATAGGTCGGGCTGATATCGAGGACTTCCTTATGGTCGCCCTTCGGCAGTGTTCCGTAAATCATGGCCTTGCCGTACAGCGGAATATCGTTGAACTCATCGGCGGGCACCTCGGGAACCTTGATCGACTCCAGCGGATAGCGCTCGAAATATTTCTTCGGAGCCGTGTACGGATTGTGTGGACGCAAAAAACCCACCGCCATGAAAAAGGGCTTTTCATGCTTTTGGCCCAGCTGCCCGATGGCCCAGTCCGCAATCTGCTCGTCGGGCATGCCTTTCTTCGGCATCTCATCTTTTTCCAGCGCCGCCCAGCAGAGGGTGTCGCCTTTAACCCGGCCTCCATGGGCCTGATAGATGGCTCCGCCGTCCGGCGGGAAAGGATTGAAGTGGCTGTTGCGATACCACGGAGCGCCTTTTCTGAACCCATAGTTGCTCGACAGCGTTTCATCCCACAGCGGATAGTCAAAATCCTTCACGCCCTTATGATAAATCTTACCGGCCGCCATGGTCGCGTATCCATTGTCCCTGAAAAGGGTCGGTAGCGGTTTCCGCCCCGCCAGCACGGCGTCGTATTCCTCTGCGTTATTCGGCGTGCTGTTTACCCACCCGGACGTGGTCGGTGCCAATCCACTGAGCAGCGATTGCCTCGATGTTGTGCAGACCGGCGCCGCGCAGTGTGCATTGGTGAAATAGACGCCCCGTTTCGCGAGGCGATCGAGGTTGGGCGTGTAGGCCTGCGGATGTCCCTCCAGCAATCCCGTCCAGTCGTTGAGGTCGTCCACCGCAATGAACAGCACGTTCATCCTGTCTTTCGCGGCGGATGCCTGTGCCGCCGCGCCAATGAGCAACGAAAAGAGCAGTATTCGAATAGTGTTTTTAGATTTCATGACTTCGTTCCTACCTGTAGCCGCGATCCATGATCGCGGAAGCGGGGTCACGGCCCCGCCCTACACATCACCGTACGATTGTCCAACCATTGGAATTACCGGATGTTAAATCCGCCGGTCAGCTTTATGCCTTCCGGTGCCGAGGAGGTGCCCACTTTAACCTCGAACCGACCGGGTTCGACGACCCATTCATTTTCACGATTCAGCATTTTAAGATCGCGCTTCGGTTCGAGCTTGAACGTGACGGTCTTGGTTTCGCCGGGCTTGAGCGGAACGCGCTCAAAGCCGCGGAGCACCTGATCGAACGGGGCGACGGAAGCAACCTCGTCCGTGATGTAGAGCTGCACCACTTCGTCGCCGTCCACTTTCCCGACATTGGAAACATCGCAACTGACAGTGATTGTTTCCCCTTCGGCGATTTTCAAGTTGCTGTATTCAAAGGAGGTGTAGCTCAGGCCATGGCCGAAATGGTAGAGCGGATCGACGGCACGGGTGGCGCCCCATCCGTTTTCATCGGCCGATTTATTCTGGGCGCCCCAGGCCCCTTTCCGGTGGGGAATGCAAAGCGGAATCTGGCCGGCGGTCTGCGGGAACGTCAACGGAAGCCTGCCTCCGGGATTGTTGTCGCCGAACAGGGTTTCCGCCACGGCCTGGCCCACCTTTTCCCCGCCATGCCAGCAGACCAGGATGCCGGGCACCTGCTGCTTGATCCAGTTGATCGATGCCGCGCGGCCTGCCATCAAGACCACCACCACCGGCTTGCCGGTCTTCACCATTTCCTGCGCGAGCAGGGTTTGATATCCGGGGAGATCCAACGATGTGCGGGAAAGCGATTCCCCGATCGTATTGTGGTCGTCGCCCAGCACGACCACCAGGGCATCGGCCTGTTTTGCCAGGCTCACGGCTTCATCGAGGCCCGCCTGCTCCTCCGCATTGGGCGGCATGGGAATCAAGTCCGACCCCGGGAAGCGGGCATCCTTGAAGTCAACCCCTTTCGCATGCAGCACCTGCACCCGGTCGCCCACCAGCGCCTTGATCCCGGCCAACGGCGTAATCACATCCGAGGTTCCCGGGCCGTAGCGGCTGATCATCGGGTGGAAATCGTCCGCACCGGGGCCGGTCACCAGCAGGGTTCCGATCTTTTCCGGATCCAGCGGCAACACGTTCCCCTCGTTCTTCAGCAAGACCATCGCCTTGCGCGCCGCCTCCAGCGTCGCGGCTTCGTGCGAGGCCTGGTGAACGATGGACGGGGCCGCCGCCGGATCAACGAACGGGGCATCGAACAGGCCGAGCTGGAATTTATACCGCAGCACATCGCCCACCCGCGAATTGATGGTTTCCTCGCTGATGCGCCCTTCCACGACCAGTTCCCGAAGCGGTTCCACGAAATGCTCCATCGACCGGAAATTGGTGCGCACATTCAGCCCGGCATTGACCGCCTGCACAATCGCGTCCTTGAAATCCACGGCGACGCCATGTTGCTTGTAGAGCCGCTCAACCGCACCGCTGTCGGAAACGACGTAGCCCTCGAAGCCATACTCGTTGCGCAGCAGCTCCGTCAGGAAGTAGGGGCTGCCCGTCACCGGAATGCCGTCATAGGTGTTGTATGAACTCATCGTGCACATCGGCGAAGCTTCGGTGAACACCTTCTGGAAAGGATGCAGCAGGATTTCCTGCAGGTCGCGGAACGGGATCTGCGGGTCGGTGCGGCCACGGGCATCGCGCCCGCCGTTCGGATTGCTGTAGGCCGCGAAATGCTTCGGGGTCGAGGCCATCCCCTGCGACTGGATGCCCAGCACCTGCTGTTTGCCCAGCTCGCCGACCAGATACGGCGACTCGCCATAACACTCCACCGTGCGCCCCCAGCGCGGATCGCGCACGGTATCGAGGATCGGCGAATAGACATTGGTGTAGCCCAGCGCCTTGCCCTCCTTGCCGGTAATTTCGCCAATGCGGCGCACCAGTTCCTTGTCGAAGGTGGCGCCGATGCCGAGCTGGCTCGGGAAGTTGCTGGCGCGCCAGTGGGCCAGGCCGCGAATGCCTTCGTTGGTGAAATCCACCGGAATGCCCAGCCGGGTTTCCTCGATGAACCAGCGTTGGATTTCGTTGAGCAACTCGCCGTGCTCCACATGCCCGGTCAGCTCGTTCGCCCCGCGCACGCCGTTGCAATGTTCATCGATGTTGGCGACGCCATCCTTCCAGACGCGGGTTTTCCACTCTGCCGTCGGATGGATCTGCTTCAACACGCGCTTGTAGCCATAGATGGTGCCCATCTGGCAGGTCTTTTCCTCCAGGTTCATGCGGCCCAGCAGATCGGCGACGCGCTCATCCACCGATAGCGTGGGATTTTCATACGGATCCATTTCCCCGTTCTTGTTCCGGTCGATCCACCCTTCGTGATAAATGCCCTCCGCTCCGGCGGACAAAGCCGCCGCGGCACAAACCAACACCAAACCTGTTTTCGTCATCCTGCTTCTTCCTTGTTTTCAATTGTAGCGCGGATATCCGTTCCGCGTTCCCGTGCGCGAAAACTCGCATCAGATATGCGAGCTACTTCGTGCCCATGGTTAATGATGTTTTTGGCAACTCGAAGGCGCCCACGTCTGCGCCCTCAGAATCAATGGCGGTCTTCAGCATATCCACCCCGCCGTTTCCAACGATTTTAAGCCCGGCATCCACACAGGGCGATCCCGACCGGAGCCGGTACCCCCCGAGCGCAGCCATGGTTTTCAGATCAATATCCGTTCCAACATCGCCCGGATTGATGAATCCGGGGTTCGCAACGATGGGAACCGTTTCCGAAGGATGCGGTTCGATATTAAAGTAGAGGTTGTTGCGGAAGACGGTGTTGATGCCTTCCGCGTGAACTCCCCATTTCCCCCGGCCTTCGAAATAGAAAATATTGTTTTCAAAGGTTGAATTCAGCGGGGTCCGCCCTTCCGCAAAGACCTCCACCTCCAACCCCCGCCGAACAAAGTGGGTGTTGTTGTAGATGTGTACATTTTCGGCCTGCTTGTTTCGATCGAACCCATAAAAGTAGATGCCCGCGCGATCGTTCTGGCTGAGGTTGTAACGGATGACCACGTTGCGGGTCGGCCTCTTCATGATCCCGCAGAACCACAGGTTGTCGTGGCTGTAGTTGTATTGGATAAAGGTGTTGATACAGTTGTAGTCCGCATCGAAGCCGCCGCGGTCCGACTCGCCGCCCCCGTCCTTGTTCTTGGTATCGCCCACATTTCCATAGGCCTCGTTGAACTGGATCCTGATGCCTTCGGTATTGAAGCAGAAGATGCTGTGCCCGGTATCGCGGCGGCTGCTGTTCGCCAGGATATTATGCTCATAGACCGCATCCTTGCTGACACGCGCAATGATGTTGTTCCGCCCGGTCGTATCCACCCGGTTGCCGGCCACATAGACGCGCGTCCAGAGGTTTTCACTCTCGAAACCGTCTTCAAGCAACTTGACCCCGCCGCAGGAGGAATCATTTCCAATCCCGACCCCGCCGATGTTTTCAATCCGGTTGTTCGTGATGCGCAGATCATCGAAGCTGGAGTTCTTGAGCTTTTTGATATGGACATGGATACCGCCACGTTTTTTGCCGGCCACCATGCCGTTCACATCGTGGATATGGCAGTCGTTAATGTAGACATTCCGGTAGGTGCCTTCCTCGCCCTCGGCCAGCACATAGATCCCGAACAGATCACCCTGATCCTTGTCCGATCCATCCGTATTGGTGATTTCCAATCCCTGGACTTCCCAGAAAGAGGGATTTTTCAGCAGCAGGCCGGCGATCTCTTTTCCCCTTGCATGGATTTGCGGGCGTTTACCGCGGCCATACGAATCAATACGAACAGGAGCCTCTTCCGATCCGTTTCCCAAGGGAGCAAGCATACCTGAAAACTGCATGCCACGTTTGAGGAGGATGGCATCGCCCGGCTGCATTTCAATCTGGCTGATGGCCTCGAACTTCCGCTGCGAATCCACATGGTAGTCCCGCGCAACAGCAGGCGAAGCGACCAACAGGAGCATTAGGACGGATAGCCACAAAAAGGCACAAGAAGCACAAAGACCTGTGCGACTTCTTTCTATGTGTTTCCTACGCCTTTTCGTGGCCATTTTTATTCCTGCTAGTATTTGTAGTCCGCGCCGTCGCGGCTGAGCTGGCAGCTCATTTCGATTTCGGCCAGCCTTTCGGAGAGCACCTTGAATTTTTCGGGCATGCTTTTAGAGAGGTCGGTGGTTTCCCCGGGATCTTTTTCCAGATCGAACAAGTAGGTTTTTCCGCCGCCCTTGTCGGCGGTGGTCATCAGCTTGAAGTTGCCGCTGATGAGGGCCTTGCCATCGGTGCCTTGGATCAGGCGGCGGTATCCGAAGTAAAGATCCTGCCCGCGCCCGGAAACCTCGCCACGGATCACCGGAAGGAGGTCGATGCCGTCGATCGGCAGGCTGGACTTCAGCTTATAGCCGGAAAGGTTTGCGATGGTTGGAACATAATCGACGGTCGAGCAGCGGACGTCCGAGACGGTGCCCGGCTTGATGGTGCCCGGCCATTCGGCGCAGGCCGGCACCAGTAGCCCCCCCTCGTACATCGTGTGCTTGTGCCCCTTAAAGGGGCCGGCGGAGGCAATGCCTTTCTTGGCCAGTCCGTCGGAGGGGCCGTTGTCGGAACAGAAGAACAGAACGGTGTTTTTCTCGATGCCCATTTTCCGCAGCTCGGCGCGCAACCGGCCGATCTGCTCATCCATCGCGGTGATGCAGCCGTAATAATTCTGCCGCGCATTCCCCCCCTTCGGATATAGTTTTTTATATTCCTCGCCGGCCACGCACGGCTCGTGCGGCGTATGGAACCAGACCGTGGCCAGGAAGGGCTGGCCTTTGTTCTTTTGGATGAACGGAAGCACCCGGTCCATGATGACGCGGCTGTCGTCGCCCTTCAGGTTTTCGCGGACTTCATCGCCGTTGTGGACATAGGGGAAGCCGCCTTTCCACGGTTGTCCGCCCAGATCGGTCTTGCCGGAACCAAACCCTTTCCAGCCCTTGGGCGTGATGCCCGGATCCCACGTCGGCACGGCGCTGGTGGTGGCGAACCATTCGTCGTAGCCATGCAGCGAAGGCGGCGAATAAAACCCACGGTCTCCGGAATCCTCCATGCGGACCCATCCGAGGTGCCACTTTCCGAAGAAGCCGGTGGCATAGCCCTGCTTCCGGAGCATTTCGGCCACGGTGGTTTCGCCGACCCGCATACCGGCGGTGTGGGCGGCCAGGATGCCGTAGCGGAAGGGATAGCGACCGGTCAGGCAGCTGCCGCGCGTGGGCGAACAGAGCGGCGCCGCGGCATAGAAGCGGTCGAAGCGAACCCCGCTTTTGGCCATGTCGTCGAGATGCGGCGTCTTCAGCTCCGGATGCCCATTGAACCCGACATCGCCCCACCCCTGGTCATCGCTCATGATCATGATGATGTTGGGCGTTTTCGGTGCCGCCAAGGAAAGCAGCGGCAGGCATAGCGCTCCGACCATGCATGCCATCGTTCGTTTGTTAAGTTGTTTCATCATTCCTCGTCCTGCGTTAGTCCATTTCAACGGTAATTCTATAGAATCCGGCATCATCGCCTGAATGGCCGGTATCCGTCCAACTGTTTTGGGGATAGGGCAGTCCATTGGTCACCATCTGCCAGTTGTTGGTTAACTGATCCGTCCAATAGACGCTGTATACGCGCCCGGAAACGGAGTGCCAGTCAACCGTAACATCGGGCTGAGAGCTGACTCCGTTAACCACGAATTTTTCATTTTGGTCATTCGGGTCGGTTCCGGCAATAAACTCGGAAAAATTATCAAACCCGTCCAAATCACTATCCACCATACGACCGGGATAGCCTGACGGGAAATTCGTCGAAACCCAGGCATCATGACCGTCATACGCAGGGAAGAGCCTGATGGCAGTAATCTGGCCTTCGGAGGTTCCGGAACTGCCGCCGTTCACAGCCGAATAATAGGTGCAGAACAGATATTTTCCGCCGTCATCGTCCACAAACACGGCTCCCATCCCCATGGAACTCGGATCGGCGTAAACATCCGGGTCGGCGCCGGGATTCGCCGCCTGCACCGCCGCCGCGATTTCGTCGTCCGTCACCACCACATCGAACAGATGGAGCCCGTCGCCGTTGGTCGCCACCGTCCATTGCTGGAAATCGGGATGGCTGATATCTAGAACAATCCGGTACTCATCATCGTACAAGTCCGTCTCAACATCCGCGCGCACATAGAAAAAGACCTCCAGCTGCTCTTGCTCTGCCAGCAGGTTCAAACTGCAATGGTTCAAACGCAGGCCGTCATCGTGCTCACCCTCACTGAAGATGCGCCTACCGGGATGCGGATTGTTCGGATGGACTGCAAAGGCGGAGGAGGCGAGGAAGGTCGCCGCCGGTGAAAAATAACTATCCTGCCCACCCGGATTCGCGTCGTTTATCCAGAGGTCGGAGGGCGTATTTTCTTCCACCCACGCCATATTGAACGGCTCTGCCGTTGACGTTCCGGGATCATCAGCAGGCGGTGCCCACGGATCTGAGGGATCGGGTGCCATGGCCATGATGGCACGCTTGGAGAGCGAATAATAGTTGCCCCTGAATTCAAATACGCGTTGGTAAACATCCCCAAGGAACACCTCGCGCGTGATTCCGTCAAACGTCACCTCGATCGGTCCATGCCCGGGGTCTCCACCGGCCTCATCCGGATCGTTGAAATTCAGTCCATAATGGCTCGTAGCCACAAAATTAGCGTGCCGATTGGGAACCTTCTGGCCTGTCGTCAATGTCGTGGTGGAGGGCTGATTCTGCCCGTGGTAGTACATGACAATCTGCTGATTGATGTCATCCACATGGACATCCGGGGAAAAGACATGATCATAGTCTTCGCGGGTGGCATCCGCATCGGTATCGAACACCCCTCTCCGGTCTTGGCCGTTGTAGGTTCCGCCCAGGTTGAACTCCATCCAGGGGCCGTCCAGCGTTTCCGCCCATTTCATCTGGATATATGGGCCGCTGTGCTGCCCGTAATACATGTAATAGTTCGCATTGGTGGCGGCGCGCTGTCCGGGGGGAATCCAATCCGGCACGCGGATCACCGATGCGTTGGCGGATCTTCCGGTCGATTGGTCGGCAATGACCGCGCCGTCGGCCACCAGCTCAAAGTCATAGGCCCGTTCCCCGACATCCTCATTCGGCGGTTCGTCGGAAAGAATGGTTACGGACTCGATACGAAATTCTCCGAACCCTGTATTTATAAGTGTAATTGGGGTTCCTGCCGGGACATCCAGATTCAGCGCCCACCGTCCTTCTCCCGTCCGAAGGGTATCATTCGTCTGAACTGCGGTTGTAAAAGCGGGTGAAGAGAGCGTGACTTCATAGCCCTCGTCCAACGACTCGAATTCCAACTCCGTCAATGTGACATCCCGATCAAAGTTGAAGACCCACCCTTCCGAGGCGTCAATTCCCCGTTCCCAATCGTTTGTGTTCCAGCTATCGACGGTCAGGGAATCCCAGGCATCCACATTGACCGTATTGTTCGATCCATCCAGCGCGCTGGAGCCATCATCCCCAATGACATCGACCGTTGTTAACGTAACGGAGTTGCTTGTACCCACTATCGTCCAGCTCTGGCCGGGACCTCCGTTAATGGCTTCGGCATCCGACCCGTCAACAAAGTCGAAGACCACGCCGTGCGCGCAGAACGCGACCGCCATGACCATCATTGGAATCAGTAAGGTGCTGGAGATTTTCGGTTTCATATTTTTCCTGAGCCTCATGCGGTATAAAAGACGCCCCGCATCCCTGCGGGGCGTTTCCGTCATGAAACTATCCGGCGTTGCTTAGTCGATCGTGACCTTGAGCTCCATGAACTGCGCATCTTTGCCGTCCATTGAGACGCGGTTGGTGACCGATTCAAAATCGGCGTCAATGGCACCGGCAGGGAGCTGCTGCGTGGCATTGGTCATCGGTTCGTGAACCAAATTGCCCCCCGCACCCACTGCATAGGTCATGCCGCGGGCGGCATAGTCGATGCGGCGGCGGTAGACATAGTTCAGGTAGTTGGTGCTGCCATCCTCGGCAACCGCATACCCCGGCAGGAAAGTGGACGCATCGTTCAATAGCGCATTACCGCCCAGCGCATATTCGAGCAGGTTATCCATGTCGTCGCCGTCCGGATCGTCGCCATAGGCTGCATTGACCCCGTTGGTGAGTCCCTGCTCTGCCATCCAATCTTCATAAGGCGTCGTTGCGACTATGTTCGTGCTGAAGACATAGAGTTCTGCAATGCGCAATTGCCAGTCGGCAGCATTTGTTGTGCTGGTCATCTGGAACATTACGTTTGTACCGGCAGGGACAACAACATCGCCAAGTGTAAATCCACCACTTCCATCACCGGTTCCCAGAAGTACAATATCATCAAAGGCCGAAGAGGAAACCGTCATCTCTGTATCCACTCCCTGGGAGCTTAAATCAATGAAGTTCATCACCACATCCTTGTCAAAGGAGATGATCCACGCTTCGCCGGGATTAAAGTCGCGGGACTCGCTTCCGACGCCCCAGATATCGTCAGCCGAATTGATACCCAGCGAATTAGAACTCGATTGAATATTGGTCTTATTATTCACTCCATTCGTAGCACTTGAGCCGTCCTGACCAATAACATCAACCGTCGTAATGGTTAGTGCTTCACCCAGGTTATTGGATCGTGTCATAGAGACGTTATAACTTTTATCATCAAACTCGGTGCCTTCATTAAAATCAAAGAGCGTGGCTTCCCGGGCAGGTTCATTATCCTCAACAGTCAGGGTGACGGTGGCCACGACACTGGTTGCTAATGGTGTATAGGCCTTATAGGTGAAGGTCTCGATACCAGTGAATCCAGCATTTGGCGTGTAGGTAAAGTCTCCATTAGTCGACACATTTAGCGTGCCATTCGCGACCGTATAGTCGTCTTCCATCGCAGATAACCCGTAGACGAGTGAGTTGTTAATATCATTATCAAGCACGTTACCCACAATATTCGAGTCCCCGAGTCCAAAATCCATCGAGTAGCTATCGTCTACGGCCGTAGGGGGATCTTCTGTAAGCGTAACAAGCAGCGAAACCGTTGCCGGAGCACTGGTCACGGACCCACCGACCACCGCATAGCTGAAGGTGTTCAAGCCATTCACCAAGCCGGAACAGGAGAAGCTTCCATCGGGATTCAAGGTCAACGAGCCCGAGGAAATATTGGTGGCCAGTATGGCGGAATCATACGACGCATCATTGGCAAGCACACCGGGAGCGGCCACATTCGTACTGATGCTTCCAGCCGGCAGGATATATTCATCGTCGCGGGCGGTCGGCGGTAGTGGAGGGGCAAGCGCAATCGACAAATCCCTTGCAGACGTACCGGTCCCCTTAATAGTACCGTCTTCATACATATCTCCGCCGGCATAGGGATCGGCCGTGGAGGACCGCAGCCACTCCCAGCCAGGTAGAAAGTCCCCGCCGGAAGATTCGGTAATTTGCAACGCATAACCTGAGGTTCCCACACTGGCAGCCAATACTACCGGGGTCGTCAGATTAATTTCAGCCGTGGTATCTGAACCGCCCACATAGGGAAACGTGAATGTATTCGTATACACATCGGCACCCGATGCCACCACATTGCTTGCCGATACATCAGCAACTGGAAAAATGCGCACCGTCATGCTCCAATCAGCCGTACTTCCACCGGTATCATTCTCGTAAGGAATATAAATTGTTCCAAGGGAAAATGCATTGGACACACTAAACGTCTGCGCTAGTGATACGTTCGCATCGTCTCCAAAGCCAGCATCAGCCGCAGGAACCGTCACGACTTCGGCGGCACCGGGGTAGTCTACCTTGCCATAGGTAATGAAGGTATCCGCATGAACGACCACAACACCAAAAGCCGCTACCGCCAACGTAACCGCTCCCAATTTGCATGCTCTTTCTCTCATTTTGCTCTCTCCTGTTATGCATTGCACTCCCCGACCATGCACTCCCCACACAATCGGCTTTTACACCTATGATCTTCCCGGAAGGCAATTGGGACACTTCGGCAGTTTTTTCTGCTTTATTCACACAGAGACCGCACGACCGACGAAATCCCCGGTAAAAGTCCCCTGTTGGAGCGGGGGCTTTCCTGCCCCCGACGGGGACAATACGCGAAGCGAGGCTTTCTGGAAGAAAGCAACGACCAATAGGGAGTGGCAATTCCCCGCTCCTTTTTTTGGCGCATGCGGATAGGTCATCGCTGCCACGCTCTTTATTCCGCAATAATCCGGTAAAAGGCCGCATCTGCGCCCGGAAGTTCAATCACGATCCGGTTGCCCTCTTCCTGGGAAGGAATTCCGGACTCAATGGTGGTGGAAAACGGATCGGTTGCCAGATTGGTCGAGCTTTGCACCGCATAGCTTGCGCCGGGCGCATTGGGCCGATCCAACGCAACAGATCCTTTGATCATACCCTGTATTCGAAGGGATCCTATCCTCCGTTTATTCAGCAATGATTCGGTAGAATGCAGAGGGTTCGCTCGGTAGCTCCAGTGTGATGGCATTAGTCTGTGTTAAGGCAGGAATGCCTGATTCAATGGTCTCAGAGAAGGCATCCGCCACCAGGTTGGTTGAACGTTGCACGGCATAGATCGCGCCCGGCGTATTGGGCCACTCGAATGAAATCGAATCGGCATTCATTGCCATGGAAGGCGACAGGTCAGAAAGTCCGTAGAACTCAACTTCCTCGATCGTCGGATTGGCTGTCGCCGACATAATCTGCAACCGGAATCTGGATCCGGTCACGGCTGTAAACCACTCGATCGGATCATCACTGGGATTGGCCCCCACAAAAACGGTTTCCCAACTGTCGGTATACACCTGAATTTCATACGAGCGAATGCGATCCCTCGTTTCAATGATGCGAACGCCATTGACCGAAACGATCGAGCCGAAATCCACCTCGAGCCAAGGCGTTAACTCCGTAGATGCCCAACGGGTATTGAGATCTCCATCGAACGATTTAACCGCTGTGTAGGAGGAGCTATGCACACTGCTCGCACTCGCCGCCTGATTCAGCGCGATATTGATTGAATCCGTCGGAACGGACGACTCAAAGTAGCCATCTGAAGCGGTTAATTCAAACCAGTTTAATAGTTGCGCCTCTCCATCGGTTGCAGAAACCGTGAGGGTACTATTACCTGCAGAAAGCGTGATCATCTTATACACGGTGGTCCAGGTTTCACCTGCGTCAACCAGCCGATTAAGCGTGGTGAGCGGTGTTCCATTCTGAGCCAACTCCAGATTCAGCAACCCTGTGTCGGAGGCCACACGGAAGCCGACTAAATAGGTTCCAGCTGCCGGCACATTCACCTCGTAGGAGATTTCATCGCCCGTCGCATCAAAAGCCACCACCTCACCACCACCGTCATCGGAGCTCGGCTGGGTCACCACACCCATGGCATCGTCGTATAACTCCGCCTGCACCACGGTTGTTCCCTCCGCGAGGAAAGGAACGGCAGAAACGGTGATGCTCGTCACTCCAAGACCGGTATCGACACCATTGGTCGGCGTGGTCATCATCAAGGTTAGTTCGGTTCCAGCCGGAATAAAGCGATATTCCAGATCGTGAACATCATTCGGTTTCCCGTCCGCAAGAACAATATCGTCAAATACATCCGACGACAGGGTCAGCTCCGCATCAGACGTCTGGCTGCCGAGCTGTATATTTTCGAGATAGACATCCACATCAAAGGAGAAGACCCAGCCTTCGTTCGGATTAAAAAAACGGGTTTCCGAGTCGTAGCCGCCGGGGTTTCCGCTTTCATCGTTGACGCCCAGATAATCGACAGAACCAAACACATTCAACGTATGCCCTCCGCCCTCAGAAGCCAGGCTGCCATCCTGCCCAATAATATCGATAGTCGTTAGTTTTACATGCTCGTCTGTCAAAGAGTTTGTCAACGTCACGTTCGAGCCGATCCCGCCTCCACCGGCACCGCCGTCCCAGACCGAATCTCCAAGAAAATCAAACGTGACTCTGGAGACCGGCCCCTGATACTCAAAGGCACCGATATCGCGAGCGCCGTCATTTATCGGATACCCTACAATATCCGACGCCAAAGCCCCCGGAATCACAGTCGCCGCATCAATTGCCGGCGAGCCGGTTAGTAATTGATAGCCGCGCAACCCTCCCATCGTCGTCAGGTCAATATCTGTTCCGGCAATGCCGGGCTTTGTGAACAGCGGGTCTCCAACCATTGGGTTCGTGTCCGACGAATGCGGCGTAATATTGTAGTAGATATTGTTGTTAAACGTAGCGCCACTCTGATTACCCGTTCCGTATGAGGCATCAGCCGCATCCTCAAAGTAGAAGATATTATTTTCAAGCAGGGTATCATGCGGTTTTCGACCCTCTACAAACACAACGGCACTGTTCCCGGCGCTCACATAATGCGTATTGCCGTAGATATGCACATTTTCAACTGCCGAACTGCTGTCAAAGCCATAGAAATAGAAGCCCCGCTTCTCGTCCTGAGTCACATTGTATCGAATGGTCACATTGCGTTGAATTTTCTTCATAATGGCACAGAAATATTCATTGCCATGGCTGTAGTTATATTGAATATAGGTATCCACGCAGGTGTAATCTGCATCAAACCCACCGCGATCGGCATAGCTGACGTGCGTGGAACCTTCGACTGTGTTTCCATAGGCTTCGTTGTACTGCATTATACAACCAACGGTATCGAAACAGAAAATACTATTCCCCTGACTATGGCGACCGGGGTACGCGACAACGTTATACTCAACCATCGGATCCTGACTGGCGCGAATAATGATACTGTTTCGCCCGGTTCGATTCACATAGTTTCCACCGATATACACTCCGGTCCACAGGTATTCTGCCGTATACCCACCAGCTTCATGCACCGTCACATTCCCACAGCTTGACTTGGTGGCGATCCCGACCCCGCCTATATCTTCGATCCGATTATTCGTTATGCGAAGGTCATCGACGATAGAATTATCCAAACCCTCCATATACACATGTATTCCACCCCGGTCTTTACCTTCCACCCCGCCATTCACATGATGAATAAAAACATCATCGATATAAATATGCTCATAGACGGTATCATCGGGACCGCTTACGACAACGAGAACGCCAAAAAAATAGTTATCATCATTATCCGTTCCATCGTTATTGATGATTTCCAACCCCGATACTTCCCAGAAGGCAATGTCTCCCTCCAGAAGCACACCGGCCTCATTCAACCCCTGGGCATCAATCAGCGGGCGATCTCCCTCTCCATATGCACGAATTCGAATCGGGGCACCTTCCGTTCCTCTTCCGGTCGGCGACAGCATACCGATAAACTGTTGCCCGCGCTCCAGCAAAATGGCATCGCCGGGTTGCAGCACCGCATTTGCAACAGCATCAAATTCAGTCTGAGTGCTCACATAGTAGTCCGTTGCAAAGCACGACAGGCTTACGCTTGCCGCCAACATCATATGCTGAAAACGTCTCATCATCCTCACCACTTCCTCTTTCTTATTCGCTGACAACCGAAATCGACTCGATTCGCGCTTTGCCTGCAATTTGCTCAATCCGGATGTCCGTTCCGGCGGAAACCTTTTTTTCGAGAACCAGGTTACCCGCATCGGTAACCGTCATCGTGGTTCCCGCTCCGCCATTACTGCCATCAAGAATACTTACTTCCATGGTTTCGCCGCTTCCCAGGCCGTCAAAATGAATCCGGCTCAGCATCACATCCGTATCAAAATCAAACACCCATGCTTCGCCGGGATCCATATTCTGATATTCATTTCCGCTCACCGATCCCGTATTGATACTGAGCGAATCAAAATGCTTAAAAATGGTGGTCGTATTGCCCTCTTCGGTCCCATCGCTGCCGATGATCCCGCGGGTTGTCAGGGTGATTCCTTTGACCGTCATGCTCGCCCCAACGATGCCCGCTTTTCCATCCAGCGCGGAACCATCGGTGAATTCAAAAACCACCTGATTGCCTCCGGCAGTCCGGGGATTTGACAGAGAGGAACCCACCTCGCGCAGGTCGATCGGCTTGATTCCCAGCGCTTCCGCCGGCGAGCCTTTTTTGAAACGATAGAGGCCTTCCTTCATCGCCTCTTCATCAAATAGGGGATCGGCATACAGCAACTTCACCGGATCCCTGCCGGGCGTTACCGGTTTTCCCGTGAACAGATCATTGCCGAGTGCTGTTTTGGGTACATACGGTTTGCTCTCGTTTTCTGTGAAATAAATCGAGTTTTCCATTAGCGGGAGATTCTCATAGAACGGCTTATCCGTAGCGCGGTCGTCGGTCAGATAGAGGCCGTTACTCGATTTGGACGACGCCGGCGGCATAAAGATATTCCCCTTTGGCAGGGCTTGTTTGGTGCCGCCCAGCCAGCCCGGAGTACTGCGCCCGCGCAGGAACGTTTCCGTGAAAATAAAGTTATTGATCACATCCGCCGGCCCCTTGAGGCCCAGGCCCCGCTCCGATGTTGTGATCACGTTTTCCCGAATAATGGTAAAGCTCGGGTTATCATCCAAACGTATAGCCCCTGCTGTATCATGATTCTCGTGAAGATAGTTGCGCTCAACCACATTATCCTCGCCCATGGCGGAAAAATAGATCGCATTGCCGTCATGCAGCTTCAGCAGCGTGCGCGAAATATCATTCATCACGATCCGGTTTTCGCGGGCGTGCAGCAGCGGCAGAAAATGTTCAAGGCGGTTCTGAGATTTCGCTTCGAGCCCCTTCTTGATGTAGGGTTCGCATTCCTCGAAACGGATTGACGAAACCCAGGCACGGCGGAATGGAATCCGCTTTACCAGATAAAACTCATGCGGACGGCAACCGCTCACCACAATGCCGTTATACGGAACATCATGAATGGTATTGTGACTGATTTCATTATGCCCGCTTTGCGCAATAAAAATAGCGCAGGAGTGCATCAGCAGTTCGCCGATGTGATGGATATAGTTATCGTGCACCACATTGTTTTTATTCACATCTTTCGTACCCGGACTATAGCCGCTGAGCACAATGCCTCCCCCGCCGAGATGATGCAGATGGTTGCGAGTAATTTTGATGCGCTGACAATGCAGATCCAGGCGGATGCCCGTGCCGCTGCTTGATTTTATGACGCACGAATCGACAGCGCAGTCTTCCGCAAAGCGGAACCGAATCACGGCATTGGCCTTGTCATACATTTCCCAGTCGTGCTGCAAGCCCTTGTCGTCCTCAAGCAGGGTATCGCGCACACCATGGGTGAAGGTCAGGCCCTCGAAACGGAGGTGCGATGCAAACGGCCCGTTTTCCGAGCCTTCAACCCGGATGAACTCCTGCAGATACGGAGCCATCACATTCATGTCGGCCATATCCTTCTTCGGCCACATGTAAATGAGCCCTTCGCGGGTATTCACCACCCATTCGCCCGGCTCATCCAAATATTCAATCGCATTCTCCACCCAGTACCGATTGTTCGGATTGATCGCCTGATACGTCGGATCCACCGCCAGATAGGCAATCTTCTTTTTTGTTTCGATGCGATCAAGAGCAATAATATTAGCCAACCACGGGCGATCCTTAAGGATGAGTTCGATATCGGAAGGGTTTGGCCAATCCTTTATGTCATCGTTCCGGTAATGAACCGTGCGGTCAAACGGCGCAACGGGTTCGCCCTCGTATTCCAATACACTCGTCAGTTTTTTACCCTGCCGGTTCGAGTCGTTTTCTTTTTCGGCCGCTTCCGCCGCATATTTAAAACCATCCGACCGGGCACGCTTCAGCAGCTCATCCCCGTCATAGAGAGATCGGATGACCCAGTTCTTTTTTCCAACCTTTGGAACCTTAGCCACCCACAGGTTGCCACGCGCTTCCTTGGAAACACCCTTTGGATACGCCGACACTTTTTTCCATCCAATGATTGGAACTCCGCCTGTGAATACCGGCTCCTCTCCAGGGGCCGCTTTGTATACGACTGGAGCACCTTCAGCCCCCGAATCCTCGAGTCCGAAAACTACCGTTTCCCGCAACGGATAAACCCCGCCCTTAATCAAAACCTCAATCGGTTGACCGGCCTGCTTTTTCTTCAGTTCCCTGACCTGCAACCGGGCCTCTTCCAGAGTTGAAATCGGCCCATCGGGACTGACCATCAGGGGCGCCGCCCGAAGCGAACTGCAGGCCAGCAAGCAGAATAGAATGACACAAGGCGGTTTAATAATTTTTGACATTTAGATCTCTTCCGTTTTGTGGCAGCTAGTCTGCCGAAATTCTGAGCTCCATGAACTGCTGCACCTCTACATCCGTCGGAATCCGGTTCGTAACGAGTTCAAATCCATCGCCCAGCGCGACCGCCCCCGCCTCCTGCGTAGCATTCGTCCGTTCCTCCAGCAGATTGGTGGCCGAACCGACCTGATAGTCCAGCCCCCGGTATGGGGCATCCATACGCCGCCGATACACGAGGTTTAGATAGTTGGTTCCATTCTGCTTTGAAGACGTGGCATGGGGTCGATAGAATGCTGCATCGTTGCTCAGTGAATTTGCACCGATGGCATATTCAACCAGATTGACCATGCCGTCCCCATCGGGATCATCGTCATACGCATCATTCACCCCGAGTCCCTGCTCCACAGCCCAATCGCCATAACCTAGCGTATCCGGAGCCCCTTCAACCACCACCGAGTCAACATAACCGTAGTCGGATCCGGCATTGACCCGGAA
Organism: Pontiella desulfatans; assembly: GCF_900890425.1. NCBI lineage: Bacteria > Pseudomonadati > Kiritimatiellota > Kiritimatiellia > Kiritimatiellales > Pontiellaceae > Pontiella > Pontiella desulfatans. The sequence continues at coordinate 398,061 of NZ_CAAHFG010000001.1, read as the reverse complement.
GCGAATCCTGAAGTTTGGATTATGGTCGGCGCCGGCCGGCAAACCAATCTGCGAAACCACTTGCCACGGGGTAAATCCGCTTGAAAGGTTCTCGATGGTGTTCCAACCGGTTCCATCGTACCACTCGCTGGTAAAGGAGCTTCCGGCCGACAGGCCGTCGGTCTTCCGGGCATACGAGATCCGAATGCCGGAATAACCGGTCGTGTCTACGCCCGTTTCAACATAGTCGGCATTGTTCATTTTTGCGGCTTTTGCTCCTTCATACGACGTTGATGAAAGGTAGGCCGTGCTGGCCCAGATCGGGGTAAAGCCCCCCTCAAAGCCATCGGCAAACAGCTCGGAAGAAGCCGCCGGAGGGGGCATCACAGTAAGACTCATGATTTTCGGCCCGTCCATACCCGGCCCATTGGTGTGGCTGAAGGTGATGCCGATCAGGGCATTGGAGGGCACGAACACATTCCCCAAACCAGATGCTCCATCCTGGGCGCCGCTAATGACGATATCCGTAAAGCTGGATGACGAAATGGCCAGCGTGCCGCCAGCAACCGTTTCCAACAGATCAATGCTCTGCAGATAGACATCGGTATCGAATGAAAATTCCCATCCTTCACCCGAATCAAAGTTATTGGCCTTGTCGGAATCAGCGGAGTTAATGCCTAAACCGTCATTAGTCCCGACATTGGTACCATGGCCCACCCCGCCGGAGGCCCGGGTGCCATCCTGCCCGATAACATCCAGCGTCGTGATGGTTACATCCCCAACGGTCATACCGCCTCCGATTCCCGCCGCGTCCAGCGCAGATCCATCGACAAATTCAAATACCTTCGCCGAACTCGGAGGCTCTTCCTGAAAGGGGGACATGTTTTTAAGCGCAATGATAATCTCCGCATAATTCACATCATTCACCAGATTCGTCCATTCATCGGGGTCGTTTGAATGGTCATACAGTTCCTGTGAACCATCTTCATATTCTATATGCCGCAGATCGCCAACCTGTACGGCTTCGATGCCGTGCTTATAGTTAAATGCGGGAACATCCCACGGGAGCGCAGGGTTTTCCAACAGGGGTCTTAAGGTTTGGCCCCGGTTCAACTCATTAGCAGGCAAACCGCATAGATCCAGCAGCGTCGGGTAAATATCGAGCAGGCTCACCACCCGGTTGCACGTCGAATTGGTGGCCATGCCGGGCGCCTTGATGATCAGCGGCGCCACCCCCGACCGATCCCAAAGGGTATGTTTCTGGAAGGTGTTCTTTTCACCCATGTGGTAGCCGTGATCGCTCCACAGCACCACAATGGTGTTCGTGCTGTATGGACTCGCCTCCAACGCATCCAGCACCAGCCCGATCTTGGCGTCGGCATAGGTAATGTTGGCCAGATAGGCATGCACCATATTCGTCCATTGATTATTAGCGATCGCCCATTCGGTTCGGGGATATCCATCGTTGATGTTATCAAGCCCGGCAGACGGAATGTCATCCCAGTCATCCGGATTATACGGAGGCATGATCAGGTTTTCATGATCGTACATATCGTAATAGCTTTGAGGCACATACCACGGTACATGGGGATGCAGGAAGCCGACCATCAGCATAAAGGGTTCCGAGTGCGTTTCCTGCAAGCGATCCACCGCCCATGCGGCTGCTATTGAGTCGCTCATATCGGCCTCAGTGCCCGTGCCGTTGTCGCCGACATAGATGCCCCAGTCGGTCAAGGTGCTGGCCGTATCCGGATTCAGATCAGGCGGCCAATTACTGCGGATCCGGTTCCCGGCAGCATCCTCGTTAAAATCCCACCCTTCTCTTCCTCCCGACAGATCCACACTGAAATCCGGAACATGGCTGTGAAGGATTTTTCCCACCGCCATGGTTTTATAGCCATGATTGCCCAAATACGTGTGCAGCAGGGACGAGCCCAACGCTTCGATTTTTTCTTCAACCTCTTCATCCTCTGGCTGCGTTGCACTCGCGTTGAGTTCCGAAAAATAAACGCCGCTCATGAGGCTTGCCCGCGAAGGCCCGCACAACGGATACGCACAATACGCACGCGAAAAATGAACCCCCTCGCCGGCCAGCTGATCCATGTTGGGCGTGATCGCATTCGGGTCGCCCGCAAAGCCCGTCCAATCATTCAGATCGTCCACCGCAATAAACAGGACGTTCGGCTGCTGCCCGAAACACACCATTGCGGACACCAGAAACACAGCCACTAGGTTTAAGCGTCTCATCATTTCACGGATACTTTACTGTGATCTCCGGTCATTTTTACGCGGGGGTGTTTGACCACGGCGCGCCACTGGTAGGTTTTATCGTTCGGCACTTCGATGGTTTTGGCAAACTCGCCCGGTTCCGTCATCTCAGTCAGCTCGGTTGAGAACCATTCGTCGTTGTACATGTTTTCGGCAAAACCGAGATATTCCTGATATTCAAAGCCGACGAGCACCTCCTTCGCATCACCCAGATCCTTCAGCTCGCCGTTGAAGGACACCTGCCCGTCTTTGCCTTTGGCTTTGCCGTTCATCACCAGCGGCGGTTTGCAGGAAGCCTTCACATTCGTCAGCTTCACGACAATGGGGTTCCGCCAGTCGGTGTGGTTCAGCAGGCGCTGACCCGGCATGATCGAGAGGTGCAGCCCATCCTGCTTCTGCTCAAATCGCGGAGCCACTTCTTCCGTCTTCATTTTGCTGTACTCAACAAGTTTACCGGTATAACCCACCACGCTGATTTCCGTCTTGTCCGTTGCCTCCACCGATCCGACCACGAAATCGCGGCGCGACTTCCGGCTCCAGTCCTGCTGTTTGGTCAGGAAGATATAAACGGTGTCCTCATCCTTGGCTTTGGTAAACCAGGTGTTGCCCTCGTTCGTCACAATCCATGGGCGAACCCCCAGCACCGACTCGCGGTTGACAAAATTCCAGAGCGCCACTTCCCGCATGATGTCTTCCTGCAGCTCGGTAATGCTTCCATCGGGGCGCGGCCCCAGGTTCAGCAGCAGCGCCCCGCCCTTGGCGCGCGTTTCGACCAGGATTTCCACCACACGGTTACCATCCTTCAGATGATCGAGCTGCTGCGGCATATACTGCCACTGCGTTCCGAGCGTCATGCAGGTTTCCCACACCTCTTTCGGCGGCAGGCCGGGTACGGTCTGTTCCGGACTCTGGATGGCCCCGCGGGTAATCATGCAATCCGGTTGCAGCGTCCAGACGACTTCCTTCGTGGCCGGCTTACCCTTGCCGTCGATAAAGAACACATTCACGTCGCCATACTGGGTCATGAGCTCCGTCACCTGCGCTTTGATATACGCGACATACTCCGGGTCGCTGTCCGGACTCGGCTGGTGCCCGAGCCGCCGGATGGTTTTTCCGCGTTTGTGGCTGTAGGAAAAATCCTCCGGGGAATAGTACAGCCCGACCGCCATATCAAACTTCCGGCAGGCATCGACAAACTCGCGGACGATGTCCTTTCCATACGGCGTGTTCATCACATTGAAACCGGTCGTCCGGGTATCCCACAGGCAGAAGCCGGAATGGTGCTTGGTGGTCAGCGCCACATATTTCATCCCAGCGGTCTTCGCCAGCAGCACATATTCCTCCGCATCCCACTTTTTCGGATAGAAGGTTTGCGGGAGTTCGTTGAAATATCGATCCAGATAGGCCTCATCGGCCCCCACCATCGAATGGCTGATCACCGACCCCAGCTGCGCATCCACGCCCCAATGCAGGAACATGCCGAATCCGTTATCCCGCAGCCATTCCAACCGTTCGGGCTTGTTGCCCAGCTCGCCCACCTTGCCGACATCATCCGCCGCATTGGCTTCTTTAATGGCATCCGCCAAATTTGCATCAGCGGCAAATGCGGTTCCCGCCCCGATGACCACAAATAATCCAAACAACAGTATCTTATAGTTCATTCCTTCTCCTTTGTAGCGGCGGTTCTGCATCTTGGTGCGGATATCCGATCCGCGTACCCTCCGTCCGGGAACTCGCATCAGATATGCGAGCTACTCCAGACTAAGCAGGGCCTCGGCATAGCGACGGCCCAGTTCGCGCTGGCCGGCCGAATCGAAATGGGTGCCGTCCATCGTGAGCAAGCCTTCGGTCGTTGCGACTGCCGTGTTTGAACTGACGGTCGGCAGCAGGATGATGTAGTCATTGACCGGGCGTTCTTTTACTTCGGGGGTGACATCATCCTGCTCCAGCTGCCCGGCAACAAAGGGCAGATCCGGATCACCGAGGTCGGCGCGGAAATCCGCGACCAGTTGGGCGAGCGAATTCAGATAGGAGGTGGTCTGGCTGCTGTTGCCTTCGCCCTGATGCCAGAGGATGCCCGCCAGGCGGCTGTTCCCATCCTTCAGCGCCGACTGCACGCGGCTGATCGCCTCATTATAATAGGTCGTGCCTTTTTCCCACTCGGAAATACTCGTCCCGCCGCGCGCGTTCACCACCAGTCCCAGATGGATTTCGGGCTGCACTTCGCGCATGCGCTGCGCAAAACCATAGCCAGGCCCCAGGTTTTGCAGGCTGATATCTTTCCGGATGGTGGAATAGCGGTTGAGCGGATTGGTCGCCGTCTCCCAGCCATTGGAACTGTTGAACAGCTCGCATCCCACGACCGGCGCTTCGTCCTGTGTTTCGATCGGAGCACGCCCGGCCATGTTCGACTGCCCGATCAGCAGATAGATGGCGCGCTTCTCGATGCCGACCTTATAAAAGGCGGCACTCGCGGAAGCAACGGTTGTGGTGTACGCCGTTTCGGTTTCCAATCCCTGGATATTATTCGCGACCGTTTTCCAACCATTGGAAAAAGCAACCAGGTTGGTTTCAACCATCACGCTGTAATACTTTCCGGTTACAGACTGCCAGGAAACAATGCAGTTGGTATCGGCGAGCTCCGTGGCGTTGACTTCCAGCAAAGAGGCGGAATTCGTCGGAATGGTTCCGGCAAGGTATTCCTTCCACGTCAGCATCGAATCTCCGTCGCTGTCGCTTTCATCAGCATTAAGATAATCGGCTTCTGTTTCCAATCCCTGGAAAAACTGATCCAGCCAAACGTAGGGAGTTCCATGGATCGTCTCCGTTGCAGCAGGCTGGTTCGTTGCCAGCACCACGGTAAGCGAACTGATACTAAGACCTGTGTCGGCGGCGTTTGTGGCGCTCGTCATCCGGAAGGTAATTTCTGTTCCCGCCGCAACAAACGTATTTGCCAGAGAGTGGATGTCCTCTGCATTAACGCCGTCTGCCAGCACGAAGTCGGAAAAGGCCGATGACGAAACGGTCATTTCAGCCCCCGCGTCCTGGCCGAACATATCCAGTTCAACCAGATGGACATTCCGGTCAAAACTCATCACCCAGCCCTCACCGGGATTAAAATCGCGCAATTCAGTGGTGCCGATCCCCAGCAGATCAATAGCATCATTCAAACCCAGCGCATTATAACTGCCGTAAATGTTCAGCCGATGCGCAGCACCCGTGGAATTCAGCGATCCATCCTGACCGATCAGATCAATCGTGGTGATGGTGATATCGCTGCGGGTCATGCTGGAGCCGATCGCCGCCGGATTGTCGAACTCGCCGCCATCGACAAAGTTGAAAATGGCCGTACCGGTTGTATTGGTGGTTGCCAACGCCTCTATCGTGAAACTCGAAAGCCGCAGAACGTCATCCGCGATATATGAAGTAAACTGGAGGGTTATCTCTGTTCCTGCCTCCACAAAGGCGTCGTCCAGGCTATGGGTGTTGTTTGCATCGCCATGGGCATAATCCAGCGTTTTGTCAGCAAATGCCGGACTGGAAAGAACGACAACAACGTCAGTGCCCTGGCTGGCAAAATCCAGCTCAACCAGATTAACATCGACATCAAACTTAAACACCCAGCCTTCACCCGGATTAATGCTTGTCGCTTCATTACTCCAGTTCGTATTCGGCGTGCTGTTCACAGCCAATCCACCGCTTCCGCCAATATTCAGTGTCGGGACATCCGGCCCGCCTTCCGAGGCCAGGTCGCCTTCCCAGTCAATAATATCCACGGTCGTCATGTTCACGATCACGGAGGAGACGGCATCCGTCTGCGTCATGGAAACGCCGATGCCGGTGCTGCCATCAAATGCAGTTCCATCGGTAAAGGAAAACACCGCATTGGCCGATACTTCTGCGCAAAGGGCTAACGCAGCCGCAAAACAAAGGGCGATTGGACGTGTACGATCAAACATATCTCTCTCCAACAGGACAAATAAATGGGCCTCCGAAACCGGAGACCCACACAGATTTAAATTTCGGTCCCTTAGACGCGGAAACGGCGAATGATGAATGCCCCGACTGCACATGCGCTGAGCAAACCCAACGTAGCCGGTTCCGGAACCACGTTGACGGTCAAGGACTCGATCCGGTAGTCCGTGTCGAGCACGGGACCACCAGCCAGGAATGTGATCTCAGTGCCTGAGGAAATGGTGAGCCCGTTGAGTCCACCAAGGCCTGTGCCGGAGACATTGCCATCCGGGGCATCGAGGGTCACGATGTTGCTTCCTCCAACCAGAACGCTGAAGAGATTGCCGGAAACTGCGGATTCAAACTCAATGTTAGCGAAGGTAACGTCTTCATCGAACGAAAAGATCCAGGCCTCTCCGGTGTTGAAATCACCCGACTCTGAACCGCCTCCGATGGTGAGGAAGTCGGTGTTCCCGATGCTGGGATTATTGAGGCCCAGCGCGTCAGCAGTACCGGCAATATTGGAGCTTCCTCCATCGCCGTCCTTTGCGCTCAAGGTGTTCCCCGTAGCTACCCATCCGGTGCCGGGATCTTCATACTCAGGAAAGAGAATATCGATGGTGGTGAGCGTCACGGTATCGGAGCCGTCGGTTTCCGTCATCATGGCGCCCACACCTCCTCCATCAAGAGGATCCGCGCTGTTGGGATCGGTGTCGTCAACAAAGTCAAATATAATAGCCGCTGACGCTCCGGACACGCCAACCATAAGCGCAAGTCCTGCGACCCATTTACATGTTATTTTTTTCATCTCATTTACCTTTTCAGTTTATTTTCCGAATTTCATGTACACCCATCGAATGGGCTAAAATTCCCACAAATACACGTACATGTGTACTTATGAACATCCCAAGTTGGGATTGGGACAGTTGATGTTGATTTTTTTTCCGCGTGGCGCGCCGCTAGCGAAGCGACCGATATTTGCCGAAGGAAAAAGAGACGAAGTCTCGGTTCATATCCGATCCGCGTTTTTCTGTGCAACGGGAACTCGAATCGGATATGCGAGCTACGGCGTGGCGGACGGCGTGGCGCGGATATCCGATCCGCGTACCCTGCGTGCGGGAACTCGCATCGGATATGCGAGCTACGGCGTGGCGGACGGCGTGGCGCGGATATCCGATCCGCATACCCTGCGTGCGGGAACTCGCATCGGATATGCGAGCTACGGCACGGCGGACGGCGTGGCGCGGATATCCGATCCGCATACCCTGCGTGCGGGAACTCGCATCGGATATGCGAGCTACGGCACGGCGGACGGCGTGGCGCGGATATCCGATCCGCGTACCCTGCGAGCGGGAACTCGCATCGGATATGCGAGCTACGGCACGGCGGACGGCGTGGCGCGGATATCCGATCCGCGTACCCTGCGTGCGGGAACTCGCATCGGATAAGCGAGCTACGGCGTGGCGGACGGCGTGGCGCGGATATCCGATCCGCGTCGTCCCGCGCTTGCCTCGCCCCAGCCCCTTGGCTACTCTTTTCCCATGGAACCAAGTTTAAAGGCATTCAACAAGCATGCCACGGTGAAGGTCTACCACCGGAACCTGCCCCATTGGCGGCAGGAAGGCGCCACCTACTTTGCAACCTTCCGCTTGGCCGATTCAATTCCACGCCCGATACTCAACCAATGGAACCATGAGCGGAAAGCATGGCTCGCGGCGAATGGTGTACTCGACTCGATGGACAAACGGGAGCGAGCCGAAGCCTATGCCAAAATCGACAGGAAGCGACGTCGTAATTTTGAGCGCGACCAAACTCGGCACCTCTTCACGGAACTCGACCAATGCCATGGCCGCTGCCTTTTTCAAGAACCGGATTGCCGTGCAGTACTGCGGAAAAGCATGCTGCATTTCGACGGCGAGCGGTATTGGGCGGGCGACTTCGTAATCATGCCTAACCATGTGCATTGGATTGTGCAGCCCATGCATGGCCATCCGCTCGAAACAAGCCTCCAGTCTATCAAGCGCTTTTCTTCAACCAGGCTGACCAAACTCGGCCTGCACGAAGGCGGACACCTGTGGCAGAGCGAAAGCCACGACCATATTATCCGCAACCGGGAAGAGTTGGGTATGCGTCTTTTCGATCACCTCATTGACAACGGCTATGCCGTTTGAGTGCGAGCGGTGGACCAGCGGGCAGGTGTCCAGTTCGCAGCTTCGGACTGTTGCATGGTCGGCAGGGCGTCGAGTAGGTCTTTGAGATACTCGGCGGGGTTAAGGCCGAGTTTACGGCAGGTTTCCACCAGGCTGTAGATGACGGCACTGGTCTGCCCGGAGTTCGGGCTGCCGAAGAACAGGAAGTTCTTTTTGCCCAGCGCGGTCGGACGAATGGCGTTCTCGACCAGGTTGTTGTCGATTTCGAATGTTCCGTGTTCGAGGTAAAGATTAAGCGCTTCCCAGCGATCAAGCGCATAGGTTATGGCTTTTCCAAAGTTGCTCTTTGGCAACTGGCGCGCCTGTTCTTTATCGAGGATCGTTTTAATTTTATCCAGAACCGGAGCCGCATGTTTCCGGCGGTAGGCCGCGCGTTCAAGTTCAGGATTGTTTCGAAGTTCTGTTTCAGTGCGGTAGAGTTTGGCGATCAGCTTTACGACTTTCCGGGCGTTCGAGTTGTCAGGCACTTCCACGAAGTTCCGACGGGTATGCGCCCAGCAGGCGGCGTGAATGATGGTCTCTTTTTCTTTTTGATGTTCCGGACGGTTCAGCCACGCCGGATAGGCGGCATACCCATCGGTCTGAATATATCCTTCATAATCGGTGAGCATCGGATCCAGGCATTCGGCGGCCCGGCTCGGGAACCATTCAAACAGCACGCCGGCCCCGGGACTGTGATAGGCCCATAGGTATCCATTGGGACAATGGTCCTTTTCCGTGTCCTGGTATTTTATGAATGTTTCATCGATCTGCATGTATCCGCTTTGCCGGATTTCATTGCGGAGCGCTTCATAAATCAGAGTCAGCCAATCGGCGACCAGATACATCCAGTTGCCCATGGTTTTGCGGCTGATTTCAATATCGTGGCGGTATTTCAGCGTCATCTCCTGCCGGTAAAGCGGAAGATGGTCACAGTATTTGTTCAGAATGATGCTCCGGATCAGTCCGGCGGAAGCATAGCTGTTCGGGATCAGCCGCTTCGGGGCAGGAGCAATGAGCGGTGCGACGTTGCGGTCATCTACTTTGATATATTTTTCGCGGACGATGATGCGGCGGAAGTATTGAGTCGGCGTAACGTCGAGTTCCTCAACGGTTTCCTCGCCAATCTTTTTATAGCTCTGCGGATCCGCCTGCACTTCATCCGGAACGATAACGACGCGCTCGGTCGGGAGATCTTCAGGGATACGCTCTTTAAGCGGTTTGCGCTTACCGCGCCGGGATTCCTTTTTTTCGTCGAGCTCTTCGAGTTTTTCTTCGGCTTCGTCGAGAGCATCCTGCATCTCGCGAAGCTCTTCAAACGCCAGTTCCATCTGGTCCGGGGTCAGTTTTTCACTGCTGCGCCCGAATATCTTATTCATCAGATAACGGACCTTCTCATGCAGAAGGCGTATTTCAACCTGCTGATCGGTGTTTTGCGCAAGCAGCTTATCAAAATTTTCCCGGTTGAATTCCATGCCGTATATTATACCAAAACCGACCGGAAAATGGCGGCATCAAGAGCAGGAAAAATGCAAAAAAAATCAGCGCTGATACCACGGCTTAAACGATCCCTGTTTCAGATCGACTCCATCGAGCAGCAGCGCCAGCGCCTCGGGCGCGAGATCAAGCTTCTCGTTCGCGGCAACGCCCTTCGGCCAGCTAAAGCATCCTTTCTCCAGCCGCTTGATGGCCACCCACATACCGGTGCCGTCCCAGTACAGCGTCTTGATCCGGTTCCGACGACGATTCGTAAACACATACAACGCCCCTGAACACGGATCTTCATTCAACCGATCCAGCACAACGCCATGAAGGCCGTTAAAACTTTTTCGCAGGTCCACCGGCTCCACCGCCAGGTACACCCGGATAGAGTTGCTTAATCCAAACATCCGGCCGCCTCCCGCAGAACAGCACCGAGTTCTTTCGGCGATGCAACCGGCACCATCACCTCAATCCGGTTCGGCAGACAGATCCGCACCTCATCCGGCTCGGCGGCATCAGGCCGCAACTCCACCTCGTAAAAAGCAGGTTCCTGCTCCTGTCGTTCAAGGCGCAACCAACGAGCCAGCGTTTTCGGATTAATATTCCATTCCCGGCAGAATGCCGCCTGAGTTAGCCCGGCACCATTGAACTCTTCGATCAACTCCCGGCGTTCCTCCTCTGTATAAGAGGCTCGCCCCATTCCATTGCTTTCATTCGTATCCATGCCCGACAAATTATCAGGCTTCCCCCGAGCTGACTACGGGGAGGAGGAAGAGGCGTATACAGAGTTGGTGCGTATCAGGAAATATATCCGGGAAAACCCGGAGAAGGCGAAACTCCCGGTCGGGCGGTTTTCACTCTACCGGGCGGACTGGCTCGACGACTGATAACTCGCATCGGATATGCGAGCTACGGCGTGGCGCGGATATCCGATCCGCGTACCCTGCGTGCGGGAACTCGCATCGGATATGCGAGCTACGGCTCAACAATCTCGAAGCGGCCGTTTGCATGGATGGAATCGCGCAGGGTCTGCGCTTCAATCTGTCCGGGGCGGATCACGACTTTCCGCAACAGGGGCAAATCGACCGGATGATTAAACACCAGCGTTTTACATTCGCTCAGATCGAGGGTCTCAACCTGAAGGCCCTGAAGATCGCCGGGATAAAACCGGCCGTCCACCACGGCCTTGAAGGTGCGGAAGGGCAGAAAGCGCAGCAGGCATTCGTTGGACCCCCACTTGTCCCAAATGGCGAGCCGTATGTTTTGGCCGGATCTCAAAACCAATGAAGAGCCCTCAGGATGATGATCGAGTTCAGCGGCACTCTTCCGTTGATTCACATATTCAAGCAAGGCTTCGACCACCGGAGCATAATTTTCAACAACGCTCCGGGCGGCATAGTCATATGCAACCATCCGCTCCATCAGGGCCTTGCGGTTCGGGTTGATTTCCCGTGCCCGTTCAAGAAATCCGTGGAGTTGCCCGGTAGATGGGCGATGGTCCTCGGTGAAATCAAAATCAGGGAAGGCCTTTGCAAAAAGCAGATAATCGGCCAAATCGCTTTGAGGCTGCACCGGATCAGCCAGCGCATCCCTGAAATTCAAGCAGATACAGTCCAGCGAAAAGCGTTGCAGCTGAACATTGGCGCTGTCGCTGTTCAACGCATAGGCCGAGTCAACCAGTTTACGGGCCTCGCGGACGGTTTCGAACGGCCGGACAAATATGCCAAGCTTCTTGAGATCGCTGGCCGACGTTGCCAATTTTCTGGCTAGGTCGATCCGCTCCTGTTCGGAGCGTTCGAGTTCATCGTGATAAAGCGTTGTGGCCACTTCGGCCTCGGTTTCAAACAGTTCCGCCCGCTCCCGTTCGATGGCGGTAACCCGCTGCTGCCGTTCCAGATGTTGGATAAACAGTACGCTCACCACCGAAAGCGCGACGATGGAAAACAGCACAATGGCGGCGGGCAGCCGGTTGCGGGTGATAAACAGGCGGGCTTCGCGGAAGAATCCGGGTTGCTCCGCGAGCGTGGAATAGCCCTCAAGGAAGTTGGAGATTTCGTGCCGCAACGCCGGCACCGAAGCATAGCGGCCGTCGGGGGCAAGAGCGGTGGCCTTGAGCACCACCGCCTCGAGCGCGGCTGGAATATGACGGTCGGGATAGCGGTTGCGGGGCGGAACCATTTCCGCGCCCCGCGTGGCCTTGAGGATTTCCTCCTGCGTCCCGAGAAAGGGCGGCTTCCCCGTCAGGATCAGGTGAAGGATGCACCCCAAAGCGAAAATGTCGCTGCGGTGGTCTTTCACGGAACCGGGCACCACCTGCTCCGGCGACATGTAGCCAAGGCTTCCTTTGATCTGCCCCATCAGCGTCATGTTGTCGATCGGCCGCAGCGCGGCAGGCATCTCGTCCTCCCCCTCCTCGGTTTCGCCCACCATCTTGGCCAGGCCCCAGTCGCAAACGAGCACCTCGCCGAATTCGTCGGTCTGGATGTTTTCCGGCTTGAGGTCGAGATGGACGACGCCGCGGGAATGGGCATAGGCGACGGCATCGCACACCTTCATGAAGATTTCCAGCAACTCGCGGCGCCCGGCGGCGGCCTTCCCGGTCGCCCGGTCGGCCAGGTTGGATTTTCCCTTCAGGTCCATGGTGAAGAACGGGCGGCCGTCGCGATCGATCCCTGCGTCGTGGACGGTGATGATGTTCGGGTGGCTCAGGGAGGCGGTCAGCCAGGCTTCGTGTACAAACAGGTCGTAGAACTCCGCGCCGCGGTCGGCGCGCAGGCGCGCCATGGCGATCCAGCGCTTGGTGTGGTTGTTGAAGGTTCTGTACACCTCCTTGACCGCCCCCTTGCCCAGCAGCTCCCCGTCGCGGTAGCGCGTATCGGCTTCGGTCAGTTCGGTGTAGGATGGGCAAAGTCCTTCCAGCCCCTTTTCATCGAGCAGGGTTGCCTCTTCGTATGCGTCGATCAACCGATGGTCGGGTTTAAACGTCATGAGGGCTCCAGCTCGGCGACCAAGGCGCGGATTTCCAGATAGAGGCGCTTCTTCACTCGTTTCCGGAGGGTGTAGACCGATGCCGTGCTAAGGCCGGTCTTTTCGGCGATATCGGCGGTGGGCAACCCATCCAACCCCAACTCGAACACCTCGATGGCCTGCCCTTGGAAAACCCCCTTCACCCGCTCCATGGCGAGGTTTGCCACATAGGCCGCCCATTCCTGCTCGATCCGCTGGTCGATCTCCGAGGGTTGCGCCATGGCCTCCAGGCTTTGTTCCTCGCCAAAAACACTGATGCGCGCCTGGCGGTTCTTTTGTTTCCTGAAATGGGCAAAGGCGGCATTGCGGATGACCGTACTGAGCCAGGTGCGGAAGCGGGCACGGGCGCGGTCGTAGCCCGGCAAATCCTTGGTAAGCGAAAGCAGCACCTGCTGGGCAACGTCTTCGATATCGCACGCCGCCACGCCCAGCTCGTTCAGGATGTAGAAAATGAAGCGGCGGTAGTGGCCGACAAACTCCTCCCACGCCTGCTCGTCATGAAGATCGCAGGCGCGTTGCAGCAGCGTGTAGCGCGTTTGGTCGAATTCACCCATGAAGCACAGGTTTAACTATTTCCGGGCAGATTGGAACCCAATAAATGGAGCGGGGGCTTGCCAGCCCCCAATCGGGGACAGGAATGTCCCCGCTCCGTTTACAGCTAGTCTTCGAGGATGATGCAGCAGTAGGCCGTATCGGCCGGTTACTGCCTTTCGATTGTAATACGATAGAAGCATTCGGCATCGGTCGGGCCGACGGGGAAGTCGAATATGATGACGCCACCATTGCCCGGCTTCGGCGCGCCGACATCCATCCAATCGCCCGTGGTGAGATCTTTTTTCTCTTGCCCTTGGTAGATGTGCCCCGGCACGGAATTCAGGAGTTCGATGTCTACATTATCTCCCGCCAGGTTCATTTCAGGGGATTCAAAGTTCAGGTCTTCGACCACGATCGGATCCGAAGGCACGGCAACCACTTCGCCTGACTCGTCACTCTCGTCTCCGTTTCCGTAGCGGGCGACAATGACATAGTAGTAGGTAACGCCGGGCGTGAGCCCCGTGTCGGTGTAGGTCGTTTCGGTGATCGTGTCATCAACGATGGCGTAGGCCCCGCCCTGGGTCGTGGAGCGCTTGACGGTGTAACCGATCGCACCAGGGACTGCATTCCAGGTGAGCGTAACCTGGGTGCCGCTAACCGGAGACTCGGTGATGGAAGATGGGGTTTCCGTCTGAGTGAGTTCAAACCAGTTCAGGTTGAACATGACGCTGGAAGCGGCTTCGTTGGAATCGGCCTCCACGTATACCAGGTAGAGATCATGCGTGCCGTTTGTTGGATCGAGTGGTGTTTCAATAGTGCACCAGTCTTGCCATCCCCCCGTCACCGGAACAGCGACTTTGCCGATCAAGGTTCCAAAAGGAGTTCCGGTACGAATCTCGATCTTGCCATCCGCCTGTCCCGCCGGGGCGGCCACACGCAAACGGATGGACTCCGCATGATCCAGGTCGATATCATCATAGCGGGTCCAGTTGCCGTCGTTGATGCTTGAAAGGTTGAGTCCGCCTCCTATGTCGGCACAGGCTTCAGTACTATGGCTAACGGGGCTGCTTCCGTCATAAGACTCCGCTTCAACACGAACGTAAGGTACCGTTTCCGGTTCGAGCAGGATCTCGAAGCAATAGGCGGAGTTGTCTTTGACGATGGTGAATACTGAAGTGTCGGAATACTTAGCGACACTTCCCGTCTCGCCTTCCGAAGAGAGGCCGTCGACTTGACTCCAGCGCGTGAACTTGATCGGTTCATCGCTGATCGTCCGCCCGGTTGGGTTGATCGCGACCGGGTAGTCCGTGTCGGAGTGGTTGAGCACCCAGACCGTCATCAAGTTGCCGCGAATCAGTGCAGATACTGCGGAGTCCGCATCGGCCTGATCGGGATCAGCATCCCAATATTCCTTAAACTCATCGGGTTCATTGACATCCAAAGCGTAGCCGCGATTGGAGGTGGTCGTCAGCTTCTCGAAAATGTAATATTTCACACTGCGTTGTTTGTTGACGATATAGCAGTGGCCCTGATCACTGTAGCCGACAGCCAGCCAGCCATTGAGGCCGGAGAAGCCCGCATTGATGCATTCCAACATGTAGGCAAAGGTCAGCACTTCGTCGGCGTTTGAGGTGCTCTTCCATCCGTGAACCTCTGTGTTCCAGATTTCAGGAACAGGTTGTGGTTGGCCGTCATACATTTCGTTGACCTTGTCGGCGAAGTCCGCTGCGGTTCCACCTTTGTCGGTGTTATGGCAGGAAGCAATGTCCAGAGCTTCTCTGTAACTGTTGAAGAGAACGCCACCCATCCATGACGCGCCCTGCGTGTAATTCCAGGCTGAGGGAGCCACCAGTTGCGGAATATCATCAGCCGTAAGCGTGACGGTCGGATAATCGGGGTGGACAACCGGCTTGGTGCCGTCCAGGTAATCGTCGAAGAGCGCACTGATATCCCTGACGTCCTGGGCGTTGACATAATTCCACTCATTGCTCAGATCCATATAGGAGATCTTTAAACCTTTAGCCTTCATCAGGATCAGATAGCGGAGCAGATACTCCGAGCATTTAACTTCGTTGAAACTGAAAGTGCTGTTGGTATAACTCGGAGCACCGGTTATCCAGATCGGATAGGGCTGCCATTTGATATCATTTTTTGCAATACCTATGGTTTCAAATGCTTCATTAAGCGGGCGTGGGCTGGCGAAGAACTTGATGTCCGGATTGGCAGCCTGCATGTCCTGCATCATGGGAATAATTCGGTCGTTATTATGCTGACCGTCTTCAAGGTCGTCCATATCGAAGTAGGCATCTTCCCTGTAGGTTCCTTCGTTCAATTCGTATTTGGCGCTGACCGCCACGCGGACATAGTCGACATCGCAATCATCCACTGACCATTCCGCGAACCGGTCCTTGACCGAATCGGCTCCCGACCAAAACCAGAGGCGCTCGTAGTCGATGCCGTAGCGCATCTGCTGCTTACGCGTATTGCCTACGGTAATCGCGATCGGATCACCCGCCGGCTCATAGGAGAACCAGTTCACATTAAAACCGGCGGTTGGAACGACAAATTCCAGACGCAAGGTCTGGGTTCCGGTGGATGTAAAGTTCACATAGGCGCTGACCGTCTTCCAGGTCTGCCAGCCACCGGAGCCGCCAACATATACGGAACCGATGCTTGAGCCGCCGCTTACGATATCGATGGAGCCGTCGCCGTTGTTGGAGGCCACGCGAAAATCAATTTTATGCAGCCCGGTGGTTTCAACGTTGATGGTGTACTCCCCCCAGTCGCCGTTATCGATCCATCCAACATTCGTTCCGCCGCCGACATCGGCAGTGCCTTCGAGCTTCAACCCGTAATGGGCGTCATAATCCTCGGCTTCCACATGCCATGCCGGCCGGGAGATTGCAAAAATTTCATCGGCGGAGATTTCGTAGTTATACAGCCGGAAATCGTCAATCTTGCCGTGGTAGGGTATTGCATCATGCGCCGCCCGGCCGATGTTGAAGGCGGTGATCCCGGAGATCGGCGACAACGTACTGCTCCATTCGGGACTGTCCTGCACCCCGTTGATGTATACCCGCTTCACGCCACTCGTGACGTTCATGGTGAAGATGCAATGGTTCCATTGCCCTTCATACTTGGATGCCTCCGCAATGTTGTAGTTATGCCGAACATTGCCGGCATCCCAATACAGGTTTCCGTTGTTCCACGGCGTATGGGAGTGCAGCATGTCGCGGATGTTGCAGCCGAACGAACTGTTTGGCGTCGAGCCGTCGCCCAAGATGTCCGGATCGCCGAAGGTCCACATCGCAATAGTGATCTCGTTACTGACCGTGTCGAACACGCCTGCGGGAATGCTGACGTAGTTGGCGGCATTGCCGTCAAACTCCAGCGCAGACGTACCGTCCTCAACGCCGCCGACCACGGCGGGGCTGCCCATAATGGTTCCGTCGTATGCACTGCCACTGGAAGCCGAATTCGTTGCCGAACCGCCTTCAAACTGCCAGTGACCGATCAGTTCGGGGGTTACCACCGGGATCGGATCTCCCTGAGCGGTAATCGTCAGGATCCCGTTGGAGCCCGAGTTGTCGACCGCGAACGACCAGACATTCGTATCCACGCCCGGCGCGAAGGCCAGGCCATTGTTGGTGATACCTCCATTCTCAACTTCGAGCAACGTCCAGGTACCCCCGTATGCGGTCGTGTTGGTCACCTCAAGCAACGAACCGGCTTGAAGTTCTGCCATTGGAATGAGGGTGGAGGTGTTGTCTTTGTCTTCGACGAAGATTTTGGTGATGCCCCCGGCATCGACAGAGGCCTTCAGCAGCCCGTCGGCACTCAAGGCAAACCAGCCGGTATCATCGCCGGAACCGCCCAGGCGAATGGCGGACGCACCGGAACCCACGATGCTGAAGGTGCCGTTCTTGCCCACCGCCATGCCGACCCGGGTATTGAGCGAACCACCCGAAATTTCCATCAGACCGGTCACGCCGGTGTTGCTGTTGTTGCCGCCGATGGTGACCGAATGGCCTCGGGAGAAGATTCCACCATACCCGCCAATCAGCGAGTTGCCGCCGCGGAACACATTCAGGTCGCCGCCCGTGAGGTTGAAGGTGCCGTCGCTGTTGCTGGAGTGGGCGATGGCCAGCACGTGGCCGATCCCGTAGGTGCCGCCCGACATATTGACCGTACCTAGGGAGCCGTTGCCGATAAAGTTCCGGATCGTGTTGCCCGACTTGCCATCGGAATGCGCCCCCGAAGGAATATTGAGTGTTGCCCCGCCCTGCACAAAGGTGCGGTCTGGGTTGGCCGTAACATCGCGGGTCACGGTGAAGGCACCATCGATGATGCGCGTGGTGCCTGCGAACGCATTGGTGGACGGATCCCAGTTGAGCGGGTCTTCGTAGCTCGTTCCATCCCCGGCCCCAGTCCACACCTCCGCCTGCGCAACGCCTCCGAATGCCACGAGCACCAAAACCAGACTTGTCTTAATAAATGTATTTATCATCTTCAGATCTCCATCATTCCAGTTAAGGAAAAAAAACCTCCGCCCCGCGCAGTAACGCGTACCCATGCATCTACGTTTGGACGTCCTCTTTGTTGTTCAGTTAACAGACAGATATACGCACATGTAGCAATTTTTACTAGAACAAGAGGAGTTACCCTGTTAACAACTAACAAACAACAGGAACAAAAAATCCAGATATTGGAAATACAACGGTATATTTGAATCAATACATCAGCTTCAGCTGAAGAAACCGGTTCCAATGGTTGGAAATCGATTCAGTATCCTCCACCGTCACCGAGCCCGCCGTGTTGGATACCCCGACGTTCCACTCATTGGAAGAGATCCAATAATCACCAACCGGTCGCGAGGAGCCGCTTTGACCTCGCTGGCAGCGATTTACTGCCGCCAGGATTCCAACTTGTAGAACTGATTGGTCAGTGCATTCACATTCGGCAAATCAATCATCAATTCTCCACCGGTTCCCACATAGGTTCCTGAGGCTTCCTGCCAGTCTGGGTCGATCAGACGGTCACTCGAAATGACATGGTAATAATGACCAAGCCCGGATTCCGCAATCGTGATTCCAACCTGTTGCCCCCCGTTTCCATCATCGCCGATCACCAAGGGTCCGATAACGACATCCTCCGGATTAATCGGTGCGGACGGTCGAGCAGAAACTTCAGTCGAATCGGCACCTTCCAACCCGTTGAGAAACGAACTGATTACATAATAATAGTTGGTCCCCTCGAGCAGGCCCGTATCGGTATAGTTCGTCGTGAGCGGCCCGAATGCCAACGTCTGATAGGGTCCGCCGCTGATGCTGGAGCGCTTCAGGTGATAGCCGGAGACATCAGCCAGGCCATCCCATAGCAAACCAACCGCCGAAGCACCGAGAGGACTGGCCTCCAGCCCGCTGGGAATGCCTGGACTTGCCGGCGTTTCCAGCTCAAACCAGTTGAGGTTAAACAGGGATACTCCAGTGGCACCGGATTCCACAAAAACCAGATATACGTCGTGAATACCGGCAACCGGATCGAGTTGCGCCTCCACCGTTGCCCAGTTCTGCCACCCGCCGGTTAATGGTATGTCGACGAAACCGACCAGCGTTCCCGACGGGCTGCCGAGACGCACCTCAATCGTGCTGTCGGACTTGCCGGATGGACGGGCCACCCGGGCGCGGAAGGTGGTGTTCGTTCCCAGTGTAAGACGGTCGTACCTGCACCAGTTTCCGTCCGAGATATAGGCCACATTCTGGCCGCCTCCCGTATCGGAACATGTTTCGAGCTGCGTACCGCTTTGGGCATTATGCGTCTCCGCCTCAATATGCTGCAACGATCCCCCGGGGGTCGATCCATCCAGGTTAACCGTGAGCCTGCTTAAGCGATACGCACCGGAGGTTCCAGGAATATGTACGCGCAGATTCTGGACGCCTTCATCCAGCACAACACCCTGGGTGACCCGCGCCGTCGCCCAGCTGGAGATGCCGCCGGTCGCAGGCAGAATGACATCATCGGTAATGTCGTTGCCGGCCACCGACAACCGTATGCCCCCGTCTGCTTCGGCCGCATAGCGCACATCGAAGCTGTACATCCCTGTTTCCGCCACATGGATGGTGTAGCTGATCCATTCCCCCTCTTCCAGATCGGTTAGAGCATATCCTCCCTCGGAACAGGTCGTGATATCCACGCCGTCCGACAACCGATAGTGGCCGCCGGAATTGGTCGGTGTCAGATCATGATAGGTGTGCCCTTCCCCTTTCACCGCAAAGTGATCATAGTTTTCCAGCTCCATCAGGCCGGGCAGCACATTCATTTTAAATTTGGGAACTCCATTGAAATGCAACCCTTCGATGGGGTCTCCATAACAATAGTCGGGACGACGTGCGCTGAGCCCGCCCCAGCCGATGGCATCGTTCGACCAGCCAGCCACTTCATATCCGGATTCCACGATCGCCTGTTCCCGGGCGCGGAGCGTCCATTTCACCTCTGCCTCCGTTTTGAATCCCCGTCCCAGATAGTGCGCAACGGGCATTTCAAACACAGGCCGCTTACCGCTGTAACCCGCGCGCCCATCCGGGCTGATGGCCTTGGAAAACCAGCGCAGCGTCCGGTCATCCCGCTGGATGAATTCGCCGGAAGCTACGGTAGGTTCCCAGGGGGTCAATTGATCCGGAAAGGAATTGGTCACATTGTACCGCATGTTATATTCGAGCCCCAGCAACAGCCGGTCGTTTTCATGGCTGTATACATCCTCGCCCTGGTTCCATGCCATTTCGGCCATGGAACAAATCAGCCCGATTCCGAAAAAGGTGTGCTGCTGGTCCCGCGAACTTTCCTGACACTGGCCGTTCTCCCAGATATAGTGCGTCATCACTCCATTGAATCCATAGTCTTCAATGGAGCTGCCCGCCGTGGTGCTGTAGCTGTCGGCATAGTCCGTGGAGGAAATCAACGAGCCGCGGGTCCGGGGTCCTGAGGGATAGGCCAAATCGTCGGGCCGGTGCGGCAGCCCTTTGAGGTGCCTGAGCGCCCGGTCATACATGATTTCATTATCCAAAAAGATGCCCATGGCCATCACGGTCCGCCATCCGGACAGGCCTTGGTTTCCATGCCGGTCGGCATCGCCCTGATAGGCCATCCAGTAGAACGTGGTTTCGCCGGATGGTTCTGCGGTTGTGGAGTAGCCGGGATAGACCAGCATGTCCTGAAATGCCTGGATATCGCCTGCAGACCATCCGCTGTAGGTGCTTTTAATGATTTCAGCCGCCTCGATCATGATGTAGCCGACTCCTCCGCTCAACGAGTCGGTCCCGCCACTGGTAACGGAGGTCAGGTTGGTCCAGGCATTGAAAATCTCCACGGCTTTATCGGCATGCCGGGAGTCGCCCGTAATATACCAGCGGATGGCATTGTAGTACGCGGCCCGGATATCGCTGTTCCAGGCACTGTAGTTGACCCCGCTGTCTCTCCCGAGTTCGGTAAAAGAATGATCGCCCCGCACGCTGTAGCTATAGCTGGCCTTCGAATCGGCCGCCATTTCCTGATAGGACGAATACCAGGGCTCGAGCTGCGCCTCGACCATATGCTTCATCCGGTCCAGATCGCTTAATTTATGCGTTATGCCTGGGTGAACAAAACTCGGAAGATTCAAAGGGGCGCCTGCCGCCGTGATCTCAAGTTTTTTGTTCACGGCATCGAGGTTAAAGCTCCAGAAGTCCGTATCAACGCCCGGCGCAAACTGCAGGCCGCTATCGGTGAGTGTCCCCTCCCACTCCATCACCGTGTAGGTGCCGCCGTTCGTGAAGGCGCCGGCAAAACCGACATCCAGCAACGCGCCGGCTTCGAACGTTACATCGCCCCCGCCATTGCCCCCGACTTCATCAATCAAGATGGAGGACAATCCAAAGACGGTTGCATCGACACGAACACGCAACACCGAGTTGGAGCGTTGCACCCAGGAGCCGTCCAATGATCCGCTGGAACCGATTCCAATTTGAGAGATGGCTGAACCGAGTACACTGAACGTGCCCACCCCCGAGCCATCGACAGACCCAAGCTGGACACCCGCGCGGGTTGTAAACGAACCACCGCTGATCTCAAGCGTTCCATCGCCATTCGCAACCGTTGCCGTGTCATCCGTTCCAAGACTGAGGGAATTGCCGCCCCTTTCCCTTGAAACAATAAAATCGCCCCCGGCAAGGGTATAGAGCCCCGTACCGCCGCGTCCGACTTCAAGCGTATTGATCGTTACACTCCCACCCGATTGGCTGATCGTTCCGCTGTTGCCGGAGCCTGCCCCGAGATGACTGTCCCAACCAGCATTCGCTGTTGCCGTCAACACGCCGCCTTCGACAACGTTCAGAACCCCTGTGCCGCCGGAACCAATCCGAATTGCATCCACGTTGTTCGGCACCCCGCTGTTTAGATGGGCAGTTTCATTCAGGGAGGCTAAGTCACCCGGATTCGGGTACGAACCGCTGCTCCAGTTTGAACCGGTGGCCCAGTCCCCTCCGGAAGCGCCCGTATAGCTGACTTCCGCCGCATACGAAAACCCCGCACCCAGCAACAGGCAGAGTTCAACCACGGTTCTTATTCCATTCCGGTTTAGCATAGTGTTTTTTGACCTTCCTGTGCGTACCCCGCTCAATGCATCAGCTTCATTTGCAGGAACCGGTTCCAAGGGCTGGAAATCGATTGCGTATCTTCCACCGTCACCGGGCCCGCCGTATTGGAAGAACCGGTGCTCGTCCAGATCGTGTTCCAATCATTGGAAAGCAGATTGGTTCCGGCTTCCACCCAATAGGTCAGCGCAGGGTCGGCGATGCGGTCAAAGGTGATGGTGGCCTTCGTGCCGTCGGGCGTGGTTCCGAGGGTCGCAACCGAATTGCTATTGAACACATTCGGGTTCGAGCCGGTGCCGTATTCGAGCAGGTTGTCGCGCGCATCGCCGTCGGGGTTGGCGCCATCCGCCGCATCGCCCGCGTTGGAATAGGTGCCGAACTTTTGGAAGCGCCATTCCTCCAGCGCCGTGTAGGGAACCGGCGTAAAATCGAGATGGAGTTCCCCGCCGGATTCAGAGACGGAAAACGTGCCCCCGTCCAACGGGTTGTTCGCCGCGAAGGCCGAGGCATCGACCGTGAATTTTCCGGGGGAGAATCCCGACACACTCGCGGCATCCACAATCAACCACGAACGGGACGCGCGGGCATCGAATCCGATGTCCGGTGCCGATAGATGGATGGCGCAGGAAACCCCGCCGAGTGCGAGTGCTCCATTCACCACCAACACATCGTGGCTTGAAGCATCCACTTCAACATCGAGCATCGCCCCACCGTTCCAGGTTTGCGGGCCGGTGGTCAGCGTGCCAACGCCGTTGCCGGGGGCAATGCCTGCGCCGGGGGCCACCGTCACCGCGCCGTTGATGGAGCCCGTTCCGCCGAGCCATCCGGCATTGACGAAGGTGCCTTCGGAGTGGGAGCAACTGCCGTTGAGCGCCAGCGTGGTGCCTGCACCGTTCTTCACAACCGCGAGCCGGCCGGCAATGGTTCCGTCAAAGCTGCTGTCTGTGGTTGTACTGTTAACGTTGACGGTTTGTGTCGCCGCCGTACTCGTTGCGGTGATCAAGCCAGCTCCTGAAAGCGATCCGATATTTACGCTGAACGCCCCCGTATCCGCCACGCCACGGCTATTCAGGTTAAGCGTTCCATCCACTGTTGTTTGCTCAGCGCTATCCTGGTTCAAGGCAAGGTTCCCATTCTGCGAGAAGGTTGTTCCTGCCAGAATGATCAGATCGTTCAGTGCCTTGTTGGATCGGGCGAGCACCTTGCCTTCCGCAACGGTAAATGTACCGACGAACGAGTTGGCTCCTCCTTCCAAGGTCAGCTGGCCCGCGCCGGTTTTGGTGAGATTCCCGGTTCCGCCAATCGGGCCGACCAGCAGCTGATTGCCTGAAACACCCACACCGATGGAGGTGTCGCCCGCGAGGGTGATCGAGCCGGAGCCGGAGCTGAGGCGGGTGGAGTTGGCGACGGCGCCATCGGAATAAATCGCGCCCTGCCCGGCCGTGCCGCTGCCGGAAAGCACCAGGTCTTCGCCCTGCAGTGCAAAACCGGATGCAACCTCGAGCGTGCCGTTGCTGACCGTGGTTCCGCCATCGCCGGCGGGCGACCCGCCGAGTGCATCGGCATCGTCGATGTACAGTGTGCCGTCAAAGATGGTGACCGGGGGCGTCGGCAGGATCAGGTTGCCTTCGGAGTCCCACTGCGCCCAGGGCACGTTGGTCGGGTTGGGCGGATACGACCAGGTGTCCTGCACGATGATCGGGGCCGGAACGAGTGTTTCACCGACATACTCGTTGTTGGTTCCCTTGTTGATGACCCCGCCGGTGGAGACGCAACCGCTGTTGCCGGTCGCGTTCTTGCCGAACACCAGAATCTGGTCGGTCAGGTTGGTGATGAAGTTGCCGGTGGTGTAACTGGCATAGTTCCCGGTGGACAGTTCATCGAGATCGCCGGAAGGCCGGTGCCGCCATTCGCGCCATTTTTGGGAGGTGTTCACATAGGCCTCCTTTGAATAGACGCCCGGTGCCGCGGAGCTGGTCAGCGTGATGTGGTTGCCGACACCGCTGATCAAGGCGATCGGCCAAACGCCGTGGCCGGGCGTGTCGCCGGTCAGCTCCACCTCGTAGGTGGCCGGATAATCAACCCCATACTGGAAATAGATCAACGGGCCGTTGAGCGCATCGCCCTTACAGTTTTTGTACAGGGTGGTGCCATAGGCGTTGGCTCCAAAGCCGTATTCACACTCCACGATCTCCATGTCATAGACGTTCAGGGTTCCGGCATTCGCCCCGGCGGCCACTCCGGTGCGCATGCGCTCCACCCGGCAGTTGGTGATGGTGACGTTTTCGATATATTGGTTGTAGCCGTTGGACTCAGGGTCGTTTCCATAGGAGCGGAACCCGCCCTCATGCTTGGAAATCCGGATGTCCGCAGGAATGGGCTCCTTGTAGGTGGCAGACCCCCATGCCTGGTATTCGGGATGGGCGATGATGTCGTCGCTATCCGCCATCGTGTCGCCGAGCACCTGGCAGTTGTTAAAGAAGAGGTCGTGCGCCCCCTGCTGGAAAAAGAACCCGTGGCCGAAGCTGCGCATGTTCAACGTGACATTCTCAACCGTCACGTTTCCGGCTCCGCCCGTAATCAAAAAACCGCTCTGCTTCTTGTGGCTGATGAAGGCCGCGCTGGTGACTCCATCCACATTCGGCCGTGCCCCTTTTCCGAACGCATCGCCATAGCCGTAGGGATAGGATCCGCCCGTGGTGAATTCGCAGTTTTTAATTACGGTGTCCGATCCCGTCACCACAACCACCACGCTGCTTTTATCGGCACAGTATTCCTTCGGGTTTCCGAAGGCATCGGTGCCGTTGTAGGCCAGCTTTTCCATGCTGAGCGTAAGCCCGTCCACCACCACGCCGTCCCCGCCGATATTCAGCACATTCACCAGGGTTGTGGAGCCGAATCCGGCCAGCTCCGCCGTATCGACCTTGATGTGGACGCCGGTCAGATTGAAGGTGTTGTTCGATCCGCTGAAATTGAGCAGGTAGGGATCCGTCGTGCCGGTCAACCAATAGGTTCCCGGCGCCATGGTGATGGCATAACCGGACTCGCCGGCATACTGGCGCAATTCCGAAATACTGTTCACCGTTACATTGGTGCTGTAAAACGGCGCACCGGCGGCGGTGACCGTCAGTCGCTTGTTGGTTTCATCCACATTGAAACTCCAGATCGAGGTATCGACGCCCGGGGCCAAAGCCAAGCCATTCTCCAGCAGGGCCCCCTCCCATTCCATCACCGTGAATGTGCCGCCGTTGGTGAACGCCCCGGCAAAGTCCACCTCCAGCAGCGAGCCGGCCGCGAAGGTAACGTCGCCATTCCAGTCGGTCGAAGCCTCCTGGTCGTCCACAACGATTTTGGTCAGGCCGGTCGCGGTGGCGGCCACACGAACGGCCAGCGTTCCGCCGGAATCCTGAACCCAGCGGCCGTCAACCGAGGTGCCGGAAGAACCAATTCCGATCTGCGTTGCCGCATTCCCAACCACTTTAAAAGTGCCGTTATTACCGATCTTCACCCCTGCGCGGGTAATCAATGATCCACCCGAAATCTCGAAATTCCCCGCCGAGGAACCGCTGTCGTTGTCAATGATGAGACTGTAGTCCGAAACCGCCCGCGAAACATTCAGGCCGCCGTCGGAGATGGTGATATGGCCGGAACCGCCGGAGAGCCCCAGCTGTATCGCATTAATCGAAGCCGACCCGGCCTTGATGGTCAGCGTGCCGGAATTCCCGCTGCCATTGCCGAAGCGGCTGACCGCTCCGGAATTGGAGGTGGCCTGCAGCGTGCCACCGGTCTGCTCCAGTTCGGCACCGGCACCGGAATAGCCGATGCGCAGCGTATCGGCGTTCAGCGTGGTTTGTCCCGGACCAACGACCGCTTTATCGTTTCCTCCGAGATTGATGTACATATTTTCCGAAGCCGGGAACGAATCACCCACCCAGTTCGAAGCATTGGTATAGACATTATCCCCGGCACTGTTATCCCAATAGATGTTGGCTGCCCGCACCGCCGAGGCCGTGCAAAGAACCAGCGTAAGAAAACCTGCCTGAATTGTTCTGTTCATCTATCCCCATTTTTACAAGCATTGGAAACGCCTTCAGGGATAGCGATCCCGGCGATCTGTTATTGGACACCAAAGATTTCCAATCGTTGGAACTTTTTTCTCAAAAGCAGCGGCCAAAGGGCATGGCAACCTACGATACGAAAATCTAAAAAACGGGGATGACATGACATCATCCCCGTACAATCAGACAAACCTTCCGGAGCTAAAGCCCGGAAGGTCTATGGTTGCCTAGTTAGCGTTCGTTACGCCGATTTCGAAGAACATTGCCGCAGCAGCCGGAACACTCGACGTGTAGGAGGTTGATCCATCCTTACCCGGAATGTCTGACACCGTTACAGCGAAGTCGCTGATTACGAGGTTCAGGTTGGTTGAGATGCTGTACTGACGATCTGCAGATGAGTTCCAGGTGATAACAAAGTCACCGCCAGGAAGCTGCTCGCCGCCTGTTACCTGGAACAGGTCATTAGAATCAGTCGGATCTGTGTCGCAGATATACTCTTCCCAGGTCAGGAACCCGTCGACGTCGTTGTCGACTTCATCATCCGCCGCGGACAGACCATATCCTGTCAGCCAGCTGATCGGCGTTCCGTTTTCTGTAAAGTCGTTGTCGACAACCGTAACCTGCAGGATATTGGTGATACCGTTGGTGACGATTCCATAACTCCACTCGCCGGGAGAACTTGTAACAAGTTTCAGTCCGTTGTCGGTGATCGGACCTTCACAGACCATCAGATCGAAGGTCGTGTAGTTTGTAGCACCTTCCATGAAATCGACCTCCAGAATAGCGCCATCTTCGAAGGTTGCCCATGCATCATCATCACCATCTTGATCATCGATAAAGATCGTAGTAACACCATTCGTGGCAAACCGTGCCTGCAGAACACTGTTGGACTTCTGGTTCCAGAATCCATCTCCAGTATTGTTTGAACCGATTCCGATAGACGTGGCTTCAGTTCCTTCAACACTGAAAACACCGATACCTGTTCCGTTACCCAACCGCATACCTGTACGGGTAATCAGTGAACCTGAAGCTACATGAAGTGCTCCTGTTCCGCCCTTGTTGTCATATCCCAGAACAATACTGGTTGAGATGCCATCAAAGGTTTGCCCACGTCCAATCGTCAGGTCTCCACCGTTAATGTTGATGGTGGCATCCGCCCCACCCAATGCGGTTCGGATAGCGTTGATCCCAAGGGTTCCGCCATTCACGTTCAGTGTAGCGTTACCGCCGGCATTGTGTCCACCGATGTTATTCCAGCCGTTGTTGCCGAAACTCAGATTACCGCGGTTAAAGTTAAAGGTTGCGGTACGGGCGATTCCAATCGCGATCGAATGCTGGTTAACCGCAGCTCCACCGTTGTAATTACAGTCCGGCACGGGATTGCCCGCGTTATGGTATTCACCGATCCACCAGATATCACCCGAGTAAGGCGTTGCCGTCGCTTCATTGGTGTAGGTGCTTCCGTCATAAATGGACCAGTTATCCAGGTTGTTGTAATCATCATCAACCGTTCCGTTCCACTTCATGGTTCTTCCCGTGGGAATATCTCCTGGCAGCGAAGAACCGATGCCATAGGTTACACGCAGGGTATCCGGCGCACCGCTACTGTCGGTATCAACAACCGCAAAGCTCCAGTCGTTGGTCAGGGACGCATCAGCTAACTGCATACCATCATCATACATAACACCCTCGGAGAACATAACATCCCAGGAGTTAGTTCCGGTGGGAACATAGCCGTCGAGCAATTCAATATCCAGCAGGGAGCCGAATGCAAAGAGGGCCTGACAGGTGCCGTCGTTTTCAGTATCATCAATCAGGATCTGCGAAATTCCGTTGGAGGAAATACCCAGGCTGAGCGTACCTTCCTGATACCAGTTTCCGTCGATGCTGCCGGCCGAACCGACCGCTATGGTTGCGTTCGTTCCGTCGACTTTAAAGGTTCCGTTATTATCAATTTCCACCCCGACGCGGGTTTTGAGTATACCGCCGGTGATATACATGAGTGATTCTCCACCACCCACATGAAGAGACGCTCCGAACGGGCTTCCCATCAGTGTGTTTCCACCACGGCCGATATTGAGCGTTCCGCCACTCAGATTATAGGTGCCATAACCGCCGGATTTACCAACAGCCAGGAGATGGCCGACATCATAGAACCCGCCTGTCTGGTTCACCGTGCCGGTGTTCGCGGAGCCATCCCCGATAAGTTCCCGAATAGTATTTCCCGCCAGTGTGCTTGACAGCTTACCGCCGGTAATATTGACGGTTGATCCACCATTGACATACTGCCGTTGGATCGAATTCGTATTACCATCATCGTAGGTAACCGTGTCGCCATTTGCAATATTAGCGGTATCAGCTAATGGCAGTGCACCGCCCCAGTTGACGGCGTTCGTCCACATGCCGTCTGCGGCAGCGCCTGTCCAATCCACTGCCTGCGCCGATACGGCACCAAGCGTTGCTGCAGCAATCGCAGCTGTGATTATTCTCGTTCTATTCTTCATCTCATTGCTCCTGTTTTCCTGCGTTTCTACCTGCGTTACCCGGAATTGAACCTGGCTCTGACCCAGCCTTCCGGGAAACGTTCGTTTTCTAAATCATGAATCGACGACGAATGAACAGCATCCCGGCGCCGAAGGCCGCAACCATGCCCAAGGTGGCCGGCTCCGGAATGACGTAGGTGGCCGTTAGCAAACCGTTCGCACCGGAGTTATCCACATTGAAGCTCCAGCCCGAAGCGGTGTCGCCCGAAAGCTCCAGACCGAGGTCTTCAATATCGTTGTTTTCAAGTTCCATCAGCGTCCAGGTTCCGGCGACGGGCGTCGTACCGAAGAACGACAGATCCAACACGGCTCCATCCTGGAAATGCACATAGGGGTCAGCTGTGACTTGGTCTGTATCGTCGATGAAAATCTTCGTTACACCGGTCGAGTCGATGCCCATGCTCAGCACACCGCCGGCCTGTTGCCACCAGTGGCCATCGAGAGTCCCGGAGGATCCAATCCCGATTTGCGTGGCGTCGTCTCCCAGAACCCGGAAGGTTCCTTTGTCCCCCACTTCGGCACCGATGCGGGTAATCAATGATCCCCCCGTCACATTGAAAAGACCGGATCCACTTCCATATCCGACGGAGAGGGATCCTCCCGAGTTTCCACCGAAGGAGTTAGGATTACCCGCCAGCGTGTTGCCCCCGCGGGAAATATTCAAATCGCCGCCACTCAGGTTGAATACCCCGGTGCCATTGCCGCCGACAGCCGTAATATGCCCGATGTCCCAGCTACCGCCGGACATGTTGACCGTGCCGGCTCCGGAGGAACCAATGAAGTTGCGGATGGTGTTGCCCGACTGGCTGTCACTGTGCGTACCGCCGGTGACATTCAACACGGCACCCCCATTGACAAAGGTGCGATTCACAGTGACATTGCCGGAGCGGGTCACGGTGAAGGCTCCATTGATGTCCCGAGTGCTGCCGGGAAACGCCGTAGCAGGAACATCCCAGTTGTTGGTATCCCCATAGCTCACGCCATCCCCTCCTCCGGTCCACAACTCCGCCTGCGCAACGCCTGCGCAAGCCACGGTCAAGGCCAGGGCGGCCACCAGCTGTTTACATGCTCTCTTCATCGTGCTCTCTTCCTTATTCATTGGACTGCTTCTCTTCTTCTTGAACCTAAGGCCTCGGGCAAAGCCACTGCGCCATTTCGAACGGTATAGTTCTACGACGCACCTAGGAATTTCTCTAGCCGCAGGAAGGTTACCTTGTTAAACCGACCTATTTTGTCGGCTTTAGGGCTTGTTTATCCGATCGATTTCGGCGATTTATGTGGAGTTTACAAGGTAACCTAAAAATTGAGCGATAGAGGATGGACATGCCGGAAAAAAAACCAAGCCAACCGGAAAACGAGGGCAAACGGATGCAGGTGACGCTGCGCGACATTGCCGCCGAACTCGGGGTTTCGCACGTCACGGTATCGCTGGCGCTGCGCGACCATCCGCGGATTTCGGCCGCCACCCGCAAGCGGGTAAAGCAGAAAGCCGAAGAGATGGGCTATCACCCCGACCCCATGCTTTCGGCCCTCTCCCACTATCGGCTGACCAGCAAGGAAAAGCCGGTGCAGGCCACCCTGGCCTGGCTGAACCCCTTGAAGAATCCGGAAAAGCTGCGGCAGCATGAAGAGTTTTCCCAATATTGGAAGGGCGCCGAGTCCACGGCCCAGCGCCTGGGTTTCCATCTCGAGGAATTCATGACCGAGGAGCTTTCCCTCAAACGGATGGACACCATCTTCAAGACCCGCGGCATTCGCGGTCTCATCATTGCCCCCCTCTCGTGGGAAACCACCCCGATCAACTGGAACGATTTGCCCTGGCAGGACTACGCCGCCGTTCGCTTCGGGCGGAGTAGGCAGGGCCCCTTGCTGCACTTCGTTACCAGTTCACAGGTCTCCAACGCCATGCAGGCCGTTGAAAAAGCCATCGAAAAAGGATACGGGCGCATTGGATTTGTCGGCATGACATCCCCCCGGCGCATGTTCAGTGCCGGGTTCCTGCGGGCGCAGCAGGAGCTGCCCGAAAACCAACGGCTTCCCCTGATGGGCTATGAAGGAAACTCCCTTTCCCAGCACGCCGACCGGCTGGCAAAATGGATTGAAGAAAACCAGCCCGATGCGATTCTTACGGATTATGCCCCCCTGCCCACCATGCTCGGCGAGCTGGGCTACCGCGTGCCCGAGGATATCGGGATCGCCACCATGAGCATCCACGATACCCCGGTCGATGCCGGGATCGACCAGAACCCGGAGGAGATTGGCCGCGCGACCGTTCGGATGCTGGTCTCCCTGCTGAACGAGCATCATTTCGGGGTTCCGGAAATCCGCAACCAGATTCTCGTTGAAGGCCGGTGGCTGGATGGTTCGATGCTGCCCGACCGGAACTAAGGCCCCATCCATCGGATTCGTATTTTCACCACAGAGGCCCCAGAGGCACAGAGGATTACGAAAGCTCTGTGTCTCCGTACTACTATCCGTCAATTTCTTGTTTTCCTGACAAGTTTTCACCACCCGCTGCGCTAGAGGACACTGAGGCTCAGAGGATTAGGGTGCTCTGTGTCTCTGAGTTCTCTGTGGTAAAAAAAAATCTGTGTCTTCGGTGTTCATCAGTGGTTCTAAACAATTTGGTTGCGGCTATGCCGCGCTAGGTTCTCTGTGGTGAAGAATTCGGTTGCGGAGTCTGGCCGGCACCTTATTTCAGCACGCCGAAGTTCGGGCCGCTAACGGTTCCAACGCCGGGATCGATCTGCATCTGGGGAATCAGCTTTTCCGGAACTTCCTGGGTTTTGAAGATGGGCAGGATCGGCTGGCCACCGTTCCCCTTGGGATATTCGACACCGTCCTGCTCGATGTAGAGCCGGCAGTAGAAGATGCCGCCGGGTTGCTCTCCAATCAGCACCTCCATATCGGTCGGCTTGTCCTTGGTCATGTGGAACCAATCGCCAATCACCAGGCCCGCGTGCCGGCCATCCTTGAACTTCCGGTTGTTTCCATCGCTGCTGTCCCAATCCGAATAGCGTTTCCCCAGGCTGGCATCGATGACCATCCGGCCCTTGACCCGGACCATCATGGCATCGTCCGCAATGCCGCGGAACCGGTAGCGGCCGGTTTCTGGCGCGGCAATCTTCCCGCTATAGTAGGCGGCCCACCGCTTCGGCTTCACGACATCCTCGACGGCAAAGGCCTTGGGTGCCTCTTCGGCCGGCATGTAGGGCACCATGAAACTGGTGGCGAATTTTTTCTTCGGGGCCTTGAAATATCGTCTTTCCAGCCGGCTGACGCTCCAGGAACTACCAAAGCTCGTGAGCACCTCGGTATACTTGCTATTTTGTTCCTTTTCGACCTTCGAGTCCATGCCCTCGACGATTTGCTTCATGTCGGTGGGTTTCCCGTCCGGATCCGTCTTGAGGTCGAAGAAGACGCCTTCGAGCTCGTTGCCGGAACCCTTGTTCCCGCCGAACAGGTCGATCTCCAGGCCAAAGCCCAGGCCGCCGAGGCCGCCGCCGCCATCCATATAGCCCGTGCCACCCTTGATGCCGACCACTTCCGGCATCTGGATATCCAACGACTTGGTCTTGGGCTTGGCCACAATGTTCTTGCGCAGCTTGGGTTTCTCGATCTTCTTTTTCTTAAGATTGACCGGCACCTGCAGCTTCTTGAGCTGCATCTTCGGCCGCTTGACCGGCTTGGCCTCGAACACCTTGTCGTCCTTCTGGATGACCGTGACCGCCACAAACGACAACGCCACCACGAGCAGCACCGCATGTATCCCCAGACTGATGAGCGCAGCGCTCGATTTTGCGTGACTGGTAAAAAATTGTTTCCTTGCCATAGATCCTTATCCCCTATTTATGCCGGAGACTGAGCAGGTTCCAAGGCTCCAGCGTCATGAAAACATGCAGGATTCCGTCTTCGTTTGCGAAACTTGTTTCCATTTTTGTGGCCCGGGCCGCCTCTTTGAGCTTTTTCGCCTGCTCACGCGAAAGCGGATCGGGCGCCCCCATTTTTTTCCACGCGGCCAGCGAATCGCCATGCTCCTGGCCAACGAGCTCGAGCACGAACTCCGCGCCCGGCGCCAGCCCCGACAGCTCAATCACCACGTCCACCGGGGAGCCGGTGGCGAGGGTTGCCTCGGCAACATCGCGGTTCTCGTAGGAACCGGGAATGGTCCGGGTGACCTCCGGCGGGTAGTGGTAGGCCAAGACGGCAATACGGCCGGTTTCGCGGTTGCGGGTCACCAGTCCGTTTGCCGTTCGTTCCAGCACTTCGCCGCCCAGCGTGTTCAACAGGCGGTAGGCATGGAACGTCGGCTTGGGGATGCCCTGGAAATTGACCATGCCGAACCCGCCATGGAAGGCGGTGTCCCCCGCCCCGCTCTCCTCGAACACATCGGTGAACGTCCAAAAGGAGAGTGAATCCACAAAGCCGATCGATTCCACATTGGCCTTGGCCACATAGGTTGCGGCCTGGAGGTAGTCGTGTGTGAAGTCGCGCGAGGAAGAGCTGCAGTTCCATTCGGTTAGATGAATCTCCGCATTCGGGAACGCGCTCGCATCCATGGTTTCCCGCAGCAGCTGCAAATCCTTCGGCGTGGCATCCACGCCACGGGTCAGCTTCTGTCCGGTGCCGTGCTCGTCGAACGCCCAGTCGGTCGGATACGGATGCACCGAGATAAAATCGACCGGCAGCTGGTGCTCCACGCAAAAGGCGAGAAAGTCGTCCAACCAGACCGGCTTCCAGTCCAGCGCATCCAAATCGCCGCCACAGGTGACGGATTTATGTTCCGAAAGATCCTCGGTCTCGCCATCGAACCGGGCATCGGGAACAAAGTTGCTGGTAGATGGCCCGCCCACCTTCAGGCGCGGGTCGATCGCCTTGATCACCTCGGCGGAAACCTGGTAGAGCCTGAAATATTCGCTCTTGGTCCCATGCCAGAACGGCTCCAGGTTGGGTTCGTTCCAAACCTCGAAATACCAGTTCAGCACCTCGTCGATGCCATAGCGGGCAACGACGTGCTCCGTGAAGCGGCGAACCAGCTCGCCCCACGCATCGTAGTCGGTCGGAGGCGCGGAATTGCCCTTCCACCAGAAGACCGTTTCCGATGGACGCGCAAGATCCTCGGGGCAGAAGCCGAGCTCGATGAACGGGCGCACGCCCAGGTCGAGCAGGCGGTCGAAGATTTCGTCCACATATTGGAAGTTGAACGTGCTCGAACCATCGGCGTTCCGGCGGTAGACAAACATGTCGTTATGGAACAGGCCGTGGAAGCGGACGCTCTCAAAGCCGCACTCGCGGTGCACCAGCTCCATCTGCTCCATCCACCCGCAGCGCAGCGCCTCGTTGGCCCGCCCGGCCCCGACGCAGGGGCTCCAATGGGGACGGAAGGTCTTGACCGCTTCACCCTGGGCATCGGCGGAAATCGTGATTTTAGTATTCATCGTATGCTTTCGTCTGAAAATAGGCCGGGAACTCCCCGATGGGCATTCCGCACAAACAGGCACAGCGTCATGAACCCACCTGTTTTTATCAATGAACAAATAGGTTTCCCTGTTAATGCCCCGGGCATCCGGACCGCCCGATCACTTCGGGCTGATCCGCAGGCGGAAATAGCGCTCGGTGGAGCTGCCCATGGGCAGGGTCGATTCAACCTGCTGGACGGCACCATCGTCGCTCAGCACGGTCTCGCCCACGCCGGCGGACGACCAGGTGTTCGACGAAAGATTGTCGGTCCAGATCACCTCGAAGGTGTAATCCGCCAGCGCGTTGACGTTGCGCGGATAGGTTAGCCTGGCCTGGGCCGGGTCGACCGCAAACAGCAACGGATCGGGATTGGCCACCTTGGGGGAAGTCGCCAAGCCAAACTCCAGCAGGTTGGCGTAGCCGTCTTCATCAAAGTCCGCATCGTCGGCCAAAGGCCCCACCGGCAGCAGCGTGCCGAAATATTCGGTTCGCCAGGCCTGCAGCTCGGTGTAGCCGGTGGCGGACAGGTTGATGTCGAAGGGGTTCTCGTTGGCATCGTTGCTGGCCAGTTGGAGCGCGGCGGAACGCGCGCCGGTGCCGAGCGGATCGTAGCTGACGGAGAAGGAGGCCGTCTGTCCGGTTTCAAGCTCCACCGAAGAGAGGGCGCCCACGCTGAAGTCATCCGCATGGCTGCCGCTTTTCGCGATGGCCAGGCCGGTGAGCGGGCTGCCGCCGGTATTGCGGACGGTGTAGCTTTTCACCACCGAGGCTTCGGAGGGGGCCGTTGCTCCGAAATCCTGCACCCCGGAGTTGTCCGCCAGCAAGACCACGGGCGGCCCGTTTTCCTCCACTTCGATCTCCGGCGCCGTCTGGCCGGTCACGACGAGGGAATAGGTTTGTTCCCCGTCCGTCAGCGCCCCGGCATAATCGACCACCACCAGATAGTCGCCGGCGACCGGGGCGGAGAGGTAGACCTGCTCGACATTGTCGACATCGTTGACGCCGGTGGTCGCCGATGTTTCGAACTTACTCTCCGACCAGTCGCCCACATAGGGCATCACATACGGATAATGGGTTCCATCCGGACTGATCACCTTGAGATTAAGGTCGTTGACGAGCGCCTTTGCGCGGTTGTCATGGCCCTCCTTTTCCGTTCCCGCCGGATCGGTCCAGCAGAGGGTGACGCGCAACGGCGCTGTGCCGTCCCACCCGAAGGTGCGCGTGCGGGAGGGGATGGCGGTGTCGACCGTGGATTCCAGCAAGATTCCGCCGCCCTGGTTGTCGGCATGCGCCTTGATCACATCCGCAGCGGCCTGCGTATTCATGACCCCCCAGCCATATTTGTAGTCGGGCCCGGTTTTGCCACGATCATCCGCCGTATGGAGAATCAGCGCTTTAAGGGTGCTCGCCCGCATCGCGTCTCCGGGGAAACGCGACGTGAAATAATCGATCAACAATGCGGCCGAGCCGCAGACGTTGGGCGAAGCCATGCTGGTCCCCGAATAGCTGGCCGTGGCGGTATCGCTGTTATCGATGCACGACGTCAGCCCCGTTCCGTTCCCGTGGATATCCGGCTTAATGCGGCCATCATCCGTGGGGCCTCGCGAACTGTAGGTCACAGCGGTCGCCGCACCCGGATCGCGAACTCCACCAGAGATCCCTTCATCGGAACTGCCAACCGTGATGACATTTTTCGAGAGCGATTTCCCCTCCATCGTGTCATATCCACCGGATGTATAGTAGCGGTTCCCCGGCGGATGGTTTGCCGGATCGTAGGCATACGGGCCATCCCAGCCATACTTCCACAACGCCCCGGTCGCCGGGGCTTCCGTCCGGCTGTTCCCGGCCGCCGCAAAAATCAGGTAATAGGGCAAATTATAGGCGATGCCGTCCCACTCTTCAGCGTTGTCGTCATAGCGGCCAAAGTCCTCATCATAATCGTTAGACGGATCGCCATCGTCACTGAACGTACCGTTATAAATCCAGTCGTAGTCGTCGCTGCCGACCCATTTCCATCCCGGCGTCGAGCCATAGGAATGGTTGGAGAGATAGATATCGGTGGTGCCGGGTTCGGCGGCGCCGTTGGCGAGCATCTCGACTTCATCGTAACTCGAGCTAAAAGCCGCCACGTTGGCACCGGGCGCCATGCCCAGCGTTGCCGCATTGATTCCCCGCGAAACCAGCGTCCCCGCAACATGCGTTGCGTGGTCCGACGTCGAAGTGGATCCATCCATCACGGTGACCTTTCCGGAGAGCTCCTGATGCGTCACGCGCGGAATCCCGCCCGATTCCCACAGCCCAATCGTCACACTCGCTCCATCGACGCTGTTGTACGCGGAATTGGAACGAACCTCATCGGCCGCCGTCGTTTTGGCGGCGTCGACATTGAAATCCTCCTCGTAAACCGGAAAGCCGCGATCATCGAAACCGATCAGGCGGAAGCCCCGGCCGTCGGGCCGGGTGCCCTCCAGCTCCAGGCCCTCGGCGGCGGCCCGGCGCCGCACGGCACGCAGGTGTTCCTCCTCCGCCGCCTTCAATTGGCGCACCACATCGGCCCGCGTCTGCCGGTCGTTCATGTCGTGCCGTTTTGAAAAAATGTCCGAACGTTTCCGCCGCGCGTCCTTCATTGCCTTGGCATCGCGTTCCGCCATGGCCCGCGTATAGGCATTCGTCCGGCCATGCGTTTCCGCGGCCAGCACGAAGATCGACAACCCGACCAGGCCAACCATGCGGATCGGCCACCGGCGATCAACGCTTTTCCGGGATTCGGCGCATGCAACCGCCGCACGTTTTTCCATCATGTTCAAATGCTCCATCATTGGCGGCGCAGCGCTATTTGCCGTACCAGGTGAAGGTCTCGCCCTTCGCGAGTTCCTTTTCGAGGGTGTTGGTTCCATGGCGGAGTTTCAGCGGGTTGCCATTGAGCGATGTGATTCGCGCGGCGGACAGCGCGCCGTCCTTCCACGCGATATCCACCTCGAACCCGCCCCGGGCGCGCAACCCCTGCACGGAACCCTCCTTCCAAACGCCGGGAAGCGCCGGAAGCAGCTGCACCTCGCCATCGTGGCTCTGCAACAGCATTTCGGCAATCGCCGCCGTGCCGCCGAAGTTGCCGTCGATCTGGAAAGGCGGATGCGTATCGAACAGGTTCGTCAGGGTCATCTTTCTGAGCAGGTTGCATAGCAACGCATAGGAGCGGTCGCCATCGTGCAGCCGCGACCACATGTTCACTTTCCACGCCATGCTCCATCCCTTGCCGCCGTCACCGCGGGCGATCAGCGATTTGCGCGCGGCTTCATAGAGATCCGGCGTGGCGTTGCGGGTGATGGATGTTCCCGGATGAAGCCCGTAGAGATGGGACGTGTGGCGGTGGTTCGGATCGAACTCCTTGTAGTCCTCGATCCACTCCATTAAACGTCCGGTTTTCGCACTGATCCGAACGGGCTGAAGTTTTTCCAAGGTTGCCTGGAGCGCTTGCTGGAATTCCGCATCATGGTTTCCGGAGGGATCGATGGCCAGGCTGGCTTCCTGCAATCCGTTGAACAAGTCCTGGATAATCTGCAGATCCATGGTGGCCGCATAGGTGAATTCAATCTTCGTGCCGTCCTCCATGAGGAAAAAGTTTTCCGGCGAGTGCGACGGGTTGGTGACCAGCCTGCCGGCCGCCGGCGTTCCCTCCGGCGCTTCGATGAGGAAATCGAGCATGAATTCGGCGGCGCCTTTCATCAGCGGATAGGCGCGCTCCTTCAGGAACGCCATGTCGCCGTTGAAGCGGTAGTATTCCATCATGTCGCGCGCCAGCCAGGCCGCACCCAACGGCCAGACGCCGTGCACGCCGTCGGCGGGCGCCGCCATGCCGAAGATGTCGGAGAGGTGGTGCACCGTCCAGCCGTCCGCGCCATAATGCACCTTCGCCGTCTTTTCGCCGAAGGGCACGAGGCTTTCGATATAGTCGAAATATGGCAGGTGGCATTCGGACAGGTTGCAGACCTGCGCCGGCCAATAGTTCATCTGGAAGTTAATGTTCAAATGGTAGTCGGCGTTCCACGGCGCTTTGTAATATTGGTTCCACTTCCCTTGCAGGTTGGCCGGGAGATAGCCGGGGCGGGAGCTGCCGATGAGCAGGTAGCGGCCAAACTGGAAATAGAGCGCTTCAAACTGCGGATCGAAACGGCCGCCTTTGACGGCCTTCAACCGTTCGTCGGTCGGCAGGTTAATGGCATCGGTGCTGCCGAGGTCGAGCTTTACCCGGTTGAACAGGGCCTGGTGGTCGGCAACGTGGGCGGCGCGCAGCTGCCCGTAGGGCTTTTTCCCGATGGCCTTCAAATAGCCTTCGCAACGCGCCGTGGCATCGCCGGAGATATCGGTTGGGCCATTGTAGCTCGTTGCCCCGACCACCAGCAGCGTCACCTCGTCCGCATTGGAAACCGTCAGCAAGCCGCCGTTGGACTCGACCCTTCCACCTTCCGCCATGGGAAACAGCTGCGCCTCGTAGTCGATGCCCAGTTTGCCGCGCAAGACCAGGCGGTTGCCGGAAGCGGATTCCGTGGATGCATTTTCCCGCGCCAGCCGGGCGGTGAAGTTGATCTTGCCCTTCCGGCTCGCCTTGAGATTCACCACGATGGCCTGATCCGGCGCGCTCACGAAAACCTCGCGCACATAGTCCACCCCACCAACCGTATACTGTGTGCGGCTGATGGCCGTGGTCAGATCCAGTTCGCGGCGGTAGCCCTCCACCTTTTCGGTGTCCGGGAAATCGAGAAGCAGATCGCACAACGTCTGGTAGGATTTAACCTTGTGCGGCCGCCCCATCATTTTATTGCCGGCCAGTTTTTTGGCCTCGACATTCTTGCCTTCGAAAAGAAGGCGCTGGACTTCCGGCAGCGCTTCGAACGCTTCCGGATTGGTGTAGTCGGTCGGGACACCGTCCCAGACCGTCTCCTCGTTGAGCTGAAGCCGCTCCTCGTTCACGCCGCCGAACACCATCGCCGCCAGCCGGCCATTGCCCACCGGCAACGCCTCGTTTTCCCAATGGAGGGCGGGCTTGCGATACCAGAGCGTCAGCGGCTCGTCCGGAGCCGGGGCATCCTTTTCGAACTTCATGTCCGCCTTCGGGTTGTTCGATTCATCCGCGGCATGGCGCGCGGCAAATGTGGTTCCCGCCGCGACCAGTCCGACCATCACAAAAATAAATTTACACATCATACCACCCTGACTTCGTTAAACCGGCTACCCGCTGCCCTGCGCAGGCCTATTCCACCGACACCGCATTGGGCCTCTATTTATGGAGGAAAACCAGCCATCCCCCGAGTCGCGAATAGGTTACCCTGTTAAGCCCCCTTTTCAACCGAAAAAAAACGCTGCCTCCAATCATTGGAAACAGCGTTAAGCAGGCGTGATCCCCGCTCCGGTAGAGGGATGTGAATCTATATTATTTTTCGACCGCCTTAATGCGGATGAAACGTTCCCCGGCATCCGTCGCAACGAGGTTGGTTACCCCCACGAAGTCTGCCGCAAAACTCCCGTTCGTACCGGCAATGACCACGCCTTCGTTCGTCCATGTGCCACCGACCAGATCAACGGTGGTCTCAACGACATACTCAATATCGTCGCTGCCGATGCGCTGCGCGTGGATAAAGGACATGAACGCGCCACCGGCTTCAACGAGGCCGTATTCCACGGGATGGCCGGTGTCGGCACCGTTGGTCGGATTGCCGCCAAAGGCATATTCGTTCCAGTTGTCGAGCGCATCGCCATCGGGATTGTCGGTCTTGCCGTTGTCGGTATCAAAGTCGGGATACTGTTCCGCCAGCCAGATGTTGTAGCCAGCCGCCTCCGCCGATCCCACCAGCATCGCGAAATCTTCTCCGCCGGAACCGGAGACCGCTCCACCGAGATCGCCGATAAAGACCAACCCGAGTTTTTGGACCGATGTAATGTTCAGGCCCGTCGGACCGCCCAATACTTCGCCGGTTGCGAGATCCCACTCCATGGTTTTCGAGTCGCCTTCAACGATGGATTCTTGACCGTCCATCGGTCGTACCACCCAGCCGGTATGCCCTTCAACGGTCGTCACATAGGCAGACATTGTAATGCCATTGTAATTCGGCGGATTGGTTCCCGGATTCGTGAAATCGACCGACCAGCGTTCCCCGGGGTTTATGGCAAGGCCCAACGTGTTCGTATCCGCCCCGATACCCAGAAGACCGTAACCCGCGCCGACATCAACCACATTCACATTCCATTGGTATCCCGGATCGCGCGGATGGTCTGTCGTGCCGGAAATGCTCCCGCTGAAATAGAGGTTGTGCGGCTCCACCACCATGCTCGACCACTGCGCGTCATTCAGTACTACGGTGGACGGAGAACCCACGATGATGGAGAACGGTTCGCCGGCCCCTCCCGAAGCCCCTCCGAGATCACCGATAAAGACCAACCCGAGCTTTTGAACCGATGTGATGGAAAGACCGGCCGCATCGCCAAGAATGTCACCGGTGGTGAGATCCCAGGTCAGGGTTTTCGACTCTCCTTCATAGATTTTTTCTTCATCATCGCCCAGCGGGCGTACGACCCAACCGGTATAGACCGCGGTCGTCACATAGGCGGCCAGCGTAACGGCATTGTAATTCGCCGCATTGGTTCCCGGATTCGTGAAATCGACCGACCAGATGTCCCCGGGGTTTACGGCAAGGCCCATGGTGCCGGTAGCCGCACCGATGCCCAGGAGGCCATACCCTCCCCCCACATCAACCACATTCACATCCCATCGGTATCCGGGATCGAGCGGATAATCCACCGTGCCGGCAATGCTCCCGTTGAAATAAGGATTATGTGCCTCCACCACCATGCTCGACCACTGTGCATCGTTCAATTCTATGGTCGCCGCCGATGCCGTTAGGGTCAACAGCGCTGCCATCGGCAGCATCATCGATCTTGCATGCACTCTCATTGCCTTGCCTCCATGGTTATGATTCCCAAAATCCCGAGCTAGATATACGCAGGATAATACGGCACATCCCCTTTGTACACTATATCAACTAAATAACAGGAACTTAGCTTGAAAGGTCTCACCACAGAGGACACGGAGGCACAGAGAAATAGTGCAATCCCGCTCCTCTGTGCCTCAGTGCCCTCTGTGGTAAAAAAACGAATCAGTTTAATTTGGAGTAACTCGATCGATGCGGGTTAACCAGATCAGGGGTCACGGGAGGGAAGCCCCCCTATTCAACCAACAACCGGTAGAAACGCTGCGGCGCGTTGGTGGTTGGAACCTCCCATTCCAAGGGCGCGCCGGTGCCCGGAACCGCATTGCCGAGCGGCAGCCAGTGGGTATCCGACAACGAATCCTTGTACTTGAGGGCATAATCATGGCCGTCAAGGGTTTCGACGCCCAACAGCAGTTCATCCCCGGTCGGCGATCCGCTGCAGGTGAAATACGGCAACGCGCCGACCTGCAGGATGAACGTCGCGGAATCGTCCAGCGCGGGGGTGCCATCATCCGTCACCCGCACGGTCGCGGCGGAATCGGAAGGGGTCCATCCAGCGGGCACCGTCCAGGAAAACGAACCGCCGGGGGTGACGGTTGCACCGGCCGGCGCCCCCGGATCGAGCGAATAGTGCAGCTGCTGGAACGCGCCTTCGGCATCGGTGGCCTGTGCGGAAAACGAGCAGGTTTCCCCGGGATAGAGCCACACGTTCGCAATGGATTCGAGGATCGGTGCCGTGTTGACCACCTGGTTCGGTGCCCCTGGCGTTGATTCCATCGCCACGATGACCGCCCCGCCGTCAAGCATCCGCCCTTCGCTTTGATCGGGAGCTTGGGCGCCGAAGGTAACACTATCGATGATGCTTCCGTCGGAAGCCACCAGCGCAAGGGTTTCCCCGTTCTTCGAGAGTGCGAAGTTGACATGCAGCGCCGCGGCGTCGAGCTCGTTCTGCGCCGGCTCATTATCGGCCCAAACCAGCAGGAAGCCATGGGCGGGAACGGCGTATTTCCCTCCCGTTGGAATCTCGAACTGGAAGGGATCGGCCAGATCGTCGGTCAGGAAATAGCCGGCCAGGTCGATGGCTTCATCGCCGGGATTATGGATCTCGAACCAATCCTCGAAGTCGCCGTCGATCGCATCGGCCAACGTGGCGCCGTTGTCGGCCATCCATTCGTTGATGCGGGCATCGAGCGGCGCGGACTGGTTGGTGTTGGCGGCGCCGGGCGTGGCCGCATACATCGCAAGGCGGGAACACGGATCGCCATCCGGATAGTCGCCATAGCTCCAGCCGACCGGGATGGTTCCAGGGTTGAGATAGTCGATCATTTCGGGCGAGCCGCCGACATCGCGGGAAAGCGCAACGCTTCCGTTGGCCAAGGCCCCTGCCCCCAATTCAATCTGGACAAACCCGCCCGGAGCAATCGACGTTGGGGCAGTGACCGGCCACTTGGCCAAATCGCCATAGTCGTCGGACAGGGAATAGCCGGCCAGGCTGAGCGTCATGGCTCCGGCATTGTGGAGTTCCACCCAGGGCAGGCCACTCACCGGCGAAGGCATGGCCTCGTTGAGCCAAAGCGCGGGGATGGCGGCGTTCGGATAGCCGATGTTGTTGGCCGCGCCCGGAGTGGAACCGGCCGCGCTACTCGCCGCGTAGTCGGTCGCCACGTGCAGGTCGAACGCGACATCGCTGCTGGATGCGGAGGTCTGGTGAAGCTCCACGGCAATCACATGCGTGCCCGGTTGCAGGTTCACTTCGATGGCAACCGGCCCCTCTTCATAGGCATTGTCCACATACGATGTGGTCGTGGTCGTATAGGTCGGCGTGCCGCCCGGCATCCGCACGCGGTGGATTTCCACACCGTCGAGATACACCACGACCCCGTCGTCGGCCATGGTGGTCAGCAACAGCGACGCACCGCCGGCCCCCGTAAAGTTGATCGTCTTGCGGAAATAATAGGTAATGGTCCCGAGCGTCAGCGGGGTTTGGATCGGATGCGGCAACGAGTCTTCTTCGTACCCGAACGCGGCGGGCCCGGAAGGCCAGGCCGAGTCGCTGTATCCAGTCGTTTGCCAGCCGGTTCCATCCAGGTTTATGCCCTGTTGGTATTTCCAGGAGGCGCCCCAGTCGATGAGCGTTTGCCCCGGAGGCGGCGTCCCGGAACCATCGGCCACGGCCCAAAGCGCCGCGCGGCGGTTGTCCTGCGCGGCCTCCATGAGCTGCAACGAGCTACCGGCCGTCGTGGCCGGCCAAGGCGCCACGGTTTCGTAGCGAACCTGGTCCACCACCGCCTCCGCGCCATTGGTTCCAACGGGGCGGTAGAGCGTCAGCGTCTCGCCATCGAGATCGAGTTTGCCGTCGAACTCGTCGAGCACCAGATAACCGCCGGGATCGAGCACCGTGACCGGGAACGTATATCCCAATCCATTCATCCGCCAGCCCGTCAGGTCGAACGCCGTGCTCGCGGAGCGGTTGAACAGCTCCACGAACTCGTCGCCTACCACCGTCGGGTTGTAGTGGATTTCATTAATGACGATGGAGTCCTCCGGCGCATCCAGGCTGCCCGTCACCGTTACCTCAACCGACGCCGTTGTTCCATCGATGGGCGCGCCGTAGACATCCAGCCCCTGCAAGGCGAACGTTGCGGGCGAGGAGTCCGCGACGACATCGATCGACCATTCGGTGACCGATGTCCAGGTGACGGGATATTCGATCCCGTTGAGGGTCATCGAAGCGAGCTCGACCGGGGCCGTGCCCGTGAGGGTCACCGTGTTGCTGGTTGTTGAAACCGAAGCGGGGCTGGTCAGCGCGAACGCCGCCGTATCCTCCTGCGCCACGCGGGCCAGAATGCCGACCCGGGCCTCCGCCACCCAATCCTTGATCGAACCCGAGAAGTAGGCCGTTCCGCCCCCATCATAAACCCCCGATCTCGATTCGGAATAACTGAACGACGTGTCGGGCGACATCGCCGGCAGGCCGTCGGCGACAAAGGCCTGGTAGCGCGCATCCAACCACTGGTTGATTTCCGGCCCGAGGAACGGCCCGTTGGCGATTTCCTTATAGGCCCGCAACGACATCCGGCGGAAGGCCGGGTTTGCATAGACTGCGGAGAGCGTGGTGTCACCATCGCCGTCGCCGTAGTGGCTGTAATCCGGAAACAGCCCGCGTCCGGGGCCGTACGACAGGTTGTTGCCCAGTAGGTGGTTCATGTCCCAGATCAGCAAGGCCCAGCGCCCTTCGGTGGGTTTATACATGTACATGTTCTGCGCAATCTGGCACCCGAAATGGTCGAGGTCGCCCACCGCTTTGCGA
Organism: Pontiella desulfatans; assembly: GCF_900890425.1. NCBI lineage: Bacteria > Pseudomonadati > Kiritimatiellota > Kiritimatiellia > Kiritimatiellales > Pontiellaceae > Pontiella > Pontiella desulfatans. The sequence goes on along the minus strand of NZ_CAAHFG010000001.1, from coordinate 353,644 downwards.
AGCGCCCAGACGCGCATCCACTCCTCCATGTCGGCTTCGGCCAGCATCCGTTCGGTCATGTCGGCGCCCGAATTCGCGGCGTCCATCAAATCCAGCACCGGCGTAAAATCGTTGCCGCCGGTGTTGCCATAGGCGCGCGCGCCCCACGTCCAGCGGTAGCGCGGCGCATGGAGGTTCCCTTCCGCATTGGCATAGGGAAGCAGCTCGGTTCCTCTCTGGCGCTGATTATTCAGCACCCCGTTCGTCGAGGTGGCCACATTGGAATATTCCCACCAGAAGTTGGCCTTATGCAAATTTCCGTCCGCATCGTTCCGCCAGTATTGCTCGATGAATTCGCTGCCCGGCACCTGGGTGTCCTCCATCAACCAACCGGCCTTGCGGGCCACGCCGTTGACGTAGACGTTCACATAGCGCCGGTAGAGCCACGGCAGCTTCAGCTTGCGGGCGGCCCAGAATCCCGCCTGTTCGCGGGTCATGGTTTTATCCTGGAATGGATTGTTGCCCGGCCCGTGCAGCTTGTTGAAATTATCCGTGCCCAGCAGCTTGTCGTCCAGAGGCATGTCGAAGGAGTAGTGGCAGTCGTCCGTGATGGCGGTCCAGCCCTGGTGGTAGGGGCTTCCGGCATAGTGGGCGCCGAAATGATGGATCACGCGGTCGTCGTTGTAGACAAAGGTGCCCTCGACCGGTTCGTTGCTGAGCACCAGGCGGGTTTCCCAATCCGCGGTGGCGGCCTGCGTGAACCACATGCGGTAGGTGCCGAAGCTGCTGGCGCGTGTGGCATCGCCAAAGCGCACGAGGCATTCCCTTAGGCGGGCAGCGTTTTCCGGCGTGTTGCCCGGAAAGCGGCGAGGCGCACCGGCGGCATCGAAGGCGAGCACGTAGAACGCAACCAGCGTATCGGCCGACTGCCCCGGGATCGTGGCGCTGACGATTCCGTCCCCCGCCACGGCGTCGCCCGAGGTGCCGTTGTCCTTCATGGCAACCCCCGTGTACGAGGAGGAGGGATCGACGCGATAATAGAGCACGAGCGAAGTGACTCCATCGGGATCTTCCACGCGCGCGGTCACCACCACAGCCTGGCCGGCGGCCGGCACCGCCGGGCTGTGCGCCACCTCGTCGATCGCCGGCGCCGCGTTGGCCACGGCCCGGCTGTTCGCCTGGCCGGGCGTTCCCAGGTTGGCCGGCACGTCGAGCCGAACGGGCGCTTCGAGATAGTTGCCGTGCAAGCGAAGATAGAGCCACGGATAGCCCTTCTGCCATTTGGCCTTGGCGCTGATGGTTGCGGTGGCGCCATCCGCAACCGATGAAGACAAGGCGCCGCTGATCTGGTTCGCGCCGGTATCGCAGCGGGTGCTTGCCCGGACCTGAAGGGCATACGTCCCGCCCGATCCGCCGGGCTCCCGCGAGGAGCGCTCGTGCGACCCGCGCATCACCCAGTCGGACAGGCCGCTGTTGAAGGTCGGATTCTTGACCCGGTTTTCGGCATCGACCAGCACCTGCACATCATCCAGCAGACACTCCCCCGCCCCCTGCAGGCCGCCCTCGATCCGGCTCGCCCCCCGCGACCCCAGCTCCAGCATCCCGGTAACGGAAACATCGGTCCAGGTTGCCTTGCCCGTTTCATCGCTGTCGGCCCAGGCGGTCGGGCGGCGCGGGTTTGCGCGCGCATCGACGCGCTCGAGGCTGCTGCCGCCGCCCTTGGCCCAGACCGGCCACTGCCCGCCGGTTCCATAGGTCACGTCGTCAACCACGATATGGATCAGGTTGGTTTCGGGATGGGCCGGGTCGGCGTAGTCGACCACGGTATCGGGCTTGTTGAGTTTAACGCGATCCCCGCCATTGCCTAGCGAGCCGCTAAAGCCGCCAAAGGTGTTCGACGCATTCAACTGCGCATAGTTGGTCTGCAGGTGAAGCGCGTCGCGCGCGACCACCACATAGCCGCCCGCAGGAATTTCCGCCCCGTCCGGAAACTCAAAGTCAATCCCGCCCCGGAGCCGCCAACCGCCTAGATCGACGGTGCCCGAACCCTGGTTATGGAGCTCGACGAACTCGTCGTCCTTTTCGCCGGAAATCGGGTCGTACATGATTTCATTGATCACCACGTCGTCGATGCGCCGGGTGCCGTTGCCACTGCCCAGCGTTAGGCCGGCCATCCGGTGGAACTCCGCGCCCCCGTTCGGATAGCGGCCAATGGAGATTCCATTTTCCTGGCCGCCAAACTGCACGGCGTCGATCATGCGGGTTCCCGCCGCGTTGCGGAAATAGATGGTTTCGCCGCCGGAGTTGAGCGAGAAGCCCATCTGCACCTGGTCGAAAACCGCAAAGCCGCGCGCCGCGATGGTGGTTCCGCCGGGGATGGTGAACTTGTTCGTGGTGGCCTCGTCGAACAGAGTGCATCCGGAGAGATCGACGCTGGCATTGGAATGGTTGTAGAGCTCGATGGTGTCGAGCTGCGGGTCGTCGGTATGCGCGAGGATTTCGTTGATGACCACATGGCGCAGGGCTTCGTCGCCATAGGTTTCGCCGGTGCCCGGCGAGCCGCCGATCTGGTCGCTCGCCTCCCAGGCGTGCGGATCGTTTTCGCCGTACGACGGGCGCGCCAGCACCAGCGAGTGCCCCGCCCCGTCCGCCGCCACCGGCCAGGGTGCGTCGTTGTCGTAGTCGATTTCGAGCACCGTTCCGTTGCAGCTGTTGACCAGCCGCAGGGTGCCCGAGCTGCCCAGCGAATTGCCGCCGTTGGTTTCCCCGTATTCAAACAGCTGCACCCCCGACACCCCATACTCCAGCTGGAACGCCGTTGCATCCTTTGCCACCACCAGATAGGACTGTCCTGCCAGCAGGGTGCCCTCGGGAAAGGTAAAGTCGATTTCGCCCTTCAGGCGATAGCCGCCGATTTCCTCTTCGAAGGGATTGGAGTTGTAGACTTCGACAAACTCCAGCGCGTTGGTCGTGGCCGGCCTGTACATGATTTCCGAAATCACAAAACCGGTCTTGCGCGTGCAGGCCCCCGGTTGCTCAACGACCACCTCCGCGGCCATGACCGATCCGGCCAGCAGCCCGGAAACACATAGCGTCTTAAACAATGAAACCGTGCCCATAAACCGAATCCTTCACTCTATCCTGCGCATACATCCCATGCAGCCCCTGGAAACCAGCAACCATAACTGATTATTCATGCCTGGAAATGCGCCATCTGCCGACCATCCAGAAAGTTACCCTGTTAGCCGCGGGGTTCCCGAACCCCCGCGATACGCGCCGTCCCTGCGGGACAGGCGCGTCCTACACCCCTCCACGCGCCGTCCCTACGGTTCCGGTGTGAAGCGCATCGTGATGGAGCCGGCCTTCAGCTTTTCCTTGAATTCAATCCCGATCTTGAAGGCCTGGTCTGCATAGCGGATCGCCTTAACCTTTACTTCCTCATCCTTGATTTTAATTCCGCCGCCCTCGGCACGGATCTCGACCTTGATGGTTTTTCCATCATTCATCAGCAGAAGGGTATCTGAATCCACGATCTTGTATTCCGTATGCGTCATGATGGCGGTATCGAACGAGATCGGCCTGGTAGCGGAAAATTCATCCGTGATCGTGATGGTTCCGTTGCCGGACTTATCGTTGGTCATCGTACGAACCAGTTTTCCAAGGGTTGGAACTTCGTAGGCCGCCTTGAGATCCAGCACCACTTTATCCCTGTTCTCCGCAAACTCGGTTTCGAGCACGTTCCCGCGGAACTGCTCGCCTTCCGACTGAAGCGATCCATCCACGCGGGGCACCGGGTGCCCCCAGGACGAGCGCATTTTATGTTTGGGCGAGAACGAGCCGGCCTGATACGGCGGTGCGCCCAGATCGCCGCATAGGATGTGGTCGTCGTCGAGCACCATGACATAGCTGCCGACATCCATATGGTTATGGTTTTCGTTGTTATGCCCGGCCTTGATCGCAATCGAGAACGGAGTCGCCTGCTTGCCGCGGGAAATCAAAACGCCGTAATCTTCATAATAGGTGTGTGGCGGCAACTCGTCCGCTCCCCGGCCCGGGGCAACATAGGATACCGGATCGGCCCATTCCATCAGCTGCATCGTAATATCCGCAGGACGGCTGTAGACCGGTTTGGCCGCGCCGTAGTTCTTGGCCGAAAGGATATAGGCAAAGTTATCCTGTCCCTCTTTGATCCTCGCGCCACCGTCTGAAAAGCAGGGATAAATGCTGTTCTGAATTTGAAAACCAGCCGGGAAATTACCAACGCATTTCATTTTTTCCGGATCGTCAAACCTGAACATATCGACCTTGCCGTCCGTGTAGTCGTAGATCATCTGCGCGAGATAAAGATAGTTCCCGAAGCCGTAGTTCCAGTACCCGACACCTTCCGAGCAATAGCCGTCGTCACCGAAGCCGCGAAGATAGTGCTTCATGCTGTTGAGGGCGCAGCCGATCACCGCAATTCGTTCGTCCACCTTTTCGGACGCCGTCAGCGTCGAGAAGACGGTTCCGCCCGTACAGACCGAATTCCAGTTGCTGGTTCCCCAAATCCAGGAATTGCCTTTCTGGTCTTCACCCCGGCAGCTCTTCAGGTAGGAATCAATCATCCGCCACTGGATCTGCGCCCGGATTTCCTTCCGCAGCTCCGCCGGCAGCTTGTCCTCCAGCAGAACCTCGGACAGCATCAGCACGGAACCGAACTTGCGGGCTCCCAGATCAATCGCCACCCGCTTGCCTTCGAGCACATCGTTTCCGGGATCATGATTCGGGTGCAGCCACGATTTCATTTCCAGGATGGCCTGGATGTGCTCGATGATCTGCGGAACATAGCGCCCCTCATCTTCGACGCACTCCGCAATCACGGCCCGCTCCAGCGTTTCCATCGTACGGTAATAGCGCGGTTTATAAATGCCCCGGTTCCCCTCCTTGTTCGCGCGGCGGTAGATCTCGTCGCTGATCGGAACCTCCGGCTTCCTCTCCCGGTCCTCCCTCGCCTGCTTGATAATCGCCTCGGCCGATTCCTTCTGCCCGATCATTTCCCAGAAAGCGCGATCGGCGATGGACGGCGCCGGGCGATAGCTTGTTGCGGGGAGATACGGCCTGAGCATTTCGATCTGCTTTTCGGAAGGATGGATGACCCCTTCGTCCGCGGCACCGAGGTATTCGCCGATGTCCAGCTTCTCCGCGGCTAGCCCACTGCCTGCGGCCAGCATCATTCCGCCGACTACGGCACTTACTATCATTCCTGATGGTCTCACCATTTCACCCCGATCGTTTTTCAACGTAAACGTATTTACCTTCTTTTGACATGCCCGAACACGACCTGCACCCACCACTTGAAACCCATGGCTACAGGCTTAACAGTGTTACATCTCTAACAGGTTCAAATCTTTTGGCAAAACCACGCGGGGTTACCCTGTTTAGCAGCCCCGCATTCGCCATGCGGTCGCCAGCGCCACTATTTCCACGACCGGAAGGATCTGGTCATGTATATCGTGATGTACAATCCGGAACAGATCGCGCTGCCCGAAAATGAACTGCGCCGCATGCCGGGCTACTGCGCCATGTTCATGCTCGAACCGGCCTACCGCAAACAGCACCGCTTTGCCAGCCGCCTCCACCTGAAACGAATGCAGCTCGCCCACGTGGAAGCCATTTGCGACGAAATGGAGCGGGAGTCCACCGAAAAAACGCCCGGCCACGAAATCGTGCTCCGCGCCAAGCTGCTGGATCTGATGGCCTACCTGTCGCGCACCTACATGCAGGGCGAATCCACCGAAACCCAGGCGCTCCAGCGCGTCGGCGAAGTGATCGGCGCCATGGAAATGCTACTGAAAACCGATCGCACAATCACCAAGATCGCCTTTGCCGTCGGCTTCAACGACAGCAACTATTTCACCCGCCAGTTCAAGAAAGTCGCCGGCCTCCCACCCCGCCAGTTCCGCATGCAAAACAACATGTAGGCGGCCTATCATCATATTGGCTATTTTTTAACTACTCTTCTGCGAGTTGCGGAAATGCCGACTTTGTTTTTTTATCCCGATACGGCCAGCCGTCGTTTTCCTGCTTGGGACCGGGTGTTGTGCGGCCATCGCGCAGGGCCTTGGCCAGGTCGGTTACCAGTTCCTCAATGATTTCCGGGTTGGCTTCCTCGAGGTTTTTGGTTTCGCCGGGATCCGTTTTCAGATTGTAGAGTTGAACCAGCTTGGCCGACGTTTCAACGTCCTTCCAAGGTAGCTCCCAGCCGACGCCTCCATCCTTGCCCATGATCAGTTTCCAGTCGCCCTTGCGAATGGCGAATCCGCCCTTGAAGTTATGATGGATCGTGAACGGACGAACGTCTTCGCTTTTGCCTTTCAGGTTCGGATAGAACGAAAACGAATCCTCGGCGGCATTGTCCGGAATTTTATTTTTGCTTCCCACGACATCGGCGAAGGTGGCAAAGAAGTCCGTCGTGCAGATGGTCGCATCGCTGGTGCTGCCCGCCTTGACCTGTTTAGGCCAGCGCACGATGAACGGCACCCGGTGGCCGCCTTCGTAGATGGATGCCTTGGCCCAGCGGAATTGGCCGGAGGGGCAATAGCCCGCGGCAATCATCTTTGGAATTTCCACATAGGGGGCAAAGCCGTTGTCCGCCGTAAAAACAACCAACGTGTTGTCGTCGATCCCCGACTCTTTCAGCTGTTCGAGCACCTGCTCCACCACCCAGTCGGTCTCGGCAATGAAGTCGGCATACCAGCTGTATTGCGGAAAGCGGCCCTTGAAATCCTTGCCGGGCGTTACGGGCGTATGCGGCGAGGTCAGCGAGAGATAGAGAAAGAACGGCTTTTCTGAAGGATCTTTCACCCGCTGCTGAATATAGCGACGGGATTCCGCAGTCCAATCGGCCAGGCAGGTGCTCGCATCAAAGTCTTCCGCCGCCGCGCCGACCCGCTGATAGTCGTTGTATTCATTGTGCGGCCAGCTTTTGTTCACCGTCGGGATCGCCTCCGCGCGATCATTGCGGAGATAGACATACGGTGCCATGTCCAGCGAGGAGAGGATAAAGAACGCTTCATCAAATCCCACATCGACAGGGCCATTGCGGAACGGCTGCGAATAGTCGATGTTCCACGATTTATCCTTGTTGCCCTTTTTTCCGGCACCAAGTTCCTCGGAATGCCGCAACCAGTCGACGCCGAGGTGCCATTTTCCGATGCATGCGGTGTGGTAGCCCACCTGCTGAAGAAATGCAGGCAGGTTCAAACGGTTCGGATCCATTAATGCGGGGTCGGTCGCCTTGAACAACACACCGCTTTTGAGCCGGCTGCGCCAGTTGTATCGCCCGGTGAGAAGGCCGTAGCGCGTCGGCGTGCAGACCGACGAACTGGTGTGGGCATCCGTAAAATTCATGCCTTCCCTGGCCATCCGATCCAGCGCCGGCGTCGGGACAAGCCCGCCGGCGGCGCTCAGCTCCCCCACTCCCATGTCGTCCGCGAGGATGAGCACGATGTTCGGCAGCTCGCCTCTATCTTTTGCCAGCGATGAAATACCGGTTGCCATGACGGTGGCAACCATTGCGAGGACAATATTGTATCTGCTCATTCATTCTCTTCCTGTTTTCGACCCTTACACTCCAACTTCTTGCCATTCTGCGTTTCAACGAACACCTCCCCTATCCGCTCTGCGGGAGGATGATAAGCAAAATCATTTAATGCAAAATGTTGGCTTCGGCCAGTGTCTTTGAGTGTTCAACATTTTGCTCTAATACCAAATTAAACTGATTCGTTTTTTTACCACAGAGGGCACTGAGGCACTGAGGAGCGGGATTGCTATATTTCTCTGTGCCTCCGTGTCCTCTGTGGTGAGACCATTCAAGCAAAGTTCCTATAAATCATTTTGCATAATTGCTCTGCCGCGAAACCGCGTTGGGAAAGCCTAGTATTACTCAACACCGACCTCAAAGAACAGCGATTCTGCGGACGGAATGCTTGAAGTATACGAGGTTTCCGTCGGCAATCCGGAAATCCCTGTAGCCATGGTGCTGGTATTCCTGAACAGCAGATTTGCATTCGTAATGATGCTGTAGTTTTTCCCTGCAACGGACTGCCAAGTGATCACCAAGCCGCCACCGGTTGCTTCGGTTGAATTCACCCTGAGTACCGAGCTGGAATCGGTCGGGATGGTTCCGGCAATGTGTTCCTCCCAGGCCAGATGACCGTCCAAGTCCGTATCCGAAAGGTCGGCGGCCTCGTAGTCGCCACCAAACAAGGTGTCCACATCGTAGTACGAATCCAACCAGCTGTGCAGCGTGCCGTTCGTGGTGGACGGGATGTTTTCGGTGGTCACAACATTCAGCTCCGCCATGAAGTTGCATGCATTGCCCTCCCTCGGGAGCAGCCGGACGTAGCGGAAGGATGCCGTGTTGGAAACGACCGCCGAATTCACCGCCGGATAGAGGGCTGCATTCGTCGATATGGTATGCAGCACCACGGCATCGGAAAAGTCATCCAGGTTAGCCCCCTCGAACGTTGCATTGGTTGCCGCAGGATAGGCGTGGGATCCCCAGTTGCGCAGGGTATACTGAATTTCAACCACCTGCCGGGCCGTGCCAAAGTCCACGCCGCCCCAACCACCATTGCCGTAGCCATCAAAAAACGTCGTCGGATCCGTATCGAAGAGATTATCCTTGGCCAGTGCAGGATTGTTCAGATAGGTGGCATCCGTACCGATGATGTCGTAGGGGAACCCTACGCCGATCACCTCCGAAGAATCATCGCTTGCCCCGAACTGGTTGGTGGCGGACACCACATAATAGTAGGTCTCGTTGGTTTCAACCGTTGCATCGACATAGGTCAGGTCGGTCACGCCCGTGGCAATCGTCGCATAGCCCGCCCCGCTCGTGGCTGAGCGCTTCACGTCATACGAATCGGCACCGCCGGCCGCATCCCAGTTAACGGAAACCGCCATATTGTTGACGACGGTATAGACATTCTGGGGAACCGCCGGAGGCGTTTCGGCATCATTCTCCACGACATCGAAATCGCGGAAGCACACTTTGGCGTTGGAGCCGAAGAAAATGTGCGCCATGTTGGTATCCGAAATCTGGCCGGCAATGGAAATCTCCGGCGTGGAGAGGTCGATATCGCTGTAGCGGCCGCCGTTCCAGTCATCGAGATCAAACTGGATGGTCTGGTTGACATGGTTGTAGGTCATCCAAATGTCATAACCCGGATCACCACGCCAGGCTTCGGTATCATACAATACGTCTCCATTGTCGTTATAGACCTTCACATCCGAGTTTCTATTGCCGGTCTGGAACTTGAGATATACCGTGTCGGCGTTCCTCGGTTCATGGTACCGATTACCCGCCTCGTTCGGTGTCGGGTTGCCCAGCCCAAAGAAATAGTAGGGTTTCTCGGCGTTCGGCGCTTCCATGCCGATATGGGCCGTCCAGGATTTTCCAAGATAGTTGGAATGGATTGTTCCCAGATAACTGCGGGCGGTATCATCGTCCACCGTCACCCAATCAATGACCGCGCCCCCTTCCAGGACGGTATTGGTGGTCCCGCTGTCCGTCACCATATAGCCGTTCGTGTAGGACCAAACCGCATTGCTGACGGACGAAATATATTCATTGAAGTCCAGCGCCACGCTGGCCGCGTCCGTCAGGGTATTGGTAAAGAAGGGCACAGCCGGCGGCGGTGGCCCCTCGGGCACGGCCATCACTTCAGCGGAATTGACGGTTTCCTGACCGTCGATGATTGCAGTCACGACATAATAATACGCGGCCCCCGCGATCAGCCCGGCATCGGAGAAGCCGGTATCCAGGAAGGTGCCCACCTCGGTGTACGGCCCGCCGCTGGCCAGCGAACGCTTCAGAACATACTCCGTTGCACCGGCCACGGGACTCCAGGTGAGATCCAATTGAGAGGCCGAAGAAACGGATGCCGCCAGATGGTCCGGGGCGATATTGGTGTTGATGAACCCAAACCAGTTGACGTCAAAAAGGCCGGCGCCTGTCACGCCCGCAGCGGTTGTCTCAACATATTTCAGGTAGACCGACCGGGTTCCGGAAACCGGATCAAGCGCCGTCTCAATGGTATTCCAGTTATTGTCCCAGGAGCCGGTGTATGGAACATCCACCGAGCCGATCAGCGTTCCGGTGCTTGAATCCAAACGCACCTCGATTTTTCCGGTGGCATTGGTGCTTCCGGTGGCAACGCGTGCGCGGAATACGCTGCCGGTGCCGATCTGGATATTGTCGTATCGGTTCCACTCGCCATCATTGATAAAGCCCACCTTATCGCCACCGCACCAATCCGAGCAACCGCCCACTTCCCGGGCATTCCCACCCCGGCCATCATAATCCTCGGCCTCAATATGGTTCGCTCGATACTGGAAGGTTTCTTCCGGAGATTTAGCGCTTTCGCCATGGGTATTGACGGCACTGACCGCGTAATAATAGCGGGTGCCGTAGACCACATTGGTATCCACGAAACTGGTTCCGGTTTCCTGGGTCAACAGGGTGTACGGACCGCCGCTTATCGTGCTCTTCCAGATTTTATAGCTGTCGGCTTCGAACGATTCCAGCCAGCGCAGGGGCACCTCCGTGCCGCCGGGCGAGGCATAGATGGCAAAGGGGGCTTCGGGCACCGTCGATGCTTCGCCGCCATCGCCGCCGGTGATCCGGACATCGGTAAAGGTGGCGGTGGCCGTGGAACCATACTCATCCGAACTGACCGCCAGTCCGAAATAGGCCGTGTCCGCGAGACCCTCATAATCGGCGACGCCGGCTGTGCTCCAGCTGGCGCCGTCCGGCGACGTGAAGAGCGTAACCCGCTCGCCGACCCGCTCGATTTTAAGCCAGTACGGCATTCTCGGCCGGGGCTGGTTCGGTTTTCCATGAACGGGATCGCCACCGTCATGACTGTGCGCCGTTTCGCCGCGGTACCAGGTTTGCAGCTCATCGTCGGCGTCCTCGGCGGTGATGACCACCGCCGCCATGGTATCGTTGTTCGCCATGCTTTCATTGAAAACGAGTCCGGCGCGGGCATCGGTGGCGGATCCACCGGAAAGGCCGATCAACTGCGCGATGATCGTGGCGTCGCCGGTCACCGGCAGGTAGGCAAAACGATAGTCGGGATCCGAGCTGTAATACAGTCTCGTTCCCCGGCCGGAAACCGTCCAGGTTCCCGAACTGTAGGATTCGTTGCCGGACGTGCAGTCGCCCATGTTGGCCCCGTTCAGGCTGGTTACGGAAGCGACAGGAGCCGGTTCGGTCAATGGCGCGGGAATCACTGCGGTGGAGGTATCGACCGCTTTCAAATACGTGAACGATTCTTCGGTTTGCTCAAAACAGGCGAGGTATTCTTCGAGATACGGCGCGCTCAACCCTTTGCGCAACACGTAGGCGGCATGCAGCTTATTCAATCCCTTCGCTCCATGAAAGTACGTGGCGTTCGTCGCGGTCAGTGCGTTGTTGTCGGAATAGATGTCATACACGGTACCCGCCGTCACAAACGGCGTTTCCAACCCCATCGCCACCCGGGAATAATACTCCCCGGCAGCCAGCAGGCGGTTATCATGCTCGGCATAGACATCCACGCCCTGCTTCCAGAAGGCTTCCGCAATCCACGTCAACAGCTCAATCTGCCCATTCGAATGCGAATCCCGGCCGCTGTCGCCGACCTGGCCATTGCACAGGCTGTCCATCAGTGCGCCGGCCGGGCCCGCCCGGAACGCCTGAAGGCACTGGTTGAATTTCACTTCATCGTCATTGAAGATGGCCACCCCGACCGCGGCCGCCAGATTGGCCGCGCCCTGGTTCGCCGACCGCAACGGATACGGAACGTGAACATGACCCGGATCCCAGTACACATTCTCAAAATAGGTTTTACAGATTTCGGTATCCTCATCCGTCCATCCCGGCCAGGTTCCGCGCAGGATGTCCGCCCCTTCGAAAACGCGCCAGGCGTTGTAGCCCATTTCCAGATAGGTCTCGCCGGCAGCAAATAGCGTTTGATTGGTCGCCCAGCTGATCAGGATATCGCGCCCTTTCTGCGCATAGGCATCCTCTTCCGTAAAATACCACATGCGCGCCAGGCAATGGATCGCCTCCATGTCGTTTTCCCATGCGGGATCGCTTCCATCATTTTCCTGCCCGGGCTTCGCGTGGGAAACGGTCTCAAACGGGCCGCGCATGACATAGTTGGTTGAAGCGTGCCCATCGGCCAGCAAGTGCGCATAGCCCGTCGCCCACGGCTCAACAGCCAGTCTTGCCTTGACGGCATCCAGATCCTCGATGGTCAGCGGGATTCCCGGATGCACGCACTGGAACGTCTCCTTCACATAAAACTCGCCAAAGGTCACCTTGGCGTTGGCCCCGAAGAAAATATGGACATCGTTGGTATTGGAGAAGTAGCCATCGACCGAAAGCGTTCCCGTATCCACATTGACCCCGCTGAACCGCCCGCCGTTCCAGTTATCAATTTCAAACCGGACCGTTTGGTCGAGATGGTTGTAGGTCATATACATATCGTATCCGGGATCGCCCTGCCACGCACCGGTGTTGATTTCCGTGATCCCGTTTCGCTTCACCGAAACCTTTGAACCGGTGCTCCCGGAACGCCAGTAGACATAGGTGCTGTCCCCTTTCCGCGGCTCGTTCGACGCGCTCTCGTTCGGCGTCGGATCGCCCAGGCCGAAGAAAATGTAGGGCGTCGTCGAAGACGGGGCTTCGATGGCAATATGTGCCGTCCAGGATTTATCCAGCCAGTCGGAAGCGATCGTTCCCAGATAACTGCGGGCCGTATCATCATCAGCAGTCACCCAGTCCAGGATCGCACCGCCGGTCAGCTCCGTATTGGGGGCACCGTTCTGATCCGTCGCACCGCTGGCCACATGCGACCAGGAGGAGTTGGCATGGGAGGAAACATACTCGTCGAAATCCGACGCGACGCTTGCCGCATCCGTCAGGTCATTCGTAAACCACTCCGCCAGGGCCAGGTTGCCCATCAGGCTGAGTGCGGAAACAAGGGTCAAGGCTCTTTTCGTCATTCGCGTTCCTCTTTGGTTACTGGCGTGCAGCGGTTAAACACGTCCACGACCATCAGCGTTTAATACCTCAGACAAACCATTGTTAGCGACGAACACAATGATTAACCTGTTAACCGCATGGCTACCACCCCCCCAAAAAAAAGCCGCGGGCGGTGAAGGCTAACTGGTTAGCCTTTTCGCTATTATCCCTGCACTCGTCGTGCTACGTTCCCATCCCTATGAGTGAAAAACCAGACCACAACGGAGCGCGCCGGGTCACCCTGCGCGATATTGCCAAGGAGCTGGGCGTTTCCCACGTCACGGTCTCCAAGGCGCTTCGCAACCAGTCCGGCGCCTCGGAGGAGCTGAAAGCGCGGATCCAGGCCAAGGCGGAAGAAATGGGCTACCAACCCGACCCCATGCTGGCCGCCCTCTCCCACTATCGCAAGAGCAGCAAGACCAAACCGGTACAGGCGAGCCTGGCCTGGATCAACACGTGGACTGATCCGAATCAACTTCGGCAGTTTAAGGAGTTCGATCTCTACTGGCAGGGCGCGGCGGAAAGTGCGCGGAGGCTGGGGTTCAAGCTCCAGGAGTTTTCCACGGCCGAAATCCCGTTGCGGCGACTCGAAACCATCCTTAAAACCCGGAATATCCAAGGCATCCTGCTCCCTCCCCTGCGCGACCCGGTCGAGGGTTTGCAGGCGTTTGATTGGTCGAGCTTCGCCGTGGTGCGCTTCGGCCAAGCCATCCCCTTTCCCGAAACGCACTTTGTGACGGGCGCCCAAATGGCGGACACCATGCTGGCCTTCGACCGCGCGCACCAGCTCGGCTATGAACGGATCGGGTTTGTCTGCGAATATTGGCGCATGCGCTTTTTCGGGGTGGGCTATTCCTGGGCCCAGAAAACCCTCCCCCCCAAACAGCAGCTCCCGTTGCTGACCCTCAACCAGACGGATGATTTCGAGCATCAACAAAGCGTCTTTGAAAAATGGATCGCAAAAGCCAAACCCGATGCCATCCTCACCGACAACAGCAATACGCTGAAGATGCTCAGCAACCTGGGCTACCGCATCCCCGAAGACCTCGGGCTCGCCACTACCAGCATCCACGACACGCCGATCGATGCGGGCATCGACCAACGCCCCTTCGAGATCGGCCGCGCCGCCGTCCGCACCTTGGTTTCGCTGCTCGTTGAAAAAAACTTCGGCATCCCGGATTGCCGCAACGAAATCCTCATCGAAGGCCAATGGATCGACGGTTCCATGCTGCCCCCCCGCACATAGCGCGCCCCAAAAACCGCGTCTAGCCACATCGCCCGCCTGCGCCCGGAAGCTAACAGGGTAACCCAGGAAATGGTTTCTCCGGAAGCAGGGGCGGCCTATATCTATCCACTGACAATACGTCAGGTCGTGTCCGGTCTCCGCGCCGGCCCCGACCCAAACAAAAGTGGAAATCAAAGGAGAGACCATGAAGAAAATCCTTACCTGCGCAGCCCTGGTGGCACTACCCTTGGCCCTGATGGCGCAAACAACCATTACCTGGACCGGGGCCGGCGACGGCAGCACCTACACCGACGGAGTAAACTGGGGCGGCACGGCCCCGACCGATGACCTCACGACCGATATCGCCCAGCTCACGGGCGGCACCGTCAACCTGGACGCCGACCGCAGTGTGTACGGTTTGGATATCGACACAGCCAGCACGTTGACCGGCTCGGGAACGCGCTTGATTCTGGGCGGAGGCGGCCTCACCGGCTCTTCAGCGCTCATTCTCAGCAACAACGTGACCTTGCGGACCGGCACCGTCACCACCTATGCGTCCGATGTCACGATTGATGGCGCTACGGTCGAGGCCACTACAGGGACTCAAGGCTTCCTGGGAACCGGAACCATCACCCTCGATAACGGAGGAACAATTGCAGGGCAGAGCAGTCACATCAATATGAGGGACACGACCAGCATTGTCCTCGGATCAGGCGGCGGCACCCTCGCCAATGCGCACACCCGGGCCGTTTATGGGCTGAATAACACCGTCATTTCAGGTGCTGGCCAATTAACACTCGACGGTTCAGGTAGCACCAGCTACTCCGGAAACAGTCGTATTCAGATGGAGGGTGGCATAAACACCTACACCGGTGGAACGCGTCTCCAAAACAAGGCAAACGTTCAAGTTACTGCGGATGAAAACTTTGGTGCTGCTGGCTCCAAAGTGACCATTGATGACGCGAGGCTTATTACAGGCGGCGGTGTTGATTTCGGAAGCCGCGAGTTCGCGATCACGAGTAATGGAGGTAGAATTAGTCTCAACAATCAGGCTTCAACGATTGGCGGCAGCCTTAGCGGCTCGGGCGCATTGCTTATCGACGGACAAAATCTGAAAGACAATGGTGGAACGCCTAGCGGAACCCTTACGCTCACAGCGGACAGCACCGCCACCTTCACCGGCGACATCACCATTGGGCCCGGAGCGACACTGAAAGCGAACCAGAACTCGATCGCGATCGACAGCGGACTTGGAACGGCCAACATCACCCTGGACGGCGGAACGCTGTCGGCCAACGGCAACAACCACATGGACATCGGCAACCGTCAGATCGTCCTGACCGAAAATGGCGGAACGGTCATTCACGGAGGTAGCAGAAACATCTACGGCAGCACCAAGATCACCGGTGCCGGGCAATTGACGATCAAAGGCGCCAATGGCGATGGCGGTCGCTTCCAGATGACCGGCAACGGCAGCGACTATACGGGCGGCACGCTCGTCACCGAAGGCGGCCAGGCTTGGGCCTATTATGGCGATTCGTTCGGCACGGGTGCTGTGACCCTCGATAACGGAGATCTTCAGCTGGTCAACAACGGGCACACTTTCGCCAACGACATTGCGGTTGTAGGCACCGGCAGCGACATCAAGGGAGCCAAGACCGCAACCTTTAGCGGCGTGCTTTCAGGAACTGGGGAACTCACCATCAAGGATAACGGAACGCTCAGCTTCAGCAACACCGGCAACACCTTCGAGGGCACACTCAATCTCGGAACATCGGCCGGCACGGTGAATTTGACCTCCCTGGGCGATGGCGCCACCATCACCGGGGATGGCGCAGGAACGCTGAACTTCCTCGGGGCCATCTCGCTGGACACGGCCAATACCTACGCCGGGGGAATCACGGTTGCCTCCGGGGGTTCAATTGGCGGTAGCGGCTCGCTGGCCGGTGACCTCACGCTCGCATCCGGCGCGATGATTGAATTCAGCGCCACCGAAACCCTTACCGTTGCAGGCTCGGTCACCTTGGACAGCTCCTTCGGCATCGACGACCTGCTGGGCCTCGACGGCAGCACGGCCGAGGGAACCTACACGCTGATCGCCAATGACGGCGACTTCTCCCACATCGAAAACTTCGGCGAAGCCTTCGCCGCCGACATCGGCGGCGGCAAGAGCGCCTACTTCCAGACTGGCAGCCTCCAGGTGGTTGTGATTCCGGAACCGGCCACGCTCGGTTTGGTGGCGGTCTTTGGCGCGGCGGTGCTCTTCATCCGCCGCCGGTTCATGATCTAGGATCGAGCACACCCGTTGCCATGGAAAATGCGTCGCCGCAAGGGGACGCATTTTTCGTAGGCAAACGGTTTAACCCAACCCGGCGGAGCCGGAACCAAATTTTACCACCCGGTTGCCGCTTCGCTGCCGTCGCTTCGCGCCAGCCTCACTTCGTGTCGCTAGAGAGCACCGAGACACAGAGAACTCCATCCCTCTGTGCCTCCGTACTACTATCCGTCAATTTCTTGTTTTCCTGGCAAATTTTTTTACCACCCGCTGCGCTAGAGGACTCTGAGGCACAGAGGGTTAGGATGCTCTGTGTCTCTGAGATCTCTGTGGTAAAAAATCCGTGTCTTCGGTGTTCTTCTGTAGCTTCAAATAATTTGGTTGCGGCACCGCTGCTCCAGGTCCTCAGTGGTAAAAAAAATCCGTCGCAAACATGATAGGATTTGAGTAGAGAGGGACTAAAAACGTAAATGAACCACTGATGAACCCGGATAAACACAGAAACCATATCAGCGTCCATCGGTGTTCATCCGTAGTTCCATTCCCGAGTTAAGGGTTAAATTTCCACTTCGGTGAACCGGCCGTTTTCATGGACGGTTTTGCCATCGAGCTGGATGCGGCCGCCGGGACGCATGTCGCAGACCATGTCCCAATGCAGGCCGGAATCGTTCACGCCGCCGGCCTTGCGCAGGCTCGCGCCGACGGCCAGGTGCACGGTTCCGCCGATCTTTTCGTCGAAGAGCGTGTTGCGCGAAAAGTTTTTGATGGCGTAGTTGCAGCCGATGGCGAATTCGCCGACGCGGCGCGCGCCCTCGTCCTGGTCGAGCATGTGGTTGAGGAACTCCCCGCCTTTTTCGGCCGTTGCTTCGACCACCACGCCCTTTTCAAAACGGAGTTTCACGCCTTGGCATTCGTGGCCCATGTGGATAGCCGGAAAGCTGAAGCAGATGGTGCCTTCGACGGTTTCCTCCACCGGGCAGGTGTAGATTTCGCCATCCGGAAAGTTGTCGTTGCCGCAGCTGCTGACCCACCGGCGGTTTTCGAGGCGGAAGGCCAGGTCGGTTCCGTTGGCCGCTTCGATATGGATCTGCTTATGCCCGTTGAGATAATCGACCGCCGCATCCTGCTTTTTGGAGAGCGCCTGCCAGGAGGCAATCGGATCGTCGTGGTCGAGCAGCCCGGCGGAAAAGACAAAATCCTCGTATTCGGCCAGCGACATGCCGGCATCCTGGGCCGACGAGTGGGTGGGAAACATCGACCCCGTCCAGCGCAGCTCGCCGCTGGCGGCGCGCCGGAAGAAGGTTTCGGAAAACGGCTTGCGGGCGGCGCTCATCAGGCTGTGGCGCTTCGAATCGGTGTTGGAAAGCGCACGCGTGTTTTCCTGCCCCCAAAGCCCGATGCGGCAATCGATGTTTTCGAGCTCGTACAATGCGATCGGGCTCAAGTAGGAAAGTTGCTCGTCCGAACCTTCCTTGAGCAGGATTTCGCCGAGCGCTTCCGGCGCAACGCGGACGATCGGATAGCCGCCCGCCCGCAGGGTTTCGCGATAGATTTCGACGATGAGGGGTTCGGTAATCGAGTTTCCGCTGATGGCCACGCGGTCGTTGGGCTTAACGCCGACCGAATAGTTCACCAGCACCTGGGCCAGTTTTTGAAGACGTGGATCCGTCACAGTATACTCCTGATTTAGTGCTTACAGATTATTCCGCCTGAACGCGGAAGAAGAGGTTGGGATTGTTGCGCGGCAGCAGGCTGTCGGCGGGCAGCGTCCAGCTCCCCTGGAGCTCGCCCTGCGATCCCGTGCTGCGCAGATCAACCACCCCGGGCGGGTTGTCGATCCAGCTTTGCAGGTCGGTGCTGTATTGCAGCATGACAGCCTCGTCGCCATGGGCGGCGGGCACGGTGTATTCGGCCGCAAGAATGCCTTCGCCATCGACCAGCCGCTGGGCGCCGCCCGTCGAGGAGATCATCCGCCAGCGCGGGCGGCTGGCCCGGACGGCGGAGGTTTCCACTTCATAGCCCCAGAAGCGCAGCGGCCCGAGATCGGTCGAAAAGTCGAACGGCAGCACGGTTGCCCCGACCACCAGCTGGCCCGCCCCAGTGGCCGGGTCAAGGTCCATTGTGCAGTTGGCCTGGCTACCCTCGAAATCCTCCGCCGGCAACGTGGTGCTGACGGTGGTTTGGCCGGGATAGCTTACGGCAACCTGCAAGCTGCTGGCATCGATGCGCACGGCCAGGCACTGCGACACCTCGTTGGCGTTGCCCAGCAGGAACGATGCGGCGGTGCTGGAGGGAAAATTCAGTTTCCAGTCGAACCGCGCGGAAGCCCCCAGCCCGTTTTCGAACGGCAGATAGTTGAACGCCGACCCCGTACCGGACGGCGTTAGGGTATATCCATTGTTGGCCCCGGCGGCATCGTGCGAACCAAAGAGGTAGGCGGCGGGTGTCAGGTCGGTCTTTGTGAAGAATTCGTCGTCCGCCTTGAAGTAGGTCGAAACGGAGACCTCGTGGGTGCCCTCCACCAGCGGAATCAGGCGCGCCAGGACATCCGTTTCGTTCGTCGAGAGATCGGTCGTTTCGTAGAGGTCGGCGGCGAGGTTGAACAGTTCGTAGGTCGGAGCGCTGCCGTCGGTTTTGCGGGTGCGGACAATCTTCCAGTCGCCCGAGCGCACGGCGCGCCAGCGGCGGTCGCCCTCGGTGAAGGACCAGTAGTGGTAGTTGCGCGGCTGCAGGTCGGCCTCGGAACCGCCGAGCAGGGCCGGCAGGATGGAACGCCCGGTGACCTGCGCCGGGGACGACATCCCCGCGAGCTCCGCGAAGGTCGGCAGCATGTCGGCGAAGGTGCCGACCACGCCCGAGGTGGTGCCGGCCTGGATGGTGCCCGGCCACCACGCCACGAACGGTTCGCGGATGCCCCCTTCGTAGCAGTCGCGCTTCAGGCCGCGGAAATCGGAGTAGCCCGGCTTCAGGTGCTCCGGCGTGAGGAAGGTCGGCTCGTCTTCGCCGTTGTCGGAGCAGAAGATCACCAAGGTACGGTCGTCGATCCCGAGCTCGACGAGCTTATCCAGAATGCGTCCGGTGTCGCGGTCGGCGGCCGAAACCATGGAGGCGTAGCAGTGGTTGTTGAAGTTTGGCCAGCCGGCGGCATATTCATCTTCGCCGAAGGGCATGCCGGGATAGACCGCGTTGATCAGGGTCTGGTCGAGATCGAGCGGATCGTACAGCAGGCCGTCGGCATCGGTCAGCGCATCGAGCGTGGCCGCCGGATACATGTAGGCGTGCGGCGGCGTCCAGGCGCAGTAGAGGAAGAAGGGTTTATCGGCGTGGTCCTCGATAAACCGGAGGCCTTCGGCCACCACGACATCGTGGGAGCAGACGTTGCCGAAATCGTTGCTCCAGGCTTTCGTAATGGCGTTGAGGTTGGCCGCGCCCGGAATATACAGCGAGTCGCCCGCGCCCAACTGGTCTTCGTTGAAGTAGATCTTCTGGTCGTTTTTCCAAAGATACTTCGGGAAAAAGCGGTGGGCCGCCGTCTGGCTGAGGTAGCCGCAGAAAAAGTCGAACCCCTGGTTCCAGGGGGCGCCGACGGTGGTGGATCCCCCGAGCCCCCATTTGCCCACCAGGCCCGTGGTGTAGCCCGCCTGCTTGAGCACTTCGGCCAGCGTAACGCGATCGGTCTGCAGCGCCATCGTCGAATTATGCCGATCCTGCGACCGGCGCGCGTCCTGGCCGCTCATCAGGCAGGAGCGGCAGGATTGGCAAACCGGGCTCGCGGTGTAGTAGTCCGTGAACATCATGCCCTGGCTGGCCATGGTGTCCACCCGCGGCGTCTGCAGCGTGGCCTGGCCATAGACGCCGATTTCGCGGATGTCGAGGTCGTCGATCATGATAAAGACAATGTTCGGCTTTTCGGCCAGGTTGGGAACGTGCGTCCCGTCGGAAGGATCGTAGCCGAGCTGGATTTCCGTGGCGTCGTCAACGCCATCGTCGTCCGTGTCGGCCAGCAGCGGGTCGGTGCCGGTGTTGCCGGGGCCGGCATACGTTCCGGTATCCGACTCCACGCCATCCAGCAATCCATCGTCGTCGCAATCGGGGTTCATTGGATCGGTCACGCCCGCCACTTCCACCTCGTCGGCCAACCCGTCGGAATCGGAGTCGGCCTTGTTCGGATCGGTGCCGTTGGTTTCCTCGGCCTCGTTGTCGAGCCCGTCCCCATCGGGATTGCCCGTCCCCAGTTGATTCAAGTTTCCAAAATTCATGGATTCCCAAACGTCGGAAAGCCCGTCCTCGTCCTCGTCGATGGCGTACATGCCGGCGTCGATGGCGTTGCCGTTGATATAGAAAACCACATCCCGCGGGGAATAGGCCTGGTTGTAGCTGGGGATGCCGGCCGTCCTGATTTCGACCCCGTCGGCATAGGCGGAGCTGCCCGACTCCCGGTATTGGAAATAGGCGCTGTCGCCCGCCCCGTCGACATAGCCGATCAAAAACCCGTAGGCCTTGTTCTCGGCGAAGTAGAGCGGGCTGGAGCTGAAATCGAACGTCAGAAACGATTCATCGGCGAACGAAAGGCCGTTCAGGTCGACGCTCTCAACCTTCAGGGCGGTCATGCCGGTTCCACTGAGGGGATCGCCGTCGTCCGTCCCGGTGGTTCCGGCCTGCGTCCAGCCCGACTCGTCATTGCCGTCCATGGTGGGCTCCCAGGTGAAGAGCCACAGCTGCAGGGCATCGCCCGAACCGAAGCTCTGGGCGGCATCCTTGCGCAGCGTCACGCCGGTGACCTGGTAGCCGGGGAATTCATCGCCCGTGTCGGGCATCAGGAAGGAGTTCCCCCGGGTCGTTTTTCCGCTGCTTCCGTCGTGGAACGATCTCGTGTAGCTGGATGCGGTTGGGTTCGAGACCAGGGCGCCGGCTGGGGCGGACGCCGACACCGTCAACACCGCCTCGGCCTGAACCGATGACACACCGGCGGCCAAACACAAACAGGTTATCCATTCCGAACGCATGCAACCTCTCCTTTTCATAACCAACAGCGCAGGGTGCTTTATCTGCGGATCCATTTCCACGGCTTGAATGTAGCCAGGAGACCGGCCTGCGTCTTGTAGAAGTCTGCCATGCCTGTGTATATTACTGCAGGCGTCCCCGTGGTACGGGTGCGGTCACTCAAAGTAGCGGTTGATCTTCGGGAGTTCCCGGAGATCGGTTTCATCGAAGGCGTCGAGGGTGTTGGAGTCGATATCGAGGACGCCGACCAGTTCGCCGGTGGCCGTCACCATGGGGATAACGACTTCGGAGCGGGTGGTTGAAGAGCAGGCGATATGGTCGGCGATGGCGTCCACATCGGGCACGTGCTGGATTTTCATTTCGCGCGCGCACTTGCCGCAGACACCCTTGGAGAAGGGAATCGAAAGACAGCCGTGCGTGCCTTGGTAGGGGCCGATCTTCAGGGTGTCGTCGCCCATGTTGCGATAGAAGCCGACCCAGTCGAAATGGTCGAAGGCGTGATTGAGCTCGCAGGCGATGGTGGCCATGCGCGCAATCGCATCCGGCTCGTCCCCGCACAGGGCGTCGAGCCCCCCGAAAAGCTGTTCATAGGCCGCTGGTTTATCCATGTCCGTGTTTCCTTTTCTGCTACAACCCGAACGGGTGCTCCTTGCCATGCGGGGCGACGGGGGCGACCGATGGCGTGGGCCGGGCGGCGCCCTTGGGCCAGAACAGGACCGTGGCGCCGGGCTCGGTTTGGATGGTGCAGATGCCGTCGGCGCCTTTTTTGACCGTGGCCTCGTTGGAAGCAACCCATTGGGCATCGGCCATGGCCGGATCCACCTCCACGGTTCCGCCGGCTTCGGACTGGACGAGCACCCATTGCGTCGTGCCGTGCTCGCGGCGGGCGCTGACCAAATAGGCCCCTTCGCCGCGCAGCTGGTGGAACTGGGCATCGGGCCATTCCGACGGTACGGCGGGAAAGACGCGGAGCTTGCCGCCCCAGCTCTGCAGCAGCATTTCCTGCATGGCGGTGGCGCCGTGCAACGGCGTTTCCATAACGGGCAGGTGGTCGATTTCGTAATAGAGCGTATTGGGCCGTAGATGGGATTTGAGAATGGAAAGATAACGGAGGGCTTCGTCGCCGTCGCCCAGCAACGACGCCATGCAGGACGCCCCCGTATAGGCATAGCCGGCCAAGCCCCGTCCAAAGCTGTGCCAATGCTTCAGGCTTTGGTCGATCAGCGCGCGGTCGGCGGGCGCCTCCGGCGTGAGGGTGCGCAGCGGATAGATGGCAAGCAGGTGCGACCAGTGGCGATGCCCGCCGGTCAGCTTGACGTTGCGGCCAACCATGCGTCCGGTCTCTGCATCGACATGCGCCGGCACAAGCCTGGCCTGCAGCTCCTTCCAGACGGGAACCAGCGGTTCGTCCTTGCCGGCGGAGAGTTCGAGCAGGCGCCCGACACCCCAGTGGAGCAGATCGATATCGTAGGTGCAGTCGGCCGCGCGGCGGTATTCGGGGCTGTAGGTTTCCGGCAGGGAGAGCTGCCCCTCCTTGTTTTCCACCAGGAAGTGGCGGTAATAGTTCACGGCGCGCGTGAGGAGCGGATAGAGCACGTTGTCGCGCAGCTCGGCATCCTGCCAATAGCGGCATTCGAGATCGACGTTGTGCAGTCCCCACAGCAGGTTGCCGGTTTCGCGGCCCATGTTGGGTTCGATCGGATCGCGCCCGCCGGGCTGGCCGGCATGGCCGAGGAAATCCCACCCCGACACCGTGCGGCCAATGGCATAGGAATCGGCGCGGTAGGGTTCGGCCACGTTGCGCGCGAGGTTGTCGCGGTTGGTATCGAGCCGATGGCTCATGGCCGAAACCGCCCCCCGGCGGTTGGCGGTGTAGCCACCGCTATGCGACAGCTGCACATTGAGGTTCCACCAAAGGGCATTCCATGCGGTGGGCTGGAGCCATGGTCCTTGGTTATCGATCATCCACCCCTTGTCGCGCGTGGCGCAGGCGAGCTTGTACTGCTGGATCCAGTAGAACGCGTCCCAGTAGCGGTCGCCGATGGAGACAAAGCTTTGCGGATAGTAGGCATGCCACCAGTCGCGGTGCGCCTGCACCCAGGCGGCCTGGTCGGCCTTCGCCGCGGCGCGCACGGCGGCCACGGCTTGTTCCACCGCGCCCTTGTCCGGGAAGCTGTGCAGGACGCTGAGCCAAAGCTGCGTTTTATCGCCGGCCTTCTTTTCGATCCAGGCCACGGCGGTCTGTCCGCCGGAAGCGAGATTCTGCACGGCGGTCCGCACCCCGTCGTCGAGTGTTTCGAGCTCGGGCGATGGGTTGGCGGGCACGCGAAACTCGTTGCGCGGTTTGGGCAGCATGCTGGCGCGCAGCGCACGGGGATTGCGCGCCTCTTCGGCAACATAGGCTAACTTCGCGCCCTTGAGACGGCCCTCGCCCGCCAGTTCGAAACGCAGCACGGGTTCGGTGGCATGCGCCAGCGCCGACCATTCGGCGGAACCGCCTTTGGCGGAGAGCGTGCCCGTGGCCTCGGCATCCCACAGCGAGAGGCGCGACTGGCTGCCGGTCACATCTGCCGGGAGCTCCATCCGCAGGTGCCCGATGAAGTGGCGGCCGCGGTTGAGCACCGTAACGTTTTTCTCCGTGAGATCGTCCTTTTCGATCGGACGGTGGTCGTGGGCCGCCGAGCAGCCGACATCCCACCGCAGCGTCCGGTGGTCGAGTTGGTACATCAGCGTCCCCTGCTCGCCGTTGCCGAGGAACGGCCCTTCGAACCATTTGGACGGAAGCTTTTTCCACTGCAGGTCCTGCCCGGCCATGAACACCGGCCAATCCACCGCATCGATCTCCGGCACCGCCGCCCACGCCGCGACCGACAAGAACAGGGTGGCGAGTATTAATGACCGCAAAGACGCTAAGACGCTAAGAATCCCCAATTCATTTCCTTTGCGCCTTTGCGTCTTCGCGGTCAAAAAAATCTGTTGAATCGTTTTCATGTTCTTTTTCCTATTGCGGCTCCTGCCGGGTGACGATCGGGACATAGCCGACCTCCATGCCCTTCGGCGGGGAAACGATCAACGCGGGGTCGAGGTCCGCGAGCGTTCCAACGGTGGGCGGTGCCAGATAGTCGCGATCGTTTTTCCAATGCGCGTGGATTTTTTCCACCTTCTTCTGCAGGGCTTCGCGCTCTTCGTCGGTCAGGTCGGCATTGAGCAGCGCGGGCTGGTCGGCGAAGCGATACCAATGGTAGGTCACCGCGCTGCCGTCGCCCAGGTTCGCCTTGAACGGCCCCGCCACGGGGCCGGGGGTTTTCCAGCAACTGCCGGGGTCTTCCGGCGTCGTGTAGACATAGGGTGTTTCCTTCGGGTTCGGACTGAAGTCGGCCTCGCCCAATTGTTGCTTGGCCTCGATGCTCGCCGTGCGCGTTGGAATCCATTTCCCGTTCTTGCTCTTTCCGGATGTATCCAGACGATACAGCTGCGGCAGCTCCACCACGGCTCCCCGCGAGGTTTTCTTCAGCGAGACCGTATCCAGGTCCCACAGATAGCGGAAGGTGTATGGATCCGCCGCATCCGGCTTCATGAAATCCATCGCGAACGGAGCCCGGTCTTCCTTGGGAACATGCTTCATGTAAACCTTCCACCCCACGCCGCCCTTGCCGTTGAACCGTTGCGTGAAGGTTCCCCCGGGGGCGAAGCGGCCGTCAACCGGATCGCCACCGTTGAACCAGGCCTCGACTCCGTCCCACAGGGCGGTTTTGTCGTAGACGCTCAGGCGGTGCATGATCAGCGAATCGCCCTTGGGGCCGACGGGGAACAGGGTCGGCGCCATCCGGGCGAAGGTCTCGCCCTTGGAGTCGGTCACCTGCGCGCACAGAATGTGTTGGGTCTCCATCGAAAGGGAGCGGTTCGCCTTTGAGGGGCGGCTGTCGAGGAACATGCCCGCCACGCTCGGCTCGTCGACCGATGCGCGCGACCAGAAGTAGGGCGTGAAAAACGCGACCGGCCCCTTGAAATTGCCTGTGCCAAGGAACAGCGTCCAGGAGTGGTTCCCGGTCGGGACATCCGCCCCCGCCGTGGTGGTTTTCGGTTCAGTGAGCGGCAGCGGGTGATAGCCGTATCCGAACAGTTCGCCGCAGGTGCCCTGCTTCAGGTTTAACCCGTCCGGCGGAAACAACAGCCAGGGGCTCAGCTGCGCCACGCCATAGTGCCCCTTGGGATTGTTCCAGTCCTTGCCCTTCCCCGCGCCGGGCCCGTTGGCCCATCCACGGAAATTCAGTTCCACGCCCCCCATAATGAATTTGGGCGTCGTTGTGGGATATTCCGTGTTGCGCCACCAGCCGAGCCCCCCCTCGATATCGGTGTAAAGTTTAATGGGGGCCGGCTGGTTGTTCGCGGGAAACATCCACGTTCCGAACAAACCGGATTGGAAGCGGCGCCCGGGATGCCGGGGATGCAAGGGCCAGGCCGCCGTATACATCGAAAACCCGGCACCATACGAATCGGCGGCGTTTTCCTTGCCGATATGCGCATAGCCGCCCACGTTTCCGATATGCACCGGGTTCGTCGCCTCCCCCCGTTCAGCCCCGGCGGCCTCAGCCGGCGGAACGATGCACCAGGCCAACAGCACACCGCACAACAACACAGCTGACTGCTTGGCGGCGGCGAGCATGTTGCGAATGATGACCGAGGCGCCGAAGGCGATGCCAACCATGACTACGGCCAGAACCGTCAGCAGCCCGAAATAGTTGCCATAGACCTCTTGAACAATCCCCTGCGTAATCTCCATCCCCTTTTCCTGCGCGATGGAGGTCGAGAAGACCGCACCGAAAATTCCGCTCAACGCGATGGCAACGGAGAAGAGACTGACCGAAAAGTTTTCGATGCGCCGCGGTGCGACCGACAGGATGAAGGCCACCACCAACGCCCCCACGATGACTTCCGCGAACGCCTGGAAGAGATGAACCACGAGAAAGATTTCCGGACGAACCACCGCATCGGCGCCCACCAGTTCCATGGCCGCCGTCATGGTTCCGAAGGCGATGGCCGTCAGCACGAAGGCGATGGCAACCCGGGTGGCCGTCGACCAATTGATGCCACGCTTTTCCATCTTCGAGAAGACCAGGGCAATCACCGGGCCCGCCACCATGCACCACAATGGATTCATCGACATGGAGGCTGCCGGGGTAATGGGGATGATGCCGAAGAGGTCGCCGCGCATGGTATTGATGGCCACCAGGTTCAACGAGGTCATGATCTGTCCGTAATAGACATAGAAACAGGTGGTCAGAAACATCATCACCAGGATGGTGCCCATCTCCAGCCGCTGCGCGCGGCCGAACGTGAACATCAGCGAAACAAAATAGAGAATCGCCGCACCGCCGATCACGTAGACCATGATCCGCCCCGCTTCCATGTTCGAAAACATGAAGAACACCAAGCCGGTCATCGCCGCCGATACCGCGAAAAACGCCAGCCAGTTCCGGACGCCGACGGGCGCCTGGTCAATCTCCGCCGCCACGCCCCTGAGCGGCCGGCGCATGAACACCAGCGTGCCGAGCGCCAGTGCGCTCAAAAGCGCGGACAACAGGAACCCCCCTTGGAACCCGGCCTTGAGAATCAACGCCGGGAAGAGGTACATCCCCAAAAACGCACCCACGTTATTGACCGAATAGTTTACCGGAATGCCATTTTCAAAATCCTCCTGCGTTTTGAACGTGCGCTTGTAAAGGCTCGGATAGGAGGGCGACATGAGGCCGCGGAAATAACTCGCGAGCGCGATGCCGCTCAATGCCAAGGGAACATTCCGCACCCATGCGGCCAGCACGAGCAGGAGGTAGCCGGCCGCAAAACCCATGCAGGCGATGGTGAGGCCCCGATACGCCCCGAGGAATTTATCGGCAACGAAGCCGCCGGCCACGGCGAACAGGGGGCCGATGGCAGAGAATGCGCCGAGGATCAGCAGGGTTTGTTCTTCGCTATAATCGAGCTCCAGGAAAAAGGGCGTCAAGATACCCATCACGCCGTAATAGGAGAGGCCAAACAACATTTGGCAAAACATCATGGATCGGTTCAGGTTATTCCACATTAGGTTAATATCCATTTATCCAGCTTGGTCGGGAGGGTGCAGAGGTTTTTGCAGCCGTCCGAGGTGATCAGGTAGTCGTCCTCCAACCGCACACCGCCGGTGCCGATGAAGTAGATGCCGGGTTCAATCGTTACGATCATGTTTTTTTTAAGCCGTTCCTTGGACGCGGTTCCGAGCGTCGGCGCTTCATGGATCTGCAGACCAATGCCATGCCCGAGCCCATGCCGGAACTCCGTGGTGTATCCCGCCGCCGCAATCCAATCCCTGGCGGCCGCATCCACCTTGCGGCAGGAGACGCCGGGCTTCAGCAGGTCGACCGCCGCCAAATGCGCCTCGCGCACCAACGAATAGATTTTACCGATCCTCTCCGGCACCGAATCAATGAACACCACGCGCGTCATGTCGCTGCGGTAGCCGTCCAGCTCGGCGCCCCAGTCGAAGAGTACCGGATCGCCTCTCTTCACCTTGCGGTTGGTGGGCACATGGTGGCATGCGGCACTGTTGGGACCGGCGCCCACAATGGTTCCATTGCCTTGGAAGCCCTGCTTGTCCGCCCCCAGCGAGCGCATCCGGTATTCCAGCTCGGCCGCCAACTGCTTTTCGGTCCTGCCGATAAAATAGCCCGCGCCGCCGCCCAGCAACTGCTTCATCGCCTTTTCCGCAATCCGGATGGCCTTTTGCGTTAGGGCAATTTCGCCGTCGTCCTTCACCGCCCGACAGCGCCCCACCACCCCGGGCACCGGAACCAACTTCTTTTCCGGAATCGTTTTGCATAGCGAGCGGTAGCGATCGATGGCCATATGGTCGGTTTGTATACCGATGCCCTTAACGCCGCGGCTGTTGAAGATGCCGGCCATCTCCTGGTCGAGATGCTTGAAGAGCATCGTTTCGGCACCGGGGGCAAAGCGCGGCACGAGATCCTTGAACATGTTCGAGGTGAACAGCACGCACCATTTCTTGCCGATCAGCAGTGCCGGGCAGCCCTCGCGCAAACCGCTCAGATAGTGCACATCCACCGGATTGGTGATCATCAATCCGGCAACCCGGCCGTCGCTTTGCTTAACGGCAGCCCGCAAGACGGCGGCGCGGCGCTTCTTGTATTTTTCCGTCAACCCATCGCGTTCCAAACCCATATCGGCCATCTCCATCCCGGTAGCGATTCACCTGCCGGGAAGATATCCTTTAAAGCATCGTTCGTCCAAATGTCCACCCCCATCGGCAACAATCCTTCCCGCCTCAATCCGGGAAGAGACGCCCACGCCGCTAGCGTGCACCAAGGTGCGTGAATTGTACAATATATCAACTCAACACCTTTGATAAAAAGTTCCAACATGGTTGACCCTCCATAGTGATCAACCGTGCGGAACGCAGTGTTAATAAGTTGAACAACCCACCAAAAGGAGATGGACCATGAAGACCACACGAAGCTTCACCATGGCAATGGGCGTGGTTGCCCTGCTATGCCAGACCAGCCTAGGGGCAACGCTTACCGTTGACACGACCGAGCCCGGCGGCGAGGCCGCAAAGCATTCCCAAATGGGTAGCTACACCCGCGCATTCGGAACCAACCATGCCAACTCAGGCTTCAGCCGCGGACAAACCTTCACCACCGCCGACACGGGCGATGCCAACAAGGCTTGGAGCGTGACGGAATTCGCGCTTAAAAAGCACACCACCCACACCTTTGGAACCAACGACACCATTCAGCTTTGGATTTTTGAGTGGAGCCCCACGGCAGACGCCGACACCATGGACAAGTGGATCACGGGCGATGGAAACCTGAGCGACGGCGACCCGATGAATGGAACCGGCGTTGGCGAAGTGCTGGTGAATGGCGATGTTTATGAGCTGCCGGAATCGATTACGGGCGGGCATTATTTGCACTTCGGCTTCGACACACCGCTGGAACTCGCCGAAAACACGGCTTATGGCGCGTTCATCGTCTTCAACGACGCGGATGCCACAGGAGCCCAGTTTCTCCAGTTGGGAATCGGCTCCGGGGGGTCCACATACCCAAGAGGAAGAACGCTTCGAACCGAATCAACGACCAATACGTCTTATGACCAGGACTTGACCTTCTATGTGACGGGAACGAAAGTTGCCGGATCGGGCGGCCTGAAACTGGGTTCGCCGTTCCAGGATGGAATGGTGCTGCAGCGCGACAAAGCCGTATCGGTTTGGGGCCTGGCCGATGCCAGCGCCTCGGTTTCGGTTTCGATCAACGGCACTTCAACCAACACCACGGCCGATGCCGAAGGAAACTGGACCGCAGTACTGCCCGCCATGGGCTACGGCGGCCCCTACCAGATGGACGTAATCAGCAACGGCGAAACCAATACGCTCGCCGATGTACTGATCGGCGATGTATGGATCGCCTTCGGACAGTCGAACATGGTTCGCCCGCTGAGCGAAATGGAGGGTGCAACCACCTATATCGACGCGATCACCAACGGCGCCCCCATCCGCTGCCTGCAGGTACGCTCCATGGCGGCCACCTCCCCGCAGACCACCGCTTCGATGACCTGGCACGGCAACTCCGATCCGAGCTTCTGGACTTCCGTCGGCACGGTCTTCGCCTATGAAAACTACCAGAAAACCGGCGTTCCCACCGCCATCATCTGGGGCGCATGGGGTAGCTCCACGATCGAGGGATGGATGCCCATCCAGATGACCAACGACTTCCCGCACTTTGCCGCGGAGATGGAAGAGTATTACGCCAACGACGAAGCGGATGCCATCGCCATGCTCGATGGCTCCATCAACTACGACGATGTCTGGATCCGCCAGCGTCCCAACCTGATCTACAACCGGATGATCCACCCGCTGTTGGACTATGGCATTTCCGGTTTCGTGTGGTATCAGGGCGAAGCCAACGCCGGCAACGCGACCGATGCCGACCAGTATGGCGACACCCTGCCCGCATTCGTTACGGAATACCGTTCGCTGTTTGGCCAGGGCGACCTCGCCTTCTACGGCGTTCAGCTCCCCTCCTACAACAGCACCTACTGGCCCTGGTTCCGCGAAGCGCAGGACCAATTGCTGACGATCCCCAACGCCTATGTTGCGGTTACGCTGGACACCGGCCTTTCCGGCAACATCCACCCCTACGACAAGGGGCCGATCGGCCAGCGCCTCTCGCTGCTGGCACAGAAATATGAATACGGCCTCCCGGTTGAAGCACACGGACCGACCCTGTCGTCCGTCAGCATCGCCGGAAGCGACGTCACCGTCAGCTTCTCCAGCGCCACCGGCCTGACGACCGACGATGCCGCCGATCCGGCCGCATTCGAAGTCGCGGGTGCGGACGCTGTATTCCATGCCGCCGACAGCGCAAGCATCAGCGGTTCGGACGTCACCGTCAGTTCCACATCGGTTGCAACCCCGATGTATGTTCGCTACGCCTGGCTGCCCTATGCGAAGGACACCATCAACCTGGTGAACTCCGACGGCCTGCCCGCCGCCCCGTTCCGCACCGATACCGAGTGGGCAGACCCCGCTCCGACGTTTAGCGCGGATCCCTTCAGTGCAGATCCTGCCGAGGAAAATGTGGAATACACCGGCTCCATTGCCAGCGCGGCGACAGGTGCGGAATTGGTCTTCAGCAACCTGACGACCGGCACCTGGCTGAGCATCGCCGAAGACGGCACCCTCGGCGGAACGCCTGCTCCGGGTGATGTGGGAGTCAACTCCTTCAACGTTCAGGTGACGGACAACATTGGCCGCACCGCCACCGCCACGATGACGATTGAAGTCCTCGCGTATGTCGCTCCCGACCTCTCCAAATATGTCGACACCTTCGATGGCGATGGGCTTGACGTGAACACCGGAAGCGGTGGCGGATTGGAATATGTAGCACTCACCAGCTACACACTTTATGTCACGGACAATTCGGACAACCTGGTGTTCAGTCAAGGATTGGGCAGCAATTTGGGTGCTCAGCACGGCGGCGTGCACACGGCTAATACATTCCCCGTAACACACGGCTTCACACTGGACGTAACCTATTCGATCGTTGGCGTTCCCGGAACCCTTTCGGAGTCAGTAGGCATTGGACTGATTGATGGTGTTGAGGGTCTACCAGGGATGCTTTATGCCGCGACCAAGCAAGAGTCCCTTGGAATCAGCCTCACCGCCCGGAATGGTAATCAGGGCCTAAACCACTGCACCTATACGGAGGGCGATGCGGCTGGCATATTGACCTCGTTGAGCACTGCTCAAACTATCTCTGCCGGAACCGACCGCACCTTCAGCCTTACGGTGGATGCGGACGGCAACTACAGCTATAGTGTCGATGGAGCCGCCGCAACCATGGGCACGACGACATTCGACCTGACCAAGGAATACCACTTCGCGATCTATTCCCAACGGGCTTCCACGGGGCTTGAGATTCAGAGCGTTTCGTTTGTTCCGGTCAATGTCGTAACCGGCATCGGCGACATTACGATGGATCTGTCCGGGGGCGGCGGCACGCACGCAGGCTTCAGCTGGTACGGGCAGTCGGGTGCGAACTACGAGCTCCAAGCCAGGGAATCGCTGACCGTTGGCATCTGGGAAACCGTAACGAATGTCGCCGGCGAGGATGCCGTTATCTCGATCACCGAAGAAATGGATAAGGACAACGAGTTCTATCGGGTCAAGCTGGCTGAATAGCCCACCTTGCCCATCCGTTTTACGCCAACAGGCGCGGCCCACGCCGCGCCTGTTTTCCGTCGGGGGGTTTTGACGCTTTCGCCCGCGCCGAATCGTCCGTCCATCTAAAGGAACTCAACTTGAATCGTCTCACCACAGAGGACACCGAGGCAGAGAGGAATATAGCACCCCCGCTCCTCTGTGCCTCGGTGCCCTCTGTGGTAAAAAACGAATCAGTTCAATTGGGTATAATCGGTCTGGTGCCATTTATCCTTTGTGGCCAACCTCAGCGGGGAACGGGCGGGTTTTGTTTTCGAGCCAGGCGCGCTCTTCTGCGGAAAGATGCGGGGCGAGACGATCGAAGACCTTTTGATGGAACGCGTTGAGCCACTTGAGTTCCTTCTCGGTCATCAGTTCGGCCTTGAGCGGTGCGGTGTCGACCGGGCAGAGCGTCTGCGTCCGGAAGCGGTAGAAGATGCCGCATTCGGTTTCGCAGTCCTCTTCCACCACCGCCATGTTTTCGATGCGGATGCCATGGCGGTCTTCCTTGTAGACGCCCGGCTCGATCGTCAACAGCATGCCCGGCTCAAAGGGGGTATCGCACGTCTTATGCGCACTGATGCCCTGGGGCCCTTCATGGACGTTGAGGTAGCAGCCGACGCCGTGGCCGGTGCCGCATTTGTAGTCCACCCCGTGTTCCCACATCGCGAGGCGCGCGAGCACGTCGAGGTTGTTGCCGGCCGTCCCTTTCAGGAAGCGCGTGCTTGAAAGATTGATGACGCCCTTGAGCACCAGCGTGTAGTCCATGCGCTGTTCGTCGGTCAGCTCGCCGAGGGCGAAGGTGCGCGTGATGTCGGTGGTGCCGCCGAGGTATTGCCCGCCGGAGTCGATCAGATAGAACCCCTTCGGCTCCAGGGTGGCGCAATCGCCGCGCTTGGCGCAGTAGTGCATCATGGCGGCGTTGGGGCCATAGCCGGAAATCGAGGTGAAACTCAGATCGAGACATTCGGGGTTCGCGAGGCGCAGCCGTTCGAGTTCATCGGAGGCATCGACCTCGTCGACGCCGCCGTTCGGCACGTTTTCCTCGAGCCATTTCCAGTAGCGCACCATGGCCACGCCATCGAGCTCATGCACCCGCTCCCAGTTGTGGAGTTCGGTTTCGTTCTTGCGTGCCTTGGGCAGGCTGGCCAGCTCCTTCCCCTCGACCACCTTGCATGGGATTCGCCGGCGCAGCGCGGCGCTCACCCGCTCTTCGCAAAGAAAGACGGCCGCCGACTCCGGCAGCTCTTCCACCGCTTCGAATATTCCATCGTAGGGCGCAACACCGATGCCCTCGGCGGCCAGCCCTTCGCGGACCTCCTGGGTCAGCTTGGCTTCTTCGGCGAACAGCGTGGCTTTATCCTTTTCCACCAGCGCATAGGACGTGAGCAGCGGCGTGTGCGCCGTATCGTTGCCGCGGATATTGAACAGCCAGTTGACATCGTAGATGGAGGAGATCAGATAGGTGTCGGCATCCTGCTCCTCCATGGCCGCGCGGATCTCCTTCAACTTGTCGGCGGCGGAACGCCCCGCATATTCAACCGGCCAACGTTTGGCGGGATCGGTCGGCAGCTCCGGGCGGTCGATCCAAACCTGGGAAACCAGATCGACATCGGTTACCAGCCGTGCCTTTTTCTTTTCCAGTTTTTCCGCCCATTCCTTGCCCTGCTTCGCGGTGATCAACCGGCCGTCGACCCCCACGGCCCCACCTTGCGGCACGTTCTCGGCCAGCCAGTCGATCAGCTCCGGCACGCCATCCATTTTCATTTTGAACAGCTCGAACCCGGAACCTTCCAGTTCGCGCTCCGCCTGGATGAAATAGCGCCCGTCGGCCCAGACCCCCGCCTTTTCGGCCATCACCACGGCGGTGCCCGCGGAACCGGTGAAGCCGCTCAGCCAGGCGCGGCAGCGCCAGTGCGGATGGACATATTCCGTCTGGTGCGGGTCGGCGCTCGGAACCACGTAGGCATCGAGCCGGTTCTCCTTCAACAAGGCACGAAGCTGTTTCACGTGTTCTACTGCGGGTTTTTCCATTGGTCTTCCTTTCAACATTCCTGGTTTTCCTATGCGAGTTCCCGGTAGACCGCCGAAAACTGTTCGATGGCATCATCCAGGTTTTCCATGCTGTGCGCCGCGGAAATCTGCACCCGGATGCGCGCCTTCTCCCGGGGAACCACGGGGAAGGAAAAACCGATAACATAGATGCCCCGCCCGAGCAAGCGTTCGGCCATCGCCGTGGCGAGCCGCGCATCGCCCAGCATGATCGCCACGATCGGATGGTCGCCTTCGGGGACATCGAAGCCGGCCTCCTTCATTCTCATGCGGAAGTAGGCGGTATTCGCCGTCAACCGGCCCAGCAAATCGTTGGGGGAGGAAACGAGTTCCAATGCCCGGATGGACGCGGCGGCAATCGGCGGCGCGATGGTGTTGGAAAAGAGGTAGGGCCGCGAACGCTGGCGCAGCAGGTCGATCACCTCTTGGCGCCCGCTGGCATAGCCGCCGCTGGCGCCGCCCAGCGCCTTGCCGAAGGTGCCGGTGAGAATGTCCACCCGCCCCATGACCCCGCAATGCTCGGGCGTGCCCCGCCCGCCCTTGCCGAGCACGCCGACCGCGTGCGAATCGTCGACCATGACCAGCGCATTGTAGCGGTCGGCCAGCTCGCAAATGGCGGGCAGGTTCGCGATGGTTCCATCCATCGAAAATACGCCGTCGGTCGCGATCAGCCGGATGCGGCAATCCTGGGTTTCCTGCAGCCGCACCTCCAGCTCTTCCATATTGGAGTTGGCGTAGATGTGCCGCTGCGCCTTGCAGAGACGGACGCCGTCGATGATCGAAGCATGGTTGAGCGCATCGCTAATCACGGCATCCCCGTCGGTCAGCAGGGTTTCGAACAGGCCGCCGTTGGCATCGAAGCAGGAGGAATAGAGAATGGTGTTGTCGGTTCCGAGAAAGTCCGAAACCTTTTTTTCCAGTTGCTTGTGCAGCTGCTGCGTCCCGCAGATGAAGCGGACGGAAGACATTCCGTAGCCCCAGTTGTCCAATCCGGCATGGGCCGCCGCAACGAGGGCCGGATGGTTCGCGAGGCCCAGATAGTTGTTGGCGCAGAAGTTGAGCACCTCCGCGCCGCCGACGCCGATGGCGGCGCCCTGCGCGCTTTCGAGCACGCGCTCGTTCTTGAGCCATCCGCCTTCGCGGATGCCGTCCAGCTCACACCGGAACCGTTCGAGTCCCTTTTCCATCATTCACTCCAATCCAGCACCACTTTGCCCGAGTTGCCCGAAAGCATGCGCTCGAAGCCTTTTTCATATTCGGTATAGTGGTAGCGGTCGGTAATGACCGCGGAAATGTCCAGCCCGCTCTGGAGCATGGAGGTCATCTTATACCAGGTTTCGTACATCTCGCGGCCATAGATTCCCTTGATGGTGAGGCCGTTGAACACCACCGTGTCCCAATCGATCCCGACGTTCTCCGGCAGGATGCCAAGCAGGGCGATCTTGCCGCCGTGGCACATGGAGGAAAGCATTTGCCGGAAAGCCGACGGATTGCCGGACATTTCAAGGCCGATATCGAAGCCCTCCTTGAAATCGAGATCCTTCATGACGGCTTCGAGGCTCTCCCCGGCCACATTGACGACGCGGTCGGCCCCCATTTTTTTGGCCAGTTCGAGGCGGACGGGATTCACATCGGTTGCCACCACATAGCGCGCGCCCGCATGCTTGGCGATGGCGGCGGCCATGCAGCCGATTGGCCCCGCACCGGTAATCAGCACGTCTTCGCCGAGCATATCGAACGAGAGCGCCGTGTGGGTGGCGTTTCCGAACGGATCGAAACAGGAGAGGATTTCCTCGGGGATCGAGGGGTCGCAGTGCCAGGCATTGGTTACGGGGATGGAGAGGTATTCGGCATAGGCGCCGTTGCGGTTGACCCCCACGCCACGGGTCTTCGCGCAAAGATGGCGGCGGCCGGCCAGGCAGTTCCGGCACCGCCCGCACACCACGTGCCCTTCGCCACTCACCAGGTCGCCGATCTCGAAATCGTGGACGTTCGCGCCGATCTCCGCAACCTCGCCCACGAACTCGTGGCCGATCGTGAGCGGCACCGGAATGGTTTTCCGCGCCCACTCGTCCCAGTTGTAGATATGCACATCGGTGCCGCAGATCGAGGTCTTGCGGATCTTGATCAGGACATCGTTGATGCCAATCTCCGGAACCGGGACATCCTCGAGCCAAAGCCCGCGTTCCGCCTTTTTCTTAACCAATGCTTTCATGGCATCCTTGCTCCCCTAATCCACCCCGGCAGGTGGTCCGTCTTTAAATTAGAGCGACTCCACCAAATCCGGACGCGGGGAATTCAGTTCGCGAAGCAGGATCTTCTTAAGGTCTGAAACCTTCTCCGGATATTGGTCTTCGAGGTTGTGCCGCTCCTCGTTGTCTTCCCGAATGTTATAGAGCTGGAACTCATCCTTCTTGCGGTCGATCTCCACCAGCTTCCAACCGTCCTTGGCAATCAGCGCAGAGCTTCCCATCCGGTTGAAGTTGTTGTTGACGATGACGTAGTCGTGCTCCTTCGGCTGCGGCTTCGACAGCAACGTGGGCAGATAGGACAGGCTGTCCTTGCCCTTCGGCATTTCTGCGCCGATCAGGTCGGCGAGCGTTGCCATGAAATCGTAGTGGGCGCTCAGGTGGTCGGTTTCCGTACCCGGCTGGATCCTGCCCGGCCAGCGCACGATCATCGGGCACTGCATGCCGCCCTGGTAGCCGGCGCGCTTGATGCCGGCGCGTCCGCCCGCGCCGTCGAAGATGTCGCCGCATTCGGAGGTGCGCCACTTCCTGTCGGTCAGGTTGGCCTTTTCTCCACCCGGGCGGGTGTTGGGAAAGTTTTTCTTCGGGCCGTAGTAGAGCTCGTGGCCATTGTCGGAGGTGAAGGCGACCACCGTTTTTTCGTCCAGCCCCAGCGTCTTCAGCTCCTGCATGATCAAGCCGACGTGGTCGTCGAGCATGCGCACCATGGACGCATATTTTTTTTCGGCCAGCGTCCAATCCTGGTCGGCGTAGTCCGGATGCAGCTCGGGAATGGCGACAGGGCCGTGCGGCAGCTGGGTCGGGTGGTAGAGGAAGAAGCGTTCGTCCTGGTGCTCGCGGATGTAGGCAAGGATGCTCTTGATGAAGACGTTCTGCGAATAGGTTTTTCCGCCGGAACCGACGGGTTCGTTCCCCTCTTCGCTCATCTTGCCGCAATAGGGATCGGTGTTGCCTTCGAGCT
This sequence comes from Pontiella desulfatans, assembly GCF_900890425.1. Taxonomy (NCBI): domain Bacteria; kingdom Pseudomonadati; phylum Kiritimatiellota; class Kiritimatiellia; order Kiritimatiellales; family Pontiellaceae; genus Pontiella; species Pontiella desulfatans. The sequence goes on along the minus strand of NZ_CAAHFG010000001.1, from coordinate 316,095 downwards.
CGAACCGCTCGCCGTTGCGCCACAGGTAGGCCGGGTAGAAGCCGTGGCAGCGGACGTGGCAATAGTAGCCTTCGTGGAAGTCCCAGCCAAAGCGCCGCACGCGTTCGTTCCAGGTCAGGAAGCCGCGGTCGAGCTTGCCGAACTGCGCCGTTTTATAACCTGCCTGCTGGGCAATCTGCCCCAGGAAAACCTCGTGGTCGGGAATGGTCCGGTTCTTTTTCAACTGCTCGAGTTTCTGCTCGTATTGCTCCTGGGTAATCTTTCCCGTATCGCGTTGGATCGGGAGGCCGCCTTGGCTATGGCCCCAGCCGCCGCGGCGGCCATCGTGCATGCCGGTCAGCAGCGTCCAGCGCGTCGGCGCGCAAAAGACGCCGCCATAATAGTTGTTGAACTTGATGCCTTCCGCCGCGAGCCGGTCGATGTTCGGTGTCCGGACCACCTGCTGTCCGTAGCAGCCCAGCATGCCGATGCCTAGGTCGTCCGCGTAGAGCAGGATCACGTTGGGGCGTTCCAGCGAGGGCTTGAGCGCGAACGAGGCGGGCACCGCCAGGAGGAGTGCCGTGAGAATGAGGATGTGTTGTTTCATGATGCTCCCTATGGGATGGCCGGTTTCTGAAGCGCACTCCCGATCATGGCCATGAGTTCGTTTTCCAACCGTTGCGCCAGTTCCGGATGCGCATCGATCAGGTTGTTGCGCTCCACGATGTCGTTCGAAAGATCATAGAGCTGGTACGGTTTTTCAAATGGCGTGCTCTTCGGCAGGGTGCGCCCGCCGGAGCCTTTGGTGGCAATGAATTTCCAGGGTCCGGAATAGAGGGCAAAACAGCCGTTGACGGAATGGGCGACCACGGGGGCGCGTTCATGCGTCCCCTCCCCCGTAAGCAACGGAAGGAAACTGAAGCTGTCCTCGGCGGCGCCATCCGGCACCTCCGCGCCGAGGAGATCGGCGCAGGTTGCCAGAATATCCACCAGGGAGATGGTGGAGGAAATGCGGCGTCCGCCTTCGACCGTCCCCGGTATGCGCACCAGGAAGGGAACGCGGTGGCCACCCTCGAAGATATCCGCCTTGGTGCCCCGATAGTTCAGGTTGGCGCGGTGGCTGGCTGAATTGAACCCCTGGATGGTGGGATCGCTTTTATGGTCGGAACCGTTTTTCGGGTTGTTCGAATCGGCCGGCATTTGTGGCGGGCATTCCGGCGCGTCGAGCCGGAACATGAATGAGCCGTTGTCGGAGGTGTAGACGATCATCGTGTTTTCATCAATACCGCTCTCCCGGACCGCCTTCAGCACTTCGCCGACCGACCCGTCGGTCTGCATGACATAGTCGCCGTATGGGCCGATGGCGGACTTGCCCCGAAAGCGCCCGGCGGGAAGAACCGGCTTGTGCGGCGACGGCAGCGGCAGGTAGATGAAAAACGGTTCCCCGGCCGCGGCCTTCTCCCGGATAAAGGCCGTTGTGGTTTCCACCAGTTGATCCTGCACGTTTTCGTGCTCGAAATTGGTGCCGGTTTCGCCGGCACGCAGGAATTCCGGAAAACGACGGGAGGGTTTCCGCTCAACGGCGGGCGCATCGATCTTGTCGTCGCAAATGAATACATAGGGAGGAAAGTCCAGCGAGGCCGTGATGCCGTAAAACCGGTCGAAGCCATTGGCCAACGGCCCGTTTTCAACCTTGCCCGCCAGATCGAGTTTGTTTTTTCCAGACATTGGCAGATCCATGCCCAGGTGCCACTTGCCGAAACAGGCCGTGGCATACCCCTTGGATCTGAAGAGATCGGCAATGGTAAAGCGCTCCGGCTCGATCAGATGCCCGCTGTAGCCGTTGAGCACCCCTTTTTTCAAACGGGAACGCCAGCAGTAGCGGCCCGTCACAAGGCCATACCGGGTAGGTGTGCAGACGGCGGAACCGGAGTGGGCGGCGGTGAAGGTTGCACCTTCCGCACTGAGCCGATCCAGGTTCGGCGTTGGAATCGCCGAATCCGGATTGAGCGCCCGGATATCCCCGGATCCCATGTCGTCCGCGAGGATCACAATGACATTCGGCTGGTTCGCGGCCGCGGCACTCAGCGCGAGAGCCACAGCCGCTGAAAACAGCATGCGCTTCATGGCTATTTCGTCTCCATCGTGCGAATTTCCCCGTTGACGCGCACCTGAACCGTTGCAGGCTCAAGCCCCGGCAAGCGCCGGATTTCCATCTCGGTGACTTTTCCCTGCTCCCAGGCAAAATCGACCTCGAATCCGCCGCGGGCGCGCAGGCCCTTCACTTCGCCGTCGGGCCAGGCCTTCGGCAGGGCGGGCAGCAGCTCGATCTGGCCGGTGTGCGACTGCAGCAGCATTTCCACAATACCCGCCGCGCCGCCGAAATTGCCGTCGATCTGGAACGGCGCATGTTTGTCGAACAGGTTGTTGTAGGTCGATTTCTTGAGCAGTAGCGCAATGTTTTCATGCGCCTTGTCGGCATCGCGGAAGCGGGCCCAGAAGTTGATGATCCAGGCGCGGCTCCAGCCGGTGTGGCCGCCGCCCTTCGACAGGCGGTGGTCGATGCTCTTGCGCGCCGCCGCAACCATGGCGGGGTGGTCGTGGACGTTGTACTGGCGGCCGGGATAGAGGCCATACAGGTGGGAAATGTGGCGATGCCCTGGATCCACTTCGCCGAACTCCTTCGTCCATTCCATTAGGCGGCCGTCGGAACCGATCTGCGGCATGGCCAGGTTGGCGAGCGCCGTTTCGACCTCCTGGGTGAAGGCATCGTTGAGGCCCAGGATCCGTGCGGCGTCGAGCGTGTTGGAAAAGACATCCCAGATAATCTGCTGGTCCATCGAGGGCCCCATGGTCAGGTTGCTCGGTTGTTTTTCCGTTCCGGGAATGATGAATTTATTTTCGGGGGAGGTACTCGGGCCGGAGACGAGATTGCCGGTTTCCGGATCCTCCACCAGCCAGTCGAGGAAAAAGAGCGCCGCTTCCTTCAGGATCGGATAGGCGCGGTCCTTCAGGAAAGCCTGATCCTGGGTAAAGCGATAGTGCTCCATGAAATGCTGGGTGCACCAGGCGCCGCCGACCACCCATTGGCCATACTGGGCCTTGCCGAACGGAACCGTTCCATGCCACACGTCGGACGCGTGCCCGGCCAGGAATCCCCGGCAACCATAGACCTCCTGCGCCGTCTTCCGCCCCGAGGGCACCAGGCGCTCGATATAATCCATGAACGGCAGGTGGCACTCCGGAAGGTTGGCGATTTCGGCCGGCCAATAGTTCATCTGCATGTTGATGTTGATGTGGTAGTCGGAGTTCCACGGTGCGGCAAGATCCTTGCACCAGATGCCCTGCAGGTTGGCGGGCAGGCAGCCTGCGCGCGAAGAGGTGATCAGCAGGTAGCGGCCATACTGGAAGAAGAGCGCCTCGAAGTCGGGATCGATCTCGTCCTTGCCGTAGGCTTTCAACCGCTCCAGCGTCGACTTGCTGGACGGTGTCCCGAGCTTCAGCGAAACGCGGCGGAACAGCTCCTGGTGGGCGGCGACCGAAGCGGCCTTCAGCTGCGCGTAGGTTTTTCCCTGCGCGGCCGCAATGGTGGCTTTGCCGGCGGCAACGCGGTCGTGCGTCAGCGGCTGGGCCGTGTCGGCGGCGTTGTAGTCCGTTGAAGCCGCAATGTAGAGCGTGGCCGAGTCGGCCGCGGCGACGACGAGCTTGCCATCGGTTGCCGTAACCGTCCCGTTGTTGGCCACCATTTTGTAGACCGTGGCGAACTTAACCCCGAGATGCTGTTCGCCTTGCGATGCCTGGCCCCGGGCAACGAGGGTGTCGTTTCCTTCCGCGGTGATTTCAAACATGCCATCGCGCTCGACCCACGCACTAAAGGAAACCGAGCCGGGTTTGTCGGCGGTGATGTGGACGGCGATCACTTGGTCAACTGGGCTGGCGGTGACTTCGCGGACATAGGTGACGCCCTGGGCCTTATAGGTCGTGGTGGCGATCGCGGTGTCGAGGTTCAGGTCGCGGCGGAAGGCGGTTGCCGTGTTTGTGATGCCGAAATCGAAGCGGAGCTCGCCCATGGTTTGGTAGCTGCGCGGCGAAATGCGCGGCGCCATCACCGACTGCATGAGCTTTTGCCCTTCCGCATAGTTGCCGGCGAACAGCAGCTCCCGGACGCGATCGACCGTCTCGCTGATGTTTCCGTTCGCCTCCGGGATCGGTGGGCCGGCCCAGATCGAATCCTCGTTCAGTTGGATCAGTTCGTTTGCAACGCCGCCGTAGACCATGGCGCCGAGCCGCCCGTTACCGATCGGCAGGGCCTCTTCCCAATAGGTCGCGGGGGCATCGTACCACAGCGAGAGTTCGGATTCCGGCGGCTGGTTCAACGGCAGCACTTCAACCGCTTCCTTATAACTGAACTTGTTGGCCTTTTTATTGGCGGGAGCCGCGCCCGTATCCAGGCAAACGAGAATTGCAAGGCCTGCAACCCAACCCAGGGTCATCTGTTTTTTATCCATCATCTTCCTCCTCGTCATCGTTTTCATTCGGCGTGCTTTCCATCGAGCTTGGGTAAGCTACCGCAAACACATACTGTGCGTATTGCATAATTACAACCCGCCTGTGTAGGATTCCACACGTGGAAGGGTTTCTCAACCTATGCCATGTCAAGTTAACATGTTAATCCACGAACGACTTCCGCCGCCGCGGGCTTGGGATACCCTGTTGGTTTGCTTGGTGGCAGCAGATCGCTCGGCTTGCACCGGGGGCGGCCAGCGAATGGAGGCGGGTTCCGAGGAATGTGATGAAAAAGTTTATCTTGTTTTTGATGCTCTGCACGGCCGGCTTTGCCGGGGTCTATTATTTCATGGAACGGGAACCGGTGCCGGAGGCCACAACGATCGCGGCTCCGGTTCCGGCCCCGGTTGAGCAAAAGACCCCGGAACCGAAACCCGTCCCCGAGCCCAAACCCGCGCCGGTTACGGCGGATTTCGAGATTCCTGCGGGATACACGCTGATCTCCTCGCTGGATGAGCTGGCGGACTATGCGGCGCAGAGCGGCAACCTGATCCGCATGAAGCCCGGAACCTATGTCGTTAAGAAAACGTATTATGCGGACGACCCTAAAATTATTTTCAACTTCAGCGGATCGAACAACACCTTTGATCTGACGGATGTGCGGATTGAAATCGACACGCAGGTCTATGCGGATATGCCGAACTCCAAGAACCCGCATGGGTATATGGGCTTCCGCATGCATGGAGATCACATCACGATTCTCGGCGGCGAGTTTGAAGACATCGGCGAAAAGGTGGGGCCGCGCGGGGCCAACGAATTCGAGATTATGGGCAACGATTTCACAATGAAGGGCAGCTCGGTTACGGTTCGCGGTTCGGCGCCCTATGGCTATGGTGATATGTACGGCAAAGGGCGTGGCGCATTTGTGCGGTTGCAGAAGCATGCGTTGATGTCGGTGATGGGCGACCGCATCCTGATTGAAGACTGCGACTTCAAGGTCTTTTCCTATGGCCACGGCATTCACATGCACGGCTCGCAGGATAATGTGTTCCGCAATGTGAAGATGCTGGGGGCGTTGCGCCTGACGGACGAGATCTACAACGAGAAGTCGGGGCCGGCGGCCGAGCACGACTATAAAATCATGTTTCCCGACTGGATGCAGGGGCAGCCGATTCCGAAGGGGCAGATGCTGAGCCTGACGGAAGACGGCATCCGGGCGTATGTCCGGGGCACCAACAAAGAGGGAGTAGAGCGCAACACCGGACACGTCACCATGGAAAACTGCACCATCGTCCGCATGCGCACCTGCGTTGCGCTGGCGGCGGCCTCGAGTGCCGACGTTACCGACTGCACGGTGCGCGAAGCGGGCGGCACGGCCTATGGCCTGCCGTCCAACTGCACGATTCGCCGGTGCAAAGGCGATGCGTCGTACAGCCCGCTGCTTTCCATCCCCTATAGCAACCGGCGCAACGCGGACATCGAGCTGGAGCTGGTCGAGACCGACCAGGATGCCGGGGATCATGCATTGGCCAATATTGTTGGCAGCAATCACCGGATCACGATCACCTATTCCGGCAAAACGCGGCCGAAGAAGCTACGCGAAATCTGCATTGGATCCACCGGCGAGCGCTATCGGGAGGACAATACCGACGAAAAGGAACTCCGCGAGAAAAACAACGCGAACGGCATCACCCTGATCAACGAAACACCCCATCCGGTCTTCCTGACGGAATTTTCCTCCAACTGCGAAGTCATCACCCATAGCTCCGTCAAAGACCGGGGCGACGACAATAAAAAGAAAAAAACCGCATCCCGATAGGATCCATGATCACGATTGAAAACGAACAGTTCTCCGCTACGGTTGACCTGCGGGGCGCGGAGCTCCGCTCCTTCAAGGAAAAATCCACCGGCCGCGAAATGATGTGGCAAGCCGATCCGGAAATCTGGGGCGGCAGCGCGCCCATCCTTTTTCCGATCGTTGGAAAACTGCGCGATGGCAAGACCCGGATTAATGGCCAAACGTATGGGATTCCAAAACACGGCCTCGTCCGCACCCGCACTGCCAAGTGTATTGAACAGGGGCGCGACGTTGTGGTCTTTTCATTTTCGTCCGATGCGGAAACCCTCCAGCACTATCCCTTCACCTTCACGCTTGAAGTCGAGTTCCGGCTGGATGGGAAACAACTGCTTATCGACTACCGGGTAAAGAATGAGGGAGCCGAAGAGATGCTCTTCACCATCGGCTCCCACCCGGCACTGGCGCTCGACCTCGAACAGGCCGCGCTTGATGGGTATGACCTCGAATTCGAAAAGCCGGAATCGCTGGATCTATATGGATTGACCGATGGCTTGCTGGCCTTCAAGCAGGGCGGTTATCTGGAAAACAACAACTGCATCCGGCTCTCGGAAACCCTGTTCGACGACGACGCGCTGATTTTCAAAAACATCCGCTCACGGCGGGTACGGCTGAAACCAAGGCACCGGACGGGCGGTCTCGAGATTGACCTGGGCAACTGCCCGCACCTCGGCATCTGGGCGAAGCCCGGTGCGGCCTATGTCTGCATCGAGCCGTGGCATTCATACGACGATGCACCGGATAGCAACGGAAACTTTGAAAACAAACCCGGCATACTGCGGCTCGCCCCAGCCGAAACCTTCGAGACCGGCTACGCCATCCGCATGGTCGGCTGACGCCGCTCAGCGGACTGCGCCGCTGACGATGGTTGCCATGCTCTTGGGCGGCAGGGTCAACCGTTCGTCATGGATGCTGAACCGTTGCATATGGGAGTCCTTGCGCGTCAGGAAACCCTGGGTTTCCCAGCGGCCTCGCGCGGGCGGGAGCATGCGGGTGCGGTAGGCGACCTCCTGCTCGACATCGGAAAAGTTGACGAGCACCATCACCCAGCGGTTGCGCCCGGCGTCGTGGTAGGCGGAGGCCATCAACCCTTCGAGGTCTTTTCCGGCCGGCCGCCCGGTCTGCGCTTCGATGCGCACCATGCCGGGCCGCACAAAGCGGCTATAGTGGCCCAGCGCCCATAGCAGTTTCGTTGCGCGATAGGTTTCCTCGTCGTCGTCCCCGCACTCGATCAGGCAATAGCGCGGCACCCGCCCCATCCGAGGCTCGGTGGACGACCACCATTGCCACGCCGAGGCATTGGCCAGTGTGAGGTCGGCATGGATGTTGCGCGCCAGCAGGAGGGCGGCGGTCATCTCATCCACCTCCGAAACGGGCAACCCGCCCGTCCACCCCTCGCCCAGCAAGCTGTATTCGGTTTGCCAGAACCGGAGGTTGGAACCGGAGCGGGCCACGGCTTCCTTCACGGCTTCCCGGGTGTTGATGATCTTGACAACGCTGCCATCGGAAAAGTAGGCATGCCCGGCCACCGCCGGCTCCACCGACTTGAGGTTTCCGACATAGTCCGGGCTCTTGCGGTTCCAGAATGCGTCGATTTGGTCGGAGGCCGCGGCAAAGTATCGCCCCGGAAGCGGCTCAACCAACGCGGGATATTCGGCCGCCTCGGGAATGAGCAGCCGGGTCGAGATCCGGTTGGCAAGAAACCGCTGATCGGTCAACCGCACCACCTCGGCAATCTGTTCGTTCGTCCACGGAGAGCCTTCCTGCTTGGCCCTGCCCGGAACCCCGTCCCAGTACCACTGCGGTTCGTTGACCGGACTGATGTGGGAGAACGGCAAGCCCGTTTCCTGGAAATGCGTTGCGACGGCGGTCAGGAATGCGGCGTAGTTGCCATAGTGCTCCGGCTTGAGATTGGAGGTGAAGCTTTTCGAGGTCTTGAACACATAGCCGCTTTCGGTGAACCAAACCGGCGGCGAGTTGAGATAGCCGATCACCGTCGGCACTTCGTATTCGCTTGCCTTCCTGCGCCAGTAGTGAACGCCCTGTCCCTGGTTGACCCAATCATACGACCCATCGGCCCGGAGGAAGCAGTCGGTTCTGCGCCAAGGCGCCCGAATCCCCCCCTCTTCCCCTGCTCCGCCCGCGCCAATCTGGATCCGGAAACAGGAAAGGCCGATCCCCTTCGGCGTGCCGGCCCCATCGAATTCCCGGCTAAACAAAAGGTCGGCAACCGCATCGACGGTTTCGGGGGCCCAATGCTTGGCCATATGGTCGCCGTGCATCCCCGTTGAGGAACCGATGTTCTCGATGGTTTGCGCCCGCTTCGAAAAATCCAGCGTAACCAACGTCTCGCCCTGGCAGGCAAGCGCAACGAATCCAACGGTAAAAAATAGACGGTTCTTCATGGCCCGGGAATATAGTTCGAATGGCTCCGCGTTGCGAGACGCTTCCGCCGGGATAAATCCCCACCCGGCCCATCCTTCCGCCGATCAATGGCGAAGGAGCGACGGCGCAATCCAAATTCCCCAGTCGCCATCCTTGCCGTCGGGCCCCGGCTCGGTGACGAGTTCGAGGGTTTGGATGCCTGAAACATTCACCCTCACATCGGCTTCGCCATCCGCGAGACGCAGCAGGGACGAACGGAACAGTTCGCGGCCATCGCCCTTAACCACAAAAACGACGGAGCCTTGGTGGCCGCGATGGAGGGCCATGCGGGATTCGAACGATTTCCATTTTCCGCCAAGGGCATAGGCATAGGAGGATGGTGCGTGCGCATACAACCCTTGCGGGCACTTCCCTTTCGCACTGGCCAGCGGCTGGAACCATTTCCCGTCGGGATCCAGCACCCCGTTGAAACTCGGCACATGCCACCCCACCGAGGCGGCGCTCCACCGGCAGGAGGAGAGGCCAATGGCCTGTTCCGCGGCAGCAACCTCGACCGGGGCGCAAAACCCCTCCCACTGTTCCGTCAGCCCGAGGAACAACCGGGCGGCCTTGACCGATGCAGGGTCGGCGGTCTCCAGTTCCTTGATGACCGTCCGGAGCCGGGCGGCATCCTTGACCTCAAAGGCATGCCTGGCCTGTTCCTTGAGATAGCCCGTCCGCAAGCGTTCAAGCCCGCCATCCTGGCCCTGGGTAAAACTAAATTTCCGGTGCATGCCGTTCTTGAAATAGACCTTCACGTGCAGCGCGCACTCCTGGCCATCCAACAGCGGCAGGGTTGCGCGGAAGGCGCCATCCGGCTTCATTTCGGCGAGATACGAAAAGGCGTCGTAATCCTTGTTGGTTCCCGTCGGCAAGGCATCGTGGTAAAGCACAACCCCCGCAACCTCCCCCACCGGCGCCACACGGCCGGAAACCATCAACCGGCCGCCTTCGGTCGTGAAAGCCAACTCTTCCGGAAACACCGGCGGGATGGCAAAACCACCGGGCACCCGTCCACTGAACAGGGGATGCAGCGAAAGGATGAAGGCGTGCGCCGGCGTCAGGAAGGAGCCATGCGGCTTCGAGCCCAGCCGCTCCTGCCGGTAGGTATAATTGCCCGCCCCCATCAGCGCCTTGCCCAGCCGCTTGGACTCCGCCTCGGTTTCGCGGTTGTGCGGCAGGCCGAGCCCATGGCCTAATTCGTGCGCCACGCCGCCGATCATCTTGACGTTGAACTGCCCGATGGCCATCCGGTGCCCGCGATCGTTGATGCGCTCCTTCCGCTTCGGATCAAGATTCCGGGGATCGAGCCATTCGTGGTCGGCCACCCACGTTGCGCCCTTCACCGGATTCCCGCTTCCGGTATAGACCACGTCGTAGGTCCACGTGTCGCCATCCTTCCAATAGGCGTTTTCGAACACAACGAGGTATTCCTGCTCGATGTCGATCCCCTTCCTGGAGAGGGTTTCGGCGATGGCCGGGCGCAGCTCCCCCGGCGTAAATTTGCGGTGCGGATCGAAATCCCAATCCAGGGTGACCAGATGGACGTTGGCCTTGCCGTCCACGCCGAGGTCGAGCCGGAAGGTTTTCGGCCCATGGCCATTGCGCGCCATCTCGGTGCGGTAGAAATCCTGCACATCCACCATCATGCGATGGACCCGGTTTTCATAATCCGCCAGCGGGGGGCGGTCGCGGTTCGTCACATAGACCAGATGCAGGCATTCACGCGGCCCGGCCAACGCCGGAAGACCCAGCAGGAAAACGGCCGCCAACATCAACCGCTGCGAGAGGATGCGCATTATTTTTTCTTTTTCCACGAGACGATGGGCGAAGGCGAGTGCGCCTCGTTGAAGATTTCCAGGAATTCCGCAACCACTTCCGGGTGGCTGGAAGCAACATTGTTTTCCTCGGCCCGGTCGGCGGCGGCGAACAGCAGAACGGGGTCGCCGCCCTTGAACATATTGAGCTGAACCGCCTTCCACCGGTGCGTCAGCGCGGCGCGCTTGCCGCCCTTTTCATAGAATTCCCAATAGAGGTAGTCGTGCCGCCCCTGCCCGCCCTGCCCCAGCAGCGTCGGCAGGAAGCTGATGCCGTCGATGTTTTTCGGCGGCTTCGCACCGGTCAGTTCGCACAACGTGGGCAACACATCCCAGAACGCGGAGAGATGGTCGCTCGTCGTTCCGGCCGGGATCCTGCCTGGCCAGTGGGCAATCATCGGGACGCGCACGCCGCCCTCGAACAGGTCGCGCTTTTCGCCGCGCAGGTCTCCGTTGGAGTTGAACCATTCCGCCTGGTTTCCGCCGGCGCTGTGCGGGCCGTTGTCGGACGCGAACATGACGAGGGTGTTTTCGGCCATGCCCAGCTCTTCCAGCTTGTTCATGATTTCGCCCACCTCCCAATCCAGACGGCTGACCATGCCGGCGAAGGTGGCCTTGGGCTCGTCGCACTTGGCATAGCCGCCGCGCGCGCCCTGCTTTTCCTCCTTCACCTTGCCGCGGTATTGGGCCACCCACTCCTCCGGGGCCACGAGGCTCGCGTGGGGGATGAGCGCGGCATAGTGCAGGAAAAAGGGGCGGCCGTCTTTGGCGCGCCCGTCGAGGTAGCCCATGATTTCCTTCATGAACTCGTCGTGGATGTAGGTATCGCCGGTGTGCTTCGTGTTGTTCGGGAATTTGACCGGTTGCTCGTTGCGGTAGACTTCCGGCGGGAAATAGTGGTGCGCCGCACCGTGGCCGTTAAAGCCAAAGAAATGGTCGAACCCCTTGCGGTTGGCGTGCCCGGGATCGGTGTTGCAGCCCGTGCCGGACTTGCCGACCATGGCGGTGTGGTAGCCGGCACTCTTCAGCACACGGGCCAGGGTGATGTCTTCGCCATCCTCGCGCATCTGGAAGTTGCCGTTGGCGCGCACCCAGGTGTGGCCGGTGTGCTGCCCGGTCAGCAGGCAGGATCGCGACGGCGCGCAGACCGTGCTGCCCGAATGGTGGTTCGTGAACTTCATGCCTTCCCGGCACAGCGCGTCGATGTTCGGCGTCTGGATCTCCTGCTGGCCATAGCAGCCGAGGTCGCCATAGCCCAGGTCGTCGGCCAGGATGTAGATGATGTTCGGTTTCGCGGCCGCGCACGCACCAGCAACCGCGAATACCAATAAGAATAAAACCTTCTTCATCATGAGCCCTCTACTGAATTCCATTGTCAGCATCATTTTGCCAGATAGTCCAGGCGCTGCTTGGCCAGACTCTTCTTACCCTTCGCCCACGGGGCGTCGCCGAAAGCGGAGAGGTCGAAGTTGTAGCCGGGCTCCGAATCCTCGAGCAGCGCGGCGGAGTTGAGGATCAGGTTGGCCTCGACCGCATCGGCGGCCTGCCCGAGGGCCGCCATGATGACGGGGCGCGGATCGGCCTCGCCATTGAGCCCGAGGAACTCGGCGGCGCGGACGCGCACGAGCGGATCGGCATCGGACGCGGCGAGCTCCTTCGCCTTATCGTGGAACGGCGCGGCCTGCCCACCGAACGAGGAGCAGACGATAAGCCCCCAGTAGCGTTCGAGCGGATCGGCCGAGGCCAGCGCGCGGGCGATGCCCTGCTTCACTTCCGGGAACTGCCGGAGGCTGAGATCGGCGAGTTCCACCAGCTTGCCGATCCGCGCCTTGTTCTGCTGGCCAAATCCGGTCGGGTTGCCGCGCCCCTCGCGTAGAAAGACCGGTTCGGGGATGAAGCTGAGGTCGGGCATCGACTTCACCCGCTCCTGCATCAGCCCGCGCATTTCGGCGAGCTTTGCGGCATAGGCCGGGTTGCCCGCCAGGTTGTCGACCTCGTCGGGATCGGCCTTGACGTTGTAGAGGATTTCGGGCGGGCGCTTTTCGAAGAAGCGGGCCTGGGTGGCGTTGAGTTCACCGGCCTGGTGCATCTCGCGCCACTCCTGGTAGGCGAGCATCTTGTAGCGGTAGTCGTTGTGCAGGCCGTCGAAGTTGAAGGGCTGGTAGCTGCGCATGTAGACAAAGTCGCCCTTGCGGAGCGTGCGGACGAGGTCGTATTTTTCATCGAAGCGGTCGGCGTAGCCAAAGGCGGTGTCGCGCGCATTGAGTTCGTCGAGATCAACGCCTTTGCCCAGGAAGGGCTCGCCGTCGATGCCCGCGGGGATATCGACGCCGGCCAGGTTGAGCACGGTGGCGGAGAGATCGACGAATTCAACAAAGCCGTCGATGCGGCTTCCGGGCTTGGCGGGCACGAGGTGGCGCCAGTTTTTCGGCACATGGACGACCATGGGCACCTGCTGGCCGTTGTTGTAGGCATAGCCTTTTCCGCGCGGGAGGACGCCGCCGTGGTCGCCGTAGTAGAAGATGAAGGTGTCGTCCATCAGGCCGTCCGCTTCAAGCCTCTGGATGAACCGGCCCATCTCGGCATCGACCTTGGCATGGTTGTCGAGATAGCGCGCGTAGGTGTAGCGGAAGGTTTCGGTGTCGGGATGGTAGGCGAAGAGCCGGACGGCGGCGGCATCGGTGGTGTTCGCCTGTTGCATGTCCTTGAAATGGAGCGAACTCTCGTGGGTGGTTCCATAGTTCTGGACGTGGAAGAAGGGCTGGCCGGGTTGGCGGTTGCGGTAGCTGGCCTTCTTCGAGGAAGCGTCCCAGACGCCCTCCTTCTCCTCGGGGTTGAAGTTATAGTCCTCCTTCGAGCAGTTGGTGGTGTGGTAGCCCGCCTGGCGGAGATAGTACGGAAACATCCGGATGCCCTCGGGCATCGGCACCGTCTTTTCCCTGCGGTGGTATTCCGCGCCGGTGCGCGGCGCATAGCAACCGGAGATGATCGTGCTGCGCGCCACCGAGCAGACAACGCCGCAGGAGAAGGCATGGTTGAACACCAGCCCATTGGCGGCAAGCTTTTCAATGTTCGGCATCGAAGCGCCGTTCGCGTTGTAGAGCTTCAGCCAGCTGGCCGAGTTGTCCTCGCTCACCAGCCAGACCACATTGGGCTTTTCCGGCTTCGCGACGCAGGCCACGGCCGACCACAGCAACAGGACGGATATTTTTTTCAGCATGGTTTCTCCTTTATGAATCAGCGTTTCTTGCCGACGGGCTTCGACGGATCGAAGCCGGGATCGGCCTTGGGAATGTAGGCCTCCCGTTGCGACAGCCATCGGTCCAGCGCGGCTTCGTATTTATCCGCCATTTCGGGCATCTTGTCCACCAGGTTGTCGGCCTCGCCGATGTCTTCCTTCAGGTTGTAGAGCTCGCGCGTGGCATCCTCGTAGTGGCGGATGAACTTGAAATCGCCCATGCGGATGGCGCTGGCGGGGGTTTCGCCGGCGCCGTGGTAGTGCGGATAGTGCCAGCAGAGCAGGTCGTGGCTCTTGAACCGTTGGGTTTCGAGCAGGGGCTTGAGCGAAAGGCCGTCCTTGTGGGCATCCGGCCGCAGCGGCAGGCCGGCCAGGTCGAGCAGCGTCGGGAAAAGATCGTTCGAGATCACCGGCTCATCGGTTTCCGATCCGGGTTTGACCGTTCCCGGCATGCGGACGATGAGCGGGACGCGGATGCCACCTTCGTGATAGAATCCCTTGCCGCGGCTGAGCGGCCAGCACGAGGTTTGCCGGCTGAGCCCGCCGTTGTCGGAAAAAAAGACGACGATGGTATCGTTGGCCATCCCCTGCCGGTCCAGCGCATCCAGCACGCGCCCGACGTTTTCGTCCATGCTGTGCACCATGGCGGCATACTTCGGGTTGTTCCAATGGCCGGCCGGCTGCTTCGCCAGTTTTTTCTCGTAGTGCCGCTGCAGCTCCGGCTTGGGCTGGATCGGGGTGTGGACGGTGTAGAACGCGAGCATCAGGAAAAACGGATCGGAGCCGCCGGCATGGCTTTCGATCAGGCCGATGGCCTCGTCGCCGAGCCGGTCGGTCAGATAGAGGTCGTCGGGCCGGTCGTCCATCTTCGGGTTTTTGAAGGGCGCGAAGTAGCCGCCCGGCGGCGAACCCTTGTGGTGGCCGCCGATGTTGACATCGTAGCCCTGGTCCTCCGGGAAGCCGGTCGTGTGGTCGTGGTCGTTGAGGTGCCATTTGCCAACGAAGGCCGTCTTGTAGCCCTGCCCCTTGAAGGCCTCGGCCACGGTGACCGCCTCGAGCGGCAGCATGCGCTTGGTCCACTGCTCCTTCAGCGGCGTATTGGGTTTGCGCGCCCCGGCGATCCAGTCGGTGATGCCGAAGCGGATGGGATATTGCCCGGTCTGGATGCTCGCGCGTGTCGGCGAGCAGACCGCGCAGGCGGTGTAGGCGGCGGTGAAGCGCATCCCCTCGCGCGCCAACCGGTCCACGTTGGGTGTTTCGTGCAGCGTGTTGCCATAGCAGGCGACATCCGAGTAGCCGAGATCATCCACCAGAATGAAGAGGACATTGGGCCGTCCGGCCTGAACCGAAACGCCCACCAAAAGAGAAAATAGAAGCTGTTTATACATACGAACCCACCCATGTTTACCCAAGGAACGAACCTCCCCTCCGATTCCTGCCGAATTTTAACTGGATATTTCCCCCACCCCGGTTGACGTCTTCCATCCCGTTGCGGCTCGGGTATATGCCCGACATCAGCATGGCCCGGCGGGGACTGTAAACCGGGAGCGTGCTCGTTGCCTGCGTGAAGACCACGCCTGGTTGTTCACGGAAGTGCGGCACAGGAAAACCGCAACCGTTGTTTGCCTTTTATCGCGGCAGTCCATAAAGTGTTGATCTGTTTTAAAACCAACATAAGGAACTTGATATGAGCGAACAGGCAAACATCCCGAACTATCTATGGCAGTCGATCGTTGTAACCGTTCTCTGCTGTCTTCCATTTGGCATCCCGGCCATCATCTTCGCGGCCAAGGTCAACGGACTGGTCGCCGCCGGCCAAATCGAGGAAGCCCAGGCGGCCTCGGCCAAAGCCAAGATGTGGTGCTGGATCAGCCTAGGCCTCGGCATTGCCGCCGGCGTCATCCAGGGCATTGTAACCGCAATTGGCGCCACCCAGGCCGCCCAATTCTAGCCCGCATGCGGCCAGGCCTGAAAAACCTGTTGGTCGTCGCCCTGATCGGGGCGGCGGCTTTTTTATTGTGGTGGATCCATCCGGCGGAAAACAAGGCCATCCCCCAATGCCTGTTGCTGCAGACCACGGGTCTCCATTGTCCCGGTTGCGGCTCCCTCCGCTCCATCCATTTCCTGCTGCAAGGCAACCTTGCGGCCGCGTGGGCCATGAATCCGCTCACCATCCTGCTCCTTCCGGGCCTGGTCTTCCTCGGCATCGCGGAACTCCTCTTCCGCCGCCACGACATCGCCACGCGCATCCCCCCGGTTTGGCTCTGGCTGCTGGCGGCCGTCTTCATCCTCTTCGGCATCCTGCGCAACCTCCCCGCCTTCGCCTGCCTTGCACCGCATTAGAGCAACATTTGGCTCGTCGTTTTGCTGGTGGATATAAGGATCGTCGCACAGCGCCCGGGGTTCCGGCGCTACAACCTCTCCCGCTGAATCGCCTCAAGCTGTTTTATGGTTTCCAAATCCTTTGGACGGCCCATCGCCTGCTTGGATCTAATGAGCGCATCGAGCCGGAGTATGCTGCAAGAGCGTCCGTCCAGCGCCGATTGGAGGCGGAGAAGATTTTCCTCCGAAAAGTCACAGCAGATATCAATATCCTGGGTCGCCATCAATGAGCCGCTCGATGATGTCCGTTAGATCAGCCACGTTTTTTCTCCATGGCGACGCGGAGCTTTTGCATCGTTGTCAGTGCGCGGTCATGGCGACGGAGACGCTCGACCGGTGAAAGACGCAGGTTGGCACGGAGCAACGAAATATCAACCCCGTACCGTTCAACATCTTCATGGACTTCCCATTCTTTTTCCATGGCCGCAACATACAACCAGACCGATTGGGAACGCGACTATTTTCCTATCACGATCTGAGCGAAGGCAGTGGTGTGCGGGATTCCGAGGCACGTCGCCGCATTAGAGCAAAATTTAGCTCGTTGTTTTGCCGGTGGATAAGGTACGTAGTTCCGCCTTCAGGCGGCCATGCGAGAGGAACGGCCTGAAGGCGGAACTACATACTTTTATGAGCGAAATTGAAACAGGTGGATATGAACATCGCTTCGGCGGGCTTTTCCGGCTCTACGGAAAAGAGGCCATGGAGGCGTTGCAAAAAGCGCACGTGCTGATTGTCGGCATTGGCGGCGTGGGCTCGTGGGTGGCCGAATCGCTGGCGCGCAGCGGCATTGGAAACCTCACGCTGGTCGATTGGGACGACATCTGCTTTTCCAACACCAACCGGCAGATCCACGCCATGACCGGCACCGCCGGGCGCGCCAAGGTCGACATCCTCGCCGAGCGCATCGGGCTCATCAATCCCGGTTGCAACATCACCCCGATCCGCGAATTTTATTCCGACAAGAACGCCGACGAGCTGATCACCCCCGGCCTTTCGTATGTCGTTGATGCGATCGACAAGAAAAACGCCAAGATCCATCTGATTACGCAATGCAAAACCATGGGGATTCCGGTGATCGTCTCCGGCGGCGCCGGCGGCCGGGTGGATCCGTCCAAGGTGCAGACCACCGACCTGCGGGATTCCTATAACGACCCCCTGCTCGCCGCCTGCCGCAAGCAGCTGCGCAAAAACATACCCGGCATGCACCTGCACCATAAAAAGAAGTTCGGCATCCCCTGCGTCTTTTCCGCCGAAACCATCCGCTATCCCCATCCCGACGGCGGCGTCTGCTTCGAGAAGCCCGCGGCGGGCGCAGGCCCCAAGCAGCTCGACTGCCAGTTCGGGTTCGGCGCGGCCTCTTTCGTAACCGGCAGCTTCGGCTTCGCCATGGCCGCCCGCATCGTCAACGACCTCACCACATTTCCGGAATAAGTATAGCCACGAAGAGGCGCAAGAATCACAAGACTTCCAGAAGCATGGGTCTTCGTGCCTTTTGTGCCTCTTCGTGGCTATTTAGTACACATCGAGGATGATGCCTTCGAGGCCGGAGGGGAGCTCGATGAAGCCCGCTTCGATGTTGCCCATCAAACGCGAACCCAGCGGCGATTCGGGCGTGATGACCGTGATGGTTTTCCCATCCACTTCCACCTCCGTGCCGCCGCCGCAGTTGAGCAGCATGTAGCCATCGACCGCACCATCCATCTCCACTTCGGCGATGGCACCCAGATCAATCTCCTGTCCCGTGAAGTCCTCGACCTCCATGGCCTTGAGCTCATCGATCCGGTGCCGGAGATGTATCGCGTGCATGGCATGGCCCCGGGCAAGGTGGGCCGCTTCGTATCCGGTCGTGTCGCGCTGCTTTTCCGCACCGGCCGCACTGAACGCCGCCCCCGCGTTCGATTGGACATTGGCGTTCAACCGCAAGGCCAGCTCCTGCTCCAACGCCGCAATCACCGCATCTACAATCGCTTGTTTCATGGGACGGAATCAGGGCTCGTAGTCGAGTAGCTCGGCGCCTTTGATCAGGCGGCAGAACTCCTTTTTCGTGACGAGATGGGTGGTTCCTTCGCCATCGACCGGATCTTTCATGGTCTTGTAGCTGACGGCCAAGCGGGCAAGCTCGACAATGCGAATATAATCCTCGCCCTGTTTATAAAGCTGGTTCTGTTGAAGTTTCATCCGTTCTCTTTAGCATCCCCGCCCCCGCAACTCCAAGCTAATGCGTATAAACAACACCCCCTGCAAGCGGGCGGATGGTACCGCCGCCGGATCAGGCCTGGCGAAACCACCAGCCGCTCACATAAGCATAATCCTGCGCTTGCGATCCCCTAACGCGGGTAGCCCATCCTGAGCGCAGATTATGAAAGTCTGCGACATCGTCCAATTCTACAGTGCATTGAGCGGCGGGGTGAAGCGCTACATCGACGACAAGGCGCGCTACTACGCCACCCAGCCCGACATCGAGCATGTTCTGATTGTTCCCTCCCACCGCAATGCGGTCAGGACGGAGGGTTGCACGCGTATCCACGAAGTCAAATCGCTCCCCGTCATTGGGTCTAAAAGCTACCGTCTCCTCCTTTCCCCCTTGCGCATCAAAAAGATCATCAAAGCCGAGCAACCCAACATCATCGAAGTGGGCGACCCCTGCCAGACCGCGTGGATCGTGCAAAGCATTGCCAAACGGCTGAACATCCCGGTGGTGGCCTATTACCACAGCGACTATCCCCGCGCCGCCGGTCGCACCATCACCAAATACTTCGGTAAATACATCGGCCTGGTTTCCATCCAGGTGATCAATTCCTACCTCTTGCGGCTCTACAACCACATGGCCGCCACGATCGAGGCCACCCGCAAAGGACGCAAACTCCTGATCAAGCTCGGGATCAAGCGGGTGATCCAAGTACCGCTGGGCACCGACATTGAGCGCTTCCACCCCGTTGAACAGCGGTCGGGAGTACTCAACGACCTCGGTGTAGGTGAAGACACCAAGCTCCTCCTTTATGTTGGGCGCATGGCGCGCGAGAAAAATGTTGTTCCGCTTACCGAAATGATGAAACTGTTCGCGGAACAGGACAACGTCGTCCTGCTGATGGTCGGCGACGGCGAACAGGGCGACCTCGTCCGCCTGGCCGCCTGGGAAAACCGCAACATCATCTGGCATCCCTACTGCAACAGCCCGGAGCTGCTGTCCGTCTTTTATTCCGCGGCGGATGTGTTCGTGCATCCCGGCACCAACGAGACATACGGATTGGTTTCGCTCGAAGCGCAGGCCTGCGGCGCACCGGTGGTTGCCGTAAAAGGAGGTGGGGTCGACTCCACCCTGCAATATGACCCCGATGCCGTATTCGCCGCCGAAGCCACGCCCCGCGCCCTGAAAAACGCAGTGGATGAGCAACTCAAACGCAAAGAGGATTTCGAAGACCGCCATGCCCGGCGCGAGCGCGTCATCCGCTACTATGGCCGCGATACCACCTGCGGCTTGCTGGTCGATCTCTACGAGGTTGTATTGGCTGAACACCATGGGGCATCCAACGAGCCCATAGAAACCTTCCAAGCATTGGAACCGACTGGTCGATGAAACAGGCCGAGCTCAACCTCCGCAAGTTTACCATCATCGCGATCCAGGGCCTGGTCATCACGGTGGTGGTTTCCAGCCTGGTCCTGCTCTTCACCCTCGATGCGGAGACGGTCGGCGAGCTCAAGAATCAGGTCAACTGGATGCTCGTTCCATTGCTTGCCCTGCCCGTGTTGGTTTCATGGACGTGTAACGGCCTGCGCTTCTGGCTCATGTGCCGCTGCATCGGAAACCCGTTGAGCCTGCGCCGCGCCTGGTCGATCGCCGTGTCGTCCGAATTTGGCGTGATGGCTTCGCCCGGGGGAGTCGGCGGTACAGCCGTACGACTGGGCTTCCTGAAAAGGTCGGGCATCTCGTTTGTACATGGCGGATCACTGCTTGCCGCCGACGTCTTCCTCGATCTCCTGTTCTTTGTCAGCATCACTCCGTTTGCACTTTATGCCCTGCTCCAATACCTCTCCTTCGACAAAACCTCGCTTGCCAGGACCTGGAACCCACTGTGGTTGCTCCTCTTGCTGATTCCTATTGCCGTTTATGCCCTGCGCAAACGGATGTTCCAGTCGGTGAAGAAGAACGAACAGATGCAGAAGCACCGCGTGGCCGGGCGCATCCGCCTTGCCCGCCAGAAAGCACTGCATGGTTTCCGGCAGGGCAAAACCGCGACCGCCCTCATTTTCAGAAACCACCGAGGGGTGCTGCTGATCAACTTTATGCTCAGTGCCCTGCAGTTTACCGCCCGCTACAGCATCCTGCCGTTCGCCATCTGGCTGCTTGGCATCCCCGTCAATCCCCTGCCGCTGATCATGATGCAGGGTACGCTCTTTATGATATCGATGCTGGTCGTCGCACCCGGCGGAGGCGGCAGCGTCGAGCTGCTCGCCGCCCTGGCCCTGCCCCAGCTGATGCCGACGCACCTCGTCGGCGTCGCCATCCTGCTGTGGCGCATCTTTACGTACCACTTCTACCTTCTCTTCGGCGGCGCCGTCTTCGCGGCCACGTTCAGGAAGCTAATGCGCGACTAGTTTGGCGTAGGTGGTGGGTTCGCGGGTTTCGAGGGTGCGGGCGATGAGGCCATGGATGAAGTTTTCGATTTCCGGGAACCGGAAGTCGATGGGATGGACGGCGATGCGGAGGATGTCTTCGTGCGCATGTTTGCTGGCCAGCATGGAAACGACCTGCCGGGTGAGGGCGCGGCGCAACCCGGTGCGCGATGTGGTGCAGAGCACCGGGGCGCGCAGGATGTCGAGCCGGTTCATGTCGTAGATTTTTTTGAAGGTCACGCAATAGTCGAGACCAAGCTTGCCAACCAACGGGATATGGTCGTCCTGGATCAGCCACGCCGGTGCAATGAACCCGTTGGCCTCGATGCCCACCTCCCGGAAGATTTCCAGCCCCTGGAACATCAGGTGGTCGGCCTCGGGCAGGGAGAGTTTATAGAACTCCCCTTCCCCGGCGGTATATTTGTTGGCCATCAACCATTCGAGCGGCTTTTCGGGGCGGTGCCCGGCCACATGGGTGCAGCCATGCAGGCTGATGTCGTGCGGGAGCCCGCGCAGCCATTCGCAGAAATCCGGGTGTTCGCTCAACGGGGCTTCGCCGTACCAGTTCGGCACCACGAGCAAGGAGGCCTCCGGCACACCGAGTGCCGCGAGCCGATTCAGGAACCGGTCGCAACAGGCCATCGACCCCGGATGGAGATCGTGGAAACTCACCACCAACTTTGGTTTCATTACCTGAACCACTTTCTTATAGATACGGCGGCTAAATATCGGGATTTATTTGCCACAAGAGAACGCAAGGATAACAAGGAATTCTCCATATGGTTCTGAGTTCTATGCGCTCTTTCGTGGCCAAACCTTCCCTGCTGAGAATTCACAATGTTTAATCGCCGGAGCAATATTGAACCACGAAATACACTAAACACACGAAAACCAGAATTGCGGCACCACTTTCGTGTATTGAGTGTATTTCGTGGTTGCATAGTTAGTCGGTCGAAAAGTCGCGCACGAGAGTGGCGACTTCGACGCCGGTGACGCCGAAGCGCTCGAACTTGGTGACGGTGCGTTTGTCGTAGATGTGGAAGCCGAAGCGGGCGAACAGTTTTTCCGCGCGGCGCGATCCATAGACCTGCATCTGGCCATACATCAGCCCGATGCCCCACTTGGGGATGGAGCGCAGGAACAGGATGAGCATAGGCCGCCCGGCCTCGCCCCGCCACCCGGGCAGGATATTCACGTGGAAATGCGCGGCATTCTTCGGCGCATCGGGCGTCTCCTTGCCGGCCTTGCGCAACAGCCAGCCCAGGAAGGTGAAATCGCTCTTGCCATACCGCCCGGCGACCATTTTCCAAATGACGGAGGGAATGTTGCGCAGCACCACCCAGGCCTGGCGGCGGGGATAGCGTTTGAAATCGGTCGCCGTGATGAGGTAGCCAACCACCTCCCCTTCGTCGCTCTCGGCCACGATGCAGTACTCGGGCTCAAAGTCGGTATAGTAGCCGGTAAAAAAGTCGGCGAAGGCATTGCGGTCGGAATAAAGCGGATCGACCGGCTTGCCCATGAAGCCCGTTTCGCAGCAGATGCGCCGGATGGCCTCGCGGTCGGAGGGCTTGTATTGACGCGCCTTGCATCCCCTGCGTTTTTCCACGCCGGGCGCCGTGGGTAGATTGAGATCATTATCGCTCATTTTCTCCTAACACCGGTCGCATATAAATGCGCCGTTTATTTTTATGGGGGTCATTATGCGAAGACGATGTGAGCGTATTGTTTGGGCCGTATTAGTGGTTTGCAGTTCGGCCGTTGCCAAGGCACCCAACCTTGCCATCCCGGAACGTTTCACAGCCACCAAAGCAGGTGTGGAGCTCACCTACCAAATCTCCTACCATGTGTTAGGCCTCAAGCTGCTGCGCATCGGCGAGGCGCGTTCCTACTCGGTGCAAGGCGAATGGCTGAACGATGAGGGCGAAGTGGTTCCGGCCTACTATTCCGAAGTCCGCTTCGACACACGCGACGATCCGGCGTCCGGCAAGCGCGGCCGCATTTCGATCCATAACAAGATGGTTGCCGTCATGTCGGACCCCGGCCTCCAGACCATGATTTACTACAAGGATGCCGACGAATACCTGAATCCCTTCTTCAAGGATCCCAAGCATGAATACTACCGCGACTACTATGCGGTGAAAGATGGCGGCATCGATTATTTCAAGCTCGACCACCACACCGGCGAACGCAAGACGGAGTTGGAAAACGCCGACGAGCTGCTGGAGCAAAGCAATGCCGTGGCTGCCACGTTGCGGCGCATGTCGAACGTCTACCTCGGCAAGGAGGAAAAACTGACGCACGCGTCCGACTTCCGCGTCTATTTCAACGTGGCCGGCGAGGTGAAGCCCTTTGCCGCCGCAAGCTCGAGGGAAACGTTCAAGGTGAAGCCGATCAACAAGAAACTGGAATCGTTGCGCGTCGATGTCAGCCTGGCACCGGAGGCCGAAGGCAAGGCCGGCGACATGACCCTGTGGGGTGTTCCCTTTTCCGAGCTGGCGGAAACCTCCGGGGATTCAAACCTGGTCGAGCTCGCCAACCAGTCGCCCGACTGGTCGATGATTCCCCTGCGGATGAACTACAAACGCCCGGTTGGCTATATCCGCTGCCATCTCGAAAGCATCGAAGGCCGTTCGTTCGGAACGCCGAAAAAGGTGGCGGCAAAGTAAAGCCTGCGCTACGAGCCGGCTTCCCCGGCGGGCAGTCCTTGCTGAAAGCCGGCGCGTAGCGCAGGCTGCACTTCCTCTTCGCACAAACTGCTGGTGATGGTGGTGACGATCTCGGACATGTGGCCGGTCTTCTTTTTGAAGTAGCGTTCCACCACACCGAGGTGGCGCGCGAAAAAACGATTGAAGGCGTTTTCGGGATAGGCGTAGACGGACGCCACATAGGTTGAGTTGTTTTCGCCCTCCTTCAGCACCTGGATATGGATCAAGGCCTGGTAGGCCCCGAAGAACCGTTTGCCGGCGGAATAGAGGATGATGTCGAAGCAACCTTCCACTGTTTCCCGGCGCACCACCTCCGTGATGTCGGTTCGCTCATCCTTGCGGTTCACGTAAAAATAGGTGTTGGTGGAGGTTTTCTGGATGGTGAATTCCGGCGTGCCGTCCTCGTCGATCAGTTCGCAGTAGGCGTCCTGGACATGGGTTATGAAATCCGGGTGCCGGAGCACGTGCAGTGCCGCATCGAAATTGACCGGCACGGAACCCTTGGCTTCGGCAACGATCGGCTTCTTGTCCTGCAACAGCGTTTTGGATGGCCCTGTCCCCAGCAAGGCCAACGTATCGAGTGCCAGCGCAGGAACAACGAACTGCCACAAAAGAACGCAAAGGGCGCAAAGCTTCATTTTCGACATTCGAGGTTCCTCGTTGGTTACTTCTACAGCTTCTCCAAAGCGTGTTCCCAGCGGCTCTCCTGCGCCTTCAATCCTGCGTTTGCTTTCAGGAGTTCGTAAAGCGCCACATCGTCCACCACGCGCTTCATGGCCTGAAACAGCTCTTCCGGTGTGCGGGCGTTGACAACCAGTCCGGAGCCGTGGGACTCGACGATCTCCTGCGGCCCGCCTTCGTTCGAAACGATCGCCGGCAGTCCGGAGGCGTGCGCCTCGAGCACCACGTTGCCGAAGGTGTCGGTCAGGCTCGGGAAGACGAAGAGGTCGGCGCTGGCGTAGGCCTTGGCCAGCTCTTCGCCGTAGAGGTAGCCGGTGAAAACGATCTGCGGATCGTTGTATTTCAACTGCAGCTCATCGCGCAGGGGGCCGTCGCCCACGACGACCAGGTCGGCATCGCACCCGGTTCCAATCAGCAGGGTGAAGGCCTTGAGCATGACCTCGATGTTCTTTTCCTTCGACACGCGGCCGGCATAGATAAACTTAAAGCTGCCGTTGCGGTTGTAGGTGGTCCACATTTCGCGGTCGCGGAAGCCGGGATTGAACTTTTCGCGGTTGATGCCCCGCGGCATCACATCGATCTTTTCTTCGGCGAACCCGCCATCCATCAGCAACCGCTTGTACTGCTTGGTGGGCACAAGGATCTGGTCGACCTTGTCGTAGAACCAGCGCATGAAGCGCCAGGCCACCTCGCCCAATTTTTCGTCCTCGGTGATGTCGGCGAAAAAGCGCGGGAAGTCGGTGTGGTAGATTCCCTTGGTTTCGAGCCCCAGCAGCTTGGCCGCGCCCAAGGCGCAGATGCCGAGCGTACCCGGCGTGGAGATGATGATTTCGTCGAACTGCTCCTGTTCGAACCAGGCCAGCATTTCCATGAACGGCGGGTAGCTGACGACAATCGATTCGTATTCCGGCAAATGGAACGAACCGACCGGCTTGAAATTCTTGATCGGGAAGTCCCCGCTCGGCTCTTCATCCAGGCTAGTGACGACCGTAATGTCCTTTTCGGCATCCTTGGCCATACCCGCCAAGGTGCGGATGGTCTTGGTGACGCCGTTGACGTCGGTGAAGGTGTCGGTGACCCACGCCTTCCTGCCCGTCTTGTGGCGGAACGTGCCCGCAGCCGGGAAATGCGCCGCAACCGCTTTCAGCAAAGCCTCGTCCTTGTGCTGGGTGGAGAAGGCCGTCAGGTAGGGCGCAATGCCCAACGCCACGGGCCCGAGCGACGAAACCGCCTGCAGGGAGCCGATCAGCTCGCCCTTCTGGATTTTTTTGGCCGCCTTTTTCATGAAGACAAAGCTGAGCTCCTGGCTCAGGCGGCAGGCCGACTTGAAGTTGGCCATGTCCGCTTCCTCGAGCGACAGGTCGTGGTTCGTATCTTCGAGCACGCGGGAGAATTCCTCCACGATCATCTGCTCGATCTCGCTCATCTGTTTTTTGACATAGGCCTTCTTGACCTTCCGGCGGAAGGCGGCGCGGACGTTGGCGCGGAAGCCGACCGGCGCCGGCTCGCGCTCTTCCGGCTGAACCGCCAGGTTTTTCAGCACGGCACCGATCACGGAGCGGTCGGGGGTGCCGTCGGCGAGGAAGCGATCCTTGTAGTAGCAGTAGGCAATGCGGTAAAGGCTGTTGGCCAGCCGCACGCTGGTTCCGCCCGCGCCGCCGGGTTCGTGCTGCCCCTCGCGGATGTATTCCAGGAAATCGATCACGCTGGCCGCCTTGGGCGTGACCGTGTAGGCGCTGGCGATGTAGAGCCCGCCGTGATCGTCCGATCCTCCGGTCAAGGTCTTGTTCCACGGCTCGAGACCGACCGGGTTGAGGTTGTGGCGGCTGGCCATGTCGACAATCATTTCCGGCGTCAGGCTGCTGAAGATGGCGTTGCCGATTTCGCAGGCGCGTGGAACGCGCGACCCGTTGATGCCCTCGAAGCGGTTGAACATGACGATCAGCTTTTCGAAGAGGTCGATCGTCAGCTTGTCGTTGATGCTGAACAGCGGGTGGGCGATGGTGTGGATCACCCGGTTGTCGTTCATGTAGTGCTGCAGGTCGTAGATGTTTTCGCGCAGCTTATCCATTTCGTGGAACTGCTTTTCCGTAATCCCCGACACCAGGCAGTGGATCTTGCAGCCGTTTTCCGGGAAATAGGTCGTCAGTTCCGAGGAGATGAAGGTGCCCGGCAAATGCGCAATCGACTTGGCGCCGCAAATGCAGTTGTGGTCGGAGAGGGTCACATAGTCCATGCCCGCGGCCCGGCAGGCGTTGTAGACCTCCAACGGCTCCATGAAACTTTCCGGCGCACCGATGCGGCGCAGGAACCACTCGGAGGGGCGGTTGGAGAATTTACTGTGAACGTGCAGGTCGGCCTTCGATACAGCATCTGTCGTTTTCATGCGCGTAACTTCACCCCGCCCCGTTACGGACAGATTGGCGGATCGTTAGAATTCCATGCGTTGCTTGTGGTGAAGCCATGAGTAGCCCCACCACAAGTTGTGCAATTTGCCAATGCCTAAGCCCGGCAGCAGGAATAGCAGCCTACGGCTTTGCGGTGAATCTTGCGGGCCATGCTCATGGCCGTGACGGCCCTGCTGAACGTACCGACCAACTTGACTTCGGCCTTTTCCGGCAGCAGTGCGCAATCGGCCGAGTGTAGTTGGCGAATCCCGCTCCAGGCTTGGGGTGCATTTTCCAAATAGTATCTTTTTTTCGACATGATGAACTCCTGTGGGTTGTTTGCTCAAGGGGCTCATATAGCCTTTGTTCCGTTGGCAGATAATATAAAGCGTATTAGGAATACGTTATTTGTATGCCCCCAAAAGGAAGCCCGGCATGGGAGGGGATTCCATGCCGGGCTTCCAGGGTGTTGCTACCGCGTGTGCAGCTATTTGGATGAAAGAATTTCGTAGATGGTCGTGGTGCCGCTGACTTCGTTGGCCACCACCAGCAACGGCGTGCCGTTCGGGCTGTCATTCGCCGAAATGAAGGCGAGGCCTTCGGGCCCGAGGTCGCCGGCTCCCGCCGTTTCGACATCCTGCGTGAAGTCGCGGTTGTTGTAATACTCGATGAACTCCGGGCGGCGCGGGTTGGTCACGTCGTAGACCATGATGCCGCCGATGCGCTCCAAACCAATGAATGCATAGTGGCGCCCCTCAACCTTGCCGACCACAACACCCTCCGGCTCCGGCCCCTTGTTATCGGAACGGTTGTCGAATTTGGAGTTGTCGTTGCTGGCATTGAAGAATTCCGGAAGGGCTTCGGCGGTGATGCGCTCGAAATCGTCGCCGGAGTCGAACACCCTGCTGCCGCGATCATCCAGGATCGAGAACGACCGCGCGCCATAGCTGAAGAGCACATGGCTCACCTCGCCGCATTTGCCGAACGGCGGTTCGGTGGTGGTGCCGAGGCGCCCAAGGTGTTCATTGGCCTGGATGGTCGGGAAGCGGTTGGTGAGCCACCCCGAAAGCTGGAGACTCCCGATGTCGCTCTCCTCGGAGAAGCCGTCGTAGTCGCGGGCATCGCCTTCATTGGCCGTAATATAATAGTTGCGACCGCGCACATTGTAGGATGCGATGGCATCGGGCTGGAACATGCCCGCCACGGGCCAATTTTCGATATTTATCGCATCATCTTTGTCGGAGGCATCCAACCCGTTTCCCGGAAGCGCATGCCATTTATAACCGAGGCTCTTGATCCGCTTCACTTGGGCTCGCTCGACATCGACCATGGCAATCGCATTGTTTTCCTGCAGCGTAACAAACGCGGTCTTACCATCCTCGCTGAGGGCGATGTATTCCGGCTCCAGATCCTGCGCCACCGTCGCGTTGGGCCCAAAGATGCGGACTTGACCGCGCTTCAGGCGATTTTCAAGGGAATTGAACGGGGTGAACGACACGGTTTTCACGTTAGCTTGCGTCAACAGTTCCACTCCGCCCGAAAGATCAATAATGCTCACGGAACCTTCGGGATCGACCACATAGTCGTCGTCCGGCTCGCCTTCGTTGGCCACCAACACCTTTGTACCGTCGGGCGTAAACGTCAGCATATCCGGCAGGGCTCCCACGACGACCGAAGAAACGAAGGTTCCATCGATATCGAGAAAAGCAACCGTCCCGGGATCCTGCTTGGGATCCGCCTCGCAGGCGACGGCAACCACGCCATCGTGCACCGCCACCGAGTTAACGCCGTCGCCATACGGTGCAAGATCGATCTTGGTGAGGAGCGACGGATTGGCCGGTTCGGAAATATCGAGTACGTCCAGCGTGTTTTCATCGGCATTGGTAACAAACAGGCGCTGCGACGCGGCATCGTGGGCCACAATCTCGGCGGCCCCTTCATCGAAGATACCCGAGGCATAGGTTGAGAGCGGTGAGAGGGAAATGGATGACGGTGCGGCATTCGCCAAGGTGACGGCAGTCATCGCTGCGGCGACAATAAAGGTAGTGCGTTTTTTCATGATTTCTCCCATTCAGTTTCCGGCGACCTCGACCGTCGAAGCCTCGCCGACTTACATCGGGGAAAGTGAAGCAACCACCGGTTTAACCGAAATGAGCAAGCCATTCATGTTGTGTTAACAGAAGGGGCGGGGTCAAGGGGCGGTTCCAACGGAGCGGGGGCTTTCCTGCCCCCGCCGGGGACAGGAATGTCCCCGCTCCCGCACAAGCCATTCCCGCCGGAAAATGGCCTCTTGGGTGACTCCTTTGCTCATCAAACACAAAGATCAAAGGACCCCTTAGCTATATCGCTGCTGGAAAGAACAGGTGCCGTATGACGAAATGCACTATTTGAGCATCTTGAAAAAACGAGGATCAAAATTATGGAAAACAATAGCCGAACACCCTGATTCCATTAGGTTGAACGGCCCCTTGGAAAATCATTTTTTGGGTTGACGGAGAACCTCAGATGGCTGGTTAGCCGATTTTTCTTTCAATCAGATCCCCCTCAACATACTGATGAATCATTGAAGATATGAGAGTTTGATAGGGCATACCTTTTTCGATGGCTTTTTTCTGAATGCCTTTTAAATCATGATCATAAAGACGAATGGTTACTCGTCTGTCTTTACGGAGTGTATTTTCTGCCATCGCTTTGATTTCAGCGATCTCTTTCTTCGACGGAGTAAGGGTATTAATCTCATCTCTTTCGAGCGCTTCCAAAATGTCTTTTTCTTCTTTATCCAATTTCATTTTAATCACCACTTTCCTGTTTGTATTGTTTTGTGGCTTTTCTGCTTGGGATGATGGTTTTTAAGAATATGTATTCATCATCAATTACATGTGGAACCAGATAGATATATTCATCAACGATTACGAAATAGATCTTTTGACCTGGATAATCTTCCTGGTTGGGATGATCTGCTGTTTTCCATAAATCACCTTCCGATAGATGGAAAATGATATGTTCAAAGGATACATTTCGCTCCTTCTTTAGTTTTTCGTTTTTCTCTGGGTTCCACTCAAATTTCATGAAATACGTGTACATCTATTGTGCGTACACGTCAACTCTTCTGTGGCAAAGTACACGGATATGAGCATACCCTGCATGCGGAAAAAACCGCCCACCCTGTGAGCGCTCTTTTCGCCCCTCGGGTTCGGTTGTCAAGGCCCTTTTTCAACGCGCGAAAAAGGTGGGTCTAATTCTTTTTTTTCACCCTGTTGACCAAACTTCAGCCATATGAACGTTAAAGCTGACCTGCCGTGCCTTGTTCATTGCCTGACTCAAAGGGCGTTTTCACGGTAGGGTCAAGCTGGTTCGGCTAGTTTTTGTAGTATTGTTTGAATTCTTCAGATGGATCTCTTTCAGAAAAAATGTAAAGAGAGACTCCATTGGGATCGACAACTGAGAACCCACGATCACCCCAAGGATGGTCTTCAAGTGGCATGACGGGTGTTAATCCTGCCTCTGTAAGACGTTGATATTCTGCATCCACATCATCTACTGAAAAGTTATAGATTAGCGACAGGACAATTTCCGGTGCGGACGCAGGGGGAATTCGTGTTCATTCGTGTTCATTCGCGGTTAAGCAAATGATCCTGTCATTCCATTATCCTGTCTTGTGAATTATGCGCCTCTTCGTGGCCATCCCAACACCTGCGATGCCTTGATGGAGGGGCGCACGCCGTGCGCCTGGGCGGACAGCGTCCGCCCCTCCATGAAAGTACCGTGCGGCGGCTCGGATGGAACCTCGCCCTCCAACCCGTTTTTTTCACAAGACGATTAACAACAGGACACTTTCCGGTGCGGACGCAGCGGTTTAAAAAATCCACCCGCACCGAAATAGTCTTGTCGTTCAATTGTCCTGTGGCAAAACCGTCCGCACCGTTCACCGGAAAGCTTTTCCTCATTTAAAGATGGAGTCGAAGCCCATGGCGGATTCGGAGGCGAATTCGGGGACGGCGTTTTTGCCGAAGCGCTTGAGCATTGGATAAAGCACCGAAAGCAGGTTGAGGGTGACGATTCGGTCGAACAGGCGGTAGCCATGTTCGCCGCGGAACATCATTTTCAGCATGAGGTGCAGGTGGGCGCGGCGGAGCTTGACGCGTGAAAAGTCGAGCATGAGGGTGTAGCGCGGCTCGTCGTACTTCGCTTCATACTCTTCCTTCATCCGCGTTAGCCGCGCTTCGAGCTCATCGGTGAAATCGAGGAAATAGTATTCGCGGACGGTGGCGATGATCTTGAAGGTGTCGTATTGGAACTTGAGGTCTTCGACGGGCAACCCGAGCGGCCCGGCAAGTTCCTGCATGCGCTTGATTTTCTGCAGCGCCCGGAAACCCTGCTTCACGGTGCGCTGGCCGTCGCCGACATAGCACCGCATGAATTTGCGCATGAAATGGTTGGCCACAATGTGGCGCCAGTAGACGGTGACCAGCGGCGGAACGCGCAACCGCCGGAAATATATTTTGCGCGAGGCAAAGTCCTCGATATAGAGCAGCTCCTTGATGACTTCATCGGAGAGGCGTAGCAACTCCTGCAGCGGGCGCCAGTGCGGATCGGGATAGTGCTCCCGGTAATAGTGCTGGATGGCCTGGTCGGCGGTGATGCCATCGCGAAAAAGGCGGACGGTGACAAACGTGTTGATCTCGTTCCAGACGGCGTTGTCGTCGAGAAACGTCAGGCGCCGGAAGCCGCTCCATCCGCCGGTCTGGCACCAGACGGACATGCCGACCACGTTGTGCTGGCCGACGAGCTTGTTGCGTACTTTTTCGTAGTCGTAGCCGATGAAGGAGGGATATTCGCCGAAGCCTTCGTATTCGCGCCGCGCCTGGAACTCGACCAGCTTGCGGTGGCCGCCGCGAAAGAAAAGGCGATTGAGTGGGAGGTAGCGGAAAAAGTCGGACTGGCCGTATTTCATGGAAATGATGAGGTGGTCGTTTTCCAATCCGGCAAAGACGGCATCGAAGGTGTCGGGGTTCCAGATGATGTCCCCCACCCGGCCCACGCCGACACTCCAGGTGCGGAAAACCAGTTGGCGATCGAACTCCTCGAAGACCGGCAGCAAGGCCTGGATCATTTTGCGCGCCTGCTGCGGGCGGCGAATCACCAGGCGGCTATGGAAGTCGCCCTCCACGTCCAGCCCGTCGGCCTCGCCGATGCGGACAATGATGCCGCCGACCATCGGATATTTCTCAAACAACTGGCGGCAGGCATCGGCGGCAAAGGTGCGCAGGGCATCGTCGTTGGAAGCGATGTGCCGGTCGATGGCTTCGTTGAAAAAGAGCAGGTCGGTGGTGATGTAGGGCGTCAACCCAGCGGCCACGGCATCCTTGAACAACTCGCCGAAGAAGCAGCGGTAGTCGGCAATCTTGTTGACCAACGCGGCATCGTAGAAACCGAAGATGCACAGGTGGGCGAGGTCGTCGAGCGTGATGGCGTTATAGCCCGCCCCGGCGGCCTTGCGGCAGAAGGTCTTGAAGTCGGCGCGGATCTGCCGGCACCGGTCGAAGTCGAGATGGTCGCCGGACTCGATATGCGAAAACGGGGCCTTCGACCAGTTGACGACCTCCTGGTCGTAGCCCCGGAAAAACGGCGCAATACCGTCTATCAAAAACAAGTCCATGTGGATTTAACCACAAAGACACAAAGGACACTAAGCTACAGCATTTCCGGCGTCTCAGATATCTTTGTGTCCTTCGTGCCTTTGTGGTTCAACACTCCTAACTGCGGGTTTTGGCGATGCGCTCGACTTGCTTGACGTAGTCCTCGATGTCGGAACGGGGTTTGAGCTCGTAGGCGCGGCGCAGGAGCGGCAGGGCATCGGCATATTTGGCCTGCCCGACGAGCAGCTGTCCGTGGTAGAGCTTGGCCTCGGCCTCGTGGCTCTCGATGTTGGCGGCGCGTTCGTAGTAGAAGACCGCCTTTTCAGGAACGTTGCGGCCATAGTGCTGGGCGAGCAGGATGAGCGCCTCGCCATCGAGCGGATCGACCTCGACCACCTCCTCGAGAATCTTCACCACATCCTCGCCCCCGCCGGCGGCCACGGCAACCCGCGCCTGGAGCTTGAGGAGTTCCTTGAGGTCGGACTGGTCGAGCGCGCTCTTCTTTTCGGCCACGCGGTTGAGCATGCGGTTGGACTGGTCGAGCGAACCGCGGGAGGCCAGGATCTT
The DNA here is from genome assembly GCF_900890425.1 of Pontiella desulfatans. Taxonomy (NCBI): domain Bacteria; kingdom Pseudomonadati; phylum Kiritimatiellota; class Kiritimatiellia; order Kiritimatiellales; family Pontiellaceae; genus Pontiella; species Pontiella desulfatans. Next base: position 283,301 of record NZ_CAAHFG010000001.1, on the reverse strand, counting down.
GGCGGCGCGCAACGGCTTGGAGGGATTGTTCCCGTTGTCGAGTTCGTAGGCGCGCAGGTAGGCATCGGCCGCCATGTCCCAACGGGATTCGTTCACATAGATGTCGGCGAGCATGGTCATGCTGGCCGCGGTGGCCGTGCCCATGGCGTTGACATATTCATAGTTTTCGGCGGCCTTCATCGGCTGCTTAAGGCCGAGATAGGCATTGGCCTGCAGCAACCAGAAATCGGCATTGTCGGGCTTCCTCGCGATGAGCGTGTTGCACAGGCTGACGGCGTCGCCGAACTTTTGCTGCTTAAAGAAACTGCGGGCGAGGCCGAGCTGCCAGTCGATCGTTTCCGGATCGAGCAGGATGGCCTGGCGATAGGCCGACTCGGCACAGAGGTGGTTTTCGATCGAGCCGTAGGCGAAACCGAGCAGCCCGTAGGCGATGGAGGTGTGGCCGCCCAGTTCAATGACCTTGGTCATCAGCGGCAGCGCCTTCTTGAAATCGCCATTGCGGACGTGGATGAGTCCGGCGTTCTTGTAGGCGCGGCGGAAGGATGGAAACTTTTCGATCGCCTTGTCGTACCAGGCCAAGGCTTCCTCCAGGTTGTCCTGCTGGAAATAGAGGTTGCCGATGGTGAAGTCGAAGATGGCGGAGGAGGAATCCTTGGTATACTTCCTGAGTTGATTGATGGCTTTTTCCATATCGTCGCCGTCCGACATGATATCCATGACCTTCTGCATCTGCTCGTGCTCGACGGCGGAGACGCGCGGTTCGATTTCGGCGTTCGCGCCATAGCTGGCCAGGAACTGTTTCTGGAAGAGTTCCTCGTCCCAGATGGAGAGATCCTGCATCGATTCCGGTTTCTTGATGGAGACTTCCTTCTTCTCGATGGCGGACATATCCTTTTCGGCATGCACGGCCTCGGCCACGGCGGGCGCCACCGACGCCTTGGCGCCCGGAAGCCCATCGAGCAGTTCAAGCATTTCGTTGGCGGAAACGGAAGCTGCCACAAACAGCAGGCTCGGCAATATTATTTTTTTGCCACAAGAGAGCGCAAAGGACGCAAAAGGGAATGCTTTGTTTTCTTTGCGGCCTTTCGTGGCCAATTCATTCTGTTGTTTTGCAATCATGTTGAGTACCTATTTTTGGAAGGTGATCGGCACGCGCATCCGGAACTGGACGGGCTTGCCCTTGCGTTTACCCGGCTCGAACTTCCACTGCTTCACGGCCTTGAGCGCGGGGTTGTTGAAGGCCGGGTGGGTTGATTTCTGAACCTTGAGGTCGCGGGTACGGCCGGTCTTGTCGACAATGAACAAAACATAGACGGTGCCCTGCATGTTCTTGCGCGCCAGCTCCGGCGGATAGATCGGCGCGGGCTGGTAGACCACGCGCGGCTTCTGGTCGAGGTCGGAGAGCGAAAAGATGGCATCCACCTCGTCGCTGTTGCCGGTCACGCCCGCCAGATTGATGGCGAAGTCGCCGCCACCGAATCCACCGTCGCCCGGATTAAGCGCGAGCTCGAGCTGCGAAAGGTCGAGCGGCTGCGCATCGACCGCGGGGGGCGGCGGAGGCTGCTCCTCCGGTTCCGGTTCCTCCTGCTCCTCCATCGGAGGCGGCGGAGGCGGCGGCTCGACCACGGCATCGACCGAACGGATGGTCAGATCCTTTGCCGGCGGACTGGTGATGACCTGGAGAATCGGCAGCAGCAGGAACAGCAGAAACGCGAACACGACCCCGCTGCCGGCATACATCGCCTGCTTCAGCACCCACTGGAAGGATTTCACTATGGCATGGTCGCTCACGGATTATCCCTGCTTCTTGCGGGTGGCGATGCTCACCTTGACCGCGCCGGCCAGCTTCGCTTCGTCGATCACGCGCACCATGAGGCCGGATGCCACGTTCTGGTCGGCCTGCACGATCACCGGCACGTCTTCCTTCTGCATCATGCGCTTGACCAGCGGCTGGACTCCGGCAATGCCGATATCGTTTCCGCCGTACACGATCTGCCCCTTGTCGGTGACCGCAATCATGATGCTGGTCTTTTCCAACTGCACCGACGACGCGGCCTGCGGTTTATCCACTTCAACACCGGTCTCCTCCACGAAGGTGGTGGTGACGATGAAGAAGATGAGAAGAATGAATACACAGTCGATGAGCGGTGAAATATCCACTGCCACTTCCGAGCTGTCTTCGCTGCTGCTACTAAAACGTCCCATGGTATGTACTCCGTATATTTAATGAAGAATTAAGATTTCAGAATGAAGAATGATTGGTCTGCGACGCTTTCCTTTAAAGGGGTGCGGGGAAGCCCCGCCAACCATTCTTAATTCATAATTCTGCATTCTTAATTCCCTACGCCGCCTTCCTTAGGCTTTGTTTGTAGATGCGCTGCGAGCAGACGGTCTGCAGGTGGGCGAGGAAGGCCTTGTACTGCGCATGCTCGCGCGCCAGTTTGTATTGGAAAATAAGCCCCGGCAGCGCGACCAGCAGGCCGGTCTCGGTGGTGATCAACGCCTCGGAAATGCCGCCGGCCACCATGCCCATGGTCTTGTCGCCGCCCGATCCGCCGGCCAACGCGGCGAACGTGGCCAGCATGCCGGTCACCGTTCCGAGCAGCCCCATCAGCGGCGCGATGCTCACGCAGGTCTGCATCACCTTCAGGTCGCGGTTGAGCGGCGCGATCTCGGTCTGGTTCAACTCATCGAAGAAAATGCCGATCTCCTCCAGGGAGCGCGCGCCCATTACAAAACGGATCATTTTGCCGACCGGGCCGCGCCCCTTGGCAGGCTCCTTCACCCAACGCTTCATCTTCTTCTCGGAAACATAGAGGTATCCCTTGGCCCGAATGCGGGAAAAGATACTCATGCCCAGATAGAAGATCAGAAAGGCATCGGCCGCGAGGGCAATCATGGCCCACCCGCCCGACGTCCAGATGGCGAGGGTCTGTTCCCAAAAAGCTTGTAAATCCAGATTCATAGTATTTTCACCACAAAGGCACGGAGGCGTTGCTATCGAAATTGAGTTATCTCTGTGCCTCAGTGAGCTCTGTGGTTATTTCCATTTATGCTGCCGCGGCAGGTTCGTCTTCCACCGCACGGGTCGAACGGTTGATGAAGAGAATGCCGATCTGCTCCATCTGGTCGGTAATGCTCTTGGCCTTGCGGGAGAGGAAGGCGTAGAAGACCAGCGCGCTGATCGCGACCACCAGCCCCATTTCGGTGGTGACGAGCGCCTCGGAAATACCGCCGGAAAGCGTCTTCACATCGCCCGATCCGAAGACCGTAATCATCTTGAAGGTATTGATGATGCCGGTCACCGTACCCAGCAGCCCCATCAGCGGGGCGGTCGAAGCACACACGGCAAGAACCGGTGTGAGGCTGTTGACGCTCATGCGGGTGGTCAGCAGCTCTTCATACATGACTTCCTCCACCAGATCCTTCGGCTCGTCGATATGCTCGATGCCGGCCGTCAGCATGGCACCGGTCGGCCCCTTGAGTTTCCGGATTTCGGCGGCGGCGGTTTCATGGTCGTTCACCAGAATAGCTTTCAGCACCGGCATGGCCCGCTTTTCGGATACGCGAGGCACCAGCGACAACTGGATCCACTTGTAAATGGAAACCAGTATGCAGAGGACGAACATGCCGACGATCACATAGCCCACTTTGCCGCCCTTGGCCAAATGCTCCGAAAAGGTCTCGTTGGTTTCGGCAATCTTGCGGGCATTGCCCAGGCTCGCGTCGAACGGGAAGTCGCCGCCCATGTTCTTGATGGTGGCAGCCACCATGGCGGCGTTGGCGGGGTCGGCGAACGGCATGACCGTGGGCTCGAGCGAACCGAGCTGCTGCTCGGCGATGCCGGCCATGGAACCGTCGTCCGAGGCGAAGATTGCCACGGGGCCAACCACGATGAACTGCCCGTCTTTAACGAGGCCGTCGTCCCCGGCGGCATTTCCGGCAAAGGCCGATCCGCCGACCGAATTCTGCAGGCGCAGGATCGAGGCCTCGACCAGCTCGGTCTGCTTGACGAAGATTTCCTCGTCGGAAAGGTTCGTGTTGTCGGGCGCAAGCACGGCGGCCTTGATGACCTCCTGGTACATGTCGAGTTCGGCAATGTGCAGGCGGGATTCGAAGTTGCGGATATATTCGCCGAGCAGGTTCGAAATATAGCTTTTCTCGCCCTTGCGCATCGTGATTTCGGAGCGCAGGTTGTTGAGGTCGAGATTGCGGCTATCGAGCTGGCGCATCACCTTCTGGTGTTCGAGGCGAACATCCATCACCTCGTCCTCAAGGGCATTAAGGCCTTTGACCATCGGAAGCTTTTCCTGCGAGATGCCCTTCCTGATATTGGAAAGCTCCTGCAGGCTGGCATCGAGTTTTTCCTGCATCTTCACCTCGGGTTCAGCGAATGCGTAGAGCGAGCAAAGCACTAATACCGACGCAATAAAAATCACAATCCGCTCCATGCGGTTCCGCAGGTGTGTGTGGTAGAATCCTGAATCGTTCATCTGATTTCCTGTTTGGGTTTAAAGCGTTTTCCGAGTGACGAATTAATCGATGCCGACGGGCAGCGGGATAAACTCCGCCGTTTTTTCGTTTTTCAAAATGGAGATCGAATCGGCCACCTGCTGGGCGATGGCGTTGTTGGACGTCCAGACCCAACCCTCGGCTCCGGGATGGCCAACGCCGGCAATGTCGCCCTTGTTGGTGCAGTAGAAGGCCCGGGCAAAACCGAGGTACAGGGTCTGAACCTCGGCCGTGCTGCCATCGGGAAGCTCGCGCACTTCGCTGACGACCGAGATTTCGTTGGCGCCCTTGTTGAGCTCATTGATGATGCCGACGACGTTCTGGTAGCGCTCGGAGAGGGAGAGCTCGGTCTCCTGGTTTTTCGGGATGCGCTGGCTGAGCGGCTTCATCCGATCCTGCACCGGTACCGGGAGGGTGGGCAGCAACTTCAGCACGCTGCGCTCCAATGTGAAGATTCGGTTAACGAGCGTGGCCGAGGCATTCTTGAGCGCATCGTTCTCCTCAACCAAATCCTCACGTTTCTTGTCGGCGTCGGTAATGAGCGACTGCGTCTCGTGGATCTTGCTGGACAGGGTGTCGCGTTCGGAGCGCACCAGGTCGATGCGGTCGCCGAGCACTTCACGCTCGAGTTCCCATTTTTCCTTTTCCTGAGAGATCAGCTTGCGGGTTTCGACCCACTTCGAAAGCGTCTCCTTCGTGAGCTCCAGCTCGTTGTCCTGCGCCAGGCAGGCCACCGCGCCGGAGACGGCTAAAATCATCCATATTTGTTTTTTCATGTTCACCTCGGGCTAGAGTTCTATTGTCAAAATATTATTGCTGAATGAGGGGTATGTTAGCGGGTTGTTACCAGGAGGCCGTGACTCCTACCGAATACTCGCGCCCTTTGGTATACGACGTATGCAACGCATCCCCCAATCCATCCACCCGATAGACCGTTTGGATATCCGGGTCGGTTAGGTTCTTGGCTTTGAAACTGAGTTTCAAATGATCGGTCAACTTGGTTGAGATCGTGAAGTTGAGCGCGCCGTAATCGAGCGCATAGATCGCTGGAGACGGCGTCCCTTCGTCGTTTTTAACCGTTTTAAGCGTATCGCCCTGATGCGTGTAGAACAGACCGATTTTCGTGTCCATGAAATCAATGCCGTAGGTGCAGAAGAGGTTGTACAGATATTCGGGCATCTCCATGACATCGCTGGTCTCGCCATTGCCCAGATCGACCTCTCCGGTAATGTACGTGTAGTTGGCACCGACACTCATGCCTTCCATCGGAGAGAAAAAGCGGCCTAGATCCTGCCGGATTTCAAATTCATAGCCATCGACCCAGGCCGAAGAATAGTTGGTAACAAAGGTATATCCATTTCCGTAGTCATCATATCCCTTATAATATTGAATGGGATCCGTGATGTCCTTGGTGAAGTAGGAGACGGAGATCAATCCACCGGGATAAGGCGTGTAATCCAAACGCAAATCGAGATTATCCACCGGGCTGGCGACCAGATCCGGATTACCGTAAAACGCATCCGCTCCCGCGTATTCACGCTGAATGATGGGGACGACCTCCTTGAACTGCTGCTTGGCCACCGTCTGAGCCCAGTTGAACCGGAACGTAATCGGCTCGACGGGAGTCAGGTCGAAACCGATCGAGGGCAGGTTATCGACCCGGCTATAATCGGCATCCTCCACATACCCCGTTTCATTGGACGTAAGATACCCAAGCCCGCCCCCCGACTTGATGGTTCGCGCATACTGATAGTCGTCGGGCTCCAGGAATGTTTTCAGCGCAAATTCTTCGTGCCTTACCCCCCCGCGGACGGTGAGGAAATCGAATACGGGGAAATCGAGCATGAAATAATGGGCATCAAGATCCTGTTCGCCATCGTATTGAATATCGGCGAAGGAAGAATACACGGCGGTATTCGAATCGGCCGCGAACAGATCCGCCAGACTCTCATCCCAAGTGCCCTTGAATCCGGTATCGAACGACACACTGGGATCCGGCGAAATGTTGCTTAGGGTTTGTTGGAAATATTTGCGGTCGACGCGATCCTGGAAAATGCCGGCCTTAAAGAACCCTTTGTTGGCCGTCCAGTTTTCAAAATCCCACTTATAGTTGAAGGCAACCTGATCGCTATCCTCGACCACCTCTTGCCAAATCACCTGATAGTTGCCCAACTGAATCCCCGAATCGGCCACGTAGGTGCCGTTGGACTCAACTCCGGTTATCTCCTGCGGATTCGATCCGTCCACATTAACGTTTCCGTTATACCAGGCGTACTGCGGGAAAACCAAACCCAACTCGGGATGACGCTCGATATAGCTCTTAAAAGCCGCATAGTCGGTAATCCACTTTTCAGTTACCGCAGGCGGGGCTTTCACTTCCCCCAGGGAATTCGTGAAAGGATTCAACCAGGCGGCCCCTGACACAAAGTTTTCCAGCGCCCCCGGAAGAATGTCATCCGTAGGAATCCCCGCATCCCATTCCCACCCCTCGGCAATCTCCGTTGTCGCCTTTCCGGGATACCAAAAATAGTCCAGCATTTCCTTCTGCTTCCACAACGAGGATGAGCTATCGGACAATTTGATGTCCAATACCGGCCGCTTGAACTTAATGATCCCCAGGTTCAAATCCGGAACCGGAAGGGTAAGCTCCCCGCCAAACTGATCCGACTCCGTATCACGTTCTGCATAAACGATCGATTCCGATCGCCGGTATGGCGCGTAGTATCTCGAGAAGTCTTGCAGGTAATCCGAACTGCTTTCCGGCTCGACAAAATCAACATACTCGGGGTTATAGGTCTCACGTCCACGGAAATCCAGGGACTGGATGGCGGTATCTTCCGTATTATGGGTGAACACATGCAGATAATTGAGTTTCAGGAGTTCGTGCTCCAGGCCAATCCCTACCGCACCACTCCAGTTAATCTCATAGGTGCCTTTTTTAATATCCCACATATCCGTCAACGCAACGTGTTCGCTATCCACCTCCTTGGAAATGGTTCCCGTATTCGTATAGGTGTTATCCGGAGCCAGGGTGTATTTATCAGAAATTCCTTCATAGTAGGTTGCGCTTTGCTCGTAGTTGAATGCGGCAAGCCCCCCGACCGAGACCTCCTCACCGAACAGGTCAAGGTCATACCGGTCTCCCAGCTCGATGCCCCAACTATAGTTTTCCGGTTGATCGGTCTGGCTAACCCCATACGAAGTCGTGGGGTATTGCGCAATGGGTCGATCGTTTCTCTGCTCACCATCTATTGTTTCAGCGAGGTCTTCGGCGGGCTCAAATTCGCGCTGCCCCCAATAATCATTCTCGCTGGTGTCATATGAGAGAAATTCATCTCCGCCATAATTTTCGTTGTATTTGGTACCGACACTGAACTTGAGCACGCGCTTTTCAGGGATGCCCCGCAAGACCACGTCCACGGCACCGCCGGAAGCATCGCCCTGCTGATCCGGAGTGAATGATTTCAGGACTCGAACACTCTCGATCAACGACGATGGATATTGATCCAGCTGCACGGCGCGTTTATCCGGATCGGCCGTCGGCAGACGCACGCCGTTGAGCAACGATACCACATAGCGGTCGGGCAATCCGCGGACTACGGCATATTTGCCATCCTGAACCGTCGTTCCCGAAACCAGTTTCAGCGCACCCGCCGCATCGCTCGCGCCCGCCTGGCTGATCAGATCCGCGCCAACGGAATCCATCAGCGCGGAGCTTTCCATACGCAGGTTAAGCAAGCCGATTTCGGACGCGCCGCCCAGCTGGATATCGCGAACCACCAGCTCGTCCATCTCTTCGTATTCGCCCTCAAGGGCGGCCTCCACCTCGGCCAGCTGCCCCCCCATCACGACAACCTCTGGTTTCGTGAACCGGGTGTATCCGGATTTGCTGAAGAGCAACGTGTATGCGCCGGGAGGAACCTGCTCGAGATAATAGCTCCCCGCATCCCCGGTTTCGGCTTCCTGTCCCGTCTCCGAAATACGAACCTTCACCCCGGTCAACGGCACCTCGAAATCCTTGTCCATCACCGAGCCGCGGATACCCCCCATCTGGGAATACGCCTGGACGACAATGAACGAACAACAGACAACCAACAGTGTTTTTAAAGAATATTTCACCAAAACCTACCAAACCAATTCAAATCCAAACCCCATTCAAACACAAATAGGTGCATGGGTTTTACGGTGCACCAAAATCGGCAACAACCTTTTTAGGGTTAGTGTTATGTTAAGTGCGGGCCGCCTACCAAGGCGCCCCCAACGATCCCACGAATCCATCCATCTTTTCATGCAGTCCGGATGTTAACGGAACATCATGCTTAATCAGGGAGCACGCGATGAGGTTCAAGTCCTCGACCCGGGGTCTGGAGTTCGGATTCACGCCGGCCTGATCCAGCGCATTCAGATAAACCTCTTCCGCACGATCCATACGCCCGATCGCAACAAACATTTCGCCAACCGCGCAGAGCACGTCTGCCCGGTGGATGTTGTAGATGTTGCCCTCGAACCTGGCATATTCCCCGTAAAGCAGGTCGGCGGCTTCGGACGCCTCTTCACGAAACCCAAGCTTATGCGAGGTAATGATGTTTTCCGCTTTCAACGGAAAGAAGAGACGGGGCTTGAAGGAGCCTTCCGATATAAGCAAGGAAGACTCTATATACAACGACCTTGCCACCGCGGCATCGCCATGGCCGAAAGCGGAAAGTGCCATGCCGTGCAACCACTCCACCCGGTACATCACCGGCATGGAGATAGAAAACTCGTCAATCAAGGCCTTCAATTCATTGCGTTTCCCTTCCTCGCCATAGTAGAGGTCGAATAGCAACACCAGCCCATCAATGCCGGCTTTCTTACCCTCGAAGGTCTCTCCCTTAATCAAAATATTATTTACGGCAAGCGAGGTGTCGTAATTCTCTTTAGCCAATGCCTGCGCCTGTTGTTTGATAAACTCGGACTGCTCGGCGGGCAGCACACCCTCGCTCCATTTTTTGGCAGACTCCTTGTCTCCCTTGGTAAAATAATATTTGGAGAGCGCCACTTTCACACGATCCAGGCGAAAATCGTCGTATTCCTCCAAGATGTTTTTGTTTTCTCCCGCCGCAACGATCCTACCGCTCTTAATTCCAAGAACCGTGTCGACCGTCTGCTCAACCTCCTCCACGAGTTGCCGGGCCTTCTCCTCCCGGCCCATGTTGTAGCAGGTCGTTGCCAGCTCCGCTTTCAATTGTATGTTTCGCCAGTTGTCGATTGCCTCAACAACCTCAAGTACGAGCGATTCTTCATCCGCCTCCAGAGCCACTTCCGCAAGAAGGCCCAGCTCCCGGTTACGGGTTCGTTTATGCGGCTCGTCGGGAAGCTGCCCAAGCGCACCCTTGACCTGTAGAACCAGCTCCCGTTGGCTTGTCGTGAGAGATCCGGCATCGCCATCCCGCGCAACACAACCAACCAACGACAAAGAGATCAAACAGAGAAAGAAAAACCGTATACTCATATTCCATACCTAATAATAGAGAGTGGTGGCAGGGGAACCCTGCCACCATATTGATCATTTTTCCTGCAGCAGAACCTTAGTAGGAAGTGATGCGGAAAAACTTGGCCGACTCGATCGCAGGATCACCATAGTAGATCTCGGAACCGGTACCGACCAAGGTTGCTTCCACAACAACGTTGCTTGCGAAGCCGGGATTGTCCGAACTTTCAACGTAGTAGTACTGCCCCTCAACCGAATCAGCAACGGTCAGATAAACGCCGCCATCGATTTCAGTCGCACCAGCGTCGGTGCGGCCGTCGAGCATTCCGTACTGATAGGCAGCCGTCCAGCCAGCCAGCCAGTTTTCATCCGCGGAGAAAGCGCCACGGTAGGATACCGGATCGAAGAAGCCATCGTTGGTCGGCAGGGAGTCGGCAACCAAGGCATCGTTCGCTGCGCACGGATTCAGGTTGGTCACCGGCGCGCAGGACAGCGCACCCCCGTACAGGCTAACCAACGGGCCACGCTCCAAGGCGACGATCGGCAGGTTGGTTACAACTTCAGCATTGTAGCCGGCATACTCGAAAAGCTCGATCTCGTCGATGTGCCCACCCTTGACCACATTGTAAAGGACCGTATCGGTCAGCTCGTTCATGTAGCCGTCGGCCTGCGCCCAGTAGACGATTTCGTTGGAAGCAACACCGATGCGGGCCAGGTCGCCGGCATAGGCATTGGCGTTGAAGGCAACGCCATAGGTGTCTTCCATGTTCGGAACCGTCTTCAGGGCAACGTGGGAAGCGTAGAAGTTTCCATCGCCGTCATCCGGAGTAACCGTCGTGCCCTGGGCGAAGCCCCAGCCGGAACCGCCGTCACCGTCATACTCTTCGTCGATCAGCACGTCCGGGATATCCATGAAGATGGAGTTGCGAACCTGCAGGCGAACGTTGTCGCGCAGCGCAAGGCCGTGGTCGCCCTTGGTGGGGTTGCCGATTACGGTGAAGTTGTAAAGGGTGGAGGTGGTGTGCGGCTCGCAGTCGGAGTCTTCGGAACCGTCCATCTCGATGCAGTTGTCGCCCACACCGGAACCCTGCTTCGCGTCGGCGGAGTAGCCCTGAACGATCAGGCCATGCTGAACCTTGCCGCGCCAGCCCTGGTCGCAGTCGAGGCTGTCGTCGCCAATGTTCCAGATGGAGATATACTTCATGCAGACCGTGCCGCCCCAGATTTCGATACCGTCATCGACGTTGTTCATGATTTCGATGTGGTCGATCTGGGTTTCGCGGCCAATACCCCCGAGGGAGAGACCGTTCAGCTCGGATGTTTCTTCCAGCACCTGTCCGCCGTAGCGGAAGGAAACATAGGAGAGCGTACCGGCATCGTAGTCATCGTTGTTTCCGCCGTACTCTTCGGTTCCATCGCCGCGGGCAACCAGGCCTTCCATGACGCGGGTGTGCGTGCCAACGGCAGTCGGGGTGTTCTGCGTACCGTTCTTCGGAGCGCCTTTGTAAAGGTGCGAGGAAATGATGCCTTCCCCCATGATCGCAAGCGAACCCCACTCCTGGCACACCGGGCGCCAGGTTGCGAAGTCGTCGTTGACGGAAGTGAAGATGATCGGCTTGGCGCGAGTACCTTCGGCGTGGATCTGAGCACCGGCCGTGACGGCCAAGGAACCACCGTCACTAGCGATAATGGTACCCGGTTCGATGGTCAGGGTTGCCCCTGGCATCACGGTAACGCGGTCAACCATGCTATGCGTGTCGCCGGCTGCCCAAGTCACAGAACTGGTGATATCACCAGAATGGTTATAATGTGCCGCGCTAGCCGCACCTGCTGCAGCCATGGCAGCTGCGATAATAAACTGTTTTTTCATTAACTTTCTCCTTTAATGATTAACGATAATAAATTGCGGTCTCCCGCAACATTGGTCCTGCCTACCCATGTCGTCGGGGCGGAACCGGCGGCCTTTACGTTTTGTCCGTCCGGTTTCCGATCATCCCGCTGAAACGTCAAAGTGGTCGGGTTCGTTAAAATTATCCGTCCCAGCGGAGTTGTCCCCTTCGACACCGCACATTGGGCGGTTTTTGTGTTAAGGAAACATTAGAAGGCGCTGTGGATGCCGTTGGCTTTCGGCAAGGAACAGGCTAGCGCAACATTAGGAAACGGTTTGGATGCAACGGTTCCGCTAGTGGTTAATCTAGCAAAACATACTACCGGCCAGGGCTTTAGGCCCCATATCGTTAGGCATGCATTTGAAAAGGGAAAGAAAGATTAGGGCAGGATTATGAATGTCGCATGTGCCCAACAACCGGAACTGGTGCCGGAAAACATGGTTTTATCGAAAGGCCAACATGCACCAACCGTGCGTGCCGGTTCCCGTTGCTGCGCTTCCCGATGCAATCAAAGCAATTCGAACCGGGCCTGGATGACCTTGCGGAATTCGGATGAAATGGAATGCCAGTCCAACACATCAATGCGAATAGGGAGGTCGGACTCTTCGAATGCTTCCCGGAGGTCACCAAGGGCACCCAGTTCCAGCTTTTTGTTTCCGATGATTACCAAATCAAGATCAGACCAGGGCTTGGCATTGCCTTGCACCCGCGAACCAAACACCCGGATTTCAGCGCCGTGAACATGTCCGGAAAGAATCCGCCTTACGGTTTCCAGCTGTTCTTGAGGAAGATCAATCATTACGGGCAGCAATCCTGGAAAGCACATCCGTTGCGGCAGGCAAGAACACTTTCGCCATATTAAAAACATCGTCGGCGGTTTCAGCATCATAGGTATGTGAGGTTTCGTTGCGCGACTTGTGGAATCCCATCCAGGCATCAACATCGTCAATCAACCGGCTTTCATGGCATAGCCGGAAGAGTTGTCGGCGGGTAACTCCATCAACCTCGACCGAACCCACATTGGCTTCCAGCCACCGCTTCATCATTTTCCACGACTGCTCGTACGCCACCTCGAAATTCTGTACGACCCCGGCTCGCAGCGTTTCAATCAGATCGGAATTGGCGGAGTCCGATTCTGCTTCAATCACGCGCAAAGACCGGCCAAGCGCCTCGATAGCCTTTTCTAAACTGCCTAACTCCAGTGACATGATTTATCTCCATATACCATCGGGAGCATGGTACCCGACCGGCAGTTATTAGGCAACATTAGCGAACGCGATGTTCCTGCCAGATTTTTCGATACTCCAAATACCCCGCCGCCCCACATTCACCCCATAGGGAACGCTTACTTCTGCTGCCCGCGCTCGATGCGGCGGTGGGCGTCCATGAGCTCGCCCGGGTTGGTCTGGGCGGCGAGGAGGGAGAGCTCGCCGCAGAGGACGGTGGCGGCGCAGAGGCAGGCGAGGCGTTTTGAATTCTCGCCGGGGGCGCGCTCTTCGTCCAGCCCCATGCGCCGCATGTTGTCCAAGACAAAATCGAGCCCCTTGCCGTTGCCGACGGTGCCCATGATGAGGTTGGGCAGGGTGACGGAAAAATAGAGGTCGCCGTCGCGCTCCTCGGCCAGGGTCATGCCCTGGGAGCCCTCGACAATGTTGGCGGCGTCCTGCCCCGTTGCGAGGTAGAAGCCGAGCAGCATGTTGGCGAAATGGGCGTTGGCGCTGCGCGAACCACCGGCGAGCATGGTGCCGATGAGGTTTTTGCGGATGTTGAGCTGCACCACCTTTGCGGGCGTGGTTTTGAGATAGCGGCGGACGATTTTTCCGGGAATGAGCAGTTCGGCCACCACGTATTTCCCGCGCCCGAGGATGCCGTTGACGGCGGTGGCCTTCTTGTCGGAACAATAGTTCCCGGAGATGGAGCCATATTCGAGCTCGGGATGGTTTCCGAGAATATGGTTCATGAGCGCCTCGGCGGCCTGGGTGCACATGTTATGCCCGGAGGCATCGCCGGTGGTGAACTCGAACCGGACAAACAACAGGTTGCCGGCAATCTGGGCGTTGATGTTGATCAGCTTCGCGAAGCGGCTGGTGCCTTCGACCACCTTTTCAAGGATAGGAAGACCCGCCTTTATTTTTTCCAGGGCAAGGAATGCCGCGGTGGCATCGGGCGCCTCGAAAAGCACGGAGCGGGTCATCCGGTCGTCCACGACCGTGCACTTGATTCCGCCTTCGCAGTTCATCGAAACACGGGCGCCGCGGTTGACCGAAGGCCATAGCGGAATCTCATAGGTGGCCAGCGGCACCTCGTATTCGCCTTCGAGCTGGATTCCGGAAACCCTTAAAGGGCCCACAAATTGCATGGGGATCTGCGCAAACGAACCTTGTTCCATCATATTCTCCTCTAACAAAAAACTGCCTCGCAAACTCGAAGGGTTTTGCAAGAGGCTCCATAAACTTAGTTTATCTGGTTCATTTCCGCACCGAAGCTAATACCTGCCCCCATGAAAGTCAACCCGGCACCCTGCACGGTTTGTGTAATCCAGATTGACGATCGTCAATCTGGATTACACAACCGAAGAAAACCCACCACGAAACAGCCCCCTTTGGCTCCCGGCGCACGGATTCCCTAAACATCTAGCAAACAACGGAATAACCTGATTCTAACATTTTAAGGATTGTTAGCGTTCGGCAAATGCGAAACATTGGGCGCATGGAAAAGATCAAAATTTTAGTCGTGGAAGACGAAGCGCCGATCCAGGAACTGCTGTTGTTCAACCTGGAGCGCAACAAATATCGGGTGAAGGTGGTGGACTCGGGCGAGGAGGCACTAACCTTGGCCGCACAATTCCAACCCGACCTGATCCTGCTCGATATCATGCTGCCGGGGGCGGATGGGCTGGAGGTTTGCAAACGCCTCAAGGCCGACCCGAAGACGGAGCGCATACCAATCATTATGCTGACCGCCCTGTGCGAGGAGGCCGATGTGGTGACCGGCCTGGAGCTGGGCGCAGACGACTATGTGACAAAACCGTTCAGCCCGCGGGTTCTGCTGGCCCGCGTCAAGGCGGCCCTGCGGCGCATTACGGCTAACCGGTCGGTCGCCAGCGAGGAGCTGATCAGCAACCACGGCATTTCGATCGATGTTGCGCGCCACAAGGTGGAGGTCGATGGAACCGATGTTGCCCTGACCTTTACCGAGTTCAAGGTGCTCCAGCTCTTGGCCCAGCAACCGGGCCGGGTCTTTACGCGCTACCAGATCGTGGACGCGGTCCATGGCGACGATTATCCGGTGACCGACCGCTCGGTGGATGTCCAGATTGTGGGTCTACGTAAAAAACTGGGCGCGGCCGGGAAATGCATTGAAACCGTCCGGGGAATCGGCTACCGCTTCAAGGAAGAAGAATAGGCGGATTCCCCATGAAGAAAAGGCACCTGTTCTGGTTGTTGCTCCCCTCCTATTGGGTGCTGATGGCGATCGCGATTGTCGTGGTGGCATTCTATTCCTTCCACTCCATGTCCGATCTCTATTTCCGGGCCATGGAAGACGACATCCGCACACGGACGATACTGCTTTCCGAGCAGGCGGCCCCCTTGGTCGAAGAGCTGGACGAGGCCGCCCTCGACGCCTTGTGCAAAAAGCTAGGAACCTCCGCAAACACCCGCTTCACCATCATTATGCCCGATGGCAAGGTGGTCGGCGATTCCGACGAAACCCCCTCAACGATGGAATACCACGGCGACCGCCCCGAAATCCGGCAGGCGCTCGGCGGGGACGTTGGCATGGATACGCGCTACAGCCGAACGGTTAAACAGGAAATGATGTATATCGCCGTCCCGCTGAAAAGCGGCAACCAGGAAACCCTCTGCGCCGTGCGTGCCTCGCTGCCCATGACCGACATCAAGGGTGAACTGAACAAGATGACCGTTCGGGTTTTCGTGGCCGCGATTCTCTCCGGGGCCCTGGCCATGGTTATCTGCATCGGCGTTGTCCGCCGCATCACCTACCCCTTGCGCGGCATGGGGCGCGCCGCGGGGCGCTTTGCGGAGGGCGACTTCAACCACCGGATCCCCGCCCAGCAGGCGCTGGAACTCGACCAGCTGGCGAATGCGCTCAACTCGATGTCGGAGCAGCTCAACACGACGCTGTCCACGATCATCGAACAGCGCAACGAACAGAATGCCGTCCTCTCCTCCATGGATGAAGGCGTGCTGGCGGTCGATCGCAAGGAACGCATTATCCACATGAACCGCGTCGCCGGCGAAATCCTTTGCGTGGACCACGAGAAAACCAAGCGCGAGCTGGTCCAGCAAGTGGTCCGGTTCTCCAATCTGCAGGAGTTCATCAAGGCCGTCATCGGTTCCCAGAAGCCGCTCGTGCGCGATTTGACGCTGATCGGCGACACCGAAAAGCAGGTTCTGGCCAGCGGCACCGTCCTCTGGAACGCCGAAAACAAAT
Organism: Pontiella desulfatans; assembly: GCF_900890425.1. NCBI lineage: Bacteria > Pseudomonadati > Kiritimatiellota > Kiritimatiellia > Kiritimatiellales > Pontiellaceae > Pontiella > Pontiella desulfatans. Next base: position 266,975 of record NZ_CAAHFG010000001.1, on the reverse strand, counting down.
CGATCGGCGCGCTCATCGTCTTGCGCGACGTCACCCACATCCGGCACCTCGAAACGGTGCGCGCCGACTTTGTGGCCAACGTTTCGCATGAACTGAAAACCCCGATCACCTCCATCAAGGGCTTTGTCGAAACCCTGCTATCGGACGAATGGAACCACGAACCGGACATTCTCCGCTTCCTGCAAATCATCAGCCAGCAGTCCGGGCGGCTCAACTCGATCATCGACGACCTGCTCACGCTATCGCGGCTGGAGCAGAAGGGCGGCCTCGTCATGAAAGAAACGAGCAAGCTCTCCCCGGTCATCGAGACGGCCATTTACCTCTGCCAGCTCCAGGCCGGCAAGAAAAACATCCAGATCGACTGCGTCTGCCCCGAAGACCTTGAACTATCGATCAACGCGCCCCTGCTGGAACAGGCGCTCGTCAACCTCATCGTCAACGCCGTCAAATATTCCGAGCCCGACAAAAAGGTGCTGGTGCTGGCCGAAAAACATGCCGACCAGGTGCTGATCTATATCAAGGACGAAGGCTTCGGCATTGAGCGCAAGCACCTCGACCGCCTGTTCGAACGCTTCTACCGCGTCGATACCGCCCGCAGCCGCAAACTGGGCGGAACGGGGCTTGGCCTTTCGATCGTCAAACACATCGTGCAAAGCCACGAAGGCTCCATCCGGGTCGAAAGCCAGCTAGGAGCCGGCACGACCTTCATTATCAGCCTCCCCGCAGGCGAACCCCCCGCCAGCGCGTCCTAACAAAACGCTAACATTTAAGTATTAGCTTTGTGTCAGCTTTCTGTTAGGTTCGCCGCGCAATTCCAAAACCAACCAATAATCAGGGGATAAAGATGGACGTCAGCTTCATGCAAATCGCTTTAAAGGTCGTAGGCGGATTGGGCATTTTCCTGCTCGGAATGAAACATATGTCGGAAGGCTTGCAGGCCGTATCCGGCGACCGCTTGCGCACCATCATCAGCGCGGCCACCAACAACCGGATCATGGGCGTTCTGATGGGCCTGCTGGTTACAATGCTGGTGCAGTCGAGTTCGGTGACCACCGTCATGGTGGTCGGCTTCGTCAACTCGGCCATCATGAACCTGATGCAGGCGATCGGGGTGATTCTCGGCGCCAACATCGGCACCACCATCACAGGCTGGATCCTGGTGCTGAACATTGGCAAATGGGGCCTCCCCATCCTGGGCATCGCCGCCTTTTTCTTCCTGTTCTCCAAAAACGAGCGCATCCGCTACATCGGCATGACCATCATGGGCATCGGCATGGTCTTCTATGGCCTTGAACTGATGAAGAACGGATTCAAACCGCTGCGCTCGCACGAGGAGTTCAACGCGTGGTTCCATGCCTTCCAGGCCACCTCCTACCTCGGCATCATCAAATGCGCCTTGGTCGGCATGGTGCTGACCATGATCGTCCAGTCCTCCTCGGCCACGCTCGGCATCACGATCGGCCTTGCCGCCATGGGCGTGATTGAATTCAGAACCGCCGCCGCGCTGGTGATGGGCGAAAACATTGGAACCACCATCACCGCCCTGCTCGCCTCGATCGGCACCACCACCAATGCCAAGCGCGCGGCCTACGCCCACTTTTTCTTCAATGTTCTGGGAACGGCCTGGTTTATTGCCCTGTTCCCGTTTGCGATCAAGGGCCTGTCCGCCCTGGTTGCGTGGAAAACGGGCTTCAATCCGCTGGATATCAGCATCGACAACATGGATGAGAAGGAGTTCGGATTGATCATCACCTCCGGCATTGCGCTCACCCACACCACGTTCAACGTGGCAAACGTCATTATCTTCCTGCCGTTCGTCGGCCTGCTGGCCAAGTTCGTGACCTGGCTCGCACCGGAGAAGGAAGTCAAGGAAGCCGCGCACCTCACCTTCCTCGACGTGCGCATGCTCGATACGCCTTCGCTCGGCATCGTCCAGTCGCAGGGCCAGCTCAACTTCATGGGCGAAAGTGTCGAAGGCATGATGGCCAAACTGCGGGTTTGCCTGGAGAGCGAAAAGCTCGATCCGGAAATCCAGCGCAAACTGTTCCACCGCGAGGAGATCCTCGACAACGTCCAGAAGGAAATCTTCATCTTCCTCAGCAAACTGGTATCGGGGCAGGTACCGCAGGAGATCACCAAAAAAGCCCAGAAGCAGATGCGCATCGCCGATGAATACGAATCGCTCTCCGACTACGCCGCAAACGTGCTCAAGGGCATCAAGAAACTCGAAGAGATGGAGCTTCCGCTCGATGGGCCGGCCCGGGAAAAACTGCTGGCGCTCAACGACCGGATCGGGAAATACATCGAGCGCGTCAACAAGCATGTGAAGGATGGAAGCACGGCGGACCTGCTTTCCTGGGCCACAGCCGAAGGCGCGGCCATCACCGCCCAGATGAAGGAGTTCCGCCGCCAGCACCTCGAACGGCTCCAGAACGAGGAGGTTTCGCCCTTCTTCAGCCTGGCCTTCACCGACATCCTCAACTACTACCGCCGGATGAAAGACCACGCCCTCAACATTGCCGAGGTCGTCGTCGGCGAGAAATAGGGGAAACGCCCCTGTCGGCAGACGGGCCCTTCCGGCAGCGGGAGGGCCTTTTTTCTTGGGTCTGGACGAAAATCCGGCTCGACAAGGTTCCGCCGGAAAACATAATGCGCACCACCAGAAACCACCCCTTGAAGGACGGCGCCCCATGATACACCCGGAAACAGAACTACGCTTCGTGAACCCCGAAATCGGCCACGGGGTCTTCGCCACCGGCTTCATTCCCAAAGGAACCATCGTGTGGGTGCAGGATGCGCTCGACCGCACGCTCCCCCCGGAAGAGGTCGGGCGCTATCCGGCCGACCTGCGCGAACGCATGCTCAAATATTGCTTCCGCGACCGCCACGGCCATTTCGTGCTCTGCTGGGACCATAACCGCTACGTCAACCATAGCTTCGACTCCAACTGCATCCTGACCCCCTACCAACTGGAAATCGCCGTGCGCGACATCCAGCCGGGCGAGGAACTGACGGACAACTACGGCTACCTGAATATCATCGAACCGTTTGACGCCTGCGACGAAGGCCACGCTCGCAAAACCGTTTTCCCGGACGACCTGACCCGGCACCACCCCGAATGGGACAACAAGCTCGAGGGCGCCTACGGTCGGCTGGCCGAGGTTGAACAGCCCCTGCGCGGACTGCTCGGCAACGAGGCCTGGGAAACGCTGCTGCTCATTGCCAACGGAGAGGCCGCGGCCCGGTCGATTCGCGAGTGCTTCTACGACCCGGCCTGACCAGGAACCCTTCCACTAACGGGTGCCGTAGCGGTAGCGCTCCATCTCGCTGAAGAAATGCTCCATCACCCGCAGGTAGCAGAGTTTGCCCAGATGCATATCTTCGACCCCGGCATCAATGTTGGGGTTGTCGTTGATTTCGATGACGGCGAAGCGGTTGCCGCTCTGCTTGATATCGACGCCATAGAGCCCCTTGCCGATCAATCCGCACGCCTTGACGGCCAGTTTGACGGCGTCCTGCGGGGCCTGCTCGACGGCCATGGTGGTGAAACCGCCCGAGCGGCGGCTTCCGGTGGCGGCGTGGTTGTAGATCTGCCAATGCCCCTTCGACATGAAATATTTGCAGGCGAAGAGGGGCCGGCCGCCCAGCACGCCGATGCGCCAGTCGAAATCGGTATACATGAACTCCTGCGCCAGCACGAGCACCGAGGATTCGAAGAGCTCCGCGGTGCGCTCCGTTAGCTCGGCCAGCGAATTGACCTTGTAGACCCCCTTCGAAAAGGAGCCATCGGGAATCTTGAGCACGATCGGCAGCCCGAGCTGGTCGATGGCGGTCGCGAGCGACTCGGGCTTGTCGCGATAGAGCACCATGGTCTTCGGCGTGGCCAGTTCGTTGTCGCGCAGCAGCTCGGCCAGATAGATCTTGTTGGCGCACTTGAGGATCGAGTTGGTGTCGTCGACCACCGGAATGTGCAGATGCTCGGCTTTCTGGGCAAACTGATAGGTGTGGTGGTCGACCGACGTGGTTTCGCGAATGAATAGCGCGTCGAACTCGGTGAGGCGCGCATAGTCGTTTTTCGTGACGATTTCGGTGTCGATCCCGATCTGCCGGCCGGCAAGAACGAGGTTTTCGAGCGCCTTCTTGTTGCTGGGCGGGAGCTTTTCCTCGGGATCGGCGAGGATGGCCAGGTCGTAGGCATAGCGCTTCTTGCGGCGCGAGCGGCGCCAGACCTGGCGGCTGAACTGATCCAGCGCATCGGCAAACTCATCCTGCTGGCCCTCTTCCAGCTGGTGGATCCCGATCGACCGGACCGACTCGATCGCCCACGTTTCGCCAATCCGCTGGAAGTTCGCCTCCAGCACCGGGCACGGGAAGAGGTCGAACAACTGGCGGGCCAACGACCGCAGCTCTTCGACCAGGGTGGTCCCGAAGAAGACGCGCAGGGCAAAAACCGAACCGTCCTTGCCGAGATGGGCCTGCTTTTTCTTCACAAGCTTATCGAGCGCGGAAAGGCCCAGCGAATACATCTGCCGCCGGCTCAGCTCGTTGATGGTGCGCACCGAAGGCAGCACCTTGTCGCCCCGGGCCTCGGCCAGCAGCGAGCAGTAGTAGCCGCGGCCCATGTATTCATGGTCGCGGCACAGGTTGATGATCTGCGTCCCCTGATCCGGCGAAGGATCCTGCTGCTGGTAATCCTCGAAGGTAAGGAGGTTTTCGCTGGATAGGAACGGAGCCCAATCGTCCAGCTGCTCCACGACAATATATTGTTTTGGCATTCTGTTGCTCCAATTCGCCGCCATGCCCCGAAAAACAGGCGGGGGTTCCACCGATCTAGCCCAGTTCCTTGAGATACAACATGCCGTGCGTCCCGTCTTCGTAATAGCCGGGCATGACCCGCGCATCCACGTAGCCGAGGCTTTCGTAGAGTTTGATGGCCGAAACATTGTCCATGCGAACCTCCAGGCGCATCCGGGTGCAGCCGCGGCTCCGGGCCTCGCGTTCCGCCCGGTCCATCAGCCGCCGGGCGATCCCCTTCCCGCGATAGGCCGAAGAGACGGCGACGGAATAGATGCGGGCGGTGCGGGTATTGCGCCGGAAAAGAACCACCATGCTGCCGACGAGTCGACCCCGGTGATAGGCCCCCAGGCAACAGGCGCTTGGCGAACGCAGCAGGTTACGCAGGTTTCGGCGGGAAATCCGGTCGAAACTGAAACAGGCCTCCTCTAGATCGAGGAGGTCGTCCACACGATTCAAACCAACGCGGCGACAAAGCACGCCGACATCTTCCATTGGATTCATAATGTCCTGAAATCAGAAAAAGACCCCCCTCAGGATTCCAGTCCTGGGCGTAACGGATCGTTCGGCGCTGAATATGTTTATTCCCCGGGTTTTTTCAACCCATAAAACATAAAATAAGCGCCCCCGGGAAAACCGGTCCGGGGCGTGGTTTCCGGCGGGCGCAACCGGAGGGATTATGGGGTCGCACCCCGTGTTAGGATTTTGTTAGCCTTCCCCCGATTTTTTTTCACCAAGCAGGGGAACGGCTATGGAATGGCACGCAATTCAGGAGATCCTTTTCAAGGTTGTCGGAGGACTCGGAATCTTTCTTCTGGGCATGAAATACATGTCCGAAGGCATGCAGGCGGTTGCGGGCAGCCGGCTTCGCAAAATGATCAGCGCAGTGACCGACAACCGCTTGGCGGCCTGTGCGATCGGCACCCTGATTACGGGCATTGTCCAGTCGAGCTCGGTGACCACGGTGATGGTGGTCGGTTTTGTGAACAGCGGGTTCATGACGCTGATGCAGGCCATCGGCGTGATTCTCGGCGCCAACATCGGCACCACGGTCACGGCATGGATCATTGCGCTCAAGATCGGGAAGTTTGGCCTTCCGGCGCTCGGGGTTGCCGCCTTTTTCTTCCTGTTCTCCAAAAAGGAGCGCGTCCGTTATACCGCCATGGCCCTGCTGGGCGTAGGCATGGTCTTTTTCGGGCTCGAGACCATGGGCGGCGCGTTCAAGACGCCGGAAGTGAAGGCATACCTCACCCAAGTGTTTTCCGTGATGGATGCCGGAACCTTGTGGGGCGTGCTCAAATGCGCTTTCTTCGGGTGCATTGCCACCATGATCGTGCAATCCTCCTCGGCCACGATCGGCGTCACGATCGTGTTGGCCCAGGGCGGGATCATCGGGTTCGACACGGCGGCGGCCCTTGTGCTGGGCCTGAACATCGGCACCACGATTACCGCCTTCCTGGCCTCCATCGGCACCTCCACCAATGCCAAGCGCGCGGCCTATGCACACATTATTTTCAATGTCATCGGCACCCTGTGGCTGATCCCCTTCTTCTTTGCCTATGTGAAGGGCATCGAAGGGCTCTTTGTCCATCTGGAAGGATTCTTTGCCAAAACACAGGAGGGGTGGGACGACATCACCGCGAAGATCGCCCTGGTCCATACCGGCTTCAACCTCATCAACACCATCATTTTCCTACCGCTGATGAAACCGTTGGCCAAACTGGTTGAAAAACTCGTCCCGGAAAAGACCATCGACGAAATCAACCATCTCACCTATTTCGATGTGCGCATGCTGGATACCCCCTCGCTGGCCATTGTGCAATCGCGCAAGCAAATCCTGTTCATGGCCGAAAGCGTCGAAAAGATGGCCGGCTGGCTGGACCAGGTGCTCCACAGCACCGAACAGCTCGATGAACTGGAGAGCAAAATCTTCCACTACGAAGGCATCCTCGACAATGTGCAAAAAGAGATTGTGGTCTTCCTCAGCGAGATGCTCACCGGCCAGGTTCCGCACGATGTGATGGAGGAAGCCCGCCGTGAAATGCGGATCGCCGATGAATACGAAAGTCTCTCGGACTACATCGTGAACGTGCTCAAAGGGCACGTTAAACTGCGGAACAACCAGTTGGAGACGTGTCAGGAAGGCCGGATTGAACTGCTGGAACTTCACTCGCGCGTCTCCGAATACATCAAAATGGTCAACGAAGCCGAGCGAAACGAAAACCTGTACATCCTCGGGAAAGCGCAAACCGACAGCGATGCCATCACCCGCCAGATGAAAACATCGCGGCGCCAACATCTACAACGGCTCGCGGAAAGCAAAACTTCGCCCCTTCAAAGCCTGGTTTTCACCGATATGCTCAACAACTACCGCCGCATGAAAGACCACGCCTATAATATTGCCGAGGTCGTCGCGGGCGAAAAATAGCGAAACGGCCATCCGTTAACGACCAAGCTCCCCCTCGCGGGGGAGCCTTTTTTATGCGCCCTAGCCAAATCCAACCCCCCGGGCAACACTCCAAACACCGCGCTTGCCCGTTACTAATCTCTAATACCCTCCTCACAATCCCCTAACACTTCACCCCTAATCATACGCACATATTTAACAAGGAGATCCAATGCGCGGCGAACATTCCCCAAACATTGGAGTGCTACAAGGGGGCAGAGACCCGCTAAAACAAGCGGCAAAGGGGATTTCAGAGGTTTGAAACCATTTTGCCTAATGAAACCTGAACGGAGGATGAACATGAAAAAAACAACCGCAATTGGGATGGCCCTGGCCTTCGCGCTCTGCGCAGCACCGGTCTTTGCCGAGGAAGAGGCATCGATCTACGATACGATTTGGGGCTACGGCACCTGGTATGACAATGATGAAGCCAAGGTGATGCAGAACTTCGGCATTACCGGGCGCCTGCAGGGAGACGCCTTCTCCTTTAACGATGGAGACCTCGCCAACGAAGATATCGTCTGGCGCCGTTTCCGCTTCGGCTTCAAGGGTACGTTCTTCCAGAACCTGACCCTGCATGCCGAAATGGACATGGATATGAACGAAGCCGACTCCGGCGAGTGGGATCAATTCTACAACCGCCTGACCGACGTCTATGCCAAATGGAAGTTTTCCGACGCCGCAACGTTGAAAGTGGGTAAGCAGTCCGCAGGGTTCACCCTTGATGGTGGCACTTCCTCCAAAAAGTTGATCGTACCGGAACGCAACATTGTGGCCGGCAACATGTGGTTCGGCACGGAGTACTTCACCGGCGCAACCCTGGGTGGCGACGTTGAAGACCTCAGCTACAAAGCGGGGGTTTTCTCGGCCAGCGGCGAGCCGGAATTCGGCCACTTCGACAACGGCTACTTCGGCCTGTTTTCCGTTGGGCACAAAGTCGGCAAGGGCGATCTCCGCCTTGATTATGTCTACAACGGTGCCGAAGAAAGCGACCAAGGCTACGATAACGGAACCCGCGATCTGGAGCACATTGTGGCCCTCGTCCACAAAACCAAAATCAATGACAACATCGGCATCTGGTCCGACCTTTCCTATGCGGTTGGCATGGACGGAATGAGCGACCTGTTCGGCGGTTCCATCAAGCCGTTCTACGATATCTCCGACGAGTTCCAGATCGTGCTTGAATATGCCGGCGTAACCAGTCTGGACAGCGAAGTGGATGTCAACATGGCCCGCTACGCCTCCCGCAATGTGGCCAAGACCAAAGTTGAAACCGCGCACAACCTGCTGGCCGGCTTCAACTGGTACCTCTATGGCCACAAGCTGAAATGGCATAACGCCGTCGAATACAACTTCGGTAAAAACCTCGGCGGAACCGGTGCAGACTACAACGGCTACGGAGTAACCTCCGCCCTGCGCATCAGCTGGTAAGCTTTACATTGGGTGATTAACCCACCCTACCTACCCCCCCAAGGGCGCCCAATCGGGCGCCCTTTTTTCGTTTGGATACGCATCGCTCCTGTCCATAAACACTAATACGACTCGTCATTACGCATATTATCATGATAAATATGATCATGTTTTGGAAACACATTGACGCAATGCCATTGCCGAACAGGAGATATCAGTGAAAAAAATATATATTCCATACGCAGTCGCCTTCACATGCGCAGCCGCATTTGCGACCGCACCGGTTGAACTCGTGCCCGTCCAGAAAAAGGATCTGTCCATCACCACCACCCAGCCCGCCAGCATTGAAGCCTTCCACACCGCCAGCATTGGCGCACGCGTTACCGGCTACGTGAAGGCCGTGCTGGTCGATATCGGCACCCCGGTCCAAAAAGGCCAGCCCATGGTTGAAATCGATGCCCCCGAGCTGGCCGCCGCCGTCGATGTGCTCAAGGCCGAGATCAAGGATCGCGAGGCCGCCCTCGCCGCCGCCCAATCCGAACAACAACGCGTGAAGAAACTGGCCGAAAAAGGATCCATCACCGAAAAAGCGGCGCAGGAAGCGGAGCTCCGGTTGCAGCAGGCCGAGGCCGCCAAGGCCGTCACCGAAGCCAAGCTGGTGGAAGCGAACCAGATGCTGGCCTACACCCGGATCCCCGCGCCGTTCGATGGAACCGTATCCGTCCGCAACGTTGATCCCGGCGATCTGGTCGAAGCCGACTCCGGCAACATCCTTTTGGAAGTGGCCTCCGTTTCCCCGCTGCGCGTCGTGACCTTCATCCCCGAACGCGAAGCCGTTTGGCTCAACAACGGCGACAAGGCCACGCTCGCCTTCGATGCCTATCCCGGCCAAACCTTCGAAGCGTTGATCTCCCGCACGGCCGGCGTACTCGACCCCAAAACCCGCCGCATGCGTACCGAGATCGACCTCGACAACGCCAAGGGGCTGCTCTTCCCCGGCATGTACGGCAAGGTGAGCGTCGAACTCGAAAATCGCCGCAACGCCCTCGTGCTGCCCGCCGGGGCCGTCCGCCTCAACGACGGCGCCCCGCACGTCTACGCCATTGAAAACGACGCCGTCAAGCGCATCCCCGTTGCCACCGGAACCGACACGGGCACCGAGATCGAAATCCTCTCCGGCCTCACCGGCGGCGAACAGATCGTCGCCAACAGCATCGGCCGCCTACGCGACGGCGACGCGGTTTCCGTCAAGAGCCGCGACTAACCGGGGAGATCCAATGCTCGTAAAATTCTCCATCAAAAATTCCTTCGCCGTACTGGCCGCCGTGCTGGCGCTGGCCTTCCTCGGCTTCGCGGTCTACCCGAAAATACAGACCGACATCCTGCCCAACTTCAACAAGCCCGTCGTGATGAGCTACTATTCCTATCCCGGCCTCCCCACCGGCGAAATGGAAAAATCGGTCTCCTCGCGTGTCGAGCGCGCCCTGACCCTCGCGGGCAAGCGCGAGACCATCGAGGCGCGCATCCTGCCGGGCGCGGCGCTCATCAAGGTCACATTCCAGGCCGGCGCCGATCCGGGACAGGCCATGAACGACATCATCAACTATGAAATGTCCGACCTGTTCCACCTCCCGCCCGGCATCGAGGTTCCGTTCACGATGCGTTCCGAACCCGGCAACATGCCCGTCCTGCTCGCGGCCATCAGCGGCGAAGGCATGAGCGAAACCGAACTCTACAAGATTGGCTACTATGCCGTGCGCAACAAGATGGGCGGACTCCAGGGCGTGCAGATCCCCCACCCGTTCGGCGGCAAGTTCCGCCAGATGATGATCTATGTCGATCCCGACAAACTCGCCGCCCACCACCTCTCGGCCGACGACGTCGTCAAGGCGATGGAAAAGGCCAACCTCGTGATGGCCGGCGGCACGGTCAAGATGGGCGCGCTCGACTACCAGGTGCACCCCGTCAACACCCTGCCCACCCCGGCCGACATCGACGAGGTGCCGATCGCCGTGCGCAACGGGCAGACCATCCATATCAAGGATATCGGCCACACCAAGGATGACGCCGCGCTGCAATACAACATTGTCCGCGTGAACGGCCTGCGCTCGGTCTACTGCCCGCTGCTGCGCGAACCCGGCGAAAACACCGTGCAGGTCGTCGACCGCATCCGCGAAGGCATCGCCGCCGAAGTCCCCAACATGAAGGCGCGTGGCGATATTCCCGAGGCCACCGAAATCACGCTGGTGAGCGACCAGTCCACCTACATCCGCCAGGCGATGGACGGCCTGCAGAAACAGGTGCTGCTCGGCGCGCTGCTGGTGGTGCTGATTGTGGTGCTGTTCCTGCGCAAGCTGCGCCCGTCGATCGCCGTGCTGCTGATGCTGCCGCTCTCGCTGCTCTCCGGCTTGCTCGGCTTCTACTTCACCGGCGAAACGCTCAACGTCATGACCATCGGCGGCCTCGCCCTGGCCGTCGGCACCGTGGTGGACGCCGGCATCGTGGTGGTGGAAAACATCATGCGCCACCGTTCGATGGGCAAAAACGCCATCGATGCGGCCCGGGAAGGCGCCGAAGAGGTTTCGATGCCCGTCCTGGCAGGCATCGCCACCACGCTGGCGGTCTTCATCCCCGCCCTCTTCCTGGCCGGCATGATCAAGTTCCTGTTCCTGCCGCTGGCGGCCGCCGCCGTACTGACCATCGCCGCATCCTATGTGATTGCCATGACGGTTGCCCCCGCCTTCTGCGCGCGCTTCCTCGGGAAGGATTCCGGGAAAGCCAAGGTTCAACACAACCTGGAAGAGCGGATTTCCGAACCGGCCACCTTCTACCAAAAGCTGCTCTCGGGAGCCATGAAGGCGCGCTGGCTCACCATCGCCGTCATCGGCGGCGTTTCCGCCGCGGCATTCCTGCTGCTGCCCAAGGTGGGAACCGAGCTGTTCCCGGCGGTCGATGCCGGATCGTTCGAGATCCGCGTCAAGACCGCGCCGGGAACCCGGCTGGAAAACACCGAAGCGATCATTGCGAAGATCGAAGCCTACATCCAGCGGACCATCCCGGAGGAGGAGATCAAATCGATCATCTCGAACATCGGCATGCCGGTAGGCAAAGGTGCGGGTTTTTCGACAGTGCTCAGCTCCAACTCGGGCCCCGACACCGCGTTCCTGATCATCAACCTGCAGGAGAAGGGCCGCAGGAAGAGCGTCATGCGCTATGTCAGCGAGCTGCGCGCCGGGCTAGCCGAAACCTTCCCGCATGAAAAGTTCCTGTTTGTGACGGGCGGCATCATCAACGCCACCTTGAACGAAGGGGTTGCCGCGCCGATCGATATCCAGATTGCCGCCGGCTCGCTCGAAACCTGCCGCGCCACCGCCGAAAAGATCGAACGCGCCGTGAAGGAGGTTCCGGGTGCCGCCGACGTGCAGATTGCGCAGTCGCTCGACTACCCGCAGCTCGACATCCACGTCGACCGCGCCAAGGCCGCGCTCTATGGCCTGACCCAGGACGATGTGGCGCGCAATGTCGTGACCGCCTACGGCTCCAGCCTGGGCCATGCCCGGATGATCTGGATCGACAAGGGCGGCGTCGATTTCTTCATCGGCGTCCAATACGAGGACAACGAGATTGAATCGATCGAAGAACTGAAAAACATCCCGTTGCCGGTCAAACTCGACGGCACCCACACCACCGTGCCGCTTTCGAGCGTGGCCGAAATCAACCGGGTGAATATTCCCGCCGAGATTGCCCACTACAACATGTCGCGCGTCAACGACGTCTATGTGAACGTCGAAGGGCGCGACCTCGGCTCGGTTGTGAAAGACGTCGAGCAGGTGCTGGCGGGAATCGAGCTGCCCAACGGCGTGACCGTCAACCTGCGCGGCCCGGTGCAGTCGATGCGCGAGGGCGCGTCGTCGCTCGGCTTCGGACTGGTTACGGCGGTGGTGCTGGTTTTCCTGGTGCTGATGGCCCAGTTCCGCTCGTTCTCGGAACCGCTGATCATCATGCTGGCCGTTCCGCTGGCGCTTTCGGGGGTGGTGGTGGCGCTGTTCGCCACGGGCACCAACATCAACATCCAATCGTTGATGGGCTCGCTGATGCTGATCGGCGTGGTGGTGAACAACTCGATCCTGCTGGTGGAATTCGCCAACAAGCAGATGGACCAAGGGCATAGCCCGTTCGAGGCGGCCTACGAGGCGGCCTGCGTCCGCCTGCGCCCGATCCTGATGACCTCGCTGACCATGCTGGCCTCGATGCTTCCGTTCGCCTTCAACTTTTCGATCGGCAACGAAGCAATGGTTCCGCTGGCGCGGGCCATGATGGGCGGCATGATTGCCTCCACCATCCTGACGCTGTTCCTCGTTCCCTGTGTCTATACGCTGGCGAAAAAGCACCAGCCCAAACACGCTTAGCCCCCGGAGATTGAAACCATGAAAAATGCTCTTTTCAGTCTGATTCTCGCCTGCAGCGCGGCCGCCTATGCGGAAACGCTGCTGATCGACCTGCCGACCGCCCTGCGGTTGGCCGATGAAAAAAACACCGAGCTCGCCATTGAGGTGCAGCGCGTGGCCCGGGCCGAGCTCGACCAATCCGCGGCGTGGTACCAGTGGATTCCGACCCTGCGGATCGGCGCGGGCTATGCGTGGCAGGACGGCGCGGTGCAGGAGACGTCGGGCAACGTGATGGACGTCGAGCGCAACGCGCGCTACTACGGCATGGGCGGCATGACCCAGCCCGGCCTCTCGGTGGGCCTCGACCTTTCGGAGGCAATCTTCGCTCCCCTCGCCGCAAAGCAGCGCCTGCATGCCGCCGAGCTGGGCGAGGAGTCGGCCCGGCTACGCGTGATGCTCGAAGTGGCCTCAGCCTACTATGAACTCGTGCGCTCCACCCGCGAGGTGGAGGTGGCCAAGCTCTCCGCCGACCATGCGGATAAGTTGGCCAAGCAGACCGCCGACTTCTCGTCGAGCGGCGAAGGCCTGCAGGCCGACGCCGAACGCGCCGAGGTGGAATCGCTCATTCAGCAGCAGAAGGTCGAACTGGCCATGGAACGCACCGAGGCCGCGGGAATCAAGCTGGCCCGCCTGTTGCGGCTCGACAACCCCGTGCAGTTGGTTCCGGCCGATCGCATGATTGCCCCGCTGGCCCTGCTGGACGCCGGCGCGGATTTGCAAAGCCTGGTGGCCCAGGCGTTGGATGACCGCCCGGAGATCGGACGCAACCATGCCGAGCTCGCCGCGGCCGATGCCCGGCTGAAGCAGGAAAAATTCGGTCTCTTCCTGCCCAAGGTCGAGGTGGGGTATAGCTATGGCAATTTTGGCGGCGGCCCGGGAACCGGCAACGACTACGACGACCGCCGGAACGATCTGTATGGGGTGGTCTACTGGCAATTCGACAGTCTCGGCCTGCGCAACCGCAACAATATCCGGAAACAACGCGCCATGATGGAAGAAGCCAAGGCCATGCAGGAACAGACCCGGGTCGACATTGCCGCGGAAGTCCGCCTGGCGCATGCCGAGCTGAACGGTGCCCGGCGCCGCCTCGACCTCGCCAAACGCGCAGTCGATGGCGCCCGCAAATCCTATGACCTGAACCTGGAACGCGTGTTCGAGAACCAGGGCCTTCCGCTGGAAGCCCTGCAGTCGATCAAGGCGCTGGCCGAAGCGGAAGGGCTCTACCTCAACGTGGCAACCCAATACAACCTGGCCCAGCTCCGCCTGGTGTCAGCAACGGGGAAGGGGCTATAGAGAAGAGCCACCCGTATGTCGATCCTGTGAGCAACACGTTGGAATTCACCACTTCTTAATCTCACCCTAATGCTTTCCTAACAGCAATCGCCGAATTTAACCGCGGTTATAAAAAAAACTGTTAGGGAACCATAACAAACCAGGAGAGATTCAAATGAAGAAACAGATCCTCGCAATCACCACGGCGATCGCCGTTGCCGGCATGGCCGGTGCCGCAGACAAGATCGTCATCGACGGCTCCACCACCGTGGGCCCCATCGCCAAGGCATTTGCCGAATACTACATGTCGGCCAATCCCGACGTGAACATCACCGTATCCGAGTCCGGCAGCGGGAACGGCGCGAAGGGCATGGTCAACAGCACCTGCGATGTCGCCGCGATGTCGCGCCCGATGAAGGAGACCGAATTCAAGGCCGCCGCCGAAAAAGGCGTCCAGCCGGTTGCCCACGTGGTGGCCCTCGACGGCCTGCCGATCCTCGTCCATCCGTCCAACCCCGTGCAGGATTTGACCATTGAACAGGTTCGCAACATCTACCTCGGCAAGATCAGCAACTGGAAGGAGGTCGGCGGGCCCGACAAGGCGATCGTGACGATCTCGCGCGACACCAATTCGGGCACCTACGAAACCTTCGAAAATCTGGTCATGAGCAAACAGAAGATCCATGAAAACTGCGAATATGTCGGCTCCAACGGCGCCATCCGCCAGCGCGTGCAAAGCACCCCGGCCGCCATCGGCTATGCCGGCCTCGGGTTTGTCGACAAAACCACCAAGGCGCTCAAGATCAACGGCATCTACCCGTCCGCCGAAACCGTGCAGACCGGCGAATACCCGATTGCCCGCCCGCTGTTCCTCTACACCAACACCTATCCGAAACTGGGCAGCGCGGTCTACCAGTTCGTGACCATCCACCTGACCGAGGACGGCCAGGAAATGGTTGAGGAAATCGGGTTCGTTCCGGTGACCGCATACTAAAAACGTGAGGCGTGACGATTGAGGCGTGATCTCCGGGTCGCGCCTTTTTTTGTAAAAACACGTCCCCCACTCAACACAGCTTCTTAATCTTCCCCTAATCTTTCGCTAACATTACCCCCCCAATCTGCACCCATTCTTAAGGGATTCGTGTGTCTATGAGCGAAACAGCAAATAAAAGCCTAATGTTGAGCGATGCGGCGAGCTTTCGCCAACGGCTGGCCGGAATGTTTGGACAGGGCGTCCTGTTCCTGATCACCTCGCTCTCCACCTTCGCGGTGTTCTTCATCTTTTACTTCATCCTGAAAGACGCCATTCCCTTCTTCAAACTGGAGGGTTTCCAGGAATTCTTCACCAGCACACGCTGGTATCCATCCGGCAAGCCCGCCGAGTTCGGCGCGCTGCCCATTTTCATGGGAACCGCGCTGGTGACCCTCGGCGCCGTGGTGGTGGCCGTTCCGCTGGGCATTGCCGCCGCGGTCTGCCTGAGCGACCTGCTTCCCTTCAATGTCCGGCAAATTGTTAAACCGGTCATCGAAGTGCTGGCGGCAATCCCCTCGGTTGCCTATGGCTTCTTTGCGCTGGTGGTCTTTGCCCCGCTGTTGCAAAACCACGGCGGCGCGATCCTTTCGGCCGGAATCTGGATTGTGCTGGGGCCCATCGTTGCCCTGCTGGTGGTGGTGATAGGCGACATGGCAACCGACAAACTGCGCAACAAGGTGAATCCAAAGGTTGCCGGCGCAATCGTCTTTTCCGCACTCGGCGCCCTCGCCCTCCTGTTCCTCTATCGCCTCTCCTCCCAGCTCAGCGGCATCGAAATCAGCTCCGGAACCAACGCCCTGAACGTATCGGTCATTCTAGGAATCATGGCGCTGCCCACGGTGGTGAGTGTTTCGGAAGACGCCCTGCAGGCGGCCGGCCGCGAGCTGCGCGAAGGGTCCTATGCCCTCGGCGCCACCCGCGCCGAAACCATCATCAAAACCATCATTCCCGCCTCCATCAGCGGCATCCTCGCCGCCGTCATCCTGGGCGTCATGCGCGCCATTGGCGAAACCATGGTGGTCTGGATGGCCTCGGGCAACGCCGCGCGCCTGCCGGACCCGATCTACAACATGCTCCAACCCATCCGCACGCTCACCGCCACCATCGCCGGCGACATGGGCGAGGCCGACCACGTGACCGGTTCCTCCCGTTTCCACGTCCTCTTCGCCATGGCGTTCTGCCTGCTCGCCTTCTCGTTCATCATGAACCTCGCCAGCGAAATCATCGTCAAGCGCTCACGCAAGAAGCTCGGGAAATAGCCATGCGCCTAGAGACTCGAAAACTCCTCGACAAAGCCTTCTCCGGAGTCGGCCTGATTGCCATTGCCGTGATGGGTGTTGCGCTATTGCTGATCCTGTCGCCCATCGTCTGGCGCGGATCCAAGGCCTTCGTTTTCAAGGGCACCATCGAGCACCGGCGCGTGATGCTCGAACAGTTCGACCGCGGAGACCCGGACCAATTCAACCAGGAATCGGCCGCGATTGCCGCCGCGCGCGCGCCCGCCTACCAGATGCTGGAGGCGTTCGAGGCCGAGACCCGCGAACTCGAGGCCTCCTTGGAAGCCGGCATGGACGCCAGGAAAGAACGAGCCAAGGAGCTGAAAACCCAGGCCCGGGCACTTAAGAAGGAAGGCAAGGCCGAAGAGGCCGAAAAGCTGGAAGCCGAAGAGGATCGGCTCAAGGATGAAGCCAAGGCGCTGAAGGAACAAATCCAGGAACTCGACGAGACGCGCAACGCCCCCTTCGAAGCCGTGAAGGATGCCATGAGCGAATTGCTGGGACCCTTCCCCGGCCAGCGCACCCCGGTGCTGCTTCGGCAGCAATATGGCCAGACGCGCTGGGACCGCACCTTGGTTAAGCTGCACGAGGTGCTCTATTCCGAGGAGTGGGACTATTCCAATGCCGACGCAATGGGCGTTCTGGTTGAAAAGCCGCGCGCCGACCAGTTCACCGGCACCACGCTGGAGCCGTTCTTCCCCTACCTCGAGGAACACATCGGCGAGATGATGAAGCCAAAGACCACCCTCTACTGGCAGTTCATTACCGACAAATCGAAGGACTCGCACATTTTCGGCGGCATCTGGCCGGAGGTGCTGGGCACGATCTACCTCACGCTCGGAGCCATGCTTTTCGCCGTCCCCATGGGCGTGGTCGCCGCCATCTATCTCTGCGAATATGCCAAGGAAGGCCGTCTGGTCAGCTTCCTGCGCATCTGCATCAGCACGCTGGCCGGCGTACCCAGCATTGTCTTTGGCCTGTTCGGCCTCGCCTTCTTTTTGAATACGATCCAGGTGTCCGACTCCAAGAGTGTGTTGGCCGGGTCGTTGACGCTTTCGCTGCTGATCCTGCCAACCATCATCCGCTCCTCGGAAGAGGCGATCCTGGCCGTGCCGCGCGCCTACAAGGAAGCCGCCCTTGGTCTCGGCGCCGGACGCTGGCACACCGTGATGACCATCATCCTGCCCGCGGCCCTCCCCGGCATCCTGACCGGCATCGTCATCAGCATGGGCCGCGCGGCCGGTGAAACCGCGCCAATCATCTTTACCGCGGCCGTCAGCGTGGGCGCCCCGCTCAAAATCTGGGAGACCCTGAGCCAACCGACCCCCGCCCTGCCCTGGAACATCTACAACCTGTGCACCGAGCACGAGGCGGTCGACGAAATCCGCCACGTGCAATACGGCATGGTGTTCACCCTGGTGGCCATCGTGCTGCTCCTGAACCTGTTCGCCATCCTGATGCGCGCGCGTATTTCAAAGAAACTCCGTGGATAGGAACATTACGAATTACTCGTTAGAGGCCAATATGACCGAAGAAATCACCATGAAGAAGATCGACACGTTCGCCAACCACGACGACGACCACAAAGTGCGCGAAACGCATATCGAGGCCAAGGATTTTTCCCTGTTCTACGGCGACTTCGAGGCCGTCCGCAAAGTGAGCATGAAGGTGCCGAAAAAAAGGGTTACCGCCATGATCGGCCCCAGTGGCTGCGGCAAGAGCACGCTGCTGCGCTCGATCAACCGCATGAACGACCTGATCCCCTCCACTAGCGCCAGCGGCGAAATGATCTTCGATGGGCACAACATCTACGCGAAGAACATCGATGTGGTTACCCTGCGCGCCCGGGTTGGCATGGTGTTCCAGAAGCCCAATGTGTTCCCGAAATCCATTTTCGACAATGTGGCCTACGGCCCGCGCCTGCAGGGGGTGAAGAACAAGCAGGAGCTGGGCGAGATCGTCGAGCAGAGCCTGCGCAAGGCGGCCATCTGGAACGAGGTGAAGGATCGGCTCCAGGCCAATGCCCTCGGCATGTCGGGCGGGCAGCAGCAGCGCCTCTGCATCGCCCGCGCCCTGGCCATCAAACCCGAGATCCTGCTGATGGACGAGCCGACCTCCGCGCTCGACCCGAAGGCCACCGCCAAGATCGAGGACTTGATCGGCCAGCTCCGCAAGCAATACACCATCATCATCGTCACCCACAACATGCAGCAGGCCGCGCGCGTCTCCGACCTCACGGCTTTCATGTATGAAGGCGTGCTGGTAGAGTTCGGAAAAACCAAGCAACTGTTCACCAACCCGGACAACCCGCAGACGGAAAACTATATTACAGGACGATTTGGTTAATAATGCGTAACGAGTAATGCGTAACTGTCACGAATTACGCATTACGCATTACGCATTATGAATCAGCCTCCGAAGGAGACCCCATGGCAAAACATCTGGAAAAAGAACTCGAACGCCTCAAGAAAATGATCTACTCGCTCAGTGCGCGGGTCGATGAAAGCCTCGAGCTGGCCGTTAAATCCATCCAGGAAAACAACATTGAACTGGCGCAAAAGGTGATTGCCGACGACAAGCTCGTCGACAACCTGGAGATTGAAGTGGAGGAGGAATGCCTCAAGGCCCTCGCCCTCTACCAACCCGTGGCCATCGATCTGCGGTTCATCATTGCCGTCATGAAGATGAACAACGATCTCGAGCGTATCGGCGACCTCGCCGCCGACATTGCCAAGAACGGCATCAAGATCAGCAAGCTGCCCAAGCCCAAGATCCCGCTCGACCTCCACCAGATGACCTATCTCGTGAAAACGATCGTGCGCAAAAGCCTCGATTCCCTAATCAACATCGACCCCTACCTCGCCCGGGAAGTCATCAAGGACGACGACGAAATCAACGACATGAAGTCGGAGATGAAGAACGAGATCGTCGAGGCGCTCCAGCGCGAACCTGAACACGCCGAATCGCTTATCACCCTGCTGGCCATCACGCACCGCCTCGAGCGAATTGGCGACCATGCCTGCAATATTGCCGAGGATGTCATCTACATGGTCGAGGCCGACATCGTCCGCCACAAGGCGGCCGAAGGCTAGGCGCTCGCCGGAGCGGCGGCTTCTCCCTTGCAGAGGCGGGTGTATCGTGTTTTACTTTGCGGTCATCAACCCGTGGCACAACCAGAAGGGGGTAGTTCATGTCCAAGCAAGCCGTTCAAAAGCAGAAACCTCTCGACGATTCCTATTGGATCTATTTCCTGAAACTGGAATCCGACTTCCACGCGGCCACGCAATACGTTGCGTGCACCGAAACCAACGACGCCACCTGCTCGATCGAGTTTGCCAAGCAGATTGTCTGCATCTGCACGGAATGCGAGGGGATCCTCAAAAAGCTCTGCAAGATGATCGACCCCAAAAACCAAGCCGTCAACATGGGGCACTACAAGCGCACCATCCTGAGCCAATTCCCCGAGATCCACAAAGCCCCGGTTGACCTGGACCGGTTCCACCGCACGGAGCATCCCTTCGCCGAATGGGCCAGCTCCGGAGGGCGGCTCGATTGGTGGAATGCCTACCAGGATGTGAAGCACCATCGCGACAGCAACCTGGAAAAGGCCAACCTGAAAAACACGCTGGATGCGCTTTGTGCGCTGCTCGTCCTCAATCTTTATCTCTACGGAAGCAACCCGGCCAACGGCACGGCAACCCTTGGCGGCACCCTATTGCTGCGGGCGCCCGGCATGGCCCGAACGGAAAACGTTCCGCCCACCGACGCCCTGCCCCACCTTTCCGTGGCACGGAAGCCTTCTGAATAAACCGCCGGGGTATCGTTCTAAGTGGCGCCGTGTTGCAACCCCACCTCGGTGTTATTGACATATAGCGTCTGGGTCGGGAAGGCGAATTCGATTCCGGCTTCGTTATAGCGCTTGAGCAGCTCCATGTTGAGCCAGTTGGCGTGCTTGAGGTAGTCCCAGTATTCGGGCGGATGATACCAGTAGATGACGAGAAGGTTCAGCGAACAATCGTTGAAGTCGTTGAAGAAGACCCGCGGCGGAAACTCCGCGTCCATGCCCTCGTGGTTTTCCAGCAGCTCGTTGAGGATGTCGATGGCCTGCTGCACCTTTTCAGGGGGCGTGTCGTAGGTGATGGTCACGTTCATGACGCGCTTGATGTAGGGGCGCTTGCCGATGTTTTGGATCATCTGGTTGGCCAGTTCGCCATTGGGCATGGTGACCAGATGGCCATCGAGCGTCCGCAGGCGCGTGGAACGGAAGCCGACTTCCTCGATCGTGCCGTCGTGCCCGCCCACCTTGATGCGTTCGCCCAGCTCGAAGGGTTTGTCGGCAAAGATAACTAGCGAACCGAAGAAATTCTTGATGGTTTCCTGGGCGGCCAAGGCCACCGCCAGGCCACCGACCCCAAGGCCGGCGATGATCGACGTGATGGGTTTATCGCTCAGGATCTGGGCAATCTGCACCAGCGCCAGGATCACGATGACCACCCGAAGGCTCTTGCGCACCATCGGTGCCATCATATCGTCCATGGTGGTTTTAGTCTTTTTCGTGACGTGCGTAATGGCATGGTCGATCACGTCCACCATCGAATAGACAAAGAAGGTGACGACAATCGTGAAGAGCACGCCAAAGCAATCGGCAATGATTTCCTCTACCCCGTCACTGAACGACAGGGTCTGCAGGCCATACCGCAGCCCAATGGTAAGGAATAGGAAGGGGATCGGCCGGGAAAACGATTTGAAGGCCACCAGCACCCACGGGCGCGATTCGAAACGCTTGGTCTTGCCCATCCCGTTCAAGACCAGCTGGATCAATTTACCGAGCAGCATTGCCCCGACAACCCAGCCCAACAAAAAGAGGATCTGCCTCCAAGTAATCTCGCCAAAAGCAATGTCTTCCATCATGGCACCATCTCCGTTCGGTTAATGCCATCGAAGATAATTTCTTTGCACCGAATGCCAAGTTTCAAGTTGCACCGAATTCATTCCGGCCAGGCAGAACCAAGGCAGCCTCCGTCCGTCAAGGTTAGCGCATTAAAACAAAACCATAGCCTCATCGTGTGGAGAGTCGCCGGCCCCACAAAACTACCTATGGTTTTCGACGGTGGGCGGGGTGGTGTTGCCGGATGCTTGCAGGTTTAGGGCTTCAGGGAATTGTTGGTAGTGCGCGCGGACGGCGTTGGCGAGCTGTTGCTTGGTGGGTTCGCCGATGGTGCAGATGCCCTTGTGGGGCAGTGCGGCGAGCAAGGCATCCAGCAAGCGATCCTGCGGTTCGGGCATTCTGGAACGCCAGGAGGCGAGCAGGTTTTTGTCGATGCGCGGAGGCAGCGAACCGAGGATGCCGACATCGTTCTGGTTGTGTACCATCAGGCCGGAGGTGGTTCCGCGATCGAGGGTGAGCACCTGGAAAAAGTATAGCGTATGGTAGGCGAGCTGGGCCGCTAGATCCTCTTCCGCCGGAGGGGCGGCAACGCGAACGGCATCCGATAGGATTCCGGCATAGGTCTCGATGGCCGCCTCCCCCACCCGTTGCGCAAGGGCATGGTCGGTTTCGAAGTCGCCGGTATTGAAGTTTTCCAGATAGAAGTGGGCGATGCCGCGGTGGCGGCCGAGGGCCGGAATGAAAAAGTAGCGCCCGCCCTGCTCCACTGCTTCGGCGAATTGTTCCGGGGCGGCGGCGTTGAGGGCATGTATGAACCGTTGCTTGTCGGCATCGGAAGGAAGCGATGGGTTGAGGTCGGCCATGATACGCCAGTAGCCGTTGCCGCCTTTCATCTCTGTCCAGCTAATGTGGATGTGCACAGAGGGTGCCTGCGGATGCGCCGGATGGACAATGGTGGATATGGCGGATGCCGAACCGAGCTTTCGGTCGGGATCATCGTTGTAGTGCACCTGCGAAACATTGACGGATGCGCGTCCGAGCAAGGCGGTATCCTCCACCCCGAAACGGCGACCACCGCCGTGCCGTCCGGCATCGCGCAACCATTCGGAGCAAAGGAATGCCTGCCCGCCCAGTTCTTCGAGGGTTGCCACAAAACGGGATTGCAAGGCTTCAACAAGGGCCAGCGCCCTTGCCGCCTGCGCGGATGAAGCGGATATGGGGCTCATGGTTTCTTCGGCAGTTCCATGATGTAGCGGAATCCGACATCGCTCGGGACAACGGGCGTATCGGAGGAATAGGAGCAGGGCAGGAAGTTTTCCGGCGTGGAAGCACTACCCCCCTTGAGCTGGAAGAATTCCTCGTCGGTCGGCAAGGGCGTGGAGGTCATCTCGCGGACATTGCCGGCCATGTCGAACACGTCGTAGACCGATTTATCGGACGACATGAAGCTTTTCGGAGGGGCAAAGGCCGGATACTTTTCCTTCCCCTTTTTATTCTTCCTGGTGAGGGCGAAGCGCTCATCGAACACGTTGCCCCAAACGTAGATTCGCCCATCGACCCCGCGCGCGGCCTTTTCCCACTGTTTGACGGATGGTAGGGAGATGGCGGCCCCCATGCGCTTGCCCATCCATTCGCAGTAGGCTTCCGCCGCCTGACGCGTGATCCCGACGACGGGGTGCACCACATCGAGTTTGTCGGGGTGCAACATGTTTCCTTCGTCGTCCCAGACATTGTGGAACTCGCGCTCGGTTTCAACCACCTGGATTCTGCTTCGGTAGTTTTTCTTCAAAACCGGATCCGGCAGGCTTTTCCAGAACTCGAGATATTCGCCAAACGTGACTTCGGTCTCCTTGATGAAGAACGCGTCCAGCTCCACCACCTTGCCGCGATAGAACCGGGATTCCTGCCCGCCGAAAACAAATTTCCCGGCGGGGATGAAAGCCATGCCTTCGGGGAATTCGGAAGGGAAGTCCATGTGCTGAACCTTGGCCTCGCCATGGCCGATATGAATCGGGAAGGGTCGCATCCCCCCCCCGCTGGAAAGCGAGGCCATCGCCAAGTAGGAGCCCGGCTCGACGGCGTCGATGTTGATGGGCGGCTTTCTTTTGGCAATGGCCACATCGTGGTCGATCACCAGCCTTCCGCCGCCGGGCTTCAGGGCAAGGATGATTACATTTTCCACGTTGTCGGATGCGGTTAGCTCCAGACGACCGACCCCGCCAACCCGTTCGCGGGCATGGTACAGGAATGCCGCCGCCTCGGCGGTGGGCGTCTTACCCCACGCATTCAACAGGGCATCGACTTCGTTCAACCACTCGCCGGCCAACTTGACATCGTCCCGGAAGAGGGCCAACTCAATCCGGTTTCGGTAGATATGGTAGATCCCCTGCTTGATCGGCTTTTTCCGGCGGAGGGGCAGCGGCACGCTTTCATAGTTGCTGAGTGCAATATTGAATTCGGTGTTGATGTTCCGCAACACCTCCTCCAGTTCACCGCGCAGCTGGGTTTCTTCCGGCGTCTCCTCGCGCTGCACCGCACTGGCACACAGATCCTGGAGTTGTGTCATTTTTTCCTTCGCATCCACCACCAGCTTCTCGCCAGCGACAAGGTGGTCGTTGGCGGTTTTCAGATCCTGGTCATAGGCGCCCTGAATCATGGCGCGTTGCGCACCGAAGACCAGTCCCAACACAAGGACGACGGCGGCGGTTACACTGGATTTAACCGGATTCCGGCGGCAGGATTTCCAGAAGCGCACATGGCGCGGTGCCCGGTAGGCGCTCACGTCGCGGTGGCCGATATAGTTGCGGATATCGTCGGCAAGCTGTTCGACGGAGCG
This sequence comes from Pontiella desulfatans, assembly GCF_900890425.1. Taxonomy (NCBI): domain Bacteria; kingdom Pseudomonadati; phylum Kiritimatiellota; class Kiritimatiellia; order Kiritimatiellales; family Pontiellaceae; genus Pontiella; species Pontiella desulfatans. Next base: position 242,571 of record NZ_CAAHFG010000001.1, on the reverse strand, counting down.
GTAGCGGTTGACCTGGAAGCGGGCCATGGCCTTCATGCAAATGGCATCGAGTTCGCGCGGGATTTTCATTTCCGGCCGGCGTTTGCGCGGTGATTGGAAATTGCCCTGCTTGACGTTTTCGAGCAGCTTTCGCAACTGTGTTTTCTCGAAGGGCGGAAGGTAGGTCAACATGTGGTAGAGAATGGCGCCGAGGCTGTAGACATCGCTTTGGAAGTCGATCGCGTCGATATTGCCCTCCGCCTGCTCCGGCGACATGTAGTTGGGAGTTCCGGAAATGGCGCCATCGAGCGTGCGGGAGCCGTCTTCGAACTCCTCCATGCGCAGTTGCACCTTGCCGGGTTCGACCTCCTCGTCATTGAGTTGCTTCACCAGCCCCCAATCGAGCACCAGGACTTCGCCAAACTCCCCGATCATGATGTTGGCGGGCTTGAGGTCGCGATGGATCACGCCCTTGCTATGGGCAAAGGCCACCCCGTTGCAGACGGCCAGGAACATTTCGAGCAGGACGTTCAGCGGATACTGTTTCTGGAAGAACGCCGTGTTGACCTGAAGCTTGTCGAGGAGCTCCTTGAGGTTTTCCCCCTCGATCTTCTTCATGGTGAAATAGATTCCCAGCTCATCGGTCATCCCCATCTCATGTACCGGCATGATGTTGGGATGCTCGAGCTGCGCGGTGCCCCGCGCCTCCTTGAGGAAGCGATCGACCACGTCCTGCTCTTCCCGGAACTGGCTCTTGATGGACTTGATGGCCACCTCGCGCCCCAGCAGCGTGTCGCTGGCGCCATGCACCTCGCCGAAAGAGCCCTTGCCGAGCGGGGTGATGGTGGTGTAGTGCGATTCCGGCTTTTCCATTTTGACGGAAAGCACCTGCTTGACCTTGCCCAGCTCCAGCGAGGAGCCGGTCGCGGCCGTGGCGTCGGTGGTTTCCGTTGAATCGAGATTGCGGTCGGCGTCGGGTTGATCCATTCATACCTCCAGAAATGCGGACATCCTATGGAAATCGTTCCGGTGGGTCACGGAGATTAAACAAAAATGCCCGCCTTCCATAATCCGGAAGCCGGGCATGTGCGGGCGGGCCGAACCGGCTATGCGCTGATCCAAGCCTTGATGCCTGCGGGCAAAGGCAGAACCGCCTTCAATTCGCACTCGCCGGCCGGAATCTCCACCTTGTCGCCGGGCCGGTGGCCGATGAGCGCCTTTGCCAGCCGGGTTTCGCTGGAAATGATCGAGAGGGCTTCGTCCTGATCCCACACCCCGAGGATGTAGTAGGTTTCCTCGGCTCCGGTTTCTTCATATCTCAGTTCCACCCCGCAACCGGCGGCAACGACATCGGTTCCGATGTCGGCGAAGTCGGTCGGTTTGACCTTTTCCAGATCCTCGGCCAGCTGAGCGCCCTGCGCCATGAGCAGGCCCTGGCGCTCCTTGGCATATTTGAATTCCGCGTTTTCGCGAAGGTCGCCATAGCTGCGGGCCACTTCGATTTCCTTGGAGTTTTCCGGGATATCGACCGTCATGATTCGCTCGAGCTGTTTTTGGCGCAGGGTATAGCTGCGCGTGGAGGTCTGCGGAACTTCCCGTCTCGTAGCGGCCTGCCCGGCGGTCGGGAGAATGATATCCTGCAATTCGGGGAACTTGCGAAGCACCTTGGCCACAACCGACTTGCGGTCGAGCGCATCCCACCCGTTGCCTTCGTGGATGCGGCGCATGAAGTCGCGGCGCTGCTGCTCGGTCATGGCGCCCATCACATCGTGAAGCCATTCTTCCGTCTGGAAGCGTTCGCGCAGCTGGTTCTGTGCGCGGAGCATGGCGCCGGCGCTGTTGACCTCCAGCACTTCCTGGATGCGGAAGGCGAGATCGCCCTTGGAGATCAGGTCCCATTTCTCGACATATTCGGTGGAGCGCTGGCACCACAGCAACATGGGCGAGCTGGCCGTACGGCGCGCCACGGCACTGGCCATGATCTGGCGTACGTCCTCTTCGGCGCCATGGGCAATCAAGGCCGCCATCACTTCATTGAGCACCGGGTGGCTGACCACGGGAATCACTTCGCTCAAGGTGCCGATAACGGCCTCCTTGTCATTTTCGATCAGAATCGTCAGCAACGCCTGCAACTGGCGCGACGGCAGGCGGTCGAGCATGGTGACCAAATCGTCGTCGATCAAATCGCGGATCAGTTTGGCGGTCTCCAGATCGGTCGGCTCGATTTCGAACATCCGGGCATAGATGAAGCCTTCGGCCTTCCACTCGGGACGGGCAGACGGCGCGCCTTTAATAATGAAGGAGAGGCGGTTCGCCAGCACCTCCTGGGCGGCTTCCGACGAAATATCGATCTTTTTCTCGATGATCTCCTTGAAGCGTTCGAACAGGCCTTCGATATCGCGTTCGGCACCGATCATCCCGAACCATGCGTCGTCGTAGGCCATGCCCTTGCGATGGAAGACAATGTTGTCGGAACGCTTTTTCGGGATCTCGACGGAGGCGTCATCCTTGAGCGCCCGGCGGGCGCCCTCCCAGAATTTTTTCCATTTGGCTTCGGTCAGCACGGACGGCACCAGCTTTTCCATCAGGCGGGTAACGGACATGTTGCCATAGCTCCGGAGCGTAATGCGCACGACCTCGGCCGGCTCCTCCTTGACCATCTTATCGAGCTTGTCCGGATGGTTGTGCTTGATGGCCAGGATGTGTTCGTCGCCGAGCACTTCGAGCGCTTCGGCGGCATAGCTGAAGGCCATCTCGTGATCGCCCTTGCGTTCGAAGTCGATCTCGACCTGCTGGTAGAAAAAGTCGATATGCTCGATGATGCCGAAGCCCCAGGTTTCGTTGTAGCAAAGCATTCCGGTCTTGAGGGAGCGAAGGAGATTCAGGCGCTCAAAGCATTGGGCGACCGGGGTCTGGCCACCAAATCCGGCGGGCTCGATCATCTTGAGCGCGTTGCGGTCCTTGCCAAAGAGCTTTTCGAGCACCCCCTTGATGTCCGAGACCGTACCACGTACGCCGCCCATCCACGAGAGGACCGCCAGCGCATCGTCGACCTTATCGTCTTCCGCCAGCTTCTGGAACAGGTGCTGGGCCCCGCGATCGGCTTCCTGCCCACGATCCGCATCCACCAGCCCGTCCAGCACCTCGACCAGCTCGGACGCATCGATCTCGCCATCCGCCAATCCCACAATCCACTCTTCGTTCACCGATTCCAAATCCATTGCTTGTCTCCTGAAAAATTAGCGACGAAACATAGCGGTTTTCACGGGGTCTGGAAAATGTTTTCGGCGGGTGATTTCCAGTTGCCTTCAATCCCTTCGCCTAAATTCGGCAAAAAAAACGCCATGGGAAACCCATGGCGCGTATCCGAAGGAATCGGCGAGGATCAATTGCCTTCCTTATTGCCGTACTGGGATTGGTATTTGCGGTAGAGTTCCTGCTCTCCCTTGTTCATGAACTTCTTGATGTCATCGATAACCGATCCATCGGACTTGAACCCTTTCCAGATAGGGCCGAATTCATCGTTCAGCACCCGATTGGCCCCAGTGGAGTCCCTGCCGGCTTTCGCCAGAACCACCACATTGATGGTTGGCCATTTTTTCTTATCAGGGCCATAGACATCCAGGCACATCTTTTTCAGGGAATTCGCCATCTTGGTGGGTTGGGCCGGAGTCCGGTTCCCCTTCTTGGAATCACCGGTTTCCCATCCATCAATGTAGTTGGTTGTCAGCACGAAGATGGTATCCGGCTTCTGCTCCAGAATTGCCCAGGCCACCCCTCGTCCCCAGTGCATGAAGCCATTGGGCGCATCCGGCGCATATTTTTTTTCCAGTTCGCTCGGAACATAGTAGGGATAGCACCATTTGGTGGCGTAGAACGGGAGCTTATCAACCTTGGTCGGATAGTTTTTATAGGCGGCGGCAACCGTGGGCGGCTTCCCCGCAAAACAGTACTGATAATCCCCTTCCAGCGGATTCACCGGTTCCATCCAATCCTTCACCTTCTGCTTGTTCGCCGACGTCGCCAGTTGCATCTTGGGTTCCATCGCCCAGGCATCGCCCGCAAAATAGGCAATGACGTTGAACAAGGTGTATTCCGGCAATCCGTCAACCAGATCCTCCAACCGGTTCCGGATCGTCAGGCCGGTCATGCGCGAAAACGGGGTATATCTGGTCTCGCCGTTCCCGCCCCCCCCGGCACTGATGGTTGCCGGACCGAAGTGGACGACGAAGACGATGGATTCGCCCTTGGCCTTGGCGCCGAAAAAGTCGATTTCGGGCATGGAGAAGCCAATGCTTTCCACCCCGCCGCCATCGCCCATGCCGGCCATGCCCCCCTTGACGCCGGTAATCTCGGGCATCTTGAACTCGGGGGTATTGCGTTTCACATCCTTAACCACCACGCGTTTGCGCAGCTTTGGCTTCGGCTTGTTTTTCTTCACCTTCACCGGCACCTGCAGCTTCTTGAGATTTTGCTTCGGGCGGCTGACTTTCTTGTATTCGAATTTTTGTTCTTCCTTCTGGATGACGGTAACCGCCACGAAGGACACGGCCACGAGAACCAGGACGGCATGGATGCCCAAACTGATTAGGGCTGCGCTGGATTTGGCATGTTTGGCGAAAAATCGCTTTTTAGGTCTTTTCTCTGTCATTGCTTTTCCTCTGGTCGACGGGAAACGGCCCTTCAATAGCGACCGCACAGGGCTTCTTGAAAAAGATGGTAAGCTAGCACATCATCGGCCAAATTCAATCCGAAGCTTCCCTTAAGCATAAATAAACACCTCGACGAATAAGGGGGAATTCATCCGGCGACAATTGCGGGTTATTTGCTGCCGTACTGGGACTGGTATTTGCGGTACAGATCCCGTTCTTCTTCATTCATGAACTTCTTGATATCGTCAATCACCGAGCCGTCGGCATTGAACCCCTTCCAAATCGGCCCAAACTGCGCATTCAACACGTTTCCGGCCCCTTGGGAATCCTTGCCCGCCTTGGTGAGGACAACGATGTTGATGGTCGGCCATTTCTTTCGGTCCGGCCCATAGGAATCGGTGCACATTTGTTTAAGGGAAGCCGCCATCTTGGAAGGCTGCCCCTTGCTGCCGCTGCCCCAACCATCGATATAGTTGGTGGTCAGAACGAAAATCGTGTCGGGCTTTTGCTCGAGGATGGCCCAGGCGACACCGCGGCCCCAGTGCATGATTCCGCCTTTCGCCGTGGCCGCATACTTCTGGACGAGGTTGCCGGGAACCGCGTAGGGATAAACCCACTTCGGCGCATAGGATGGAAGTCCGGTCACCTTGGTCGGATATTTTCCGCGGGCATTATCGACCGACTTGGGCTTACCGGCGAAGCAGTGCTGATAATTGCCTTCGAGCGGGTTGACGGGAGCCATCCACTCCTTGACTTTCTGCTTGTTGGCCGGGGTGGCGAGCTGCATGTTCGGCTCCATGGCCCAGCAGTCGCTAGCCCAGTAGCTCGTCACATTAAAAAGGGTGTATTCCGGCAGCCCCTCCACCAAGTCCACCAAACGATTGCGGATGGTCAGGCCGGTCATGCGGTCAAAAGGGGTCGGTCCAATCGTCGCCGGGCCAAAGTGCACCACGAAGCAAACCTTTTCGCCCTTGGCCTTGGCCCCGAAGAAGTCCATTTCCGGCATGGAAAAGCCGATGCTTTCAACTCCACCGCCATCGCCCATGCCAGCCACGCCTCCCTTGACGCCGGTAATCTCGGGCATCTTGAATTCGGGGGTATTGCGTTTCACATCCTTAACCACCACGCGCTTTCGCAGCTTCGGCTTCGGCTTGTTTTTCTTCACCTTCACCGGCACCTGCAGTTTCTTGAGTTTTTGCTTCGGACGGCTGACTTTCTTGTATTCAAACTTTTGATCTTCCTTCTGGATGACGGTAACCGCCACGAAGGATACGGCAACCAGAATCAGGACGGCATGGATACCGAGGCTGATGAGTGCCGCACTTGATTTCGCGTGTTTTGCAAAATAACGTTTCTTTTGTTTTTGGTCTGACATGGTTTCCACCTATTGCGTGCATCGTTCCATCAAGGATACGGTTGCACGCCGGGGTTTCTTTGGATTATTCATAAAAAATGCCCGAGCGACCGGGCATCTTCAGAAAAGAAAGGGGCGCCATGACGGCACCCCTTCTATTTCTTTCTACATCGTCATGCTGAACGACATGTTCTTCACATCCGCCGCAGCGCAGGCGTCCATCACCTTGATGATGCGCCCATGCACGGCCTTGTCGGCCGGAAGGATGTTGACGATCAACTCGCTCCCCGAAGAGTCGGCCGCTTCCTTAAGCGAAAGCAGCTGGCCAATCAGGTCGTCGAGGTTGGTCTCGTCCTTGCCAAAAACCATGCCTTCAATCACGATGTCGCCGAGCTCGGAAACCTCGATCAACACCTCGATCGGCAGATCGAGCGACTCAGGCACGTCCACCTTGGCCGGAAGCATGAAGGAGAGGTCTGCTTCCTTCTTGATCAAGGAGGCCGTCACCATGAAGTAGATGAGGAGCAGAAACACGACGTCAATCAGCGGAGCAATTTCCAGCTCAGCCTTTTTATTCATCATTTCTTCAATAAGTTTCATAATTTACTCCTCGAAGGTTGCGTAGATGAGGTCGGTTGCCCCGACCTCGCCACACGCGATCATGAGATCTTTGCAGGTCTTGTACTCGACACGGTGGTCGGCGCGAATCAGGATGCGCAACTCAGGGTTCAGATCCAGCTCGGAGTCGATGAGCGTTTTCAGCTCCTCGAGTTCCACCGGCTGGGTACCCACGTATACCTGGTTGTCCGCATCGATCGAGAGCATCATTCTGCCCTTCGTGTCTTCCGGAACCTTGGCGTGGGAAGATTGGGGAATCTCCACCTCCACCTTTTCCAGTTCCGTGACGACGGAAGCGACCATGAAGAAGATGAGCAGCAGGAACACAAGGTCGATCATCGGCCCCATGTCAATGCTTACGTCATCTCTGGCTGGTGACTTAATTTTCATTCCACACCTCGCGTTGGAGGGTTACTAGACAATGGCTTCCAAGCCGCGGAAACTACCCAGCATGCTCTTCGAAGCCGAGCGGCAGTTCGCCGGTTTCGAGCGTATCGAGCAGCCCACCGATGTTACGGCCAAGCGTTGCAGTGGTTTTGATGAAGCTGTTCCGGAAATAGTAGTAGGACAGCATCGACGGAATGGCGATCAACAGACCGGTGGCCGTCGTTACGAGGGCCTCACCAATGTTACCGGCGAGTGCTTCCGGCTTACCCATGCCCTGCGAACCGATGGTCTGGAAGGCCTTGATCATACCGGATACCGTACCGAGCAGTCCGAGCATCGGGGCGGTGGCGCCAATGATGGAAAGATAGTCGATCGGCTTCATGTAGGACGTGATTTCCTCGGTGGAAGCTTCGTCGATCCCTTCCTTCACTTTGCCGAAGTTGATTTCGCGGGTGGTGGAGCAACGCTCGAGACCCGCCTGGAACACGTAGGTGAACAGGGTTTCGTTTTCTTTGCAGAGGCTGTGGGCCTCAACGATTTTCTTGTCCTTCATCAACTGGATGAATTCCGGGATCAGGTCGGGGCGAAGCAAAACCTTTTCACGCAATGCCAGACCGTTCTGAACAATGAAATAGACCATGCCGACCGACATCAGGCCCAACGGCCACATGGCCCAACCACCCTGCTTGATCATCTGCCACAACGTGGTCTGCTGTACGTTCGCAACTGCTGCTTCCTCGGGGGCCGCCTCGGCTGCTTCCTGGGCGAAGGCGATCGGCGCCGCCACCAGACTCAAGCAAAATGCCAGTTTAATAATTTTTTTCGTCATTGTATTTCTCCTTCATTCCTATCGGTTAAGCTTCCTCAGTCGTCTCCAAAGAGTCCTGTAATTCCTTCTCGGCACGCAACTTTTCGATCTGGATCTTAAGCTTCTGTGCCTGGTCATCCTCATTCGTGTTTTTGTATAACAGCGAAATCTGGCGGATCACCTCTTCGGCCGAATCAAACATGCCGAGTTCAGTGTAGATTTCCGCGCAAAACAGTTCAGCCGGCTGCATCCACTCGGGATCCTGGCTGTTGAAGGCAATAATCTTCGCCACCAGCTCCATGGCCGAGGCATAATCCTTTTTCAGGGCCATCAGCTTCGCCATGATATAGAGTTTTTCGGGCGGAGCGTCTTCGCCCACGTTCTGGTCCCAGCCATACTTGGCCATCAACGCCTGGGCTTCATCGGCACGGCCCGCATCGATGTAGGCCAGCGCCTGGTAGAAGCGTGCCTGCTCCTGCAGCTCGGGATCGCGGTCGTCTCCGGCCAGCTTTCCGGCGAAGTCCAGCGTTTTGTCGTAGTCTTTGACCTTGTAGTGCAGCTCCATCAGCAACGCATTGTATTGAGACAGGTTCGACGGGATGTCGCTGAATTCCGCGTACGGGGCCATAATGCGGTCAAGCGCCGAAATAACCCGCTCGTATTCGCGGTTGCGGTTCATTTCGTTGAGCTTGTCCTGGTCGATATTCACATCGAACTCGAGCTCCTTGATGGTCGAAGCACCGACGCGGATCGGACGTTTGCCGGCCCCTGTGGAAAATTCGATCCAGTCTCCGTCGCGACCAACGATCGCGCCGTCCCACGATTTGTCGCCGGGCATGACCAGCTTGCATTTGAGCTGTGCCGCATCTACGGAAACCGTGGCGGCAATGAGCGCTGTGAGCGCCATGGCAAAAAAAGGTTTGTTCATTATTGTACCCCTAGTTTCTTAAGCTGTTCGCGAACTTTTTCCGCAAGCGGGTTGGTGTTCGTGTATTCGTCCTCAAGCATGGCCTTGAGCGTGTTGACCGCGTCTTCCTCGCGACCGAGCTTGATCAGGCAGTCCGCTGCGGCAAGGTAGCCCTTGGCCGCCCAGTCGCCGTCGGCATACCCCTTGAAGAGCAGATAGGTGCGCTGGAAGAAGGAATGCGCCTTTTCAATGTCCTCTTGGGCCAGCGCGCAACTGCCCATGCCGAACATGCCTTCAGCAAAGATGGGCCCGCGCCATTCGGCAACGCCCATGCACATGTTGTAGGCTTCGAAGGCTTCGTCGTATTTCTTCATCTTGAACAACGTGTCAGCCTTGATGATCTGCGCCCAACCCATGTGGGGTTCGGCGCCGAACATGCCCTGCGCCTCGTCGATCGTCCAAAGGACATCCTTATAGTTTTCCTGAGCCAGGAACTTGAAGGTCTGGGCACGGTAGGCGTGCCACAGCATTTCTGAATCCTCGAAGTTTTCGAGGAAATAGCTACCCAGCCGTTCCATCTCAACCGTGTTGCCGGTGGCCACTGCGGCATCGCACATCAGGGCCAGCGCCGCCGGGGAGGCCAGAGTGAGTTCGAGTTTGGACTCCAGCAGCTCGGCGCCGAGGGCCGCGGCAACTTCTTCACCCTGAAGCATGGCCTGGGTGATACGGAGACGCAATTTCAGCACCTGCTCGCGCTCATCAATACTGGTAAGCCTGAGCTTGATCTTGATGGCGAGGCCTTCGCGGTCTTCGTCGGAGAGGTGGTAGCTGGACACTTTGACGAGCTCCAGGATGATCTTGTCGACCCCCTGTTTGGTCGGATCGTTACCAAAGCGTTCGATTGCGTTAAGGTAGGCCTCGACCGCCTCGGAAACCTGCCCGAGCTCGATCTGGGACTGCCCGATCCAGAAGGTGGCTTCGGCCACATCGGCCTTTTCTTCCCAACGATCCATGTAGTAGTTCATCAGGTCGATGATTTCCTGCCATTTGAACTCAAGCTTATAGACCTCGGCCGCCTTGAAGGCCGGGTAGGATGCCTGGAGATCGGTGGTGGCCTTGTCGATGCCCTTGCGGTAGTCGGCCAATGCGCGGTCCAGCGTGTAGGGATCTTCGTTGGTGGCTTCCTTGGAGGCCTCGATATCGCCGCGCATGGAGTGCGCTTCCGAAACGAGCACGTCGTCCGGGAAGGCGTCGATGAAGCGGGTGAAGGCGGCTTCGGATTCCTGGATTTGTTCCAGGCCGAACTTACAGACGGCTTCGCGGAACATGGACGCCGCGAAATGTTCGCCGTGCTCGTTCTTTTCCTGGTAGGCGAGGAAATCGGCCAACGCGTCGGCATAGTTGGCTTGGAGCATGTAGGTCATGCCGCGGTAGTAGCGCGCGTCGTTGAAATGGGTGCTGTTGGGATGATCCTTGATGATGACCGAGAACTGGCTGCCGGCGGTTTTGTAGTCCTTCTTCTGGAAATAGCCAAAGGCGAGCATGTAGTGCAGGTCGGCCTGAAGGGAGAGTTCATCCGGATCGCTGGTGGCCGGCAGCCCCTCGACATATTTCTGGAGTTCAACCACGCGGTCGAAATTTTGCTTCACGAGGTTGTCGCGAACCATCATCGAAAGCAGGGTGCGTGCATACTGGCCGTCCGGGCGCTCTTCGAGATACTTGATGATGCGTTCTTCGGCACGCGGGATTTCCTGCACGTCGTAGAGAATCAGCACCGACTGAAGCATCGAGGCTTCGCCGATTTCACTGGTGCGATCCTGGCGGTAGAGCTTGTCGAACAGCACATAACCTTCCCAGTAGCGCTTCACCTCGGCATAGATCTGGCCAATGCGGAAGGTTACCTCATCCTCATAGGGCGGGAGATCGTTGAGGGTCTTCATGGACTCGCGGAGGTCGGCAATCTCGGTATCGCGCTCCTTGACCTCTTCCTCCTTGATGCCGGTCTTCTTGTCGGCCTCGAGCTTCTGGGTCAGGGTGCGTACTTTGTTTTCAGAGAAATCGATCAATTTTTCACGCGGCAGCACCATGCGGTATAGCAGCAGGGCGTTGAGGAAATCGTCGTCCTCGAAGCGGGCCTTACCGGCCTTCATGAGCGTCAGGTTGAGGGAGATGTCGTATTTGGAATCGGTACGGTAGATCTTCGGAATCCAGCCAAACAGCTCGCGCCAGTTTTCGGCTTCCACCAGCGCGCGGACCACCATGATCTGGCAGAGCGCCTTCACGCGCTCTTCCTTGGAGTAGTCGGCGGCATAGCCAAGGGGCTTCACACTCTCGGCCCACTTTTCCTGACGGAACAGCGCCTGGCCGAGCAACAGGTTGGCGTTGTATAGGTCTTCCCTCTCCAAGTCCGGCAATGCGAGCAGACGATTGGCGATCTCTTCGATCTTCGGCCATTCCTGCGTGTCGAAGAAGCCCTGCGCCATCATGCGAAGCGCCATGCGCTCTTTCTTGAGCGGCTGGCTGGCGAGGTACTTTTCGAGCACGGCCATTCCGGCGGGCACGTCGCCCGACTGGAACAGGGACCGGGCCAGCTGGAAGCGGCAGGTCTGGCAGGTATCCATGCCCTGCGGATCGTCGAGCGACTCCGTTCGGCGGATCACCTCTTCAAGGGCGGGAATTGCACCCCGGTAATCGCCGCGCTGCAACATGCGGTCGGCGGAGGCCACGACATCGGAAATACCCAAGGTGCCGTAATCTTGCGCCGACGCAACACCGGCAATCAAAGCAACGGCCAAAATCGCCGTCTGCACCTGGTTTCCACGAAAACGGTGGTAAAGCTTCATAAACTACCCCTCAAACACTATGACTATAAAAATAACCGAGCGACCCCATGTGCCGCTCCTTCCTGACCATTGCGCCACCAAGGCCGAACCTGGCGCACAACATGTGCGATTCGTAACAACCTACATTCACTAAGGAACTTTTCAAGCCAATAAGACGCAAAAAACATCCGTGCGAGTTGCCTCAAATTAAATGACACCGAAGCATCCGATAGGATGCGGGCGGAAAGGATTCGTTGACTCACAAAAAATCACACCCTGTATACAGGGAGGATGAAAGAGATGAGTTGCGAAACCAGAATGGAATACATCGCGGTACAAAAACGCCGCTATAGGCGCGCGGAAAAGGCCTACAAGACCCGGTTGCTCGATGAAGTATGCGCGGTATGCGGCTATGATCGCAAGCATGCCACCAAGCTGCTCAACGACTCGTTTACGCCCTCCAGGGGCAAACGCGGCCGCAAAGGCGAGTACGACTCTGCTGAATTGCGCAAGACCCTCAAAACTCTGTGGCTTCGTTCTGGACAACTGTGCGGGAAGCGCCTCAAGCCTGCTATGCCACATTGGCTGAAGCACTATGAAAAACATTACGAACCGCTATCGACCGAATGCCGTGAAAAGCTACTGAGAATCAGCCCGGCAAGCATCGACCGGGTGCTCAAACCCTTCAAAGCGCAGTACCAGCGAAGGCGCAATACCGGTACCAAGCCCGGCTCGCTGCTCAAGAATCAGATCCCAATCCGCACCTCCACCGAGGACATCGACCGGCCCGGCTATCTCGAAGCCGACACAGTAGCCCACTGTGGCGGATCGATGAGCGGGGACTTCATCTGGTCGATCACCTATACGGACATCATAAGCACCTGGACGGTAACCCGCGCGGTCTGGAACAAAGGCGCTGAAGGCGTGATGCACCAAACCCACGACGTGGAAAACAAGCTGCCCTTCGCCATCCTGGGCTTCGACTGCGACAACGGCAGCGAGTTCCTCAACCACCATCTCACGCGCTACTTCCTGCAACGCAAACAGCCCGTCTGTTTTACACGCAGCAGACCGTACCACAAGAACGACAACGCCCATGTCGAACAAAAGAACTGGACGCACGTGCGCGAGTTGCTCGGCTACGACCGGCTCGACAACCCGGCCATGATCAGAGAGCTCAACGCACTCTACCGCGACTGGGAACGGCTCAACAACTTCTTCAAACCCTCGTTCAAGCTAAAAAGCAAGGTTCGCGTCAAAAGCCGGTACAAAAAGAAATACGATGCCCCCGCCACGCCCTTTGACCGCCTGAAGGTCAGCGGCATCCTTGGCGAACAACAGGAGGCTGCTCTGCAACGCGAATACGAAACGCTCGACCCTTTCGAGCTGGGCAATCGCATCCAGCGCCGACGTCGCAAGATCGAAAAAATGAAGAAAACCGGCGAGTCCGCCGCAGTCGGGGAACCCGGGTTCCCCGACTGCCTCCCCACCTTGACAACCCCCGAATTAGAGGGTACCCATTAATGCAGTCAAACGACTCCTCATCCGCACCTCTACGGTGTCATTTATTTTTGAGGCAACGCGCCGTGTTCCCTTCCGAAAACAACACCATATCGCGCGTTGGACAACCAACTCGCGCCCCCGGATTCCCGACAAAAACGTAGCATCGCATCGCGTCCCGAAACTGAACAATCACATCTCATTAATGTCCAACATCATGGGAAAGGAGGACAAAATGCATACTGTATCAACAATCCGGAACTGGACGCACCTGATTCACGATGAAGGAGTCAAGATTACCCACATCTGCGTGAACCTGCTGCACGAAAAAAGTTTTTGGGGAATACTGGCAATTTTGGCTGTGCTAGGTCTGCTCTTCAAGCTGATATTGCTGTTTGGCGACAAGATGCCACTGCGGGAATTCGGCATTCCCTCGCCCTATGGCTACGGCTACTACTAATCAGCGGCTGTCAGAGACGGCATCGAGTGCGGCGCGGTCTGCGCCCGGATCGGATGCCAAGGCCCGTTCGCCTACCCACTTGATGGCGAGAGCCCCGAGAGGCGCGGTGAAAACGATGCTCAGCACGGAAACCGCCAGAATGACCTCCCCGGCAGCGGTTTGCATTCCCGCCTTCTTCATGGCCATTAGTGGAACCGCCCCCATCGCCGCCTGAACCGTGGCCTTCGGCCAATAGGAAACCACGGCGAACAAGCGTTCAGGCCCATTCAGCGGACTTCCGATGAGCGAGAGCATCACCCCCATGCTACGAGCAATCAAACCGCACACGATCAAGGCCAGCCCCGCCAAGCCCGTACTCCATGCCAGCGAAACATCCACCTGCGCCCCCACCAACGTAAAAAGCATGATCGAAGCAAACACCCAAAGCTTCCCCAGCTTGGAGGAGATCTCGTGGGCCATATGCTCCCGTTTTTCCAAAATAATGAATCCCGTTGCCATGACCGCAAGCAGGGCCGCAAACGGTAGCCCCACCCCGGCAAGGAGATGCTCGAAGCGAACCAACAGGATTGAAACACCGATCACAATCATCGTGCGCTTCGTGGCGCGCGGATTAAACTTTTCAAACAGCCTCAACAACAGCCAGCCAATCAGCAAACCCGCCCCGATCCCCGCAATGATGGAGAGAGGAATCCCTGCAAATTTCACCAACACGTTTTCCGACGATCCCGTATAGAACCCCAGAAAAACCGAAAAGATGACGATGGCCACCACGTCATCCAGCGAAGCCGCCGCGAGAATCATGGTTGGAATCCCTTTTTTCGCCCCCATGCGGCGTTCGATGAAATGGATCATCATCGGCACCACCACCGCCGGCGACACCGCCGCAACAATGAAACCGAGCATCGCCGACTCCAGATGCGTCAGCGGCAGAAACCTCGGGCCAAGCAGGGCGATCGTCCCGCCCTCCAGCATACCGGGAACAAACGACATCAGCAGGGCCTGCACCCCCACCCGGTTCAGAACATCGCGGCTCAATTCGAATCCGGCGCGCAGTAGGATAATGATCAGCGCGATCATCCGCAGGTCGGAGGATGCCGCCAGGAATCCCGGCTCCAGCAGATCGAGCACATACGGGCCAAAGAGGACACCGAGCAGCAGCATGCCCAGCAGGCCGGGTAGCCGCAACTTGCGGAACACCCAGTCCACCAGCAATCCCAGCAGGATCATCTCCGCAATGCTAACAGCCATGGAAATTAAGAATTAAGGTTCCAGAAGCAAAAAAACCTCATCCCCCAATCCTGCAAGGGTGACATCCATTTGCACGATCGTGCAAATGGATGTCACCCTTGCGAGGGACTGAAGGCTTCATTCCTCACTCATCAAATGGTTTTGAACGTAATCGGCCACGCCGTCTTCGAGCGCGGTGAATCCGGCATCATATCCGGCGGCGCGCAGCTTCGAGAGGTCGGCCTGGGTGTGGTACTGGTATTTGCCCTGTAGATGCTCCGGCATGTCGATGAACTGGATATTCGGCTCGCGCCCCATGGCCTTGAATACCGACGAAACCAGATCCACCCAGGTGCGCGGGGTACCTGTGCCACAGTTGAACACACCGCCCACATCCCTGTTTTCGCCGAACCACAGGGTTTGCTTCACGGCATCCTTCACATAGACAAAGTCGCGCACCTGCTCTCCATCCTTGTAGTCGGGTCGGTGCGACTTGAACAGCTTCACCTCGCCCGTCTCGAGGATCTGGTAGTAGGACTTGTGAACCACCGAGCGCATATCGTCCTTGTGCGCCTCGCCGGGGCCATAGACGTTGAAATATTTCATGCCCGCAATCTGGCTGGCCACCCCCGCCTTCAACGCCCAGAGGTCGAACATGTGCTTCGAATATCCATACATGTTCAGCGGCTTGTATTTCGGCGTCTCCTCGTCGGCATCCGAATAGCCCAGGTTGCCGTCGCCATAGGTCGCCGCACTCGAGGCATAGACAAAGCGGACACCGTGCGCCAGGCACTCCTCGCACAGCGCGCGGGTGTAGCCATAGTTGTTTTCGGCCAGATAGTCGGCATCCTTTTCCGTTGTCGCGCTGCACGCACCCAGGTGGTAGACCGCCTCCACATCCGCCAGCAGACCATCCGCCAGCACCGTGAACAGGTCGCCCTTGTCGAGGTAGTCCTCGTATTTCAGGCCAACCAGATTCTTCCATTTTTCGCCAATGCCCAGCGAATCGACGATCAGGATATCGTCCTCGCCCCGCGCATTCAGCTCCTTGACAATGTTGCTGCCGATAAACCCGGCCCCGCCCGTTACAATATATTTAATAGCCATCCTATTCCTCCAAATCCTTCCGCATCCTCTGAATCGTTTTAACCAGCACAGGGATATCGCTCTCACAAGCATCGAACACCGCCTCGGCGTCCAGGTCGAAATAGTGGTGGGTAATGATATCCCGAATCCCCATCGCACCTTTCCACTCCACCTCTGGATACATCGGCAGGAGTTCCCGTCCGGTAACTTTATCAAGATTCTTCAAGCTTTCGCCAATCGCAATCAACTGCATGCAGATGGCATCCAACCGCTCCAACCCCTCCTCCGAATCAAGAAAGACGTCCGCAGAATCCACTTTCGAAAAACGCCGCTCGACCCGAAGAGCGGCACCTTCAATTTGCGCAAGGATCTCAAGCACAAGTTTAGGATCAGACATAGCAGGCCTCTTGATCAATGCGCTCTTTCAGAAATGAGTTCATCCTTGATCGATAGCTCACCAAATCCACATGCTGACCGATCCGATCCTCCAGCTCGATGCGCAGACGCGACAACGTGAAGAGATTAGGAGTTGCAAGCTTCACAACAACATCCACATCGCTATCATCGGCGACCAGCCCCCTTGCAACCGAACCAAAGATGCCCAGCGACTCGATTCCAAACCGAACCCCGGCCTCTTCCTTAAAGCTTCTTAACGAATCCAACACCTGCTCTCGGGCAATCATAGTTCAACCCTGCTGATTAGCTTCCTTCCCATACACTTCCAAAATCCTGCCGATCACATTGGTGGTGGAGCGACCTTCAACCATCTTCGCCAACACCACCTTGCCGCCGGCGGCCTCGACCTCCTCGCGACCGGAAACATAGTGCGCCCAATCCTCGCCCTTCACCAGCACATCGGGTAGCAGCTCGGCGATGAGCTCGCGCGGTTCGTCTTCGTCGAACAGCACCACATAGTCGATGCACTCCAACGCGGCGACCACGCTTGCCCGGTCTTCCTCGCAGACAATCGGGCGGTCGTCGCCCTTGTTACGCTTCACCGAGGCATCGGAATTCATGCCCAGCACCAGTACATCGCCCTGCTGCCGCGCAAACTGGAGATAGGTCACATGGCCGGGATGCAAAATATCGAAACAGCCGTTGGTAAACGAAACCACCGTCCCCTGCTCCTTTAGCCTTGCCCGCTCGGCCAGCATTTCGGCCTTCGTCAAAATCTTGTCTTCTAAGTTTCTCATAAGTTCTGAACGATGCCGTTTTCGCCTTTCCATTGAAAGCTGTAAAAAGCAAAAGGCACCCCGCCGGAACGGGATGCCTTTGCGTTGCCGATATGGCCCGCCGCTAGTATTTCTTGAAGCACAGCGTGGCGTTGTGGCCACCGAAGCCGAGCGAGTTGCTGAGCGCGGCGTTGATTTGCATCTCGCGCGCGACGTTCGGGACGTAGTCCAGATCGCATTCGGGATCGGGCGTGGTGTAGTTGATGGTTGGCGGGGCAATGCCATCGCGGATGGCGAGCGCCATGATGGCCGCTTCAACACCGCCGGCCGCGCCGAGCATGTGACCGGTCATCGACTTGGTGGAGCTGACCGCCACTTTGTAGGCAAGCTCTTCGCCCAATGCGCGCTTGATGGCAAGGGTTTCGCCCTTGTCGTTATACGGCGTGGAGGTGCCGTGCGCGTTGATGTAGTCGATATCGGCCGGAGAAAGCCCGGCATCCTTGATGGCGAGCGACATGCCGCGGCCGGCCTGAACAGCCTCTTCCGCCGGGGCGGTGATGTGGTAGGCATCGCCGGTGCGGCCATAGCCGGCGGCTTCGCAGTAGATTCTTGCGCCACGGGCCAAGGCGTGCTCTTCGGATTCGAGCACCACAATGCCTGATCCCTCCGACATCACGAATCCATCGCGATCCATATCGAACGGACGGGAAGCCGCTTCGGGGTCGTCGTTGCGGCGGCTGGTTGCGCGCAGGGCGGAAAAACCAGCAACGCCGAGCATCGCCACGGATGCCTCGGAACCACCGGCGATCATCACGTCGGCATCGCCATACTGGATGATGCGCATCGCTTCGCCGATGGAGTGCGTGCCGGACGCGCAAGCGCTGGTGACACAGAAATTGGGGCCTTTAAAGCCATACTTGATGGATACATATCCGGAGAGGATATTGGTGATCATCTGGGGAATCAATTGGGGCGAAACGCGGCGCGGACCACCCTTGTATGCGCGCAGGCACTGCTCCTGCATGAACTGCATGCCACCGATGCCTGAACTCGCGATGACACCAACCCGCTCGGAATCGACCGCTTCGGGATCGAGCCCGGCATCCTCGATGGCCATGGAGGAAGCGGCCACCCCATGGATGGAAAACGGATCCATCTTGCGGGCCTCCTTTGGCTCAACGTATTTATCGATGTCCAGATCGCGAATCTCGCCGGCGATCTGTACGGCATACTGATCGATATCATCCATGCCCTGGACACGGGAGATGCCAGACTTGCCGTTCTTGATGCCTTCCCAGAACCTATCAAGCTCGCTTGCGACAGGCGAAACCACGCCCAAACCGGTAACTACAACTTTACGTCCACTCATGCTCCGAACCTCGATCGTATTTAATGCTGAAATGGCCGGAACACCCGTTCGGGGCAGTTCCGGCCACTATAAAAACTTCAGCTGGGTTTACTCGAAACCCTTTTCCGTCAGGTAGCTGATGACGCCGCCAACGGAAGTCAGCTTTTCAGCATCTTCATCCGGGATTTCCGCACCGAATTCTTCTTCGAACGCCATAACCAGCTCCACGGTGTCGAGGGAATCCGCTCCGAGGTCTTCGATGAAGGAAGCACCTTCAACAACCTGATCCGCATTAACGCCGAGTTGCTCAACGATGATATCTTTAACTTTATCTGCAAGTGCCATTTCTATTCTCCTTATTCCTAGGTTTACACAACAAGTGTTACATTACCATGCCGCCGCATGTCGAGAGGACTTGTCCTGTAACATACGCGGAGGCATCACTAGCCAAAAACAGTACTACGTTCGCAACATCTTCCGGCTCGCCGAAACGGTTGAGCGGAATCAGCTCCTTCATCTTGCCCTGCACCTCTTCATCCAGCGCATCGGTCATGGCCGTGCGGATGAAGCCCGGGGCAACCGCGTTGCAACGCACGTTGCGCGATGCCAGCTCCTTCGCGACGGTCTTGCTGAAGGAAATCACCCCGCCCTTGGAGGCCGCATAGTTGGCCTGGCCGGCGTTGCCCATCAAGCCGATCACGGAGGCAATGTTCACGATGGTTCCGGAACGCTGCTTCATCATGCCGCGCATGGCCGCCTTGGTGCAAAGGAACACGCCTTTGAGGTTGACGTTGAGCACCGCATCCCAATCGTCCTCGCTCATGCGCATGAGCAGGCCGTCCTTGGTGATGCCGGCATTGTTAACCAGTACGTCGATTTTACCGAAATCCTTGGTGATGGCCTTTACGCCTTCGGTCACGCTGTCGCCGTCGGCCACATTCACGCCATAGCATTCAACCTTGCGGCCGATCGCCTTGACCTTGCCTGCGGTCTCCTCGAGCCATTCGGCGTTGAGATCGCACAGGGCGATATCGGCGCCGGCTTCGGCCAGCTTGACGGCAATGGCCTGGCCCAGCCCGCGGGCGGCGCCGGTTACCATTGCGACTTTATCGTTCAATTCAAACATGGTGTTCCCCTATTGGTTTTCTAAATCGGAAAGTTGGCCGATGTTACGGACTGCCGCACTCTTGTCAATACGCTTTATAAGTCCAGCCAAAACCTTGCCCGGACCGCATTCGACGATTTCCTCCACGCCGTCGGCAACCAGCTTTTGGACGGAGGAGACCCACTGCACGGAAGACGTGATCTGCTTGACCATGTTGCCGCGAATCGCGGCAGCCTCATGCACATCGGCGGTAACATTGGAAAGCACAGGAACCTTGGGCGCGGCCAATTCGACATCGGCGAGGAAGGCATCCATCCGGTCGGCGGCAGGCTGCATCAGCGGCGAATGGAACGCGCCGGCAACCGGAAGGCGGATGGAACGCTTGGCGCCGGCCTCCTGGCAAAGCACCTCGGCCTTATCGATGGATTCGGCCGTGCCGGAAAGAACGGTTTGCGCCAGCGAATTGAAGTTGGCCACGTTGCAACCGGCTTCGGTGGCGATTTCGACGAGCTTGTCGCCATCGAGGTTCATCACGGCCAGCATGGCGCCCGGATTCTCGACGCAGGCGGCCTGCATGAATTCGCCGCGGGCCTTCAATATCTTGATGGCATCCTCGAAGCCAACCACGCCAGCAATATGCAGCGCCGTCCATTCACCGAGGCTGTGCCCGGCGAGAACGTCGTATTCGAGACCGGGTTGCTTGAGCTCCAAGGCCTTGAAAGCCGCCGCGCTGGCAACAAAAATTCCAAGCTGGGCATGGTTGGACTTGTTGAGTTCCTCCTGCGGCCCTTCGAAACAGATGCCGGCGAGGTCGTAGCCGAGGATTTCGTTGGCCTGGTCGAACAGCGCCTTGCACTCGGGAATCGCATCCGCGAGATCCTTGCCCATTCCGACCACCTGGGAACCTTGCCCCGGAAAAACAATTGCTCTTTTCATTACTTCCCCCACTCCAAAACATTTGCGCCCCACGTGAAGCCTCCACCGAAAACGGTCAGGACAACCAGGTCGCCCTTGGCAATGGTTCCATCCTTTACGGCCTCGTCCAGCGCAATCGCGAGGGCGGCCGAGGAGGTGTTGGCGTATTTATCGACATTGGTATACATGCGGTCGGCAACCTTGAGGCGCTTCGCAATGGCATCGATGATGCGGATATTGGCCTGGTGCGGAATGAAGCATTTAACCTCGTCCGCCGAAACGCCGTTCTTTTCCAAGGCCTGGACAACGGATTCGGTCATGCGGGTGACGGCGTGCTTGAACACATCGCGCCCCTGCATCCTCAGGAATTGCTGCTTCTGGTCGAGCATCCCGTGGGTCATCGGGTTGCGGCTGCCGCCGCCCGGAGTCTGGAGCAGCTCGGCCAGGGAGCCATCGGAACCCATCACGGATTTCATGATGCCCCGGCCTTCGTCGCTGGCGCGCAACACCGCCGCCCCGGCTCCGTCGCCGAAAAGAATGCAGGTGGTGCGGTCTTCCCAATCGAGGAAGGCGCTCATTTTTTCCGTACCGATCACCAGGGCGGTTTCAACCGCACCGCTGGCAATCTGGTTCTTGGCATTGTCCAGCGCATAGAGAAAGCCCGAGCAGGCCGCGCCGAGGTCGTAGCAATACGCGTTTTTTGCACCGATTTTTTCCTGCACAAAGCAGGCGGTGCTGGGGAAAAACATATCGGGGGAGAGCGTTGCAACGACAATGAGATCGATTTCGTCGGCACGGATTCCGGCGTCGGCCAAGGCCTTTTGGGCGGCTTCGGCCCCGAGGTCGGATGCGGCCTGGTTTTCCGCGGCAATATGGCGCTCGCGCATACCGGTACGGGAGTGGATCCACTCGTCGGAGGTGTCGACCATCTCCTCAAGATCGTGGTTCGTCAGCACCTTTTCAGGCACATACGATCCCGTTCCAATAATTGAAACTGTACGTTTCGGTTCCATGCAAGCGTTCCGTGAAAATACTAAGATTGGGTGGTTATACTCTGAAGTTCAGCTTCAATCAAATGGTTTACGTCATGATCAAGCGCTTCGGTGGCCACCCGGATGCCGTTCAGGGTCGCAAAGGCGGTCGACGACCCATGGCCGATGATCACCACGCCATTCGCCCCCAGCAACGGTGCGCCGCCATAACTGTGCGGATCGGCGTGCTTGCGCATCTCCTTGAAAACTCCGCGAGCTAAAAAATAACCCAGAATCCGGAATATGTTCCGCTTGAACATATCCTTGAGCCAGTTGCCGATCATGCTGGCAACCGCTTCACTGGTTTTCAGCACCACGTTGCCCACAAAACCGTCGCACACGGCCACGCTGACCTTGCCGCCATAAAGATCGCGGCTCTCCACATTGCCTTTGAAGTTGAGATTGCTCTTTTCCAGCAAACCAAAGGTTTTCTTGGTGGTCTCGTTGCCTTTGGCCGCTTCCTCGCCAATGCTCAGAAGCCCCACGCTGGGGTTTTCCACGCCGAGGATTTCGCGCGAATAGATGGTGCCCATCACGGCATACTGCTGGATCATCTCCGGCGTACTGTCGGGATTGGCTCCGGCATCGAGCAGGACAAACGGCTGGTTCGGGGTTGGCATGACGGTCGCAATGGCCGGGCGCGAGACGCCTTTAAGCGTCCGCAGTTTCAACGTGGCGGCCGCAACCGCAGCCCCCGTGTTGCCGGCGGAAAACACCGCATCGGCCTTGCCATCCCTCACCAGCTCAACGGAACGGGTGATCGACGAATCCTTCTTGCGGCGGATAGCCACCGCCGGGGATTCGCCCATCCCCACCACTTCCGAACAATGCACGATTTCAATGCACGAAGGCACCGGGCCCTTGTGCTTGGCAAGTTCAGCCTTGATGGCGGATTCGTCACCCACCAGATAAAGCTTCTCCAGACCCTGGAGTTTTTCAGCGGCCTGGAGGGATCCGGCGACGATCTCAGCAGGAGCGAAATCGCCCCCCATCGCATCTATCGAGATACGCATGGCCTACTCTTCAGTAGTAACCGAGAGCACCTGGCGTCCGTTATAGTAGCCGCAGCTTTTGCACGCATGATGCGGCTGGGCCGGAGCTCCGCACTGGGAGCAGGAAGAAGCGCGGGCAACCGGCTTCTTGGTGTTCTGTGCCTTGCGGCTTGCTGACTTGCTTTTAGAAGTTTTTCTCTTTGGAACTGCCATCGCAATCCTCCTTCACATCTATAAATTCAATCCATCCAGCGCCGACCAGGCGCTCGGACGTTCCTCGTCCTCACACTCGCAGGAGCCCTTGTTCAGATCAGCCCCACACCGGGGGCAAACCCCTTTACACTCGTCGTTGCACACCGGAAAACCCGGCACATGCAACAGGAGTTCTTCCCGCAAATCATCCGTAATATCCACCGAATCGGTGCCATCTGGGGCGGGATAAGCGCGTAGAAAATCGGAAACCCCTACCGTTGTCGAGAAAAATTGCGAACATCTTGCGCACTGCAAATCCAGCCCAACCTCCAGCGCTCCGCGCACGACCAGCTCATCCGAAACCCGCTGGGCATAGAGTTCATAGTGCACATCACCCGGGTTTTTGATGAATTGCTCCCCCTCCACCTGCAAAATATCCCCCGGATCGTCGCCCTCATAGTTCGAGCCTTCCTCCGGAATCCGTGCCACTAGAATCTTCATATCGTTGCTCCCTGCCTGTTGATCAGGGCGTAATAGTCGGTAATTGGATTCAAGTTTCAAGTTTCAAGTTCCACGTTTCCCCTGTACGTTCCTCCCCATGCAATTTTCGCACCTCATTCAAAACGAAGAAATCCTGCGCGCCATCGCCGATGCCGGCTTCACCGAACCCACCCCGATCCAGGCGAAGGCGATCCCCGCCATCCAGACCGGGCGCGACATCATTGGCTGCGCCCGCACCGGCACCGGCAAGACCGCCGCTTTCGCCCTCCCGCTCATCCAGCGCCTGCTCGAAACCTGGACGGCCGCCCGCGAAATCCGCGTGCGATCGCTGATCCTCTCCCCCACCCGCGAGCTGGCGATCCAACTACAGGAAAACATCAGGAAGTTTTCCGCCCACACCGATCTAACCACCCTGCTCGTGCACGGCGGAACCGAATACGAAAACCAGATCCTCACCCTGCGCGAAGGGGTCGACATCCTGATCGCCACCCCGGGGCGCATGCTCGACCTGATCGACCGCAAGGCCCTAAGGCTCGACCAGGTCGAGATCTTCGTGGTCGACGAGGCCGACCGCATGCTCGACATGGGCTTCGCGCCCGACATCCGCAAAATCGCCCCGATGCTGCCGCAAACCCGCCAGGCGCTCTTCTTTTCCGCCACCATGCCCCGCGAAGCCCTATCGTTGGCCACCGGCATCCTCCACAAGCCCATGCACATTTCGAGCGACCCCGTCTCCGCCGCCGCCGAAAACATCGAAAAATCGCTCTACTACGTGGAAAAGAACAACAAGAACGTTTTGTTGAGCTGGCTCCTCCAACGCCTGGAATACGAACGCATTCTCATCTTCTGCCGCACCCGCCGCGGGGCCGACCGCCTCACCGAGAGCATGAAAAAGCAGCACCTACCCGTCGATGTCTTGCACGGCGAAAAGGAACAGCGCCATCGGCAGAACATCCTCGAAGCCTTCAAATCCGGCGAAACCCCCGTCCTGATCGCCACCGACCTCGCCGCGCGCGGCATCGACATCGAAAACATTTCCCACATCATCAACTTCGACCTGCCCAACGAACCCGAAACCTTCGTCCACCGCATCGGCCGCACCGCCCGCGCCGGCGCCTCCGGCAAGGCGCTCACCTTCTGCGACCCCTCCGAAAAGGGCTACCTGCGCGACATCCTCGCCCACCTCAACGAAGACATCGAGGTCGTCGATGACCACCCCTTCCACAGCGAGCAGGTCAAAAACTATTCCGGGAACGTCAAATCCAAGCACACGCCCGACAAACAGAAGCACGTCAGCAGGATCCGCGAACAAACCACCTGGCGCCTCACCCCCGGCGAACAAAACAAGCTCCACGCCAAACCCGACTCCCCCAAGAAAAACGCCCGCCGCAATCCCAAGAAAAAGAAATAGCCCGCAGGTCTACGCGGATTAACGTGGAAAGAGCAAAGCCCCGGCCAATGGAAAGCCATCGACCGGGGCATTCATTGCAGTTGGCTTATTCCACAGCCTTAACGCGGAAGAAGCGTTTTTCGCCATCGACCGGGATCGACCATTACCGCTGACTATTCCGAGTAAATTATACTTTAATTTAAGAATAGCCGACAGATGAAAGCCGACCTGCGGACATAGGTCGGCCTTGCTTAATCGATCTTTAGCACAAAGAACCTATGGCAAGATCAACACACGGAAGGTTTTGCTCTCCGCGTCGCGCGTAGGGAAGGATATGCCGGTGCGCCCGCCCTCTCCGGTTACGACATCGCTGACATTGCTCCAACTGTCTCCAGTAAGGTTGGTGGACATCTGTACAACATAGTTGCTTCCAGCCATCGCCTTCCATGAAATCTCTATGGCCGGATATTCCGCAATGTAGAGGCTGATCGCGTTCGGATCGGTTCCGTTCTGATATTCCTCAAGGTTGGTGTAGAGATCGCCGTCTGTGTCGCCTTCCGGATCGCAGTTGGAGATGAGGCCGAAGTGCGTTGTTTCCCACGTATCCGTGATTCCGTCATCGTCCTTGTCTGGATCGTCGCTCGGATCAAGCGGATCGTAGCCGTTAGCATGCTCCCAACCGTCCAATGCCCCGTCGCCATCGGAGTCCGGATTTAACGGCAGAGTTCCGGTGGCGATTTCTACACCGTCGTTCAGTCCGTCGTTGTCGGAGTCGGCATCGAGCGGATTAGTACGATGCGAGGATTCCTCTCCATCGATCAGCCCATCGTCGTCCGAATCGGCATCGAGCGGATCGGTTCCGGCAGCGACTTCCGCACCATCAAGAATCCCGTCATCGTCTGAATCTGAGTCGCTCGGGTCAGTTTTTCCATAATCCTGCTCTACATTCTCGACCTCGTCCCCCAAGCCATCAAAATCGGAGTCGGGCTGAAGCGGATTGGTATTTGAAATGTTCAGTTCCACATAATCATCGAGCGTATCGTCGTCCGTGTCCGAATCATGGGGATCGGTTCCGGCCTGGTATTCCTGCAGATTGTTGAGGCCATCGCCATCGGCATTCCCTACGGCATCCCCAGCCCCACCAGAAGTTGGATCAAAGCCGTTGTCGAGTTCCCACTGGTCGGGCATTCCATCGGTATCAGTATCCGCCGACGTAGGTGAAGTTTCATGTGTATGCACTTCTGCGCCATCCAGCAAGCCATCCCCATCTGAATCAGGATTCCATGGATCCGAACCAATCATTTCTTCGTCGGTATTCAACAACCCATCGGAATCTATATCCTCCGTTGCTACCACCGCAATGGACTGTGTTGCAAAGATTCCGCCGGGATAGGAATCATTGAAGACCGAGAGCACAATTTCATAGGTTCCGGTGGACGCCCAGGCATGTGAGGGGAAAAGGTTATTTGTGATCATCGCTTCATCGCCAAGATTCCACACATGCATCGTAGCCGCACCATATATTTCGCCAGTCAATTTGAGTTGCGTATCCGTCACAAGGCAAAGCGGAACGGCTCCAACAGACACGGACACATGGCCGGCAACCGTGTCCGGCCCATGATATTCGTCGCATCCGATAGAGGGCGGATTGAGCCACGACTGTCCATCGACATCGATCGCAGGCAGCTTTGTAGCGATTCCCGCACCGATACAGGGCGACAGAAATGAAAGATGCGTATAGGAAGCCAACAATGGAGCATTCGTAATGTTGCCGTTGACTCCCGGGGTCAGGTCGGAGCAGCAACAAGAAAACACAGCATTCGTTTCTGTCTCTCCGTTGAGAAACTTGACTTCGTCCAGCTCACCAGACAATGCAACATTCCCGAAGATAATGGTATTGAATGCCATAAAACCAGAGACGCGAGCATCTAACAACCCACCCCCATCATAAGCTTGGTTATCCACAATGGTACAACTGTAGACATTGCAGTTGTTCGCCCCACCGCCATCGCCCGTAGCAGTATTACCGTAAATGGAACATCCTTGGAGAGTTGCGAAGTCAGCCCCGCCGCCTCGTGCTGCTTTGTTGCGGGCGATAGTGGAGTTATGAACCGTACCGTTCTTGACCCCGCCGCCATTGGCCAGCGTTTCATTGTCGATGACTATGCAGTTCGTGGCATAGTTTGCAGATCCAAAGTGGATGCCGCCACCATGGTCTCCAGCAAAGTTGCGCTCAACAGAACAGCCTTCCAAGTTGGAGTAGAATACACCCCCACCCATGTCTCCGGCTTGGTTGTCGGCAACGATACAATCGAAAAGCGTGCACCTTCTCACCCCTCCCCCATCGTCACCAGCAACATTCGCCACGATCACACAATTAGTTAAAACCGCGTCAGCCGTTAATGCATCAACTCCACCACCATCGATTGCATGATAACCATTGGAAATCGTGAATCCTTCAACCATGCAAGCTGTCGAACCGAGGTTAAAGCAACGATTGCTTCCTCCTCCATCGACAATGGTCAGATCCGGCCCGTTGATGGACTGGATGACAATGTCATTGGTTACTAAAATCTCAGACGACAACATGTAGTGCCCGGCAGCAACCACGATTAAATCATTGCTTCCAGCAATATCCACAGCATTCTGGATATTGGTTGTCGCCGTTTCCCAAGAATCATATGGCGAAGAAGCATTCGTGCTCCCAATGTCCACATAATGCGTGATTGCCAGTCCATTCACTGCCAGTCCGAATATCAATCCCAACAAACAAATGATGTTCTTCATACCCTAATTCCCTTTCGTTGACACCACCAGCCCCATGCCGGCGATATGCAACCACATACGCCATGAAGTTTTTCGATCTTATTCTAAATATTGCATTTTTTTTTCGAGAAGCGTGATAAAGGGAAGAGAAAAAGGGAGTTCCGCTGTAGCTTGCATATCCGATGCGAGTTACCGGCGAACGGGGAACGCGGATCGGATATCCGCACCACGAATTGCAGCGCATCGGGAATGCGGTGAGGGCACCGCGTCCACGATCCTCCTACTGTTTCAAGGCCGGGAGCTTCATGCAACGCAGCTTGCCGTCCTTGCCAAGCAGGTATAAACGGGAGGCATCGCAGTTCAGGACAGCCTTCTCGACCTTGAAGTCCACTATGCGCGGATCGAAGACGGGGTAGAGGTCGGATTTGAGGGCGATCTGGAGCTGTCCTTTCTCCATGGGGAAGACCACGCGCGGATCCTTACTGCTAAATTCGGGATTTTCAATGCCTGTGCGCACCCAGTGGTTTTGCATAGCTGAGGTCTCGCCGGTTTCGGCATCGTAGAGTTGGAAATTCTGAGACCAAAGCTTACACCAGTATTTTCGCTTACCAGACGCTGGATCCGAGAAAGGGATGATGGCCAAAGGAGAACTGCCTGTACTTTTGATCCAGTTTGTGGAGACCACGAGACTGACAGGATCAATCGAGAGGGATTCAAACCTACTAACACCTCCTCTTGTTAAGAGCAGCCTAGGCTGACCATCTATGCGATCCAATACTACATCGCTAAAATGTGCATTTTTTGAATCGGAATGTGTGATCGATAAAACATTCGACCATGTTGCCGTTTTGTAAACCCGCATATCGGCACACCAACCGGCATCCAAATCGCCACCGTAATAAAAGAATTCTCCTGCATCATCAAACCTGATTCGGGAGGACGGACCATCATCGTGCAGCCATATGCTGGAAAACTGCAGCTCCTTTTCTCCTGTCTCTAAACGATAAACTGTCCCCGTGCTTCCTTCCACAATTGCATAGAACCGGTCAAGGGGATCACAGCATATGGAACGGTTTTTCAGCACCTTTAATGGCTGAATCTTCATTGCCTCCAATGAGCTAAGATCAACCTTCTGAACAAGATTTTCTTTGCCCTCGCCCAGACCTACCAACAAGGTGTCCGGGCGACTTCCTTTGCATAGGTTTGCAACCCGTTGATCGAACGGCACGACAGAAAACGTGTAGCTTTGCATATCGTATAGGTGCAATACCCCGCCTGTAGTTAGCAAGCAGACAACTCCCTGGTTGGAGATACTTACATCAACAACATCCTTCCTAACAACTTTCCAACTACCCGCGAAGCTGGAGATCCCCGAACCTGAACCCACATGCACCTCTCCACCTTCCACAAGCACGCAACAGCTGTTGCCATTTGCTGAAAAAGAAGCTCCTATGGCATCTGCGTACGGCAAATCGAGCATTTCTCCCCGCTCTGGAAACCATCCAGCACGATCCTCTTCAGCGTAAAAAGGGTGACTTCTAAAAAAGCGCAAGAATGCATCATTCGGTGAAAAATATTTCCCGTTTGAAAATATCATATTCATCCTGCTGTCGCCTGAAAAAGAAACTGCGGAAATCGGAAAATCCCGATTGTAAACATATGCTTCACGCAATAGGTCAGGCAATCGGAACCAAAACACGGTTGATGACGCGTGGAACGGAGGCCGGAAAGCCAACCTCGTTTCATCTGGTGAAAGCGCGAGCATTACCGCCTTCCCGTCACCACCAGTCAACAGCTTGCCAAAGCGGGTTCCGTGGCCGACCGCCAACCAACCACGGCACTGTTTGTTTTCTAGATCGAACCACCCAACCATATTGGCACCCAAGGCAATCGCGGCATGGCTTTGGGCTTGGTTTAGCAGAACTCCCGAAATGGCTTGCTTTCTTCCCTTGGAAGCCATCCAGCCCTCTAAGGCCTTGCGGTCGATGTTGTATTCCTCGGGTAACGGGGGATAGTCGAGTTGGCTGACATCCAAGACAGACGTCCATTCTGCCCCGACTTTGCGATAAACCACAGAACCACTGCCCGCCCAAAGCGTTCCCCCGCCAGCTTCATGCACTGCTTCGCAACCCATCAATTCAAATGGCACTTTTATGGACTCAACAACTTTGCCCGGCGCCTTTCGTTTTCCGAAATTGAAGTCATGGACGGCGACGACGGTTTCAGAATCATATCCAACATCAGGAGCCAACCGGATTTTTTTCATCTTCCGCTTCCCAACCACCCAAACACAATTGCTTTCAACCGCCTGCATAATGCCAAGCGGCTCTGCCATGCTGGTTACGATGGAACCCCGGTACGGATTCATGTTGGCGGCGACACGGATGTTGAGGAGGGTTTCTTCGTCAAGGCCATCCATGCCGTACTGGTCATGCAGTTGCCAGAAGGCGGCGACGGTGGCCTCGTAGTTTTGCTCGCCATAATGTGCTGAGATCAGATTGATCAAGCTATGGCGGTGTTCATTGGCGGCCTTTTGTCTTTGGACTTCGGTTTCCTTTTGTTGCGCACGGATCATGAAGAAACCGACACCGAACAATACGGCAATGGTGACTAGCAGGAGGCGGGCGGTGAGGAGGAGTTTGCGCAGGCGGTTTTTGCGGGAGTCGCGCTCACGGATTGCGGATTGGATTTCGTTCAGCAGTCCAACATGGGCAGGATTGTTTTGGTCGAGCAGGGACTGGGCGAGTTCGTAGTCGTGGCGCGCGATGGCACAGCGGGCGTGGTCGAGGGTGGCGGCTTCGAGCAGGGGCTGGGCATCGGGGTTTTCCGGCCAGAGGGTGAGCGCTTCGCGCAAGCCGTAGATGGCTTGGTTGAATTGGTTGTAGTCGCCGCGCTTCTTGGCTTGGGCAAGGTTTTCCTTTGCGCTGGCAAGCAGGGTCAGGCTTTCGGAGTGTGAGCGGTAGTCGCGGATGGCCTGCTGGAACTCCTCGACGGTGCGGTAGCGGTCGGCAGGGGCGGCGGCCATGGCTTTGAGGGCGATGCGCTGCAGTTCGCCATCTTCGTCAACGGGATCGATGTGGTTTTCGGCGGCGGCTTCGAGGCAATAGATGGGGTTCTTTTCGCTGCGCGGCGGGCGACCGGTGAGGATGTGGTAGAGAATTGCACCAAGCAGGTAGACATCGCTACCGACACCCATCCGGTTTTTGTCGGCCTTGGCCATTTCGGGTGCCATGTAGGCGGGCGTCCCGCAATAGGCGGTGTCGGTCGGGACAATGCCGGCCACGTTGGAGCCACTGAGCGTGCAGGCCGCACCCCAGTCCATCACCATGATTTCGCCGAATGCCCCCAGCATGATGTTCTGCGGCTTGAGGTCGCGGTGAAGGATGTTCTTGGAATGGGCGAAGGCGATGGTGTCGGCCACGCGCAGCAGGATGTCGAGGTTTTCATCGAGCGTCTTTTCGCCAATGAGCGCGCTCCACGGGAAGCCTTCCACCTCCTTCATGGCATAGAACAGGCGGCCTTCGCCGTCCACGCCCAGGTCGTAGACCGGCACGACGTTGGGATGGTCGAGGCAACCGGTCACGACCGCCTCGGACATGAGGGCTTCGGAAGCCGATGCGGAATCGGCGCGCTCCGGTTTGACCATTTTTATCGCCACCTCGCGGTTCATCGAGGCCTGGCGGGCGGTATAGACCACACCCATGCCGCCCGCACCGAGCTTGTCACGAATCTCGAAGTCGCCTGATTCCCCGATGGAACGGGGGCTAGGAACGGGCAGGGCTTCGGCCTGGGTGTTCCAGCTTTTGGAGCGGATTGAATCCTCGGATTCCATTCCCGGAGCAATCGACTCCTCCCACATCTTCAGCGTTGCATCGTCCATTCATTCCCCCAAACCAATTGTGCTAAATTCATCATTGCAACGAGTGTTTCGGCAGTTTGGATTCGTTGCTTTTCCTTCATTCGTTGCGCAAATTTCCGTCGTCACCCAATGAGCCGTAATCTCCACACCACTAAATCAAGCGATCCTGATGCGCAGGACGGCGGAGCCAAGTTGCAGTTCGTCGCCATCGCACAGCTCTTCCACCTTGACCTTCTTGCCGTTGAGCAAAACCCCATTGGTCGATCCCTTGTCGCGGATGCGCACCAGACTGCCGACCGGCTCAAGAAGGCAATGCAGGCGCGAAATACCGGCATGTTCCAAACGGTAGTCCGCGGTTTCCCCGCTGCCGATGGTGGCGGGCATCCGGGCAAAAGGAATACTCAGCACCGGGGCGCCATCGCCCTCAAGCACGATTGCCCCGTCGCGATCGATCGGATCGCCGCGCGAATCCACCGAAGCCCTCAACCGGTCGAAGCCCCAGTCGCGGGTGGCGAAAAACGCCCCCGTCTCGTCGGTGCCGGCCTGTATGGCCTTCAGCAGATGCGTGTCCGACATAGATCGATCTTTTTCTTTCATCAACCTCTTCCTCCAGAAACCAATGCGGCAAAGCCGCCCTGGAGTGCGCCTACGACGTCGACGCGTTTAAAAGCGGAGACACCGTCTCCGCACTCCAAGGCACCGCTTTGCGGCGCATCCATGCAAATCCTGTTCATCCTGCTACCTCGTCTACTATTCCCATTCCGCACCATCATCGTTCCGCCTAGATTTCATCCTTCAGGATTTCAACCTCTTCACGCACCAATTTCAGGACGCGGTGCTTGCAGGCATAGACGGCATTGGCCTCCATGTCCAGCCGCTCCGCCACCTCCCCGGCCGAAAGGTTTTCCACGGCGAAGAGCTGGAACGCCTTCCGGCTTTGCTCATTGATTCTTCCGTAGACCCGCTGGAGCGCCGCTTCAAGTACGGCCTTCTCCCACTCCGCATCCCAAACGGAGTCGTCCACCGCGCGCTTTTCCTCGTGCATGACCGCCGCATGGTCGCGGTAGCCCTCGAACAGTCCGGCACGCCGCGACCGGCGGCGTAGGTAGTCGAACACGGCGTTTTTGGTGACGGTCTTGAGCCACCCCCGAAACGAACCCAGCTCAGTGGAATAGTTAAACGAGAAGATGTGCCGGAACAGCTTCACGCAGACATTCTGCACCACATCCTCCGCCTCGGCATGGCTTAAGCCGTGTCGGAGCGCATAGCCGAAAATCATCCGCCCATAGATATTGTAGAACTCGCGCCACGTCTCCTCGTCGCCCTGTTCCTTCAGACGCAGCAATAGACTTGAACGCGTTCGGTATGCGGAAAGCAATTCGTTGGAATCAATCGTTTTCATACGTACACAATAAGATACTGTTTCACCGACTGAAATCTTATTATCGAATCAACAATCATTTCGTTTCTTCATAAAATCGCACCACCAGTGCGCAACGCATCTCGCGACGGCCGTCGTGAGATGCGTGGCGCACTGGTGCGGGATTGTCCGGTTCCGAAGAGGTGGAAAACGGTTACAAACGCCATGCGACATTATAATGGAGAGTTTTGCTGCGCGCGCTATCTTTTGAATCAACCAGCAAGAAATCATGGTCTGGAACAGATGAACCATTGACAAGCAGTACGCAAATAGTTCAAAAGTGTTTCAGGTAGTATTGGCGGCCAGGGTTGGTTACCCACCGCAGGTCATCCCGGGGAGAACCGGGAGCTAACGAAAGGAAAAGCAATGAACCTGATAAAACGCATGATGCGTATCTCGAGCGCCCGCATAGAGGCGTTCCTCTCCTCGGTCGAGGATCCGGAAACGATGTTCCCCCAGCTCGTTCGCGAGATGGAGGAGCAGGTGGGCAAAGCCACGGAAGCCGAGGCCCAGGCGCTCACGGCGCTCAAGCTGGCCGAAAAAACCCGCGACACCGCCAAGGCGAATGTCGAACGGATGCAGGCCGGCGCGGAGCTCGCCCTGAAAAACAGCGACGAAAGCACGGCGCGCGAGGCGATTGCGGCGCAGCTCGACCTGGAAAAGGCGCTGAAGCAAAAGGCCGAGGCCTGCGATCGGGCCCAAGGGGTCTACGAAAACGCCCGTTCCGTCCGCGCCGAGATCAAGGAAAAGCTGGACGAGACCCGCGCCAAGCAGGACGAAATCCTGACCCGCGCCCGGCTGGCCAAGACCCAGAAAAAGATTACGGAGACCGTCAGCTCGCCGATCCACTCGACCGACAGCATCCTCGATGCGATCGAGCGGCTGGAAAACAAAGTTGAACTGGCCGAAGCCGAGCTGGAGGTTGAGCGCGAGCTGGCCGGCAACGGAGCAACCGAAGCCGCCCTGAAGCAGCGACTGGAGCAACTCGAAACGGAGCAGGAAGTGGATAAGCGCTTCGCCGAGTTGAAAAACAAACTGTCCGACTGAATGAATTAGCCACAAAAGAACGCATAGACCGCAGAGCGAATCCTTTGTTTTCCTTGCGTTCTTTCGTGGCTAGAAAACCAGGGAGCATGGAATGAACATCAAAGACCGACTCAAGAACGTCTTCAAGGAAACCTTTCTTGATCTGTTCCACGATGAAGCACCATCGAAGGACACCATCGACAGCGCCCTCGCCCAGGCTCGTTCCGGAGTTGAGGAAGCCACCGATGCGCTTGCCGCATTCACCGTCGCCCACTTGCATCTCACGGAGGAGCATCAGCATGCGGCGGGGCAAATCGAAGCGGTGGGCCAACAGCTCGAAACCGCCCTGGCGGCAAACGACGACGATCTTGCGCGCGCCCTCATCCGGAAACGCCAGCCGTTGCAAAAGGAAGCGGCCGTGCTTGGCGAACGGGTGGAAACCAGCAACAAACGACTGCTTGAATTAAAGGGACGTGTTGCCGCGATGAAGGCGCAAGTGCTGGAAATCGAGCGCAAGAAGCTGGAGTTGCAGTTGCGCGACCGCGCCGCCGATGCCATCGACCAGGTCAACCTGAGCGAAACGACCATTGGACAGGCGCGCGACTTCGCCACCAGCGCCGATGCCGAAGAGGCCACGCTGCAAAAGGAAGCCGGAAACGAAATCGCCGAAGCCGAGCGCGACTCGGTGGATAGCCGGCTGGATAAATTAATCGAAGAAGACGAAATCGAGCAGGAACTTAGCCGCCTTAAACAACAACGGAACTAACGTACCCATGCAGCAGAAGATTGAAACCGCGAAGGAACGCAGAGAACGCAAAATCAGGAATCGAACTACTCTGGTTAGATTCCTTTGCGTTCCTTGCGTTCTTTCGCGGTTAATGAAAAACACCTGCACAGAAGTTGGGATGTAAAATGGGCTTACTTTCACGACTCAAGGATATCAGCACGGGAAAGGTAAAGGCGTTTCTCGATGAGGCCGAGCGCCCGGAAGAGATGATACCGCAACTGCTGAACGAGCTGCAAAGCCAACAACAGGCCTTGCGCAACGCCGAGGCGAAATCGCTAACCGCCGTGCGGGCCGCCCAGCGACGGCTGGAGGAAACCATGGGCCGCGCCCTCCGCTTGGAGCGCGGCGCGGAACTTGCCCTGAAAAAAGGCGAAGAGGAGACGGCGCGCGAGGCGTTGCGCGAACAACTCAAGGTGGAACAGGTTGTCCCCCGCCAACGCGAGCAGGTTGAACAGGCGCAAAAGATCCTGGACGACGTCCGCGAACGCGGCAACGCGTTGAAGGCACAGATTGCCCTGGTCAAAGAAAAAGAAGTGCAGCTAAAAACCCGTCCCGAACCGGCTCTATCCCCGGATCGCACCGAACCCTTGCTGAAGAAAGTCGCGGAGATGGAGGAACGCGTGCTGACCGAAGAGGCCGAGGCCGAAGCCAACCGCGAAGTAAACCAGAACCTACGCAAACGCTCGCTCGACGAACGCCTGTTCGAACTCGAAAAAAACGACGAGATAGAAAAACGCCTGAACCAAATCAAAACCGGGAATTAAGAATGAAGATTTCAGAATGTAGAATTATAGGTCTGCGACAGCCCTGTTTTGAAAAAGGCCAACGCCGCCTGAGTTCCGCCATTCTTCATTCTGAAATCTTAATTCTTCATTTAACAAAATCCAATATGGGGAATAATCATGACGGCTGAACTCAAGGAACTCATTCAGATTGCGCTGGCCGGCATCAACCTGCCGATCACCCTGCTCTTTGCCGTGATGCTGCTCTACTGGGTCAGCGTGATCATCGGCGCGCTGGACATCGACATCCTGCAACTGGATTTCGACATCGAACCCGATGCGGACCTCGACCTGGAAGCCGATGGGGACGTGGATGTGCAGTCCGGCGGCGCCCTGAATGGAATGATGCTCTACTTCAACATTGGAGCGGTTCCCGTGACGGTCTGGCTCAGCTTCCTGATCTTCACCTGCTGGATCCTGTCCATACTCGAGACCTACTATCTCAACCCCGGCCGGCATTTCGTGTTCGGGCTGATCTTCGTGATCCCGAACCTGATTGCCGGCATGTACACCGCCAAGTTTGCCACGGCACCTCTCAAGAAGGTTTTCGAGGCCATGGCGCCAAAGAACACCACGCGAAAGTCGCTCATCGGCCAGCGCGCCGTAGTGGTCTCGTCCACCGTCAGCAGCAGCTTCGGGCAGATCGGAATCAAGACCGATGGCGCACCGCTCACGCTCAATGCCCGCACCGAGGGCGACACCGAAATCGCCAAGGGTCAAACCGTCGTCATCACCAGCGAAACCGGGCAAGGCATCTTTACCGTCGAAGCATTTACCAGCAACTAACCAACGTACTTAAAAACCAACCAGGAGAAAAACCATGCCGGAACTACTCGGATTAATCCGAGTTGCCTCAAATTAAATGACACCGAAGCATCCGATAGGATGCGGGCGGAAAGGATTCGTTGACTCACAAAAAATCACACCCTGTATACAGGGAGGATGAAAGAGATGAGTTGCGAAACCAGAATGGAATACATCGCGGTACAAAAACGCCGCTATAGGCGCGCGGAAAAGGCCTACAAGACCCGGTTGCTCGATGAAGTATGCGCGGTATGCGGCTATGATCGCAAGCATGCCACCAAGCTGCTCAACGACTCGTTTACGCCCTCCAGGGGCAAACGCGGCCGCAAAGGCGAGTACGACTCTGCTGAATTGCGCAAGACCCTCAAAACTCTGTGGCTTCGTTCTGGACAACTGTGCGGGAAGCGCCTCAAGCCTGCTATGCCACATTGGCTGAAGCACTATGAAAAACATTACGAACCGCTATCGACCGAATGCCGTGAAAAGCTACTGAGAATCAGCCCGGCAAGCATCGACCGGGTGCTCAAACCCTT
This sequence comes from Pontiella desulfatans, assembly GCF_900890425.1. Lineage (NCBI taxonomy): Bacteria > Pseudomonadati > Kiritimatiellota > Kiritimatiellia > Kiritimatiellales > Pontiellaceae > Pontiella > Pontiella desulfatans. The sequence continues at coordinate 206,148 of NZ_CAAHFG010000001.1, read as the reverse complement.
CAAAGCGCAGTACCAGCGAAGGCGCAATACCGGTACCAAGCCCGGCTCGCTGCTCAAGAATCAGATCCCAATCCGCACCTCCACCGAGGACATCGACCGGCCCGGCTATCTCGAAGCCGACACAGTAGCCCACTGTGGCGGATCGATGAGCGGGGACTTCATCTGGTCGATCACCTATACGGACATCATAAGCACCTGGACGGTAACCCGCGCGGTCTGGAACAAAGGCGCTGAAGGCGTGATGAACCAAACCCACGACGTGGAAAACAAGCTGCCCTTCGCCATCCTGGGCTTCGACTGCGACAACGGCAGCGAGTTCCTCAACCACCATCTCACGCGCTACTTCCTGCAACGCAAACAGCCCGTCTGTTTTACACGCAGCAGACCGTACCACAAGAACGACAACGCCCATGTCGAACAAAAGAACTGGACGCACGTGCGCGAGTTGCTCGGCTACGACCGGCTCGACAACCCGGCCATGATCAGAGAGCTCAACGCACTCTACCGCGACTGGGAACGGCTCAACAACTTCTTCAAACCCTCGTTCAAGCTAAAAAGCAAGGTTCGCGTCAAAAGCCGGTACAAAAAGAAATACGATGCCCCCGCCACGCCCTTTGACCGCCTGAAGGTCAGCGGCATCCTTGGCGAACAACAGGAGGCTGCTCTGCAACGCGAATACGAAACGCTCGACCCTTTCGAGCTGGGCAATCGCATCCAGCGCCGACGTCGCAAGATCGAAAAAATGAAGAAAACCGGCGAGTCCGCCGCAGTCGGGGAACCCGGGTTCCCCGACTGCCTCCCCACCTTGACAACCCCCGAATTAGAGGGTACCCATTAATGCAGTCAAACGACTCCTCATCCGCACCTCTACGGTGTCATTTATTTTTGAGGCAACGCGAATCATCATAGGAGTCGTCGCGCTGCTCGTTTTGGGACTGCTCGCCGTCATTGTCAAATGCTACCGCAAAGTTGAACAGGGCACGGCCATCATCCGTACCGGAGTGGGCGGCACCCGCGTCTCCTTCGAAGGCATCCTGGTCTTCCCGGTCATCCACCGGATGGAACTGATGGAAATCTCGGTCAAGCGCATCGAGATCGACCGTGCCGGCGTGGATGGCCTGATCTGCAAGGACAACCTGCGCGCCGACCTGAAGGTCGCCTTCTTCGTCCGGGTGAACAAAACGCCCGAAGACGTTCTGAACGTGGCGCAGTGCCTCGGTTGCAAGCGCGCGTCCGACCCGGTTGCACTGGTCGAGTTCTTCGACGCCAAGTTTTCGGAGGCGCTCAAGACCGTCGGCAAAAAGTTCGATTTCGTGGAACTCTACTCCAACCGCGACACCTTCAAGGAAGAGATCATCAAGGTGATCGGCACCGACCTTAACGGCTACGTGCTCGACGACGCCGCGATCGACTACCTCGAACAGACCCGGCTCGAACTGCTCAACCCCAACAACATTCTCGATGCCGAAGGCATCAAGAAGATCACCGAGCTAACCGCCCGGCAGGCCATCCTCGCCAACGACATTGCACGCGACAAGGAAAAGGTGATCAAGAAACAGGACGTGGAAGCGCGCGAAGCAATCCTCGAACTGGAAAAGCAGCAGGAGGAAGCCGAGCAGAAGCAGCAACGCGAAATTGCCGAAATCACCGCCCGCGAACAGGCCGAAGCCATGAAGGTGCAGGAAGAAGAGCGCATGAAATCCGAGAAGGCGCGCATCCAGACCGACGAGGAGCTGGCCGTGGCCAACGAAAACAAGGACCGCCAGATCATCGTGGCCGCCAAGAACAAGGAGCGCACCGACCTGGTTGAAAGCGAACGCATCATCAAGGATCGCGACCTCGAGGCCACCGAGCGCGAGCGCATCGTGACCCTCGCGCAGATCGAGCGGGACAAGGCGGTTGAAATCGAAAAGAAAAACATCCAGGAAGTCATCCGCGAGCGGGTGATGGTGGAGCGCAACGTGGTTGAAGAGGAAGAGCACATCAAGGACACGCAGGAATTCGCCGCCGCCGACCGCTCCAAGCAGGTGGCCCTCACCAAGGCGGCCGAAGAGGCCGAACAAAACCTTCTGATCGAAACCAAGGCCGCCGAGGCCCGGAAGGAAGCCATGCGCCACGAGGCCGAGCAGATGGTCATCAAGGCCGAGGCGGAACGCGCCGCTTCCGAAAAATCCGCCGATGCCCGCAAGATCCTCGCCGATGCCCAGGCCGAAGAAGAAGCCGTGCTCGGGATCGGTGAAGCGCGCGCCCTCGATGCCAAGGCCGCCGCCACCGAAAAGTTCGGCATTGCCGAGGCCAACGTAATCCAGAAGAAGGCCGAGGCCGAAGCCGCCGCCATCCAGAAACAGGGCGAGGCCGAGGCCGTTGTGATTGGCAGCAAGGCCAGCGCCGAAGCCAAGGGCATCGACGAAAAGGCCGCGGCCATGAAAAAGTTCGACTCCGTCGGCAAGGAGCACGAGGAGTTCAAGCTCGAGCTCAACAAGGATCTCGAGATCGAGCTGGCGCACGTCAATGTCCAGAAGGATATCGCCCGCGAGCAGGCGGCGGTTATTGCCGAAGCCCTCAAGTCGGCGCGCATCGATATTGTCGGAGGCGACAACACCTTCTTCGACAAGATCGTGGACTCCGTCACGAAGGGCAAATCCTTCGACCGGATGATCGACAACAGCACTGCGCTGACCGGCATCAAGGAGACGCTCTTCAACGGCGACTCCGGCAACTTCACCGAACAGTTGCACCGCTTCACCAGCCAGTTCGGCATGGATTCCGAAGACCTGAAGAATATCTCCGTGGCCACCGCGCTCACGCAGATGATCGTCCAGGCCGACGAAGGCACCAAGGGCATCCTGGAGAAGTTCCTTTCGTCCGCCAAGAAGGCCGGCATCGCCGACCAGATGGCCTCGAAGTTCCTCGGCAAATAGAATCATGAACCACAGAGACCGCAGAGACACAGAGGAAGGTATGTTGCCATACTTCTCTGTGCCTCCGTGTCCTCTGTGGTGAGACTTAAAGTTAAAGGGTCTTCCCATGGCTGAAGAAACCGAAAAAAAAGAACAGGGCGCCCAACTCGAGAGCGGGACGTATGAGGTGATCCGGGGGCGGCTGAACACGCACGCCCGCGATCTGCTCACACGGATCGACCAGCTCGACCAACAGCGGCGCGAGGTGTTCGGCTCGATCGAGACCACCCTGCTGGGCACGGAACGGATCACCACCGAGAACAACTGCATCCCGCGCGACATGATCGAGGTGGGCGAGCAGTTCCTGTTTGGCTACAACGTGCACATCGGCCTACGCTCCGAGATGCATCTGGTCGATGTCTTCTCCGTCTACACCTTCAACGAAGACGGTGGCTTCCGCGCCGAGCCGCTCGACCTGATCGGCAACAACGAGTTCAACAGCCATTTCAAGGAACTCTACAAATACTACAAGAACACCACCTTCGCCGCCTTCCGCGATGTCGGCCCCTTCCTCTACATGGTCTTCCGCATCAGCGACGACCCCTCCGACATCAAGGCCTTCAAGTGGCAGCGCAACGACGACGGCACGCTGACCTATATCGACAACCGCTCCGACCACGAAGTCAAGTTTCCGCCCCAGCACGAGTTTGAATGGAACCGCGCCACGCGCGACATGCAGCGCACGGGGGTGCACCCGCATATTTCCATCGAAGAGCGCATCTTTGTTGAAACCATCGGCGGCGACCTCACCATCAAGATCGAGGACAACACCGAATCCGGCGAAGGCATCTTTGCCGAACCGGTCGACAACCCCGACCAGACGCTCGACGATGCCGAAGTCTGGTATGCCTGCATCGAAAGCCTCATCCTGCTCAAGATCCTGCCCTACCAGGAAAAGGATTACCGCTACATCGTCTACAGCGAAAAGCTCGGCACCGCCCACCGCATCGACGCCATCGCCGATTCTTGCGTGCTGCTTCCGCGCAACCGCGGCATCATTTTCGCCAACGGCTACTTCCTCCAGAACGGCGAGGTCAAGACGTTCGACAACAACCTGCTCGACATGCGCTTCCTGCGCCGCATCGCCGCCCCGAACGGCGAAGACCACCTCTACGTTTTCTTCAACCGCCGCAGCGGTCTCTACATCCTGCTCGCCTACAACGTCATCAAGGAAACCGTCGGCACCCCGATCATCTGCCACGGCTACAGCCACTTCCAAAACGGCCGCCTCATCTTTTTCAAGGCCGGCGAAGAGCCGCAGAAGAGCCACGCCATCCAACTCTGGCAAACCCCCTTCACCGGCCCCGACGTCATCCTCAGCAAAAACACCGAAGACTATCTCTACAAGATCGGCAACTCGGACATCGTACGCTGCATGGCCGCCTGCCACACCATCGTCAACCTGTCGCGCCGCGAGGATTCCTACGCCAACCTCTACATCGACCTCGTGCGGGAAACGCAGGATGTGATCGACGCCTATTTCTGGATCGAGAAGGAAGAGGCCTTCGTGCTGCGCGAACCGCTGCTGCAGATCCGCGACGCCGCCAAGGCCGCGATCGACGAGTTCGAGAAAGTACGCCGCCTGCGCCAGCAGGCCGCCGCCGCGCTCAAGGAGATGGCCCGTCGCGTGAAGGAGGCCACCTCGGCCTCCGCCTCCAGCCGCTACCAGAAGCTCGATCCCTACGTCAAGGCGCTCGCCAACCTGCGCGCGCTCCGCGGCGAAACCATCAGCCTGCGCGAGCTGCGCTACATGGATCTCGACCAGGTCGAGGCCATGGAAGCCGCCGTCGCCGCACAGGCGGAGCGGACGGCGCACACCTGCGTCGAATTCCTGCTCAAGCCCGAGTCGCTCATCCCCTACGCCGACGACGTTGAAACGGTATCCAAATCCATCGAGAGCGTCGAAAAGGTTTCCGATGCCAAGAAGATCGAACAGGCCGTGGGCGAACGCGCCGCCGAACTGGAAATGCTCACCGACACCGTCAGCAACCTGAAGATCGACGATGCCACGCACCGCACCGACATCATCGACCGCATCTCGCAGATTTTCTCGGCGCTCAACCGCGTACGTGCCACGCTCACGAACCGGATCAAGGAGCTGGCCGCCCACGAAGGGGCCGCCGAATTCGCCTCGCAACTCAAACTGCTCTCCCAAGCCGTCACCAACTATCTCGACGTCTGCGACTCGCCCGCCAAGTGCGACGAATACCTGGGCAAGATGATGATCCAAATCGAGGAGCTCGAAGGCCGCTTCTCGGATTTCGACGACTTCATCACCCAGCTCACCGAGCGCCGCGAGGAGATCTACCAAACCTTCGAAACGCGCAAGCAACAGCTGATGGAGGAACGCAACCGCAAGGCCGACACCCTCCTGCGCAGTGCCGAGCGCATTCTCAAGAGCATCGGACCGCGCCTCGGAACGATGCAAAGCGTCGAGGAGATCAACGGCTACTTTGCCGCCGACCTGATGGTCGACAAGGTGCGGAACATTATCGGGCAACTGGCGGAAATGGACGACACCGTCAAGTCCGGCGACATCCAGACCCAGCTCAAAACCCTGCGTGAAGACGCCATCCGCCAACTCAAGGACCAGCAGGAGCTTTTCGTCGCCGGCGAAAACGTCATCAAGTTCGGCACGCACCATTTTGCCGTCAACACCCAGCCGCTGGAACTCACCCTCGTCCGCCGCGACGACAACATGCTGCTGCACCTCACCGGCACCGACTTTTTCGAGGCGGTCACCGATGAAACCTTCCTGGCAACGCGCGCCGTCTGGGAACTCGACCTGCCCAGCGAAACGGCCGACCTCTACCGCGGCGAATTCCTTGCCGTGCAGCTCTTCCGTAAGGCGCTGGCCGACGCCCTGCCGGCAAGCACCGAAAAGGCACTCGTGAACTATGTGCAGGAGCACATGGCGACGCGCTACACCGAGGGCTACATCAAGGGAGTCAACGACATCGATGCCGCCAAGATCCTGCATGAGCTGCTCGGCATCCACCAGCGCGCCGGATTGCTCAGATACAGCCCCTCCATCCGCGCCCTCGCCCTGCTCGGCTGGACGCTCCAGGCCAACAAAACGGAACTGGCCAACAAGCTCGAGGGCTATGGCCGGATGCGCGCCGTTTTCCGAAGCACCGATTCCAATGCCGCCTACACCGAAGAGCTGCACCACATTCTCCGCGCTTTTGCGCAGGAGAACGACCTTTTCCCGGCAACCGATGCCGGCTATGCCGCCGAATACCTGTTTGATGTACTCACCCACGAGGGCAAGCATCCGATCAGCCGCGAGGCGATGGTGCTGCACAACGGGTTCGAGCAACGCATGAAACGCCCCGGCGCCAAACGCCTGTTCGACGAAGCGATGGCGCCGGTCAAGGATGCGCCGCTCGCCAAATTCTCGCTCCTGCGCGACTGGCTCGCCGCCTTCATCGAGGATGAAAACCAACCCGAACTGACCGAGGCACTCGAAGAGACCGCCGCGCTCATGCTCACCGGGAACATCGATCCCGTAAACGCCGGCGATCTCGAAACGCGCCGGGAACTCGAAGGCTTCGCCGGCAGCCATGCGCGCATCGCCGACGGGAAATACCAGTTCGACTACCACGACCTGCTCCGCCGCGTGCATCTGCACGAACAGGAACTGCTCCCGAGCTTCACCGTTTTCCAACGGGAGAAAAAGGCGCTCATCGAACGTACCCGCGATGAAATGCGCCTGGAGGAATTCAAGCCGCGCGTGCTCACCTCCTTCGTCCGCAACCAACTGATCGACAAACTCTACCTTCCGCTCATCGGCGACAACCTCGCCAAGCAGATGGGTACCGTCGGCGTCAACACCCGCACCGACCGCATGGGCATGCTGCTGCTCATCTCGCCGCCCGGCTACGGCAAGACCACGCTGATGGAATACATCGCCAACCGCCTCGGCATCATTTTCATGAAGATCAACGGCCCCGCCATCGGCCACCAGGTCACCTCCATCGACCCCGCCGAAGCGCCCAACGCCGCCGCGCGCCAGGAGCTCAACAAGCTCAACCTCGCCCTCGAGATGGGCGACAACGTGATGCTCTATCTCGACGACATCCAGCACTGCAACCCCGAGCTGCTGCAAAAGTTCATCTCGCTCTGCGATGCCCAGCGCAAGATCGAGGGGGTCTACAAGGGCCGCCCGAAAACCTACGATCTACGGGGCAAGTCGGTCTGCGTTGTGATGGCCGGCAACCCCTACACCGAGAGCGGCGAAATGTTCAAGGTCCCCGACATGCTCGCCAACCGCGCCGACACCTACAACCTAGGCGACATGATCGGCGACAGCGGCGATGCCTTTAAACTCTCCTACATCGAAAACGCGATGACCTCCAACGCCGTGCTCGACAAACTCGCCTCCCGCACCCGCGCCGACATCCACGCCATGATTCGGCTCGCGCAGACCGGTTCGCGCGAGGGCATCGAGTTCGAGCGCGACTTTAGCGCCGACGAGATCGGGGAGTTCACCTCGGTGCTCAAAAAGATGCTGCGCATCCGCGACGTGGTGCTGGCCGTGAACCAGGAATATATCCGCTCCGCCGCCCAGTCCGACGACTACCGAACGGAACCGCCCTTCAAACTCCAGGGTTCCTACCGCAACATGAACCGCCTCGCCGAAAAGGTGCAGCCGATCATGAACGATGCCGAGATCGAGACCATCCTGCTCGACCACTATACCGGCGAAGCCCAAACCCTCACCACCGGCGCCGAGGCCAACCTGCTCAAGTTCAAGGAGCTCTTCGGCCTGCTGGACGAAACCGAAACCGCCCGCTGGGCGGACATCAGGAAAACCTTCAACCGCAACCTGCTCTTTTCCGCCGCCGGCGACGACAAGCTCGCACCCATCATCCTCCAACTCACCAACTTCAACGACCAGCTGGGCTCGCTAAGGGACACCATCGCCGCAGCGGCGGGGGGTGGTGGATCAAAACCGGGCAAGGTTACCGCGAGCTTGAGCAAAGCAACGCTCGAGGCGCTCCAGTTCGCCCGGCCCGACTTTTCACCGCTCCAGCAAACCCTGCTCGAGATTGCCGAAAAGATCCAGGCCGCCCACCCGCAGAACAAATATGAACTGCCGCACCACATGCGCAATCCCCTGCCCAAGGATGTGCGGGATGACAAAGGGAAAGAATAAAACCTGGACAAAGAAGAGATGCGTTCTCCGCTTTAGGAAGAGGAAAAAACAACCGTAACGCGATGAGGATATCGCGTCTTCGAATATTTCGAACGGCTTCCGGCTAAACCCAAATGCCGCTTTACATTTATAAGATTATCATATTTATTCCGCTTTTTACGGTTGAGAATTTATTGTTGAGGAAAATCCTGATGAGCTACGAAAAGATCGAAGTCCCTCGCGAAGGCGGAAAAATCTCCATGCTGGAATATGGCCATCTGGATGTTCCGGATCATCCCATCATTCCCTTCATCGAAGGCGACGGAGTGGGCCCCGAAATTACGGCGGCGATGATTAAGATTGTCGATGCCGCAGTGGAAAAGGCCTATGGCGGCACAAAAAAAATCCAGTGGATGGAAGTCTATGCCGGCGAAAAAGCCAATGCCATCTACGGCGAGGATACGTGGCTGCCGGACGAAACCCTAAAGGCGATCGATGAATACCGCGTAGCCATCAAGGGGCCACTCACCACACCGGTCGGCGGTGGCCGCCGCAGCCTGAACGTCACCTTGCGCCAGCAACTCGATCTCTACGTTTGCCAGCGCCCGGTCAAGTGGTTCCACGGCGTGCCCTCCCCCGTCCATAATCCCGACCAGGTCGATATGGTCGTGTTCCGCGAAAACTCGGAAGACATCTATGCCGGCATCGAATGGGAAGAGGGGTCCGACGAAGTTCAAAAGGTCATCAACTTTCTCCAAAACGAAATGGGCGTCACCAATATCCGCTTCCCGGAAGATTCGGGAATCGGCATCAAGCCGGTTTCCAAGAGTGGTTCGCAGCGCCTGATCCGCGCCGCCATTGAATACGCCATCCACAACAACCGCAAGTCGGTCACGATCGTGCACAAGGGCAACATCATGAAGTTTACCGAGGGGGCCTTCCTGCAGTGGGGCATCGATCTGGCCGAGGAAGAATTCGGCGCAGTCTACCACGGTAGCGAAAAGGTTTATAAAATCAAGAATCCGCACACGGGCGAACAGATTGTGGTGAAAGATTGCATCTGCGATGCCTTCCTGCAGAACATTCTGCTCAAGCCGCAGGACTACGATGTGATCGCCACACTCAACCTCAACGGCGACTATGCCTCCGACGCCCTCGCCGCCTGCGTGGGCGGCATTGGAATCTCGCCCGGCGCCAACATTAACTATAAGGATGGCAAGGCCGTCTTCGAGGCCACCCACGGCACCGCGCCCGACATTGCCGGGCAGAACAAGGTGAATCCCTGTTCGCTGGTGCTCTCCGGGGAAATGCTGCTGCGCTACCTGCCTTGGACGGAAGCGGCCGACCTCGTCATCAACGCCGTCGACCAAACGATCCAGAACAAAACGGTGACCGGCGATTTCGCGCATATGATGGAAGACGCCACCTGGCTCAGCTGCTCCGAATTCGCAGAGGCCGTTGTTGCCAATATGTAGGGCACGGGTTTACAGACGCTGGCAAACCACCTCATTATCATACTTATGCAAGTATGATAATCCTGCCCTCTGCGGAAGCGTATTTGGAGGTCGTGACTTCCAACGCGAAACCAACATGCCGAGCGTTTGGCGACGGGCGGCGGATCGGAATCCACCGCCACGCGCCCCCTATCACTCCGCCTTGACGACCTTGATGGGGATGGCGGGGGCGGGATAGTAGATACTGTCCCTGCCCTGCCGAACTTCGGCCGCCACGACCAGGCTGGAGCGGGTTCCGGGCGGGACGGACTCTTCGACCTTGATCAAAATTGCACCGGTAGCCAGATTCTTGTCGTTCTTCTTTTTCCCATCCTTGCCCTTGATTTGCTTTCGGCCGACCCATCCATTCTTCGGGGTAGAGAATCCTTCGGGTGGAGTATCCAGTTTAATGGTATATCCCTTCTGGCCAGCGAAAATATTGCCATCGAGCAGGATCCGGGTTTCCTGGCCGGCGGGCAATTCGATGACCCCCGACTTCGGGATGCGGGCTTCGAACGCCAGCGGAGGCTTCTGCTCAACCGGGGCAAGCACCAGCTCCTTGGCGGGAACGAGATGGCGATAGAGGAAGGCCTGCATCTGGTTATCGACCGGCACCGCGGGACGCGTGACTGGTCGTCCATCGACAATGCCAGTTCCGGTGATTTCCGGACAAACCGCCTTGCCCTTGATCTCTTTGGGGGCGGTGATGGTGAAGCGGGTCATATCGGAGCTCTCGGGAATGAGGGCCTCGCTCATGCTGAAGCCTTCCGGCAGATTGGCGCCCTCGAGCTTGATCTTGCCGTCGAATCCATCCTGGCGCATCGCACGCACGGTAAAGGCGGCGGTTCCCCCGGGAGCGATTTGGATTCCGGAAGGTTCCATGCGTAGCTTGAAATCGGGATTGGACGGACTTATTCGCAGGCGGTAGCCATAGTCGTGGCCGCCCTTGGCCTGGGCATCGCCGATTTCGACGGTGTAGCGCCCGGTGGCGGGAAGCTCATGGTGAAGGTAGGAGTCGGCATGGTGCGTAATAAGTCCGGCCCCCAGATGCAGATGCTCGTCCTTGGCCATGTTGTCGTCGTTGCGCACCGGGTTTTCAAGGCCGGGGCCATTCAGCGTGATGACGGAGTCGAGCGGGGAGTTGAGCCGGCGTGCGACCACCTCGATGGAAACGGAATCGCCTTTCTTGCCGTTGAAGCCGTAGACGTCCACATCGCCGGATTGCTGGATACGGCCATTGATGGTGAGCGGCTGGCGGACTGGTTGCGCCTCTTCGGCTGCATTGTTAGGTTCGACTTCGAAGATTTCGTTCAGTTCCCCGATAGCAAAGGGCATCTCGTTGGAGCGGTAGCCCTGTTTCTTGATGGAAACATGCCTCACCTCGAATCCATCCGCGGGGAGCTTGCCCGTCAACCGGGTCTTGGGAAGGTTTCTTCCGCCCAGGGCGATGTCCACATCCCTGCCCTGCTGGGCGCCCAGCGGGAAGATGCTGGTAATGAAGGGAAGTTCGCCGATGGCGATGCGGTAGATGAAATCCTCACGGCCGCGGTAGATGGAGTCGCGGATCGAGAGCGTGTAGGTTCCCGTGTCCGGGACATCGAAGAAGAGGACGGGGTCGGGATTGAACTTGTAGTCGTCCTCATAGGCCACCTCGTTGCCATCCTCGTCGTAGAGGGCCACAACGGCCTGGAACCAACCGGGCACGGCATCGGCCAGATAGGGAATGATGCGGCGGGCGCCGACATCAACGACAATGGAGTCGCCTTTGTTGGCGTTGAACCGGAAATGATCGATATCGCCGGGGCGGACTTGGCCATTGATGACCGAAGGAACCTCGACGGTCTGCAGCCCGGGCCCCATGTGGTCGTCGTTGGGTTCGGCTTCGTGAATCTCGGCCAGCGTTCCCACCTGGAAGTAGATCGGATTGGAGAGGCCGGCGGGGGTGTAGACGCGCAGCTCGCGTTCGCCGGGCGGGGCGTTGCGGTCGATGTTGACCTTGACCCGGAGCCGGTCTTCGATCTGGGGATTGAACTGCTCCTTGTCATCGATCTTGTAGTATTTCGCTATGTCTTTCTTATCATAGGGGTCCACCCCTACCGGCAGATCGGCCATGGCGATCTGCTTTTCAATCTGGGCAATCTGCTTTTCTAGCTTTGCAACCTCTTGCGTGTCGTTCTTCTCCCGCGCGGCGGCGAGGGTCGCCATGCGGTTTTCGCGGTTCCGGACGAACTGCCGGAAACGGCGGGGTTCATAGCGGACCCCGAATTTAACGATCTCCACCGATACGCCCTCGCCGCTGACAAGGACGTTGGTGGAACCCAGCAGGAATTGCCCGCCGATCTCCACACCGAAGGAGGAGCCTTGCTGGCCTCCGGCGGGGAACCCATATTGGATATGGGGCGAGTTCGCCGCCAAAGCCGAGCCTGCGCCGCAGGCCAGCAACACGATAACCTTCCACTTCGGGGCACGGCTCATGACATGATTTCCCGCAAGCGCCCCCCGATGGTTACGCCATCGGCTTCGGTTGGGCAAACGCGGACATCGATGCCCTGCGGATGCGGAAGGCGGGCATCGCTGGCGATACCGAGCTGCTCGTACATGCTACCGATCAAGTCCCACGGATACACGGGGCGATCCTTCACTTCGGTTCCGTTTTCGGTTGAGGAACCGATCACCTGGCCGCCTTGGAATCCGCCGCCGGCCACCACGTGGCTGAAGCATTTGCCATAGTGGCTGCGCCCTCCGCTCCATGGGGCTTCGTGCTGGATCTTCGGCCCACGGCCGAATTCACCGCCCCACCAGACAATGGTGGAGTCGAGCAGGCCGCGCTGGGAAAGGTCGTCCAGCAGGGTGGAGAACCCGCGGTCGAGTTCGGTAAGCTTGTTGTTCATGATTTCGAAATGTTTTTTGTGCGTATCCCATCCATTGTAGTTGATGGTGACGTAGGGCACGCCGGCCTCGACCAGCTTGCGGGCAATCAGGCAGGAGGCGCCGAAATCGGTGGCGCCATAGCGGGCACGCAGTTTTTCGTCCTCGGTCTTGATATCGAACACCTTGCCGGCATCGCCGAGAATGAGCTCATAGGCCTGTTCCTCGCACATATCCATCTGCTGGAATGCCGGGTTGCCCTGCATTTTCTTGCCATAGGTTTCGAGATCGTGCAACAGCTGGCGGCGGTCTTGCTGCCGTGCCTGGGTGATGCCCTTCTGGATGACGCCTTCGACGGTGAAGACCGGGGCGCTGGGTTTGCCGCCGGTGGCGAACGGCTTGTAGCGCAGGCCCATGAATCCGGATTCGGAGAAACGCCCCTGCGGCCGGGTGAGCACGATGTAGGGCGGAAGCAATCCCTTGTAGCCGGCATCCTCTCCCTTGAAGCGCGAAACAACAGCCCCCGCGCACGGATAGACTTCCCCGCCAACCGGGCGCCCGGTCTGGGTGACGTACGATGCGGTTTCGTGCCCGTTGATGCCGTGGGTCATGCTGCGGATGATCGAATATTTATCGGCCTGCTTGGCCAGCAAGGGGAGGCGCTCGCAAATGCGGATGCCGCTGACGTTGGTTTCGATCGGGCTGTTGTAGGGGCCGCAATAGTCCGGGCCCGCATCGGGCTTGGGATCGAACGTGTCGAGATGGGAAGGTCCGCCCCACATCCAGATCTGGATGACGGATTTGGCCTTTCCGGCCGCAACGGCATTCGCCTGCAACGGCGAACCGAGCATCAGGCCGCCGGCGCCAGCCGCGGCGGAATAGCGCAACATGTCGCGTCTGGAAATGTCCGTGTTCAGATGGTTCTTCTCATTCATTGCTCGACCTCCTGGATCAATGTTTGTAAATGAATTCCTTCGTATTCAAAAGCGCCCACGCAACATCCACGCCTGCTTCCGTTCGGCTATCGCTTTCATGGAAATAGGCCAAGGCGGTTCTTTTCTCCTGCGCAGTAGGATAGCGCGAAAGGATCGATAAGTACATGTTTTCGATGGTTTTTTCGGGGGGATGCCAAGCCGTCCTGGGCTTCTTCGCGTTGCCCTTTTTGTCGGTGCCGTCCTGTTTCTCGAAGTACATGCCGACGAGTTCCTTGTTGTTGAGGATTTTCAGTTGGATGTGCGATGAATTCAGCATATGCAGCTTTTGCGAGCTCGACGGGGTGTTGTTGCGCTCGGATTCGTAGCCGGTGTCGCGGGGCGGGCGGCCGAAGAGGTCGAGGAACGGGCTGGTGATGCTGCCGTCCGACAACTTGATGGAACGCTCCTTTTCCGGAATGAAGGTGAAGGGTTCGGGGATTTGCGAGGAGTAGGATTCGGTGGTCTTGGTGATCTGGCAGATGGCGTCGATCAACACCTCGGCGCCGAGGCGGCGGACATAGTAGCGGGAAAAGTTGGCTTCGTCCGAAAGGTTCCCCTCGTTGTGGATGGAGGCGAGCTGGTAGACCTTCGAGTTGAGGATGATACGGTAGATGTGCCGCAGGTCGTAGTTGCTGGCGACGAGCTCCTTGGAAAGGAAGTCGAGCAGGGCCGCGTTCTGCGGCGGGTTGTCGTCGCGGATATCATCGGCCTCGTGGACGATGCCGCGCCCCAGCAACCAGTACCAGATCCGGTTGACGACGTTGTGTGCAAACACATTGCTATCGACCAGCCAGTCGGAAAAATCGAGGCGCGGGTCGCGGGTCGACGAGAGTTCGATCACGGTGCCGTCGGGCAGGCGCGCCTCGACGGGTTTTTTGGTTTCGGGATCGACGTAGCTTTTGGTGGGGTCGAAGAAGACAATCTCTTCCTTCCACTCGGCGGTGCCCTTGTAGCCGACACTGCCGAAGAAGGCGGCCATGCCTTTGCGGTCTTCGGGTTTCCAGCTGTCGGTGCGCATGCCCATGAAGGTGAGCGCCACGATCTGGGCGATCGACTCCGGCTCGCGCTTGGGCATGGCTCGGTAGAAGTTGACCGGCGCGACGCGGAAATTGCTACCGCTCGAGGTGAGCATGGCCCGGGCGAATTCGTCGTAGGGCATGTTGTTGAAGAGCGCGGTGCGCACCCAGCGGTGGTAGGCTTGGACGGCGTTGGGCCAGAGCTTGCTGGGGAACTCGGCCTTGACCCGCAGCAGGTCGCACCATTTCAGGGCCCAGTAGTCGGCGAACTCGGGACGTTCGAAAAGATCCTCGATGAGTTCGTCCCGCTTGTTGGTGCCGTTGCTGGCCAGGAAGAGGCGAGCCTCCTTACGGGTCGGCAGGGTGCCGGTCATATCGAGGTAGACGCGCCGGAGGAAGACTTCGTCGGAGCACGGATCGGAGGGCGGAATGCCCAGTTCATCGAGCTTATTGAAAACCAGCCGGTCGATCCGGGCGCTGGCCTTGCTTTGGGCGGACTCCGCCCTATCGGCAACCACCCAGGCAACCGCAACCACAAACAACCATCGATAAAGAAGTTTCATTTCCATCCTTTCCAACGTACGGAAGTCTGGGCGATTTCCAACTGCTGGAAACGGAGCGCAGTCCTTGCTGCCCTTGCCCATCCAGAGAACGCTCCCACTCTTGCTCTATGGACAAAATGGAAACGTTTTCTATCAATGCCCGCAGGACAAAAAAAGGGGGTTCCCAATGCGTGGCACGTGGCCATGCACCGGAAAACCCAGGGGAGGATGAAATTCCATGCCTAGAGTACGCCTTGAAGGGCGTCCACGGCCTTGGCAATCGCGTCCTTGGCCTCTACGGCTTCCTTGGCGCTTTTGATGATCTTTTCATAATCCGAGATGGGCATCTGGACGGCGACGGCGTTTCCGTTGCCATCGTAGAAGATCTGTACATTATCGTTATCCATGACTTGCTCCTTGGTTTTTTAACCTTTTATTATTTTTTATTTTTTCAGCTTGTTCAGCAGATCGAGGTGGCCTCCGAGCCAATCATCGTTTTTGGCTTTTTCCGGCTTGGGTATCTGGGCGGGCTCGGGATCGGGCTGGACGGCCTGCTTAACAGGCGCCTCTTGCGAAAGTTCAGCTGCGGGTTCGCTATCGAGGTCGAGTGCCACCGACACCGCCGGCTCTTCGACCATCACGCCACCCTCGTCGTCCATGGAGCCGGATGCATAGAGGCCCGCATCGAACGTCGGCATGGAAAAGTCGGTTTCGGGCTTTTCGTCTTCATAATCGTCGTCCTTGTCGATTTCGAGCGGGAAGAAGTGTTCCTCTTCGACCTTCTCTTCCACCACCGGCGCGGCTTGCATCACGACAGGCTCCGGCTTGGGTTGCTCGACCGGTTTAGGCGCTTTCACCTTCTTGGCGGCAATGGCCGGTACGGGTTCATCCTCTTCCACAACGGCATGCGCGGGCATCTGGATCACCAGTTTTTCGGAGGCGACGGCTTCCGCCGGGACGGCCTCGAGGGTTTCTGCGGCGGCATCGGCCATGGCAATCACTTCGCTGGGCTTATGGCCGATTCCAAAACGATTGAGCACGGACCAAATGAGGCCGATGATTACACCGGCCAACACGAAGGGGAAGACCACCGCGTTGAGCAGGACGCTTCCACCGGCCGTGGACACCTGGCTATTGAGCCCGGCATCGACCACCAGCAACCCGACAATGATGAAGATGAAAGGCACCTGCCCCTTGTTGAAAAAGGCCAAGCGAACTTTCACGGTTGCATTGCCAATGGCCAGCGCGCCGAATGCACCATAGGTGGCGCCGGCGGTGGCAATTTCGGCCACGTTGATTCCTTCCATTCCGCGGACCCCCTTGAACGCCAGGAAGCCGCCAACCACATAGGATAGCGAAACCACCAGCGGCTGGAGGCCCAGCAGGCTGATCGCCCATAGAATGGACACGACGTTGAGCACGACAAATCCGCCCCACAACATCATGTTGTCGATCGGCGCAATCGCACCCTTGCTCGCAGCCAGCCAAACTCCCACGTTGACGGCCAGAAGCACCGCGGCGGCGGCCGCGGACATGACTATGTTCATTGTTTTATTTGCTTTCATGTTTCTCCCTTCCATTCCCTAACTAGCGGTCAGGCCGACTTCCTCGAAAGCCTTGACCAAAACAGCGAGCATGGTGTTGTTCAAATCATCGACCTGGACACACACCAGGTTGTGTCGACTCGAAAGCAGGCGCGGCACTTCGCACAGGCTGAGCGCTTTCAACTCGTCGGTATAGCGCGGATCGAGCGCGATGCGCAGATGCCCCTCGAACATATCGACGAAGGCGAACTCTTCCCATTCGTCATAGTTCCACAGGCTGCAGAAGCCATCCTTCATGGTCACGCGGACCGTTCCGCCGCACGTGTCGTTGAGGCAGGTGTAGTATTGCTTGAAAACGCTGAACAGACGGCCGGACTCGTCGTGCTTGTTGAAATGGTCGGAAATATCCTTCTTGATCGGCGGGACATCGATGCCTTCGGCCATTTTACGCGCCTTTGGCGCTTTTGCCGGTTGCTTCTCGGCCTCGAATTCAATCGAGACCTTCTCCGCTTTTGGAGCAGGCTGGGGTTTAACCGGCTCGGGAGCTGGCTTGGGCTCGACCGCGGCGGCTTTTTCCGCAACCGGTCGTTCCTCTTTCTTCGCTCCGGCCGGAACCTCGCCCCGAGACTCCCCTCCCAGGAAGTTCATGAGGCTCGCCAGCGCAACTTCCTTGGCCTGCCGGATACGCTTGCCTTCACGGGCTTTCTCCATGATGGCCATGTAATCGGCATAAGGAAGCTGCAACTTGCCGTTGTCCTTCGATATTAATGTTTGCTGTTTGATGCTCATTGTTCCCTAACCTTCATGTTTCGGTTTTCAAAATCTGCAGTCGGTATCAAGCATCATGCATGCCACAAATCAAAACGAATGCAATTTTCCTTACCCGCCCCACGCATTTTCGATTCTTCCCAAATCCGGCATGCATCCTGCTTCAAAAGGCCCGTCACAATGGGAGTGCAAAACAAAGGTATGAAAATGAAAAGACAAGATCATAGGATTAAGGGAGTCGTGATCGGCCTGGTCGTTGGTGCGGCCATGTTTGCGAATGCGCAAGGTTCGGTCAACCAATGGCGCGGCAGCGTTGAAGGTGCGGACTGGATGGACCGTTATAAGTGGAAGCTGATGCACACGCCGACCGGCGACGAGGCCGTCCACTTCCGCGAAGCCACCAGCGTGGTCACCGTCAACAGCAGCGTTTATCTCAACAACGGCATGCACCTGTACGGAGAAGAACTTTCGTTGCGTGGAAATGGAAACATCAACCTGCAAAATCCCGTGCCCCACCAGCGCACCATCAACGTGCCCGCATCGGCCACCGGATTCGCAAACCTAACGCTCAACGACAACTTGTCGCTCAACGGACGCCTTGCCTTGTCCGCCAAGGGATTCGGCACCTCGGCCAGCAAAGGTTCGGTCACCTTGAAGGATCGTTCCACGGTTACCGGCGTCTTATCCATCGGCAACGACGGAAACGGAACGGGCCAGGTCTATGTTAAGGGGAATTCCACCTACCGCATCACCGGATTGGAACTCGAGACCCGGGCCAATGCCGGCGGATCCGCCGAAATCCATGTGCTGGGCGGCACCGTCCGCATCGAAACGCAGGAAAACCCGTTCGACGTTTTCCTGGCCGACACCAGTCGCAAACTGATCGTCGGGGATACGGGCACCGTGCGGATAGAACACAACCTGCATCCGGCAAAGAAAAAGGATGCCATCAAAAAGATGATTGTGGAGAAACGACTGGTGGCCGCCCCCGGTTGCCGGCTCCTCCCCCCGGTCATCCAAGACAACATGATGATCATCCGCGCCGAAGACGAGCGCAACGACAACTCGATCAAAACCCAGAAAGCCCTGCTTGCGGCCATCGACCGTATCGAGGTCAACTCCACGGGTTCGGTAGCCTCGTCGTCCGCCAAGCCCAAACTCGAGTCGCTGTTAAAGACGATGCAGACCACCCAACCGTCGCAGGCCCCGGTTGCAACAGCCCCGGCCCAACCGGCAGCACCCGCCATGGCGGACGCAGCCCCGCAGGGCCCCAGGGTGGCGGGCTACATCGTGTTTTTCGGCACCGTACTGCTTGTGCTGCGCCGCTCCCCCAAGGATCTGGACAAAGAAGGCTAGGCACACCGGGAATCGGGAGCCCGTCTCCCGGTTCCCCAAGTGGAACCGCGCGGCACGCCGCATCCATGCCAAGAACAACATGGCCCCGACAAGGTACAACCGCAAGAATGCAATGCAATTGATGCTCGCCATCGGCGCAGCAACAATTCCACCGGCCTTTGCCAACTTGGCCCCGGCAAACCGGCAACCGCATCCCCCCACCACGCGGCCTCCATTCGAGGCCCCCGAACCGCCTCCCATGGACCGGCCCAACATGGCGCAACCGCCTCCCGGTCCCGATGGGAAAACTCCGCAAACGGCTTCAACTCCCTCAGCCAAACTATCCGGCTACACGGTTTTCATGGCCGGACTCCTCTTGCTTTTCCAAAAGAACCGCTAGGCGGTGATTATCACACCTTGTGAGGTGTGATAATGACTCAACCACCCACCTCAGCCAGCTTCACACGGCGCCGTCCTTGGCATGTAAAGTGCTTTTGGAATGGGGATTGATTAGCGTCCAAAATGGTAAGGCAGGAAATATGAAAATGAAAAGCGAAGCGATGTCGTGGAAAAGAAAATCACTGTTGTTCGGGCTGGTTGCCCTACCGACGGCCGCGTTTGCCCAAACCACGTTGGCAAACATGCTGCCCGTGGAAATGAGCCTGACGAGCTACCTCATCATTGGCTTCATGCTGATTATCTCCATCGTCATGTTTTTCCTGTTCCAGCGGCGCTTCCACACCGCCAGCCTGCAGCTGAAGGATGTCACGAGCGAGTTGGGAAGCACCCGGAAGCGACTGGTGGAAAGCAATCAGCAGCTGGAGCTTTCCAAACACGAATTAAAATCGACGGCCGACCGTTACCAGAACATTCTTTTCGACGCCCATGTCGGCATGTTCCAGATGGATGTTTTCGGGAAATGCACCTACATCAACACCTCCCTCCAGGAAATGTCGGGCCTCTACCCGAAAAAGGCACTGAAGGAAGGGCTTGCCAGCGCCATCCACCCCGACGACCGCGAGGCATTCCAAACCGCATGGAATTCATTCGTGGAAAACAACGGAACCTTCAACGAGGTGTTTCGCTTCCGCCAGGCCAAGGAACGCGATGTCCATGTTTCCTGCCGGGCCAACAAGATCTTCAACGAAAAGAAGGAAGTGGAAAGCTTCATCGGCTGGGTAACGGACGTGACCCAGTTCCATGAAGCCCAACTGGCGGAACAGGCGGCCACCGCCCGCTATGAACACTTTGTGGCCGAGACCATCGAGGGGTTCTACCAGCTGGCCCCGAAAACGCCCATCGCCCTATCATCCTCCCCCGACAAGATGGCCGAAGCCATCATGGAAAACGTTGTCCTGGCCGACTGCAACGATACGTTTGCCGCAATGTATGGAGCCAAACCCAAGGATCTGCTTGGAAAATCGATCAACGAACTCAAAGATGGCGTGGGGGCATTCAGGAACAACGAGACCATCAGGGCCTTCGTCGAGGACGGCTACAAGTCCATCGATCTCGAATCCATTCGCCAGGACTTGAGCGGGAACCGAATCAATCTCACCAACAATATCGTTGGGATCATCGAGGATAAAAAACTCGTTGGCATCTGGGGTTCGCACCGCAACATCAGCATGCAGAAGCGCGAAAAAGCGGAGCTTTCGAGCAGAGTCGAGTTCATGCACCGCATCCTCAACTCCCTGCCGGCGGATGTGCACGTCAAGGACACCCGCTGCCGCTACCTCTATGCCAGCAAAAAACTGGCCGACCGCACCGGCATCCCGCAGGAAGAGTGGATTGGAAAAACCATTTTCGAAGTGATGCCGGCCACCCCGCGCGACCACGATCAATCCGCCATCGACACCATGAAGTCCGGCAAACTCTTCCGCTCGGAGCGTCCCTACGAAGCCCGCGCGAAATCCGGCTGGATGGAAACGGTCCAAATCCCGTTGGTCTCTACGGAAGGCTTGGTGGAAGGCGTCGTCGGGCTTTCGCTCGATGTCTCCGAGCGCAAGAAAAAGGAAGAGGAATACCACCACTACCGCGGCGAGCTCGAAAAACAGCTCAAACATGCGAAAGGCGAGCTGGCCCAGTCGCGCATCGACTATGGCAAGAGCACCACCTCCCTTTCCGAAACCATTCAGAAACTCAAGGTGGCCGAAGCCGAAAAGAGCAACCGCGAACACGAGTTCAAGCAACACCTTTCCGAACGAAAACGAGCCGAAGAAGCCCTGCGTCGCAGCGAGCAGGTTTTGCTTGCCCGCCAGGAACAGCTCGAGGAGCAGCTGGCCAAGCGCCTGGCGGAACTCGATGCCGAGACCGACAAGCGCAAGAAATGGGAGGAACTGCTTTCCATCAAGGAAGACGAACTGCGCAAGGCCGAAGACAACCATAAGCAGATCTGCGAGCACTACGAACACGAAACCAATCTGCGCGAACAGGCCGAGGCCCGCCTTGGCGCCAGCCAGAATGCGCTGGAAAAGGTGCGCAGGGAGCTCAACGAGCTTTCATCGGCCCGCGAACAGGAAATCGAACAGCTGACCGAAACGAACAAAACCGAATTCGATGCCGAACACACGGCCCGCACCAAAGCCGAGAAACAACTCGCCAAAACCAAGGAATTCCTGGAAAGCACGCAGGAACAGGTTAAACGCATGACGGAACAGCATGCGGAAGAGCTTGAGCTCGAAGTGGGCGAACGCAAGGCCGCCGCCGAAAAGCTGATCCAGAGCATGGAAGAACTCGACGCGCTACGTCAGCAGTTCAGCCAAAGGCTCGAACAGGAAACCAAATCGATCAAGCAGGAGCTGGCCAAGAAGCAGATTCGCGAAAAGGCCCTGCGCCAGCATGAAAAGGATCTCGAAGGGCGCATTAAGGAACTCGAGGATTCCCTGAACCTGAAAGCGCGGGAATATGCCGAACAGATTCAGGCGCGCGAAGGGGCGGAAGTCGAGAAGCAGCAGATCGAACAGAAGATGGAACAGTTGACCAAACGGCAACAGAGCCTGGTGGACCGGCAAACCCAGAAACTCCACCTCAATATTGCCGAAATCCGCCTGGACGAAGTCAAACTGCGCAAACGCGCCGGCGATCTCGAACAACAAAAGGAAGCCCTGGAGGAAACCCTGCAGCAGCGCGATGCCGAACTCGAACAAATGCGCCGGCACATACAGACGGTCGAAGCCACGCTTACCGAAACACAGGCGAGCCTCAAGCAGCTCTCGACCGACCAATCGAAAGTGATTGCGAAGGAAACCGAGGAGCTCCAGCGCCAGCTCATGTTCATGGAAAAGGCGAAAGAGGAACTGAAGACCCAACTGGCCGAGGTGAACGACGAGAAGAACGACGTTGAAAAGAACCTCGAACTACGCAACGAAGACCTGACCAAGGCGGCGCGTGAATACCGCAAGGTGGTCGATGCCTACAAGGCGGCTCAAGACAAATTCAAGCAGCAGTCGGAAGGGCAGGATGCCTTTGTTGCCAAGAAAACCGAGACCCTGAAAAAGGAGCTTGAACAGTTGCGCAAATCGGAGAAGGAACGTTCCGCCAAGGAACAGCAGCTTGAGCGCCGCGTGGCCACCCAGCAAGAGGAAGTCAATAAGTTGATCGAAGACCTCAAGGCGGAAACCGGATTCCGCCAGGATGCCGAGAACGCACTCCGGGAGCTGCAGGTGGCTTTCGAAGCCAGCCAGGAAAACGCCGATGGACTGGTGCTTGAGCAAACCCGGAACCTGACCAAGCAGGTCGAGGAATATCGCCAGAACGAGACCACGATCATGCAGCAGCTCGAGGATGCCGAACAAACCATCGGGCAACGCGACCAGGCACTCGCCTCCCTGAAGGAAGAGCGGGAGCAGGCAGCGGAGCAGATGACGGAGATCGAGAAAAAACTCGCAAGCATCAAGCTGGAACACCAGGCGGAACTCAAGAAGTCGCTGGCCGAAGTCCAGGAAATCAGCCGCAGGAACAGCACGCTGGTCGATGAACTCAACGATACCGTGCAGACCGCCCTCAACCCGGTGGTCAAATCGACCGTCATCCTGGAACAGGCCGACAACCTGACCCACGAGCAAAAGGGCAACCTGGCAAACGCCAACCATAGCTGCCGCTCGTTGATCGATATGATGAACTACCGCGCCGAACTCACCCACCTTGCCGATGGAAGCGACGATGTGAACCCCACCCCGTGCGACCTGCACGGCCTGATGGCCGAGGTTGACCGGCAGTTCTGCCACCGCGTGGAAACCAAGAAACTGTTCTTTGCGGTAAGTTTTGCCCAATACCAGGCGGCCAACAACGTGCCGAAATATGTGACCACCGACGGGCAGAAACTGCGCAAGGTGATGTCAATCCTGCTGGGCTATGCCCTGGAACAGACGAAAAAGGGCCGCATTGGCCTCCACGCCACGCGCAAGTCGGCCGATAGCAACGGCATGAACATTGCCTTCGAACTGACCTACACGCCAACCGAAGCGCGCGACGACCTGCTCTCGGACATCTTCGAATCGGAAGCCGAAGGCGTGATCGACATGAAATATGGCCTCACCCTTGCCCGTCGATACATCGGCATGCTCGGGGGCGAAGCCAAACTGGAATACCGCGATGCCGGAATCACGGCCCTCTCGGTCGTCTTCCCGTTCGAGCGCTCCGGCTCCAACATCGTCATGCCCTCGAAGGAAAACGAGGAGCAGGCCGGCGCCGCATAGGCAACCGCCCTGTCCTTGACACAATCCATGCACCCACCTACCGTGGGTGCATGAATAAGCAGATCATCGCCGTTTTACTCTGCCTGTCCGCGATCGCCGGGCAGGCAAAACCCTTCCCCGAAACCTGGGCCTATCTCATGAAGGGCGAGGAAAAATATTTCCCGGCCCAATCGCCCATCACCGATGTCGGCTGCTTCAGCGCCGCGGTCGATGGCGACGGCAACCTCTCCGGCGGCCACACCTCGCCCCCCGCCCTGCCCGGCGCGAATCGCGGCACCCGCTACCACCTCGTCGTCACCATTCCCTGGAGCACCACCCTCGCCCACATCTATCTCGACCCCAAGCTCCCCTTCCGCCAGCGGATCATCGACGGCATCGTCGAGCGCTGCGGCCCCTTCGACGGCGTTCAGATCGACATCGAAAGCGTGAGCTCAACCGATGGCACCAACTACCTCAACTTTCTCGCCGCCGTAAAAAAAGCCCTGCCCAAAGGCAAGCTGTTCAGCGTGGCCGTCATGGCGCGCTGGGAGGAGCACAAGCGCAAGAACCCCACCGATGCGTTCGACTATCCCTTCATCGGCATGATCGCCGACCGCGTCGTGGTCATGGCCTACGACGAGCACTACCGCGGCGGCTCCCACGGGCCCATCGCCTCCCTGCCCTGGTGCCGCGACATCTATGCCTACGCCCTCAAAACCATTCCCGCCGACAAGCTCGTCATGGGCGTCCCGCTCTACGGCCGGGGCTGGCAAACCCCCTCCCTCGCCAAGGCCTATAAGAACCGCGAGATCGTCGATGAGCTTTCAAAAAAGGGCATCAAATCCACCTGGACGGAAGATTGCGGCCACTACAGCTTTCAGCAAACCGTCACCATCAACGTCCACTACGAAACCCAGCAGTCGCTCAAGGCCAAATACGACCTCTATGCCCAGCGCCCCATCCGCGGCATCGCCTGCTGGCGCATCGGCCAGGAGCCCGAAGGATTCTGGAACTATTTGTTGCAGTTATAGTGACGGCCGTCACCATAACTGCAACAGACCTAGTCATGGAGGATCAGATTTAAAAATGGGACATATGATCCAGTTGCGCCGTCTTGCTCCAGCCATTCTAATTGCATCGGTGTTGTCATCCACTGCTGACGATGAACTAACGCAAAACCCTTGGATGAAATCCTCCGCAGGAGGAACCGCCCTTTTCAAAATGATCTCACCCGAATGGAATTCCAGCGGCAACGAACTCAACCCGGCCAAGAGACCGCAGGGAATTGCCTACACAATGGACTCGGACGGCAAGCTCACGAAACAGTGGGAAACTTCCGGGTGGTATGCCTACGAAGGATTCATCTCCGATGACGGGCGCTATTTCGTCAGCCTTGATCCGCATTCATGTGACCAAGAGAAACATACCGACATTGCTGTGGCATTCTACGACCGGGGCACATTGCTAAAACAGTATCGCGTGTGCGATCTAATAAAAGACCCTGCCTCCTTGAGTGATTCCGTCATTTACTACCAGTGGCGACCATTCAAGCAGTCCTTTTCCGACCGGATTTCAAACCATAATTTCTGTCTGACAATGATCGATAAAACCAGATATCTGTTCGACGTTGAAACCGGAGATATAATTGAAACTCAACACGATTCCTACGCGAGAAGCTTTACCGAAGTATGTGAAGAAAGGGAAACGGAAGCCGCTAGCAAGGGTTTGGAAGCCTACGAAAAGAGCGCCCTGAATAAGCGATTCCAGAAGTACTTCAAGCTGGAGGAAGCTTCCGACTTCAGAGGACGAAGCACATATGGAATCGACTTCGAGGAACCCGAATGGCGCGCTACGTTCATACCTATTGAAGAATATGGGCACCCCTGCAAAATCAAAACGATTTTCCCCATCTTGGAGCCGGATGTTGTTCATACCGAAATCATGGCCGAAGATATTGACATGGCATTCAAGGAAACAATCGCCCATCCGGAATTCAAAAAGCGTTTTTCTGAAGCATCAATCGTTGGTATCGAGATGAAAATTTCAGGGAACAGCCTCCATATGATGCGCTACAAAGCCGAGCGCGATCTCCCTGAAGCCGGAGTAGATCTTCGAGCCACACCACTGGAAAAATGGGCCTATTTGGTAGTAGAAAGTTCCGGACGGGAATACACGTCGATTTACTATAACGTTTCCAGCAAACAGCTAGTGATTATTAAGTAAACGCTTTTCAATGTGGCGGAGCATCGGCCAGGAACCCGACGGATTCTGGACTAAGATGTCGCATCTAAATTGACGGCCGTCAATTTAGATGCAACATTCGAACCGAAGCAAACGAGGCAGTAAAATTCGAATGGGACTTGTGGAAACCACTGTTACCAGGCTGAAGCGCGTTTATCCGATTCACGGTTTCGTATGGGAGAAGCACACCCGACCACCGGGGCACTCGCATCGGATATGCGAGCTACTTTCCTGTCCGTTGCGGAGGAGACATTAACTCAAAATAATTTGAACGAAATCCACCTCGAAGCATCTATATTAGAAATTATTAATATTCAAGGAGAGGTAGTGAAATGAAAATGGAAAACTGGATTCGTGTCATCGCAGGAATAATGATTCTTGCCTCAGTGGCCCTCACCCACTATGTCCACCCCAACTGGATGTGGTTCACCGTATTCGTCGGGGCCAACCTGCTGCAGTCCGGCATCACCAAATGGTGCCTGATGGAAAAAATCCTCGCCAAGTTCGGCGTGGAAAAGTGATTCCTGACTCGAGACCGGTACTACATGACAACTGAAGCATTACGCTTCAATCGTCAACTTGGTCATTCACACGAGTCCTCAAGCCATAGGGCATACTCTGCGCCGCTGATTTCGCCGGCGGCGAGGGATAAGGTTTGAAGTACGACCGCTTCCTCCGTCGTGCTGAAATTTTTCCCATTTGCCAGAAGGAAAACATAAGCCGCCATAAATCCTGTGCGCTTATTCCCATCCACAAACGGATGGTTTTTCACGATTCCAACGGCATAGTCTGCCGCCTGTTCGTAAAGGGATGAACCCTTGTAGGCGAATGATTTTTTCGGACTCCCCAAAGCAGAAGCCAACATGCCTTCATCACGCACCCCGGACAAACCACCAAAACGGGCAAGCAACTCTTCATGCATCGCATGAATAACCGCCGGTGTTATCCAGCGTGGTTCCTTCATTTGGCAAGTTCCCGAAGAGCATTGCGGTATTTCTGCATCCCCTTCTCCGCAAGTTCCATCATATCGATGAAATCTTCTTCCTCCGGGGTTACCAGCAATGCACCTTTCGGTGCTTCAGTAATGTACAGCGTAGCGCCCTCCTCCACTTTCATTGCCAGAAGCGCTTCCTTCGGAAGAACGATCCCGAGGGAGTTACCAATTTTTCTGATTTTAGTTTTATAAGCCATGTAATAACTCCAGTTATAACATTCAATTTGACAAGCTCATAATTCAGGCGGTCAAAGCAAAAAACCAATGACCGGAAAATCCAGCCATTGGAAGATGCGGAGGCGCGAGGCGGAAACAAAAACAGCGGCCAACCGAAGTCAACCGCTGTTTTCACGATTCAATCGTCACTCGTCACGAACTACGCATTGAGCTCGGCCTGGAGCTCGGCATCGGATTTCAGCACTTCGGCGGCCATCGTTTTCTTGTAGGCGGTGAGTTTGCGCTTCAGCGCTGCATCGCCGATGGCCATCATCTGAACGGCCAGGATGGCGGCATTGATGGCGCCGGCCTTGCCGATGGCGACGGTGGCGACCGGAACGCCCTTGGGCATCTGCACGGTGGAAAGCAGCGAATCCATGCCGTCGAGCGCCCAGCCCTTCACCGGAATTCCGATGACCGGAAGGATGGTGTGCCCGGCCAGTACACCGCAGAGGTGGGCCGCGCCACCGGCGGCGCCGATGATCACTTTATATCCATTCTTCGCCGCGTTTTCCGCAAAGTCGGCCGCTTCATGCGGCGTGCGGTGCGCGGACATCACCTTGACGGTGCTTTCGATGCCGAACTCCTTCAGCGTCTTGACCGTGAACTCAAGCGTGGGCCAGTCGGTTTTGCTACCCATCACGATGGCCACGGTAGGTTTTTTCTTTGTTGCCATGATTACCTCTCCTATTCGTTGTTAAGGTCGATGCCCAACCGCTTCAGTTCGCGGTGGGCGATGTCGTTGCGGTAGAAGGCGTCCTTGAAGCTGATGGTTTCGACGGCGATGTAGGCCTTGGAAAGCGCGTCCGGCAAATCCTTGCCGAGCGAGGTGATGCCCAGCACACGGCCACCGGCCGTGACCACTTTGTCGCCGTCGAGCGCGGTTCCGGCATGGAAGACGACGGTGTCGTCGACCGCGTTGGCCTTCCCTAGGTTTTCAATCTCTTCGCCTTTCGCATAGTCGCCCGGATAGCCACCGGCCACCATGACGACACAGACGCTGTGCTCGTCCTTCCACCGGATCATCTCTTCGGAAAGGTTGCCGTCGATGACGCCGTTGATGGCCGGGAGCATGTCGCCGTCCCAGCGGGCCAGCACGCACTGCGTTTCGGGATCGCCGAAGCGGCAGTTGAACTCAACCACGCTCGGCTGGTCGTTTTCGATCATCAGGCCGGCGTAGAGCACGCCTTTGTAGGTGATGCCGCGCTTTTTCAGCTCGGCCAGCGTACGGTCGTAGACCTCTTCCTTCACCTTTTTCAAAACGGTTTCGTTGACGATGGAGGCCGGGGAATAGGCGCCCATGCCGCCGGTGTTCGGGCCTTCGTCCTTTTCGAAGATGCGTTTGTGATCCTGCGAGGAGGCGAGCATCACCACGTTTTCGCCGTCGATCAGCGCGAGGATGGAGGCCTCTTCGCCAACGAGGAAGTCTTCGATCACGACGCGGCTCCCGGCATCGCCGAAGGCGTTGCCTTCGAGCGCATCGCGGATGGCGGCTTCGGCCTGCTCGACGGTTTCGGCCACGGTTACGCCCTTGCCCGCCGCGAGGCCGTCGGCCTTGATGACGATCGGCGCGCCGCGTTCGCGGACATAGACGCAGGCTTCGTCGGGGTCGGTGAAGGTTTCGTAGGCCGAAGTGGGCACGCCACCCGCTTTCATGATTTCCTTGGCAAACTGCTTGGAGCCTTCCATCTCGGCGGCCGCTTTGCTGGGGCCGAATACGCGGATGCCATCGGCTTCGAGTACGTCGGTCAATCCGGCGCAGAGCGGCGCTTCCGGGCCAATCACGACGAGGTCGGGTTTGTTTTCGGCACACCAGCCCTGGATGCCGTCGAGGTCGGTTGCCCCGAACCCGAGGTTGGTTCCCAACCCGGCCGTTCCGGCGTTGCCGGGCGTGCAGAAAATTTCCGGTTTGGCGCTGTCGTTCGCCAGTTTCCATGCCAGCGTATGCTCGCGCCCGCCGTTGCCTACCACCAATATCTTCATTCAACTCTCTCCTTCTTAAAAATCAAAAACCGCCGCGGAACATACCCAACGAAGGTTTCATTGAAAACATTTTTCGCATCATGGCTCCATGACGCTGATCGTCCCGAGGTCGTCGATCAGATTCTTGTTGAAGATGCTGTCGAAATTTTCGCCCGACATATCACGCTCCTCCAGCACGATGGCTTCGCCGTTCTTGGTGGCGAAAACAAAGCCCTTTTCCCCGATGGGGATAACGGCGCTGGAGAATCCTCCGCCGGTGATGTTGTAACTCGCCATGAAAACCACCGGCAGGTTGCCGGGCGTGGCATCGTTCAAATCGCAGAGGATCGACCATCCGTTGCATTCGGCGCCATTTTGCTCGAAATCGGTTTGGTCGATCGCCGGGCGCATACCGGGGCCGGCAAAGAAGGAATAATCGACGTCCAGATAACCGCCCTCGACCAAGCTGACCAGGAACTCGGTGGAGGTGGCCGTGTTGGTTTCGCCCGACTTTGGCCAACCGGTTGAAAAGCGGCTGCCGGACTCGTAGGCGGTGATGGCTTCCACGATGTAGCGCGCCTTGGCGGCCTGTTCCGTGAGCTTGGCCCGCATGCGCGCCTTGCCGATCTGCGGGGAGACCAGGGTGAAGAGGATGCCGATGATGGCAATGACGGCCAACAGCTCGATGAGCGTGAAAGCCTGCTTCCGGGTGCATGTCTTATTCGATTTCATCTTGTTTCCCCTCCGCGGTTACGTATCCTTCTGCGGTTTTGAAAGCTATCAGATGAAAACCGACCTATTCAACTATGATCTACCGCCTGAGCTCATCGCCCAGCACCCGCCCGAACGGCGCGAGCTGGCCCGCATGATGGTGCTG
The DNA here is from genome assembly GCF_900890425.1 of Pontiella desulfatans. NCBI lineage: Bacteria > Pseudomonadati > Kiritimatiellota > Kiritimatiellia > Kiritimatiellales > Pontiellaceae > Pontiella > Pontiella desulfatans. The sequence goes on along the minus strand of NZ_CAAHFG010000001.1, from coordinate 176,542 downwards.
CATCGCGGCACGGGGCGGGTCGAGCACCGGCAGATCACCGACATCGTGGATTACCTTGCGGCGCCCGATGTGCTGGTCGTCAACAATACCAAGGTGATCCCCGCCCGGGTCTTTGGCCACAAGGCGGCCTCCGGCGGAAAAGTTGAACTGCTGCTGCTGGAAGAAAGCTCCCCTGGGGAATGGAAAGTCCTCATGAAAACCTCGCGCCGCCCAAAGGTTGGGGACGAACTCTCGCTCTGCTCCGGGAAAGCCACGGCCACCATGCTTTACGACGGCGAACAGGGCGAAGCGGTGCTGAAGATCGAATCCGCCCGGCCGCTGATGGAAATCCTCGACGAAGAGGGCATCCCCCCCCTGCCTCCGTACATTGCCCGCAAGGAGCAAACCAGGGAGCAGATCGAGGAAGATAAAAACCGCTACCAGACCGTCTATGCCTCCGAGCCCGGCGCGGCCGCCGCGCCCACCGCCGGTCTGCACTTTACGCCGGAGCTCTTTGACGCTTTGGACAAAAAGGGCGTCTCCAAAGCCGAGCTCACCCTGCACGTTGGCCTCGGCACCTTCCGCCCCGTTTCGGCGGAAATCATCACCGACCACGAAATGCACCACGAACGCTACCAGATTTCCGAAAAAGCGGCGGCAACCATTGCCTCCGCCCGGAAAAACGGCGGCCGGATTGTGGCGGTCGGCTCCACCAGTGTCCGCACGTTGGAATCCGTTTCCCCGATCCGGGCCGCCGAAGGTTCCACCAATATTTTCATCTACCCGCCCTACGAATTCCAGAACGTCGATGCCATCCTGACCAACTTCCACCTGCCGAAGTCGACCCTGCTGATGATGATGTCGGCCTTCGCCGGTCGCGAATTGATGATGAACGCCTACGAAACCGCCGTGCAGAACCACTACCGTTTCTTCAGCTATGGCGACTGCATGCTGATTCTGTAGCTTCGTTCGGGAAAGCCCTGCGCCTAGAGCGACGATCCGCGCCAGTGGAGCTTTTGGGCAAGGACGGAAAAATAGCTATGGCCTTCGAGCTGGAGGAACCGGACCTGGTGCGGGCTGCGGCGGATTTCGAGCCGCCCGCCCTGCTCCACCTTGAACTCGTCCTGTCCATCGATGGAAAGGATCAGCTCCTTGGCGGCGCTGACCACCTCGACTTCGATCAAGGAAGAGTTCGGCACCACCAGCGGCCGCGAACTCAGCGTGTGCGGACAGATGACATTGATGCCGAACCCCCCGACGCCGGGATGCAGGATGGGGCCTCCGGCCGAGAGCGAATGGCCGGTACTGCCGGTGGGGGTGGAAACCATCATGCCATCGCACATGAACGACCCCACCGCCTCGCCGTTGATGGATAGCTTGAGGGTAACAATCCGCGAAGACGCCCCCCACCCCAGCACCACATCGTTCAGTGCGCGCTCCTCGCCAACCGGTGCGCCATTCTGGAAGATGCGGCATTCGGCGACGTCGCGGCCGGAAACCTTGAAGGTTTTGTTTGCGATGGCATCGAGGGCGGAGGGAATGTCCGTATCGCCTACGCTGGTCAGAAAGCCAAGGCTGCCGAGGTTGATCCCCATGATCGGCACCTCGGAACCATGCATTGCCCGGGCGGTGTAGAGCACCGTACCATCTCCGCCGAGCGCCAGCGCAACATCCACCTTGCCGCCGAAGGCACTGGCCGGAAGCAGCTCCGCACCCAACGTTTTGGCCATGGCGGCATCCTCGGCATAGAGCTGGAACCCATGGCTTTCGGCCATCCTCCGCAATTCGCCCAGGATGTGTGCGGCCCGCGGGCGCTTGGTATTCACGATGATTCCGATCTTTTTCATTGCGGCAGTATAGATGCCGCCGTCGGCCATTCCAAGAATTAGGCCCATTCATTTTGCTATGTTCCGCAAGCCGAACCAAGGCGCCACCTTCCTCCGCCCCAGGAAAAAACATCGATGCAGGTTTGCAAAACCTGAATAAGACAGTAACATGTCGCCAAAGAAGGAGTTGATGAGATGCAAACCCTTTTTGAAGAGCGATGCGAACGCCTGGTTGACCAGCGGCTGAAAAACATTAAAACCGGCCATCTGATCATCGAGCTCCCAAATGGTATCCAAGTTCACTATGGCGACGACTCCCCGCCCCGGCACATCAAGGTCAACCGCTACAGTTTCTTTAGCCGCTTGGTCACGGCGGGGAACATTGGGATGGGTGAGGCCTGGATGGCCAACGACTGGGAGAGCGAAGACCTGACCGGTGTGCTTGAGCTGTTCATCGGCAATATGGGCGAACTCTCGGGAAACGGCGTGACGGCCCGTGTTGCAAAACGGTTCCACCACATGGTGCAGCACTCGCTCAACCGCAGCACCATCACGAGCAACCGGTGCAACATCCATGCCCACTATGATCTCGGCAACGAGTTCTACCAACTCTTCCTCGATGACGAAACCATGATGTTTTCATCGGCCATATTCCTGAACCAGGAAGAACCCCTGCCCGATGCCCAGCGCCGCAAGATCCGATGCCTGATCGAACGGGCCGACATCCAGCCCGAACACCACCTGCTTGATATCGGTTGCGGCTGGGGCGGCTTCGCCATCGCGGCGGCACGGCTGACGGGATGCAGGGTGACCGGCATCACCCTATCCGAGGAGCATTCCAATTTTGCACAACAGCGGATTGCGGCCGAAGGCCTCGAAGACCAGGTTGAAATCCTGGTGTGCGACTACCGCGAAATGGAAGGCAAGTTCGACCGCATCGTTTCCATCGAGTTGCTTGAAGTCCTCGGCCATGCCCACCTTGGAACCTTCTTCGCCCGGTGCGACCGCCTGCTCAAGCCCAGTGGACGGGCAGTGCTGCAGGTCAGCTGCATCCCCGACGAATACCACGACCTCTACCACCGCAGCCCCGACTGGGTGCAGAAATACATATACCACGGCGGCATGCTGCCCTCCCAGTCCGAGCTGACCGGCGCCATGGAACGGCATTCAACCTTGGCCGTGGAAAGCCAAGAAAACATCGGCCTCCACTATGCCGAAACCCTGCGCCGCTGGCGGCGCGCCTTCGAAGCCAACCGCAGGAAGCTGATGAAGCTGGGCTACGACGGCGAGTTCCAGCGTAAGTGGATTTATTATCTCTGCTACTGCGAGGCCGGGTTCCAAACCCGCTTCACCAACACCCTCCACCTCGTCCTCGCCCGCCCCGGCGAGAACATCGGGTAGAACTAGACCTTGTCGGCCGGCCGGCATGGCGCCTGCGTTTTTTCATTTAGGGGTGAAAGGTTTCGCTCCCTTTCCCGAACACTATGTAACCTGGAGATCATTATGACGGAAAAGAAGAAAATACTTCTGACGGGAGCGACTGGATATGTTGGCGGAAAGCTGCTCGAACAACTGGAAAATCAAGGGCATGAGGTCCATTGCCTCGTTCGTGATGCGACCAAGATGAAAACGAAAGGGGTTCACACGAAGATTTTCCAAGGTGATGTGCTGGAACGTTCCACGATGTGGAAAGCGTTCCAGGGGGTGGACACCGCGTATTTCCTCATTCATTTCCTTGATGAGAAACAGGATTTCGAAGCCAAGGAGATCCTGGCCGCAAAAAACTTCGCCTACATGGCCAAGGGAGCCGGAGTGAAACGCATCGTTTACCTGGGAGCACTGGGTAACCAGCACGACACCCTGTCGCCGCATTTGAAGAGCCGGCAGGATGTTGGCTATGTGCTTCGAGAATCGGGCATTCCAACCATAGAGCTGAGGGCGTCGATTGTTTTGGGGCAAGGGAGCCTTTCGTTCGATCTCATCCGCGACCTGACGGAACATCTACCCATCATGGTCTTTCCCAGATGGGTTACCACCAAAGCACAACCGATCGGCATACGGGATCTACTGGACTATTTGGTTCAGTCGTTGGATGTTCCAATCGAACATGCCGAAATCGTCGAGATCGGCGGAGCCGACCGGATGTCCTATGGTGAGCTGATGAGGGAGTTTGCCCGCCAACGAGGTTTGATACGCTTCATGATCCCTGTCCCCGTACTCACCCCTTGGCTCAGTAGCCACTGGATTTCCTTCTTCTCAAAGGTCGACCTGACAGTGGCCAGAAAACTGATCGAAGGCATACGGAATCCGACGGTGGTTGAAAGCCGAAGGGCCTCCACCCTTTTTTCCATTGAACCCGTATCCGCAAAGGTCGCCATGAGCGAAGCCGTGATCGGTGAAACGATCTCCAAACCCGAAACTGTGACACTATTTGAACAGGATGTATCCGCTCATGTACAAGCTGCTTAGGGAAACGGTCGTTGAAACAACGATGGAGAAAGCCTGGGATTTCATACGGAATCCGGCCAACCTAAACCTCATCACCCCGGACGACATGCGGTTCGAGATACGCTCCGCCCTGCCTGAAACCATGCATGAAGGTATGCTGGTGGAATACCGCGTCAAGATTCCGGGCATGGGAATGCAACCGTGGCTGAGCGAACTGAAGCACATTGTTGAAGGCCGTTCGTTCGTAGATGAACAGAAGATCGGACCCTACAAGCTTTGGTATCATCTCCACCGGCTCGAACCCTGCGACGGGGGAGTGAACTTTATCGATCAAATCACCTACGAGGTGCCCTTTGGACTGGCAGGCAAGATTGCCCATGCGTTGTTCATCCGAAAAACCCTCGAACGGATTTTTGATTACCGCGAAAAGCAGTTCCTGTCGGTTTTTCAGTAGCATACAACCCGTGCCATCCCTTCCAGACGGTGGAGCATACCCGGATCCGTCCGGCCACCAAAGAAAGACCATTGGCACACCGAACCTTAAACTTAAAATCAACACGCGGTCTCATCCGGGTGTTGATATTTTTTTGTTGTTGCCGACATAATCCGTAGCGAAGCACACCCCTGCCATGGGTCCATGGGCTATGATCCTGAACGTCATAAAGTATTGTAAAAAAGCCTTTGGCACACTGCCCTGTCCTCCGTCCCTAACCATTCAAAAAAAAAACAACTCCGCTGAAAGGTTTCCGATGGATATGCGAACACCCCATGTTCGCCGGAAGCATGGGGCTGACGGCACCGAGTAAACTAAAGGAGTTGCATCATGAAAAAGTATCGTAAGATGCTCGTAGCAATGGCGGCGTTTGTTGCCACAACGGTCGGAGCGGTTGCCTCACCGGTGTATTACACGATCTTCCACGCGTTGGAAGAGGACACCATGGAAGTGTTCACCTATGGCGGACAAGGCATGTTGAAATTATCCACCGATGGCGGAGACTCCTACAGGCAGATCTCCAGCTTCCGCTTCGACCGGCACGGGCGTGCTGTTGCGAAAGTCTACGCACTGAACCATGCGCCGAAAGATGCCATGGTCAAGCTGGTGGCATCATTTAACAGAGGAGAGAACGGACAACCCGTTGACACCCTTGTCGAAACCACTGCGGGTGAATTTCTCGATTCGCTGATGCCTTACAAACGTTGGTCTTGGCTGACCTATGCCCCAGTATACGTTTCCTATGAAACATTGCCGAGCATTGTCGACATTGCCGTGAATGATGGGCGGTTCACCAATCTGGTCGCTGCCGTGGTGCAAGAGGGGTTGGCGGATACACTGGCAAATGACGGACCTTTCACCGTTTTCGCCCCGACCGACGATGCGTTCGAAGCACTGGGCCTTACGGGATCCGACCTGCTGGCGGTTGAAAGCCTGAAGGAAGTCCTACTCTATCATGTTCTGCCGGCCGCATTGGATGGCGACGCAGTTGCAGCCGAAACGCATCTGGAAACCCTGCTGGGCAAAGATGTGGAGGTCACGCTCGACGGTAGCCGGCTCTTCATCAATTCCTCAGAGGTGATTCTTGCCAACATCAAGGCATCGAATGGTATCATCCATGTGATTGACGCGGTTCTGCTCCAGCCCACGCTTCCCTCCATCGTGGATATTGCCGTGGCCGACGGTCGTTTCACCAACCTGGTGGCCGCAGTCGTGCAGGAAGGCTTGGCGGATACGTTGGCCCATTCTGGCCCGTTCACCGTGTTCGCGCCAACCGATGACGCATTCGATGCATTGGGAGCCACGGGGGATGACCTGCTTGCGATCCCTGATCTAGCCAACATCCTTCTCTACCATGTGGTTGATGGACGTTTGAAAGCGGAAGATGTAGTGCTGATGGAACGCATCACCACGAAAATCGGCAAAGATCTGAAGGTCAATGTTACTGCGGAAGGCGTGTTTATTAACGACTCGAAGGTGATCATTCAAAACATCAAGGCAGAGAACGGCATAATCCATGTGATTGATATGGTGCTGATTCCGGAAGCCATGCCGAATGTTTTTGAAATCGCAGACGGTGCAGGCGCGTTTAAAACACTGGTTGCCGCACTCGAGGCCACAGGGCTGGACGACGTTCTCAAAGGCGACGGGCCCTACACGGTGTTTGCCCCGTCCGACGAAGCTTTCGAAAAGCTTCCCAGCTGGCTGTTGAACTTCCTCGTTAAGAATCCGGAATACCTCCAGCAAGTGTTGCTCTACCACGTGGTACCCGGCGATCTGGACGCCTCGGAAGTTCTCGAACAGGGCTTCCTCAGAACCGCCCAAGGACGCAGCGTGAAGGCAACATTGAAGAAAGATGAGGTATTCATCAACCGTTCCAAGGTCATTGAGGCCAACATTGAGGCCAGCAACGGTACAATCCATGTGATCGACAGCGTGTTGATTCCCTGGTTCAGCCACTAATTCCCCTGCCAACATCATGAGCATGCTTCCTCCCTGGCATGCGACTGGCGCCCCGATTCGTCGGGGCGCCTTTTTAAAAGGGACGATTTGCCATTTCCAGACGTTGGAAATATACTATTCCGATGAACGATAAAGAATTAACCAATCCGGAAACCTGGCTGGAAGAGCATGGCGACTATCTTTTCCAGTTCGCCTTCGTGCGCCTGCGCAACCGCGCCGCCGCCGAGGACGCGGTGCAGGAAACCTTCCTGGCCGGCATCAAGGCCCTTGACCGCTACGATGGCAAAACCCCTGTTCGCTATTGGCTGAGGGGCATCCTTCGGCACAAGGTGGTCGACTACATCCGCACGGCCTCGCGCGAGATCGCGGTGGATGATTCAGAAGGGCAGGAAATTCTCGACAGCCTGAAGTTCAAGGCCTTCGGCATCCCAACCCAGCACCCGCCCCCGTGGAAATTCGATCCCAAGCATGCCTATGAGCAGAAGGAATTCTGGGAGGTCTTCTACGGCTGCATGTCGAAATTGAAGGAAAAAACCGGAATGGCTTTCACTCTCCGCGAGCTGGAAGGCCTGTCCACGGAAGAAATATGTAAGGAACTCAACCTCAAGCCGAACAATCTGTGGGTCGTGCTCCATCGAGCCCGCACGCAATTGAAATCGTGCCTGGAGGCCAACTGGACTACGCCCTGACGGAGAATTTGAAATGATTGCATGTAAACAAGTAGCCAAAGCCTTGGCGCATAGCAGATACTATGAACTGCCCTGGTGGCGCAGGATTCCGATGTTTGCCCACATAAAACTCTGCGTCATGTGCGGCAAATACCACCAGCAAGTCGTGGATATGCAAAAAGGGGTTCACGACTATCTCGTACACGAAGATGTCGGCGATGTGGAACCACAGGTGCATCTTTCAGATGCGGCCAGAAAGCGAATCGAGGCCGCCTTGAAACAGGATTGAAATTAAGAATGAAGATTGTAGATTTCAGAATGAATAGCTTTGATGCCGCTGATTCGGGGAGAAATACGGGTGTGGTTGATGGGAATATTCTTGGTTCTAAATCGTCCATTCTTAATTCATTCAGCCTTCCCCTGCTATTCATGCACATCAGCTGCGCTGGAGTCTTTTTTGTTCCCGGCGGATGGCCGGCTTTCGGCATCTTTGCCCTCATGTATGTGTTGCATGTGTTTGCCCTCACGGCCGGCTATCATCGTTATTTTTCGCACAAGAGCTTCAAGACCAGTCGGGCCTTCCAGTTTATACTGGCCCTGCTGGGAACCACTGCTGCACAGCGCGATCCCTTATGGTGGGCGAGCCACCACCGATTGCACCACCAGAATTCCGACACCGAGGAGGACGTGCACTCGCCGCGCCACCACGGTTTCTGGTGGGCGCATATCGGGTGGGTCATGAAACGCGAACTGGCACAAACGGATATGAGCCGCGTAAAGGATTTCGCCAAATACCCTGAGCTGGTTTGGCTCAACAAACACCCGTACGCGCCCGCCTTTATTCTGGCTTGGCTGTTGCTCGGTATCGGCTCATTGATCCACTGGCTCAAACCGGCCTTGGGCATCACGGGATGGCAGTTTGTTTTCTACGGTTTTTTCCTCAGCACCGTGGCGGTCTACCACGTCACCTTCTGCATCAACTCGGTCGCCCACATGGTTGGCAAGCGGCGCTATGACGTGGAAGACGAAAGCCGCAACAACTGGCTACTCGGCCTGCTGGCCATGGGCGAGGGCTGGCACAACAACCACCATCGCTATTCCGTCTGCACGCGCCAGGGATTCCGCTGGTGGGAGATTGACCTTAGCTATTTGTTGCTTCGTGTTCTCCAGTGGTTCCATATCGTTTGGGACATCCGCGAACCACCCAAAAGCATATTGGTCGAACAGAGGACCTGATGGAGATTCTAACGCATTTTTCCCCCATGCTTTTGAATGGCCTGATCGGTTCCTTTTTATTTTTCACCCTGCTGTGGACTGTTCAAGTGATACGCAAGGATGCCGGAGTGGTCGATATTGGCTGGACGGCCGGGGTCGGCGCCATGGCCATCTATGCGGCCATCATCGGCGAAGGCTGGCTGCCCCGCCGGATCCTGATCGGTGGCATGGGCGGAATATGGTCTCTGCGGCTGGTGGTCTATATCCTGAAAGATCGAATACTCTGCGAGAAAGAGGACTCGCGCTACCAACGCCTGCGCGCCTACTGGGGCGACAAGGCCAACAGCTGGTTCTTCATTTTCTTCACCTCGCAATCCCTGCTGGTCGTCCTGTTCGCCCTGCCCTTCCTACCGGGAGCCAACAAGGCGCAGGAATCGCTTTCCATCTTCGATGTTTTGGCAGTGGCCACCTGGCTGCTGGCCATGGGCGGCGAATGGCTGGCCGACTACCAGCTCGCCCGCTTCCGCAACAACCCCGCCAACGCCGGCAAGGTGTGCCGCGACGGCCTGTGGAACCATTCGCGCCACCCCAACTATTTCTTCGAATGGCTACACTGGTTCGCCTATGCCTTCGTCGCGATTGGCGCAACCGGCTTCTGGCTGGCGCCGGTCGGCATCGTGGCCATGTATGTCTTCCTCGTTAAACTGACCGGCATACCCCACGTCGAGCGCGAATCGCTCGCCAAGCGAGGCGAGGCCTACCGGCAGTACCAGGAATCCACCCCCATCTTCATCCCCTGGCCAAAATAGAAACGGAACCAGATTTACAGAATCTGCTCCGGCAACGAACCGCTCGCACCGAGAACCCGTAAAAAATCGGACTCCTTGATAAACTCCAGCGACGCACCGTGCTTTTTCAACTCAACGGCTTTTTCAACCACCCGCGTGCAGCAGGCAAAGGAACAACAACGAGTGCCTTTACTGCCGATGACCAGGTAGTCCGTCCCTTCACTTACATTGGGAGTGAATGTCCCGCCGTTGCCTTCCACACAATGCTCAAGGTCGGTTCGTTTATAGCCATCAAACACCCCCGTTAAACAAAAGCTCTTCCCCTCAAATGAGATTTCAGGGTTCGTTGTGTATAAAAGATCTGGTTTCAAAGGTTGACCTCCTCGATGGTCAGACACCCCGATCAATGAGTTTGAACGGAAAAACGACTTTCCATAGTTAGGCCAAACCCACTAAGCTTTACAAGGTTTTTTAACAAGGAGCAAAGCGGGGATTCCATGGGCAAACGAAAGGAGATTCATTCCAAACCCAAGCTTAAAGGGCTGGAGCATGGTTCCGTTGCCGCAGAGAGAGGTGTATGTCCCGAATGATTGCCGTAAGCGCGACTGCCTCCCATGCAAGGAGCAGGCGGGACGCCTGCTCCACGCCAAGTCCAGTTCTTCGGAAACCCATGCAGATCACCCTTAAGGAAGTGTCATTCGGGAGCTGAACGAAAAGCTTACTAAATTTACTGTAAGGAAATCCTAGTGGGGGCGAACCAGCAACGGAGATTGAATATGATCGATTTAATGGAACTTGCTGAAAAAGGAAAGATGCCCGACACCGCGATCCGCGCCGGCATCCGTAAACTGCTGAGGGATCGGATCAAGCTGGAAGCGAAGGGGTCCCGGGAGGATCAGATGGAGTCGCTCTACAAATTTATCGGCATGATGGAAGAGTCGCCTGTGGCCGTGGCCACCGACACCGCCAACGAGCAGCACTATGAAGTGCCTTCGGAGCTCTTCCAAACGTTTATGGGGGCCCACCTCAAATACAGTTGCGGCTATTGGCCGGTGGCCGACACCACCTTGAACGAAGCGGAGGAAGCCATGCTGGAGCTCACCTGCAAGCGCGCGGGGATCGTGGACGGCATGGACATCCTGGAACTCGGTTGCGGCTGGGGTTCGCTTTCGCTTTGGATGGCGCAGCACTACCCCAATTCCAACATCGTGGCGGTTTCCAATTCGCAGACGCAGAAGAAATATATCGACGCGCGCGGCTTCAACAACCTGGAAGTCATCACGGCCGACATGAACGACTTCCGGATTGCGCGGCGGTTCGACCGCGTGGTGTCGGTGGAGATGTTCGAGCACATGCGCAACTGGCACGAGCTGCTTGCAAGGATCAACCATTGGCTGAAGGCAGACGGCAAACTGTTCATCCATATTTTTGTGCACCGCGAGCTGGCTTACCTCTTCAACGATTCGGGTGAAGTCAATTGGATGGCGGAACACTTTTTTAAGGAAGGCATGATGCCTTCGGAAAATCTCCTCACGTTGGTCAACAACGACATGGTCGTCGACCGGTTGTGGCGGGTGAATGGGCGGCATTATGCAAAGACGCTGCGCGCCTGGCTCGACAATATCGACGCGAACGAAGGCCTTGCCACCACCATCCTGGAGCGGCATCACGGGCGCGAGGAGGCTCGGCTCCAGTTTGGCCGGTGGCGCATTTTCTTTATGGCTTGCGAAGAACTCTTTGGATACAAGGGAGGCGAGGAATGGTACGTGGCACATTACTTATTGAAAAAGCGTTGATCCCCATGGCGCTAATTGGACTTATTGCAATGACTGGATGCTCTACCAAATCGAAAGACCTGTCTCCGGACTGGACGCGCAACACGGAAGCCGTTGAAGGCACGGCGACCATCGAGCCAATGCTGCCGGGATCGGAAACCGAAATGAAGGCGCTCGAAGAGTTCCGCGCGTTCTACGAGCAATATTCGACGCAAGCGATCCAGGAAGGCGTCCGCCGACTCTATGCGGACGATGCCTGGTTCGGCGACCCCTTCCACATTGTCGAGGGCATCGACGACATCGAGCACTATTTCCTGGTGATGGCCGAGCCGGTGGAATCCTGCACCTTCACGGTCGATTCGGTTGACCGCAGTGGCCAGGAATATTTTGCCCGCTGGACGATGGAGCTAGAATCGAAAGCGGCCAAGGGCGAGTTGATCCGCACCATTGGCATCTCGCACGTGCGCTTCAACAGCGAAGGCAAGATCGTATTCCAGCAGGACTACTGGGATTCAAGCGCCATGCTCGACCGCCTGCCGATCGTCGGCTACTGGACGCGCCTCGTGAAGGGGCGCATAGAAAAAGGACTGGAAAAATGAAAACAGCTATACTACTCGGCGCTTTAGCCGTACTTACAACGTCATGCACATCCGCACCCAAGGAGGTTGCCGTGAAAAACTTCTATGAGATCGAAGCCAAAACCATCACTGGCGAAACCGTCAAGATGGAGCAATACAAAGGCAAGTTGCTGCTGGTCGTCAACACGGCGAGCAAGTGCGGCTTCACCGGTCAATACGACGGATTGCAGGAACTCTACGATACCTACAGGGACAAAGGGTTCGTTATCCTGGGCTTCCCCTCGAACGACTTCCTCAAACAGGAACCGGGTTCCAACGAGGAGATCGCCTCGTTCTGCAAGCTGAACTATGGTGTAACCTTCCCCATGTTCGAAAAGATTTCGGTCAAGGGCGACGATCAACATCCGCTCTACCAATTTCTGACCTCAAAGGTAACCAACCCGGATTTCGGGGGAAAAATCAGTTGGAACTTCAACAAGTTCCTCATTTCAAAAGATGGGCGGATCATCAACCGTTTCGGCAGCCGTACAAAACCGGACGACAAAAAGATGGTCGAGGCCATTAAAGGAGCCATCAGCAAATGAAAAACCATTTCGCCCTAGTGGCTCTGATGCTGGTTTTGTCTGGTTGCAAATCGACCTCCAACCTCGACGTGGTGACCGGTTTCGAATTGGACCGTTATCTTGGAACCTGGCATGAGGTTGCCCGATACGATCATCGCTTCGAAAGAAACATGAGCAATGTTTCGGCAACCTATTCACGCAACGACAACGGCACCGTGCGCGTCCTCAACCGGGGATTCAAGGACGACAAGCAGGAGTGGGACGACATCGAAGGCGTCGCTAAACTGAAAGGCGATGACGACCAAGGCTGGCTCAAAGTTAGTTTCTTCAAACCCTTCTACGCCTCCTACAAGATCATCCACCTCAACGAGGCCTACACCGAGGCGATCGTGACGGGGCCCAGCTACGGCTACCTCTGGATTCTCACTCGCAAGCCGGACGTACCTCAGGAAAACCTCGACCGCTTGCTCGAACTCGCGGAAGGGTTCGGTTTCGAGAGGTCGGAAATCATCATCGTTGACCAATCCAAGTATATTCAATCGACCCCGTGAACAACCGAGCAGTCGCATCATGAAAAAAGCCGTGTGCGGAGGTGGCAAGGGATGAAGGAAAAAAAAGTCACCGTGGTCGGATCAGGTGTGGCCGGCCTTACAGCAACGCACATTCTCCAGCGGAAACACCAGGTGACGCTGTTTGAAAAGAGTAACCGGTTAGGCGGACACACGAATACAGTGACGCTTTCCGAAGGAGCGGATGCCGGAACCCCGATAGACACGGGCTTTATTGTGATGAACCACCGCAACTATCCCCTGCTCACCCAACTCTTCGAGCAGCTGGATGTGCAGTTGCGCGACTCCGATATGTCGTTCGGCTACCACGACCTTCCTTCCGGCCTGCAATATTGCGGCACAGGCCTCGACGGCCTTTTCGCCCAGCGCATGAACCTGATCAAACCTTCGTTCCATCGGTTGGTACGCGACACGATGCGCTTCTTCAAAACGGCGGAGGCCGACCGCAGCAGTGACGAGCTGATTGATGAATCATTGGGCGACTACCTCAAACGGAACGGTTTCGGCAAGGAATTCATCGACCACCACCTACTACCGATGGGCTCCGCGATTTGGTCGACGCCCTGCGAGCAGATGCTGGAGTTCCCAGCCCGGAGCTTCCTCCAGTTTTTCCATAACCATGGCCTGCTGACGGTCAACGACCGCCCGCAATGGCGGACGGTGGTGGGCGGCAGTTGCGACTACATCAAACGCATGGAGAAAAGCTGGGAGCGTGTGGATGTCCGGCTGAACGCATCCATCCGGGGAATCAAGCGCGATGCCGAGGGTGTGGAAATCACGCTTGTTGACGGTCGCTTTGAACACTTCGACCAGGTGGTGATCGCCACCCATGGCGACCAGGCGCTGAAGCTTCTCCTCGATCCATCGGAACAGGAACAGCAAGCCCTCGGCTGCTGGCAATACACCACCAGCCGCACCTTGCTGCACACCGATGAATCGGTCATGCCCCCCATCCGCAAGGTTTGGAGCTCGTGGAATTTCCAGCGCATCGAAGGGAACCAAACCTGCCTGACCTACCATTTGAACCGGTTGCAGGGGCTGGAGACGGAAAAACAGTATTTTGTTTCGCTCAACCTCCACCGCGAACCCGAGGGCATCATCCGCGAATTCAACTATACCCATCCGATGTACACCCGCGAGGCGCTGGCCAAACGACCGTTGTTGAAAGATCTGAATGGATCGAACAACACCTGGTTTGCCGGAAGCTACCATGGCAACGGCTTCCACGAAGATGCCGTCCGGTCGGCGGTTGAAGTCGCCCAAGGGTTCGGGATGGAACTATGAAGAGCAGGATTTACAACGGAAAAATGATGCATGCCCGCCAAACGCCGGTCCGGCACAGCTTTTCGTTCCCGTTCTATTTCTATGCGATTGATATCGATGAGCTGCCGGAGCTGGACCGCAAGGTCAAGGGCTTCGGCTACAACCGTTGGAACCCCGTCTGCCTGCGCGATTCCGACTACCTGCGGGAAAGCGGCGGTTTCCGGGAACGGCTTTCGAAATTCATCGACACCTCGGAGCTGGATCGAATCGTGTTGGTGACCGTCGCCCGCTTCATTGGAAAAGTTTTCAACCCGGTGAGCTTCTACTATGGCCTACGCAAGGATGGCTCCCCCGCCTGCATGGTGGCGGAGGTCAACAACACCTTCGGGGAACGCCACCTCTATGTGATGGAGCCCGAGGGCACCTTCCCTCTCGAATGCAAACATATGAAGCAGTTCCACGTCTCCCCGTTCAACGACATGAAAGGGAACTATGAGTTTACGTTCTCGGAACCCGGTGAAGACCTGAAGATTGGAATTAAACTGATCCGCAACGGCGAAGTGGTGATGGATGCGGCCATGTGGGGCATCGGCGACGAGCTGACGACTGCCAACCTATGGAAGACCGTTCTCTGGCATCCGTTCACCGCCGCGCTCACCATGCCGCGCATCCTCTGGCAGGCGGCGGTATTGCATTTAAAAATGAAACTGCCCGTCTTCAAACATCCCCAACCCGACAACCCGATGACCATAAAGGCAAAGGCATGAACACCTTCTTCAAGCTGATCGACTCCCATCTCGAAAACATTTCCAGAGGCCACCTCCTGTTGAAACTTCCGGACGGCACGGCCAAACATTACGGCGACGGCTCCGCCCCGGTGACCATCAAGGTGAACAACCCTGCGTTTTTCCAAAAGGTGGTGCTCGGGGGCAACATAGGCATGGGTGAAGCGTGGACAGACGGCGACTGGGACAGCGAGAACCTGACCGGTGTCCTGCAACTCTTCATCAACAACATCTCCGCCCTCAAGAAAAGCGGCCTCACCTCCGCCCTGGCCAAACGCGCGGTCAATGTTGCCGTGCATGCGCGCAACAAGAATACAAAGGAAGGCAGCCGGCGGAATATCCACGAGCACTACGACCTCGGCAACGACTTTTATTCCCTCTTCCTCGACCACGAAACCATGATGTATTCCTCCGCCCTCTTCGAGACGAAGGACGAATCCCTGCCTGCCGCGCAGAAGCGGAAGATCCACCGGCTCATCGAACTCGCAGACATCAAGGCCAGACACCATGTGCTCGAAATCGGCTGTGGCTGGGGCGGTTTCGCCATCGAAGTGGCCAAGGCCACCGGTTGCAAGGTCACGGGAATCACGATCTCGGAAGAACAGTTCAAATACGCCAAGAAACGCGTGGCTGAAGAAGGGTTGGAAGGGCAAGTTGAAATCCTTATGTGCGACTACCGCGACGTGCAGGGCGAGTATGACCGCATTGTATCCATCGAAATGCTCGAAGCCGTCGGCCACCCATACTACGGCACCTACCTCTCCGCCTGTGATCGCTTGCTAAAACCGGGCGGGCTGGTGGTTCTGCAGGTCATCACCATCCCCGACCAGCGCTACGACGCCTACCGAAAAAACCCCGACTGGATCCAAAAGCACATTTTCCCGGGCGGCATGCTGCCCTCGCTCACCGAACTATCAAAGGCCATGCTCAAACACACGCCGTTCACCGTCGAGCACCTCGACAACATCGGCATCCACTATGCGGAAACCCTGCGCCGCTGGCGGAAGGCCTTCGAAGCAAAACGGGAGCAGTTGCTGGAAATGGGCTACGACGAAACCTTCCAGCGCAAGTGGATCTATTATCTCTGCTATTGCGAGGCCGGTTTCCAAACCCGCTTCACCAACAACCTCCACCTCGTCCTCGCCCGCCCCGGCGAGAGCGTCGGGTAGGGACGGCCATCCCTGCTCCCCTCCCTATCATTGCTGCGCGGCGCGGCCGGCGGTGAAAGGGCTGGCGATCGAGGTGCCGGCATAGCCCTTGCCATTGAACGTGGCCTTGGCCGGGGCGTAGATATCGACAAAGTCGCCATAGTTGGATTGTTCCCACTGGCTGCCATCGGCATTCAGGCCACCGACGGCGATGACGGAATCGTAGCCTGCGGGATAGATCGGTTCGCCCGTGGGTTCGTTGCCGGCGGCGGCAAAAAGAGTCATGCCGTTTTGCGCGGCATAGTCCATGGCCATCTTCATAAACGCGCTGTCCACGTCTGATCCCCAGCTCATATTGACGATCTGCACGCCGGAGTTGGCGGCGAATTCCAAGGCGCGCATGAGGGTGTCGGAGCTGGTCATGCCGTTTTCATCGAAGGTTCGGATGGCCAGCACCGGAGTTCCGGTTTCGGCGGCCTGCGCCCCTTCGGGCGTGATGACGCCTGCGGCAACGAGCGCGGTCAGGGTGCCGTGGCCCAATGGATCGCTGATGCTGGCGGATGGATCGACGGCATCGTAGGTTCCGCGAATGATGGGCAGGTCGGCATAGCGCGGATCGAGACCGGAATCGAACACCGCCACGGCGGTTTCGCCGGGCTGGAGGTTCAGGTTCATGCCGGCGCCCGTTCCCATTCCCGGCAACGGCGCATTGCCCATGCTCGGAAACGCCAGGTTGGGCTCCGTTGTCTCGACGCCCGGATGCTCCATGGCGATTGCCATGGCCTCCTCGACCGACATGCCCTCGTTGAGCTTAATACGGTAGATGCCGGGCGGATCGATCACCTCGACCACCGTGCCGTTGATTTTGCGCAACAGCTGGTTCAGATCCTGGATGGTTGCCCCCTCCCCGAAGCCCACCATGATTTCGCCGCGGATATATTTGACGCCGTCCTTGCCCTCGACCACATCGAGCACCCGGCTTTTTTTGCTCAGGGGTTGGGCCGCCGAAAGGTTCTTGCCGTAGATGCGGATGCGCGAAACCTGGTAGAGATCCCCCAGCGGGCTGGCCACCCGCTTCCATTCCACCAGGTAGCTGTTGGGGCTCGCCAATTGCCCGATCAAGCGCTCAACCTTGGTATTTTCCCATTCCCCCGAAACCCGGCCCAGATCGAGCGCGGGGTCGATCAGCACCTCCGCGCCGCGCTGCTCGAACAACCGCAGCACCTTCGAAAGCGGCGCTCCTTCGGCATCCAGCCAAGCATGCTCCCCCTCGATCCGCAGCGTGGCGGCCGGGGTCGTTATGGCGAGCAACAACGCTCCTATGAGGAAAAGTAGCTTCATGCGGGGAACAATAACGGTCGGGAGGGGGAAAACAATCTATAAAAAAAACCCTTTTTCCCCGCTTCTTGACCCGCATCAAGGTTTGAACCGGAACCATATGCATAATGGCTTGCATCATTTAGAACAAAAATGGTCGTATTTAAAACCGAAAACCAACCAAGGAGAAGAAAATGAGTATGTTCTGTTACCAATGCGAACAAACCAGCCAGTCCACCGGATGCACCGCCTTCGGCGTATGCGGCAAAGACCCGGAAACCGCAGCCCTGCAAGACCTGTTGGTCGAAGTCTGCAAAAAGATTTCCGAAAAGGCACACGCCAAGCGCCAGGCCGGCGAAACCACCCGCGAAGCCGACCTCTATGTCATGGAAGGCCTCTTCACCACCGTCACCAACGTCAACTTCGACCCCAAAGACCTTGCCGGCATCATTTCCCGCGGCATCCAGCTCGGGACTGAAATGGGCGTGGAGTGCGACCACGGAATCCCGCAGACCCTCGACGAAATGATTTCCATGGGCGAGCAAGTCGGCATCGAAAGCCGCATGAACACCCTCGGCCCGGACGTGACCGGCCTGCAGGAACTCATCATCTATGGCCTGAAAGGCACCGCCGCCTATGCCGACCACGCCTTCGTTCTCGAAAAGGAAGACGACTCCGTCTTTGCCTTCTTCCACGAAGCACTCGCCTTCCTGCTCAACCCGGCCCCCACCGTGGACGAGCTCGTGGGCTATGCCCTCAAGACCGGCGAAGTCAACCTCACCGTCATGGCGCTACTCGACTCCGCCAACACCGGCACCTACGGCCACCCCGTCCCCACCCCGGTCCGCATCACGCCGGTGGAAGGCAAGGCCATCCTCGTTTCCGGCCACGACCTCAAGGATCTCGAGCTGCTGCTAAAGCAGACCGAAGGCAAAGGAATCAACATCTATACCCACGGCGAAATGCTGCCGTGCCACGGCTATCCGGAGCTGAAGAAATACAGCCACCTCGTCGGCAACTATGGCGGCGCCTGGCAGGATCAGCGCTCCGAGTTCGAAGCCTTCCCCGGTGCCATCCTGATGACCACCAACTGCATCCAGAAGCCGAAGGAAAACTACAAGGCCCGCATCTTCACCTCCGGACTAGTCCAGTGGCCGGGCGTTGAGCACATCGACAACGGCGATTTTTCCGCCGTCATCGACGCCGCCCTCGCCGCCGAAGGCTTCGCTGAAACCGAAGAGGAAAAGACCATCCTGACCGGCTTCGGCCACAACGCCGTGCTCGGCGTTGCCCCGCAGGTGATCGATGCCGTCAAGAGCGGTGCCCTCAAGCACTTTTTCCTGATCGGTGGTTGCGACGGTGCCAAGCCGGGCCGCAACTACTACACCGACTTCGCCGAAGCCGTACCGGACGATTGCGCAATCCTCACGCTGGCCTGCGGCAAGTTCCGCTTCAACAAGCTCGAGTTCGGCGACATCGGCGGCATTCCGCGCCTGCTCGACATGGGCCAGTGCAACGATGCCTACTCCGCCATCCAGGTGGCCGTCGCCCTCGCTGGCGCGTTCGAGTGCGATGTCAACGACCTGCCGCTTTCCATGATTCTTTCGTGGTACGAGCAAAAGGCCATCTGCATCCTGCTGACCCTGCTGCACCTCGGCATCAAGGACATCAAGGTTGGCCCGAGCCTTCCGGCCTTCATCACCCCGACCGTACTGCAGGTGCTGGTGGACAACTTCAACATTGCCCCCGTCACCACCGTCGAGGCAGACATGAAGCAATGCCTCGGAGCCTAACGGCAGTTATCCTTTAAAGACGATGGGTTAACAGGAAAGGCGCTCCTCGCGGGGCGCCTTTTTCATCATCATAGATTCTGAAGGTTGACTTCGGATTAGGGATGTCCGATGTTTTTATCAGAATCTTGCAATAGGTGAGTTGGGAGATGTGAGCCTATGATGTATATTTTAGTGACCGTTAACCTCATCGTTCTATCGGTCGTTTTGATTAACTGGATCAAATGGCGCCCCATATCTCCCCTCCCACACATTTCTGGGCCGTGCGTATCCGTACTGATTCCTGCCCGAAACGAAGAAAAGAACATTGCTTGCGCGATCCAGTCGGCGCTGGAACAGGGAGCCATTGTCCAGGAGATCCTGGTTTATGATGACCATTCGGAAGACCAGACCCAACCGATTGTATGCGCCCTGGAAAAAGAAACCCCAACCCTGCAGCTGATCGAACCCGCACCCCTTCCGGACGGATGGATGGGCAAGCCCTTTGCCTGTGAACAGTTGTCAGCCAAGGCCACCGGCGAATGGTTGCTTTTCCTGGATGCCGACACCCGGCTTCATCCTGGAGCCGCAGAGGCGATGCTGCAGGCGGCAGAAACCAGGGAAGCCACCTTTCTTTCCTGCTGGCCGGGTATTTTGACGGGATCTTTCTGGGAGCATATTTTCATGCCCATGCTGAATTTTGTGGTCTACAGCATTTTCCCCACGCCCATGCAGGAGAAGAACCCCTCCCCCTCTTTCGGGCTTGCCCACGGCGCCTGTCTCTTCATTCACGGAAAAACCTATCGTGCGACCGGCGGCCATGCCAGCGTGAAGAGCGAACTGTTCGAGGACACCATGCTTGCCCGAACGTGGCGGCAAAAAAAACAGGTGGGCCTTTGCCTGGATGGCCGGAAAATCGTGTCGGTGCGCATGTATCAAAACCTGCCCGAAATCATATCCGGGTTTTCAAAGATCGCCTACCCGGCCTTCGAGCGGGAGCTTTCCTTCTGGCTCTTCATGGGCTTCCACTTTCTTTTCATGCTGTTGCCCTTCCTTCTCCTTCCCTTTGCGACATCATCCATATGGCTTGCAACGGCGGCAGGAGTAGTCCTTCTGGCACGGTTGGTTCAATGCATTCAATTCGGTTTCCCGCCCTGGGCGGCAGTGTTCCACCCCATTGCCGAAATGGGTTTAATTGGACTGGGGCTTTATGCGCGGCACAAATGCAGGCATGATTCGGGGGTCTCCTGGAAGGGGCGCGTCTATAATCCGGCAGGAAAACCATGAGCAAAAAAAAGACAGCGGTTGTGATCGGGGCAGGCTTGGGCGGAATGGCGCTGGCGCTTCGCCTGGCCAGCCAAGGCTGGCGTGTGGTCATCGCGGAACGTTCCGGAACGCCCGGCGGAAAAATGAACCGATGGACGACCGAGGGCTACACCTTCGATACGGGGCCATCGCTCATCACCATGCCGGAGGTCTTCCAGGAGCTTTACCATTCCATCGGAACCGACATGCGCGACCATGTGGAACTGATGGCGTTGACGCGACAGGTGCACTACACGTTTGACGACGGGACAACCTGCTGCCAATCGGCCTCCCTGCCGGAATGGCTGGATACGGTGAGGGCACTGGAAGGCCAGACCGATGGTTTCATGAAATACATGGAGCTCGGAGCCCGCTTGCATGAAATATCCAAGGCCACCTTCTTTGCGCGAAGCACCCTCGAGCCCCCGGGCAAGGAAACAAAAGGCGTACTGTCGAACATGCCCCTGCTGCGCGGATGGGGCAACTACCACAAGGAGATGTGCCACTTTATCAAGAACCCCTACCTGAGAATGATATTCGACCGCTACATGACCTATGTCGGATCCTCTCCATACCAAGCGCCGGGCACCCTGTGCGTGGTGCCCTATGTGGAATATGCCCAGGGAGGCTGGCATGTCCGCGGCGGACTCTACGAGATCATCCGCTCCTTTTTGAACCTCATGGAATCGATGGACATTGAGCTTCACTTGAACGCCCCCGTAGCAAAGATCCTGCATGAGGGAAAGACCGTGAAGGGCATCCGTCTGGAAGGCGGGGAATGCATTACGGCGGATACCGTCATCATGAATGGAGACACGGCGAACGCGGGCAAATTGCTGGGAGCGGAAGGCTACCGCTCCTGTCCTCCGGAACAGCGCTCCCTTTCCGGGTTGATCTTTCTTTTTGCCTTAAGGAACAGACACCCGGACTGGCACCACCACCAGGTCCTTTTTTCCAAAAACTACCAACACGAATTTGCACAGCTCTTCGACGAGCATGTCTTTCCCGATGACCCGACGATCTACGTGAACATGCCCAGCATTACCGACCGAAGCCTAACCCCCGGCGACGGAGAGGTGATGTTTGTGATGGCCAATGCTCCGGCAAACGACCGGCTCAAATGGGATGCATCGGCAACCGAGGCCGCAAAGCAACGCGTCTTGAAACGCCTGAAATCATCCGGGTTCCCGGAGTTCGAACACGAGATCGTGGCCTCGGATGCTTGGACTCCGGAACGGCTCCAATGCACCTACGACATGCCCGGGGGAGCAATCTACGGGCGGAATTCGCACGGAAAAAAGAATGCCTTTGTTCGCCCCTTCAACAAAGACCTTCGCTACCAAGGCCTTTACTATGTTGGTGGCAGCACCCATCCGGGCGGGGGAACCCCGACCGTTTTGATGTCTGCCCGCATCACCGCCAACCTCATAAAAAAGCATGAACAATAAACTAACCATTCCGATTCGACGGTTTCCTGCCTTATTCTACGCCCTGCTTTGGATTGGTGGCGTGTTCAGCTATGTGATCTGGGGCGCCCCACCGGAAAACGTAACCTGGACGGCTCCGGCATTCCTTTGGCTGGCCGCGCTGCTCGCGCTGATGGCGGTTCCCGCAAAAGAGCGGATCGTGCTGGCCGGATGCGCGCTCGGGGGCTTCCTGGTTGAAGTGTCGGGCGTGCACACCGGCTTCCCGTTCGGAGGCTATTCCTATACGGATGTGCTTTATCCACTCGTTGCGGGAACGCCGGTCGCGATGGGCGCCGCGTGGGTGATCCTGCTGGCCTACTGCCGTCATCTGGGTTCGGCGCTTCCCCTCAACCGCATAGCCGCCGCTGCCGTGGGCGCCTGCTGGATGGTGTTGATCGACCTCGTCATTGACCCACTGGCAGCGGGGCCCTTGGCCTATTGGACGTGGGACCATCCGCACGGATACTATGGCGTTCCATGGAGTAACTTTGGCGGGTGGTGGATCACGGCCTTCATGCTACTCGCGTTTTATCCTGCACCGGAGAAGCAAGCCCCTCCGGTTTTACGGGTTGGCCTGAGTACGGTGCTGTTCTTCACGATTCTTGCATGGGTGCATCAGATGTGGATTCCGGCGCTTGCGGGTCTTTGCCTTGCGATTGGGCATTTTCTTCTGCAGCGGCTTCGGCATCTTTCTCCTTTATGAGCCGGTCGATTACGGCATAGCAGTCCTTCAGCTTTTGCTCGTTGGCCTCGCCCCTGATCCGGTGAACCACCAGACCATTCCTATCGACTATAAAAATATCGGCCACGCCCGCCGTGTATTTAAATGCTTCGCAAGTCGCCCCCGTCCAATCCATCATAACGGGATATTCAATGGATTTTTTGAAGATACCCCGGAGCATCGGCCGAAGCATCTTCGGCAAGCCTTTCATGTTGGCCACCCCGCAGATATCCACCCGTTCCCCATAGCGCTTGTAAAACGGGGTGATCCAATCTTCGAGCTGATCCGATCCTTTTCGATCGGCCAACGCAAAAATGCTGATGATTTCCTTGGGAAACGACTGGGGCATGTTCTTCTTATATTGGTTGCTCAACACGAAATCGTTCACCTTGAAAGAATGCGTTGAAACACGTTCCGCCTGCTCCTCTCCGGATACGGCTTGCAGGGAAAAAAGTGTAAGCATCAGAAATAAACAAAATCGCAGTATCATCGTAAGGTTTTACCTTCTTAATTGAACAGAAAACGGTAGTGTATACGGAATTTTATAAATATCAAGATGGGCAATAGCAAACGGGAGATGGAATGGCTGGGCATGAATGGACCTTGGATGAGTGGGAGGCACTTCAACTAAAGGTAGTTGAAGATTCTAAAAAGTGCGCCACAAACCCTGAAGCAAGACTGCCGATAACCCGACATGCCCGACATGTTATGCGGCATTACACTACGGGGTTTTTCATCGTCAGCCGCTTCCTTCCCAAGGTTAAACGCGATGACGTAGAATTAATCTATGCCGCTGTCCGCTATCCGGATGAAGTTGTTGACACGTTTAAGATTTCGGATGACCATAAGAAGAAGCTGCTGGCCGAGTGGCGGAACGGATATAGGGCGGCCCTCAAACCAGGGGGCATTCTCCCGGCACTTGGTGGAGACGTTCCCCCGTTTGTTGCGGCATTTTCCGATTTGGTTCAACGGCACGAAATCCCCGTCGAATATTACGAATCATTCCTAGACGCCATGGAGTTCGATATTGCCCCCCGGCCATTCGACTCCCTGGAGGATTTGATCGGGGGGTATATTTACGGCAGCGCCATTGTGGTGGGCTATTTCCTGACGCATGTATACGGCGCATGCGCCCCGGATGCATTCGATGACGCCATGCAAAGTGCCCGGGATCTGGGCATCGGCCTTCAACTGACCAACTTTCTGAGGGACATCCAGGATGACGCCCGGCGAGGCAGGGTCTATCTTCCGACCGACATTCTGGAGGCGCACGGAATTTCCGCATTCAACCCATCGGATGAACAACAGCAGGAACAGCTGCGCCCTGTGGTGAAGGAAATGACGCAATTGGCTGATGGCTATTATGAAAAATCCTTCCAAACCCTCAACGCATTCCACCCCGACAGCCGCATTGCCATCAAGGCCTGCATCGATGTCTACCGCATGTTGAACACGCGCATTGCAGACAGCGGATTGGGCATACATCATCGAGAGAGCGTACCGCTGGTGGAAAAACTAAAGCCGCTTCCCACCAGTAAGTTCTGGCGCATTCCCTTGGCCTATCTGCTCCCCTGACCATGAATAAACCAACCACAGAGCAACGGGCATTGGTTGTTGGCGGAGGGCTGGGCGGACTGAGTGCGGCCATACACCTACAGCTCAAGGGCTTTCATGTGACCTTGCTGGAAAAAAACAAGACGCTTGGAGGAAGAGCCAACCGGATTGAAGCAGAAGGATTCCGTTTTGATACGGGCCCCTCTCTATTGAACTACCCATGGGTCTTCGAAGAACTGTTCGAAGCCGCCGGCAAAAAGATGACCGACTACATGCAGTTGATCCCCGTGGATCCATCCATCACCTTTCACTGGCCGGATCAAACTTCGTTCACTCTTTCCTCCCAGATCACGAAGCTCGTGAGTGAATGCGAAAAAATTGAGACGGGTGTTTCCGCCAAGCTTTTCGCCTTCCTTAGCGATGCCGAATGCAAGTACCGCTTTTCCTTCGACAAGCTCGTCTTAACGAATGAAGACAACCCCTTGAAATGGGTGCTCAGCCTAAAGCCCCGCGAACTGGCAAAAATGGGAGTGTGGCATTCGCTCCACAAAGAGCTCGGGCGCTTTTTTAAAAGCCCGTACCTGCGCGAGGCTTTCGGCTCCTATGCCATGTATCTCGGCGGTTCCCCATGGGCGCTGCCCGGTCTTTTTTCCATTCTTCCATATGGGGAACTCGCCTATGGACTCTGGCTTCCCAAAGGCGGCATTTACGGCATGGTCGAAGCCCTGCAAAAACTAGCGACCGACGTTGGCGTCCAACTCCGAACCGAATGCGCAGTTCAATCCATTTCAACCCATGGAAAAAAGGTGACCGGCGTCGTAACCGAAGACGGAACCACCATCGACTGTCCGATTGTTGTCTCCAATGTCGACGTTCCGCAAACACAGGCCGAACTGCTCGATGCGCCTGCCTATAAGAAACAAAAAACACCCAGAATGACGTGTGGCGTGGTGACGCTTTATTGGGGGTTGCGGCACAAGGATACGGGGCTTCCGCATCACTCCATCTTTCTTCCCAGCGACAGCCGGACGAGCTTCGGGCAGCTCATGGACGAAGAAACCATTCCCGATGAACTACCCTTCTATATATGCCTTGCTTCCGAAACCGAACCTTCGATGGCTCCCAAAGGACAAACCAGTGCTTTTGTCCTGGCACCTGTCCCTCTGATTTCCAAATGGGGTGAGGATTGGGAACCGGCCGTGAAGCTGATCAAGGAACGTGTGTTTGACCGTCTAAAGCATCACGGAACAAATCTCGGGGAGGAAGATATCCTTGTTGAACGGGTTTGGACCCCAGTCGAATGGCGAGATCAGTTCGGGCTTTTCGACGGATCGGCTTTTGGAGCTGCCCACCACCTGTTTGAAGTGGGCCCTTTTCGAGCCAAAAACTATGACACACAAATCAGGGGACTCTATTATGTCGGCGCCAGCACAACCCCCGGAACCGGGATGCCCATGGTGATCCTCGGCGGAAAAATGACCGCGGAAAGAGTTTGTTCCCATGTTCTATAAGACCTATGGAAAAGGCCAACGGCTCTATCTAGCGTTCCATGGATGGGCAGGCGACCACCGTGAATTCGCAGCCATTGCGGCTCGACTTCCGGATGATGCCTGCTGGGTCAGCGTAGACCTACCGGGTTACGGCGACTCCCCCGCGCCGCCGGCCTGGAATATCGAAGCGATAACCGAACAGCTTAGCTTCGAACTCTCGGATCTGCTGGATAAGCATGATGACATTACACTCGTGGGATTTTGCAGCGGCGTCGTTCTCGGCATTGAACTGGCAAGAAAACGACCGAATTCGATCAAACGGATGGTCATGATCGACCCCTTCGCATTCCTGCCTT
The DNA here is from genome assembly GCF_900890425.1 of Pontiella desulfatans. Taxonomy (NCBI): domain Bacteria; kingdom Pseudomonadati; phylum Kiritimatiellota; class Kiritimatiellia; order Kiritimatiellales; family Pontiellaceae; genus Pontiella; species Pontiella desulfatans. The sequence continues at coordinate 150,504 of NZ_CAAHFG010000001.1, read as the reverse complement.
GGTACTTCAAGATTTTTACGTTAGGGGAGTTCGGAAGACGCGCCTATGCATCCACCTTCATGAGTCCCGCAGGCCGCAAAATCACAGACAGCATACTTTCCTCGATGCAGACGTCGGATGCCGACTTTACCGGAGCATTCGTAGAGGCTGACCACGAGCTGATCCAAAACTACCTCAGGCTGTTTGCAACACTGAACGGGAGGCAGGTCTTCTCGGGTTTTGAGATCGATGTGGAAATTGCCCTGGGTGAAAAAACCTTTGGAGCCGTCAAGAAATCGGTTAGGCAGATCCAGGAACAGTGGCCGGATGCCCGCGTCCATGAACTTTCACGAACGGGGCACCTGCCCCTCGTCAAAGGGGCTCGGAAACTCCGCCGAATCATTTTCGGCGGATGACGCTATTCCCAGGATTAATCCAGAATCACTTCCTGTTCGAAGCCGGGAACGGAGCAGCTCCAACCGGTCTTTTCGGATAGGAAGGTTTTGAACGCCTCGGCCTGCTCCTCTTCGCCGTGGGTGATGAACACGTTGCGGGGCGCTTCTTGGATGGAGGAGATCCATCGGTAGAGTTCGTTCTGGTCGGCATGCGCCGAGAAGCCGGAGATACGCTCGATGCGCGCCTTCACCAAATGCTCCTCGCCGAAGAGGCGGACGGTTTCGGGCTTCTCCAGGAGACGGCGCCCCAAGGTGCCGAAGGCCTGGTAGCCCACGAACAGGATGGTGCTTTCTGGACGACCGATGTTGTTCTTGATGTGGTGCTTGATGCGCCCACCGGTGCACATGCCGGAGCCGGCGATGATGATCGCCGTACCCTTGATGTGGTTGATCGATTTGGACTGGTCGACGGTGCGCGACATGGTGAGCCCGGGGAAATTGCAGGGTTGCTCGCCGGCTTTCATCTGGGCAAGCGTCTCTTCATCGAACAGCTCCGGATGCTTCTTGAACACCTCGGTGATCTTGATCGCCATCGGGCTATCGACAAAGGCGAGCAGGTGCGGAATGCGGTCTTCCTTGAGCAGGTTGTTGAGGTGGTAGAGCAGCTCCTGCGTCCGCTCCAACGCAAAGCTGGGAATCACAATATTGCCGCCGGCCGCGTGGGTCTCCTTGATGATGCGCTCCAGCTCGCTGGGAATGTCGGCCACTTCGCCGTGCACCCGGTCGCCATAGGTGGATTCGATCAAGACATAGTCGGCATGCTCGAACTGGAACGGATCGCGCATGATCGGCAAATCCCAACGACCGACATCCCCCGAGAAGACGATGGTTCGCTTTTCGCCCCCCTGCTCCACCTCGAGACGAATGGAAGACGAACCAAACACATGCCCGGCTTCACGGAACTCGGCCGTAATGCCTTCGCCGATCGGCACCTTGGCGTTGTATTTCACCTTATTGAACAGGGTGTAGGCTTTCTCGGAATCCTCCGTGGTGTAGAGCGGCTCGTAGGGGAAGGGACTCTTCTTGCCGGACTTTTCATGCCGGCGCTGCTTGTGCTTGATGTCTTCTTCCTGGATATGCGCGGAGTCGAGCATGATAATGTTTGCAATCTCGGCCGTGGCGGAGGTGGCGTAGACCGTACCCTTGAATCCTTCTTTCACCAGCTTCGGCAATCGACCGCAGTGGTCGAGGTGGGCGTGCGTCAGCAAAACGGCATCGATCGTGTTGGCCGGAACGGGGAAGTCGGCCCAGTTGCGCGGCTTGAGATCGCGTTCCTGGTAGAGACCGCAATCGACCAGCAGGCGGAAGCCATTGGCCTCAAGAAAGTAGCAGGAACCTGTAACGTTTTTTGCCGCGCCGAAAAAGTTGAGTTTAATCTCCATGCCTTTGCTCCTTGGGTTTAATGCGTAATGCGTAATGCGTAATGCGTAAAGGTTCCAGCCAACTCCCAGTCCAATCAATTACGAATTACGTATTACTCGTTAATCTAGCTCATCCCGCTCCACCGCATCGGTACGGCAAACCGAAACATAGTCATTATAGCCGGCGATCAGCGGATCGACAGCGAAATCGCCCTCTTTCAGCTTCTGGATGTTTCCATATAGCGTTGCGAGGAATCCGGGCACCAACCCCTCCTCATCCATCGGCACCAGGCTTTTCTTCAGCGAAGCAGCAATCTTGGCCGCCTCGCGCTCGTAGAAGAGATAGCCGGCCTCCACCCATCCGTTCAGCTCTTCCGTGTTGAATCCACCGAAGAGGTGTTGCTGGGCGGCGAAGGCATAGACCGGCAACTGGCAATCGAGGTTGCGCAGGATTTCGTCGATGTATTCCTCCTGCTTGCCGCGCGACCGGCTGGAACCCTTGTAGTCGAGCACCCGGATTCTTGCCAGCTCCCCGGTCTCGGAAAAGAGCAGATCCACCCGATCGATTACCCCCTTCAGCTTCACCTCGCCCAGATCAACGGCGGTATCCCCATGGAACCGTTGCTCGAACAAGGCAGGGAAACGGTTTTCGGTGGAGCAGGTCTCGACATCGTAGCGCACGAAGTTGAGCACCATCTCCATAATCTTCTGGCGCTCCGCTGCCCAGACGCCCGGATGCCCGAGCTCCTTCCCGTCCATTTCCTGATTCGCAATCTTCCGCGCAAAGGCTTCATACTCCACCAGACGATCCGGAACAAACACAGCCATCGGAATTGCACCCAAGCCATCCTCCGCCCGCCTCATCCAGCCCTTGTCGGTCTTCACCGCCCAATAGCGCGGCGCATCGATGCCGGACTGCCCGAGGGCAATGGCGTTGTAGATCGTGTGCAGGATGGAATGGATCAAACCGCCGCGATCCATGGGATCGGGCATATCGTCGGCCACACGCGGATCGCGGATGCCGAAGATCTTCTCCAGCAGGAAGACATAGCGGCATTGCGCCAGCGTTTCCAACGCCGTCGGGCCCATCTCCTCCTTGCGCTCGAACCAGGCGGCCACTTGCTCCTTCAGGGCTCCGACATGGCCGGCGTAGACGGAAGGCTCCCGCTCACCCAGTGGTGTTTCCAGGAAAGCTTCACGTTCGGCTTCGATCTTGAGCATGGAAACCACGTGCTTTAGAACGATTGGAGGGTCGGGTTCCACCCCGACCGCGCGGGGGCAGGAGGAACTCGTCGCTCCACTCACCGCCGCCTGCAATGCTTCATCCCCTGCCCGGCACAACGGCAACGGAACGATGGGCAGGAACGACTCGCCGGGCATCGGTTCGCGATCCTCGGCGGGGGTGTTCCGCTGGGCATTGAAATGGTTTTCAAAAACGTTGCCCGAATCCAGCAGGCCCATGCGCCAGTGGTCATAGGGGCTCAACTCAATACGGTCCTTCGCGCACCAGCCCGCGAGGTTCCAGAGCTTGCGATAGTATTCACCCGCCCCCTTTTCATTCCCCTCCTGGTCGACCGACTGATAGGAGAAAACCAGCTGCTGGCGCGCCATGCCCAACGCGGTGAGGAAGAGGACGGACTGTTGCTCGAACAGGACATCGGCCTTGGGCAAGGCCATCTTTGGCAAATGACGTCCCCGCTCTTCCAAATGGGTGCGCAGCCCATGGCGTTCTGCATCGCTCAACAGCGCGTCCTGCCGGGGAACCCCGGGAAACTCCCCATCATTCAGCCCGGAAAACAGAACCAGGTCAAAATCCAACCCGACCGCATCGTGCGGATTGATGATCCAGACACCCTGCTCATGGCTGTCGCGCGGCCGGATGGTGGCATCTTCCAGCAGCTCCTCTAAAAGATCGACCAGCACATGCAACGGCATGGACTGGTTGCCAAAACCCTCAAGCGCATGGACCACCGCCTCCAGCGCCTCCGCATTAAAATGATCCTCCGGCTCAACGATCCGCTCCCGAAGCAGCTCTACCGCCTGCCGACCTGTCACATTAGGGGTCAGTCCTATAAAATAATGTTTTCCACCAAAAACATTAAAATATAAGACCGACCCCTTTGCCGACCCCTTTGCCTGCTCCACATGTGGGGCAGACTTTCCAGTCTGCCCAGCGTCCAGCAGGGGCGGTATTTTGAGAAGTTTTTCAACGGTCTCTTCCCGCCCTTCGAACTTGATGGCCGGATTGCGAACGAGATCGATGAGGGCGTCGCGCTCGGGGCGCAGGGGGAAGGCGAGCCAGGAGAGGAACGCCTTGACCACCGGCGACGAAAGAACCGGGCGGCCCCGGCGAAAATAGTAAGGGATTCGGAACCGGCCGAAGACGTGTGGAACAATGTCCTGCACGGCTCCGATATTGGGAACCACCAAGGCCATGCGATTGGGGGCAACATCCTGGTTTTGCAGGTTCCAGCAAATGCGTCGGGCAAGATCCTCGATCTCGCCATAAGTTCCGGCCGAGCGTGAAAAATCGATGCGGCAAGAATCGGCCAGCTGGAGGATGTCGGGACTGTCGACCGCCAAGGCATCGCCAAGATCCTCGGCCCAGATGGCCCAGGGTGCGGCCATGATTTCAGAACGGATCCGCTGGCCGAGTCGATCCGCCGCCGCTTCGGCATGGGCGGGCGGCAACGCGGATTCAACCTCCACCTTCAGCTTTTGGTTCAATGCGGCAACACACGACTCCTCAAACGGATTGAACCAACGTACCGACCTGAAGGTGAGTTTGTTGCAGTTGCGCAGTTGCGGCGGCCAGTTTTGGCGATTGCCCCGCAGCAATTTCACGATGGCCAGATTCACATCCAGCGGATCGGCAAGCCCCTCCTGCTTGATGGAGGCGCGCCAGACGCTAATCAACGTCCCCAACTGGTAGAGCTTGTGTTTGCGGTGGTGGTCGAGCAACCACTCGATGATCCGCATGGTTTCGCCGGGCAAAGCGGCCAGCTCGGTCACGAGCTGGTCGAGCACATCGCCCAGTGCGCTGGCCGACAATTCACCGAGGGCACCCTGTCCATGAAAATGGCCAATGGCGGTATCCACCACCTGGCGTCGCATGAGCAATTGGCCGGCGGAATCCATGGGCCGCCCCTTGATGTTTGCATAGGGAAGGCAGAGCCGCCGCAAACGGGCAAAGGTGGTGTGGCGCGAGGCATCGACCCACCCCTGCCCGATCGCCTGTTCCTGCTGGAAACGCCGAAGTGCCAGCTCGGTCGGGAAAACAATCAGTTCCCCACTCATCAACCGGCTCCTTGCCGGGAGGTTTGGCCACAAAAAGGCACAAAAAGCACGAAGACCCGAACCGCTGTTTGTCTTAGTGCTTTTTGTGCCTCTTCGTGGCAGTTCATATGAGAGGAACCGGGTTAGAGTTTTTCGATGAAGCGGGCGATGCGTACCATGGCTTCCTTGATCTCGTCGAGCGAGGTGGCGTAGGAGCAGCGGATGAAGCCCTCGCCGCAGGCACCGAAGGCGGTGCCGGGAACGCAGGCCACGTTTTGCTCGTCGAGCAGCTTGAGGGCGAACTCCTTGGAGGTCATGCCGAACTTCGAGACATCGGCGAAGGCGTAGAACGCGCCGTCGGGATAGATGCACGGGATGCCCATCTCCTCGAAGGAGGCGTGGATGTAGTTCCTGCGCTTCTTGTATTCCGCCTTCATGTAGGCGATGTCGGCCTCGGCGTTCTTGAGCGCTTCCACGGAAGCCTCCTGGCTAAGGATCGGGGCGCAAAGCATCGTGTACTGATGAATCTTCATCATGGCCTCGGTCAGCTCGGGCGGCGCACAGGTGAAGCCCATGCGGAATCCGGTCATGGCCCAGGCCTTGGAAAAGCCATGCAGGTAGATGGTGCGCTCGCGCATGCCGGGCAAGGAGATAATGCTGAAGTGCTCTTTATCGTAGGTCAGCTCGTCGTAGATCTCATCGGTCAGCACAATCAGGTCGTGCTCGATGGCGAATGCGGCGATATCCTCGACATCCTCTTTCGACAGGGTGGCTCCGGTCGGATTGTTCGGATAGTTGAGGAGTAGCACCTTGGTCTTATCGGAAACGTTTTCCTCCAAGTCCTGGCGGGTCAGGCGGAAGCCGTTTTCCTTCTTGGTCTGGATGGCAACGGGGACTCCGTAGGCAAACTGGATGAGCGGATTGTAGGAAACATAGCTCGGCTCGTGGTAGAGCACCTCGTCGCCCGGTTCAACCAAGGCGCGCACGGCGAGGTCGAGTCCTTCGGACACCCCAACGGTGACGAGTACTTCATCTTCCGGACGGTACCCGATGCCAGTCTTCTTTTCGACATATTGCGCAATGCCACGCCGCAGGGAAAGCAGCCCCATGTTGGAGGTGTAGGACGTCATGCCGCGATCCAGCGCCAACGACGCGGCCTCACGAATGTGCCACGGCGTCGCGAAATCCGGTTCGCCAATACCGAGCGAAATAACGTCCTCGCGCGAACTGACGATTTCGAAAAAGTCGCGGATGCCGGAGCGAGGGATGTCGCGGACGGTTTTGGCGATCTTGCTACGGAGAGACTTTGAGTCGTTCATCGTCCTCCCCCGTGTGCATGACAATGCCGTTTTGCTTGTAGGTTTTCATCATGAAATGCGTGGCGGTCGAGGTGATGCCCGGCATGGTGGCCAGCTTTTCGCTAACAAAGCCAAATGCCTCATGCATGGTGCGCCCCTTGATGAAGAGCAGCAGGTCGAAGCCGCCGGACATCAGGAAAACCGAGTCCACTTCCGGGAAACGGCTGATGCGGTCGGCAATGCGGTCGAAGCCCCCTTCGCTTTCAGGGGTCACCTTCACTTCGATTACGGTGGTCACCAACGAGGCATCGAGCCGTTCTTCGTTGACGACGGCTTGATAGGCGCGGATCACCCCGTCCTTTTCGTATTCGGCAATCTGTTGCTTCACATCCTCAACGGAAATCCCAAGCATTTTGGCAAGGTTTTCCGGGGATTCGAGCGCATTTTGTTTGAGCAGGTTCAGCAGTTCGTTCATGGCTTCCACCCTTGGGTTAATTAAATATAAAGATGTTGGATGCTACCGGTTTGGCCCTCCGCGACCAAACCAAAAAAAACGCCCCGGCGTTCGGGGCGTTTGCATTGCGTTTGGCTTACCGATTAAAAATCGTATGCAATGTTGACTCCGCCCCAGAATTTTTCCTTGGCTTCGTATCTCTGCCCACCCGCGTCTTCGATCTGGCCACCATAGAGCCCGGTGTAGGTCAGGTTCACGCTTGCGGTGAGGTTTTCCATGATTTCGTAGCTCGCGTTGCCATAGAAATTGTAATCGTTGAATCCTTTGTCGCTGGTGCCCCAGTAGCCGGAGTTGTAGCGGGCATCGCCCCAACCGGTGGCAAAACCGACTTCAACCTTCAGGACATCGCTGACCTCGTAGGGGGCAACAATGTCGAACAAGATGTAGGAACCATCAATCTCGCCGATATCGCCATAGTAGGTTGCGGAGGGAATCACGAATTCCTTGAAGGTGAGCCAGTAGGCGGCGGCAAACAGCTCGGTGGTGGATTTGCTGTTTGTTCCCAATCCGTTAAGTGTAGTAGGCCCATTGGCCGGGAACTGGTAGTTGATGGCGCCAATGGTGAAGGACACATCGTTGAGATCCAGCGGAAGGGTGTAGGCCAGCGAAAGATCGACTTCCGAAAGGTCGTTTTCGACATCAAGATAGTTCTTGCTGAAGCTGTAGTTCGCCCAGACATTGAAGCTCACACCGTATTGGGCAACCGTGAACTGCGGCTGGAGGACGAAATCTTCGTTCTGAACCTGACCACGCCAAACCTGTGCGGAAACGAGTGCCAACTCAACCGAGGCTTCTGCATCGGCAATATCATTTCCCCCACCTTGGTTCACCATGAGATTGCCATCCTGGGCATTTGCAAAACCTGCAGCGAAAACAGCCGCCAAACCAATAGTCATAAATTTATTCACGAAGCATACCTCCAGTTGATCCGCCAAAAAAAACATCCACACCGCGCCCATCGCGGTATTTTGCGAAAACTTGCGCTAAAGATTGCACTTGCCCCACGGTGTTGCAATCCAATTCTCCGGCAATGTTCCCGCGCCTCCGAACGATCGATAAAACGCAGGAAAACAAAGGGTTTAACGCCCTTTCAAAACTACTTCACCGTTGCGCCAGAGCCGAGATCGCCATCGATGGTGACCAGCTTCAAATCATCGCCCTTCGAGGCGGCCAGCAACATACCTTCCGACTTCACGCCGCGCAGTTTGGCCGGCTTGAGGTTGGCGACGACGACGATGGTTTTGCCAACCAGTTCCTCGGGTTGGTAGTGCAGTGCGATGCCGGCGACGAGCTGCCGCGTTTCCCCGCCAAGATCAATCTGAAGCTTGAGCAGCTTGTCGGCCCCTTCGATCTTCTCGGCTTCCAGCACAACCGCCGTCTTGAGCTTGACGTTCATGACCTGGTCGAAGGTGATGAGGCCATCGGCGGATGGCTCTTCCTTTTTCTTGGGCTGTTGCTTCTGTTTTTTCGGTTTTTCAGCCGGCTTTTCTTCCATCTTTTCCAGTTCGATGCGCGGGAAGAGGGCTCCGGACGGAGCAATTCCGGAACCGGGTATGAGTACGCCGAATTCGGTCAGCTTGCCGAGGTGCGGCTTGGCGTCGGCCATGCCGAGCGCGGTGCGCAGGGCGAGCATTTTCTCGGGCATGACCGGATAGAGCAGCGCCGCGCAGACCCGCAGGCATTCCGCCGCGGTGTAGAGGCAGTGGGCCACTTCCGCTTCTTTGCCCTCCTGCTTGGCGAGGCTCCACGGGGCGCGCTCCTGCAAGTAGACATTAATCTTGCGGACAGCGGACATGACCAGCCCGACCGACGCATCGAGCTTCATATCGCTGATCATCGGGCCCATTTCCTCGGCGGCCGCAACGGTTTCTTTCCAGAGTCCATCCTCAAGCGCGGTGTCGAAACCACCGGCGGAAACGGCCGGGATCTTGCCGTCGCAGTAGCGACTGATCATGTTGAGCACACGGTTGGCCACATTGCCAAGGTCGTTGGCCAGGTCGGAGTTGTAGCGCTTCACGAAAGCCTCTTCGGTGAAGGAGGCGTCTTGCCCGAGCGTCATTTCGGCAATGAGGAAATAGCGGAAGGCGTCGACGCCGTAGCGGTCGATCATGTCCATGGGGTTGACGACGTTGCCAAGCGACTTGCTCATTTTGGTGCGTCCGGTGAGCCACCAGCCGTGGGCGAAGATGGATTGCGGCATATCGACATTCATCGCCTTGAGCATGGTTGGCCAATAGACGGTGTGCGTGGTGAGGATGTCCTTGCCGATAAGATGGCAGGAGCACGGCCACCACTTCCGGAACTGCTCCTCGTCCGACTTGTAGCCGACGGCGGAAATATAGTTGATAAGCGCGTCGAACCAGACGTAGGTAACGAAGTCGGTATCGAACGGGAGCTCGATCCCCCACGCGAGGCGCGACTTTGGCCGCGAAATGCAGAGGTCCTGCAGCTCCTTGTTTTTCAGGAAGCCGAGCGTTTCGTTGGCGCGGAAGGCCGGCTGGATGAAGCCGGGGTTTTCCTCGATGTATTGAATGAGCCAATCCTGGTACTTGCTCATGCGGAAGAAATAGTTGGACTCGATAATCTTGTCGACCGGGCGGTTGCACTCGGGGCAGTTGCCTTCGACGAGATCCTTTTCGGTGAAGAAGCGTTCGCATCCAACGCAATACCAGCCTTCGTATTCGGCCTTGTAGATTTCATCGCGATCAAACAGCTCCTGCAGGGTTTGCTGGACCACGGTCTTGTGACGCGGTTCCGTGGTGCGGATAAAGTCGTCGTTCTTGATTTCGAGACGTTGCCACAGTTCCTGGAAGCGGACCACGGTCTGGTCGCACTGCTCCTGCGGGGTGATGCCGTTGGCATCGGCGGCCTGCTGCACTTTCTGCCCGTGCTCGTCGGTGCCGGTGAGAAAATGGGTGGGCACGTCGAGCAGGCGGTGGTAGTTCGCCAGCACGTCGGCCAGGATCGTGGTGTAGGAGTGGCCGATGTGCGGTTTGTCGTTCACATAGTAGATCGGCGTGGTTACATAATATTTAGATGGTTTTTCGCTCATGGCACTTCTCTTCCGGGGTTTTGAAAATCGAGCGGGCATGATAGGCGGAACCCCGCAAGATACAAGCGTTAACCGCCTTCGGCGGGAAATCCGAATCCCGAACCCCCCAAATCCGAAACAAGCTCCAAACGACAATGCCAAAGTTGAAAACAAAACCTGCCACCATCTGCCATTTCGTGTATCTACTGTATTTCGTGGTTAACAATTCGCGCCCTATTGGCGTTCATTCGTGGTTATACTTTATGAAATTCAGACCCTGCATAGACCTGCACAACGGCAAGGTGAAACAGATCGTCGGCGGCTCGCTGGCCGATGGCGCCGAACCCGAAACCAACTTTGTCTCGGAAAAGCCGCCGGCCTGGTATGCCAGGCTCTATAAGCAGGACTGGCTGACCGGCGGGCACGTGATCAAGCTCGGAACCGGCAACGACGATGCCGCGCGCGAGGCGCTTGCCGCCTGGCCCAACGGCTTGCAGGTGGGCGGCGGCATTACGGCCGAAAACGCGTTCGAGTGGCTGGATGCCGGGGCCGCCCAGGTGATTGTGACCTCCTACCTCTTCCAGAACGGACAGCTTGATGAAACACGCCTGAACAAGCTGGTGGCCGAAACGGGGCGCGACCGGCTGGTGCTCGACCTGAGCTGCCGCAAGAAGGACGGCCAATACCACGTTGTGACCGACCGCTGGCAAACCTTCACCGAAACGATCGTGGATGAGCGATCGCTCCGGCAGCTTTCCGACTGTTGCTGCGAATTCCTCGTACACGGCGTGGATGTGGAAGGCAAGCAGCAGGGCATGGACGAAGAATTGATCGCCCTATTGGCCGAACACGCCCCCATCCCCTGCGTCTATGCCGGCGGAGTCCGCAACTTCGACGACATGGAAAAGCTGGCCCAAGCCGGGAGGGGCAAGATCGATGTCACCATCGGTTCGGCGCTCGACATCTTCGGTGGCACCATGCCCCTGCGGGATGTGGTCGAGTTCTGCAAAAGCAACTGACGACACCGAATGATCATACTTGCATAAGTAGGAAATGCATTTTCGAGCCCGTATTAGGGCTCATCCGGCCATTTCATACTTATGCAAGTATGATGTTTGGCAGCATAATCCAGCAGTTCGCCAAGGTATGCGGCCGACTCCGGGCTGTATTCCTCGGGAGCCCACGGAGCGAATTCCTTATCCGCCTTGGCATCGTACGGGCCGGGCTTAACCTCGAAGAGCACGGTATCGGGTTCGAGTGCCATGAAGCAGTGCCAGATTCCACCTTCGGTATCCACGCCGAATTCCGGCGCCCCCGCTTTCAGCCGCAGCACAACATCAACGGCCCCCTCCTCCGTGAACGTCAGATAGAGCAAGGTGCCGGAAAGCACGACAATGCTCTCCCCCCTTCCGGGGGCGTGGCGATGCGGGCGGATGTAGCTACCCGGCTGGAGGGTGTTGAGCATGCGCTGCAGCAAATCGCCGCCCTGTTTATGCAACGGCTGAATGATTCGGCCCCGCGGACTCTTGCGGGAGGCGGCCTTGCCGCCTGCAAGCAGTTCCTCGCCGATGGCCGTCAATGGGCCGTCGGGAGGCGGAAGCGCCATGGGATAGTCTGTTTTCTCTGTCATTTCATTTCCCTTAAAAACAAAAAGCCGCCCACCGGGCGGCTTTGTCGGAACTCAAAGCCCATGGTTTAGAAGTCGTACGAAAGACCGGCCATGAGTGTGATGTCGTTGTGCTTCACGACCTGATCGTCGATGAGGTTGTCATATTCATCGCGCAGCTCGGCGAACAAGGAAAGCTCCTCGTAGACCTGGCTGCGGATGCCCGTCACCAGCAAGCCGCCATTGTCGTTGCCGGTGTCATCCATGTTTGCGGTGTACTCGATGTTGAGGTAGTAGGACGACTTTTCGGTGATGTTCCAGAGGTAGTTGCCCGCCGCACGATATTCCCCGAAAGTCCGCTCGCCCGCCGCGGTGCGCTCATAGACATAGTTCAAGCCAAACGAGGCATCGAGCTTCATGTTGTCCGTGTCGATGAAGTAGTAACCGATGTTAGGACCAACCTTGCCCCGGAAACGGATGCTCTTGATCGAATCGTGCAGACCTTCTGCAAATATACCGGCGAAAAACTTGGAATCGCCGAACTTGTGGCGATATTCGCCCTGTGCGCGCACCTGGCCTTCGGTTTGCTGTTTTTCCGGATCCGGATCTGCGGGGGTCGGCGTTCCGGTCTTGCCGTACTCCGCGTAGAGCGAGCTCAGCACATCATGATGCTCACCGAAACGATCTCCCTTCAGGTTCATCGTGAAAAGCGACTTTTCGCTGTTGCCGTTGCGGTAGGTGGCCCCCATGGACAGGTTGCGCTCCCACTTAACGCCCGCTTCCGCGGCGTCGTCTTGGGCCATGCCGGCAAACGGGAAAGCAACCAGCGCGCTCAACAATACTCCATTGATCAATTTCATCCTTCATCTCCTTAATGTTTAATTTACGGGGAGAGCTTAGGGAATACTGCATGCCCGGGCAACCCTGAAGAAGGGCAATGAAAGGCTAGAGTTTCTTTTTCCCGGAGGATACATTCTTGTTTTTGGCGTTTGGCCAAGGGATGACCTGCGCGCGCTCGGCATAGGCCTGCCACATGGCGGCCAGCTCCCCAACCCGCTCCGGATGGCTGGCCGCCAAATCATCCAGCTCACTACGGTCCGCGGCCAGATTGTATAGCTCCCATTTTCCAGTGCGCCCCTTGGCCACCAGCTTCCAATCGCCAACGCGGACGGCACGGTTGCCCTCGTGCTCCCAATAGATCGCCTTGCGATCAAGGGATGCCCCACCGAACACGGGAACGAGGCTCCTGCCTTCCATGGGATGGATCTTTTCGTTGTTTCGCTCCGCCGGGTAGGCGGCGCCGGAAAGCTCCACGCAAGTTGCCATCAGGTCGATCAAATGGCCCGGCTCCTTTCGCAGCCCGTTCCTGGCGGAAATACCCTGGGGCCAATGGGCGATGAGCGGCGAGGAAATGCCGCCCTCGTGCACCCAGTGCTTATACTCGCGGTGCGGCGTGTTCGAAACATTCGCCCACCCGCGGCCATAGCCGATGTAGGTATCGGCCGGCCCCGGCATCACGTGCCCGCGCAAAACGGGCCATCCCTCGCGCGTCTGCTTCGGCCAGGAACCGGTGTAGTGCGCAACATCGTCGGGAATCGGATCGAGGGTGGGCTGGTCGGCACGGGTCACCAGCGGCCCCTTTTCCTTTCGCCCCCCGCTCTCGGCGCAACCGCCGTTATCCTGGAGAAAGAGGATCAGCGTGTTGTCGAGAGCCCCTTTCCTTTCCAGCGCCTTGACGATCCGCCCGATGCCCTGGTCCATCTGGTCGACCATCGCGGCATAGGTTTCCATGCAGGCAGCTTCCCATGGCTTGTCTTCGACCGCATCCCAGTTGCCTACGGTTGGCGAAAGGGATGCGTTCGGCTCCACCACCCCGAGTTTTTTCATCTTGGCCAGGCGCGCCTTGCGGATCGGCTCGTAGCCGGCATCATACTGCCCCTTGTATTTGGCCATGTCCCGTTCGCGCGCGTGCATCGGCCAATGGGCCGCCGTGTAGGCCACATACATGAAGAAGGGCTTCGCCGGATCGTGCTCGTCGATGAACATTGCCGCGTTGTCGCTGATGGCATCGGTGAAGTGATACGGCTCTTTCGGCTTGTAGACCGGGTCGTTCTTGATCGTGATCGGCTGGTTATCCCGCGTCAGCGAGTTGGGATCCCAAAGACTGGAAGCCCCGTTGATGATGCCATAGTAGCGATCGAAACCACGCTGGAGCGGCCAGTTGAATTTGTCGGATTCTTTTTCGGGATGCGTATGTTTGGTGACGTGCCACTTGCCGACCATATAGGTTGAATAACCCGCCGGGCGGAGCACCTCGCCGATGGTGACGCACTTGCGGTTCAGGTCGCCGCGATATCCGTCGAGCCCTTTGTCGGCCATCATGTGGCCGATGCCGGCCTGGTGCGGATAGAGGCCGGTCAGCAGCGAAGCCCGGGTCGGGCAGCAGCGGGCCGTGTTGTAGAACTGGGTAAAGCGGAGTCCCTTCCTCGCGAGGCCATCGAGCACCGGCGTTTGGATTTCGCCGCCATAGCAGCCGATATCGGAATAGCCCATGTCGTCCGACATCATGATGATGATATTCGGGCGCTGGCCCACTTCACCCACGGCCGAAACCGCGGCCATCGACGCGCAGAAACCCAGCGACTGAAAAAAAGAGCGTCTTTTCATTTTCCATTCCCCTGTTGTTTCCCCAAGGAACGACCACCCCGTCTTCCGGCGGACAAAGTCGGAATATTTAATGGCGGTTTCATGTAGTACCGCTATGATCCGAATTCATTACGAAGCATGCACCATGGAGATTTGCAATGAGCGACTACATCTATACCCCGACCATCCAGCATTCCGGCGACGACACCCCCTACCGCCACCTCACCTCCGAAGGCGTCCGCGTTGAACAATTCAACGGGCAGGATGTTCTCGTGGTGGAACCCGAAGCGCTCGAACGGCTCGCCTACGAAGCCTTCCACGATGTCTCCTTCTTCCTGCGCCCCGGCCACATGGCGCAGGTTGCCAAGATTCTCGACGACCCCGAAGCCAGCGAAAACGATCGCTTCGTGGCCAAGGCCTTTTTGGAAAACTCCATCATCGCCGCCTACGGCGAGCTACCCACCTGCCAGGACACCGGCACCGCCATCGTAACCGGCACCAAAGGCGCGCACGTCTGGACGGACTTCGACGAAAAGGAAGCCCTCTCCAACGGCATCTTCCGCTGCTTCCAGGAATTCAACCTGCGCTATTCCCAGATCGCCCCGCTCTCCATGTTCGCCGAAAAGAACACCGGCAACAACCTGCCCGCCCAGATCGACCTCTACACCGCGCCCGGCCTGGCCTACAACCTGACCTTCATCGCCAAGGGCGGCGGCTCCGCCAACAAGAGCTACCTCTTCCAGAAAACCAAGTCGTTGCTCACCGAGGAAAACCTCGAAGCCTTCCTCAAGGCCGAACTGTTCAACATTGGCACCGCCGCGTGCCCGCCCTACCATTTCGCCATCGTCATTGGAGGCACCTCCGCCGAAGCCACCATGAAACAGGTCAAGCTCGCCTCCACCGGCGCGCTCGACGACCTGCCCACCACCGGCGACGCATCCGGCCGCGCCTTCCGCGACCTCGAATGGGAAGACCGCATTCTCAAAATGGCGCAGGACTCCAAGATCGGCGCCCAGTTCGGCGGAAAATATTTTTGCCACGACGTCCGCGTCATCCGCATGCCGCGCCACGCCGCCTCCTGCCCCGTTGGCCTCGGCGTCTCCTGCTCCGCCGACCGCAACATCAAGGCACGCATCACCCGCGATGGCCTCTTCCTCGAACAGCTCGAACACGATCCCGCAAAGTATGCCCCCGCCAACCTCGGCCAGGAAGAAGACAATGCACCTGCAATCGACCTCAACCGCCCGATGGCGGACGTGCTCGCCGACCTCTCGCAATACCCCGTCTGCACCCGCCTGCGGCTCAACGGCACGCTCATTGTCGCGCGCGACATTGCCCATGCAAAAATCAAAGAGATGCTCGACCGCGGCGAACCGATGCCCGACTACTTCAAGAACCACCCCGTCTACTATGCCGGCCCGGCCAAATGCCCCAAAGGCAAACCCTCCGGCTCCTTCGGCCCCACCACCGCCCAGCGGATGGACCCCTATGTCGAGCCCTTCCAGGCCCAGCGCGGCTCCATGGTCATGCTCGCCAAAGGCAACCGCACCCAGACCGTCGTCGACTCCTGCGCCAAGCACGGCGGCTTCTACCTCGGCTCCATCGGCGGTCCCGCCGCCCTGCTCGCCGAAAAAAACATCAAATCCGTCGAGATCGTCGATATGGAAGAACTCGGCATGGAAGCCGTCCGCAAGATCGAAGTGGTCGACTTCCCCGCCGTCATTCTCACCGACGACAAAGGGAACGATTTTTTTGCGGATGTGCTGAGGGGCAACTCGTAACAACAACATCTAACCCGAATCAGGGAGCAACAAGTGAAGCACATTAGAATCGCAACCGCATGCATCGCACTATTGGCCAGCCCAGCCAAGGCCGACTCGTGTACGAATGGGGCAGATAAAGCCTGTGTTAAAAAGGCACCTGAGTCTCAAACTCAACAAGCGGAAAAAACTGAAGAACGTAAAAAAGCAGCAACTACCATGATCTACCCTCTCAGCCGCACCAAGGGAGAGCAACTGAGAGCAAAGCTAGTCGATACCACCACAAGGCAAACGAGAATCATTGAAATCAAAGACGACATGAAGGAATTAAAGCTAGAATGTCCGGATGACAAATGGACTGTACTCATACTGGAAAAGTTTGATCCCGAGAAACAAAAATGGATCGAAGTCCATAAGATCAGCAGAGGCCCCCAGAAACTAAACTGAAACGGCACGACTTCACCGAACTCACGAAGAAGAAGCAGGGTACCCGCATAAGTGCCAGTGCTATCTCATACCAAGATCGAGGAAATGGTTAACCACGGAGAGCCGGTTCCCAAATACTTCAACACACATCCCGTCTACCATGACAACCCCGCCGTCATCATCGTAGACGAAAATGGCCCCGACTTTTTTGCTGATAAACTCAAAGGGAAATGAAGAAACAAGGCGTTCCGATCCTTTACCAAAAACTAAATCAAGGAGATACTCCATGCCTGAAGCACAGCAACAGGAAACCACGGTCACCCAACCCATTCCCCAGGAAGCCTTCGACTGGTACGATGAATATGCCCATGGCTTGATTACGCGGGAAATGTTCATGACCCGGCTGTCGTCGCTGGCCACCGCAGGCTTCACAATGGGCATGCTGCTCCCCGTGTTGATGCCAAACTATGCCGCCGCCGAACAAGTCTCGTTCAATGATCCGGACATCAAAGCAATCTATGCAACGTTTCCAGCGCCCAAGGGACATGGCGAAGGCCGGGGCTATCTTGTGACCCCATCCAATATGCCGGAAAAAATCCCGGTAGTCCTGGTGATTCATGAAAACCGAGGGCTCAACCCATACGTCAAGGACGTTGCCCGACGGCTCGCTAAGGCGGGTTTTATCGCCTTCGCTCCCGATGCGCTGCATCCACTGGGCGGCTATCCGGGCAACGACGACAAAGGCCGGGCCATGCAAAAATCGTTGGATCGGGCAAAAATCGAACAGGACTTTATCGCGGCGGCGCAGTTCCTGAAGTCGCATAAGTCGGGTAATGGAAAACTCGGAGCCGTGGGATTCTGTTTCGGAGGCTATATCGTCAACATGCTGGCTGCCGCCGCTCATGACACCCTGAATGCCGGCGTTCCCTTCTACGGAACCCCGGCAGCCAAGGAGCTGCGCAAAAACATCAAGGCTCCGTTAATGATTCAGCTGGCCGAACATGATAAACGGGTCAACGCCAGCTGGCCCGAGTACGAAGCCGACTTAAATGCGAGCGGCGTTGAATATATCCTGCACATATATCCGGAATGCAACCATGGTTTCCACAACGACTCAACCGGCCGTTACAACGAGGAAATGGCAGAGCTGGCCTGGCAAAGAACGATCGATTTCTTCAAGCAACACCTCCTTTCAGAAACCCACTGATGACTGCACCAAATACAACGGCTTCTACCTCGGCTCCATCGGCGGCCCCGCGGCCCTGATCGCCGAAAAAAACATCAAGTCCGTCGAGATCGTCGACATGGAAGAACTCGGCACGGAAGCCGTCCGCAAGATCGAAGTGGTCGACTTCCCCGCCGTCATTCTCACCGACGACAAAGGCCACGACTTCTTTGCGGATGTGCTGAGGACAAGCACATAACCTAGATCCGGGAATGGAAATGCCGGAAACGGTGCCGCCGCCAGGGAAATCGTTATCCCCATCAGTTGATCCGCCACATAGCAGCCGCGTCAACAGCCCATCCGGGCGCTTCCTTGCGCAATCTTTCTTTAAAAGAGGATTGGCTACAGGCATGGTTCGTGCTACGTACTATCCGCCATGAAAACTATTTCGAAAGAGGAATTTGTCGACTTTATGTCGGAGGTGTTGCCCGAGCTGATTTCGTCGGTCATGCGAGAGGATACGAGCGCCGTATCGAAGGGGGCCATTTCGGTGCCGCAGTTCTGGGCATTGCACTACATCAACCAGCATGGGCACCTCACGGTCAACGCGTTGGCGGCGGCATTGCACCGCGGGAAATCGACCACATCGGCCTTGCTCCAACGTCTGGAAAAAAGCGGGCTGGTGAAGCGCCGACGCAGCGCCGAAGACCAACGCATTGTCCAGGTTTCGCTGACTCCGAAGGGGAAGAAGCTGGTTGACCAACTCGCCGCCAACCGCAAGATGGGTATACGCGAAACCTATGCCACGCTCTCCGCAGAGGAGCGCACCCAGCACATGCTGATGCTGCGGAAAATCATCCAGCATGCCCGCACGGCGGCCCTGGCGGTCGCCTTGCTGATCCCCTCCCTATCCTTCCCGCAAACCACCAACCGCTACTCGCTTGAAGCAAGCATCCAAATCGGACTGAAGCGGTCGCTAACGGTGGCGAACGCGGCACGCAACCGCGAGATTGCCGAAATGACGCGCAAGCGGGCCATCTCGCAGGCGATGCCGAAACTGACCGGCACGGCCAACTATACCGCCTTCGACCCGGACAACATCAGCGGCACCGAAAGCAAGGGCGTCGGCGCCTCGGCAAACTGGGAAATCTTTTCCGGGGGCCGGACGCTCTCGGCGATCCGCGCATCGAAATCCTACCGCAGGCTGACCGCCTACCAGGAGCGGCGCGTGAGGGCCACGCAGGCCCGCGACATTACGCTGGCCTACTACGAAGTCCAGCTGGCCAAGGAACAGGTTTCCGCGCTGGAGCAATCGGTGGAGCAACTCGCGGGGTTCGAAAACGAAACCCGGAAAAAGTACGATGCCGGAACCGTTTCGGAGTTCGACTGGCTGAGTGCGAAGGTTTCGCTGGCCAATGAACAACCGCGGCTGATCGTTGCCGAAAACTCCCTGAGCCTGGCCATTGAAGGGTTCCGCAACCTGACCTTCATCGACGACGAATTTTTCGAGCTGACCGAACCACTCACCAACGTCCCGGTGCAGGTCAATCTCGACCAGGCCATTGCCCTTGGCTTGCGGAAGCGCCCGGAGCTGATGGAGAAAGCCAGCTCGGTCGAGCTGCGCAAGGAAGACATCAACCAGCAGAAGAGCGACTATTACCCCAGCCTGAACCTATTCGCGAACTACGACTACACGAAGCCCGATCCCTACAGCTTCTTCCTGGGCGAATCCGGTTGGCAGGGGCATTGGTACACCGGCATCGGCGCCAGCTGGAACCTGTTCGACGGCGGTGCACGGAAATCCAACGTGGCCGAGAGCAAGCTGAACCTGGCCATCGAAGAGGACGAATACCGCGACCTCGAGCGCTATGTTTCGCTGGATGTGCGCTCGGCCTGGCTCCGCGGTCGCGATGCCGCGGAAATCATCGATGCCTCCCAGGAAACCGTTGGCCTCGCCACCCGCGCACTGCAGATTTCCCGTTCGCGGTTCGATGCCGGCCTCGGCACCAACCTGGAGGTCACCCAGGCCAACGTTGAACTGAGCGATGCCCGGCTCGCACGCTCGCAGGCGCTTTACGAATACATGGTGGCCGTCGCCCAGATGAAATATGCAGCAGGCATTCTTTTAGAGGAGTATGAATAATGAAAGAGCGGAAAAACGCCATTAAAATCGTCTTGCTGGCCATCGTCCTGGGGCTCGTGCTGTTGATTGCCATGTTCAATTTCATGAAACGCCACGCGAAGCCCATGCCGGAGGCCACCGAGGCCGCCATGCCCGTGCTCACCATGCCCGCGCGGCTGACCAGCACCGCGGACATCGTCTTTCTCCCGGCCCTCATCGAAGCCAACGTGGACGCCATGCTGGCCGCCGAAAAGGCGGGGCGCATCGTGGCGCTCAAGGCCGACCGCGGCGACCGCGTTGAAAAAGGGCAGTTGCTGCTGCAGATCGACGACCGCATTTGGCAGACCAACCTCAAACAGGCCAACATTGCCGCCAAGGACGCAGAAAAAAACTTCGGACGCTTCAAGACCCTGAAGGAATCCGGCGCCGTTGCCGACAGCGAGTTCGATAGTATCGAGACCGCCCACATCCGGGCGGAAGCCATGGCCACCGAGGCCGAAATAAACATCGAGCAGTGCCGCGTTGAATCGCCGGTGAACGGCACGGTGAACGACCGCTTTGTCGAAGAAGGCGAATATGTGCAGCCCGGCACTCCGGTTTTCCAGGTGGTGGATACCGCCACGCTGAAGGTGGTCGTGCAGATCCCGGAAAAGGACATCTATTCGATCCAGCTCGGCGACACGGTCTCGTTCGGCGTCCAACCGCTGAAGGACCGCACCTTCGAAGGCAAGGTGACCTTCGTCGCCGCGCGGGCCGACGGCCGCAACAATGCCTTCCGCGCCGAGATTACGGTTGAAAACTCCGACGGCATCCTTCGCCCGGGCATGATTGCGCTGGTCGAGTTCCACCGGGGCATCAACGAAAACATGGTCTCGTTGCCGATGTCCGCCGTGCTGCCCTCGAAGGGCGACCATATTGTCTACCTCGCCTCCGACGGCCAGGCCGTGCGGCGCAAGGTGACGCTCGAGACGATCACGCGCAAAAACGCCATGGTCTCGCACGGGCTGGAAGAGGGCGAGCTGGTCATCATCGAAGGCAACCGTACGCTGAGCGACGGCCAGCGCGTGGAAATCGTTGAAGCAGGTGGCGGCGAATGATTGTAACCAACTATGCCATCAAATTCCGCACGGCGGTTTTTGTGTTTATCGCCGTGCTGGTTTGGATGGGCTACAAATCCTACAAGACCCTGCCGCGCGAGGGCTCGCCTGACATCACCATCCCGCAGGTGTTCGTAACCGCCATCCATCCGGGCACCGCCCCGGAGGACATGGAAAACCTCGTCTGCATCCCGATCGAAAAAAGGCTCAACGAGCTCGGAAGCGTGAAGGATATCTCGGCCATGGCGGCCGACAGCGTGGTGGTCTTCACCATCGAATACATGGCCGGCGTCGATGTCGACACCGCCATCCAGCGCGTGAAGGACAAGATCGACCTCGCCCGCCCCGACCTGCCCGACGATCTCGACGAACCGGTGGTGGAAGGCCTCAACTTCAGCACCGACATCCCGATCATGCGCTTCGCCCTCTCCGGCGACCCCGACCTGGAACGGCTCAAGAGCACCGCCGAATTCCTGCAGGACGAGATCGAGAATATTTCCGGCGTCAAGGAGGCGCGCATCGTCGGCACCCGCGAGCGCGAGATCCGGCTGGAGTTCGACCTGCCGCGCCTGGTGGCCTACAACATTCCGCTGTTCGATGTGGTTGGCCTGATCGGCAAGGAAAACGTTACGATGTCGGCCGGCATGCTGGAGGTGGACGAAAACAAGGTGCAGGTGCGCGTGCCCGGCGAATTCGTGCTGGCCTCCGACCTGCGCGACCTGGTGGTGGTGCAGCGCGAGAACCGCCCCATCTACCTGCGCGACATCGCCACGGTCTCGGATACCTACAAGGACCTCGAAAGCATTTCCCGCATCAATGGCGAAACCGCCGTTACGGTCGAGGTGTTCAAGCGCGCCGGCGAAAACTCCGTCCACCTGATCGACGAGGTGAAGCAGCACATCGACCCCACCAGGATCTCGAAGGATATCCACATCACCATTGTCCAGGACGATTCCAAGGATATCCGCGACATGCTCGCCGAACTGGAAAACAACATGGCGTCGGGTTTTTTCCTCGTCATCGTCGTGCTGCTGATTTTCATGGGGCGGCGCAACAGCCTGTTCGTCGGGCTGGCCATCCCCTTCTCCATGCTGCTTTCGTTCACCATCATGTCGCTGATGGGCATCACGATGAACATGGTGGTGCTGTTCGCCCTGATCCTCGCCGTCGGCATGCTGGTCGATAACGGCATCGTGATCGTGGAAAACATCTACCGCCTGCACTGCGAAGGGTTGTCGCGGATGGAGGCCGCGCGGCAGGGCGCGGCGGAGGTAGCCTGGCCGGTCACCACTTCGACCCTCACCACGCTCGCCGCCTTTTCGCCGCTGTTGTTCTGGCCGGACATCATGGGCGAGTTCATGAGCTACATTCCACAAACCCTCATCATCACCCTCGCCTCGTCGCTCTTTGTTGCGCTGGTGATCAATCCGGCCATCTGCTCGGTGCTGATCAAGCGCGGCAAACGCAACTTCGACGACAACCGAACCGAGCACCACCCCTTTGTGCGCGGCTACGAAGCCCTGCTGCGCCATGCGTTGCACCACCGCGCCACCCTGCTGATCATCAGCCTGCTGTTCCTCATCCTGAGTTCCCAGCTCTACGGCCGCTTCGGCAAGGGCGTCTCGCTGTTCGTCAACACGGAACCGCGCGCCGCCCAGATCGAAGTCCGCTACCCGGAAGGCACGGCCATTGAAAAAACCGATGCCGTCATGAAGCACGTCGAGAACGCCATCAGCGATCTCGACGACATTGAGTTCATCCTCGCCACCACGGGGCAAGGCATGGGCAGCGGATTTTCGGAAGGCAGTGGCGGAACCTACCTGGGATCGTGCTACATCAAGTTTGTCGACGAAAAGGAACGCGTGGGCAAGACCTCCGAATTGATCCAGAAGTTCCGCGACCGCATTGGCCGGATCCCCGGCGTGGAGATCAAGATCGATGCCTTCGAGGAGGGGCCGCCGCAACAACCTCCGGTCAACATCGAGGTGTCCGGGGAAAACCTGGAACAGCTCAACGACATTGCCACGGAGATCAAGCGGCGCATCAGCCCGGTGCCGGGGCTGGTCGACCTGCGTTCGAACTATGAGAGCGCATTGCCCGAGCTGCAGTTCATCGTCGACCGCAAGCGGGCCGGCGTGCTGGGGCTCGACACCGAAACGATCGGCTTTTTCCTGCGCACCTCGATCTACGGTACGGAATCGCAACGCAAGTTCCGGGCGGGCGAGGACGAGTTCGATATCACCGTACGCCTGCCCCGCCCTTCCCGCGAACAGTTCAACCTGTTGGACGAAATCTACATTCCGGTGCAGGATGCCGAACCCGTTCCGCTCTCCTCGCTGGGCAAATTCGAATATACCTCCGGGCGCGGCGTCATCCGCCGCAAGAACCAGAAACGTGTCATCACCATTTCGGGCAACAAGGATGGCCGCGAATCGAACGAGCTACTGGCCGACATTGTCCCCATCGTCAGTTCAATCAAGATGCCGCCCGGCTACACCATCGTTTACACCGGCGACCGGGAAGACCAGGAGGAGTCGTCGGAATTCCTGTCGCGCGCGTTCATGCTGGCGCTGGCCGGCATCGTGGTGGTGCTGGTGCTCCAGTTCAACTCCGTCATGCTGCCGTTCGTGATCCTGCTCTCGATCATCCTTTCGATCATCGGCGTGATGTGGGGCCTGCTGCTCACGCGCATGCACTTCAGCATTGTCATGACCGGTGTGGGCATCATCAGCCTGGCCGGCATTGTGGTGAACAACGCGATCGTGCTCGTCGACTGCATCAACCAGATGAAAGCCAAGGGGCTCGACACCCGCGAAGCGGTCGTGCACGCGGGCCGCCTGCGGCTGCGCCCCGTCCTGCTGACGGCGGTGACGACCATTCTCGGCCTGATCCCGATGGCCATCGGCTTCAGCTTCGATGTGCATACGTTCCGCTTCTCCGCCGGCGGCGCAACATCGGCCTGGTGGGCGCCCATGGCCATTGCGGTGATCTTCGGCCTGGCCGTTTCGACCTTGCTCACGCTGGTGCTCGTGCCGCTGATGTATAGCCTCGCCGATTCCTTCGCCGCCTTCCTCCGTCGGCATATCGTGATTGGTGAGGACTGACGTGAAGCGTGAAGTGTGAGACGTGACGATTGAAACGTGAGGAATTGAAAACATCACATTTCAACCCTCATGAATCACTTCTAGTATTTTTTGCTATTTTTCCCGTATGCGGAGGCTTGCTCTTCCGCTAGAGCCTGTTTATGCTCTGGCAGTTAGGTCGGAAAATTAATCGAGGACACGATTGTGGTAAAAATATCAGACAAGGACTGGGACGCACTGAAGAAAAAACTGGCCGACGACGGTCGCCTGGAAAAATTCATCCTGGGCGAACCGGAGCAGGAATATGTCACATCCCGTGGCATGGAAATCCTGCGACTGCATGCGACCGACTTCGTGAACAAGCGCCTTGCCCCGGCCAAACCCAAGAACGACGGACGCCAAACCCCGACCAAGGGACACCCCGTCTTCATTGCCCAGCACGCCTGCGGCTGCAACGACCGTTCGGCCGTAGAGGAATTCTTCGGCTATGAAAAGGGCCGCGAACTCACGGAGGACGAAGTCGACATCATCGTCGACACCATCCTTCGCTGGATCGACGAGCACCTCGACACCTAAGGCCCGACCCAACGGGCTGTAAAAATCCACCATGCGGTGGATTTTTTCTTTTTTCCCACCCCCCCTTCGAATACCCTGCGCCACTTATGGAACCAACCGTAGTTAAGAGAGCCGACCACAATGTCAGCCGAAAAAATATCAGCTCCGCCGCCGTAAAGGTGCTCTATCACCTGAAGGACGAAGGCTATACCGCCTATTTGGCCGGGGGCGGCGTACGCGACCTGTTGCTCAACCGCAACCCCAAGGATTTCGACGTGGCAACCAATGCCACCCCCGAACAGATCCGCAAATTGTTCCGCAACTGCCGACTGGTTGGCCGCCGTTTCCGGCTGGCCCACATCCTGTTCCGCGGCGAGGTGATTGAAACCTCCACCTTCCGCGCCCCGGTGCCTGAAGATGCCGATGACACCGTCCACTGCGAAAACACCTTTCGGACCGCCGATTCCGGGCAGGTGATGCGCGACAATATTTTCGGCACCCCGGAAGAGGATGCCCTCCGGCGCGATTTCACCATCAATGCGCTCTTCTACAACATTGCCGACTTTTCCGTGATCGACTACGCGGGCGGCCTTGAAGACCTGGAACAAAAGATGATCCGCGTCATCGGCGATCCCGACAAACGGTTTGCCGAAGATCCCGTGCGCATGATTCGCGCGGCGCGTTTTGCCGGCACCCTCGGTTTCGAGATCGAACAGGGAGCCTACGACTCCATCTGCCGCAACAAGGACCTGCTCCGCCACGCGGCCCCTTCGCGCATGTATGAGGAAGTCCAGAAGCTCTTTTTCTGCGGCCATGCCAAGGAGGTTTTCCACTGGCTGGAAAAAACCGATCTCCTGCACCCGATGTTCCACGATTTCTCGCACTGGATCGACGAGGACAAGACGCGCCACGACTGGGTAATCCATGCGCTGGACCAGATGGACCGGTGGCGCAAGGCCGGCCTGCAGGTGCACCCGGCCCTGCTCTTCGCGTTGATCTTCGGCGAGTATCACGAATATTTGATCCAGCAGCTCGTCGAGGCTGGCCAATCGCACCTCGACGCCGCCCGCAACGCGGTGCACGGCCACCTCAAGGGCATGTGCGAAAACGTCCGCGTGCCCAAAAACGTGATTTACCAGGTTTCCGACATCATGGGCAACCAGCAGCGCTTCGAACGCACCAAAGGGCGCCGACCGCAGCGTTTCATGCAAAGCCGCGGCTTCCTCGATGCCTTCCTCTACTTCAAGATTTCCTCCAAGGCCCACAACCGCAACCAGGAACTACTCGAATACTGGAACGAAATGCGCCAGCCAAAGAAATCGTAGCGGGGGATCGGTGCATTCCCCCGACCTTGGCTTTTTCTTTCAGCGTTTGGTTTGAATCGCCCCCCGCCCCGCCTGCTTCATGCCCGTAGGACAAATATTTCCAAAACACACTTGTGTGCACCCTGCCTATTTAGATACATTTTTGTATTCAGGTTTGGGCAATGAACAAGCCCACCCCGCATGAGGATGCAAAAATGAATCAAAGTGAAAAAGAACTGCAGGTTCTGTATAAAATCTCGCAGACCATCTCGGCTCGCCAGCACAATATTTCCGGGTTGCTGAACGAGGTATTGGAAATCATGGAAACCGACATGGGGGTCTTGCGCGGAACGCTGACCCTGCGCAAACCCGGCACCGATATCCTGAACATCGAAGCCTCCAGCGGGCTTTCCACCAGCGAAATGCGCCGCGGGCAATATGAGCTGGGCGAGGGCGTCACGGGACGCGTCGCCAAGACCGGGCAGCCCGATCTCATCCCCGACATCAGCAAGTCGCCGGATTTCCTCAACCGCACCAAGGCGCGCGGCGATCATAAAACGGCCTTTATTTGCGTACCGATCATCCACCACAAGGAAGTGATCGGAACCATGAGCATCGACCTTCCGTCCTCTGCAGAAGAAGAGCTACAGGGCTATTCCGTGTTTCTCGAGCACGTTGCCCAAATCCTGGCATCCGCCGTTTCGACCATCCGCGAGGAGAACGAGGAACGCAATGCGCTCGAATCGGAAAATGAAATGCTGCGGCGCCAGCTAGGCGGGCGCTACAGCATCGACAACATGGTGGGCAACTGCAACTCGATGCGCGCGGTCTATGAACAGATCGTCCAAGTGGCCAACAGCGCAGCGACGGTGCTGGTGCGGGGCGAGTCCGGCACCGGCAAGGAGCTGGTGGCCCGGGCCATCCATTTCAACAGCCCGCGCAAGAACAACGCCTTTGTGAGCGTCAATTGCGCCGCCCTGCCCGAAAACCTGATCGAGTCCGAACTCTTCGGCCATGAAAAGGGGGCCTTCACCGGGGCGCAGCAACAGCGCAAGGGGCGCTTCGAACTGGCCAACGGCGGAACGATCTTCCTCGACGAAATCGGCGACATCTCGCCGCCAGTCCAGGTGCGCCTGCTGCGCGTGCTGCAGGAAAAATCGTTCGAACGGGTTGGCGGCAACGAAACGATCACCGTGAATGTGCGCGTGGTGGCCGCCACGAGCCGCAACCTGGAAGAGGGGATGACGACCGACACCTTCCGCGAGGACTTGTATTACCGTCTCAACGTCTTTCCGATCATGCTGCCGCCATTGCGCGAACGCAAATCCGACATCATGCTGCTGGCCGACCACTTCCTGCAAAAGTATGGCGAAATGTATGGCAAGGACATGAAGCGCATCTCCACCTCGGCGATCAACATGATGATGGCCTACCACTGGCCAGGCAACGTGCGCGAACTGGAAAACTGCATAGAACGGGCCGTGCTCACCTCGTCCGACTGTGTCATCCATGGCTTCAACATGCCGCCGTCGCTGCAGACCAGCGATGAAACCCACACCAGCCTACTGCCCGAAAACGGCGCCAACCTGAAACAGATGATCGAGGCCTACGAACGCGAAATCCTGATCGATGCACTGAAAAAACATCGTGGCAATGCGGCGGCGGTCGCCCGCTACCTGCAAGCCACGCAGCGCATCATTAACTACCGCATCAAGAACCTCGGCATTGAACCACGGAATTACAAGTAGGGCCCAAACGCCCCGGACCGGACAACCATGGAAATAGACCAACTAGTTGAATCGTTCGCGTTCCGCTTCAAAGCCTCCGGCGTGGACAATGCCAAACGGGTGGCGGAGGAACTACTGGCCCACGTCTTTGAATGCCGGCCGCTGGAAATCTACACCGGGAAGCCCCCCGAAGCGCGCTCCACCGCCGAGCAGTTCAAGATCATCAGCCGGCTTGAACCGCTGGCCGAACGAATTGAGAACGGCGAACCGCTGCAGTACGTGGTTGGCCACGTCGACTTTTGGGGACTCCAAATCAAGTGCGATCCGCGCGCACTGATCCCCCGCCCCGAAACGGAGCTTTTGGTCGAAGAGGTTTTGGCCTCGAAGGTTTGGAACCAAAAGAAGCCGGCAACGGTTATCGATGTGGGGATTGGCTCCGGGTGCATCGTCATAACCCTGGCCAAGCAACGACCGGATGCCAACTTCAAGGCGGTGGATATTTCCCCGTCCGCCCTTGAGCTGGCCCGGGAAAACGCGGAAGCCCATGGCCTGAAAAATCGCATTCTTTGGATAGAAGGATCCTTGCTCGAGGGCCACGCCCCCGAAAGCGCCGATGTGGTTGTGGCGAACCTGCCCTATATTGCCTCGAAGGACTGGAGCGAGCTCCACCCATCGGTGCGAGACCACGAGCCGAAGTCGGCGCTCGACAGCGGCCCTACGGGCATGGAGCTGATTGAAGACCTAGCCATGCAGGCTCGATCCATCCTCGTTCCGGGCGGGCAGATCTTCCTCGAATTCGGCTACAACCAAGGCAAGGCCGTCCTTGAGTGCCTTGAAAACATGGGCTATGCCGACATCCAGATCAAAAGCGACCTTGCCGGCCACGACCGCATGGCCATCGCCACCAATCCGTAGCCCCTTTTTTCCGACTGCCGAAGCCAAGGTGGGCTGACGGCAAAACATCATACTTGCATAAGTACGATATCATACTTATGCAAGTATGATGTTTCACTCAATCCCGCAGATAGTGGCAGCCGGTGTGGTGGGAGCCGCGGTTCTTGAAATAATCCTGGTGATACGCCTCGGCGGGATAGAATTTTCCTCCGGCCGTGATTTCGGTCACGATGGGCTTATTCCACTTTTTCTGGGATTCGGCCTTTATCTTTTCGGCGGCGGCCTTTTGCTCGGGGGTGTAGTAGAAAACGGCCGACCGATACTGGGTTCCTTTATCGGGTCCCTGGCGATTCATGGTGGTGGGATCGTGCAACCGCCAGAAATAGGCCAAGAGCTCGTCGTAGGAAACCCTGGAGGGATCATAGACGATTTCAATCGCCTCGGCATGGCCGGTTTCCTTGCTGCAGATTTCCTTGTAGGTGGGGTCGTCGGTTTTTCCGCCGGTGTAGCCTACGGTTGTATCGACCACTCCGTCCAACTCCTGGAAGACCGCCTCAACCCCCCAGAAGCAACCCGCCGCAAATACCGCCTTTTCCATCTTTGTCTCCTTAGTCCCTGCGCCCGCCGCAACTGCCACAGCCGCCAATGCCATCGTGATCCATCTCGTTTTCATGGTTATCTCCTATGCATCTTTTAGAGGGCGATATCAAGATTTCGTTCAATGGAGAGCATGCAGGGTCCATGTGAAACGGCAACATTCCTTGGCCCCGGGCGACACTCCGTTTAACGAAATGCGTTGCGCCAACCGCGCCGACCTAAACGCGGCGTGCTTTGCGCGGAGCAGCGTTCTAGGTGTAGAGTTCGGCCTCCTGCACGGCAAACTCGCGCGATTTTTCCTGCATCCCTTTCTCAACGGCTTCGGATTCGGAGAGGCCCTGTTCGGCGGCATATTGGCGGACGTCTTCGGAGATGCGCATGGAGCAAAACTTGGGCCCGCACATGGAGCAGAAGTGCGCGGTCTTGGCATCTTCGGTCGGCAGCGTTGCGTCGTGGTAGGAACGGGCGGTTACCGGGTCGAGCGCCAGATTGAACTGGTCTTCCCAACGGAATTCGAAGCGCGCCTTGCTGAGCGCGTTGTCGCGGATTTGCGCGCCGGGGAACCCTTTGGCGAGGTCGGCGGCGTGGGCGGCGATCTTGTAGGTGATCACCCCGCGCTTGACGTCCTCCTTGTCCGGCAGGCCGAGGTGTTCCTTGGGCGTGACGTAGCAGAGCATGGCGCAGCCATACCAACCGATGTTCGCGGCACCGATGCCGCTGGTGATATGGTCGTAGCCGGGCGCAATGTCGGTGGTCAGCGGCCCGAGGGTGTAGAACGGGGCTTCAAAACAGGAATCGAGTTCCCAGTCCATATTATCTTTAATGCCCTGCAGCGGCACATGGCCGGGCCCTTCGATCATCACCTGAACATCGTGCTTCCAGGCAATTCGGGTCAGCTCGCCGAGGGTTTCGAGCTCGCCGAGCTGCGCCTCGTCGTTGGCATCGGCGATGGCGCCCGGGCGCATGCCGTCGCCCAGTGAAAGCGACACATCGTATTGTTTGCAGATCTCGCAGATTTCCTCGAAGCGCTCGTAGAGAAAGCTTTCCTTATGATGCGAAACGCACCACTTGGCCATGATGGAGCCGCCGCGACTAACGATGCCGCAGACGCGCTGGGCGGTCATGGGAACATAGCGCAGGCGGACGCCGGCGTGGATGGTGAAATAGTCGACGCCCTGCTCGGCCTGCTCGATGAGCGTGTCGCGGAAGAGTTCCCACGTCAGGTCTTCGGGGCGGTCGCCCACCTTTTGCAGCGCCTGGTAGATCGGTACGGTCCCGACCGGAACCGGGCAGTTGCGCAGGTTCCATTCGCGGGTGTCGTGGATGTTTTCGCCGGTGGAGAGGTCCATGATCGTGTCGGCGCCCCACAGGGTGGCCCACTGGACCTTCTCGACCTCCTCGCCAATGCTGGAGCTGACGGCGGAGTTGCCGATGTTGCCGTTGATTTTCACCAGGAAGTTGCGGCCGATGATCATGGGTTCGGCTTCGGGATGGTTGATGTTGGCCGGAATGATGGCGCGGCCTTCGGCCACCTCCTTGCGCACGAATTCGGGCGTGATGAAATCCGGGATTTGGGCGCCGAATGCCTGGCCCGGATGCTGGTGGTCCGGGTGCCGCATGCCGGCGGTCTGCGCCTGGGCCAGCAGGCCGGCATCGTGTTCGGACTTCATGTAGACCGCCTTGAACGCTTCCTGGCGGCCCATGTTTTCGCGGATGGCGACGAATTCCATTTCGGGGGTAACGATGCCCTTGCGGGCATAGTGCATCTGGGACACGTTTGCGCCCGGCTTGGCGCGGTGGACGGGTTTCCCCAAACCCAGGAACGGAATCCGGTTCGCATCGCCGCCCAGCCCGTCGTCGCCGGGCTGGTAGCCGCGGGCGGAGTAGGCTTCGGTATCCCCTCGTTCAGCAATCCACTTTTTCCGGAGGGGCGGAAGTCCCTTTTCCAGATCCAGGATATGGTTCGGATCGCTCATCGGACCGGACGTGTCGTAGGCGAGGATCGGCGGGTTTTCCAAAGAAGAACCATCGGCCCTGCGGGTATCGGTCAGGCGGATTTCGCGCATGGGGACGCGGATGTCGGGGCGGGAACCGGTCGCATAGACCTTGCGGGAGTTGGGGTAGTCGGTTCCATAGTCGTTGAATTCGTGCTTTTCCTGGATCATGGTTTTCCTTGTCGTATTGCGTACTGCGTATTTCGTATTGCTGATCGGCCAATACGCAGTAAGCAATACGCAGTACTGGTTTACTTCCAATGTTCGGAAAAATGCAGGAAGGGGGCGCGGCGCGCTTCCCTTCGCCGGCATTATCCGTACAGGTTCGAAGGGTTTTTCTCAGCCCTGCCAGCCGGTGGCTGGAAATCCAAAATCCCAATCCCCAAATCCTAAACACCGTCCCTCCAGCTGAGTTTAGAAATTAGTTTTCAGTGCTTAGGATTTTCCGCGCAACGAATGGGCACCCCTAGCGATAGGCAGTGAATATACGCCTTCGCCGACACGCGTCAACCCTTTTGATGACTATGTTTATCATCTTTTGCGCATCTATCGGTTTACAACCCGGAATCCCGTGGTAGTATCCGCCCCCGTTAATTGATTTGGAGAGAAAACCATGGATTGGAAAGTAATCAGCGACCGCGTGTTGGATGGCGGCAACATTACGGAAGAGGAAGCCTTGGCGATCCTGGAGTCGCCGGACGACGAGCTGCTGGAGGTGCTGCAGGGCGCCTTCCGCATCCGTAGGAAATATTTTGGGAACACGGTTTCGCTGCACCTCTTGCGCAACGTGAAAAGCGGCAAGTGCCCCGAGGATTGCGCGTTTTGCTCGCAATCGACCTCGGCCATCAACGATGTGGAGCGCTACGACTTCCAGACGGTGGAAAGCATTGTCGAGGGGGCGCAGGCCGCGGTCGATCGCAATGCCAAGCGCTACTGCGTGGTGTCAAGCACCCGCGCCCCGGCGCCGAAGGAGCTGGAAACCATTTGCGAAGCCGCCATCCAGATTAAACGGAAATATCCGGATCTGGAAATCTGTTCGTCCCTTGGCCTGCTGACCGAGGAAAAGGCGATCCGCCTGAAGGATTCAGGCGTCGACCGTTTCAACCACAATCTCGAAACCTCCGAAAACTATTTTTCGGAAGTGGTGACCACCCACGAATTCGAGGATCGGGTCAACACCGCCAAGATTGTGAAGAAGGTCGGGCTCGACCTCTGTTGCGGTGGCCTGTTTGGCATGGGAGAGTCGCTTCAGGATCGTGTGGATCTTGCCTTTGCCTTGGCCGACCTGAACGTGGACTCTGTTCCGATCAACTTCCTCGACCCGCGCCCTGGTACAGAGTTCGCGGGCAAGCCCAACCCGTTGAAGCCGAACGACTGCCTGCGGGCGTTGGCCATGGTTCGCTTTGTGATCCCGGAAACGGAAGTCCGCATTGCGGGTGGACGCGAAACCACGCTGCGCGACCTCCAGCCCCTCGCCCTCTACCCGGCCAACTCCATGTTTACCGCCGGCTACCTGACCACCGGCGGACAGAGCTATGAGGAAGACAAGCGCATGATCGAAGACGCCGGGTTCGAGATTGAAATGAATGCGTGAGGCGTGAGGCGTGATAATCACGGCTCAATCGTCACTCGTCATCAACCATGAATTTCTGGAATTCCATAGACCGCCCGATCATTGCCTTGGCACCGATGGAAGATGTTACCGACACGGTACTGCGCGAGCTATTGATCGGGCTGGCCGATCCGGGCGCATTGCATGTGGTGATGACGGAGTTTGTCTCGACCGATGGGCTGGTGCACCCGAAAGCCCGCAAGCGCATTAGCCATCGCCTGCAGGTGACTGGCGAAGAGCGGCGGTTGCTCAAGGAGAAGAACGTAAAGATCGTGGCCCAGATTTGGGGCAACACCCCCGAAAACTACCAGCAGGTGGTCAGGGAAATCACCGATGAAATGGAGTTCGACGGGATCGACATCAACATGGGTTGTCCTGTTCCGAAGGTGGTGCGCCGCGGATGCTGTTCCGGTCTGATCGGCAATCCGTCGCTCGCCAAGGAAATCATCCAGGCCGCGCAGGAAGCCACCCACCTTCCGGTTTCCGTCAAGACACGCATCGGCCTGAAGTCGGTCGCCACCGAGGAATGGATTGGCCATGTGCTCGAAACCAAACCCGCCGCGCTGACGATCCACGGGCGGACGCAAAAGCAGATGTCGGATGGCCTGGCCGACTGGGGCGAGATTGCCAGGGCGGCACGGTTGCGCGACCAGCTCGGGTTGGAGCTGCCTGTGATCGGCAACGGTGACGTACTTTCGCTGGAGGAAGCACGCGCCAAGTGCGCCGAATTCAAGCTGGATGGCGCAATGATCGGCCGCGGCATTTTCCATAATCCATGGATCTTCATGGAAGAGCAGCGCGAGCGCACCAAAGAGGAAAAGCTCGATCTGCTATGGAAGCATACCGAGCTTTTCGACCGCGTTTGGGGCGACACCAAGAATTTCCACATCCTGCGCCACTATTATTCCATCTATTCCAAGGGTTTCCCCGGCGCCGCCGAGCTACGCGCCCGCCTGATGCAGACCGGGTCCATCGCGGATGTGGAGCGGATTCTACGACGAGCATAGGCACGCTTTTTCATCTGCTCGTTCTTCCTTACCGGCTTTGCGTCAATGGCGCTTCCAGGTGTATTCCTTCTCGACGGAACTGGGATCGCAGATTTCGCGCATGAAGGTATTTCCGGCCGGCGTCTTGAGGTAGACCCGCACGCGGATGCCCTCCATATTATCCTCGGACATTTTGTTGTAGGACGTATTGCGGTCAACGGTTCCATCTGAATAATAGGTCGTCTCCAGTTGTGCCTGATAATACCGGAATAGTTTAATCTCTTTGGTCGTTTCAAGATGCTTCCCCCGAACAGGAAGCCTAAGGACCTTTGATTTTCCCGTCTCCACCGTCAGCTTATCCGCACCGCCTGCAAGATTCTCGGTATTCATATACATGCAGTATTCAATCCAGATCCCTTCGAACGGGGCGCCCGATTTGTTATCCAGCTGGATCTCATAGAAACAGGGGGATTTCGCCCGTTTGGTTTCCGAAGTCTCCCCCGCAGTTCCCTTTCTCTTGTCCACGTTGACCCGGAGCTTGGAGTTCGAAAGAAAATTCTGGGCGGCCAGCCATTCCTTGATGTAGGCCTGGTCGGCCTCGGAAAAGATATTTGCCGGGACGGTGACCTTGCGGCGGTCGTCACGCTCGACCGTGATTTTCCCGGACCGGGTATCAACCTTGATGAGCTTCGCCTTGATCTCGCGGCCATCCTGATCGGTGAAGGTGCGGTATTCGCCGTCCCCGAAGGAGGAAAGGGCGAGCGCCAAAACCAACAGCACGGCAACCTTCATTGACGTCCTTCTACCAGGCATACTTGCCTTTGATGCTGTCTGGTTCATAGACATCGCGCACCGCGGTTTGACCGCTCTTGGTCTTGACCGTCAACCGCACCCAAATCCCCTTGAGCTCGCCGCTCGTCGACTCGGGATCGCCACCCTCCACATAGTAGTCCGACATGTTGAACTCGAATTCCTTGAGCACCACCGGTTCCGTATTGGCTCGCCGCGTCTCCTTCGCCCGCACCCGTTCGACGTCGAGCGTTCCCGATTTGACCTGCTGGTGGTTCACCACCTTCTTGGTGGCCATATCGTTTTCCTCCTGTTCGTAGTAAATACGATACTCCACCTTCAAGGGGTCGATCTCGGAAGCCGTGCGGTTCGCCAAAGAAACTTCATAGACATATTTCTCGAACTTGGTCTCGAAGGCGTCGTCGCCCTCCTTCCACTGCTCCAGCTTTTTCTTGGCGCATTCGATCTTGAACTGGGACGAGCTTCTGAAGCCATCGAGGGAGGCCCATTCCTTGATATAATCCTGGTCCGCCTGCACAAAAATCGTAGGATCGATCTTCTTGCGCGAGCCGTTTGCCAGCTGGAGCTCAACCTGGCCCAGCTTCGCGTTGTAGTCCATAATCTCCGCCTCGACGGAACGACCGTCCGGCAACTTGAACGCATGCATTTCGGCTACGGCCCAACCAGAGGCCAACAACACCGAACAGATTAAAATGGATTGGATTGATTTCATCGTCTTCTCCTAATGCTATTTCTTTTTGCGCTTCTTCTTGCCCGAAGAGGTTTCCACCTCGGCTTTTGGAGGGGCTTTCCAAACCTGCTGCTTCATAACGCTGGCCGGCTCGCAAAAGTCGCGGACAAAGGTTTCGCCGCTCTCCGTGGTCAACTTGGCCTTCAGCCAAACACCCTTCATCTTCGAACT
The DNA here is from genome assembly GCF_900890425.1 of Pontiella desulfatans. Lineage (NCBI taxonomy): Bacteria > Pseudomonadati > Kiritimatiellota > Kiritimatiellia > Kiritimatiellales > Pontiellaceae > Pontiella > Pontiella desulfatans. Next base: position 115,305 of record NZ_CAAHFG010000001.1, on the reverse strand, counting down.
CTGTTTGCCGGTTGCCCCGTTGGAATAGTAATAGCCTCCGGCCAGATACTGGTAGACCAACGTCACGGGATCGGTCTGGACTGCGACGGCGGTCCGGGGAGCCACCGAGTTAATGCTGTTCCGCCCGGAATAGTCCAGCCGTTCCTTCCGTTCGCCGCTGGCCTCGGGATATTCCTGCTCCCAATAGACGCAATACTCCACCTCGATATTCTCGAAGGTGTAGGCCGAGCCATTCTTAAGGTCGCAAATGTAGACGACCTTCTCGAATTCGCGGTTGACGCCAATCCCGCCACTTTCGCTCCAATCCTCAATCACTTTCTTCTCCCCCTTGAAGCGGAATCCTGAACTGGCCATGAATGCCTGCCCAATAGCCCAGTCGCGGATATAAGCCTGGTCGGATTCAATGAAAACCGTAGGCTTCACCTTCTTGCGTTGCTTGTTTTCCAGCTCCAGCTCCACCAGGCCGCGCTGGGAATCAACCTGGATAATCCTGGCGCTCACCACCTGCCCTTGCTGGCTGGTAAATATATGTAACTTACTGGTGCCCTGCGCAATAGACCCGCAAAAGACCACTCCCAACAACAAACTCCAACGTCTACCCCGTTTCATATGCATCCCCCGCATGCTCAAAACTGAATGCATAGTTTACGGATCAACAAAACGTTGAAAAGAAAAAACCTGCCCTTTCCTATGCATTCGCAGTTTCCTCCCCGGAATCCTTATGTCTTAATGAACGCCTATGAAGGAAAATTTCGGACTCTACCTCATCCTGACCGACCCCGTTTCCGGCTACGAAGCCGCCGCGAAGGCCGCCGTTGAATGCGGCGTGCGCTATCTCCAGCTACGTATGAAAAACACCCCCCGGGAGCAGGTGGCCGCCACCGCCCTCGCCCTCCGCGACATCACCAAAAACACCCAAACCCGCTTCATCGTCAACGACGACCTCACCGTGGCCATCGAATCCGATGCCGACGGGATCCACCTGGGTCAGGCCGACCTGTCCGTCGAAGAAGCCCGCTCAACCTGGAGCGTTCCCGGCAAAATTTTCGGATTGTCCACCCACAGCCTCGAACAGGCGCTTCTGGCCGCCGAGGCCGCGCCCGACTATATCGGCGTCGGCCCCGTCCATCCCACCCCAACCAAGGCCGATGCCGATCCCGCGCTCGGTGCCGCGGAAGTGGGCCGGATCATAGGCCAATCCCCGCTCACCGCCGTGGCCATCGGCGGCATCAACGCTCAAAACCTCCCCGGGCTGCTCGAAGCCGGGGCACAAAACTATTGCGTCGTCAGCGCCGTCAACGCCGCAACCGATCCCGCAGCCGCCATCCGGGCCTTGCAGAAAATATGGGAACGCCACGTTTTTTGAACTTGAGCCCCCCCCGCCCGACCCACTACATTACCCTCTTTTTTACCGGGCGAGTGGTGAAATTGGTATACACGCGAGATTTAGGTTCTCGTGCCTAACAGCGTGCGGGTTCGAGTCCCGCCTCGCCCACCATCTTTTTAGTACAGTTTTAGTCTTATGCAAATGACCCGAGGCAAAGTTCCGCATTTCACCATGCGGCCCCATCCGATCGTGACGGGAGCAATGATTCTCATTTTGATCATGGGCTTCTTGCTGGCCATGTCTTTTTTCTCGCAGGAGGAAGGCACCGGCGACTTCCAGCGCCGCGGTGTGCTGACGCTCATCGTCACCGCCGTCCTCTGCATCTGCCTGGCCATCCTTGCAACGGCCAAGTTTTGGTTCAAGCACCTGTGGAAGAAAAACTCCACCCACGCGCGCCACAAGCAACACACGAAGCACCACCCCGCAATGAGGGAACGCGAGTTCCGCCGCCAACGCCCCTAGATTTTCCCATCATTGGTTCTTGAGCCACCTCGGGGATAGGCCGACAATGCGTACCCATGAAAATCGTTTGCGCAGAAACCGTATTGCTTGGCCACGAGGCTTTTTCCAACGCGGGGAAGACCGAGGTCATCCCCGACCGCGAAATCACACGCGAGCACCTGCTCGATGCCGACGCGCTGATTATCCGCTCTAAAACAAAGGCCACCGCCGAACTATTGCACGACACCCCCGTCAAGTTTGTGGGGACCGCCACGGCCGGCACCGACCACATCGATGCCGGGTGGTTGCAAAAACGCGGCATCTACTGGTGCGCCGCGCCCGGATGCAACGCCAACAGCGTTTCCGAATACCTGGTCGCCGCCCTGCTCACCCTCAGCCGCCGGCATGGATTCGATCTCGCGGGAAAAACGATCGGCGTGATCGGCTGCGGCAACGTCGGAAGCCGGGTGGTGAAAAAATTTCATGCGCTGGGCCTGGATGTGCTGCGCAATGATCCGCCGCTGGCCGCCGTCTCGCCCGACCCCGACTTTATGCCGCTGGGAGCCGTTCTGCCGGAGTGCGACATCGTCAGCCTGCATGTTCCGCTGGTGAAACATAAGCCTTGGCCGACCGAGCGCATGGCCGACTACACCTTCTTCGAACAACTGAAACCCGGGGCCATCTTCGTGAACGCCGCCCGGGGCGATGCCTGCGACTACGACGCACTGCTCGATGCGCAGGCCGGCGGCGCCGTCTCCCGCATGGTGCTCGACGTGTGGACGCCCGAGCCGGCCTTCCGCTCCGACGTCCTCAAACGCGCCGACCTCGCGTCGCCGCATATCGCCGGCCACTCCTACGAAGGCAAGCTTAACGGAACCGTGGCCTGCTACGACGAACTCTGCAATTTCTTCGAGATCCGGAAAACGTGGAACGTGGCCTCCTCCCTGCCCGTCGCCGAGGTTCCAACCCTCGAAATCGATTGCGCCCACCGGGACGACGAAGAGGTGCTGCACAAGATCGTGCAACAAGTCTACGACATTGAGACCGACGACCGGCTAATCCGCGAAGCCGCCGTCCAGGGCGAAATCGAACGGGCCCGGAACTTCGATGCCCTGCGCAAGAACTACCGCACCCGCCGGGAATTCCACAACACGGAGGTCGCACTGCCCAATGCCTCCGCCGGCCTGCAGCGCAAAGTGGCTGCGATGGGTTTTAAGAGACGTGAGGCGTGAGGCGTGACAAGGCAAGCCTACCGCATAGGCCAAGCCCATCACGATTCACGCCTTACTTTTCACTTTCCAACCATTCGACAAACAGATTGCCATAGTGAAACGTGATCTCGTCGCCGGGGTCAATAGCCCGCAGCGCATGGAGTTCTTCGCCATCGAATTCCGCGTTCGGTTCGCAGGAGTGGTTCAGGAATTTCAGGTTGGTATACCCGTTCACGCCATATTCAACCCCGTCCTCGTCCGTGACCCAAAGCACATAGGTATCGTCCTCCTCGGTACGATGGCCATGGTAGGTTCCAATCTTCGCGCCTTTATCGATGGGTTCAATGGCGTAGACCCCTTTTCCATGGATGCGGCTATCCCGCACCTCCAGCTTGTGCATGTTCGGCATATCGCCCCCCCCACAAACGCCTTATCCAGATCGACGGCCGTCGATCTGGATAAGGCGTTTGTGTGTTTGTTAATCCAGTAATTCCTTCAAATATTGCCCCGTGTAGGATTTCGCGCACTTGGCCACTTTTTCCGGCGGCCCGGAAACAACCACGGTTCCGCCATTGATGCCGCCGCCGGGTCCGAGGTCGACAATGTGGTCGGCGCGCTTGATCATGTCGAGGTTGTGCTCGATCACGATGACGGTGTTGCCCTCGTCGCGCAGGCGCTCGAGCACCTCCAGCAGCTTGTGGACATCGGCGAAGTGGAGGCCCGTGGTCGGCTCGTCCAGGATGTAGACGGTCTGCCCGGTCGAGCGTTTGCTCAGTTCGGTCGAGAGCTTGACGCGCTGCGCCTCGCCGCCGGAAAGCGTTGTGGCGGGCTGGCCGAGTTTGAGATAACCCAACCCCACCTCGCAAAGCGTCTTCATCTTGCGCTGGATCTTGGGCACCGCCTCGAAAAATTCGAGCGCCTCGTTGATCGTCATATCGAGCACGTCGGCAATATTCCTGCTTTTGTAATGCACTTCGAGCGTCTCGCGGTTGTAGCGTTTTTCATTGCATTGCTCGCACGGCACATAGACATCCGGCAGGAAGTGCATCTCGATCTTGAGGATGCCGTCGCCCTTGCAGCGTTCGCAGCGTCCGCCCTTGACGTTGAAGCTATAGCGACCCGGCTTGTAGCCGCGCATCTTGGAAGCAGGCAATGTGGCGAACAGGTTGCGGATATCGGTGAACGCCCCGGTGTAGGTGGCCGGGTTCGAGCGCGGCGTGCGGCCGATCGGCGACTGGTCGATCACGATCATCTTATCGACAAAGTCGAGCCCCTCAACACTCTTGAACTTGCCGGGTGCATCCTTCGATCCATTGAAATGCCGCGCCAGCGCGCGCTTGAGCGTGTAGTCGGTCAGCGTACTCTTGCCGCTGCCCGACACCCCGGTCACGCAGGTGAAGAGGCCGAGCGGGAAACGGGCATCCACCTTTTTCAGGTTGTTGGCCTCCGCGCCCTTCAGTTCGATCCACCCCTTGAAGGGTTTCGTCCGTTTTTCCGGAACCTCCACCTGCAGCTCGCCGCGCAGATACTTCGCCGTCAGCGTATCGGCCGTCATCAGCTTGTCGGTCCTGCCCGCAAAAACCACCTCGCCGCCGTGGCGCCCGGCGGCGGGGCCGAGATCGACCACATAGTCGGCCGTGCGGATCGTCTGCTCGTCGTGCTCGACCACAATCACCGTGTTGCCCAGGTCGCGCAGGCCTTGCAGCGTATGGATCAGCCGGTCGTTGTCGCGCTGGTGCAGGCCAATGCTCGGCTCGTCGAGCACATAGACCACGCCCACCAGCCCCGCCCCGATCTGCGTTGCCAGCCGGATGCGCTGCGCCTCGCCGCCGGAGAGCGTGCCGCTCTCGCGGTCGAGCGTGAGGTAGTCGAGCCCCACGTTGACCATGAAGCCGAGGCGCGACCGGATCTCCTTGAGGATTTCCTTGGTGATCAAGGTTTCTTGCTTGGTCAGCTTGAGCGCTTCGAAAAAGCGCTGCGAATCGATCACCGAATCGGTGATGATTTCGCGGATATTGCGGCCGTTCATGGTGCAGGCGAGCACCGCCGGGCGCAGGCGCGAGCCATTGCACTCGGGGCAAATCCGCTTGGTCATGTAGCCGCGCAACCAGTGGCTCATCGCCTCGCTCTCGTTGCTTTCCACCCGCTCCATCAACATCGGGAAAACGCCCCGGAACGGCTTCTTGATCAGGCGGCGGCGCATGTAGTATTCAATATCTTCGTCGCCCGTGCCATGGAAGATTTCCTTCTGCACCTTTTTCGGAAGCTCCTGGAACGGGGTGCGCGGATCAATCCCGTGCCGCTCCGCCACCGCCTGCAATAGCTTTTTATGATAGATGATCATCCGGTGCCCGCCATAGCGCCACGGATGCACACAGGACTCGATGGCCAGCGACGGGTCCGGCACCACCTGCTCTTCGTCGAACACCATTTGCGTGCCGAGGCCATGGCAGGTCGGGCAGGCACCATACGGACTGTTGAACGAAAAGTGTCGGGCTTCGAGCTTATCGAAGCTGATCCCGCAATCGTTGCAGGCGTTATGCTCCGAAAAGAGCCGCTCTTCCCAGCCGCCATCCCCGGTGGCCACCAGCGCCGTCACCAAGCCCTCGGCCTGCCCCAGCGCCAGCTCGACCGAATCGGTCATGCGGCTGCGGATGTCGTCCGAAACCGCAAGGCGATCCACCACCGCGTCGATGGTGTGCTTGAACGTCTTTTTCAGCTTCGGCACGTTTTCGATTTCGTACACCTCGCCATCGACGCGCGCGCGGACAAAGCCCTGCTTGCGGATCTGCTCGTAGACCTCCACATGCTCGCCCTTGCGGCCGCGCACCATCGGCGCGAGGATCATCAGCTTGGTCTTGGCGGGCAGCTGCATCAACTGCTCGACAATCTCCTCGGCGCTCTGGCTGCTGACGGGCTTGCCGCATTGGTAGCAGTGCGCCTTGCCAATGCTCGCATACAACAGCCGGAGATAGTCGTAGATCTCCGTCGTCGTCGCCACGATCGAACGCGGGTTCGAACCCGCCGTGCGCTGCTCGATCGATACCGCCGGGGATAGCCCTTCAATGTAGTCCACATCCGGCTTCTGCATCTGCCCCAGGAACTGGCGCGCGTAGGCCGAAAGGCTCTCCACATATTTGCGCTGCCCCTCGGCATAGATGGTGTCGAACGCCAGCGACGACTTGCCGGAGCCGCTCAGCCCCGTCACCACCGTCAACTCATCGCGCGGGATCTTTACATGCACATCCTTCAGGTTGTGCTCCCGCGCCCCCGCCACGTTTATCCATTGTTTAGCCATGCCTGAACTCCAGCATATTGGATGCAACGAATGTAGGAAAAACAACGAATAACTAGCGGCATGCGGGATTCGTTGTTTTTCCTACATTCGTTGCTGGATTATTATAGGGATTTCTTTCCGCGATAGGTGAACAGCTGCTCCCACTCGTAGGTTTCATCGCCACTGTAGATGTTGAGCGCATCGAGGATCTTTTGCTGCATGTGCATCGTCAGGCGGCGGCCCTTGCGGCCTTTCTGGATCTGCTTGTGGGTGATGAATCCCGGAGGGGCAATCGATACGAGATCGTTGTTCTTAATGTTCTTCTCGGTCATGATGGCATCCAACGGCTGGGTGCCGACGTTCATTTCAATTTCTTCAGTCATAGTTTCCTTTTGCATAGCGTGTCGTTTAAAACACGAGCCGTGAGCCGTGAGCCGTGAGCCGTGAAAATCACGCTTCACCCATCAATCGTCACGCTTATTCTTTTCCATTAAAACATCAACTTCTTCCATGATTGCATCGACCGACAAAAGGTGGGCGAGCTTCATGAGCAACTGCTTCTTACCAAACAATCCCTTCACATAATAGGGAATATGGGTGCGGAACTGGATGCAGGCGGCCTGCTCCGCCGAATATTTTTTCGCACGGCTCGAAACCTCCTGCTTCAGCTCATTCAGCTCCACCAACCGCCGCAGGTGCTCCGCCATCATATCGCGGCGTTCCGCGAGCGACGGTAGCAGGCGGGACGCCTGCGGTACGGCATTTGTATCGCAGGCGTCCTGCCTGCCCCGCCGAATGGCCTCGAAAATCCACGGATTTCCAATGGCGCCTCGGCCGATCATCACACCGTCCACGCCGGAAACCTCGACCATCTTTTCGGCATCTTCCGGCGAATTGACGCCGCCGTTGCCGATGATTGGGATTTTCAGCTGCTGCTTCATCTCGGCGAGCTTTTCCCAATCGGGATCGCCGCCGTGGAAATGTTTTGCGAGACGGGCGTGGACGGCGATCATATCCGCCCCGCTTGCCTCGACGACCTTTGCGATTTCGAGATGGTCGGCGGTGTCGTGGTTGAATCCAATGCGGGTCTTGACCGAGACCGGCAACGCGACGGCGCCTTTCACCGCTTCGATAATCTTCGCCATGCGCGGCAAATCCTTGAGCAGCGCCGCGCCGGCGCCGCGCGACACCACCTTCTTGACCGGGCAGCCGCAATTGATATCGATCCAGTCGAAACCGCCCTCTTGCTCCATGATTTTTGCGGCTTCGGCCATGCGCTGCGGATTCGCCCCGAAAATGTGTCCGGCAATGGGATGCTCGTTCTCCGCAGGCTTTAGCACCTCGAAGGTTTTTCCTCCGTCGCGGCAAAGCCCTTCCGAGCTGGCGAGCTCGGTATAGACCGCCCCGGCGCCGTGCTCGAGGCACAGCGTGCGCATCGCGGCATCGGTGTAGCCCGCCATCGGGGCGAGCACCACGGGAAAGTCGATTACCACGGAGCCAAACTGGAGGGGGGATAATTTCATAAGAAAAGTATGTAGTTCCGCCTTTAGGCGGCCAGTCCCATCAAGCCATTCAACCAAAACCGCCTAAAGGCGGAACTACATACCTTACTTTAAGGGGGAAGGACAAACCTATAAATCCCGACCGATGCACCAATTGCCTGCAATTTGAAATCGGAATTCCGACTTAGAAGCGATTTAATATCCGGATTAATACGGAGGTTATCGATGACCGGATTCATTATTGTATTGGTATGCATTGCTGGCTCCATCGCCTGGGGCATCACCGCAGGCCGGAAGCGCCGCAAGGTACAGGAAGAGCAGGATCGCGAACGCGGTTGATCCCACAAAAAAGGCGGCCAAAAGCCGCCTTTCCCTGTCTACATTCCGTTCATCAATGATCGTGAGCGCATCGTTGCCGCGCCCTACTCCTTATAACCTGACCAAGTGCCGTCGAGTCTGCTGCCATAGCCAAATCGACCAATCTCGACAATGCCTTCCATCGTAGTACTGGTGAACTCGGCGATGCGTATCGCGATATAGTGGACATCGCCAACACTAAAATTGCTTGGATCTGTGTCACTTATTAGATGGAGGGTGTGCAAAGAACCGTTCAGCCCCCCTTGAACCGAAAAGTTCCCGTAGAGGCTATCCACGGCAGTGCCGGTGATTGAATCACCAACATGAACCAGATTCAGGTCTATCATGGAAACCTTGCCTGAAACTGTTTCCTTGCACGACCCAGTCCACCTGCCGTTCATCGTAATGGCTGAAGACGAACCGCTGTCATCAGGAGGAGTTGTGTCCCCGCGGCCACCGGAAGAGCTATCGTCATCTCCTCCGAGGCACCCAGCCACCACGAAAGCCATGCAAAACGTGGCAACCCATACTACCCAGTGTCGCGCTATAATCATCCACATGTTCTTCATCAATTCATTCCCTTTCCACAACTCCACGTGATTCTTACAGCTAAAGACTGAGCTGAATAGTTGTTTCTGACAAGATATTAAGCAATTCTATGATGGTAACGCACGCGACAACAGTGCGAAGTCTCCCCAAGTAATCTCGGCGCGGGCAAGTTCAACTTTAAACTACACGATTATTTCGATGTCGATCCCGCCGTGCGTGAAGCACCCACCGTGAAACTGGAAAACTTAAACATGAATGGATACATTATGAAGGGCGACGCTCTGCCGGAGCCACCATGCTCGGAATGGCTTAGACAGAGTCTCTTGCAATACACAACCTATTGCCGTGTTAATTCAATACGACGCCATCCATCATCAAAATGCGCAGCCGATCCTATCCATGTGTCATTGACGACGGCACCTGAGAATTTCGTTGCGGTATTAGAAAAATCCCCATTCACAACGAATGATAAGTTATTCCCGCTAACCGACCCCTGGAGGTTATGATCGCTAACTAAATTCTCCGCAGACATCATTCCGCTGACCGAACTTCCGTACTGTGTTAAAGACAAAGAAAAGGAATACCCACTCGCATCAAGTCCAGACCACATTCCTGTAACATCCACACTTGGCTCGGTATCTCCTTCTTCGCTCTCACATCCTGACAAACCTACAACCAAACTGGCCGTTGCAGCAAATACAACCGTTCGCCTAGCGAGTTTCCACCATTTATTTTTCGTTTTCATTGCCTAAACCTTGGGTTGAGACTGGATTCAATTCAACATACAAAGAACCCCACCTCGCATTGCTCGGGTTATTGAGCGGTTACATTGAACGTAAAATCGTACTGGCGACCGTATGAACCATCTACTGAATAGAGTTTCCCCGTGATCCTGCCTGAAATTGTTGCCCCAGCCGCTGTAGATGATCCCGAGTAAAACTCAATAGTGATACTGCTTCCTTCATTCAGGGAGTTAAGACCTCCCTCGGCAGTAGAAGTATTGGAAACCCAGCTGTTTGGGGTCTGGCTATTGCATTGGACAAATTGAGGAAGGCTGTCCCCGGTTGCGGAGGAAATGTCTACCGAAAAATTAAATGGCCCGCCGGTAGGGGAAGTGCCATATACCGTAAGATTTCCACTTGAAACCGTACCTATCGATGCGACAATTTCTCCAGTTCTTAGTTCAAGCGACACCTCTCCATTATTGCCTGAGCTATCGTCGTCACCACACCCTGTTATGGTCATGATCAAGGATATGGCTGTCATTAATGAAACTGTACGACCTGCTACTCTACACCATTCTATTTTCATTTGTTACCGTTCCTTTTTTGGCTGGGTAGTAGCCTACAACAACTCCACCCAAGTATTTTATCAATTCCTATACATACATAACAATTAGCAGTATCCATACCAGATACAAGCCATTATTTATTGAAGACATCTTGAAAACACATTCTTTATTCCACCTAGCAAGTAATGAAGCTAAAGCCCCTGCCCGATGAGACGCACGGCATTTTGAACCTGACCCATTCTATACTGCATGCTAACTTGGTGGGAGAAACATGAAGGAGTTGCAACATGATCAGCCCCCCCAAAGCCTATGAAAACATTTCTTTCTTAAACAGTGCCTACTGCCGCCCGGTGCGGCTGCAGCTCGAATACCTGCATCCGGAAGTAACGATGCAGGAGGAGGGCGTGAAGTCCACCATCGTCCTGTTCGGCAGCGCACGCATCCCCTCGCCCGAAACCGCGGCCGACTGCAAAAACCCGAAGCTGGCCGAACTGGTACCCTATTACGAGGAGGCGCGAAAATTCGCGGCCATCGTCAGCACCACTTGCCAGACCAACCACGAATGCGAATATGTGGTCGTCACCGGCGGGGGCGGCGGCATCATGGAAGCGGGCAACCGGGGGGCCAACGAGGCCGGCTGCAAGTCGATCTCGCTCAACATCCAGTTGCCGTTCGAGCAGGAGGCCAATCCCTACGTAACGCCCGAGCTCAACTTTGAGTTCCACTATTTCCACATGCGCAAGATGCACTTCCTGCAGCGCGCCAAGGCCGTCGTCATTTTCCCGGGCGGGTTCGGCACCTTCGACGAGCTGTTCGAGGCGCTGACCCTGATCCAGACCAAAAAGATCAATCCCATGCCCGTCATCCTCTTCGATGCCGGGCACTGGAAAAAGCTCATCAACTGGGAATACCTCGCCGAGTGCGGCCTCATCAGCCCCAACGATCTCGACATCATCACCTTCTGCGACAAGGCGGAGGATGCATGGAAGGTGATCACCGACTACTATGCGTAAAGGTAGTGCACGGCTCTTTCCCCGAAAGGCCGCGCAGCCGACACGAGCATGTGGGGCGGGCTTTCCAGCCTGCCCTTCCCGCGACTACGCAGGCTGGAAAGCCTGCGCCACGATTCCGCCTTGTTTGAGACTTCATTACAAACGAGACTTTGGCACAGCGTGAATCCAGCAACGAATGAATGGAACACGAAGTGGGGCTGGCGCGGAGCGACGGCAGCGAAGCGGCAACCAACGAATCCGTCCCACCGCAAATTCGTTGCTTTCCATTCATTCGTTGCTCAACTCCAATTCAGAGGGGAAGTCTAATGCATGAAAAATCCAGCGCAGCTGGTGGGGGACTAAAGGCGGGATTACAAACCTTTCCACGCCATTGCACCGCCATCCAACTTGCGCTTTAATCGTTTCCATGAAACCGAAGGACATGATTAAGCTGGGTGTGCCGCAGGGTCCGGCGCTGAAGGAAGCGATTGGCGCGGCGCGGAAGGCGGCGGCGAAGGGCGTTAAGAAGCGCGAGCTGCTGGAGCAGGTGAAGGCGGTGCTGGAATCGCCTGCCGACTTTGCTGAGGATGAGGTTTTTGGCGAACTGTCGAAAGCACTGACGGATAATCCATCTGCCCGTCCCGCAGAGGTGTTCGAGCCGCGCGAATCGCGCGCGCCCTACCAGGTTTGGGGCGAAGGGCTGGACGCGAGCGCCATCGAGCAAATGAACAATGCCACCGATCTTCCGGTCTCGGTTGCGGGTGCGCTGATGCCGGACGCCCACATGGGGTATGGCCTGCCGATCGGCGGGGTGCTGGCCACGCAGGATTGCGTGATCCCGTACGCGGTCGGAATGGATATTGCCTGCCGCATGAAGATGACGGTGATGGATCTGCCGGTGTCGCACATTCGCGGCGAGGAAGGGCGGTTGCGCAATGCGCTGGAACGCGAGACGGAGTTCGGTGTCGGCGCGGGTTTTTCGAAACGCCACGAGCACGGCGTGATGGATGCCGACTGGTCGGTGAGTCCGGTGACGAACAAAAACAAAGACAAGGCTTGGTTTCAGCTCGGTTCGAGCGGGTCGGGCAACCATTTCGTGGAGTTCGGCACGCTAACGCTCGAAGAGCCGGAACTGGGGCTGGAGGCCGGAACCTATGTGGCGCTGCTGTCGCATAGCGGGAGCCGCGGCACGGGCGGCGAGGTGGCGAAGCACTACAGCCGGCTGGCGATGGAGCTGCATCCGGAACTACCGAAACAGTTGAAGCACCTGGCGTGGCTAGAGCTGGATTCGGCCTATGGCCAGGAATATTGGCACGCGATGCAGCTGATGGGCGAATATGCCGCCGCCAACCACGAACTGATCCACCAATCGATCGCCAAAATCCTCGGCGCGCAGGTGTTGGCCGATGTGGAAAACCACCATAACTTTGCCTGGAAGGAAAAACACTTTGGCCAGGAGGTGGTCGTCCACCGCAAGGGGGCGACCCCCGCGACGCAGGATACGCTCGGCATCATTCCCGGCTCGATGGCGACCCCCGGCTTCGTGGTGCGCGGCAAGGGCAATGCGGCATCGATGAATTCCGCCTCGCACGGCGCGGGGCGCGCGATGAGCCGCACGGCCACCAAAAACAGTTGCACGTGGAGCCAGGCCAAAACGTTTTTGGCCGAAAACGACGTGGTGCTGATCTCCGCCGGACTCGACGAGGTACCGATGGGCTATAAGGATATCCACGAAGTGATGGCCGCCCAAACCGACCTCGTCGAGGTCATTGCCCGCTTCGATCCGAAGCTGGTAAAGATGGCGCCGGAGGAGCAGAAGCGGCGGCGGCGATAGGCAGAATGATTTTAAGGCAGAATAATTTGCCATTCCTCTGAAAAAGGAAAATCATCGCACCTCATCTCTCAGACGAAAGGAACTCCATGAAAACAATAGCGAACATTGCAATGGTCGTTTGCGCGGCGGTGCTGCTGTCCGGATGCACCATTACCAAATTTACAGCCACCGAGCGTGGCAATGCGGGGCGCGAACTCCTCGACCTGCACGAAGCCCATGAGAAAAAGATCATTGGCGATGCCGAATACCAACGGCTGAAAACCAAGATTCTTGAACGAAGCAAGGATTCCATAAACAAAAAACGAAAAGGGAGCAGCAAAGATATGGTTCATGTAATTGCGTTCATTAAAGTGAAGCCCGAACACCGCGAAGAGCTGATCAAGATCTTCAACGCCAATGTGCCGAACGTACTGGCGGAGGATGGGTGCATCCAGTACACGCTGACCACGGACACCGACAGCGGCATCGGCATCCAGCAAAGGGATGAAACCATCCTAACGGTGATTGAAAAATGGGAATCCCTTGAAGCGTTGCAAGCCCACCTCGAGGCGCCGCACATGGATCAATACCGCCAGGACACGGAGGGCATGACCGAAGGTGTGGAACTGCGCGTACTGCAAGATACCTAAACCTTCTCCCCGAAGCATGCGCACCCCGTCCATAAAATAGGCCGGGGTGCGTTTTTTATGTATCTAACCAAGGGGTAAAAAATGAAAAGACGCGTATTCATCTATACAGCGACACTCGCTTCAACCTTACCAGCGGCGGCAAAACCCCAAGAACGGCCAAATATCCTTTGGCTGACGTGCGAGGACAACAATATTGACTGGGTGGGTTGCTATGGCAACCCGCACGCCGACACACCGAACATTGACCAGCTGGCGGCAGAGGGTTTCCAATATATGCATGCCTATGCGAACGCGCCGGTATGCGCGCCGAGCCGCAGCACGTGGATTACCGGCATGCTGTCGATCTCGAACGGCACCTTCCCGATGCGCAGCCGCAACGAGATTCCGCACGACCGCATTAAGTATTATCCCGATTATCTCAAGGCCAACGGCTACTATGTCGGCAACAGCACCAAGACCGACTACAACATTGGCGGGCGCGATGACAAATCGGCATGGGACAACCCCGGAAAGGTGAAGTGGGACGAGCTGAAGAAAAACCAGCCCTTCTTCCAGATCGTCAACTCCACCACCTCGCATGAAAGCAGGGCGCAGGGCGATGTGGAAAACACCCTCCACGACCCGGCCAACACCCGGTTGCGCGCCTACCACCCCGATCTCCCCGATGTCCGCAAGAACTATGCGAAATACCACGATGCCATGAAGCGGATGGATGGCGAGATCGGCGCATCGCTCAAAAAGCTCGAGGCGCTGGGGCTGGCGGAAAACACGATCGTCATCCACAACTCCGACCACGGCGGCGTACTGCCGCGCAGCAAGCGCTATATTTTCCAGAGCGGGATCCACTGCCCGTTGATCGTTCGCATTCCGGAGCGCTACAAGCATCTCCGGCCGGCCGCGCAACCGGGCAGCAAGATCGACCGACTGGTCAGCTTCGTCGACATGCCGAAGACGTGGCTGAGCCTGACGGGCTCGGAAGTGCCGGGCCACATGCAGGGAACCGTGTTCCTGGGCCCCGGCACCGAACCGGAGAAGGAGTTCCATTTCGCCTTCCGCGGCCGCATGGACGAACGCCTTGAAAATGCACGGGCCGTTTGCGACAAACGGTTCCTCTACATCCGCAACTACATGCCCTACGTGCCGTGGGTGCAGCACTTGGACTATCTCTGGAAAATGAAGGCGACGCAGGCCTGGGAAGCCCATGTGCAATCCGGCAAGGCCAGCGAGGTGCAGGCGCGCTTCTTCAAGCCCAAGGATTGGACGGAAGAGCTCTACGACATGCAGAAGGATCCGGACGACATCAACAATCTGGTCGATAACCCCGAGTACCAGCAGGTGGTCAACCGCATGCGCAAGAACCTGCGGAAACAGCAGCTCGAAATCCACGACTCCGGCCTGTTGCCGGAATCGGAGATGGTGAAGCGCGCCGCCGACCACAACCTGACGATCCACGACATGGTGCGCGATCCAAAGCTCTACAACCTATCCGCCCTGCTCGACGCCGCCGACCTGGCACTGGAAGAGAAGAAGGAAAACCTCCCCGCCTTGGAACAACTGCTGGCAAGCCCGGATGCCGGCATCCGCTATTGGGGCATGGTGGGCTTCTTCCTGTTGAACGAGTCCAAGCCGGCGTCGGGGGCATTGCGGGACGAGTCGCACGAAGTGCGCGCCATGGCCGCGTGGCTGCTGATTAAAGGCGGCAGCAAGAAACAGGGATTCGCCTGCCTGGATGAGCTGCTCAAGCAGGAATCCTACGCGACGCTGACCGTGCTCAACATGGTCGATTGGCTCGGCGACGAAGGCAAGGAGCTGATGCCCACCGTCCGCGCGCTGGCGCCGAAGAAAAAGTCGTATGAAGAGCGGATGAAGAACAACCTGGTCCAGAAACTGGGGTAATCAAGGCGGGACAACAGACTTCTTCCCTTACGCACCTTTTACAAGGAAGCCCAGAACGGCGTTGAGTTTCTTGATATCCAAGGCTTGGAAGTCCTGGACGTCGGAACGGCGGATGAGCCGGAGATGGCGGACGGCCAGCAGGAAGAGTCCGAGGTAGATTCCGCCAATGGCAAACAGGACGGCCATGTTGACGAGGCGGCTCTCGAAGACTTCAAAGAGCCGGGTCTTTTCGGCAACCCAGTGCATCCCCCACCCCAGCGCGGCGAGCGCCGCGGTGATGCGCAGGCAGAAGGCGGCCGGGAAATGGATGCCGCCAATGATGCCGCGCACCACCAGCAGGCGGAACGGGATGGTGAGCACGAAGGTGCCCGCCACGGCAAGGATGCCGCCCCAGACCCCCATCCGATAGTGCACGATCAGCAACCAGTCGAGGAAGATGTTGACGACGATCTGGAGGATGAGCATCGGCACCATGTTCAGCACCTTTTCCTTGGCCTTGATGGCGGCGGAGAGCGGCATGGAGACGAGCGGCAAAACCAGCACCATGCAGAAGGCGGAGGCAATCAGCCCCGCTTCGTCCATTTCGCCGTCGTAGATGATGCGGTAGGCCACCGGGCAAAAAAAGGAGCCCAGCACCGCCACCGGAAGCGACACCATCATCAATAGCTTGTAGTAGGACTTGATCAGCGCCCCGAGGCAGCTGTTGTCCCTCACATAGGCCTCGGCAAAGGCCGCGGTGAAGATGGGGAGGAACGCCAGCGGAAGGAAGGTGATCACGGTGTAGGGCAGCGTGTAGCCCAGGTCGTAGATGCCGGCCACGGTGGTGCCCGCGATGGCGGCCAGGAAAAAAATCTCGGAATACTTGAACATGACCATGCGCAGGATCGAGCTGAGCATAACCGTCGCGGAAAAGGAGAGCGCCCGTTTTTTCCCGATGCCGAATTCCTTCACCTCCCACGGGAGGTTTTTCACGTAGCGGAATAGCGCGAGGGCTCCAATGGCGTAGATCGTCCCGACGGAAACGAGCTGTACGGCGAAGACGGTGCCGACCTCCGGGCGCATCCCAAGCCACGACCAAAGCGTGATGAACCAGAGGATGCCGGAGGCGATGGAAAGGATGGCAACCGTCCGGGTCTTGAACAGGGAGGTGAACACGGTTCCGACAAAATCCTTGAGCAGCAGCAGGCCGGTCAGGCCGCAGGCCAGCTTGAGGTAGAAGTGGAAGTGTTCGACGTGCTCGGCTTTGAACAGGCGCTGCAGCGGCCCGGAGAGGGAGGTCAACACCATCGAGAGCGCCAACACGGCGATCAGTTGCAAGGTGGCGGATTTCCAGAGCAGATGGATCAACCCGAAGCGGTTCCTACGGGCGGCCAGCTCCGGCACATAGCGCATGAGGGCAACCCCCAGTCCCAGCCCGCACAGCATAAGCATGTAGGCCGAGATGTTCATCATCAGGCTATAGACCCCATACTTTTCCTTGCCGAGCGCGTTGACCGTCAGGATACTGATGCCGAAGTAGACGAAGAAGAGCACCAGCTTGCTCAGCACCATCCACGGGATGCTCCCCATCGCTTCGCGCGAAAAGAAGCCGCCGCCCCCCTGCTCCGTTCGATGGTGATGGGATTCGTCGGTCATGGTGTTCCGTTGGGCTAGGATTGCCGGGCGCGCTCGATGCGCCGGGCCATCGACGGATGGCTATGCAGCAGGAACTCGACCCACGCGGCCGGTTCCTTGTTGGAGAGGTTTTGGTCGGCCAGCTTTTCAAAGGCCGACACCAGGGCATCGGGCGATCCCATCCGGTTAATGGCATAGGCATCGGCCGCGAACTCGCGGCGGCGCGAATGCAGGTTGGCCACGGGCATCGAAACGAGCGAAAAAACAAACAGGCTGAAGATGAAGATCGGCGCCGCGCCAATGTCGTAGATATGTTCAATGCCGAAGAAGGCGGCAAGCCACACCAAACAGTGGTGGGCAACAAAGAAGCCCAGCAAGGCCAGCAAGGCACTGGTGACCATCAGGCGGAAGGTATCCTTGTTCTTATAGTGCCCGACCTCGTGGGCCAGGATGGCGAGGATTTCCTCCTGCGAATAGCCGGAGAGCAGGGTGTCGCCGAGGATGATGCGCCTGGTTTTTCCAAAGCCGGCAAAGGCGGCGTTGGCGGTACTGGTCCTTTCCGCGAGTCCCCACTTGAAGACGCCGACGACGTTGATGCCCGCCTCGGTCATCATCTTGGTGACGGCCTCGGTGAGCTCGCCCTCCGCCAGCGGCTCGAACTTGTGGAAGAGCGGCATGATGATCACCGGGGCGATGGTTGAAACGACCACCGCGAAGAGGATGTAGAACGCGGCGGCGGCGAGCCACCACCATGCGGGCATCAGGCGCAACAGCGCATAGATGACCGAGAAGAGGATCGTGGCAATCACGAGATCGATCAGCAACGACTTGAAAAAGTCGAAGATCCAGTCGCCGACGGTTTCGTTGGAAAGTTCGTAGTGGTGCTCCAGCACATAGCTGCTATAGAAGCCAAACGGCGACATGAACGCGGCAAAACCAAAAACGGAGACGAGGGTATAGACGGCGTTGGAGACCCACCACATGTTTTCGCCGAAGCGCGATGCAAGCCCGTTGGCAAGCGCGGCGGAGGCTCCGGTGAACTGGTAGATGCCCAGCAGCATGCCGAGCACCAGGATCTGCAACAGGAAAAGCCGATTGTGGATGGCATCGTATTCCTTGGCCATCCTTTCGCGTTCTGTGGGCGGGTTCGGCATCCTATAGATCGCTCGAATAGCCCATGATGGTCAGCAACCGGTCCAGTTCGTCGTTGTCGTGGTAGTCGATCTCGAGCGATCCCTTCACCTTGCGACCATTGGTGAGCGTTTTGGAAGGGGTGATGCGAACGCCGGTGCCCAGGAACTGGTGCAGCTCGTCGGTAAGCGTTTGCAGATAGTCGCCGGGCAGGTCGGTTTTTTCGGCGCGGGGCTTCTTGGGCGGCATGGTGAGTTTTTTCACCAGCTTTTCCAGGGCGCGCACCGATAGGCCATCCTTGATCGCCTTTCGGGCCAGCACGGCTTTTTCCTTCTCGCTTTGCAGCGACAGGAGGACCTTGGCATGCCCGACGGAAAGCAACCCCTCGGCCACATACTTCCGGATGCCGTCCGGCAGTTCAAGCAGGCGCAGGGCGTTGGCAACGGAAGCGCGCGCCTTGCCCACCTGCTCCGCCACCTTTTCCTGCGTGAGGTTGAACTTTTTCTGCAACAGGGCATAGCCTTCGGCCTCTTCGATCGGATTGAGGTCTTCGCGTTGCAGGTTTTCAATCAGGGCGATCTCCAGCGCCTTTTCGTCGGTGGCCTCGATAACAATGACCGGCACCTTCGTGAGCAGCGCGGCCTGGGCGGCGCGCAGGCGGCGTTCGCCGGCGATCAGCTCGAACTTGGTTCCAACCGTGCGGACCAACAGGGGCTGGAGCACACCGTGAACCTTGATGGACTCGACGAGCTCGGTGAGCGCATCGGAATCGAACACGGTACGCGGTTGCCACGGGCTGGCCACGACCTTCGCCACCGCCACTTCGAGCACGCCCGCCGCATCCGGGAGCGGAGCAACGGCGGTGGTGGTCGGGATCTTCCTGGTGGTGGCCTTTTTCTTGGCGGTTGAACCGTCCTTGATCAGCACGTCGATACCGCGCCCGAGTCGTTGTTGCTTTCCTGCCATAGGTGTTCCTCGTCTTCCAATGCCTAAAACCACGGAATAATTCCTGCAAAGCGCGAAAAATGAAAGGCTAAAAGTCAAACGGATGATCGGATTCATGGATTTTTGGAACCATGGGATCCTTCGCCGGCCCCCCATCCCCAATCAACCCCTGGCCCGGCCATCCATCCCACTCAGTCCTCGAGCCGCATCCGGGGGCGGCGGGGGGCGGCGGGTTCCGCGGCCTCTTCCTCGGCTTTGCGCCGGGCGTAGGATTTCACCTCGGTGGTGTCCTTTTCCGGATAGAAACAGTCGCGTACCCAAACGAGGTAGACGCAGGCCATGATCCCCCAGATGCAGCTGATGAAGGTCAGCATGGCGGGATTGAAGGCGCTGTATTGTCCCAGCCGCTCAATTTGCTCCGCCGTGTAGCCCATTTGGGCATAGAGGGTTTCCATATCCATTTCGGAAAACGTGAGCATCATGGAGGAAGAGGTCAACAGCACCAGGGCATAGGCGCCCCACCAGGCATGGATTTTCCGGGAAAAGGCCCCCCATCCGATATACCCGCAGGCGACCGAAATGGCCAAGACGATCACCATGCCCAGTCCCCCTGCCACAATCTTGCCAAACAGGAAAACCACATAGTTCGTGGTGGCCCCGGTCAGGATGGAAAGGCTCCCCATGATGGAAACCAACGCCATGGCCAGCAGCGGCAGCGGCACCTTATCCGTCCAGCAGGGCGCGGGATGGAGACGCTCGCAGGTCACCTGCACCCCGCGCAGGCTGTAGAAGGCAATGGCCACCATCGGGAAAAGCACTTGCAACAGGAACAGCACCAGAATAACGAAGTAGAGAATACCCATGGATACTGCGGGGGCAATCAAGCCGGAATTCAGCATCAGCCCGTGCAGCTCGGGGAGGATGTAAAGCACCAAGGCCAGCCCCAGCGTGCCGAAAAACACCGTGACCCACGCCCCCACCAGCACCAGTGCCCGCGCCCACCGCTTGGCCTTCATGCTCCCAAGTCCCATCACGATGAACCATCCGGCCAGATAGAACAACAACCCCATCGCAATCCAGAAATGGGAGGGTTTCATCCCGCCCAGACCGGCTGAAGAGGCAACGACGAGAAGCAGCATCGCAACCGAAAAAGCGAGGATCCCCAGAACAATCTCCAAGATGCCGGACACCATGAGCCCGACGGAACGGTCCTTTTCCGGATCGCCCTCCAGCCACACCCACTCGCGGGCCCTGACAAAAAATTCTTTCATGGTTTGCGCAATTTAGCGGAAAGCAATCGAACTGGAAACCTGAAACTGGAGCCGGAAGCACGGGGCGGAAGAGTCCCTGTTTTTTTACTGGTGCGGGAACCATCCCCCCGCTAGCCTTTTGCCGAACCTAACCAAGGATGCCCTCATGAAGAAATGTACCATCGCCCTGCTGCTTGCAACCGCAACCTGCTTCATGGCCGGAAACGCGCTGGCCATTGGAAAAACCGGATATACCGCATACGGAACCTACTGGAACGGCGACGACTCGGGCTACGGCTTCGGACTGAAATACACCCGGTCGCTCATCGACATCGTTTTCGCGGACGCCCGGGTCAGCTACATTTCATACGATTCCAACCGGATCGACACCCTGATTCCGACCGAGGTATCCATCAACATCGGCCTCCCCGGCGTGGTTACCCCCTATGCCGGCGTTGGCGCGGGCTACTACTTCATCGACTCCCCCATCTACGATGATTCCGCCGGTTATTTTGCGCAGGTCGGCGTGGAAGTCTCCATCTCGAAAATCGGCGTGCTGGCCGAGCTGCGCTACCACGACCTCGAAGGCGGCGACCTCGACAGCCTTTCGGCGAACCTCGGCGTTCTGCTGAAGTTTTAACCTAGCCCACAGGAAACCCTAAACATTCGGATGGGCAAACCACTAATTCGCACTAATCGGCACTAATTTGCCAGGATTCGAACCACCAGTTGATTAGTGCCAATTAGTGAAGATTAGTGGTTCAAAAACATGGCAGTATGGTCTAGCGAAAAGTTAAGAGGAACAGAGTACTACCCAAAGGTGGTCAGCACCTCTTGATAGGTTTCGTAGTCGGCATCCGAGAAGCAGACGCAATAAACCTGCTTCACCCGGCTCCCCTCGTCCAGCGCCCGGAAGATTTCCGCCAGGGCAATGCCGCAGGCGCGCTCGAACGGGAACCGGTAGACGCCCGTGCTGATGCAGGGGAAAGCGATGGAATCAATCCGGTGCTCCTCCGCCAACCGCATGGCCGTGCGGTAGCAGGAGGCCAGCAGCTCATCTTCGTGCTGGTCGCCGCCCGACCACACCGGGCCGACGGCATGGATGACAAACCGGGCGGGCAGGCTGTAGCCCTCGGTCAACTTGGCCGAGCCCGTCGGGCATCCGCCAGCCATGGCGCATTCGGCCTGCAGGCGCGGCCCCGCGGCACGGTGGATGGCGCCATCAACCCCGCCGCCGCCAAGCAACGTCGTATTGGCCGCATTCACGATGGCATCCACCTTGAGCGTCGTAATATCGCCTTTGATTATCTCAACCATTGTGCGTAGGATCATGCCTTGCGAAGGGAGCGTTTTCAAATGGAAACCATCAGGGCGTTTATCGCGGTCGACATCGGCAACGAGATACGGGGCAGGCTCGACGAACTGCAGCGGAAGCTCAAGAAAACGCACGCCGACGTCCGCTGGGTGAAGCCCAACAACATCCACCTCACCCTCGCATTCCTCGGCGACCTTCCCGTCGAAAAAATCCAGCCCCTGTGCAAGGCGCTGGACTCCCACGTCCAAGGAACCGGAGCCTTGGGTTTGCATGCCGTTGGAACGGGCTATTTCGGAAAGCCGAACCACCCGCGTGTCGTTTGGGCAGGCATCGCCGTATGCCCGCCCCTGCTGGAGCTCCATCGAAACACCCTGGAAACGTTGCGCATGGCCGGAATCGGATTCGACAACAAGCCCTTCTCCCCCCACCTCACGCTGGGCCGGGTCAAAGGGCCGGAGCACACCGGATCGCTGCTGCAAATGGTGGAGAAATATAGCGATATCGAACTGGGAAAAACCTCGATTGAATCGGCAGAACTCATCCAAAGCCGACTCACTCCCCACGGCGCTGAATATTCGGTTTTGCACCGAACCGGCATCTCCTTCTGATCCCGTTATCCGGTCAAAAACTATCCAAAGAGGGAGCCGTTCCAGCCCCAGTGGTCGCGCTCGAGGGATTCGAAGGTGACGTAGATGCGGTCGGCGGGAATGCCGAGGTGATCGTTGAGCAGCACGCAGAGTTTCATGGTGATCTCGTGGTTCACCACGCGGTTCAAGCCGCCGAGGCTCTTGACCTCGGCATAGACCGCGTCGCCCGGCGTGCCGGACATCACCATGTCGGCCACGGAAGAGACGACCATCACATATTTTTCCGGCTTGCCGATCGTTTCGGCAAGGACGGTGGAAATCCGTTCCAGCAAATCGGCCGGGATTTCCTGCGAGCTCTTCAAGTTGATCAGCGGCATGGCAGTCTCCTATTTCAATTCCTGGGGAACGGCGAAACCATACTGGGCATTGGTCTGCCGCTTCAACACGGAAACATGGGGTTCGATGATGCCGAGCGCCTCGGCGCGCCGGTGCGGGGGAAGGGCAGCGAGCCACGCATCGATATCGATCCGCTTCCAGGGGGGCTTCCCGCTGGGCACGGCCAATCCGACCAGCTGCGGATAGTGCGCGGGGAAGGCGGCCTTCAGGTCGCGCATCATGCGGTAGGAAAGCGCATAGGGTTCGCGGCGCGAGCGGCTGAAACGGCGCTTCCAGTCCCCCCACTCCACGTTTTGCGCGGCGCAGGCCTCTTCGGAAAACAGGGTGGCAATGCCCTCCATGTACCAGTCGGTGATGTGCGCGTTGATCAGGTGGGCGCATTCGTGGCCGAGCAGCGCGTAGTAGTTCCGGTGCCCCGGATCCTCGCCAAGGTAGATGACAAAGACCCCGTTGGCCGGATCCACGCATTCGGTCAGCGAAAAATCCTCGCCAATGCGGTAGCGGCGCGAGGCCTCGGTTTTGCGCGAGCGGCGCAGGATAACCTCGTTGACGGGTACCACCGGTTCACCGAACTCGGCAATGGCTTGTTTTAACGAGTCCGCCACAAACCGGCTGGAAGCCGCATCTTCGATGGGCTCATAGGCCTCGTGCCACGGCCCCGGCGGCTTACTCTCGATCAGGGTCGCGCAACCGGAAAATAGAAGGGGCATCAACAGAAGCCCCCAAGCGAAGACCCTGGACGTTTCGACCTTCGACCTTCGACCGCGAAGCATGGATCAGCCTTCCATCAACTCTTCAATGCGCTCGCAGATGAGGTGCATCATGGTTTCGTGGCCCTCCTGGATGCGCGGCGTGTGCGTGGAGCACGAAACCACCAGCGCCAGGTCGGCCAGCCCGAGCATCTTGCCCCCCGTTCCACCGGTGAAGGCCACGGTCTTGATGCCCATCTCCTTGGCGGCCTCGAAGGCCAGCAGAATGTTTCCGGAATTCCCCGAGGTGGAGAAGCCCACCAGGATATCGCCGGAGCGGCCCAGCCCCTGCACTTGCTTTTCGTAGACCTCGTTGAACGAAAAATCGTTGCCAATGGAGGTCAGCACGGCGGCATCGGTATTGAGCGCAAGCCCCGCATAGGGGCGGCGGTTCATCAGGAAGCGGTTGACCAGCTCGCCGGCAAAATGCTGGGCATCCGAAGAGCTCCCGCCATTCCCGCAGGCCATGATTTTGTTGCCGGCCTTGAGGCAGGCAACCATCTCCTGCGCCACCCGCTCCACCTGTGGGGCAAGTTCGTCGAACACCTGATCCGAAACGGCGCGCGCTTCTGCCTGTATTTTCTTTAAATCCATTTTACCACCACTGATCGGAATTAAGCTGCTCGATTTCCACCACAAGACCCAGAGGAACCGGCTGGCCCGGCCGTTTGTCCTCTGCGGCAAGGCAGACCCTATTCGGTTTCAGGATCTTCTTCAACGTGCTTACCCGGATCGCCGACAATTTCCAGCACCTTAATGGTGATGTTGCGGATTTCCTCCAAGCCCAGCGACTCGCGGACACTTTCGCGGATGCGCTGCTGCAGCACCTGGGAGAGTTCCGGAATCTTGTTGCCCGAAACCACCTTCACGCCGAGCGCGATATCCAACATGCCCTTGTCCTGGATCAGCTGGGTGCTGACGCTCTTGACGGCGGCGAACTCCTTGCAGACGCGCTCGATGAAATCCTGGATGGCCTTGGTGCTGATGCCCACGCTGCCGTCATCGGCCTGGAAGTCGATATAGGAGGCCTTTTTCTTGCGGCACCCGCCAGCCCAGCGCAGGACGACCGCAAGGATCAACACCGCGCCCAGTGCCGCCCCAACCCAGGGCATGACCAACATGTTGGCCATGAAATCGCCCACCGCGCGGTTGAAAATGTTTCCATAGATTAAGGCCGAGCCAATCACCAGGAGCAAGAGGGTCATGATAATATCGCCAAACCTGCCGGAGCGATGTTTCATTGGATTATTCCTCGGTTTTCTTTTCACCCGGGCTACGGATGCCTTGGACGACCACGTTGACGGCGAAGACCTGCTGCCCGGTCATATCCTCGACCGCATCCTTGACGGCGGCCTGGAGCTGGACACAGATTTCGGGAATCCGGACACCGAACTCCAGCACGACGGTAAGGTCGATGGTCAAAAGTTCTTCGTTTTCCTTCCCGATGCGGATGCCTTTATCCTTGGGTTTCTTCCCGATCATTCCGGCGATGCCGTCGGTGAGCGAGCCCTGCAACTCAACCACGCCCGGAACCTTTTTCGCGGTTTCGCTCGCAATGATGGCGATGACATTGTTGTTGATGCTGATCTGTCCGTATTGGGAACCGGAGGTTTCGGCCAACGCGAAATCCTGCGTATCCGCCACGGCATTGCCCATTGTGTCTTCCATATCCACTACTCCTCTTCGCTACTTACGAATTCAGAAAAACCTCATGCATGAACCGTTCGAGGTAGGCGGTGTTGTAGGTGCCATCCACGAAGCGCTTATCGACCATGAGGGCCTCGCCCAGCGGCACCGACGTGTGCGGCCCGATGATGGTGAACTCCTCCAACGCGCGGCGCATGCGCGCAATCGCCTCGTGTCGATCCTTCCCCTTGGCGATGATCTTGCCGATCATGCTGTCGTAGTAGGGCGAGATCGTGTAGCCGGAATAGACATGCGAGTCGATGCGGATTCCGGGGCCTCCCGGAAAATGGACGGCTTCAACCAGGCCGGGCGACGGCGTGAAGTTGTTGTAGGGATCTTCGGCGTTGACGCGATATTCGATCGCATGGCCTTCGATCCGCATCTCTTCCTGCGTGAACGAGAGCTTTTCGCCGGCGGCGACGCGGATCTGCTCCTTCATCAGGTCGATGCCCGAAACCTCTTCGGAAACGGTGTGCTCCACCTGGATTCGGGTGTTCATTTCCATGAAATAAAACTGTTTTGCCGTCTCGTCGTAGAGGAACTCCAGCGTGCCGGCGCTATCGTAATCGACGGCCTTGGCGGCCTTGACGGCGGCATCGCCGAGCGCCTGGCGTTCTTCATCGGTCAGCGTGGGGCACGGGGCCTCTTCCACCAGCTTCTGGTGGCGGCGCTGGATCGAGCAGTCACGCTCGCCCAGATGGCAAACATTGCCATGCTTGTCGCCGATGATCTGCACTTCGACGTGGCGGGCGGACTCGATGTATTTTTCCATGAACAGGTCGGGATTGCCGAACGAGGCGTCGCCTTCCGCCGCCGCCGCCATGAAGCCCTGCACCAACGAAACATCGTTGCGCGCCACCCGCATGCCCTTGCCGCCGCCGCCGGCCACGGCCTTGAGCAGGACGGGATAGCCCATCTTATGGGCCAGCTCGAGCGCTTCGTCGGAATTCTTGAGGATGCCGTCGGAACCGGGCGTGATCGGCACACCGGCGGCCTTCATCGTATCGCGCGCAATGGCTTTGTCGCCCATATTGCGGATGCAGTCCGCCGAGGGGCCGATGAAGGTAATATTGCAGTTGGCGCAAATTTCGGCGAAGTGGGCGTTTTCCGCAAGAAAACCATATCCGGGATGGATGGCATCCACATCGGCCACTTCGGCGGCACTGATGATGTTGGTGATCTTGAGATAGCTGGCGTTTGCGGCCGCCGGGCCAATGCAGATGGCTTCGTCGGCCATTTGCACATGCAGGGAGTCGGCGTCGGCCTCGGAATAGACGGCGACGGAGCGCACCCCCAGCTCTTTGCACGCGCGGATAATGCGCAACGCGATCTCGCCGCGGTTGGCGATCAATACCTTTTCAAACATGGGCAATCCCCTTATTTGGGTTCAACGAGGAAGAGCGGCTGCCCATACTGTACCGGCGAAGTGTCATCGACGAGGATCTTCTTGATGACCCCCTTCACTTCGGCCTTGATTTCGTTCATGACCTTCATGGCCTCCACGATGCAAACCACCGTATCGACCGTGATTTCGGCACCCACTTCAACAAAGTTGTCGGCGTCCGGGGCCGGCTTGCGATAGAAGGTTCCAACGATCGGGGACGGGATTTCAACCAATCCGTCGTTTTCATCGGCGGCCGGTGCGGCTTCGGGTGCAGCGGCGGGAGTAGCGGCTGGCGCTGCGGCGGCATGGGCCGCCGGAGCCGCATAGACCACCTGGGGCTCGTTGCTGCCACGCTTCATGGCCAGTTCAAATTCGCTGTCTTTCATCGAAAATTCCGAAAGATCGTTGGCCTTCATCATTTCCGCGATGCGTCTGATATCCTTGATTTCCATATTCACCCTCTCCTGGTTGCGAAATTCAATATCTCCGGAAACTAAACAATATTTCCCCCACATTGCCTAGTCCTAATCCAAAAGGAGTTAATTCAGCCCCGGAACCGAGTTCCCGGCCGAAATCGCCGGTAATCAAGAACCCGCGCCACCGCAGCGAAGCGCATATAATCTTCGAAGAAAACAAGGGCGAAGCCCCCGTTCACCATGGCCCCATAAACTTGGCAACGATTCTGGATACGATTGAATGGTTTGGAAACACGGACCACCTCTCTCAGTAAGTGTTTCGTAGGCGGACAGCCGACAGAGCCGGGGAGGATATGGATGCTTTTCCGTTCGGCGGGGCAGACGGGACGCCTGCGGTACGGGCCGTCCGACAATTGCCCTGCAGCATTCATGAGCCATGCAATACACAAAAAGGACAACTGCGGAAAATTTCGTGTGTTTCGTGTATTTAGTGGTTAGATTTCCCGACATGGATACGTTGACGCCAGAGGAGCGGTCGGCCTTGATGAGCAAGATACGGGGCAAAAACACGAAGCCGGAACTGCTTGTCCGCTCGATGCTCCACCGGGCGGGCTACCGCTTCAGCCTGCATCGGAAGGATTTGCCGGGCAAGCCGGACATCACGTTGCGAAAACACAAGACGGTGGTCTTTGTGCATGGTTGCTTTTGGCATCGGCATAAACACTGCAGGGTGGCCTCGACCCCGAAATCGAACACGGAATTCTGGGAACATAAGTTCGAGCGCAACGTCGCCAACGACCGAAAGCATAAACGGGAGTTGAGAAAGCTGGGCTGGAACGTCATTGTAATCTGGGAGTGCGAACTCAAGGATCCGGAAAAGGTGCTGGTTCGGTTAATGAATGAGCTGACCCCGGAGAAGGTTTTGCACTACCCAACGGCGGAAGACACTTCGCTGATTGCCGCGGAAGCCAAGGCGAAATACATCACGAAAGGGAAAAAGGGAAAATAGCTTTCATCACCGAGGCACGGAGACAAAGGGCATGTAAAACATTTCCGATCCTCCGAGTCCCCAGCAAAGCGGGTGGTTAATCAAATGGATAGTTTTGAATTCAAACCGGTTGGAATCATACGGTCGTGCTACACGGACAAGTTTGGGATACCGCGCCAACCGGGTCTGGTGAAGAGTGCGACGGCAACGCTGGAGCTCCTCCCCCCCTACAACCAACCGGAAGCCCTCCGCGGCATCGAGGCGTTTTCCCACCTGTGGATCGTATTCGTGTTCCATCAATCCGCGAGGGATCAATGGAAAGCCACCGTTCGGCCGCCCCGGCTGGGGGGCAACGAGCGGGTCGGCGTGTTTGCCTCGCGCTCCAATTTCCGCCCCAACCCCATCGGCCTATCCGTTGCCGAGTTGATTCGCGTCGAGGGAACAACCCTGCGGCTGGGTGGTGGGGATTTCCTGGATGGCACCCCGGTGCTGGACATCAAACCCTACATCCCCTACGGCGACAGCCTCCCTGAAGCACAAGGAGCGTTTGCAGGCGCCGCGCCGGAGCCAACCAATGCCGTGCGGTTTTCACCCGAGGTTGAGGCGAGGTTTGCCGACCTCGAAAACGGGAAGCGCCCTGCCCTGCGGCAACTGATTGCCGACATGCTTTC
Source organism: Pontiella desulfatans (assembly GCF_900890425.1). Lineage (NCBI taxonomy): Bacteria > Pseudomonadati > Kiritimatiellota > Kiritimatiellia > Kiritimatiellales > Pontiellaceae > Pontiella > Pontiella desulfatans. The sequence goes on along the minus strand of NZ_CAAHFG010000001.1, from coordinate 86,807 downwards.
CTATAACCCCCGCCCATCCTACCAGCCCGACGATCCCGCGCGCGTGTTCGGCACGCATGTGTTCGATCTGGAGGTCAAGTGGACCCAGGCGGAGAACCAGGTGACGGTGGTTGAAGTGAAAAAGGGCGCGCCGGGTCCTTAACCTCAACCGAAAAACGAAACCACTAATCCCCACTAATTTTCACTAATCATGAAGAACTGCTTATGCACATCTTCATTTTGAAATCGTCCTTATTGTAGAGGCGGTGCCCCCACCGCTTGCCCGTTGCAAAGCATGCGACGAGGGCGTCGCGTCTACGAACCCAAAATCCAAGTTTATCCCACTACTGAAGATGGGTTTATTTGCAACGAGTCTTCCGCCGCATGGATTCGTTGCTTTCCCTGCATTCGTTGCTGAAAAACTCCAGTTGCGAAGAGCCCGATTAGTGAGTATTCGTGGTTAGTCCATCCCCGTCTCCAGGCCTACAGCTTGTAGTATTGTTCCCACCCCTTGCGGACATGGTCCTTTAGGAGAGCATTGGCCGTTTTGTTGTTGGTAATCTGCATCTTCGTGCTGTCGAACTTGAGCTCGCCACCCAAGTGCTGGGCAATGCAACCGAGGTTGAGCACCTGCGTGAGCGGCCCGGCCACCGAGAAGGGCGAATTGGTCTTTTCCTCGCCCAGGCAGGCCTTCATGAAATTCATGTAGTGGTTGGAGTTTTTGCCGAAATCCTTCGGAAGCAATCCGGCCTGCAAGAGCTCGCGCATCTTTTCGTAGGGAATCACCTGCAAGGTAGAACCATGGCTGCCGCCCTGGAATGTTAGATCGCGGGTATAAATGAACTTGCCCGGCCCTTTCATCTCACGATCGGCGAACTCCTTCGGAACCGGTGGCATGTTCTTCACGCCATCATACCAATCGATATCCATCGCCGGCATGCCGTTGCGGGCCGGGAAGGCAAAGTTGATGGTCGACTCCATCGGGAAGATGTAGTCGTTTTGCCCAACGAGTTTTTTGGCCGAAATGGTTTCGGGCAATCCCAGCTCGAGGAATTGGTGGATGGTGTCGAGAATGTGCGCGCCCCAGTCGCCGAAGCACCCCGTGCCGAACTGGTGCCACCCGCGCCAATTGCCCGGATGCAACTTGTTGCTATAGTCGATCGCGACCGGGGTCGTCCCCTTCCACAATTCCCAGTCGAGGTTTTCCGGAACGGCCGCGCCGGATTCGAATGCCTTCACATCGCCCCAGGGATGCCAGCGGCGGCCTTTGTTCATGTAGGCATCGACGTGGGTGACATCCTTGATGATGCCCGCGTCTTTCCAGGCCTTGAACTGGTAGTAGTTGTTATCGGAATGGCCTTGGTTGCCCATCTGGGTTACGACGCCGTATTTCTTTTCGGCGCGCATCATCAGTTCCACTTCCTGGAACGTCCGTGCCATCGGCTTCTCGACATAGACATGCTTGCCCAAAGACATGGCCATCATGCAGGCCGGGAAATGGGAAAAGTCCGGGGTGCAGACCAGGACCGCATCGATCTCGTTGGCCATTTGGTCGAACATGGCGCGGAAATCCGTGAACTTTTTCGCGTTCGGAAACATTTTCTCCGATTTCGCGGTATGGTCGCTCCCCAACGCCACATCGCACAGCGCCACGAAGTTGGCGATGCCGGTTTGGTTGATGGATTTAATGACCCCACCGCCCCGGCCCCCGATGCCGATGGCGGCCACGTTCACCTTGCCGTTGGCGCCGAGCACCCGGCCAGGGATGAGGGAAAGGGAGGCCGTTGCACCAGCGGCCAATGTCAGGTTTCTTCTGGAAATGGAAAGCGTCATGGTTATTTCCTTGGTTAGATTTTGTAGTATTGTTCCCAACCCTTACGAACCTCGTCCTTCAGGAAGCCGTTGGCCAGCTTGCTGTTGGTGATCTGCTTAGTCTTCCGGTCGAAGGTGTATTCGCCGCCGAGGCGCTGGGCAATGCAACCGAGTGCGAACATTTGGCAGAGCGGGCCGGACACCGAGAACGGCGAGCGCGTCTTTTCATCGCCACGCACCGCGTTAATGAAATTGGCGTGGTGGCTCGAGTGCTTGCCATAGTTCTTGGAAACCTTCCCATCGACCAGCATCTGCTTGAACTTGTCGTAGGGGACAATCTGCAGCGCGCTCCCATGGGTGCCGCCCTGGAACACGAGGTCTTCGGAATAGATCACCTTTCCGTTGCCCCGGAACTTTTTGCCGCCCATCTCCTTCGGTGTCGGTGCATGGTTGCCGGCTCCGTCGTACCAGTCGATATCCATGGCCGGCATGCCGTTGCGGGCCGGGAACGCAAAGTTAATGGTGGACTGCAGCGGGAAAATATAATCGTTTTGCCCGACCAGTTTCGACGCTTTGAACGAGGAAGGCAAACCGAGTTCGAGGAATTCATGAATGGTGTCGAGAATGTGCGCGCCCCAGTCGCCGAAGCACCCCGTTCCAAACTGGTGCCAGCCCCGCCAGTTGCCGTAGTGGTAGCGTTGGTTGAAATCATGATGCTTGGCCGTTGTCCCCAGCCAGGTATCCCAATCCAAGCCCGCCGGGAGCTTGTCACCGGGCGGGAAGCCGGTCACATTGTCCCAGATATGCCAGCGCCTCGGGCTGTTCATCTGCGCATCGACGTGGGTTACGTTTTTGATGATGCCGGTTTCTTTCCAAAGCTTGAACTGATGATAGTTGTCGCCGGAATGGCCTTGGTTGCCCATTTGGGTGGCTACGCCATATTTCTTTTCGGCCTTCATCAGCAACTCGCACTCCTGGAAGGTGCGCGCCAAGGGTTTTTCAACATAGACCGGCTTGCCCAGCATCATCGCCGCCATGGTGGCCGGGAAGTGGGAATGGTCGGGAAGACCGATGCAGACCGCATCGATCTGACTGCCCATTTCGTCAAACATTTTCCGGAAATCGCGATATTTCTTCGCATCGGGGAATTTTGCGGCGGCAGCGGCGGGGGTGGCCCTTGCACTCATCCAGCCCGGGATGGAATAATTCGGCTTCTGGTCCGCGGGCGCGACCGGGGAATCGCTATCGATATCCACATCGCAAAGCGCCACCACGTTCACGCCCGGCACCCCGCTGATGGCCCGCAGAATGTTACCGCCCTGCTGGCCGATGCCGATCGCCGCCAGGTTCACCTGGTTGTTCGCGCCCAGCACCTTGCCGGGAATTAGGGAATATCCGGCAACCGCTCCTGCCGCTCCGAGAGTCTGTCTTCTGGAAATAATCATTTCATTGTCCCTTTCAGGTGGCTTGGCCACGTTTTCCTATGGTGGTCAAAATGTTTAAACAATGGAGCTTGCCAAGGCAACCCTATTTTGTAACTTTCAATGACAAATAGATTTCAACCCTCAATCAACAAAGGTGGTTCAGATGAAAACAACATCCATTAAACGAACGCTGCCCTGCATAATTGGACTCGCAAGCCTAACGCAATTCGCCCTGGGCAACCAGGTTTCCGAAAGCCAAGTGCAATATATCAAGAAATATGAAAAGCAGGCCAACGTACCGGTTCCCGCCGAAATGCTGCTCAACACCGATCCCGAGCCGCAGCTCGAGAGCGGGTTCACCGCATTGTACAACGGCAAAGACCTCGCCGGGTGGACGCCCCTGGGCGGCACGTGCACCTTTGAAGCAAAGGGCGACACCATCTTGGGCACCTGCGTGAAGGGCTCCCCAAGCACCTACCTCTCCACCGTAAAAGCCGATTATGCCGACTTCATCTTCACCGCCGAAATGAAATGGGAAGTCGATGGAAACTCCGGCGTGATGTTCCGCGGCTTGCAAAAACCCGGGAAGAACGACGCTGTCATCGTCTATGGCCCGCAGGCCGAAATGGAAGGCTTTGCAACCGGTCGTGGCTGGTCGGGCGGCATCTATGGCCAAAGCGCCGGAGGCTGGTTCTACCCGCTTTGGCTCGAATCCCACGCCGAAGCGCGCAATGCGTTGAAAGAAGGGGACTGGAACCGCATCACCATCAAAGCCCAGGGCGACACCTTCAAAACCTGGATCAACGGCGTTCCGGCCGGCCACTTGAAAAACGACGAATACAAGCAGGGCTTCTTCAGCCTCCAGGTTCATTCCGGCAAACAGGGTTGCATCCACTTCCGCAACCTCAAGGTTAAGGAGCTGTAATGAAAACAACCGTATCAGCACTCCTTCTGTTCGCTTTGGCCGGTGTTCCCCCCCTTCAGGCCGGAACCGATGGCTGGGTTGCGCTCTTCGACGGGAAAACCACCCAGGGCTGGACCAACCCCTATGCGCATGGCGAAGTGAACGTCGTCGATGGCGAAATCCACCTCCTTGCCAATAAAAAGTTTTTCCTCTGCACGGAAAAAACCTACTCCAACTTTATCTTGGAAGTGGAACTGAAGATGCCCGAAGGCAAGTCCAACTCCGGCGTCATGTTTCGCTGCCACGTCGAACCCAAAAAGGTCTACGGCTACCAGGCCGAGTGCGACACCTCCGACCGCGCCTGGTCGGGCGGACTCTACGACGAGGCCCGCCGCGGATGGCTCAACCCGCTTAAGCCCAACGATTCCCCTTCGGGCAATGCGTTCCGCAAAAAGACCAAGGGCGCGCTCAAGCGCAACGACTGGAACAAATACCGGATCAAGGCCGAAGGCGACCACCTCCAGATCTGGGTGAACGATGTCCTCTGCACCGACTACACCGACAGCATGGATGCCAAAGGCCACATCGGCATCCAGCACCATGGGGAAAAGGGCCAGACCTACAAATTCCGCAACATACGCATCAAGGAACTTTAGGAATTCCAACGGAGGAAACCGGAAATGATCAAAGCAACCACCACGCTTTTGCTTCTACTCGCATCGCTATCCGTCCACGCCGCCAAACCACCGGAGACACCTTCGTGGACGGATGCGGCAACCGCCGCCAAGGACGTCGAACATTTCGACACGATTGGCGAATATGTTGCCAAAGACGGGAAAACCGCCATCCAGGCCAACCTGCTTAGCGACGGCGAGTTCCTGGTGGCCCTCTACCAAGGCGGACTGCCCGGCGACGGATGGGACCTCTCGAAGATCGATTCAAAAAAAATGCCCGCCATGGCCTTGAAGGAACTGCTGGCAAGCTATTCCAAAGTGGAACGCGAAAGCCCCACCCTTGGAAAACCCGCGCCCGCCAACGCGATCATCAAATTCCCCGACGATTTGACCAACGTGGCAGACGGCATCATGCAGGCCGGAGGCAAGACGGCGAAGGATTTGGGGTCGTTCCACATGCACCTCGAATTCCTGTTGCCGCTCAAACCCGGCCACAACCCCTCCAGCCAAAAGCGGGGCAACAGCGGCATCTACATCTTCAACAATTATGAGATCCAGGTGATCGACACCTTCGGGCTCGACTACAACAACCCCGAAAACAACGCCATCAAACCCGAATCCCTCAACAAACAGTGGTGCGGATCGTTTTACAAGCAGAAGCTCCCCGATGTCAACATGACCTACCCGCCGCTGCGCTGGCAGACCTACGACATCGACTTCACCGCCCCCGTGCTCGACGGCGGCAAGAAGGTGAAGAACGCCCGGATCACCGTCCGCCACAACGGCGTGCTGATCCACGACGACTTCGAGCTGCTAACCGGCACCGGCAACGGCGCCAAGAAACCCCAACTCGCCGAAGGCCCGGTCTTCTTCCAGGCCCACGGCAACCCCGTGGTCTACCGCAACGTCTGGGCCACGGAACTGTAACGTGATTCGTGAAACGTGAGGCGTGACACATGAGGCTTGCTTAAAAAACCTAGTCACGCCTCAATCATCACGCATCTACTTCAACGCCACATCCACCTTGTAGAAAAAACGGGCGCGCAGATCCGTGAACACTACGAAAAAGTGTTGATCCAGCAGGCCCAGTTTCCGTTGGGGAGTTCGTTCACGCCGGGCTTGCCGGTGAGGAGCATTTCGCCGCACTCGAACGTGCCGGATTGATGGTACTGGCGGAGGAGGTTGCCCAGCACAATGGGCGAGAAACCGGGGGTGTGCGAGGTGAGCAGGACGAAGGCGGGATCTTCGGAAAGCACCTCGTGCACGAGGTCGAGCGTGGTCATCAGCTGGTCTTCAATCTTGTAGAGCTCGCCCTTCTTGCCGCGCCCGAACGATGGAGGATCGAGCAAAATGCCGTCATAGCGGTTGCCGCGCTTCACTTCCCGGCGGAGAAACTTGATGACGTCGTCGACGATCCAGCGGATGGGGGCATCCTGCAACCCGTTGAGCTTGGCGTTTTCGCGGGCCCACTCGACCATGCCCTTGGAGGCATCGAGGTGGCAGCACTGCGCCCCGGCCTGGGCGGCGGCGAGCGTGGCGCCGCCGGAATAGGCAAACAGATTCAGGAACTTGAGTTCCCTCCCCTTCGTTTGCGCCTGTTCCCTGAGCGCCGAGCGGATCCACTGCCAGAGCGAGCGCGTTTCGGGGAAGACGCCAATATGCCCGAAGTCGGTGGCGGAAAGCTTCATCACCACCCCGGCAATCTCGACGTTCCAGGCTTTCGACACCTTGCTGCGGCCCTCCCAGTTCAGCCCGCCGACGCGGTCGAAGCTGGCCGTGGCGGTTTCCCACAACCCGGGATTCCGCGGCGCCCAAACCGCCTGTGCGCAGGGGCGGTCCAGGATAATGTCGCCGTAGCGTTCGAGTTTTTTTCCGTTGCCGCTGTCGAGCAGCTCATATTGATCGTTCATAATAAATTCCTAATTCGTGACGATTGAAAAGTGAGTCGCGAAACCGAATCATGGCTCACGCCTCACGTTTCACGCCCTACACTTTCCTTGCCCGGTCTTTGAAGGGGTTGCGGGATGATTTCGAGGGCGACTTCATGCTGGAATGGGCGACGTTGACGAGGATGCCGATCATTACACCGGAGATGACGAGGCTGGATCCTCCATAGCTGATGAAGGGCAAGGCCAGCCCCTTGGTGGGCACGCAGCCGGTTACGACGGCAAAGTTGATCAGGGCCTGGATGGTGATCATGAGGGTGATCCCGAAGGCGAGCAGGCGCCCGAAGTCATCGCGCGCATTGAGCGCAATGCGCAGGCCGAGCACAAACAGGACTACATACATGACGATAACGAGTAGCGAAGCGACCAGCCCAAGCTCTTCCCCGATGATGGGGAAAATGAAGTCGGTGTGCGCCTCGGGCAGGTAGTTGTATTTCTGCATGCTGTTGCCAAAACCCACCCCTCCAACATCGCCGCCGGCAAAGGCGCGCAGCGAATTGATGAGCTGCCAGGCCTTGTCTTTTTCATATTTCTGCGGATCGAGGAAGGCGAGGATGCGGCTCATGCGTTCCGGGTTCTGGAAAATCAGGACCCCCACCCCGAGCAGGCCGATGGCCCCGATAATCAGCAAAGGCGCAATGCTCACCCCCCCTAGGAACATCATGGAAACCGCAACCGTCGAAACGAGCATCGTGGTGCCGAAGTCGGGCTCGACAATGATGGGAAGCGCAAAGCACCCCAGCAGGACAAAAGGCACAACAATCCCGCGCTTCAGCTCGTCGATCCGCCGCTGGTTGCGCGCCAGCCACCAGGAAAAGAGCAGGATGACGGCCACCTTCGAGATTTCGGAGGGTTGGATCGTGATGGGGCCGATGCGGATCCAGCGCCAGCTTCCGTTGATGTAGCTGCCGATGCCCGGAATGCGGACGAGGATCAGCAGGAGAACCGAAAACGCCGCGATCGGAATGGCGAGTTTCTGGTATGCCCGGTAGTCGAACCGAGCGGCAACCGCCGCGGCAATAAAAGCAAACGCCAGCCAGATGAGCTGGCGTTTCACAAAATAGCTGGCGTCGTCATACTTTGCCGAGCTGGCACTGGCCAGCACCAGCACGCCGAGGGTGACGAGAATCAATACGATGGCTATGAAAAGCGAAATGGTCCTACGCATTGCTCTCCACCCTTCTTTCCCCCCAGAGACACAGAGGCACGGAGATTACAGAATCAACTCTGAGTCTCCGTGCCTCCGTGGTAAAGCAAGTCAAATGAGTCTACTCCGCAATCGGAATACGCAGGCGCTGGCCTTCCTGTACCTGAGATTCGTTCGAGATGTTGTTCAGGCGCATGATCTCCCCTTTGCTCACGCCATACTGGCGGGCCACATCGTCGAGGGTTTCGCCGGGATAAAGCACCTTGTCCTCGATCACGTCGAGCGACATCGGCTCATCGGGCGTCGAGGTGGTTACCGGCGGTGCCATCATCGGAGCTTCATCCACCACTGGCTGGGCAGGCTCCACCGGGGTCGGCGCCGGTTCAGCCTTCTTCGTGGAGGAGGACGTACGGCTAGAGGAAGGCACCTTACCGTAGCTCGGGATATCGAGCGTGTCGCCGGCCATGATCTTGTCGCCCTTGATGTTGTTGAGCGAACGGAGGTCGTTGATGCCCACACCGGCGGCGAGCGCGATTCCGGAAAGGGTGTCGCCCTTCTGGATGGTGTAGGTTCCGCCCTTCTTGATGGAACCGGTGGATTTGGAAGTGGTTGCCTTGGAAGCGCCGCGACCGGCCGGAACCGCCAATTCCTGCCCAACATAAAGCACATCGGGATTGGAGAGGCCGTTCATTTCCACCAGTGTTGCCGTCGTGGTATCGAAATCGATCGCCAATTGGGAAAGCATGTCGCCCTTCTGGACAATGTAGATTTCGGTGGAGCCGCTGGTTGAAACCGGAGGCTGCGGTTCGACGGAATAGTCGGAGCTTTGGATCTGGTCGCCACCATACATGGCATCGCCCGGCATCGTGTCGTCGGTGTAGTACGGATCCGTTGTTGCCATAACATCCCCCGCCGAATCCACATCTTTGTGTTCATGCTTGAACGGGCCTTTGTGCCTGGCGCCTGCGCCTCGGCCGCTACCCTGCGACTCGGAGGTAACACAACCCTGGGTGAGGGCAAAAACGCACAAAACGGCGATGTGCAATCCGACTACTGCTGATCCGATTTTCATATTCAAACTCCTATTTCCAACGCGCCCTGGTTGCGGACGATTCCATAATTTTCACGAAGCACCCTGTTTAGCATGTTTCGCGCCGATGAACAGCTTTTCAAAAAGCTCTCCACGCTCCTCGAAACTCCGAAACTGGTCGAAACTTGCACAACCTGGGGATAGAAGAATGGTATCCCCTGCCCTGGCCGCGCTTTGGGCGGTGCTGAAAGCCTTGTCCAACGTACCGCATTCCACGCAATTGCAAACCCCGCCCCAGGCCTCAAACATTGACCGGGATGCTTGACCGATAACGTATATGCTCCGTACCCGTTCCGCCAGTATTTCTTTTACAAAAGTGTAGTCGGACTCCTTCGGCAAGCCCCCCGCAATCAAATGGATGCCATCCCCGCAGGCCGCTACCGCCGCCCCCAATGCCGCCAGGTTCGTGGCCTTCGAATCGTCCACATAGGCCACACCGTCCATCTCCCCCAGCCGCTGGAGCCGATGCGGCAGCGGCTGAAAACTCCGAGCCGCCTCCAACACCGCCTCCGGCGATATTCCGCAGGCCTCGGCAACGGCGGCAACCGCCGCCCCCGTGCAACTCCCCAGCACCGGGGAATCAAAAAGGGTTCCGGACAGATCGATCAACCTCTCACTTTTGCGAAAAACATTCCCGTTTTCGAAGGAATAGTCGGCATCCGCGGTTCCGCCGAAGGTAACCCACCGACGCCCCCCCGGCACGTCCGCCCTGAAATCGTCCTGCAGATCGACGGGAACAAGGCAGACATCCTCGGCAAACGAAGGGGATGGCCCGAAAATCCGGGCCTTGGCTCTCCGGTACAACTCCATGGTTTCATGGCGATCGAGGTGGTTGGGCAACAGGTTCAGCACCACCGCCACATCGGCCCGGAAGCTCCGGACGGTTTCGAGTTGGAACGAGCTAACCTCCAGCACCAGCCACTCGAGGCCGGGATGGTCCAGCACCGCCTCGCAGGCCGGAATACCGTAGTTGCCCCCGATGGCCGCCTTTTTCCCGGCCCGCTCCAGGCTTTCGTAAATCCATTTGACCGCCGTGCTTTTGCCGTTCGAACCGGTGATGGCCACGGTCTTTCCCCGGTGGCGCGACCAGCCCAGCTCCAACTCGGAAAGTAGCGGAACGCCGGCATCCCGAACCGCGCAAACCCACGAATTCAGGATCCCGAAACCGGGGCTGACGATGCAGACATCGAACTCATTCTCCTTCAACGCCCGCTGGACTTCCGGATCGCCCGCCGTCTCTCGCGTCAGCACCAGCGTATCGCACCCTTCGGAACGGAGCATCCGTTCGGCGGCCTTGCCGGAGCGGCCATACCCTAGAATCAGTGCCAACGTATATTTTTCCACACGCGTGTCCCACAAAGCTTCAAAAACATGGGAATCCCTGGTTGGACCAAACAGACCAAACGAAAAAACCTAAAGCAGGAATCCCATGAAAAACGTACAACACGGCAGTCTGTTCAGCCAACTGTTATCCCGCCTCAAAAAAAACCCCGGCATTCAAGGCGGATGAAGCCCCCCGGCTAGGCTTGCTCCTCTTGCTTGGCGCCGTGGTCTTTGAACAACGCCGTGAAGAGCAACATGATGACCCCGGCCATGATGGCCGGGAAGAGCCACACGGCGCGCCAGTTGATGATCTGCTCGACGGTGAAATATTTCACGACTTCGCCGGAGAGGTTGGCGCCGATGACCATGCCGACGCCATAGGTGACGAAGGCGATGAACCCCTGGGCCTGCGCCTGGATGGCCTTGGGCGCGGTGTTGTCGACATAGATCTGGCCGGTGACGAAGAAAAAGTCGTAGCAGATGCCGTGCACCAGAATGCCGATATAATACATCCAGACCAACGACTCCGGATTACCGAACGCAAACAACACATAGCGGAGCACCCAGCAGAGCATGCCGATCAGGAGCATTTTCTTCACCCCGAGCCGCACGAAGAAAAACGGCATGATGATCATGAAAATGAATTCCGACATCTGCCCCATCGTCATCTTGCCCGCCGCGTTGGCCACGCCGACATCGTTCATGAACATGTTCGCGAAATTATAATAGAACGCCAATGGAATGCAGATCAGCAGCGAGCCGGCCACAAACACCGCAAAGGAGCGGTTCTTCATCAGCTTCAGGGTTTCCAGCCCGAGAACATCGCGGACCGTGACCTTGTGGCCCAGCGATTTGGGCGGCGTGTCCGGCAGGAAGAGCGCAAAGATCCCGAGCAACACCGAGGACCCCGCCGCGATCTTGAGGGGAATGTCTTGCGCCTCGATCTTCATGAAGCCGATCACCAGTCCGGCCACGATCCAACCCACCGTTCCGAACACGCGGATCACCGGGAACTGTTTTTCCGGATTCTCCATTTTGTTGAACGAAACCGCGTTGGCCAGGCTCAACGTTGGGCTGTAGCAGATGGCATAGGCCAGCAGCACCCAAAACAGCACGGCGGGCTGAACCACGCCGCTGGCATACCAAAGCAGCCCCCCGCCCACCAGATGCATGAACGCCATCACCTTCTGCGCGGCGAAGAACCGGTCGGCCACCATCCCGACGATGAACGGCGCAATCACCGCGCCCCAGGGAATGGCGCTGTAGGAGCGGCCGATCTGCGCCGGATCGAACTTCAGGGTTTCGGAAAGATAGGTGCCCAGCGTAACATACCATGCGCCCCAGATGAAAAACTGGAGGAACATCATGATTCCCAGGCGGGCCTGGACTGAAAAGGTCATCCGTTGTTCACTCATGCGTACACCTCGAACCGTTCGACCGCCAACAGAATGTCTTCTTCGCGTCGGTCCCCGCCCTCCCGTTCGATCGCGAACGCCCCCGTATAGCCAATCTCCTCCAGCGCATGGAAAAACGCGCCATGGTCGACTTCGCCATCGCCCCATGGGACTTCGGAACCCCATTTGCCGGGAACCGGCGACGCCATCGCATCCTTGACGTGCACGTGCCGGATCCACGGCCCCAGGATGCGGATCGCCTCAATCGGATCGCCTTTGCCATAGAGAATCATGTTGCCGGGATCAAAATTAACGCCGAGCGCGGGGTGTTCGACCACGTCGAGGAAATGGCGGAGATCCTCCGCCGTCTCCTGGCCGGTCTCCAGCAGAATCAGTATCCCGCAATCCTGCGCGGCGTCGGCCAGCTCCACGATACGGTCGCAGAAGGTACGGAAACCGGCGGCATCGGAATGGTCGATGAAGCCCGCATGGAACGAGAGCTGCCCCACTCCCAGTTCAGCCGTGGCCTGGATGGCGTCGAGCGCGATGCGGCGGTTTTCGGGCCAGACCTCGTCGGGCACGATTCCACCGGTGAGCCGGATGGCGTCGAGCGAGGAATAATCCTCCTGCGGGAATCCGGTCATGGTGCAGCTCACGGTCCATCCGTTTTCGGAAACGAGGCCGCGCAGTTTTTCCGCCGCCGAAATATCGAGATGCAGGCACGATAGTTCCGGCCTTGCCATTGCCCGGGCAATCCTTTCCGCGTCGTTGCGCAGCGACCAGCTGCAAATTCCAATAGGGTTCTTCATCATTTCATCGTCTCCAACGTCAAGCGCACCGATTCGCGCGCCTGCTCCGGTGTAATCACATCCTTGCCCGCCGGGCCAGCGACCCGTGCGGCAAAATATTCAATTTCCCTTTGATAGCCGTTGCCCACGTGCCGCTCCGGCGCATAGGCATCGCCTTCCGGCGGATAAACCATCAATCCATCTCCATCCAACACCGCGGCCGCGTTTTCGAACACCACGCGGAATCCCATCCGGAACCCGAACGACGGCGGCATCATCCAGCTTGCCGTCGCGGTCACGACCTTGCCCGCCCCATAGTCCATCCGGGAGACCACGTGGCCGGGTTGACCGTTTGCAAGAGCCGCATGCTCCGACTCAATTGCCGCCGGCGCACCGAACAGGTATTGGATAAAATCGAGATCGTGGATGTGCAGGTCGAGCGCCATGCCCCCGCTCTTTGCGGGATTCGCGAACCAGGAATCGGCGCTCCACGCGGGCGCACTGGCCAGACGCGAAAAGTCCGCCGCCTTCACGGCACCGAAGGCCTCGCTTTCGACGGCGGATTTCAGCCAGGCATATTCCGGCCAAAAACGGATGCAGTGGGCAATCATCAGCTCCTTCCCGGCGGTCTTGGCGGCGGCGATCATTTCGTCGCAATCCTGCACCGAAAGCGCCATCGGCTTTTCGCAAAGCACATGTAGGCCGGCTGCCAGGCTCTGGATCGTCGCCGCCTTGTGAAGGTGCGTGGGCAGGGCAACCGTTACCGCATCCAGCGTTTCGGCGGCCAGCATTTCAGCGGCACTCCGATACACCGCAACACCGTCCAGGTTGAGGCCATCGCCCCCCGTCTCGATGTTGCCCTGGGTGGCTCCGAATGCGGGATTGATGTCGCAGACGGCGACCACCTTGGCATCCTCCCGCGCCTGCCAGTTGCGCAGATGGACTCCGCCCATGTATCCCATCCCCATGATCCCAACGCGGATCATGGGCGGCCCTCGGCTTCCGGGGCCGTTTCCGGTTTCCGCCAACGCGCTGCACGCGTTCCGGCGCACAGGGCCAATGGACCTCGCTTTGTTTTCCAAGACATGGAGACAAGCTAGCAGAAGGGGAAATGCTGCGTATTGTAAAATTAAGGCACGCGGGTGTACATCACCATGGGATTTCGCGCCCGCCTTCGCGGTACTCCCGGGGGGAAAGCCCCATGACCTTCCGGAAGTTCCGGATAAAGTGGCTATGGTCGTAGAACCCCGCCTCCAGCGCAATGGAAGCAATGGTGTCGTTGGTGGTCGAGAGGAGCCGGCAGGCGGCCCGGACCCGCACATTCAGGATATGCTTGGTGGGCGAAATCTTGAACACCTTCTTGAAGCTGCGTTCAAATTGGCTCGAAGACAAATGCATGATTTTCGCCAAATCCTCCACCTTGATCGGGTCGGCATAGTTTTCGCGGACATAGTCGAGCACCTCGTTCATCTCCATGTAGGGCCGGAGCTTCTCGTGGGCGCTGGTCATGTTGCGGGCAATGCAGGCCAGGCCAACAATTTCCCCCTCGTCGGAATAGAGCGGGATCTTGGTGGTGACGAACCAGTTGATCGAGTTGTGCGGATCGGGGGCCAGCTCGACGTGGTCGATCACACTCTCCCCGGTTTCGAAGACATGGTTGTCGTCCTTCACGTAGGCATCCGCGCGATCCGCCGAAAAGATGTCATAATCGGTTTTCCCGATCATGTCCTCTTCCCGCTCAAACCCGCACAGTTGAACCGCCACGTTGTTCGCCATCATCACCCGCCCGGCCCGGTCCTTCGCCACAAAGTAAACGCCGGGCAGATAATCGAAAAGCGGCTGAAGCTGGGCGCCATGCAACGAGGCGCAAAAAGCCTCGCAACCCCGCAGCGTCCCTTCCTTCGTTCCTGATCCCCTAGACATGTTGTGCACAATAGCAGACCGGAGCCGAAGCGCAAGGCTTCTACCCGATCAAGCGGCTTGAACAATCCGGAACCAACAGCCCCGCAGGCATGGCCGGAGGCCGCGCCTTTGCCATAAACAGGGAACCGGGAATCCCACTATTCTACACAGGCATGCCAAAATCCTACAAGACGGCCACGGTGCGCCGTGGTTAGCTTCCATGGTTTAGATTGGACGAACCATTTCCCAAGGATTGTTGACATGTTTCAGACTGGAAATTACCAAGTACCGAAGGGTTCCTTCGCACGCACCGCGCTCGTTCTGGGATTCGCCGTCTTTCTGGGCGCCCTGCAACATCCGTCGGCCTTCGCGGCAGCTCCGTTAAAACCCGTCTTCCCCGGGGCGGATGAAAACACGCCGTCGTTGTCGCAATATTTTTCGTGGATCAACAACACCAACGAAGGCAGCAACGAGAAGCAAACGCTGATCAACCTCGGCTTTTTCGAATGGCTGCACGATGAATACGGCATGAAGCTCGACATCTATGCGTTCGATGCGGGGGCGATCGACGGCCCGCGCTACTACGGCAGCACGGAATCCACCAAGTTCAAGAAGCAGTTCCCCAACGGCTTCGGCCCGATCTATGAAAAGGCGAAATCGTTCGGCTGCCGCCTAGGCGTCTGGCTGGGGCCGGATGGCTTCGGCGACACACGGGAAGAGGAACAGGAGCGGATCGACCAGCTGGTCGGGCTGTGCCGCGACTATGAATTCCAACTCTTCAAGATGGATGCGGTCTGCACCCAGCTGCGCACCAACAAACAGGATGCCCTGGCGCGCCTGATGACCGAATGCCGCACCTACAGCCCCGACCTGATCCTGCTGAACCATCGCCTCAACCTCGGCGATGCCCTGCCCCACGCAACCACCTTCCTATGGGGAGGAGCGGAAACCTACATCGACGTCCACATGGCCAATTGGAAAAAGACGGGCACCCACAACCGCGTCCAGGCCCTCTCGCGCGGGCTGGTGCCCGACCTGAAGCGCCTGACCGAAGACCACGGCGTCTGCATCTCCTCCTGCGTCGATTTCTGGGACGACGACCTGATCCTGCAGGCGTTCAACCGCGGGTTGATCCTGGCGCCGGAAATCTATGCCAACCCGTGGTTCCTGCGCGACGACGAATTCCCCAAGCTGGCACGGATCTACAACCTCCACCGCCGCTACCGCGACATTCTCGTGAAGGGCATCGTGCTTCCCGAGGAGCAATACGGCCCCAACGCCGTGGCGCGCGGCGACGGCACCCGCCGCTTCATCACCCTGCGCAACCTCACCTGGAAACCGGTCACCTATTCGATCCGGCTGGACGAATCCATCGGCCTCAAGGCCCAAGGCTCCGTGGCCCTCCACCAGTTCCACCCCACCGAAAAGTTCCTGGCCCAAAAGAACGCCGGCGAAAGCGCCGCTATCACCGTCATGCCATTCCGCAGTTGCCTGTTGCTCGCCACCACGGAACCGATCAACGAGGTGGTTCTGAAAGGCACCGACTACGAGGTTGTGCGCGACACCGAAGGCAAAGACATCCTCGTCGATGCGTTGGGTTATCCCGGCACGAAGGCAACGGTCACGCTCCCGGAAGGCAAGCGCGTCGACGTCTCGTTCCCCGGAACAAAGATCAACGGCCCCTGGCACTACAAGGTCGGCGATCTGCAACCCTGCGAAATGCCGCCGGACGCCGAGGCGCTGTATGAGGCCACGATCTACTCGACCGACAACGACCCGCTCGAATTCCGCTCGCTGCGCCGCGCCGGCCCGACCGCGATTCCGCAGGTGCAGGCGGCGCGCGATGCGTTTGTTGACCAGCGCATGGTGCACGAGCGCGGCATCGACCCCGCCTACCTGTTCGACAACGACCTGGCCACCGCCTACAACTTCAGCCGCACCTTCCGCTTGAAGACGAAACGGAACATCCGCCTCGATTTCGGCGCGGCCATCGACATCGACCAGCTGCTCTTCATCCTGCCGGATCTCCTGCGCACGAAAGAAACCTTCACGGCCGAAGTATCGGCCAACCTGAAAAGCTGGCACGCCGTCCCGATGGTCGTCAACGGCAACGAAATCAGCTTCAAGATGGCCCCCGGCGAAAAGATCCGCTATTTCCGCACCGACTTTGTTCCGGACGAAGTGGTCGAGATCGAAGGCTACGCGAAGAAGACGCTCCTCGCCAGCAACGGCTGGCGCATCTCCTACCTCTACGACACCTTTGCCAACCGCCCGCCCCAAAAAGCATTCAGCCTGAAGTTCACGTTGGATGAGTTTGTGGAGGGCAGCTATTTCTGCGTTGCACTGGAAGGCCAGCATGGCCATGAAGGCGCGTATGCCGCGCTGCGCGTCGGCGACGCCTACGCCGGCGCCCCCAACCGCGCGCCGTCCTACCCGGTCAACGCATGGGAATATCCGCCGCGCAGCTTCGACAGCCACAACACCTACTACATTCCGATCACCCGGGAAATGATCGGACAGCCGCTTGAGCTGGTGGTGCTGGCCTTCGACCCAGAGAACGTCGATTTCGCCCCCGGCGCCTGGGTTACGGCCAACCCGGTTCCGATGGTGAAGCAGCGGATCGTGCTTCCACGCGAAGTCGTCACCGCGTCGCCGCCGACCGCCGACCGCTTCGACCCCGTTATCCGGAACATCGAGGGCTGGAAGGTCTATGTCGAACCGAAACTGCTGGACACCAACGAAGGAACGGAAGCGTTGGAAATGCTGGCCAACCATCTCCAGCGCATTTCGATCCTGCTGCCGCCGGAACAACGGGCAAAAATGCGGCAGCTCGAAATCTGGATCGAGTCCAGCCACGAGCTGGGCGCCATGCAATACCACCCCAGCGTCGCGTGGCTGGAATCGAAGGGCTACGATCCGCGCCTTGCCAACAAGGTGCACATTCCCCGGGCGGAAGCGCTGCTTTCGCGGAGCTATATGATCAAGCAGCCCGCCGTCATCCTCCACGAGCTGGCACACGCCTACCACAACAACGTTCTTGACGGCGGCTTCGACAATCCGGACGTCATCGAAACCTACGACGCCGCCATGGCGGCGAACCTTTACGACAAGGCGTTGCTGTTCAATGGGCGGACGGTGCGCCACTACGGCGCGACCAACCACAAGGAATATTTCGCGGAAGGCACCGAGGCCTATCTCTACCGCAACGATTTCTACCCCTTTGTCGCGGCGGAACTTAAAATCCACGATCCCGCCCTCTACACCCTCATGGAAAAAACCTGGGGCTCGCTGAAGTGATGCACAGAACAGGAACAATCATGAATCTCAAAAAAATTGCAGTCGCATCCGCCATGCTTGCGTTCGCCGCCGCGGCATCCGCCATCACCCAGCCGTTGCCTGTGCCCGAGCGCGGCTTCATCAGCTCCACGCCGGGCGAGACGTGGGAACAGGGCCTGCTCTCCGGCAACGGCACCCTCGGCCTCAACGTCTTCGGCAACCCGCTCGCAGAAACCGCCATCCTGACGCACGAGCGGTTGTTCATTCCGCTGGACAAACCCCACATGCCGCCCGACAACGGGAACCGCCTCTTCGAGATCCGCAACCTGATCGACCGCGGCCTCTACAAGCAGGCGACCGAGCTGGCGCTCGATCTTTCCGGCCAGGAGGGCTTCCTCTACCACGACCACTTTGTCCCGGCGTTCGACCTGAAAATAAACATGGACGCCAAGGGCGAAGCGAAGAACACGATGCGCAGCGTCGATTTCCAGACGGGGCAAGCCACCATCCAGTGGTCGGACGATCAAGGCACCTATGAGCGCCGCTCGTTTGTCTCGCGCGCCGACGGCGTGGCCGTCATGCAGATCGTCGGCACCGAAAAGGGTTCCGTCGGCTGCCGCCTGAAAATGCAGGTTCGCGATCCGCACCCCGAATTGATCGGCGGCGGTCGCACGCCCCAGAAACCGCGCTCCGACAGAATGTATGAATACTACGTCACAAACACCACCTTTGCCGCCACCGGCCCGGCACTGACGGTTCGCCAGAACTTTGCACGCGCCTACCCCGGCAGCATCCACGCCATGGAAGGCATTGCCCAGGTCATTGCCACCGGCGGAAGCGTGTCCACCGAAGGCAACGAGCTGGTCGTCAACGGTGCGGATCAGGTGCTGGTGCTGATCGATGTCGAGATGGTCTACGATCCGGCCCAATCCGTGATCGGCGATTTCATGGAACAGCTCGCCGCCCTCCCGGCGGACTACGACGCCCTGCTCGCCCGGCACGCCCCGCTCCACAACAACATCTTCTCGCGCATGAAGCTCGATCTCGGCGGCGACGAGCATCACCTTACGACGGAAGAGCTGCTGGAAAAGACCAGCTTCGAAAAGCTCAACCGCACGCTGATCGAAAAGGAGTTCGACGCCGCGCGCTACAACGTTCTCTCCAGCACCGGAGAACTGCCGCCGAACCTGCAGGGCCTCTGGGCCGGAACCTATGTGCCCGACTGGGCGAGCGACTACACGCATAACGGCAACGTGCCTTCCGCCATCGCCAGCATGCTGATGGGCAACATGCCGGAGCTGATGCTCTCCTACACCTCCTACATCGAGTCGCTGATCCCCTATCTCGAAATCAACGCCAAGCACATCTTCGGCGCGCGCGGCATCATCCTGCCTTCGCGCTCGACCACCACCGGATACAACAATGCGATCGCCGGGACATTCGCAGGCGGCTTCTGGGTGGCGGGCGCCGCCTGGGCCTCGCACTTTTTCTACGACTACTACCTCTACACCGGAGACCGGGAATTCCTCGTCGAACATGCCCTGCCCTTCATGGAAAAATCGGCGCTCTTCTTCGAAGACTACCTCTACGAGAACGATGCCGGCATACTGGTCTTCAACCCGACCCAATCGCCGGAAAACACCCCGGCCAATTCCGACTCGCAGGGCTCCTTCAACGCCACGATGGATGTCGCCGCCGCCAAGGAGCTGCTGGGCAACCTGATCGCGGTCAGCGAAGAGCTGAACGTCAACGCGGATAAGATTCCGCTCTGGCAGGACATGCTGAAGAAGATGCCCGACTACCTGGTGGCGGAAGACGGCCAGCTCAAGGAATGGCTCACTCCGAAACTCGAAAACAACGACAAGCACCGCCACTCGTCGCAGCTCTACGCGCTCTACGACGGCATGCCGCAGGAGATCGCCGACCGTCCGGATCTGCAGGATGCGTTTCGGAAGAGCATCGAATACAAGCTCGACAAACATTGGCGCGACAACAAGCGCGGATTCATGTCGTTCGGACTCGTGCAGCT
Organism: Pontiella desulfatans; assembly: GCF_900890425.1. Taxonomy (NCBI): domain Bacteria; kingdom Pseudomonadati; phylum Kiritimatiellota; class Kiritimatiellia; order Kiritimatiellales; family Pontiellaceae; genus Pontiella; species Pontiella desulfatans. The sequence continues at coordinate 67,119 of NZ_CAAHFG010000001.1, read as the reverse complement.
CGGGCAGGTGGCCACCAGCCTGGAAAACAGCGAACTCGCCTACGAGTGCCTCACCCACCTGGTGAACCGCTTCTGGCTGGGCAACATGGCCAGCATGCACAACGCGAAGGCACTGCTGAACATGGACATCAGCGGCGGACAACCCGCCGTCATCATCAAAATGCTGATGGCCTCCGAACCGGGCAAAATCAAACTGCTGCCCGCCCTGCCGAAGGAATGGCCGGAAGGTGCGATCGAAGGCATCCTCTGCCGCGGCCAGATCGAACTCAAGCGCCTGCAGTGGTCGCCGGAAAAGGTCACGGTCGAAATGGTCTCCGGCAAGAAGCAGCCGATCGAGCTCGCGCTCCCGTCCGAGATCAACGACGTCAACGTTGTTTCCGGCAAGGCTTCTGTCAAAAAAGGCGAAGGAAGGAATTCCCGCAAAGTCACCCTCCCCGCCAACCAGTCCGTCACCTTCGAAATAAAACTTTAATCATTAAGGACATCCAATATGCCTCAGAAAATCGAACAGGTTTGTTTTGATCAAAGCATCCAGCCGATCGATCCGGCGGCGGTGCATCAGGTAAAACTGGCGAGCGACCGCATGATGCCGGTGGCGGCCTACGGAACCTTCCACTCGGATTGGGCGCAGAACTATATGGAAGAGGCCACCGCGGAAGCGATCCGTCTGGGCTGGCGCCACATCGACACGGCGCGCGCCTACGAAAACGAAGAGGTGGTCGGCGAGGCGATCCGCCGATCGATCAAGGCCGGCCACATTGCCGCCGCCGACGATCTATTCATCACGGGCAAGCTATGGAACGGCCACATGAATCCGAGGGACGTGGCTCCGGCTTGCGAAGCCACGCTCAAGGCGCTCGGCGTCGACCAGATCGACCTGTATTTGAACCACTGGCCATGGCCGAACGTCCACACGCCGGGTTGCGCGGGCGAGCACCGCAACCCCGATGCCGTCCCCTACATCCACGAAGCGTTCATGGAAACCTGGGGCGAGATTGTTAAGCTGAAGAAAGCGGGCAAGGTCGTCGACATCGGCACCTCGAACCATACCGAAGCCACCATGAAGCTCCTGCTGCGCGATGTGGTCGAAGAAGAGCGCCCCGTCTGCAACCAGATGGAAATGCACCCGCTGATGCAGCAGACCGAGCTGCGCCGCTATTTTGAATCCGAAGGCGTCGTCTGCAACGGCTACATGTCGCTCGGCTCCCCCAACCGTCCGGGGCGCGACACCTTCAAGGAGCACCGCGCGGATATGCTGGATCCGACCGTTCAGGCGATTGCCGCCGAGCTGGGCGCTTCCCCTGCCAAGGTGGCGCTGGCCTGGGCCGCGCAGCGCGAAAACAAGTCCGGCGGATTCGTGGCCATGGCGACGCGCTCCGACTGGATTCGCGACAACCTCAGCGTTGCCACCGAAGACCTGCTCTCGCCGGAACAGCTCCAACGCCTCTGCGGAATCGACGCCAACAACCGCCTGATCTGGGGCCAGGTTTTCCTCTGGCCGGAAGCCGACGGCGACTGGCGCATCCTTTGGGACGACAGCCAGGTGTTCGAAACCCGCGAAGGCTACGCCAAGTTCAAGGCTTCGTGGGAAGCGCACAACAAGGTTCAACAGGAAACCACGTTCAAAGGATGAACCGGAACGAGATGGCCACTCCGGAACCATCGTTCAAGTTGTTCTGAAAGATACTATATGGATTATTTTGATCTTAATTCAACCCCGCTTGTCGGCACCTTGGGTGCCCATGGGTTCATTGATGATATGCGCCGACTTCCTGCCATTGATTCGCAGGCTTCTTTTAACGAGGTATGCCGGGGAATCTGCAACATCTGGCGAAAGCATTATCCCGAGGGGCGCGGCGCCACCTCCAGCGAATTTGAGCGACTGAGCGGACGGATCGCTCAGGGGGCAATAGAAAAACAAGTGATCCAGACCTCGTGGGGAGGAGTGGTGGTTACCCGTTATCAGCACCCCGATGTGGAAAAGTATCTTGTTGTCCGGCAGGGCGGATTTCTTGCTCTGGAGAAACATGCGGAAAAAGATGAGCTTGTAGAGGTGAAGGAGGGCGCCGGAATCTTGCTATGGAGGAATGGCGGCGAACCAATGCTCGCAGTTCATGTCCTTCAGCCCGGGGACTCGTTTCGTTTTAAACCCCAGGTTGAGCATTGCGTTATTGGAACGGAGGATCTGCTTCTGTTCGAGCGTTCAACGGATCCGCAGGGTATGGATCAGGATTTGCAGTTTATATACACCCCGGCAGAAGAGTAGAGAGAAAAGAAGTAGAGGTGAGACGATGAGACAAGCCATCATGACCGAACCCGGTCGCATTGAATTCAACGAAGTCGAAGCGCCCGTTGCAGGGCCCGGCGAGATTTTGCTGCGCGTCAAAAAGATCGGCGTGTGCGGATCCGACATCCATGTATGGCACGGCCTGCATCCCTTCACCCCCTACCCCGTCGTTCAGGGGCATGAGTTTTCCGCCGTGGTCGAAGCCGTCGGCGAGGGCGTCACGAAAGTGAAGCCGGGCATGAAGGCCACCGCCGCACCGCAGCAGGTGTGCGGGGTCTGCAACCCGTGCAAGCGCGGCGACTACCATATTTGCGACGCACTGAAGGTACGGGGCTTCCAGGCGCCGGGCTGTGCGCAGGATCTGTTCGTTGTGCCGGAAGAACGCATCGTCGCCTTCCCCGATTCGCTCACCTTCGAGCAGGGGGCATTGATCGAGCCCGTTTCCGTGGCGGCCCATTCGACCAGCCGCGCCCCGGCGCTCGCAGGAAAGAATGTGGTCGTGTTCGGTGCCGGCACCATCGGCAACCTGGTGGCGCAGGCCGCCCGTTGCCGCGGTGCAAAAAAAGTGATGATCACCGACATCAGCGACTTCCGTTTGGCCAAAGCGAAGGAAGCGAAGATCGACTTCACCTGCAACGTAACGAAGGAAAACTTTGCCGACGTGACCCAGGAAGCCTTCGGCGACGACGGCTTCGATGTGGCATTCGAGTGCGCGGGCGTCGAGGCCTCGTTGGATACTGCGGTGCAACACATCCAGAAGGGCGGCAATATTGTGGTGGTGGGCGTCTATGGCGAAAAGCCGCGCGTCGACATGTCGATCGTCGGCGATCGCGAGCTGAGCCTGATCGGAACGCTGATGTATCGGCAGAATGATTACGAGCAGGCGGTTGAATGGATGGCCGACGGCTCCATGGTCACGGAACCGCTCGTGACCGGGCACTTCTCGTTCGAGCAGTATAACGAGGCCTACCACTACATCGAGAAGGAAGGCGACACAACACTGAAAGTGGTCATCGACTTGGATTAGGGGGAAGATATGGGTTCGGGCATTTCAACAATCGACACGATCATCATCATCGTCTACCTCGTCGGCATCATGGCCGTGGGGATTCTGGCGGGGTTCAAGAAGGACACGTCGTCGGAAGATTTCTTCCTCGGCGGACGTTCGCTGAAGTGGCCGATCATTGGAACCGGCCTGTTCTGCGCGAACATTTCGACCATCCATCTGGTGGGGCTGGCATCGTCCGGCTACCAGCACGGCCTGGTGGTGGGCAACTTTGAATGGATGGCGGCCTTCTGCCTGATCCTGCTCGGCATGGTTTTCGCGCCGTTTTATTTCCGCTCCAAAATCAGCACGTTGCCGGAATATGTCGAGAAGCGCTATGGATCGGTTGCGCGGAGCTTCCTGGCCGGCATCTTCATTATGTCGGCGTTGCTGGTGCACATCGGCATCAGCCTCTATGCGGGGGCCAAGGTGCTGGAAGCCTTCTTCGGGATCAACTATATCGTTTCGATCATCGGCATCTCCGTCATCACCGCCATCTACACCATCCTCGGCGGCCTCAAGGCCGTCATGATCACCGACGCCATCCAGGCCGTCCTGCTGCTGGGCGGCGCGGCGTTGCTGACCGGGTTCGGCATCCAGGCGCTGCCCGAGGTAGGCATCGACAGCTGGGCGGCTTTCAAGGCCGCCTGCAAGCCCGACCAGCTCAGCATGATCCAACCGATCCTCGCGGAGGGTGCGCCGGGCCGGTTCGACCTCAACGAGTTTTCCTGGTATTCGATCCTCTTCGGCTATCCGGTGCTGGGCATCTGGTATTGGTGCACCGACCAGACCATTGTGCAGAAAATCCTTTCGGCCAAAACCGAGAAGGACGGGCGCGACGGTGCGATCTTCGCGGGATACCTTAAAATCCTGCCGGTCTTCCTGATGGTGTTGCCGGGCGCGATCGGCTATGTGCTGTTCAAGGAAAAGATCGGCGACGACCCCGACTCCACGCTGATGGTCATGATGACCGAGCTGCTGCCCGTCGGCATCCGCGGCCTGATGGCCGCCGGGCTGCTCGCCGCGCTGATGAGCACCATCGAAGCGGCGCTCAACTCCACCGCCACCATGGCGGCCGAGGATATTTTCAAGCGCGTTCGCCCCGGCACCCCCGACCGTCAGCTGGTCACGATTGGCCGCATCACCGCGGGCGTCGTGGTGGTGCTGGCGATGCTCTGGTCGACGCAGGGCGGCAAGTTCGGCAGTATTTTCGAAGCCATCAACAAGATTCCGATGGCGTTTGCGCCGGGCATCACCGCGATCTTCCTGTGGGGCATCTTCTGGAAACGCGGCAACAACCAGGGCGCATTGGCGGCCATGGTATTCAACGTCGTCATCGGCCTGGTCTACCTCGCCATCGACATTCCGCTGATCGGCGAAAAGCAACTGATCGCCAAGGAGCTGGGCATACCGTTCATGCAGGTGGGTTGGTATCTGTTCATTCTCTCGAGCCTCGTCTATTTCGTGGTCAGCCTCGCGACCCCGGCCCCCGCGGCGGAAAAGGTGGAAGGCCTCTGCTGGACGCGGCCGCTCGACGCCCTGCGCGGAAAACTTGAAGGCACCATCACCGATCCGCGCGTCATGGCGGCGATCCTGTTCGCCATCATGATCGTGCTCTATTCCATGCTTCACTGAAGGACGCTTCCATGACCCAACCATTCATTGTTGCCGGGATCGGCGAACTGCTTTGGGATGTTTTCCCTGAAGGGAAACGTCTCGGCGGCGCGCCCGTCAACTTTTGCTACCATTGCGACCAGCTCGGCGCGACGGGCTACCCGGTCAGCGCGGTCGGCGCCGATCCACTCGGCACGGAAATCCGCGCCGTGCTCCAGGGCAACGGGATCGTCGACCGCTATATCGCCGAGGTCGGGCACCCGACCGGAACCGTACAGGTGATGCTGAAAAACGCTCAGCCCACGTATGAAATTTGCGAGGGCGTTGCCTGGGATCATATTTCCGTCTCCGGGCAAGTCGGCGCGCTGGCGCAGCAGATCGACGCCGTCGGCTTCGGATCGCTCGCCCAGCGCAGTTTTGCCTCCCGCAGCGCCATCCATGCGTTCCTGGAACGGATGAAGCCCAATGCGTTTAAAATCTTCGACGTCAACCTGCGGCAGACGTTCTTTTCGAGAGAGATCATCGAATCCTCGCTCGAACAATGCAATATCCTCAAGCTCAGCGATGAGGAACTTCCGGTGCTGGCGGAGCTGTTTGGAATCAGAGGTGCGATTACGGAACAGCTCCAAACGCTGCGAACAAAATTTGGCCTGACGCTGGTCGCCTACACGCGCGGCCCCGGAGGCAGCCTGCTCGTCTCCGCCGACGAAACAGATGACCATCCCGGCCGCCCCGTCGAAGCCATCAACACCGTCGGTGCGGGCGACTCGTTTGCGGCAACGCTCTGCATGGGTTTGTTGAACGGAAAACCGCTCGCGGAAATCAACGATCATGCCAACCGGGTTGCGGCCTTTGTCTGCACCTGCGACGGTGCCACGCCCATCCTGCCCCGCGAGCTGGTGCTTGGAGCAACCTCGGAAGCAACGTGTGACTAGAATACGATTCAACCGATTGATCCCTTTGACAACCGCGGTATGCGTGGTTACCGCGTGTGCAACCCAAGCGGCCCAAGAGCGCGCGACGAAGGTATTCCTGCTTGCAGGCCAGTCGAACATGGATGGGTGCGGGAAGGCGGAAGATCTTCCCGGGGAATACAGGGTTCATCCGGCAAACACGGCGGCGTGGGACAACCCGCTTAAAAAATGGGTACCCCTGGGCACCGACTCTTTCGCCGAAAAGCGCAGCTTCCAGTTTGGCCCCGAAATTGCCTTTGCCCATGTGATGGCCGAAGCGTTTCCCGAATCAACGATTGCGATCGTGAAAACCTCGGCGGGCGGAACCAGGCTTTGGAAGCACTGGTTGCCGGGGCAGGCGATGAACCAACGGTTCTTTGGCAACATCGGAAACGCACTGGAAACGCTGCACGACTACGAAGTTTGCGGCATGCTCTGGATGCAGGGCGAATCGGATGCCGAAGAACTCGACAAAGCCAAAGCCTACGAAGAAAACCTGAAGACGTTTTTCGCGGATGTCCGCAAACAAACGGCCCTGCCGGACTTGCCGATCGTGATGGGCCGCATCTCGTCGAGCCTGCTGAAGGAAACCCCGTGGTGTTTCGACCACGCCGGAATCGTGCAGCAGGCGCAGGAAAAGGTTGCCGCCGCGGACGATCATGTGTTCATCATCAATACCGACCATCTTGAAACGCTGAAAGACAACACCCACTTCAACGGCCCGTCACAAATCCGGCTCGGCACCGAAATGGGCAAAACCATGTTAAAAGAAATAAAGTAACTGAATGACCGCAAAGACGCGAAGATGCAAAGAACGTGGAATCGCAATCTTCGTTTCTTCGCGTCTTAGCGGTCATAACAAGAAAGGTGACTGATCATGAACAAAGTAAAATCAATAAAGCAGGTAGGAGCGGTGCTCGCTGTAACCACCCTGACTGCGGGGGCGATGACTCCCCTCACCCTTTGGTATGACCAGCCCGCCACTTCGTGGATGAAGGAGGCGTTGCCGATCGGCAACGGGCCGTTGGGGGCAATGCTCTTCGGCGGGACGGAGATCGAACGCATCCAGTTCAACGAGATCAGCCTCTGGAGCGGTGTCCGCGAAACCAAGGAGAAAGACATCGGAAAAGAGGGCGATGGCCGCATGGGTGCGCACCAGGCGTTCGGCGACATCTTTATCCACCTCGGCCATGATCAATCCAAGGTGACCCACTACCGCCGCCAGCTCGACCTCGAACGCGCTGTGCATACCGTCGAGTACGACTACGATGGCGTACACTTCACCCAGACCGCCTTTGCCAGCCATCCGGCCAAGGCGATCGTTGTCCAACTGACAGCCGACAAACCCGGAGCCCTCAACGGCCGCGTCTGGCTGACCGATATGCACAACGCGAAGGTTTCGCTGAACGGAAACCGCTTCACCGCCAAAGGGGAAATGGGCAACGGCTTTGAATATGAATCGCAAATGCAGGTGCTCAACCAAGGCGGCGAACTCAAACGCGGCAAACCGGAAAACCCGGGCGTCACCCCGATGGCGCCGCTGGGCCTGGAGCTGAAAAAGTGCGACGGTGTGACGCTGATCCTCAGCGCAGGCACCAACTTTGAGCAGGAGCATTCAAAGAAGTGGCTCGGCGAGCATCCCCACGCCCGCGTAACGAAAACGGTCGATGCGGCCGCAGCAAAAAGCACCGATGCCCTGCTCGCCGAGCACCTGAATGACTATCAGTCGATCTTTGGCCGCTTTGCGGTCAACCTCGGCACCACTGCCCCGGAGCTGCGCGCCAAAACCACGGCGGAGCGTCTGGCCGCCTACCGGGACAACACCACCTCCGACCCGGAGCTCGAAGCGCTGTTCTGCCAGTTCGGGCGCTACCTGCTGATCAGCTGTTCGCGGGCCGGCGCACTGCCCGCCAACCTGCAGGGCGTTTGGAACCACAGTAACACGCCGGTCTGGGCGGGAGACTACCATTCCAACATCAACCTCGAGATGAACTACTGGCCGGCCGAAACCGCGAACATGCCCGAATGCCACGTTCCGTTCATCGACTATATCGACAGCATCCGCGAAGTCAGCGCGCAGATCACGCGGCTGCAGTATGGCGACGTACGCGGCTGGACGATCCGCACCATGAACAACGCCTGCGGCGTGGGCTACTGGAAGTGGAACGGCCCCGGCAGCGCCTGGTATGCGCAGCACCTGTGGGAACACTATGCCTTCGGCCGCAACCAGGAATACCTGCGCAACACCGCCTACCCGATCATGAAGGAAATCTGCCACTTCTGGGAAGACCACCTCAAGCGCCGCCCCGACGGCACGCTGGTTACGCCGGACGGCTGGTCGCCGGAACAGTATAAACATGATCCGGAAGAAGGGGTGACCTACGACCAGGAAATTATCTACGACCTGTTCAACAACACCGTCGAAGCCGCCGACGCACTGGGCGACGACCCCGCGTTCCGCGACAGGATCGCCGGCATGCGCGACGACCTGCTCAAACCCGCGATCGGCCGTTGGGGCCAGCTGAAGGAGTGGGAAATCGATAAGGACGACCCGGAGGACAAGCACCGCCACGTCTCGCATCTGTTCGCGCTTTATCCAGGCCGACAGATCAGCATGGCCCTTACGCCGGAGCTGGCCGAAGCCTGCCGCGTTTCGCTCAACGCCCGCGGCGATGCCAGCACGGGCTGGAGCCGCGCATGGAAGATTAACTTCTGGGCGCGCCTGGGCGACGGCGACCGCGCACACACAGTGATGCGCGGGCTGCTCAACCTCGTGGGCGAAACCCGCACCATCTATGGAAACAGCGGCGGAGGGGTCTACCAAAACCTGTTTTGCTCACACCCGCCCTTCCAGATCGACGGCAACCTCGGCGGCACCGCCGGCTTCTGCGAAATGCTGGTGCAGAGCCACGCACAGGAAATCCAACTGCTGCCCGCCCTGCCCGCCGCATGGTCGACGGGTTCGCTCAAGGGCCTCCGCGCCCGCGGCAACTTTGAAGTCGATATGGAGTGGAAAGACGGCAAGCTCGTCTCCACCACCATCCGCTCCAAGTCCGGCCTGCCTTGCAAAGTGGTCTACGGCGACCAGGTTTGGCAGTCCGACACAACGGCCGGTTCGGAATACCGGCTGGATCAAAACCTCACCCCCCTCCAACATTAGGTAATTAACTTGAATAGTCTCACCACAGAGTGCGCAGAGACACAGAGCATCCTACCTCTCTGTGCCTCTGCGCACTCTGTGGTAAAAAACAAATCAGCTTAGTTTGCTATTAGATAGTTGCATAAGCACATGGAAGAAAATGGAGAATCACGATGAAGAGAATCATTACCGCAACCTTGTTGCTGGCCGGAATCGCCGCTGCGGAACGGCCGAACATTGTCTGGATTTTTACGGACGACCATTCCTACCAGACCATCGGGGCCTATGGCGGGCGGCTGCAAAAACTGAATCCGTCGCCGAACATCGATGCCCTGGCCCGCGACGGTATGCGATTCGACCGCGCCTATGTCGGCAACTCGATCTGCGCGCCGAGCCGGGCCACGCTGCTGACCGGAAAGCACAGCCACATGAACGGCAAGTTCGACAATGTCGACCCATTCAACCACGACCAGCAGCAGTTCCAGAAGATCCTGCAGAAGAACGGATATGCGACCGCAATGATCGGAAAAATCCACCTGCACGGGAACATGCAGGGATTCGACTATTGGGAAGTGCTGCCGGGACAGGGCAGCTACGATGATCCCGTCTTCATTACCGAGAACGGAAAGACGACCTATCCCGGCCGCCACTCGACCGAAGTCATTACGGAGCGCGCGCTCAACTGGCTCGACAACGAGCGCGACGAGGGCAAGCCGTTCATGCTGATGCTCCACTACAAGGCGCCGCACCGCAACTGGATCCCGGCCCCCGAGTACATGAGCAAATACGAGGATGTTGAGATCCCGGAGCCGGACAACCTGTTCGACGACTATGCCACGCGCGGCGCGGCCGCCCATGAACAGGCGATGGAAGTCGACCGCCATCTGATTGTCGGCCACGACCTGAAGGTGAACGACAAGGCATGGTATGGCGACCCGAAAAAATCCAGTTGGTCGAAGCACTTCTTCGAAGATCCGCGCTTTGCGAAGCGTTCCGCCGCATTCAACGCAAACCCGCCCACGGGCAAGGAGCTGGTGAAATGGAAATACCAGGCCTACCTGAAGGACTACATGCGCTGCACCTGGGCCGTCGATGTGAACATCGGCAAAGTGGTCGAGGCGCTCGAAGCGAAGGGACTGACCGGGAACACGATCGTGATGTATTCATCCGATCAGGGCTTCTACATGGGCGAACATGGCTGGTTCGACAAGCGCTTCATGTATGAGGAGTCGTTCCGGACGCCGCTCATCGCCAAGTGGCCGGGCAAGATCAAGCCGGGATCGGTGAACTCCGACCTGGTGCAGAACATCGACTTTGCCGAAACCTTCCTCGACCTAGCGGGCGCACCGATCCCGGACGACATGCAGGGCAAAAGCCTCGTGCCGTTGCTGAAGGGCGAGACGCCGGACGATTGGCGCGATGCGCTCTACTACCACTACTACGAATATCCCGGCCCGCACGCCGTGCGCCGCCACGAAGGGGTGTTCGACGGGCGCTGGAAGCTCATCAAATTCTATGGCAAGGGGGTGCCCAACGGCGAGGAGTGGGAGCTGTACGACCTGCAAAACGATCCGTCCGAGATGAAAAACATATACGGCAACCCGGAGAGTCAGGCGCAGATCAAGGTGATGGAGAAAAAACTCGAACGCCTGAAAAAGCAGTATCAGGTGCCGGAGAATCCCCCGCCCCAAAAATAGGGCGCCGCGCACAGCGAGCGCCCCGCCAAGGAATGGGCATCATTCACGGGCCTCAAAGACCCAGGTGCCGGGATCGACCGAAAATTTGATGTAGTGCTCATCGCTTTCAACAAATCTGAGGCCGGGCGTTGGATAGGTCGGAATGTCTTTGCGCCAGATGGTTGTTCCGTTGGCCGTGATGGTTGAAATGTCCAGGCCACCTTTGGGGATGCCGGCGATGGCAACGGTGTTGGCGGGCGACGTTAGGTTCATCACAAAAGCATCGGGGTCTTTCCGCAGCTCCAGTAGGATGTCGCCCTTCACGGAAGGCACGGTGGTCTTGATTGTTTTCAACGGCCCCATCTGCGGCAGCACGTGGTAGGTTTCGTAACCGGGTGTTGTCGGCGCGACGCCCGCACCATATTGCGAAAGCAGCGTGAGCGCGCCGCCGCACCAGGCATGGTTGATGGTTCCGCCGCTGGCTTTGTCGCCAATAACCCACCCTTCCCACAGCGTGGTGTGCGGGTGGTCGACCATCGGCCTGAAGCGCTTCTTCGTTCGTGCAATCGCATCGTCCGCAAAGCGCATGTGGTAGAGCGCCTCGCCCACATATTTTTCCATGTAGGGGCTGGCATGCATCGAGGTCTTGAATACCTCGCGGATCGCATCGTATTGATCCGGCTGAGCCAGTCCCGACACCACCGCGAGCGCGTGGGCGCGATCGTCGGTCAGTCCCTTATAGTTGGGCGAGCGGTATGCCTCGCCGTTCCAGAAGGTTGGATTGAACTGCTTTTCAACGCCGGCCATCCGGTTTTTGATCTCCGCAACGTCGCCCGTTTTCCCCAGCGCCAACGCCATGTTGAGCTGCCCCTTCAAGGCCAAATAAAACCAGCCGTTGTACAGGATGCCCATATCCTTGTTGCGGCCCCAGTCGCCCCAGGCCCAACCGCCGCGGCGCGGAACAACCAGACCGTCGTCGCCCTGCTTCCAAACCGAAAGGTAGCGCTTCACGGCGGGATAGACCGTGCGGATGGTTTCGAGGTCGCCCGTATAAAGATAATACGTCCAGAAACCGAAATAGCCGACGGAGTTGAGCATTTGCATCGGCAGCTCCTTGTCCCAGTCCCCGGTCGGGATCGGGGCAAAGAGCGTACCGTCGTCCCGCTGCCAGTTCGCGAGTTCAAGGATGCCCTTCTTCGCCAGCAGATTGGCACGCGGATCCAGCGCGTAGAACGCCTCCCCCATTTCGTTGACCATATCTCCCCACCATTGGGCGCGCTCGCGGTCGGGGCAGTCGAAGTAGGTGTCGCGCATGGTGATGTAGAGCGTGCGCAGCGCCTTTTGGCGGTAGCGGTTCAGAAACCCGTCGTCGCATTCGAAGGTTCCCGTGAACTCGGTATCGTATCCGGTTTCGCGATATTTAAGCTCCAGAATCTGGATTCCGGCGGGGATGGTGTAGTGCACGGCGTGCCCGTTCATCCACCCCAAGTTTTCATATTCCTGAACGCCCGCGCGGGTAATGTATTCCGCCCGGACATTCGGCGGGCCTCCGCCCATATAATTGTCCATGCGGATATCGATGGTTTGGCCCGCCGGGGCATCGATCTTGAGGTAGGGCGTGACCTGCGCATTGTACGGCAACCGGGCTTCGATCACCCCGCCATCGGAAACCTGCGGCAGCTCCGCCGCATTTTCATACGCCTTCAAACCAAAATCCTTCCAGAGCGGAACCGGGCGTTTAACGAGCTTGTTCCACGGCGCACAGGGCGGCTTGCCAAACCCGACCGCAGCTTCATAGCCAGGTTGATCCTTCCGGGCATCGAAGCGAATGTTCGATTCCGGCAACCGTCGGTTCGGGTGCGGCTGGGCCGTATCACCAAAGGCGGGATGAACCATCGCCTCCCAGCTGGTGTCGCTCAGCAACCGCACGCCATCCACGTCCGCCTCGAACAGCAACCCCGCCTTGCCGCTGCTGTTGTGGCTGAAGCCATGCTTGCCGAAATACCACAACAGGACGGCAATCGTGTTGTCCCCCTTCCGGAGATGGCTCGCCAGATCAACCTCGTCGTAGTAGGTGTCAACCGGCGTCGGCCCACGCTTGAGCTGGCCTTCGAACACCACCGGCTCGCCATTGATCCACAGCCAATATTTAGAGTCGGCCGCAATCCGCGCCACCGCCCGGCGCGGTGCGTGATCGAGATGAACCGTTTTGCGATACGCAATCCACTGGTTCGTCGCCGAAGCCTCCGCCACACCGATCCACGACGCCTCCCAATCCATCGCGGCTTCGCCGTGGAGTGAACTTCCAAAACATAAAAAACAAACGGTCGAAACCAATATCTGCTTAAACATAACGTTCAGCCTGCGTGCACATAAACTTTGACCGGATCAACGGGCGCTTTCACGGTAAGGTCAAGCCTGGTTCGATCAGTTTTATGCAGTTGCTTTTTGAATGTGTTCCGCAACTAAAACTTTGATCAGTGATTGTCTCGGAACGCCCAAACGCTTTGCTTCTTTATCAAGTGAATGGATCATCCAAACAGGAAAATCAACGTTGACTCTTTTTTGTTCCTGTTCTGGACGTTTTGCATTGGAGAAATCCAGGTATTTGGTGATGTCCTCTCCTGATTCAAATTTACTATCGAAATCATTAGCTTTCATAAAATTCAACCTCCTCCGTACGTGACCCTCGCACAGAAATTATCCTAACTTTTTCACCTCGATAGGTTATGACTCCCGACCAGTGTTTCTGATTAACTTTTCCAATGACTAAAAACCTTGGTTCATCTTCTGTTCGAGCTGGAACCTCCAGTAAATCTGGATCATCCCACAAGGCTTGAGCCTCAGCAAAATTGATACCGTGCTTCTCCTCGTTCTTCTCGCTCTTCTTTGGGTCAAATTCAAATACCATGGTATATTTTCTATACCACACAGGTTTTAGATTGCAACATCGTATTTTTTAGTTCAGGAGGGGCTTCAGAAGGAGCAGCGGCATATCTGCTACGAGGCGGGGCCGACGGGATTCGCGTTGACACGGCGGTTGATCAAGCTCGGCTTCGGCGTTCTGCGCTGGCTCGAGTTCGTGCCGTACCGCCGGGGTCCGGGATAGACGTTTATTTGACGGGATAACCAGAGGTACGGGATCGGCGGGCGGCTCAAACGGAGCGGGGACATTCCTGTCCCCGGCGGGGGCAGGAAAGCCCCCGCTCCCGCACCAACCATTCCCCGCCGGTAGGCCTAGTAGAGCCGCCGCTACGCCGGTGGCCTCCAAAACGAAAAAGCCATCACATAGTGAAGGCTCTACCAACCAACTGCTTCACCTCGATGACGCGGCCACGAACCCCTATGCCCGCATCCCTTCAAAACGACAAAAAAATCGTCGAGGAACCCAACCGATGAACCGAAAACCCGACCGCAAACCCGCTCCCCGCTCCCGCGCACCACCGTGAAAACACGTAGCGCCGCAACTCCGGCCCCAAGTAAAAAAGAGGCCGTTGAACCATTGCCCCCATACGGCCACCGCGAACGATGCTGAAAGCGCAGCGATAAATAATTTTGCAACGCAAAATAGTGGCGGAGCCACGGTTCACGGCCTCAAAAGAGCGCCTTTCATCGTGTCGGTCGAGCATCGGCTTCATGAACCAGGGGATAGCCGCGAGCAGATCGTGATACTCCTACTCGACTATCCCTTTATTGTTCGCATCATTTTTCAGGATCGAGCCGAATAGGTTTATTACCTGTTCTTTTCTCAATGGATGTCATTATCTCATTGTGATTGGTAAATGGTATTTCAATCCTTTCTTCATTAGAAACAGGAAGGTCATCATGATCATTATTTACTTGTGCTGGACTGATGATTATTAAGGTTGATTTATTATTTACTTCATCAATCTCAACAAAATCAACACCACACGTGGGAGGATAAGGCACATATTTCATCATTGCTCCTTTATTTTTTTTGACGATCATATCCAGCTTTTATTCTCAGCTGTCCTGCTGAAGCTCGCTTGAGTAATTCTAGGCTTGCCACTGAGCTACCTTGTAAAGTTTTCGTTTCTCCAAAGTAGATATATTGTTTAGATCTTAGATATGTAGAATCTAACAAAAACCCATCGGAATCATAGAGTTTGTATTCAACTAGCTCGATTGGTAAATCAGGTCGAAACCCTTCAGTCCTTTTATAATCGGGATGATTATTACACTTCAAATCAACTTGAAATGCCCACTCACAGGTTCCTTCTTTTTTATTTACCGCTATAACCTTCCAGCTATGGGAAATGACAACCAGTGATTCTACCGCATTATCGTATGAGCCCTCCATTGACACCGATTTGCTATCGACCTGTTCCTTATGTAAATCAGTAGATATAGGAGAACAGCCCCAAAGCATTGCTGAACCGACAAGAAGGACGAATGTATTAATCTTCATATTTTCTCCTGCGAACGATTAGGATTTTATCCCTCCTGCTTCCCCAAACGTCCTCTCTGCTGAAGCAGGTTAAAAAGCAGGAGAATATGAGGGCACCCAAAATGTGCCATCTTGATATTGGACAGCGCCACCCCGGCACGTCCGGCCTATCTATGGGGATTGTATGGAGCGCGAGCCCCCGTCGCCATGATATTATTCATGTTTCTTTCCAAGGATTGGGGGCCGGTTCCTCCAAATGTGGAGCGGGCTTTCTAGCCTGCTCATCGCCGGGCTGGGCAGGATTTTTGCAAAATGATTCTCGGTGCGGACGGAGAGATTTTACAGGACGATTGATAACAGGACTATTTCCGGTGCGGGCGCAGAGGGAATTCGGGTTCATTCGTATTCATTCGCGGTTAAGCAAATAATCCTGTCATTCCATTATCCTGTCTTGTGAATTTTGCGCCTCTTCGTGGCCATCCCAACGCCTGCGATGCCTTGCTGGAGGGGCGCACGCCGTGCGCCCGGGCGGACAGCGTCCGCCCCTCCACGAGCGGCTCGGATGGAACCTCGCCCTCCAAATGTGGATCGGGCTTTCTTGCCTGCTCATGGCCGGGCTGGGCTGGATTTTGGCAAAATGATTCTCGGTGCGGACGGAGAGATTTTACAGGACGATTTATAACAGGACCATTTTCGGTGCGGACGGAGAGGAAATTCGTGTTCATTCGCGGTTAAGCAAATCGTGCATTTTTTGACAGAATAATTAGGACAAAATAATTCATGGTTACGGCATAAAGGAAATCATTCTGTCCCAATTGTTCTGTCATTTTTTCTGCTGCGAAGCCGCTTTGGTGTGAATCATACCCAATTAAACAGGTTTGTTTTTTTACCACAGAGGTCACCGAGACACAGAGCAATTGAACATTCCCGCTCCTCTGTGCCTTGTGTCCTCTGTGGTGAGACCATTCAAGTTAAGTTCATATAGGGATGAAGAGCCTGGCGGTGGTCTTTGTGCTATGCGCGCAATTGCTTCTCAATTGTGTGGCCAACTAAAACCGCCCGCACCGGTTTATAAAGCGGCGTGGCCTTTCAGTTCCCGCCGCACTCCAAAAAAAAAAATTCGCACCGCCTTCGCGAGCTTTGCGACCTTCTGTTAGAAACCGTCCGCAGTGAACTATTAAAGAGAAGATGCCCTAATCGGCGGGGATGACGGCCTGGGACTCGCGGTCGCTTACGACGAAGTGCCCGAGGGGTTTTCCGTTACGCGCGCTGATCTGCCACACTTCACCGGGCTTGGTGCGTTGCGCATTGGTTTTTCCGGCGGCAATGGTTCCGCGTTCAACGGGCTTGCCTTCGGCGTCCATCCAGAACAGTTCAACCGGGTTTTCGCGGCGGTTGATGAAGTGCACGTTGAACGTGCCGCCGTCCGGCTTCGAGGGCGGGGTGGGTGTGCCGTTTGCAGCGACCCAACGAAGCTTGTTCAGGGAAGTGACCTTGGCTTTTACCAGCGGCGCAAATTCCTTTGGAACACGGGCGCGGAACGTTGCGAGCTTTTCGGCATATTCGGGGAGCGTGGCCAGGTTCTTCCATTCATAGGGATCGGCCTTAATGCTGTAGAGTTCCTCGTCGCCGTTTGCATAGTGGATGTAGCGCCAGTCTTTCCCGCTGACGCCAACGGAGCCGGGCCGGTTGAGATAGGTGATGGCGACATGCTTCCAATCCGCATCGGCATCTTTCAGCAACGGCAGGAGGCTCGGCCCGCTGTTGTCGGCCTTGGCGGGCAGGCCGGCCAGCTCGGTGAGGGTCGGGTATAGGCTGATGAGGCTGACGGGTTGGTCGCAGACGCTGCCGGCCTGTGTGCCGGATGGCAGGCCGGGCGACGCGCCCGCAGGTACGCGGATCATCAATGGAACATGGGTGGTTGCCCGCCAAGCGGTATACTTTTGCCAGTGTTCTTTTTCGCCGAGGTGCCAACCGTGGTCGCTCCACAGCACCACGATGGTGTTGTCCTTGTTGGGGCTGTTTTCAAGTGCATCGAGCACGCGGCCCAGCATGGCATCGGCAAAGTGGATGGAAGCGAGGTAGCCCTGAATGCCCTGCTTCCATTGCCCGTGTTTTTGGATATGGGCGAAATAGCGGTTGGGGCCCATTCGTTGGCCGGAGGGCGGCACGTCGTCGAGGTCGTTTTCGAGATAGCCCGGCGGAAGCTGGATGTCCTCGAGGGGGAAGGGTTCGAAATATTTCGCGGGCACGAACCAGGGTTCGTGCGGACGATAAATTCCGCAGGCGAGGAAGAAGGGTTTGTCGCGCTTTCGGCTCAACTGCTCTCCGATATATTTTGATACCAGCCAGTCGCCGCCATACTCCTCGTCGGTCGCGTCGAGCGGCCCCCAGTCGGTTTCGACATATTGCCATGGGCCGCCTCTCGGCAGGCTGAGCGGACGCGTATCGGGATAGAGGGTGCGCGGAAACGGATTTTCGGATTCCTTGGCCGGGTGGTATTCATCCCACGAATGCGCATCGATGAAGTAGTGCAGGATCTTGCCCGATCCCCCCGCCCAATAGCCATGGTTCCGGAAATACCGGGGAAGCAGGTCGGCGTCGGGCATGACTTCCCGCATCTTCTGAGCGTTTTCATAGAGCCCGGAGCGATGGGGCGACAACCCGGTCATGATGGCGGAGCGCGAGGGATTGCACGCGGGGGCGGGACAATGCGCGTTGGCGAACAGAACGCCGCTTTGGGCCAGACGATCCAGATTGGGCGTGATGGTTTGCGGGTGCCCTCCCATGCACCCGATCCAGTTGTTCAGATCGTCCATGGCAATGAACAATACGTTCGGACGGGCTACGGACGGGCGATCCCGGTTCTCGCTCGAGAGGACGGCAAGTGGAAGCAAACACCCCAAAGAAGCTGCGAGTCGGAGGTGCACGAATGGTTTCTTCATGAGGCTGCCCTTTCTGATTGGTTGCATTCCAACGAGTCCCTGATTCCCACCGTGGCGAGTTCCAGCGGAAAAGCACGCACACCGAAACGCTAGCCTTCGTTTTTCTCGCGGCCCATCCACAAGATGGCGCTCGCGAACCAGACGACGGTTGCGATCGTCATCAGCATTTTGTTCATGGGAAGGTCGATCTTTTGCGCATAGAAGAGCGACGGTGCGAGCACGATCAAAACGAGGGCCAGATAGGAAATAATCTCTAATACCTTTTTCATGCTTCCGCCCCTTTCTGGGTGAGCTTGCTAACAACGATGTAGAGCGCCGAGGCCAGGAACCACCCTGGCAGAGCGACGAAAAAGATCTGGAACTGCGGCTTGCCCGTTTTATTCAGCCCCACGCAGATGGCCAGCGTCGCGACCCACGCGATGGCCGCGGCCCAGTTGAAGGTGAGCTTCCTATGCTCCGCATAGAATTGCTTGAGCCCGAGCTTCGGGAAGATCCAGAAATCGGTGAAGACCACCGCCCCCATCGGCATGAGGATCAAGCCATAGATCGCGACGAATCCGAGCAGACGCATGGCGATGGCCGGGAACATCCCGGCAAGCGTCGCCAACAGTCCGGTGAAGATCGTCACCTTGAACCGCGACACCTTCGGCACGATGGCCTGGAACGCGAGTCCGGCGCGGTAGATGGTTGGGTTGGCGGTTGTCCATCCGGCAACGATCACGCAGATGAGTCCGGCAACGCCGGCCGCACGGTAGGCCAGCGGCCCCGGCAGCACGTCGGTGTTGGATGGATCGAGATGCAGCTGCAAGGCATAGAGGATCGATGCGGCCAGCCACGCCATGAAGTGGCCAACATACATGCCGGATGCGGCGGCAATGCCGTGCCACGACTTTTTGGCGAAGCGGAACACCGAGAGGTCGGACATGCCGACGTGCATCGCCATGTTGCAGAACCAGGCAAAGAAGGTGACGTGCCAGAAGGTAAACTTCACCTGTCCGGGTAGCGGCTCCCCCCCCTTCCAGATGGAGGTCTGGCAAAGCTCCCACAAACTGCCGAGCGAGTTTACTTCGGCGCCGGTCACCTCGATGAACTGCCGCAGGCCAATGATGCCGAAGCCGAGAAAGACCAGCACCATCCACGGCGCGGCAATGTTGGCCACCTTCGAGACCATGTCGTAGCCCCAGGCGGCGACAACGGAAATGACCGCGCCGACGGCCAGCACCGCGAGCACCCAACCGACGCTGTTGGGCATCAGATCGTTGAGCCCCGGCATGGGGAAATGGAACCAGACCCCGAGCGCCGTGGCCGACACCGTGATCATCGATCCCGCAAGGAAACAGAACATGATTCCATTCACGATGTTGTAAATCGTGACGAGACTGCGACCACAGATTTTTTCGAGCTGGTAGTAGAGCGTCAGCCGCGCGCGCACGGCGATCGGCGCGCAGAGGAACATCCAGCTGAGCACCGCCAGCAGGTTGCCGAGGAACAATCCCCCCAGCACGTCAAAGGCGCTCACGCCCGCCGCAACAAACAGCGGGCCAATCATCAATTCGGTTCCGGCGCAGTGTTCCCCGGCATACATGCCCACGAACGCTTTCAAGCCCTTCGTCTTCGAGACGGGAACCGGCTCGCGCTCGAACTCGCCATGTTTTTCCTGTTGCTCTTCAGCCATGCTCTTCTCCTTGTGTTGCGTAATGCGTAATGCGTAATGCGTAATGCGTAATGCGTAATGCGTAATGCGTAATGCGTAATGCGTAATGCGTATAAGTGCAAACCGCTATCGTCAGAAGAGTCAATTACGAATTACGTATTATACCAAATTAAACTGATTTTAATTTTTTACCACAGAGTTCACGGAGACGCAGAGGGTGGCAGATATTTTGGTTGCTCTGTGCCTCCGTGCGCTCTGTGGTGATACTCTTCAAGTTAATTGCCTATTACTCGTTGCCTTTTCTCTCCTTTTGCTTCGCCAACGGATAGGTCTCGAGATAGGTGTCGAGACGCAGGACCATTTGCTTCCGCACGGTGGCATATTCCGGATTGTCGGCCAGGTTGACGAATTCGGCCGGATCCTTTTCCAGATCGTAGAGGCATTCGTAGGGGCCGCCCGGCTCATCGTAGTAGACGGCGTATTTATATTTTTTTCCACGCACGGCATGCCAGTTGTTGTAGCGGTTGAACTTGTGTTCGCAGAAGACGTCGCCGCCCCAATCGGACGCGGGCCGCGCTTCGATCAACCCGGCCAGCGACTCGCCCTGATACACCGCAGGCTTGGGAAGCCCCGCCCATTCGACGAGGGTCGGCGCCACGTCGAGGTGCGTGCAGAGTTCCTTGACCACCCGGCCGCGCTTTTCCTTTGGCAACGAGGGATCGTAGACGATGAACGGCAGGTGCAACGACTGGTCGTAGTGGTTCCATTTGCCCGCCAACCCGCGGTCGGCCATCAAATAGCCGTTGTCGGCGGTGTAGACGATGATGGTGTTTTGATCCAGCCCGGCCGTCTTCAGTTCCGCGAGAATGCGCGCCACGGCGTTGTCGATGCCCGTAAACAACCGGTAGTAGGCGCGCAGGTTGGTCTGGTATTTTTCGGGCGTGTCCCAGCGCCAGTAGTAGCGCAGGCGCGAAAGCTCCTCCTTATCCTTCAAGAACTCCGGCAGCGCGTCGAAATATTTGGGATCGCCCAGCTTGGGCAGCGGCATCTCGATGTCTTCATACAATCCATCGGCGGAAGGCGGCCATTGGAAATGGAATCCCGGCCGATGGTCGGCATCGTCCGCGTGGGTTGCATTGAAACTGACCGACATGCAGAACGGCTGCCCCTTTGGATTGGTCTTGATAAACTCGATCGCGGCATCGGCGCACAGGTCGGTCTCGTGACGCAGCGAACCGTCGGGTTGTTTTTTCAGGAAGGGGTGCAGGCTGTAGGGCTTGAAGAAATCGAACTGCTGCTCCTTATCCTTCGCGGCATAGCGGAATCCAAACTTGCCGGCAAAGCCGGTGCGGTAGCCGTTCGCCTTCAGGTACGCCGGATAACTCGTCGGGATATATTCCGAGGGAACGGGCAGCTCGCCAAAGTTAAACCCGTGCGACCGCTGGGAGAGCCCCGTCATGATCGTGGCGCGGCTCGTGGCGCAGATCGGCGTTTGGCAGAAAAAGTTTTCGAAGCGCACGCCGTTTTCCGCCAGACCGTCGAGGGTCGGCGTTTGGATCAGGTTGTTGCCATAACAGCCCAGCACATCGTGGCGCTGGTCGTCGGCCAGGATAAACAGGATGTTTTTCTTCGGTGCAGCCGCCGCGGCGAGCGCAAGGCACACAAACAAAAGCAGGTTCGTTCTTTTCCAAAATTTCATATTCATCATTTCCTAACTTCAAAAACCGCGGTTCCTTCAAGCTCCACCCGCAACCGGTCGCCGACGCGCCTCGCCCTCTCGGGCTTGCCATTGCGATACACGCGGCCGAAGTCCGGCAGTTCCACCTGCGCCCCCATCCCCTCGGGAAGCGACACCTTGAGCGCAAACCCCTGAGCGGTTTGCTTCCATTCCACTTCAATGCCCCCGAGCGGCGTCGGCACCTTGCCCTTGGCAAAACCGAGCCCTCCGATGCAGGGCCGGATCCGCGCGGTTTTCCAACCGGGTGTCAAAGGCTCGACGCCGAGCACATAGCGCGGCAGCAGGTTGGCGGGGGCCGCGCCCCAGGCGTGGTTCCAATCCTGGTTCGGCTTGTATTTTTGATCCCAGGCTTCCCAAGTGATGGTCGTTCCGCTTTCGACCATATGCCGCCAACTGCGGTCGTGCTTCGCGGTGATGAGTTCGATGGCCTGCCGGTCCGCCCCGTTTTCGAACAGCGCTTCCATCAAATATTGCGCGGCATAGACCGAGCACTTCATCCCGCGCCCGGCGAGCCAGTCGGCCATCGGCTCGCGCACCGGTTCCGGAGCCAGGCCGAACGCCAACGGAAACAGGTTGGCATGCAATGCCATGTGGTCGGTTCCAACACCATCGCGATACAATCCCTTATCGGAATCGAACAGCGTCTTTTGCATCGCGGCAAGCGACGCCTGCGCCAACGCCTTGAACTCCGAGGCTTCCTTTTCCTTACCAATCGCACCGGCCATCTCGGCCATCATCTCAACCGCCCGGATATGGAACGCGTTGACCACGGTGTTGGTGCCGGTGCGGACGTAGCCATCGCGCTCCTTGGCCGGCCAATCAACGATGTCGTTCTTTTTGATGTCCATGGCATCGCTGGCCACCAGTCCATCCGGCCCCCGCCGTTCCATCAGGGTTTTGGTTTTGAGCGCGTCGTAGCGCGGCTTCAGCCAGTCGGCGTCTGCCGTATGCATCCAGTCGGCATAGGCCATGAAAACCATGTGCGGTGCCCACTCGGTCGGCCAGGTGGAATGGGCCATCAGGTGGTCGAAGGTATCGCGCGCCATCTGTTTATCGGAATCCGTATAGTAGTGGCTGAGCTGGTTCAGGTAGGCGTCGGCTTCGTAGGGAATGCGCTCGCGGTCGCCGTCCACATAGAGGCCGGCGAAGGTGGTGGCCTTGATGGAGTAGCGGCAGAGCTCCCAGATGCGGTTGAGCATTTCGTCGGAAGACTCGAAAGAAGCCGCGTCATCGTCCCACGTGGATGCATAGGCGGACTGCCGCACGATATGCTCCGGCTTCAGCTCGCCCTTCCAGCCCTCGATCTCGACCCAGCGGAACGGCATCACCACGCCCCATTCCTCGGGCGTGAGAATGGCGGGCGGATGCATGGGGCTTACCAGCTTGGTGTTGCGCTTATCCGCCGGAGGCGCAACGACAACCGGAGCGGTGCCTTCCAGCGTGACGGTCGTTTTGTTGTACCGGACCGTGCCGGGTGGCTTGCGGTCGATCCGCCCATCGGTGAACGCCTCGCCGAAATGCACCGTGAGTTCCCCGCCGGAGCCCGGCGGCGTCAACCGGAGGTTGCCAAAGGCCACCCGTCCGAAGTCAACCAGGTAAAGCCCGGCCCCGGTCTTGCGGATCTCCACCGCGGGTTCGTCCACCAAATGCGTGGGTGCCCCATGCGCACACGTGCAGGCCATCGCCAGCACGATCCATGCAGCCATTCTTAAATCCATATCGTCTCCCCCAAGGCTACCCTAACAAACGTAATATGATACGCAGGGAGGCGCAACTCAACCTTCACGATCCAGACATATTACAGCACGATCCAGCCAAAAAGATTGCACAACCCCATAGCCCGTTCGGGTCAGTCCGTGGCATCGTCGGCCGCCCACCGCACCCCGGCAACGAGCAATTTCCGGAAACCACGGTTTTCCATGGCAGCTGCGCTGTGTCCGAGCAGCAGGGTAAAACAACGGCCCTCGCCGAATTGGCCGGTCAGGGCGGTCGGCTCCCAGTTGCCGGTATGCTGCGAAAAGGACTCCGCAATGACGGTGGCATCCGGATGAACGAAGGGCTTGAACCAGAGCTCGTCGCTGGTTTCAAAGTTTTCCAATCCAAGGGAAACCGGGTGGCCGGATTCCAAAAACCGAACGTCGAACCCGTGAGGCTTCCGATGCCCCGTACCGCCTTTCCAGGTGGCCAGGCAGATGGCGTGGTAGTCGTCCCAATCGTAGAACGAAGAAGAGCCGGCATGGACGGCCACATGTCCCCCACCCTTGCGCACGAAATCGACATAGGCTTTCTTCAGTTCCCCGGACCAGGGGGCTGGTTGGTTTTTGCCGAAGGCATTCCAGTTGCTGAGCAAAACATCGTAGCCGGCCAGAACCTCCGGGCTCAGCTGTTCCGGATGGGTGACGACATCGACGTTAAAGTTGCCGGACTCTTCCAGAATGGCTTTGAGCGCGGGGGTGGTGGCTTGCCAGTCGTGGTTGTTGGCACCGGTCAGGATGACCACGTTTTTGCGGGTCCATTTTTTCCAAAGCCTGGAAGCGGCCTCCCGGGTTCCGATGCCTGGCAAAACGACGAGCCGGTAGTTCAGCGTCCGTGTTTCCCCGGCCTGGAGTGCCTGCGGCGCATCATGAATGACGGCGGGGCCGAAGAAAGGCATGCCGGGCGCGATGTACCACTTCGAGGGATGGCCGAAGTTGTCGGGATGATCCATGAACAGCAGGCTACCGCCCTCCGGCGCGTTGAAGAGCGTCCAGGCGGCGGCCGCGCGGTGGGCGCTTTCCCGCCCTTCGCTATCGAGGAAGGTGCCGCCCTTCATGGCGGCGTTCATGCGGACCGACCAGCCGGCATAACCGCCCCAGCTTTTCCCGCCCGGCTGGCCCGGGATCGGCGTGCGATCGAGCACCACCGTTTTTTCCAACGCCTGGAAGGTGGAAGACCAGTCGATGGAATAGGTGCCGGTTTCATCGGGCGCAGCAACCACGACCAACCGGTTTTCGCGCATGACCGGCGCTTCGGTTCCGGCCGGCGCGTATTCGATTTCGAGGTTGATCCGCGCGGTCTGGTCCTTGATTGTTCCCGCAACCTTCCGGATACGGGTTTCGCCGGCGGAAGCATGGGTTTCGCGCTCCTCCTCCCAATAGTTCACGCCGTTGATGAACTTCCAGGAAAACCAGACGCCGCGATGCCAGGGATGATCCTCCGGGCGCAGATCCGTGAACACGGTTCCTTCGGTCGAAGCGAGCGGGTGAAACCAGGGCTTCCCGTCCGCCGGGTCGCAGTTATATGTCCACAGCGCCTTGCCGTCGAGCCAGGCGGCGATGGAACCGGCTCCCTGCCGGAGCTCCAGCCCGGCGAAGGCCGGGGCGGAGACCAGCAGGATGAGGAGCATCCGTTTCTTCATCATCAGGCCATCAGTTGATCGAACGGTGCACGCATGGGGCGGTGCATCATCTTCACCGCAGCATCGCTTCCCACAACGGTTTCCTTTTCCGGATCCCATTGGAGCGTTTCGCCGGTGCGGATGCCGATGTCGCCGAGGTGGCAGATGGTGTCGGACAGGATGGCCGATTCGAGCGGGGCAACCGGCTGCTTGCGCGCCAGAACGCTGTTGACGAAGTCGGCCAGATGACCTCCGGAGCTCGGTGCCAAACGGCGCGGCCCCGGATCCTTCGCTTTGCGCCGGAGCTCCTCCGTTGAAGCCATCATGCCCGCGCGGGATACGGCGACCCAGCCCTTGTCCCCCACAAACTGCGTGCAGTTGCCGAACTTTTCGAGCTGCGCAATATCAGGTGCCTGCTGCTTGGTTTTCGCGGTTTGGGCATCCGTGAACCAAAGCCGGGTTCCGTTGGCGTAGGTGGCTTGCATATCCCAATGGGAAACGGTGTTGAAAAGCCCGTCCACCGGGATTTTCCCCGTGGTTTCATACTCCACCGGAATGCCCAAGCCTTCCTCGTCCGCCCACCACTGCAACTGGTCGACCGGATGCGCCCCCCAGCCCGCAATGAAGCCGATCGCGTAATCATAGACAAACCAGGCACCGGTACTCTTCAGGCAACGATCCGTGGAGAACGGCGCCTCGGGTGCAGGCCCGAGCCACAGGTTCATGTCGAAGCCCTCGGGCACGGGTTCGGCGGCGAGGGAACCGCCGCTCCCCCCCTGCGGGGCCCACACAAAGACCTCTTTCACATCTCCAATATGACCGTTCAGCACGAGGTCGATGCCCATGCGCAGATGCTGCTGGGAACGCTGTTGCGTGCCATACTGGAAGACGCGGTTGTATGTGTTGACGATCTGGCGCGAGGCAAGGTTCTGCCCGATGCTCAGACCCAGCGGCTTTTCGCAATAGACATCCTTCCCGGCCTTTGCCGCGGCGATGGAGATCGGCACGTGCCAGTAGTCGCCGGTCACAACGTGCACCGCGTCGATGTCGTCGCGGGCAATCATGTCGCGGAAGTCGTTGTAGTGCTCTTTTGCGCCCCACTCCCGGGCGCGCTTAACGCGGCGCTCGGTGTTGGGGTCGCACGTCGCGATGATCTCCGACTTGTCATAGTTCTTGTATTCCCAGCAGGCGTTCGCCCGCCCACCGCACCCCACGACGCCGATCGCCACACGATTGCTCGGCGAAACGCTGCCGTTCTGCCCCAGTACGGAGGAAGGGATGATGGACGGGAAGCCAACCGCCGCGCCAAGCAGCGCGGAGGTTTTCAGGAAATGTTGACGGGTTGTTTTCATGGTTTGTTCTCCTTATCCCATCCATCCGCGCAGGCGCTCGATGGAGGTCTTCACATTTTCCTCGCCGGCGATCTCCAGCGTGGTGGCGCCATCGAAGCCGACGGATTTCAATTCATCTACAATAGCGGGTATGTCAATCACGCCATCGCCCAACGGAATCGTCGCCATACCGCAGCCGAATTCCTTGCCGCGTTTTTCGATCCACTCTTCGGGCATATCCTTCCAGTGCACATGCTGGATGCGGGAGCCGAAGCGTTGGATGTAGTCGATCGGCTCGGAGCGCCCAACATTGGAATCGGGCGGCTGCACTGGATCATCATCGATGTCGGCGTTCGGCAACCGCATCAGGAGTGGGTCTGGCCCGACTGGCTGGTGATCCTGCCCGAAGACCTTGCGGAACTGACGGCGTGCCTCCGCGAGAACGAACAGCCGGTATGGAATGCCTCCGATGAGATCCAGGACTGCTTCAGGCAGATCGGGAAGACGATCCGGGAACATAAAAGTGCCTCGCGCCTTGCCGTGTATGCCAACGAGCTGCTGCTTCACCTGCTTGACCTTTTCCGGGAGCAAAAGGTTTCGCGCACCAAGTCGCTGACGGATGCGCAACGGAGCGTGAAGCTGTTCCTATCGTCCCTCGAAGCCAGCTATGCCGACGAATGGACTCTCGATTCCATGGCCGAGAGCTGCGGCCTGGGGGTGACCCGTTTTGTGCATTACTGCAAACAGATCACGAACCAGACGCCCCAGCTGTTCCTCAACCAGCTCCGGCTGGAAGCCGCGGCGGAACGGCTGAAGACCGATCAAAGCATAACCGCCATCGCCTTCGACTGCGGCTTTTCCTCCAGCCAATATTTTGCCACCGCCTTTAAAAAGCAGTTCGGTTGCACCCCGCGCCAATTCCGGCAACACCGGGCACAACCCTGAAACGGACTGGATCTCAAGCCATGCGCGGAGATTCCAGAAGGCCGGATGGAATAAGCATGCAGGCCTCGGAAAAATCGGCGCCCTCGGTCAGCCAATGGTCGGGGCCGTTGTGCATGCGCCCCTGAACGCAGTCGTGCAGCGGGCCAAAGGTGTTGCGGCGCGTCAGCACCAGTTCCACGTCGACCGTCCCGCCGCCCCCGGAAACATCGGCCTCGAACGGATCCCAGCCGAGCACCTGTCCATTAACCTTGGCGCACGCCGCCCCGATGGTAGGAAGTTTGAGCCGGGTTGCGTTTCCGGGGACTGGAACATGATAGGTGATGGCACCGGAATAGAACGGGAAGCCCTGCGCGCATAGATCGCCGACCGCCACCGTTTCAACCATTGGAACGATTTTCCGCGCAGCCCCTTCAAACTCCACGCCGAATTCCCCGAGCAGATAGATCGCCTCGATGTTGCTGTTTTCGGTGTAGCGGGTCTTAAGCACGATTTGGTTTTTTCCTGACCTTGGAAGATCGGTCGGAAGACGTACGCGGTGGAACGCCATATCGACCCACCGCCCGGACGCGGAAAGATCCAGCGGCTCTCCGTTGATTTCGACCCGGAAGTTTTCGGGTTCCTCCATCACCAGATCGATCCATTCGGGCATCGTTCCGATCTCGAAAGCAAAGCGCAGTTCGACATCGCACAACGCCTTGACCGGGTGCTGCGCCACAAACCACGGTTGCAGCATTTCGCCGCCGCGGCGCATGATTCCCTGCGCATCGCGAATTTGCTGGTCGATTTTCAGCACTTCCGTTGCAGACTGCCAGTTGCCGCCATCGAATTTGTATTCGGCAAAATCAAGCACGCAAATGTTGGGTTCGGATAAGGTGTAGCCGAACGGCCCATCCAACGCACGGGGGCAGGAATGTCCCCGCTCCTTTTCTATTAACGGAGCGGGGACATTCCTGTCCCCGGCCACCCAAAGCTTCTGCCCGCCCACGGGGAAATCCACCGTAAACGTTTTCCAACCATTGGAACTTTCCGTCTGCACCGGCATCCGCTCGCCGGTTTCGCAGTTCCATTCCTCGATGGCATGTTCCGTTTTAATTTTAACCGTTGCGCCCTCGCGCCGCTCATCGCGATTCACATTCAGCGCGGCAAAGATTAAACCCTCATCCG
The DNA here is from genome assembly GCF_900890425.1 of Pontiella desulfatans. Classification (NCBI taxonomy): domain Bacteria; kingdom Pseudomonadati; phylum Kiritimatiellota; class Kiritimatiellia; order Kiritimatiellales; family Pontiellaceae; genus Pontiella; species Pontiella desulfatans. Next base: position 38,844 of record NZ_CAAHFG010000001.1, on the reverse strand, counting down.
ATTTCCGGAGTTGCCCGAAAATATCGGGAGCATCGACGGTAGCCAGCGGTTGCGGAACAACCTCAAGAATCCTCTCTTTTTCAAAAGGAACAAAAGTTGTGCCTTCTGCAAATTTGATCGCGGAGTCGTCATCAACCGCGTCAACATTTGCCGGCGGCGAACCCGCAAAAACCACTTGCCCCCCCGCCTCAATAAATTTTTCTAACAGTTTCAACGTCGAAGAACGGATCGTGTCCATGCCGGAAACCAGCACGGTTTTATAGCAGGAGCAGCCCAGCCGTAGTAATCCATCATCCACCGATCCCAGCCGTACAAGCATTTCCTCGTCGCCGTAATCAAAATCGACCTGGCTTTCGAGCAGCCAGGTAAAGAGCTGCTGGTAGTTGCGTTCCAAGGTCTGGAGATGTTCATCCTGCAGGCCGAGCCCCCTCGACCAGCCGAGATGCACCTGCGCCCAGAGGCTTTCGACGGGGTTGACCACGAGCACGTCGCAGACCGCCTCGCCCTGCGTCATCATCAGGCCGAAGCGGGCAAAGTAGTCTTCCACGTGTTTGTATTCCCTGTGCCAGGCCGACTGGTGGAGAATGCTGGCGGGATAGTCGCGCTTGGCCTCGCCCTGCATCGTGTACCACGAAAGATGGTGGCAGCGCAGATTAATGCCGAGCAGGGCCTGCCAGTCGCCCACTTCCTTGTGTCCGGAAAACGGCATCTGCCAGCCGGTGCAGCCATAGAGCTCGGAGAGCAGTTGTTTTTTTCCGGTCTGGCGCGCGGCGGATGTCAGCTGCTTTACAATCCAGTAATTACGGTTTCCCTCGCTCAATACATCGACTCCGGGTGCCGTCATATGCTCATAGTAACGCATCACCGAGCCGGACATCGCCGTCTGCGCGGTCAGATTATCTTCGTGCAGAACGTGGCCGGTCAGAATCAGGTTGTGCTCTTCGCACCATTCGTTACACGGAATCGCAAAGTTTTCCAGAAACAGTTGCTGGAGCAGTTCCACATAGTGCCACTTCACCGGAGAGATCCGATTTCCATCCATCTGCAGAAAGAGCTCAGGAAGTTTCGGGCGCAGATCATAGCCGAAACGCTTTTCAAATTCATCGAATAGTGCCGGCGTGTAGGGCGCACAAAATGCGCCGTCATCCCGGTACATGGAAAACCCATCCATCAGCGCACCGCGATGCGGTTCATCCGTAAAAACCCCTTTGATTGATTTGCCTAACCGGTCGCCGCATTTCCCTGCATATTTTTCATGGGTTGATTTCAGGAACGCTTCCGTGGCCTCCCGGTTCATGGTGTCGATGTAGGTGTATCCGTTATAGAAACCGCTCTTCCCCTGTTCTACAATGGAGAAGCGGAGCAACGACCGCTGCTGTACCACAGGCGTCCCGCCTGCTATCGTATCGCAGGCGTCCCGCCTGCCTCCGAAACCTGTACCGCAGGCGTCCCGCCTGCCCTGCTCCACCGCAACGCCGCCTGAAACGTCTACAACATTCCTGCAAACTACCCCATCCAGCTCACAAGTGAATTCGGCAATGACGTTTTCGCCCTCGCCTTGCGGATCAATCTCCAGCAGAATCGCCTTCTGCCGGAACTCGGGGTATTGCGAAACGATCCCGCCGGCGAGGCCGGACGGCCAGCGATCTTCATCGTAGAGCCACGCTTCGAGGCCGATCGATTCGGCATAGTCGGCACAAGTATTGATCAGTTCAAACCATTCTTCGCCGAGGTATTCAGTTTCGAGGCCGGTGCGGGAATGCATAAAAAAACCGCCCATGCCCATCTCTTTTATGACATCAATCTGACGCAGCAGCTCGTCTTTTTCGAGTTTGCCGTTCCAGCTCCAGAACGGCTTACCGCGCCACTCCGCACTGGGATTTAAAAAATTATCTATCTGCACAAAAAAACTCCTTAATGTCCCTTACTGTAAACATTATCATATATTCATCAATACAAATGACTATTCAATTTCAGGGCGCTAAATCGGCGCGTAATTTCTTTCAGGGTACCGATCGTAAGATAGACATCGTATTCCACCTCTAATCCCTTCGTGAGAGCGAATGTGCGCAATGGAGCCACATACGAGCAGGCCGATCCCTTTTCCCCGGTGGTGCCGTCGCCCAGCGCTCGGTAGACCGTGAAATCAGTGGTTCCGGGCGTGAATATTCCGATACCCCAGTTGGTATCATCCAGATAGGCCACCCATTCCGAAGTCGATTCGCCGAGGCCTAAACCGTCAACACCCTCTTTCCCGTTTTCAGCGAGGATTCGCGGCGCTTCATTGGTAAGCGTTCCGTTTTTAGTGTAATAAAAATTCGGTAACGCCCCGTCGATAAAAACTGCCGGCAGTTCCTGGTGCCTTGGTTCACCCTGATCCGGGCCGTCATACTTCATGCTGAAAGAAATTTTTGCCACATCGCCATCCAGCGTAATCGTTTGTTGCATTACCATCTCCGGACACAGCACTCCGCTGGCCCAGTGGCGAGGCTCAATTTTGGCATAAAGCTCATCTTCTGCTTTATTGAATTCATGGACCTTGGCGGGCACACGCAGCCAACTTCCGCCCTGGATTGGGTTATAGACCCAGGGTTTTCCGTTCCAGTCCGAACCATCCGCCTGGCCATAATAAGACTGCTGTATAAACCGTCCCTCATCAAAATGGTTGAGCAGGTTGCGACCCGTTTGGCTCTCACCGAAAAAACCGATGCACGCACCGCGAGAACGGTCCACTCCGATCTTCAATGTCCCGTTGTCGATATATTCCCAGCCATCCTCAGATGACAGCGTATGCGTATTCAGCACCAAAACAGACCCCTCATTGGTGGATGCATTACATCCGGCAGCCACAATAACACTGATCAGATAAATCCAGTTTTTCATTATGCTTTCCTCTCATTTAGGATTCGGCGAGTCTCTTCGGATTTCGCGCGGGAGATAGGATAAAAAATAAAGACCAGAATTCCGGCAACCAGGCCGATGGTCTGAATGGAAACAAACAGGGTTTTCAGTATCTGAGCCACCTCGGGAGACACTCCCTGTGCGGCATAGCCGGCACCGGCCAGCTTAATCACCAGTCCGCCGGTCAGGCCGGTCAGTGCCACGCCGGCTTTCAGCGCCAGACTTTTGACGGCTCCGAACATGCCTTCTCGGCGGAGGCCGGTTCGCAGTTCATCCTCGTCGCACACGTCGGCGGTCATGGAGTCGATCATCAGCCAGCAGGCCTGCTGCCCCATACCATAGAAGAAAAACGAGATAATCTGTGGATGAAACTTAAAGCCGAACACTTCGGTTACTTCGAAGCCCGGGCGCATGGTAAAAACCATACTGCCGACGGATAGCAGCGCCAGGCCGAAACCGCCGATCATGGTTTCGCGCTTACCGGTTTTCGCTGATATCCAGCCTGCAAGACGAACTCCGATATAAGCCGCCAGCACCCCGGCCATTCCACCGAGTGCCGACACCTCAGCCGCCAGCTTCTTGTCGCCGCCGAAGACATGGTAGATGTTCACATACAACGCGACTGCAGCTGATGTAAGCAGTCCGGTGATAATGATAATGTATCCGCTCAGCAGCAGCCGAAAGGGCTTGTCCTTGACCGTTTCAAGAATCGCCTTGCCGAGTTTTATTTTCGGCTGCGGTTTCTCGGCCACCTTTTCACGGCACAGCAGTGCAGGCAGGCAGCCGGTGATCAGCACCGAAAGACCAACCAGCGCAGTGACCCAGCGCGCGCCGGTCAGAATATCGCCACCGAACAGATCGTTCTGGCACCAGACATAGAGATTCGGAATGCACAGCCCGGCAATCAGGCCGATATACATGCGCCAGCTCATCACCTTCGTGCGCTCGTCATAGTCCTCGGTCAGCTCAAAACCGAGTGCAGTATACGGCACCACAAACATCGTATAGGTCAGCGCGTAGATCGTGCTGATGATACCGAAATAAATAATGACCGCGACCTTGTCGGAAAACGGCGGCATCCAGAGCAGCGGCAGCAGAATCGCCGACACCAATGCACCGATAAATATCCATGGACGGCGACGCCCCCATTTACTGCGTGTGTTGTCGGAAATATTACCCATCAGCGGATCGGTGATCGCGTCGAATAGACGAGGAACCATCAGCGCCGCGCCGACCCAGACCGGATCAATTCCCAGCTCAATATTGTAGATGGGCAGCGCGAGGATAATCAGCACCTGGAAGATAAAATTATCCGCCCATCCGCCAAGCCCCCACGCCGCACGCACCTTTATTGGAACCGTTTTCTCCACCTATTTAACTCCAAAGTAATGGTTGTACCACGGGCGTTCGCGGCCGTAGGCATCCGGGAAGCCCGGCCGCTGCATCTCATCGCGCCAGACGCTCAGTTTTTTCTCGAGGCGTTCGGCCAATTCCGGGTATTCAGCGATTACGTTTTTATGCTCATGCTGATCGCTTTCCATGTCGAAGAGCATCTGGACCCCGTTCCCCAGCGAGAGCAGCTTCCACTTTCCTTCGCGGATGGCAGATTGCCCCCAGAAGCGCCAGTACAGAGCATCATGCGGCGCGCCTTTTTTTGCGTTTAAAAGGAAAGGAAGCAGGTCAACCCCGTCGATCGCGCCGGGGTTGGTTTTAACGCCTGCCGCCGCGAGTGCGGTTGCCCCCATATCGAGCGACAGGACCGGCTGTTCGTAAACCACCGGCGAAATGGTTCCCGGCCAGGAAACAATATACGGAACATGGATGCCTGCATCGGAAAGCATGCCCTTTTCACCGATCCAGGGATCGTTCAGGGAACCGGTCCACTCGGGGCCCGACTTACCCGTGATCGGCGTATCGGGTTTCGTAATTTTGTAGGGAGCCCCGTTGTCCGCGAGGTAGAATACCATCGTATCTTCTTCCAGGTTTTCCTTCTTGAGATAGTCCATAATCCGCCCCACGCCATCGTCTACCGCGGAAATCATCGCCAGCCCGTGCCGGCGACGCTCGGTCATTTCGCCGGGAAACCGGTCCAGATAGTTGCCCGGCGCCTCCAGCGGAACATGCGGCGCGTAATAGGCGAGATAGAGGAAAAACGGGTTATCATCCTTCTCCCTGCGCTTCAGAAACGCCATCGCGGCATCGGTCTGCACATCGACCCGGAAATCTTTGTTTATAATTCGCTTCGGCGCGTTGGGAATATCGTTCCCCTCCAAATCAAAGTTGCACTGATAGGCCGTCATCGGTGCCCAGAAATATTCATCGAACCCCTTTTCGATCGGCGAATGCGGCAGGCATTTTTCGAAAGGAATGGCGAACGCGCCCTCTTTTTCCAGGCCTTCCGGATAATGGTCCTTCATCCAGGTCTTTGCCAGATGATGCGGCGTCAGATGCCACTTGCCGACGATACCCGTGGTATATCCCGCATCACGCAGGCGCTCGGCGATGGTGGGTTCATCGGCGGGGATCGGAACATATTCATTTGAATCCACCCCGAAGCGCTGCTGATAGCGGGCCGTCATGATACCCGCCCGCGACGGGGTGCACTGCGGTGCCGTCACATAACCGCTCGTCATACGCGCGCCGCCGGCCGCCAGCTGGTCCAGATGCGGCGTTTTGACATCGTCAACAATTCCGTTTGCACCCAGATCCGCGTAGCCGTGATCATCCGTCAAAATTATAATAATATTCGGCTGTTTGGCGCCATGCGCTGCAAGTGATGCAGCAATCAATAATCCTGTAATCCACTTCTTCATCATTTCTCCACTCTCGAAATACGGCCAATCGGCCGGCTCATATTCTGTTGTTCAAAGATATTTTTAAAGGGTCGCGCCTCGGCGTGCTGCGGATCAAATCGGCTGTTGGTTCTTGGGATATAGCGCGTCTCAACCGTTTCGTTTAGCCAGCCGGCCAGCTCCTTGAACATCGCCTGAGTACGCTCGGGTTCTTTGGCAGACAGCTCGGAGGCTTCCGAAAGATCGGTGCGGATATTGTAAAGCTCCAACCCGCCTTCCCAATTGAGGATCAGTTTCCAGTCGCCCTTACGGATGGCGGAGCGCGGTCCGGTCAGGACGCCCTTCTTCAGGCCGACCGACACATAAAAGGGATAGTGCCAGAAAAAGGTGTCGCGAGAATATTTCTGCGAAATATTCTTTGGATTGATTAACAAAGGAACGAGTGACTCGCCGTCGCCGGATGCCGGCGGCTCACCGCCCATTTCGAGTAAGGTTGGGTAGAGATCGTTGCAGTCGACCGGCACGTCGCACAGGGCGGGTTTCACCGACTTCGGATACCAGATCATTAACGGAACGCGGATGCCGCCTTCATAGAGCAGCGCCTTTTCACCTTTGAGCGGTGCGTTGTTGCTGACGGCGGGTTTTCCGTTTTCGTCGGGATGCACAATACCGCCGTTGTCGGACATGAAGACGATCACCGTGTTATCCGCCTGCCCGGTTTTTTCAAGGGTCTGGATCAGCGCTCCGATGGAGTCGTCCATACTTTTCAGCATCGCGGCATAGGTCGGGTTGGCGTGCCCGTTCCATCCGCGCGTCTTCTTTTGGGCGAAGTGTTTGATGTCCTCCGGCTTGGCGCCGAACGGGGTATGCACCGCGAACTGGCAGAAATAGAGAAAGAACGGCTTATCCGATTTCGCCTGCCGTTCGATATAGCGGCAGGCCTGTACGGTGAGGTCATCGGTGAGATAGTCCTCACCGGTTTCCCCACCAGCATTGCCCTGCTGCAGTTCCGCCTGCGCCATATTGGGATGCTCTTTCTTTTTCCCGTTCCAGCGGTCGCGCCAGTTAAAATACTCCGAGCCGCCGGAATCAAACCAGGCCAGCGCTTCAAAGCCCTGGTCGGACGGCGAAAACCCTTCGGAGCCATGCCCGCCCAGATGCCATTTGCCGATAAAGGCCGAGTTGTAGCCGGCCAGCGCTTCAGCAATCGTGGTTTCTCCGGACGGCAAAGCAATATTCGAGATGCCCTGCGTCAGTGGCCATTGAGAACGATCGGTTTTGTTTTCCAGTCCGTCCTGATCGTAGAAACCGTCCGGCGTCTCCATCCCCTGGTTATAATACGTTTTATAGCCGCCGGGCGTAGCGGTCATAAAGCCCTGGCTCGCGGCATATTTCCCAGTAATCAGGCTGGAGCGTGTCGGCGAACAGAGCGGGCAGGCATACGCCTGCGTAAACACCACCGCCTGATCCGCCAACCGGTCGAGGTTCGGCGTTTCATAATAACACCCTTCCCGATCCACCCCCTTGACCCGCGCCGCATAGGACACCAGGTCCATATAGCCCAGATCATCCGCCAAAACGAAAATAATATTTGGCCTTGGCGGCTTCGTTGCCGAGACCTTTCCAACCAGTGCCACCGAAATAAGTATCCCGAGGGTGAACCATTTTTTACTCACAGAGGCACCTGCTCATTACTGTCCAGTTTATAAAACCTGTTCTTATTCGTTGATATCGATGAGTCAGAAAAACTGCCCTGAGGATAGCTCATCCCGCCCTTCATCAACAGGAATCCTTCCAGAAGATTGGTCGTACTGTATAGATTATATTCGCGCCCGGTCAGTGAGTCCCACTGAATTAATACTTCAGATGAATTGATATAAAAATCGACCTGCGGGTTGTCCGATTTAACGGTAATCAATGAAGAATCCGGCAAAGCAGTAAAACCGGTTTCACGCACCTTCTCTTCCATCAGGATCAACGTGCCCAGCATGGTGGATCCGTTGGGATTCAGGAGGGGATCCGTCTCATCGGGAGCCGTATAGACCGGATGAGGATACCACGCGGCCAGGGTAATGCGCTCGGGAGCCGCGCCGTTGAAAATATGTTGATCCAGCCCGGAAATCACATCGGAACGCCACAGCTCATCGCTGTCATTCCCGCCCCTGGAACTCGTCAGAAACAGACCTGATTTGCACCCGAGCGCATGGCGGGCGAAACGCTCCGCATCAATCATCTCTTCATGGGTACGCTCCCCCGTAAGCACCTTATCGATGGGGAAATCCTGCTCAAAAAAGTCGAGCGTGTATCCCTCCGCCTCTACCGCATTTTTCAAATCCGCATAATGGCTCTTATACTCCAGGCCTTTGACAGGCAGTGCATCGATGACTCCGTATTCGAGATCGGGGAAATGGGGCTTCACCTGTTTGATATATTCCACGACATCCAGAATGCGCCAGCTCATAGCATAGTCACCACCTGACCACGGCTTGGACAGGACACTCTGCATCCCCACCGCACAGAGGTTCCATCCATGATTCTCCAGATCCTGAAGCGCATTGATCGAATTTTGATAGTTCGGTGTATTGTAATTATACTTGGCATGCCCCCACGTCGGCTCCGTGTCGTCCAGCGCCACCTTGATACCGTATGCATTGAACACCTCAGCCATTCGGGTCTTCAGCTCCACATTGTCCGCCAGATGATCGCGATAGGTGGCATAGCGGAGGTAATAGACCTCCATGGTTTCCAACGCATTCGTCCACGTCGAAAGCTGAGGTTCATAAAAACGCGATTCAAAGTCCGGTGGGATTCCTCCGTTCGTGCCCAGGTTACTGTCTTCAAACCAGCATCCGATGGCCTGAGAAACCGCAGCAAGTTTCAGGTTTTTGATACGATATTCGTTGGAGACGGGACTCAACTCCGGCACCAGTTCAATGCTCAGCGGCTCGCCGCTGATGCCGACCGCATCCGCATCAACCAGGAGCGTACAATCGACATATCCCCGACCTACTACGATATTCGTGGTGAACGAACCTGCTGAAACAGTCAACAGTGATGGATTCTCACGGACCAGGCTGCGGGCCTGGAATGAAACTTCATACGTTGTTCCCTGTCGGAATGTATCATCGGCCGAGACAACCGAGCAGGATGCTGCACTACCGGCAGTCGCAGGCAGGACATAGCAGTTTACACCATCTTCCAGCCCGAATGTCCCGTCCCCGGAAAAGATCATATCCAGCACATAATCCGTCTCAACCAAACCCGCACCGTTCGTTTCGAAAGCGGTGTAATAGAGCAACCCGGAATCAACGGTTGTTGAATCTGCGGATATGGAAAGATCCATGACCCGATATTGGTTAATCCCGGAAACAGTTCCCGTACCCGCAGGGACAAACTCAACACGAAGATCGCTGCCAGCAAGCCCCGTCTCGTCGGAATCGACCACCGTCGAGTAGGAGCTCTCGGATGTGCCGATGTTGATGGTATTCGTATAGCTGCCACCAAGAACAACATGTACTTCATTCTGAGAGGGGTCGGCATCAATCGACTTAAAAGCCCGAAAATCCAGGCGATAGATCGTCAACTCCTGAAATGTGTCGGAATCACTATTCAGTTTGAAGGCGTTTCGCCCTCCCGTATCGTTTAGGTTCATGCGAAAATAGCTGTCCGTAGCATTGGTGACGATCAAACTCCCATCATCCGTCGTCAGCCCGATGACATTCTCACTGGCGACCAGTCCGCCCGCATCCATCTCAAATTCTGTTTCAAACAGCAGGCCGGCGATTGCATGTGTAGAAGATTGCGGCAAAACAGTGTAGTCGTCAAAACCGGCATGACTGGTCAGCAAAACGCGAAGAGAGGAATCCCCGTCTGCCCGAAAGCGCGACTGAATGCCCTCACTGGTCAACCGCATGCCGACGGTCTGACCGATTAGTGGATCTCCGGCCTCAGCCGAATAATACCCATAGACCGAATTACGGTTGTCAGACCCGAACGTACCCAGATAGTTTTTTCCGGCAACCCGGCTTGCCGAAACCGGAGCTCCATCAGCCAGCAGATACACCACCTGATTCGTCATCATGTTGGCCAGCGCGGCTGCGGCCGAGGCCTTATAGCTGTAGGTATATCCAGGCGTGTAGATGTGTTGAATATTTGAAACCGTAGTTTCCATATCCAAGTAATGCGACTCGGCATTTGCATTGAACGAAGCCCCTCCCCAGGAGCCGAAGGTTCCCCCTGAATTCGAGTTGGATTGTAAGCCCCCTTTGGAGATTGTAATGAGTTCATTGGTACTCCAAGCTCCGTCAGAGCTTACAAGCACCGCCGCCTGCACCCCACCTGCAAACGACAGCAGGAAACTGTAAACCGCGGATATAAAATGTACCAATTTCATAATCTTGTTGCGCCACTCGATAAAAAGCCCGATGAAACACATGTCATTTTCATCGGGCCTGCGGTTCTCGACAAAAAGTCCTTACATGATCAGCCTTCTGCGAATTGCGACGATCGCCACGCTGAAAGATAAGACCATGCCCAGCGTGGCCGGCTCGGGAATTGCGATGGCAGCAATCTCCTCCGCAGTAAGCGCGGTGTCATAAACCGAGAGATCATCCACCAACCCGCCAAACTGCTCATTACCGGCCGTATCCTGAGCCCCCAGGACTAGAAAACTGCCTGTGTCCGGAGTGAAATCACTCGCAAGAGACCTCCTGAGAACGCCATCGATATAATATTTCGCCGTGGTTCCGTCATACGTAAACGCCAGATGGTGCCAGCCATTATCCGCAACGTTCACCTGATCCGTAACATCCCGGATATTGGTTGTTTCTCCAATAAGGTCCACGCCCGTATAGTCCAGATTCGAAGTGTGTCTCAGGGCAAAACCTGCTGAGCCTCCACTCTGCTTGGATAAGATTGTATCCCAGGTACCATCCTGCCAGCCGTCCACCTTGACAAACACCGAGTAGGTGAATGTGGTCGTGGGCAGATACGTTGTTGAGTCATGGATATACATATGCGCTTTAGCTGCACTCAGATCGAGCGAATATCCCTCACCCAAACGTGTATCCGTGCTGAAAACCCCGGTTTCAGAATTTACCATTGCTGTCCCGTTATGATAGCGGTATATCCCACGATGAGTCGTGGCGGGGGTTTCTGCTGCATTGTACATATTCTGGCCATCGAAGCTCCACTCTCCGATCAACGCCGCATGAGCGCCGCAAACCAATGCAAACGCTACTGCCAGTATAGCCTTATTCTTTTTCATTTTTTTATCTCCTTTTCTCGTCGTTTCACCATAAGTTTTAGTCTAACTCCACTTGGAAGAAATTCACTGCACTGCCCACGGTGGTGGTGTACGAGGTTTCAGCGCCGGCGGAAGGTACAGCCGTGGCTGCCGTGCCCCAGTTGCCAACAGTGAGGTTTACATTGGTCAGGATGTTGTAGCTCTTGCCGGCGGCCGACTGCCAGGTCACGACGAACTCACCGCCCACCGCCGGAGCAGCCTCGGTGATGGTCAGCAGCGATAGCGCATTGGTGGGATCGGTTCCGAGCTGGTATTCCTGCCAGGCCCGGAAGCCGTCGCCATCGGTATCGGAAATGTCCTGCGCTTCATATTCCTCGTCCGTCTCCAGCCCCGGATAATAGTCGTCCAGCCATGGATGCGGTGTTCCGTTGGTCGTCAGGTCGGCGGGAATATCGACTGCCGTGATTTCCAGATTATACACCCTGTATTGATTGACCGCCGAAGTCGTTCCCAGCGGCTCGATTTCAATGCTGAAGGGTTGACCCTCGAAGCCGAGGTCTTCCGCGTTCACATCGAAAGAAAACGGCAGCTTCGAGGAACTGCTGACCACCACAGTCTGGGTGTAGACTCCGCCCAGGATTAAGCCCAGCTCGTTCTGGGTTGCATCGTTGCTAATCGTCTTGTTCGCGGCAAAGCTGAAGGTATAGGTCGTCAGTTCGCGGAAGGTATCCGCAGCGGCGGCCAGCTGAAAATCATTGCGAGCAGAACCATTCAGATTCATCGAAACATAATTATCGGCCGCCTCCTTGATTAAATCGAATCCGTCCACGACTTCCAAATCGATATTGTTGACAGCAATGACTCCGACGGCATTGGTTTCGAAGGAAGTCTGGTAGAGCAGCCCGGTGTGAACCGGCGGCGGAGCTTCCGCCGAAAAGTCAACATTGAAGACCCGGTACTGGTTAACCGCCGTTGCCGCACCGGCCGGAACAAATTCGATGCTCAGATCATCCCCAACCAGGCCGATTTCATCCGGATTGATGACCATTGAATACGGTGTGGTTGTGGTGCTGATAGCGAGCGTATTGGTGTAGGTTCCCCCCAGAATGATGTCCACTTCGTTTTGTGCGGCGTCACCGTTAATGGCTTTCTGCCCTCGGAAGCTTAAGGTATAAAGGGTCGATGCCCGGAACGAATCCGCCTGAGCATCCAGTTTGAAATTATTTTTGGCTCCCTCCGCGGTGATATTCATGCGGAAATAGCTGTCTACGGCGTTGGTAATAATCAATTCATTACCTACAACAACTTCCATTTCAATCGGGTTTGCCGTGGTAATCAGTTCGCCTGCTCCATCCAGTTCAAATTCCGTGCTGAACAATGTGCCTGTCGAAATATGGTCGGCCAGTACGCTGGAAATGAACGAACTTCCGTCGCTGTACCAGCGGGTCTGGATACCGCTGCTGAACAACTTCATCCCGATCGGCTGACCGATAATTGGATCGCCCACCTCGACGGTGTAGGACCCCGAAATCGCCACCTGGTCGTTAATGCCATACACACCGGTATTATTCAGCCCGCTCACCAGTGTTCCGGCGATGCCGTTTGTATCACTGCCGGCGATCAGCATGACATTCTGCGTGTTGGAGTGACTCTCAATCGCGGCATAGCCCTGAATCTGGTAGATGTAGGTCTTTCCCGCCTGGTAGGTAAGATCGGGATTTCCGGACACGGCAGACATGTACATGGTGTTGGTAGTCTCAGCATCTGCATTGGATCGATACCAATCCTTGCCAAGCGTTGTGCCGAATGCTCCGCCATTAATATAGTTCGTCTGCATTCCGCCGTTTGATGTGGCGTTAATACTGGTACTGCTCCATGCCCCATCCGAAGTAATCAGCGTTCCGGCCTGAATTCCACAAGCCAATCCAATAGCAACAATTGTTGTGATCCACTTTTTCATGATTCTTTCCTCTCCGTTTCACCTTTTGTCATACCTCAAAGAATACCGATCGATAAGCTCACGGTACTATGAAAAATCATCCTGTCAACCTATTTGTCCCACTTTGTCTCTCATAAGCCCAAGACACAAATGGGACATTCCGCCCAACAAGTGGGACACATGCGCAATAAATCAATACATTCATATGGAATTGCAAACCTGAGACATCCCGTGTCACGGGTAAAAAAATTGACTCGGAGGAATTTCCCTTGCGGAACATTCGCTTGCGCGTAAATTCCGCAGTGTGCACCTCAAAACGCTCTGGGAGCAGGAACCCGACATACTACCGAAGCAGTAAGAAGCCGCGAGCGCTTCGCCCGCGGCTTCTCCTGCCCGTTATGAGGAACGACGCGCCATGCTAGTTTCCCTCGACCGTGATCGCATCATAGTAGATGAAGTCGGCAATCCCTGTCCCCGCCTGCCGGAACCTGAAGCAGGCATCCTGCGGCATCGGGTAGCTTGCAGCATCAACTGCAATATTCGTCGCATACCACTGTTTATTAACATGCCGTAAGGACGGGCCAAAGGCTCCGACAATCTCCCATTCCAACCCGTTATAATACTCAAGATAGGCTTCATCCGCCCCCTCCATCGACAAAGGCATGAAATCAAAACCGATCGAAAGGGTAGCATACGCCGATGCATCAATGGGTTGCGCAAGCGTCAGCATGGACCCGGCTTTGTCATCACTGATGAGCACTGAATGGCTGCCTTCAGAGGCCGTCCTGTTCACAATGAACACCTGGTTGGTATCTGCACTGACCCAGTTGCCAAAGCCGGTTTCAAAACCGTCGGAAAGCGGAAGCCCCTGTACACTTTCATAGTCATCGATTATCCCATCGGCCAGCAGGAAGGTCCCCAACATGGTTGCTCCATTGGTATTGACCGACGAATCCACTTCATCCGGAGTACTGTATACAGGGTACGGAAACCAGGCCGACAGGCAAGCATGCCGAGCCCCCCCTCCAGCAGCCAGATAAGCATCCAGACCCTCAACAACATCAGACCGGAACGCCTCATCACTCGCCTTCCCCCCGTCAGAGCTGGTCAGGAAGAGGCCCGGACGGCATCCGATTTCGTTTCGCACAAACCGCTCCACCTCAACCATCGTTTGGAAGGTAACGCCATTTTTATTCTCAAGGGCATAATCCACAGGAAAATCCTGGTGAATAAAGTCGAGCGTGTATCCCTCCGCCTCTACCGCATTTTTCAGATCCGTATAATGGCTTTTGTACTCCAGTCCTTTTACAGGCAGTGCATCGATTACGCCGTATTCCAGATCGGGGAAATGGGGCTTAACCTGCATGATGTATTCCACAATATCCAGAATACGCCAGCTCATAGCATAATCACCGCCCGACCAGGGTTTGGACAACACACTTTGCAACCCCACTGCACACAGGCTCCACCCATAATCTGTCAGATCCTGAAGCACATTGATTGACGCCTGATAGCTTGGTGTCTCATAGTTATTCAGAGCATGTGCCCAAGTGGCCCTGGTATCATCCAGCGCCACTTTAATCCCATACTCGTTGAAAACCTCAGCCATTCTGGCTTTTAAAACGGCATTGGTTTTTAGCCAGTCACGATAGGTCGCATAGCGGAGGTAATAGACATCCATGGTCGCCAGCGAGTTGGTCCACGCAGAAAGCGCTGGCTCATAAAAGCGCGATTCAAAGTCCGGAGGAACACCGCCGTTTGCTGCTAGATTATTGTCCTCAAACCATCGCTCAACATCGGGGTACTTGGCAGATATATCAAGATCATAAAAACGATACTGATTAACTCCGCCCTCCGTCACCGACTCTGCGACGAAGCCGACGGTAATCGCTTTAGTTGCGATTCCCGCCTCATCCGAATCAACCTCCAACCGGTAGACATCATGAGCAGGACCAATGACCAGATTGGTTGCATAACTGCCCACAGAAGCTGTAACCATATTTTGAGTCGGATCGCCGTTGATTGCCTTCTTGGCCCGGAAACTGATCACATACTTTGTTCCCGCACGAAAACAGTCGTCTTCCGAAGCAATGGAAAAGGAATCCTTCCATGCCGTGTCATTCTCAATACAAAAATAAGGTACATTGTCCTCAAACCCAAATTCGCCTCCGGTTTGGGAAAAGACCATATCCAACACATGATCGACGCCGACGAGAGAACTCAAGCTATTTGTCTGAAAGGACATACTGAAAATTACCCTGCCAGCACCAAAATCATTTGCATGATTCGTCAGGCGAGTTTTTACCCAGCTCTCACCATCTTCACGAAACCGGCTTTGTATTCCCTCGCTGCTCAGGCGCATGCCTATGGACTGGCCGATGATGGGATCGCCATTGGTGACGGCGTATGAGCCGAAAATCGCGCTGGTGTCGGCCGAACCATAGGCGCCCGTATTGTTAGGCCCTGCAATCCGGGAGCCGCTCACCAAACTGCCATTAGCCGTTAGATAAACCACCTGATTGGTTGCATGAGAGGAAAGTGCAGCCGCCGCTGTTGATTGATAGGCATAGGTGTACCCCGCCGCATAGGTATGCTGAACATTGCCGACTGTAGCCTGCATATCCATATATTGAGTCTCTGCGTTGACATTAAAGGAAGCTCCCCCCCCACTGACCAAACACGCCGCCCGTATTCCAGTTGGTTTGAGCTCCGCCATTAGACGCAGGATTGACAGCCGAGCTACTCCAAGCTCCCTCCGATGAAATCAACTGCGCAGCCTGAACCCCGCCTAGCCACCCCATGGCCACCAGTGCAACAATGTATGTTTTCATTACCTGCTCTCCTTTGGTTTACTAGTTAGAAATCCTTTCCCGATTCGATAACCCATATCTAGTGTAAAACACTAATACGTCAAGGTATTTGTCTCATTTTGTCTCCTTTTTATGATTGACAAGTTAAGGACACCATGTGCACTATCTGGGACAAATGAGCGAAATACCAATAATTACAACACAAACGCAGACCGAGGCGGTCTGCGACATTCTGCGAAAAAAAATCCAATCGGGGGAACTTTCCAATGACGGGAAAATTCCTGCCGTGCGAAAACTGGAGGAAATGGTGGGCTATCCGCGCAATACGGTTTGGCGTGCTCTGCTCCAGTTAAAAGAAGAGCGTTTCGTAACCACGACTCCCACCGGGCGCTATCTGGTGCATCCGCGGTTTCGTCACAACCACGAGGGCTATAAGGCACTGAAGCTTGCCTTTGTCGGAAACGGCAACATGGCGCTGGCCAATCCGTTTCTTCAACGGGTCTACAGCTGCCTTGAGACAAACAAGGACGGATTCAACATTGAGATTGACCTGCTGCTGGGCACGGAAAACAAGAAACTTTGCGCCGCCGACCTTACCCCCTATAAAGCCGTCATCCTTGCCGCCTCCTGGAGCTTCCCCTTTTTCAAACCGCTGCAGAAAAAAAACAAGCTGGTCACCAGTCTGGCCGCGCCGCTCAGCTACCATCTGCCCTCCGGCGTTCGGATCGATAACTTCCATGGCGGCGAAGTGGCCGGCATGGCGTTCTGCGAAAGCGAGCCGAAAAAAATTGTTCTGCTCGGCGAGAGCCAGTATTACCCCGACAACTGGCATGAAATCTTTGAACTGCGAGCGCTGGGCTTTCGGCGCGCCTGGCTCCAGCACGGCAACCCTTCAAGCGTTATTACGGAATATCCTCTCCCCGAAGACCTGCTGCCACGCATGCGGGAAATTGAAAAGATTGTTGCCGCTCAGGAAGAGCCTACCGGGTACTTCGCGCTCTCCGATCCCACGGCCATCATGCTGCTCAGCGCCCTGCACGACCGCGGCCTGCGCATCCCGCAGGATGCCCGGGTGATTGGATTCGACGACAGTCCCGAAGCCGCCGAAGCCGATCCGCCGCTCGCCAGCCTCTGCCCCGACCCCCAAACCATGGCTGAACGGTTGATCCTTCAACTGCGTACCATGGAAGCCGAACCCGGCTACAACAAAGTCACCTACGTCAAGCCCCGCCTCATCGAACGCGCTTCCCTTGGCTAACGGAGCGAGCGCCTTCCCGCCCCTTGCATGCTCGCAAACCGGTTTTTAATTTCATCGAGGGTTCCGATGGTGAGGTAGACATCGTATTCAACCTTGAGACCTTTTGTCAGAGCAAACGTCCGCACAGGAGCGATATAGGAACAGGCGGATCCACCGGAGCCCGTGGAGCCATTGCCCGCAAAACGGTAACAGGTGAATTCCGGGGTGCCCGGCGTGAAAATGCCAATGCCCCAGTCGTTCCGGTCCAGCCAGGCCGTCCAGTGCCGGGACGTCTTTCCCGACTCATTCGGCCAACCGGGCACCCGGCGGGTTAATTCCCCCTCCGACACATAAACGAGATTGGAGAGAACTGCATCCACAAAAACGGCCGGCATTTCCTGATGGCGCGGTTTGCCTTGGTCTTTACCGGTATAAGTCAGTTTGAACCGGATATGGGCCACGCGCCCGTTGAGCGAGATGGTCTGTTCCATGATGGCTTCGGGGCACGTTTGACCCCCCGACCAACTGAGCGGCTCGATCTTTGCGTAAAGCGAGGTTTTGTTTTTATCCTTCTTGAACGTCAGCACCTTCGAGCGTTTGCCGTCCCAGCTTCCGCCCTGCACCGGGTTGTAAACCCAATCCTTCTTGTTCCATTTCGATCCATCCGGCGCGCCGTAATACGACTGCTGGATAAAGCGCCCTTCATCCCAATGATTGAGCAGGTTGCGCTTCGTTTCGCTTTCACCGAACCAGCCGATGCATGCCCCGCGCGAACGGTCGATCCCGATCCGCACTTCGCCGTTATCCAGATATTCCCATCCGGCAAAGGCGCTCCCGGACACGGCCAGGCAACACGCAATCATCTGCATTCTACTCATCATGGATACTCCACTAACACTCGATAAAAACCATTCGTTGAGGGCGTTCCGCTGGAAAAGAAAACCGTCTGGTCGGATGCCAACGGCCCCGCGGTTTCGACGGTTCCCCAACCGGTCGGCACCAAGCTCTCCGTCCATTGGAGATAGTAAACGCGCCCGGCCTTGCCATCGACCTGAACGGGAATTTCCGCAGCCGAGATTACAAACTTATTTTCGGAAGGATCGAGGCGGTCGGTGCCGGCAATGATTTCCGCCCAATCCTCGAATCCATCGTCGTCGGCATCGCCATTGGCGGAACGGATCCAGTCGATCTCGAAGGTCGCCCCGGAGGTGCCGATCGGATCCACCCGCAGCTTGTCGATCACATTACCGTCCCAGCCTGCATTACCTTCCAGAATAAATTCCAGCACCTGCCAATCGCCGCCGCCCGTGTAGGTTTCGGATAAAAAGTTACCGACAAATCCGCCGCCCTGGGGCGCCCAGTATAGTTGGACGGCCGCATTGGCCGAAGCCTTCATCCGCAACGTGACTGCGGGAACGGGTGCGGAATCGAATCCGACGCCATGGTTTTCAAAGTGAGGATCCGAACTCGTCGTTGTTCCCTGCACCGCACCGTTGCTAACCACAAAGCCGACCATGTTTTGCGGATTGGTATCCCACCCCTCAAAATCATTCTGGCCGTTGAAATGGAAGCCCAAATCCGCCGGGTCGTTCGGATTCCGCGCAACCGCATTTTCATCGCCGTCCGTGGTGCCATCCCCATCGGTATCCAGCAGCGACATCGACTCAATCAAACCTCCCGCTGAATCAAACACGAGAATCTCGAGCACGTCGGTTTCAAAATAACCAGAGCTGGGCTGGAAGCGGAGCCGCACCACGGGTGCGCCGGGATTGATCGGCACCTCAATGGTGCGTTCAACGTTGTTGTGCGAAACCGGAAAAGAAACCGACTGCGCTCCCAACCACTCCGTATCGCCGGGTAACTTCCACCCAATGCGTCCGGGGCCATAGCTGCGGGAGGTCATCGTGACCCGCACCTTGGCCGGCACAGCGCGCGCCGACAGATCCGGACTGTCGAGCGCCGGGAGAAAGCTGTTGGAAACCAGCTTCAGGCGTCCGCCGGTTCCGTCCTGTACCCACACACCGTCGTTGGGAATCCAGCCGTCGAACGCGGGCGGAACATAGCTGGGGTTGGCCACGGGAACCAGCGCCTCCGTATCGACAAGGTGTTGTTCGATCAGCGCATCGAGCTGCGCAACCAGCGCCGGGTTGCCGGGCGCCAGGTTGTGCTCTTCACCGGGATCGGCAGTAATATTGTATAGCTCGTAACGGTGGTTCCCCGTACCGCCGTTCCCATGGAAGAAGCGGATCAGCTTCATGTCGCCCTGCCGCACCCAGACGCCCGGAAAGGTTCCGGTGGCGGGCGGTGCCTGCGGGAACTGGACAAAGACCGTGTTGCTATTGGCCGGAGCCTGTCCCAGCAACGAAGGCACCAACGATTCCGAATCCAGCGGATAGCCTTCGTAGGGTTCCAGATCGAGCATGCCGAGCACGGTGGCATAGATATCCAGGTTGTTGACGTTGTTGCTATTGACGGTGCCACCGGCCACCCGCCCCGGCCAGTTGACGATGAACGGCACATGCGTTCCGCCATCCCAGATGCAGGCCTTGCCGGCGCGCGATGGAAAGTTGTCGGTCGGCACGGCCAGGTCTTCGGCGATCCAGGAATACATCCACCCGCCGTTGTCGCCCGTAAAGAAAATGATGGTGTCGTCGGTCAGCCCCAGCTCCTCCAGCTTGTCGAGCACGGTGCCGACGCCGTCGTCCATCACCTCGATCATCGCCGCCATGGTCGGGCTGTCCTGCCGCCCGTCGGTGCCGGCCAGGCCGACATAGTTCGCGCGCACTTCCGGCTTGGCCTGGAACGGGCCGTGCACATCGTACCACCATAGGTTCATCAGGAAGGGCTGGTTGCGGTTGTCCCCGACAAAGTCGGCGGCCCAGGCCGCGAGGAGGTCGTTCACGTGGTCGTCAGTGGTAACGGGCGACCCGTCCGGCCAATCGGCGGGAATGTTCGAGTCGCCACTGAACGGCGCAAAGTAGCCGCCGGGTGGGCCGGAGTGCTGGCGACCGCCGATCACGAAATCAAACCCCTGGTTTTCCGGCACATATTCGTCCATGCCCAGATGCCACTTACCCAGGAACGCGGTGGAATAGCCGGTCTGCTTCATCAGCTCGGCATAGGTGACGTAGCCGTTCGGCAACCGGGAACGCGAGCCGACCGTTGTTGAAGGAAGATATGCATTCGCTGTGGCATTCACCTTCGGATCCAGCGTAACGGTGGTCGAGTGCCCGTTGGGCGTATTGAACCGCACCCGTGCCGGATAGAGGCCGGTAAGGATGCCTGCGCGCGTCGGCGAACAGAGCGGGTTGGCCGAATGCGCGTTCGGAAAGTTCATGCCCGCCGCCGCCAACCGCTCGACGTTCGGCGTCTGGTAATAGTCGCTCCCGTTCACCGTCACATCCATCCAACCGAGGTCGTCGGCCAGCATGACGATGACGTTGGGGCGGTTCCCGCTTTCGCCAACGGCAATGCGGTCGAACCGGATTTCGTCGCCCGGCGTCGCGCCATCGGGCAGGTCGATGCGCAGGCGAGTGAGCGTGCCGTTCCAGTTGGAATGCACCGACATATCAACCGCATAGGTGGTGGTGTCCGGATCGTTTGACACAACAGTGAAGCCAACCGAGTTCCCAACGAATGACGGGTTTTCCAGGGTTTGGAAAAAGACACTTCCGTTGGTCGAAGCCGAACCGTTCTTCGCCTTGATAAAGACCCGGCTGATGCCGGTCAAATCCAGATCGAGGTGATCGGGCGACAATAGCTGCGGATCGGCGGAGGAGGCCACCAACACATAGTCGCCATCGGCCACCGTGTTGCTCGAAGCATTCAGGGCTGACCATCCTTCGCTGTCGCCATCCACATTGAAGATCCAGCGCAGACAGGATGCCACAGGCACGGTTACGTTGTGGAGGTCGGCCAATTCCTGATCGGTCAGGAACGTGTCGTGAATGCGGATGTCGTCCATCAAGCCATCGAAGGAAAGCCCGGCCGAAGCCGCAATCCCTGTCGGCGCACCGGCGAGCAGGTTGGTGGCAGAAACCACGGCACCCAGGTTGTGGCCTACGCTGTCTGTCTTGGCGGCAACGCCGCTCGCCGACATCACCGCGTTGGTGAAGGGGACAGCCGTCACCGACACCAGCCCATCGCTAACGGAACCCGGCGCGGACGAAACGGAGAACCGCAACGCAACGAGCTGCCACTGCTCCTGCACGACGGCGGACTTTGCAGTTGAGGAGGCCACCTTGTTCACACCGTCCCCCACAAACGCCCGCAAGGTGCCATTCTGCTTTTTAAAGTTGAACCCCGAGGACATCGCCCCGAATGCATCGCCGTTGCTGCAATCAAGGATGCGTTCGTTTTCATCCATGCCATCAGAAGAAAAGCGGATCCAGGCCGTGATGGAAAAATCGCCGGAGGGAATAAGTAGGTTGGCGGCTCCGAAATCGATCTGGTCGCCATCCTCTTCCGCGAATTGCATGGACCCGGCGATCTGTCCGCCACGCCCGCGAAGCAGTTCAGTCGAAGAACCGTCTATCGTTCCCTCGCTATCGGCAATGGTTTCGTGCTGGAAGGTTTCATCCAGGCGGTAGTGATGCACCAGCCCTGCATCGGCAATACCTGAGAACAAAAGCACAAACAGCAGGCCCAAACGGAGCGGGGACATTCTTGTCCCCGCCGTCGCCATCGGGGGCTGGAAAGCCCCCGCTCCTGTATTCAATCGTTTCATTTTCCTGTCCTAAATCGATACCAATAGGCCCCGTCGTTGATCGGCCCGGCGCGTTTGCCGCCCAAGGTGATCCAGCCCGCGTCCGCGAGCAGATAGTAGGTGGTGTCCGGTTTCAGTTGCGGCAGATCGAACGTGATCGATGTCTTTCCTTCCGCTGCGTGGCCGGGTTCCGGATCGGCCTGCCAAACCACCTCGTCGTCGGCGCCCACCGCATAAAGCCGGATGGCTTTGCCCTTCGTCTTTTCGAAGCTGAGCGGTGCGGAAAAATTAAAGGTCAGATCGGTATCCGTCGGCACATTTTCCTCGGCCATATGCGGAATGGCCGATTCGTACGCGGGCAACACCATGCGGATACGGTGGAAGCCCCACCCTTCCTGATAATCCTTGAGCGGCTGCTTCCAATCCTTGGACATTTTGGTGTGGTTGTTGGCGAACGCAAACCAGGCATCGTTCATGTATTTGAGCTTTTCCGGCATCGCGGCGGCGAGGTCTTGCGTGGTGCATGGATCTTTGTTCACGTTGTAGAGCCGCCACGGCCCGTCGCTGATGCTCGAGATTTTCCAATCGCCTTTCAGCATGCCCTTGCCGGTGAAGTTGAACGCCCAGAAAATTTCATCGTGCACCGCGTGTTCCGGCAGCGAGGGATTGCGGAAAGCCGGAAGCATCGAGCCGCCATAGAGCGGCTCCAATTTGCGGTCGCCGTCTTTTTCCGGATAGTCCGCGCCCGCGAGTGCGAGGAAGGTTGGATAGAGATCCGTCACGTGCAGCCGCTGTTTCTGAATACTGCCGGGTTTCCCCTTGAGCCCTTTCGGCCAGCGCACGATGAGCGGCGACGAAACCCCGCCCTCCTCCGCCGACGATTTATACCAACGCCACGGCGTGTTTTTCAGATAGCTCCAGCCGTTGGAACAATACGGCCGGCTGTTTTTATGCCAGGGAATCTGCGCATCGTAGGTTTGGATATCGCCGTTGCTGTAGGCCCCGCCGTTATCCGAAAAGAAGATCACCAACGTATCCTTCTCCAACCCTTTTTTCCGAAGGTGTTCCAGCACGCGGCCAATGTTTTGATCGACGCGGTCGAGCATGCCTGCATAGGCCGCCATGCGACGCGCCTCCTGCTTTTGGGTCGCGACCGACATCTCGTTCCAGCGCCGCACCTCGCCGTTGGGCGGGGTGTCAACATAGCGATCGTCGATCAACCCCATCGCCTTCATCCGGGCAAAGCGTTTCTTGCGCAGCGTTTCCCACCCCGCCTCATAGCGGTCGTAATATTTTTCGACATCCTTCTCATAGGCGTGCAGTGGTGTGTGGGGCGCGTTGAACGCCAGATAGGTAAAGAAGGGCTTGCCGTCGGCAACGGCGGAATCAATCTGCCCGATCGCATCGTCGGTGAACGCATCGGTGGAATACCATCCGTCCGGCACAGGCGCAGGCTTATCGCGGCCGCGCTGGATCTGGGGATTGTTCTGGCCTTCGGCACAGCCCGTCAAGCAATTGATTGCGCCGTGCAGGAAGCCGTAGAACGAATCGAAGCCGGCATCCAGCGGATTACCGGGTTGGTGCCACTTGCCCGAGATCGAGGTTGCATAGCCCGCCTGCTGCATCAACTTCGCAATGGGAAGCGAGCGGCGGTAGTTGTCGGACTGGCTGTGCGTGTGCCCGGTCATCAGGCTCGTGCGCGTCACCACGCACATCGGGTTTACGCGATAGTCGGAAAACCGCACACCGCCCGCAGCGAGCCGATCGAGGTTTGGCGTATCGATCTCGCCGCCGAAGCACCCCACATCCGACCACCCCATGTCGTCCACGACAATCAGCAGGATGTTAGGTTTCTCGGCGGCCCTTGCCAAAAAGGCGCTTATTACAATCAACGCTACAAAAATATTTTTCATCGTCATTTCCATTCTAACGGAGCGGGGGCTTTCCAGCCCCCGACGGGGACAAGAATGTCCCCGCTCCTATTTCACAAACTAACGGAGCGGGGACATTCCTGTCCCCAACCGTTAACCATGCTCCTTTTCAAACAACAAAAATTGACCTTCGCACAATTTTGCCTTTATCGGATTCTTGCGGATATATTCCCGGCACTTGAACAAATGGCGTTCATTACGAATCAGGCGATCCCAATAATCGGATTGCCATAGCGTACCTCTCGTGCCCAACACCTTATTGATTTCCCGCGCCGTGAACCCCTTCCATGACTTGATGATATCCTCCAGCTTATGCTTTTCCAACGGTCGGAAAAGGACATGAACGTGATTCGGCATCACCACATAGGATTCGAGTTCGTAACGCTCCCTATCGAAATGCAACAACGCATTCGCGACTATGGCCGCAGTTGAAGGAACTTTCAAAACGCATGCTCCACACCCTTCATCCAGCCATTCATCCAGCTTACGCGAAAAGCGCTTGTGGTATTGCTGCTCAGTCTCTTCATCCCATGGTTGTTGATGGTGCCTCAGCCATGCAGTGCGGAGTTCCATCCATTCCGACAACCGTGATTGCGGAATCGAATCGGCCAAACGCCATGTCGCAAAAACGAAAGCTTCGCCCTGCTGCCAGTGCGGCAGATGGTTCTTGTGCATCTCGATTTCGGCATATGGATTTAGGAACTTCATTATCCTTTTTCAATGTCGGGGACAAGAATGTCCCCGCTCCTGTTTCCTGTTCTAACGGAGCGGGGGCTTTCCAGCCCCCGACGGGGACAGGAATGTCCCCGCTCCTTTGATGTGCAACTCTTCGTTTCTAAACTTAATTTTAAAGGAAGTTGCAGGCTCGGATTTCACGACCAGCTTAATGCTGGATTCCGAAACCGTCACATCCATCGGCACGCCTTGATAAAGGAGATTGCGCACGGTCATTTGCGGGCAATCCTTGGGCAGGTTGGGTTCGATGTTGAGCATCTGGCCATCGGGCCGCAGCCCCATGAAACCGAAGGGGACGACCGCCGAGAGCATGCTGCTTTCGGTGAACTCGAAATCGATGCCGACACCGCCGGCCGTACCGCCGCCCTGCAGCGTGGTGCCACCCTTGCCATCGCCATAATATTTGCGGTAACCGCCGTAGGCCTGCACTTCTTCATCCCATGCCCGGATTTCCATCAGGCGCTCCCAGGCGTTGTCCGCACCGAGCGTCTTGATGCGGCTCATGACATCGTAGAACGAAAAACCGAGCACCGCGCCGCCATCCTGCACCTGCCCGCCGAACGGCAACGTCTCCGGCCCCGTCCATGCGAAGGAATACCATTCAACATTGCGCTTCGTGGTCGCCCGCGGCGCAAGACGGTAGGTGTAGATGTCCGCCCCCGTTGAGGTGTCGCCCTCGACACTGCGTTTTCCACCGATCCATTCCATGATCCGTTTCGCATTCGCATCATTCGCAATGCCATAGTGGATCGCCTCCAGGTTGACGAAGGTGAACCCATAGTCGTGAGGAATTCCATCGGCATCGATGGTGCCCACAAAGCGTCCGGCTTTATTGTCAAAAAACTTTTCATTTGCGGTTTTCTTCACAGCGCCGGCATGCATGCGCAATGCCTGCGCATCGCCGCCTGTGACATCCTCGAGTTCCGCCATGGCAAGGAGCGCTGCGTAATAATGCGTGGTGGTATACATGTCGTCCCAGCCAAACGGCAGCAGATCCCAATAATTTCCCCCCTTGCCGTGGCCAACGTGGAAGGTCTTGGTTCCATCGGCGTTGACGGTATAACCCGGCCGGCCGTCGTGCCCGTGCCATGTGCAACGGATATGGTTCAGCGCGCGGCCATTGCCCTCTTCCATCATGTACTTCATCGCCGTGCGCAGGCGGGGCATTTGCTGCTTGAGAAATTCAGCGTCGCCCGTCCATCGGAAATATTCATAGGCCGCCTTGATGTAGATGGAGTTGTTGACGAGATGGCGCGTGTCCCAATGCGTGAAGATCGAGCGAACAAAAAGCGTACGCCCTTTTTCAAGCCCCCCGAACCGGAAACGAATGCGGGTAATTTTTCCATTCCACTCGGGACGCTCATGTAGAGACAGGATCGAATGAAACATGCCCGTATCCGAACTATAGGGTTCGATGGTGTCTGCCGAGAATTCCATCCGTCGCTTGTCGCTCCAGTCCGTATCGCCCTCGCACTTCCACTCCAACACCGGGCGCACCGAGTACGCATTTCCTTCAGCATGCCAACGGATCTGAATGAAGGGACAATTAAAGGAATCCAGCTCCACCCCTTCCGGACTGGTGAGGGTCGGCAGCTTGCCCGACACCTTAAGTTTCCAGGCATGCCTCTCTTCGAAAATTCCTTCGGACGCAAGATCATCCAGCGTCCACGTTTTGGACGCAGCCTCTCCGAAATGCTCGGGGGCAGCACCTCGGGCAGGTGCATAGCAGATTTCCCACCCTTTCGGTTCATCATAGAAATGCCAACCGGCGGTGGTGCCACGGAACCCGTTTTTGTACGGCACCTGCACCCAATGCGGGAACGGCCACCCGTGGTCGTGCGAGGATGCGCCGTGCTGCTGCGTGAGCACATAGCCATCGTTCGCCAGTCCCTGTTCCGACAGCACGATTCGATGCTGTTCCTGAATCGAACGAGCGCCCCATTTTGCTCCGTTAAGCCATGCATCCGATAGGGCCAGATATTCGCGGGGGAAGATCGTGTTTTCGATGTTCACCCGGTTGGTGAAAAAAGAATCGATGTAGCCGTTCACCCACGTTGAAGCCGCTGCGTCGGAAAATTCGAACCGCGTTACGTCATCGTCAACGCTTCCCTGCCCGAACGCGGATAAAGAGACAAGCAAACTGAAGATATATGCCATGTAAACGGCGCGGGGGCGTTCCAGCCCCCGAGGGGAACAGGAATGTCCCCCCTCCTTTACTGCGCTAGATTTAAGTAATGTTTGTACCATTTGACTTCCTGATCGTTGAACAATGCGGGGGGAATGCCCCTGGGCTTAAGTTCGTTGTTCCATTTGACCAGCGCCTCCTTGAGCTGCGCTGCTTTTTCCGGGTGCTTCGCAATGAGGTTTTCGTGTTCATGCTTTTCGCTCGAAAGGTCGAAGAGCATTTCGCGGCCATCGCCGAGCCAGATATATTTCCAGTCGCCGCGCCGCACGGTGGTCTGCCCCCAGAAACGCCAGAAGAGATCGCGCCCGGGCAACGGCCTTTGTGCATTGGAAAAGCGCGGAATCAGGTTGACGCCGTCGAGTTCCGCCGGGATCGGTGCGCCGGCCGCGGCCAGGCAGGTCGGCGCGACATCGAGCGTGATGACCGGATCCTCGCAGACCTGCCCCGCCGGAAAGGTTCCGGGCCAAGCCGCGATATACGGAACGCGGACGCCGCCTTCCATGACCATCCCCTTCTCACCCACCCACGGCGTGTTGAGCGAGCCATCCCACGCGCCACCGGGGAAGGAGATTGGAATGTCCTCCATATCGATCTTCAGCGGCGCGCCGTTGTCGGCGATGACGAAGATCAACGTATCCTTCTCGAGCTTGAGCTCTTTCAACCGCTCGCGGATTCGGCCAACGCCGTCGTCCATCGCGGAAATCATGGCGAGCGCGTAGCGGCGGCGTTCCGGCATTTCGCCGGGGAAGCGCGACAGATAGTTTTCCGTCGCCTCCATCGGCACGTGCGGTGCGAAATAGGCGCAGTAGAGAAAGAACGGTTCGTCCTTGTTGCGATCAATGAAGGCGAGCGATGCATCGGTCTGGATGTCGAGACGGTAGCCCTTCATGTTTTTCCACTCGCCGTCTTTTTCCAGATCGTTTCCGTCGAGATCGTAGTTGGCCCAGTAGCGATACATCTCGCCCTTGAAAAACTCGTCGAAACCGCGGTTGCCCGGATAGTACGGCAGAATCTGCCTGAACGGGATTTTTGTTTTCGCCGTCGCGTTCCCGACGCCCAGCGAATCCTTGATCCAATCCGAGCACGTCCAGTTGGGTTCGAGATGCCATTTGCCGACCATGCCCGTGCGGTAGCCGGCGGCGCGCATGCGATCGGCCAGCGTGGTTTCGGCCAGCGGCAGCGGCCCCTCGCCATTATGGCCGAAGCCGAAGCGCTGCTGGTACTTCCCGGTCATCACGCCGGCGCGCGACGGGCAGCATTGCGGCGCGGTGGAATAGCCATGTTTGCAGAGGACGCCATCGCGGGCGAGCTGGTCAAGGTGCGGGGTCTTCACGTCGTCCGCCATGCCGTGGATGCCCAGATCCGCCCAGCCATGGTCGTCGGTGTAGAACACGATCACGTTGGGTTTCTTTGCGAATGCAACGCTCGCAATCAGCATGATAGCAAAAATAATTCTACGCACCGGAAATGCCTCAATAGAATTCGTATTCGGTGATGACGGAACCATCGGGCGTGAGGAGTTTGACATTCCGCAGTTCCACGACATCGCCCTCGTTCGACAAGACGAAACGAACATCCTTGATCCGGCTGGGGAAATCCATCTTGACCCGGAACGGCTTCCACTCGTTCGAAAGCGCCTTCGCCACATTGCGTTCGGGCACGCCGAAATCCGGTGCGCCGTGCGACGTCCACTGCACGCTGACGATGTTTCCTTTTGCCGAGCGGGCCTCGAACTCCAGCCACGCTTCGCTCACCAGACTCGGTGTGACGCGGGTACGGGCATCGAATTGCGGCTGCCCGGCCTCCAGCACCAATGCGCCGTCCTGCGCGGCAATGGTGCCGTTGCCCTTGGCCGACCAAACGCCGACGGTCTTTCCGTTATAGGCCTCGTTACGATTGGCCTTCAGCGAACCTGAATTCTTGAAATAGCGATCCAGCGCGGCGGCCATGGTTTGAACCTTTTCCGGATAGGCGGAAGCCAGGTTCTTCGTTTCGCCGATGTCGTCCTTCATATTGTAGAGCTCATAGCGATGCTCCTGCCCGGCGCCATCGAACCAGAAGCGCAGCAGCTTCCAGTCGCCCTCGCGGATCCACGTGTTGGGCACGTTCATCGTTGCGGGAACAAAGTGGGTGAAGTCGCAGAGGGTCGGGCCACGGTCGTGGGCCCTGCCCTGCAGCGCGGGGACATAGCTGACGCCATCCTTGTGATCCAGCGGGCGCTGCTGCTGCCCGGTCATTTCGAGCAGCGACGGATAGTGGTCGACGGTCGAGATGACGGAAGGGTTGACCGTGCCGGGCTTGGTTTTTCCTGGCCAGCGGACGATGAGCGGAATGCGCACGCCGCCTTCATAGTTGTTCCCCTTGCCGGAGCGCAACGGTTCGTTGTTGGTCGGCGTGGTGCCGTCGGCGACATCGTACATGTTGCCCCCGTTGTCGGAGGTGAAGATCACGATCGTGTCGTCGGCCATGCCGTTCTTTTCCAGCGCGTCAAGCACGCGGCCGACGTTGTCGTCCATCACCTCCACCATGGCCGCCATGGTGGGACTGTGCTGCGGATTGGCGGGGTCGGCTTTCTTTTTCCACTTTTCAACCAGCTCGGGCTTCGACTGGAACGGCGCGTGGACATCGTATAGCCAGAAGCACATGAAGAAGGGTTTGTTTTTGTTTTCACGGATGTATTCCACGGCGCGATCGCCGAGATAGTCGTCGATGTGCTTATCGGCAGGCGGATTGGCCGGCAGTGTTATTTTCTTATCCCATGGCGGGAAAAACTTGCGGTTGCCGTCCAGGCCGGGCGGCCCCGGATGTTCGCGGCCGCCGACAACAAAATCGAAGCCGTGGTTTTCCGGGATATAGGGATCGTGGCCCATGTGCCACTTGCCGAGGAAGGCGGTGGCATAGCCGGCATCCTTGAACGCTTCGCCGAGCGTATAGTATTCGAGCGGCAGATAGTTGATCGACGATGGCCCGGCGGCCCGCTGATCCGGGGAGGCCGAGTGCGCTTCGGCATGTTTGTGCTCGCCGGCGATGTGTCCGGAAGCGGAAGTAAAACCGGTGCGAACCGGATATTGCCCTGTCATGATGCTCGAGCGCGTCGGGCAGCAAAGCGGGTTGGCGGAATAGGCATCGGTGAACCGCATGCCGGTGGCGGCGAGGCGATCGACGTTCGGCGTTTCATAGAAGGAGCTTCCGTAGCATCCAGTGTCTTTCCATCCGAGGTCGTCCACCACGATGAACAACACGTTGGGTTGGCGCGCATGGGATGTCGCCAACAAACCAACAAACAGAAATAGCATCAGTTTTTTCATTCTCATTTCCTTTCAACGGAGCAGGGGCTTTCCTGCCCCCGACGGGGACAAGAATGTCCCCGCTCCTCTACTTCCTTCGTTTAATGCTGCGCGGATCGCCGATATCGCCTTCGGTTTCCATCCACTTTTTCAAGCTTTTACCCAAGCGAGCGGCCACCGATTTGTATTCGGGATTGGCTGCAAGGTTCTTTGTTTCATACGGGTCGTTCTTCAGATCATAGAGCTCGAACTGCGGGCGGAACATGCTCTCTTTGAGAAGGCGGTAGGCCTCGGGGAACTGTTCTTTGTTAAAAATGATTTCCTCGCAGGCATTGTTTTCCCAGATGTCGCTCGGCGTGGCATCCCACGGCATCCAGGCGGGTTGGTGCGCCACCTTGCGCCAGTTGGGATCGGTGGCCATGGTGTCGATGTCGAAGTCGGGCACGCGTTCATGGGCCTTGTTCCAGATATAGCGGTAGCGGCCGTCGGTGATGCTTCGGGTTGGGTAGTATTCCTGCGGGCTTCCGCCATGCGCGTTGTGCTCGGAGACGATGAAGGTGCGGCCGGCATCCTTGCGGCGGCCTTCGAGCACCGGACGCAATGATTTTCCCTGCACCGTTTCAGGGATTGGAAGTCCGGCGAAATCGAGGATGGTCGGCATGAGATCGACGTGTCCGACGAGCGCATCCGAAACGACTCCGCCTTTGATACCGGGCCCGGTGAAAGAGAGCGGGACATGCACGCCCCAGTCGTAGGCGGTGGCCTTGGCGCGGTGGTAGCAGAAGCCTTGGTCAGAGGAATAGATGAAGATCGTATTTTCCAGCAGGCCGGCCTCCGCAACGACTTCGAGGATAGCGCCGATCACGGCATCGGCGTGCTGGACGGTGGTGAGGTATTCGGCATAGTCCTGCCGCGTCCTGGGGGTGTCGGGCCAATGCGGCGGAAGCTCAACAAGGGCCGGATCCACCTTCGGAAGATCGCCATTGATCTTGATGTGCTTCTGGAACGGGCGGTGGGTGTTGTCGACATTGCACTGGATGAAGAACGGCTTGCCCTTGGCGGCCTTGATGAAGTTTTTCATCGCGTTGGCGCTGCCGGAGGGTTTGAGGTTGGCGGTGTCGCGGAAGTCGAACGGGAATTTCCAGGCCGGGCTGAGGTGCCACTTTTCGGTGATGCCGGTGAAGTAGCCGTTGTCGCGCAGCACCTCGATCAAGGTCGGGATGTCTTCGTGCACCCCGACGCCATCGACCTTGGAGGACTGGCGCGTGAAATCCCGGTCGGGGTCGGACAGGATGGGGCCGACGGTGTTGCGCCAGTGGCCATTGGCGGAGGAGTGCATTCCGGTGAGGATTGCGCCGCGGCACGGTGCGCACGAGGCCGACGCGGAATAAGCCTTGGTGAAAAACACGCCCTGCTTCGCCAGTTCGTCGATGTTGGGTGTTTCCAACCCCTGTACGCCGAGCATGCCGAGGTGGTACGACTGGTCGTCGGTCAACAACAGGACAACGTTGGGTTTTTGTTTCGCCTGCGCACCTAGGCCGAGCAGGCAGACCAGCGCGATTATTCTATTCAGCTTCATGGTCTTTCCTTTCATCCAGCAGGCGGCGGGTTTCTTCGGCGCGGGCGCGGGTGATGGGATAGAACACAAAAATCACCATGGCCATGACCAACCCCACCGCCTGGCATCCGATGATCAGTTTCTTCATGAGCAGGGCCACCCGCTTCTGCTCCTTGTAGTCGGTCAGAAAGCCGTCGTTGGCCATCTGGACAAATGTCGCCAGTTCCGCCTGCATCGATTCGGAAGCCTCCGGTTCATAAGCCTTCACCGCGGTGAGATAGAGGTTGAGCGCATCCTCGAAATCATACCAGCGGAAGAAGACGTTCTCGCCCTTCAGCAAACGGGAGAAGATGGTGAGCTTGCTGCCTTCGAGCCCTGACTGGTCCTCGGAAATCTCGATGAAGCGCGAAGCCGAAAGATCGAAGGTTTCGGATGCGGTCTTGAAGTCGCCTTCCTCAAGTTCCCATGCGCGGGCCGGTTCGATCAGCTGGGTGATGGTGCGGCTTTGGAACCGGTCCACTTCATCGGAACTGAAGCCGGTGAACTGCAAAAGCAATCCCCCGATCAGGGCGGTGACCGACAGGGCCGCCTTCAAGGCAAAGCCGTTAATGGCCCCGAACATGCCTTCGCGCCGCAATCCGGTCTTGAGTTCATCCTCATCGCAGATATCGGCCACCATCGAGCTGACCATCAGCCAGCAGCCCTGGAGACCCATGCAGGAGATCACCGTGGTCCACAGCTGGGCAAGCGGCCAGCGCGGATCCATGGCGATCCAGGCGCCGAGCACACCGGCCAGCGCGAAGCCGAGCCCCAGGAACATGGCGGTCTTTTTTCCGGTTCGGACCGATACGGCCGTGATGAGGAACATGCTCAGGTAGGAGACGATGGCCCCAAGCGTCCCGGACACCGCCACCAGCAACGCGCCGAAATCCTTGTTGCCGCCGCAGATGTAATAGATGTTGACGAATGCACCGAGGTTGCCGGCGGAAAAGAGCCCGACAATAATGATGATATAGGCGATCAGCAGAATCACAAACGGCTGGTTGGTCATGGTGGCCTTCAGCGATTCGCCGAACGGGGAAGTCTTCTGCAACTGGACATCTTTGCGCTCGCGGCATACGAAAACGGGCACAAGCCCCGTGACCACCACGAAAAGCCCCACCCCGACACTGACCCAAAAGGCACCCTGCCCTTCGTTGCTGAAGGCATCGTTCTGCGCAAGCTGGTAGACCCACGGCACGGTCAGGCTTCCAAACAGGCCGATGTACATGCGCCAGGAGAGCACGCGCGTTTTTTCATCGTAGTCGTTGGTCAGCTCGTAGCCCAGCGCGGTGTAGGGCACCACATAGAGGGTGTAGGTTATGGCAAAGATGACGCCGATCAGGATGGCGTAGATGAAGGCCGGGTTCTTCGCCCACACCTCGCTCGTTGCACTGCCCAACGGGGTCCAGAAAAAGGGAAGCAAAATGGCGGACAGGATGGCCCCCGCAACCATGTAGGGACGCCGGCGCCCCCACCTGCTGCGCGTATTGTCGGAAATATTCCCGATCAACGGATCGGTCAGGGCATCGACGAAACGCGGAATGGCGAAAGCAAGGCCGGCGAGTACAGGAGGCATCTTGAAATACTGGACGTAGATGACCATGAAGAGCATGTTCAGCACGTTGACCATGTAATTATCAGCAATGCCACCGAATCCCCAACCGATCCGGGTAAACATGGATACGTGTTCGGATGAAGGGGTTTTGTGCTGGGTGCTTTTCTTGATCATGAAAATCCTTAACTGCCTTTAAGCTAAAATGGCCTGCGGGGCGACACTGTTGAGCAGGCAGGTTTCTTCGTCGTCGGGAAGGACCTTGAACAAATGACGTCCTGCGGGCACCCTTTCGGTCAGGAACGGCAATCGAGCCGTCGCGGGAACCGGAGTCTCCAGCTCGATCTCGAACCCGGCATCCGCCTTTTTCCAATGGATGGAAACCCGCCCCTGGAGCGAATCGAACGAGGCCTTCACGAAATCGAAGCGGTCGGTCAGGCACGGGGCAACCTCCAACGTTTGGAAGCCGGGCGCGCCGGGCTTGATTCCGGCAAGCGACTCGAACATCCATTCGCAAACGGAGCCGAAGGCATAGTGGTTGAACGAATTCATGCCCACGTCGCCGAATCCGTTTTCCTCGGTCCAGCTGTTCCAGCGCTCCCAGATGGTGGTCGCCCCCTGGTTCACGGCATAGAGCCAAGAAGGGTGTTCCTCGTTGAGCAGCAGCTGCACCGCCAGGTCCGGGCGGCCTGCCTTGGTGAGCGCCGGGCAGAGGTAGCCGGTTCCGACAAAACCCGTGGAGAGATAGCCGTTGTGTTCTTCCAGGCTTTGGACGAGGCCCTGTTTTGCTTTTTCCAAGTCATCCCCGTCCAACAAATCCATGGCAATGGATAGCGCACAGGCCGTTTGCGTTTTCACGGCGATTTCGGCGCCCTCGAACAGCGCATCGCGAAACAGGGCCTTCCCCCTTCTCGCTTCGTTCATGAAATGGGCAACATCGTCGGCGGCATCCAGCGCAGCGGCCATCTCGGCCATCAGCTGCGCGTCGTAGGCACGATAGGCCAGGCCAATCAGGCGGGTTGGCGTTTCGGAATTAAAGTGCAGCCAGTCGCCATAGGATTCCGCATCAGGCCCGTTGTGCCGGTTGTCGTCGGAACCGATCAGCTCCATGAATTTTTTCATCTGCGTCCACCAGGGACGGATGAACCCCGTAGCCCCATAGGCCTGCCACAGCACATAGGGGCAAATGATGCCGGCGTCCGCCCAGGCGGCACTGGCAAAACCCAACCGCCCCATGAATGGCGCCATGTCGGGATAGCCGCCATTCGCGTGCTGTGCGTCGTGCAGATCGACGAGCCACTTTTCATAAAACGGGCGGATATCGGCGAGATAGGTGGCAGAACGGATAAACATCTGGGTATCCCCCGTCCAGCCCAGGCGTTCGTCGCGCTGCGGGCAGTCGGTTGGAACATCGATATAATTGCCCCGGAAGCCCCACCGGATGTTGCTGAACAGCTGATTCACCTTTTCGTTCGAGCACTCGAAGGTGGAGGTCTCCTGCAATGCCGACATCCAGGCCACGCCGGTTACGGCATCGGGCTCCGGCTTGCTCGGCAGGCCGGAAACCTCCACATACTGGAACCCATGGAACGTGAAGCGCGGCTGCCACACCTCTTCACCGCCGCCCTTGGCGATATAGCGGTCAATCGCCTTGGCGCTACGCAGGTTTTCGGTATAGACGGTGCCATCGGGATTGAGCATTTCGCCGTGCTTCATCACCACTTCGGTGCCGGCAGGAACATCGATTTTCAGCCGCGCAACCCCCACCATGTTTTGGCCCAGGTTGAAAACATAGGTTCCGGGCTTGGGTTCGGATCGTCCAATGGCCGGCAGTTCCGCAACCGTATGAACCGGTTTTCCCGGATAGGATTCGATCGTTTCGGGCAACCGCTCATGGGCATCCAGCAGCGAGACCGGGAACCAACCGGCATCATCGAACCCGGGCCTATCCCAGCCGTCAATTTCCTTGCGGGCGTCGTAGGTCTCGCCCATGAGCAGGTCGGCTTCCAGAATCGGCCCCTCGACACTCTTCCAGCTCGAATCCGAACAGATGGATGCGCTCGATCCATCAAGATATTCAATCACGAGCTCAACGCTAAACCAGGCATCGTGGCCATAATAGCCTTTGTCGCCAAACGGACCGAAGTAACCGGCGAACCATCCGGGAGCAACGATGCCCCCCAGCACATTGCCGCCCTCGTGCAACCGTTCGGTAACATCGTAGGAATGGAAATAGACCCGTTTCCGATAATCCGTCCAACCCGGAAGCAGATGATCCTCCCCCACTTTCCGCCCGTTGAGCCGCAACTCGCAAACCCCCAATGCCGTGACATGCGCCGTTGCCCTCGACACCCCCTTATCAAGATCGAACGACTTCCGGAGCAAAGGCGCACCCTCGCCCCAGCCCCGCCGAATCCACCCGGCCTTCCAAACCCCGACCTGCTCCTGTCCACCCACCATATCAAACCTCGCTGTAAACAGTATCACTTATAGCCGAAACGGGGTGCTTGTCACGCGTTTTTTATAAACAATCTGGTTATCAACCGAGTTTAAACAACATTCGCCTTGCTTATTCCACCGCCAAAATTCAGCATCGATTTTCTTAAAGAAATTTTTACTGTAAACCTTACAATCCGGATCGCATATGGCAGTCAAAGGCAAAAAACGCAAACGAACGAGCAATCGGGTCACCCTGGAAGACATCGCCCGCTACTGCGATGTCAGCAAAGCCACGGTCTCGCGCGTCCTGAACGGACACTTGAACGAATTCCCCGTTTCGGAGGAGATGATCCAACGCGTCAAAGCCGCCGCCGAGCAACTCGGCTACCGCCCCAACCGCCTGGCCCGCGCAATCCGCAACCAGCGCACCAACCTGATCGGGCTTTCCTTCATCCACATCGACTACCAGAGCATGGCCGAAGACAAGGTCGCCTACGAAAACCAGGTGATGGGTCAATTCACCAACTGCATCCTCTCCCACCCCGGCTTCAAGGACTACGACCTGGTGATCCATGACCGGGAGGAATTGAAAGACCGCGCCCTGCAGGAAGCCGACTTCAAGTCCGACCTGCTCGAAGGGCTGATCTACCTGACCCCCAGCGAAGACCACCGCGAATTTCTCGATGTAGCCTCCAAGGAGTTCCCCATCGTCCTGCTCGGCCAGATTGAAGGCGCCGAAGAAAAAGTACCCTGCATCGACATCAACAACCGGAAAATGGCAGCCAAGGCCGTCGACCATCTCCTTGAAAGCGGACGGAAAAACATCCTGCTGCTCATTCCCGATAAACTCCAGCACATCAGCTGCATCCAAGACCGGATCCGGGGCTACCGCGACGCGCTGGAAGCGAAGGACATCAAGGTTTCCGATGAATTCATCCGCAGCGTCCGCAGCCTGAAGGATAATGTGGAAAACTTTTTTTCCGACCTGCGCTGCATCGACGAAATCGACGCCATCTTCTGCCCCACCGACAACCTGGCGGCGCTCTGCATCCCCGCGCTAAAGGCCTGCGGAAAAAGCATTCCGGGCGACATTGCCATCATCGGCTTCGACGACCTCCCCTTCGCACAACACACCACGCCCCCCCTCTCAACCGTCCGCCGCCCCGTGGACAAGCAGGCCCATGCCGCCATCGACCTGCTTCTGAAAATCCTTAAGAAGGAAATTCCCTACGAACCCGGCTTCCACGAAATTGAAACCGAGCTGGTTATCCGATCCTCAACACAAATCGACTAACCACCTCCAAGAGTCCGGCTTACAAATCCATCCAAACACCAGCAACCCCATCATGGCAAAGGGGGATCGGATGGATTGAATGCAAAGATGAGGAATAGTTGCAAAAACCCCTTGCGCGGCCCATTAAATCCGATACATTCCTCGGCCTTGTCAAACAAGAAGACTGCGGGGTAGAGCAGCCCGGTAGCTCGTCAGGCTCATAACCTGAAGGTCATTGGTTCAAATCCAATCCCCGCTACCAACTTCAAGGCCGGAACACACGTTCCGGCCTTTATTTTTAGGGGTTTTGTGGGATTATGGTGTTTCAAAGAAATTGATGCGACCGTTTGAAAAAGTCCTGAAAACCACCAACAAAAACAAACACAAGTACAAACACACCAACGCGGATTTAGAGGTACAACACCCCGAATTTGCGGGTTCAAGAAGCATTCTTGCAGAAAAAAAAGTTTTAGGGGTATTCACTTCGCTGGACTAAGTCTGTATCTTGTGGTTTCTTCCCCTGACCGACAGGGATATTTCCTTGAACCGAACGGGTTCCATAGCGACTGCATTTTGTAGCAGACGGTAAAGCAGCATTCCCCGCGAGCGGGAAGTGCGCCGGTTGAAGCGGAACGTGTATTCGTCGAGATAGTATGCCAAATGCTCGTGACTTACTGCGCCCTGATGTGTTCCGCCAAGCCACCGCTTAAGCAAACTGGCGACTCGATGGCAAAGGGGGAGCAGGTTCGCGCCAACATCCTCGGATTTCCGAACGACTTTATGGTCGTAGCCCAAAGCTCCCAAACCATTGTACCCCTTCCACCCGTCCGTCTTCACCTGCGTA
Source organism: Pontiella desulfatans (assembly GCF_900890425.1). Classification (NCBI taxonomy): domain Bacteria; kingdom Pseudomonadati; phylum Kiritimatiellota; class Kiritimatiellia; order Kiritimatiellales; family Pontiellaceae; genus Pontiella; species Pontiella desulfatans. The sequence continues at coordinate 1,369 of NZ_CAAHFG010000001.1, read as the reverse complement.
CCCGGATCAACCGTTTCTCGGATGGCCCCTTCAAGGCTTTTGGATGAGGCATCGGGTATTTTTACAAGGCGAATGCGACCGACGGCCTTACCATTCTCCTGCGCCACGATCAGCACAAGGGTCTTGCCTTCGGCTCCGCGCCCCCGTTTCCCGGGCCTTGTGCCGCCTATGAAGGTTTCATCCACCTGCACGGTTCCGGCCAGTCTTTCCCGTCCCGGACGTACCATCGCCCGGCGGAGCTTGTGCAGCCACGTCCATGCGGTCTTGTAGCTTCCGAGGCCGAGAACGCGCATCAGTCCCAAGGCGCTGGCTCCGTTCTTCTGGCTTGTCACCCACCAGATCGCCCTGAACCAGGACGCCAGCGGTTTGCGGGTGCCCTCAAAGATCGTACCCGAGGTTACAGATGTTTAACGACTGCACGTCTTGCACTTGAAAAGGCCGTCTGACAGTCGCCACGACTCCCCATGGCCACAGGCCGGGCAAAGGAAGCCGTTCGGCCATCGCAATGATGCAAGATAGTCGCGACATGCTTCTTCACTTGAAAAGTTCAGTTCCAATTCTTCCAGATCCTTTGGATACGCTTCCATGAAACGTGTGTACCACAACATGTGGGTCTAGTCCATCGAAGTGAATACCCCTAAAAAGTTTTTCAGGTACCCGTGTGTTGGCCCTGGAAATCGATTGGTTGGTACCACCACCCACAAACACGGCACAAACACACGCAAAAAAAGGGAGCGCGTGAACGCTCCCCTCCCCGCCGATTATGAATCCCTCTATGGAAGTTGTGCTTCGAGTTCCTTGGCGGAATCGCCTTTGCTCCAGGTTTGGAGAATTTCAAGGCGCGTCTGGTTGACGTGGTCGTACATGGTGCGGGCCTCGTCGCCGGTGACGGCCTGGTCGTCGAGCATGGGCTCGATGAGGGCGGTCAGCTCGTTGAGGTGGGTTACGGTCTTGCGGACACGGGCGACCAACTTGGTGGCCCGGCGGGATTCCAGCAGTTTCTGAATCACCGAAGTGAGCAGCTTGGCCACGATCTGTTCCAGCGGCAGATAGCGAAACAGGCTGATTCCGATTTTTGCGAGTATGACTTTAAGCATGGTTATTACCTCCTACTTAAAGTCGGGAAATCAAATGGTGATACTACCAAGCGATGGCTTCGAGGTTGGTGGGTGATCGGATTTCACCGTGGAAAATGACGAGAAAAGCGTTCTGACCCCTGCGTGACCCCTGCGCTGACCCCTGCGCCTGACCCCTGCGCCTGTTTTCACGCAAAAACTCACCGTATCCGGAGTCTGCACTAAGGTATCAGGAGGGGTTTCTTTTTATTACAGCCAAATATGGAGCGGAATGGACTATTATAGTGAGGGAA